>JAIEMW010000001.1 GCA_019751815.1 Cyanobacteriota bacterium
CCTGGGAAGCCGCCGCCAAAGGGAGACTGTTGGGGCATGCCGAGTCCTGGGAAGCCGCCGCCAAAGGGAGACTGTTGAGGCAGGCCAAGTCCTGGGATGCCGCCGCCTTGCATATTGTTGAAAATACTGCCGTTGATCACACCATCGTCTTGGACATCAGCCATCACCATTTGCTGGTACTGCTGCAATAACAAGTTACGGGGCTGTGTCACTTGCTGAGGGTAAAATGACGGGGAATTCAACATGAATCTCTCCTTGCTCAAATTTTTTCTTGAATAGCTCTCTATCTCTCTAAAGAAGCGTTTTACGATACGCTTTCAAAATCTTTTTCTCTGGGGGGAGTGAGAAATCACTTTTAAAAAGTGAGATTGGAAAATACTCTTACTAAAATAAAACCCAACGCCTCCTAATAATTGTTTTATAAGCTTTAAATATGTATTAACTGTTACCTTTTTTAATGCCTCAAAAAGCAACCCCTCCGTCCATTTTGGGAGCGAAGGGGTTGAATCTTATTTTCACACAGAGTGAACGGGTTAAGACTGGTTTGGCAATTATCGGTTGAATGGGTTGGTCCAGTCTTCAAACACGTTTGCTATGCGGTAGTCGGTATAAACTCCGGCGATAGCACCTTGCCCTTGGTTACCAGTACCGGTAACAGTGGTTTGTCCGTCGCGGATGTTTTGGCCGAGTAAACCGTGAGCCAGAACACCGTTCCATTCAGCGCCTTTATTGGTGACATCAATATCTGTATTGATCCACGAGTTGCCGTGGTTGCTGAACTTCATGGTGTATTCTTCGGTGTTGACTTGGAGTGTATTGCCGTTCCAGACAGCGGTTTGTCCGTTGCCAAGATCGTAGGACTTATTGACTTCCATATCAGCACCGTTGATTTGGGCTTTGTTGGTTTCAGCGTTGAGATTGAGTTTCTGGTTGCCGACTTTCACACCCACTTCTTTTTGGTAGGTTTGGCCACCAGAACCGCCAAAACGAGCGTTTACTTGGACATCACCGTCTTTAACGATGTTGTAGGTTTGTCCGTCTTCGCCCTTTACTTCGTAGGTACGTCCATCAATCTGGAAGTAGGGGTCATTAAATACACGGGAATGCTCGCCAACAGCGGCACCAAATTTCACGTTCGTGTCGACAATGCCGTCACCGAGGGTTACTTTGGTTCCCTCAGCATTGTGGGTGTAGATGGTTTTACCGTCAACCGTGGTTTTGGTCCAATCAGACGCTCTGCCTTCCAGGCGGACGATGTCTTTCTCATCACCGGTCACGGTCACATCATTTTTGCCTTTGGCAGCGACGCGAAGTTCGTCTTGCTCACCGTCGTTACCAAGGTTTACTGTGGCTTTGGTATCTTTGGCACCGTCAATGGTCACGCGGTCTTTACCGGTTCCAGTATTGATTGTGGCATCGCCTTTTTGAGTGGCAACGAGAACTTCATCAGTACCACCACCGGTACTCACATTGGTGGTGCTATCCGTACTGCGCAGCGTTACATTATCTTTACCGCTGCCGAGACGAATGGTATCGGTATTTTTGCTGCCGTTGGTAGTAACGGTATTATCTCCGTTGCCGGCGACAACAATGTTTTTGTTTTCAGAACCAGACAATGTAGCCGTGTTATTGCCACCTGCTAAATTGGCGTAGTTTCTGTTTTTGGAACCTTCTTGGGTTAAGGTATCATTTCCGTTGAGGCTATAAACAACATTGGTATTATCTGTTCCGCCTTGTTTAATTTTGTTATCACCGGAGGAACCGAGATCGTAGTTGTAAACGCCATCACCTTTTTGATCGATCTCAGACTTGCGGATAGGTGGTTGTGGATAACAGTAGCCACCTTGATTATTTTGACGCTGAGATAACAGTGCGATCAGACGACTTAAAATATCTTGCAGCCCACCGCCAAATTGGGGAGGCAACTGCTGTTGTGGCATGCCGGGGTAGCCACATCCAAATTGAGGTGGGAATTGAGGGAATTGAGGAAACTGTTGTTGGGGCATCCCGTAGCCCGGGAAACCACCGAATTGAGGACCACCAAATTGTGGCAACATTTGGGGTGCCAACTGAGGCAGACCGCCCCCTTGCATATTGTTGAAAATACTGCCGTTGAGAGCCCCATCATCTTGCAAATCAGCCATAACGGCTTGCTGATAACGCTGCATAATGGAATTTTGTGGCTGCATGAATTGAGGTTGAAGCTGAGATTGGTACATGGAAGGATTTAACATAAAACTCTCCTGGCTTGGATTCAAGCGCGCTATCTTGCTCTCTATCAAAATTAAATTGTGTTATTAGAAAGAATGGAATTTGGAATGAGAATCAGGAATTTGAAAAAATAGAATCGAACTTTTTGCTTGCTTGGAATTTTTGGCTTGTAGAACTTGTATATAGATATAGAAATAAAAACCAGAGCAAATTAATAATTGTTTTATATTTCATAAATATGTATAAATTGTTACTTAGTGATTATGTTGGAAACACAAACCCCCTGTGCCTTTTGGGTACAGAGGGTTTGAATGTATTCACATCATGTGAACTGGCAGATTGTGCTTTGACGATTAGCGGTTGAAAGGATTGGTCCAGTCCGCAAATACGTCGGCTGCTTCATACTGACGGTAGTTGCCGGCGATAGCCCCGGTTCCTTGTTGATCTGTTGCCGAGACAACGGTTTGTCCGTCGCGGATGTTTTGGCCGAGTAAACCGTGAGCGAGTACGCCGTTCCATTCAGCACCTTTGGAAGTCACATCAACGTAGCTGTCAATGTAAGTTCCGCGGGATACAAACTGCATGGTGTACTCTTCAGTGTTTACTTGGAGCGTACTGCCGTTCCAAACAGCGGTTTGCCCGTTGCCGATATCGTAGGATTTGTTGACTTCCATATCAGCACCATTGATTTGGGCTTTGCCCGTTTCAGCATTGAGGTTGAGTCTTTGGTTGCCCACTTTGACACCAATCTCTTTCTGAACGGTGGCTGTTGGTCCCCAGGCGCCAAAACGGGAGTTGACCTGAAGATCACCGTCTTTGATGATGTTGTAGGTTTTACCGTTTTCGCCTTGGACGTCGTACATATGGCCGTCGATAATGAAGTGAGGGTCACCCACGACTTGGGAATGTTCGCCCACAGCGGCCCCAAATTTCACGTTGGTGTCGACAATGCCGTCACCGAGCGTTACTTTGGTCCCTTCAGTATTGTGGGTATAGACTACTTTTCCGTCGACCGTGGTTTTGGTCCATTCGCTGGCTCTGCCTTCTAGGCGGACGATGTCTTTGTTATCACCTGTGACGATCACATCGTTTTTGCCTTTGGCGGCCACACGGAGCTCATCCTGCACACCATCGTTGCCGAGGTTCACAGTGGCTTTGGTATCTTTGGCGCCGTCAATGGTAACACGGTCGCTACCGGTTCCAGCATTGACAGTGACAGTACCTTTGTCTGTGGCAACGCGGACTTCGTCACTACCGCCACCGGTGCTTACGTTGGAGGTGCTATCAGTGCTGCGCAGAGTCACGTTGTCGGTACCACTACCAAGACGGATGGTATCGGTGTTTTTACTGCCGTTTGTGGAGACGGTGTTGTTTCCACTGCCAGCAACGACGGTGTTTTTGTTTTCAGAACCAGACAATGTAGCGGTGTTATTGCCACCTGCTAAATTGGCGTAGTTTCTGTTTTTCGACCCATCTTGGGTTAAAGTGTCGTTACCGTTGAGGCTGTAAACCACGTTGGTATTATTGGTTCCGCCTTGTTTAATTTTGTTATCACCGGAAGAACCAAGATCGTAGTTGTAAACGCCATCACCTTTTTGGTCGATCTCAGATTTGCGAACCGGAGGTTGAGGCCCACAGTTTCCGCCCTGTTGCTGCATCAATAAGGAGAGTAAGCGGCTGAGTATATCTTGAATACCGCCACCGAATTGAGGAGGCTGTTGCGGATAAATGGGGAACAGTCCGGGTAATTGGGGTTGACCGAACCCGGGGAAACCACCAAATTGAGGTGGCATTTGAGGGGGGAATTGGGGCATACCCATTCCTTGGAAACCGCCGAATTGAGGTGGCATTTGAGGGGGGAATTGGGGCAAACCCATTCCTGGGAAACCGCCAAATTGAGGTGGCATTTGAGGGGGTAATTGAGGCAGGCCGCCACCTTGCATATTGTTGAAGATACTGCCGTTGATCACACCATCATCACGAAGGTCTGCCATGACAGCCTGTTGATATTGCTGAAGTAATGGATTCGCTTGCGGCATCTGCATGCCGGGATAATTGAGCATTGATTGCTACTCCTCTCTTCCGAAAAGAGTCCTTAGTTCGTTTTGGCTTGAGGAACACGAAAAGGACATTTGGACTAATGTGATATACGAAAATAAAAACAAACAAAATATTAAGATTGCCTCTGCCTCTCACAAGCTTCATCATTTGTTACAAAATCACCCTGTCTGGATACCCTTTCAATGGGCTGTTTTTAGCCCATATCGTGATATTACTGGGGAAAAAATTGTAATTAATCCGCTCTATTCAATGGCGATTCGGGCTTTCTCAAGAGCAAATAGGTGGCCTGAGTGAAATTGGGTGGCTCAAATGCTGGATTGGTCGTAAAACGTCTTTTGGTGAGGAGTTCCAACCCCCGCGTTTGGAAAGAGTGTGCCCAATCGTTAATGCTTCTATACTGACACGGCATGCTTTGCTTACTGGGATCATTTTCCATCACGTCATAAAAAAAGCTGTCTACCAAGCGGTTAAAAATAAAAACACTGGGATCGCTCCCGTCGACTTCTCGCACCAGCAGCAATCCACCCGGTTTTAATACCCGGACCATTTCGTCCATCATCGCTTCTGGATTTTGAACGTGATGCAGGACCATCAGCGAGCTTACCAGATCCTGAGAAGCATCTTTTACGGGGAACGTGACACCGTCATAGTAATGAATAGGGACAGAACTGCCAGAAGCACTTTCTTCTCTTTTTTCTTTTGCTGTTATTTCTGCAGAGGCAATTTCTAAGCCCATCACATGGCGGGGATTCAGTCCCAGCGATTCGGTCAGTTTTTGGGTAATGTCGGCATCACCACAGCCAATATCTAGGTAACGCATGTTGGCGGTGTTGGCAACGCCGGATCCCCAATCTGGCGGGAATTGCCCTGGAGCAAATTGATCAAGTAACTGCAAAATTTCCCCAGTTCTCAGCACAGCTCTGTTTGCCAGAAGCAGTTGTTTTCCGCTGGCTATATCTGGAGAATGAGCTTTTTTAGCTAAAACTTCTGGGGCTAATATCTCTCTTGCGCTGGTGACAAAATCGCTGTGTGAAAAATCAGGGTGACGCAGTTGTTGAAACCGCTGAAGTATCGCTGAAGCGAGTTCTGGATTATGGCGGTACAGTCCACGCTCCCAGAATTGTCTGAGCCAAGTCTGAATTTTGCGGTGGAAAAAACCCTGTTTGAAATCTGCCGGTATCTGACCAGTAATCACGATTTCTGGTGACGCAGGGGCTTTGGGCGAACGCGATTTTTTGCCAGCAAACGGAATATACTGCTGCTGAGGACGCGAGTATGCCGGAGCAGTGTATGCAGCAGAAGTGAATGTAGCAGAACTGGGCCGTTGCATCAGAGTATAAAATCCCCCGCCCCATGGAATTGAATAATAGTAATAGCGAATGATATTGATATCAAGTTTAAAGCAGTAGCAGTTCTCGAATCACCTTGGTTGCCACAGCAGTCGACACGCCAGAAGCATCATAATGTGGTGCTAACTCCACCACATCCATGCCCACCCGGTTAAGCGGTTTCAAAAGATCGAACCAGTTGATTAATTCACTAAAACCAAGCCCACCCGGTTCTGGGGTGCCAGTTCCCGGGAGAACACTGGGGTCCAGTACATCCAAATCCACAGTGATAAAAACAGGACGCCCCTCAACGCGGTGCTTTTTCCGCTGCCAGTCAGCGGCATCAGTCACCAAAGTCTCGTGAGCACGCATCCAGGCAAATTCATCGGCTGGGGCAGAACGAATTCCAATTTGCAGAATCCGCTCTGGGCCGGTTAACTCAGCAATGCGTCTGAGTACTGTCGCGTGGGAAAGACGCTCCCCAAGATAGTCTTCTCGCATATCCCCGTGGGCGTCAAAATGGACAATGGCCAGATCGGGGTACTTCTCAATATAAGCCTGTATCACCGGAAAGGTAACCAGGTGTTCCCCGCCAATTCCTAACCAACGTTTGTTGGCAGCCAGTGTTTCTTTCGCTGCCTTTTGGATCAGCGCCAGTGAGGCATCCCGGTTGCCAAAGGGCAGTTCCAGATCACCGGCATCAAAAAAAGAAACACTAGCGAAATCTTTGTCTTGACGTGCTGAATAAGACTCTAACCCCCAGGAAGCTTGCCGAATGAGTTCTGGAGCAAAGCGAGAGCCGGGCCGGTATGAACACGTCCCGTCGTACGGCAGCCCAACCATCACCCAGTCTGCCTGATTAAAATCCTGACAGGCTCCCATCCATTCTCTGGATAAGAAAGGGCCGCTTAACACAAAGAGAGACTTCCTGGTGAAACTTCCTGCGTCGCCTCTGAAACCAGAGACTGAATAAAATTGGGCAGGACGAAGCTGGCTTCTCGGATTCCTTGGTTAAAGTACTGGGTGTGTTTCTCTATGCTTTGCGCCAAAAGTTGTTGTGTGGCACCATTGGGTTGGATACTCTCGCTACAGTATGCCCAGCTCCAGTAGCCACCGGGATAGGTAGGAATTGTTGCAATATAAGGTTTTACAATGGGGAAAACCTGGTTCAAGAGCCTGTAAACAAGTTGAAAGGAACGTCGCTGGGCCATTGGCGATTCGCTCTGATTGACCATGATACCGCCGGGCTTCAGGGCAGCCTTTACGTTTTGGTAGAAGGCTTCAGTAAATAAGCCTTCTCCAGGGCCCACAGGGTCAGAAGAATCAATTAAAATCGCGTCAAATGCATTTTTCTGGGTCGCAATGTATTCAATACCGTCTCTCACCAAGGTTGTTACCTTGGGACTGTCAAAAACATGCGCCATCGAAGGTAAAAACTGCTTGCAAACATCAATCACCAGCCCGTCAATCTCGCAGACGACGACTTCTTGGACACTGGGATGTTTTAGTACCTCACGGGCAGTGCCGCCGTCTCCCCCACCAATCACCAAAACCCGCTCGGGTGGGCGCTCAAGACTGAGAAGGGGAATATGGGCAATCATCTCATGGTAGATAAATTCATCCCGCTCAGTGGTCTGCACCAGGTCGTCTAACAGCAGCATACGTCCGTAGGCAACAGTATCTACCACGGTCACCTTTTGGAAGTCGGATTGCCCTTCAAACAGGGTTTCCGTGATTTGGTAACCGTTGCGAAAACTGCCGTCGGGGGCTTCTTCATATCGATACTGTTGATCGCGACTCATTGCAGTGTGGGGACTTTCCAGTGGGGTGCTGTCTGGCATTGTCCGGAAAGATTCTCACTTCGTGGAAAGCCAACACCGCGGGTGGCCATATGGCGGTCGTACTCTTTTACTTCAAAGGCTTCAGTAATAAATTGCACAGCGGCTTCCACATTAAATTGCTTGCAGCTGAACAGATCGAAAAAGAAGTAATCTTTTTCCGTAAAGGAGTGAAAGGTGAGATGTGATTCGGCAATGATCACCACACCGGTGACACCTTTGTCTTCTGGCACAAGCCCACTGTAGGGGAATACGTAGGGTTGTGTGATTTTGGTCATTCCGATGGCCTCTGGTAATGAGTTGAGGACATCAAAGACGTATTGGAGATTGCTGATCTTCTCTGGGTTGCATCCCCGGCAATCTAACATCAGGTGTGGACCAAATTCCTGTGTTTGCGAGGGATTGCTTGTTACGATAGTCGATTCTCTCGGTTTGATTTGGGTTGTCGCAGTCATGTCTCAGCCTCCCCTCCATCTGCCAATACAAATTCTTTCTTGTGGGTCTTTAAGGTAAAGGGCCCTTTCACCATCTGTTTGGTGTCTTGGTTCATCAGGCCCCGGTTTAGTTCTGAATAAAAGGTTGTGCCAGCGGATAACGCTTTTTTAAGGTACTCATAAGCCACTTCTGGATTACACGTATCACCACAGGTAAACAGGTCGACAGCGGCATAGCCAAATTCTGGCCAGGTGTGGATGGCCAAATGAGATTCTGCAATAATCACAACACCACTGACCCCGTATGGGCTAAAGAGGTGAAAGTTTTGTTGAACAATGGTAGCCCCACAAGCACGGGCAGCATTGCACATTTCGTCTTCAATTAGTTTGGGATTGTTGAGGATATTAGAATCACAGTCATAAAACTCGGCCAAAAGGTGTCGGCCTAGGTTAAAGACTGTGTGTTCAGAAGTTTTAGGCAACGGTGAAAACCCTCTGGTTATCTTGTTTCTACTTTATGGCTTGGATTTTGTGGCTTGGAGACGGTGTGACAAAAAATAAATTGAAATTGCATTTTACAGAATAAGCCAGGCTTTGCAAGCATAGATTTTTAGGAGAGCGATGATGTGGGCGCAAAGCGCTGTGATAGATGAGGTTCTGGAGACGGTCCTGGCTAGAAGGCGACGGTTTTAATTTGGGCTTAATGGCTAAACGCAAATGCATCAATTTTATTGCGCCAAGGTTTGCTGACTGTTTTATCTAAAAAACGAACTAGAAATTATAACAGATAGAAATCATTTAATGTGATTTATTTTTTACGCACATCTATGGATATGGTAAAACACCATTCGGCCTCAAGGGGTTCTATTTTAAGGGGATGCTCTTAATTTGATGCAAACACACCATACTCCTCTATTACAGTCTGTTGTAGGCTCTTGTATTCGTGCCGTAAGGGGACGGATGGCTCATCCTGTTGATTTAAACGACTCCCAGGACTGGCAGTACTTAGAAGACGGACTCCTGATTGCTGACGTAAAAGGGAATATTATTCATCTGGGTGCGTTTGAAGCGGCCGATACCCAATACAAAAGCCTGAACTGTTTCCAATTGGGGCCAGAAATGACCTTGCTTCCTGGTCTGATTGATTTACACACCCATCTGCCTCAGTATTCTGTGACCGGGGCGCAAGAGGCGTCGTTATTGGAATGGTTGGAAAAGCATATCTTCCCTGTAGAGGCGAGTTTTGAGAATGCCAGTGTGGTGGGTGCCCAAACAGCACAATTTTTAAAGGCTCTACTGGCTGCTGGAACAACCACAGCAGCGGTCTTTTTAACGGTTCACCCGCCCTTGGTCGATGCAGTGTTTCAAGCGGCTTCTGCTGTGGGGCCCCGGTTAATTACAGGGTTGAATTTAATGGACTGTAACGGACCAAAGACCCTACTAAGAAGTCCAAAATCGCTGTTAGCAGATACGGAAGCCCTCTGTACTCAATGGCATGGGCAGAACCGAGGGAAGCTTTTTTATGCCTGGATGCCTCGTTTTGCGCTGTCCTGTTCTCCCGAACTACTGGCTGGGGTGGGCGCTCTGAGAGAGAAATATCCCGATGTCTACCTACACACCCACCTTTCAGAGCAACTCAGCGAGATTCGGGCAGTAAGCCAGACCTTTCCCGACTGTCCACACTATGCCGGTGTCTATGAACAGTTCGGCCTATTGGGGCCCAAGTCTCTATTTGCCCACAGTATTCATCTCTCACAGGCAGAGTGGGAAACCATTCAAGAGAGCGACTCCAGTGTGATTCACTGTCCGAGTGCCAATTTCTTTTTAAAAAGCGGTCGCTTCCCTTGGGAAAAGCTGAATACAGATTTTAAAAATATCCCGATGGGCTTGGGTTCTGATGTGGGGGCGGGGCCCAGTTTGTGTATGTTTGATGTGATGCGGGATGCACAATATATGCAGCCTGATAGCCTGATCTCGGTTCGCCAGTTGTTTCACGCAGCCACGCTGCGTGCGGCGCATGCGCTGCAACTGGAGAGTGAAATTGGTAATTTTAAACCAGGTAAAGCTTTTGATGCCATTGTGGTGCAAACCAGTCCGTCAAAAACACAACTGGATGAGATTTTAGCCGAGCTGATTTATACCGGTGATGACCGTAACGTGCTGATGAATGTGGTGCAAGGCGAGGTGGCCTATTGCCGTGCTTCATTAAGTAACTCAATTAAGTAAATAATCTTGTCAATCAATAAGCGATCAGGAAGCGATCAGGCTATCTTATATGCTACAATCACCACAGATCGTTCTTTTTCATTGGATTCGTAAGAATAAGTGAGTATTACTAAGCGATGAACCCCGACAAGCAAAATAAAATAAGCCCCAATAATATAAGCTCTCTGCCAGACACTCAAAAAACAGACACGCAGCAAACGGGCGTGATCAATACCCTGCAAAAGCTGATCACCGGGGTGGCCTTATTGGGCTCCAACGTGCTAGACCCTCAAAAATTATTTTCAGAACCCGTTAAACCGGCTCAAAAACACAGTCCGAGTCAAAAACTCAGTGCCTATTGGCAAGCCCCTGCCTCATCAGAAAATCCAGAGCCCGAATCTCTCATGTCTGCCCCGTTTCAAGCAGAAGCTGAAAATAAACCAGATGCTCTTATAGTGGATGAAGTCTTGTATGCCCAAAGAGCCTATCAGCTTGAGTGGGCGCGTTCAGCTGGTTTAAGTGAGACAGAAGATACAGAGCTGTTGCCGGAGGATTTTCAGGCCGTCCTAGCCTCTCGCGTAGAAGAGCACACGGAATCCATTACGGCGACCAGTGCCGAAACGATTGAAAAACTCTCGCAAGACGAAGAGCATCCGGCGCAAGAGACTTTGGACATATTATTTATGGACAACAGTCGCTCTTAGCCCAAAACAAAAGTTTATTTAGCGGCATTTTCTTGTGAATAATCGACTGCAAACCTTAGGCCGGCTGAACGCCAGTGGTGTCTGAGTCTGTGATGAATTTTACAGAAAGCATCTTGGGAAAAAGAGAGAGACTGCTTTGCTTCTGGGATATTGGCATCTGGGTTAAAAATACTTAGAACCGGGATGATGCCGTGGACCGCATTGGTTAAAAAAGCCCCCGAGAAGGCTTGATGATCGTGTGACAGCGTCTCCCAGGTAAGGGGTGTTTCGTGCACATCAATATGGGGTGCTTCTGCATTGAGCGCTTCTAGAACATTGAGTAGCCAGCTCCTGACCGTGCCTGCCAGGCAGAGTGAGGTCGGTGGCGTCAATATTTGTATGCGATCGTCATCGGTGTTTCTAAAAATAAAAAAATTGGCTGTGGTTGTCTCTGTAATCAATCCCTGAGAGTTGCTCCATAAGGCATCAGGATAGCCATCTTTTTGATAGCCTTGTCTTTGGATAGCGTCTCGGACAGAGACTGTTTCTGCCAGTATATTGTAAGAATTCAGGGTTTTGATTTTTAAATGCGGACTGGGCTTTTCGTAAGGGGTCAAGCATAAAACAGCTGCTTTTAATGCATGAGGAACGGGACGCAACTGGAGCGAGAAGGCAGCCGAGGCAGTGCCAGCTTCAGGACGGGTTTTGCATAAGCCCGCCTCGAGTCGGACTACAGTTGGTAAACAGTCACTACTCAGGCTCTCAAGCGACTGTTTTACATCAGTGCGCAGCGTGCTAACCTCCACGTTGTTATCGAGAGAGAGATTGGGGGCCAGTGTTTTGACATGCTGTAACAGCCTACGGCAATGAACGTCCAGCCACCAGTCAGGGCAAGGATAGAGCAATGTGGTGAAAAGCTCGGTGTCGAAATCTTGAGGCGCTGTGTTATGAGGGTTTAGAGGAATCATGACGGTGGGTTTTTCTAGGGGAGCTTTTCAAGAGGGAGCTTTTCTAGCAGAACCCGAATCGGTTCTGGCACATCGTCTGGGGTTTGAATCACGCTGCGGAGCTGTTCTGCAAACAGTC
This sequence comes from Cyanobacteriota bacterium, assembly GCA_019751815.1. Lineage (GTDB taxonomy): Bacteria > Cyanobacteriota > Vampirovibrionia > Vampirovibrionales > Vampirovibrionaceae > JAIEMW01. The sequence continues at coordinate 11,847 of JAIEMW010000001.1, forward strand.
GTTTGTCAAAGGTGCCCAGCCCGAGTGTTCTAAAAAGATCTTGTAAAAACTGACTTCGACGAACCGTGGTGAGGCTACCCTCATATAGGGCCTGCCAATCTTCATTCAATAAATGTTGAGACCACCGTTGGTAGTCATCCTCACTGAGGACAGTGTCTAATTGGTAGACCTGATTGAGTGCTTTGAGGATCAGGGTCCCGGAATAGGTATCTTCAATTTCACGATTAAACTGATTCTCTGGAATCACCGCAATTAAATCTCCCGGGCGCTGCGTTGATATTAGAGATTGATATTGCTCGACCGCATCTGCATCGAGCACAACCGCCATTGGAATCGAAAGACGAGGGGCATAGCTTTGGTAGAGGGACTCAATCGCATTTTTCCCACCAGATACTTCAATCTGGACTGACTGAAATGCGGTAATGCCCAGGACTTTTGCACAGTGGGGTATGAGTAGGGCCTCAGTGGCCCCTTCCACCAAAATGAGTAGCTTTACGGGGGACAGCCCGCTGGCCAGCGAGGGATGACTGACTTGTTGCTGGCTGACTTGCGAAAAGCTTTGTAAAAGCTGAAAAAAATTCTGGCTGAAATTGGCTTGGGATACATTCCCCGTTTGGCTTAGTGAGCGAAAGAATGAAGACCATGGAAACGGGTGGCTGAGTGTTCGGCTGCTGATGTACTGGACCGCCAGCGTGTTATCCGCCAGCGTGGTCGGTTGTTCCGAATGTCCCCCTTCAGAAGTGTCTATTGCAGGTATGCTAAAGCCGTTGGCCCTTAAAATGGTTGCCAAATGATTGGGATTCAAGAGTTTTGGGCTATTTTTTTGGAATAAAACGCCGGGGAGTCCCATCTCGTCAAAGCGTCCGAGATGTTCAATATCTTCCAATGCCCATTGAAGTGGATTCCATTGAGCAAGGTCACAATTTAGCCATTGCAGACTCAGCCATTGGTCCACTTCAAAATCATCTGCCAGCGGGGGGGTGACCCCCATCCAGATGGCGCGGGTAAATCTCTCTAGGGTCGGTAAGGACCAGTTGAAAACTTGGCGTTTGGTGGTTTGAGGCTGATCGAGATAGCGTGAGACGAAGCGCTCCATGTAGCGGCGGTTTCGGCTTAAGGGGAATTGAAAGCTTAGTAACCTTTCAGCCAAAGACTGAAGCGCGTCAAGCGTGGGAGGGATCACTTTCCATTCTTGTTCAGGCTGGTTAGGCTGGCCTGGGATACCCGCCATGATTGATAAACGAGATAGGCGGGAATGGCGAGAGGAGGGATCTTGGGAAGGAAGAGTCAACTTTAGGCTTGTCCCCGGTTTCATTTCACTCGATGTAACTTCCTAGGTAATATCTCAAAAAAATGCCGTTCTTAAAAACATGGTCGCTTTTTTATCGGCTAATTTATCGTTTGTTAAGGTGGTTATTTGTCCTAGGGGCCCGTTCGGGCTTAAAATAGAGTCAAAGTCTCCCTGCCAAATCAGGTAATATCCTTGCATTATGTCTCTTCTTACTGAAACAAAAATCCAAGCAGAGTGGGTTCGCCCAGACCGAATGCGAATTCGTCGAATGCGCGATACTGACATTGAGAGCATTATGGCCATAGAATCTATTTCTTTTGGCCGTCACCATTGGTCAGAAGATTCTTTTGCCAATGAAATGAAAGGCCATCTGGGCCGTTACTATTCACTACTACTAGAGCCTCCGGCTGAAAATAAAGCTCAGTCAGAAATATTGATTGGCTACTGCGGGTTTTGGCTGATTATGGATGAAGCGCACATCACCACCATTGCAGTTCGCCCGGATTGCCGTGGTTTTTCACTTGGTGAGCTTCAGTTGTGCCATATCCTGGAGCGGGCTTTCAGCCATTCGGTGAAGTGGGTGACCTTGGAGGTGCGGGCGAGTAACTATACGGCGCAAAATCTGTATTACAAATACGGATTTGATTCGGCGGGCCTGCGGCGAAAATATTACCAAGACAATGACGAAGATGCCCTGATTATGACCACTCCGGATATTTTGAGTGAGACGTACCGCAAGCAATATAAAGATCTCAAGCAGGCATTTTTCGAGAAAAAAGGTGGATTCCCTGAAGGGTTTTCTATCTCATGACCAAAATGACCGAAAGTCTCAGTGACATCAATGACATCAATAATGACCCCGTGATTCACGGTCAAGAAGACCCGATCACACAATGCCCCAGTGTTCATATCAATTCCTTGCTGCTGGCCTTCATGGGTTCAGTTTTGCTGTGTATGCAGACGTATTTGAGTGGGACACTGCCGGATCCACGCTGGGCGGCATCCAACATGAACATTGCGGAAAGCGCCTTGCCGCTTCAGTACTCACCGTTAATCCCGATGAGTATTTTTCTCGGCGGCCTGTTAGGCCGGCATCTGTCCATTGTGGCGGTTGGTTTATATCTTGTGGCCGGATTGTTTTTCTTCCCGATCTTTGCCAACGGTGGGGGGCTGCACTATTTGGAGCAACCAGGGGCGGGTTATCTGTTGGGCATATTAGTGGCTGCCTATACTTCAGGGTCGATGATGCCCTTTGTCTTGCGGGCAAAGACTTTGGCGCAATTTCAACTTAACGCCCTATACACCTCGCTGATAACGGTGGTGTGTGCTCATGGCTTTGGATCTGTGGTACTGGCGTTGCAGGGCTTCTGCGGGCAGTATGATTTTGCAGAGTGGCGTCACTGGGAGAACCTGTTGACGATTTCTCCGTTTTTCTATGATATTGTGGTTACCTTCGCTCTGCTGAGCGCGGTTCGGATTTTCCGAAATCTACTTTGGGTCGCTTTATACTAGAATTAAGGTTTTTTCATGTCCTACGCCAACAAGCCCCACGGCAATAGACGTCACCATCATGGGGGTCAATCTCGATACGGGGGAGGCGGCAACCGCCCCAACACCCCTCGAACTCCCCAAACCACGCTCACTCCCCCACCGCCACAGCGCCAAAAACGCTTTATTGATATCAACACTGATTTTGGCCAAAGTGCAGATAAACGACTTTTTGAACCGATTGAGACGTCGCTTCTTTCTTATGTCAGCTCTGTCAATATCCCCTGTTGTGTTCATGACGGGACACCCAGAGAAGTTTTAGAGGCGATTGTGACCGCAAAGCAGAGTAATTGTGTGGTGGGTGCCCATATTGGTTATCCAGATCCTGCCAACAGTGGCTATGCGGAGATGAACATTAGCGACGAAGATTTGGTTGCCTGGTTGTATGTTCAACTCGGCACGTTTAGAGCCTTGGTGCAGGCTAACGGCATTGATGTTGATCATGTCCGTCCCCATGGGGCCTTGTATGCCCAGATGATTGATAATCCTGAACTCACTCGGCTTGTGGCTGAAACCCTTTATAAGGTGAACCCCTGGTACATTTTGATTGGGCCTGCAGGGCCGGTCTTGGATGAAGTGGCCCAAAAGGTTGGAATCAGGACAGCACCCGAGATGTATATTGGCAAACGCTATACCAATACCGGTGTTTTGGATAAGGCGAGACTCCATGAAAGCTTGGCATCCCAGGCAGCTTTGGATCAGGCACGGCAACTATTGAATGATAATTCGGTGACCGCATCCGACGGCACCGTAGTGAAGGTCAAAAAATTTGGTACGCTGCACATTAGTCCTCGCCAAGACGGCGCGGTGATGATTGCCGAAAAATTGAAAATTATGTTAGGCCAACCTTATCCCCTCTCACTGGCATCTGTCGGTGATTCGGGCTGGGTGTAGACTAAAACGCAATGAAGACGCCTGATTTTTTGGTTTTAGGGCCCTACGGTTCGGGTATTTCTGCGGTGATGGAGATGATGGGCCAATTTGGTTACGTCCAAATTTACCCCCTGCCTCTGGATCGTCTGGCGCATACCATTAACACATTGCAAGATGAGCCTTATCCTCTGGCAATTAGTCTTCAGTGGGAAGAGTTGGCAACGGAGACAGATACCGCACAGGATCAGCTGACACACAGTTTTTTGACACGGCTTCAGTCTGAGTGGGATTGTATTCAAAGGGCTTATCAAAGCAATACAACAGCACAGCGACCTTTGTCTGTGTTGTTACTCATGGCAGAACCTGAAGTGTTACTGCAACGCGTCCTTGCTCAAGAGATAACACCGATTGATGCCTTACAGCAGGGGCTGATGATGCAGGACCAGATTGCCTGCTTTACCCATTTGCAGAAAAATAAGCGTGCCTTTGAACCCCATTTTTACGCCATTGATACGACACAACTGCCACCTGTGGAGTTGAGAAACAAGATTGCCAAGCTCTTAGGAGCGCCTATGTCCTTGGATAATCTAGAAGTGCGCCTGGTCTCTTTTGGCTTTAAATACGGGATCCCCAAAGAGGCGGATATGGTTTTTGATATGCGCTTTCTCACCAATCCGTTTTACGATCAGTCCTTAAGACCACTCTCAGGGTTGGACAGCCCTGTTCGAGACTTTGTGTTTTCCCTTCCCAGTGCAAAAGGCTTTTTTGAACATTGGACAGCGATGTTGGCGACCGTCCTACCCTCTTATTTACAAGAAGGAAAATCCGTCGTTACGTTGGCTGTGGGATGTACTGGGGGGCAGCATCGTTCGGTTTGTATGGCAGAAGCTGCAGGCCAATTCCTTAAAGCCCAGTTTCCTGGGTATAATATAGTAGTCAACCACCGCGAACAGGCGCATTGGCAAGAACAAGCTCAGGCACAAGGGCAAGGGCGTAATTCCGATCCAATTAAAAGTGCCTGATGCCGATTATCCTGAAAGAAACCTCCCTACTGGAAGAAAGACCCTTCTGGCCATGGCCAACGGAGACTCGCTGAAAAAATGGACCCGCAATATCCCGCGTAAAGCGTCATGGTTGATGCCAGGGCTTTCGTTTAAGCGCTGGATTTCGGTTTCGTTTCTCGGTTTTATCTGTGTCTTACTGGGCTTGGCACTCATTTATAAAATTCAGCCGGTATCATCGTTTATTCGCTTTTTGGAGTGGATGGCGACGATTATGCCTTCGCACATCAGTGGTCCGTTGATGCTGCTTTTGGGCGGAGTGCTGGTGTATTTGGGTACCAGCCAAACGTACCACAGCTTTTTCCATGCCCTGACGCCGGATGGCCGTGGAGAAGATTTACTCGAAGCCCTTTACCGACGAAACAAGCTTTCTCATGGTCCACAAGTGGTGGCCGTTGGCGGCGGAACAGGGCTGGCAACATTGTTGAGAGGCATTAAACGATATACCTTAAACATTACGGCTATTGTGACAGTCGGTGATGACGGGGGGAGTTCAGGTCGTTTACGGCGGGAGTACGGGATTATTCCACCAGGAGATATCCGTAACTGTATTGCGGCCCTGGCAGACGAAGAGCAACTCATCACCTCTCTGTTTCAGTACCGTTTTCGACACGGACAAGGGCTGGAAGGCCATAGTTTTGGCAATTTATTTCTATCTGCCATGTGCCATATCACCGGGGATATGTTTTCTGCCATTAAAGAATCTTCCAAAGTACTCAATATTCGTGGGCGCGTTCTCCCGTCCACTCTGGAGCATATGTCTCTGAGAGCCACATTAGAAGATGGTACGGTGATAGAGGGAGAATCGGATATCCCCAAAGCCACTGTTCGCATAGACAGGCTTTCATGTGAACCAGCAGAACCCAAGCCCTTGCCTGATGTGTTAGACTCTATTGCAAAAGCAGAGTTGATCGTTCTGGGGCCTGGTAGTCTTTATACCAGTGTGATCCCTAATCTGTTGATTCCCGAGATAGCCAAAGCAATTTCTCAAAGCACCGCACTAAAGGTGTATGTGGTGAATGTGATGACACAGCCCGGGGAGACCAATGGCTACACCGTTGGGGATCATGTGCAAGCGATACTAGACCATGCGCCCTTCCCCAATATGATTGATGCCGTGATTGTTAACAGCGGGTTGCCAAAACCTTTGGTCCAGGCTTATGAAGCATATGATTACCGTCCTGTGGTTGTTGATACCCAACGGTGCGAAGCTTTGGGTGTTTCTGTTGTGAATACTCGCCTGGTGGAAGACAATGAAGAAAAGGTGATTCGCCATAATCCACGCCGTTTGGCACGAGCTGTCATTCATTGGTTTAAGCGAGAATCTCGTCATCGTAGTAAAATAAAACCTTCCTCCTCGGCCTTACCCATTGATATGCCGAGACAAGGCCCGGGACAAGGCCTTTGTGACGAAGCGGGTTTCAGGACAAGTCTAGAACCCAGTGAGCATGAAGCAGCCTCTCAGATCCCCTAAGCAGTGTTGTTAGTCGGAAACCACGGTGATGTCCTTTCATTCACAAACGTCTCAGCCCAAAACGGGTAAAGCGTCTCGGCCAACTCAGGTGACTGTGCAATCTTTGCTGCGTAAAAAGCAGCAGGGCGAAAAATTGGTGACACTCACTTGCTATGACTACACAACGGCGAAAATATTAGACCAAGCAGGGGTGGACTTGCTCTTGGTTGGAGATTCTTTGGCAATGACCGTGTTGGGTCATACGGATACCTTGAGTGTGACGATGGACGAGATGCTGCACCACACCAAGGCGGTTAGTCGTGGTTGTGAGCGGGCTTTGGTTGTAGGTGATATGCCCTTTATGAGTTATCAGATCGATCATGCCCGTGCGATTGAGAATGCGGGTCGTTTTTTGCAAGAGGGCCGGGCCCATGCAGTGAAATTGGAAGGGGCCAGCCCCTTTATGGTTAGTGTGATTGATCATTTGGTCCAAGCCGGCATTCCCGTGATTGGGCATTTGGGCTTTACCCCACAGTCAGTCAATACGCTGGGTGGCTTTAAAATCCAAGGCAAAACCATCGAGGATGCGCAAAAAATATTAAATGATGCATTGCTTCTGCAAAGTGCTGGTGTGGGGGCCCTGGTTTTAGAGATGGTTCCACACCCTGTTGCCAGTATTATTTCTCAGCAATTAAGAATCCCCACCATCGGCATTGGTTCAGGTAATGGTTGTGACGGCCAAATCCTGGTGATTGATGATTTACTGGGCCGCTATCAAGACCTAAAACCTCGCTTTGTCCGCCAGTATCTCAACAGTTCAGACTTAGTAACTCAAGCAGTGCAGCAATATCAGGCAGATATTCAACACGGACGCTATCCAGACAATGAACTGGAAGCCTATCCATTTCCTGACAAGGTTTTTGACAAGGCGCCAGAACTGCTTTTTCAGGCAATCTGTGGTGAAGAGCCTGCAGCGTTCTATGATTGATTGCACAGTGAACACTGGGGCGACCAATCATGTCATGATGACGTGGCACTCTTTGCAAGAGGTGAAAGATTCCCGTAAAGAGTGGCTTGGAGAGAGTGTTGGCTTTGTTCCAACGATGGGTGCTCTACATGAGGGCCATTTTGCATTAATTCAGCGTTCCAAAGCACTGTGTAAGCGAACCGTGGTGAGTATTTTTGTGAATCCTCTGCAATTCGGCCCACAAGAAGATTTTGCACGCTACCCCCGCAGCCTGGAAGATGATTTGTCGGCTTGCCGGGCATTGGGTGTGGATGCGGTGTTTATTCCCACGGTAGAGATGATGTATCCGTCCACCAAACTTGATAAGGCGGTTGATACGGCTCATACGAGTCAAACCACGATTGTATTACCACCATCGCACCTAACCGATCAATACTGTGGGCAAAGCCGTCCCGGGTTTTTTACTGGGGTGGCAACCGTGGTGATCAAACTTTTCCATATTATTCAGCCCGATGTGGCTGTTTTTGGGGAAAAAGACGCGCAACAGTTGGCCGTTATTAAGGCTTTGGTGAATGATTTAAATTTACCCGTTCGTATAGAACCGCATCCCACTGTTCGGGATGAGCGTGGGATTGCTCTTAGCTCTCGTCTGAGATACTTATCCACACCAGCGCAGCACGAGAGTGCGCTGATGCCGAGTCGAATTTTAAAGGGGATTCAGCACGAATTCACCCAGGCTGCCAGAGCGCAAGATAAAGGCAGCTTTATGCTGAGTAAAGAATCTGTCTTTGAGCGGGTGGTTGCTGACTTGCTTGGAAAGCCTGGTGACCAAGGCCCAGAAGCCTTTAAAATAGACTATCTAGACGTAGTAGACGAGGACACTTTCCGGAGTCAACCAGCACTAAAGGCGGGTTATCGTCTGCTGATAGCGGGTTATGTAGGCTCGATTCGGCTAATTGATAATCATTGTCTTACACTTTAGCCAGGCGACTTTTTAATAAATACTGTATCTGTTGCCACGAGACTTATAAATATCCGCTTCGCGCGTGCCTGGGGCCAGTGGTTGAGTAGATGTTGGACTGTCGTCCAGATTGTTGGTTGCACGGCGCTTGCGAGAAAGACTTTGTTGCTCTTCCCAACCAGAGCTGTAATATTGATTCACGTTGTAGCGAGAGCTAATGTAATACATCCCGAACAAAACCAGCCCGAGTAGTAAAATAGACAGCAGTACACGTTGAATCATATGAAATGAAACGCCTTTCTTTCTTTAATATTACCTTGATTCTGTAGGATGTGGCGATTGTTGAGATGCTTGAGAACGCCAAAATGAGGACACTAAATTGACGCTGACTGAAATTAAAAAATGGATGCTGGGCTCTCCCATTGCCTCACACCATGCCGAACACCAAAAACTGAATGTGTCTGTTGGTCTGGCGGTGTTTTCATCTGATGCGTTGTCATCGACGGCCTATGCCATTGATGAGATTCTTATTCCACTTTCTGCCAGTACGTATTTTGCCGCAATAAACCAGATTTCCATGCCGGTCACGATTGCCTTGGTGCTGTTGATAGCCCTGGTGGTGATTTCCTACCGTCAAGTGATTACGGCGTATCCTGATGGCGGGGGCTCATATATCGTCTCCAAACATAATTTAGGAGAAACCGCCAGTTTAATTGCAGGAGCTGCCTTGCTGATTGACTATGTGTTGACAGTCGCTGTAAGTATTTCATCTGGGGTGGCGCAATTGGTTTCAACAGGTCTATGTGGACCTGTCTCGCCGGTAACAATCTGTGTGTTGCTGATTACTGCGATGATGGTCGCCAATTTGCGGGGGCTGAAAGAATCTGGGACGATGTTTGCGCTACCTGCTTTTTTCTTTCTGATAGCGATGTTCGGGCTGATTGTCTCCGGTCTGTGGGTACTACAGTGGGGCCCTCCAGATATTGTTCTCCACGCCTCTTTGATGGCTAAAGCCAATCAAAGTCATCTGGTGCCTTGGACGGATTTGGCCTTCTTGGTGTTGTTTTTTAGTGCATTCTCACACGGGTGTTCCGGTCTGACTGGGATCGAGGCGGTTTCTAACGGGGTGAAAGCCTTCAAAGAACCTCGCTCGGAGTTGGCCAACAAAACAATGTTGCTGATGGGGATTATCTTATCGGTGATATTACTTGGACTGACTTACCTCACCGTTGGGTTTGGTATTACGCCTCAGGCCGATCAGACTATTTTTTCGCAAATTTCCCATGCGGTGTTTCAAGACGGGTGGATGTATTATGTGGTTCAATTTTCGACCACGGTTATTTTAATCCTAGCCGCCAATACGGCGTTTGCTGATTTTCCGCGAGTAACTAGTTTGCTGGCACAAGACGGATTTCTGCCAAGGCAACTCACCTCACTGGGAGACCGCCTGGTATTTAGTAACGGGATTATTCTGCTGGGCCTGGTGGCGATTGCGCTCATCATTGGCTTTAATGCAGACACCCATAGTTTGATTCCGCTCTATGCCATTGGCGTGTTTCTGTGTTTTACCACGTCTCAGTTGGGCATGGTGCGCTATCATCAACGAGAACGTCAGCCTGGGTGGCAGCAAGGACTATTGATTAATGGCTTGGGAGCTCTGGTCACTGCTGCAGTCACTTTGTTGCTGGCGGTAGAGAAATTTTCCGACGGGGCGTGGATTGTCCTGGTGCTGATTCCACTATTGATTGTACTGTTTCAGTTTTCTAAAGCCCATTATCTCAAAGTAGCCAAACAGCTGGCGATGCCAGAGGAAATGCATCATCCAGTGGCACTTCAACATACCGTCCTGGTGCTGATATCTTCTATGAACCGCGGGGCATTGCCTGCCCTGGAATATGCTAAGTCAATTTCTTCTGATGTAGAGGCGGTTCATGTGGAATTGAGTGCTGAGGCCACTGATCGACTGAAAATGGCCTGGGATCGATGGGGATCGGGTGTTCCTTTGACGATCTTAAAATCCCCCTACCGCTCTTTGATGGCTCCTCTGATGGCATATATTGATGAAGTAGAAACCCGACATGAGCACGATATGGTGACCGTGATCGTGCCTGAGTTTGTCACCAAGCACTGGTGGCAATCCATCTTTCATAACCAAACAGCGTTACTCATTCGAGCCCTGCTCAGAAACAAGCGCAATAAAATCGTGACAACGGTTCGGTATCACCTCGACGAGTAATATCGAGACCTTTTATTTATTGAATCAAAAATACGATTCTGGCTTTGAGCAGAGATAAATGATCTCGGGTGAAATACGGTACCGCTCATAATCGTTGGGATCGAGTTCAAAGGCATATTGCTCAGGGGTTACCTTAAAACCAGCCTCTTCAAGGCGCTGGGGGTAGTCCGTTCCGTACATACGGAGATGATCCGGTTGCCCGTAGAATTCAGTCCGTAACTCAGGGGTGTTATAGGCGGGGTCTTCCAAGGTAATTTGACGTGTTGTATCAATCGGCACCTGGATGACGGCAAAACCACCCGGTTTGAGTACCCGAAATAATTCGCGCATCGCCTGACGGTCATTGTTCACATGCTCTAAGACATGATTGCAGAAGATAAAATCCACAGCACTATCGGGCAGCGTGATCTTTTCCAGGTCACAGTGAATCATGGCTCTTGGGCAGCATAAATCAAGCGACACATAGTCTGTATTGGGGAGAGATTGAAATAGATTTTGAAAAATACGCTCGGGGGCAATGTGAAGCAGTGTTTTGGGCTTATCTATCCAAGCGGTTATTTTTAGAAAGCGTTGCTGCATATAGAGCCATAGGAGCCTGTGCCGTTCCAGACTGTTACACCCAGGGCACTGGGCATTGACTCGACGGGTTTTAACCCCAAAGGGCAGGAACTGACTAAACGCCCCAAGGCAACAAGGACAGTCGTATTGATTCCCTCGGTATAGAGCTCTTCTAAAACGTTGCAAGGTTTTTTCACGATACGGTTTTGGAACCACAAGTCGTATCAGCTTCTCAAACTTATTACTGGAGACGCGAAAGCGTTGTAAAGCGCCAGGGAGTTCCGTCAGTGTCATGATAGTCACCCCAGTTTAAGGAAGAATCTAATGCTTCAGTGGTTTAATCTGGCCTGGGCAAGAAGGGACTCGAACCCCCACGGCTTGCACCACTGGTTCCTAAGACCAGCGCGTCTACCATTCCGCCACTTGCCCTTAGTACTGATTGAACAGTGGGCCAGAAAAAATGATAACCCAGTTTACCATGGCCATTGGCTAGCACAAACTTTACAGAAATGGGTTTTATGCTATTGGCATCAATTATGCAATTTGTCATCAATTGGGATGCCATTCGGGTTGGGGAAGCATTCAAGAGATTTTATGGCACAGGCGATATCACAACAACAGCATTATCAACCGTTTGCCCGGGAGTCTAATCTTGTCTCAAGATTAGAGAATCTGCCTGACGGGTTGAATGCCTTAGCAGGTATCAATAATCAATTAACCGGCAATCAAGTCACGGGGTTTTCTTCTGGCAATCTTACCGGAACGAATTATATTCCGTTTTCATCTAATAGTCTCAATATGCCACAAATGAGTGCATTGCCAGAATCGAATCAGATTGTGTCCAAAGCAGATTCTAGCAATGTGGGTGTTGTCCCAGTGAATAATGCTCAAGAGGCGGTACAGGCACTCAATAAAAAACTGGGCGAAGCGCGTCATCATTTTGATGAAACGAAATCTGAGCAAGGTTGGCTCGGCAAATTTTGGGATGGGGTGAAGAATACGGTGGGTGCCTCGCCCAAAGATAAAGCCTGGTATAATCCGGTTCGTTGGTGGGGTTGGTTAATCAATTCTGATAAAGGCAGTGCCACCGTTGAAAAAAATATGAATCAGGCACAAAATAAATTAAACCGGCTCAATACGCTGACCAATCAGAGCGGTCGATCTTTGCAAGAAGAGCAAGAAATGCAAGCTCTCTATAAAGAGTTGGCCGGACAGTCTCTGGATGAGACGCTTCGAGCAGGCGGATTGCGTCTTGAAACTAAAGAGGGTGGCGCGCAAAAATCCGTGATAGGGGATTTATCCCAACAGGCAGAAACGTATGAAAAATCCCAACAAAGTGGGGTCAACTTTTTTGCAGATTTAACCGCAGGGGTCGCTGTCACAGCTGCTGTCGCTTTTGGCGTCATCGCAGCCCCGTTTACCGGAGGTGCTTCGTTGGCTGTATCCGCGGGTGCATTGGCATCTGCTGGTCTGATTGGTGCAGGAACCAAAACAGCCATCAAAGCCAGTGATGCATGGTCAGGTAATCGAGATTATAGCCTGGCTAATTTTGGCTATGATTCATCGACTGGGTTTTTGGTTGGTGCTATTTCACCTGTGGCAACATGGGGTGCTAACCGCATTGCGGCATCGGCTTTTGGGGAATCTGTCCATCAAGTGGGAACAAAAGCTTTGTGCACGCTAACCTTGAAAGAAGGCACCCATGAAGGAATTAAAAAAACGGTTAAAACCACTACTCAGCTAGGCTATGAGCAATTAAGCAACTTAGTAACAAACCCAGCTGAAAAAGTGGCAGGTTCCGTGTTTGTTCCTGCTAAACCTTACTAATACGATTAGAATCTTCTAGATTCGGCTTGCTTGCGCTATAATTTGCCGCATGAGCTTGATGATTCTGAAAAACCACCCACCAACTGTCCCGTTCAGTCTCCCCGTTTTCCCGGACTGGATTTTGACCAGCGTGCTTTGTATTGTTCTGACCTTGTTGATTGCCGGTGGTTTACAGCTGCTTATAAAGCTGTTTATTTTTGGGCTGAACCAAGAAATGAAAACAGTCACAGCTGCCAACGTATCGGGCGATTCAGAACCTCGCTTGCTCCCGAATTTGCTGATTGAATTACTGGAAAGTATTCATCCGGGTCTATTGTTTGCCATTGGACTGGATGTTGCCAGTGCCTTGATGCCGATGCCGTACCATTGGGTCCAAATCATTCATACCATCCCTTTGCTCATATTGCTTTTACAGGTTGGTTATTGGGGCCACCTGTTGATTAAACGAGGGGTGCACTTTTATGTTAATTCCCGATCAACGGATTCTGACCGACTGACAGCAGAAACCATTCAGGGACCCATTCAAGTGATGGGAGCCTTATTGATTTGGAGTGTGATCATCCTGGTTGCTCTCAGTAATTTAGGCATCAATGTGACGGCCTTGCTGACAGGTCTGGGGATTGGTGGCGTGGCGGTTGCACTGGCGGTGCAAAATATTCTCAGTGATCTCTTTGCCACACTGTCCATTATTTTAGATAAACCCTTCGTGGTAGGAGATCCCATTGAGTTGGATCAATTTGTAGGGAGTATTCAAAAAATTGGGGTCAAAAGCACCAGAATCCAAAGTATTTATGGCGAAACCATTATTATCAGTAATGCCGATTTACTGAAAAGTCGCCTGCGAAACTATGCCTGTCTACAAGAAAGACGCATGCACTTAAAATACTATTTGCATTTGAAAACATTAACCAGTACAGTGTCTGAACTGATTGAGTTTATTGAGTCACAGGTGAAATCACAGACATTGCTGCGGTGTGAGCGGGTGAGCGTGGTTGAAATCTCTACCCAAGGGATTGTGATTGAATGTGTTTATTGGGTGTTGAGTGCTGATTTCACAGAAGCAAAAACCTCTCAGCATCAAATGAATATGGCTGTTTTAGCATTTACAGAAAAGCACGAGATAAATTTGGCTAGTCAGGTCGCTATTTAGCTCCTCTTAAAGGAATTGCCACTCTGTAAGTTTATATTTGTTAACAAAATAACATCAATGTGTGTTGACATGTCTTTATTAGGCAGAATCAGTTAAATAGCACACATTCATAACAGCACGGCACAATTGAATATAACAGGGGAGTTAGTTGATTATGTCACCGATTGGAAACGTAGCAGCAAACGCAGCCAAGGCTGGCGTAAAGGCAGCAAAAGCGGGTGCATCAAGAGCCGCTGGAAAAGCGGGCTCAACCAAAGCCGCAAAAACTGTAATACAAGACACCGTTGAAATTGCCGGAAAAAAGGCAACGACATTTTTTGAAAAAGCCAAAAAATTTATTGGCACTATTTTCAAGAAGATTAAGGCGTTTTTCACTGGACTCCTGAATAAAATTCGTGGGATTAAAAACCAAGTGCAGGAAGAAGTCCAAAAATTGAAGTCAAAAACCGAAGAAAAAGTCTCTAAATCGGTTGGTCGTTCAAAAAATAAAGCGGCTGATAGTGCAAAAAAGAAATCTGGATCAAAAGCAGCGAAATCTTAGTACAAAAATCTTTCTTAGAATAAAGCGACGTCGATCATTCTTTATACCGACTTAACTGCCTGCTACTCCTCTCCCTCACCTTGGCTAAATCGCCAAGGTGTTTACATAGGAAGGGGAAGGAAAAGTATTTATTTACAAACTAACATCTAAATCGAATTTTCAGTTTTTTAAATAATGAATACAGATTAATGATGCTGGTACAGACAAAAATAGGAGGTCTTCAATTTGACTTCTGTCAGACAGCTTGTGCAACTTACAGTTAAAGCAACACCTCGTCCCAAAGCTCTAGCTAAAGCACTCCGACATTCTGGTCCATTTGGCCCTGGGGGGCCACCGACCCATGGCCCTTCTGGAAAGACCTTACTGGCAACAGGGGGAAAATTAAGGATGTTGTGGGAAAAGCTAAGCTTAGCTGTGAGTGGAGTGTTTGGATCTCCAAAGAAAGTGATTCATGGCAAAGCAAAGCGTCATTCCATTACACGACATTTGAAATCTCATACTAATAGAGGAATACAAATAGTTTGGGGTGATAATCCTCGGATAGTGATCAAAGGCGTGTCCTATTCACTACATGGTGATAGGAATGAAGCTCGAATCATTATAAATGATGTCGCATATCCTTTGAAGGAAGGCATTAATTGGATACTGAGTCACAAATAAAAATAGTTATGTTGGTGATATAGAAAGAACTTACTCATCTTTCATATTAGCTTACCGCTTGAAACACCTTGGCTAAATCGCCAAGGTGTTTGATTTTAGAAGTTCTCTATTAAAGGTCTTTCAATCGGTCTTCTCCAAGCCCAGGCAAGCGGCACGACAGTGAGAAGCAACACATTGAGAATATGGATATTTTGAAGGGCAGTAAAACTGAGCAGATGAAATAGACTCAGAAGCCAGACAAAAGTAAGAAGTCTCGGGCGGCTCTCGATCAAAAATACCAGGGGAAAAAATAAGGTGATATACCAGCTGTGAAAGACTGAACTGGCGATCATAATCAGGATGATAAGAGACAATGTACCGGTTTCAAGATATTTTTTGGAGAGCATTTTTTCTGAAGGTTTGGGCTCAGTTTTTGAGAATTGATAAAAGCCAAGCCAAAGCCACAAAATGAGAGCACTACTGACAGCAAGCAAGAGCTGTTTCAATACACTGGCAAAGGGGTCTATCCATGTGTTGAGAGACGGAAACCAATGACTGAGCCAATGTGCCAAATAGTATACCGTTCGGTAACAAAAAGAGTGGACAGAAAACTGACTGATACCAATGGTTTGGGTCATCCCATGGTAAAAATTTAAAAAATTGTTGGTGGGAAACAATCCGAGTAAGAGTGTCAATGCAATTGCTGAACCACAACCTAAGAATAAATTTCTCCAGGATTTCTGAATCCAGAATAGTACTACCCAACCAGGAAAAAAGACGCCACTGACGTATTTTATCCAGAGAGAGGCGGTTAAAAAGAGCATGCTGGTGATACTGTTATTATGTTTAAGAGTGAGTGCCCAGAACGCAGCCAGGATCAACACAGAGAGCAAAATATCATTGTGCCCAATCGCCACAGTCTGAAGCAAAATCAAGGGATTACAAGCGACGATAAACAGCCTTGTCAACGGCTTATCCAGTGAGTAGTATCTGGCTAAATAGAAGAAGCATTGAGAGGCGGCAAATAATGCAAGACTATTGAGTGTTTTAAAAATTAAGAAGCAGGCGATAAAACTGTGTTGTGCCCAATAGGCCAGTAACCAGCACAGCCCATTAAATAAAAAACCATAGGGTTTTGGCGAATCGGCCCAGTGTTCATGAAGCATCGGATTCGTCTGCCAATTTGGAATGGAAGAAATAACATCTAAATACGGGTTTTTCCCGTAGTCGAGCTGTAAAACACCGATATCAATATAGCCGTATAAGTCCCGCGAATTAAAGGGAATGACCCAAATCAAGATAAAACACGTCCACAAAAGGCTGCGCTGGATCCACATGCGCAATTTTTCTGACTCACTATCATCTGGCTCTGAACAGAAGAGGCGCTTGCAGCTGAGGACATAGGCCAAACCAGCCATGATAATACCCGTGATCTTGATGATCTCAAGTATCGTTCGTAAGCTTTTAGGAGGCACCCCCAAGACGGACCAACCGCTGAATTTATCCGGTCGCCATGCGGAATTGACGAAGCTTGAGAATTGCTGATCTACAGAAAGTGCAGTGTGGTTGATGGGAGCATCTTGGCAGAAATAGCCCCACAAAAAAATGAACGTGGGGGTGAGTAATAGCGCGTAAGCAAACAGACTCAAAAATCCAAGACGTTTGAGTGAGAGAAGCTTGAGTGAGAAATCTTTGGTCAAGTTTAACGGTAGGCTCAAGTGAGGTTAAGCCATTACTTTGGCAACCGTCTCGCCAATCACTGCGGGGCTCTCGACAACATGGATGCCCGCGGCTTTGAGGGCGGCCATTTTTTCAGAAGCGGTCCCATGACCACCGGAAATAATGGCACCCGCGTGACCCATCCGTTTACCAGGAGGGGCTGTTTGACCGGCGATAAAACACACAATCGGTTTGCTCACATTGGCTTTAGCAAATAGGGCGGCTTCTTCTTCGGCAGAACCCCCAATTTCACCAATCATCACAATTGCTTTGGTTTCCGGATCAGCTTCAAACAGTGTCAAGCAGTCAATAAAATTGGTGCCATTGACGGGGTCGCCGCCGATACCAATACAGGTCGATTGTCCAATACCCCGCTGGGTGAGTTGATCAACCGCTTCATAGGTGAGTGTCCCAGAGCGAGAAACAACACCGACGGGTCCTTTTTTGTGGATATGGCCAGGCATAATGCCAATTTTGGCCAAATCCGGTGAGATCACCCCAGGGCAATTGGGGCCAATCAGGCGGGTGGTGGGGGTGGATTTGAGAAATTCTTTGACTTTCACCATGTCATTGACGGGGATACCTTCGGTAATGCAGATAACCAGTGAGATGCCCGCGGCAGCCGCTTCCATAATCGCATCAGCCGCAAAGGGGGGTGGGACAAAAATCACAGAGGTATTGGCGCCGGTTTGTTGAACCGCATCGGCGACCGTATTAAAAATGGGGACGGCTTTTCCTGCAACATCAACCGAGGTCCCGCCTTTGCCGGGAGTTACCCCGCCTACCACTTGCGTACCGTACTTAATACACTGCTCTGCGTGGAACATCCCTTCACGCCCGGTCAGACCTTGGACGATGAGTTTTGTTTTTTGATCAACCAGAACGGCCATAATGTGGTGTTCCCTTTCTTAACTTGAAGCAACGGGCTGCTTAATTGCAGCAACAACAGCTTTTGCGGCTTCTTCCATGGTTTCAGCCACAGCGTATTTTAGTCCTGAGCCTGAAAGAATCGCTTTGCCTTCGGCAACATTGGTTCCCTTCATCCGGATAACGAGGGGTAGCTTCATATCCAGTTTTGAGGCAGCTTTGACCACGCCGTCCGCGAGTAAATCGCAACGCAGAATGCCACCAAAAATATTGATGAAGACCACTTCCACATTGGGATCGCTCAGCAAGATACGGAAGGCGTTTTCTAACGCCTCTGGGCTGGCGCTGCCGCCTACATCCAAAAAGTTAGCAGGGCTGGCCCCGTATAGTTTGATAATGTCCATGGTGGCCATTGCCAGTCCGGCGCCGTTCACCATGCAAGCCACGGTGCCGTCTAACTTAATGTAGTTCAGGCTGTATTTAGACGCTTCTACTTCCAAGGGATCTTCCTCATCGGTATCGCGCATGCCCGCTACATCGGGGTGACGGTACTGGGCGTTGTCATCAAAATTGACTTTTCCGTCGAGGGCAAAGACACGGTTATCCTCAGTGACAACCAGCGGGTTAATTTCTAACAAGGAGCAGTCCATTGTTTCGTAGAGCTTGTAGAGGTTGGTGATCAGTCGAACAGCCTCTTTCATCCCAGCGGCGGGGATATCCAAGGCATAAGCAATTTTACGTGCTTGAAACGCTTGCATGCCGAGTGTGGGGTGAATGTACTCTTTGATGATTTTTTCTGGGGTTTTGGCCGCCACTTCTTCAATATCCATACCGCCTGCTTGGCTTGCCATCACCACGGGTTGGGATTTAGCACGGTCTAGAATGATACTGATATAGAGTTCTCGCGCAATGGCTGAGGCCTCTTCCACCAAAACAGATTTTACTTTTTTGCCTTCAGGGCCTGTTTGATGGGTGACCAACTGCATGCCGAGAATATCGTTTGCGGCTTTTTCCACATCCTCGATGGTTTTCACCACACGGACACCCCCGCCTTTGCCCCGGCCGCCCGCATGGATTTGGGCTTTAACAACCCAAGCGGTTGAACTCAGCTTTTGTGCAATGCCAACCGCTTCTTTGGCTGTGAAGGCCACATCCCCGTTCGGCACTGGAATGTCAAATTGGCGAAAGAGGGCTTTGGCTTGGTACTCATGAATTTTCATAAATTTGGGTGTCCTTGCAGGTAATTAGCTATCAGACTCTTCTTCCTCATCGTGATCCGCAATTTCCAGTTCAAACCCTTCTTCTGCGGCAATTTTTTCGATGAAGGCTACCACGCGGTCAAACTCATCTTTGTCATCAATCGATTCATACACCTGATCGTCACCGTCCATCACGACGCGCATCACGACGACTTCTTCATCGTATTCTTCGTCATCTTCTTCGTCGTCGCCTTCGCTGGCTGCTTGAGTCGCCTCTTCGGTCTCGGCTTCATCATCCTCTTCTTCGCTGCCTTGGTAAATCAACAAGGCGTAGCGTTGACCTTCAATTTCATACTCATCCACTTTTTCAAAGATATGAACCTGACCATCTTCATCTGTGGTCTCGATAATATCTGGGCCGTAACGACCGTTGCTTTCCATTGACGCCTACTTCCTGTTTCAAATAAAAATACAAAATCTGTGTGCTGGGGAGTGTAACACAAAGAAACCGCAAGATGGAGAGGGGTCAATCAGTCCTGTCACTCGGGCTTTTGATGCCATTTTGATGCCATTGATATAGGGCATCCCATTGGGTGATAACCGGTGCTGATGGCAAACTCGATAAAATCTTACGGCCGTAGCCTTTGCTATGGATTCTGGGATCCAGCAGCGCGACAATGCCATGGTCGTCTTTTCTGCGAATCAATCTGCCAACGCCTTGTTTCAGGCGAATAATCGCTTGTGGAAGGACGAGATTATTAAACCAGTCGCCCCCAGAGGCTTTCACTCTATCAATCAAGGCTTGATTGACAGGATCATCTGGGTGAGAAAAGGGAAGTTTGTCAATAATCACACAGCTAAGCTGACTTCCAGGTACGTCAATGCCCTCCCAAAACGTGGCAGTGGCGAATAAAACACTGTTGGGGGTTGTTTTAAACCATTCAAGCAAACGGTGCCTGGGTAGTTCTCCTTGTACACGGCACTCAAAGGGGAGTTTGGGGATCAGTGCGTTTGCCGTCTGGTTCATCGTGTCGTAACTGGTGCTTAAGACAAAACTGGCGCCGTTATTTAACCGCAGCAGACGCTCTGTCTCTGCGATGAGCGCCGCTGTATAGTCTGGGTGGGAGGGTTCGGGCATGTTGCTTGGGATGTAGTAAACACATTGCTCATCGTACTGAAATGGACTTGCCAATATCAGTGACTGGGTGTCTTTTGGCAGGCCTAAGTCCTGAATAAAATACTGGTTGGAGCGGTTAACCGCCAGAGTCGCACTGGTGAAAATCGCTTGCTTCTGCTGCCAAAGCAAATCATGGAGGTGGGTTGCAACATCCAATGGTGTCGATTTTAGCTCAAAATGAAGTCTTGATGGGTCTACTTCCATCCAGTTGACACGTGGTGAGTGAGGTTCAGCTTCTGTAAAATAGCCCCAGCGAAGAATTAATTCTTCGAGTTGCTGTAAGTACTTTGTCTTTCGAACAGTGGCTCTGTCCCTATCTAAATCGCTTTCAAATAAAGGTATTTGTGCAACATCTATGCCGGATAACCAGTCCACCATGGAGGAAAGATACTCTTGAAATTTATCAATATGAGCCATCCAGTAGCTATCTGGATAAAAGCGAGTGGTCTTTTGTCCACTACCTGTGTTGTGGCGAAAAACCCATTCCAAAAGACCTGCCTGTGTATGAATCAGGGGGTTCATCAGATCTTCAGGAATTGCTTGAACATGGCGTTGAATTTTCTGTAGGAGCTTGCTGGTGGTGAGTTTGCCGATACGAACGGTAAGTGCCTGCAGGGCCGCACGTTTGAGATGGTGGGCCTCATCAAAAATAACCGTATGATGCGGTGGCAATAAGGAGTGTCCAGAAACCAGATCTTGAAGATAGAGGGCATGATTGGTAATAATTAAACTGGCTTTGTCGAGATTCTCTCTGGCCAATCGATAAGGGTTCTCTCTAAAGTAATGACATTTAGGACCCAGACAGTCGTCCGTTTCGGATGCCATCTCGTCCCAGACATCTTTGGGGAGAGCAAAATCCAGGTTGGCCTGATCGCCGTCCCAACCTTCTGCAAGGGCGGTGACTAATACGTTTTGAAACAGCTTTTGTTTCGGGTGCGTGTTGAGCTGGACCGACCACTCGTCCATTTTTTGGATGCACAAATAATTACTCCGGCCTTTCACCAATCGGGTCTTCATCGTTTCTTCTAGACCCAGTGCTTGCAGTAAAAAGGGGATGTCTTTGTGGACAAGTTGTTCTTGCAGAGCGATGGTGCCAGTCGAAATCACAATTGGCCCATTGTCTCCTTGCCTATCCCCATTCATATCTCTCTGATGGATAATTGCAGGAATCAGATAGGCAAATGATTTGCCCGAACCGGTGCCGGCTTCAATCACCAAAGACTCACTACTGCTTAAGGCCTCTGCAATGGAGAGCAGCATTTTTTCTTGAGAGGGCCGTCTTTCGACAGTATTGTCACTGGCGCCCTTAGAAGCTCCCATGACGGAGAGCACTTCTTCGTAAGCAGCCTGAGTGGTGCTGATTTCAGAGGAGTGAATGCTAACAATTGGCAAGGGAGAGGACCTCTCAGTAGAAGGCTTTTGACAGAAGCCTTTAGTCTTTGGTGCGCTTACTTAGGGTATGATAAAGCGAAAGAGATTTCATGTCAGAGATTTCATGTATTAGAAGATGAGTTGAGAGCGCTCTTATGCTGATTGCACGTCCACTCCAATCAGACAATATCAACACAGTGGGCCCTTTGCTGGCACCCATGTATCAGGATTTTTTTTCTACAGCCAAAGACAAGTACCATTGGGACCTGGAGCCCATTGAGTTTACCGCTCTGTGTAATGCCATTCAACACCAAGTCGTTCGGGGCTACTGGATTGAAGATACGGGAGAAGATGAGCCACTTGGCTTGATGCTGTATACGTTGGAGCCTCATCAGGCTATTGAAATCAACTTATTGCTGATTCCTGAAGAACGGGACTGGAAATCAGCAATCGATGTTCTCATGCGGCGGTTCTTAGTGGATATTCAAGCACTTCCTGGCTGGAATACCGTTAGTTTTGCGATGTTGGGGATTCAAAACCGCTTTATTCGGACAATGCCCTGGTATGGTTTTAAACCGATTGGCCAGACCGTCCTCAAGCTAAGTGTGTCTGATCCCATTGCGGTTCAACTGTTTATGCAGTATCCCCTAGAACCCTTGCCGGAATCTTACCGTCTTAGTAGCTGGGAGCCCTCATATGGGGGGGATACTTCACTTGCAGTTCATGCGGCTTTTTCAAATGCATCAGATGCATTGTGGGACCCCCGCTTTAGGACAGAATCTGGTTGCAGGCAGGTGGTTAGCATGATGACATCGCATCAAATGGGAAAGTTTTACCCTGAGGCAACCAGCCTACTGCTGAAGAACGACCGGGTGGTCGGCTTTTGCTTTTGTGTCGAAACCAACGCTGTCCAAGGGAATATTCCTTTGATTGGTATTTTGCCCGAAGAAAAAGGCAACCGTTACGGTCATCATCTGCTGAAAAGAACAGTTCACAGAAGCTTAGAAGACTTTATGGCCGAAAAAAACTCACTGATGTCAATTACTGCCACCACAGATACCGAAAATTTCCCCGCCCTGCATATGTACCGCCATCTGGGTTTTGATGAAGGGAATCATTACCCCCATGTCTATTTAACGCCGGATACGTTAAAATCATCCTTTGTAGCAAAAACGCTGGCAAAACAGTTGAACTAAAGGATATCTTTCCATGAGCAGTCAAACACCAGTGATGATCCCCAATTTCAGAGACCCCAATACACAGGTACGGATTAATCCCGACACCTATATTAAATTTGACGGCTCCGATCACGTGATGATCAGCAATGTCAGCACAGAAACAGCGATGAGTATTAAATCCGATATTTTATTGCTGTTGTGGGATTTGGTGAACTGGAAAACAGTGGGTGAGCTATGTGAACCTTGGCCGCCTGAGGATCAGGAAAAAATTAAAACCCATCTGGAAAATCTCCATACCGCCAAAATTGTGGTGTGCGATGAGTCTGAATTGCGAGAAGCCACTGAGAGTGGACTCTCTGAAAAACTCGGTAAAGGCATTCATATCAATGTGGAGAATCACCACAATATGCTGCGTGATTTTGTCCGTACTGCGGCGTATCGCAGAGCCATTGAGCGCAACGTGACGCCAGATACCATTGCTATGGATCTCGGCTGTGGTTCTGGGATTCTATCCTTCTTTGCTGCACGTGCCGGGGCGAAAAAAGTGTTTGCGATTGAACGGCGACCTGACATTATTGAGTTGGCCCGAGCCATTGCAGAAGACAATAATCTCGATCAACAGATTGAATTTGTTGAAGGGATGTCCAATGTGATGAAAGAGTCGCAAATTGAGCCAAAGGCCAATCTATTTATTTCTGAGATTTTGGGCAATGCGATTCTCGAAGAAAACGTGCTCGAGTTTACGATGGATGCCCGTAAACGGTTTTTAACACCAGATGCCAAGATGATTCCAGCCAAATTGGATATGTATGTGTTTGCGTATCAGTCAGAAACCACTTCTGAGAAACGGCTTGAAGTGGCAGAATTAAAAGACTTATACGGTATTGATTTTAAGCTTTTGGGTGATGTGATGTGCAGCAAAACCTCGTTGCGGGTCGATCGCTATAATCCCGTGTTAAATACCACGATGTCTCACCCAGTGCTGTTTAAGACGATTGATTTTAAGACGATGGAGAACACCTTGTTTACAGAACAGGTTGAACTCCCTGCCTTAAAAGATGGCTTGATTACTGGTTTTTGCTGCTACTTTAAAGCGTGGCTGGATGAAGATACAACATTGACCAACTCACCCTGGGCGCCGATGACCCATTGGACCCAAATGCTATTTGTATTGGCAGAACCCAAGCCTGTGAAAGCGGACGATGCGGTTAAACTAGAACTGTTCTATGATGGCCATATGCGCTTGACTGTGCTGTAAATGGGGCATCATTAATTCGCAAATACAATACGCAAATACGCAAAAAAAAACACCTGTTAATTCAGGTGTCTATTCGCAAAAGATAGGTATAGGGTAATTGTGGGTTTAGGAGGCATAGTTAGAATGCCTCGATTGAAATAGAAATGATCGCGTTGATCATCGGTTTCATCCCCCCTGAAATTGTGAGTAATATTGATAGCTACTTGCTTCTTAATTGTTTGATATAGATTCGCCCTTGCCCTGTGTATCCCCTCGAGAACTTGCTCTGCCCGAAATGTTATTTTCTTTGTATTGCTCTCACATAGGCATAAAACCATGGTGTGTGCGATCTGGTGCTAAAAGATTAAGAAATAGTTAACAAACGGAGACATGTCCGTGATATAGTAGCTCGGTGCTTTGTTTGTAGTGAGGTTGTTTGCGTGGCAGGGTTTAACAAGGTTGTTTCTACATATGACGAAGCGTTGAACGGTCTAACCAGTGGCATGACTGTCATGGTCGGTGGATTTGGCTTGTGCGGCATCCCTGAAGGTCTGATTCAGCAAATGGTGAAGTTGGGGGTGAAGGATCTCACCTGTATATCAAATAACGCCGGGGTGGATGGGTTTGGCTTGGGGCTGCTTTTGGAGCACCGTCAGATGCGCACGATGATTGCATCTTATGTAGGAGAAAATGCCCTCTTTGAGCAGTTATTTATTTCCGGTGAGCTGGAAGTAAAGCTGACCCCACAAGGGACCTTGGCAGAAAAAATTCGCGCAGGCGGTGCAGGGATTCCTGCCTTCTTTACGCCTACTGGATACGGAACAATGGTGGCTGAAGGCAAAGAGACCCGAGAATATAATGGTAAGCCCTATGTGCTGGAAGAGGCTCTGACCGCTGATTTTTCTCTGGTGAAGGCCTGGAAGGCCGATACGATGGGCAATTTGATTTACCGACGAACGACCATGAATTTTAATCCAATGATGGCTGCTGCAGGGCGTATTACGGTGGCCGAAGTGGAAGAGATTGTTGAACCCGGTGAGCTAGACCCTGACTTTATCCATACCCCTGGAATTTACGTTCAACGGGTGATTCAAGGGACGTTTGAAAAACGAATTGAGCAAAGGACGTTGCTGTCTAGCACGAGTGCAAGTTAGTATTTATTTATCACAGCGAGAAGGTTTTTAAGGCTATGTCTTTATCTCGAGATCAAATTGCACAAAGAATCTCACAAGAATTGAGAGATGGTTATTATGTGAATTTGGGTATTGGCATTCCCACACTCGTTGCCAACTATGTCCCTGAAGGGATGTCGGTGATGTTTCAGTCTGAAAATGGCTTACTGGGCATGGGACCCTTTCCGACAGAGAAGACGATTGACCCGGATTTGATCAATGCCGGCAAGCAGACAGTCACCGCAGTGACCGGGGCTTGTTATTTTTCCTCTGCAGAAAGCTTTGCGATGATTCGCGGCGGGCACGTTGATTTAACGGTTTTGGGTGCCTTTGAGGTTGATTCTCAAGGCAATATCGCGTCTTGGATGATTCCCGGCAAGTTGGTCAAGGGAATGGGCGGGGCTATGGATTTAGTGGCCAGTGCCCGCAATATTATTGTGGCAATGGCTCACGCCAACAAGGCTGGGGAATCGAAAATTCTTAAGGCATGCACACTGCCGCTGACGGGTATTCACTGTGTTAAGAAAGTGGTCACAGATTTAGCCGTATTGGAACTGAAAGAAGGAGTCTTCCATCTTTTAGAACGAGCCCCTGGCGTCAGTGTGGAAGAGATCGTTAGCAAAACAGAGGCCCCGTTGGTTATTCCTGAAAACGTGCCAGAAATGGTGTTTTCTCACTTTGCTACTCTGGCGACATGAGGGACTAGATGAGCGGCCGCTAGCTTGGTTCGGGGGAACCAACTCACGCTGAACCCGAAAAAGTTACAAAAATAATAGAGAGAAGCCTTGATTTTTTTAGACTTTTTTTCCTATAATGGCTGATAGTAGTCTGTGAGTGTTTTAGCAGCGTATAGGCAGAGGGAAATGACCATAAAAGCCCTCGTACGGGAAGTTAATACTGTCATTTTCAAGCATTAATTGGGTTTTTATCGGAGGAAACTGGACGGATGGACTTAAAACAGGGCGACTTAGAAAACATTATCTTGAACGCCCTTTGGGATCTGGAAACCGAAGGAACGGGTAAGATCTTTGTAGGTGATGTTCAGGACCGTATCCGTTCTAACAATAAAAAGTGGGCCTACACCACTGTTAAAACAGTGTTAGACCGTCTGGTGGATAAAGAGTTAGCGCAGCGTGAAAAAGACGGTAAAAAATACCTTTACCGTTCAGTCGTCAAGCGAGATCAGGCCGGTGTCCATGCGATTCAAAAAGTGATGCGCCAGTACTTTAAGAATGATGTGAATGAGCTTTATGCATGCTTGCAGCGCTTAGAGGGCAGTATCCACACACGTGAAACCATCTTAGCTGCCACGCAAAATAATCAAGTTCAAAATTATCAGGTTTCCCAGCCGAGTTTGACTCACTAGGTAAGCCTCCACTATTCGCTAAGCTTGTCTTGCCTTGAGCGCGGACAACGTAATGGTTGATGGTTTGTGATAGGCTGAAACGGTCTTAAGTCGAAGTTTTGAGAGTGCTTTCTTTATGATTAAGCAACACTTAGAGTATTTGCTAAGCAATGTAGTCACTTCCTACCTCTCCTCACAGAATCTTCCTGTTTCTGAATTGGACAATACCGGGAAGGTGTCCCCAGGAAGTTCCGCCTGTGTGGCTCCTCAGACTCTCAAACTGGAGCAATGGGGTTTGCGTTTGGAGCGCCCTAAGAATGAACAGCATGGGGATTATGCTGTCAATGTTTCCCCTTTGGCAAAGCAGTTAAGACAGGGGCCGCCTCAAATAGCAGAGGCCTTAAACCCATTGCTGGACAAGGCTTTTCAAGAAGACGAGCTGGGTCTGCACTTAATCGGTGGATTTATCAATGTGTCTATGAGTCATTCCTTACTGTCTAAAGCGATTCACCACGTCTTAGAACAATCACAGCCGGGTCTGAACGATGATTTGGCAGGACAAAGTATTCTCTTGGAGTACGTTTCAGCGAATCCAACAGGCCCACTGCATATTGGACATGGGCGCTGGGCGGCACTGGGTGACTCGTTGGTTCGCATATTTCGTCATTGTGGCGCCGTGGTGACACCGGAATTTTACGTCAATGACGCCGGTCTGCAAGTACTCAAAATTGGCTACTCGATTTATTTAAGGGCTTTAGAGATTCTGCATACTAAAAATCCCTTATCTGGTTATACACAACCGACAGAGTTTCCCTATCCTGGAGAGTATGTCATTGATTTGGCACAAGCGTTCTTGTCGGATACCAGTAAGGGCTCGAAAAACTCGGACTGGGTTCTCCAGCAATTTCAACACGCTCAAAAAGAGCTTAATCCTGCGCCTTTTGAAGCCATTGAAGCTGATGAAGAAGCCGCAGCCAAATATGATCCCGTCATTCAGTTCGCCCTTAGCACTGTTTTGACACAGCAGCAGGTCCTTTTAGAGAATCTGGGTGTTCACTTTGAGGCGTATTTCTTTGAAAAAGCCTATCTGCACCAACGGGACTTGGTCACCCAGGTGTTGGATCAGCTCAAGCACGATCGTTTTGCCTACATGCAGGACGGTGCGCTTTGGTTAAATTCTTCCGAATTTGGGGATGAAAAAGACCGTGT
Organism: Cyanobacteriota bacterium; assembly: GCA_019751815.1. Lineage (GTDB taxonomy): Bacteria > Cyanobacteriota > Vampirovibrionia > Vampirovibrionales > Vampirovibrionaceae > JAIEMW01. Next base: position 39,426 of record JAIEMW010000001.1, read on the forward strand.
CTTAATCAAGTCAGATGGGTCCTACACCTATTTGGCCGCAGATATTGCCTATCACCACCAAAAATTCTCCCGTCTCGATGACAATGGAAACCCACAGTACAACCGATTTATCAATATCTGGGGCGCTGATCACCACGGTTATATCGCACGAATGCGTGCGGCCATCCAAGCACTCGGCCACCCGGTAGAACAATTTGAAGTGTTACTGGGGCAATTGGTGAATTTGGTGATTGACGGCGAGAAGACTCGTATGGGTAAGCGTCGTAAGATGTTGACCCTGGAAGATGTTGTCAGTGAGGTGGGTGTGGATGCAACTCGCTTCTGGATGGTGAGTAAATCTGCCGATACGGCCTTAGATTTTGATGTGGAGCTGGCCACATCGCAAACGGATGAAAATCCCGTGTTTTATGCCCAATATGCCCATGCACGTTGTGCCAGTATTCTGCGAAATGCTTTACACCCGCCACTGAACACACAATCTGTGACGGATGATGAGTCAACAGCGCCGTTTGTGAGTGAAGCCGCTTACCTGGAGTTTGAAGCAACTCTCACGCCAGGCCATTTTGCCCCACTGTTTCAGCAATTTTTACCCCAGGAGACACCAGAAACGGTTTTAACGGCTCTAAAACAATTAATTTTGAAACTGGATAGCTTTGAGGACAGCGTGATTGAGAGTGCTCGTTTTGCGACACCACACAGCTTAGCCAGATATAGTCTTGAACTGGCAACAGCCTTCCACCGTTTTTACAATACCTGCAGGGTTTTGACGCCTGATCCTACCCTGACCCTTCCTCGCTTGTTTTTGATTTTGGCGGTGAAAAAGACTTTGGCTCAAGCGCTTGAATTGTTGGGTGTTTCTGCGCCTGAGCGAATGTGAGCTTTTGGTTTTCTTCCTAATAGAGCAAAAAAAAAGCCGCTCATTGAGTGAGACGGCTCTGTTTTAATCATCAGGTCCGATTTGTCTTAAATTAGAGTAAACAAATCGAACAAAAAACAAACACATTTACTACCGAGCTCAAGATACCATTTTTAAAAAATTACAGGTAGTACTTTTTCAAGTGTTAGAAAAAAACATAGGGGTAAAAAAAGAGGGAGGGAAAGACAGAAAAGGGTGAATTGAGGTTGAAAAGATATGGTAGTTATATCAAATAGCACGCTGATCACGCTGATTGATATATATTCGTGTGGAGCCCAGGGATGCTTAGGCTTTTGTAATAGTTTGTTATGCCTCTTAATAAGACGAATAAATGTCACTAGTCTGTTATTTTTCTTCATAATTTAGCACCTCAAAGGTGTCAGGTGTTTTTATCTGGGCATATCAAATTTAATACGCTGTATTTTATAAGTGTGAGTGTAAAAAAAACGTTTAGCCCAGGACTGGAGGGATTAATAACCCTATTGGTCTGGCGGTTGTAAACGGGATCTATTCAATGTTTATTTGCCTGAATTGGTTGGGTTAATTGATTCATAGTTAACTGGAGTGTGTTTAGGAGTACTGTTATGTTTAGCATTCAATTTTCAGCGCGCGTGTCTCATCATCAAGATGACTCTAAGGACAGCTTGAAAAAGTCTCTTGACGAGGCTGTGAGCGAGTGGGACGACTTTAAAAAGGACCTGAATCTGAATTAGAATTTCACAGAATTAAATTTCAATAGACGCCCTGTTGTGCTACCCTGACAGCTTTCTAGCTGATCAGGGTTTATTTTTTAAAAATTTTTAAAGCCCTAGTAACTGGTTCATCTCTTGCTGTGTTTGAATAACCCGGGCTTTCAACAATGATTCTTGGCCAGAAAAATCTGCCTTCAGTGAACCCGCATAATAGTTTCGGGTCGCCTCAGAGACTCTAAAACCTGCAAATGCCAACACCATTTCATTCAATGGTTGATCTTCAACAGCGAACATTAATTCAGAGTCGAAAAAGGTGTTTACTTCTTCCAACAGGGTCTGAAATTGCTGGTGCTGATTGAGTAAATTACCGACGCTCACGGTGGAATTTTGAATTGGCGCCGGTGGTTTCTGACCCGTTTGTCTTAGAAATTCTGTGACCAGGCGAAGGGCAAAATCCCCTTTTGAACGAGCCGCGCCAGAGACCGAAAAACCGGGTAATGGATTGACTAAATCTTCTCGCCTCAAAAGCAGAGAAGACGGCATTAAGCCAGGCTCTAAATTAAGGTCAATTGAGGGCGGTTGCATCCAATATTCTCCCAGTCAGGTTTCCCGTTTCACCCAGGTGTTTTTTACAGTGTATCTGCTTATTTAAAAACAGGTAGGGGTGAAAAATTGCGCTGTACTCGCTAGACTCTCTGGTTTATCTATTTAAATCCACTTTGGAAACCGTGTTGGTCTCTTGCTCTGAAATGAACAAGGCATTGCTGATGGTGTCCAGCATCAAATAATAGGGTTTATTCAAGCCACTCACCAAAACATTCACGCGCCCCTCTGGACTCACTCTGGCGATACTGTTCCCCAGATAGTTAGCGACATAGAGATTTCCATTTCGAGGATCAAGCACCATTCCCACAGGCCCTTTCAGGGTATCACTTTGGGCAAAAATAGATTTAATCCCCTTGGTGTCTACTTTATAGATTACATTTTTTGAGTAGTTTGCCACAAAAAGCCCCCCATCTGGGGCAATCGCAAGACCAGTAGGCCCCGCAAATCCTTGGGCAAAGGGTTTAGCTGAGAACGAAGGCTCAGTTAGAGATGTGGGCGTTTTGGTAGTCGTTTCCACGGGTTTTTTAGTCAGATGTGTTGGAACAGAGGCACTAGAGGCAGTAGTTGTAGCAGTTGCAGTATTTGTTTGTGGCTGCTGCTTTTCGGTTACGGGCTTTTGCGTTGCTAAAGTGTTGGATCTACTGGGGTTAGCGGGTTTTGCGTAAGCTGTTTTGGAGGGCAACTTGCTGAGCCACTCGGTAAGTTTCTGTTGGGCTTGGGCATATTTGCGGTCTGAAGCAGGAATTTTTTTCAGGTAATCGGAGGCCTCTTGCACCCTGCCTAATTTATCCAGGGTCAACGCGAGGTTATACATCGCTTGGTAGTCGTCTGTATTCAGATCCAATGAACGTGAAAAGGCGGTCTCGGCCTTATCGTATTGCCTTAACTGGTAATAGATGGAGCCCAGATTATAGAATGCGTCAGAGTATGTCGGATCCTTGACAGTTGCTTTTTCAAACAGGGTAAGTGCTTGGGCGGTATCCCCTTTGGTATAAGAGTCAATTGCCTGGTTGTAAAGCCGGATGGCATCACCGTTTTGAGAACTCTGCGAAAAAGACGGGCAGGCCATAAAAATGGTCAGCATGGTTGTAAGCACAAGCGCAATTGAGCGAGAAGACGCTTGGTGAAGCAGTAGGCGCAGGTTAATGTGACGGTGGTTCATAGCAGTATCCTTGATTATCGAACTGGATTTTTAAGCTTGGCTTTTGAGCAAGCGGCATGTTGACCCTCTTCGTATCTTTGAAACTGACCCTATTATAAAATGAAGACGTTGTTTTGGGTGAGCTGACGCTTCTTGTAAAGTTATGCTCTGGGCAATGAAAGGCTATTGACGCGTGCTTGGCGTTGATGAGATTCAAGTAAAGCTCGAAGATCTGGAACAGGCAGTGGCGTTCGAGAAGCGCTACCGCTATATCAATGTGCAGGGGCGTAAAAAACCATTCTCACAGTTCGTTAACGAAACGCTTCGTTTATTACAGTCGGCTGGAGCCTTGAACGAAGAAGATCCTAAATCAGAAAAACGCCAGGCACTTCTAATTCAGCGCTTTCTCCAATATGCAGACTTGGATATGGGAAGCCGAATGGATGCACTGGATGAACTGGGCACCTATATCCAAGACCAACGCTATCAATTGGGGCTTCTCCAAGGAACAAACTCTCCAGGCCAGGCGAGATTGACTCTTCAAGAGTCGCATGAAACAACAAAAGTGATTTCAGAAGAAGTGATTAAAGCACCCAGTAGTCAAGCCGTTCAGTACTTAAAGGGAATAGGGCCTCGCTTTGCTGAGAAACTAGCTCAAGTGGGTATCTTTACTGTTGAAGATCTCCTCTATTATTTCCCTAGACGGTACCTTGATTTTCAGAACCGGGTCAAAATCAATCAACTCCAAGTCGGCGAAACAGTGACCATCCTGGGAACCATTCAACAAGTGTCTGCCTATAACGCCAAAACACGAAGTCTCTCTGTCGTTTCAGTCACTGTGGGAGATGAAACCGGTCAAGTGAGCGCCAGCTGGTTTTACGGCAAAAGTCATAAAGCCGTCTTGGAACAGTACAAAAGTCGCTTTGCCAAAGGGGCAGAGGTCATGGTGTCCGGTCGGGTGAAATGGGACCAGTACAAAAGACGATTTTCAATTGATAAGCCCCAGTTAGAGATTCTCAGCTATGCTGCCTCAGCAGATGATGAAGCCAGTGGGATGGAGTCACTCCATGCGGGCCGGATCGTCCCTGTTTACGGACTGACTGAAGGGCTGAATGTTCGTTTTCTGCGCCGTGCTATTCATACAGCATTGGAAACGTATCTCCCTGTGATTCAAGATACCTTGCCAAGTCAGATTCAGAAACGATACGGGCTTTTACCCTTACAAGCCGCCTTACAACAGATACATTTCCCTGATTCACTAGAACAATACGAAGACGCGCGTAAGCGTCTCGTTTTTGATGAGCTATTTACCATTCAAGCGCGTTTGGCTTTAACCCGAATGCATTACAAGCAAAATATCCAGGGCTTGCAGTTGACGAAAAAATCAGGAGGCTATGTCGAACAACTGGTCACGCAACTCCCCTTTTCGCTGACAAATGCACAAACTCGGTGTTGGCAAGAAATTCAAGCCGATCTGGCATCCTCTGAACCGATGTACCGGATGTTAATGGGGGATGTCGGAAGCGGGAAAACCATATTGGCCTTGCTGTGCTTGTTAACTGCGGTCGAAAATAATTATCAAGGCGCCCTAATGGCTCCTACAGAAATCTTGGCAGAACAGCATTACCGACGTTTTCTGGACTGGCTAACCCCTTTGGGGCTCCGTGTCGGACTTTTTGTGGGCAAGGCAGGTGCCAAAGAGCGCAGGGAAATGAGACAATCACTGTTAAACGGGCAAATTCATCTGGCTGTAGGTACACACGCGTTGATTCAAGACGATGTCACCTTTGCAAAACTTGGGGTGGTGGTGGTGGATGAGCAACACCGTTTTGGGGTTCGTCAACGGACCCAGCTCAAGAGCAAGGGGGAGCATCCAGAAATGCTGACCATGACTGCCACACCAATTCCAAGATCGCTGGCAATGACGCTTCATGGGGATTTGGATATCTCGTTATTAGATGAGCTGCCACCGGGCAGGACTCCGATCAGAACGACCTTGGTCCGCCCCAGTCAGCAAAAACATGCCTATAGTCTTATCCGAAGCGAAGTGGAACGAGGTCGACAAGCCTATATCGTCTTCCCTCTCATTGAAGAGTCAGAGACACTCTCTGCAAAAGCTGCGACAACAGAAGCTGAAAGGCTACAGAGTGAAGTATTTCCTGAGTTCCGCGTGGGACTGCTCCATGGAAAAATGCGGCCAGAGGAGAAAGAATCTGCCATGGCCGCATTTGTGGCCAATCACCTGAATATATTGGTCAGCACCACGGTGGTGGAGGTTGGGGTGGATGTCCCTAACGCCACAGTGATGTTGATCGAAAATGCCGATCGTTTTGGTTTGGCACAACTTCACCAGCTTCGCGGCCGTGTGGGCCGCGGAGTGCATGCCTCTCATTGTGTGTTGGTCTGTGATTCCGGACATGATGAAACCAAACAGCGGCTGGAAATTATGACGCAGACCGAAAACGGCTTTGAGATTGCTGAGAAAGATCTGGCATTGCGGGGACCTGGCGAATTTTTGGGCACGCGGCAAAGCGGTATGCCGGATTTGGTGCTGGCTAATTTAATCCAAGACAAGGCTATTTTGGATATGGCGCGTGAGGCGGCCCAAACACTTGTTGCCAACCAGGATTGGGGTATGGAGTATCCAGAATTGAAGGCGCATATTTACCAGAAAACCGAGAACACCTTCAGTGTTCTCGGTTCTGGGTAATTTTTTATATTAAATCTTATTGGCGTGGGCCATGCCAATAGGCTGGCGGTAATGCGTTGTAAGGGTCCCAAGAATCATTATTGGCGGGTTTTGGTGGTGGCTGGGGCTTCACGGGTGGTTTTTTAAGATTGGGCTTGGGCTTTGGGCCACCGGCACCGTTACTGACTTGCATGCGCACATCCTTCCGTTGGTTATGGATATATCTAGGCAACTAATTTGGGGAACACATTTTTGGTCTTTCTCTCTTGCACGAAACTCGAACTCTCTTTCAACGGATGTATCGAATTTTGATGGGAAACATTGAGTATCAAGGCGGAGTTGAAACAATTAGCAACAATTTAAGCTCTTGAAAAAAACCAAAAAAAAAGCCCGCGTGAGCGGGCGCTTCGTTCCAAATGTTCCTCTTTCTCTCTCTCCATAAAATTGGATTTGCGGGTGAACACGAGATGACCTCTGTCATTCAGCACAATAGCCAACTGCAAATACACAAAGGTATTTTTGTTTGGGCATTGGGTGCCAGGTATCTTACTCAGATCAGGGTAAAAGTGGGTTCATCGTGCAAATTAAGACAGGATTGCCGTTTGCAGAACATCGTTTTTTACGAGCCGCAGTGAGGCATTGTTTTGTGTTCACTATTAATATAAAAACATTCTTAAGGTGCATAATTTCCTAAGTTTTGTAACAAGATGGGTTCTATAATATATACGATGACTCACAAACAATTTTTTGGCTTTTTGAGATTATTGGCGACGGTGGCCATATTGGTTGCTTTAGCCATGTTTTTTCATCTACAGATTCGAATTGTTCCAGGCCCCGGTTAATAGAGAGAGTAAGCCACAATGCCCCCTCAAACGCTTTTTCTCGTAATCACGATCAGCGCATTGGACCTGCTGGTTATTCTGGGCCTACTTTACACGAGTCAGGCGCTTGATATGCCGCTGAATGACCCAGAAAAATCATGGCCCTTGTTACTGGGAAGCCTAGTAATACTCAGTTCATCCAGTCTGGCGATGGGCTGGTTAATCTGGCAATCGAGAAAAAATCGCTAAAAGAGCTAGATCGCAATTGGCTCTTTGCTGGCCCGGTAGGGGTTAGCATGCTGTCCAACTGGCTGACCTTCTGGCACAAGGGACTTGGACACAGGGGCAATGTCCCAAACAAGGCCCACTGTGGATAACAGCTTGATCAAGGCATAGGTAATATCAAACTCAAACCAACGGTGCCCATTGCGAGCCGCGCGTTGATCGGCGTGGTGATTGTTGTGCCAACCTTCGCCAAAAGTGACCAAAGCAACCCACCAAAGGTTTCTGCTGCCTTCTGGGGTGCGGTAATTTCTGTATCCCCACACATGGGTGGCAGAATTGACCAGCCAGGTGATGTGCCAGGTCCATACAGTGCGGACCAAACCACCCCAGACCAGCCAGGAAAGTGCCAGTGTAGGGCCGCCCGTGGCGTAGCCACCGACATATAAAGCAGCCAAACTCCCCAGGTAGACTCCAAAAAAGTTTTGCTCAAACCACTGCATCACGGGATCATCGGCAATGTCTAAGGCCAAACGTCGCAATTGTTCAGGTGTTTTTAAGTCGGGGTGCGTAAAAAAGTTCCAAAGAACATGGGCCCACAAGAAATTGACCGTGGGGCTATGCGGGTCATTGGGTTGATCAGACTGACTATGGTGCAGTCGGTGCGTGGCCACCCAACGAATAGGTCCACTTTCTAGCGAGATGGCAGCGCAGAAAGTAAAAAAGTTTCTAACCGCAGGATGTGCTTTAAAACTGCGGTGCGTGAGCAGACGGTGATAACCAGCCGTCACGCCAAAACAACCAGCAACAAAGCTAAGAGCAATCATCCAGGCCAGACCGGACCAACTAAAAGTTGGAATAGCATAGGAAAAAGCCAGAATATGAACCAGGGAGATTACGGAAAACGCTTCCAAAGAAAAATTTTCGGCCCGTGCATTGGCCGGGAGCTTGCTGAAAAAGCCCCATTTAAATGGAATCTCTAAAGGACCCTTGTATGCATTTTCTGCCCTGCTTGAATCCAGCAAGGGGTTTTGAGGAATGGCTGCAGAGGGAAGATCAAAGGAATTGGGGAGCTCAGGTGAGGAGAGATTGCGCTTTTTTTCAATTTTTTCGATGCTTTCGGTGATTGTTGAGTCTGAAGAGGTCATCTAAAGGTGGGCTCCCAATTAAAAATAATAAAAAAGAATTGAAGCAAGAGAATCCATTATTTAAGTTTACAAGTATTTAAGTTTACAAGTATTTAAGTTTACAAGTTTGATGCTTGTAACAACAATTGAGACCAGCATACCCCAATACGCCTTTGTGACCAATGGATGTTTACACACAACATAAAAAACCGTTGCATTTTGGCGATATCAGTCCCAGAAAGCTTAGCAGGAAATTGTGAGAGGGCTTGGGTGGTTAAATGCTATTTCGCAAAGCAAACGCCATTCCAAAAGAGAACTTTGCGCGCTAGAGGGGCAATCAGATGCTTATGTGAAGTCAAAAAAAATTTCTATTCTTTGCTTGTTATTTAAAACATATATTTGTTAAGATGGTGTCACATCAAATTTTTAGGTTGTATACGGATTGAGTGAGGTTTTTTCCAGTGCACGGCATACTACAAGCCCTGCCATCGGCGTGGCTGCGTCCTAAAAACCCGGCGGTCACTAAGACCACACCGCTACAAATAGGGCATCAACAGCAGGCTGCTTCTTTTGAGGATATCCCCTCAGGTGACGTCTTCGTCCGCCGTTTTGCTTCTGCCCCAGTGAAACCCGTATTATTTGGTTTAAAATTACCGGAATCTCAGGTTGAGGTGGGTAAAGCAGAGATTCGAGATCACCGTACCGGTAAAAAAGTGGTTTCTGTAGTGGCCCTGGAGCAAAGCAGTCAGCCTAATGAGCCCTTTCATGGCAATTTTGTCCTCTACGCCAAAGAGCATCCCGTCGGGCAATCTGACATGTACATAGAAGGAAAATCCATCAAAGTGGGCTATATGGAAGCCAACGGGCGAAAAGAGTTTGACGGCATTGGCACCGCCTTACACCAGATAGCTGTCGAAACCAGCTTGAAGGAGAACAAAAAAGGCCGGGTTAAGCTTCAATCCTTGGACGGGGCTGTCGGATTTCATTACAAATCAGGGTTTAGGGCAAAATCAAAGCGGGTTAATCAGCAAATTGAAGCCTTTATCACCCAAGCAAAGCGCGACGGGGTAAGAGAACCAGACATTAACGTCTCTTCAGGACTGCTAGAGATGTCTCTGCCAAAGGAGAGCATCGAACAATGGAAGGCCCGCATCAGGCGCAAGCCAATTTTGCGCGATTCACAAGAGGATTGAAAAAACAGGGGGTAGCGGTCATAATACTGAGGTAGAGATTTTAAATTAGGTCTGGTTTGTTTCATCTCATTTGTGAACACGAGCCTCCCGTTTAAAAACTCCGTATCGTCAGTCAATCGTCTCGTACGGTTTTTTTGTTACTTCTCCTATAACCAGAAAAAGAGGCTCCTTCATACTATGAGCACTGATAAAATGATCCCTTGCGTTGCTTGCGGCGCAGAATTTACGTTTACTGCAGAAGAGCAAGAGTTCTTCGCTTCTAAAGGCTTTCAAGAGCCCAAGAAGTGTAAGCCTTGCCGTTCCGCAGCGAAACAGCAACGTCGCGGAGGCTCCGGTATGGGAGGCGGCTACGGCGGTGGTGGTGGCGGAAATCGTCCACCCCGCAGACTGTATGATACGGTTTGCTCTGCCTGTGGTGTTGAAACTCAGGTTCCTTTTCAGCCCAATGGTGCAAAACCAGTTTATTGCCGCACCTGCTACCAGAATATGAACACCCCTAGCTACTACTAGGCTGTTCTGACAATGTGTTTTCAGCTCGGGCCAGTGGGTCATTATTCATGACAGCATTACCCGAGCTGAAAGAAACCTTACGCACCCGGCTTCACTCTGTGTGGCCGGGTGTGTATCGTTGGTCGGTATTTTCAGACGAGAAGCAGCTCTTCTTTAATGGCTACCTGGTCTACTGTTTGGGGGGATGGGCCTTGATTGACCCACCACCACTCACCCCCGAAGATAAGTCACTCATTGAAGAAATGGCAGATATCAAGGCGGTTATTCTGACAAACCGTGACCATGAGAGGGATAGCCAAGCCTGTAAAGCCTATTTTGATTGTCCTATTCTGTGTCATACCCTGGATGCGCCGTTACTCTCTGTCCCTCTAAAACCCGACAGGGATTTAACTTATGAGGACGGGGAGATTCTACTCGGGGATCTCAAGGTGCTTCATCTGCCGGATCAAAAATCACCCGGCGAATCGGCCCTCTATCATCTGCGGCAAGACCTCCTATTTTTGGGAGATGCCTTGATCGGAAAAACAGCAACAGACCAGAGTACGGGCGAGGGTGTGAGCTTACAGATGCTGCCAGCGGATAAGTATGCCAGTGTTGAGAAAGCCAAAACAGGTCTGCAGCGATTGGTGGGGTCTTGTCCTGAGGAGTTATTCGCTGTGATGGTGGGAGACGGCGAAAACATTCTGTCTGAAGCGTATGCGCAAATCAAAAAAGCAGTCTTTTAAGGACAGGTGCTCTCTCATTGTCATAAAATACGGTGATAATACTGTGTTGATTGAAGGGGGTTTTGGGTGGCAGGTGTCTCATTTTTTCCCGGCTCAGCGGATCCGGTGTTTCGCCGAACGGCCTTGCTCTGTTGGTTTGGGTGGGTCTTTGACTTTTTTGATCTGATTCTGATTGCCTTTCTCATCCCGACCATTGAGCAAAGCTTCCACACAGGGCATGAGGTGGGCGCCTGGCTGGTGGGAGTGGGGCTGGGGGCCTCTGGTTTGGGTGGGATTGTTTTTGGGGCCCTGGCAGATCGCTACGGCCGAAAGCCTATTCTCACTGTCACCGTGCTGCTTTTTTCGATTGGCATGCTGCTTACTGGGGCCAGCCAGACCATTACCCAATTTTTGATCGCCCGTTTTATCACAGGCATTGGCCTGGGCGGGGAATGGGCGGTGGGGCATGCGTTGATTGCTGAATCCGTCCCCGCCAATGAACGGGCTCGCTGGAGTGCCTTTTTGCAGAGTGGTGAGCCGGTGGGGGTGGCTATTGCGGCTGTGGTTGGATTCTCGATCGCCCCGGTTGTGGGATGGCGAACGGTGATCATGGCTTCCTCACTCACGGGCTTTCTGGCCCTGGCGTTTCGAAAATGGCTGCAGGAGTCGCCCCGATGGCTTAATAGAAAGCTTAATCAAGGAAACGAAGCCAATCAAAATACTGATTTGCAAGGATTAACCCCCTCCGTCTTCCTCTCAAAATATGGCTGGGTCACTTTTTTGGCCTTTATTCTGGCGGTATTTAAGTTGGGCACTTATTGGACCTGCTATACCTGGTTGCCCCGTTTTATCAGCGAGTCCTTTGGGGCAAAGCTCAATCAATCGGCCCTGTGGATTCTTTCGGGTCAGGTGGGGCAATATGTGGGAATGGGTGTTTTTGGCAATGTGGCGGATCGTTTTGGACGACGTTGGGCGTTTTCCGTGTTTTCCGTTATTACTGCTCTTGCCTTAGGCTGCCTGGCCTGTTTTTGGTCGGTGTTGTTTAACACGATGCCGGTTGCGTTCTGGACGTTGATTACTATCATGGGGTTTGGTTCTGGGTGCACAGCGGGTTTTGGGGCCTTATTGTCAGAATTGTTTCCGACCGGGATCCGAACCTTTGCGATGGGTTCTGTCTATAATGCCGCCCGCGGGGTGCAGTTATTCTCTCCGGTGCTGGTCGCACAAGCTGTCCAAGTGGACGGCTTACGAGGTGGGCTCTTGGTACCAACGGGTCTGGCGGTTTTGACTGCGCTGTGGGTCTGGACCTTACCGGATAAAAAAGGCCAGATACTGGAGTAACCAATCCCTTTTCGCTACTGCGAAGACCCGGGACGCAATCGTCACCGCGGATGTCTTGGAATGGCGAAGACCCGGGACAAGGAGCCCCAGGTCTTCTGAATGTTTGTTCCAACCGTGATTTTTTTGACTAACAGATAATGTATCGGCAGGTTTCATGAAAACTTGAGGAAAAATCTTGAATTTCCGAAAAACCTTTAGAAGTGCTTGGGTTTTTTTGGGGAACTTCCCCCCAACACACCCGTCTAAAAGCATGTTCAACAAATATCTCTAACCTCTTTCAATGCTATCCCCCTGTTGCTAACGCTATACACAATTCGTTTAAACTCCAAACTCCAAAAGCAGTCATAACAAACCGCCTGTGAATCTACCCTGATTGACAGGCTTTTTATTTTTTAAGCTCTGCCACGCTGTGGTGGTGGTGTTCTGGTCCTTGGTGGCTGATGTCGTCTTGTTCTATATGCACCACGACATCCACGAGACTGGGCGAAAATGCCTTTTGAATGGCTTCTTCGACACTACCGGCTACATCATGCCCTTCTGCAACCGTCATATTGGGATCCACTAAGACGTGGAGATCAATAAAAATATGGCTTTCAACCCCTCGGCTGCGAATTTGATGCCAACCCCTGACTCCTGGAAGCGCCTGAATCAGGGAGGCAATATGATCCGGATCGACCACAGCGGCATCCACCAAGGCATCCCAATGCCGCATAATAATCTCGTAACCAGCACGAAAGATAAGACCCACAATGGCAATCGCACTGGCCGTATCGAGCCAGTACATATGAAAGTAAATCCCCGCCATTGAGGCAAGCACCGTCACAGAAACCCAGACATCACTCATCGTATGAGAGGCATCTGCGGCCAGTAGATCGCTGTTTAGTCGTTTGGCTTGCTGCTTTTCGTAGAGGCTCACGCACAAACTAATCACCACGGAAGCCAAAACAACACCCAGACTCACCCAAGAGACTGTTGGTGTGTCTGGATCGGGATGTGTAAAGCGAAACCAGGCCTCTTGGAAGACATTCCAGGCGGCCAAAAACATAAAAAACGAGATAGCCACAGCAGCCAGGGCTTCAAACTTTTTGTGTCCGTAAGGATGCTTTTCATCCGGAGGATGATGGGCAAATTGGAGTGCCAGCCAGCCAATCACGTTAGAAAAAGAGTCTAACAGGGCGTGGAATCCATCAGCTAGCAGGCTGAGTGTGTGGGTGACCAGGCCCAGCCATAGTTTGGCAATGGCAACCAGCAAATTGAACCCAAATGTGATAACAAACACCTGTTGTGCCTGTTGATGTGAGGGCAATACAGTAGGGTTGTGCGGATTCATTGTCATGCTTACAGCTTAGCAAAGACGAACTGGCTTTGCTGCGCCTGAAAATCATTTGCAAAAATCAGCAGCTAGGCCAATAACCAGCCAGCCTCACGCAAGCTTTGTTGTCGAAGCTTCTCGTAGGAAAGTTTTGGCAAGCTAATGGCGAGCGCCATCGATAATTGGGGAGAGAGACGGTGCAGCAGTGCCAAGGCTCTGGCAGTGAGGCTGTTCTCTACCAATTGAATTGTTCGCGTTCCGTTCTTCTTAGAAATTTGAATAATCACTGGCCGGGCGGTGAGTCTGGCATTTTCGATGTGCATGGCCCGTCTATCGACGTTATCACTGCTCGGGGGTTCAGCCTCGATCGCATTGAGGCGCTCTAAGTCTGGACCGGTGAACAGCATAATTTCATTGCTGAGAGGGCTCATCATAACACTGCTTCGTCTTTGTGCTGCTGGGATTCGTTGTTCTTGTGCGGGTAAATGGTTGATTAAATGAGACCGCGCATCAAAAAAGTCGTGGACATTAACACGTTCTGAACCTTTCGCCTGTTGGACCAAGGCGCGGTAGACACCAGAGAATCGAATTGGATTCATATTCATCACGAAGCACACTCCTTTGATAATGGTTTTTATCTACTACATTGATACTAAAAAAGTGTGCTGAATGAAAGACGCAATTTGAGTTCTTGTCTGCTCTTTTAAAAGTGTGAACAATAAAGGTCTCTATTAGCTAAGCCAGCGTCTCACAGTGTTCGCACTGATCCCCTGTTCGAAAAGCTCGGGTTTGTTGATGTCGCCCGTGGGAAATATACCGATGTTAATGGCCCCCTTGGGTGATGTGTTTGTTCGCCGTCACGGCTCTAACCCAGTGAAACCAATTTTATTTGGTTTCAAATTACCCGACTCTTAGGATTTTGCGACTTTCCTGGATTGGGAAAATCATATTTACCGAAAATCATATTTACATGGATCAACGGGATGCTTTAATTCACATTTCAGAAAGTGACAAACCTTCGTTTTCCCTTCGTTTCCGGATTCGTCTACATCCTATTGGGGGAATCTCTCTATTTTTGCTCTTATCAAGACTTGGATATTTGTTACTGCCCCAAAACTCACGAGGTTCTTGTAGACTTGCTGGAGCCCGGTTTACTGCTTAAAAGCTGGGAAAGCGCTTTAAACTACGGCTAGTAGGATAATGGCTAAGGGGATTCGCTACAAAAAATTTGTAACGACAGATATTTGCGAAGGTGCTTTTTTAGGTGAGGGAATTACTGGAGAGATTCGAGGGCTTTAGAATTATCTCTAATATAAGACCCTTCGACGTATTGATAAATTCAGCTAGTTTGTCAATCTGTTATTTAGAGAGCTTTAACGTTTTTATGGAGTTCAAGGGCAAAGCAGGGCCACTCCTTATAGTCCTGGGGGGCAGTGCTTTTGCCAGGGTCTTGGGCAATGACTTTATTAGGGTATTTATAGAACAGGCTTAAGGCAGTCTCAATATTCCCCATATCGCTTCGGGCCAAGGGGTCTGGACCTGGAATTCTGCCAGCGGATTCCATAATAAAAACGTAGCCGGGGTCTTTTAATACACGAGCTATTTCATCTATTACTTTTCTCACGTAATAAGAGTAGGGCAATGTTGCACAAGTATAGACTAGCCGGAATTGGTTATCTTGAAAGGGCATGGCATGCATATCTCCGGAAACAATCATGCCGTTTCCTTCATCGTATAAATCGAGTCCAATCGTATTTTTTAAGCCTAAATATTTTCGAAAGAATAGAATTTCATCGATATACCGTGGCCCTATAATCAAGGCTTCATCTTCCCGGTTGATTTTCTCTTCATCAATTAACCGGACTAGGGTTCTCAGTAGTAGGTGGTGATCCGTTTCATATCCCCGGATGATGGAGAGATCTCGAATAGCATACCCTCCCGAAATTTGAGTTCGCCTCAGGGAATATTCTTTATTAATTTCTAAAAAACGTTCCGGGTTTTGTTCCGCTTTTAATTCGGACCACTCAGGAATCAGATCGGCCGCAATATCATTGGCATTGGGGCTTACTTGTGCCCGAGTCGGGACATAAGGATGCCCTGGTCCTATAACAGCTTTTAAAGCAGTCGGTAAAGCCTGTTCAAAAGAAGTCACAGAAGTTTGCCCGGTTAATAACCACAAAACGTGTAAGAAACGTTCACTTTGGTAAGAGTTGTAAGCCCCATCTTGGCCAATATATCGGCTTCGGATAATGGGTACAATATCGTCCAGGTAGTCATAATCGTTAAAGCGAGGAACAACTCCTTCTTCAATTACTTGCTCCAGGATGAGGCGGATAAGCTGTCTTCGAGTCTGCTGGAAATCAGCTTGTGCAGCTGCCTGATCTGCCTGAATCGACAAAGGGCTATCATTCAACAATGTTGTCAAATCGCCTTTTAAGTTTCCGGATGGCTCATGACCGGTGGCAACCCAGGAGATTGCCCGAGTCAAGATAGATATTTCCTCAGGCGTGTAAAGTGCTTCCTGCAATGCTTGGGGGAAGTTGCTGAGATCTGGTTGAATTTGGAGGCAATGCATCATTTTTGACAAAATGACTTGCTGATCCTGATTGAAACGCAAATTAATTTTATCGAGATATTGCTGACGAATCTGCTCGGGGACATATTCAAACAATTGGTGCTTATCTAGCAAAGGATTAGAATAGACATCAATGAGCTTTTTTAAAAAAATGTCTTTACGAACTTGCTTTTTGAAAAACTTGAATTTTTGTTTGAGCGTTTGATTTGCCATCGTTCCCTCGGTATTCTTTCATTGCAGATATAATGTTGAAGCAGGATGGGAGCATTCTCTGAGGAAAAACACTTACGAATAGTCATTAATTTTTCCATAAAGACAATGAAATAAAAAATTTTATAAATTAAATTAACAATTATAAAGGCAGCTTGCTCAATATTTTATACTCCTAACCTAGAAAAGCCTACTCTAGAAAAGCCTACTTTAGTAGAAAATCTATTTATATTTGAGTAGAGCATGGGAAATAAGCTTAATAGACAGTGTGAGCGGGAAGTCCCCCATGAAATTGTCTTTTTTCAAATCTCTCTTGAACACCTGTCATTTCTACTTGGGTACTAAAAAAGTGCGCTGAATGAAAGACGCAATTTGAGTTCTTGTTTGGTCTTTAGTTTGAAGTAAAGTCTGGGTCAGACAGTGTGTGCAAGAAAGGTGTTCAAGAAAGGTGTTAATGAGATGAAGCTTCTCTCTCACAGTGTTCAGCTAGCCACGAATTCGCCCCAATTTTCTGGCAGTAACCCCAAACGCGCGCAAAGACGAGCAGACGCCGCAGCCAACAGGGCGTTACAGGATCAGTATTCGGTCGGTGTTAGAACAACCAGAGAAGCGCCACCGGTTACCCAACCGGAGAAGGGAGCCATCAGTCATGCATATTTTGATGCGCTTGCTGCCGCAGACTGGTCAGAGCAGTTTTTAGCCCCCACCGCAAGTGGGTTTGAAAACATGCCTTATCGTTTCCCACTGGGCAGCACCGCGATCAGTATTCCTGGATACGACCCAGAGCCTATGATCAGCATGGCCCTTCCCCTCCCTTTGACAAAAGAAGAGCATCAGGCGCTGTCAACACTTTTTGATGAGGCAGGCCCGAAACCCAGAGGGGAAGTTACTCAAGGGGAAGTGATTCATGATGACTATACTCAGCTGGAGAGATATCACCGCTTAGAAGCAGGCGTCAAGGACATTTTAAAAGTCTCGCCGTCATCAGGTAGAAACCCCCTGATTCCCTTTGCCATGGCGGGTTTGGTGATGCTGCCTCATGCACAGTTACTGGAAAAGCTCGGGTTTGTGGATGCCGCCCGTGAGAAATATACTGAAATCGAAGAATCGGCCAAATATGCTATTCCTGGCAGTGATTTGAACGCGGATACCCGGCATTTCATATACAGTGCCTTAGGAGATTTTGCACTTCGAGAAGGGCAACCTAAAAGAGCACTGGCTTATTACGATCGCGCTCAGAAGACAGGGTGGGGTAAGATAAATCCAAGATACAAAGTCGCCGAAGCCAAAGCACATTTGGCGATGCTGCAGCCGAATAAAGCCATTGCTGCCTACGAAGGCATGATGAAACTCCTCACTGACTCCCCACACAAGCAAGAAGAATGGGCGATGCTTTCTGTCTTGCGTGCTGAAAGCGCTCCAGAGAATCCTGTTCTCGCGTTTGCGGCTTTACTCAAACAACAGGGCAGGACGGAGCGTGAAGCGCAAGTGCGAACAACTTGGTCTGGCTGGGTTTCTGCTGCTGAAGCAAAGCTTGCCTCATTGCCTACAAGCGATGATCCCTATGCGGCGGAAATCGTCTCCGTTGATTGGTTTAGCAGAAGATAATCATCCACACTGATTTTTAATACTGATCTTAATGTGCTTGCTCTACCCAGTGGCTGTATTGGGGCGGCAGAATCAGCGCATCAATCAGCGCATCATGGTAACCCAGCGTCTTGCTAGCCCACCAGGGCCAGTAAGGATCACGCAGCATCTCTCGGGCGAGTAGCACAATATCGGCCTTGCCCTCAGTAATAATGTCGTTGGCTTGCTCTGGTTCCGTAATCATCCCGACAGCCGCTGTGGCAATCCCGGCTTCTTTTTTGATGGTCTCGCTAAACGGCACTTGCCAGTCTGGCTCAATGGGGTAATGGCTGACGCCTGGGGTGGCAAAGCCGGAGCTGCAATCGATCAGATCGACGCCGACGGCTTTGAGAAGCATGCTAAGCTGGACACTTTGTGCCAAATCCCAGCCGGTTTCTCCTTCTTTAGCCCAGTCCGTGCAGGAGAGTCTGACAGACATGGGTAATTCAGCAGGCCAGGCTTTTCGCATCGCTGTTGCTGTTTCTAACACAAAACGGCAGCGGTTTTCAAAGCTTCCCCCGTAGCGATCATCGCGGTGATTGGTGAGCGGGGAGTAGAAACTATGCGCCAAGTACCCATGGGCGGCGTGGAGTTCGAGCCATTGAAAGCCCGCTTCTACGGCTCGCTGGGTTGCAGCCACAAAGGCGGCCTGGATTGCTTCTATCTCTTCAATGCTCAGTGCGTTGGGCAGTTTATTGAGTTTTTTCGGGTCAAACACCAAGGCGCTGGGGGCCAGTGTGGGCCATCCGCCTTCAGTGTCTTTCAGGTGATGCGCCCCTTCCCAGGGGCGGGCAGCACTGGCCTTGCGTCCAGCATGGGCCAGTTGAATCCCAGGAACACAGCCGTGCTCTTTTAAAAATTGTGTGATGCGCTTCATCGGCACAATATGGGCGTCACTCCACAGCCCGGCATCTTGCGGGGAGATTCGGCCTTCGGGTCGAACCGCCGTGGCTTCGGCGATGATCAGGCCCGCTCCACCCACAGCCCGTGAACCCAGGTGAACCAGGTGCCAATCGTTCATGAAGCCTTCTTGCGCACTGTACTGGCACATGGGCGAGACCCCAATCCGGTTTTTCAAACGAACACTGCGAAATGTGATCGGCGTAAAGAGGGCAGGACAGTCCGAAGACTCTGTCTTAACCGAGATGACAGCGGGTTTGGGGGCAGCACACATGGGATTAGGGTCTTTCTGCAAGATAAAGCAATCTAATGGCAAGTGGCAGTATTTATCGATTAACTAACCTTTTGGCTTTAAACTGGCTTGGATCGCCTTTCGAGCATCATTCATGCGCCGGCCAATCCCCAGGCGGATGGGTTCAATATCGGCAAGCAGCTGTTTGGGTCCATGTTTTCTTTGGGCAGTCATGCGTTGCACCAGGGCGTGTGCTTCTTTCTTCAGCTTGCTGGCGCTTTGAACAATGGCGTACACGGCATCGCTTTGCTCTTTGGAAAGCAGACCTTGGTGGGGGCCAGGTGCCAGGCGAAACGTGAGGCTGCGCTCAAAGCAGTCTGTGGCTTTTTTGCCAGTGCTTTGGCCAGCACGAGGTCCGCCTTTTTGAACCAAAACGCTGAGTCCATAGAGGTTACTTCGCCCGTGACGAAACAAACCCGCTTCTTTAAGGGCTTTTCGTGCAGTTTCTCGGCCAAGCTGCAGGGCCCTACTGGCAAATTGCGGTGCGTTACGGCGGGTGTTACTCAGTTGCATGCAGCGACTCCTTTTGGGATGACTTGTTATTCCACAGAATAAAAACCGGGCGGGCCTGAAATTGCCGAACGGGGGAGGATGCTATGCTGGCGTACCAGAAGAACCTCTCATGTCCTGCTTTTTGTTTTTCTATCTGCTTTTTGGGTCCCTCGGCTCCCCGCCTGTTGCACTCGCGCATGAGGTTATGCTACCTTAAGCATCACTGTGTTTTGGGCCATTAGCTCAGTTGGTTAGAGCGCACCCCTGATAAGGGTGAGGTCCGGTGTTCGAGTCACCGATGGCCCACCATTTTTTAAAAAGCAAGGTGAGTAACCCCCTTAACCGAAAGCTTCACTTTGCTAGATAGCTTTACCAAGGCCTTTGGTATGATGTTTTGGTGTTTTGACCAAAATAATTGTGTCGATTAAGGCCAGCTAAACCCCTTTTGGACTAACAAGATATGGTCTTTAGAAACACTCAGTAGGATGCGCGGCAATGCCAATATCAAGTTGATGCGTCTATGCCGGCAGAAGAAATACTTATCGCTGTGATGTAAGAGTGAACGCAAGATATTTAGCAGTGTTCCCTTTGCTATGAATGACTTGCAAAATTAGTGGCTAAAAACCCTTTGCATTTGTTCACAAGTGGTCTCTTTTTTTTATCAAAAGATATAACTTTAGAAGATAGAGTTCATTTTGAAATTGGCAGTATCAATTTGGCATACCGTAACAAAGTCTATGTTTGTTTTGATGGTGATAAAGATATAACGCACTATCGCTTATTGAAGGCATGGTATACCAATCCTGGCATTAATTTCGACTTTTTTGACGCCCATAATCTTATACAAGCTAGAGATACAAGTACTACAGAAACTATCAAAAGAAGCCTTCAGACAAGGCTACTCAATACCCGTGAATTTATGGTCTTGATTGGGGAAAGCACAAAGTACCTCTATAAGTTTGTTCGATGGGAAATTGAGGTTGCCCAAGATATGCAGCTGCCCATTATTGCTGTGAACTTGAATGGGAAGAAGAGAATGGACCCACAGCTTTGCCCTGCTCTTATTAGAGATAATCTTGCAATCCATGTTCCTTTCAAATCTGAGTCTATTAGTTATGCTTTAAAAAACTGGCCTTCCTCAGCTGCAAAGCTTAGAGCTGAGAGAAAAAAAGGAGCTTTTTATTATACTGATGATGTATACCAAAAATTAGGTGTGAGGCAGATGAGATGAGCTACTTTCTCTACTCTATAACGACAGGATCATACTGGAAATATGCTATACTGTCTGTAGATTTTATTAAGTCATTTTTTACTGTTTTAGCAGGGGCTTGGCTTGTTATTGAGTTAGCCAATTGTAGTCATTGGGTGGATAAAGAGCATTTGCGGGTCGAGGTGGTTCTAGGTATTGCTTTTTTCATTGTAGTGCTTAACCGGATACCTATTAATAAAATATGTTATAAAGTGCCAGGGAAAGATCTAAGATTTGAAGTTCGTATCGGCGATATGTTTGAAATTCCTGGCCAAAAAATTATAAGTACAAACACTACGTTTGATACTGAGGATGAGATTATTGCTAAAAATAGTTTACAGGGCCAGTTTACCGAAAAATATTATTCAAAAAATATTGGAGACCTCGATAAGGCTCTAGAAACAGCTCTTTCAAAAGAAGAATATAATCTATTGTCTACTAAGAGCTATGGGAAAACCAAAGAATACTCAATGGGAACTGTTGCAAAGTTAACTTGTGGCAATGAATATTTTTACTGGGTGGCAATGTCTAAATTAAATGATTCTAAAACAGCTAGTTCAGACGTTGCAACAATTAAAGAAATTCTGCCTAAATTGTGGGATTTTTTTATCAAAAAGGGAGAAGTTGATACAATAATTTCACCTTTGCTTGGTACAGGCAAAGGACGAATTAATATGACAAGAAAGAAGATGATTGAAGAAATTTTTCAGTCTTTTATTGATGCAGTAAAAAAGGAAAACCGAGTTTTTTCAAATTGCTTAATTATCGTTGTTTCTCGTAAAGATGCCATCGACCATCAAATTAATCTCTATGAAATAGAAGCCTATCTTAAACATGCTTTAGTGCATTGAATTCTAAATGCTCTTTTATATCGCTTTGATGTACTTATTTTCTAAGACTTTGTGCTTGGATAACTTCAAGGATTTCGCATAAGAGAAAATTGAATTTAAGGTAACTCAAAATTCTACACAGATATCAAAGCTGGCTCACTAGCACTTGAAGTGCATCAATTCTCTTAAAGAAAGCTGAAAATACCCATTCTGATGATCACGGAAAATACACATGCTACTCCTTCTTAAGGAATAATGGATAACTGACTGGATAGCTCTTTCTCCGTTTGCTAGCCTGACAATATTTTACAACCAAAACTAGACTAAGCCTGGGTGCCGAATAGCAGGCCGATGCCGGCGGTGATGCCCATCGCAATAGCCCCCCAGAAAGTCACCCGGACGGCCGCTTTCAGCATATTTGCTTCGCCCAATTTGGCTCCAACCATCCCCAGTAACGCCAAAAATAACAGAGACGCCCCCGAAATAATGATATTGAGATGGGGTGTGGGTAAAAAGACGACTAGCGCTAGCGGTAATAATGCCCCCAGCGCAAACGCCAGAGCAGACGTGAGGGCCGCCTGAATCGGTCGGGCAACAGAAGTCTCTGAGATACCAAGCTCATCTTGTGCATGAGCCTCAAGGGCATCATGAGCCGTCAGCTGCTGAGCCACTTGAAGGGCCAACGCTTTATCCAATCCCCGTTTTTCATAGATAACCGCCAGTTCTTTCAACTCTCCTGAGGGATTATGCTGTAATTCCGCTGCTTCTCGGGCAAGGTCTGCCTTCTCTGAATCGGCTTGCGAACTCACCGATACATACTCCCCCGCTGCCATTGACATGGCACCTGCGACCAGCCCGGAAATCCCTGCAATCAGGATGCTTTCGTGAGAACCATGAGCAGTGGAAACCCAAATAATTAGGCTGGATGTAGATAACACTCCGTCATTGGCGCCAAGCACCGAAGCCCTGAGCCATCCTAAGCGGCTGACAACGTGCATTTCGGTATGGGACTTATGGCGCATGGCATTTCCTCTTAGGGGTTTTGTAATAAGCGAACCAAACAATACATAATCATGTGCATATAAACGACTATTCGTAAAATCACAGCATGCTTTACTTTTTGGCGTCTTTAGTTGTTATTAAATGATGATTCCTGTTTCTATCTGCTGGTTCCAGCTAAGAGTAGATAACAATGAAAAACCTATTTACCCCTGAAAAATTCAGCCATGCTATTGATTGACCATCAACAAGGCACCATCAAACTCGCCAAAAATATTGACTATGATTTGCTCGTTCATAACACCCGAGCCCTTGTGAGAACTGCGGTGGAAACCCAGATGGCCCTGGTTTATCAACATCTCAGGAAGATCACTTTCAAGGTCCCTTGTTAAAAGACATCCAAGTGATTGCCGATGAAGCCTACGCTCGACGGATTAAACGCCCGGGTGTGGTTGATGCTTGGTTATACCCTGACTTCAAAAACGCCGTCCTCGCTACGGGTAAGAAAAAGTTGATTATGGCCGGGTTAACCAATGATGTGTGCATTGTATACCCCGCAATCAGTGCTGTTGAAGACGGGTTTGAAGTACAAGTCGTCGTTG
Source organism: Cyanobacteriota bacterium (assembly GCA_019751815.1). Classification (GTDB taxonomy): domain Bacteria; phylum Cyanobacteriota; class Vampirovibrionia; order Vampirovibrionales; family Vampirovibrionaceae; genus JAIEMW01. Next base: position 62,475 of record JAIEMW010000001.1, read on the forward strand.
ACGCGGGCGGTTCTCCGTCTCAAGTGGCTGATGAAACCGCTATCCGAAGAATGGAAAAAGCCGGGGTTGTCATCACCTCCACCAATCAAGTCATGGCAGAACTCGCGACAGATTGGGCCTCACCCAAGGGCGCGGCGATTCAAAAAATTATGTACGAAGAAAGCTTAAAACCTTTGGTTGAAGCATAGTCTTCGTGATATAAGCAAAGACGTTGTTGCAGGAAATGCGTCTTAACTCGCATTTCCTGTTTTAGTTTCATTCAGTCGAAGATACTTTCATAAGGAGTTTCCCTCATGGCCAAGGTTTCCATTGTTTACCATAGCGGCTACGGTCACACCAAAAAGCTGGCAGAAGCCGTACTCGAGGGGGCCGCATCTGTTCCAAACACAACCGCAACACTGATTGCTGTCCAGGATTTAGCCGAACATTGGGAGACGCTGAACCAATCTGACGCCATTATTATGGGTGCACCCACCTATATGGGAAGTTTGTCTGCCCCTTTCAAGCAGTTTATGGACGATTCTTCCAAAATCTGGATGGCGCAAAAATGGAAGGATAAAGTGGCCGCCGGCTTCACCAATTCGGGTAGTCCGAGTGGGGATAAACTCACATCGTTGATTCAACTCGCCGTGTTTGCGGCCCAGCACAGTATGATTTGGGTAGGCTTGGATGTTATGCCCGGCAACAATACCAGTACTTCCACTGCAGAAGGATTGAACCGCCTGGGAAGCACTCTGGGTATGATGAGCCAATCCAATGTGGATCAACCCGCGGATTTAGCCCCCCCGCGTTCTGATCTTGAGACCGGCAAGGCCTTAGGTGCTCGGGTTGCCCAATTCGCTCACAGGCTTCAATTATCCACCGCAACGGTATAAATTTAAAGGGCAATATACCTGTAGTTTAGAACCTTGCGAATAATTTTCCTCCGCGTTTGAGAGCACGGGGCAGTGCACTACGCACGGAATAAATCCAGAAAACGATCTTTGAAATCCCCCATGTGGCCTTCATGAATCACAAGCTAACGGATTGAGGAGCGCCTACGTAACTGGTTTACTGAATAGGCTGGCATACAAACATAAACCATTGTTCCAGCGGACAAGGGCTAAAGGTCATATCCATGAAAAATAAACGATTAATCGCCATGTTGATGATTGCGCTGAGTGCATTTAATACGACTTTTCAGGCAGTTAATATGCTCGGCCAAGATATGGATGAGTATCTCGATACTCGTGTTGCGGACGGAGGTCAAGTACCCCAGGAAATAAACACGCAAGTTACCAAATTTGTGTATTTTACTTCCCAGAATCCTTGGCCACCACCAAAACCCCGTGAATGTATTACAACGACTTAAACTTTTTTTAACTGTTAATACAAAGGAGTTATCCCCATGAATAAAAGTACTATACAATTTCGATTAAAGTTATTTGTCTCTATTATCCTCTTTGCAGTCACACTCACGTTATCCTTGCAAGCTTTTAATACTGTTCTCGCGTTTTCAGCGTATACCATTAACCGTGATACTGCCAGAACCATCACGAGTTTCAAAAGTCATGTAAACGGTTCCAATGAGATTCTGCGAAAAGCCAAAGGACTATTAATTATGCCGGCCATTTATCAAGCAGGTTTTGGAGTCGGTGGAAAATACGGTGAAGGCGCTCTGCAGATCAATAAAAAAACGGTTGGATACTACAACTTGATTGGTGCATCACTGGGTTTTCAGCTCGGTGGACAGAAAAAATCCATGATTGTGGCTTTTATGGACGATAAAGTCCTGAGTGATTTTAGAAGCTCACAAGGGTATGAATTTGGCGCCGATGCTTCAGCTGTTGCCATTACAGCGGGTGGAGACGGACGATTAAATATCAACGATATGAACAAACCTATTCTCGTGTTTGTCATCGATCAAAAAGGACTGATGTATAACTTGTCCTTAAAAGGCAGTAAATTCAATAAAATTAATAAATAGTATCGAATGTTTTGAGGCGAGACCATCGATGTTTAGGCGTTTGGGCGCTAAGCACTCGTTGGAATCGCCTCGTTTTATAATCTCTAACGAGATGACATCACTCTCCTGCCCAACACAATAAAGGTAACACTCTTATGAACCACCACTGTGAACACAAAGACCATAATCAAGACCATCAAGAACATCACGGCAAAAACCATCGAATTATGAAACTGGCACTGGGAATTGCGCTGCTCAGTTTTGGGAACTCCACCAAAAAATTTCCCTCAGTGATCCAGGCTTTCTCCAAGTGGATGGGTAGCGGATTAATTATCAATGGCATTACGGGTTGGAATCCGCTCACATTAGGCCGTGATAAAGAAAAGATATTACAAGCTATTTCTGCAACGATAAGCAAATAAATAGTCTTTAATGGATGTTTTAAACGGGAAGTTTGACTGAAAATATCGAACCGACGCCAAGTCTACTGTTGATGGTTAATACGCCATGATGGGCATCTACCAACTTCTGGGTTAATGCAAGTCCCAGTCCCAGCCCTTCTTCCTGTGGAGAGAGTATATTTTTAATTCTGTAATAGTCCTTAAAGAGTCCTTGAAGTTCTTTCTCATCAATGCCCGGGCCATGGTCAGTAATCTGATAGACGATCCATTGTTCATCTGAAGAAGGTTCATCTTGCTTGTATATTTTCAGGATCACTGTGTCGTCTTCACGGGTGTACTTAATAGCGTTGCTGATTAAGTTAATTAGAATTTGTTTCAGCCGTTTGGGGTCAACAATAATGCGTTCAATCCCCTCTTGCACGTTAAAAAGCAGTTGAACATTTTTCTGGCTTGAGGAGGTCTGAACCATGATTTTCACATCTTGCAGGATTGCCTGTAATGACACTTCTTCTAGGACAACATTAAATCGACCTGTTTCTACAGGCCCAATCGCCAGGATGTCTTCAATCAGATCTTTTAAATGATGGCAACTTGAGAGCATGTTTTGTACGAATTCTTTTTGCTGGGGCAACAGCATACCGATGGCTTCTTTCTCGAGCATCTCTCCAAACATTAATGTTGCATTGAGAGGGTTTTTAAATTCATGGGCCACAAATGCCAGAACCCGACTTTTTCTATTATTGGCAGAATCAGCACTGTCTTTTTCATGCTGGAGATTGACGGAAGATTCCCTATTTATAGCCCTCTGACTGGCATCACGAAGCTCATTTTGGATTGAAGCAAATAAACGAAACAAATTGTCTCTGGGGATAAAATCATGGGCCCCTGCTTTCATGGCGGCAACAATATCCATACCTGCTACTGGAGATGAGATCACAATAAATGGTATATCAACAGCCTGTTTCTTTAGAATATGAAGGGCATCTAACACACTGAACGAAGTCAGTGTATAGTCTGATAATATTAAGTCCCACTTTTGATGGATAATCTTTTGCTCAAACTGAGCAGACTGACTTACACGTTCATAGGTAATATTCGGAATCTCTTTTTCAATTCGTTTCACTATGGACTCTGCATCATCCTGTGAATCTTCTATAAGCAGAATTTTCAGTGAACGAGTCGTAGTGTCTTGAACCAACCTAGTATCTTCAAGGACTTGTAACACAAGACTTTCTCCGTTCGGATCCGGCGTATATTTTTTATGATGGGAACACAACTTATTTAAACAAATACCATAAAATAAAAGTACAAGCATTTTATAAACACGTTTACGTTACAAACAAACTTTGCTTCACATCTGTTTTAGCGGCGTATAAACAAACCCACTTTATCCCCTCGAATAAGACAGGGCTTGAAATAATTAGGAGATGATCTCTTAAAGAAGAGACCATCCCCTATCTTAGTTTAGTGATAGTAGTGACGCTAGGTCGCAATATCTTACCAACTATCCATAGGATACTGAGAACAATAACTCAGCTATCCCTACTGTTGCTTTTCTTGAGCTTTTACCAGGTTTTCTTTGGCAACACTGACTTGCACCGCTTTTCTTAGATTCACCATCATGACCGAGGTTTCTCCACGAGTGGCTTTTCTGTTTGGTTCAAGCATATTCTCACGCGAAGGTGAATTCGCAGAAATATGGGTATAAACAGCTTTAGCCACAGATTTTCGTGCCCATTCAGGAACTTTCTCTGAGTCGCTATAGGTCGACAGCACTTCTTCTGAGTTGACCGTGGCGGGTACAGCTAAATGTCCGGAATTTGACAGAATGGACATTACTTCGCTACGGGTGATGTATCGATTGGGCATAAATAAATCACCTGGGTAGCCTTTCATCAGTTGAGCTTCCGTCACAGCACGGATAGATGCAGAGGCCCATTTACCTGTTTTGACGTCCTTGAAAATGGGTGCGTCACTTGAGAGTGTGACCGGTAGATTTAACATCTTTGCCAAACTAACAGCAAATTCACCCCGGGTAATTGAATTTTCAGGGCGGAAACTCCCATCGGTATAACCATTGATTATGTTTTCGCTGCTGAGGTTTTGTATATCCTGATTAGCCCAGTGATTGTTGGTATCATTAAATGCAAATGCACGCAGCCCAGTAAACTGAACTCCCAGCATCAGTGTTGAGGCTAGTAGCCCTTTAACAATATTGATTTTATTTTTCATATCTATTCTCCTTGGTGCTTTCAAAACAATATGTAGACTCTATTAGAACAGAATCTTGACTGACTCTAGCCAAAGCACTGACTTGAAAGTATCAGGCATGTGTCTATAAATATTGACTGTGTGAGAGGTGATAACAATGCTAGACACTTGGCTAATTGATCCCATAAATGGATTGTCTCTATAGTGAGTCAAGCGAGTTAAAAGAGTAGTCAGACTTTTAACTTGATTCCGTATTATTTTTTAAAGGAGATAACACCATGAGTACCGATGCTAAAACACAACCTAAAAATGATTTTGGTAAACTGAAAAGTCAGTTGAGAAAAAAATACACAAAACTGGAAGATAGTGATTTTATCAGTTTTGAAAATGAAAAAGAATGGGGCACGAAACAAGACGATAAGCTGTTAGAAATGCTTCAAAAAAAGACGGGTCAAACCATTGAAGTTCTGAGACGTGATTTACACGATATCAGTAAGACCAATTAATAACTTTCTAATTGTATTTATGTTCCCCCCTCTTTTGTTGACTGTTACGTTCAACACGAGAGGGGGACTATCAAAAATGGAGTACACAACCATGTTATGGACAATTTTTACCATTCTGTTGATTTTATGGCTTTTAGGTATGGTGAGTTCGTATACACTGGGCGGGTTTATCCATATTTTGCTTTTGATGGCAATCGCTGTCATGTTGATTCGGATCATTCAAGGGCGGAAACCGGCTTAGGTGTATGATGTGTTTGCAAGGTAATAGAAATGAGTTAAGGCCATGACCTCACCGGCATCTTCAAACCCATCGCCGTCAAGAATAAAAATTGTCTATGTGGAAGACTATCAATTGGTTCGCGTAGGCATCGCTGCCTATCTCAATAGCTTAAGCGATATTGAAGTGGTTGCTCAGGCAGATTCTGCGGAAGCTGGGCTGATCCATGTTGATTATTTTAAACCAGATATTGTTCTGATGGATTTGGGGCTGCCTAAAATGAATGGTATTGAAGCCACCCGGCTCATCAAAAATAAGCATCCTGATATCAAAGTCATTATTCTGACTTCGCATCAGACCGAGGAGTCTGTGATTGCAGCCCTGGGTGCTGGTGCTAATGCATATTGCCTCAAAGATATCACCACTGAACGCTTGGTGGAAGTGATCCACTCCGTCATGGATGGAGCCGCTTGGCTTGATCCCACTATTGCCCAAATAGCATTGTCTATTTATGCGGACCAAAATATTACCAGTCGATATGGAAATAATAAAGAAAACTTTTCCCTGGGTGAACGAGAGCACGAAGTGCTTCGTTTACTGACATTGGGAAACAACAATAACGAGATAGCAGCTCAGCTTTTTGTCAGTGTTCATACTGTAAAATCACAGGTAAGTACTATTTTACAAAAACTTTCTGTCCACGACCGTGTTCAAGCAGCTGTTAAAGCAGTTACTTGTGGGTTAGTTTCACTAGAGCCGCAATAAAAATAGAGGAGATAAGCCATGATCAATAGACGAAATTTATTATTGAGTGGAACTTTGTTGATTTTGCTGACGATCGGATGGTCCCTGCCACTTCCGCAAAACCAAAGCGCGGTCTATGCGTCAACACGACATAAAAAAACATATTTTCAACGACATCCTTACCAAAAAACAGGTTTGATTGGGGGCGGTATAGGTGCTGTTGCAGGAGGTGTCCTTTCTGGAAGAAGACACAGAAAGGGAAATATTATTAAAGGGGCCGCTTTGGGTGGAGCTGCAGGTCTTGGCTACCAGTATCTCAAAAGAAAAGATTCACTGCGTTAGACTAAGGTAGTTTGAGGACTTCTTCTAAAATTTGTTTTTCATCACTCTCACTCAGTCCAGCTTGAATTTGGCACATAAAACTTTCGTAGGGTTGCTCAATGTAAGCCTTAAATTTATCTCTCAGTTTGATAAGCTCTTCTCTATAACGTTTTTCTTCCACATGGAGCATAATGATATTCTCATAAAGAACCACCATTGCGTCATGGGTCAGCTCAAATTTATGGTACCGAGTTTTGTATAATGGGTGTTCTACAAGGACATGTTGCACAATGGAAGCCTGATTTCTAAAAAAGGTGTTCAATTGAGTAAATACCAGTGTAGACCGGACCAATCGCTGTTCCAGTGTTAAGGTTGGAAATTTATCAATCAATTCGCTGAGAAGCAGGTCGATTGAATCTGCTTGTGCCAGCGCTGTATTCACAAGTGTCATTTTTAGAACCTCTTAATACCAGAGTTTACTAAAAGGTAATGCTTAATCAGTGGTGGTTGTCGTTGTTTTGGTTGTTTCTGTGTGATCAGCATGACTAGACCCAGAAAAACCATGAATAAAGCCACTAAACATGCCTGTTACGGCTCCAATCGGAGCACCTATAACACCACCAACAACTCGAACGGGTAATAGAATCACTTCTGCTACCGGATTGCTATAGGATTTTTCTGTTTTCGTTTTTTCAATCGTGACTTCACTGGCCAAAACTAAGGAGCTATTGACGATTAAGGAGAAAAAACTCAGAAAAAGTAATATCTTACGCATTTCAGACTTCCTTTATTCTAATGACTAATAGTGTGACTAACCATAGCTTATCGTAATAGCGATTAAGTACAATTAGCCATGTATTTATACATTGTCATTTTATAACCATCATTTTTAAAAATAATATTTCTTAGAATAGTTGTCGATAGAATCCCTCTTTTAGAGTGAATTTTGAGAAAAATGGAGAATAACACTTTTAAGTGAGTATTCTCCATTTAGACTTTTTATAATCAGCTCATTATTAGGCCGGGACTCTATCTAGTTCTATCACTTCCTCAAATTGTCTGACAAGTTCTTTTGCTTTTAGCGCCTCGGCTGCTGTGCCATGAACAATTAGCATGAATTTATCGGCTTTAATTTCTGTTTCGTATCGAATGACTGTATCCTCAGGAATACCGAGACTTACGAGTGCTGCACCCAGTGCATTCAGACCGCCTACAATAGCAGCTCCTTCTAAAGCACCGACCATGACTGCCAAAATTGGTCCAGCAATAAACACGGAACCTACCACTGGAATAAAAAAGAGGCCAGAACCCAAAAAAGCACCAAAAATACCACCCCAAAAAGCCCCCAGTTTTCCCCAGGCCAGAACCCGATCACCCGTATTGACATACCCGATAACATGCTCATTGGTATGATAGTCTTTTCCCAGGATAGAGAGCTTTTTCATATCAAAGCCATCTTTCTGGAGCTCTTTGATGGCATCCTCTGCATCGATATGTGAGTTAAAAATGGCTATGGCAATCGCTTTGGGTTTCATTACAGGACCTACTTTCTGAATACAAATGCTCATTTGAGAATTGTTTCATCCACCCAGCACTTGTTAATAAAATTAAGTTTCGAGTAAAGAGTGCCGAGTTGAGTTTACACTAGTTCTAGATGACAAAATCTAGTGGGTTTAACATACCTATTAGTTTGTTAAATTACTCATTAATATCCTAGAATTAACAATTGAACCTACCCATCCGCCATGTGGCTAAAAAGAGAAGAAAATTGTCTATTGAGGATTGATATTATTTTCTAACAACGGAAAAAATTCCTTGAGTCTGTAGCAACAGTTGATTAAAATAGACTGGCGTAACCTTGTACTTATAAAGTTGGAAACTGATTTTATGTCTGTTTTTACTGACCATGAGAAAGAGCATTACAGTCGCCATTTGAGTTTGACAGGGTTTGGTGAAGACCGACAAATCCTGCTTAAACAATCACGTGTTCTATTGGTCGGAGCAGGGGGCCTTGGTTGTCCAGCTGGTCTTTACCTCGCCGCCTCAGGGGTTGGTAAAATCGGCGTGATAGATTTCGATACTGTAGAGCGGTCTAATCTACAAAGACAAATCGCACATAGTGTCCATGATCTCCATCGATCCAAGGTAGATAGCTTGATTGATTCTATGCAAAGCGTGAATCCCTGGATTACCTACTCTGGGTACCGTAATAAATTGGCAGTTGACAATATTGAACAGATATTACCAGAGTACGATTTGATTTTGGACGGTTCTGATAATTTCTCTACTCGCTTTTTACTCACAGATGCATGTTATTTAATGAAAAAACCCTTGATTCAAGCGGCTGTTTTCGAGACCGAAGGACAGTTAAGTTTCTGTCTGCCGGGTCATGGGCCTTGTTACCGATGCCTGTTTGAATCGAGGCCTAAGGGAGAAGCATTACCCAATTGTTCAGACATTGGGGTGCTTTCTGTGCTGCCTGGTACCATGGGGTTACTGATGGCAACAGAAGCCATTAAGTTTATCACCGGATGGGGGGAAACACTGGAGAAAAAATTTATTCGTTATAATGCACTGACCAGTTCGATGAAAACTTACCACAATGTGAATAATCCAGACTGTCCGCTCTGCGGTAATAACCCTAAAATACAGAATTTAAACTCATATCAACAAACCATGGATTCTTCTTTTTGCGGTGAATCGATCACACTTTCGATTGCCCAATTACTGTCGATGGAGTCGTTGCAGCCTGTTTTTCTGGATGTTCGATCGCAAGCAGAATATGAACGTCTGCATAAACCGGGTGCGATTCATTGCCCATTAGACAATCTCTCCCAAGAAAAAACCAAGAAATTGCTTTCAGAATTACCTGAAAAGACTATCATTATTACATACTGCCAAAAAGGACTTCGTAGTTTGCAGGCAGCTCAGATGTTAAAAACTTGGGGGTGGGATCGAGTGTTTTCTCTCGATGGCGGACTTAATCAATTATCCGAGACTGAAAAATCTTGGTTTTTAGATACAGCTTTGTAAGCACTTCTTGTAAGCACCTAATGAAAAATGATTATGAGTCATTATTTCTGTGATTATTTTTCTTGATGACAGAAAGGTGTGCCGAGCACAGGCGTGCTGGGACTGGCCAGATCCCGCGTTTGCATCGGGCCAGCCTTCGTTGAAGGCAGGTATTGAAGGGACGATCCCTTTGCTGCTTCAAGTTTTTTGAAACACTTCTTTCCAGCGTATCCCAAATGTGGACATAAAAATTAGAGGTGTAAGTATTTTGTTTGACATCGGAGTCTGTGAATTGTAAAATCGGTCCCTTGTCTAGCGTGAATTTTTTCCGATTTTTCATCTTATAAATAGGAGTGTGTTTTCAATGAAACTACTTGCTCAAGCACTGGAAACAGTGTTTACTGGTCGCTTTGGTCAATCTTTTGCCACTTTTTCGCACTTGTTGATGTATCTCTCTTTGGCCATTATCTTTTTCTGGATTGGATGCATGAAATTTACGGCCTACGAGGCTGAAGGCATCAAGGGACTGGTGACTAACAGCTATCTTATCTCCTGGATGTATCGGTTCCTTGATGTACAGAGCTTTTCCAACTTTCTCGGTGTGGTTGAAATCACCATTGGTGCGCTGATTGTGGGGCGTTTGATTTCACCAGTACTTTCTTTTGTTGGCGGTGGTTTGTCGGCAGGGTTGTTTTTCACCACCCTGTTCATGATTGTCACTGTTCCGGGCGTATTTGAGCCGAGTGCTGGTGGTTTTCCTGCACTCTCAGTGGTTCCGGGACAATTTTTATTAAAAGATATTGGACTGATGGCCATTGCGCTGTTTATTATGCTGGACAGTGCCCAGACTATCACGCGTGGGTCTGCTTCCTATCCGTTTGGCCAAGAATAAGTTTCCACTAGAGTATAGTATATGATGGGGTTTGCTACTTGCTAAATCGTCTTTTCCTAAAGTTTCTTATCGTTCTCCTGCTTGGGCTTCCCATGGTCACTGGTGTATTTGCGAACCCAGGGCATGGTATGTGAGACACAAAACCGTCCAGGTAGGTGAGCACACTAACTTTTTACCGCGAGGCAGAGTCTTCTGGCAAGCCAGTTATTCTCTTGCTGCACGGCTATCCGACTTCTTCTTATACGTATCGTGACTTGATGCGTGAATTGGGGAATGAATACCACCTCATTGTGCCGGACATGCCGGGTTTTGGTCGCACGTCGTTATTGCTTCGCAGCCAGTTTCCCTATACTTTTGAAAATCACTACAAAGTGCTGAACGGGTTTGTTGAAAAGCTGGGCTTGAAACGTTACACCTTGTATATTATGGACTACGTGCACCGGTTGGCCTTCGTCTTGCCAGCGTAACCCGGAGCGTGTAACAGCCATCATTACCCAAAACGGTAACGCTTATCAAGAAGGCTTTGATCAGCAGAGCGAGCCGATGTGTTTGCTTATTGGCAGAGTAGCTCACAGGCTGATCGCGACAAATTGAGGTCGGCTAATCAGGAAGCCGGTATCTAATTGTGACAGGTATTCTCAAAGCCAACTTGGCAGGAATTAGCCCGGAATCATGGGAGATTGATTCTCATAACATGGCTTCGCCATTACCTGAAAAGACTATCATTATTACATACTGCCAAAAAGGACTTCGCAGTTTGCAGGCAGCTCAAATGTTAAAAACTTTGGGGTGAGATCGAGTGTTTTCTTTCGATGGCGGACTTAATCAATTATCCGAGACAGAAAAATCTTGGTTTTTAGATACAGCCTTGTAAGCACTTCTAGTAAGCACTTAATGAAAAATGATTATGAGTCATTATTTCTGTGATTATTTTTCTTGATGCCAGAAAGGTGTGCCGGGCACAGGCGTGCTGGGACTGGCCAGATCCCGCGTTTGCATCGGACCTGCCTCATAAGCCAGTCGGCCTGCCTCGATGGCTTGTTTAAATCCCTCTGCCATTTGAACCGGATTTTTTGCCAGAGCAACGGCTGAATTTAATAAAACAGCATCGTAGCCCATCTCCATTACACTGGCTGCGTGTGACGGCAGGCCAATACCTGCGTCTATAATTAAAGGAGTGTTAGGAAGTCGCTCGCGTAATATTTTTAAAGCATAGGGGTTACTCGGGCCGCGTCCTGTGCCAATGGGAGCTGCCCAAGGCATCAAAATATTGCAGCCAATATCCAACAAACGTTGTGCGAGTACCAGATCATCAGTGGTGTAGGGAAAGACCTCAAAACCTTCTGCTATAAGGGTTTTTGCTGCCTCTAAGAGGCCAAACGGATCGGGCTGTAAATTCCACTCATCTCCAATAACTTCGAGTTTAATCCAAGAAGTGTTAAAAATCTCTCTTGCCATGAGTGCTGTTGTAACAGCTTCCTTTGCGGTTTTACACCCAGCCGTGTTGGGTAAAAAACGGAGGCCTAATTCTTGTATTAACTCCCAAAAGGCTTTACCAGATTCTGCCGTTTGTCTACGCAGGGATACAGTAACAATCTCTGCCCCACTGGCAATAATGGCTTGCTGCATGATTTCAACTGAGGGATACAGCGCGGTGCCAATGAGCAGCCGGCTGGTTAGCTGTTCTGATGGAAACGGTGACCACATAATGTGTACTTTCTAAATAACATTGATTGACTCTTCATCCGCCCTGCATGGGGGATAAAATTTCGAGTACTTCTTCGGGTTGAACAAGCCGTGAGGAAAAAGTATTGCGAGGGACAAATTCGTTATTGATAGCGACAGCTACAGACTGGGTTTCATACCCCAAAGATGCTAGTAAAGATTGAATACTGGGACGCTCCTCAATAAGGGTATGAGGCTCCCCATTAACGACGACCTGCATAGACTGCCTCCTCTTTAAATTCAAATAATGTTTTAAAATTGGGGTGTAAATCATTGAACGAATCTGGTTGGGTAAGCCACTGTGAGAGCATTTTTACCAGTGCGGGTGTCACTAAAAATCCGTGACGGTAGAGACCATTCACACGAATTATGTTCCCCTGAATTTGTATTTTAGGAAGATGATCTTTCAGTGCAGGGCGGCAATGAGTCTGCATTTCCAGAATGCTCGCTTCTGCAAAACCAGAATGCAGTGAATAGGCAGCTGATAATAATTCAATTGCTGATCGAACGGTAACCGGGCTGTTATCTTCACTCTCAATGCTCGTGGCACCAATCAGATAATGATGATTTTCTCGCGGTGCAATATAGAGTGGGTAACGAGGATGCATCAGTCGAATCGGACGAGTTAAATGAACCTCGGGTGCAAATACGCGAATAATCTCCCCGCGAACCCCGCGAAGTTCTGGCCAGTCTGGTTTTGCTCCCAGCCCGCGACAGTCAATCACCCAATCAAAGTGGGTACCGTTAATGGTCGAACTATCAATATAATTAATCACGGTATCGGTTTGCCAGGCGATATTTTTTTTCAAAATGTCTTCTGCGAGTCCTTGTAATAATTGTCGGTTATCAATTTGACCTTCTTCTTCAATCAAAATACCGCGGTGAAAACTTCCCCAAAGCTCAGGTTCTAGGGACTCAATCTCCTTAGCAAGCAATTGCCATTGAATCGATAGCGATTTTGTTTTGGTCAGCTCTGGAAAATACTGTTGTATTTTTGCCTGCAATAGACCTGTGAATTGCGCCAATTCAGTATAATCTTGCCGGTGTGACACAATCAGTGTGCCCGCTTTTTGAAAAAAAATCGGAGAGGTAAGTTGTTGAAGAATTTGTGGCCACAGCATGAGTGACGTTATCCCGAGTTGGGTGATTAGGGGCTCTGCGGTAGCAAGCTCAGACCATGGGGACAGCATACCTGCCCCCACAAAGCTACAGGATTGAGAACCTTTTTGATCGTCTTGATCGAAGAGGCAAATATCCCAGCAGTCAGTCTGGTAAAGTTCCAGTGCAAGTAAACGGCCAACCAGACCGGCACCGACGATAGCGACTGTTTGCTTCATTTTTCAAGTCCTGTATTTTCAAGTCCCCTATACGGACATCTCACGAATATCTTGACTGATACTCATCGAGCAAAACTTGGGCCCGCACATCGAACAAAATTGAGCATCCTTTGCCCCTTCAGCAGGTAGGGTTTCATCATGGAATGATTTTGCCGTATCTGGATCGAGAGATAAATTAAATTGATCAGACCAGCGAAATTCAAACCGCGCCTGAGATAAGGCATCATCTCGGTATCTCGCAGCGGGGTGACCTTTGGCAAGATCAGCCGCGTGGGCGGCAATCTTATAGGTAATCACCCCAGTTTTCACATCATCGCGGTTTGGTAGCCCCAAATGCTCTTTGGGTGTAACATAGCAGAGCATGGCCGTGCCAAACCAACCGATCATCGCAGCGCCAATCCCGCTGGTGATATGGTCGTAACCCGGGGCAATATCCGTTGTAAGAGGTCCTAAAGTATAAAAAGGGGCCTCTTTGCAAACTTCTAGCTGCTTGTCCATGTTCTCTTGTATCAGGTGCATAGGGACATGTCCAGGCCCTTCCACCATCACCTGAACATCATGTTTCCAAGCGATTTGAGTTAATTCGCCCAGGGTCTCCAGTTCAGCAAATTGCGCAGCATCATTGGCATCTGCAATAGAGCCAGGTCTCAGGCCGTCACCTAATGAGAAAGAAATATCATAGCTTTTCATGATCTCGCAAATTTCTTCAAAATGAGTGTATAAAAAATTCTCTTGATGGTGCGCCAGGCACCATTTGGCCATGATGGACCCACCCCGAGAGACAATGCCGGTCATTCGATTTGCGGCCAGAGGAACATAACGCAACAGAACACCCGCATGGATAGTAAAGTAATCCACGCCTTGTTCGGCCTGTTCGAGGAGCGTGTCACGGTAAATTTCCCAGGTCAGCTCTTCGGCTTTTCCGTTGACTTTTTCCAAGGCCTGATAAATAGGCACAGTGCCAATGGGCACAGGAGAATTTCGTAAAATATAATCTCGTGTTTTGTGGATATCATCACCAGTGGATAGATCCATCACCGTATCTGCACCCCAACGGATAGACCACACCATTTTTTCGACTTCTTCCTCAATTGTGGAAGTCACGGCAGAATTACCAATATTGGCATTGACTTTGACCAGAAAATGCCTGCCAATAATCATCGGCTCAATCTCAGGATGGTTAATATTGGCAGGGATAATGGCTCTGCCGCGAGCAATTTCTTGCCGTACAAATTCTGGGGTGATTTCTGATGGCATTGAAATACCCAGACCATTGCCTTGTAGACGCTTATTTCTCTCATTCGTGGTTGCATTGAGTGTGTTTTTAGCCGTCTGCAAGCGTTGGTTTTCCCGAATCGCAATATATTCCATTTCTGGTGTGATAATACCTTGCCGGGCGTAATGGAGTTGGGTGACATTTTTCCCCGTTTTAGCTCGTCTTGGGACGCGGTGGAAATGGTCGGGTGTACCAGCGGCAGCTAAGCGGCTGGAGGAGACTTCTTCGGTATCTTGTCTTTCTTTAATCCACTCACCGCGTATCGAACTTAAACCGCTATAAATATCTATACTGACATCGGGGTCAGTGTAGGGACCTGAGGTGTCATATAAAAATATGGATTCATGAGCGGATGTTTTACTGAGATGAACTTCCCGGAAGGGAATACGAATATCAGGAAACTGTGTTCCTGAAAGATACGTTTTTTTTGAATTCGGAAAAGGCTCTGTGCTGATTGAGGGACGTGGATGGGAATGAGTATGGTTTTCTGGGGCCGTAATAGACGTTGCTGTCATAATTGGGACTCCTTTATGGGGTTGATGGCGATAAAAAATCAATATACAAGTAAGCGCCTACAGGTTAGAACCAGGCAGGCGCTTATAAAGAATCAATTTGCAAAAAAGTGCATTTATCTGATTCCCTCCGCTGGCATGATCCAGTTCAGGTTCAACGGGTCTTACTGTCATATCAGTAATCTCAGTCGGTTTAACCGACACCCCGACAGGTTTCTATGCGTGCATCATAGCACGTAGGGCTTTGGTTTCTTCTACGAGATATCGCAATAAGGAAATAACACTTTACGGATTATCGAGTTGGTCAAATGGCACTGTGCCCCCAACCAATTGCTTTAGGTGTTCTGTTCTTTCCGTCAACTCGTAGATTTCACCGTAAGGCACGCTCGGTTTACTGTCACGGTAGCCTACGACTTCGTTGATCTCCTTATCACCGTCATATTGAAAGGTTCCAGAAAGACAGCGTCCAGCCTGGCTCATTTTGAAGCTAAAGTGTCCTGGGTGGAAATCCCCTGTATCGTCGGCAAAAATGCCTGAAAATGTATCTCCATTACCAGACCCTTTAAAGTAGCTTGATGCACTAGAGGGGCCTTCAAATATGCCAGGTGATACTTGAATCAATCGCATGAGTCCGTTTGTGGTTCTCCAGTAACCGGCAAAGCCATTACCCATAATTGCATTTTCAGAACCAGATATGCCGCAATCGGCTGGCGGTAAATTAGGTGGATTGCTAATGGTGGAACTGACTTGGTTTTCTTGAGTGGGTGTCGTCTCCACAGAGGGCGAAAGAGGATTTGCATTTCCATTTGCATTTGTATTTGGCACTGCCCTGTTTGAAGTAACCTCGTTAACATGGAGTGGCAAAGCGCTGATTTGTTGTTTTGTGATTGGGTCGTACACACGCACTTGATAATCACCCGCGATGAGAGGTGAGATTAAATTCACGCTGGTTCCCTGGCGAAAAATTAAATGGGGTATTCTTTGGGCGGCAAAGGGTTCCATTTGATAATAATTGCCTCCAGGGGCTCCTGTGCCCACTAATGCCACAGGATAGGTTTGTGCCGGGTTTAATCCTGCTTGATAGGGTGTATATTTTAAGGTGTAGGGCATATTGGGGTTTAGATTCGTAGGGTTCAGTTTCCAAGAAATCGTTTCTCTATTGTTTTGAAATGGAGTTTCATGTGATGTTGTTGCCAGGCTACTACTGACAGTGAAGGGAAGTGCAGCTTCTTCTTGACTAGCGTATCTGTAAACACGCACTTCAAATTCTCCTGTTTGAGTCGGTGCTTGAAGTGCATGAGAACTTTCTCCGACACCATAGTTAGCTAATTTAAGTGCATTACTGGTAGCAGCTGTCCAGTTATTATGGGCAGTTCGGCTCGGTACGAGGATTAATGCCCGAGAGCTAGAGGAGAGAATAGGACCTAACACTTGAAAGGACTGGCCAGGTTTGAGTTTAGAAGAACTTATTTTCCACATGGATTTGACGGCAGTGCTATCAGATACAGAGATTAATTTAGTGGTGTCTGTTTTAAGAGAAACCAGTACGTCCTCTGCTTGAGGACCAAAGATTCGTCTAACTTTACTTTCGATTTCCAGCCATTGACGGCCTGTTTCTCTTTCAGCTAGAGAACGTGCAAATTCATAGAGCGTTTTCTGACTGCTAAGATGAGCCTGGGATCCCATGGGCGTGCTCCAGTCATCCTTATTTAGATAGTAATGCAGCTCTGCTTTATCACTGGTGGCATTGGCAATCGCATCCTCAAAAGACTTGTACTCTTTAGGATCTAAGTTGGTGATAGTAGAGCAGTTCATAAATGAGCAATAATCATTCGGATGCCTGAAAGGTACATTCTTAAATTCAGGTTTACTTTTTAGCCCCTGGATACAAGTATCAATATGACTGAATTTTTCCCAGTCAGTGATAGAGGCCCAATAAAAATACCCCGTTTTAAGTCCCTCTGGACGCTTTGTCCAATCCATAGGTAAAATGTCGGTTAATTGAGTTATCGATGGGTTTTTCCGAATCGATAATTCAATATAGTTTGAGTGAGAATAAAAATCTTGCATGGCATGGAGTACTTGCCCAAACAGGGTATAAAATTCATTTCGTTTGACGGCATCCATGGCGACAAAGGGTAGCAAAGTATCGATTTTTGCTTTTCGTTGCTCGACCAACACGATACTTTCCAGGATTTTATTATCGTCAAAATGATTTTCAGCTGTCAAAAATGCTTGTGAAGTAGGTATATCCTGGCCTGCCATTGCCCAAATGATTTTTTGGTAGGTGGCTTCATTCAATCCATGATTTTGTTTTAATACGGCAGTAATCCAATCGTGAACTGGGGCCAATAGATACCCAGGACCTTCTTGATGGGTGGTATATTGAGATGATAATCGTGCGTTCCACGTGCCAAAAGCTTTAGCTGGTGAAAAAAACATACTGAAAGCCATCAGACCAGTGAGAAGGCAGCATAAATAGAAATGATAAGCACATCCGGCTAGTTGCACTCTTTGAAACATTGCGTGTATAAAAACGTACTGTTTAAAGCCCTGTTTATCCATTAAAACGGTCTCCCCTAATAGCAATTATTTGAAATATGTTACCCGAAAATCTTGTGTTTAACCAGCGACTGCCTGAAACGCGCAGTACAGAATGAGATAAATTCAGATTGTCTATAAAATCTGAAGATGTTTTCCCACTTCTCAACCTAACCGTTCTACTAGTATCTAAAGTAGTCTAACTGTAGTAGGCTGGTCCTGGATTGTTGATAGTACCGAGGTTTTGATTAAATTACAGAGGCAATAAACAGGAGCTTGAGATGAATTCTTCACTGCCAGTAACACAAGACCGGCTTTTTATACAAGAAGCCTTTGGACCAGACTCCTGTACGTTTGGTGTCAAAAATCACCTAGTTGATGAGCAAACCCCCTTTCAACATGTCCAAATTGTGGATACAGAGTCTTACGGCTTAATGCTGATCTTAGACGGGGCTGTTCAATCGGCTGAATGGGATGAGTATATTTATCATGAGGCTCTTCTCCAACCGGCACTAGTGGCTCATCCAAATCCTCAATCTGTATTGATACTCGGTGGAGGTGAAGGGGCCTCTGCCCGAGAAGCTTTAAGACACCGCAGTGTTCTTAAAGTTGATATGGTGGATATTGACCCTGATCTCATTGATTTGTGCCAAAAACATCTCCCCACATGGTCAGCTGGTGCCTTTTCTGATACCCGTCTGCAAACATATTTTATGGATGCTGAACGGTTTGTCAAAGAGACGCAGGAACGGTACGACGTGATCGTGATGGATCTGATCGATGAGTTTGGTAGTAACGAACAACATGCCATTGTGGAAGGCCTCTATAGCAAAGCATTTTTCCAAGAACTCAAAACAAAACTGAATCCCGGTGGATTTCTGGTGGTTCAAGCCTCCGAATTTAATGCGGGTGAATTCGAGTCATTTGCCAGCGTTTTTCGAGAAATTTCATCGGTGTTTCAATATACAGAACCCTATGCCTGTTTTGTCCCCTCGTTTATTTCAGATTGGGGATTTATTCTTTGCCATGATAATAACCAGCCTGTTACGGGATTGGCACCGGATTGGATTGACAACCAGTTGCAAATGCGTTTTGAGCCCGCTGAACTCGAACAAGCGTTTGAATTTTACGACGGTCTGACCCATCAAAAAATCTTCACACTCTCCAAAGATATTCGCACACTCATTGCGCACGATTTTGTAGAAGCACCTGACTAGGGAATGGTATAAACGGATGGCATCGTCAGTCACTCTTCACGGTAATGAACTAGAACGAATCACTGCTGCCAAGCAATGGCCGAGTTACGCGGAGAATCAAGAAGTGTTTTCGCTGCTAGATGTCTCTTTGATGGGGACAGAAGAAGCGCCCCTGTTTTTTGGTTTAAGTGAAAGTATTGAAGAGTGCATGACCCATCCTGTGTTGACCAGAATGGTCCAAGAGGGCTTTCGGGTGACGCTAAGGCAAGGTATATTATATTGGCACGATGGTTTGGGATTGGTTGTCTGTCAGCATAAATCACCAGATAATATTGCCAATAACCGGGTTATTTCTCAGGCGAAAGAGCTGCTTCTTGTGGCAAAAACACTTTGGCTTTTCCAGCGACTCTTACGTTTGGTCAATCAAGCATTGAACTTAATCGAAGATGAGATGAAACAGGTGATGGTTTTTGAGAAAAATGGGGTTAAACCAGCTGCCTTAAAAGAATTACCAAGAATCTCTTCTCAACTGTTTAACTTAAGACAATTAGACACATTGTTGGTGAATCCAGAATTAAATGGCGCCAGCTTGACAGCCGAACATACAGAGATGCGGTTACTATATCACCGTTTATACAACGATGAGCTGGATCTCGAAGACTATGCAGAAAAGGTCTTCGACCGTTTGGATATGTTCTATGACGTGTTTGAAGAATGGCAAGAAAAACTGATTGAGTTTCGCTCATTTTATTACGAAGCAATATTAGAAATCATCATTATTGTTCTTATTATTGCCCAACCCTTTTTATCACAGGCGCTTAATCTGGGCTGGTAGCGTTATTTCCTACCGCTAGAGTTGGCCCGCATTTTGCTGTTTCATAAATTCGCCTCGTAGTGATAGTGTTCCGTTTACCAAGATGCGATCATTGGCAGACAAGCCTTCTGAAACCTCTGTGTAGCCGTTGCTACGCAACCCTTCTTTGATTTTTCTTTCTTCATACGTATGTGGTTTTGTCAAAACATAAACAAAACTTGCATCGCCAGATTTTTGAATGGCTGTGGTTGGTATGGCGAGCACTTTTCGCTGCCCGGTTTTGATTTGAAGCCTGGCAAACATATTGGGTTTAAGCGTATGATCTTTATTATCCGCTAATACACGTACCTGTAGCGTGCGAGTTTGCGCATCCAGAATGGCATCCATGGTGCTGACATGTCCTTCAAAGACTTTACCCTCAATCCCATCAAAAGTGATGTGAACTGGTTGGCCAATTTTGATACTTTCAACAAACTTTTCGTAAACCTCTCCCACCAGCCATACCTTGTCCAAATCTGCCACCACAAACAATTCTTTGTCAGGAAGGGCAATTTCTCCAACGTTAATATCGCGCTTAATCACAATCCCACTTTTAGGCGCGTAGAGATTGATAAAGGGGAGAATTCTTTGGGTGGCTAAAACTTGATTGACTGTGGATGTGGGGACATTGTACAGCATGAGGCGAGATGTCATATTGGCAATGGCGTGTCGCTTTTTTTCTGCCAGCGCATGAACGGTGATCTGATCCTTTTGATACTGCGCACGAGCCGTTTCAAAATCAACACGAGGGGAGACTCTCTGCTCATACAAAATGCGTTCGCGATCATAATTGGCTTTGGAAAGTACGGTTTGAGCTTCTGCCTGTCTGAGGTCTGCTGTATTTTGAGCCAAATCTTGTAGCAACTGAACTTGCAGCTGTCCCACATCATCGGACTTAAGACGACCTAGAAGTGTCCCTTTTGAGACCTGTTGATTCAGTTGAACCGGAACGGCGATCATAGGGCCAGTTACAGGACTGAAGACGTGGGCGACATTATCTACCGTGGCCTGAACTTGGCCTGTGGTTTCTACAACCTCATCCAGTTCTTGTTGAATAATTTGTTTCGTTGTTAAGGAGAATTTAGCTTCTTGTGCAGCAGATAATGTAATACTGGGGGCAGGACGCTGTGTTAAATGCGATTCTGAAGGAACTACGGGAATGCTTGGGTGTTTTTCACACGCTGATAAATAGAGTGAAGAGATGAGAATGATGCTGAGTGGTTTTAAGAAAGACAGATAATCATTTGGCTTCAATTTTTTTTGGTTCTTCATAGTGTCAGGCTCTTTTCTCTAATAGTTTTTTCAAGTCTCGTATTTTTTTAAAAGAGAGTTCTCTGAATCGAACTTTATTACGCAGTACAAAAAGCACGGGAAGTACCAGTGGCGTTAATAAAGTAGAACTGAATAAACCTCCAATAATGGCAATAGCAAAGGGTTTTTGGCTTTGAGAGCCAATGCCATTAGAAAGTGCTGCGGGAATTAATCCCAAAATGGCCAGTGAACCAACCATTAAGACGGGCGATAACTTGGTCATAGCGGCTTTTATCGCAATCCGTGTTGTGTTTGAGTAGAAGCGTCTTAGAGATTTCATATAGGCAAGCAGTACAACCCCGTTTTGAACCGAAACGCCCATTGCTGCAATTAAAGCCACGCCAGCAGAAGCAGAAAAATAGGTGTGTGTTAATGCCAAAGCACTGACACCCCCAATTAACGTTAACGGGATGGGCACCATCCCGAGAATGGCTTCAATTGGGTTTTTAAATAGAATAAATAACAGTAAAAAGATGCCAAACAAAGTGACGGGAATCGCAAGTAACAGACCCCGGTTGGCTTCTTGTTGATTTTGATATTGACCGCTCCAGACGATACGGTAGCCTTCCGGTAAATGGAGATGCTGTTGGACTAATTTTTCTGCATCTTGTACCGTGCCTCCTAAATCGCGACCTCGAGCTGCTGCTTTGACTGTCACCACTCGAGAATTATCAGAGCGAGGAATAAACGTAGCGCCCGTGGCTTGGACCAATTGCGCCACCTCAGAAAGGGGTACTTTAACTCCAGTTGGTGTTGCTATCATCATGCCTTCCAAAGAGGCTTGAGAGGCACGGTAGGGTTTTTGAAAACGTACCAACACGTCAAACCGCTTCTCACCTTCAAGCACTTGAGTCGCTATTTTCCCGCCAATCCCAGTCTCAATGACCCGGGTAATATCATTGACGTTAATCCCGTATCGATTGGCCTCAAGACGGTTAATTTGAATTTGATATTGCGGTTGGCCTTGGATGTAGTCAATGGAAATATCTTCTGCTCCTCTCACCTGGTGCATTAATTTTCCAACCTCTTTGGCGTATCGCTGGAGCACTTCGAGATCGGGGCCGTAAATTTTAGCTACAATGGGTGCTTTTGCCCCTGCTATTGCTTCATCTACGTTGTCTTGAATATATTGTGAAAACGTGGTGATAATTCCCGGAATCTGTTCTAAATCACGGTCCATTGCCGAAACTAATTTTTGCTTGTTCTCTCCCCATTGGGCACGCCAAGTCTCTTGGGGGAATAAATCAACCAAAAATTCAATATTGCTAGGATTATTGGGGTCAGTTCCGTCATCTGGAGAGCCGACTTGAGAGAGCACGTTTTTAACCTCATCATATTTTGTCAGGATTGAACGAACTTCACGTGCAATTTTAACGGATTCTTCCAAAGAAACACTGGTCGGTAGAACTGTGACGCGAATCCAAATATTGCCCTCATCCAATGCGGGTAAGAACTCAGAACCGATATTGCCTAGCAGAATAACACTGCCAATACAGGCTACAACCGTACTCAGCAAGAAAGGAGCAGGATGTCTTAGCCAGTAAACTAACATAGGGTAGAAGCGATTCTGGGCAAATACCAAAACTGGACTTTCCCGGTGCTTAATCGGCTTTTTGGCTAGAAAATACCAGCATAAAACAGGAATAATCGTCACACTCATCAATACAGCACCCATGAGAGCAAAGTTCATTGTAAAAGCCAGTGGGTGAAACAAAATTCCGGCAACCCCTGAGAAACAAAAGATGGGTAGGAAAGCAACCACAATAATTAATCCTGAAAATATGATGGGATTTCCCACCTCTTGTGCGGCTTGTGTAAGCAGGAAAAAGGAATCTTGGTGCGGGAAATTACTTCGCCTTTGGCTAAGGCGGTGGAAAATATGCTCCACCATAATCACGGAACCGTCCACCAGAATCCCAAAATCAACCGCGCCTAAACTTAATAAGTTTGCCGGAATATGAAAAAAATCGAGCATTGTAAAGGCAAATAACAGTGAAAAAGGAATGACTGTTGCGGCAATTAACGCTGAACGCACATTAAACATAAATAATAGGAGCACAATCACAACCAGTACAATCCCTTCGGCTACGTTGTGGCTGATAGTATGCAGGGTGTTTCTGACCAAATCCAGACGGTCATATAACGGAACCATTTTGATGCCGTGTGGAAGTGTGCTTTGGATGCCTGGTAACTTCTCGTACAGTCGGTTTGTCACTTTAGAAACATCTTCCCCTCGGCGCATCAAAACAATGCCCTCAATCACATCATCATTGGTGGCATTTTTCCCAACCTGACCTAGTCGAATCCCTGGCCCAATCGATACCTTGGCAACGTCTTTCACACAAATGGCAGTGCCAGAACCATCTGCTTGCACGACGATATTTTCCAAATCGGACACATCTTTTAATAAGCCGATTCCTCGAACCACATAGGCCTGCCCGTTGTTTTCAATATAATTCCCACCAGTGGTTACATTGGCGCTATGAATGGCATCAAATACTTGCAGCACAGTTAAGTTATAGGCCTTGAGTCTGCCTGGATCGATAAAAACCTGATAGGTTTTGCGCGGGCCTCCAAAGCTGGTGACATCGACAACGCCTGGAATTTGTCTAAAAGCCTTCTCTAGTTGCCAGTCTTGAATCGTTTTCATGCTCATGGACGAAAAGTAATCAGATTCCAGTGTGTAGCGAAAAATCTCTCCCACAGCAGAGGCATCAGGATCCAATGCGGGTTTTACGTCGTCGGGTAAATCAGCACTATTCATGCGTTCTAAGACCAGCTGTCGCGCCTGTTGGGTTTTGGTTCCCTGCTCAAACGTGACGTAAATAACCGATAACCCAAATAGAGATACTGAACGAACATTGGTTTCCCTTGGGAGTCCGCTCATTTCTTTTTCTAAGGGGATGGTCACCAGGCGTTCCACTTCTTCAGCCCCTTTTCCCGAAAAGGGAGTAATAATCCGAACCAAAGGATTGGTAAAATCTGGATAGGCTTCCATAGGGAGGTTTTGGAGTGACCATAAGCCAATTAGCATGGCAATAAAAGCCAGAAAAACAGCATAGCGGCGGTATTGCAGAGAGAATTTAATGAGAGAGTTAACGGATAAGTAGGTCACTCTCTAATTCTCCACGGCTTTGCCTAGGGCCTGCTCAAGGGCCACCCACGCTTTTTGATAATCAGCCACAGAATCAAGATAACCTTGTCTTATCTGGGCGTCAGCTTGCTGGGCTAAAATCACATTTGCTAAACCCGTTTTGCCGAAGGTATAGCTGATTTTTGACATCTTCAGCACTTCTTCAGAAGCAGGAATCAGATCAACCTGGTATTTCTGAAGTTTTTGAAGTCCGTAAAAAAGCGTAATATAAGCATCTTGAACACTGTCTTTCACTTTCATTTCGAGATCTTTTACCTGAAGTTCATTCTGTTTGAGTTGTTCTTGAGCCAGGATAACGGGTGCTTTTTTGCGGTTGAGAATGGGAACTTCCATGCTGAAAATAAAGAAACCACCAATAAAAAATGTTTTCCGAAAATTAGGAGAGTAAACAGCGGGCAGTGGTAGAAATTGAGTCCCCCCTGAAACAGTTAAGTCTGGGATTCGGTTGCGTTTTGCCAGTCTAATCTGTGATTTTGCCACTTGACATTGTAGTTGCGCTGCTTTTAAGTCGGGTCGTTCTTTCAGTGCGATTTGAACGAGTTGCTGATCAGGAAGGAGTGAGTTCCCGGTTGAGCTCTGGAGTAGTTGATCGGTTTTGGGGATGTGAAATAAGTCTTCCGAGATCACGAAATCAAACGGAAGCTTGTTTCCCATCAGTATACTCATTTTATGTCGGGCCAAAACAATATCACTGTTGGCATCAATTCGTTTTGTTTCAAGTTGTTGCCTGCTCAGTTTGGCTTGGTATACTTCGGCTTCAGCCGCCGCACCCGCTTTAAAACGTTTATCAGCGATTTCAACCAGTTGATCTAAAAGCCTGGCTTGCTCATTAATCACATTTAAATAGGCTTCAGCAATGGCCACTTCAGCATAGGCTTGTCTGATCTGCCCAAGTACCTCTAGTCTTTGAGTTTGGTACTCAGCCTCATCTTGATGAAGATTATCACGGGCTAGCAGTATTCTACTGCGACGCTTCCCTGGTGCCTCAATCGTCAGTGTGGCATAGATTTGCTGGTCTTGACCTTGCACACTGGTAGTTGTTCCAAATCCATAAAGCCCTGATAGTATAGGGTTAGGCCGTTGCTTTGCAATTCCAATACCGGCAGCACTCACTTTCAGTCCAGATTTAGCTGCGACTAAGGTCGGATTTGCTGTTTCTGCCATCTGGAGTACTTGATCAAGCGAAATTTTTCGGCTCTCACTTCCTTCTCCTGTCACAGAAGGGGCTGATATCTCTAGCAGTGGCTCTGAAATTGATACAGCCGGCATGGCTTGGGTATTATTGGGTTTATTAACGTCTTTATTCGCTGAAATACTTTCGCATAAGCCAGCGCTTGAGGTTGATAAATGAAGCAGTACAAACAGTACAGCAAAGAGAGTTGCCGACTTGAAAGAAATAACGCGCCATTTCAGCACTTTGCATCGTTGATCTGTCAATGGTGAGGGAAACATTTTCCACTAAAGCCTATGATTAATGCTCCAAGACTAATCTAAAAACAGCCGGATAGCACTCCTCTTTCGAGTAATTTAGCGTGCAATTTGGTGACTATTTGGGAGGGAAAACCTTAATAACATATTATAAATGTAGTAAATAAGGGCCTCAGGTCTTATCCCTGTGTTATCCTTGCTGAATATTTAGGGCTGAATATTTAGGGCTGAATATCTCTGCCCCATCGGGCCAATGAACATTAATTAATATTAAAATGCTTGAATTAATATTAAAATGTTTGTTTATTAGAAAAATTTTCTGGAATCGAAAAAAAATATGTTCACTGTTTTCGATAGTCTCTATCTCTTTCGTTCGATCTTAACCACTGAGCTGTTATTTTTTATTGGACTACTTTTTTTCGCCTTTTTCACATACCAGCTGATAAAAACGACGGTCACTTCACTGAGATCCTCTGAGATAAAATCAGAGAAATGGCTATTGATGGCTGTCTTGGCACTCGCTTTTTTGCTGCGTTTGCTATGGATAAATTGGACTCAGCCAACTCCCTTTAGTGACTTTGAGGTCTATTGGGCTCAAGCACAACAGATCTATCATGGACACTATGACTTTGATATTATTGAGCGACATCCAGGCATTATGTTGCTGTATACGTTTTTCTTTTACGGTCTGGGGAATTCGTTGTGGGTTGGATGGGCGGTTAATTTACTCTTTTCAATACTCAGTCTATTTTTGATATTTGCATTGAGCAGAAATTATTTCGGTCGATTTGTTGGCTGGGCAGCAGTGGTTTTGATGGCCGTATTGCCCCAAGCTGTTTCTTATACAGCGATCATGGCCTCTGAGATTCCGGCTATCGTGATGATGATGATGGTTCTTTGGTTATTGACAAAACCGGATCTCTCTCGTGAACACTGGATGAATCAGGTGGGTGTGGGTTTCGTTATCTTTGTGGCGACGATGATTCGCAGTACCAATCTTTTGATGCTGCCTTTTTTACTATTGACTGAAATAAAATCGCTGGGGTCTCCCTTTTCTTGGAAACAGATTCAGCATGCCCTTCGGCGTCTGGTCCCCTTACTCACCACCGTGGCTCTATTACTAGGATCATGGGTCTTTCATCAGTATTTACTTACAGGTAAAGCCAAACTTTTTTTTGGAGAAGAAATTTGGATGTTATATGCCACAAATTATGAGCACAATGGATCCATGTTTGAGCCGATGCCGTTTAAAGATGACATTCAAAAAGTAGATGATGGGTCGCTAGCAGGGAGGCTTAGAAGTTACCAGGTGATGCAAGATAAATCCTGGGGAATTATTCAATCCGATCCTTTAAAATATCTCCAATTTGGGTTTGTCAGACTCAAAGGCATTTTGTGGGATTCTCGCACCGGGGTGCAATGGTCGATTGATCATTCCAAAATGCTGAAAACAACAATAATTCAACACCCCAAACTGTTAAGGCATTTGGCAGAATACTCAACCCAGTTTTGGCGAGCGATTCTGGTGCTGGCCAGTTTTGGATTTATTTGTTTAATGTCGACTGTTTGGCGTGAACAAGATCTTGAAAAAAAGCGGGTGGCAACAGCCATTTTGGTATTTCTAATACTTTGGCTCGTAATGCACTATAGTATTGCTGTTGCCACGGATCGATATCAGTTCCAGATTCTGCCTTGGGTTATTTTATTGGCCAGTATTTCGCTAGAGAAGCTCAATACCGGTGTCCAAAAATTAATCGCAAAACCCAGAATTATTTGACTAAATTCACCAGTGAGCTGGACATTTTTTTGATTTGCTCAATCAAGGTTTGAATATCTTGGGCATTACTGGCCGTGGTTTGAGAGTATTGGGCCAAGATGGCAATACTTCGTGCAATCTCTGAAGAGCCTTTCGAGGATTCTGACACGTGCCGACTGATTTCATTGGTTGTGGCAGATTGTTCCTCAATGGCGCTGGCAATCATATTGTTATAGTTATTTAGGTTTTCGATTGCTTCAGAAATTTGCAGAATGGACTGCACCACTTGATGGGTGTTGCCTTGAATCGCCTCTACCTGATTGCGAATACTTTCGGTCGAAACCGCAGATTGCTTGGCCAGTTCTTTCACTTCATTGGCCACAACCGCAAAGCCTTTTCCGGCGACCCCCGCACTGGCAGCTTCAATGGTGGCATTCAAGGCCAGTAAATTTGTCTGCGAGGCAATGTCTCGGATAATATTCACCACGTTACTGATTTCTTGCGCCGATTGCCCCAGGGCATCAATAATCGACTTGACCTCTGTGCTTTTGGTGCTGGTGGATGACGCAGTCTGGTAGGCTGCGTTGGCTTGACGAGAAATATCTTTGACGGTGACTGACATTTCTTCTGTTGCTGCTGCAACCCCAGAGGTGTTGGTACTGACTTGCTCTGCGGCACTGGCAACAGTCATAGCCATATCAGAACTTTTTTGAGAATTGTCTAAAATAGTCATGCTGATCTGACTCAGCGAATCTGCAAATTGCAATAACTCATGGGCGTTTTGTTTGAGAATAACGGCGGTTTTCTTTTCCTGCTCCATCTTTTCCAGTGTCTCAAACTTTTCAAATGCAGAGGAAATCAGACGCCCAACGTTTTTCAAGGCCTGTTTTCGATCGGCACTCAATGTGAGCACTTCGAGCGCAAAAAAGTCCATGGTGCCCCGTACTTCTCCGGCGACAATAATCGGGAAGCAGATACCTGATTTTACGCCGGCCTTTTGGGCAGATTCCCGGCGGCAGCAATCTTGAAGATCCCCTAAATCTTGGACAAAAACCAAATCTCGGGCCTTCCACGCGCGTCCGCTGAGACCCACACCTTCAGTAAATTCTGCTTCTTGGGTCACTTTACGGAAGGTTTCATTCACCGAGCCAGATTCTTGCGAGAATGTCAAACAGTTCTTCTCTGGATCGAACTGCCAGTATGAGCTATACGCCCATCCAAACGTGGATTTAACCGTTTCCAGCGCAATTCGAGCCGCTTCTTTGGGCGTTGAGGCTTTGCCCAGGAGTTCCAAAATTTCAGACAGGGCCTGGTTATTTTTCAACATGTCCGTTTTGGTCAACGATTCTGAGATCAGTTTGCTGACCTGTCGAAGGGTTTGCATTCTACTTTCCGACAAGCTCAGCGTTTCCAAGGCAAAAAAGTCCATGGTGCCATGAACATTGCCGTCCACAATCACCGGAAAACAAATACCGGATTTCACACCAGCTCTTTGGGCTGGCTCGCGACGGCAGCAATCGGTTAACTCACCCAAATCTTGGACAAAAACAAGTTCCCGTGCTTTCCAGGCACGACCACTCAGGCCTTCGCCTTCTTTAAATTTAGCTTGTGCTGTGACAGTGGAGAACTCTGTATTCACGTTGCCCACATCAGCCGAAAACTTTAGGACTTGTTCATTGGCGTCCAGTTTCCAATAAGATCCATAAGCCCAGCCAAAATGGGTTTTCACAATATTGAGCGCCGCGAGAATGGTCTGTTCCATTTCTTTTGCCTTGGACAGCTCTTGGGTCAGTGCAATCAATGCCTGAGTATTTTGATCAGCTTCAGCCAGGGACTGCTGAAGCGTTTTGGCTTGCGCTAAGTTCAATGCGTCTTCATGGGTGCCATTTGCCCCAGAGGACATCAGACGATCTAATAGCTTCATATCAAAATCTCCAGTGTACCCAAAACTATACCCAATATTGAATGACAGAGCGTGCCAGACAAAAAATAGAACGATCAGTCTATTTTCTGCAATGGGTATCGACACTCTGCAAAAAAAGTGAAGGGGAAATGAAGTTTTTTATTGCTTTAAAAATCGGTATTGAGGCCTACAGGCTCCCAGGCATCTAAATCTCGGGTCAGTTGGGTAATTTTTTGCCGAAATTTGGTATAGGCATATTTGCCTAGTACTAGTCTAAGAGGTGGTTTGGCCTCACGGGTTAAATTGACGATGGCGCGTGCTGCTTTGACAGGATCTCCAGGCTGTTGTCCGTTGATGGATTGGAGAAATTGCTTAAATTTGCCCACGGTTTTCTCATACTGTGGCAATACCGTTTCGGTTTCGACCAGTGAACGTCCTATAAAATCTGTGCGGAAGGGGCCTGGTTCAATGATGGTCACCTTAATGCCCAGGGACTTGACCTCTCCGTGCAAGGCTTCTGATACACCTTCGAGGGCAAACTTTGCGCCCCCATAGATTGAAAAACCCAGCTCATTGGCAAATCCTGCGATGGCAGAAATATTGATAATATGACCAAACCCTTGTTCTCTCATATAGGGGAGAACCTGGCGCATCAGGTGAATGGGACCAAACAAGTTGGTTTCAAAGTTTTGGCGAATTTCTGTTTCAGAATACTCTTCCAACGCACCGATGAGTCCGTAGCCCGCATTGTTTACCAGAACATCAATACGCTGATTGAGTCCCCATGCTGCCTTCAGCACAGTCTCTATTTGATCTGTTTGGGTGACATCCAGTGCCATTGGATGGAGATGACCTGGGTATTGAGCCTTCAGTGCTTCAAAAGAATCAAGCTTTCGGGCCGTGGCGATCACACTATCTCCGGCTTCAAGGGCGGCTTCCATAATATGACGTCCCAAGCCAGAAGAGCAGCCAGTAATGAGCCATACTTTGGGCATTTGAGGCGTTTGTGAATCGGCTAAAACGTCACTCATGGTGTATCTCTCCCTATTAAAACTGGTGGGCGCTACTGGACTCGAACCAGTGACCATCTCCGTGTAAAGGAGGCACTCTACCAACTGAGTTAAGCGCCCAAAATCAAACTCGCCCAAGAGCAGACTCTTGGCATACTCTTGTGTAATACTCTTACCGGTGATGCGTTCCAAAATATCATCTGCAAAGTGAATCGACAATGATTTTGCCTACACCCACAAAATGTGTATTTCAACGCGTTGTGATAAGCCCTTGCTCTGTCAGGAGAATATCCACTGGCACATCGTAGGGCTCACGTGGGAGTCTGTCAGTCAGAAGCATCGAATGAGCAACCCCTACCAGCAGGGGCCTTTTCTGTGCCTCTTCTGGTGAAGACAAATAACGATCGTAATAGCCTTTTCCGTAACCGAGGCGGTATCCGCGTAGGTCATAAGCCAGTGCTGGAATAAATAATACCTGTAGAGCCTCTTCTGGTTTAATGGCAGTTTCCGCCGGCTCTAAAATCCCAAAGCGGCCCAGAGATAATTCGCTCTTTGCTCCCGTGTATTTTAGGAAAGTGAGTTCCTGAGAGCGCTCTTGATCAATGTCGGGATTTATCTTGGGCAAATACCAGCTCTTATCGAGAGTCTGCTCCATCACCCACCAAAAAGGCAGTTCATCGCTTCTGGCCGCGTAACCACCGAGAAACATTGCTTGCTGAAACCAATCGGCATGGTGTAAAACTTGAAGATAGGTCGTGGCAATAGAACCATGGGCCGTCAACGCCAGCTTTTGGCGCAAGGCTCGATAGTCTTTGCGCAGTGTCGCTTTTTCCAGAGAGAGGTCGGAAAGGGTAATCATATCGAGATAAAATCTCTTTTGAGTTTTGTAAAGTCTGGTTACGAAAATAATCGCGTAAAATAACGTTAGCACAAGTAAGGTAGCATCGTGAGTTTTGATGGATAGCTGGACAGAACAACGGATTAAGCTTGGTAAACAGCTAAAGCAGGCCCGGCAGTCTGCTAAAATGAAGCAAGATCAAGCAGCACGCTTCTTGAAAGTGCCTGTGTCGACTATTTCTGCGATAGAAACAGGTAAGCGTAAGGTTGAGGTGGTAGAGCTTTTCCAATTGGCCGCCCTGTATCAGAAACCCGTAGCTTGGTTTGCCTCAGAAAAAGTCTCTTCCTGGGGTTTGGAGAATATCCAAGATCCTGTGGTGCGCGATGCCGTTGTTCAGTTGCTACAAGCCTCAAAGCCTCTGCAGAAACGAGCTGCGTTCGGATTGATTGGGTTTCTGAGCGAGCGCTAATGGAGGGCCTAGCGAGTGCTGGCAGGAAATACAAGCAAATTCTTTACAATTGTGACCTGTAAGCCTGACCTGCAAGCCCCCCAAAAAGGCATCCTGTGTTATAGTGGGGTTGTATTCTTGAGTGGCAGGTGACTTGTTTCCTGTTTCGCAAGTTTCAAGCTTCTGGCTAGTTGAGAGGCTGGTTGAGAGGTTAGATGTTTCAAGTCATTCGATTCAATAAGAGATTTGATGTTAGAGCAGAGTGCCGACTGAGTCGTCATGGTCATTTAAGACCCTAATACTGAGAGATACTTCAGAGTTAATCATGGTTCATTATGGCTGATATTAAAAAAACCAAAACCAAAACAACAGTGGGTATCTCGATTACGCACGATTTTATCGAGGCGGCTATTTTCTCTGAAAAAGGGTTTAAAATTGAAAATTCGGTAACCATGCCGGTTCCTACCGGGCTTTTCTCAGGTGAGGGAGAAGAGGTGACCGATCCTGGCTTATTAAGTCAGGTGTTTAAGGATTTGATGGCAGAGCTGCGGCCCAAAACCCGCGCGTTTCATCTGTCCATTCCGCCGACACTCATTCGTGTCTTGGAATTACCTCAAATTGACAAGAAACAGTTGTACTTGTCGCTATCCAGTGAGGCGGAGCGCTACCGGGCTTTTGATGATGCGGAAGCCGTTGTTGACTACGTAGACCTGGAAGGTGTCCCTGTCCCCCGGGGAATGCAGCGAATTCTGTTTCTGGCTATGCGCCGAGATACCTACGATGCGTACCAAAAAGCCGCACAGCTGAGTAAGTTAAAAATTGCCAGCATTGACGTTGAGCCTTTTAATATTCTCAGAGGGATGGCCGGTACAGGCGTCTTGGAGAGTCTTGTCCAACAAATGGGTTCTGATAAGCCTTGGGGCTTCCTGTATGTTGGGATGAACCGGGTCATGATCTCTCTCTGGAGAGGAAATAATCTTCTCGAATTACGAGAGGTCAATATTGATACCAATGCGCTGCTTCAGGCGGGTCCCAGTTCGCCTTATGTCACAGATTTGGTGGATGAAATCCGTCGAACTGCCAGTGCGCATGACCCCGGCATCTGGCTGACCCATAACCTGGGCGGTGATTTGGTCCAGGGGCTGAATGAGCAGCTCCAACTTCCGGTGCGGCCTTGCCTTTGGGGGCCGCATCTCCAGTCAGATAACCCCAATTTAATGGTCTCTACGGTAGGGACTTGTCGCCACTCCAGTGTGCTCTTTCCTTTCGATCTCAACATGCAAGCTGGGGCCAAAGCGGGTAATAAGGGCGGTGATGACGCGGCAGATGATACTGGCGGTGTCGATCCAAAGCCAATCTTAATAGGCGGTATTGTCACGTGTGTTTTACTGACAGGTATCTGGGTGGTTTTGAGCGGGCTGAACGGTCTTTGGTTGAGCGGGGCCATTGCTCAGCTGACCAAAGATAAAGAGCAAAAAGAAGCAGAACAGGTGACACTCAACGCGCAAAAAGAAGCCCAGAAGAAAAAATCAGATATTCAGTCCAGTATTATTACGGCAATCAATAATGTGGTGCTTCGAAACCAGTTGTACGTGCACCTTGTGGACGATCTTAAGAAAACAACACCGCAAGATCTCTGGCTCACCACCATGGACATCAATGATAATATCTCCATAAAAGGGAAGGCTTTGTCTTCACAGGCGATTATTCATTTTGCCAAAGGTTTTGACGCTATTCCGTACACGACCAATGTCTCTGTCAGAAGTATTAAAGAGTCCACAGCGCCGGCACATTCCTTTGAGTTTGAAGTGGGCGGGCAGATCAAGTTGGATGAGGAAGCCTTATTGCCTGAGGATTGGAGGGAAAAGCCAGCAAAGACTGACCCTTCTAAAATCCCGCTGCCGAAATTACCATTGCCAAAACAACCAGGAGATAAATCCTGATGGGCCTGAAACGTCGTGAATTATTATTACTGGCCCTTGCCATTTTATTTGGTGGCGGGGGAACCATTGTTGTGATGTTGATTATGCCTGAGGGCGAAAAGCTCTTTGCAAACTTCACACAAATGGGTGAGTTGCAGGAGCAGGTCAATAGTTTGGACCAGGTTAACAGTGCCATTAAGCAATCTTTATCCGGGATTGATGTGACCAAGAAATTCCCCAAGGATATTCAGATCCCTGCGGTGACCCCGCAAACCAAAGAGCATGTTCAAAAGCAATTACTGAGCCAGTTTATTGGCATATTGGACAAAAATCATATTGCGGTTTTAAACCTTCAACCGGTCGTGCCAACAGCGCCGTTGCTTCCCCCAGCCGGCTCAGATCCGGCGTCTAAAGATAAGCCTCCGGGCGTTCCTGCCCTTCCTGGCGTACCCCCAGCAACACCCGATCCCAACGATCCTCTGGCGGCTGCGGGTGGAGATCCCAACAATGCGGTGTCCCCTTCTGACCCCACTGTGGGCGGTCGTTTTCAGCAGGCAATTTACAACTTTACGGCCAGAGGCACTTTCGATCAGCTTTCTACATTTTTCTCAAACATTGCCAATCACAAAAAACTGATGGAACTGGCCAACGTTAAATTTGAGAACGAGGCGGGTGCAACCAATGCGCCCTCTGCTGCAACACCTGGTACCGCATCAACGTCAGTCCCGGTGAGGACCATTAAACTGACTGCGGATATTCGCTTCTATCTCAATCCCAATCCAGATATTGATATCCAGGCTGCCACTTCCAAAGCTCCCTAAAAAACATCCCCGAGATTATCTTTGATGACAGAGGATGACTGAGGCTGCCAAAAAAAATCCTGCAACACAAGTTACAGGGTGGGACATAGGCTGGGTTGAAATCTATACGTGAGAATTAAGAACACTGTAAGAGAATAAAAACAAATTCAAGGCTGAAATTGCCTAAAAAAAACCACCCGCAGAGCGAGTGGTATTAAGGTGTGTCCAGTGGAGATAAAGGTTTAAATAGTTACGATTTAATGAGTTTCAGCATAACTTGAGTCTCAGAAGAGCCTGAGTGACGCTTTTCCCGAAGTTCTTTGCGGATTCGTTCCAATAAAGGTCGATAGGCGGCTAGCAAAGAGCGGTAATCTTCAAGCTCTAAGTATTGCTTCGCCGTGGTTAAAACCTGTTGGGCCTCACGATATTTCTTTAAGCGAATAAGTAAGACCAGTTTTTGGTCGACGACGGTGCTAAAAAGATATTGCTTATGGGATTCAATGAGTGGAAGCGCTTGTTCACAGCAATGCAGCGCTTCTCTGTGCTGACCCAGCACATCCAATACACCGGCTTTGGAGATCAAGGCTTCTGCACAATATTGATTCAACTCTAAAGCCCGGTTTAAAACTTGTAAGGCTTCCATGTCCCGGTTCAGACAAAAAAGAATATCGCCTTTTAACACCAAGGCACGAATGTCCTGAGGTGTCAGCTCCAAGTTCTTTTCCACCATTGCAAGGGCAGCCTCATAGTCACCCTCGTAGATGAACAAGTCACCAGCGGTCTTGAAATATCTCTCTGCAGAAAAATTCAGGACTTTATTGAGCATCGGTAGTCGGGTCAAAACTCTCTTAATCCTTAGAACACAAAATGGAGAACACAAAATGAAGACGTTTTTAGAACACCAAATCAAGACGATTTTTTGTGTAAGTAGTTGTGTATCCCTCGTCCGTCCAAGTTTATCTGTACCCCACTATCCTATCAGATTGTCTGGATTTCGATTGTCACTTTTAAGGGGTAACGTAAGCAAAACAGTGAGTTTATCAGGGGCAGAATCCTTCACAATCCCCATATGCAGATGAATGTTTACTCTCCAAACTCGTGCGTCTCCTCTTTGTTGTATTGAGGCGTTTTTTTAAAGTTTACATATGTTAATTTTTGGGCGTCTTGTTGTGGATTGTCTCTTTAGGTGCCGACAAGTTGAGTAGTTAATGAGGAGTTTTAGGCAGGAGTTTTCGGCATATGGTTATTAGGGTAT
This sequence comes from Cyanobacteriota bacterium, assembly GCA_019751815.1. Lineage (GTDB taxonomy): Bacteria > Cyanobacteriota > Vampirovibrionia > Vampirovibrionales > Vampirovibrionaceae > JAIEMW01. Next base: position 97,989 of record JAIEMW010000001.1, read on the forward strand.
CGCCAACAGTGGTCAGCTGTTTTCTGACTTTCGGCATGATATTGAGCTCGGCGTATTTTTCCCAGGCAGATGCAACTTCACCGGTGCTGAAGGGGACTGTGACTCGCCGTGATCGTCTACCGGTAGAGACTTTTTCTAATTTTGATCCTGAAAAGATTGGTTTACCTGGTAAATTAGGTGCTAGCTCGCTTCAAAAAGCCCAAAAGCAATTATCAAAAACACAGTTACGTGCTGCAGAAGCTCAGTTTAAGGCATTAATTCGAAGAAATCCCAGAAATGTCCTGGCTCACCGGGGGCTTGGTAATACGTATTACGAGTGGACCAGTAGTTCGGACGGCACCGTTCGCCAAAATAAAGACGCACTGTTAGAGCAGGCGGCACAATCATTATTGACTTCGCTTCGCTTACGACCTCGCTATATCGATGCTGCTGTGGATCTGGCTAGAGTGTATCAGGCTCAAGGTAGAGTGGCAGAGGCAGAATCACTCATATCTGTAGCAGTCAAATGGCCAGGTGCTGCTAAGAACCCCTCTCTGCAAGAAGCCTTCGGCGCGATGTTACTGCAAAAAAATCAGGTGACTGAGGCGATGCCCCGTCTGATTCGCTCCATTCGATTAAAGAGTAGAAACCCAGTGGCCTATTATCAACTCAGTAAAGCCTATACTCAACAAGGGCAAACACACAAAGCGCTGATTGCGCTGGAAACAGCCCTCTATCAACAGCCCAACAATGCTGCGGTTTATACACAATTGGGCCGGGTTTACGCCCAGCAGGGCAATGGGGCTGCTGCTGTCAATGCATTTCAAAAAGCGCTGGCGATTAAGCCAGAATCAGAAGAAGCCTCCCGAGCCCTGATTCAATACTATCAAGCGCGTGGGGATGCGCCCCTTGCAAGCGCACTCATGAAAAACCTGCAAGAAAGCCTGCTTCAGGCCGGTGATAATGAGTCATTGGACAAGGCGGATTCGCTCACTCTGGATATTGCTAGAGAAGCCCTCAGACAAGACCAGCCTGATATTGCCCGGGCTTATTACAAGCAGTTCTTAGAAGAGCATCCCAATCAGCCTGAAGCAACAAAGGGGATGACAGATGTTGCGATGACACAGGCGGCCAAAGAAAGAACGATGTCTCTGGCCTTTGAAGGGCATTTGGGTCGTGATGCAGCCGTTCTCGGTTATGTCGATGAAGCCTTAAGCTATCAGCCCGATCATTTGGAAGCCAAGCTGCTCCAAGCCAGGGTGTTCGGGCCTGGGGGCATGCAAAAAACAGCGTCTAACACGCAACTCAATCAGGAAGGTGCTGGTGTGAATGCCTTGGTATCCAAAGCCTTGGCAAGACAGTCCAGAATGGAGCTCACTCAGGCAAGCCAGATATACGCCCAAGCTGTGAGTTCTGTGAGAACTGCATCGGATTGTTTTACATTGGGTGAGCTACTGCTGACAATGGGACAGCCGACCTGGGCCTTGAAAGCCTTTGAACGCGGTGCCAAAGATCTACCACCGGATCGTGCCGCCAGTGTGAGGCTCCTGGGTGAACAAAAGGCCATGGCGCAGATGCAACAGGCCAAGCAGCGGGTGCTACAGGCTGCCCGCCTCACAGACAAAAAAGAGAATACCCAAGTTCTAAAAGATTCTCTCCTTCAAGAGGCCTTGGTTCTAGATGAAACCAATAGCCAAGCCCACTGGTTACTGGGCCAAAGCATGGAAAAGCAAAAGCGCTACGCTGAAGCCATTACTCACTATCAGGCCTATATGCAGCTTGAGCAAATTGGAGAGCAAGTCCAACGCACGCAAGAGAAAATAGCCTCTCTGGCACGCCGTCTGGCTAAATCTCAACGGGCGTAATTAATCTAAATTTGCCATGTTCTTGCTACAATCAGGCCAACGTTTAACATTGGTTCTGTTCGCATTGGACCTTGCCTTAAGCAGAAAGTTTTTTTGATGGTAACCTCCAGTACCCATGTCTTGGAAACAGAAATACTGCCTCACGTAGCCAAACCAGGCCGTTATATTGGCTTAGAGCAGGGGACATTCAACAAATCTTTTGAAAAGGCCGCTGTGACGATGGCAGCCACCTTTCCAGAGTTATACGAGATTGGGTTTTCCAATTACGGACTCAAACTTCTCTACAGTCTCGTAAATCAACAGCCAGATTATATGTGTGACCGTGTTTATGCCCCCGCGCTCGACTTTAAAGAAGCACTGGGCAAACATCACATTCCTCTCTTTGCTGTGGAGTCCAAACAAGCACTGGTGGATTTTGATCTACTGGCCTTTTCACTCCAGTATGAACTCAATTACACCACGATCCTGGGGCTATTGGAGTCGGCCTGCATCCAGTTCCGTGCTGAGGACCGAAAAAATCCGATGCCAGAGAGACTGTGTGGGGTAAAATCCAGCTGGCCTATCCTGATTGCAGGCGGTCCTGGCAGTGCCAACCCGATGCCGCTTTCTCCTTTCTTTGACGCCTTTATTCTCGGTGACGGAGAAGAGGTACTGCTCGAGATTTTGGATTATCTCAAACAGGTCAAGGCTGAAAAGAAGTGGGATCGAGAGAGTATCCTTTCATATTTAGCCACAGTAGAAGGGATTTACGTCCCAGGGAAATCTCAAAAAGCCTATAAACGCATTGTCGATATTGCCGAAAAACCTGTTACGTTGGCCCCCTTAATCCCTACGGTAGGGGCGGTGCACGACCGTGTAGTGGTTGAGGCCCGTCGGGGCTGTGACCGGATGTGCCGTTTTTGCCAACCCTGCTTTATTAATCTGCCGGTTCGAGAGCAGAGCATCGAAACCATCAAAGAATCTGCACTCAGGGATATCGAAAAGACAGGATACGAGGAATGTTCCCTGCTGTCTTTGTCTATCGCAGATTACTCTTACTTTAAGCCGATGATTTTGGAAGTGGCAGACGCACTCAAGGAGAAGAATGTCTCCTTATCCCTGCCCAGCCAGAGGGCTGATCGCTTTAGTCTGGAAGTGGCGGATGCTGTCCAAAGTGTTCGTAAAAGCACGCTGACCTTTGCCCCAGAAGCCGGTACGGCCAGAATGAGGGATGTGATCAACAAGAATTTGAGTGATGAAGAGATTATGAACGCCGTAACAACCGCCTATCAGGCCGGTTGGAATAAGGTCAAGCTCTATTTTATGATTGGTCTGCCCACTGAGACCACGGCTGATCTGGACGGCATTCTGGATACGGTCCGTCGGATGAAGCAACTGTGTGCCGCTATTCGCCGGGATGAGGCAACAAACACCTTTCGGCAGAATCTGGAAGTCAATGTCACCATCTCCAATTTTGTGCCCAAGCCTCACACACCGTTTCAATGGTTCCCTCAAGACAGTCTGGCACAGTTGCACGAGAAAATTCGCTACATCAAAGAGCAGGTGAGAGCCTCCAAAGGGTCGATGAGTGGGGTGAAGTTTAACTTTACTGACCCCGAATTGAGTAAGCTTGAAGCCTTAATCAGCAAAGGCGATAACCGTCTTGCCGATGTGATCGAGCGGGCCTATAGCAAAGGGGCCTATTTAGATGCCTGGGAGGATGTTCGTTCCTTTGACAAGTGGTTTGAATCCCTCAAAGAAGTGGGTTTGGACCCAGAAGTGCTGACACAAGAAATTTATACTGACCCTGATGACCCGCTGCCCTGGGCGCCAATTGACATGGGGCTGACGCATGAATGGCTCAAGACAGAGTATGAGCGTGCAGTGACTGCGGCCAGTACCACGCCTTGCTTTGAAACCTGTAGTACGTGTGGGGTTTGTGCCACCTATACGACCTGGCCAAAGTTTATTGAGACACCCAAGCATGCTGGAAATGGCCCAATCAAGCTGAAAGAGATTAAGCTGAAAGAAAAGAACCCTGCCTCAGAAAAACGCAAACATGCCCGTTTTATCGATGTCTCTGATCGCCCCGAACAACTGCAGAAAGAGCCGGTAGTGGTGCTTCGATTGATTGTAGAGAAACGCGGACGGCTTCGCTTTATCTCGCACCTGGACTGGTTGAGAATGCTTCACCGTGTGGTTTCGCGTGCTAAATTGCCTGTTGCTTACAGCCAGGGGTTTAATCCCAAGCCCAAAATTGGATTTAGTCCCGCGCTCTCCATGTTAATGGAAAGCTCAGGTGAATTGGTGGATATTGAACTGACAGAAGCCCCCGGACAAGATCAGGTTCACGCATTCATTGTCCTGATGAATCAATTGCTCCCTGAAGGCGGACGGATACAAGAGGGGACGGTGCTTCCCTGGCCCACTCCATCCATTGACCGATCCATTGTTGCTGTAAATTACATTGCCCGGTGGACTTGCAATGACCCTGATATAGAGGGTAAGATGAAAGAAATTGTGGCAGATTTGGCTGGTCGTTCCAGTTTGCCTGTCACGGTTCAGACCAAGCAATCGACAAAAAGTTTTGATTTAATCCCCTATCTCTCTGAATGTCGGATGGCCGATTTTCGCAGGGATGGCAGTAACGGTCTTCGGTTTTCGTTTAAAACCCGCTTCCAACCCAAGGACCCTGCGGTGTTTATCAAGCCTGATTGGTTGCTGAGTAACCTGGATCCCCAGGGGCAATGGCCCGACTTACGCTGGTCTGTCACTCGAACAGGTTTTGAACTATCTCAAAAGGCATTTACACAAGAATTTTCTGGTTTAACAAACCCCAATGACAATTAGTGAACCCGTAAACAAAGGTTGTTACAAGTTTGCCTGCTGGCTGCATAAGCCTGTAGGGATGTTTTATTAGTTTGAAATGATTTGATATCTTGATAATGATTGAAAAGGATTTTATTGATTATGACGAAACGTCGGGTAATTGTGTCCGAGCGGGACAATATTGCTGCCTTGATGGAGGACGATCGGGCGGTCGAATTTATTATTCACCGAGGAGATATTCTGCTCGGGGATGTTTATCTCGCCTCAGTTGAAAATATCTTACCCAGTATTGATGCCGCCTTTGTGAATGTGGGTGGGGACAAAATGGGGTTTTTACACTCCAGTGATGTCCAAGGTAAGGGCGATTTAACCCACCGTCTACAACCCAAACAACAATTGGTTGTTCAGGTTATGAAAGAACCTACAGGCCACAAGGGACCTCGCGTCACCACTGATATCAGCCTGCCGGGTCGCTTCCTAGTCTTAATGCCCCAATCCAAAGGGATTAGTATTAGTCGTAAGATCGAGCAGCAGTCTGAGCGTGCGCGACTAAAATCGGTTGTCAGCTTGATTAAGCCCCCAGGTGTGGGTGTGATCATCCGGACTGAAGCTAATTTACAATCAGAGTCTGATATCCAAGAAGATTTTGAGATCCTGATGGAGCGCTGGCAAACAGTGGTCCAAATGGCGGATACTTCGGCCCCGCCCACTTTGTTATACCGGGATCAGGATCTGCTGTACCGGGTTATTCGAGAAATTGTGACCGACGATGTCCAGGAGATTCTGGTAGACACCAATTTTGGTCAGCAACGGGCGCAACAGCTGCTGCAAAACTGGAATATGGAAAAAGGGATTAAAGTAACCGTTTACAACGGCAACCAGTCCATTCTGGTGGGCACCTCTGTTGACCGTGAGATTAAGCAAGCCTTGCAAACCAGAGTGCCACTGCCCAGTGGTGGGTATCTCTACATTCAGGCAACAGAAGCACTGACGGTCGTAGACGTGAACAGTGGAAAGTTCACGAGCTTAAAATCTCAGGCTGAGACGATTCGTCTCACCAATTTAGAGGCCACCAAAGAGATCGCCAGACAACTTCGGTTGAGAAACATTGGCGGGATGATTATTGTCGATTTTATCGATATGGAATCCCGTGCAGACCAACTTTCGACGTTAGAAGCGTTCGAAAATGAGCTGGCACCGGATAAATCTAAGCCACAAATTGGTCAATTGTCTGATCTTGGCTTGGTTGAAATGACTCGCCACCGACAAGGACAGGCTCTGAGTGAAATTTTTACCAAAAACTGTACCGCGTGTAATGCCACGGGTCATGCGGTGGAAGAGTTCAACTGGGCGCCGCCTTCTTTGGACGGGGATCCCAGAAGCGCCTCGAGAGCTGGTAGAAACGCTTTCCCTGTGCGCCAAGTGAAACAACCCAAAGGTGCCCCCCCGCAAAGAGGCCCTGGCGGTCCAGAACGAGGTCCTGGTGGGCCAGAACGAGGACCCGGACGTCTTGCTTTAATCCATGTCGACCCTCTGAAACAAGCGATGTCCGACGATCAACATTTGCCCAAAAGCTTGTTATTTAGGCACTTGTCAGAGGTGGCAAAAATTGCCAAAGGCCGGCCTTTGGATGCCAAACAGATTGAAGACATGTTGAAAAACAAACTGGCAGCCTTTGCTGGATTTCGATTTGCCACGGTGGCCAAAGTAGCCTATACGCCAGCCGGTGTGAACGGTATTTTGAGTCGTATTAATCCCAAATGTAATGACATTGTGACCCTGGTCCATGCGATTGAAGACGGGACAGCCATTACCTTGATGCCCCGATTGGGTGCTTCAGAAAGTGAAGAGGAAGAGCTCGACCGTGCTGAAGCATTGTCCGATGCGCTTTCCTTCCCTGGGGCGGGTGAATTTGAAGATGATCCCAGTGATGACGATGACTCAGAAGATGAGCCTCAGGTCTTAGAAGGGACTGTGGTTCGTCGCGGCGAAGAATCTAAGCCATCGAGAAGTACGGATGGTTCTAAAACCATACGCTCAGCCCAATTAGAGCAAGACTCTGATCTGATCGACCTAGATGATGAAGATATGGACGGCGCTGACGAGGATAATCTCGCCTCGGATCATTATTCTGATTCGGATTTGGATGAGAACGGTGATGAGGCCGACGGTCCCCGTCGTGGCGTTGCTCAAAGTGCAGCTGCTGCGGCAGCCAGCCGTGAGCGCAGTGGCGGTAGACGAAACCGCAGGCCAGGGCGTTCCGCTAAAAATAATCCGTCTTCTTTGCCAAATAATGCCCCACCCAATAGCACTTCTCGTAGCGGTGGTGTCCCTCGTGCCAGCCTGTCAGAAGATTTCCAGGTGGAAGCAACCCGTCGTCCGAGTGCCTCAACAGCCTTGTTAGACGATCTGGATCCTGATATCGAGGCTGTATTGGATGATTACGGTCAGGCATCTCAGGAAAGCCCTAAGGCAAAACCGGAGACCGCGCGTAAGGCAACAGCCACAGGTAATCGGGCAAAAGTGGCGCCCAAGCCCAAGGCCGCCAAACTGTTTGATACTGAGGAAGTCCTTGAGATTGACGACCTCGAAATCGAGGCTTATGCTCCTACTTCCCCAGAGGCTGAAGCTGAAAAGTCTGTGCTGCCTAAAAAGATGACCCCGGCGTCTGCTAAAAAAGCGTTGCTCTCGGAAGAGGACTAGTCTAAAGAAAACGAGTCTAAAGATGCCTAAGGCCTTTGAATTAAGGGCTCTCGCCGACGGTTAAGGCCTGCAGCCGGGAGACCGGGCGTCCGTGGATCAGATGCTCTTCGATAACTTCTGGGACATCCCCCGCTGTAACGTGATGGTACCAGATGCCGTCTGGGTAAATCAAAACGGCTGGACCAACAGCGCAGAGGCCAACAGAGCCACATGTGCTGACAATCACAGAACCAGTCATTGTGCCCCGCTTACCGTAAAGCATCCCGCGGTCAGCAAGTTCTTTCCAAAAGCACTCCAGTGTCTCTTGGCTTTGATTGTTGCTGCATGAGCTGCCTGTGCAGACAAAAATGTGTTTTTTAAGGTGAGCTTGAGTGACGGGGACATTGTCGAGCATAATTGAAGTACCAGTTATCGTCGAATGACCAGTTAAGGCGCGGAGGCTTCCAGGATATTTTCGATGTCTGATTGAATCTGACGGTGATTGACGGGAGAAGCTTGGTAGGCGGTGATAATTTGCCGATGAGTGTCTAGTAATAGATACAGGGGAAAGGCATGACGGGCACTGGCATGTTGTAAAAACGTTTGTGAGTTTACCCATTTTTGATTTCCCAGAGTGTCCAGGGCGAGTGAATTGACGGTGAGCTTGCTACCGTAATGCCGGATCACAGTTTTGCTCATTGCTTTACCGGATTTTTCAATGGCGCTGCAAGCGGCCACACAGGGGGCTGGAAAAATCTGAAGCAAGGTCAGCCGGTGTTTTGGGAGTTGCGGCAGTGAGGGGGGGAGTTTTTCTAACCTGGGGAGCTTTCCTGCGGCCTGATACGCGAGTCCGATCAGCGTGGTGCCCCTGATGTTATCGGTCATTTTACCGATGGGGCGGTGGTTTTTATCATAAAACACATAGGTTGGGGTCCCCTCAATCTGGTAGGTAAACTGATACCGCGTTGTGTTAGGGCGGTCAATATCGAGCATGATCACGGTTAAATCTTTGCCAAGTTCTTGGGATAGCTTTTGAATAATGGGCTCCATGGTTTGGCATGTACTACAGGTGGGGCTGTAAAAATCCAGTAGAATGGCTTTTGGCTTGGGTGATGTTTTACTCGGCTTGGCGACCAAATCAGACGGCAGTGCTGGAATAGACGCGGCTTGTGTTGCAACACTGAATATTCCCGGTAGCAGTAAGAGAGCACCTGCCGTGATGAGCAGGCAGAGTAGCCGATGTTTGGGTTTGGGGGAGGTGTGAGCAGTGTTGGGCAAAAAAGAATTCCTTCTAGTGAGTATGACCGGGCACGCTTGTTGATTTCTCTAGACGAGGGACTGAATTCATTTTATGATGAAATTGATAAGAAGCGCAGAAAAGCTGCGAAATAAGCGCTATCGCTTCTATACTAGGGTTTCTATATATGGGTTAATGCTTTGTTAGATATGTGTTCGTCTTAATGAGAGGTGAATGAGCCTGTGCCTGAATCAGCGTTAAATAGTCCTGACAACCGTGTCTTAATTTTTGATACCACGTTGCGCGACGGGGAACAATCAGCTGGGGCTTCTCTCAAGAACCAAGAGAAACTGCTGATTGCGCGGCAGCTGGCCAAACTCAATGTCGATGTCATAGAAGCGGGTTTTCCCTTCAGTAGCCCTGGGGATTTTGAGTCCGTTCGCCAAATCGCCGCCGAAATTGAAGGCCCAGTCATCTGTGGGTTAAGCCGAACCACCCCGCAGGATATTGATGCTACCTGGGATGCGGTCAAAGTCTCTAAAAAACCCAGAATCCACACCTTTATTGCCACCAGTGACATCCATATTGCTGCAAAATTCAAGAAGACCCGGGATGAAATTCTTGGCATTGCACGAGATATGGTGGCTTATGCCGCTTCCAAATGTGCGGATGTAGAATTTTCGGCTGAAGATGCGGGTCGAACAGAGCCTTACTTCCTCTATAAAGTGATTGAGGCGGTGATTGATGCCGGGGCCACCACAGTCAATATCCCGGATACGGTTGGGTATACCATTCCTGAAGAGTTTGGCCGGCTAATTAAAGGCATTATGCTGCAAGTCCCTAACGTGCATAAGGCGGTTATCTCTGTGCACTGCCATAATGATCTGGGTATGGCCACGGCTAATAGCCTAGCGGGTATTCTGAACGGGGCAAGGCAAGTTGAATGTACGATTAACGGCATTGGAGAACGCGCGGGTAATGCCGCGATGGAAGAAATTGTGATGGCTTTAAAAGTAAGGCCCGCTTATTTCGAAGGGATCCACACCCAGGTCCAGACCGAGCATTTTCTAGAGACCAGCCATATGGTCTCTGAACTGACCCATATTTCTGTCCAGCCTAACAAGGCGATTATTGGTGAAAATGCGTTTGCACACGAGTCCGGTATTCACCAGGACGGGTTTTTAAAAGGGCGAGATACCTATGAGATTATGCAGCCCGAATGGATCGGTCTCAACGAATCGATGCTGCCTCTTGGACCCCGTTCTGGACGAGCAGCGGTAAAAGCCCGTTTGAACAGACTGGGTTTAAGCATGACAGATGACGATATGGCCCATTTCTTTAATGCCTTCAAACAACTAGCCGATGTGAAAAAACGCGTAGAAGATAGCGATCTAGAATCTCTCTTTCGTCAACTCCAGCCTCAGGCTTAAGAAGCTAAAGCGTGATGCCTGAGGGGATACGTGAACGGTGGGAATGGTTCAAGGGGCATTGGGATGAGTGCCTGATTGTTGTTATGTTACTGCTGCTTGTGAGCGGGGGGCTCTATCTGCTATGGCCGGAGCCGGATATACCAGTTCGCATTGTGTCACGCACAGAGACCTCCCCAGAAAATAGCCCTGAGAATATTGCTACTGAAGACGTATCTGTACAAAGTACAGATATGACAACCCAGATGGAGTCGCCAAATCGGGCAAAAAAATCGAAGAAATACACCCGTGCCAAGAAAGTACTCAAAGTGGTCCGTATTAATCAGGCCTCAGCCTCAGAGCTGCTTCATTTACCAGGGATTGGCCCGGCCTTGGCTCAGCGGATTATCTCCTACCGTAAGCAATTTGGTTCCTTCAAAACGGTGGATGAGCTGGATAAAGTCTCTGGGATTGGGCCTAAGAAGCTGGCGGCAATGCGGCCTTTTATCAAAATTTAGGGTAGGCTCATTAAATAAGCGTGTTTCCTGCCGTGGGCGGGTAGAGCTGCCGAATGGCTGCGATATCTTCTGGATGAAGCGCCTGATTTTTCCATCCCCGGTGGTGCATCACGGCTTTTTCGGCACTCCCGTGCTCTAAACCGAGTGCGTGCCCGATTTCATGCAGCAGCGTCGTTTTCCAGCGTTGCTGCTGAGCTTTTTTGCTGTCAAGGTGCTTGTCTATCTCTGGGTTATCCATCAGGGTGATGGTGACGCGGTGGATCCAGCCTTGAGTATCGACTTCCCGCTGTGTATGTCCAACCTCATAGTCCCGACCCAGAGTGGTTTGGGACGAGAAGGTAATCAGTATCCCCTTTTCAGCCACTAAATCAGGGTTGGCAAAGGGCAACAGTTTGAAGGTTACCGGTGGGGTTGAAGTGACACCGTCTACTGAGGCAAGCTCCCACTCTCGGAGGGCTTGGGACAGTGCTTGCCGCAAAAAATGATGAAACGCTAACTCTTTATCCTCTGTGTTTGCAGGCTGATGACTTGGAAAGGGCATCAGCACGACAGGAAGGGGCATGGATTGAGAATGCCACCGGACACCAGTATTTGCTGTTAAAGAACCCCCCTCGGACTGCCTAGCGATGACAGGAGGGATCTCACCAGTAACCTTTTGAGGTGCAATTTCAGAGACATAGGGTTGCAGGTGGGAAAGTAGCAACGGTCTCTCAGGAATTCTCATCACGCTTTTTTATTGAGAGGCAAAGTTGGAACGAAGTTCTCCGGAAACCACCTCGGTAAATTCATCGAATAAATTACCGAATTCCTGCATATTTGGCTGGGATGCCAAATTGGAAGGGTTGTATCCCTCATATGTATTGTTTGTGTGTGTATTGCTTATTTGGCTGCCGTTTTGCATGCTGGAATCATTACTCCTTATTCTTGTTTGATAGAAGCTCTTTCGACCAGTTTGCATCAAAACTTTGAAAACTCGGACTTTTGTTACTATTCTGTAAGCCACCGGAAATCTTTGATGGAACGTAATTGATTGACCGGTCCTAAAATATTGACCTGAAAACGGTGAACATCTTTTGGAATTCCCCCCAGCCCAGGAATATAGCCCAGGCCAGGAATGTGGTAGATGATGCCTTCTTTTCCGTTAGGCAGTGTCCCCAACACAGGTATCCAGTGCAGGGCTGAGGTGAGGTTGGCTTTTCCAAAATGACCTAAAACGCCGTTCACATTTTGGCTCATCGCACCAATCACTTGGAGATCCGCTGCGGCGTCCAACATATTGACCCGTCCTTTCACCGAAAGGCTCAGATCTTTCCCGCTGGAGAGGAGATTTTCCGTATGGCCAACCCCAGAGAGCATCCGAAAGTCACCTGAGAGCTTGGCAAAATAGTTTGTATCTAGTGGGGAGAGGGCCCTGAATAAATTATTGAGGCTAAGTCCAGCGATACCACCGCGTAATAAATTGGCCGCAGTCAGAATGGTCTCTAATTTAGCAACCGCTGGAAGGCGGCCGTTCTCAATCACAAACCCAACGGTACCATCGGCATTTTTAACCAACTCATTATCCGTTTCACCCTGGCTGCTCACTTGAACTTTTCCGTCCATATCGCCAAAAATCACGTTGGGTGCATTTAAAAGAGTTTTGGCTAAGGGGTTGACCTTCACCTTATGCAAATTGAGGGATAGAGACATATGGTTTTTTTTGAGTGGATCCATTGAAAGCGCCCCGCTCACCTCACCGCCGGCGGCCTTAAACCGGACATCATTCAATTCAAAGTAACCAGTGGGGAAAATCGCCAGTTTCCCATAATATTGGGACAGCAGGACGTCATCGTAGACGACACTGTCATAAGTAATGGGAGCTGCTTGAAACTCAAACGGGACAGCGGGATCTTCTGGTTTCAACGGGCCCAATAGTTTTTCGAGCCAATTTTTCTGGAATTTTTCCAGAACAACTTGGGTCATATACTTCTGAAGCAGAGGCACTACTAAGCGTTTGCCTTGCAAGGTAACCTCACTGAGGCGAAAAGGGTAATGGGTCAAGTCATCCATTTTTCCAGAGAGTTGAGCGTCCAGCCCGGGAACCCGAAATTCGCTTACCGAAAAAGAACCTTCCGTCCCGGTGAATACTGCTTTCCCACTGGTTTTGCTGATCGAGAAAAACGGGATGTTTAAATCTTGCCAAGTGGTATGCCCGGATACGGTCAGGTTTTCTGGAAGTCCGTCTGGATTTTGTGCAGTGAGTTTTAGGCTGAGTTCTGGTTGAGACTCAGCTGAAGCCAACTCCCATTGATACCCACTGCTGAGAGGCTGTTGAATGTTATTGATGCTCCCTTGCAACGTCAGTGGAAAGGTGTTTTGGGCAATATGGAGCTGACACTGTGCGTTCTGGAGATTAAAGCGACTTTGCATCAACTCCCAGGGTAATTCACACTGGAATAGGTTTTTACCGTGTTGATTTTCGATATCACTGACACCCAAATGCAGGACACCTGAGCTCATCTTGCTCGAGGCAATCTTACTAGATGGCACTGTTAGACTAAAAGGCGCTTGAACCGTCAGTCGCTGATTATAGTCAAATCCCAGATTCTCACTCTCGATAAACAAAGCGGGACTGGGGCTTGGGTTGGCCGGGATATGACCCAAGATATTACCCGAGAGATTGCTGATATGGTGACCAGGGGTATCCCACTGGAGTTGATGGAGAATGAGTTCGACTGATGAGCGTCTTGCTGTCTTGGTGTTGTTTGTTTGAGACGTATTCAGCGCTAAAGAGAATTGCCCTTGAACAGTATGATTCGCCAGAGTGTGTGCCCAGGTTTTGTTATGTGATTTCAGCTCGTTTAAGAACACACCTGCATCAATAGGTCCCACTGTCATGGTGCTTTGTTGCGTCTCTGCTCGATAGGCGCTACTGAGATTCAGCGGTAGGCTTCCCCATTTTCCTTGGGTTGGGGCAATGTCTAAGCGAATGTCAGGCCCTGGTCTCAGTGCAATCAGAAGCTGGTTAAATTCGATGGGGGGATGGTTTGGGCCGAGGTCTACACGAACGGCTTGAAGATTCAGGGATCCATCAATGAGGTTATTACTCCTCTGTTGGACCCAGTGAATCCTTGACTGGGCTTTGGCTCGAATATGCCGGACAGAAAAGGGCGTATCAAATAGAATGTAGGGCCTTACGGGGGCAAAGGGCTGATAGAGGGGATCAACATCCGGAATATCGGCAAGCATCCAAAGATCACTTTGGGTGGGAGACAGCCTGCCGGACAGCTTCCACTGAATTTGATTCCAGGTGAGTGACAGTGGTTGTAATAGGAGGATCTTATTTTTTAAGGTGAGTGATCCATTGGTGTGATGAACCAGAAAAGTACGGGCAGACCGGCCTTTACTGGCTTGAAAAGCTGCATTGAGATAGCCTTCCTTTAGTTTGACGGTGCCTGACACAAGGGGATTTTTCCATTGGCCTTGAACCCTGGCATTCACTTGCACAAGACCGCCCACCGTTATTGACTGGGGTGGGACTAGCTCATTAATGATTGCAGGGCCTAAAACACCACTTTCTAGCACTTGCTGAATAAAGGGATTCAGCGCTTCTAGCTTAAAGTCGGCTCCAGGTGCAGTGCGAATCTGAATATCATTTTTGATTTCTTGATTTTTGAGAGCAATAACGCCTTGTAATTCAAGGGCTTGCGACCCTATGTCTTTCGAATTGGTAAAACTCAGCTGGATTGCGTTGAGTGAGATCTTGTCTGAAGAAAATGCCATGGCCCCGTTGATACTTGGTGTATCGAGTGACTGGCGACTAAAACCAGTCTGGGCTTGTACGTGATGAAGGTGCAGGGTCCCCAAAATCTTTGTGTTTGCGCTGTCAAAGGGTAGGGGAAGATGGACGCGGAGGCGGTCTGCTCGTATCTCTCCTTGTAGATTGTGAAGACTATTTTGAAGCCCATTTTTGAGCCTACTTCTAGGGGACGGCAGGTCATCGACTAGGGCGTTCAACCGGTTTAAATTGAGCGGACCAGAGTCTAATAGAAGATCGGCACTTTTCATTTCTTTGAGCGGGAGAACGGCCTCAACCGTGAGTGGCTGACGGTCGAGTTGCCCCGTGAATTTGCTCGATATCTTGTCAGCACCCAGCAAAACCGACATCCTGCTTTCAGCGAGATGTATTTTGGGCATGCTCAGCTTTTCAAGGGTGATTGTTCCAGTGGGCCAGCGGCTTGTTGTACTTTTAGAGGAGGTCATATCCCAGTGAAATTCACTTTTGAGACTGCCGGAAGCCAGATATTTGGCCAGAAAAGAAAGGCTGTCCTGAAGGTCTTTTTGGATACTTTTTTTGATTACTGGAGAAAACGCTTGTATATCAGCTGTCCTGAGTCTCTCAAGGAATGACCGTATATCGGGGATGTCCGCGCTGAGCACCAAGGGGGTTCCTTGATCTGGCTGTCTTTGGCCGATACGAAGTGTCCCTTTTATGCCGTCAGCCTTAAATCGTAATTGAGAGAGTATGGATTGGTGACTGGGCTCAGATTCAATCTCCCATTGCTTCAGTAAGGGATGATCTCCCTGAACCTTATAGTAGAAAGGGGTGTTCGTCGTTTTTTTAAAGAGGACCCTTTCAATGCGAGGGACCAAGGCGTGTGTAAGGCTTACTTGCGGCAGTGTCTTCAGAGACACTTTTTTCGTATAGGCCTTCATAAACGGCTGATACAGGCAGAGTAACCGCACCGCATTGATTTTATGCGCCTCCAAAAAGAAATGTTCTGGAGAGCCGTTTTCTGTAATTGACGCTATAGAAAATCCAGGTTTAAACGGTTCTGGCGCTGTTTTTAGGCGCATATTCAGGGAGTTTATTAGGGTGTTTTCTGGCAGGGGTGTTGATTTTTTTGACGGAGTCATTTCACTAAGGCTCATTTGGTCAATCTCAAATTCGGCTTTTTGGGTGCTGTTGAGATGCTTGAGTGAGAGTAGACGGGATGTTAGCTTTAGCCATGATTTTGTCGTAGACGAATCTCCAGTAGCGCCTAACAGCCTTACTTGAGCTGCGTGTACCACGAGAGTCGAGTCTTCAAACAATAGGTTTTTTTTGCGTTCGGGCAGCTGGGAGAGGTCAATTTTTTTGAGTTTGTCTAAAAACTCGGGTGTGAGTGTGATGTTAGGACGGTCTAAATCAAGCGAGGACACCTGTTTTTCCTGATCTTTGACAAGAAAGGGGAATGCTCGGATGCAGATGGTTGCCCGAGGGATGAAGATGCTCGGATTTTTAGCTAAATAATCAGTCTCATAAAGGCCGATTTTGTTGACCTGAGCACAGGCCCCATGAGCCCAACTCAGCTTTAGGGAGAGTGTACCCAATTTAAGGGTTAATCCCGTTTCTGCTCTGGGCTTTGATAAAACCGTTTGATTGATCGTCTCTTCAATCTGGGATTTTAGCGCATCCAGGGGCAGTAGACGGTTGAGGACTGTCTCTAAGACTGTGCTGATGAGCAAGCCCGCCGCAAAGATAAGGGCTACTTTTTTTAAGAGTGACCTGAAGATTGTCCGACGGCGATGTTTGCTTTCAATATCAGGGAGGGGAGATTTCATCACGCAAATCTTTTAATGGCCTAGGCTGTCATGGCCCAGGTTGGTTGTATCTGGCTGTGCTATTGGTGTGGTGGTTGGGGTTCTTGACCCACAGGGTTTTGTGCGGCAGGTGGAGGCGGTGCGGAGGGCTTGCCTTCTTCATGGTCGCCAGAGGCGGAGCGTTTGAATTGTCGAACTCCTTCACCCAAGGCGCGCATCACATCAGGCAGTTTTCCTGGACCATAGATAATCAATACGATTAAGAACAAAAAGGCGACAACCACCGGGCTGAGTGAGAAAAACAAATAGGGTGGGTTGAAAGCAAGGTCTAGCATGGGTTTTCAATCCTTGATACATAGATAAAATGCATGTTGAAGCTATGCATGGTGTAAAATGAGGTTGATTCGAGAGAATGCTCAAGTATCATACCATTAGCCAGATTGGGATGTCTCTTCTTGAACGGCGCCTTGCACAACAACATATGAAGCTTGGAAATTGAAGCTTGGAATTTAAATGACCACCGAACAGACGCATGCCCAGTCCAATGCGGAGATGCGGGATAAACTGACCCAGCAACTTCGAGACAGAGGACTGCGCCTTACCCCACAGCGAGAAAAAATACTGGAAGTCTTCTTCAATTTACCGGAAGGGGATCACCTGAGTGCGGAAGAATTGCATCAGCGCCTAAAGAGCCATCACTTGGATATTAGTCTGGCGACATCTTACCGGACGCTTAAACTATTGGTGTCTGTGGGTGCACTTCGAGAACTCGATTTTTCCGAAGATCACAAGCACTATGAGCTATCACGCAACCCAGAAGCTCCTCATCATCATATTATTTGCTCGGGCTGTGGTAAAACCGAAGAATTTGAAAGTCCGGAAGTTTTGCAACTTGCGGTTAATTTGCTGAGAGAAAAGCGCTATAAACTGACAGACGTCCAGCTTAAGCTTTACGGGTTGTGCCAAGACTGCTGTGATGACGAGCCAGACTAATTCAACTTTTAATACACTGCGTTGAACTGGATATTGTCATAGCTGATTGGGAAGGCTGCCGGGATGATGGGAACGGGCCCGGACATAGTCGGCAGACTGATGGCCCCAACAATGGGTCTAAATTGAGTTTGAACAGTGGCCTTAAAGCCTATTACGGCGCCTGTTCCCCCGTTGTTTCGAATCGGCAGGACACCCATGGTGGCTCCACCTGACATTAAATTGGCGGCTACCAGACGGTTCATCATTTGGGTTTCTCCAGCGGAAATGGCGGCAGACTCTCCCGCTCCATAGCTTAGAGAAGCGGTATAGGCGCCGTCAATCGCTGCCATTTTGGTGCCTTGATAGCATTGCCAGACTCGACCAATTTCGACAATGGCAAAGATGAGAATCATCAGGAATGGAAGCACCAGGGCCAATTCGACCAAATTCTGACCCTTGGGAGGCCTGATGATACTTTTGCGGACTGCAGGCATAAAAAATCCCGTCTCAAACGCTCTCTAAAAACCTAAAGAGGTATCGACGAAAACGGGATAGACTCGTATTCGTGAGTCACACTGTTACACGTTGTTACAGGAGTGGGTTAAAGTGCTTCTGCCAGGACGGGGGTTATTTTTTGCTCTCGGATAATGGTACCCAAGAGCACACCGTTGTGTTTCCGGATCAGACTGGTGGCGGCATCCAGCTGGGAGGAGGTGGTGTACTTTTCCACCAAAAGCACCAGAGCGTCTACCCTTGTGATCAACGCTTCGGCTTCTTCACTGCTTAGCAGGGCCGGGGAATCGACAAAAATCCAGTCAAATTGTTGCCTCAATGAGGTGATGAGCGCACTGAAAGCCTGCTGTTCAATAAACGTTGCGGCATATGGTGGTTCCAAGCCCAACGGGAGATAAGCCAGAGGGGGAGAGGTGATCGGGCTGTGTTGACTCCTAATAAGTCGCTCTTGAAAAAGTGCCAACCACTCTTCGTTACTGGTAAGACTGTGTTTTAGGTGAATATAATCACTGGTTCCCTGAAAAAGTGGGCCGATGTTATCAATCCCAAAGCTAGAAGTAGCTAAATTACTGGTTCTTAGCTGAGTATCCAGAATAAGCACTCGCTCAGGCTGCAAGTTACTCCGCTCAGCAGCCATTTGTTCAGCCAGTTGAAGCAGAACATGGGATTGGAGGGTCTGATCATAGACATTACAAATCTGTAGTACCTGTCGTTGGTGCTGCACGCCCAGACTGCGTAAGGTCGAAATAGACAACCGCATTTCGGCTTCTGGCAGTTGAGGGTCTTCTTTCACCTGATTGAGCCATTGCTGCTTTTCCAGCCAGGGGATTCTACCAAGAACGGGCT
The DNA here is from genome assembly GCA_019751815.1 of Cyanobacteriota bacterium. Taxonomy (GTDB): domain Bacteria; phylum Cyanobacteriota; class Vampirovibrionia; order Vampirovibrionales; family Vampirovibrionaceae; genus JAIEMW01. Next base: position 116,377 of record JAIEMW010000001.1, read on the forward strand.
GACTGAGTTGTTTTTGAGGCTCAAGCGTGGGGGTGGCTTGAGCTTGTTTTTTAGAGGCCTGTTTTTTCAAGTTGCTGCGAATGGCATGGGGCTGCTGTATTAACAGAGAGGCAATGCCAGACAGAAACAAGACCAAAAGCTGTTTGAGCAACGCGCCAGGGAATAACGGCTCAGCAGAGTAACTGGGAGGACTTAAGGTGGTGATGAGTGAAGCACCATCGGGAATACCTTGGTTGAGTTGCTGTGTGCGTGATTGCAATAGGTCGGTTTGAAGGGCTTCCAAGGTCTGTTTTTCAAAAAGAAGACCACCCAAGGCGAGTTGATGATGGGTCACTTGAGGAACTTGCCGAAGGATTTGATCCCTTTCGCTCTCGAGTAATGCAAGCGCTTGTTCAGCGGCACTGAGATCTATCTGGTTATGCGCCAACTGGTAGGACAAGGATGAGGCTGTTGCCAGCTGAGAGATACGCTGTTTGATTTGTAGCTTGAGGGTTTGAACTGCTGTACTTAAGCGGAGGATTTCAGGGTGTTCTTCCGCTCCCTGATCGCTATAGCGAGTTGGGTAAAGTGGTTTTTTGGCCTTGTATTCCTCTTGCAAAATAAGCAGATTGTTCTGCAAACGCCGGAGTGCAGGATCAGAGGTCAAAGCACTTAAGGCTTGTTCCATCTTGCTTTGGCGGTTGGGTGTGTGACTTTGTTCAGCTTGGCTGGCTTTGAGAAGCGCAATCCGTTCTTGAAGAAGTTGTTGTTTACGACCTTCAAAACCAGCTTTACTGGCTCTATTAGACCAGTAAGCTTGAATAATCTGCTGATCTGCCTGTGATAACTCAGGATCGTCTGGATTGGGTTTAAATTGCTCAATGCGTTGTTTATTCCAGGCCAAGGCAGAAGCGGTGCTGGCCAGCTGTTTTTCGATTTCTTGCCTACTATGCTGGACTTGACGAAGCAAACTTAAACGGAGTGCCTGCTGTAATTGAGAGATGGTGGCATCGAGCACCCTTTGGGATAAGGCCGGGCTAGTGGTTATGATGGTAAGTGGGGTTGAAGAATGAGGTTTGACAGTGGTTTTTTGGGATCGTAATTGCGCAGTGAGATCGGACAGTGAGAGGGTAAACCCTTCAGGTCGTTCATTGAGTGTGAGCACCTGGTAAACGCCTTGAATAAAAGCAGGAGAAGCGAGTGTTTCCTGAAAAACAGGGCGGACAGATTCTGAGAGGGAAACAACCGCAGTGGCAGGGAATCGATCAGGCCATAGCCAGGCCACAAGCCCAAAACCCAGCAGTGAACAGGCTGAAAAAACAGCAGTGCGTTTAAGGAGATGATGCATGACGTGGCCTTCTTTTTTGGTTGTCTTCTCTAATGGTTCTCTATCCTTGATTTAATCCTATTCTTGCTTTTATTAAGGAGTCTACTTGCGCCGTGGTTGTGGCGGGGAGACCTGTATTATCAATAACCTGGGAGGCTTTTGCCAACTTCTCTGCTAGTGGCATCTGGCTGTCTATCCGGGCATCGGCCTGTGTTTCAGTCAGATGAGGATCTCGCTTCAATAACCGTTGTTTTTGTTGATCTCGGGTGGCCTTAATCACCCATACTTCGTCAAACATCCCTTCCAGTTTGGATTCAAACAGCAAAGGCACCTGCGCCACTGCCAGGGGGTCTGCTGCACAGGCTTGAAAGAATTGGTTAATCCGCTGACGGACCTTGGGATGTATCCATGTTTCCAGGAGTTTTAGCTTGCTGCGGTCCGCAAAGGCCAGAGCGCCCAACTTTTTTTTATCCACAGAACCTGAGGGGAGAAAAACATCTTGACCAAAGGTGCTTTGCACATTCTGGCGTAATTCCGTATCGTGTGCGTAGAGATCGTCGACAATGACATCCGCGTCAATGGTCTTAATGCCCAAGGCTTCGATGGCTTTGCCGACGGTTGATTTCCCGCTGGCAATGCCACCAGTGAGTCCAATTTTTTGACAGCCCAGAAAACGGACGGGCGTGTCCAATGCGGAATGATGAATACCCTGCACGCTGGTAACATCCCCAATAACTACGAATTCTACTAAGACTATTCTCTCATATTTATATTTCTTTGACATAAAATGCCTATATGCAACTGAGCGATTGGCGAAAAATTCAAATTATCTTGATCACCTTCTTTGTGGTGGCCTTATTGGCAGCAAACTGTTTGGGCTCAATGATACTAGAGGTCTCACTATTTGGCTGGATACTAAGGGTATCTGCTGGTGTATACCCTTTTGCGGTGACGTTTATCATTACTGATTGGGTGAATGAGTTTTACGGGCGCAAAGCGGCGGAGTGGATGACTTGGTTGGGATTTGGTTTTAGTCTGCTTTTACTGGGCTTATTTGCCTTGATTTCTTGCTTACCTGTGATGCCAGATTCACCCCTGCCACTGGCCACAGTTCTTCAATCGGGGCAGTTGTTTTCGCATATGTTACTGGCGTCGATGACGGCGTATTTGGTCGGACAATTGTTGGATATTGGGGTGTTCCAGAAAATACGCCAGATGACAAAAAAACGGTATTTTTGGCTCCGGGCAACGGCTTCTACTGTTCTGTCTCAGGCGATAGATACGGTAATCGTAATCGGCATTGCCTTCTGGGGGGTGTATTCGCTCACAGAGTTTTGGCAACTGGTTTTGGGCAACTATATTTGGAAGCTGTGCTTTGTGTTTGGGGTGAGTCCACTGCTCAGCCTCGGTCATCATTGGCTCAAAACGGAAAGCAAAGCATTATTTGCCGAAGACGCGATGGGCATTTAAAAAAACCGAGCGCTTGTGTTGTCTCTCATTTTTTGTTGACATGAGAAACATCAAGTCGTGATGTATGCAAGAGAGACCCCGACCACCGTGGACTTTTCCAGCGCCTGGGTTTTGTTTATCGCCGTCGTATTGTTGGCGTGGGCTTTTGACTTTCTGAATGGATTCCATGATGCAGCCAATGCGATTGCAACGATTGTTTCCACCAAAGTATTGACTCCAACTCAGGCTGTTATTTTTGGGTCGCTCTTTGAGTTTGCCGGAGCGCTTTCGGGAACGGCGGTTGCTTCAACCATTGGTAAGGGCATTATCGAATCCACCCAGATGACGATGGATATCATCCTCTGCGCCCTAATTTCAGCGATTTTATGGAATCTTATTACCTGGTATAAAGGTCTGCCGTCCAGCTCTTCGCACGGGCTCATCGGGGCTTTGGTTGGTGCTACTGTGTTTAGCAGTATCAATGGGGTTGGCTATGTTCACTGGCAGAAGTTGGTGGAAAAAGTGATTATGCCCATGGTAATTTACCCGGTGATTGGGCTGACTTTTGGTTTTTTGTTTATGACAGTGCTTACATGGCTGGTGTATAAACAGCCTGTTTATAGGATTCACAGTGTATTTGGGAAGTTACAATTGGTATCTGCAGCTGCAATGGCTTGCGCTCACGGCAATAACGATGCCCAAAAATCCATGGGTATTATCACGTTGGGGCTCATGACATTGACCCCTGCGGCTCATCAGGTGTTTCATGTGCCCATGTGGGTGATGGTGTCTTGTGCCTTCTTTATTGCCATGGGAACGTTGTCTGGTGGATGGCGGATTATCCGAACGCTGGGCAGTAAGATGATTAAACTGCAACCGGTTCATGGGTTTGCCGCAGAAACCACAGCGGCAAGCGTGATTTTGACCGCCTCTCATTATGGAATCCCCGTGAGTACCACGCATCTTATTTCGAGCGCGATTATGGGAGTAGGTGCCACTCGCAGACTTTCTGCCGTAAAGTGGACGGTGGTTGTTAATATTCTGATGGCCTGGGGGTTGACCATTCCGATTACCTTTGCGGTGTCTGGGTTACTCACCTTCTGCTACCGGCATTTGGCCAACCTCATGTCCCAGTTTTAAGTTATGCTATTTAAAGGGAAGAGAGCCCTCTAAAAACAGAGCAAATCGAATGAGGTTGGCTTATGCCGTTTGGCACCATACTATTATCGCTACATTTTATTGTTGACTGGGTGAACGGGCTACTGGTCTGGTTATTAGCCATTGTGCACGGGACAATTGATTCGTTGGGTTATCTGGGTATCGTCTTGCTGATGGCCATTGAGTCTGCCAATGTACCTTTGCCGAGTGAAATGATTTTGCCGTATGCCGGTTATATGGTCCAACAGGGACAACTCAATTTCCATCTGGCGGCACTCGCTGGGGCAGTTGGCTGTGTGGTGGGATCACTCCCTTCCTATTGGCTTGGCCTGATGGGGGGGCGAAAATTTTTAAGCCGTTACGGGAAATGGTTTTTGCTTACCGAGCATGATCTGGTGACCGCAGAACGGTGGACTGAGAAATACGGGGACTGGGCTTTTTTCCTCTGTAGAATGCTACCTGTGGTCCGAACGTTTATTTCATTGCCCGCTGGTATCTTAAAGGCCCGCTTTTGGCCTTTTGTGATCTTTACCTTTGTGGGGTCCTGGGTGTGGAGCTATGCCCTGGTGTATGTGGGCGTCGTTTTGGGTGAGAATTTAGAGGCGTTTCGACATATCTGGCATAAGTTTGATTACGCCATTATCGGAGTCTTACTGATTTTGGGTGTGTTGTATGTGTGGAAACATGTAAAACACTTACGAGCAGAGGTACCGGGACAATGAGCGAACAAGATCAATCTAATATCGTTGAACGACGCCAAGGCGGCTCAGGTTCAGCCCAAACCCAGGGCGAACTCAATCAAAGCTTAGGCCTGTTTTCTGCTCTTACTGTTGTGGCCGGCTCTATGGTAGGTTCTGGGATTTTTATTGTTTCTGCTGAAACCGTACACTATGTCGGTACCGGTGGGATGCTGATGGCTGTTTGGATTTTTAGTGCGGTTTTAACCCTTTTGGGAGCTGCGTCTTATGCCAAATTTGCAGGGCACCTGCCCCGGGCAGGCGGACAGTATGTCTTCTTGAAAGAAGCCTGGGGAGAAATTCCTGCTTTTCTGTACGGTTGGGTGCTTTTTACGGTTATTCAAACTGGGTTTTTGGCAGCGGTGGCTGTTGCTTTTGCCCGCTATGTCGGAGTCCTTACCCCTGAAATTAATACGCGCTATTTTGTGCAACTCTCTCCCCAGTTTGGGATTTCCTCAGAGCAGATGCTGGCGGTGGTGGTTTTGATTGTTCTGACCTGGTTCAATACGACAGGGATTAAGAACGGGGCTGCTTTGCAGAATGTGTTTACTACCCTAAAAGTCATCGCACTTTTGGCGGTGATACTGATTGGCCTGAGCTTTGGTGTACATTTATTTACCCCCGGGGCAATTGACTGGAGTTTGCACATCCCACAGCAAACCTTACTGGCCAATGATTTAGGGCATGAGAGTATGATGGCTATTTTTGCCACAGCCGCGGTTGGTCCCCTGTTTTCTGCTGATGCTTGGAATTATGTGACATTTATTGGTGGGGAAGTACGCGATGCCAAGGTGAATCTTCCCAAGGCGCTCATTATGGGAACTGTGCTGGTCTTGGTTTTGTATCTGTTGGTGAATCTGGCCTATTTAAATGTCTTGACTCTTGATGAAATCCAGACAGCACCTGAACAACGAGTAGCAGCGGCACTGATGAGCCGTGTATTTGGACCACACGGGGCCAGTTTAATGGCCATGGTTATCTTGGTTTCTGCCTTTGGTTGCCTTAACGGGATGTTATTTTCTGGTGCCCGGGTGTTTTACGCAATGGCAAAGGACAGGCTGCTCTTTCGGCGCTTTGCAGAAGTAGACCCGCTCACCAAAAGCCCGAATTTTGCCCTGTGGGTGCAGTGTGCTTGGTCCGTTATTTTGGCGCTGAGCGGAAGATACAGCGATCTTCTCGCCTATGTTGTGTTTACGTCTCTGCTGTTTTACATCATCACCATGGCAGGGTTGATCAAGCTGGGTCTGCAACACCCTGAGGAATATCAGATGACGCGTAAGCGTGACTTTGCGCTGCCGGTTGCCTATATTGCCGGCGCGGGTTTTATCGCGCTTTATTTGCTGATTGGGGGCGATAAATGGTTTACCAGCTTGGCCGGTGTGCTGTTTACGCTGTTGGGCTTAATTGTTTACTTTGGCTGGAAAAAATTGGTGCCGGCCCAGTATCAAGAAACTTGGACGGACCGGCGCAACGCTTCTTAAGCGGGGCGGTTGTCTTAATTCTACTTGGCTTTCGTCACCAGGTCTCTGAGTGTCATATGGAGTGCATCTAGTTCAGTGGCAACCTGATCTGGAGAGTAACCGAGATTACTACCGACATTTTGTCGCTTGCTGGGGTCCGTTGCCAGCGTCAGCAGATGATCGTATATCGGCTTCAATTCCCGGATAAGATTTTCAGGATAATTTGGATACAGCGCGAGCTGGCGTTGAACCCAGTTTTTGAGAACTTTCTGAGAGGGGTCGCCCAATGTTAAGAAAACCGGTTTTGGGTAAGGCCCTCGGTCCGAGTACGGGACTGTGTAGTACAGTTTCAGGATGCTCAGGAGCGCGCTGTTGTCATCTAGAGATACTTGGCTTGCATTAGAGGAAATTGGCTTTGTCAGGAGTGCTCTTGCCACAGAATCTACCAGCCCTCTGGCTTTTGTGCGGGCAGTTTCCCCTTCAGGGGTTTCCTCTTGGCCAATGGAGTCTGCCAGCATGGAGGCGATTCGGATTTTACCGCGAGCGCTTTGCCCCTCTGAACTGGCGAGCATTTGCTCGAGAATGGCATTGGCTTTTGCAATATCGCGGGCAACCCCATCAGAACCTTTGGCATACACACTAAATATGCCAGATAAACTGATTTGATGCTTTAGTAGCCGAGCATACAGCGCTTCGGCCTTGCCAGGATTGGGCGCGATGCCAACACTGGGCTTTCCTTTGGCATACTCTCTGGCAATCACAAAACTGGCTCCAACACCATTGCCGTGAGGATCTTCAATCTCCAGAGCAATGGCCCGTTCAAAAAACTCATCTGCAACGGATTCATTTCCTTGAGCAAAGGCAGCGAGGCCATGCTCAAAAGCGCTTCGGATAGTCTTTAACTGCGCCGCTTGCCTTATCGCGCCTTCAACGGCAGACAAGCTTTTGCCTGGTGATTTTGCAGAAGAAACGGCCGTGGGTGCTTCACTGGGGTCAGCGGGATCTCGCATCCCAAATTGGACCTTGTTTAATGGGACTTGTTTTTTAAGAATACCGGCGACTGCCATGGGAGAGAAACGTTGCTGGGGAGCAATGGTCATCGGAAATGATCCTTATCAAAGTGGGGGATAAAATTGGGGGAGACACTCAAACACAAATGCAAACACAAATGGACGTATTGGACAGTCTTTAAAGCCCAGTGAAGAAGATTTGATGCTAGTAATCCGGAAATTTATATCAGTTTTGTCACATTCACGTCGACTTTGTCGAAGGCAAGCGCTTGTCACAGGGCTTGGCTTCGGTTAGCCTGTTACATAATGAAATATTAACCGTGCAGAGCCTGTCATGACTTACTTTACTGCGGATGTCATTTATTCCCCTGAAGGGCCCCTTCAAGACCACTATATCTCGGTGGACAATGGGGTTATTCAGCAAGTGGCCCCATTAAACACCTTAGAACCACGTGCTTTTAGGGACATGATCGCCTTTGAGGACGCATTGATAGTCCCAGGCTTTGTCAACACGCACAATCATTCGTTTCAATCCCTGCTTAAAGGCATTGCCGATGATGCTGCCTTCTTTGACTGGCGTGACCGTGCCTTATACCGATACGGGGCCAAGTTGACACGTGATGAAATCTACTGGGGTGCTTTGTTTGCCTTTTCAGAAATGCTGAAAAACGGGATTACCACGGTTTGCGATTTTTTCTATCTCAACGATCAGGCCAATGAGAATGCCCGTGCGGTCATTCAGGCAGCAAAAGACCTGGGGATTCGACTGACGCTGGCGCGGACGTTTTACGATTGGGATGGGGCGCCGAAACGCTTTCAAGAAAACGTGGATCAAGCAGTAAACAATACAGAAATGCTGATGCGCGAATTTGAAGCCGATCAGCTTATCTCTGTGTTTCCTGCCCCACATAGTTTACATGGGGCGAGTTTGGCTATGATTCAAGCCGGAAAAGAGCTAGCCGATTCTTGGAATGCGCCTTATCATATGCACATAGCTGAAGGTCGCTACGAACGCGAGATGATCATAGAAAAAACGGGGCTCAGTCCTATTCAATATCTCCATCAACAAGGCTTACTGGCTGCTAACCTGGTCGGTATCCACTGTGTCTGGTTGGACGATAGAGATATCGAGCTGATGGCCGGTTCCGGCATGGGGGTTTGCTATAACCCTTCTAGCAATATGTTTTTGGGAGACGGGGTGACCCGTATCTCTGATTTAATCAAAGCAGGTGTTTCTATCTCTTTGGGAACGGATGGTGGCTGTAGCAACAACAGGGCTTCCATTGTTGAAGAGATGCGAATGACCAGCCTGCTCCAAAAAGTGACCCACTGTGATGCCACGGTAATTTCTGCTGAAGATGTCTTTAAGATGGGGACAGTTACAGGAGGGTCGCACCTGGGAAGACCCATTGGCGCCATTGCCAAAGGGTATGCGGCGGATTTGACCGTGATCGATCTCGATGATCTCTCGATGCAGCCACGGGCCTTCTTCCAGAAAAATATGGTTTACGCGATGCAGCCTTCCGCAGTTCAGGCTGTGATTGTGAACGGCAGCAAAGTGTTTGAGCGTGGGGAACTCTTGGGCGCCATTACCGAGGGCCATATTGTCGAAAAAATTCAGACAATCACTGGCAACTGGGAAGCTGTTCCCAGTAAAGTGGCGTTAAAATAAGCCTTTTTGCAATAAAAAAAGACCGTCCACCTTCTATACAGAAGGCGTCGGTCTTTTTTCAGCATGTTTGATCGACTCTCAGCGTTACACGCTATTCGGGTAGAGGGCACCGTCTTGTTCGGATAATTCTGCCCGGTTGAGGGTGATATCACTCGTGCTTAAAGACACTTTGTTGGTGAGGCCCGCATCGTCCAGTAGTGTTGCGAGATCGGCTTTGTCGCTCAAGGAGGCTACTTGAGAGTTGATGCTGGTAACATCGGCGTCAATGGGTCGAATGGTATTGCGACCAGGGACTTTATATCCCAAGAGCTCCAGAAGTTTCTTCATATAGGTTTTATTCGCCCCAGTGTTGCTGGTGTAGCCTTTGTTTAAAGTGCTTAGCGAGAATAAACGAAGCCGAACTGAATTGGGGTCCGTATTTTTGCTTTGGCGTCCAAAAAATAAGGTCATCTCTTCAACCGGCTTGTTGTCTTTAAACAAACCCTTTTGCGCAATGGTGTCTGCCAGGGTCTGACGCGCTGCGGGTTTTAGATCAGTAATTAACTTGTTGGTGAAGACATCTTCAGGTTCAATCACGTTGGACTGAACCAAATCGCGAATGATGGGCACCAATTGCCCCGTCAATGTGGAGCGGCCGCGTGTCAGCAAGTATTGCAGGCCGTCCGTTAGTCCCGCTTTGCTAATGGATTTATCGGCCAAGGCATCTTTAATGGTATCAACAGCAGATTTATCGGTATCACCTGAGATGATCTGGCGAATCAAATCTGTTGCCGCTTTGCGAGGGGCTGTGGAATCAATGGGTGGGGTCGACGGGTCGCAGTTGGGGTCGATGGGGAAGGGAAACGGGGAGTAATACCCGGGGTTCCAATCATTCCAGCCAGTGCCGGGGAAGCCCCCGCCAGGGAAACCGCCGCCACCGGGAAATCCAGGAAACTGATTTTGAGGAAACAAGGGCTGGCCAGGGGGAAGGGTTCTCACATTCGATTGCACCAACTGGACGATGAGAGACATAAACATCATCATCATCATCTGGGTTTGATCCGACCCATTGTTGTTATTGTTGTTGCTACCAACAGTGCCGCCGAGTGTTCCATTTTGGGACTGGCGCAGAATATCTTGAGTGGCCTTATAGTGTCCTCCCAAGATCTGGTTGTAATAGTTGGCATTAAAACTCATAGTATGTGATACCCTCCGGCTGTTTGCTCGAAATAGCTCTCGCTCTCTAACCTGAATATGAGAACGTATCGACCAGGGGGGGGGATACTTTGGGAGGCGTCAAACTTATTACAAAAACGTTACGTTTAGGTTTGTTTTGCAGCTCCACGCTTCAGCCGGGTGTGATAATGCTGCCAGCTGGCGAAGAGGTCTTCCCAGCAATCGGCGCCAAATTTTTCCAGAACGGCGTTGGCCAAAACCCAGGCCGTCATCGCTTCTGCCACCACCCCGCAGGCAGGCACTGCGGTGACATCCGATCGTTCAAAATGACCAGGCTCTGGTGCCATGGTCTCCAAATTCACACTGTCCAAAGGCACGCGCAAAGTAGATAGTGGCTTCATTTCCAGTTGAAGGAGTATCGGCATCCCATTACTCATTCCGCCTTCAATGCCTCCAGCATGGTTACTGCGCCTGGTTATTGCTAAATCATCGGGGTTAACGTCTATGGCATCTTGATACTGACTTCCCTGGGTGCTCACTGGCGAGGTTCCGTCGCCCAGAGTAACGTTTTTCACCGCATGGATACTTATCAACGCTTGTGCCAATTGACCGTCCAGACGTTTATCCCACTGGGTGTAACTGCCCAGCCCGGGAGGCACGCCAATCGCAAGCACCTCAATACGTCCGCCAAGGGTGTCACCGGCTTTGTGGACGGTGTCAATATAGGCAATCACCTCTTGGGTCTCTGCACTGTCCCAGAGACTGCGCAGGGGGTTTGCATCGCTTTGTGCGACAAAATCTTGCCACTGAAGTTCTTGCCAATTATGTTTTGACGCCTGAGCTGCTTTTCCCGTAAAACTGCCCATTTGTATCACGTGGCTGTGAATACGAATCCCCAAAGGCGTCAGTAGACATTGAGCCAAAGCACCGGCTGCCACACGGGCGGCAGTTTCTCTGGCACTGGCCCGCTCAAGCACATCGCGTAAATCCCGGTGGTTATATTTCCAGTATCCGGCCAAATCGGCATGGCCAGGACGTGGTCGGCTGTAGGACTTGCTGTCTGTGGCCGCTTTGGCCGCACTAGAGTCAGGCAAACTTTCGATCGGCTCTGGGCTCATCACGCCTTCCCAGGCCGGGAAATCTTTATTTTCAATCCAGAGAGTAATCGGCGCCCCCGTGCTCAGCCCATGACGAACACCAGACAGAATAGAGACGGTGTCTTTCTCAATTTTCATGCGAGGGCCGCGTCCGTAGCCCAGTTGTCTGCGGGCCAGGTGATTATTAATCGCTTCTGCCAGCACCGCAATACCAGCAGGAAAACCGTCCACAATGACGGTAAGCCCTTTGCCGTGGGATTCTCCCCCCGTTAAAAAACGCATTACGGGGAACGAAGCCGCTTAACCGGCGCGACGAATTTTGTTAGCCCGAATACAGCCGGTACAAACGCGCATCCGTTTTTCGGAACCGTTGGGCAATACCACCCGGCAGGATTGCAGGTTGGGCTGTTGGAAATAACGGTGATGCTTGTTGGAGAAGCAAATCTTGTTGGACTTGTTACGGCGTTTACCGCAGACTTCGCAGACACTGGCCATGGGTGAAAATCCTAGCTTATGACTATCATTAATGAATAGACTGATTCATTCAGAATGGGGCCATTAAACCATTAACCCGCACGCTTGACAACATGAGCTCAGATCAAGGCGGCGAAATCCTGGAATAAAAACAAGCTGGACTAATACAGCCTAGGGGAAACTATTCTAAGCATCAAGCATTAAACATCAAGCGGCCCGTGGTGCTTTGCCATAACCATATGGCGCACGACACGGGCCGCTTCATACAAGACGTTAACCGAAAAAACTAAAAAATGCTGGGTGCTCGACTCCTTTCTCACTCTTCATTACTTTTCTCTCAAACTTAATTTCAGTCAGTGATTGTGCGGGCCTCCTTTCTATTCTGAGTTGTGGGTCAGGAATAGTGTGTGTGAGACTCATGACCAAATTAAAAGCCTAAAAACCCGTCCTTTCTGCTCTGTATCGAACCATTTTCAAAACGTTGGCGACATTCGACTCACAAGAAAATAAAAACAATCTTAAGACTCGAATTGCGCTATTTCCTGCTGGCTGCAAGACTCTGTTACAAAGCCCTGATGCATTGTATTTATGAAGCGCTTTTAATCTAAGCATTCTAATGAATGTGCTCTGGGTGTTCCGTCCCGGGGGTGTTATGATAAACGTCCTTATTTTTTAGAGTCCACTCTTCTGGTTCAGGAGTCACGCATTCACTATGGCCAAATCACCGGCAAAATCAGCAGAACCCCAGCCTGTTATCTCAGAAAACCAAGGCCGTCCGGACGGTCGAGATTCAAAAACCCTACGACCCGTTAAAATACAACGCCACTTCACCAAACATGCCCACGGCTCTGTATTGATTGAAACCGGTGATACCCGGGTTTTGGTGACGGCATCTGTGGAAGAGCGAGTCCCACGACATGTGTTTCACAGTGGCAATGATAATGCAGGCTGGATTACGGCAGAATACGCCTTGCTTCCCGGATCGACCAACACACGCAGTAATCGAGAGCGGCTGAAAGTTTCCGGCCGTACCACAGAAATTCAACGGCTGATTGGCCGCTGCTTGCGGGCCAGTTTTGATCTCAGCCGGCTGGGCCAACGCACGATTACCGTTGATGCAGACGTGCTTCAAGCGGATGCAGGAACCCGTGTGGCAGCTATTACGGGCGCCTATGTGGCCGTGGTGGATGCATTAAGAAAACTTCAGGCTGAAGGGCATTACCAGGGCGAACCGGGACAAGATTATGGCGGGCTGCCGATCTTATCGCCCATTGCCGCGGTGAGTGTGGGCGTGATTGACGGTGATGTGCGCTTGGATCTTACCTACGAAGAGGATTCCAACGCGGATGTGGATGCCAATATTGTGATGAATGCCCGTGGGGAGCTGATTGAGTTTCAGGCCTCTACCGAAGGAAAACCCTTTTCCCGCGTTCTGATGACTGACATGTTGGATGTTGCTGAATCGGGTATCCAATCGCTCCTAAAGGCTCAAGAAGCCGCTCTAAGCGACTAATTTTGAGATCACCGAATGAACTCACAGGCCCCCCTTACTAAACGGATGGACAATATCCAAAGACCCAAAGGCACGCAGGATATTCTGCCGGGTAGCGCTGGAGCGCCTGCACACGGGAGTTTATCTCATATCTCACTTTGGCAATGGATTGAGGCCACTGCGCGTCAGCAGTTGGGCTTTGCGGGGTATCAGGAAATTCGGACCCCGGTGTTTGAGAGCACGGAGTTGTTTTCTCGTGGGGTAGGAGAATCCACCGATATTGTGAACAAAGAAATGTACACCTTTGAAAAAGGGGACCGCTCCTTGACCTTGCGTCCGGAAGGAACCGCCGGTGTGGTGCGCGCCTATATCGAAAACGGTCTGAGTCGGTGGCCAAAACCGGTCAAACTCTACTACGCGGGGCCCATGTTTCGGTATGAACGTCCGCAAGCGGGACGCCAGCGCCAATTTCATCAACTGGGTGTAGAAGTGCTCGGTCTCGATAATCCCCAAGTGGATGTCGAGGTGATTGCAACGGCGATGCGCTTATTTACCGCGCTTAATATCCCTCACCTCACCCTGCAGATTAATAATATGGGGGATGAACAGAGCCGAGCGGCCTTTCGCCAGAAGTTACAAGCATTCTTTAAGCCGTATCTTTCTCAATTGTGTGAGAGCTGCCAGGTGCGATTTGAGGTTAACCCGTTTCGGATGCTGGATTGCAAAGAGTCCGGGTGTAATCACATCTATCAACAGCCGGATTGCCAGAGCTTATTGCAAGAAGAATGGGCAAATGAAGAGAGTCAGCAGGCATTTCGACAAGTCTGTGAGTCGCTGACTGCCCTGGGTATTCCCTTTGAGCGAAACCACCGTCTGGTTCGCGGACTCGATTACTATACGCAAACCGTGTTTGAGATTACGTCGAATCACCTGGGCGCACAAAATGCGGTCTGCGGTGGAGGGCGTTACAATCAACTGGTGGAAACGCTCGGTGGACCCCCAACACCTGCGGTTGGGTGGGCGGTGGGTCTGGAACGACTGGCAACCCTTGTCCAAAAGCCGGCTGTTTCCCAAATAAAAGCCTATGTTGTCCATGACGATCTCCCCAGTGCGATTGCATTACAGCAGAGGCTGCTTGGCGAGACCAGCCATGACGAGACCAGCCACGAAGAGTCAAGTCATGAAATTTCCTGCGAAGTCGATTTATCTGGCAAAGGGTTTGGCAAACAGCTGGAGCAGGCGGCCAAGCGGGGGGCGACATTTGCGTTAATTTTGGGCGCACAAGAGCGTGAGAACAAACAGGTTCAAATCAAGAACCTCACCACAGGTGAGGTGTCTTCGTGTGATTTCGCCGCAATCAAGCCGATGCTTTTGTCGGCAAAGCCGCAGTCAGCACCTTAATCAGCAGGGTGTTCAACTGGGCCAAAAATTTCTGGGTATTGGCAATGCCGGCATTGCCGTTAAGCACCAAGTCGGCTTTACTGGCTGTGGGCTCCACAAATTCGCTGTGCTTGGCCATGGCGCGGTCATGCATAATTCGGGCCGCTTCGCCGGATAAATTGCGAGAGGCGGCTCTGTCCCACCAGCGCTCTGAACGCACTGGCTCTGTGGCTTGAACAAATACTTTGAGATTAAACAGCTTGGCCAACGGCTCTGGCCGCAAGGCATATAAGCCTTCTACCAGAATAACCGGGGTGGGAACCTTCAGCTGATGCGCGTCTTTGCGGGAAGAGTCTGTGAATTCGTACTGAGGAGTTCGCACAGCTTGCCCGTTCTTGAGTTTAAACACGTGCTGAGTGGCCAGTGGCATATCCAGCCCGTCGGGGGTGTCAATAATAGCGTGGTCACGAAAGAAGGCTGTATCCCCCTTTTCCCGCCGGGCTTTTGCGTAATCAAAAAAATAATGGTCGAGATTTAGCGCTTGAGCAAAGGGGCCTTGCTCCCTGTTTTTCCAACCAATCAGTTTACCTACTTGTCTTATAAATAGTCGCGTCCAGTGTTCGGTCACGGTGGATTTTCCTGAAGCCGTCCCCCCAGCAACCCCAATCATGAACGGGAGTGGCTGATCGATGGGTGTCTGTAGGCGCTGTTTTAAAAATTGATGAACCTGCGACACTATTTTGCCAATTTTTAGCCTGAGAATAACCGGATTACACGGATTTTCTTGAGTATCTTTGGCCTGCAAAGCCTCTAGACCAGTCTCAAATTCGCGTGTTCGGGCGTCAAGCCAATCCGTTTCAATGCGAGATGAGTGTGTGCCGAATCGAAGGTGCTCTCTCTGAGCGTGTCGGCTTGTTATCGCATGAATTGCCACAGTTGATTTCCCACTCCTCTTACCATTGATTAAGCTCCTGGTTGATTGTCCGGGGCTTCTAGAATCTTGGCCCAACGTTCCAAGGCCTGACTCAGGGCTTGATGTGCTTGGACAAACCCTTGGCCTTTGGCATTGAGCGCTAGTCTCAACACAGCTGGCAGGTTAATGGCCTTTCGGTCTTGAAGCTGTTTGAGGTAGAAGGCCTCAAATTGAGGCGGCAGCCGAAGGGACCAGTTTTGCTTATCCTTCGTCCCTGGTTTGTTGTAGACAGTATCCATCCCAAAGAGGTCTGCAAAGAAGATTTGGACGTTTCTGGACGGGCTGGCAAAGAGTTCGGCAATTTTTGCCCGCACCAAGGCAGTGGGATCGCTCAATAGAGAATCCCGCAAGGGGGCTGGATCTTGATCGGGAGACAGCTCTGCGGCCAGTGCACTGGCATGCGCTTGACGGGGGCCATCACTGGGCAAGGACAAAGCCCAAGCAGAGATAGGGGCATTATCATGAGTTCCTGGCGTTATCCAGTGACGGGGTTCTACATTCTTGCCTCGGTATAAATGGTCATTTTGATTGGGATCAGCAAATTGAGTCACCCGAATCCCTGGCAGTTGAAGGTTTGCCATCACAGCTTTGACGGGATTGGTCAGCGTCCCCAGGTCTTCACAGATCATCGCTTCTTTGGGGATGCCTTTGGCAGCGGCTCTGGCAAGAATGAGTTGCACAATCTCGCTGTAGCGAGAAACAGTTGCAGCAGACAGGGCAGACTCTTTGACACGGTGGACATGCTCAGGAGCAACCTTGTCGTCAATCTCCTGGGTGCTCACTCTGCTATATTTTGATAAAACGGGACTTTCTGGTGATGAATAGAGCCTAGCTCCACCGTCTTCAGGTCGTGCGCCTTTGCCCTCAGGGTAGACCCAAGGGTCTATCAGCCCCACGATATGGTCAATGCGGACACCACCGGGGTTTTCAGTCAGGATTTTGTCAAACAAACTCTCAAGCAAAGCTGCGGCGGGGCCCGGTTTTCCGTCTGGGGTAAATAATTGATCGGGATTGAGTACAGGGAAACCCCAAGCCTGCCCAGTTTTAGAGAAGTAATCTGGTGGACAGCCCAATTGGTAACCCGGCAGAAATAAGTTCTGATACCCCCAGACGTCACGGTCTGAAAAGGCGACTTGACGATCAGCTAAAAGCTTAACCCCATTGGCACTCGCCTGTTTCACAAAGGCGTCTCGTTGCTTGGCAGCTATAAACTGGGTTAGGTAATAGGTCTCTAAGCTACCAGCATGGGTTTGTTTGAGTTCAGCAATTCTGGTTTTGGCACCAAGCACTTCTGCATCAGAACTTGTATTAAACAAATTTCTATCTTGTGCTGATTTCCACTGAGGCCAGTAATCACTGCCGTGAATCTCACTGAGCACCTCGTAGAGGGCATCTCGCTCTAGCCAAGTTTGATTGGCTTTCACAAAAGTGTCTAATTCTTTTACCAGATCTGGTAATTGTGCTTTTTTCGCTTGAAAACGAGTGCCGACCTCTGCCAAAGCTTTTTTGGATGCCTGAAAGAAATAACCATAGGCCGTAGAAGCTGTATTTTTGCCCGGATTATTGTGAATAATTTCTTGCAGCGTTTCTTCGCTCAGCAGTTGATGCCATTGTGGGTCTCGGGCAAGCGCCACCAGGTCAATAAACAATGGGGTGCTGGAGAAAGACGTACCCATGTAAGGAGAGGGGTCATCGGGCTTGGTAATACCACTGGGCCCCAGTTGCAAACTATTAAAACCCAGGGTTTTTGAAAAATTAAGCAGTCTTTGCGCTGCGTTTCCGTAAGGTGTTCCGTAGCCCGTGTCGGCATTCTCATCGGCGGGAAAGCTGCTCCCGTGGATAATGAGCGAAAAATGGTCTTTCCCCAATAGTTGTAGCGCATCACGCATTGTTTGGCTCAGCTGCACCTGTTCATCTGCACTAAGTGCCCGGCCAAAATGGTTTCCAGCATTGGATTTAGAGGAAAATTGAGAGGGAGAGATAGGCACAGAGGGGGCTCCAAGGGGTAATCAATAGAATCTTCAGAATCTACACGCACACACACATCACAGCAGCATATTATCTAACAAATAATAAAATAAAGAGAGGCTTGTTATTGCCAAATTGGGTGAAAGATATGTCGCTGTGTAACGTTACTGGGTTTTTCCCGCTTTTTGGGCGCTTCGATAGGCCTCCAATTGTTGGGCGGCCTTATTGCCTTTCTGGTTCATCACCACGGCGGCCAAGAGTACACCAATCAGGATAGGTAGCCCGGTAAAGGTGCTTGTGAGCATCGTCCTTTCTAGATCCTGAAAATATTGATCCGCCCATTGTTTGGTGCTTTTTAGTTTTTCGGGCTCAATGTGTTTGGAGAGCACCGTATCGGCCCATTGATGAAAGACCGCTTTTTCTGCCTGAAATCCTCGGCTATCGGTTTGATTGAGGGTTTTAATCAGGGCCAGTGTGGCGGTTCTGTCTTCTGGGGTGAGTTGGCTCATCAGGGGTTTGTAAATGTCCGCTTGGTTACTGTGTGATGCAATACCGGCATGCATGCTGGCGATATAGGCAAATAGGCTCGCCTGCTGGAAAGGCTCTTTCAGATCGCCGGGGAGTTTCTCTGTTTGGTTGAGATTTTGTTGCAGCACAGCCGCTGCTGTGGATAGTTGCTGCATTTGAGAAACAGTACCCGCATTTTTTCCACTGAGCAGGCCGTTTACTATTAAACCGCTGATCATCACACCAACAGCCCCTAGCCACCAAGTGATTGGCCCAATTCTAGGGGGCTTAAGCTCGTTACCAAACAAAACAGACTGATGACATCCAGCAAAGGGCGTTAATGTTTGAGGAGACCCTCTATGCGTATACTTTGCCTGGGTAAATGTCGCTGATTTCTCAGTTCGAGTCAGTCTGGTCATTATTTCCCCCTTTAGTGTGAATCCCTTTAGCGTTTTTCTTTTATGCGTTGACCGGTAGGCTTTGTCGGTCAAAAAAGCGTTGTATTTCTCCAGAATCAATCGTGTGGGCAATGGGCCGGCCGTGAGGGCAGGTCCATGGCAGGGTGCATTTTAGCCAGTTTTGAATTACCAAGGTCATTTGTTCATGTTTTAGTACATCGCCGGCGCGAACGGCACGGTGACAGGCCAGTGTGGCAATTAAATGATCCAGATTTAATTTCATGAGGCCTGTTTCTTGAGGCTGCCCCAACAGGGAGATAAACAAATCTTCGGGATTCCCGCGGTCTACACCCGCTTCATTCAAAACCAGGACAGGCACACTCAGTAAGGATAAAAGCGCTGGAGAGCCCGTCTGCTCAGTCAGTGAATAGGTGAAGCCAAGGCGGGAAAAAATATCCCGGGATTCTTCCAACAGGGCAGCTTGCGAGGCAGAAATCCCAATGGGGTCGCTGAAAAGCTTTTTCTGAATGGTCTCGGGTGGCTGATTGAGTTGTTCAGAAAAGCGCTCAAACCAGACGCGTTCACTGGCGATGTGCTGATCGACAACCAAAAGACCTTGAGGGGTTTCCACCAAGATATAGGTGTTAAATAATTGTCCAATCACTCGGACAGGCTGCGGGTTGTATTCAGACGAGGATATAGGCATGTCTAGAGGTGTTTTTGAATGAGAGCCAGAGCTATTTAAGGCTGTCAGCGGCTTTTGCAGTGCCATGGTAGAGGCGGTATCGACGGAAAATAGGGGCATTCTGTTCTTTTGCCCTTGCGCGCTTTGAGAATAAGACAGAACGGGCGGGCTCATGAACGAAGGTGATGAGGAAGATTGCGGCGAGGCAGCAGGAGAGGGCTGTCTGGCATAGAGGTCTTGTCCTTGTTCAGTCAGAGTTTGCACAACGCCATGGCGAACAAAGCTAAACACTTCATTGGGTTTGGCGTAACGCACCTCTCTTTTGGTGGGATGTACGTTAACATCCACCGCATCCCCTGGAATGGAAAGCAGAAGAATCGAAACAGGATATCTGCCGTAAGGCATCAATGACTCAAAACCCGCTTCCACCGCTTTTTGGAAAGTGGCACATTTCACCAGCCGTTGATTCACGTAGTGGATCATCCACCGCTTAGAACTCTTGGTCACATCTGGGGCGGAAATAACCCCCTCAATACGGCGGTTTGAAATCGGGTCATCAAACGCGACAGGATAGAGAACAATGCCTTCTTTACTAAATTGAAAGACTTCTTCAACAGCCTGCAGACGGTTACCACTGCCCGAGGTTTTGAGAACAGGCTTGCCGTTTAGGGTGAGAATTAGCTGAACGTCGGGATGGCTGATAGCAATGGCTTCGACCAGTTCTTGGATATGAGCCATTTCGGTTTGCGGGCGTTTTAAAAATTTGAGCCGGGCCGGGGTGTTAAAAAAGAGATCGTTCACCTCCATAATGGTTCCAGGGGCGCATCCTGCTGGTTCAGTAATCGGCTCATGCTCTTCGTTAAAGAGAACGCGTGTCCCTGTCTCACTAGAAATATCAACACGACGGGTGAGGCAGACCATTCGAGACACGGCACTGATACTGGCCAGAGCCTCTCCTCGAAATCCCAGAGTCTGCAAGCAGTCTAAATCTTCAATCTGGTTAATTTTGCTGGTCGCATGGTTGTAAAAAGCCAATTTGGCATCTTCGGGGCTCATGCCCTTGCCATTGTCCGCCACGCGGATGGCACGTCCACCGTCACCAATGCTGATATCAATCTTGCTGGCTCCTGCGTCTAAGGCATTTTCCAGCAGCTCTTTTACCACTGAGGCAGGACGTTCGACCACCTCACCAGCCGCAATTCGGTTGATTAAATGGGCGGGCAATAGATGGATAGAAGTGTCTTGAGACAAAGCAGACATAATTGGACCCCAACGGTATTTCTCTGATCACCAGAGTAACAATAACAGTAACAGGGCCTCCCCTAGGTGAACAGTGTTTGTAAACAGTGTTTGTACAAAGAAGCGTTAAAGCAAATGTTCTTCTATTCGACTGGCTTTAAATTGGGTCGTGTCAAAGGCTTTTGTACTTCGGTAGGGGCTTGGGTGGCAGCTTTGGCAGTATTGCGATCAAAAATACGTTGATAGTGTGTTTTTTTGGGCCGTTTCCTAAACCAGAACTTAAGGGTATTGCTAAACCATCCTTTGGTTCTACCAGTCACCATGGCATCACTGACGAGTAGACCCACAACACAAAGCACAGCAGGAAAAGGCTTTAAAAGACCAATCAGAACAAATAGGCAGAGGGTGAAACTGCCTACGCTGGCGACAATGAGAGAAAACTCAGAACGGTTACACGGGAAAAACAGAGTAGCAAGGGCGTTTTCGGGTGTGTTTTCAGACGTCAAATAGTCCATCTCTTCTGGATCTGGTTCTTGATCTGGCTCTCGATCAGCACCGGCAGCTTCGGATAAAACACTCGCTGAATCTTGCTTTAAGACCATTAACCCCGGGGAATTTTCCGGTATGCTAGGGCTATCTTCTGTCCTAACTTTGGGAGTTTGAACGGGCAGTGTGACCACGTTTTCCATGGGGGTTTCGGCCTGATTGTCTGGGGTGTTAGAACTCACAATCCGTGTCCTTTACTTAGTCCACTGAATGGGACAGTGCTTTTAAACGCTCGTAAAGTTCTTTCTCTTGTTGGCTGAGTGTTTTTGGGATGGCTGCTTGCAATGTCAGGAGAAGGTCTCCAGGACTACCGTCATTATTAGCCGGCAGGCCTTGCCCTTTTAGCCGGATGGTTTTTCCGCTTTGAGAACCGGCTGGAAGGGTAACCTCGAACCGCCCTGACAGGGTTTGGATACTGACAGTCCCGCCAAGAGCCATATCGGCCACAGGGATGTCCATGGTTGCTTTGAGATTGAGACCGTCTACCTGAAATTTGGGGTGAGCCTGGAACTGTACCCGCAAAAATAAGTCTGACCCACCAGGGCCTTCACCCCGAAGACGAATTTTGGCACCATCTTTCACCCCTTTGGGGACTTTGACATTGACTGAACGGCCAGACTGCTGGAGATGAATGGATTTTTCAACGCCCTTAGCCACATCTTCCAGGGTTAAGGGCAAAATCTGCTCAGGTGCAGTTGCCTGCTGTCTGCTTGCTTGCTGGCTATTTCCTTGCTGCCTTGCCTGTGTCCCTCTGGGAGGGTAACCTGCCTGCTGAGCGCCAAAGCCTTGGCCAAACATGATGTCAAAAAAATCAGAAAACCCGCCCATGCCAGATCCTCCAGAAAACATGGCGCCCAGATCCTGCATGTTCACACCTTGTGAAAACCCATCAAACCCTGGAGGAGGCTTGAAATCACCGCCGTGTCGCCAGTCAGCCCCAAGGCTGTCGTAGCGTTTACGCTTGTCCTTGTCTGAAAGGACTTCGTAGGCTTCATTAATGTCTTTGAATTTTTCAGTATGAGCTGGATTCACATCAGGATGATATTGCCGGGCGAGTTTGCGAAAGGCAGACTTAATTTCTTTCTCGCTGGCAGTGCGAGAAACGCCCAGAATTTGATAATAATCCTTGTATTGAATGCTCATAGCCGGTCTCTTTCGGGTGCTTTTCTCTATTATATATAGCGAGAAATGGGAGAATGTCGATTTTTAAGCAATTTGTAATGGTATTGAGGAAGATTTCTGGATATCCCCATTTGTTGGTAACGATTGCTCTTGCTAGAATGCTACGACGTATTTTGCTTCTAAAGGTGTTTTTATATTGAAGATATTTTCACGGAAGGGTGTGTGCTGAATGGCCTTTCGTTTGAATCGATTTAGCCCTGTTAGCCCTATTAGCTATGTTAGGCGAACTGCTTTGCTCATTGGCCTGCTTCTGTTTAGCCTGCCTGCTTTTGCAGAGTCTAATACTGAATCTAAACAGGAGTCGCTTTGGCAAAAAATCAAACACAGCGGCTTTCAATCTGAACAACCTTCTGAAACAACCCCTGCAACAGGGACACCTCAATCCAATAACCCCAACCCCAATACCACCAATAATCAAGTGAGGCCTGCTCTTTCTCCAGCGGAAGAATTCCGTCAGACCTACCTTCATAAAGTGGCGGTGATGCAGACCCAGCGGGGTGAAATCGCCTTTAAACTGTTTCCTGATGAGGCCCCCAAAACAGTCGAAAACTTTGTCTCTCTGGTGAAAAAGGGTTTTTACGATGTCCCTTCGATGAAATTTCACCGCGTTGTTCCTGGTTTTGTGGTACAGACTGGCGATCCCACAGGGACGGGCTACGGTGGGTCTGGATCACCGATTCAGCTAGAGGCTAAGAACACACTGAGTCACGATAAAATAGGAATCGTGGCTATGGCCCGAGGCCCTGCCCCCAATTCGGCGACCAGTCAGTTTTATATCACCCTGAAACCACAGATTAAACTGGACGGGAAGTATGCAATTTTTGGCAAAGTCATTAAAGGCCTGAATGTTTTGGATTTGATTCAGCAAGACGACCGGGTTTACGGGATTCAATTTGTGGATGAAGCACAGATACAACCGGACCAGCCCGTAAAGAAGAAATCTCGTCTGCATATGTTTTAGTGCACTCGTTGTCTGTCATTTCCTCTTATAATGGA
Organism: Cyanobacteriota bacterium; assembly: GCA_019751815.1. GTDB lineage: Bacteria > Cyanobacteriota > Vampirovibrionia > Vampirovibrionales > Vampirovibrionaceae > JAIEMW01. The sequence continues at coordinate 139,261 of JAIEMW010000001.1, forward strand.
TGATGTATGCAAGAAACGGGCAAAATGACTCTGTGAAACTGGGTATTCAACAAAAAAATAGACGATTTTTGGCTTTGCCTCTGCAAGTAGGGACTCTGGTCGCCTCTGGGCTAATACTGAGTGCGCTTACCCTCAATACACTCAGCTTGTCAGGTTGTAAAACAGCTGAAAAACATCAATGGGTCGGCGATGATGAACCGATTGTGATGCCGTCAAGAACACCACCCGCTGTCGATTCCCAACAGTATTCTACTGAAAATAACGGCAACCCGATGGACGGGGATTCGACAGCATCCTCCTCCTCTCAGGCCGAGGTTGAGACGGAGAGTAAATCGGCTATTCGCTTGGATAATCCAGAATTTAAGTCATCAATACCGGTAAAACCCAAAGTAACACCACCGATGTTGCCAAACACGCCACCCACAGGGTTGCTCCAAAATCCTGCCATGAGAGCACCCACGGTGATTGCCCCCCCGAGAGCAAACAACTTGTACGGAGTAATGCCCACCTTGCCGGTCAAACCCAAACGAGTTGATTCGGGAGTGTCGCCCTTACGCCTGCAGCCCATCCTTCAGCCCAGTAAGCCGCAGGCCGCACCTCAGATGGCGCCTGTCAATGTACAGCAAAATTCCACGTTTCGAACCACTCCGCCCAATGCCAGCGGGATCAATTATGCCCGCGAGCGTGCTGCCAATACACCCAGACCCATGACAGTTCAGCCGGGAAACACAGGCTCTCCCCAGAGTCAGCCATTACCTCAATCTCAAGCTGTGCCGGCGTCTAACTCTCAACAGGTTCAAAATGCATCGCGTCCAATCAACCTCTCACCCAAAACGGGTCCTTCCAATTTAGACCCACCGCCCAGACGTCCTGCGCTTTCTTCTCCCCATCCCTTGCCCAATGCCATTCCACATTCAGCCATGCCCCGTCCTATTGCCCCCAATGGGTCAGCGGCTGCCCCCGTGAGTCAGCCTGTTGCTGAAAAGGCGGAGACGACATCGGGTAAGCCTGCCAAAACATCTCCTTTTTCTGCATTGCGCTCGATGACATCCAAAGCAGTGGATAAAACCAAGCAATTGGGCCAGAAATTTCACAAAAATGGCAATGCGGCGGATCCCAGTGCAAACAACACGGGGCGTGCCCGGATCGATCTCCCCGAAGATTCTTCCCGCTGACGCTCAGCATGAATATGATTTTCTATAAAAAGCTAGATTGCACCGTTTGTAGGTAAAATCGAGTCACACTGTTGGGTTCTTGTCTGTCTTTTTCAAGCACCAGAATCCCGCTATTCCCAATTTTATTGAACTGAACATTGGGTGTGAGGTAATCTAGCTCGTTTTGCTTACTGCCATCGGGTTTGTATAAATTCATCACTGGCTTCCAACTGCCGGTATTGAAATAATAGGCCGATTCATTCATCGGTATCACGGCGGGCTGGTGCGTGTGCCCAAAGGCAATAAAGCGGTAGCCTTTTTCTGCAGCCAGCTTTCGGGCCATATTTAATTGGTATTTATTGGAATGGGTCCGTTTCACCAAACTGGTGATCACAAAGGTGACAATCGGCAGTGCTGCGGGCAAATGGACAAACCAGTTGAGGAGTGTTGCCATAAACCGACGCGGTAAATGAAGCTGTTCTAGTAAGGGTCGAGTGGTATTGGCATCCAATATTTCTGCCAGCACAGATCGAATAATACTGTCGGCTGTCTCGTGCCAGCGACCTGTGAATAGCTTTTGCATGGTTTCTGGATGCCCTTGATAGTGATTTGCAATGGTTTGTATCCACAGGGGTACCAAAGAAAGCGGTCTCAAGTATTCGATATCTCGTAATTCTTGCCTAACGGTTTCTATCAGTTCGGCGCTATAGCCGGCCTCATTCAGCTTTTGGCTGACCATTTCCACAAAACGGTTGATCAGCAAGATATTTATATAATCACCAAAGGCATGACGCTGTGTGGCTTGAAAGGCAGTAGGGACTGAATTAAATGGGTCAAAGCGATGCCCATGTTCTGCGTAAAACCCCAATTCTAGAAGCTCAAAACTGTGACTAAAATGAATTTTTTCGGCCAGTGATTCGGGTAAAATATCGGAGTCACTTTGACAAATCCGCTGTTTAATCAATCCCTGTGCAGCAGGTGAGTGGGCCAACATGCCGTCGTGATTGCCAATCACAAAATGTAAATGGGTGTGCTTATGTCTTAAAAAGGCGTGGAGCTCGTTAATAATTGATTGATTATTATTGATAATGCGTTCGATGGTTTTACATAGAATGGGTTCTACCACCTCATCCGTATGCTCCCAGGGTAGCATTGGGCTAAACCAAGACCCGGTGATATCAAAGACATCCCCGTTTAATAATAATGTTGTTTCTTGATGACTGCTTTTGGCCTCATGATTGAGTCGGGTTAAAAATTCCCGAAAAATTTTCCGCCGTGGATTTTCGGTAAATTCCGTGCCGTCGTAGTCATGGTCGTTCAGATGGACGTCACTCACAACCACGAGTTTCAGTTGAGAAGGAATTAAATGGGGAGGATGCGTCACCGGTGAATACTTCCTAAACGATACTGCTTGTTAATTAAATGTTACTAAATATAGTGTAATCTACTATCGAGTAAGTATCTATGCTGCGATAATCTATAATCACCAACTCGAAAGGGAACGGTGCTTCGTAACGAAACACCACAGAAACATTATAAGAAACGTTCTGTATAGATTTCACGATTTATTCTTTCGTTTCTTTGTTTTTTGGTAGATTGTTACTGGCAGATGGGTGTGAAACCTTCCAGTGGAACACCGAGCGATGCTCCAAAGATTTACTCAGAGGGGTTATGTTTGACATCTGCGAAGCAGGAACACAGTGTTTTGGGTTTCCCCAAAATAGTGTGCGTTCAGAAATCTGGTGTAATTCCAGAACAGGCCCCTGCAAAGGGCATTGAGCTTTCAACAGCCCAATGACACTGCCTCCAGGTAAAGTCCTGGCCCCACCCTTCTCAGTTGGTTTTTTCGTGTCTTTTTTTCAATAAATTATCATGAGAACGGGCGTGTATTTCTGCGTTTGCTTGTGTCACAATGCTCTCTATTCTCCAATATAAGCTTTATGACACTCAAAAAAAGACGCATTCACCATGCCCCCACAAATGCCAGATCTTGGCCCAAAACTCGATTATCCAACAGGCGCAGCGCAATACAGCGAAGCAGGTGTTTCACTGGAGCGGGCTGATCGTGTGGTCGAAATTGCCAAAGCGCAGGCCGAGCGTACTCAACAATTGGCTCAACAAGGGCAACACAACAGCGCGTCAATTAACCTGTTAAATGCCATTGGGGGTTTTGCCAGTGCCTTTGAATTGCCCCCTGGCTATACCCAACCTGTGCTGCTGAGCAGCTGTGATGGGGTGGGTACGAAATTAAAATGGGCCCTTGAGTGGGGGGTTCATCAGGCAGTTGGACAAGACTTGGTGGCGATGAGTGTGAATGATGTGTTGGTGCATGGAGGCCGCCCTTTGGCCTTTTTGGATTATTACGCCACCGGGAGAATTGAGCCTGATGTCTTTGAGGCTGTCTTAAAGGGGATAGCTGAAGCCTGTACGCTCGCTGGTTGCGCTCTGGTGGGCGGGGAAACCGCGGAAATGCCTGGAATGTATGCTCAGCAGGATTATGATTTGGCAGGGTTTTGTCTGGGTATTGTCGAAAAGTCTAAAATGCTGCCAAAAATAAACCAGATTCAGCCGAGCGATGTGTTGATCGGGCTGACCGCTTCTGGTTTTCATAGCAATGGGTATAGCTTGCTTCGGCATTTATTCCCAGATACCAGCGCGATTCCGGTGGGGATGAAAGAAGCTTTTATGCGGGCCACCCCCATTTATGTGCCCTGGGTGCAGGCCTGTCTCAAGCAATTTCCAGACGCGATTCTTGCCGCTGCCCATATTACCGGTGGTGGGTTGCTGGATAACTTACCGCGAGTGCTTCCTGTAGGGGTCAATGCGGTATTTGATTGGGGAAGTTGGCCGTTGCCAGAGGTAATGCAGTGGGTGAGTGAGGAAAAGCAGCTTTCTCGTGAGACACTAACCCATACCTTTAATGCTGGCCTCGGCTTTGTGCTGATCGTGCGTGAAGCACAGGCGGCAGAACTGCTCGAATTCTTCTCGGGCTTACTTAGCAAAGACAAAAACGCCAGCCATAACCAAATTAATGCCTACCGGGTTGGCTCTATACAGTCGCAAATCAATTTATCGAGTCCGCCAGGGGTGATTATTCAGTGAGCAGCCCCTCCGTTCGTTTGGCTCTGGTAATTTCCGGTCGGGGCAGTAATGCACGGGCGCTTGCAGTCGCTATTCAGTCAGGTGATATTGCAGCAGGTGATATTCCAGGCGCAGCAATTGTCGCAGAAATTGTCTTGGTAATCTGCAATAATCCCCAGGCCGAAGGGGTGCTGTGGGCTCAATCGGCGGGATTCCCTGTTGAAATGCTGACCCCTGGTTGTAAAAAAGAGCAGCTGGATGCTGAACTGTCTGCACTGCTGATCCAGTACGGTGTTGATCTGGTGATACTGGCTGGGTTTGACCGGATTGTGGGACCAAAAACTCTAGATTGTGTCTCTGGGCGGATACTCAATATTCACCCCAGCCTGCTGCCCGCGTTTGGTGGTAGAGGCATGGTGGGTGATAAAGTGCACCGTGCCGTTCTGGACGCAGGGGTTACAGAAACCGGTTGTACCGTCCATTGGGTGAGCGAAGTGGTCGACGGCGGTCCGATTGTGGCTCAGCGCCGTGTCCCGGTGTATCCGGATGATTCGGTTGAGACTCTCTCCAAGAGGGTGTTGAGTGCTGAGCATCTGTTGTATAGTGAAGCGGTTCTGCTCGTGCTGAAAAAATGGCCGTCAGAAGCACCCCTATTTAAAACCCCAGAAAAAGAGGCACTCTCTTGAGATATTCTTTCCCCAATATAAATGCCTCCCGCATTTTTGGCGGGCTTGTGCTGGCTCTTTTTGTGCTCAGTTTGAGTGGCTGTAAGCAGAATATGATTTACGGCCGGGCCGTTCAGGATCTCAATGTGAAGGCTCAAGAAGCTTTGACACAAGGGGATACAGCTAAAGCGGTCAGTCGACTGGAGGCTGCACTGGATCTCGTCCCGGATGAGCCGCGCACCCGTTACAACTTAGCGGTCGCTTATCAACAAAACAAGAATTGGGACAAAGCGGTGAAACTGCTCGAGGTACTGGATAAAGATCAGTCAGGCGGAGAATCCCTTCAAGAGAGCCAAGATGTGGTTCTGAGTCTGGCGAGTGCTTACCAGAATTTGGCAGAAAGCATGCTACCGGAAAAGCCTGGGCAAAAGCTGGATGCAGCAAAGCATGCTCAGATAGAGAGTCTCTTTCAAAAGGCACTGGCAGCTTACGACAGGGTAAAGCTGGATAAGCCAGAAAAAAAGGACGAAGTCCAGTTTCAAAAGCAAGTGATAGAGCGTTTGAGAGCCCGAGCCAATGCCCTTTAACCTTGATAACACGATTTCCCAACTTCAACATGGCCGCATCATGGTGGTGGGCGACGTGGCGATTGATGAAATGACCTATGGCGGCACAGCCCGGCTGTCTCGAGAAGCGCCAGTGCTGATTCTCAATCATCACCACACGGATATTCTTCTCGGAGCGGCGGGAAATGCAGCACATAACATTGCCAAACTCGGTGCCAAACGGACCGTATTGATTGCGGTAACCGGTCAAGACTATCACTGTTCTTTGCTCCATGAAGCGATGGAGCGGGACGGGGTTGATACGGTGGGCCTTATTGCTGATCCTGACAGGCCGACCACCACCAAAACCAGAATTTCTGGGATGGTCAATCAGTCCATCACTCAGCAAATTGTACGCATCGACCGCGAATCCCGAGAACCGCTGCCTTCAGCGCTTGAGAACAAGTTGCTCGATCAAATGACCCGTATAGCCAAAGATGGCTGTGACGCGATTTTACTCTCGGATTATGCCCTGGGTGTGGTCAGTGAAAGCGTGATAGACCATTGCCGCGCCTTGGCCAAGCAGCACCAATTGTTTTGGGTGGTGGATTCTCAGCAAGATCTTGGCCTGTTTGCAGGGGCCGATGTGGTCACCCCCAACTTACCAGAGGCGGAGCAGACCGTTGGCTTTGAAATTCAGACACAGGAAGCGCTTCTACAGGCTGGTGAGTGGATTTTAAATAAGAGCAAGGTAAAGAATGCGCTGATTACCCGCAGTAGCGATGGGATGATGCTATTTGAGTCTGTGTCTGCTGAAACAAGCGCTATGCAATACACGGATATTCCTGTTTTTAACCGCAGCGATGTGTTTGATGTCACAGGGGCAGGAGACACCGTAGTGGGCTCACTCACCCTGGCCTTGGCCACGGGGGCTTCTTTGTTAGAAGCGGCAGTTTTAGGCAATGTCGCAGCCAGTATTGTGGTTCGGCGTTTTGGGGCTGCCACCACCACGCCTGCAGAAATCCGCCAGACGCTGTCTGAGCTCCCAGAAGCACTCATGCAACAAATAACGACTCACCAGCTTATTTCGAGTCCTCAGGTATCATAAAAAGGCAAGCTATTTTGTCTAATAACAAGCGACATCGATGGTTTGTACTGAGCGGTATTGCCCTTATTTATGTAGTGGTGATTGCATATTTCCTTTACAAAAGCGTGGACAGTAGAACTTGGGTGCAGGTTAATGCGGTCGTTATCAAGTCAACTTTGATTTCGCATGACAGGCGTAAAGAATTCTTTTTTCTCCCCACGCGCTACCCCTTCAGTTACGAGCCAGTGCTCTCCTATGAATACAGTGTGGCTGGGCAGCGGTATCAATCCCAACAGGTAAGAATTGGAGGCAGCCCGGAGTATACTGACAAAAATGTGGCGATCCAGTTTATTTCTCATCATGGAAGTGGCCGACAGGTTGCTGCGTTTTATAATCCACAAAACCCTGCTGAGGCAACGCTCAAACCGGGTGAAACCGATGGGGTCTTTTTTCTCTTAAAGCTGACGCTTGTGTTGTTGTGCCTGTCTATTTTTTGGAACTTGCTTAAGATGCTGAGGATGCTAGTGGGCTTGCCAGGGTACATGTGGCAGTTTTACCAGGATATTAAGTCAGGAAAAGCCTTTGAAATTGAGGATGAGACTGCAGAGCGGTAAAATGGTGAAGAGTTAGTTTGGGAGATGCAGTATTAAGATGAACCTGATTTTGTCGATGCTTATAGGATTGTGCGGTATGATCGCCAGTCTTTGGATTGCAATCCCCGGCTGGATAGAGTTTCAAGAAGCAGAAGCCAGCAAGCACTGGCCCTCTGTCAGTGCAAAGATGATTGTTTCTAGATTGACTCAAGAGAAGCATTGTCCTAGAGCGGACCGGCCTTGTTATTTCGTGTATCGCCCCCATTTTACTTACCAATATACCGTGAACAATATCTCTTATTGGAATAGCAGAATAGACTTTGGATCCCCGCCAGATTATACCGATAAGGGATTGGCAGACAAGCGTCTTAACGAATATGGGGTGGGTAGCAAGCTGATGGTATATTATGATCCAAAAAACCCTCAGAACGCTGTGATGGTGCCAGGAAGAACCTATGGATATATCTGGTGGCAAGCGCCATTGCTTTTCTTTTTAGTTAGTCTCAGTTTTTTCTTAAATAGCGGAGGACGTTGGAAGAGGTATTAGACAATGGTAGTAAAAATCAGTCATAAACCCTGAGCGGTAAAACGGGTTGAGTTAGTTTGGGAGAGGCTTAGTTTAGGAGAGGCAATGTGATGTTGGGTCGAATTTTCGCGAAACTCTTAGGGTTCTGCGGTGTGATTGCCAGTATTTATCTTGCGTTTGCTGGCTGGATGGAAGTACAAGAGGCACAAGCGAGTCAACACTGGCCTTCAATCACAGCAAGGATGATTGAATCTAGCTATACTCAGGAAGAACGCTGCTCTAAACACGAACGGTGCCATTTTGTCTATAAACCCCATTTTGTCTACCAATTTTTTGTACACAATACCCGTTATCAAAATAGCAAAATTGATTTTGGAGATCCTCCAGAGTATCAAGACGAGGCTCTGGTGGTAAGGCATATCGACGAACACCCGATTGATAGCTTGCTGAAGGTTTATTACGACCCCAAAGATCCACACAAAGCGGTGATGGTGCCTGGAAAAACCTTTGGAAGCCCCTGGTGGCTACTGCCATTTGTGGTGTTTATGTGCAGTCTTGCTGCAATGTTTGGCAAGCCTAAACGGTGATCATTAACGCTCTGGTGATAGACAAGAAAAGTTACAAACACCCCCAAGCGGCTCTGTTTTAGCGACAATGGCTTTATCTAACTAAAAGAGTGATGATAAAGAGAGAGAGCCTCCCTGATGTTAAACAACAAGAAAGGCTGGATTTACATCGATGCCTTTGGACGGCTGAACGGCCGGTGGAATGTTCTAGACGCCTTTGGTGTCGGCTTTGCTGCTGTATTAGTACTTGGCGTGATGCTGGTGCAATCTGGGCTTTACCGGACATCCGGGCAGATGATTAAGGGTGAGACTGACTTGGAGTACACCGTCTACCTGCGAAATATCAAAACCAGTCAACCCAACCTGATCAAAGAAGGCAATAAGATTTCTCTGTCCATTCGAAATCAGCCTCGCGGAGATGTCAGTGTTGTGAGTGTTCGTGTTGCTCCCAGGAAAAAAATTGCACCTAATGCACTGGGAGGTTTTCAGCTGATTGACGACCCGGAAGATCCCAATGGGTTTGATATGTGGGTGCGTCTAAAGGACCATGCCCAAATCACCGGGGATGGGTATGTTGCTAACGGAATTAAAATCAAAGTGGGCCTGCCAATTGAAGTGGAAGGCTTCGATTTTCGAGTTACTGGCGTTATTTTTGACATAGCTGCTAACACAGATACTAATAGTGGCCTCCCGGCGGCTGCCAAGTAATCTGAGAGAGCTTTGTGAGAATGATTGAGCGGACGACGACTGCGAAACACCGATGGGCACGTTGAGCCAAATTTTAAGCCATTCACGCCTATTAGGCTGGGCAACTCGCTTGCTCAGTTATGACGCCTGGGCGGTTGTAGAAGGCTCTTTGATGACACAAAAGTTTCGCAGCCTTCGAGACGGTGTTGCCGGCGTTCTGGATGATATGACTCATGGTGTCTCAGAACGCTCGTTTGTCAGAAAGATACTCTCGCAGGTGCTGCGCCCCCAGGTCTATTTGGGCCTGACCATGCTACTAATGCTGCTGCTAACGCTGACAGATACTGGGATTATTGGATTGTTTACCTGGCTTTTGGCAATAATGGGTGCCTGGTTTTGGTTCAAAAACATCACTGTACGGGATGAGATGCCACTGAATCAGGCGGTACAGTGGTCCATGATTGATACCTGTGTGGTGTTGTATTTTTTATCAGCTGTACTGTCTACTGTGTGCTCATCGTATCTGTTTACCAGCTTGCTTGGGCTCAAAAAAGCGCTCACTTTTGCCGCAGGATACGGGGCCTTTCGTATGGTTGTCTCCATTTGGGGGCGAAGGGGGATCTGGCTGGTGCTTGGAACCTGGATGCTACTAGGCTTTATTCAAGCCTTAATTGGGTTTTATCAGTACAAATTTAATATACAGCCTCTGGCAACTTGGCAGGATCCGACCTTGAATCCCGATTGGATGATGACACGGGTGTTTGGGACATTGCAGCCTTCTAACCCTAATTTACTGGCGGGTTTTTTGGTTCCTTGTCTGGCAGCGTCCTTGGGCTGGGTGGTTATCTGTACCCGTCAAGTGATGCAGGCAACACCTTCGCAACGACTCAGACAAATTATGCACTGGGTCGCGTGTGCCGTTATGAGTGCTGGTATTGCCGCTGCCTTGGTTTTAACCGGTTCTCGGGGGGGGTATTTGGCCATTGCTGCGATTTCAGCAGGTTTCTTTGCCATGATTGGCCATCTGATTTGGCACGCCAGAGAGTTCCAAAGCGATACCGTGGGACGCTCAAAGTTGAAAATTGCCTGGGTGTTGATTCTGGTCTTGAGTGTTTCAGCAGCACTCGTGGGTATTTTGGGTTCTGAAAAAATTCGACACCGTATTGAATCTATCGGCTCTATGAGGGCGGATAGCAGTATTTCTTATCGACTCAATGTGTATCAAAGTGCGGTTAAAATGATTGCGCATAATCCCTTGGTGGGGATTGGGCCAGGTAATGAAACATTTAAGCAAGTGTACGGCCTGTATATGATCCCTGGATATAACGCCCTGGGCACCTATAGCGTGCCGCTGGAAATTTGGGTGGAGCAAGGGGTGATTGGTTTTGGAATTTTTGCCTTATTAATGATTTTGTTGAGCGTGAAAACTATGTTGCTGATTGACCGGCAGACGTATCCGCTGGAAGAAAAATGGATGATGGCCATCCTGTGGATGATTTTGGTTGGCTCTATGACTTACGGTTTGTTTGATACGATTTGGTACCGGCCTGCGGTGCAACTCACCTTCTGGTTTACTGTGGCCGCAATGAGTTCGCTTCATTTGCCAGCCTTGAAAGAGAACAATCTGGCAACAGAGAGCAGTCAGGCATGAGACAGATGAATGTACTGATTTCGCCAGAAAGTATTAAACGCCTGGTGCTGGTGAATTTTGGGGGTATTGGAGACGAGATTTTATTTTCTCCCGTGATCTCCGAAATCCGTCGCTGTCTGCCAAAGGCTCATATTACCTTGGTTTTAGAAAACCGCAGTGCGGTGGTCAGTGATTTACTGCCGGAAGTCGATGCGGTGATTGGGGTGGATATTCAAGGTAAACCCCGTGTGCAGATGTTTTTTGAACTCGCAAACTTACTTAAAACCAAATATTTTGATGTGGTGATTAGTAGCGGCAGTTCCCCGTTTATTTCATTAATGCTGTGGTGGAGCCGTATCCCTTACAGGGTGGGATTTAACACAGGTTGGCTGAGCCAAAAATTACTGCAACTTCAAGCCCCATTGCAGCAAAACCGGTATGCGGCAGAAATGTACTTTGCACTGGCGCAAACATTTTTGCAACAGCTCTTTGGTGCCGCGTATCATCCACCAGAACCTGTGGTGCCTTTACTGGCTGTCGCGGAAACAGAGCACCCTTCAGAAGCTGAGCGGGTAGGCCGTTTGCTAGAAACACATTTCCCAGGCCGATCCAGCAGTGAACGTTACCGTTTTTTGGTGCTGATCCATCCCGGGGTGAGTCGCGTGAGTTTGCAAAAAGGGATTGATAAAACCTGGCCTGCTGAATCTTGGGCTGAGCTGATTTTAACCCTCACTCAGCAAGACTGCGATGTGGCCTTGGTGGGAGGCCCCGATGATGCCCGCGTGGTCAATGATATTTTAGAGGCCTTGGGCGATAATTTACCCCCTTACTTTGCCAATTTATACGGTCAGACCAAGTCTCTCAAAGAATTGGCTTTGCTGATGAACCGGGTTGATTGTGTGGTGTCAGTCGATTCCGCCCCAATGCATTGCGCGGTTGGGCTGAAACGACCACTGATTGCTCTGTTTGGCCCTACAGATGAGAAAAAATTATTGCCACGTGTTTCGTGGGTACGCCCCATGATACGGTCAGAACTGACTTGTAGGCCTTGTCTATGGTCTTACCGAAATCAAAATTGTGAAACGTCCACCTGTTTAAATGTGGATGTCACGGTGATGAGCAAGGCCGTTATCCATATGTTGCATCAACAACGGCCGTCGGCGCGGTATTTGTCTCAGAGCTGATTGCGCTTCCAGTAATATATGGAAGCGTGAATGTGGCCTCAAAGCGAGAATAAACGGGGTCAAAAGAAAGTTGAATTTCTCCGCCCATGGCCTCAACCAAGCCTTTGGTAATAAATAGTCCAAGCCCACTGCCCCGTGTGGTTCGGGTCATGGTATCGTCGAGTCTCTTAAATTTTTCAAATAATGTATTTAAGCTATTTTCGGGTAAATATTCAGATTGATTCTGAATCCGAATCCGAACGAACTGCATGCCGACAGTGTTCGGCTTGGGGGCTTCTACGTAAAGATCGATCGGCGTATCACTGATGGAGTATTTCACCGCATTGTCCAATAAATTTAACAGTACCTGCTCCAGTCGATCTGGGTCAGCTAGCACGGTGATTTCTTGATTGCCATCCTGATTAGGAGGCAAATGGCGAATGATGTCTCGGTGTTCTTTCTGCTGAATGAACTGGACAGCACTCTCAAGCGCAGGAAACAGTGCCACATGATCGGGAAAAACCCGGATACCCCCTGTTTCTAGATCAGGAATCACCAGCAAATCATCCACCAAGCGTGTTAATCGATCGGCTTGCTGTTTAATCACTTTCAAACTTTTGATACGGGTGTCTGTGTCCAATGTTTGATCGTAGCGAATTAAGCGAGACGTATATCCCTTGATACTCGTCAGTGGCGTGCGTAATTCATGGCTGACAGTATCAATCAGGTTTGATTTGAGATCATCGAGTTTTGCAAGTTGATCGTTGGCGGTGCGGAGTTCTTGATTTAATACCTGACTCTCTTCCCAGGCCTCCGACATTTGCCGGGCCATCCGGTTAAATTCACCCGCGAGAACCACAATTTCAACTGGGGTTGCTGAATTGGTAATTAACCGAATGCGCCGAGAATAATTGCCTTCAGCGACAGCCTTAATCCCCTTGATGAGTTGACGAAAGTTGCGGTTAATACCCAACACGTAGGTGATTGCCAAAATAATAATCAGAATAAAGGCTGCCCCCATCAAGATCAGGGTTTGGTTTCGGGCGCGTTTGATAAATTTTTGTCGAACATGATACGGTGACTCAATCACAATGCCGACGTTCAGCGCGGGAAGTTTCACCAAGACCTTATCAATGTTGGGTACCGTGTCATTATCGTTGAAATCATCTTCAGCTTGGCTGACCCCTTCGGTCATGCCCTGGAAGCGCTGTAAAATATCAGTACTCACCATAGTTTGCTGCTGCACCATGGCAGGTGTTATCCCAGGGCCCGTCAGGATATGTCCTGCAGAATCAACCATGTAAAAACCGTTGTACAGGGTCTTCTGATAACTTTTTACCAGATGTGTGAGTGGGTCAAAACGCTTGTAAAACAGGACATAGCCATGATAAATGGGATGAATGATCTGTAAATAGTAGTCACCCTTTTCCAAGTAGAGCAAGGCAAATTGGAGGTGTGTTATTTTTCTGGCGGGGAGTGATTTGGGTGCAATTTTCTCAAAAACAGAGGCCGTGCTCACTAAAGGGAGTGTGTGTATCTGCTTTCCCTGAGCGTTATAGAGTGCGGCGTATTCTGTATGCGGGACCAATTGCTCGACGCGTTTTGCGATGGTGTCAAAACGTTGTTTGCTGATTGACATGCCTGAATGGGGATTGGAAAAAGAAGATTCTTGAATCACCACACTGACGACGCGTTGCTGCTCATTCTGCCAGTCCATCATGCTGGTGATGTCATTGAAAAGGGTATCTGCCGTGTGCTCTGTAAATTTAACGAGCTCTTTTTTCAGTGCCTTTTGGTTAATGTTGTAAATTAAAATGCTCACGCCCATGAGCGGCAGCAGAACAGCAATCACAAAATAGATGATAATCTGCTGGTATAGCTTAAAACGAGGGGCCTTGAAGCCCGGCCAGGCACGAAATAACCGCATTGTTAGGGAGACCCTGCTGGCAGGCTGGAAGCGTCTAGTGAAGAAGTAGCGCGGATTTCCGTGTTGAGTCGGTAGCCCACGTGGGTCACTGTTTCCAGATACAGCGGTTTCTTGTGATCGCTTTCGACCTTCTGACGAAGCCCGCCCATATGAACGCGTAACATCCGCACATCTTCATCGGCGTCATATCCCCAGACCTCTTGTAAGATGGTGGCCAAGGGGACAGCCTCATTGGCGTGTTGCATTAAACAATAGAGTATTTCAAATTCGGTGGGGGTGAGCTTCATCACGCGGTCTTGTAAAATCACTTCCAGTGAGGCAGGGAGCAATTTAAAATCCCCATTTTGTAAGATTTCTTCTTTGTTACTGGACGCCTGTGTTTTCTGTGCGGCCCCTGTCCGACGAAACAGCGCGCGCATTCTCACCATTAATTCTTGAAACTCGAAGGGTTTGACCAGATAATCATCTGCTCCGGCATTAAAGCCACGAACTTTATCGCCGAGCGTACCTTTGGCGGTGAGAAGAATAATGGGTGTTTGGGCGGCTTGTCGACTGGCCCGAATTTTTTTGCAGGCCTCGTACCCGTCCAATTTGGGCATCATCACGTCCAGGATAATCAAATCATAGCGCTTATTCTCGGCTTTTTTCACGCCCCCCATGCCGTCATGGGCGTGATCGACCTGAAAGCCCATTAATTCGAGATCCAGGCGCAAGAGATCCACGATTTCTGGATCATCGTCCACAATCAGTATATCGACCATTCAAATGCCCTCTATTGAAATGCCTTGGGGGTGAAATGCCTTGGGGGGATTAATCATGTGAGCATTTTACTACAAAGGCATCAGGATTTATTGTTCCAGCCTTTCTGGGTTTGCAGGCGATAAAATCTTGGCTGTGAAATAATGAAAACAGAAGCCAAAATAGATGGCCTTATAGACAAAAAGGGTTTGTCACTCATGTTAAAAGCAGTTCGAGGTGCGACCACGATTCCGACCGCGACCCCTCTTGAGGGCGATCCGCGGCAAGTATACCGTGATGCTTTGCTCAGCTTGGTGAAAATCTTACTCGAGAAGAATCACATTGCCTCTGAGCAAATCCTCAGTGTGTTTTTCACCGTCACACCTGATTTGACGGCTTACTCTCCTGCCAAAATTGTTCGAGAAGCAATGGGGTGGGACACTGTTGCCATTATGTGTGCCCAAGAACCTGTTATTGAAGATTTTCCCGATCGATGTGTGCGCATCCTGATCCAGTGGGAACCCTCATCCCAAGAGGCCGCCGCGCAGCCCGTGTCCCATGCGTACCTCAATAATGCCGCTGGCTTAAGACCGGATTGGTCTTCTTAAACCCGGACCAGAAAACTTACTAGCATCAAAACCCAAATTATCGGTTTTATATTTTTAGGAATATGTGATCGATTTTGAGCACGATCGCACATATCGCCTTGAATGGGCACTGGGGATACATAAGGCGTATTGACGGGATGTCGACAATGACACCAATTGGAATGCTACCGAATGGGACGGGATTTATGCAGGGCACAGGCCAGTATAATCCCCAACAATCAAGTTTTTCACCGGCGGGTTTTCCTCCACAGGGACTGGCAGTGAACGGTCCGGTGGATATTTTGGTGCCAAAACCGATGCCCGGTATGCCGGCCTCATCGATGCCGCCCGTGATGATTCGGCCCAGCCAGCAAGGGGCTTATCCTGCCAGTGGCTTACCGCCACTGCCAGCACCATCTTACTCAATGGGTCCAGTGAATTACGCACAATCGATTCCAATGGCGGCATTACCGGATATTCCGCCGCCCCACCTGGTGGCACCCAACTTGTTCAGACCCAACTGGGTGAACGTACCGCCCAACACGGGACGTATTGGGGATATCCAGAATAACTTCTATAACAACCAAAGCGGTTATCCACCCGTGCCATACACACCTGCTTGGCCGGGATACCCTAATATGGCACCCTATCCGGGGATGCAACCCCCGCAAGGGCCTGCAGCGGCCCCACTCCCAAAGCCGCCTGAAAATATGCCGCCTGCTCCAGCACAGCCTGCACCGCCGGCCGTGCCAGAACAGAAGGGTCCCTCCTCTACAGCATTCCCTGTAGGCGGGCTCGATGATGCCACGGTCCGAAGTTTGAACGAACGGCTCAATAATGCCGTGCCTGGCGTCAGAGGCAAGGCGGGGATGGATCTCTTTAACATTCTCAGTGCCAATCCAGCACTGGCCACAGATCCACAGACCAAACCGTATGTCGATGCTTTCGTCCAAAAAATTATGAGCGATCCAGACTCATTGGTCCGTCAGTCCATGATTTTGGCCATGGATATGGGCATCATCAAGCAGGTCCCAGATACGGTGATTCAGCGTATGAGACAACTGCAGAGTCAGGAAGGCATGTATGGGTTGGAAAAAGGCGATATCGCTAAAATTCTCCCAACCTTAAATTTACCAACGGAAAATCAATTAATCCCGCCAGCGGCCAACGCCAATAGCAACGCCCCAGCGGGACAACGCTTAAATGTGGTTAGCCATAGTTAGGGAAACAGACAAATGGCCTCAAATATTGGAATCAAAATAGCCGGGATCGCTGCCGCTGCAATTGCAGGGTGGATGGTGAAAGACCGCTATAACGGCAATGCCGGGAAATGGATGCAGCAATATAACGCCCACGAGATGGAGCTAGAATATGACTACATGAAATATGGCTTTGGCCATTATTCGGGCCGTCCTGGTATGGACGGCATGGCCCATGGGCTTAAACGACAAAGCTTGTTTGGCCCCGGTGGGGTTCTATCCATCTACAGCCGGATTAAGACCCAGGTGGAAGGGTTTGTAAACGACGTTCTCCTGACCCCTGAGGCTGCCATAACGGCCGGTGGTTTATATATGGCCTTGGGTAAAAAGCTGTTTACGCCCTTTAAGTTTATTGGGCGCGTGATTAAAGATTCTGTCACTAAGCCGACCGGCTTGGTGCGAATGGCCGGTAAGGGGATCATGAGTCTCTTGGGCAAAATCAAGTTTGGGAATCCAGGGGCACTCATCGCCAAAATGGGCTGGGGAGCCCCCTTGGTAGCCTTAGCACTGGGTTACTTTGCCTACACGTTCTACCGAGTGAACTCGCACGAGGAACAACATGACTACTGGCGTGACTTTACGTCGGGTGCAAGCCACTAGATAAACAAAGCCCTCCAAGCAATACCTTGCTGGAGGGCTTTTAAGTAATTTAAGTCAATGGCTACTGACGCTATTAGTAACAGGCTACTGGACGTCGTTTGTAAATGGGCTACTGGACGTAGCCCTTACGCGTCAATTCCAATTTAATCTTGTCCAGACCAGACTGTACGATGCGTGAAATCCGAGACGGTGAGATATTAAAGGCATCACCAATCTCACGCATTTTCATGTTCTTGTAGAAGCGGGCTTCAATGATCTGACGCTCCCGCTCAGGCAGCTTGGTAATGGCTTCGCGGACCAGTTTCGCCATTTCCTTCAATTCACTGCGTTCTTCCGGCGTATAAGAACCATCCCGAATCTCGTGCGGGTTTTCCGCATCCATCATGCTGTCAACAGACAAAATGGTCTCGTACACAGCTTCACGCACTTGGGTTTTTTCCGCTTCAAAACCGTCTCCGGCGACACTGCTGTCAGTGGCCGTGGCGTCATCATCTTTGGAACCGTCCATGCTCACCTGTTTGAGGGCATACCATTTGTAACGGTACCGTAATTCGTTGCGGATCGCCCATTTAATGGCCGTGGATAAATAGGTAACGTTATATTCTGTGTTGGGATTGGACGTCAGCAAGACGTGAACAGCAATCGCCCCGATATTCACCAGTTCGCTGTGATCGATCAAGTGATTGGGCAGCCGGCTGTATTCCACCCGCGCGACCGTTTCAATCAGATCAACATAGTCGTTGACCGTGCGCTGGGGTTTATTGGGACTTGATGACGATTTACCGGTAGTCATAGGAACAGTCTGTACGCTCATTCGTAACTCCACTCTAAAAATTGTACACTGAAAGGCCGAAAAGCCTAAAATGTAATCGAAACCGTGCTTAGGGCACACACACCCGTGTGATCATATAACCTCCATCCTCGTGACTCATAGCTATCGAACGATAGCATCCCCTGATAATGACTTCTTGATAAGAAAAATTGAGACCGTTAGTGAGAACGCACTAATCCAAAAAGTTGGCTTAATCCAAAAAATTAGATTGATGCGCTTGGCCCATCAGCAGCCGAATATCGAGTATTCGATGACTCAACTGTGAGACGCCACCATAGCGGACCCGTTTCCTGGCGCCAGGCTTCGGTGGATTGGCTGTTTTACGGTCAAAATCCATCAGATTGATATCGATTGGAGGATGATCCATAGTGCGTTTTCCAAACTCCCGAAATGACCTAACTTGCAGGATATAAATCCGGCTACTTACCCAAATAAAAACAAACGATCATCCTGAATTGATCGTTTTGCGATTTTTATCCCTCCTTCTGTTGCAATCTGTTACATCAGGAAGCAAAACACCCGCGTTGTCTATGGAGTCAGTACAATGGATGTAAGATATTGACGCGTCAAACAAGGAGACACTCGCCCAATGATTGGTTTTGATATCCAGAAAATGATGAAACAAGCCCAAAAAATGCAGGACGATATGAATTCTGTTCAGGCAGAACTCGAACGCTTAGAAGTGCAAGGTTCTGCAGGCGGCTGGGCAGTTACCGTTTACTGTAACGGGAAACAAGAGTTTAGCCGGGTTAAAATCACAAAAGAAGCTCTGGAAGACAGCGAGATGCTTGAAGATTTAGTACTGGCTGCCTTAAAAGATGCCAATCAAAAAGTCGCTGATGCCACTCGCGAGCGGATGGCCTCTGTGACTGCTGGGCTAAATATTCCTGGGCTAAATCTCCCTGGTTTTTAACAAGAGGACCTGACACACAATGAGCATGACCTTGCCGCTGGTGCGGTTGATTGAGGCCTTTCAAAAGCTTCCCGGAGTGGGGCCAAAATCCGCACAACGTCTGGCCTTTCATGTGTTGAAACAGTCCAGTGATGATGTGGGCCAATTTGCAGAAATCCTCAAAGAGGCTAAAGCCCAAATTAGAGAGTGTCCTGAGTGTTTTAACTTGTCAGGCCAGTCTCCGTGTGAGATTTGCCGAAATAAAAGTCGGGATGCCAATACATTGTGTGTGGTGGCTGAGCCTTCAGACATCTTTGCCCTCGAGCGAACAGGGGAGTTTCGCGGTCTGTACCATGTGCTGCACGGTCTGATTTCTCCCTTACATGGGATTCAGCCAGAAGATCTCAAAATTCGTCCTCTGCTGGCCCGCCTGGGAGAAGCCAATCCTATTCGGGAAATTATTTTGGCCCTGCCGCCTTCGATCGAAGGGGATACTACCAGCCTGTACTTATCCCGTATTATCCAGCCCCTGGGGATTTCTCTGACCCGCATTGCGTTTGGTCTGCCCGTGGGAGGGGATTTGGATTATGCCGATAACCTCACCATTAGTCGGGCCTTGGCCGGTCGGGTGCCAATTTCATAAAAAATATAACAAGAAGAAAAAGCAGAGGCTCCGGCCAAGAATCGCGTTTGAGTTGAGCGTCTTCACGATAGATGGGAACCGGAGCCAGTTACGTGTGTTAGTATCCACCGATCATTGCTGATCGAATTACCACCCGCTTCATGTGTTGTATTTACCAAACATCGTTAGTTTAGTGGGTTTCGAGGTGAGTTTCGACCTGTGTTTGGAGGAAATACGGCGTGTATCCCCCTCTTTTTCTCATCTATATAGAGGATATTTGGGGTTTTTGATTCAAGCCCTTCAGTAGCACAAAAAACGCCCAAAACACGTTTATGCATGTATCGATATTGATCGAGATTTTTTTACGGGGACACAGACAAGGACACGGGCGATTTGGCGAACGCTGGACAACCCATACCAGGGCAATTTATGCCGGGGCAGCCTAATTCGGGAATGCCTTTTTATCCTGGACAAATGCCGATGCCTCCTGGTGGCTATATGCAACCCGGTGCTGTAGCCTTAGATCCTCGTTTGCAGCAACAGTCTAGACTCGCAGCACAGCAAGCGCTGGCGAATGGAACGCCACCTGATAAGTTTGAATCTCCCTTTCCATCACCGTCACAAATGCTGATGGGTGGAGCTGCCGGTATCGGGCTTGCAGAACTGATTCGACTACCGTTTAACCGCGATAACCACGCGTTAATTCGAGCTGCCCAGTGGTTAGATCATTTGCCTGGTATCCGTTGGGCGAACAAACATATTGCCAGTGGTCAGTCCTGGTTGCTCAAGTCAACCAACAATAGTCCGTGGACCAAGCAGTTTTTGTATCAAATACCACCAGAAGCTGCCGAAAAACTGGCGATTCAGCAAACTGTGCAGGGCTTCATCAAACAGTTACCCGCAGACCTTTTGAAGCAACCCGCCGTGGGCCCCCTGCAAAAGGCAGCGACCAAGGAACAATTGGATACGGCTCTGGTTATTCTGCGGCGTCATTTTTCACGCGCGCAAGAGCCTGCTATTGTCGATTCGCTTCTGAAGAAAACCACCGTTTCTCCCAGAATCGCCACATCACTGGCCGGGAAAACCATTCCACAAGCAGAACGGGTGATAGCGGGTCTTAAAAAGCTGACTCCATCTGAGTTGGAAGCCCTGCAAGGACTTCTGAAAACGGCATCTCGCCATGCTGACAAAGCGGCAGAAGTGGCCATGAAGCAGGCCAGTAAAAAGCTTCCCAAGCAAGTCTTGGGACTGTCCAAGCGAATTGAAGGTCTGAACAACCACTTCTTCCCGGTCTACCGGGAACAATTCCACTTGATGGATCAGCTGACCCGTACCACGGCGAAAGGGGCGAAACCGATTGGGCCTATTGGTCGTTTCTTCGCGGGCACGATGAACTATATCCGCCGGATCTTTGGAGGGGACAGTCTCACCAGCTATGTGGGATCGTCGGCTAAAAAAGCCGCCGGGCAAGAAGGGATTCTCGGTCGTCTGATGGGGCCCTTTATGGTAGGGGCTCTGGCAATTGGACAATCGTTTAGTGAGGCACACAAAGCAGAAAAAGGCGAAAAGGTAAAAACCTTCTTCCATGATTTTCTGGGCACCGGGATTGGCAGTTTTGTCGGCTGGGAGATTGGTCGCAGTTTGTTAAACCGCACCGGGGTCGTCTCCAAACTGATGGGCAGTTTTGGCAGTAAATTTATCCGCGTTTTACCTCGCTTTATTCCAGGCATTGGTGGTTGGGGCTTCACCCTAGCCGGTGCCGCCGTCGAACTTCTCTCCATGTTCGTGATTGCCATTCCCTTTCAGCGTGCCGGTGAGTGGATTGCCCACCGACTTTTTGGGAAACCCAACAAGGTCCTCGAAGAGGACCTTAAAGAAAAAGGCATCGTGCTGGCAAAACCATTGCCCGCTGGGGGCGATCAGCAGCAGCGACTCCGTCGGCCAAGTCGTTTTGAAGGTTTCCATCAGGCCAGAGCGCATCATGTGCAAGCGCCTTCCGCAACACCGAATATTTCCTATTCACTCTCACCAGAGGATATTGCCCGCAGTGAGGCAACGGCCTCTGCCCAGCAGCAAGAAAAAGCCCTGTTGGATCAGATCAAAAACTTTGGCTCCCCGATGCAGGCATATCACGACTAAAAACCAAAATTTTCTTTAAGGAATCTGGGTTTTCGCCAGTGACGGTTTATATTAAGAGTAGCAATTGAGTTGTCTGTTCAATTAAATACTATTTTTAAAAAGTCACTTGGGGATTTTTGCCGTTTCCATCTTGTTCATTAAGATAATTGCGTGAGGATGATTCGATGTCTGTTGGGTTGAACGCAGCGTATGCGTTTGGAATGCCTTTGTCTGCTGGGAATAACCAAAATAATATTTCTGGCGGTGTTAGCGGTGTTAATAATACAGGTAATGTCAGTACTCAGCCCAATCAGGCTGATAATCGTGCTGAAAACCCGAAAAAGTCTGAACCCAAAATTGCTGTAACTGCTGGCCATGGCAGTGGATGCGGACACTGTGTTGGGATGAATTCTGGCCTGGTATCACCAGCAAAACTAGAAACCCTGAAAGCAGAGAGATACAGTGCGATTATGTCTCATGAACAAGCCCACGCCAGTGCCGCTGGTGGCTTTGGGGGTGGTATTCATATTGATTATGACAGCAACGGGATAGCCATTGGTGGGCATGTGCCCATTAGTATCCCTGGGCTTGATAGGGCCAATCCAGAGACCTCTTTGGCGGCATACCACACGATTCGATCCGCGGCGCTGGCCCCCAGTGATCCGTCAGGACAGGATATGAGTGTGGCAGCCCGTGCCGATAGCCTTATTGGCAGAGCACAGGAAGCGATTAGCCAGAAAGCAGACAAAGCACTAAAACCTGATAAGCCAGACAGACCTGATAACAGGCATAAACCCGCGACTAAAAAGCCTTTTTCAGTAACGGCCTAAATAAATCGCTTGAAACAGTGAGGCTACTCGGCGCTGGTCGTTTTGGGATCCAATACCGCGCGTGTGTCCACAGGCTTCTTTAAATTGGCTTTCCAGCTCGTGGCTGAGTTTTTTTGTTCAAAAAAGCGATCAAAGTTTTTCTGGCAGGCCCGGTCCACCTGGTGCAAGTTTAATGGCTTCATCAACTCAATCAGTGCTTTCAATTCTGTTGCACGTTGGTTGGAGGCAATTTTGAGGGGGCTGGTCTTTGGCTTCGGTGCTGACATATTACCCGGCAGGTTAGAAGCGTCATTGACAGCGGCAAATACTGTAGAACCCAACAAAGACAACATCATGAAAGACAAGACCAGGGCCAAAGCTAGAGCACCCAGATAATTTGAGCATACTTTTTTGATAGCGATGGGTTTCATCATCATGAATCTCAGCCAATCGATTTTCTGAAGGGAATTAATAGAAAAAAAACGAGTGCGTCGGTAAAATTGCCCGTTTGAAACAAACAGTAATAGACTGTATATTTCTATACCGATACGAACAAGTATTACGATACTACAACCTTCACGACGTTGTCTGGGCAGAAGGTTCCCTGTTGAGCAGGATTGTTACAAATAAGCGTAATCACAGAATAGCGATGTGATATGGGCCCGATTCGGGAACCCTTGCTATAATTGGGAAAAGCGCTTAAATGCGGCGGCCTTAAAATAGCTGCTTTGGTAAAGGATTTTTACAATGACCACTCGGATTCTGCTAGTAGAAGATCATCAAATGACACTGATGGGACTAAAAATGCTCCTTGAGCGTGAGGAAGACATTACTGTCGTGGGAGAAGCAGACAACGGCCTCACCGCTGTGTCTCTGGCAGA
Source organism: Cyanobacteriota bacterium (assembly GCA_019751815.1). Classification (GTDB taxonomy): domain Bacteria; phylum Cyanobacteriota; class Vampirovibrionia; order Vampirovibrionales; family Vampirovibrionaceae; genus JAIEMW01. Next base: position 162,223 of record JAIEMW010000001.1, read on the forward strand.
ATCACTCAACCCAGATATGATTTTGATGGACATCGGACTTCCGCAGATGGACGGGATTGAGGCCACGCAACGGATTAAAAAACAGCATCCGGCCATTCGAATCATCATGCTCACCTCAAAAGACAGTGAACAAGACGTCTTTGCCGCACTGGCTGCCGGGGCAGATGCTTACTGTATGAAGGGCATTTCTCCTAAAAATCTCTCCACCGCAATTGAAGCTGTTAATGAAGGCATTGCTTGGTTAGATCCTGCGGTGGCACGAACGGTGCTGAGCCGTTTTCAGCAACCTGTGTCGGCCTCACGCTCCGCCTTAGGAGCTCACCCAGAGAACGCCTCTGGGGATAAGCCCGCCGCTCGCAGAGAAGACTGTCCCTTAACCGATCGAGAGATGGAAGTGCTCAAGCTGATTGTTGACGGTCTTTCAAACCCCGAAATAGCGGAAGAATTGGTGATTACCAAGGCCACCGCAAAGGCTCACGTCCATAGCATTCTCCAAAAACTGTGTGTCGATGACAGAACACAGGCCGCAGTGCTGGCGATGCGGCAAGGGTTTGTTTAGTAATTTAATCCAGACGCAGCCATTCGGCCGCGAATACTAACGTTATTAATCCAGACGCAGCCATTCGGCCGCGTCTAGTGCCGAATACGTAATCACCCTGTCTGCTCCCGCTCGCTTGATGCTCGTCAAGGTCTCAAGTACCACCGCCTGCTCGTCAATCCAACCCGCTTCCGCAGCGGCCTTTATCATACTGTATTCTCCCGAGACGCTATAGGCAAATAGCGGGAGATTCACCGCTTGGCGGATCCGGTAAATCACATCCAGATAGGACAACGCAGGTTTTACCATCACCATATCCGCCCCCTCAATTAAGTCCAGTTCCGTCTCAATTAAAGCTTCTCGGGCGTTTCGAGGATCCATTTGGTACGTCTTTCTGTCCCCAAAAGCCGGTGCAGAGTCGGCTGCATCGCGAAACGGCGCGTAAAAGGCACTGGCATACTTGGCGGAATACGACAAAATTGGGATATCATCATACCCCGCGTCATCGAGCGACTGTCGAATCCAAGCCACTCGTCCGTCCATCATATCTGATGGGGCAATAATATCGGCTCCCGCTTCTGCTTGACTGACCGCTGTCCGAGCTAAGATATCTAACGTCGGGTCGTTTAGTACTTTGCCGTCCATCACAATCCCACAATGCCCATGATTCATATACTCGCACAAGCAGGTATCGGCTATCACCACCACGTCAGAAGCAAATTGATTTTTGATGGCTTGAATCGCTTTTTGCACAACCCCAGCCTCACTCCATGCACTGGTCGCTTCGGCATCTTTCTCATCGGGAATCCCAAACAGCAAGAGTTGTTTTACCCCAAGATTCAAGGCACTTTCCACAGTACGTAAGGCATAATCAATGGATTCTTGATAAATCCCCGGCATAGAAGATACGGCCACCCGGTCATGAACCTGATCGTTAATAAACATTGGGTAGACCAAGTCTGCGGCAGTCAACCTGGTTTCTGCTGCCAGTTCTCTTAAGGCCGCACTCTTGCGCAGCCGCCTCATCCGAATCAAAGGAAAACTCATAGAAATTATCAAACCATCAAGCACTTTCTTTAGCAAGCACTCTCGTTAACAAGCACCCTTGTAAGCAAGCGTCACTCTGTCAGACAATAGATAGAACTCTTTGTAATTTTAATCCTTTCGCAGACTTGGAGTCTCTCATTCCCACGATGCCAAACCCACACTCGATATCAACGGCGTTGACTTCGTCAACCGAAGAAAGTTCTGACATGACGGTGACCCTCCCTCTGAGAAAGTCGGAGCTTACCCTTCAACAAAAAATCGTCTCGATTCGACAGGCCTTTGACTTCTGGTGCCGTTATACAAGCAAAGGCTTTCCCTGGTCTTTATTGTCCGTTTTAAGCCCCAAAGAGAGAGCCACCGAAAAAGCCTACTCTTATCAAGCGTGGACTTTTTCGATGGATAAAAAAACCGGCACCGAACTCGAAACGCTGATCGCATTTTGGCAGTGGCTGTATGAGAAACATTGCCTGCCAGATTACCGAATAAACGACTCCAATTTTGCCGATTTAGCCGTTTTAAAGGTATTAGACGTGGGCACCAAAAACGGCTTGCTGCCGCTTGCCGGTGGTATTTTTTGGACGATGAACCAGGATCATTTAATAAACATTGAGCTTGAAGGCATAGAAATCGATCCCTACCGGCTCGTATGGGATGCATTTTCTCAGAAACCGTTAACACGTCAGCAGCAGGCACTGCGATGGTTCCAGGAATTTTCGGCAGTAAATACGCAATCTCCATTGTGTAGGTTAACGTTCCATACTGGCAATATTCTAAAATTTTCGCCCTCTCAAGCGCCGACTTCTCAGACAAAACAATATCCCTTCATCACCCATATTCTCCCCTTTGTTTTGCCAGAACCTTGTTTGGCCTGGGGGCTCCCGCTGTCCTTGTTTCAGCCAGAAGCTATCTTCCAAAAATTATTGTCCTTATTGTCACCGGAAGGCTGTTTAATCATTGTCAATCAGGGTGAGATTGAAACCCAAGCCCAAGAAGCGATTTTTCAGCACGTGAAACGGATTTCTTCCCGTGAATTTGAATATCATTTTTTAGGCCCTGTGCCCGATCCATTGTTGCTGTGGCAATATCCACGTTTTGCCTGGAAAATTAACTTAATTGATAATGAGCGTGAGTGAAATATGATGTCATGACAAAAAAACCGATCGTGGTCTGGGTGGCCAGTACAAACCCTCATAAATTAAACGAGCTTCAGGTTATCTTGCGACTGCTAAAACTTGAGCAAGAAATGGTGTTCAATATCCCGGATAATTTGGTGGATGTGCCTGAAACGGGCCTGACTTTTCTGGACAATGCCAGAATCAAAGCCGAACATTTTGTTGAGAGATTGAGAAATATAAACGCTGATAATCATGACTGGATTCTGGCGGAAGACTCCGGGCTGATTGTTCCTGCACTGAATGATATGTACGGATATGATCCCTTTCCGGGTGTTTTTTCTAACCGTTGGATGACCCCCACTATTCGGGATGAGTTGCTCACAGCACCAATGAACTCAGACATTCCCTCCTATATTGATTCACCAAAAATAACGGATATAGATAAAAACTGCGGTATATTGGCCTTGTTAAACCATAAAATGCTTAATGGTAAAGACGTGAGTCGAGAAGCTCGCTATGCTTGCGCTATGTCACTCTGGAATCTGAAGACTGAAATCGCGACCGCATACGGGGAAATGTCTTTGCAGGTTCGAGAGCTAAACGAGCATACTTTTTTAAATGAGTCTGCACAAGCAGAAAAAAATGATCTCCCCCGTGGCTTTGGGTATGATCCCATTATGCTTTCTGTGCCCAGTATGCGGTGCTTAAGCCAGATGAGTATTGAGGAAAAATCTGCCATCAGCCACCGGGCCAATGCATTTAGGCAACTCATCGCCTTAACTAAACGGGGCCCCGCCCATAATTAAATAACTTTGGGTGTTATGCGTTAAATAGGCTTTACGACCGTATTTTTGAGAGATACTGTCTGTGTATCCACCGCCATTGACTTCGGGGTATACCACAAGCGTGTTAATTTTTAGTCTCACAATGGGTGCGGTGATATCATCACCGGTGACTCCGTTCGTTGGGTTCCCGGTCGTATTGTAGGCTTGAAAACAAGCATTTGACCGAGTTGCCGAATCATACACCGTTGAAGAAAAATTGCCACAGCGGACTTTAAACGTGACCGCATTGGCTGGTCCGATGGAAAAGGCGTCGCGTCGGTTTAAATTGCTCTGAGCTTTGGAGGGAGAACTTCCGGGACAATTTGTATTGGTGGTGATTGCGGGATTCACATTGTTCCATGAGCAGCGTGTGATGGTTTTGTTGGTATCATCAACAATATACTTAACCGTGTGTAGCTGAGACCCTCCTAAAAAATCATTGGTATCTAACACCACGATATCGCTGTCATTGATCGAACTGGTTTTGATATTTCGGGCATACTGAAAATCTTGACGCATCCAATCCAATACATTGGAAAGAATGGTCTGAGAGTAAGTATACACCCGATCTGTATTTTGACCGTTCAGCATTCCGCTGGCAACAGAAGAGACAGCGGCAGACAGGGCAAGAAACATCACCAGGGTCACGGCAATCTCTATGAGACTAAAACCAGTTCTTCGGGGCTGAGCCAACACAATTCGTCCTGTAATATCGTCCTGTTTAACCGTAAGGTGTATCCGCTAATATGGCATAGCTTTCAGAGGCATGAGTGTAATAAGGAATTCTTCGATACTTTTGAGACACAGTATCGGTGTATCTATTGGTGCGGTTGTTAACCAGGGGGTAAACGACAATCGTATTAATTTGCAGGCGCGATATGGCGTTAGTGGGATCATAAGCACCCCACCAATTATTACCCAGTTTAGCTTCTCCATTAGTGTTATAGCCGTTAAAGCAGTAACCATTTTTCGCGGCTGTATTGTAATTCGATGTTGAAAAACGTCCACATCGAACCCTAAATTGGACCATATTGCTAGGCCCGATACTCAACGGACGCTGTGCCATCGCACTGAGACTGGGATTATATGCGCCAAAAGCGTTTACGCTTGTATAACGCCAGTTTTCGGTATATTCCCAACGGGTAAGATATTTTGTCGCGCCCCAATCATAGACGGAATAAATAACAATTCTCTCTGGTGTTGATCCCCCGGAAGAATTGGGGATACTGGTTTTAAGCATGATCTGCTCATAAGAGCGTGTTTGCCAAGGTATAAAAACATCTTTGGCATACTGAAAGTCAAGCCGCATTTGATCGAGCATATTATTCATTATGACTTGGTTGTAGCTATAAACCTGATCTGTCGTTTTGTTGGCGAGCATGGTGGTAATTGCGCTGGCAACAGTGGCTGACATAATGGTGAACAGCACCAAGCCAACCGCCATCTCCATCAGAGAGAAGCCTCTACTCAGTTGCAGGGCTCTTGAGTTGGCATCATTGATTTGAGACATAAGTTTAAAAAGCTTTCTATTCTGGTCACTTCAATAACTGCCTCTTGGGCTGTCTCTAGTTACTAATTATAGGAGGTTATTTGCAGTGTTAGTGTTGGACTTTATAGGGCCGCTGCTGTATTGGAAAATGCCGCGGCATCAACTGTAGCGAATCGATCACCAAGCTTGGAAATAGGGAGATCCCAATCCGCTGCGGCTAAGCACGACACCTTATATTTACCGAACCCACCTGTACATTTGGGTTTGGGAGGTTGGCTGGGCCCCACTTCTACGATTCGTTGTAAATTGGCAGGACCGGCCAGTGTAAACGAGTTTGCAACAGCCTCCGAGTTAATATTGGTTGCATTCACACCCCCGTTGGAGAGTAGGTTCATTTTGGCTATATTTCGTCCCCCAACAGTGACGGTAATTTCTTTGGTGTCAGGATTGGTCACTGAGAGGACTAAATTACTGGATGAAGAACCTGAAACCATATCCAAAACAGCATTTAAATCACCGTTGGTAAAATCAACGGTCTGCTTGTCCAAGGTGTTGGATACTTGAGAAAACGCTTTTTCCAATGCCCCTTGTGCCACTGCTGCCGCAAAACCATTGGCTTTAGGGATACCCATTGACATTTTACTGTAACTTACGCCCATGAGAACAGCCACAAGTACTGAAGTTACGGCAATCTCTAACATCGTGAGGCCTCGTTCGGCTTTGGGGGCAATGAATGCCTGTTTTATTTTTCTGCTGATGTTAGCAATCATAAACTTTAATCCCTCTAATTCTCTCTGCCGAATCAAAGTTGACTATCACAGTGTTACTTTTTACGGCTTACTTCTTATGGGGTGGCATCGACAAAAAAACGCGTCTCTAAACCGAGCTCCTTCATTTTGTTACAAATGTATAAGTAATCCCTCTCTGTCTTCGCTTCTGCTGGTCTTTCGATAGGACCTTGGCACGGGTTAGTTTTCGTCTGAGCAAAAAAGCCTTTCAAAAACTTGAAAGGCTTTTTTAGAAAAATGATTAGAAACAATCTTCTCTGAAGAGGGTCTCCTTGCGTTTAAGTTTAAGCAGGAGGCAAAGCACTAGCCCAGGCGGCAGCAGTGCTTTCAGGAAAGCGCCCGCCCATGGGAACTGGATCAGGGATCGCTCTGCCCCGTCTACCGCGTCCTCCTGTCGGTCCTATTTCGATAATCCGGGCAAGCGTTGCATCGGGTGTAATGGTAAATTGTGATGTGAGAGAGGGATCGATACCCAGGGCTTTAATGCTACCGTTGGGTTGAATTTGATATGACGCTAAGCGAGGGAAGCCGGGAGCACTTAAAACAAATTTTTTATTGGTAACATCCGTCACAGAGAGTACCAAGTTGCCACTCGAAGAGCTGGATACCAGATCGAGTGCGGTATTGAGGTCATTAAAAGTTAGCCCGTCAGGTCCATTAACCGGTTTATCCAGCGTATTGGTAACCTTGATAATGGCCTGCTCCACAGCCGCTTGGGTGGTGGCTGCCATCAGTCCGTTGGCTTTGGTGGGTGCTTGGTTATACTTAGCGTAAGCAAAGGCAGAAAGTGTTGCTACGAGAACCATACAAACAGCCATTTCGACCATAGAAAATCCCAAGGTCTTAAGCCGTGTCGGTGTAAAGGCATTGGGCATCGAAATTAATTTATTCAAATGTTAACTCCTTCTTAGAAAAATCTCTCAGATCTCTAAAATCTCTCGTGGTGTTTTTTCCTCTCGGTGGATTGATATCACCAAACAGCAATTAAGGTCTTATCGACACCTTCCTGAAAATCTAAACAGAAACAACATAATTTGTTACATTGCGTGTTTGAGACCTCCCTTTGGTGAGGCCCTTCTGTGATCCCGCACGGAATCCGTCTGTATCCGGTGTTAAAATGAAGATTCAGGCCCTTTTTCAAAGAGAGTTATTGTAGAGAGTCACTCCTTCTATGCCAGAACAATTTGTTCGATGGTACGACCAGGATCCCCTGTTATCGCGGGCTTTTGCCGCGATGCAGCAACTTCCCTTGGATGTCTTGTTGATTATGGCAAAACTGCTACTAACCACCGAAGAAGGGGTGAAACTGGACCAAAAACGTTCATCCCAGCTCCGTTCATTGGGTGTAGATAGAACGGTGGGGCTGATTAAGTCCAAGCAGAGAAATCGCTGGTATGACAAAGACCCCCTACTACACCGGGCGGTCAACTTTATCTACGTGTGTAATCCGACCATGAGGCATATTCTGGCGGAACAATTAAATTCGTTGATTAATGCCTATGACCTCTATTTGGATACGTGCCAGAGCAAGGGAAAAAGTGTGGACTTACGGGATGTTGAGAATTTGTTTCAGTACGTCTACCAGCGGAATTTTGAATCGCTCGAAGAGTCACCAGAATGAAATGTGTCATGAGAGTCGTTTTTTAAAGCCTAATTTTTAAGGACTTCTAAAGATTTGCATCACTGCTAGCATCAACTGAGGGCCAGGATGTTTTTATATCAATATGGGGAAACACCGTAACCGTGTCAGCAAGTCTGGCCGGGTGGGATATAGGCAAACTCTGGGGTTATATATTTGGGGCTTTTTTGGGGGTACCGTGAGTAAATACGGGGATCTGGAGCGTCACCTTGGTGAAAAATATGCCAAGGACCTCGGCGCACTGAAAGAATTACACGAGGCGCGCAGCAACTGTGATGATTTGCTGAACCGCAGTATGAACGTGCTGGCAATGCTGAGCAAAGCCAACATCGTCATCCAGCAAAGCCATGCACAGCAACAGACAGCCGGACGCTAAATATTGGTAGCTAACGTAGCTACTCGATGCTCACAGCATCGAGGCTAGCATCTTCTTCGCGTGCGGCCAAATCCAGTGCCTGATACACAAAAAATCCGGCCATAATCACTGCCTTGGGATCTTGGGAACGCTGGGCCAAATCAACCAAAATCGTGTTGACTTCTGGATTCTCTTCTTTGATATAGTGGATCATCTGCTTTTTCCAGGCGTCAGGATCCTCTTCCAATAGCGCTTCAAGGGCTTTTCGATTCGCTTCGCTGACGACGGGTAGCATTGTTTGATCTCGTGTCCTAATCTTTCTCGTAACGAGTATTTTAAGTATTTATCGGATTTTAGCATATTCGTATATTATAAAAGACTATGGATGTGGAAAATTCACCGCTCAGGCTTGCAGAAGGTCCCACGGGATCTGGAAAGACGCAGTGGCTAATACAAAACGCCTGCGATTTTCTTGCCCCCCCGCAAGCGAACCCCTCAAGCCATCCCTCGATCAATCCCTCAAGCAATTCCGATCAATTGCTGATTCTCACCAGTAATCGCGCCCGGCAATTGGCCTTTCGCAATGCGCTGACAAACAAACTAGCTGATACAGGAAGCAACATACAGGGCGGGGCCCTCGGCGGTTTGATGATCTACACCTTCTCTGGCTGGGTGCGCACACAACTCCAGAACTACTGGCCTTTGGTGGAAGAAGCAATTGCACGTCAGATGGGAAGCGGCGAAGCCAGCATTCGTCCTTTGCAGCTGGCAGGTTATGAACAGACAGAGTTATGGCTGAATGAACTTTGGCAATGGGGTTGCCAGCAGCATCCAGAATTGGCACCTGTCATTAAGGGCAGTGCACGGATGTATGTGAGCCAGCTGGTACGGCGAGCCCGCTTGCGTTCAGAGAACAATCTAACCAGGTCTGAGTTTTATCATCGTGATGGCCTTCTTGAAAATCCACTTCAGACCATGGTGAAAGAGATTGAGCAGACATGTGACCGTTGGAGCTATGTGCTTAGAGCCTTAGATCCTAATAAGCAGCTGGACATGTTCTCTTGGCTGCTGAAACATTCTGAAATTTTTCAAAAAGCCTGTGGTTTCCCCGCCATTCAGGCGGTTCTGGTGGATGATGTGGATGAAACCCACCCTGCGCAACAGGCTTACGTCGAATGGTTGCTTCCACAAGTTGATTTTCTGGCAATGGCGGCTGATCCAGAAGGTGGGTCCCGCCGCGGTTATCTCAATGCCTACCCCGCAGGGTGGCAGGTGCTCAAATCAAAGAATCCACAAGTCCCAGTGCTGCAGCTTCCCCCCATTACGGAACACGGAAACTTAGACAACGCCAATCGGCTTTTGCGAAACTGGCAATCTGCTTACGGTCCCTTTGAATGCATGTCTCCTGATGGGGTGAGAGTCCATAATTCTCAACTTACACGGGTGGAAATGTTTGAGGCAGTGGCCAACCGAATAGAGGAAGATGCAACGCATAGCCCTGAGCAAATCGTATTGGTGTTGCCCAAAGCAGATCGCCTCAGTAAAACGGCCCTTTCCTTGTGTTTAAACCGTCGGCGAATTCCTCATTTTTGGTTGACAGGGACACTCAGGCCGGTTGATGATCCTCTGTGTCGTGGCTTTGTGTCGCTGATTCAAATACGATACAGCGCCTTATGGCAATGGCCCTTATCGCGAATGGAATGGCACCATGTGTTTCACGTGGCCTTGAATATTCCTCAGTTTCGCGGGGATAAGGTGAGTGATGCCCTCCATTTGCTGATTGAAAAACTCGTGCAAGGTGTTATTTCTCCTCTTGAGTTAGACTCCTCTGAGCTGTGGCGAGAGATCAACCTCTCTGATACTGCAGCGCAAGCGCGTTTAACTCACCTTGCAGGCTGGCTAAAGGATATGGGGGAGAGTGACGACACGACATTCACCTTTGAAGACTTGTTGTACCGTGCTTTTCATGATGTGGTTCGTGTTTATGCAACAGACGAAACTTTGTTTGAGTCTGTTGAGCGTGTGATACAGAATTATCAAAGCTATTGTACGGTTCAGCGGGCTCGCCGAAAGTGGGTTCAAGGGGTTGCGTCATCGGTTCAGGGAAATTTATGGGAGCACAGTCTGACACAGGATTCTCAAGATGCCAAGCGCTGGCTGGAGCAACTGAAGCAAGGCACCGTTGCCGATACCCCGGCTGAGATGCCAGACATTCCCCAGGGAGTGGTTGTGATTGCCACACCACAAAAATTGATAGACCTGGAAATGACAAGGCCAGTGCAGTATTGGCTGGATGCCACTTCACGAGAATGGGCCCGCAGCGACGACGCAGCCCTGTACAATAGCTGGGTATTTTCTCCCAATTGGGACGGAAAAACGGTTCAGTTAGGCGAAGCGCAAGCACAAGCGCTTATTCGAGAAAGGGCCGGTCATGTTTGCAGACAGTTGATGCTGCTGGCCACAGAGAGTGTCGAAGTGTTTACCAGCGACTTGGATGACTACGGTTTCTCTCAGCATGGCCCTCTTCTGTCTAGAATGCTGCCCGTTCAAGAGGCGTTGGATATTCCCACAGAAGAGAGTTTGCTCAAGCAACTCAGGGAAGATCAAAAATCGGTTCTGGATTATCAAAGCGGCACGATGGCGATTACAGCCGTACCTGGTGCCGGAAAAACATACGTTAATGTGGTTTTGGTGCAGGCCCTGGTTGCCCGTGGTATTCCACCGGATGCGATTTTGCTTTTGACATACATGGATGCGGCGGCCAAAACGCTACTTACTCGCTTAAAGACAAGACTCAATTGGACTAAGGGGAAACTGCCTGTTGTTTCTACCCTTCATAGCTTGGCATTTCGGGTACTGATGGAGCACGATCATGCGGTAAAGTTGGGATACGATCCAGATGAAATGAAGATTATGGATGATTTTGAGAGCGATACGCTGCTCAATGAGGTGGTTTCACATACCTTGATTGAGGGAGAGCATGAAAACACTTGGCGAAAGCTGGTTGCAGCAGGAATTAAACATGCCAAAACCTTGGAACTAATGCCAGATAAGCTTGAACAGGCGCTCTCACAGCTCAAGGTGCAAGAAAACAAGCTTTATCCCAAGCTGCGTCGCTTCTTAAATGCTTACCATCTTTACGAAAACCGGAAACAACAAGCCGGGTTATGGGACTTTAACGATCTCATTTTGAAGGCAATCCAGTTGCTGGAGCAAGAAGCATCGATTCTGGTCTATTATCAAGCCCAATTTCAGGTGATTATTGAAGATGAAGCCCAAGATTCTTCCTTGTTGATGCAACGTTTTATTGGGTTATTGGGCGGTAACACACCCAATCTGATTCGGACCGGGGATACCAACCAGTCCATCACCACCACATTCAATGCGGCAGACCCCCAGGTGTTTCGAGATTTTATTGCCAGTAGTCAGCACCAGGTTGTGATGCGGCAAAGTGCCCGCTCTGCCCCGGAAATTATTACCTTGGCCAATCAATGGCTGGATACGATCACAGGTACGCCTGGTCTTGAAAACACCTTTTCCCCGGTTGCGATGCAGCCCGTTACCACAGTGAGTGGTGAAATCCAAAACCCAACGCTGATTGAACCCATTGTTACGACCCTCTATAACACGTATGAAGATGAAATCACCGACTTGGTCCAAACTGTTCAGCGTCTGAGACGACACTATCCGGACAAGCAGGTGGCTGTCTTAACCTTTACCAATGAACAGGTGCTGGACTTGGCAAGGCGGTTTCAAGCGTCTGGTCTGATGGCGGTGAGTTTGACGGATAAAGCCGACTCACAACCGGTTTACCAGGTCTTGTTCCATTATTTATCTTGGTTAGAGTCTCCAGGACAGTGTGAGAGGCAGTTGGCATTTTTTGATGCCTATCAGAAAACCAGAGATGGCGCGCAGACTGTGCCCGCAAATTTCACCGAAGACATTCCTGAGGAAACCCCACATAAAAGGGCACTGAGGCAGCGAGAGTATCTCGCATCAACGGTCCTTATCCATCAACGACCAGACTGGATAGAAGATGCCACCCTGCTGCAGTGGTTCTTCGATCTCGCCGATGATACCCGCCTGGTGTCCGACCGCAATATGACCCAAGTCATTGTGCGTGCGACGAACCGTCTGTTTGAAACGCCTGAGGCGCGAAGTCAAGGCTATTTATTTGCGCTTCAGATAGAAGAAATCCAGCGGCAGCTGAAAGAGGTCGTGACACTCATGCCCCTTGAAGCCCTGATTGAAAGATTAAGCTGGTTGATGAGCAAAGGCTTTCGCCATAATAGCTTTAATTCCGATGATTCTCTGAAAAATCCAGACGTGATCCAGGTGATGACGCTCCATAAATCCAAGGGACAAGAGTTTGACTTCGTGTTGATCCCGTTCTTACAAAAAAAAGAGTTTAAAAGCAAAGATCCCGACAAACTGGTTTACTGGTTGGACGGGCTAGCTGCCAGAGTTGACACTGCTTTAGGCCCTATCAATGAGTTGATTGAAGATCCCATGGCAGTGGCTAAGCAAGAAGAACGGGCACGACTTATCTATGTGGGCATCACTCGCGCGCGCCAGGGCTTGTTTATTTCTGCCCATGAAAAGAAAATACCTCCCTCCGTGGCTTTTACCGAACTGAAACGGCTGACGGAAAGCTTGAATATAGCTAAAGAGGGTGTCCATGCCAACTGATGGATCGTTCCAAGCAATCACTGCGGATCGCTTAAAATCCTGGTCTCGCTGCCAAAAGCAGTATGAGTTTCAGTATGTAAAAGCCCTCCACTGGCCCACGGATACGCGCTCTTTTGCATTGGGAAAAGATATTCACAAACTTCTCGATTACCAGGCCCGCGGGCTGGATGTCACACAGGTGGTTCAGACAGCCTCTCCCTTGATTCAGCAGATGTGGGCTGCCTTGTCAGACTATCCCTTGGTAACGATGCCTGCCTTAAGAAGCGAGTGGGCCTTTCATATTGATCTAGATCATGATCATGATTTAACGAGTGGATTATGGCTTACCGGCAGGGTAGACCGGATTGTCTGGCTGGAGCAACAAGAAATGCTCTGTATTGTTGACTGGAAGACAGGGACTGCGGTGCCAAAAGACCCTGAAAACGACTGGCAGACGCAAGTATATTTGTATGCTGTCTATGAAGCCAGGCACCAGCTTGCATTGCCAGAAAACATTACCCATGAACAGCTTTGTTTTAAGTATGTTGAGGTGCCTACCCAGAAACAGTCTGACCAGAAGCAACCTATCCAGATAAAAGAAAAAACGGTGGTGTACTCAGGCGAAAAGCATCGATTGGCCAAGCAGCGGCTTCTGGATACGGCACTCAAGCTCCAAAATTCGACAGAATATGTGTTGCCCAAGCGTTGTCCAGACAAGTATTGCGCCTATTCTTCGGTTTGCGGCATCTAACTAGTCGGCGTCAATAAAATCCATTCCCAGATCGAGTGCTTGGGCGCCCATGGTGATTTGGCTGGTTGAAATGATGTCCACACCTGTACGGGCATAATCTCGAACATTTTCCAGGCGAATACCCCCACTGGATTCAATGAAAATTGCCTTGCCGGACTGTCGAATCAGGCTGACCGCTTCTTTTGTCTGTTCCACCGAGAAATTATCGAGCAGAACCGCATTCGCTCCAGACGCTAGGACGGCGGGAATCTGGCTGATATCGTCCACTTCAACTGTGATGGTTGCAGTATGGGAGAGTCTCTCTCGAAGACGCTGAACAGCGCCGGTAATATCCATCGGGCTTGCCAATTGAGACAACGCAAAGAGATGATTGTCTTTTAGCATCGCAGAAGTCCCCAAATGGAGCCGGTGAGAATGTCCACCTCCGTGGATAACAGCATGTTTTTCCAGCAAGCGAAGCCCAGGTAACGTCTTCCGGGTGTCTGTAATCCGAACATTTAGGCCAGAAACGGCTTGGGTCCACTGTGCGGTGGTGCTGGCAATCCCGCTCAGGTGCTGCAAAAAATTGAGTGCCACTCGCTCACCCTTTAGCAGTGTACTGGCAGGGGCAACAATCTCAGCAATCACAGCCCCCTGGCAAAGAGCGGCTCCGTCAAAGAGCACAGGATGAAAACTGACATTGGGGTCAATGGAGTGAAACACAGCTTCTGCAATAGTAAGACCGCTTAAAACCCCGGCGGAGCGGCTCATTAGTCTGGCAGAGATAGGTGTATCAGAAAATGGTAAGTTATCGGTGGTGATATCGCCTGCGATCAGATCTTCTTCCACGGCGATTTGCACACAGCGGTTTAAATAACCTGGTGGAAAGCAGTGTGGGTTTGATATCATCAGTGTTTGCGAAGTTTTTGTCTCTAGGGAGTACATAGTAAAGACTTCTCCGAGGTCGTTTCCGTTTTGTCATAGACGGGGGTGGGGCTGTCTGAGCGGAAGTGGGCACCGATACTGTTTTCGCGTTTTAAAGCTGCACTGACCAAAGCTTGGGCGGTTTGAAGTTGCTGCCAGTAGGAGGCACCCAACGGTAAAGAAGCATTCCATCCTTTTTGGAGACAGTGACTTTTCCAATGGGTGATTTTCTCAATCAGCTGCTGGAGCTGCATCCCGTCTCGAACGATGCCGGCATCCTGCCACATGGCAGTGTGAAATGTATCTAAGGCTTTTAGAATTTCAGGGGCGTTCTGCTCAGTTTCAAACAGACTGGGGGTAAAATCGCTGGCCAACTGTTCTAAGGCAAAGGCAGGAGGGAGCTTTTTGGCTTCTGAGGACAAGATTCTTTGAGCAACACGACGAGCCAGCACACAGCATTCCAAAAGCGAATTACTGGCCAGACGGTTAGCCCCATGAAGTCCGGTGTGTGCCACTTCGCCTACTGCGTAAAGATAGGGTGCGGTGGTTTCGCCGAAGTCGTTAACGGAAACCCCGCCCATAATGTAATGTGCTGCGGGGGCCACCGGGATAAGATCGGTGCGGATATCTACCCCAAAGCCGTGGCATAGTTTTAAAATCGTGGGAAAACGGGTTTCTAGTAATGCTGCAGAGAGGTGCCGCATATCCAGCCAGACATGAGGCAGTTGCAAGGACAAATCTAAGTCTGATTCCAGGCCATGACACTGGGTTTGAATCTCTTGAAAAATGGCTCGGGTCACTATATCTCGAGGAGCCAGCTCTCCAGAGGGGTGATACTTCTTGGCAAAGGCTTCTAGACGAGAGTTTCGTAGGATTCCACCTTCTCCTCGCAGTGCTTCAGAGATTAAAAACCGGGTTTGACCTTCTAAAAACAAGGCTGTTGGATGAAATTGGACAAATTCCATATCATTTAGGGTGGCCCCCAGGCTTAATGCCAGTGCGAAACCATCACCGGTTGCACCCGCAGGATTGGTACTTTGGGCGTAGAGTCTTCCCAATCCCCCTGTTGCCAGGACGACATGACTGGCATCTATGAGCCAGTCGGTTTGATGCCTGAGATCAACGGCATGGCACCGGATAGCACCAGACTCCACTCGATCTAATGCTCGAACTTGGTAAAATTCCTGGGTAACGATATTGGGGTGGGCTAAAACCTTATTGAGCAGAGTCAGTTCAACTTCTTGTCCGGTGGCATCGCCTCCCGCATGGATAATCCGCCGCACACTGTGTCCGCCTTCAAGTGTTAACTCCAGTTGGCCTGTTGGTTTTTTATCAAAAGGAACCCCATAATCAAGCAAATCACTAATCGCTTCAAAGGCTTCTGCCAAAATAGACTTGGCTGCAGGCTGATTGCACAAGCCTGCCCCTGCAACCAGGGTATCTTTTAGATGGAGATCCAAGGAATCTTCCGCATTTTGAGGCAGTACAGCAGCTATCCCTCCCTGAGCATAGCGAGAATTATTCTCTTCCAAGGTGTTTTTAGTGATCAGCATCACCTGGACACCGGATTCTGCCAATTTTAGGGCGGTGAATAAACCTGAAATGCCGGTCCCAATAATGAGCACGTTGGTATTCACAAAATGGGGTCCAGGTCCCTCTGCAGGTTCCTCAGGATGATGAGACGTGTTTTTATGAGGCTGAGGTTCACCAGAAGAATGCATAGAAGAGGGCATAAAAGAGTGCATAGCGAGACCTATTTCAGGGTTATTGCGGGCTGTGATGATACCATAAAATCAACTCTTGTAGCAGATAAAACCCGCAGATAATACACTTGATTAGCGTATTCTTGCTAACTGTCTTAAAGTGCGTTTGGAATTGCTTTTTGCTGGGATTTTATCTTTAATTTTTGGAGATTGTTTTTGAATAGGAGTCACTTTTGCACGTTATAGAGACCACAGTGGCACTGTTAGGTTTGGCAACCATTATGGCCTTTGGTTTTCAGCGGTTTCGACTTCCTTCACTTCTGGGTTATATTGCAACGGGCTGCTTAATTGGACCCAAAGGCATCGGCTGGATTTCTGATACCGCCTGGGTTTCTGAATTCTCTCATTTAGGGGTGCTTTTTTTGCTCTTTATCGTGGGTTTAGAGCTTTCTGTAGATGAACTCCGGCATCTGGAAAGACGAATTCCGCTGATGGGGGTGCTACAGCTGGGAATGACAACCCTGGTGTTTTCTGTGGCGTTTAAGTTTCTGGGACTACCTTGGGGGTTGAGTATCTTGCTGGGTGGGATTTTGTCCCTCAGTAGCACGTCTATTGTGCTCAAGAGTTTGGAAGATTTAAACGAGCTGGAGACGGTTCAGGGACGGCAGATTTTAGGCGTCTTGTTGATGCAGGATCTCGCAATAGTTCCCTTAATGGCGATGCTTCCCCTGTTAAGTCAGCCAGTGGGACCGAGCTATGCGGTGGATCTTATCTGGACGTTGGCTAAAGCAGCTGCATTTCTGGTTGTGGCATTGTGGATTAGTATGAAAGTGATGCCCGTGATTCTGGAGCGAATGATGGCCCGTCACAATGCCGAAATTATGATGCTCTGCGTGGTCACCATCAGCTTGGGAATGGCAGCACTCACAGGGTTGATGGGTCTCTCGTATGAGGCGGGTGCATTTATCGCCGGTCTTGCCTTGAGTGGGACGCTCTTTAGCAGACATATAGCGACAGAAAGCCGCCCCTTTAGGGATGTGTTTGCCAGTCTGTTTTTTGTCTCAGTCGGGATGATGCTGGATCCCCATTATTTATGGGCCCATATGGGCCAAGTGCTTTTGGTGACAATGGTAATCATTACCGTCAAAGCTTTGTTGGCTTATAGCGCAGGACTCATTTCTGGGACACACCGCTGGAATGCCCTTTGGTTGGGGGCCACAATTTTTCAAGTGGGAGAATTCTCCTTTGTGATGTTAGCCAGGCTGATGGAAACGGTTCATGTTGAGTCGTCTTCTTCAGCCTTATTGATGTCCTGGGTTCCTGTGTTAATCAATGCAACGGTTTTGTCGATGTTTATGACCCCACTGCTGCTGAAGCTATTACCGGACTGGGTGATGAAAATGAAATTAAGGTCCCTGCAAGGTTCCACAGTGCCGTCAGACAGTCCAGAATCGACTTTGCTAGATACCGAAACCTTTTATAGTGGCCTGAAAGATCACGCGATTATAGCCGGATACGGACCTGTTGCCCGTCAGTTGGTGAAAGCCCTGTCCTTAAAATGTATTCCCTACGTGGTGGTGGATATGAATCTCACCACGGTGAAACGTTTGCAACACGACGGGTTTCCGATTATCTACGGGGACGTCTCTCACCGAGATGTGCTCAATGCGGTGGGAGTGACACGCGCTCGTCTTTTTATCTTGACGATTCCAGATATCCGCGCAGCAGAGGTGGCTATCCAGCTGGTCAAGTCGATTAATCCAGCATTGCCCTGCATCGCACGTTCTCGCTACCGTCCTTATGTAAAGCACTTGATTGCCGCGGGTGCGGATGATGTTTTGTACGAAGAGTTTCAGATTGCTCTCAGCTTCATAGATAAGGCCTTGGCGCGTTTTGATTTTTCAGTAAACGAGACCAATGACCTCATTCAGAGTATTCGACAACGAGAACAATCCAAACGAGAGCGTCGTCTGCCTTTAGTGGAGAAGCAACCAATAGAGCTGAGTGAAAATCCGGTATTTGGGCGTCTCAGTCTGATGGATCAACTTAAGATGGAATGGGTGGCGCTCAATGCAGAGTCTCCGTGTGTGGGGAAAACGCTCGAAGAATCAGAAATCCGCTTAAAAACAGGTGTGACAGTGATAGCCCTGATTAAGCCTAATGGAGAACGAGAGGTCAACCCTGTGGGACAAAGCAGGCTAGAGGCCAAAGATGTGATAGTGGTGATGGGAACCCCGGCGCAGTTGGCCTCACTGGAAGGCATGTTGAATTTGTCGGCATAAATCAGGCTTGGCAAATCTGTGTTTGTGTTAATATCTCGTGTAGCTTCTTGAATATGATCAATGAAGTGGGTTCCTGAAGCCCACTTTTTTTGCTAATTAGGGTGTTTTCATTCAGTCATCGATTAAGGGTGTTTCATTCAGTGGCCAAGGCTAAAATCCCCACTACCGCAAAAAATGTGCTGACCCCAGATCAGATCATTCTGGTAGAGACATCCATGCTCGAAGCGATTGATGTTTGGATTACCGATTGGGTTAAACAAGCGGGCACAGAAGAAACGTTTCACCCTCTGGCTGTGCAGTTTGAGCGTGAACTGGGTTATTGGTATCTCCGGCTGTTTATTGAACGTGGAGACGGGCATATAGCCCTGAGTGATTGTGAAGTGATCAGTCGTTTCTTGGACGAGCCGGTTGACGCCCAGATGGTTTCCTTGCTTGCTTCTTTTTCCATTAAAGAGTTGCCTTATTCGTTTGAAGTCAGCTCACCAGGGCTGTTTCGAGAACTGAAGACCTCCCGCGAATTAGAGTTTTTCCTGGGTGAACCCGTCGAAGTCTCTCGTGAGGTAGCGTCTGAGAGTAAAAACACAGTGAAAAAAAATGAAATTCCAGAAAGAATCCTTCTTGCAACAGGAATCTTAGAAGGATATCAGCCGGGAGCTGTCATTATTAGGACAGATTCAGGTGATCTGGCAACGTTTAATCCCCAAGAGCCGGGTCTGTCGATTCGACTCAACCCCACGATTGAAGAAAATCCCCTATTTTTAAGTAAGGAGTCTGACAACTATGATTAAAATTGGTCCAGCTTTGATAGAACACGTTGATCAGCTAGAGCGTGAACGCGGTATCCCCAAAGACGTTACTTTGAGCTCTTTAAAAGAGGCTATGGTGGCGGCTTACAAGCGTTATGCCAAATTAAACGATACCCATGGTTATGAGTGCAAACTGCTGGAGCGAACCGGAGAGATTGGTGTTTTCCAACTGCTGGATGTGGTGAAAGAAGTGAAGGTGAAGCCTGTTCTGAGTGAAGAAGAGCTGGCTGAAATTGAAGCCGCTAAGCTGGAAGCGGGCCCCGTGGAGCCTGAACTCGATGATGAGGGTAACCCAATTGAAGAGATCCGTCCCCTGGAGCAGATTTCGCTCAAGGATGCCCGCAAGATTAAGGCAGACATCGAACTGGGTGAAATTCTGGAAATTGAAGTGACCCCGGATGAGTTTGGCCGAATCGCTGCCCAATCTGCTAAGCAGGTGATTATGCAGCGGATTCGCGAAGCTGAAAAAATGTTGGTGCAACGAGAGTTTGAAGAAAAACGCGGTCAGGTGACCACCGGTATTGTGCAACGGATTGAGGGCCGCAACGTGGTCGTCAATATTGGCAAAAGTGAAGCCATTCTGCCGCCTCGTGAACAGTTACCTGGTGAGTACTACCGGGTGGGTAATAAGTTGAGAGTCTTTGTTTCAGATTTGCGTGATTCCGGTCGTGTGCCGCAAATTATTGTGTCTCAAGCTCACCCCGCCATGGTCCGCGAAGTGTTTGAGCTGGAAGTGCCTGAAATTGAAGATAACATCGTCGAAATCAAGAGCATTGCCAGAGAAGCGGGCTACCGAACCAAGGTGGCTGTTACTTCCAACGATCCCGATGTCGATCCACAGGGCGCCTGTATTGGTTCTCGGGGTAGTCGGATTCAGGCGATTGTGAATGAATTGAAGAACGAAAAAATTGATATTATTCGTTGGTCCGAAGACCCGGTGCAGTTTATTACCCACGCCTTGGCACCGGCAAAAATTGTGCGAGTTGAAATTGATGCCGAAAATCCCAATTTCCCCCGCGCGTTTGTGATTGTCCCAGACGATCAACTGAGTCTGGCCATTGGTCGGGAAGGTCAGAATGTTCGACTGGCTGCCAAGCTCACAGGTTACAAGCTGGATATCAAGAGCTTGAGTCAAGTGCCAGCGCCTGAAGAGCAGCAAAGCTATCCTGAAGAGTTTCATCAGGAAGAAGTTCCTCAATCTGCTGAATTTGCAGGCGAATTCCAGCCTGAAGAATTAGCAAGCACTGAACAAGCATTTGAAGAATCAGTTGAACACGCAGTGACAGAAGAACAGCCCGCGGCCGAAGAGACCCCCGCATAGTTTTCTGCGATTTCGCCTGTTTATTAAGATGTGCATCCGCATGTGTGTTGCTTGCCGGCAGGAGTTTCCTCGGGAAACGCTGCTCAGGCTCACCTTGACTCCAGACGGGGTGGTTCTTAATCTGGGGCCAGAAACTGGACCAGAAAGCCGGCATTTTCAAGGACGATCTGCGTATGTGTGTCGCGAGCAAACGTGTCGGACACAGGCTATTCGAGGTAAAAAGCTACAGCGTGCGTTGAAAAAGCCGATCCCGGATGCTATAGTGAAAGCCCTTGAATCTATCCCGCTGGATAACCCCAAATCTTGATAACCCATTTTGTGATCACCTCAAACATTCTCTCAGCAAAGGAAGTCCCCTCACGTGACAGCCACCAAAATTCGCGTCTATGAACTCTCCAAACTGTTGGACCTTTCCAATAAAGAGGTCATCGATCTCTTGCAGTCTCAATTTCAGCTTGAGATCAAAAGCCACTCAAGTTCGATCGATCAAGCGGTGGCCGACAAATTGGTTGCCTCAGTAAAGGGCAAGGCAACCCCGGAAAAAAGCACAGAAAAACCCGCGCCGGCTAAACCCATACCGGCTAAATCAGAAGAGCCTAAAACACCGCAGGCCTTCAGTCGTCCAGCGCCAACCCCTGCGCCAGCTCCTCAAGTTCAAGCCCCTCAAGCTCAAGCTCCGCGGGTACAAGCGCCTCAAGCTCAAGCGCCGCGGGCACAAGCCCCTCAGGCTCAAGCGCCTCAAGCTCAAGCGCCAAGACCTGCACAGCAGGCTTCGCCTCAACAATCCTCAACACCAGTGCCAACGCAACGACCAGCCCAACATCCATCTCAACACGCTCAAAGACCTGGGCAACATCAAAGACCTTCTCAGCAACAAAGACCTTCTCAGCCGGCTCAAAATCCCTCATCACCATCACAGCCTGTACAGCGGCCTGCTGCACAGCAAGTGCCACCTCAAGCTCAAGCCCCTGCTCCTCAGGCTGGCATGACTAAACCGCTAGCTGGCGGCAAACAACCGGCTGCTGAAGAAGAAGCTGAGATCAAGACCGTTCGTCTGGATGATTCCATCACCATCCGTGATTTGGCAATCCTGCTCGATGTCCGAGAAACTGAGATTATCAAATGCGTTTTTATGAAAGGCGTGATGGTCACTGTAAATCAAACAGTGGACACTGCCTTTGCCCGCTCTATTGCCAAAGAATTTGGGTTTGAGATAGAAGAAAAAGCGGCAGATAGCAAAAGTACCGAAGAATACAGCACAACCGCGACTTTTGAGAAGAAAAAACTGGATGAAACCCAGTTTAGTCATCTCTTAGAACGTTCTCCCGTGGTCTCAATTATGGGACACGTTGATCATGGCAAGACCTCGTTACTGGATGCGATTCGGCAGACTCGACACAAGATTGTGGACGGGGAAGCTGGCGGGATTACCCAGAGCATTGGGGCCTACACCGTTGAGAAAGACGGTAACCGGATTGTGTTTCTCGATACACCGGGTCACGAAGCCTTCACCGCAATGCGGATGCGCGGGGCAAAATCAACGGATATTGCCATTCTGGTGGTTGCTGCCGATGACGGGGTGATGCCGCAAACGATTGAAGCCATTAACCACGCCAAAGCGGCCCAAATTCCCATCATTGTGGCCGTCAATAAAATTGACAAGGCCGATGCTGATCCCGATAAAGTGCTTGTACAGCTCTCTGAACACGGTCTTGTGGCTGAGAAATGGGGTGGAGAGACACTGACTGTTGAAGTCAGCGCCCTACAAAAGCTGGGACTGGAAGATGTGCTGGAAACCATTATTTTGGTCTCAGAACTCTTGAATCTGAAAGCAGATAAAACGGTTCCGGCCGAAGGCGTCATTATTGAGGCGCGTTTGGATAAACGTAAAGGGCCTGTGGCAACCGCGTTGGTTCAAAACGGTACCCTGAGTGTTGGTGAAAACGTATTGATTGGCTCTGTGGGTGGTCGCGTTCGTGCATTGCTGAATGACAGCGGTGAACGTGTTAATAGTGCCGGTCCTTCCACACCCGTGGAAATTCTTGGCCTGAGTGAAGTCCCCAATGCGGGTGATATCTTTACAGTGATTCGAGATGAGAAGGTGTTTAAACAGCGCCTGAACGAAGAACGCCTGAAAGATAGAGAGCAAAGAATGACCAACCGCTCGATTATTCCAGGGATCAGCGCTCCAACAGACCGTATGGGCATTGAGGACGAGCAAAAAGAGTTTAATATTATCGTGAAAGCCGACACACAAGGCTCTGCGGAAGCGGTGACAGACGCCTTAATCGCACTGAGCACGGATGAAATCCAAATTAAAATTATTCACTCCGGCACGGGCAACATCACGGATGCGGATTTAATGCTGGGATCTGCCAGTAAGGCTCTCGTGATTGGTTTTGGCATCAAAGAAGATGTGGCCATTGCCCAAGCAGCTGAAAATTACGGGCTGAAGATTAAAATCTATGACATCATCTACCGGATGACTGAAGAAGTTGAAAAAATGATGCTGGGTGAACTCTCTCCAGAACGCTCTGAAGTGGAAGTAGGTCAGGCAGAAGTCCGACAAATCTTTACCGCCGGTAAAAGCGTGATTGCAGGCTGTATGGTCCAAAAAGGCAAAATGCTACGAGGATCTAAAGCTGTGGTCACACGTGCTGGTAAAGAAGTCTTCTCCGGTGATTTGAGTCAACTCAAGCGTTTCAAGGATGATGCTAAAGAAGTTGCCAGTGGCTACGAGTGCGGTATCTCTTTTGATAAATTCAATGATATTCAGGTCGGCGATCTGATCACCGTCTTCACCGTAGAAGAGACGGAGCGGACCAGCTTTAACGTGAACCGTACCCCGGTCAACTCTTCTAACCAAAACTAATAAAGGACTTTTCTCAACATGGTGAGCCGCCAAGAGTTTGGTCGTATAGACAGGGTCCGTAAGGCGATGATCCGTGAAGTCAGTAGTATTATCGCTACAGAACTCCAAGACCCCCGACTAGAAGGACGAATCGTCTCTGTCACCGATGTTGAAATGACCAATGATCTTCGCTACGCCAAAATCTTTGTCAGTGTGCTCGGAGATGAGCCCAGTAAAGAAGCGGTGATGGAAGCCCTTCTCGAAAAAACCCCTCAGGTCCGTAGTCAAGTCGGCCGTCGCATTCGACTGAGATACACCCCTGAAGTGCACTTCTTTATGGATGATTCATTGGAGCGTGGGGACCGGGTCAGTGAGCTGCTGAAGCAAATTGCTCGCGAGGATCGGTAAGATCGCCAGTAAAATCATCAGTAAGAGTCTCAAGACCGGTTTGATAAAGCTGATGAGCACACACAAGCGCTTGAAGAAGGCTTTCTGCTGAGGCAATCCCTTGTCCTGCAATATCAAAGGCGGTTCCATGGCTCACAGAGGTGCGGATAAAGGGGAGACCAATGGTGACATTCACCGCCCGATAACCGGCCACGAGTTTGAAGGGGATTAGCCCCTGATCGTGATACGCGGCAATATAAGCATCGTAGGGAGGGGAAAGAGGGGTTTCAAGAGGATCAAAGCCACGAAACACAGCGTCTCCAGGCAGAGGACCGGCAATTTTGACAGTTTGCTGCCCCAGGATTTGCTGAATTGCAGGGACCAGAATGGTTCTTTCTTCGGTGCCGTCTATTTCTGCCGCATGGGGATTCACACCCAGCATACACAAATGAGGTGTATCAATACCACAGTAGGTCTTCAGAAACTGAATGGTGTTATTGAGTGTTGCAACCGTATTGTTGATAGAAAGTGTGTGGCTAACATCTCTCAGTGGGACGTGCCGGGTGAGTAGCATCATTCTAAATTGCTGGTATAAAAACAACATATCTGCCTTATAAGGCTGTGAGTGAGCATAATTCTGATTTGCCAGTGTTTCCAGTATCTCTGTGTGCCCGTGATAGTTAAAACCACTTTGATAGAGAGCCTCTTTGGCAATGGGGCCAGTAATCAGAGCCTGTGCCTGTCCGCCATGTATCAATGCCGTAGAAATATTGAGAGCTTCAACAGCGATTTTTCCGGCCTCTGATTCTGGATTGCCTGGGATATCAATCCATTCAATGCGGGGGTCTTCACTGGGCAAGGGTAGATTGAGCGCTTGGGCCGTTTTGGCGATGGTGGGGAAGTGGCCAATAATTTTGAGCTGGAATGCCAAGTCGAAGGACGTGTGTTCCTGCGAGAGAGTTTGTAAAAGCTTGAGCACAATTTCTGGGCCTATCCCTCGCGGGTCACCGGGAGTGATGCAGTAAGTCGGGAGTGTTGATGATGTCTGGGTCATGATAATCGTTTCAAAATTGCTTTTTCAGTTAGTTTCAAGGTCTTGTAAACGGTGTTCGTGCGCTTTGAGGAAGCGGACAATATGAATTAAGGCCTGAGGTCCGCCAAAATTTCCTGATTTGGTGACGAGATAGCCAGATTTTGGGTGAGAACCTTCTGCATGGTATCGCAGTAGGGGGATAGAGGGCTCGGCTTCGGCCTGAATATCGAGTTGTTGGATATTGAGTACTTTGCAGAGTTGTGTGGCTGTCTCCCCGCCAGAGAGAATCAGTTTGACGGGTTGCTGAGTCAGTATTTGCAGACAGAGTTGGCTCAGTGCTTTTTCTACGAGGCGAGGAACTTGGCCAATATCAATGCCCACTTCTTCGGCCACGGCTTGTGTGTCCCCCAAACTGGTGTCATAGGGGCAGGTAGTTAAGATAACGGTGCGTTTGGACTCGAGCCGCTCTAAGACAGCAGCAGTAAAGTTATTTGTAGGAGTTTGTCCGAGTAGAATATCGGCCGGTACGGCAAACACGTCAAAAGGATGCTCAACATCAAAGCCCTGGAAGGCTTCCTGGAATTTTTGAATCTGATGGCGGGTGGTTTTGGTGCTGGTGCCAATCACCATTAAAATCGGATGTTCAGGCAGCGTGGTTGAAGCCCGATTAGCGCTCAGGCTGCTTGGAGCTTCCTTTTTCTCTGGAATCCAAAGTTGAGCGAGTGATTGTGCCAGTCCAGCAGAGCCACAAGGCAGGATATTGGCGTTTCTTCTGGCTTTTTCCAGCGCCAAAGCAATCTGGTCCAAGTCCACTTGGGTACAGGCATCAATGACAACCAGTTTTTTGCCTGCTTCCAGCAACGCCTGAAGCGCCTGTAAAATTGGTCCAGCCCCGTGTAGGACAGTGGACAATTCAATATGCCCAACAATTTCAGGTCGAGACGATTCAGCCAGCAACGTGGGAAGGTGTGTTTGCCGAATTGGGAAAAGGGGATCTCTGGCCACATCCGTCTGTTCTAGCGGGGTGCCGTGCACCAGGTGATAGCCCCCCACGGTACGTCGGCCTTGTTGAGGGAAAGCGGGAACCACCACCGCGCAATCCCAGCGGAGTTCATCCAGCGCTGCCAGACATTCTTGAGCCACATGGCCTCGCAGTGTTGAATCGATTTTCTTGTAGAAGTTCTCAACCCCGTAGCGGTCTCTCAGTGCAACAAAACAGTGTCTCACGGCAGAAATGGCATCTCGAACATCCATATGCCGAGACCCACTATTGATAGACCAAACCCCGGTTTGCAAGGGTGTCTCTGGGTGCAGTTCTGGCGGATTGTGGTAGTCCAAAATAATGGAGGCAGCAGCGCCGCGGTTGAAGAACGGCAATGCCGTGTCGTTGGCCCCGGTGAGGTCATCGGCAACAATGCCAATGGTCAATCCTGGAAGTTGCATGGCGTATAGTTATCCTGGTTATATCGTTATTGGGGTTGGCTAAAAGCTGGTTGAACCCGCAAAGGAACCACTGGTCGCATTGTCGCGCTTGCTGCCTTCCAGTCTGATATCTGTGGCGCGAATGCTGGGGAATTCTTTGGGGTTTCCTGCCTGGTCATTCCAACGCTGACAGTCGAGTTGCCCGGTGACAGAGAGAGAAGTGCCTTTTTTCACCCACTCTCCGACGAATTCGGCTTGCTTTCCCCACACCTCAATGTTGAACCAATCGGTGATCTTGTTTTCTTTAGAGAAATTCCGGTCAACCGCCATGGAGAACTTGGCCTTCACGCTGCCAGAGTCAAAATATTTAATCTCAGGATCTTGGCCAACACGCCCGACAATCACCACGGAGTTTACCATTACTATCCCATCCTTCTTGTCTATCACAAAGCAATGCAGCATATTATACCCCAGTCATAAAAAGCGACAAAAAAAGCCCTGTAACGAATGCGGTTACAGGGCAAAATATTAAAGAGAGCGAGTATTAGAGTGCGAGTATGTGGGTGTGATTTACTTTTTGGCTGTTTCGGTCACATTTTTTTTCAAAAACCGAAGCATATCATTGGCGATTTGTGGGCCGTACTCTTCGAGGGCAAAGTGTCCCGTGTTGAGCAGATGGAACTCCACGTTTTTGAGATCCCGTTTGTAGGGATACGCGCCTTCTGCGGGGAAGATTGCGTCATTTTTTCCCCACTCAATCAATGTTGGTGGTTGGTATTGACGAAAATACGCCTGCCATTCTGGGTAGTGTCCTGGGTTGGTTCCGTAGGATTTAAATAACTGGATTTGGATGTCTTTATTTCCAGGACGGTCCAGGCCGGCTTGGTCAATCACCCAGGTATCTGGGCTAATTAAACTGGGGTTTTGGGCGCCGTTGACATACTGCCAGCGTGTACCGTCTTGCGTTAAAAAGGCACGCAGTGGTTTTTCATTGTCAGCACTGGGGTCTTTCCACAGTTTTTTCAGCGGATCCCAGAAGGAGTTTGCAATCCCTTCATCATAGGCATTGCCGTTTTGCACAATCAATGCCTGCAGTTGCCCGGGGCGTTTTGTCATCAGCCGGTAACCCACAGGAGCACCATAGTCCATCACGTACATGCTGAATTTTTTGACGTTGAGGGTGTCCAAAAATTCAGACATCAGCCCGGCCAGGTGATCAAAGCTGTAGTCAAATTCACTCACCGAAGGTGTGGCGCTGTTGCCGTAGCCAGGGTAATCCGGGGCAATCACATGGAAGTCTTTGGCAAGGACAGGGATGATATTGCGGAACATGTGAGAGGACGTGGGAAAGCCGTGAAGCAAGAGCACGGTTGGTTTATCCGCAGAACCTGCTTCGCGGTAGAAGATATTGACGCCCTGAACGGTGACAGTTTTATACTGGACCGCAGTGTTGACGTTACGGGAAACAGCCGACTGAGTGGGGACTGTGTTTTCGGTGTGTTTGGAAACAGTTTCAGCACTGGCTGCGGGAAACGCGTTACTGGCGAGCAGGCTTAGGCTGAGAACAGTGGAGAGTAACGGAGAGAGTAGGGGGCTAGATAATACGGGCTTAAATAATGCCTTTGGCGAAACAGCAATAGGGCGAGGCGTAGGGCGATATTCACGGTGAAACATCATGGGAGGATTCCTTCTTTTTACGTTTTTTTGACTTTGAGTGTGTAACTATCTAAAAGTTATATTGGTAGTTAATCATTGCAATCTAATCTTGTCAATCTCTCAAGAGGGAATGAATATATATGAATCATGTTAATTTACTGCTCGTTTTTCAGGATCACTATAGCATAATGAAACACTTGCTAAAATATACTAAGAAGGTTACAATGCTGATAATGATAGCCAATGATTTCGCTGCTCATTTTCCTGTTTTTTTATTCACGCAGGAGCCCCCTTTATGCTTGTTAAAAGCTCCCCCTCACCTCTTAAAGGGTTAACTGATTTCCCGCCCGGATTCCTGTTCTTGTCCAACCATCCGGCTTTGGACCTGCTTAACACCGAACTGAATTTTCAAGACAGTGGGTTTGATCTGATTCAAACCCCAGAAGAGTTGTTGCGGTGGCTGCTTGAATCCAAGCTAGTGACACCAGAGACATATCAGGAAACCTCTCAGCAGTTGGGCATACTCAGCGAGGTCCAGAAGTCCTGCCTGATGAATCATTTTGCGACCTGCCGCCGTCTATTTAGAGACGTGCTTCAGTCTGAGGGGGCGGAACCTGCTTTGTCCGACTTTAACCGCTTTATTCAGGATTTCCCTCTCACCAAGTCCTTGGTGTTAGCCAACGACACGACCGAACACGTTGCTGGGGTGAGCATTCAAGAGACCAGTACGCTCCCGTTTCCGATGAATTTGCTCCATCTGGTGATTGCTGCTTGCCTGGATTGCCTGACGCGAGTGGCGCTTTCTCGGATACATCAGTGTGAGAATGAGGCCTGCGTCTTACTTTTTTGGGACACATCCAAAAACCAGACCCGTCGTTGGTGCAGCATGGACCTGTGCGGAAACCGGATGAAAGTGGCCGCCTTTCGCGAGCGGCATAAATCGCCCAGGAAAAAATAAGCTTGTTGCCACACCCTGATTGCTATTGCCAAACCAGTGTGGGTTTTTTGGCGATAATTTCAATCATTGCCCGGTGCAGTGAGCTGTTGCCAGCGGCGACGATATCAATCCGCTCTTGCGCAAGGGCATATGGCGTATTATCCATCGCGGTCACTTTACCGCCTGCTTCTGAAACCAACAGACAGCCGGCAGCCACATCCCAGGGGGATAATTTGCGCTCCCAAAAACCGTCTAAGCGGCCACTGGCTACATAGGCCAGATCGAGTGCCGCTGCCCCGGGCCTCCGAATGCCATGGCATTGTTCTAAAAAGGCGGCAACCGTGCCCAGGTTTTCCAGGGGATCCTGGTGAGACGTATAGGGGAAGCCTGTTGCCAAAAGCGCCTGATTGAGAGTTGATGTTTTACTGGCAAAGAGTCTTTTCCCGTTGAGATAAGCGCCATGCCCCTTTACAGCCCAGAACATTTCGTTCCGGCTGACATCAAAGACAATCCCAATCACGGGATGACCGTTTTCCAAATAGGCAATGGAGACGGCAAAATGGGGAAAGCCGTGCGCAAAATTGGTGGTGCCGTCCAGGGGATCGACCACCCAACAGTCTTTACCGTTGAGGGCAGAGAGTTCTGAAGCGTTCTGAATCGTTTCTTCGGTAATAATGGCTTTCGGCGTTAAATTTTCGCGCGAAAGCATACCAGATAAGACGTGTTGAATGACGGCATCACTGTCTCGGTCGATTTGCGTGACCAAATCAATGCTGGAGGACTTCACATCCACGCCCAAGTTGCTGCGATCCACCTGCTGCTGTACCTGTCCTGCTCGCCGTGCCGCAGTTTGAGCAATTTCCAGACGCATCATCAAAGGCTCTGGAATCCCCAGCGGGGAGAAGGACGCAGATAGGGTTTGCGTGGGTGAGGCAGTATTTTCCATGGCAATATCTTTGCATATCCAAGCGGCTCTGGCTAGAATAAGCTCGTGTCAAAATCAGACATAAAAACAAATAGTTATCACAGGGATCCCGGCAAACACCGATGACAGAATTTAGTACAGCCAGTAATGAAGTGCAGACTCACGCACATACTTACTCAACAGGTGAGGCATTCTCGATTGGACCGGTCTCAATCAACAGTCGGGTGATGCTCGCCCCCATGGCTGGGGTGACTGATGTGGTTTTCCGCAGTCTGGTTCGGCAATGGGCCCCGACATCGCTTATCTGCACCGAGATGATCAGCTCAAACGGGCTGGTGTATTCCAAGCAACGACAGGCCCGTATTCTTGACAAGGTGGAGAGTGACCATCCCATTGCCTATCAGCTCGCCGCCAATAAAGTCGATGTATTACTAGAAGCTGCTGAGGCGATTATTGAAGACCGAAACCCAGATACCATCGATATCAATATGGGCTGTCCGGTCAAAAAAATTACGGGAAACTTCGAGGGCTGCTCTTTGATGAAGGAGCCGGATCGTGCGTTTGAGCTAATATCCAAGCTGGTAGCCCATATTGATAAGCCTGTGACGGTCAAGTTTCGCCTGGGTTGGGATAGCAACAGTATGAACTATTTGGAATTTGGCCAAATGTGCCAGGACGCAGGCGCTCAGATGGTGACACTCCATGCCCGAACCCGTGCCCAGGGATATCAGCCCGGATGTAAGTGGGAAGCTTTTGGAGAACTCAAATCCGCACTCAATATCCCTGTCATTGCCAATGGAGATATAGAAACTCTGGCGGACGTACAGCATATCCTGAGTACTTATGGGGTGGATGGGGTGATGATTGGGCGGGGTTGTCTTGGGCAGCCGTGGTTGCTTGGAGAAATGGACAGAGCATTGAAAACCGGGGATGCCACGCCGATGATGGACCGAGAAACTCAGCTCGAAATAGCGCTCCTTCATGCGCAAAAACATTGTGAATACCGTGGGGTGGATATTGGTATTCGAGAAATCCGAAAACATCTGGCCTGGTATGCCAAAGGGTTTCCTGGAGCCAGTCAGTACAGACACCGACTGACACAGGTGCAGTCTTTGGAAGAAGTAGAGCAATTGGTGCGTGCCATGCAGGTAGATTGTCGGTCTCGGGAACAAGACACAATGCGTCAAGACCCTACCCTTCAAGTGGCTGTTTAACGTGGTAAATAGTCTGTGGTTACTATTGTGATGGGCGGGATAAAGAATTTTCAACGACTCTTTCAACGACTCGTTGAAAAGCGGATCCAAAGGCTGATTATTTGTGGCCTCTGGACAGCGGCGACTCTCAGCGAAATCTCTGTACTCGCCGGTATTCCTGTTAATGACCAAACAGCCAATGCTTATCCGGTGATTAATCCCATTATCCCCGTAAATGCCGTGATTCAATCACCCAGACTCGTTACCAAGGCTCGCTACCAGATTATGACTACCGGGGCTGAGGAGTTAACCCGTTGGTGGGTTGAAGGTCTTAATTCGGCTCCCTTACATCAAAAACGCTTGGAAAAAGACATTACAGGTCGCTTTGAACTACAGGTCCTCCAGGACCAACAGCCTGTTTATGCGACATTTCCGAAACTCACTGAACTTCAAGCCTATTTAGGGTCAGATTCACTGCTGAACTTTAGTGCGGCCGAACTGAGGCGGCGCTATCCATTACTGGACAATCCTTCGACTTCTGGCAGCCGCTCGATTTCTGAGTTGGTCTCGGCGGTCTCGCGATCAGCTCAGCAAGAAGTGACCTTAGACCCCCGTGAGTGGCAATTTAGAGGTGTTTCCGACATTCTGAGAGACGGACGAGGGAGTACCTTGGACCGGGCAATCCTTGCTGTGTCCCTGCTGCGTTCAGCCAATATTCCCTCTCGTCTTGTGTTTGGCCTGGTTTTCCAGACAAACGGACTCTCCGGGCAAGGTGGTTTAATGCTGCATCCCTGGGTGGAGTATGCAGCTGCTCTCAGTCAGGATTTTTCTGGGTCAAAGAATATTATCTGGCTTGGGGTTGATCCCAATGACACAAACACAACCCTCGACGCTACCCATATTCGCCTGTTCTCGTGTGACGCTGAGACAGCCAGTGACTGCGGTCAAAAAATATCCCAGTGGAAAGAAACCTTTTCAAGTACTGAGATCAAGGTGTTAGAGGTGTCTGGACGGCAGAGCAGTACGATTAGTCTTGCTGGACGCGAAGAGGAAAACGCCAAACAGATTCCTGTGCTTTCAATAGAGCCCGGTAATAGCAACCAGATGACGGTCCAGAAAACCGGGATTGAAGCCAACAGCCGTCAAGACGATCCGGTGTTTTCTCTCGACCCCTCTGAGCAGAATCCCGGGGTCTTGGTGCCGGAAAAACGCTTCTACAAAGGGGTTGAAAAATTCTATCAAGGAAATATTGATGAAGCGCGACAGATCTTCGAGAGTTGTTCGGTGGATGATCCCAGTCCTGTGGCACGCCTCAATCTTGCAATTCAACTTCAAGCCCTGGGGTGGGACACGTTGGCGACAAAAATTCTCGCTTCTTTTATTCGTGAAGAGTCCACACTGCAATCTCCGTACAAAAGACGCTTGTCCGCGGTTGTTACAAAACTCTGGGATACCCCCACACTTTCTCGCAGTGAAGAAACAGAAATTGTCACTCAGTTAGCTCTCACTGGGACTGATGCTTCACCTATTACGCTAGAAAAATCCACCGCGTTTTGGCAGGAAAAATCTCTCAAGTTCCCTAACTGGCATATTCCTTGGGTTTATCTGGGCAATAACGCCCTCCAGAGCGGGAGACTGGATAGTGCAGAAGTGTCTTATTTGAAAGCATATGAGCTTAATCAATCCGATGTGCGCGCCTTGTACGGTCTTGCAGATATTTATCAGAGACAGAAAAATCAGGCCAAACTATCGCAATTACTGGAGAAAATTCGCGGCAATGAGCTGTTGACTTCCTTAGAGCCGTCGGCCATCGAATCTTTGGAAAGCCAATTACAAATCCAGAGGTCAATGGGGCAAAGAACCCCCGAGCAAACGGCCTTGATTGTGAGAAAGCTAATCGACCGCGGCCTGATCTCAGAGGCCCGGCAGCTTCTCCAAACAGTCAACACAAAGACAGAAGCCTTGTTACTCCTACGGTTTGAACTCAATATCTTGGGGGCCTACTGGGATGCCGCCCGAGAAGATCGTCGGGCTTTAGAAAAATCACAGGGGGCTAGCCCGTCTGCCAACCCCTCTGTTTCAACCGGCAAGCTGTTGTGGCTTTGTTTAAACGGTATCCTGCACACCCGCAACCGAGAGTATGCCCAAGCCCATCATTGGTTTTATGCTGGGGAAAAATTGTCCCAAAACCCGAACTTGCTCAAACAACCTGGGGCAAGGCAGCTGGTAGAAAAGTTGCTGCTGGCGCATCTGTCTCTCTTTGAGCGTGAAAATAATACCAAAGAGCAGTCTCGTATTCTCTTCCAGACGGTCAGCCAGTATTTAAACCCTCTGCCTGCCTCTTGGTTACTCAGACAAGCAGATTTTCTATTGCGTCACGGCTCTGGTGATAGCCTGGCTGCTGCAGATAAACGTTATGAAGAGGCGCTCTCTCGTTTGCCCAATTCCAGTCAAGGGTATGCGGGTTGGGCTTTACTGGCCTACCGTCAGGATAAACTCTCCTTGGTCAAAGACAGAGTGATGACCGCACTCACCATCAATCCTCATGAATCCTCAGCACTGTTGACTCTGGCGAATCTTTACCGCAGTCAAGGGAATACAACGGAGGCCTGGGATGTTCTGCAAACCCTTTCTTTGAGTGATCCAGCCATTATTACGAGTGATAAGACGTTGACACAATGGATACAGGCGCTTCATTTACCTGGATTTAGACCCTTAACAGTTGTGGCTGCGATTAGTGAAGATGAGAAAGACTATCTGCGGCAATTTATACGGGCCTATCAAAAGTGGCAAGCAGACCGACTGACTTATTATCAGGCCTTAGAAGAGACAATGGCCCATTATGATGAAGGTTCTATCCAGGCGGCCAGAGACAGACAATCCATGGCGGGTGTGATTGAAAGACATTTTGACCGTGCAAAACAGCAGTATGATGTCTGGCGTCAGCTGCGAGCGCCGAAACGCTTTCAGGAGTGGCAGTTCTTTTTGGAAGGGGCCATGTTTACTCACCTGGCCGAAACAAATGCTTTCCTCCGCGGCCTGCCGATTACCGAGAATTCTGAGACGCTCTCAGTCCTGAATGCCTTGTTTAAAATCTCGTTGGCACAGTTAGAAGTGGTAACCACGCAAATTGATCTGACACTGAAAGGGTTGCAGGATAGACTGGGCGTTCCTGTGGCCGGACAAATCTATCTGGAGTCTTCGTATAATCCAAGTATACCTGGGCAAGTGAGTGCGGCCTTTAAGCGAGTACAGAGTAAAATCAGTCCTATTTTGGATAAAAACAGCAAACAAAACACACAAGGCAACGGAAGCTCCCCCAGTAATGTGGTCCCCTACTAGTCAATGCGGGGGATTATTTAAGTCCTTCCTGGATTTTACCCAGTACAAATGAGCATAATTCAATGGTGGCGTGGGCCATCAGCGCATCCTGATGTGTCTCCTGCTTCCAAGGGGCCCAGGCACACTTGTCGTAAATAAAGGTCAATGGGGTGTCTGGGTAACTGCTGCAAATGCTCGGGCGTTTGCTTGTGCCGTAGATGCTACAGCGGTTGTCCTCACCGATATAAGGACAGTGGTAAAAGTAAACACCCTCTGGATCACCACTCAGTCTTATCACATCAGCGACCAGCTCTGGGTAGACTTCTTTTGCCTTTTCTTGAGAAGGATAGGGCAGAAAAATGCTGGTAAATTCAGTTGCAAAGCGATCCCCCTGTTTTGCTTTCTGCTCTAATTCTTGATAGGAAAACTCTGAGCTGGCGAGACGGCAGCAAACCCCACAACTGTGGCATTGAATGGACTCTTTATAGGTTTCAATCGCCTTCAGTCGAGTCAAGATATCCCGGGCAACTTGCTTCTCAATAACGCTTATGGCATTTTTCTGCCACGCTTGGTATCCACAGCCTGAATGCCTAGGTCGCAGGCATAGCTCAGGGTCATTGATAAGGTCTTCAGGGGTAATGACGCACTGAGCACAAGAAATATCTTGAATCCCCTGGTTAATCAGCGTAAAAAGCTGAACCCGCGCTTGTTCAAAGATGTCACGGTATTGCTGGCGGGTGTGAGATAATTCAAATTCTAGGCTCATCACTCTATTGTAAGGCGGAAAGTCCAGATTGAGATGTGGCTCCCCATGTGGCTTCGTATGTGGCTTCGTAAGTTTAGACTGATCTTAGAACAATCGCTCGATAGGGCGCCCCTGAATAGGGGTTCTTATTATGCTCTTTTACCATCATTTGCCTGGCTTCTCAGCGGCTTTTACGGGCTTGGGGTGTGGTTCCATCAATGGTTATATCAGATCGGCGCCCTCAAGGCTTACCGCCCCGCATTGCCGGTGATTTGTGTGGGCAATATCACCACGGGTGGTTCGGGAAAAACACCGGTCACCATCGCTCTGGCAACGTATTTTTTGGAAAAAGGGCAGAGAGTTGCGGTTTTGTCCAAGGGGTACCGAGCCAAAAAAACAGCTCAGGGACACCGGGCAGATAGCCCTGACTATGGGGATGAGCCTTTTTTGATCCAGCAACGCCTACCGGCTGTCACTGTTTTGGTGGGGAGTAGCCGAAAACAAAACCTTGAAAAACTGACACGAGAGGGCAATACCGATGTGGTCATTATCGATGATGGGTTTCAACATCACGCAGTGAAGGCGGCTGTTAATCTTGTTTTGGTGGACCGTCACCAGGGCCTGGGTAACGGAAAACTGCTTCCCTCAGGTCCACTGAGAGACTTCCCAGAACGCTTAAATCAGGCCCATGCGGTTTGGCTAACTGGCATGCAACCACTCAGTGGTGCTGCTGTATTGGAAACTCCTGCTATTACAACGCTGCGGCATGATTATCCTGAATTAAACCACCGTCTGGACTCCGTTTCTATCTGCACTGAAGGATGGATTTCCCTTGAAAAATGGCCTTCAGCGTCTTCTAAAGAGAATATTCTTCCCAGTGAGGCGTTTTCCGGAAAATCTGTTGCGTTATTCACCACCTTTGCCAGACCCGAACGAATGAAAACCTGGTTACTGCAATCAGGTGTTGATGTCCAAGAACACCGTCTGCTGCCAGATCACGAACCTGTAAGCTGTGATGATACGCAGTGGCTAAAGACAATGATTCAGCAAGAGTTTCCTGTCCTTGTTAGTGAGAAAGATGCGGTGAAACTCCTTTTTCTGCGAGAAGATTCCGCTCTGGCTGGAATAATACCTATGATCTGGGTGTTGAAAATTCAAGCGGTATTGCCCATTGCTGCGTTAGAGCGCTGTCTTTCCGGATCTGTATGTGAGGTATCTGCCTGATGCTGCCGATTGCCAGAGCAAAACGACTCAAAATTTTGGTGGTGAGATACCGTTTTATTGGCGATACGATTTTAACGGTTCCCTTTTTAAAAGCGCTTCGGGCTCTTTATCCAGATGCGCAAATTGATATGCTTGTGGGGCCTCAGTCTGGAGAAATCCTGGCCCATTGCCCCTATATCGACCGTCTCTTGTTTTACGATACCACCCGAAAGCACCGCTATGAGAATCAAGCAAACGTTGCAGAACCCCGTTCCTTCTGGTCTTATGTGAGCGAACTGCAAGAAGAAGGCTACCAGAAGGCCTATGTCCTAAAACGCTCGTTTTCATCAGCGCTGTTGGCAAAACTGGCGAATATTCCAGAAAGAATCGGCTTTGACACAGAATGGCGAGGCTGGCTGCTCACGAAATCAGTCCCCTACCGCAAAGACGGGCATGAGAGCGATTGTTTTTTGGATTTACTGAGAGCGGAAACTGAGACTTCGGCTGAGTTAGCCAAAGTACTGGTGTTTTCTCCAGAGCATTTTGGGTTTCGCATGCAGGACTGGCCCGGTTTTGAAGGCGTCCCTGAGGTGAGCACCGCTGAAGTGAGCCCACTGGGGGCTATGAGTACAGAACAAAATCTTCGAGTGAAACACGTGGTTTTGCATCTCTCCAGCTCTAATTCAGCCAAAGAATGGTCTGATGACAAAGCAACTGCCTTGGCGCGAGACCTCCTCAATAGGTATCCGCTGGTATTACATTTTGTGGGAGCGGCTTCAGACAGACTGCGGTACGAAAAGCTGGTTTCACGCTTGCTGGAAGACTTGCCAGAATCTGTGATTCACCGTACGTGGTTTTACAATTGGTGCGGACAAACCACATTGCAGCAAAGTTTGCGTGTGTTGGCACGGATGGATTTGGTGGTTGGGGTCGATTCTGGCACCATGCATATGGCAGCTGCTGTGGGAACGCCAACCGTGGTTCTATTTGGTCCGATGGATGAAAGAAAATGGCGTCCACTCGGCCCGCATGTTCAAGTGCTGGTGGCAGATACTGACTGTCATCCGTGTAACCTCAAGACGCCATGTCGTCACCAATATCAATGTATGACAGATTTATCGATAGAAACGGTAGCACGCGCGTGTCAAACCATCTTGAATCCTTAGACTGGCCGTTTATCCAGGATTTACTAGAGCA
Source organism: Cyanobacteriota bacterium (assembly GCA_019751815.1). Taxonomy (GTDB): domain Bacteria; phylum Cyanobacteriota; class Vampirovibrionia; order Vampirovibrionales; family Vampirovibrionaceae; genus JAIEMW01. The sequence goes on from JAIEMW010000001.1 coordinate 199,322, forward strand.
GTATTGTCTGACGCCTTATGGAAAGGAGCGCTGGATACAGGCGCCTTTTTTTGAGAGTCCTTCGGCAGCACGCGATGCACAGGCGGAAGTTTTTCACCTGGATTCATGGATCCGTCGGATGGGGGCACCGCATAGCCCGAATAAGCCTTTGTTGGATGTCAGACCTTGCCTGAACCGGCTTAGTATTGGCGGTACGCTCTCTTTGACTGAGCTAGGTTCCTGGATACAGACTTTAGCGTTTTCCTTGCCCCTTCTTCAACAATTATCAGACACCTCAGAATTTCAACAGACGCTGAACCCCTTTCTGGAGACCTTATTGACGTTGATGGATCCCGATGAATCTGATCTGCTCGATAGTGCCAGTCCTGAATTACTGCGCTTGCGAAGCGCATGGCGCCAGCAACGACAAAAATTGATTCAAGATATCCAGAATTATGCCAACCGGCAAGAGATTGTCTCCATGCTTCAGTCCGTCGTGGTAAGTGAGCGAGACGGACGGTTTGTACTCCCCGTAAAAGCCAGTTTTAAGTCCAGTATCTCAGGCATTGTTCATTCCGGCTCTGCCAGCGGGGCAACAGTCTATATGGAGCCGATGTTTGCCATTGAATCCAATAATACTCTCCACCAGTTGCAAGACGGTATTCAACAGGAAGTAACCCGGATTTTAGTCTGGGTATCTGGTCTGTTTTGTGAACATTCTGCCGCTTTAGAGGCCTGTCTGGAAGCACTCGGCTATTGGGACAAGCATTTGGCAGCCGGGATGCTTTCTGTCCGTTTGGATGGGAGTCCTTGTGAAATTCTCTCAGAAGACGAACCGCTGACTCTCAAGCTGAATCAAGCAAAGCATCCTCTGCTAGTTCATCAAAAAGAGACCCTTGACCATGACGTCATTGCCAACAATATTGCTCTAGGAGGCGCTTTGCCCGAAGAAAATCACCCCCGGTGTATGATCATTACCGGGCCTAACACTGGTGGGAAAACAGTTTTGCTTAAAACAGTCGGCCTTTTGGCCTTGATGCTTCACGCGGGACTCACACTGCCCGTTGCTGAGGCTTCTGCGATGAGTTGGTTTAGTCCTGTTTTTGTGGATATTGGCGATCAGCAGAGCATTACGCAAAATCTCTCGACGTTTTCAGCCCACATCTTGCAGCTGAAAAAATGGCTGGATCCAGAATTATCGCTGAAGCGGGCCTTAATCCTCATCGATGAAATTGCGGCTGGAACCGATCCGGCAGAAGGGGCCGCACTGGCCAAAGCCCTGTTGCACGAATTTTATGAGCGCGGTGCCTTAGTGATGGCCAGTACTCATTTGGGAGAAATGAAATTAGAAGCCCATGAACATCCTGGCTACGTGAATGCCAGTGTTGCCTTTGATACCCAAACCCTTAGCCCGACTTATCGTTTATTACTGGGCACACCAGGAAGCAGTAATGCAATTACCATTGCTTCACGTCTGGGTCTGCCAGAACATTTGACAAGCAAAGCAAGCCAGCTTTTAAATGCACCGCAGCGTGATGCCAGTATGCTGATTGAGTCGCTTGAGATGAACAAAATTCAAGCAGAGTCAGAGTATCACCGGGCTCGTTCTTACCGTGATGAAATAGAAACAGTTTATAACCGGCTTCAAGAAGAGCGTCAGGCTTTTCAAGAGCAGCGGCGGCAACTTCTCAACCAGTTTCGGGACCAACTGCTGGGGAAAATGAACCGGATTGAAACCCAGGTGAATGAGATTCAGACCGCCTTGGGTGCCGATGAGATTTCGCCTTTAGATGCCCGCGGTCATCAGCAACGGATGAATCAGTTACTGAGCGATGCACGAGCGGTATTTCTCTCAGAAGCAGAGCACTTAGAGGCAGAAGAAGACCGGCTCAATCTCAGTGAACTGGTTGTCGGTCAAAAAATAAAAAGCAAGCGCCTTGGCTTGATTGGTGAGTTAACACAGATAGACACCCAGACACAGACCTTAACACTACAAGCTGGGTTGGTTCGGGTGACAATTGATCTGGCAGACGCGCAATGGGTGAAAGAAGCAGCCCCACGACGAAAAACAAAAATTCTACCTGTTCAATCTTCTCAGCCTTTTCAGTCTTCTAAGCCTGCTAAGAAAGACACGCTAATTGAGGTTTCTGACTTTGTAGAAGTTGCTTTTGTAGGAGAAAGCACCGATTTGCGCGGTCTGCGAGTCGATATCGCCCTCACACAGCTGGATCAATTTTTGGATCAGTCCCTGCTCTCTGGTCAGCAGGCAGTAGCCGTCATTCATGGGCATGGGACTGGGGCCTTAAAAAAGGCGATCCGTGACCGCCTGGCCTCGCAAGGCTTTGTGAAGTCATTTAAACCAGCCGAAGCCAGAGACGGTGGGGACGGAAAGACCATCGTATACTTTGTGTAAGTATTTAATTGTTTTTAAAAAGTAACCACCTCTTTGAAAATCCCCCCTTAATGGTGTAAAAATATGTATCAAGAGTGGGTAACGATTTAAGTTTCTTAATTTTTGATCCGATTGGAAAAACGTAATCAAAATTTAATTTACTAGAAGATGGATTGTGCAATTGTATGAGGAGGACCCTCGGGGGTCTCTATGGCGATTTTTATGACGGACCAGTCATTCAAGCGTTGGTATGACTACGACACCATATTATCAAAGATGGTAGGGTCACTGGAGACAATGACCAACGATAGCCGGCGGCTGTTTGGCTATATGATTTGTTGCTTCTCTAAGACACTGATTCTTTCTCAAACACGGACAGAGTTTCTGTTCAGTTTAAATCTGTCCAAGGTCAAGGGCTTATTCAAGTCTCAAGCCAAGCGACGTTGGTACGATCAAGACCCTGTGTTGCACAAAGCCTTTAACTTGCTTTACTCACTGGATGATGAAAACCGGCAAATCGTCACAGAAAAACTGTTTGCCCCAGCCAGTGTGGTGCGAGAATATGAGCTGGCCTGTAAAGAGGAAAAGCTGAAGCCGGATCCCATTATCGTGCATCAGATTATAGAAACCTGCTTTTTGCAAAACGCCGAGCAGGCCCGAGAATTTTTCCGCTCTTGGCTGAATCACAAAAAGACCATGCGCGGTGGGTTCTATCTCGATTCCAGCATGTAAAAAAGGCGAGTACAGGCTTTTTTAGCAAGACTCTTCGTTAGAGTCTAATAATAATCTATTGAGTGCCTCTCGGGTGCCGTAAAGATAGACTTCCTCTGGCGCTTCCAGTGCTTGATGCAGCGCAATCATGCTCTGCCCAAAAATCGGGTGAATGTGGTCTTCGCCAATTTCCAGCATCGGGACCAAGGCATAGGCCCGCTCATGAAAGCGGGGATGCGGGATGGAGAGTTCTGGATCGCTTTGAATCAAGCTGTCAAAAAAGAGAATATCGAGATCAATCGTGCGAGGCCCGTCTGGAATCTGCGGATCGCGTATTCTCCCAAGCTGCTGTTCAATCATTTGGCAATGTCGCAATAGGGAATAGGGGGTCATCTCCGTTTCTAGAGAGACCACGGCGTTGACAAACCACTCTTGATCTTTGTAGCCAACGGGTTCTGTTTCGTAAAAACTCGACGTACTGAGCACCGTGATTTGGGGGTGGTGAGACAAAAAATGCAGCGCTTGTTGAATAAACCCAATACGGTCACCGATATTACTGCCTAGGCCGATGTAGACTCGACTCATGGGCTATTGTCCACATGTTCACCCAGCAGTGACCAGGCGGTTGTTTCAAGCACTTTAACGTTCACACAGCGGCCTAACAGCTCATCTTCAGAAAATGGGCTGTCAAAATTGACCACCTTGTTGTTGCGTGTCCGTCCGGTGAGTCTGTTTTCGTTGCGTTTGCTTTTGCCTTCAACCAACACTTCAACCGTTTGCCCCAGCAATTGGGTATTTTTGCTTTCAGCAATGCGTTTTACTTCTGCATTCAGTCGCTGGAGCCTGTCTTGTTTCACATCATCCGGGATAACCCCTTCACCGCGCTCTTCCCAAATGCCTGCGGGTGTTTGTTTGCGTGGGGAATAGGCTGCTACATTAACCAAAACCATCTGTGCCCGCTCGATCGCTTCTAAAGAGCGTTGAAATTGTTCCTCCGTTTCTCCAGGAAACCCAACGATGAAATCCCCAGAAATGGAGACTCCCGGGATGCGCTCGTAAAGTTTATCCACCAGGGCAAAGTATTCCTCTCGTGTGTAGCCCCGGCGCATGCGCTCTAAAATAGTGTTATCTCCGGATTGCATCGGAATATGGATGTATTCCATCACCTTGGGCAGCGAGGCAACCGCATCGATAATCTTGTCCGATAAATCCAGCGGGTGAGAGGTCATAAACCTTATGCGCTCTAGCTGAGGGATTTCATTGAGCTCATAAAGCAGTTCTGCCAGACCGTAGTCTTTGTTTTTGACTTCTCTGTCTTTAAAATCCTTGCCGTAGGCATCCACGGTTTGGCCCAACAGAGTGACTTCTTTAAACCCCATCGAAGCCAGCTCATTCACTTCGCGCAGAATCGATTCGGGCTCTCGGCTGATTTGTCGGCCCCGGGTATAGGGCACCACGCAGTAGGTACAAAAATAATCGCAGCCCTCAATGATGCTGACCCAGGCCAGAATATCACTTTCACGCCGAGGGGTAATATCGCTCACATAGTCAAAGGTGTTTCGCTCTTTCTGGCGGTCAACTGCCAGCAGATTATGCTCACCGGCAAAGGCTTGATTCACCAAATCCGGCAGTTGGTGAATATTCTGGGTGCCTATCACAATGTCGACGTAGGGAGCCCGGTTAAATACGCCGTCTTTGGTTTGCTGAGAGACACAGCCAGTCATCGCAATTTTCAGACCCGGGCGCGAACGTTTCAACTTTTTCCACCGGCCCAGGTAGCTATAGGCTTTGTCTTCAGCCGAGCCTCTGATTTGGCATGTATTAATCACCAGGAGATCGGCATCTCTCTCACTCTCAGCCAGTTCAAATCCTTGTTGATTGAGTAAACCCAGCATCAGCTCACTGTCAGATTTATTCATCTGGCAGCCGAGTGTCTCGAAGAAGACCTTCTTGCCTGATAGCGGGGCTGGTTTTTGGGTGAGATGAGAGGACACGTAAGGGATTCCATTTTTTTCACACAAGGGTAACAAAAACAAAACAGGGGCTCAATTGATAAGCGCCCGAATAAATCCTGCTAAATCTGACAATTATAGACTGGGCCCTGTTTTGTTTTTGTATGTTGTTTCTTTTCTGATGATGAATGGCAGCGCTTGCACTTGACAAGTAAGTCCGGCCAAACGAGGATAATCTCTCGTGTGTGTGAAAAATGTTCTAGAAAAATGTTCTGAAAAATATTCTATGGATTCAAAATTTAAATATTTCAAATATTTCAAATATGTTGATTAAAGACATGAATAGACTCAGTTTGCCTTCCGCTCAAACGAGAAGACAGCCTCGTTTCGAGGGGCTCAGAATCTCTAACTCAGGAAATGTTCCCCCTGGAGACCAACTGGGCATGGACGCGGTTTTGTTCAGCTATGCCCGCAGGTCCGTGATGACCTACGATCAGCAAAAAAAAGAGCGGGATACCCTATTAAAGACCGTTCTCTTTGTCTTAGGACACAATCAAATCATTCGCGGTTGGGATGTGTTGGAAGTGATCAATGCGGCCCAACAGCACCGACAACTGGATTACCGGGCACAACAAATGGGGTATGACCTACAAACACCGGGCTGGAAAAAATGGTTTCCCCGGCTTTACCCCCCGCCGACCCCTCCCGAAGGGCTCACAGTTACGGATATTATGGGCCGGTTAATCGGCAGTGATGAGTCTGCTTATGAGGCAGCCAGTGTGGACCATCTGGAAAAACTAGAGCGCTGGATGGTTGATATGTACGCCGTCAGCCTTCTCCAATTGCCTTTTGATCCACTGCAAGACGGACTGCCTGAACAGCGACAATATCGATGGTTTGTGAGTGAAAGTGTCCCGAATATGCTGGAAAATCAAGCCCGCCTGACAGGTCGAGTTTCCGGCGCTCAATCGGACGGTGTCTTGTTCACGATTCGACCAGAGCATCAAGAAGAAGCTAAAGCTGACACTTCCCCTTTGCAACTGGTGAAACCACCCGATGAGCCAGACAGCACTCGCGACCGGTTTCGATTTCCAGGAGCCTAGTTTTCTGTTTCCTGATTCACGGGTGCCTGATTAAACTCGTGCTCTAACAGGGTTTGTATTAAGAACATCGGAGAGGGCTCTCCTTCAGGGAGTTCAGGGCCTCCCATTTCATGCAGGTACAAGCGGCTGAGTAGCTGGGTGTTTTCTGTCAGCGCGGTCTTGTTAAAGCATTTGGCGGAAAACAAATCATCCCGTGCTTCCGTAAAATTCAGCTCGCATGTGGCAATGGACTGACCGTCTGAGACCGGAAACCCAAAAATTCGGCACAGAATTGGCCGGCTTTCGTAGATACTACAGGCTCCGTCAACCAACAAGGGGCACAAGGGCGCATTGGGATCCTGAATATTGACGCGAATCTGCTCTCTAGTGTCTGCAGGAAGCCCGGCCACTGCTTCTCGAAGGACGTGGGCTTCAATCAGACTGATATGAAAGTTGTTCTCACAGCAACTAAAACAGCCCCGCTTACATTGCATCTGGCTTTTATACAGTTCCCAAGCTTCTGCAATCAGCTGATCAAGCTTGTCTCGAAAGCCAAGATAGAGCCCAATGCTTTCAGAGGAGACCTTCATCGCATTAGGAACGATTAGTCATGCTGTATGCTGGCCAGTTGTGGACTCTGTTGAGGATTTCCAGAAGATCCAGAAGAAGACGGTGACAGCCCTGCTTGGATGACACTGGCGCTGTGTGAGACCACGCCACTGCGTCCGGAAGATTGGGCCAGCTGCTGAATCACTTCGGCGCGAGAGCGCTTGAGGTGTTTCTGACCGTTTCTGATCACGCCGAGAAACTCGGTGGTGCTTTTTTCCAGACTGGAGAGGACGGTTTCCGCATAGCGATCGGCACCTTCTTTGACGTTGCGAGCTTCTTCATAGCTTCTGGATTTAAGCTCTTCCGTATCTTCAAAGGTCTTTTTCCGCATGGTTTCTAGTTCACCCATCACCTGTTGGCGAATCCGTTCGGCTTCAGTGTGGACCGCATGCATCAATTCGGATTCACTCAGCAAGTTTTCGGCCTGTCGTTTGGCGTCTTCCACAATTTGAACAGCCTTGCGCTGGGCATCAGCCACAATGTCTTCTTGCCGGGCAACAATTAACTGGGCTTCGCGAATTTCATCGGGCAGGCTTTCCCGGATTCTATCCAAAAGAGGGACCAGCTTATCCCCGTGAACCACGGTCCAGGGGGTGAGTGGGATACCCATACCGGCCAAAATCAAATCTTCCATCCGCTCAATCATTTTGGCAAACGCATTGACGGTGCGCTCCCCCTTGTGAACTCGGTGGTCTTGTTCCCCGCGGTATTGGGTTTTAACGTATGGTTCGTGTGCGTATGGATCGTGATTCATAATGGTGGCATCCTTCCCCTTTGGTTGGTTTTATCAATGTATTTCTCTAGATAGTATTGCTAGTCTTCTAAGTTATTCAGTTTGAATTCCAGATGACGAAAGACTTCTGACGGAACCAGTCTGGAGACATCGCCTCCCAGAGAGGAGACTTCTTTCACCAGAGACGAAGAAAGGAACTGGTAGTCTAGTCCAGCCATCATAAACATGGTTTCTATTTGTGGGTTTAGCATTTTGTTCATTTGAGACATCATAAATTCGTATTCAAAATCGGAGGTGGCTCGAAGGCCGCGGATTAATACAGGGGCTTGGTGCTGCTGTGCAAAATTGACGATGAGTCCATCAAAAGGTTCGATTTCAACATTTTTCAGGTGGGCTAAACTGGCTTGGGCAAGGTCAATTCGTTCGTCCAGGGTGAGATAGGTTTGCTTGTTGGGGCTTCGGACGATGGCCAGGATAACGCGACTGTATAGCCGGCTGGCCCTGGTCACTATATCGACATGTCCCAGGGTGATCGGGTCAAAGGTCCCGGGATAAATTGCTGTTTGACTCATGCCGCTGTGAGGCCCACTTTTAGTTTAGGAAGTTTGTATTCAATGAGAATTACTACTGAGCTTAGTTTACTATGCAATCAGTTGAATAAACAACGACATGGGCCGGGACCCCTCGAAAAATTTAGAAAAATTTACGTCCCGAACTCCCAATGTAACAACGTGTAACAGCTTTGGCTCTCGACGCACACTTGGGGACATTCTTGATTGGGGTGGAGGTTTACTTATAAAACGCAAACAGAGATAAAAGCGAAAATCTATAGACAGTTGATATTACTGCGGTTTGTGTCATTGTCTCTTTAAGTGCTTTTCGCTGGGTCATCGTGTCTGTGTTTCTTGCGTGACTGTGTTATTAGCATGAGTCTGGATTTGCCCTTTCTAATGAGCAAGCATCGACATAGTAATCAATTTTTGGACGTGAGTTTGGTATGGGTTATTTGGGGGAAACACGCGAATGAATTCTATGAGTGAGATTGGACTGAGTAATATTGGGTTGAAACCCAGGACTGTTAAGCCAGAGGGCTTAAATTTTGGCAAAAATCCGATGTCGGTTTTTTCACAAACCTCTCAGACCTTAGACGATAAGTCTATTCGGCCGTATACCCCTCAGGTTCGGCTTCAAGTCCGTTTTGCTGGCGATGCGGCTATCGCAGAACCTGATACATTAACCGACTTTCAAGCATCGCTGCCCTTTCCGTTAGATGAATTCCAAAAAGATGCGATTAAGGCGCTCACTCGCGGAGAAAGCGTGGTGGTGGCTGTGCCCACATCGGCCGGAAAAACGGTGGTGGCCGATTTTGCGATGTTTGATGTGATCCAGGCCACAAAAACAGGCAGTCGTTTGTTCTACACTACGCCGCGCAAGGCGTTAACCAACGAGAAATACGAAGATTTTGTCAAAAAATATGGCGCGGATAATGTCGGGCTGATGACGGGCGACGCCACAATCAACCCCAACGCGCCGATTATTTTGATGACCACCGAAGTGTATCGAAACATGATGTACGACCCATCGGGCAGCAGAAACGGGAAGCGCCTGGAAAAACTGGCTTACGTTGTTTTTGATGAATGTCACTTTATCAATGATGAGCACCGGGGACTGGTTTGGGAAGAATCGATGATGTACTCTCCACCAGGGGTCCAGCAAATTCACCTCAGTGCGACCATTCGTAATGCCAAACAGTATACTGATTGGTTAAACCGGCTCCAAAAAGGCACGTTTACTTGGGTCCCAGGTCCAGGAAAAACTGTGAAACGCCCAGTGCCTCTTACCTATCACTTTTTAAACTTGGCAAAGCGAGACTCTTCAGGGCATGATAAGCCGGCGGATCCAAGTGATCTCGATCCTGCCCGGGGAATTATCCCGATGCTGGACGATCAAGGAGCAAAAACCAAGCCCTTTAAACACGCTTTTAAAATAGCGCAGCAAAAGAATTACTTTGATCCCGTCTCAGCCGTCTCAATGCTGAATCGAAAACAGATGCTCCCAGCCATTCTATTTTGTTTCAGCCGACGTAAAACCGAAGAGATGGCCGAGAAAGTGGTTGAGCAGAATATAGAGCTGTTAAATCCCACGGAGCAGACCCGAATTGCCTCTATTTTAGGTCAATTCACCCAGATTTACCCCTGGCTCGAAGAACGCCCGATTTATGATTATGTGCAATCCGGCATTGGGATGCACCACGGGGGCATGTTGCCCGCCGAGAAAAAATTGGTGGAAGTCCTGATGAAAAAAGGGCTTCTCAAAGCCGTTTTTGCCACAGATACCCTGGCTGCTGGGATGAATGTGCCCGCTAAAACAGTGGTTGTTACTGGTTACAGGCGAAAAATGGACGGGGATACCGTTGATTTATCTCAGTCTGACTTCCAGCAGATGACGGGCCGTGCTGGCCGCCGTGGGATGGATGTCAAGGGTAATGTGGTTCTAACCAGTCCCCCCGAAGAAATTGGTCAGGACGGCATGATGTCCTATGTGAAATCAGAGGCCAATCCGGTTGATAGCCACTTTGAGGTGAGAACGGGGATGGCTCTCAATCTTCTGGCTTCTCGCTCAGTCCCGGAGATAAAGTACTTGCTTGACCGTAGTTTCCGCCAATACCAGTTGGTAGGAGGCCATGTGGACGGTTGGACTGAAGGAAAAGCCAATACATCCGTACTGTCTACCCAATTTGATGAACTGAGAAAGCTGCTTCGCACTGAAGGCTTTTTAACCCAGCAAAATCAATTGACGCCTCTGGGCAAAATCGCAGCGGCGATCCATACGCCCAATCACATTTTTATTGCAAAAGGGATTCAAAGCGGTTTATTTAAAGCGCTGACCCCGGCCCAATTTGCTGCTGTGATTGCCTCCACTGTTTCTGGTAAAGATATGGACGGGTTGATGGCAGCGACTTCATCTGATCCCCAAGTACAGTCCGTGATTGAATCCTTGCAGACTGCGATTGATGCCTCTTTCTTGCCAAAATTTGACCCACTCAATGCCAGACCCTCTAATGGGATTCAGGAATGGGTGAGCGATGATGGTGACTGGAATAAGATTTTAGCGGAAGAATTTCCGGGAGATACTTTGGATGTCATTCGCAGAACAGCCAATGTGCTGCGAAGTATTGAAGAGGACGAGACGGTCAGAAAAAATTATTATGGTATTGCAAGCCTGGCAAAGCAAGCGGCCGATCGTTTATTACGAAGCCCGGTTCAGGAGCAAATTATGCCCTTGGTGCTAAAAGAGGATGGGGGAAAATAATCACGGCGGGAATCCCCGTTGACACCCTCATTTATTGACGCTACCATAACGGTCTTTAGTGAATATTACTTAGAAATAAGGCTTAGGAACCAGCTCTTATGGCCAAGAAAAAAGACAATATCATCACCATGGCCTGTGTGGATTGCCAGGAGCGTAACTACACGACCACGAAAAACAAAAAGAACGTGACCCAACGTTTAGAACTGCGCAAGTTTTGCCCACGCTGTGGGTCGCATGTCCAACACCGTGAGACAAAATAAACCCACTCTCTTGTGTGTTATGCGTCCTTAGTTCAGTGGTAGAACGTCGGTCTCCAAAACCGGATGTCGGGGGTTCAAGTCCTCCAGGGCGCGTACCCTTTTACCCTCTCTAGTCCTTGTCTGAGTTGTTTGCGAGATCCTGATGGCCACCACGTCTAAAAACTCCCCAAAAGATTCGGTTAAAAAGCCAACTGGAGCTACTGTGTCGGCCACTTCTACAAAGCCCAAAGCAAATGCATCAGATTCAAACGCCTCGTTAACAGAAGCTATAGGCGGTTTTGCCCGTGGTGTTAAACAGGAATGGGGCAAAATCAGTTGGCCCACCTGGCCCCAAATTTGGGCACAAACAATCGTGGTATTGGTAATGGCCTCTGTGGTAAGCTTGGGTCTTTGGGCGGTTGATAATCTGATTCACTTGGTGATTCAACTCATTACCCCGCACGCCATCAAGTAATTTTATCGTTTTTGCTCGTTCTCGTTTTTATTTGTTACTACCTCACACACTCGTAATGGAATTTTTTGCATGAATATTGACGCTTTTACAGATACAGACACAGGCATGGACACCGAAGTATCAGCAGAAATCACTTCTGACACTCTCGACACGCCTCCGATTGACGGGGACGACGACGAAAAGTCTGGGTCCAACAGCTTTCCGCAGCTGAAGAATGTGGCTGTTTCCAATAAGCGTGATAAATTAAGCTTTGACGAGTATGGGACAGGTCAAGGTTCCGTCGATACGTCTGTTGAAAAGCCCTTTGCCCCGCCCCCAGTGTATGAAAGTGCTTTGCCAGAAGGCAATGTCGAAGTGGTCAAAACCCCGGCCAAAAAAACAAAGCGGTGGTATATTGTCCACACCTATTCGGGTCACGAGAACAAAGTCAAAGTGAATCTCGAGCGCCGGATTGAGTCGATGAATATGGGCGACAAGATTTTCCGGGTGGAAGTCCCCCAGAAGTCTGTCACCAAAATCAAGGACGGCAAACGCCAAGAGCGTGATGAGCGTATTTTCCCAGGCTATGTTCTGGTCGAAATGGTGATGGATGATGATTCCTGGTACGTGGTTCGCCACACTCCTGGAGTTACCAAGTTTGTCGGTAGCGAGAAAAAGCCTATCCCCGCCAAAGATGCAGAAATTCGCCGGATTCTGGTTCGTACCGGCCCTGCTCCCACCAAGATCGAGATCGATCTCAAAGTGGGTGAAACCGTGCGGATTATCAGCGGTCCGTTTGCTGAGTTTGAAGGGACTGTCACTGAAGTGCATCCCGAAAAAGAAAAACTCAAGGCCTCAGTCTCTATCTTTGGTAGAGAAACCCCTGTGGAGTTGGTGTTCAACCAAGTCCAGAAAGTATAAGCATTTATTTAAGGTGTCGTCAGGCAGAGCGTCTCTCTAAAAAGCACTCTGCAAGAATATTCGGAGGAAACCAGTCCCGTGGCAAAGAAAGTAACCGGTAAAATTAAACTCCAGATCCAGGCAGGCAAGGCCAATCCCGCGCCTCCCATTGGTCCCGCTCTAGGTCAGCACGGGGTCAACATTATGGAATTCTGTAAGCAGTACAATGCTGCCACTACCGATAAAACAGGGCAAATTATCCCGGTTGAAATCTTGGTGTACGAAGATCGCTCTTTCTCATTCACGCTGAAGACCCCCCCGGTCTCCTTCTTGATTACTCAGGCCGCTAAAATTGAGAAAGGTTCTGCTATTCCCAACAAAACCAAAGTGGGCAGCATCACCAAATCTCAAGTGCGTGAAATTGCCCAACTGAAATTGGCAGACTCCAACGCCAATGATGTAGACGCTGTCGAATTGATGGTGGCCGGTACTGCTCGTAGCATGGGCGTGAACGTCGTTGACTAAATATCCCGTTCTAACTTCCTGTTATTGTTAATTACTTTCATTACTGTTACCCGTGGGAGATGGTTGTCCGCCCTTCTAAAGAAAGCGTGACAAGAGACCCCATCGCCTGAACCACTAGGAGAACTTCTATTATGGCTAAACTCACCCGTCGTCAAAAACAATTTGCGGAAGCACTGCAAGGCTTAGACCAGCCCAGTAACGCCAAAGACGGTGTTGCGGGATTGAAAAAAGCCCTGACTGGTCAGACCAAGTTTAACGAAACCATCGAATGCCACTTGCGTTTGGGCATTGATGTCAAACATGCCGATCAACAGGTTCGTAGCACGGTTGTGCTCCCTGAAGGAACGGGTAAAACTGTCCGTGTGGCGGTTGTTGCCAAAGGTGAAAAAGTGAAAGAAGCTTTAAACGCTGGCGCTGACTTTGCCGGTGGCGAAGATTTGGTCGAAAAAATTGAGAAAGAAAACTGGTTAGACTTTGATGTCTTGATTGCCACCCCAGATGCGATGGTGTTGCTGGCTAAATTGGGTAAATTGCTTGGACCACGCGGCCTGATGCCCAACCCCAAGGCGGGTACCGTCACCTTTGATCTCGCTCAAGCGGTGAAGGAAGTGAAGGCCGGTAAAGTGGAATTCCGGGCAGACAAGCAAGGGATTGTTCATGTCCCCATTGGTCGCTCAGAGTTCTCAGAACTTCAGATTCTCAACAATTTCTCGGCTTTGTACGATGCGATTCTTCGGGCCCGTCCTTCGGCCTCTAAAGGCACGTATGTCAAATCCGTATATATCACTTCTACCATGGGCCCCAGTGTCCGTCTCGATCCCGGCAAGCTGGCCGCTGAGATCAAGGAATATGTTGGCGCCTAAGCCCTCAATAATCAATTAAAGACGATTTTAAAGAGACCTGCCAGAATGTGATTTCCGGCAGGTCTTTCAATATCTCTCTTTTGCCCTGTGTTTAGTCTTTTGCTTTAATAGAATCTGAAGGAATGCCGTATTCACTCTCAAGCCACTGTCTGACGGCGGATTCGGTGGCCGCTCGCCTGGCTTCGGCCGCTTCTGCAGTGGCAGCGGTCACTTCAAAGTAAATTCTTGCCAGGGGCTCTGTTCCACTCATTCTAAAGAGAAACCAGCTGTCATCTTGGGCATAGAGTTTCACCCCGTCTCGGGTACCGTAATGCTGTTCCAGTGATTCTGCGGTACGTTGACTGGACGCTGCGTCAAAAGACAGCCTGTCTTGCGGTGTTATCGAAAATTCGTCGAGCGTTTTGGCCGCTTCTAAGATGGCTTTTCCCTTCTCGGTATGGATACTGAGTTCTTGGAAGGCAAACTTTTCAGACAGGTCTGCTTTGATCCCAGAGAGAATCTGGGAAAGGGCTTTGTTCTCTGTTGCAATGAGTTCGGCTATCAGTAAATTGGCGATTAATCCGTCTTTTTCAGGGATATGCCCACCAATGCTGAGTCCGCCTGAGCTTTCTCCGCCCAGTATCACTGGGGAAAGGCCTTCTTCTTCTCGCTCGATAAAGGTTTCGGCGATGTATTTATAGCCGACTGGGGTTTGAATTACCTCTATCCCGTGCTGACGGCAGAGAGCATCAAGAATATGAGAAGAAGCCTGAGAGCGGACCAAGACACCACCTGCTGGATAATGATGTTTACGGTGAGTGAGCAGGTGATAGAGCGTCAGCAGAAGAACATCATTGGGGCTAACAAAGCGGCCCGCTTCATCCAGCACCCCAAAGCGGTCTGCATCGCCGTCGTTGGCAAAACCGACGGTGAGAGGATGTTCTTTGGAAACCGCTTTCACAAGGGCTGCAAGCTCACTCAAATTGCTTGCACTGGGTTCTGGCATTCCTTGGTAGTTATGCGGGCGAGTGTCTTCCAGGTGAATCCCTTGTACCTTAATCCCTTCTGCCTGTAACAGATTCGGAAAGTATTTTCGGCCGGTCGCATAGAGCGGATCATAGGCGATGGTGAGCCCAGATTCCTTAATACGGGCATAATTAATCCCAATTTCAGTCTTAAGATGCTGTTGATAGGCCGTAAAGGGATCAAAAACCCGTGTTTGCGGGGTGATTTCACCACTTGAAATTTTACGTTGCAGTGACAAATGCTTGGGTGAGGCTTGAAGTTCTGCAAAACGGGCTGAAATGCTACTGGGTACAACGGCCGCATCCGGGGTCAGAAAGTTATAGCCCCCGTAAGCCCACGGATTATGGCTGGCAGTCATTAAAACGGCCCCCACTGTTTGAGTGGGGCCCAATCCGAGCTGTTCAAAAAACTTGGCCGCATAGGCTAACACGGGTGTGGGGAGATCCCCATCTGCCTGAAACACGTCTAGCCCGGCTTCATTTAGCCAGCGGGCTATCAAGGGGATATAACGGCGGGATTTCTCCCGGGTATCGCCCCCAATCAGCACAGGGCAAGACTGAAGCACTTCAAGTGAGTGGCTCTCGATCAGGTAATCAATAATCGACTGGGTGATTTGTTTGACCACAGTGTCGTTAAAGCCGTCTTCCTGGTCGCTGCGGTAGCCAGAGGTGCCAAAGCGGTAGATTTTTAATTCAGTCTGCATGCCCGTATCCTTCTCCTAAAACAGGATTTTAGCACTGAGGGCGCTTGCTTAAAAGACTGATTGCTGTAAACGCCTTAAAACGTTTTGGCCCGGTAGCCAGAACCTACTTGTTGAGCTGGCTTGGAGGAGGCATAAGGGTCAATTCTCAACCCACCCCCTTTGCGAAAAGGGTAGGGACGCTCTGTGGGATACTTGCCTTTTTTACCTTTGGGCAGACCAGAGGGTGCTTTTTTGCCGAGCTCTAAGGTTCGGCGTAAGCGATCGCGCTCATCCGTGTTGATCACTGCTAGTGGCGAATTGGCTGGCGCAAACGGATTACTGGGCACTGGGACAGGCGCATTGTTGGGGGCCTCATCGAGAACCGAAATCCAGGTATCACCTGTAGAGGTGGCAGTTGGTGGGTAGGGAATCCCTCCCAGTGGCGGTTGCGACTCCTGTGTGAAGACATCGGGAGTTTCTTCTGTAACACCGGGTCCGCCGTTAACCACTCTACCAGAGAGTCCTAAGAGGGCGAGACCTGCTACCACGACACTGCTGACGGTGCTCATCGAATTCAAGCCGGACAAGCCGGATCGGTTACTCTGAGGATGACCCGAAAACTCGAGAAGGCTTGGTTTTTGTCTTTTGCTTACGAGCCCTGCATAGACCAGAGGGGACGGTGCTTGAACATTCAGCATCGATTTATTTTCTCCATTGAAACTTCACATGAGACTTCACAACTATTAGAAATGTAGCAAAAAAATAGTTGTCATGCACCCGTCTTGCTTTTTTCCCTCTAATAGTTTTTGTAAGAGTTTTGCTTTCTGGCACTGTTTGTTATGCTTGCTTATAGCAATCAAGGACACTGGCCCAATGACTGCCACAATCGCCTCCGATAAAATTAAACGTTACCTGTCTCAGAATAATGCTTCGGCGCTGAGACGCTTGCTGACGCGTTATAATTTTGCCGATTTGGCCGAAGTGATGGAAAATCAGCTGGATCCCATGGAGACGGTTCAGTGTTTTCAGTATTTAAACGTAGGGCAAGCGGCTCAAGTATTGACCAGTCTGAGTGAAGAACGGCAAGTGGCCTGTTTGTCTTCTCTACCAACCGTGATGAGTAGTCAGATTTTGCGCCTGATGCCCGCAGATGATGCGGTGGATATCTTGCAAGAGCTAGAGACAGAACATACCCGAAAAATATTGGATGAGATGCCCTTTGACCGAGACACCAAGACGATTCAACACTTGCTTTTAGAAGAACCCGACACCGCCGCTGGGATTATGTCGACCGATTTTATTTATGTCTCGATTGAAGCCACTGTGGGCGATGCGATGGCTGCGGTGAAACGGGCCGAAGAAAAGGATTTTATTTATTACGTTTATCTGGTCAATCAAATGAATCAACTCCTGGGCGTGGTGAGTTTGAAACGGCTAATTTTAATGGATGAATCCGTTCCACTGCAACGGGTGGCCCTGTTTGATACGAAATCCATTTTAGTGTCTTACGATCAAGAGTTGGTCGCCAACCTCTTTAGAAAATATTACAACCTGCTGGCTATGCCGGTAGTTGACAATAACAATGAGTTGCGCGGGATCATTACGCTGGATGACGTTCTCGATGTCATTGATGAGGAGACTTCAGAGGATATTTATCTGGCCTCTGGGATTAATCTCGATGAGATGGATGAGAAAAACCTGCTGCACGGCCCCCTGCTGAATACAGTCAAAGCGAGGCTTCCCTGGCTTTCCATTACCTTGGTGGGTCAGTTTTTGGCTTCTGCCATTATTTCTTCGTATCATCATACGGTGGCCGCAGCGGTCATTGCGGTTTCATTTATGCCAATGCTCACCGGGCTTTCCGGCAATATGGGTACGCAGACCGAAACGATTTCGGTTCGCGGGTTGGCACTTGATATGATTTCTCCAGAAAATATCAAAGCGCAAATTTTGCGAGAAGCCAAGGTGGGTTTGGTGATGGGTTCTATCTTCGCTGTCACCGCGGGAATAGCCTCGTATTTGCTGTATCATCGCTGGGAACTCAGCTTATTGTTATCCGCGTGGATTTTAATTTCACTGTCGATCACCGCCACGGTGGGTGTGCTCTTTCCGTATATTTACCGACATGTGCTCAAGCAAGATCCCGCTGGGGTTTGTGGACCGTTTATCACCACCATGAGCGATATCCTCACGTTTTCAATTTTCTTGTACGTTGTCACGCTGCTGCTCGATCGTCTGGCTTAACAAGCTGTCTATTAGAAGGTCATCTATTGATGGTAGGACCGTTTTGGTACAGCGATTTTTTGTACTCTTGAAATTGTTCGACAATATTGCTGACAGATTCGCGGACCATATGCTTTTCCCCATTGGCCAAGGTGATCACTGAATCTGGCGTTGATTCTACTGTGAGTAGTTGATCGGGATTGACATAAAACCGGGTGTCGTTGAGTCGGGTAAACTTCATCATGATAATAATTTCTCCATCACAATTTTTACTTAGGGAGGTTAATCTCCCCCAGTGACGCTGGCCTCTGTTTTACCCCCATCGTGGGCTGTTTTTGGGGCTGTTTTTTTGTTTTTGCCAGCCTTGATTTCAAATGAGAATTGCTCCGTATTATCTGGGTGAATATCAATTAAAACGAGATCGTTGGCCTTAATTCTTCCCTGGATTAATTCCGTGGCCAGTGGGTTTTCAATGTATTTCCGCATCACTCTGCGCAAGGGCCGGGCACCGTAAACAGGATCGTAGCCCAAATTTCCTAAGTGTTCTTTGGCTTCTGGTGTCATTTCAAGGGCGATGTTTTGTCGGTACAATCTGCGGCGTAAAGACTCCAATTGAATATCGACAATCTGGTGGACTTGCCCGGGGGTCAATGCATTAAAGAAGACAATATCGTCAATGCGGTTTAAAAATTCGGGCTTGAAGAAATTTTTCAGCTCGCCCATCACTTGTTCTTTGACATCGTGTTGATCCCCGCCTAGCCCACTCATTCGGCTATCAAGAATAAATTGACTGGCGATATTGCTAGTCATAATCACGACAGTATTTTTAAAATTAACTGTTCGCCCTTTAGAATCGGTCAGCCTGCCGTCATCCAGTACTTGAAGCAGGATGTTAAAGACGTCTGGGTGTGCTTTTTCAATCTCATCAAATAACACCACGCTGTAGGGTTTTCGGCGGACAGACTCAGTCAGTTGACCGCCCTCATCGTGTCCAATGTAACCAGGAGGTGCCCCGATTAATCTGGCAACTGCGTGCTTTTCCATATATTCAGACATATCAATCCGAATCACGGCGGCTTCATCATTAAATAAAAATTCAGCCAGGGCTTTGACGAGTTCTGTTTTTCCGACCCCTGTGGGACCTAAAAACATAAAACTGCCCACAGGCCGCTGCTCTTCTTTCAGGCCTGCTCTGGCACGGCGAACAGCATCGGAAACAACCGTGATGGCCTCATCTTGGCCAATCACACGTTTATGCAAATAATCTTCCATGTGGGTGAGTTTTTCAACTTCTTGCTGGACCAGCCGGGTCACAGGAATCCCTGTCCAGTGGCTGATAATTTCTGCAATATCTTCTTCGCCAATTTCTTCTTGCAACAGTACTTTGCGTTCTTTTTTATTAAATTCGGTTTCCAGTGTTTGGAGTTTTTGTTGCAGGTTGGGGAGCACGCCATACTTCAATTCAGCGGCTTTGGCTAAATCAGCATTTCTTTCAGCATTTTCTATTTCTGTGTTGACTTGCTCAATAGCTTCTTTAATTTCGCGAACCGATTGGATGCTTTGTTTTTCCAGTTGCCACTGAGTTTCCAGCGTATCTTTTTTCTTTTTCTGGAGCTGAATTTCATTTTCCAATTTCATTAAGCGCTCGACTGAAGCTGCATCCGTTTCTTTTTTCAACGCCTCTTGCTCAATCTCGAGCTGAATTAGTTGACGAGAAATTTCATCAAGCTCTTGCGGCAAACTGTCAATTTCCATCCGTAATTTAGAGGCCGCTTCATCAATCAAATCAATGGCCTTATCGGGTAAAAATCGATCGGAAATATAGCGGTGCGACAGACTGGCAGCGGCAATAATGGCAGAATCCTTAATACGGACCCCATGGTGCACTTCGTACTTGCCTTTCAGACCGCGTAAAATACTCACGGTTTCTTCCACGCTGGGCTCATCAACCGGTACGGGCTGAAAACGTCGTTCAAGGGCGGGATCTTTTTCTATATATTTTCGGTATTCGTTAATCGTTGTCGCGCCAACACAGTGAAGTTCCCCACGGGCCAGTAGGGGTTTCAGCAAATTACTGGCATCCATGGCCCCTTCCCCTGTAGCCCCAGCACCCACTACGGTGTGGAGTTCATCAATAAAGAGAATCACTTCACCGTCTGCGGACTGCACCTCTTTTAAGACGGCCTTTAGCCGTTCTTCAAATTCACCCCGAAATTTTGCCCCTGCAATCAATGCACCCATGTCGAGTGCCATCAGACGGTGATCTTTCAAGCTTTCCGGCACATCTCCGTTAACAATTCTCAGTGCGAGTCCTTCCACAATGGCGGTTTTGCCCACACCAGGTTCGCCAATTAGCACGGGATTGTTTTTGGTACGCCGACTGAGCACTTGGATAACCCGTCTAATTTCTTCTTGGCGGCCTATCACCGGATCCAGTTTGCCTTGACGGGCAGCTTCTGTCAGATCTTTGGCATATTGTTCGAGAGATTGATAGTTGGACTCAGCATTTTGGCTGTCTACCCGGTGAGAACCTCTCAGTTCTTTCAGCACCGCATAAATATTATCTTTATTGATGTTTTGTCCTGTCAGGATAGTAGTGGCGTCTCCGCCGGTTTCTAGCAAGGCCAGCATAATGTGCTCACTGCTGACAAACTTATCTCGCAGGCGCTCCGCTTCGGCTTCAGCGTTATCCATCATGGTTTTAAAGCGGGGGGTGATAAAAATTTGACCAGACTCCAACGCATTCACACTGGCACGAGGCTTTTTCACGATGCTGGCTTCCGTTGCCTGGATCATCTCTTTGGGATTAATGTTCAGTTGCTGGAAAATTTTGCCACCAAAGCCTTTGGTGTCTTCCAACAGGGCCAATAGCACGTGCTCATTGTCGAGTTGGTTTTGCTCAAAGCGTTGCAGTATGGTTTGCGTGTCTGCCAGAAGTTTTTGTGCCTGTGTGGTAAGGCGGTTCGGGTCAATCATGATGATATCCCTTTATGAAATCTAGTTAGAAAAATATTCTCTCATTTCTCTATAGATTGTATCCAAAGTCCACTGATTTTGCGAGGAATGGGACAATTCTCATTGTCAGTCAAAGGGGTTTCAACTAGAGTAGGGAGACAATTTGAGGCAGCCCTTTTGTGGATGCAAAAAGGCCAATAAGCAAAAAGGCCAAGTATGGAAAGGAAGCAACCGCTATGTCGCCGTTCAACATTGTGGTGTTTGTGAAACAGGTGCCTGATAACACCAAACTCAAGCCAGAACAATTGACGGGCAACTCGCTGCCCAAAGAAGGGGTGGACATGATTGTGAACCCCTTTGATGAATACGCCTTGGAAACCGCACTTCGCTTGAAAGAAGCTGCTGGGGCAGAAGCACAGGTAACAGTGATTAGTTTGGGTGCGGCTTCTGCCAAAGAAATTGTGAAAAAAACCATTGCTGCGGGGGCAGATGCCGCTTATTTATTGAGCGATCCAGTGTTTCTCTCTGGAGATAGCACGTCCGTTGCTTATGCGCTGTCTGGTGCCCTGAAGCAACTGGTTCCTGATGCCAAAATAGCAGTGTTTGGGACACTTTCTCTAGACGCCTCTGATGGTCAAACAGGGCCTAAAGTAGCAGAGCTTTTAGATTGGGCCAGTTTAACCACCTGTAAAAACGCAGAAATAGTAGATCTAGAGACTCTAAATGTCTGGCGAGAAACAGAGCGCGGGATTGAGCAATACACCATGGCCTTGCCGGGTGTGATTTGTATGATGAAATGTGATTACGAGCTTCGCACAGCCAATATTAAAGGGGTGATGAAGGCCAATAAAACCGAAATCCCTCTCAAAACTCCCGCAGAGCTAGCCCTAGAGCCAGCGCTGGTGGGTGCAGCCGTTGCCACATCACAGTCAGAAAACGTATGGCCACGTCCAGCCAAAACAGCTGGAATCAAGGTCGATGGATCCGCTGACGCCAAAGCCGCGGTAGATAAGCTGATCGCCTACTTACGTGAGAATAAAGTACTTTAAGGAGATTGAACACATATGTCTCAAGCAAAACAAGGCATTTGGGTGATTGTAGAAGCTCCAGCTCAATTTGCAGGCAGTCATTCAGCAGGCGGCAATGCACAGGAGCGCTACCAAGAACTGTTAACCCCTGGTCGGCAATTGGCCGCTCAATTGGGTCAACCCCTCACCGTTGTGGTGTTGGGCGGGTCTGGTTCTGATGCTGCTTCCGATGCTGTGGCCAGCTCATTCTATCAATACGGGGCCGATCATGTGGTTGCCGTTCGGCATGACTGCCTGAACGAATTCCAGCCGCAAGCCTATGCCAGGGCTTTGTCAGAATGTATCGATTCTAAAAATCCGGCTGTGGTTTTGTTTGCCGCAACTGCGTTTGCCAAAGACTATGCGCCACGGGTTTCTATTCGCAGCAAAGCAGGTCTTATCACCAATGTGAATGAAATTGCTTACGAAAACGGTGCGTTAATAGGCACCAAAGCCTGTATGGCCGAATCGCTTCTGGCAAAAATCAGTGTGGCTGCTGGGCAAACTCAGATGGCGGTTATTCGAGGCCGTATGTACGAAAAACCAACACCAGACACAGCTCGTTCAGGCGCGGTTGAGACTTGGTCTGTCAACCTGAATGCCGAGATGAGCCGTACCAAGCTGGTCCAGATTCAACAGCCCGAAAATACAGGACGTAAAAAACTGGAAGAAGCGGAAGTTATTGTCTCTGGTGGTCGTGGACTCAAAGAAGCCGCGAATTTTAATCTGGTTGAAGCCCTGGCAAATGCGTTGGGTGCCTCAGTGGGTGCTTCACGCGCTGTGGTGGATGCTGGCTGGCGCCCCCACTCAGAACAAGTGGGTCAAACCGGTAAAACCGTAAGCCCAAAACTCTACGTCGCTCTCGGTATTTCGGGTGCGATTCAACATCTTGTCGGAATGCGAACCAGTAAAACCATTATCGCCATTAACCGGGACGCGGATGCCCCCATCTTTACCGTCGCGGATTTTGGCATTGTGGGCGATGTGTTTGAGATTGCCCCCCTGCTGACACAGGCACTGAAAGAGCAGAATTTAGTCCTGACTGCCTGATTTACACACGACAGTTTTACACAACAATAAGGAGAACCCCTGATGACAACCGATACATTAGAACTGACCCCCTTGGCCGTTGGCACCCCCGCCCCGGACTTTAACCTGCCCGCCTCTGGCGCCGAAGGGACCGTGAAATTGACTGACTACCGTGGAAAAAACCTGATTATTGTCTTCTACCCCAAAGACCAAACACCCGGTTGTACCCGTCAGTTGTGCTCATTGCGCGATGATTTGGCCGTGTTTAAGGGGCTGAATACCGAAATTTTGGGTTCTAACCCAGGCTCTAAAGAAAGCCACGAGCGTTTCAGCGAAAAAGAGAGCTACCCCTTCCCCATTTTGGTAGACGCTGATAAAACCATGGCCACTGCTTACCAGGCCCT
The DNA here is from genome assembly GCA_019751815.1 of Cyanobacteriota bacterium. GTDB lineage: Bacteria > Cyanobacteriota > Vampirovibrionia > Vampirovibrionales > Vampirovibrionaceae > JAIEMW01. Next base: position 222,438 of record JAIEMW010000001.1, read on the forward strand.
GAAACCCGAAGGCGGGATTCAGCGAACAGTCTACATTATTGACGGGCAAGGCGTGATTCGCTTTTCTCAGCAAGGGATGCCCTCTGATGAGGAGTTGGCCGCTGCTATCCGCGGATTCTCTGCCTAGTATCACTATCACCGCCAGGCTGAGTTTTGATAAACTATCCTCAGCCTGGCTTGATTCCCTTTCAACCCTCAATAGTTACCATTCTGAAGGAGTAAGATTCAATGAATTTGCCGCACACCCAATTTCCAGTATGGTTTTTACCTGTGGGAACCAGTCTTCAGAATGTGGCACTGAGCCTGATTATTGGAGGGATGTTGATTCTGGGGGCGTTTGTCGCCCCAGTCGTCTTTCGAAATGTGGTAGAGCCCGCAGCCGGTGATATCATGAGCCCTATTTTTAAGCGTTACGATACGCTATTGCTGGTGTGTGTCTGCCTATTGCTGATCGGTGAGGCGTTGCGGGTGCTGATTCTCGGCTGCCCGTGCCTTGAGTTGGGGAGAGAGACGGTTCGCCTCGTTGTATGGGCCGCGCTGGTTGGCCTGCTGTTGTATTCCGTGTACGGGGTGAATGCGCAAATTTACGCCATGCACCAAGCCGGAACCCACGTGGACCCAGAGCATTTGGCACAATTTAGTAAAGTGCACAAGCTCTCTGAGCAGTTATTTAAGACAGAATGCCTCTTAGGGTTGATCCTGCTGGTATTGAATACTCTCTAAAAATTAGAACAGGAAAATACCAGCCTGTATCTTTCCCATGCCGTATCTGGTCCTGATATGGGCCAGTGGTCCTTTTTTTGATTGAGAGTTAGCGCTGGTTCAGCGGGACATACGATAGGTGATCGGGCCCTTCGTAGATGGCCTTGGGCCGAATCAAGCGGTTGGCATCGAGTTGTTCAATAATGTGGGAAGACCAACCTGCCACCCGAGCCAGAGCAAAAATAGGGGTGTAGATATCAATCGGCAGCTTCATCAGGTAATAAATATAGGCGGTGGGGAAGTCGACATTGGGGAGAATGTTCTTTTCTCGCTCCATGGTCTGAGCCACGATGGTGGCTGTTTGATGCCACTGAGGTTGTCCAACACGCTCTGAGAGTTCTTTGGCGTAGTCGTTCAGCAAAAAGGCACGAGGGTCGCCCGTTTTATATTCTCTATGACCAAAGCCCATAATTTTTTTCTTGGTGGCCAGGGCGTCAATTACCCAAGCTTCGGCTTTGTCTGGAGAGCCAATCTCTAGGAGCATTTTCATCGCTTCTTCGTTGGCACCGCCGTGAAGAGAGCCTTTGAGCGTACCAATCGCAGAGACAATACCAGAATGCAGGTCAGATAACGTGGAAGTGGTGACACGGGCTGCAAAGGTGGAGGCATTAAAGCCGTGATCGGTATACGCAATCAGGGTCATATCAAAAATACGGGCCAAATAGGCATCTGGCTTTTCGTCAAACAACATATAGAGGAAATTTTCCGCGTGGCCAAGGGTGGCATCAGGCGCGACAGGGTCTTTGCCTTGGCTAATCCGGTAGTTGGCAGCCACTATGGAGGCAAATTGGCCTGTGAGTCGGGTGGCTTTTCGGACATTGGCTTCGTGGGAGTCGTTTTTCACATCCGGATCGCTGAGTGAGAGGAGCGCCACTGCGGCACGCAGCGTGTCCATCATATTGGCATTTTTGGGGAAGCTTTTCAGCGTATTGATAAATTCGGGGCTCAGTTTGCGGGCAGTTCTGAGATCGGTGTTAAAGGTGTCTAACTCTTTCTGATTGGGCAGATGGCCGTAAATGAGCAAGAAAGCAACTTCTTCGTAGCACGCATGCTCAGCCAGATCACGGATATCATAACCGCGATACATCAGGCTATTTAAGGCAGGATTGACAAATGACAACTGGGTGACCCCAGCCACAATCCCTTCTAAACCTGGACTATAAGATTCTTTTGAAGCCTGAGACGTCGTCATAATACTGCCCCTTATTTGATCAGTGCCATACTACCCGAAAAAATCCTGAAAGAATTTGCCCGTATTGTACGACAACCCAGGGGTAAATGTCAGCTTTTTTCCAGAGAAGGGCTTCGAGACAGCTGTTTATCAAGGGCTTCGTAATCGTCATAGTGAATCAGTCGGTAGAGATCTTTACGGTGTGTCATTTGAGCAAGCAGAGGCTCTTGTGTTCCTGCTGTCAAAACCGCGCTAAGACCGTCTGCCACAGTCTTCATCATTAAGCGAAAGGCAGTCATTGGGTAAATAACAATATCGTACCCCCAGGATTCAAGCGTTTGTATAGGTAGCAAGGGGGATTTTCCAAATTCTGTCATGTTGGCAAGCAGTCCAGCATTGGGATAGCGGGTTTTAATGGCCTGAGAAATTTGGGCAAAATCAGCTTCTGTTTCCATTGCTTCAGTAAAAATCATATCCGCTCCGGCTTCTATGTAAGACAAAGAGCGAGATATGGCATCTTCTAACCCGTAAACTGCTCGTGAATCCACTCTGGCAATCAACAGAAACTCTGGATTGCTTCGAGCGGCGACAGCGGCACGTATTTTTTCACACATAGCCTCAGTGGCAATGACTTGTTTCCCGCCAAGATGACCGCAGCGTTTTGGAAACACCTGATCTTCCAGATGAATGCCGGAAAGCCCCGCGTTTTCATAGGCTTTTACGGTACGAAACACCTGGATCGCTTCACCAAAACCGGTGTCTGCATCGGCAATAGTGGGTATACTGACCGCGCTAGCGATATACCCAGAAAATTGAACCATCTCACTGAGGCTGAGCATCCCAATATCAGGGTAGCCCGCCACCCCGTTATTCAAGCCAGCCCCGGAAACGTAGACCAGCTCGTAGCCAATGGATTCAATGATTTTGGCGGTAATGGCATTGAAGGCGCCCGGGGCGGCAAGGGCCTTTTTCTGCTTCAGACGCTCTCTCAAGCGAGCTGGTTTGTCGCTTGTTTTCTGAAGCAGCGCTTCTGGATTCTGAAGCGGCTTGCTATTGTCCATGGGCCCGCCCGTTTCCGCGGTCAAAGAGGGCCAGTATACTGCTGACACTGGTTGTTTCTTCAAATTTCCACAGGGCGTCTAGTTGCTGCTGAATTTTGCGCTCATCAAAGACGCGAGCCGCCAGCGGTCTAAACTTCGCTTCGATTTGTGCATCATTCATTGGGTTTTTGCAGTGTCCCAGGGGATAAGAGATGGTTTTGCTCAACACGGTTCCGTCCGTGAGGGTGATTGTGAGCCGGTTAGGAATCCCGTCTGGATAGCCCGCATTCATTTCAGGATGGCGAGAAACAGCCACTTTTTGGACCACTTCCAGCAGTTTTGGATCCCGAATTCTCTCATCGGTAAAAGATTCTAGCGTAATATCTCCGTCAACCAGGGCCGCAGAAACCACATAGGGCATGCTGTGATCGGCAGTTTCGCGGCTTTTGGGGCGCCAATGTTCAGCAAACCCGGCAATAATATCCACTGCGGCATCAAAACTATCAATGTGGATAGACTGAATGCTGTCAGGGCTTTTAATTTGTGGACGCAGTTCCAAGGCCGCTTCAATCGCACTTTGGGAATGATACTCGGCTGGGAAGTGTTTCACATAGGTGTTGAGAAACATAAATGCTTGTCCGTTCTTACCGCCCAAGGGCGCGAGTTGAAACTCACCTGAAATTTGCTTATAAAAGCCCATCTCGCCTTCAAAAATTTCGGAAGGACCCGTCATCCCTTCTCGGGCCAGCAGCGCGGCAAACAGTCCGTTTCGAGAAGCATTGGCAAAGGCACAGCCTTTCCAGTGAGAGAGTTCTCCCACGCGGGTCTGTCTCATCGCATTATTGGGGGTGGCAGCCAGGCCTTGTGCATGCACCAGTTGATCAACAGACAGCCCAAACAGCTTACCGCAAGCCAGTGCAGTAGAAAAAGAGCCGTACGTGACGTGATCCCACCCGCGTGAGCGGATACTGGCCGCATCACAGAGCCGACATTGGATTTCGTAGGCCAGTACAATGGCTGTAATCACATCTTTCCCATTGGCTTTGACACTTTCCGCTGCAGCTAAAACCGCAGCAATGTTGTCACTCGGGTGAGCGGGTTCTTTGGAGAGATACGTGTCGTTAAAATCGAGATATCGAAACAAAATCCCGTTGGCAAATGCGGCTAAATCCGGTGATGTTTGGTGTTTGGTTCCAATCACGGTGGCTCCACCTTTATTGGAGTCAACCCATTTGCTCACCCGTCGGGCAATCGTGGCGGGCTCACTGTCGATAGCACCCATGGCACAACCCAACGAATCAATAATGCGGCGTTTTACTTCTTGCACCACCGGTGCAGGAATATCTTCATAGCGAAGTGAATGGGCGTATTCTGCCAGTTGATGGGCTAAAGTGGTTTTGGTGGCGATGCTGCTGCCGTGGGTCATGGGGCTATCCCTCTCTCAAGCTGATAAAAAGCGAAAAATAATTTTCCTATTCTACCGTAAACATCCCGTAAATAAAGCGGTTTTTCCCTGGGTGTGAGGTCTTAATTGTGCTAGCCTATTTCCTTATGATTCGTCCTACGTATAACAAATCCGCCGCACAACTGGTGGAAAAGCCCTTCGATCTCATTGTCATTGGGGGTGGGATTAACGGGACAGGGATTGCCCGTGACGCTTCACGCCGGGGGCTTTCTGTTCTTTTGCTGGAAAAAAATGATTTTGGTGCCGGAACCACGGCCTATTCCAGTCGGTTGATACACGGGGGGCTTCGTTACCTGGAACACGGGGAAATTTCGTTGGTTCGAGAATCACTCCGCGAGAGAGAACGCCTGTTGCACAATGCCCCACATCTGGTAAAACCACTTCCCTTGGGGATTCCAGTGTATCAAGACAGTAAACGTCCATTGTGGATGATCCGGGTTGGCATGTGGTTGTATGACGCTCTGTCCTGGGACCGTTCAGTGCCAGGTCATCAAAATCTTAGTAAAGATGAGTTTCTTCTCAGATTTCCATATGTAGAGTCCAAAGGGCTCAAGGGTGGTGTGCTGTATTACGATGCACAAGTTTCTCTACCGGAGCGTGTGAGCGTGGAAAATGCCATTGACGCCAAGAACCACGGGGCGGTGATGCTCAATCATGCCGATGTAGAATCCGTCCATCTTAAAAACCAAATTGCAGAAACCAACCAGGATGCTGCTTCTGTCACATTTAAAGATGTCCTTACTGGAGAAACACTGGTGGCCCGTGGGCAATCGGTTGTCAATGCTTCTGGGCCCTGGGTCGATAAGATTTTAGGGCATTCCAATGTCACCACGGGTCGAAAAATTGGCGGAACCAAGGGAATCCATATCGTCGTGCCCAGGTCAGCCGCAGGGGGCTTGCCCCAAAACAAATCAGGCGACAAAGAATCAGGCGCATTATACGTCGAAGCCAAAGACGGTCGGCCGTTTTTTATGATCCCCTGGCAGCAAGAGTACCTGCTGATTGGCACAACAGATACCCATTACGACGGAGACTTAGACAAAGTGGTCGCCACGCCAGAGGATGTGGCCTATTTGCTCGATGCGGCGAATCAATTCTTGTCTCAAAAGCTCTCGCAGTCAGACATCTTGTTTTCGTATGCCGGGGTGCGTCCTCTGCCCTTTGTTCAGAATAAAAATGCCGGTGCGATCACGCGCAAACATATTACAGCCAATCATCAGGCAACCAGAGAAACGCCGGTGCCTTTTTTCTCAGTGATAGGCGGTAAACTCACGACATACCGAAGTTTGGCAGAAGAGGTAGTCAATACAGTGTGTCAGGCGCTGAAATACAGAAATAATCAGAATAAATATCTCAATACCCGGTGGGCACCGCTCCCAGGGGCTGATGTCAAGCACAGTAATGCTGCTGAGTTACCTGTTTTATTGGAATCTGGGACGGAAACGTCTTATGCAGATTACGCCAAGCTTCTCTATGAACAGACCCTCTCTCCAGAAGTCTCTGGATTGACTGAGGAGCAGGCCAAGCATTTGCTCAATACCTACGGGCTTCGCGCCGGCTCTGTGATGGCACTGACACTTGATGACCCAACACTGAAAATGCCGGTCAGTCCCCATTCCGTGATGATTCAGGCTGAGGTGATTTATGCCGTTCGTCATGAGATGGCTCAAACAATTGCCGATGTCTTGATGCGCCGCAGTGGTTTGGCTTTGCGAGAAGGGGTTGGCCTTTCTGCACTAGAGACTGTATCGCGTTTGATGGCCAAAGAATTACAATGGTCAGAACCAGAACGGTTGTACCAGGTGGAAGTCTATACCGAAACGGTCACGACCTTAAACCAGCCTAAAAAAAACTAAGTCTCAAAAATGGGTTTTAGCTTCTGGCCTTCACTTGAGTTTTGGTGTTCTCGACTTTCCAATGACTCTGCCAATTTAGACAGACAGGCGCAAAGGCTAAAGTAAATTACGCCAATCACAACGAGTAGTTCAAAATCGTGATACGTCCGTTCGTAGATGATTTCTCCTGCCCGGGTGAGTTCAATCACGCCGACGATTGAGGCCAAGGACGTGTCTTTGATCAGTGAGATAACTTGACCTAACAACGCTGGAACACTTCGGCTGAGGGCCAAAGGGAGGCGAATCAACAAAAGACGTTGCGTGTATGTAAGCCCCAAACTCACGGCTGCATCCATTTCTGTCCCACGAATCCCGCGTAATCCCCCGCGAACAATTTCGGCAAAATAGGCGGTCTCAAACAGGGCAAAGGCCAGCAATGCGGAAATAAAAAAGTTAGGCTCGGGGGTTAATTTGGGCATCACCCCGTAATGGATTAACACCAGAAACAGAATAAGCGGGATACTGCGTAAAACTTCAATATACGCCGCTGCTAACCAAGAAAGAACCGGGATTTTTTCGGATCGAAGCAGCCCTAGTACAGTGCCCATTGGGATACTGAGGAGCAGAATTAGCACAGACATTACCAAGGTGGTGCCAAAGCCTTGCAGGAGTAATGGGCTCCAAGCATCTTCCCAGTGAGAGGGCCAATGAAACACAAAAGCAGACGTCATTTGGGGTTATATGCCTCCTACCAGTTTAGGAAAACGTAACCACCGTCTCTCTAAGCAGTAATCGAGTCCGTGGACGATAGCCCCAATCAGTAAAGACAGCGTGATATAGAGGCTGGCGCCAACGATAAAGTATTCTACGGGACGAAAATCGTTGACAGCCCCTCGGTAGACCGTAAAAAATAAATCTTCCACTGTGATAAACGCCACCAGTGAGGAGTTTTTCATCAGATTGATACTTTGATTGCCAAGAGCAGGGAGGCAGTACCGGATTGCTTGAGGGAGGGTGACCCAGAAAAAGACTTGGATGGCAGACATCCCCAATGCTTGGCCTGAATCCCACTGTGTACGAGGAATCGCGAGAAATCCAGAGCGCAGAATTTCAGAGACATAGGCGCCTGTGTATAATCCCAGTGCAAGGACTCCGCAAGTCTCCTCGGTTAAATTGATCCCCAGACTTTGGAGCCCTCGATAAAACAAGTATAAGTGTAAGAGCAAGGGGGTGTTACGAAATAACGACACGTAGGCCCTAGAAAGCCAGCTAAACAGTGAGATATGCCCCAGTTGGGTTCTGATAAACACAGTGATAACACCCACAAAAGCAGCAAGCAGCGTACTCAGCGCGGTAATTTTGACAGTGACGCTGAGCCCAGACAGAATGTTGTGCGTGACTTCTGGCTGCTGGATAAACTGGATAAGATGACTTAAAAATGGAGGCATTGCTAAGGACAATGGTTCTGTTGATCCAGTGACATCCAACGTTGTTCTATCTTTTTCAGAGTCCCATCGGCTTTTATCTCTGCAATGGCTTTATTCACCGCTTCAATAAAGCTTTTGGAAGCGGTGCTGTTTTCGTCTTTGCGAAAACCAAGACCGTAAGGCTCAGAGGACAGTCTCTCGGGCAGGAGTCGGTAACCACAACTGTCTGCTAAGAAGCCAGCCAAAATTGTATCATCAGTGGTGAGTGCGTCGCCTCTGCCCGCCTTGAGTGCGGAGAAGGCGTCAACTGCCGTTTTAAACCCAACATATTTGGCTTGAGGGAGAACCTTACGGATATTTTTCTCACTGGTGCTGCCCAAAACGTATAAAATCCGCAGGGTTGCTAAATCAGTCAGTTTTTTAGCCTTACTTGTACTGGGAACCATCACCTGTTGGGTGGCCCGGAAGTACTCATTGCTGAAATGGATCACTTCGGCCCGCTCTGGGGTAATTGTCATGGTGGCAGCCACAATATCGACAGTGCCACTGTTGACGGCAATAATGCGGGTAGAAGAAAGCACTTGCTGAAAGGACACTTTGGCGGTGGGGCCAAATACCCGGCGGTTGATTTCCCGTATGAGATCCACGTCAAATCCCTTGACTTGACCGTCATTATCGAGATAGCCGAAAGGTTTACTGTCAAATTTAACCCCAGCAATGAGCTTACCGCGCTGCTTGATTTGATTGAGTGTGGGTGGCGTTTTATCGGAGGAGGTGACCCCACTGAAATTGCAGCCAGACAGGAGTGGCAGGCTGATAATAAAGCCTAAAAGAAGCCATTTAAAACACACAGAAAGCGTGGGTATTTTGAATCTAAAGCTCATATAAAATCCGATGGCCTTTTGATGAAATCCGCTTATGCTTATTTTAGCAGGGTTAAAGCGTTTGACGGCTTGAATTTGGAATGAATCCTAGAATGTCTTCTGGAATAACGCCTAGAATAACTTAAGGTTCGCTTTAAACCCGTCGAAAACACAGGGGTATTAAGATCAGCCTATCAATGAAGGAGTGCCCCCCATGGGGCAAATCGGTCCCGGATACTACGGCAATCTGATTGGTCAACTGTTTCAGCAAGTGGCCAATGCTGGCGGTCTAGGCGATGCTCTAGCCGCTCAGGGGAATGGCAATTCAGTCAATTCTGGTTTTTCACCGGCGCAATCTCAGTTGGCAGGTTTATTGCTTTTGGACCAACTGGTGGGGATGCGACGTGATATTTCAGCGCAACAGATGTCGCAGCTGATTAAACAGATGATGGCTTTGCCAGAAGATATCCAGACACTGCTTTCTCAATTGGCTTCTGGCACCAGTGATAAAAGTCTGATCGCGCTCAAGACACTGTTGGCGGAAAATCCACAGGCTTCAATCACGGGAGATGCCATGCAAAGCCTGATTGGCAAAAATGCTCAAGACGCGATGCAGAAGCTGACCAAGATGCTGACTACCAATCAGATGGGGTATTCTGGAGAAAGCCAATCTGTCAGTGATCTGCTCCGTGTGATGGCGCAACTCGGTAAAGCGGCTCAAATGCCTGCTGTTGATACACTGAAAACAGTGATGCTGATGTACATCCCCTGGTATCCCCTGGCCGCAGAGCAACGGCTGGATCTGCATCTCGAATGGGGTGGTTCTGAAGATCAAGGATCAGGAGAAGACGGGGATGACGTGGTCGTGGTGATGTATCTGGAGACAGTGACTCTGGGCTCATGGATTATTCGTGTCGGACTGCAAGAGGGCACCCAGTGTGTTTTTAAAGTGCAGGCACCTCCTGTGGCTGAAACCCTTTGGTCTGATCTGCAAAAAGAATGTACCCGCCAGTTGGCTGAAGACGGTTTGCCTGCTCCTGTTTGGAAAATTGAATGGCTGGAAGTTCCTAAATCTAATCAAAATAAAACAATAGAGAGCCTCGAGAGTCCCACGAATATAGACCCGCAGCCAAAATTATCCATTTTCCCCAATAAGGGCGTGTCCGTGATTACCCTGAACGCCGCTTACCGACTCGTCAGACTGATTTTTGAGGCTGATGAGCGGGGCAGAACCCATGCCAACCGAGAAGCCGTCAACCAACAGCAAAGCTGAATAACTTAGAGAACTATGTTCAGCTTAGGATTCGTCGTGATAAATCAGTCGAGGGGCGTTGGGGTCTAGAGTGTCATCTTCTAAAGAGTCTTCTTCAGACTCTTCTTCAAAATCGCCGTCGTCAAAATCTTCTGAATCATAATCAAACTCGGGGTTATAGTCGTCTCGCTCCCCAGCGGTATCGTCTGGGACGTAATCAAAATCGTGGCCTGAAATGCATACGGTATGCCCTTCTTGAGCCCCCGCTTTGGCAAGGGCGTCAAACACGCCCATGGCGCGCAGAATATTCATCAGGCGAAACACCGCGGCGCGGTTTCGCATATCGGTGACAGAAAACAAGCGTTCTACTTTGCCGCCTTTAACGTAAAAGAGTTTCCCTTTGCGGCGAATCTCAAAGGCACTGTCATCGTGATCAAAGGCCTTGGTGTCTTTCACTACTTCGACTGTGGGAGCCACTTCAGGGTGCGCCTCGATAAATTCTAGAATAGCCGCACTTAATTCCGTAATCCCCAACCGGCTCACGGCAGAAATAGGATAAATTACGGTCTGCCGGCCTGTTTCCATGCATTCTGCCTGAAATGCCTCAATCCAATGGGTTTGCTCTTCAGGAGTCAGTGCATCAATTTTGGTGAGTACCAGTAATTGCGGCTTGTTGGCCAGGATGTCCTTATACTGCATCAGTTCTTGATTAATAATTTTCCAGTCCTGGACCGGGTTGCGCTCCCCGTTGGAATCGGCGCCTGAGGCGATGTCGACCAGGTGCAGGAGTAAGCGGGTTCGTTCTACGTGGCGCAAAAAGTCATGGCCTAGCCCGAGGCCTGTACTGGCTCCTTCAATCAATCCGGGGATATCAGCAAGCACAATGCCGTCTCCGTTGGGTTTTTTGAGCACGCCCAAATTCGGGGTCAGGGTTGTAAAGGGGTAATCTGCAATCTTTGGCTTTGCTGCGCTGATTACACTGATAAACGTAGACTTTCCGGCATTGGGCATCCCGATAATCCCAATATCGGCAATCAGTTTGAGCTCAAGATCCAAATGCCTCTCAATACCAGGTTCGCCGGGTTCACAAAATTGTGGGGCCTGTCGTTTAGAGCTCACAAAGCGGGCATTTCCTCTGCCGCCGCGGCCACCTGAGGCAACAATCACTCTGTCTCCAGGGTGAGTCAGATCGGCAATCGCCTCTTTTGTATCGGAATCCCGAACAATAGTCCCACAAGGGACTTTAATGACTAACTCACGGCCTTTTCGACCGTGCATGTTTTTGCTACGGCCTTTTTCACCGTCCTCGGCCTTAAAGATAGATTGATATTTAAAATCCAGCAAGGTGTTCAGATCCGCAGTGGCCTCAATCACCACATTGCCGCCTTCACCGCCGTCTCCACCCGCGGGGCCTCCAAAAGCGACATACTTTTCACGGCGCCAGGCGACCATGCCGTTGCCTCCTGCGCCAGAAAGCACGTGGAGTTTGGCTTGATCTAAAAACATAGAGGAGAGTCCTTTGGTTTTCGCGCTGGGTATGAAATAACTTAGGAAGATACGGGCTGAAACCCGGTATTTGGTAAGAGTCTCTTATAATAGAACAAGCATGGGGCTTGCAAAGGGTTTATCCGGGAATGGGACCAAATGATCGCTAAATGCCGACAGTTTCAGGTGCTCTTGTATCTGTTTTTTGGCTTGCTTTTGCCTGCTGTCTTTGCCGCCCAAACAGAAAAACCGCTCGAAAAACCTATCACTGTCCAGCAGGGAGGGGTGATTCATTTACAGGTGGATGTTTCGGCGATAGGTGGGGCCCCTCAACTTTCCCAACTGACTTTCTCTTCTGGTGCGGCGAAACACGGGGTAAAGGCCTTGCCACGAAAGGCCCCTGTCTTTCTGCAAAAGGACCAAGCTAAATATAACGTCGCGAATCACTCAGTCACAGTGGAGACATTAATGCCTATCGAGGTGAGTGATCCGCTGGGCAGTGCAACGCTGAGCTTGATTGATGCTCACGGAAACATCCAGACCGAATACCCAGTCAAAATAGAATCTGGGCATTTTCGCCGTCAAAATATTCAAGTCTCTTCTCAGACAAAGGGATTAGAGCCAGAACCGGGTGAGCTTGAGGCTGTGGCCAAGCTGAAGAACGAAACAGGGTCTCAAAAATACTGGCAGTTTCCCCTAATCACCCCCACGCCGGATTGTGCCAACTCACCCTTTGGGGTTTTGCGCTATCACAACGGGGTGTATACCGGGAATTATCACAAGGGCCTGGATTTTAGATCTCCCATGGGGAGACCTGTGAGAGCGACTTCTGGGGGGGAAGTGAAGATTGCCAAAAAAATGAGGCTTCATGGCGGTACGGTAGGGCTGGATCACGGGCAGGGACTGAGCTCTATTTATATTCATCTGTCTAAGATCATGGTAAAAACAGGGCAGCACGTTCAAGCCGGGGAGGTTATTGGAGAAGTGGGCGCCACAGGCTTTGCCACGGGACCGCATTTGCACTGGGGGGTATTTGCCAATGGCGTGCCAATCAATCCCCTAAAGTGGTTACCTCAGGCAAAAACATGTTTTTAGCATCAAGCGAGCATCTGCTCCCTAAATAGAAATCCCCTCGTGTGTGAGTGCGAGGGGAAGAATGTCTGAGTAGAGAGAATGACGACAAACCGATTCGTGGGAGGGGAGTGAACGGCCTGCCGACCTGCGCTGCAAAAGGCAGAAACAGATAAAACAATCATATAAAAAATTAAACAATCAATCAAGCGATGGTTTTTAATTTTTTAAGCCTTTATTTTTTTCTCATGCAAGAAAACCATCTGGCCCATAGTCTTGGGGCGAGATGGTTTTAAGTGTGATTTAGCGTTTTGAGATTAGAGAGTGAGTTGAGTGAGTTGAGTGAGTATTGCTTGAGTGAGAGTAGAAAGTGAGTGAGAGTATAGAGTGAGTGAGAAACAGTTGAAATGAAGTGATTTATGGAGATGAGAGTGAGGATGCTTGGAACTTAATCTCTTGTATATGCATAAAAACAATCATTATAATTTCGATGTTAGTTTGTAAACAAACGTAAACAAGTTTATTTTATGAGTGCCTGAACCTGCTTGAAGCGAGGATGAGCAGAACTGGAGAGAAGCTCAAATAAGGCCATTTCAGTAGAGGTAGGCAAGGCCCCCGCGCGCAGCATTTTAGCGATGCCGATTTGGATGTTGGTCTCTTTGCGGGAAGCTATAGCATCTTCCACCAGATGGACCTGGTAACCGGCTTCTAACAACTGATGAACCGTTTGATTCACACAGACATGCGCTTCCAGGCCGCAGACCAAGATTTGTTTGCGTTGAATTTCTTGCTGGAGTGCCACCTTTATTTTGGCTTCGGCCAGGGCCCCAAAGGAACGTTTGCTATAGATGGGGGTGGTAGGGGGCAGTATTTCTAGTAACTCTGGGCTGGTATGGCCGAGACCTTCTGGGTATTGTTCAGTCACCACAATGGGTAAATGCAATTCTTTAAACGCATTGACCAGTATCTGGACGTTTTTGTGCATCCGCTCACCCTGCCACATGATGGGAATAAAACGTTCTTGAACGTCGACAACGAGCAAGAAGGCCTGGGTCATTTGCAACATGGCGGATTTAAACATGGGTGGGTGGAAGACTCCCGGCTAGAATCAAGTCATGATAGAAGTAAATTATATAGAACTAAGCTATATATAGGATGAGATACCTGTCTGTTGTGCGTCACCATATTAACAAAGAATGACCCTACTTACCAAAACAGAGAGTCCCCAATTGACGGATCAGTCCTTGCGTGTGGGCCAGTTTGGAACAGCAGTGACAAGCCAGTTTGGAAGCCAGTTTAGAATAATGACCCGCCCCGTATCATCACTCTCACTCTTGAGTGTGTTGCTTTTGGCCGCCCTATTGGCTGTAGGTGTATATTTCTGTCTAGCGGAGCAAGCCTTCGCGCAAAACGGTCTGCCCCCTCAGCCGCTCGGTCAGCCTTGCCAGTTAGACATTTCTCGAAGTGACATTCAGGCTTACTTCACCTCTGATATGGGGGATTCACTTCGTCATCCTGCCTGGCGGGAGCGGTATTCAGGCAAAAAAGTACACTGGTCCGGGCGGGTCTATAAAGTCCGTCACTACCCCGAGTCCTTTCGATACGAGGTATTGATTCAGGTACTGCCAGAGGTGTTTACCTACGATACTTTGGTCGTTCTGGAGGGCAATTCGGCCCTCGATCCCGGGATTCACAAAGGGGTGAGCGTGAAATTTTCCGGGCAAATCTTTGGTGGGGTGGATGCCTTGGGGATTAAAGAAGTTTACGTGTTGTTATTGCGGCCCGAAGATTTGACGATTAACACGGCAGGGCCCTAATTTAAAGGGTACTCACCACTACATCCCCAGTGATACGGCACTGGCAAGAAAGCCTGTCTTTGGGATCTAGGTAAAACACGGCTTCTTCCACCACAGTTTTGGGGGTGATTGCAGTGGCGCCGTCCACGACAGTAACCACACAATTACAACATGCACCCAGGCCCCCGCAACGGTCATGCACGTCAACTTCAAGCTGGTGGGCAGCCTCTCTCAAGGTGGTATTTTCGTCAATCTCAAGTGAGAGATTGCTGGGAAGAAAAGTGACTTTGGGCATAACGCAGATAGGGTGCCTTTGACAAAAACACAAATTCTCACGGTTACCTTATTATAAGCTGTCTACTTTGTTTTTTGTGCGAATTTTTAGCTTTGAAAGGCGTCAGGCCAGTGTTGCATCTGCCAGCGTTGTGTTTGGCCGCGGTAATCCCAGGTGACCACATCAAAGCGGAGGGTTTGAAACGGTGGGAGTGGGTCTTGGCTATTGGCTAAAAACTGTTCAGCCAGCATAAGCAATTGCGCTTGTTTTTGCGGGGTGATTGCCGCGATAGCAGGCCCCTTCTCCTCATTGCTGCGGGCTTTTACTTCCACAAAAATCAAGGTCTTACTGTCTGGATCCCAAACAACCAGGTCGAGCTCGCCCAGGCGTCCAGAGCGCCAATTACGGGCCAGGACGGTATGCCCGTTCTTCTCAAAAAATGTAGCGGTGAGGGTTTCCGTTTGCGATCCCAGTTTTGGCTTACTGGATGATTGCTTCCTAGATGATTGTGTGTTGCCGGGTTTGGGCTTTGGCATGGGCAATTTTAAGAATCAGTCATGACAGCGCCAGCTCCATGGCAAGCGTTCTGGGGCTTCGGAATTTCTTGGGAACCAAGGTTTCATAGCGCTGTCTGTCGGACCCAGGATCCACACGCTTAAAGCCAAAGCGTTCATAAAGATCCACTGCTGCTTCAAAGCCCCCTGCGGCACGGGTGGTGAGAAAAATAGATTTCCTATCGTTTATCGCCGCGCGGTTAATCGCTTTTGCAATCAACCATTTGCCCAGGCCGATATCTCCGTCTTCTCTTTTGCGGCGCATTTCTGGCAGTAGAAACACATCTTCCAGCTGCGCTGGTTTGCGTGATGAGCCGAGATCCACCGAGGTGGTGCCCATAATTTTTTGCGTGTCTTTATCTCGAACCACCCAGTATTGGTGCTTTAGGGGATTCTCTATTGCTTGTTTCACATGGCTGGAAATATCATCAAAGCGCCAGTACATCATGCGAGAACCCTGCTGATGAAAGCCTTGACTTGCGGGAAGTTGCGCGGCGGCATCATCAATCCCGTCGAGTACTTTGGCAATAAATATCATCAGCTGACCCACCAGCGCAATGTATTGAGGGCTTCCAATGTCAGCCTTCCCATTCGGGAATAAGTCACTCACCAAAACCACTTCGTACTTTTTCCCATTTCTTTTTTCAATAGGTGCGAGTACTTCTGACGCAGGGATACTGGCAATATCTTTGTAAGAGAGGGCATTACCAGCAGTACCGGAAAAATGGGGGATACCCAGCGTAAACACATCGGCAGTTAGGCCTTTGGAAGGAACGGCCCCAAAGAATAAGGGTTTAGAGTATACGTTTTTTTCGCTTAAGGGGCGGTTTTTCAAGGGCGCCTTTAATTCTTGTAATGTAATCACAGCCATCTACCTATCTTTTCGTATTCACACACAATACTCACACAGCAAAAAAGCGTCTCGATTTGAAACCCAGCATAGAACAAAGACGATGCCAGAAACAGCAGGGGGAACTTTCATTCAGAAAATGACCCACAAGAAAATTATCCAAATGTTTTGAACGTGCTTTCGATGTTTTTACCAATCACCTTTCGGACCGCATCAATTTCGGTCTGCACCGCATCGCGTTGGGTGTCCACCCGGCGAAGTTGAAGCTCTAAGGCTTTATCAATCTGTTGCAGTGCCGCAATACGGGCCTGTAGGGAAATCATGACAGGTGATTCGGGCTCTAAATTGGCCGAAATATTGAATAATTGCCCGGTGATGTTGGCCAGCGCTAATCTGGCCTGGTTGATGAACTGTCCTTGAAGCTCGAGGTCGCTTTTGCGAGCGGTGAGCATTAAATACCGTGCTTGGCTGGCGGCAAAACCCATTGGACATCCCTTTTTGTTGTGACTAAGTGACTGATCTTATGTGTGACTGACTTTTTGGAACGAAGTGAGGAAAGTGCTTTTAGAAATAGATTTTAAAAGTGACTTGATGTCTGATATATATAAAAAATATAAATATCAGATATTGCTATGGCGTCATCATAATTTTACGTTTCGTTACAATTATGATGACATCACGCCAAAACCTCGCCAAAAACAGATTTAATCAGGCGTGAAGTAGCTTGGGCCGTTAAGCCCCTGCTTTAGCTGTAGGACGCGGCCTTGAAGAAGGGCATGGTAAAAGACTTGAGCGATTCTTCAATCTCTTTGGCCTGATTCAGTATGAAAAAGTCGAGATACTCGTTTTTCCCCAAGACCTCTTGCGAGATGGCAATGGTGTTTGGAAGCAGCTCTTTTTCCCAAAGTGGCTCGAAACCTGCAGCCATTCGGATTCCCATCGCCAAGTGTGAAGGTCCATTTGAAATAGAGACCTGGAAAACATAGGCGGCCTCTATCTTATCGGTATTCTGGTGAAAGAAACCACTTAGCCGTTCCATTAACACGATTGAAGGCGGGTTGGCTGGTTTGCCAATGGCAATTTCAGTATCTCGGTCGAGCGTAATACCTTCTTGATGAGCATCATTGGCGGGTGGGATAAGACCTTCCGCCAGATAGCACATTTCATAGGCACTGAGCTCTCCGCTCACAGGCCCGGCAGGGTTAAAGACAATAAAATCAATTTGAGATTCCAGACTCTGCCGGCACAGTGCTTGGAAACTAATACTGGCAAAGCTGTTATCGTTTTGAGTCCAGCTAAATAAGGCATCGGCGGTTGTGAAGACGGGAATGCCTAGATTTCCGTCAACATCATTTACGGTGACCAGTCTGAGGAGCTCTCCCGCTTGATGATCCTCTGGAACGGGAATGTAGATGTGGTTTTTCAGCAGTGCTTGATAAATGGGCAGGCGGTAATTATAGAGATCTTGTGCAGACATACCCGGCTCGTTTTCAAAGGCATCGCCAAGTCTGAGCAGTAATGTATCGAGTATAGAGCTGTGAGTATTGATATGTAGCTGATTGGGCCCAGAATTAGGCATAGACGCTGGGTGCATAGCGGTTGCTTCAGGTCTGTGATGTTCCGGCTTCCGTCGAAACCATTGAAATAATGATCCAAAATCCATAAACGGGTGACCCTATTTGATTAGTCCAGGCTTCAAGTAACTCGAATCGCGAACAGTGTTGCATAAGCACCTGATGTTTTGTTCGCTGACAACCATTCCCCTCTTAACAATAGAGTTTTACCCCAATCGGGTGCAGATGACCAGAACTGCTAGCAGAGAAAGGGCTGCGGTGACACCTGCCTTCCATCCATTCGGCAGATTCACAAACCTGCTATCGATTACATGGGGAAGCCACTTCAGAAAAAAGATAATATTGTTACATTACATGTGTAGAGAGGACTATGAAGTGATGAGAGAGATAAGTTGGTTTTCGACTAAAAACGCTTTCAGCACTTCGGGATCTTCTGTCTGCTGATAGCATTGAGTCCCCCGACAAATTTGAACAGTGGCTCGATCTGAAGTGGGTGAAGAGGGTTTCGTTCCAGAAGTCTCAAGCAATAATAGCCGAGAAGCGGCGCGGCTGTTCGCGGACCGCTGGCATTTTTCAATAACTTCTGCAAACGGTGTTGAGGAATCAGTACTATTTGCAACATGTAGAACCCACGGTGGGTTTAGCCACTGATGAAGAGCGACTCCGAGAGCTGAATGATAGAGTGAAGGCTTAGAGTTGATCTTAAGAAAATAGCCGAGACCCTTTTCCACACTGGCCTGATACTGTGAATCTTGTGTCAGCCAGAATAAGTCATTTAGACCCTGAAGGGCGATTCCGTTTGCGCTACTGGAAGGTGTATCATTACTGGGTTTTCTGGATATCCTCAATAATCCCAAAGTATCAGACGTTTTGGATGATTGTGCAATATCGAAAAAGCCTCCTGCCGCTGAGTCTTCAAACTGGGCGATGAGGTAATCACCCAGATGTTTTGCTTCCTCAAGATAACAGGGTTTTAGCGTGGCTTGATACATAGTTAGACAAGCTTGAAGCAGGAAGGCGACATCTTCTAAAAAGGCGGGAACTCCTGGGCTATGGAGTACTTGAAGTTCGTTTAAATTTAAATCTGCACGTTTCAGATGGGCATCTAAAATACGATCCAAACTTTTTTGCGAAATACTCAGCCAGTCAGGACGCTCAAACACGACTGCCGCTTGTGTGATAGCGGTAATTAGCATTCCGTTCCAATGGGTGTAGAGGCTGCTATCAATAAAGGGGATGGGCCGTTTTTTTCTCGCAGAGAGTAGAATCTGGGTTATTGTGTCTATCTTTTTCTCAGCTTCTTCTTGCGAAACACAAAAATGTTCTGCCATTTGGGTCAGTGTTTTGGCCTGTTTGAGTACACAACGACCAAGTCGTTCGTGCATATCACCGGCATCATGTAAACCAAAATACAAAACCGTCCAACGGGCTAATTCAGCGGGTAAAACATTGTCAGACTCTAGCTGTTTTATTTCAGAAAGGGTCCAGGTAAAGTGGTCTCCGTCATCTTCCAAATCAATATCAGCATCCTGAGAGGCAAAAAAACCACCCGCCGATAAATCACATAAATCTCTCAGCACCCACTCAACGCTTTGGGAAACAGTGCGGGCATAATTCTTTTTATCGGCAGAATTATCCGTGGAAAGATAAGCCTGTGTATATACTTGTATGGCTTCAGCATTGTCATAAGCCATTTTCTCAAAATGGGGCACATGCCAGTGGCGGTCCACTGAATACCGGTGAAATCCACCAGCCAATTGGTCGTAGACCCCACCAGCTTTCATCGCGTTTAATACGGCATAAGCCATATTATTGTGAGGGGAGTCAAAATTTAAAAGCAGCATGATCGTGCTGAAATGTGGAAATTTGGGTTGGGTGCCAAACCCCGGATAATCAGCATCGTAAGCTTGATGACAAGAATCCAAAATGGCATTTAAAAACGCAGAAGACTCCGTTTTCAATGAGTGAGTTTGTTGTTCGTTGTTTTCGATAAAGGCCCCTAAATCAGCGCTGTCTTGAAAAACTGATTTTAAATGCGCTTCTAAATGTGCGGCTTGATGAAACACATCGGCTTTTTTCTCATGATAAGTCTGATGAATCTTTTGCAATAAATTTTTCATCACGTGTGGTGGAAAGTAGGTTCCCCCGTAAATTAACTGACCTTCATAGGTGAGAAATCCGGTGAGTGGCCACCCACCATGGCCGGTCAGAGAGACCACCAATTGTTGATACCGTGCATCGACATCGGGACGCTGATCCCGGTCGACTTTGACCGGAATAAAATGGGCATTGATTAGGGCAGCAATTTCTTCATTTTCATAGGATTCCCGGTCAATCACATGGCACCAGTGGCACCAGACAGCACCAATATCCAAGAGAATGGGTTTATCTTCTGCCTTTGCTTTGGCAAAAGCCTCATCAGAAAATTCCATCCACGCAATAGGCTGGTGAGCTGCGCTGCGGAGGTAAGCACTGCGAGAAAACTGAAGTTGATTGTGAGAAATCGAGTCAATGGCGGGCATCAGGACAAGGCTTTCTATTGCATTTTAATAAGGTTAATCTTGAATGACAATGACATCGACGGGGCAGGCCTTAGAGGCCTCTCGACATGCATCTTCATTTCCGGGAATTTGACTGTTATCTGCAATGGATGTGTCAATCACGGTAAACACTTCGGGGCAAATGGATTCACAGACCCCGCAGGTAATACAGCCAGGAACAATTGAAACTTGCATAGCGAATCTAAATCACGCTGTAAGAAGTATTGCTAGGAAACACTGGCGGTCGCAGCTGAAGGAGCCACTTCAGTATTTGTCGCAAAGCCCATTTCGCAGATTTTGGCAACCACCTGGTTGGTAATGTCGTTAAATAGTAAGCTTTGTTCCGATTCGGGTTCGGCGATCACAATGGGACGTCCTTCATCAGCATAAGCGCGAAGGGAACCACGCAGTGGTAATGCGCCCAAGAAGGGGACGTTTAATTGCTTAGCGGCAGCTTCTCCACCACCGTGACCAAAAATATCATCCCGCTCATCACAGTGAGGGCAGCGGTAATAGCTCATGTTTTCGACAATACCAAATACAGGGATATTGGCGTTGGTAAACATGGCCAGTCCTTTTCGGCTGTCCAGTAGGGCGACATCTTGAGGCGTTGTCACAATAATCGCACCCACCACAGGGGTCGCTTGAACAATCGTCAGTTGCGCATCCCCGGTTCCGGGTGGGAGATCGATCAAGAGGTAATCTAATTCACCCCAGTCTGTGTCAGATAAAAACTGTCGAATCACTCTGTCTAAGAGCGGGCCGCGCCAGACGACGGGTTGATCGTCTTTGACTAAGAAAGCCATACTCATCACTTTAACGCCGTAATTTTCGGCGGGTTTAATTTTCCCGGATTCTGTACCACTCACACGGTTAGACCCAGTCAGTCCCATCATCAATGGAACGTTGGGTCCGTAAATATCCGCATCCACAATCCCTACTTTGGCCCCACGCCGGGCAAGCGTACAGGCAATGTTGACAGTGACGGTGGACTTTCCCACGCCGCCTTTACCGCTTGAGACCGCAATCACGTTTTTGATACCAGGTATGGGTTCTCGCTCGGGGACTCGGGCGGCCAGTGTGCGACCGGAAATTTCTACGGTCACTTCGTTCACCCCTGGAATGGCTGCAACCGCATCTTGAGCTTCTTTTTTAATCCCGTCTTTCAGTGGACACGCAGTTGTCGTCAGTACGAGCTCAAAGGCCACATTGCCCCCACAAATACGGAGGCCTTGAACCATTCCGAGACTGGTCAGACTTTTGTGCAGTTCAGGATCCTTCACGTGGGAGAGTGCGGCGAGCACCATTTCTTCTGTTACGTCATTGCTGGAGAGTTGATTTTGGGGAGTAGAAGCGTCCATCACTGCGGTTCCTTTTAGTCTGGGTTAGTTTGAGATAGTACTTTAAAAAAGACAAAAAATGAGAAAAATTGCTTAATCTCAAGGGCATTCGGGATTATACAGAGGGTTTTTCAAGCATTCCAGGCCAGGAGGCCATTCCCTCACTGAGATTGGTTAGTTTTTTGAAGCCCAACTGATCCAGATAACAGGCGGCATCCAAGCTGCGCACCCCATGCTGACAGATTAGGTAGGTTTCTTTATCCGGGTCGAGTTCCGTAAATCGCTGCGGTAGTTCGTGCATAGGCAGGGCCATCGCCCCGGGGATCATCCCCAGATAGTGATGTTCTTCACGTGTTCTGACATCCAGCACTTGCCATTCCCGGGGGATCTCTCCCTGGAGACTTTCTAGGCGTTTGCAGAAGTCGTGAACACTCATTTCTTGTATATCCGGAAGGCCCATAATGAAATCTTGTCCTGCTATTAGAGATCAGCCGGCTGTGTGGAGATGTCCATCAGCCGGCTGAAATTCAGTCAGTAATCAGAAAAAACTAGGCTTTGCCTAAGGTGGGTTGGCCTGGTTTCCAGCCGACTGGGCAGAGTTCGCCGGTTTGGAACGCTTGGACGATGCGCAGAATTTCTTCGACGTTACGGCCAACGGTCAAATCGTTCACCACATAGCTACGCAGCACGCCTTCTGGATCGATCAAGAAGACGCCACGCAGGCTGATGCCTTTTTCTTCAAGCAGCACACCGTAGTCACGGCTGATGCGGTGGTTGATATCAGAAATCAATGGGTAGTTGATGGTACCCAGAGCGCCTTCGCTCCAAGCTTTGTGGGAGTAAACGCTGTCCACACTGCAACCGAGAATTTCGGCGTTCAGTTTGTTGAATTCAGCAATTTTCTCGCTGAACCCTTGAATTTCGGTAGGGCAGACGAAGGTGAAATCCAATGGGTAGAAGAAGAGAACAACCCATTTACCGCGGTAGTCGCGTAAGGAAACTTCTTTGATTTCGCCTTTGGTAAAAGCGGCAGAGGTAAACTCGGGCGCTGGTTTGCCGATTTGAGGTGCCATAGTCTGAGTGACTCCTATCTATTGCTGTTTCGGGTAACGGATAAGATAAACTGGACATTAACGAGTTTCATTCGTTGAGTAAACTTCGCTGGGTATACAAGATTCTTGTCTGAAGGGAATCTCACTGCAGCGAATATAGAGCGAAGATGCTGAAATTTCAAGAGCTGTCTTTCTGAAAAGGGGGTTACTCAGAAAGAAAAGCCCTCTCATAGGCGGCATTCCGGTAAGGCAAGGCAGCAACGGTTCCCTCTGCCTGTACCTTGAGTCCAGAAACCACTGAAGCCAGGCGAGCACAGTCAATTAAGCTACGTTGCTCTGCGAGACCATGGAGAAAGCCGCCGTTAAAGGCATCCCCTGCACCAACCGGATGAATTAGCTCGGTATTATCCACAGGCAGAGCTGGGACATGTTCGATTTGCTTTTTATAACCCAGATAACAGCCATCAGAACCGGCTTTTACCACAACCAATTTGATGTTTTTGAACGAGAAAAACTCAATAATTTGACTGGGCTTGGAAAAACCAATCAGTGGTTGTGTGTCTCCAGGAGTGGAAGTAAGAATAATATCCACATAGGGCAGCAATGCATTCATGGCATCGTAGGCTTCCGCTTCATTTCGCCAGAGTTTAGCCCGGTAATTGGGATCAAAGGCAGTCATGACATTGTTTTCTTTTGCGATTTTAAAGGCCTTGAGAATTGCTTTGCGAGTTTCGCCTGAAAGACTGAGACTCACCCCGGTACTAAAAAGAATTTTGCTTTGCTGAACAGCCTTGATGGGGATGTGGGACTCGTTTAATAAACTAGCCGCACTGCCTTTTCGGTAGTAATAAAAACGAGGATCGGGCTGTTCAGGATGTGAATCAAAACAGAAATAGACCCCAGTAAACCCTGAGGCCAGGGTTTTGATCCAATCCGTATGAATTTTTTCCTGTCTTAACGTTTGTAAGAGGGCATTAGCAAAGGGGTCTTGCCCGACGGCAGAAATAAAGCCAACTTGAGATCCCAGTCGAGCAGCGGCAACTGCAGTATTGTAGGCATCACCGGCAAAGCCAAAGGAAAACATTTTTCCCGAAAAATTTTCAGGAGCCTGCTTGGTATTTGTTTGAGGAAAAGGGCTTTGAACATTGGCAGAGAGTTCTGCCATGGCCTCTCCAATCGTTAAGATATCCATTCTCATTGAGACAATCCCCCTCCACGACTGGCAGGTTGTGCATTTTTGGTGTAAATCCCTAACATGCCTTGGGTGTATTTTCGTTTGGGTGGCTCCCACAGAGTAGCGCGCTCTTTTAGCAGAGCAGCCGCTTGGTTAGGTGAAAGGGGTGACTCAGCAGTTCCGGCTAAATCCAGTCGCGACGAGGTTAAATTGACGGTGATTTGATCTCCTTCTTGCAAGAACGCAATAGGACCACCGTCTTGCGCTTCTGGAGAAACATGGCCAATGGCGGGCCCCCTTGTGGCACCAGAGAAACGACCGTCAGTAATCAGGCACGTACTGGTTGCAAGTAGTGGGTTGGAGGCGATGGCCTCAGTGAGATAAAACTGCTCCGGCATACCGGTGGCTCTGGGCCCTTCATAGCGAATCACTAGCACATCCCCTGGGTTTATTTTGCCTTGATAAACGGCTTCAAGCGCGTCTGCTTGCCGATTGAATACCCGTGCTTTTCCGGTAAATTCTGTCATTTCTTTCATAGCGGACACTTTCAGGACGGCCCCTTCTGGGGCGATATTTCCAAAGAGAATTTGAATCGCCCCTCTCGGACGAATGGGCGATTCAATCGGCAAAATGAGATCGCGGACAGTCGCCCCGTAGTTGCTGAGAAAGCGCGGCATATTCTCAAAATGCCCCATTCTTTCTAAGATATCCAGATTTTCCTGCCAGCTTAATCCAGTCACGGTGAGCGCATCTAGCCTGAGAAAGGGGGCCAGTTCTTTCATGAGTCGTGGTATGCCGCCGGCGTACCACAGCATATTGCAGTTGAATTTCCCGGAGGGTTTCAGGTTTAAAATAAACGGCACACGGGCGTTAATCTCGTTAATCATCTCGTACGAAAATGGAATCCCGGCCTCTAAAGCCATTGCAGCCAGATGAATGAGGGCATTGGTGGAACCTCCTGTTGCCGCGTGCACCACCAAGGCGTTGTATAAAGCATCTGGGGTGAAAATTTTATCAACGGTGAGCCCCTCTTGAATGAGTTCGGAAATGCGCTCTCCTGCACTTGTGGCTGCTTGTTTGAGCGCGTTGAGATGCGAAGGAATAAGCGCACTAACAGGTTGAGCAAAGCCCATCACTTCAGATAGCATCTGCATCGTGGCTGCGGTGCCAAAAAACGCACAAGAGCCAGTACTGGGGCAGGCTCCCTGGCGAAGGAATTCAAAAGCTGCTTCATCTAACTCTCCGCGGCGCTTTTGAGCATACGCAGTGCCTACCCCTTCCAGCGTGCTACCGTCTGGTCCAGAGTCCATCACGCCCCCTGGCACAACAATACTGGGTCTATTTAGTCGAACCGCCGCGATTAAATGGGCAGGCAGTGATTTATCGCAGCCAGAGAGAAAGACAATGCCGTCAAAATGACCGGCGTTGGCATGCATTTCCGATGCCATCACCATCACTTCTCGTGAGGGCAATGAATAATCCATACCCGCTGTGCCTTGGGCAATACCGTCACAGATATCTGTGCAAGTGTAGTGTGCATGTGCTGCACCAGAGGTAATCACCCCTTTTTCAACATATTTAGATAACTCTCCTAGATGCTTGGAGCCCGGGTGAGAATCGCCTGCTGTTGTTTCAATCAACACCCAGGCTTGATCGGTATCGCGCCGGCTCCAGCCACAGCCCATTCTCAGAGAATCAGCTTCTGGGGATTGCTCGCGCCGGGTTTTGCTGAGTAAGGTCATACGGTAGCCCTATCTAGTATGGGTTCGAGTACTTTTTTCAAAGCGGCGGTATCTTCAGCTTTTAGGCATCCGGGCGGGAGTAACTGGGAACCAAGCCCTACGGCAAAGGCACCTGCTTTGAGATAGGTGTGGTAATCACTGGGAATAATTCCCCCGGTGGGAATGACTTTGAGAGAGGGCATCGGCGCCAAGATACTTTTGATGTAGTCCACCCCACCCAGCGTGTTGGCGGGAAACACTTTCACCACGGGACAACCCAGTTTGTGGGCGTGATAAATTTCACTGGGCGTAGCCGCACCCGGAATCAGCAGTGTGTTATGGTTCTGGGCAAATTCCAGAAGGTCTGTATCAAGGACAGGAGAGACCAAAAAATCTGCCCCGGCGGCCATCGCATCGGTGAAATGCTGGAGTGAAAGAATAGAGCCCGCTCCAATCAGACAGTCCTTTGCTTTTTCTGCGCTGTCTCGGTAATCGCATAGTGCCGAAATCAATGCCAAGGCACCCGGGGTCGTAAGCGTGATTTCCACATGAGGCACCCCGAGATCGATCAAGGTTTTTCCGAGCCAAAATAGCGAAGGTTTAAAATCACACGACTCGGCGTTTTTACCCCGAATAATCGCGATGAGTGGACGCTCTTGCAGCGAGGTTAACAGGTTTGAGTTTGTTTGAGCGGTGAGTTGCATCAGAACCGTTTTGCCTTCTTAATATCAGGGCTTATTATAGCGCGCGCAAAACCGCTCTGGCCATGGCGCCATCCCCCTGATGAATTTTTAAGGGGAGACAAAGCAACTCATACCATCCTGGCACGATATCCCCCAGATAAATCCCTTCCAGTATATAGATTCCTGCTTGGATCAGTGCATGATGGGTTGGGGCCCCGTTGACGTCATAGCCCTCTACGGAAAGATAATCAATCCCAACGAGAGAGATACCCCATTTCTCCAGGACAGGCACGCAGTTGGGGTTTAGATGACAAAATTCGGGGTTAAAGGCGTTTTTAAACCAAGGCGTGTCTGAGTTTTTTGTTTTTAAAAGTAGGCGCTGTCCTCGTAAAGCGTGAATGTCGAGGTCTAACATGCCGGTAATACTCTGTTCAAGAAGGGGGCCGGTGATTTCTTTGACACTCGGGATGCTCACCACCAAGGCCTTGCCCAGATACGGCGACAAATCCATTTCATCCAGGGAGCCTTTGGCCGGATTGAAGTGAGAAAATGCATCCACATGGGTCCCTGTGTGGCTCCCCAGCGTGAGTGTTCGGACTGTAGCCGGGTCTCCTTTACTAACATCTAAGGTGGTTTCAATCTGGATGGGTGGGTCTCCTGGCCACTGGACCATCCCCGATTGAATGGGAATGGAAATATCAAAGAGGCTTTTATCCGAATGTCTACCAGAAGACAAAGGCTGAGACTGATGGTTCAAAGGAATTTCCTTAAGACGAGTTATAGAATATGTAACATTTCTAATAACTAAGTGTTGGAGAACCCTCAAGCTTTTATACCAAACGGTCGATAAAAAAAACACGGAGATTAAAAACTGGGGTAAACACCAGATTTATTCTCGCAATAGATCATAACAACTCAGTCAGGTTAGTACACCGTGAAGTGAGGATGTTCCAAACTATGATTCATTCATTGCTGATCAATTTTGTTTCTGGCGTTTTCTCTGGACTCTATTCTTGGGTTTTGACAGGGAAAGTGACTCAGAAGAAAAAGGGTTATTTATCCAACATATCAGGCTTATCGTCAGGTTTATCGGGTAGACAACATTTATCACGGCGGTCAATCTCTGCTGGGATCTCGCTGGCAGAAGTGCTGGTTAGCATTGCGGTGACTGGGGTGATTGCTTCATTGGCAGCAACGACAGTGGTGAAAAACAACAGTGAGGATTGGGGCAAACAAACCCAACTGATGACCAACCGGATAGCCGCTGCAGCGTATAGTGCGCAATTGAAGTACGGCAAACCGTATCTAACCGCCACAGACACGAACGGCAATTTGATTTACCCCAACGGGATGGTGAGCCTACTGGGCAGTTTGGATCGATCTGTCAAAACGACCACCAGTGGGGGTGTCACCACGTTTTACTATGCGGGTGGATTAACAATTAGCGTGGGTAATACACTTGCTGCTGTGAATAACAATGACACGTTTGCAGTGCCCAGTGGGACGACTGCCAAACAGTGGATGAAGATTGGATTTACGAATCAAGATCCAGCGGCTGATACAACGTTATCAGTATCAAACGGTAATGCGGCATATATGATGGTGTCCAACAGCGGACAAGGGCTGCAAACCTGGTATCAGGTAAGCCCTTCTACAGCGCCCAAAAGTTTTTACGATACCTATATCCAACAAAACCAACCTAAATTGACGACAGAGAAAGCGGAAGTGGTTTCCCCTGTTACTCCAGTGGCAGAAGCCGATCCAGTGGCCGAAGGTGGTGGGGGCTGTGCCAATGTGCTGGCCCTCAGTAGTATTTCTCTTTCAAAAGAATCGGTGGCAAGTACCAAGGTAAGTACCAAAGCTTATGCCGTCAAGGCGGTTGCCCTCGATGAGAGCTGTTTTTCTCTGG
This sequence comes from Cyanobacteriota bacterium, assembly GCA_019751815.1. Classification (GTDB taxonomy): domain Bacteria; phylum Cyanobacteriota; class Vampirovibrionia; order Vampirovibrionales; family Vampirovibrionaceae; genus JAIEMW01. The sequence continues at coordinate 250,276 of JAIEMW010000001.1, forward strand.
TGAAGGCATTCTAAAACGAAGGCCAGAAAGCACGGCAAGAAACACCTGATTTCGATGTTTTGTTACAACTTTGTAATCAATCTTGCTGCTGACCCTTCAGAAAAAATGGGGGTAGGACGATACATTGAATAAGAGATTTTTATCAGAGATTTTTTAGCAAATTCTACGAGGGTGTTCTGTGATGATGATAGCAAACTGGATTCAAAATCTTCAAAAAACTTGCCGCACATTATTGCCTAAATCCTCCGCTTCTGTCGGCATTTCACTGGCAGAAACCCTTGTTAGCATTGCGGTGACTGGGGTGATTGCTTCATTGGCAGCAACGACGGTGGTGAAAAACAACAGTGAGGATTGGGGCAAACAAACCCAATTGATGACCAACCGGATAGCCGCTGCAGCGAATAGCGCGCAATTGAAGTACGGCAAACCGTATCTAACCGCCACAGATACAAACGGCAATTTGATTTATCCCAATGGGATGGTGAGCCTGCTGGGTTCTCTGGATAAAGCGGTCAAAACAACCACCAGTGGGGGTGTCACCACGTTTTACTATGCGGGTGGATTAACAATTAGCGTGGGTAATACACTTGCTGCTGTGAATAACAATGACACGTTTGCAGTGCCCAGTGGGACGACTGCCAAACAGTGGATGAAGATTGGATTTACGAATCAAGATCCAGCGGCTGATACAACGTTATCAGTATCAAACGGTAATGCGGCATATATGATGGTGTCCAACAGCGGACAAGGGCTGCAAACCTGGTATCAGGTAAGCCCTTCTACAGCGCCCAAAAGTTTTTACGATACCTTTATCCAACAAAACCAGCCTAAATTGACAGCAGAGGAAGCGGAAGTGGTTTCCCCTGTTACTCCAGTGGCATAAGCCGATCCAGTGGCCGAAGGTGGTGGGGGCTGTGCCAATGTGCTGGGGATCGTTAATATCGCTGTGTGTGAATGAAGAAGCTAAAGCTGTTAAAGCCGAAAAAATTGCGTTTCTTGACTCGGGCTGCTTTCAGTCAGCACAAACTTATAGCGCTTTAAGCGGTAGTTCAGAATAAATCAGAGGTTTTACCGTAAATGTTAATGCACAGATATTTTAAAGCACTGAAACATGCTTTCTTGCGAAAAGCGCACGGCTTAGGGATGTCCATGGCAGAAGTGCTGGTCAGCATTGCAGTGACTGGGGTCATTGCTTCAATCGCGGCAACTTCTGTCGTGAAAAGTAACAGTGAGGATTGGGGCAAGCAAACGCAGCTGATGATGAACCGGGTTTCAGCAGCGGCATACGGCGCCCAATTGAAGTACGGCAAACCCTATCTAACCGCTACAGACACGAACGGCAACCTGATTTACCCTAATGGGATGGTGAGTTTGCTGGGTTCTCTGGATAAAGCGGTCAAAACCACCACCAGCAATGGGGTGACCACGTTTTATTACCCCGGCAACATGACAATGAGCGTGGGCAGTAATTTGGCCACATTCAACAACAATGATGGGTTTGCTGCTTCTGCTAATTCAACTGCAGCTCAATATATCAAATTATCATTTACAAACAATGACCCTGCCAGTGATACGAGTCTTTCTGTGGCTTCTGGCAACACCAACTATTTTATCGTCCCCAATGACGGTCGCTCAGCAATGACATGGCACCAGTTTGATTCTTCCGCACCTAGTGGTTTTTTTGATACATTTACTGCCTTAAACCAGCCCAATGTAGTTGTCACCAATAACAATGGGGGAGGCAACGGGGCTAACAACGGTGGTGGTGCTGGCAATGGTAACGTAGATGTTACTGACCCTTGTAACTCAGGAATGGCCCAAATACTAGCGCTGTCCAATGTGGTTCAACAGCAGGCCGGGGCCGGAGGTAATGTTAATGCCAATGTGAGCAATGTAGCGGTCAGTAATAATAACTGTATTCAATAATTGATTCACAGTGAGATCAAAGAGAGAGAGCGGTAAGTCGAAAACAATACGATTTGAATTAAACGTTTTTATTTTGGATGGATTGCGATGTGAAGGATTGCTATGTTTGAATGGACCGGATTTTTTCACAAATTAATTTCCCCGATGATCAAGAATAACGTCAGAGGCATGTCCATGGCAGAAGTGCTGGTAAGTGTCGCTGTTGTTGGTGTGGTGGCAGCCCTTGCCCTTGCTCCGGTTGCCCGTGTGCAGTCTGAAGATGCTGGTAAGCAGACACAGCAGATGATGAATAAAGTTGCCGCTGGCGCCTACAATGCGCAACTGAAGTACGGAAAATCGTTTTTAACGGCAACCGATACCAACGGGAATTTGATTTACCCCAATGGGATGTCCAGCCTCATTGCCACGCTGGATCACGGTATTAAAACCACCACCCAAAATGGGGTGACCACGTTTTATTACCCAGGCAATCTTACCTTGAATGTGGGCAATAACATTGAATTGGTGAATAACAATGACGCCTTTGCTGCCCCTGCGGGGACCACGGCGGGCCAATGGATTAAAGTGGCGTTTTCGAGTGATCCCGCCAATGATAGTTCTATTGCGGTTGCTAACGGAAATGTCGCTTATTTTGTGATGATGAATAACGGACAAGGTCTGCTCAGTGCCAACCAGTTTGATAGCACGCTGTTTCCCACACTGTCCTACTATGATGTTTTCCGCAAACAAGACCAAATGGCCTTAAGTAACAGTAATGCTGGCGGCGGTTCTGGCAGCGGTGGCAGTGGTGGCGGCTCTGGCAATGGGGTGAATATGGCTTGTGCCGACGGTGGAAACCCACAGAGCAATAATACCCCTGGAGGGGTAGCCAATGTCCTGGCTTTAGCCAGCGGACAAGTGACAGATTCCCAATGCCCCTAATGGGTCCTCTCCTGGGGTTGGTTTCAGCATTCTCGCATTTGGTCGATACTTCCATTAGAATGGTGTGAAGTGGAGTGTATTGGCTCACTCCTAAAGACAACCATTGGCGAGAGACAATGACCCGAACACAGAAAACAAGTGATTTTAATCTTTTAACCGGCTTTGCCTTGGTCCCCGGTTTTGCTCTTGTAGACGTGTTGGCAGCGCTGGCGATTTTCGCTACGGCCTCTGTGGGGTTGTACTTTGCGATGTCATCGATGAACGACACCATGGCAACTGCGATGCAGCGCGATATTGAGGCGACTTACGCCAATATGGGTGCCGCTGAAGTGAATCCCTTTGATCCCGCCATTGAAACCGCCTATGACGTGGCGGTGAAGACCCCTTTGACGCTACCCAACAGTGCGGTGATTTATTACACCCGCTCTATCGACTCTAGCGCGATGACCTCCGATATTAAAAACGTCAATCTGCTCTTTTACCGGGGTAATGCCAATGGGGCCACACCCTACCGGCAAATTCGCCGGGAAGTTCAGTCTGATTTTTTTGGCTTCTGCGGCAAGGGAATCACGTCTGGCTACTATAAAGATGTACAGGACCGCTTTTGGGCAGGCTATGATTTAACCGGGGATTGGGTGACCACAGCGGGAGCATTGAGGAACGGAACCAATCCAGCGGCCAATTCCTTGAACTCTGTTAGCACGGGTTCAACAGTTTCTAATACCACTGATTCCACTCTGTATCAAAACGGTTTCCAGGGCAATACGCTGGCCAATAATATTGATATGGGATTTTTTGTCAATTATTCTCGAACCTACCGGGTGATTATTGGCTTTGCTGAAGTACAAGGCGCGATCGCTACCCAGCGAAAAATGAACATCACGATCAACGGCAACCTGGTGGACACCGTCGATCCGGTGACCGATGCGGGTGGTGCCTTAAAAGCGCTCGAAAAATCCTACACCGTTGTCCCAACCACAATGGGGCGCTCTGATGGGCAAAGCGCAGGGTTTATCGAGGTGGTGGTTTCAGCGGCCTCAGGGGCTACACAACCGCCTGCTGTTGCGTTTATTGGGGTAGAACGAAAACCGTTGTAACACGCTTACTCTTGTAGTAATGTGGTGCCATTCGAGAGAGCTGTTATTTTTTGAAGAGGTGTGTGGCAATGGTATTTTTTATGGGGCATTCGGCTGGGCTGCCGGTGAAGTCTTGGCAAGCTCCGTTCGGCAGACAGCATCATGTGGCGAATCGTGTTGCCGTGAACAGAAACTGTGCCGATCAGTTTTTGGCACCTCATGCATCTCATAGGGTTAAATTTGGGAGTCCTGTTGCAATGTCAGAAGCCTCTGTGAAAACACGTTTGGCCGCAGTAAAAGCCCAAGTGCAAGAAATTGAAGACATCGGATCGGCCATGGCCCAAGCCAGTTGGACAGAGCAAACTGCCCCCATTGGAGAAGCAGCGGCTATTCCTCTCCAAGAGATGAATGCCACGTTTACGAAATTGCGGCACGGGAAATTGACTGATCCTACCTTTGTGGCAGCACTCAGAGAACTTTCTAAACCAGCTGCCATGGCGACGCTGACCATTGGAGAGCAAGCGCTGGTGCGTGTGGTATCAGAAGATGTGGATAAAGCCTTGAAACTGCCCGCCGAATTTGTGGGGCGCCAAGCAGATGTGGCCAAAGTGGGCTTTAGTACTTGGGAGAAAGCCAAAAAAGCGAATAGCTTTGCTGATTTTGCCCCGGTTTTGACCCAATTGGTGGATTTGGCGAGAGAAAAAGCGGGCTATCTCGGCTATGACAAAACCAAAGGCTCACCGTATGATGCCCTGATGAATGAGTATGAGCCCGGTTTATCTGTTCGGCAGATGGATCAGGTGTTCGAGCCTCTTAAGCGAGAACTGCCAATCTTGGTTAAGGCCATTCAAAAAGCACAAGCTTCACAATCTCCAGGGGATTTGGCCTTGAGGCAAGCCATTATTGGCAAGCAAGGCGTGCTGTCTAAAAGAATGAAGCTTTCCCAGTGGGTTCTGGGAAAAATGGGGTTTGACTTCCAGCGAGGCATATTGGGGGCTTCGCCGCATCCATTTACCACCTCGTTTGGCTCACCCAATCTGGTACCACTGACCATTGGGCGAAATGAAGGTATTATCAGTAGTGTCCTTTCGGGTATGCATGAGGGCGGCCACGGTAACTATGCGCAAGGAGCCCCTGGGTGGATGCTGAGAACCTCTCTTGCGGGGTCTCCTTCCTTGGGGATGGATGAGTCTCAATCTCGACTCTGGGAGAACGTGATGGGCCGAAGCCGTGAAGTGTGGACGACACTGCTCCCGCAGTTGAAACGAGAATTCCCTAAGCAGTTTGGAGAGGTTACTCTAGACTCGCTTCTCAAGGCAGTCAACACCGTAGAGCCTGGTGTGGTGAGGCTGCTGGCAGATGAGGTGACGTATAACTTGCATATTCTGGTGCGTTACGAAATTGAGCGAGACCTGATTGAAGGCAAACTTGAAGTGGCCGATGTACCCAAGGCCTGGTCCGGTAAGATTAAGTCCTATCTCGGTCAAGAACCCAAGGGAGATGCGGATGGGGCCTTGCAAGATGTCCATTGGTCGGATGGAAGCTTTGGCTATTTCCCGACGTATACGCTGGGGAATTTGGCCTCTGTCCAGTTTTTCAACCAAATGAAGCGGGAAATCCCCGGTGTATCTGGTAAAATCCAGCGAGGGCAGTGGTCCGTTGTGAATGATTGGATGCGGGAGAAAATCTATTCGGTCGGCCGTATCGAAAAACCGGACCAGATCTTACGCCGTGTGACCGGGGAATCGTTAAACCCTAAGTACTTTATCGATTACTTATGGGATAAGTACATCGATTTATACGGAATTACGCGTCCTTAATTGGCTTTTTTGATTAATACCGCTCTGACAGGAGAGGCTTCAAGCTCTGTCATGTTGAGTGGCAAGGCAATTAGGTCGTAGCGACCTGCTTCAACAGCCGATAAATCCAAATTCTCGAGCCAGACAATACCGTGTTTGAGCATTGCATGATGCGCCGGCAGCGTTTTAGAATCCACCGGGTCCACAGAAGGCGTGTCGATTCCGACAAGCAGACCACCTTGCTCTCCAAACCAATCAGCAAGCTCAGGACTGATACTGGCGTAATCACCTGCAAACACTTCAGGTTGAGAAACAGTCCGGGTTTTTAGGAGAATACGGACAGGTTTTTCTCCGTCGACTTGCTTCTCCCAAACACGACAGATATCAGCAATCCCTGTGCTGATTGTATTTAGACATTCATGGGTATGTGTTTTGCCAGACGGGATGCAGTCTATCACCAAACATGGACCCATATAGTTCGTGAGCCCGAGGTCGCCTGCATGAGGGGTTTCTGCTTGCCCAAGGCTCCCCTGGATATGGACAGGTGCATCCGCATGGGTGCCAATATGAGGACTCATCGTAAAGGCAGAAAGATTAATGACACCACTGTCAGAATAAGTCAGAGTTTCAGTTTTGGAAAACGGCGTATCTCCAGGGAAGGCAGCAGTTTTACTGTGCACCGGTTGAGAGATATCAATCAACTCAAACTGTTGTCCCAAAAGCTGTCCCACAAGAGTTGTCTTCATTTATGTTGGATTGAACTCCCTAGTTTGAACACCTTACAGTTGCAGCATTGGCCAGTGATATTGCAAAGAGGGAGCGGATGGTTTCGGCGGATTGGAAAGAATCCCCAGGGAAAACAGCGTAAAATGCAACACGGTCTCTAGGACATCGGGTTGATAGCCTGAGGCCAATTTAATCACAATCCCTAAGCCTTCTGGATAGTCACTCTCTGCCGGAAGTCCAACGGCAAGCAGCCCGTCAGCACCTTCTTTGGCATACACGGGGGGGAGTTCTGCCCACACTTTCCCTTGGAGCAACCGAGTGTCCAGTCGATCAGTACCGCCAATCAGCCAAGCTTCGCGCAGCATCACTTCGCGCAATACATGCCAAAACGGACTGAGCGTGGGATGAAAATGACGATCAAAACGGCTGGAGAGATCGTCAGACAATGGTTGCGCCCATGTTTGATAGAGTTTGGCGAGTTGCAGGGGGTGTAATCCAAAACTGGGAAGACCGCATCCATCCACCGTGGTGGGGAAATCCACAAAAAGTTCTAGCATTAACTGGAGTAAAAGTTGGGTTTCTTGATGGAGGGGATGTTCAGGATCGCAGTAATTCTCTCTAAGTGCTTCTGGCAGTGCTTCCAAGGTCTGACTAACCAATCTGTAGGCGCAGTGTTTACCGCTACAAGGATGATACAGTCTGGACGCTTTTTCTTTTACGGTTTTAAGTTGGCGGCTGGTAGCTGCATCCATCGGATAGCACTCGGGACAGAGAAGATCTTCTGGGGTTAGCTCGTGTCGTTTCAACAGGCTAAACAAGGCTTGAATATGCTGAGGTTCTCCGTTATGAGAGCCCATCATCAAGGCAAAATCAGACGGTTCCAATTTTAAGTGGGTTCTAACCAGTCGAGGCATCAAAACAAGGAGCTGAAACGGCTTCATCAGAGAACGGGTCCAGAGCAGCGTGTTCGGATCGGACGGGCAAAAATCCTGCCAGTGCCCTAACTGTGTGGGAATATTGGTTTTATCATCACGGCTAGAGGCTTTCATAGAACCGTCTGTAATGGCGATAAATCCATCAAAACTCAACTCAGGGGCATCGTCGCGTGTCACTGTCAGCAAACGACGCCACGGCAATCGTTCCGCATTTAAGCGAGATGTTTCTCTGGAAGTCTTCAGCTTGGTACTCATGCGTTGATTCCTGAGAGCGCCGGTGAACTGGCAAAATGAGGCATTACTTCTGTGGCAAACAGATGCATTTGGGCCATCACCTCTGCATGAGTTAACCAGCCAAAGTTAAACCACAAGATCACATGAGTACAGCCCATATCATCTCTCAATGCTTGCAATTGAGAGATGCATTCTTCGGGTGTTCCAATGATATAGAGCTTTTTAAGTTCTTCTAGTGGCGGACAGGCCTTAAAGTCTCCTAAAGCCGCTTGGTAGTGGGGGAGATTCCTCCGGGCGTATTCATCTACTACTGCTGGATCGTGGTGAATGTATATTTGCCGGGTGATCGGAAAGCGATCTCGGTGTGTGTTAAATCCCAACGGGGTGGCCACATCGCAATAAGTGTTGTAGAGGTTAATCAGATGCTCTTTGCTTGATGTAGAGAATGACATTACCCCGTAATTTTTGCTTGCTGCCAGTTTCACTTGTTCCATATCCCCACTGGCAAGGTAAATGCTGGGTCTGGGTTGGGTATAACTGGGCTGGGGTACTAAAGATACTTCCGGAATATCGTAAAATTGACCCTTAAAGGAGAAGGGTTTACCGTGCATCGCCCTATCCAGTATCTCTAGGGACTCTAAAAAGCGGTCTTTGGCCTCTTCTCGTGGGATTTTCCAACCTTCAAATTCCCAAGGACGGTAACCGCATCCAACCCCCAGATCCAGACGGCCCTTAGAGAGTAAATCAAAGGTCAGCGCTTCTTCTGCAACCAAGAGCGGGTGAGTAAACACAATATTTCGAACGGCAGTACCAATCCGAATTTGTCGGGTGTTCTCAACGATTTTCATCCCAAACAAAAGGGGTTTGGGGGTGATCCCAATTTCGCCTTGGAAATTAGGGAGTCCTGGCTTGGAAGAGAAATGATTTTCAGACAGCCAGATGCCGTGGAAGCCTACTTCATCGGCCAATTGAATTTGCTCGAGGGATTCGGCGTATTTCTCAATGGGATCCTTCCCGTTGGGGCAAACCAGAGCAATGAATTTGGAAAAACGCACGATCGGTGACCCTCCCAATTGAAATGAGTGAAATCGATTCCATACTGTGTCATAACTTTGTCATAAATGAGGCAGGGACGTCAATTCTGGCGGGACTTCACGGACAGCATTATTTGAAGATAAAAATATTTACAGCGGGTAGGGCTTTGAGAGATAATTGGCAAAAGTCAGCAAATGACTGAGTATTGCGACTTTTTTTCGGGTTCGTGTGTGACATTAAAATCAACAGAGGCTTTTCTGATGCCTGTCAATTCTTCTTCTCAGGACTCTTCTTTTCGGGGTGAAATCCTAGCAGGGTTTTTGGCCCCCCATCCCCCCCACTTGGTCTACGGGGAGAATCCTCCTCAGAACAAACCACGCTCTCAGGGCGGTTGGGAAAATCTTCGCTGGGCTTATCAACAATGCCGCGAGAAAATTAAGGCACTCAAACCCGATGTTATTCTGGTTCACAGCCCGCACTGGCAAACGGTGGTGGGGCATCATGTCCTTCACGTCCCCCATTTATCCGGGCTATCCGTGGATCCTATTTTTCCGCATCTTTTTCAATATGAGTTTTCGATGGATGTGGATGTGGAACTCGCCTCTGCCATTGCAGAAGAGGCCATCCAAGAAGGCTTACTGGCAAAAAAAATGACCAATCCCCAATTTCGGGTGGATTACGGTACCATTGTCTCTTTGCATATGCTGAATCCAGACTGGGATATCCCAGTGGTCGGCATTTCTGCCAATAATTCACCCTATTACTTTTCTCACGATGTGGCACAAGACCAGATGATCAAACTGGGGCGTGCCACCCAAAAAGCCATCGAGAAAACCGGTCGCAGGGCTGTGCTTGCGGCGAGTAATACGCTGTCGCACCTGCATTTTGACCGTGAGCCTGATTGTCCAGAAGATATGAGCCAGGAACATGTCTTCAGCCATGCCCAGTATCTTTACGATATGCGTGTGATTGAGCTAATGAGGCAAGGTAATCTGGACGAATTGATGGCTATTTTGCCTGATTTTATGGAAAAAACCTTTGCTGAAGTCAAAGCGGGGTCTTTGGTCTGGATGCTTGCGGCTATGGGTTTCCCCACTATGCCGGCGCAAATCCATGGTTACGGTACGGTCATTGGCACAGGCAATGTGGTGGCAGAATGGGATTTAACCACTGCAAGAGTAGCAGAGGTGTTAACGCGATGAATTCCAATATAGAGAAGGCCTTCTGGTTACCAGGACTGGCCCATTTGGCCCTGGGCCCGGCTGAAAATTGGACAGACTTAAAACATGCCATGACGCGTGCCGGCGAATCTGCTCTTGCCGTAAAGCCAGATGTGTATATTCTCTACAGCGCTCAGTGGATTTCTGTCTTGGGACATTCCTTTCAGTTGGATCCTAATCCCTCTGGGATACATGTTGATGAAAACTGGCATGAACTCGGGAATTTAAACTTTTCCTTCCCAGTGGATGTGGCATTAACTAAGCGCGTAATGAATTTTGCTGAGCAAGCAGGGCTGGCAACCAAGGGGGTAAACTATCCAGGTTTTCCCATCGATACGGGAAGCTTGGTGTTTCAGCACTTTTTTAATCCCAATGGGGATATTCCTGTGGTGATTTTGTCTTCCAATATATACTGCGGGAAAGATGACTCTATGGCATTGGGGCACGCTGTGTCACAGGCCTTAGCAGATAGCAAACAGAGAGCAGTGGTTGCATGTGTTTCCTCTCTTTCCAATCGGTTTTTGACAGAAGACATCTCCCCAGTGCAAGATCGTTTCTCCAGCCCAGAAGAGGACCACTGGAATCAAAAAATGCTGACACTCTTTCAGTCGGCAAGCTATGAAGAGGCGCTGAGGCTATCTGAGACTTACGCTAAAGAAGCTTCTCCTGAGATGATGTTTAAGGCGTTTTACTGGCTCATGGGGGTTCTGGAAGACAAAGCATCCAGATCAGCTATATCCTCATCTTCTATCCCACCGGCTTTCTTGCATCACTACGGACCCTTATGGGGGACAGGGGCGGCGGTGCTCGAATGGAAGTGATTCAGACAGTGGTAATTTAATCCCAATTACGTTAATTTAGTGGGATAGCAACAAGCGATGGGAGTTCGCATCGAGATGAAAACAGTTTCTCCTGAGGTTTTTCCCCCTGCAAAATCTCTGATACTGACCGAAAATGCCCCTGCACCGCTGGGTGCATATGCCCATGTCGTTGAAGCGGGACCGTTTCTATATCTATGCGGTTTGGGAGCGCGAGATGCTGAATCGGGTGAGGAAGCTGGATTGGTTCGAGACTCAGCCGGGAAAGTGATTTCCTATGATATTACCCGTCAAACCCATGTGGTGTTTGATAATATGAAAACCGTCCTGGCATCACTGGGTTGCGATCTCTCTCATGTGATTGATGTGACGGTGTTTTTGGCGACGATGGATGATTTTCAGGCATATAATTCCGTGTATGCAGGGTATTTTAATCAAGAGGGGAGACGGCCGGCTCGAACCACGATTGAGGCAAGACCCCCGGGGTATAACTATATCGAGATGAAGGCTGTGGCTTACCGTCCCGGCTGGAATTAGGGCAGATACGTGTGATGAATTTGAAATCGCCCTTAAAAACTGTGATAAACAGCAAACGCTGTGTCCAAGACATTGACCGAGGTTATATTTCTCATTTTATCGACGGACAGTATATTGCCCCTGATTTTAATGGAAAAGAGCCTGATCAGGCTGTGTTCTTCCAGAATATAAACCCAGCCACCAGAGAGCGATTGTTTTATGTGCCACGAGGCCAGCAAACGGATATTAACCGAGCAGTGCTCGCTGCAAAAAAAGCCTTTGAGCAAGGGCCCTGGCCTAAAATGAGTATGCAAGAACGCTGTAATATATTGCACCGGGTCTCTGAATTGATTCTTGATAACCTGGACACCTTGGCCGAAGCCGAAACCCTGGATTCAGGGAAACCCATTCAAGAGAGTAAAACAGGCGATATCCCCCGATCAGCTGCGAACTTTTCTTTCTTTGCGGCCTTTGCCTCTACTTTGGCTGAGGAGTGCTATACAGTGAGTGCGATGGAACGACACATCGCCGTCCGTGAGCCTCTGGGGGTCGTGGGTTTGATCACGCCTTGGAATCTACCCCTTTACTTGGCTTCTTGGAAGATAGCCCCGTGTTTGGCAATGGGCAATACCTGTGTGTTGAAACCGGCAGAGTGGACCCCCTGGACTGCGACATTACTGGCAGAGTTGATGAATGAAGCGGGCGTGCCCCGTGGTGTTTTTAATGTGGTCCATGGCTTTGGCGCGGGAGAATCGGGTGAAGCACTTACCCGGCATCCTGATGTGAAAGCGATTTCTTTCACAGGAGAAACTGGAACAGGCAAAGCCATTATGAAGGCGGCTGCTGATACGCTGAAGAAGGTATCCTTTGAACTTGGCGGAAAAGGGGCCACTGTTTTATTTGAGGATGCCGATCTGGAGCAAGCTATGCCTCATGTGATTCGTGCGGCCTTTCGCAACCAGGGTGAAATCTGTTTGGCTGGCTCTCGCCTGTTTGTTCAGCGAGGAGTATATGAGAACGTTTGCCAGCAGCTGAAATCGATGGCGGAAGCCATTCAGGTGGGTGATCCAACACAGATGGAAACTCAAATGGGAGCGTTGGTTCATCCTGAGCATCTGGAGAAAGTCGCGAAATATCTGGATTTAGCAAACGATCCCCAATCTAATGGGAAATTATTGACTGGGGGGAAAGTGATTGCCGAAAAAATACCGGGATGCTTTGTAGAACCGACAGTTGTGATTGATTTGGCACCGGATGATCGCTTGGCGCAAGAAGAAATCTTTGGTCCGGTCCTTGCGGTGATTCCCTTCGACTCAGAGTCTGAGCTGATTGAGGGTGTGAACAGTGCGGTTTACGGATTATCCGCAAGCATTTGGAGTCGCGATGTGAACCGCTGTCACCGGGTTTCTTCGTCAATTAGAACGGGAATGGTCTGGGTGAACTGTTGGTTTGCCCGAGATTTACGGACTCCCTTTGGCGGTCAAAAGGACAGTGGGATTGGTCGAGAGGGCGGTCGTTACAGCCTAGACTTTTTTAGTGAAGCCAAAACGATTGCAACCCGGTATTACGGGGTATCATAGAAAACTTATTTTCTGGCAGAAAGGATAGCGTTTTATGGAGTTGGGCATTTCTGGTAAAAGAGCCTTGGTGTGTGCGGCCTCTAAAGGTTTGGGCAAGGCTACTGCTATTTCTTTGGCTAAAGAAGGGGTGAAACTGGCAATCTGTGCCAGAAATACCGATCGACTTCAGGCGGTTGCAAGCACCATTGAAGAACTGACAGGAGAGCCCCCACTGGTACTTCCTTGTGATTTGTCCCAACAAGCGTCTCTCAATACGTTGATCCAAACCATTGAGAGAGAATGGGGCGGACTAGACATCCTGGTTCACAATACGGGCGGACCAACCCCGACTGTTGTTGAAGAAACCACAGATGCGGATTGGCAAACTGGGTTTGAGCAATTATTTTTAAGCGTGACCCGACTGAATCAAGCCTTTTTACCGGGAATGAAAGCACGTCACTGGGGGCGGATTTTGATTGTGACTTCGACGGCAGTGACGGGGCCGATTGCCAATTTGGCTGTTTCGAATGCGGTTCGTGCTGCGGTGACAGGAATGGCCAAGACACTTTCTGACGAAATTGCAATGTCTGGGGTAACCGTAAACTGTGTTGCCCCTGGCGTTATCTATACAGATAGAACAGAAGACCGCATTAATGCTGAACTTGCCCGTCATGGGGGCACGCGTGAACAATATTTGGCAAAATATGCGGCTTCCATTCCGATGGGTCGTTTGGGCAGGCCTGAAGAATTTGCCGATGCGGTCAGTTTTTTGGCGTCAGAGCAAGCTTCTTACATCACAGGAATCACCTTTTGTGTGGACGGCGGAAAGCGCCGGGCGCCTTTTTAAGTTTATGAGTTTTCTCTTTTGAGAATAAATCGCATTCTCATATTGTTTAGATGATAATGAGAGTAATTCTCAATTGGAATCAAGTATTTAATCACACACCGATATAAAGGATTTTGACTGTGTTTAGTGTGAGACTGTCTCTAAAAATAGGTTTGTTGCTGACGTTTCTTGGATCGTTTCTGATTGGACAGTGCGCAAAGGCTATAGAGCCGCCTGTTTCTGAGAACTCAGAGGAGCATGTTCACACTGCTCAAACGGTGCAACTGGATCCAAATGCCCCCCTGATTCCTAAATCAACAGATACAGTGGTGAATACCGACGGGCTGACGCTGGATCAGGCCAAAAAATATCTGGCTGAAATGATGCTAGCCCAGCGCGCCATGATGCAACAGATGTCCGTTTTACAGGCTCGTATTGAAAAAACTGAGGTCAAAGCAACTCAGGCCAGTCAGAAGGCGGACGATCTGTCTGCACAAGTGGATGACCATGCAGGTTCTATCGACTAACTCTTGCAGAAGCCCAACATCAGTGGATACGCTGAGATGGGTTACAGAGCCTATTACAATGCCCCAAGAACATCGGAATATCTGAGTGCCAATGGTAAAGATGGAAATACGTTTGATATTCGCAGGGTAAGTATTCGAACAAACGTTCAATTTAATGAGCAATCATCTTGGTACAATGAGGTTGAGTATGAAGATGCGGGTAAAGATGAGATCTCGATTGAAGAATCCCGGTTTATCTATACTCATAAGCCTTGGCTGACGTTTCAGGCCGGTCTAATGATTCCCCAAGTAACCTGGACTAATGTGAATCACGACGGGCCAACAAGAAAATTGGTTGACCGTCCGTTGGTGGATCAATTGGTTATTCCCAGTACTTACCGTGATTTGGGCGTTGGTTTTACGGGTGTTATTCCCGTACTCAAACGAAGTGCCATCAGCTATGACTTTATGGTGCTCAACGGGCTCAATGACCAATATTCTGCTAATGGTAACGATCCCATTTCTGCCAGTGTAGGGTTTAAGGGCCTTCGAGACTTACGTGCACCAGAAAGTGACGAAAATTCTCACCTGCTAGATAACAACCGAAATAAAGCCATATACTCACGACTGGGCTATATGCCATTCCCCGGTCTAAGTGTGGGTGTTGCTTCACACTACAGCAAGATAGATAACCTGAATCGACGGGCCTTGAATATTATTTCTGGTGATATCCAATACCGTTACAAACGCTTTGGTATGCTGATGGAATATGCCACCGCCATTTTCAACCGAGGTGGAAACCCTAGCACAACCAATGTTAATGGTGTGCCTTATGGTTTGTTTCCATCCTCTTTGGCAGGGTACTATGTTGAAACATCCTATGATATCAATCCCAAGTGGACTGCTATTGCTGCCTGGAACTGGGTGGATTTGGACCAAGCCCGTTCTGGTAACCAGATGTACCGGTGGTCTAGTGGGGTTCGATATAACCCATTTAAGCGTGTTTATCTCAAAGCTGAGTACCAGTTTACCTCTCCTCGTGCGCGTTTTAACAACGTTGGCCAGGAGCGGTACAGTAACGCATTTATTACCCAACTAACGTTTGCTTTCTAGACAAAGAAGGATCTATTTGTATACTGCTCGGATTGCCCTTATTGTTGTCTTGAGCCTGTGTTTTATACAGGCTCCCTTGGGTGTGAGTGCTGAGGGATTGACGATGGAAGAGTTGATGCAGCAGATCCGGTCTGGTAATGACAGTGCAAATCACACCACAGTTGATGAAACACCCATTGAAAAGCCACCCGTGGATTTTAACAAAGCGGTGGTCCCCGTAATGCCACTCATTAAATTCCCGCACCACCGTTTGGCACCACTAAAAGTTTCTGAGCTTGAGGCTTACACATTGGGCAAAAATCTTTATCAAGGCCGATGCGGGTCTTGCCATGCGGTTATTCCAGTCCGGCAATTTACCAAGCGAGAATGGCCGGGCATACTGACTCGAATGGCTCCGATGGCGACACTTCGAGATGAAGAGTTGGCAATGATCTCTCTATACATCGAAAAAGATCTGGAAGGACCCGCCCAGACCCCATCAGTAAAGTAGTAAACGCGGGGTTCTCAATCGGGTTTGACAAGTGAGGGTGTGGATCGTACGATATTTGTCACATTCACTGGTGAGTGAACTGTGGTGAGTGTGTTCTTTGTGTTCATTTTGAGGCATGTGTCCCCGCGTTTGTCGGTTATTTGCGAGTCTTTCTGCCCCTGAACTTTCTAGGGTCAGCTCATTTAGTGATTGAGATTGAACGCTTGGTAATCGCTGCCCTTCTGTCTTATGTAATTACTTGTATTACTCAATGTAGGAGAATCCGATTATGACAGCCCGTAGCTCATCGAGTGTCGTCTTAAATAAGGCTGATAGTGCGGTATCGCGAAAAATTAATCGGGTCGAAAACTATATTAATGGTGCCTGGGTGTTTTCTGAAGGGACTGAATCGGTGCCTGTGATTAACCCTGCTAATGGAGAGCTATTGGCTGAGTGCCCTTTGGGGACAGAGGGAGATGTTAACCGCGCAGTAGAGGCCGCAAAAAAGGCTTATACGGGCTGGCGCGAAACCCCGGTGATTGATCGGGTTCAGATATTATTTCGTCTCAAAACCTTGCTAGAAGCCCATGCCGATGAGCTTGCCCAATTAGTGACCCTAGAAAACGGGAAGACACTTTCAGAGGCACGTGGGGATGTTCGCCGTGGAATCCAGATGGTGGAAATGGCATGTGGGATGCCCTCTCTGCTGATGGGACAAAGTGCGGAAGACATCGCATCAGGTATTGACTGTGAGGCGGTCCGCAGACCTCTGGGTGTTTTTGTGGCGATTACACCGTTTAACTTTCCTGCCATGGTCCCGTTCTGGTTCTGGCCTTTTGCCGTGGCCTCTGGCAACACGTTTGTCCTTAAGCCGAGTGAGCGCGTTCCCCTAACCCAAGTAAAAGTATTTGAGCTGATTGAACAGGCAGGAATGCCTGCCGGCGTTATTAATATGGTCCAAGGCGGTAAGGATGTGGTGAATACGCTTATCTCTCATCCTGATGTGAAAGGGATTTCCTTTGTGGGCTCCACCCCAGTGGCCAAACATGTCTATCAAACCGCGACGGGCTTGGGCAAACGCGTGCAAGCGTTGGGCGGGGCCAAAAACTTTATGGTGGTTTTGCCGGATGCCAAACTCGATCAAGCCGTTGGGGTTGTGACGGAATCCTGCACAGGATGTGCCGGTCAGCGCTGTCTGGCGGGTTCTGTGATTTTGGGTGTGGGCGATCAGACCTACAAGCAACTGCGAGAAAAATTGAAATTCTCAACAGAAAATCTTGTCGTGGGTGAAGGGACTGAGGCCACTACTCAGGTGGGTCCCCTGATTTCTCAAGCGGCTCTAGAGCGCGTGAAGGGGCTTATCCAATCTGCTGCTGATGAAGGCGCTGAGATTTTGGTAGACGGCCGGCTTGCACTTGACGGGGTTGATCCGGCTGGGTACTATCTCCGTCCAACTCTGATTACAGGCGTCACTCCAGAGATGCGTATTGCCCGAGAAGAGGTGTTTGGCCCCGTGATTTGTCTCGGCAAGACTGAGACCTTTGAAGAGGCCATTGCTTGGTTGAATCAATCACCTTATGCCAACACCACGTCACTGTTTACCTCTTCGGGTTCAGCTGCCCGCCAGTTTTCGTATCAAGTAGACCCCAGCATGATTGGGATTAATATTGGGGTTCCCGCGCCCATGGCGTTTTTCTCCTTTGGCGGCAGTAAAGATTCCTTCTTTGGGGATATTAAAGCCCATGGTTCAGGCTCTGTGAATTTTTACACTGATACCAAGGTGACGGTGAAGCGCTGGTTCAAAGAATCCAGTATTTGGTAGCGCCCAAGTCGTAAATCAGTGATTTTGGAGGTAAGGAATGCGTTCCAGTTCCAATAACAAGTTAATTCGAGGCGGCACCGTGGTGACCGCCAGTGAAACGACCCAGGCTGATATCTGGGTCCAGGGTGAAAGCATTGTTGCTATTGGCAATAATTTGACCTCGCTCTTTGAATCACAGGCTCCTGATGGGCTGGTGATGGATGCAGAAGGTTGTTACGTCTTTCCCGGAGGAATTGACCCGCATACCCATATGGAATTGCCTTTTATGGGGACCTATGCCAGTGATGACTTTGAAACAGGGACACGCGCTGGTTTATACGGTGGTACAACCACCATTATTGACTTTGCGATTCAGACGCAGGGGAAATCCTTACGCGATGCGCTCGAAACCTGGTACGCCAAAGCGGCTGGGAAAGCATTAGGCGATTATGCTTTTCACGTTGGTGTCACTGATTTTAATCCAGAGACTCGGGCTGAAATCAAAGATATTATTCAAAAAGACGGGATCTCCTCCTTCAAAGTGTTCATGGCCTATAAAGGGGCCTTGATGGTGGATGACCGCCAGATTCTCCAGTTGATGGATGAGGCGGGTCAATACGGTGGGGCAGTCATTGCTCACTGTGAAAACGGAGACATGATTGACGAGAGAGTACAAAAATACAGGTCTCAAGGAAAAACGGAACCGAAGTATCACGCATTGGCACACCCAGAAATCGCTGAAGCAGAGGCTTCAGGCCGCTTTATCGATCTGGCGTATCAGGGCGGACACCCTTGCTATATTGTGCATCTCACCTGTGAAGGGGCTCTCAACCGGGTCCGAGAAGCGAGCAGACGGAACCAGACTGTGTTTACGGAAACATGTATTCAGTATTTGCTCCTGGATGATACTTTGTACGAGCGACCCGGCTTTGAAGGGGCTCAGTGGGTCTTTAGCCCCCCACTACGGAAACCAAAAGATCAGGCAGCACTCTGGGCAGGAATTGATCAGGGCCTGATTCATACAGTGGCAACGGATCATTGCCCGTTTTGTCTGGAGCAAAAGCGGATGGGTGAAAAGGATTTCTCGAAAATCCCCAACGGAGCGCCTGGAATTGAGCACCGGATGGAGCTTTTGTATTCTGAAGGGGTGAGAACGGGCAAAATCTCCCTTAATCAGTTTGTGGCGTTAACTTCGACTCAGGCGGCCAAGTTGTTTGGACTACTGCCCAAAAAGGGAACCCTTTCTGTGGGAGCTGATGCGGATATTGTGATTTTTGATCCTACTGAGAAGCATACGATTTCTGCCAAAACGCATCACCATCAGTGTGATTATTCTGCCTATGAGGGCTGGCAACTGACGGGCAAAACCCGAACAGTTCTATTGCGTGGACACATTGCAGTAGATAGGGGTGAATGCTTTTTAGAACCTGGATACGGGAAATATTTGCCCCGTGCCGCATTTCACTCTACGGATTTTCCTAGTCAGAAATTTGCTGAAAAGCCACTCATGGCTGGCGCAAATCGGTAAATTATTCTAAAAATTTAGGTGTTTGAGTGTGTAAGGAGTGTCACTGAAATGACGAACAACAATTCAGAGAATAAGCGCAAGGTGAGAGTGGGCCTAATACAAATGGCGAATAAAGCCCCGACAGAGGCCTCTTGCGAAGAGCACCGCAAGGCGATGATTGAAGCACATATTCCCCTGATTGAAAAAGCCGGTCAACAGGGGGTGCAAATGCTCTGTTTTCAGGAAGTATTTACGGGCCCCTATTTTTGCCCGTCCCAAGAGACTAAGTGGTACGGCTTGGCAGAGGCCATTCCGGACGGTCCAACCACAAAAATGATGCAAGAGTATGCCAAAAAATACCAAATGGTGATAGTTGTCCCCATTTACGAAGAGGAAATGACGGGTGTTTACTATAATACGGCTGCTGTGATTGATGCAGACGGCACGTATTTAGGGAAGTACCGGAAAAACCATATCCCACAAGTCAAAGGCTTCTGGGAGAAGTTCTTCTTCAAGCCGGGTAATCTAGGCTATCCCGTGTTCAAAACACGATACGGTAATGTCGGGGTGTATATCTGTTATGACCGCCATTTCCCAGACGGGGCAAGGTGTTTGGGTTTGAACGGGGCTGAAATTGTGTTTAATCCTTCAGCAACGGTGGCTGGGCTTTCTGAATATCTCTGGCGAGTGGAGCAACCCGCGCATGCAGTGGCTAATGGATATTATGTAGCAGCGATTAACCGAGTGGGAAGTGAAGCCCCTTGGAATATAGGCGAGTTTTACGGCCAATCGTATATCGTGAATCCTCGCGGTGAGATTATTGCCCAAGCCTCTCGAGACAAAGATGAACTTCTGATGGCGGATCTCGATTTCGACATGATTAAAGAAGTCCGTGACCTCTGGCAGTTCTATCGAGACCGGCGGCCAGAAACCTATAAAGAGCTTGTTTCACTCTAAATTTTTGTATTTTGTGTCTGACTATATTGGGTTTGAAAGGAAAAATCTGTGCCTACGAAAGTCCTTTCGGGGGATCTGACAGAAGATCTAACAACCGATGAGATTCTCTCGCTGAGAAAGCAATACCTCTTGCCAACCGCTGTGCACTACTATCAAAAGCCATTGGAGTTGGTTCGTGCAAAAGGGAACTACGTGTATGACGAAACAGGACGGGAGTACCTCGACTGTATTGGTGGTATTGTCTGTAATTCGGCAGGGCATAATCACCCCGTTATCCAAGCGCGAATGAAAGCGATGATTGAGTCCGATGAAATCCAGCATGTGACTACACTTTATCTCAATCAACACATCGTGAAACTGGCAGAAAAGCTAGCCAGTCTTGCCCCAGAGGGGGTGAACCGTTGTGCCTTTACCAACTCTGGCTCCGAGGCCAATGAACTTGCCTTTATGGCAGCACGCCATGCCACCGGAGAAACAACCATTGTTAACTTGCGGCATAGTTACCACGGAGGGACCTCGGCTGCGTTGGCTGCGTGTGGGCATCATACTTGGCGATTTCGTTCTCAACCTGTTGCTCAAGTGACTTCTGCAATGGAGCCCAATTGTTACCGCTGTCCATTTGGACAAAAACCAGAGAGTTGTCATCTGGAATGTGCGGATAACGTCGAAACCACCATACAAACAACCACACACGGTAAAATTGCCGCCTTTATTGCAGAACCCGTGATGGGAGTGGGTGGTTTTATCGCCCCGCCTAAGGAGTATTTCCACCGGGTGGCGGCCATTGTCCACAATTACGGCGGTAAATACATCAGTGATGAGGTCCAAACAGGTGCGGGTCGCTGCGGCGGGGCGTATCTTCTCACCAAAGAACTGGAAATCCCTGCAGATGTGATCACGATGGCCAAAGGTTTTGGCAATGGTGCCGCCATTGGCGCGGTTGTGATGCGAGATGATGTGGCAGATCCACTGGCAGGAAAACTCTATTTTAATACCTTTGCTGGTGACCCATTCCAAAGCATGCAAGCTCTCACTACAATGGAGATTATCGAAGAGGAACGATTGATTGAAAACGCCCGGGATATGGGTGATTACCTTCGTCAAGGCCTCTTGGCACTTCAATCTCGCTTTGAACTAATTGGTGATGTCCGCGGCAGAGGGCTTTTGATGGGTGTTGAGCTTGTCAGTGACCGAAAGACAAAAGCTTATGCTTCCGCTGAAACCAACCGGGTGATGGAAATTTGCCGGGATAAGGGTGTGCTTATTGGAAAAGGCGGTCTGTTCGGTAATGTATTAAGGCTGGCACCCGCACTGTCAATTAATCGAGAACAAATTGATCATTTGCTTCAGGCACTTGAAGCGGCTTTCCTTGCCTTGCAAAAGGAGACGATGTGATGAGTGTTGTACCAGAAACCACTCAAACAGAGGTAATATTCCCTAAGATCAAACCCCCAC
This sequence comes from Cyanobacteriota bacterium, assembly GCA_019751815.1. Classification (GTDB taxonomy): domain Bacteria; phylum Cyanobacteriota; class Vampirovibrionia; order Vampirovibrionales; family Vampirovibrionaceae; genus JAIEMW01. Next base: position 271,675 of record JAIEMW010000001.1, read on the forward strand.
TTCATCAAAACCAAGCCGTGATTGAAGCCTCCCGCTGCCTTTTCTGTCACGATGCACCCTGTATTCAAGCCTGTCCCACATCGATTGATATCCCGATGTTTATCCGTCAAATTATGACCCACAACACTGCGGGTGCGGCCAAAACCATCTTCACACAGAACATCATGGGACGTGCATGTGCCTATGTATGCCCCACAGAAGTGCTGTGTGAAGGGGCTTGTGTCTATAACGACTTGAATGAAAAGCCGATTGATATCGGGAGACTCCAAGGGTTTGCAACTGATGCGGCTATTGCCAACAATTGGCAGTTTTTTGAGGCGAATGACCAGACGGAAACCCCACTGAATAAAAAAGTAGCCATTATTGGAGGCGGTCCCTCAGGACTGGCGTGTGCCCATGAGCTCACTCGTCTTGGCGTGAAGGCCGTGGTGTTTGAGGCGAGTGAGCATGCAGGCGGTCTTAATACTTATGGGGTGGCTCCTTATAAATACGGCAATAACGATTCCATCGCAGAGGTGGCGTATCTGCAACAGATCGGCTTTGAAATACAGACACACACCCGAGTCATTTCTCAAGACTCCCCTCAGGATAAGTCATTTTCAGGAAAAACAATTTCGATCGAAGCGCTGGATGCAGAATATGACGCGATTTTTATTGGGGCTGGACTTGGAAAATCTAAAAGGCTGGGTCTTCCGGGTGAACATTTCCAAAATATTCATGGGGCTGCGGAATTTATTTACACGGTGAGAAAACTAGGACCAGCCAATGTTTCGATTGGACAGAAAGTCTTGGTGATTGGTGCCGGTAATACAGCCATTGATGCTTCGGTGCAATCGGCCAAACTGGGTGCAGAAGTGATGCTGGTCTACCGACGAACGCAGCAAGATCAAAGCGCCTATTATTTTGAAGTTGAGCTGGCAAGGCTGAACGGCGTCCAGTTTAAATATCAGGCTTCTCCTGTGGAAGTTTTGGGCACATCAGAGGGTCTTGTTTCAGGCGTACGCTTTGTCAAAAACCAATTGGGAGCACCAGATTCTTTGGGCAAGCAAAGTATGGAGCCTGTCGCTGGCAGTGAGTTTGATCTGCCGTGCGACACCGTGATTTTTGCTACGGGGCAGGAAAAACTCGTTGAGTTTTACCGCAATATTGCTCATTTGGAACTTGAGAACGGAAAAATTAAAGTGAATGACTGCTATCAGACCCATAACCCCAAGTATTTTGCTGGGGGAGATTGTGTTAACGGAGGAAAAGAAGTGGTGAATGCTGTGGCGCACGGTCGGGATGCTGCTCGTGGGATTGCCCAGTATTTGAAATCAAGTATTTCAGCAAGGACGGTGAGTCATGTCTAAATCGGTTTCTTCAAAAAATCAGGCTTCTCAGAGTCTGCAAACCAATTTTGCCGGCATCGAAGCCCCAAATCCTTTCTGGTTAGCGTCTGCACCGCCCACCAACACGGGGTATCAGGTGGCCAATGCCTTTCGTGCGGGTTGGGGTGGAGCCGTCTGGAAGACTCTTGGACGTCCCATTGTCAATGTGTCGAGCCGCTACAGTGCGGTAAGCTACAAAAATAACCGGATGATGGGGCTGAATAACATTGAGTTGATTACAGATCGGCCTTTGGATGTCAATTTGGCTGAGATGAAAGCCGTGAAGGCCGAGTTTCCTCACCACGCCTTGATTGCCTCTTTGATGTTTGAGACAGAAGCCGAATGGCATGACTGCATTCGCCGCTGTGAAGACATTGGTGTCGACGGGTTTGAACTCAACTTTGGCTGCCCTCACGGCATGTGTGAGCGCGGCATGGGTTCTGCCGTGGGCCAAAATCCGGATGTGGCTGAAAAAATTACGGGTTGGGCCAAAGCGGTTGCCACCAAACCGGTGATTGTCAAACTGACGCCGAACATTACGGATATTCGAGTTGCTGGACTGGCGGCCCAACGCGGAGGCGCCGATGCGGTTTCTCTCATCAATACGATTAATTCGGTCACAGGGATTAACTTAGATACCTGGGAGCCTAACCCCTCGGTGAATGGTTACTCCACTCATGGTGGCTATTGTGGTCCTGCGGTCAAGCCAATCGCCCTCAATATGGTGGCAGAATTGGCAAAAGATCCTGCATTTAAGATACCTATTAGCGGCATTGGTGGGATTGAAACCTGGCAAGATGCGGCAGAATTCTTTCTGATGGGGGCCTCTTCTGTCCAAGTCTGTACGGCAGTAATGCATTACGGGTTTCGTATCGTGGAAGAAATGATCTCGGGCCTAGAGAGTTATTTGGATCAACATCAGCTCTCTCATTATTCAGCCCTGACTGGACAAGCTGTCCAGCGATTTACGCAGTGGCAAAATCTGGATCTCAATCACAAAGTGATTGCACACATTAACCCAGAGACCTGTATTGGTTGTCAGGTTTGTTACAGTGCCTGTGAGGACGGGGCACACCAGTCTATAGCATTACTAGCAAATTCGCGGGTGCCTCAGATTAAAGAAGAGTCCTGTGTGGGCTGTAATCTCTGCAGTTTGGTCTGTCCCGTGGATGATTGCATTACGATGGTGCCGATTGAACGGGGGCTGGAGAAAGTCACCTGGCTCGATCATCCGGCGAACCCTCATAGAAAAGTCATGGTCTAGAGCGCGCTCGACTAGAAAAGTCTTTACTCATAAACGATTCTCGCCAAAACGCCCTCGCTGTATGCAAGGGCGTTGGAATGTTCAATTTAAGAGATTGGTTTTAAATAAGATGATTTCTGAGCATGAACGACTAGGCAATGGCGTTGAGGTTCATTCCTGCCAGAGCAGGAGGCATGCCAAAACCCGGAGGAACCATCATGGGCGGGAAATTACCCCCGGCGGCAGGTGCCATGTTGATGCCCGGTGGAAAACCCGGAGGTGGGAATCCTGCTGGAGGAAATCCTGCTGGAGCAAATCCCTGGGGTATAAATCCAGGCTGCGGGGCCTGAGTGAAATTGGGAGGCGCAAAATTCACTGGGGGAGGAGGCGCACTGAACGCAGCGGGGTTAAACCCCTGATTGAAATTGGGGGGTAAGTTAAAATTGGGAGGCAGATTGAAAGATTGATTACCGCCCATCGGATTAAACGGGGGAAACGGCGCAGTAGCCGGGTTAAAGTTCATCGCCATAGGGGGGGATTTCTCCTAACTTGAACACGATATAAAGGGTAGAGAGCAAGTGGATACGGCACTGAAACAGGGCCTTTAAAAGCCAATCATGCCATAAGCTCTTAATTTAAGCTTGTCATTTTAGCTCGCCAATTCTACCAAGTCTCGTGCAGCAAAAAAGTTGCGGGAGAAAGCCGACATATGAGCCGAGTCGATACATTTATTAACGTGGGAAACTGAGGCGTTCAATTACTGTGAGGCTAAACGCCCAGATTGGGTCTCACCACGGGCAACATGGGGCGTCCCGTCAAAGCCAGGAGAGGTTTCTGGGAGACCTTGATAGCCAGGGTTCCCACGGACCAACTGCCCCAGAGAGCCTCTTTTATATTCTGATTCAATACGGTTGAGCCTATCCACCAGGGCATATTGGCTGGTGGGAATTCTACCCAGTGCAGGATTTCGTTGTTTCATCAGCTGCCAGATAATGGCTTCTTGGGTCCAACCCGTAATTTCTTCTTGCACGGAGTTGTCTGGGTCATTGTGTAAAACTTCATGAGCGATAATGGCCGCCAGCGCTTCTTTGGGAGCGTTTTTATGTTTTATGTTGATAAAAATCACATGCTGCCCGTCTGGACTCAGCCAGCTGAGGGCATCGTAGTTTTTTAGGGCTCGGTTAAATTCGTTCAGGTTTTTGAAAAAGACACGCACTGGGGTGCCGGTAATTTCTTTGAGTGAGCCTTCAGCAGGGGTGTCGACGAGTTCATAGAGAGCATCCAAAATGGCCTGATCGCGCGTGCTGCTGATAAAAGCAGACAGAGGGTACTTGTTGTTTTGTGAATAGGCAGGGCCAAGGCTACTCAAACTAGAGAGTGCCAATACAAGGACCGTAAAAACAGTGGCGAAACGAAAACAAGAATTTTTCACGGACGGTGTACTCCTAAACGCAAACGCAATCAATCTTGTGGCAGAAATCCATACAAGGGCTTTCATGCTTTTCGGACGTTTTGGGCGAAAATTAAATACGTTGGGACACAGGGATAAAAATACCGACTAGATAGAGGTTTCCTGGACGGGAAATGTGTGATTTAGCTTAGGGCATTGGTTTAGGCAAAATAGAATGGCAAAAACACCCATTTCATTTAGGTGTTTTATATTTTAAGACAATTGTTTAAAAAATCAAGCTTAAAACCCAAAACCAGAGGCGTCCCCAGCGACGAATGCTTTCGAGAAACCAAGGTTGATGGCCGCTATAGTATCTTTCAACCAGTCTAATCGCCAAACTCCAGTCGCTGGCCTCTGGTTGTGGACGATTTTGTAAAAAGGCCAAGGCGCGGGCGTACCAGGCGGTCAGCGCAATAGAAATGACAGACAGGACCCACAGATCTTGCAGAGAGTGACCGTAGCTGAGCAGCACCTTTCGGCTCTGCAGACTGTAAACAAAGCCGCTTAATTGTTGGAGGGTGGCTTCACTCAGATTGTCTAATGGAATTCGTTCAATATCTCGTACGGACATAGAGACTGTGCCAAAGAGTTTCGGGTCTTGTACAGTGCCGCCCACCCAAAGTGACCAGCGAGAATAACTTCCATAAGGCAGACGCAGCCAGCAACGGGCCAAAATGTTGAAAAGAAATGAGTTGAAAGGCTTTTTTTTAGACAGTTGCTGACTTTGTAGCGTCTGCCGAATCTTGCTCAATCTTTCCATAAGCCGCGTAAATGAAGGGGTATTCTGTCCAGTGACAGCATCTGGATTTAAAACCGCTTTTATCTGACTGAGCGTCTCGTTATAGCGTGCCATCGAGATTGTGTGTGGAAACAGTAGCTCATGAGGAGTAATAAGTTCCCCCTCAGGCGGGACAATGGGGAGAAAATGCCTGAGTAAGCTTTCGGCAACAGTTTTACAGGAGGCAGAAACATCGAAAGCAATATTACTGTCGCCAGTCGCATCAGGCGGCATAACAATGGCCGCAAAGGGAAAGCGTTTGCACTCTTCTGGTTTTAGGGTAATCCCTTCATGCTGGTGAATCAGACAGCGCTTTTCTTCACTGAGGAACACACAGGTTTGATCGGGTTTGAGCGGAAGACGGCTCATTGTGGGGGTAACTGGCTCAATAGCACATTCCCACGTCTCTAATAGAGACTGTACCCAAGCTTTGCTCAGGAGTATTTCGGCCTTTTCTTTTTCAATAGGCAGGTGAAAACTGCTGCAGCACTCACCGCAAGCACTGCACTCAAAGTGAATAGACGAAGCTGGTGTGTTATCCATAGACCGTTATTGTAGACTGGAAAAATATTAATACACGTTATGCAGGATACTAAATTCGATGTGGCCTGTCCTTATTCAAATCGGCGGCGTGCCTCTTTATAGCTTTGGATTGATGGTATCCTTGGCCTTTCTGTGCGGTGGGCAAGTGTTTATCCGTCGCCTAAAGGCTGACAAAATCAGTGAAAACGAGGCACTGCTTTTGCTGATTTTGATTTTGCTCGGTGGGGTTATCGGAGCCCGTCTTTGTTATGCCCTGTTTTTTCCCGCCATGTTTTGGAAAGACCCCTGGGGCGTCTTGTTGGGTTCTGGGGGATTGGTTTGGTACGGGGGGGTGGTGGGAAGTTTTTTGGTTTTGGCCGTTGCCGCTGCTTACAAGCACTGGCCATGGCGACTATTGCTAGATTCATTGGCCTTAGGTGCAGTGTTAGGGCAATCTATAGGTAGACTGGGCTGTTTTTTTTCTGGTTGTTGCTACGGAGCCCCCACCACGTTGCCGTGGGCAGTTGTGTATCCACTGGGGCACCAGACACACCCGGATTTAACCCATGTCCAGCACGTTCACCCATCCCCTCTCTATGAAAGTATCGGGATGCTGGGGTTGTTTCTCTTGGTCAACACGGTGTTTGGAAAACCTAAGAAAACTGTAGCACCCGGACAGATGGCCGGTTGGTGCTTTATGGGCTACGGGCTGGTTCGCTTTTGTGTTGAAGCCACTCGCGGAGACAGATTGCTATGGATCCCGGGATTTGATATTAGCGCATCCCAATGGATTAGCATGGTGATGATATTGGCGGGAACTGTCTTAAGCTATAAAACGGGTCTTAAACGGGGCTCAGCAGAACAGTAACACTGGCGGCAATGGCTTCACCGTGGCCGATGGGGCCGAGCCCCTGCACTCTTAAACGGGGCTCAGCAGAACAGTAACACTGGCGGCAATGGCTTCACCGTGGCCGATGGGGCCGAGCCCTTCCACTCTTAAACGGGGCTCAGCAGAACAGTAACACGGGCGGCAATGGCTTCTCCATGGCCGATGGGGCCGAGCCCCTCCACTCTTAAACGGGGCTCAGCAGAACAGTAACACTGGCGGCAATCGCTTCTCCATGACCGATGGGGCCGAGCCCCTGCACTCTTAAACGGGGCTCAGCAGAACAGTAACACGGGCGGCAATGGCTTCGCCGTGGCCGATGGGGCCGAGCCCCTGCACTCTTAAACGGGGCTCAGCAGAACAGTAACACTGGCGGCAATGGCTTCGCCGTGGCCGATGGGGCCGAGCCCCTCCATGGTTTTGGCCTTGAATGAAACGGCATCCAGCGGGAGCTGAAGGGTGCTTGCCAATTTTTCTCGGATCCCCAATTTGTAGGGCGTGAGTTTGGGCGTTTCCAAAAATACGGTGGTATCGATGTTCACCAGGCAATAGCCAGAGGGTTTGAGAATCTGATCCAAAACCTGTTGCAAGAGTAGAAGGCTGTCGGCATCTTTCCACTGAGCATCACTGGGGGGGAAGTGATCCCCAATATCGCCTTGTCCAAGTGCCCCCAAAACCGCATCGATGAGTGCATGGAGCAGAACATCCCCGTCAGAGTGCGCGTCAGAGCCCCGAGGGCTGCTTTCAATTAACACACCACCCAATAATAAACGCTTTTCTGGGACAAGGCGGTGGAGATCAAACCCTTGGCCTATACGGCCCTGGGTATTGTGCTGAATGTGCTTGCTTTCGGTCATTATCTTCAGGCCAGCTGGCTATGCTCTTTCAGCGGGAAGTCACCCAAAACGCATTGCTCAATGGCACGGGCGGCACCGTCTTCGTGGATCGTCTCGGTAATTAAATTGGCCACTTTTTTCACATGATCCGGGGCATTGCCCATGGCCACACCAATACCGGCGTGCTGAATCATCGAGATATCGTTTTCCTGATCCCCAATGGCCATCACCTCATCGGGATGGATCCCCCATTGTTCTGCCAGGTGAGAGATGGCATTCCACTTGGAGGCGGCGGCATCAATCACCTCGCAAAAATTGGTGCGAGAGCGGCAGTAGCTCAATTTTTCCGGAAAATGATGCGTGAGTAAGCTCAGCATCTCGTCAATGCGGTGATCGTCAATGGCCATAATTTTGGTTGGCGCTTCGGTGATGGCATCCAGCAGCGAGTCCGAAAAAACAGGAGTAACCCCTGCCATACGCGCGTAATAGGTGGAATGTGGATTGTGGTGATTGGTGAACAGTGTGTCATTGATGTACACATTGGCGTGAAACTTGTTTTTTTGAAGCACCTCTAGGACTTGTTTGGCCAGCGGGACCGCAATGGGCTTGTGATAAAGAATGTTTTGAAGGCCATGAAACTCTCGGATCATCGCGCCTTGATAAGTAATCAGCGGTTCTACCACGCCTACTTGTCTGGCAAAGGGCAAGGCTGAGGCATACATACGGCCGGTGGCAATCACAACCCGCACGGAGGTGTTTTGGATCAGGTGGCCAAGCAGGCTGAGTGTTTTTGGGGAGATTTCGAGTTTGTCATTGACGATGGTGCCGTCAAGATCGAGTGCGACCAGTTTGATCATGCGTTATGGGAGTGCCTTCTCGCAAAGCGAGCTCAATCAATCGAATGACCATCATAAACGACCAGCCCCGATTCGACCAGTCCCGATTCGATATCGGCTTTGCCGTAAAACTTAAAAAACTTAAGGTTTTATTCCCAGTGAGATCCCTAGGCAGTCTGTTTTAAGTCGAGTAAAATGCTTGGGTTGAGTTGGGCTCTCATATCATTACGAATGAAAGTTTGATTTTTTATGTCATGCTCCTCCATTTCTTGTTCCTCGCCGTTTCAGAGCAAGTCTAGCCCTGTGCTAGACAGCACCTGCCTGGGAAACAGTCTGAAAAATTTTGAACAAGAAAAATTACAACCCGAATGGCAGGATTGGAAATGGCAGTTTAGAAACCGTATTACCCGCATTGAGACCCTGAAAGAGTACATCCACGTTACGCCCGAAGAGGAAAAGGCCTTTCAAGCGGCGGGAAAAAACCTGCCCTTTGCCGTCACCCCGTACTATTTGGACTTGATGTTGAATGATAATCCGGCTGATCCCATCCGCAAGACCGTGATCCCGCGTTTGAGCGAGTTTTATACCGACCCTACGGAAATGATCGATCCCTGCGGGGAAGACGGCCGAATGGTCGCCCCTGGTTTGGTTCACCGATATCCGGATAGGGTCTTGTTTTTGGTGAACGAGACCTGTTCTGTCTACTGCCGCTACTGTACCCGAAGCCGCTTGGTGGGCAGTGGTGAGCATGAGGTGGACTTTGAAGCGGCCTACGCTTATCTGGAAGCCCACCCAGAGATTAGAGATGTGTTGATTTCTGGGGGAGATCCCCTGGTCATGTCCGATGATAAATTGGAACGGATTATTGCCCGCTTAAGGGCAATTCCCCATATTGAGATTGTTCGCCTGGGCTCAAAAATCCCAGTTGTCCTGCCGCAGCGCATCACAGATGATTTTGTGGCCATGCTCAAGCGTTATCATCCTTTTTATATGAGTATCCACTTTTTGCATCCCGCAGAAATCACACCTGAGGTGACTGAGGCCTGTAACAAGCTGGCTGATGCCGGGGTCCCCACCTTTAGTCAAACCGTTCTGTTAAAAGGGGTGAATGACGATCCCGAGGTGATGAAAACTCTGATGCAAAAGTTGCTCAAGCTGCGTGTTCGTCCCTACTATATCTACCAGTGCGATCCCGTTCAGGGAACGTCTCACTTCCGCACCAGTGTACAAACGGGCTTGGATATTATGGAGCATCTGCGCGGGCATATTACGGGCTACGGCGTGCCGACCTATGTGATTGATGCCCCAGGTGGCGGCGGGAAAGTCCCTATCGCTCCTGTCTATCTTCAATCTTATGAAAACGGTGAAGCGGTCATTCGTAACTACCGCAATGAGATTTACCATTATCAAGACCCCCGCTAAGGGTTTTCACTTCCTGCAGCCCCACACGTAAGTTTTTTCCCAATAAGTCTTAATCTTTGCCGCGTTCCCGCAGGCTTTGCTCTAAAATAAAGGCTGTTACCGATGTATTCAAAATAAGTACCAGCAGAAAAGAGCAGCACATGAGAAAAACTTGGCAGTTACGGGGTGAGTTTTTGGCCGAAAAAACGGCACCTGTGTTTGACGTTAAATCCCCGGAATATGCCCGCTTCTTGGAGGCAGCAGGAGGTTCTCCTGTGGTCGCCCGTCTGCTCCTCAACCGGGGGATAGATACCCCGGAGAAGGCAACCCTCTTTTTGGATCTAGAGGGGTATCAGCCCACCAGTTATTCAGAACTTCCGGATATTGAGCCTGCCGTTGCCCGAATTATCCAGGCGATTGACGAGCAAGAGCCTATTTTGATCTTTGGAGACTTCGACGTAGACGGGATCAGCGGTGCTTCAATCTTACTGGAAGGCTTAAGGGCCGCTGGGGCCAAGGTGAGCTATTATATTCCGGATCGCTTAACTGAGGGCCATGGCTTAAACACAACCGCACTGTGCCGGTTGGTCAGTTCGCGCCAGCTCAAACTGGTGATTTCCACAGACACCGGGATTACCAATTTTTCAGAAGTGAGCCTGCTCAAAGGGCTTGGGGTGGACACCATCATTACTGATCACCACGAACTGCCTGAAAATCTGCCCCCTTCGGTTGCTAACATCAATCCCAAGCGGATGGAAGACCAGCAAAATCCCCTGGCGCAGATGTGCGGGGCGGGTGTGGCGTATAAAGTCTGTGAGGCCGTCTTAGACGCTATTGGTGCAGAACCAGAAGTCTCTGAGCGCTTGTTAGACTTGGCTGCCATTGGCACCGTTGCGGATATGGTGCCTCTGGTGGGAGAAAACCGGTATATCGTTTTCCGAGGACTCCAGATTTTGAATCTGCGTCAACGGCTTGGGGTGCGGCAAATTCTTGAAAACGCCTTGGTCCCCCCTGAGAAAGTACTGAACAGTGACACGATCGGCTTTACGATTGGTCCCAGACTGAATGCCATGGGGCGTTTGGAAAATGCCACAGACGCTGTTGAGCTGATGACAACAGACGATCCAGAGCGGGCTCGGGTGATAGCTGCTAAATTAGAACAGCTCAACCGTCAACGGCAAGAGCTCTGCGAAAAAACCTTTTTGGAGGCCGAACAGTATTTTAGAGCCAATGGGGAATTGGACGGACACCGGGCGATTATTCTGGGTAGCCCGGACTGGAACCCTGGAATTATTGGGATTGTGGCCTCACGGCTGATTGAAAAATACCACGTGCCTGTGTTCATGATGGTTTTTGACGAGGCCAAAGATGTGGTCCGCTGCTCTGCGCGTAGCATTCCAGGCTTCCACATGCATGAGCAACTCTTAACCTTGGAGGCGTATTTTCTCAATTTTGGCGGCCATGCCGGTGCTGCCGGGTTTTCACTCAAGCCGGAACGTTTAAATGCCTTTAAAACGGCATTGTACGCGCTCACCGATCGCACCGTGACTGATGAGCAAATGCAACCCAAAGTGTTGGTGGACGATGTGCTCGATTGGTCGCAAATGAACCCCCATTTGATTTCACTGATTGAGCGGCTGGCCCCCTTTGGGCAAGAAAATCCGGCCCCCAAATTTGTGGTTGAGAACGTCACCATTGGCGCGCAACGCGGTATTGGAGAAGGCGGGAAACACCTCAAACTGATTCTGACACCCGACACGCAAGGCGCCTCCAAAAAAGACGCGGCCCCACTGGAAGCCTTATTATGGAATTATCAGCAGTATGAGACGATTCAACCCAGTGAACGCTACGATTTTATGGTTCATCTGGAGTTGAACACCTACAATAATCAGACACGGGTGCAGTTGATGGTGGAAGACTATATCCAAACGGCAGAGCGTCGGGGGCTTAAGCCACAAAAACAAATAACTCAGGCCACTCGGCCCAAAGCGGCGGCAGCCACGCCTGTGCAAAATTTAGTCAGTGAGCTGAATCAGACCGGTAATTTCAACCAAAAGTGGATAGACCACAGAGACCGCCAGGCACTGGATGCCTTCGTGGGTCAATTACTGCTCCCCTTGCAGGATAGCCGAAAGCTGGCACTTTTTTGCGAAGGGCGTCCGCCGGAAATCCCCTTTCTGGATCCAGGTGTTGTGATTAACCGACAGAGCGTGAAACAGCTGAGCGGGATTCAAGAACTGATTTTATGGGATTTACCCCCCTCTCCAGAGGCACTGCAAGGCGTATTGAATGAATTGACGCCGGATGTCATTCACTGGGTCGCCGGCAAGTATCCCGCTGTCCCGCTCAGTCCTTCTCCAAAGGACATGCTTACACTGATTTACCGTGTTTTGAAAACGGTGGGGACCCCGGATTCAGAATTCGAGTGTGTTCTGCCTGATATCGCAACGACGTTAGCAAGCACTCCCGAGGTGATACGCAACGGGCTGGTGTTGCTGGCCAAAATGAACCTCCTGAAGACCCGACTAGACCGAACTGCGGGTTCTGTTAGGATTATGGTACAACTGCCGAGCGCTCAACAGACGAGTACGACCGTAGATACTTCTGAGCTATTAGAATTTGCCGCTTTTGAAGAAGCCTTAACTGCGGTGAGTGATTACCGACGCTGGCTTTTGAAAACACCCCTTGATACAATCAAGCAGCAAGTTCAGTTGACGGGCGTGACAGAACTACCCACCCGAGAAACGGTTGCCAGTCGTTAGTTTCACAGAAAGCGAGTTTTGATATGCAGGCCTCAACCCCTTCTGCCTTTACCTTTGCCAGCCCCGCCGGGGAAAAAGAACGGATCAGCCGGATTCAACAAGCCGTACGGGCGATCCCAGACTTTCCAAAAGAAGGGATTCTGTTTCGAGATATCACCACGGTGTTGCGTGATCCTAGGTTGTTTCAAGAGACTATCTCTCTGTTTGCTGATGCTTTGGCTGGTTTAAAAGTAGATTACATTGTTGGGATTGAATCGCGTGGGTTTATTCTGGGAGCCCCACTGGCAACACAGCTGAATGCCGGTTTTGTTCCCGTGAGAAAACGCAACAAACTCCCGGGCTTGGTAGAGCGCCATGAGTACGATCTAGAATACGGCTCAGACTGTGTTGAAATTCACATTGATGCCATTGAACCGGGCGCACGAGTGGTCATCGTGGATGATCTGTTGGCCACAGGCGGCACTGCTTCAGCAGCCGCAAAACTGGTCGGGAAACTCAACGCGCAGTTGGTCGCCTTGATGTTTTTAATTGAGCTCTCTGAGCTCAACGGCCGAGAAAAACTACCCAGCGACGTGCCGATCAAAGCCTTTATTGACTTTGGCGGCTAGCGGAAAAAGAGACTAGCGGATAATTAGCTGACTGGGTGAAAAAGAATCCGGTCTCGCCTCTCGCCAGGCCCGAAGATAGCGTCCTGGAGGGGCTTTATCTAGAAGCGCTCCTGGCTCTAAGTAATCGTAGAGCTCTGCAAGTGTTTTGGACTCATGGCTGTTAATCCGCTGGAAAATGTGCCAGGGCCGAAGCTCAGAAGGGTGGGATAGACCCGCTGCAGCCAGCATTTCTAAAAATGTTTTAATGGTAGCCTTGTGGTATTGAGCCACTCGCGCGCTCTTATGCTCGACAACAAGGCCTTTCATAAGGTCTTGGTTTTGTGTAGCCACGCCCGTTGGGCAGGTATTTGCGTGGCACTGCAGTGCTTGGATACAACCCAGGGCAAACATCATCCCGCGGGCAGAGTTACACATATCTGCACCAAGTGCTAAGGTTTTTGCAATATGAAAACCATTGGAGACTTTCCCGCTAGCGATAACCCGAATCTTTTCTCTAAGATTGCACCCATTGAGTGCGTTATGAACGAAAAATAGTCCGTCATACAGGGGAGTACCTACATTGTCAGAAAATTCTAGCGGGGCCGCCCCAGTACCGCCTTCCCCACCGTCGACAGTGATAAAATCCGGGAGCAGTCCCGTTTCGAGCATTGCCTTGCAGATGGCAAAAAATTCGTGAGGATTACCCACGCAGAGTTTAAATCCCACGGGCTTACCGCCAGAAAGTTTTCTAAGCTCTGTGACAAAATTCAGTAACCCAATGGGAGAATCAAAAGCAGAGTGTCCCGGGGGTGATAGGACATCTTTGTCCATGCCGACACCCCGAATTTGGGCGATTTCTGGGGTGATTTTGCTTTTGGGTAGAATACCACCATGCCCTGGTTTGGCGCCTTGAGACAGTTTGACCTCAATCATCTTCACATTTTCAATGGCGGCCTTTTCTGCAAAGGCATCCGGGCAGAAAGTGCCGTCCGGTTTTCGGGCACTGAAATAACCAGTCCCTAACTGCCAAATGATGTCGCCACCTGGCTCTAGATGATAAGGGCTGAGCCCGCCTTCACCCGTGTTATGAGCAAAGCCGCCAATTTTAGCTCCGGTGTTGAGTGCCAGTACGGCATTTTTACTGAGAGAGCCGTAACTCATGGCAGAAACGTTGAAGAGTGATGCCATATAAGGCTTTAAACAATGCTCTCCACCCACTTGTATGCGAGGTTCTTGGGACAATATTGCTGCAGGATGAATAGAATGGTTAATCCAGCTATATCCAGGCTCGTACACATTTTCCTTGGTACCAAAAGGGCTCGTGTTAAGGGCTTTTTTAGCTCGCTGATATATATTAGAGCGGTTGTTGCGGTTAAACGGGCGTCCGTCTGTATCTGATTCAACAAAGTATTGATTAATTTCCGGTCGAATGGATTCAAGGAGATAGCGCCCATGCCCTAGGAGCGGGAAATTCCGCTTGATGGCTTGCTTGGTTTGCAGCACATCTTGAAATCCAACGTAGATCAGGGGCAGTGTGAGGCAATAGGCCCAACGGATGCCTGGGTTGAAGACAGCAATTCCCTCAATGAGTGCAAAGCTGAGCACACTGCTCGCGTAAAATAGCTTACGAATAGGGAAGTGACCAAACATGTCGTCATCCTTTTAATAGAAACACTCGAACTCAAGAATAAAATATGGCTTTTATGGCTTTGCCAGCAGGGGAGTGTACTTATTCTAGCTTATTTCTTGCCTTTGAGCGTGTTTAGACCACAGTTCAATGCGGGCATGTTATAACTAAGCATCAGAGTCTGCGATCGTAATACTCAGGCATAAGGAATGGGAACCCCGTCGATGGAACCCTTATATTCACGACATTTTACACTTGAAGAGGCTGCAGGACTCATTCCTGAGATGCGGCGACTATTTGCTCAAATTCAGCAAGAGCTGAGTGATTTGCGTGAGCCGATTGTGCTTTATACCAGAATGCTAGAAATGAATACTGAACTAGATGAAAATGCAGGGCTCTCAGCATTACTCAAAGAAAAATGGGAAGCCTATCAAGAGCGCTTAACCGATTGGCTGCATTATTTTGAGCAACGGGGAATTTTGGTGAGAGAGTTGGAACGCGGGTTGATTGACTTCCCCTACCTGAGCAAAACTGGAGAAGAGTTTTTGCTGTGTTGGCTCTTTGATGAAGAGGCCTTGTTCTATTTCCATGACCCGGTCGAGGGGTTTCAGGGACGCCAGCCGATTACTTTGCTGCCTGATTAATTCTCAATAGGCAGAAACTGCCGGCGGGTTTGGAGCATTCTAACAGCTGAAAATGCTGACCGTGTCTTCTGAGTAAGTGTTGAGTAATCGGGTCTGTGGCAGCGGTGATTTGACCGCCTTTGATCTCTGGGGCGAGTAGAACGTATCGAAACGCTCGTTGGCGAATCTGACGCCATTGGCTGTCGGCCAAGGTATCGAGCATTTGATTCACCACGAGTTGAATTTGAGCCGTAGAAGTTTTCCCGCTGGATGTTTTCCCAATAGACGTTAGCGGGGGATGCGGGATGAGCGAAAAATAATCCCACACCGGTCTTTCAGCGTAAATCGCAGTGGGCAAGGGTAACTCTGTGGTCCAAATCCAGTCATTGGGCTTGGTTCGCTTTCTCACCACTTCCACAATCGATTGAAATTCATCCCAAATGCGAGGGTTTTGCGGATTAGTGCCCCCGGCCAGTGATTGGGTGAGTGGATCGCCGCCTTGTTGCTTGTGAGAGAGCTTCTCGAAAAAGTGCTGGCCGTAGCAAGCGGCATTGACTAATAACAGTAAACACAACAGACTCAACCCTACTTTTTTCCAAGCGGTTTGAGTGCTTTGCCAAACATAGGCAAAGAGAAAAACCCATAACAACGGCAGCAACGGGAGCAGAAAACGCTCATACTGCTGATGGAAACTCCACCATGGCAGAATGAGTAAATAGCTCAAAAGATACAGCTGGTACAAGGGAAAGCCTTTCTGGGGAGATGCTTTCTGCAGGCACGCTTTACCGAGTTGGTAGAAAAAAAACAGTCCGAGCGGAAAGCCCACTAATAATAAGAATTTTTCAGGCAAGGTTTTTAAAAACGGGAAAAAGCTCACCGCGATGTATTGAATCAAGGCACTCAGTCCAGAGGTAAACAAGCCGAGCGGACTGTACTCATTGGTGAGATCCATCACGATGGAATGCGCGTATGACTCGTTGAAGGATCGGTACAGTACCGTGCCGTCCATAATGTCTGTGGGCGGGTGGGCACTCCCCCAGCAGACCCATGGGAGAATGCATAGGCCAATTCCCAATAACGTGGCTATGGACCATTTGGGGCGCCCTTCTTTCCAGTGCCAGATGCTGAGGGCTAGCCCCATCACCAACCCAAAAGAGCGTATATAACAGAGTAGGAGTGAGAAAAAAAGCATCGCACCATGGCGTTTTTGACGTGATAACTCATGGGGAGGCACCGTGCTGAGCCAAAGAATGACAGTACTGATCAGGCAAAACAGCGGTTCACTCAGTAGCTCTGTAGCCACATTCATCCAGGCTGGATTGAGCCCCAAAAGCCCTATGCCCAGAAATGAAAACGGCAGTAGTAAATATTTTTTGTCAGGCCAGTTCGCAGCCAATTGCTGGCTTGCCCACACAGAAAACATCCCCGTACTCAGCGCGGCAATGCTAAGGTTGATGATTTTGAGCAACGGAGCATGGGCCGTAAAAGAGGGAAGCATATAGATAAAAGGCGCAAGAAGGCAGGATAAACCCGGAGGGTACTTTACCAAAGCAGGTTGGCCTGGAAAAAACGGCATGTGGTACCCCAGACCCATTGCCAGTGCTTTGGCTCCTAGATAGTAGTAGCCATCATCCAGCTCAAACCCAATCAAATACAGATCCGTAATGCTGAGATATAGCCGGGCAAGAAGAAGGGTAACACCAATAAAAATAAGAATATCCCGTCGACTCGTGGGCGTTTGGGGGATGCTCATTCTGGTGAATCTTCTGGGTGAGGGTTTTCAGTTGACGCTTTTGTCTCTTCTTGATTGAGCCAGTGGTCAACACTGAGCTTTGACTGAGGAAAGAAAAATAAATACGCACAGCCCGCAAAAAGAAAAACATCACGCCCCACGAGCCACCACGTAACTGGCTCAGGAGCACTGCCGCCCACATAGCAACCGCACTCAATCGCATCTCCCCGAATTAAGACAACAGAGAGCGCAATAATAAAAGATAAAAGCAATCCCCCACAAGCCGCTGCAGTGATACGGGTAAACAAACCCACTAAAAGATAGAGCCCAATCAAAATTTCTAGCCAAGGCAGGCAGCCTGCATAAATACTGGCAATATTAGGGGGGAGCATGTGATAGGCTTGAACGGTACTGGCAAAGTCTTTGGCGTGTTGCAGTTTTTCCACCCCTGGCATCAGAAAGTAATAGACCATCACCCCCCGTAAACCCAAGGTGAGCCAAGGCTGTAGTCGTTGATGAGCCGGATGGGAGAAAATAGACAAAAATTTGGACACCATGAGCGCCTCAACGTCCTATTAATCGGAATACAATTTTCATTATAGAATAGGAATAATTCTCGGATAGTTTTAGGGTCAATCATTGCTATGGGTATCGCTGATAAAAAAGAAACGAACAAACCCCCAATGTCAGTCAAAAAACAATGGCTGATAGGGCTCACGATACTGCTGTTGGCAGGAATTGGTGGTTACGTCTATTATCAGCAAACCGCTGTGGATAATGGAGGGACCTCTCCGTTGGATCCTTCTGGTAAACCTGCAAAGGAAGTCCCCTTATTAACCGAAGGGGCCAAAATCCCCTCGTTTCGGTTGTCTTCCATTGACGGTCAATATGTGAGTTTGGCCGAGTATCAGGCCAGAAAAAAACCGATTCTATTTGAGTTTTTTGCGTCGTGGTGCCCGCACTGTCAACATAGCGCCCCGGTCCTGAAAAAGTTTTACGAAAAACATAAAGCCAATCTCATCATTCTGGGGATTAATGCCGGAGACCGTCCTGGGGGACCCTCCACATCGCTGGATTATCAGGCTGCCTATAAGATTGATTTCCCCATTCTGGAAAGACCCTTTCCTGAGCTTTTAGACCAGTTTCATGTCCAGTCGTTTCCCACGTTTTATCTGACGGATGCTTCTGGAACCGTACTTTGGGCCTTTAAAGGGACTTTGACCCCTCGTGAGGTCTCTGTTCTGGAAAAAAAATTGTCGAAACTGACCCATTAGACTCATTCACCGGATCATGGGTATTGCTTGCAAACGAGGGATGCCGAAACAGTGAGTTCAGGAGTTGGAACAGCTGCTCCGGGCGAATCGGTTTTGAGAGATAGTGAGACATCCCGGCTCGAAGACACTTATGTTTGTCTTCGGGGTATGCATGCGCGGTCAGTGCAATAATGGGGACAGCCGTTTGACTGCGATCAGCCCGGTCAGTCTCAAGTACTCGGATTGCCTGAGTGGCCTTGTAGCCGTCTAATACGGGCATTTGCACATCCATTAAAACCGCATCAAAGAAATCACCAGTCTCTAAACTCTTTTGAAACAGCTGTATTGCCTCTTCGCCGTGGTTGGCTATTGCAACCTGACATCCCCGTTGTGTCAATAAATGGCTGAGGAGTTTTTGGTTCACGCGTTGGTCTTCTACAATCAAAAAACGGCACTGATTGGCTGCTTTGGGGGTGATCGCTGTATACACAAAATCAGGATTGGCAATGTTGTTTGCAATGAATGCGGTTTCTGTATTTTTGATGCTTGCTTGGGGCAAGCTAAATTCAAAGATAAACCGGGTTCCAGGCTGTTCGTCTTTTCGGGCTTCACACCAAAGACGACCGTTCATCATCTGACTTAATTGATAGGAAATGCTCAGTCCAAGGCCGGTTCCACCGTATTGTCGGTTGATCGAATCATCCGCCTGCATAAACGGTTGAAACAAGTTGTTGCGTTTTTCTTCAGCAATCCCAATCCCACTGTCTTCCACAATGAGCGTGAAATGCCATTCCTCATTTTCATCGGCCTTGGCCTGGACAGAAATTAAAATCTCGCCAGTGTCAGTGAATTTAATCGCGTTGTCCACCAAATTTTGGAGGACTTGTCTCAGACGGGCTGGATCCCCTGTAAAGTAGGGCGGCAGTGACTTGGGTAAAGGTGTCTCAGTCCAGAGAAGTTCTTTCTGTTCTGCACGCAATTTTAACGGGTGGAGGGTATCTTTGAGTAAGTCAGGAAGTGAAAACTGGGTATGCTCAATCGTAAATTTGCCGGACTCAATTTTAGAGAAGTCCAATAAATCATTGACGATGGTGAGTAAATGCTCAGCAGAGCGCTGACCCATTTCCAAATGTTCATGCTGTTCTGATGTTAAAGGAGAATGGAGCACCAGATGCATCATCCCGATAATCCCGTTCAGTGGGGAGCGAATCTCATGGCTCATATTGGCTAAAAATGAAGATTTTAGGCGGGTGAGTTCCCAGGCCTTTTGGGAGGCTTGTTTGAGTGCGGTTTCCATGGTCTTTCGTTTGGAGATTTCTTTACAGACAAATACTGCTCCGGTCAGTGCACGACCTTCTACGATCGGACTGATGGTTAGCTCCATTGGCCGTGATTGGCTCGAAACCTCATTATCAAATAGAGGATTATCCTGTCGGGTGAGAGGCCAGTCGATCTCAATCGTAATGGGTTCTGTTTCTGGAGTCAGACAGGCAATAATGAGTTGCTCTGAGGCGGGTTTGTTTTTGATGTGGGCTGCCTTACACAGCAGGCTGCTTAATTTCTCTGTATCTATCCATTGGCTGATCGCATGATCCAAGACTTGATACGAAGATTGTTGGAAAAGATGAATGGCTGCGGGATTCATAAATGTCAAATGTTCATCCAGATCAATCCCAAAAAGGGCATCTCCCACAGATTGTAGAATTAATTCATGTTGATGGCTGAGCCGCAGTAATGATGCTTCTGCTTGTCTGACCTGCCTTTCAACCGCTTTATAACGGATGGCTGAAGTGATGGCTTGATACAATAATGAACCGGTTAATTTAGATTTTGGGAGGTAATTCGCGGCACCCGCTTTCATCATGTCAACCGCGAGTAATTCATCTCCGTAACCAGTTGTGATAATCACTGGGATATCAATTTCTTGTTGCTGCCATAGTTGCAGCAATTCTAGGCCGTTGGCATCTGGGAGTAAGTGGTCCAAAATAATACAATCGACGTTTTGTTGTGCCAGAATAATTCTGCCCTGCGTGGCGTCGGGAGCCTCAATAACATTCCAACTGGTCGCCAAAGGGGCAAGTTTTCGTTTAATAAGAGCTCGGTCCACATTATCGTCATCGATAACGAGTATCTGTAACGTCTCTAAATTCTTCGGTTTGAATGGAATCACTTGACTCATCACAAAAGTCCCTTTGAATTGTATTTAGGGGAGTATGGCTGTTTTTAAAAATTCGTCGAGAAGCTGGATCTGTTGACTGAATACTCTGGGATCAAGCGGTTTTTTAAAATAACCAGCAACGTTATATTCATAAGCTTTAAGGACATCATCCGGGTTATCAGAAGTGGTTAACACAAAAATATAGAGACTGTTCCACGTTGGATGTCGTCGAATGACAGAGAGAAATTCCAGTCCTCCCAAGCGGGGCATGTTGAGATCCAGTAACACGACTGTGGGTTTTTGAATGTGTGTCATACTGGTTAAATAATCAAGGGCTTCTTGCCCGTCTCGACAACAGTGTATACGGTGGTTTTGATTCACGTGACGAAATGCTCGTTTGAGCGCCATAATATCCACATCATCGTCATCGATAATCAAAATATTCAACGCATCGGGTGAGCTCAGGCTACTCATTGTTGAATATACTTTCTTTTCATTTATATTTAGCCTTTCATTTATTTTAGTCATCTAGTTTAAAGGCCAGTCAAACTCAAAGGCTGCACCGCCTTTGTAATTCGTGTCAATTTGGATACTGCCACTGAGTTCCTCCACAATTTTTTTGACAATTGCTAGACCCACCCCCGTGCTGGTAGCGTCTTCTTTGGGCTGCAGGGTTTGAAACATTTGAAATACTTTTTCGGTCGCATTATCTGGAATCCCATTGCCGTTGTCCATCACCCGAAAACAAGCCCATTGTTTGGATATCATCTTCCATGAAATGTCTAATACCCCATGACGGGGGCTGGGATGGTATTTAATGGCATTACTAATTAAATTGGAAAATACTTGCTGGAGTGCAATTTTGGGGGTATCAAAAATGAGGGGATCGGACTGTATTTTGATAGTGAATCCTTCAGGAGGCGATAAAGAATCAATCACTTCAGTTAATAACAGGTGGATACTTACCTGGGTTTTGCTTTCTTTAATGCGTCCCACCCGAGAATAAGAAAGAATCCCGTTAATCAGTTGCTCCATTCGATAGACCCGGTTTTTCAGTAAATCCATTTGTTCACGCGTGCTATCCGTTAGTACGGACTCTAAATCTTCTGCAATCCATTCGGTCAGGCTAATAATCCCACGCAAGGGTGCTTTTAAATCGTGTGAGGTGATATACGCAAATTGATCCAGATCGCGGTTAATTCTTTCTAAATGCTCGGTATACACGGCTTGCTCTATCGCACGCTCCCGATCAGCCTCGATGTGTTTCTTCTGCGTGATATCGTGACTTATGGCTACAAATTGATAAGGCTTTCTTTCAGAATCAAGAAAAGGGACGATAGTGGTATCGACCCAATACAGGCTTCCGTCTTTTGCCTGGTTTTGAATTTCTCCTTTCCAAACGTGTCCGCTCTGGATGGTATGCCACATGTGCTTGAAAAAATTTTTTGAGTGATAGCCTGAATTGACGACCCGATGAGTTTTTCCGATGAGTTCTGCACGGTTATATTGCGAAATATCGCAGAATTTGTCATTGACAAACGTAATGACCCCATTGGCATCTGTAATGACCACAATGGCGGATTGATCGAGCGCAAACTGGATATCATAGAGTGCTTTAGTTAAGTCTGAAACCGATTGAGGGAGGGTTTGCCCCTCCGTGAGAGTCGTATGGTTTAAAAATGCCCAATTTGAATCTAATTGTGATGCAGACTGTGTCCCAGGCTGTGATACAGGCAAGGAAGCTGTGAAAGCTGTTTGACTGGTCTCTTGGGAGACCGGTTGGGATGAGCTCATGAAGATTAAATCCCTTTAAGCAGGCTATAGTAGTAATCTTGCGGAAAATTTGAGTGGGTTACTACCGTTCCAAAGAAGGGGTAACATAGTACTTTTGGGTGGTTGTAATTTTGTATGGCTGACAAGCACTGGGTGCTGTCTCCACTGAATGGGGGAGGTGGATTGCCTGGGTGCTCATATACACTCAGTAACAGGAAGACATCTCAAGAAGACCTTTTAGGAAGAGAGCCGGGTGAGAAGCAGGTTTCTCAGAAAATAAATTCACAACAAAAAAAGTGGTTGGTCGGAAATAGCGGTTGGTTAGAAATAGTGGTTGCTGGCAAATTGAGCTGGCAAAAAAAGACTTTATCGAGGAGGTTGGTAAACGCTTATGGCAGTCATACATTCACAGGAACAGCATTTAGCAAGAAAAAAATCGGTGCTCGCAAGTCCCTTTAATAACCAGGCACTGTCTGTAGCCTCTTATTCTGCCACTGTAGAGGATATCCTGACTCCTGATGGAGATGTTTCTCAATCTATCACGCAAACTTGGACCGATCAGGCAATGAAATGCCATTTACTTCAGGGTAATTGCAACGAGTGCTCGATACCCAAAGGTGGGTACTCATTTACCTGTCAAATGGACAAAGTGGTGCCGGCGCTGTTTAAAGCCTTGGGCCCACCTGAGAGCGGTCGGCTGAAGAAGTTTAGTACCTACATGCACAATTATTGATTTTCCCCTCATATCTTTTCCCCTCATATCATTGATACCTAACCGGAAGTTGCTTCCGGTTTTTTTATGGGATCAAAAAAATAGATTGCCAGTAGTGACGTTTTGGTGTATTGTTATTCGGTCACTTTGTTGTGAGGGTTACATTCAAAGGAATTACCGAGGGAATTATCTCAAAAAAATTGAGGGAACAGACACCGTCTAGTCTTGTTGTTACTGGTTTGACAATCTGGTTGAAAGACATTGATGTTATTTTCCCCTGTTGAGTGAGGTCCTTTGTAAGAAACAACTTTAACGTAGCGCTTGTTGCAAATTGTTCACAAAAGCCCTTCAGAGGTTCGCTTTTTTCTTATTATTATCATAGTATTCTAACGAACCTTTGTGTGTGCAAAAAATCGACGTAAATTCGCGAAACAACTTAACTGTGTGTGACAAGTTTTTTGTGATGCTTCTCGAAAGACCAATTTAAAGGATATAAGGACTCGATTTTGATGAGATTGTCTCGACTCCCACAATTTGGAAGCCACGTATTGATCAATCGTGGAGATCTCGTCAGAAAATCCACTCAGGACTTGCCGGACGACGCCTCAGGGCAGCAGCGCTCAGAAGCGACAGACACCTTTACCCGAAGCGTTGAGAAACCTTTTGTTGATGCTGGCTGGACTGTCGTCACCTCGTCTCCTGTGTTTCCTGCGGATCACTTTTTGTATATGACAAAGCCGGAGAGACCCAAAAGCCGTTACGAAGATTCTCCTGTGCTGGATACACTGCACCAACAGGGTATTGGGCACGGTTACTCTCCAGAAGTGTTTGATACCCATAACCCGGAAACTACTCGCTCAGCGCTTTTCCCTGCCAGCGATAATCGGGTTTTATCGACAGAGGCTGCCCAAGAGGCTGCTTTGGCTATGAAGCCTTACTCCACATTGTCGCAATTTAAGCCACCTGAGCCTAAACGTCACCTGACTTAAGTTTTGGATATCTAGGTCTATTTCAGGTCCATTTATTGTCATGCGGCATTCCATCCTGTTAAATGCTTGCCACCCTAGTCTCTTGCGAACAAATATTACAAACGTCCTTTTTCTGATTGACAGACCTGCGCCTTTTATCTAATCTGTGACAAAAGTAATTCAAATCTGAATCGTGATTTTAACCGTTTCTCCTGTGTGATGTGTTGTTGTTCCTCTCCCAGCTCAAAATAGTCCTTTGTGTGTGTGGGACGTGTGATTTCGACAAAGAAAGCCAGCAGAAAGTAACTCGTATTATCGCTGTTGTTGTTATCGTGTGAATTGAATGGGATGTTTCCAGTGAGGGAAAATCAGTTCTTAAACTCAAATAGTAGTCTTCAGGGGGCTAACACCGCTTTCTTAGACAGGATTTTTGACGGATTCGTATTGTATTTGACAAGATTTATTTCGACCAAGTGGGAGGTAAGTTACTAATGGCACCAGTAAATATGAATGGTCAACGGCCATTGGGGCTCTTTAATAAAGTAACAGAGCCAATTCAGTTTGCCGCTTCGACACCAAGTAGTGATACAGAGTCAGCTTCTGGGGCTAAAACTAACTCAGCTGCTCCTTCTGCAGCACTGTCGAGAGTCTACTTTGCGTCATCTGTTGGATTAGAAGGCCCCCGCTTTGGCGGTGGTCATGCCGTTGGATCCGATGGCAGTGAGTCTGGAGGCAATGCCCCTGTTGACCCAACAATTTTGGCGTCCATTAGAAAGGCTCTTAAAGACGGTTTTGGCATTGACACTGGGGATACCGCTGCAGTCAAAAAAGCGTTTTCTCCCTCGGTGCTGGACTTTTCGAAAGACACCATCGGCTTTGCAGATTTTGTAGGTAAAGTGCTGGAAAAGCCTAACTTAGCCCGTAACCCGCTGCAGTATGAGTACGATATGATTACGTCTCGTGGTATCAGCAGCGTGAAGGAAGACGGTGAAAGTCTTCTTGAGTACCACTTTTTCTCGAAGCCACAAGACGGTCGTCGGGCCATTGCTGGGGTTCGTGGGCCCATTGCATTGTACATGCAAACCCTGCATTCTGCTGCCAGTGGTGGAAATGCTGTTAAGCGTTTAACCTCTTTGGTGGGTCCAGCGGGTGCCGCTAAATCCACCATGATGACAGCTATTAAGCGCGGTCTCGAAAAATATTCTCAGTCAGAGCAAGGCGAGTTGATGACCTTTGCCTTTGATCTCCGGGGACTCCCCGAATCGTTCTTTGGCGGGGAGCCTAACTTGAAAGGGACAGAATTCTTCGTGTCTCCCACATTGGAAAACCCTTCCATTTTGATTCCAAAGCGCGATAAGTTTTATCAAGCTCTCAATGATAAGCGCCAAGCTCAAGCTAAAATTGATGGTAAACAACTCCCTTATGATTTACGTCCCTTTGGTGAGATGACGCCAGGGACCCAGCGTGTGTTTGACTTGCTCTTGAATCACTTTGATGGAGATATCACCCAAGTCTTGAACCGGGTCAAAATCAAAAAATATGATTTGAATGAAAAATCCGGTGTCGGTATTTCCACCTACGGTGGTACTGCTGATGAGAAGACCGCGGCTGTGGATGATATTACGGGTGCAATCAACCTATTGAAGTGGCTTAGAAGCGGTAAGGCCTCTGACCCTCTCGCCTTTGCATACGACGGAGCCCTCACTCGCGGGGTGATGTTCACCAACCTGGAAGAGTTGTACCGACTTCCCAACGATATTATGGATGCTCTGTTACGGGCTTGCGAAGAGAAAGAAGTCGCCGCCAAGGGACAACCCATGATTCCGGTCTACAACCACGTTGTTGGAACGTCCAACGTCCCCAACTGGGCGAAAGTCAAAAACGATCCGCTTTTGGAAGCGCTCAGAAGCCGTACCAACTTGATTTATGTTCCTTATAACACCCGAATTACAGATGAAGTTCCCATCTATAAGGAAGAGTATCAGCCTAAATTAACGAAACAAGGGATTCATGTCTCCCCGCATACTTACTATGCGGCGGCAATGTGGGCTGTCATGACCCGTTTGAACCCCGATCCCAAGATGACACCACTCGAGAAAGCACGGCTGTATAACAGCGAGTGGATCAAAGGGATGAATGAGCCTGATGTGATTCAGATGAAGCGCGCCATTCGTGAAGAAGCTGCTCAAGACAGTAGCAAAATGGAAGGGTTGAAAGGGATGGGCCCTCGGGCTATCCAAAACGCCTTTGATGATGCGATGTCTGATGTCCGTGTGTACAACGCGGCCACAGGTCAAGGTAGCCGCATTATTGACCCGATTTTGTTACTAGAAACCATTAAAAACCGTTTCTCTAAAGCAGATACCGTTGAAGCACTCACCAAAGAACAACGTGCCCAGTATATTGGGATGATTGAAGATGTCAAAAAACACGTTGTGGGTTTGATTAAACGTGATGTCCGCGAAGCGATGACTGGTAGTACGGATGACAAGTTGCAGGTCCTGCAACAATACATCACCAATGTGAATGCTTGGAATGCTGAGAATTCCTCTTCGGGTGGTGGTTGGTCATCTGGACGGGCTGGTCGCTTTGGAAAGCCTGGTTATGACGAAAGCTTTATGCGTAGTGTAGAAGCCGCTGCTGGTGTTTCAGAATCTGCTGCCAAGGGCTACCGTAACGAATTTCTGGGTAAATTGGGCCGGATGATTAATGAAGGTATTCTTCCAAGTAACTTTGAGATAGATCCGAAGACCAATGCGCCCAAACAGGATCCTGAAGGTAAGCAGTTGCCTCCCAAAGTCGACTACACAAAACTGTTGGAAGAAGACCGCGCGATCAGTAAAGCCATTGGTAAGTTGCTGGCTGAGAAAAATGGTTCAAAATCTCTGCCTTCCTTATCATCGACTGTTAAGAAAACGGCAGAACAAGAAGAACTGGTCACTTCTACCAAACGTCGTTTGATTAAAGAATTTGGTTACAACGAGACTTCTGCGGATTGGGCCTTGGATATTGCCCGAGCCGATAACGTGGAATACAAAAGCATTCCAGAAGTTGAGTAATTAATTTCGTGAGTTATCAAGGCCCGGCATTCGTTTTAGCCGATTTGAATGTCTGTTACGAGCTGGGCCTTATTCCCTCCCTTTCACTCCTGAGTCACATTCAATTGAATCAATTACTTTTTAGATGAATTACATTTTGGAGTTCCTGCTTTTATGACCCCAATGGCGGTATCGCCTTATAGTCAAATAGACCCCAGCGTTGTTCGGAAGAAGTCAGCTCAAAGCGCTTCTGTTGATGCGTCAGCTGTTCTGCAACCCACCCGCATTGCTGATGTCAAGGGCTTGAGTGCCAGTCACTTCGGACTGTTTTTCGCAGGCTCTGGCACACAGCCAACGACTGCAGAAACTCAATGGACCGCTGCTTCTCTGGCTGCTGCGCCTGCGGCTGCTTGGACTCCTCAGGGTGTTTTGGATGTCCCGCAAGAGCTGTGGACCCCAGAGCAAATATTGAGTTTGCCAGGGAAAGTGTGGACACAACAGCCCAGCCCCCCGATGGAAGACAAAGTCCGCCTGGTGGGACCCAATAGCTATCCAACCTATTACTATTGGCAAGAAAAAATCTTGGTGATGGCCAAAGAACTGGGACTGGATCCCTATCAAACCAATTTTTATGTCGCCTCGATGAATAAATTGGCCTCCATCATTGGCAGAGTGGGGATGCCGGCCGAAGTGCCTCACTGGTCTTTTGGGAAAGATTCTCTGAATCAATTTAACCGAGATCATTACGGGATGGGTCGGGTGTATGAGTTGGTGATTAACTCAGATCCTTGCTATGCCTATCTTTTGGAGAATAATAATGTCCCTGTCAATCAATTGGTGATTGCACACGTCTACGGGCATAATCACTTTTTCCGTCATAACCCCGCCTTTGCCGATACAAACCGGCAGATGCCTGAGCGGATGGTCCGCTTTTCGGAATATATTAATGGGCTGATGACCAATGGTCGCTCACCAGGACAAGAAGAAGTGGAGAAGTATCTCGATAAATTGTTCTCTCTGGAGCAATTTGTGGATCATTCGGTGAGCAAACCACGCGCATTAAACCCGGTTGAGCTCTCAGATCGTGCAAAAACAGAGAAGTTTAGTCTCCCAGATGATTTCGGAAAAAGACCCACCGGAAGTTTGCCTTCACATATGTCAGAGATGCTGGATCCCGAAGCGGATCAGGCCAAACGCCGTAGTGATGCAGAGCAGCAGTGGAAAGACGAAATGGGAAAAACCCCTCTGTGTCCAGATGATGATGTGTTGGCGTATGTGATTGAAAATTCACGGGCAATGCAGCCTTGGCAGCGGGATTTGGCTTCCAACTTCCGTGAGCGAATTTATTACTTCCAGCCGCAAAAGAAGACCAAGATTATGAACGAAGGGTTTGCCACCATCGTCCATAAGACCCTGATTGAAGATCCCAGAATGGAGAACTTAGGCGCTACCCACGAACTGGCCTTGCTGAATGCAGGCGTGATGGCAGCTGGCCGAAGCTTTAACCCCTACTTGCTGGGTTACACCATCTTCAAAGAGATTAAAGACAAGTACGATAAAGGCCAGCACGGGCCGAAGTGGGAGTCCATTAAAGACCCTGTGGCAAAGGCCAACTATGATGACCACTCTATGAAAGGCTGGGAAAAGGTTCTGGAAGTAGTCCGTAACTGCCCCAGTGACGTGGAATTTTTACGTAATTATGTGACCAAAGATACCTTGGCGCAGTTGTACCGGATGGCGCCTGATCCCAAGCCAGATCCCGAAAATCCAGATGCTGAGCCCCCGCCAAAGCCCGTGATTAACGATGCGATGGTGGAAAAATATTCTGGTCGCTTAATCTCGATGCTGGTCAATGGGGGAGAACCGGTGACCCGTGTTCTTGATGGGAACTACCGCGGTCGCGGTGAGCTGCTCCTAGAGCACACTCATGAGTTTGACCTGCACCCAGAAGATACTGCCCATGTGGGTGAAAATCTTCAAAATCTCTGGGGACAATCAGTTCACCTTAATTCCGCTTCTACCAAGCTAGCGGCTGGATTGTTCTCATTTATGTTGCGGGTGGCTGATACCTTTAAGGTGCCCCTTGCTGATGAATTAAAGTATGCCCTTAGCCAAGACAATGCAGGTGCGATTACTGACCCTGAGCTGAAGCCACAGTGGGATGAATTTTGGGATAGTTTTGACACGCAAGTGGGCAAGAAGAGTAATTTAACGCCGCAATTCAAGCAATTGCTCGATGTTTTTAGAGGAATGCGAAAAATGGGCTATACCAAGGTGCCGGTGCGCTGGTCCTTTGTCCCCAAAGATAATGGCGAAGTCCGGGTGGAGCAATCTCTGCTGAACGCCCAAGGCGAACCCGTTATTCCGCTTGAAACCTACACCAAAATGATGTCTTCCCGAGAAGGGATTCCGCTGACAAAGTAACTTTATAGAAAGTCTCATTTCACAGAATGAATATTAATCCGTTTAACCCAATAAAAAATGACCGCTCTCCAGGGGCCATCCAGCCTATGGGATCTGAGAGATCGCGCGTTCGTTTTGGTGAAGAGACACCTGAGCAGCCTGTTACATTGCCTGGCGTTCCTGTTGGTGATCTCTTTCAGCCACTGAGCAAAAAAGGGCGTGATGGCTGGTCTGGGGTGTCGCCTTTGTTAGATTTACCGCCAGGTAGACCTGCGCGTTTAAGCCAAACTGTGGCTACAATGAGCTTGCCTCCGGGGATGAACGACCCCGATGCCAGACGCTTTATCGACATTATGCGCGGCAAAGCACGGAAAGACTTGGGCAAATTTATCAATCCCAACAAAATGAAATTCCCTGATGCCAACGGCAAAACCGTTCAGGTGCCAATGCCCGATGTTCGGGTTCCTCGGCTTCGCCCTGCTGAAGATGATGATGGCGGGGCAGGCGAAGGTGATGGGCCTCCTGGTATGGGTAAACCGGGAACTGAAAAAGGCGAGCACGATCAAGAACAGTGGTCTCCTCCTATTAGCCGGAACCAAATCGCCCAAGATATCATAGAAGAGCTTAAACTGCCCAACTTGGAGCCAAAAGGTAGCCGTAACCTGGTTGCCACCAGTGAAAAGTGGACCTCAGTGAGTCCTCACGGACGAACACTGGTTTTGCGTGATACGTTAATACAAATTCTCAAGGCCACGTCCGCCAATCTGGGCCGGGCGTTTAATCCCGAAACCGATATGGATAAAATTGTGGTTCGCCCTCAAGACTTGCGTTTTAGAGCCCCACGACCGGATCAAAAGCCCACCAATAATGCGGTCATTATCTATATCAAAGATATTTCGGGCTCCATTACCAGCGAAATGACTGAGGCTGCCAGAACGACCAATTTCTATTTGGAAACCGTCATTGGCAAACAGTTTGGCGAAAGCAATGCCCGGATTCGGGGCGAAGAATTTACTGATGAGATGTTTGGCGCCGGCACTACCCAAGAATTTATTCAGTTTGATACTGAGGCCGAAGTGGTGTCTCAGAAGAAGTTTTACGAGAGTACTTCAGGTGGGGGGACCAAAATCTCTTCTGGTCTGGAGGCTGCACGTAAGTTGATCGCTGAAAAATACCCGCCAGATGATTACAACATCTACATCTATATCTATAGCGACGGGGATAACTCTGGTTCAGACGATCAGACGTGTATCCAGATGATGAAAGAGATGGAACCCGATGTGAACGAGATTGGCTACATCAATCTCAACGGCAGATATGCTTCCGGTGGCTTTAAGCGCGCCATCGAAGACGCCTTTGGTGCCAATCATCACAAAATGCGAACCAGTGCCGTTGATGAAAGCAATCCAAACATCCGTCAGGTGTTAATTGATATGTTGGGTGAACGGAAAGCCAAGGGGGCTTCCTCATGATGATGGATTTGGTAAAAAATAGTGTGTTAAGCCCTTCGGTGCAAACGCTTTTGACGCAAAATATGACGGCACCCTCTGCGAGGCCGCTCCTGTTTGGTATTGCAGACAGTACCAACATCGACCCCAACGATGCCTTATTTGCACCTCAACTGGCTGCGCTCAAAGCCTCCAAAGAAACCCTGACCTTCCCAGAATACTTGAGCAAGGTGAGGGAAAATCCAACCCGGCTGCTGAGAAACCCCGCGCAATTTGCGGTGGATGCCATGGATTACTATGACAATAAATCAGCCAAACGGAACAGGCGTAAATATCTGGGTATGGAAGTTCCGGATTTTTCCTTTGTCAATAAACCCTGGCAGCCTGCAGAAATTATGCTTAAAGGGGGTATCTGGGGCCAACGTGAAGCCTTATTCCGCCTTTATCAGCACTTTAAGGCTGAGGCCAATAAGACCCATGCCACTCGGATGATCACAATCCATGGTCCCAACGGAAACGGAAAAACCAACCTGGTGGAAACCATGTTTGAGACCTTTGAGAACTATTCCACCACGCCTGAAGGTGCCATGTACCGCACGGCTTGGGTTTTCCCGGAAGAAGAAATGGGCCCAAAAATCCTGAAGCTGGCCGGGCTGGGCTCCAGTGATGCTGTTGTCGAGCGTGAAGAACTCGCCGGTGGTGGTGAGCAAGCCGTCATCACGATTCCGGCCAATCTCAACTCCGATCCTGTTTCTCTGTTACCGGAGCGCGGTCGTGTTGAGCTGCTGAAAGAGCTGAGTCGTACTGGTAAAATTCCGGCAACCTTTAACAGTGATTATGTTCTGCAGGCCAAGATGGACAGTATGTCTCAAAAAATCTTTGATGCGTTGTATAAACTCTATCTAGGGCGTACCAAAGACCCTGCCAAAGCCTTGCAAAAAGTCTATAGCCACGTTCGAGTAGAACGTTTTAACTACTCGCGCTTAACAGAGAGCGGGCTGGTGATTATTCCTGCCGCCCAATCCAGCGATGCCAACATTGTGAATATTACGCCCAAATTGCCATGGGGCCGGGTTAGCAAGGGGATTGCTCAAGCAATGAGTGCTGCGGGCCTGTCTCAAATTATTGGACCCTTGGCACAAGCCAACCGCGGGCATATTGGCTATGATGACTTTATGAAGGACGGGGATAAGTCCACGCTGCTTTCGATGCTTCGTTGGGTGGAAAAAGGCAAACTGACCCCGCAGGCAGGCCAGGCCAGTAGCTCTGGCGATAATATCAACCTGGTTGCATGGGCTACCACCAATGACAACAATGTCCAGGCGATGATGTCCGACAGCGAATGGCCCTCGTTTAGAGAGCGCCTGAAGTTGATTCCGGTTGGTTATGAGCGCTCTTATCGAGAATTGATCCGCATTCTGGAAGAAGATTTCAAGAAAAAACTGATGCTCAACCCCGGTCGAAAAGTGGATCCCAACGTGATTCCCTTATTGGCCATGTTTATTACGATGAGCACGCTGCTGCCGGTTGACGGGGAAGCCTTCACAACCCATTTAAAACAAAAGCGCGGGACTTATCACAAAGAAGATAATGAGAAGACCCCGTCTGATATTGCTTTTGAAAAAGAGATGGACCGACTTAAGGATGCCATGATTATGTTTGACGGTAGAGAGACCGTCACCAAGGCGATGCTCTATGCCGATGACGCTTTAAATCAGTACACCACCCGTCTGCCCGTTTCTGACGAATACGATGATGATAAGCCTCGCTTTACCTCTGAGCAAGAGATGCTCCTGAAGAAGTACGTCCGCGAGATGGTGGATTATTACAACACCGGCAATGTCGTGAACAAGGTCCTGTTCTACGAAGGTCAATTTGGGATTTCGATTCGCGAGGCCTACTCGTTAATCGATCAATTGATTCAGCAAGATCCGGAACGTCCCATCACGGTGTTGTCCTTGATGGAGATGCTTTCTGCGCGGGAGCAAATGGGCTTTGACTATGTGGATCAACGTTCCACCAGTTTGGATCGAGCGCAAAAAATTGCCAAAGAGCTAGATATCCCGATGCCTCCGGAAGAACTGATTGCCTCTCCTGGGGATAATATTGTGCAGTTGGAGCATTACTCAGCCCGGCAGATTCGTTATTTGTTCTTGGAAGCGGCAGGCCTCATCAATCCACCCGACCAAGAACTCGGGACCTTCTATCGCTATTATCAACATTTGGTGGCACTCAAAAAGAACCAGCCTGTTGTTGAAGGGGAGCGGGAGCCCCAGATGTCCCCTAATCCGAATATGGATATGATGGCAAGCGTCGAGAAAGCCCTTGGGCTCTCTGGTAACGATGCGGTCGAAAAATTCCGTTCCGAGGTGGAACGGAAATTGGGAAGCTGGTCTGTTAATAACGCACGACCAGCGGCCAAAGAGGATTTCGCTGAGATTTTTGCAGATGAAATCCAAAAATTGACCGAGAAAAACTTACAAGAATCTCACAAACAGTTGCGGCGCCTGTTGCACGATATTAAGGATTCCTACGACGGACAACCATTGCAAACCAGTGCGGCCACCAAAGAACGCGTAAACCTTATGAACAGAACGATCAAAGGGTTGAAAGACCGCGGGTATAGTGATGCTTCAATTCCTGAGATTCTCTACTTTGCCTATGCAGATGTGCTGCAGAAAGACCCCAATTGATTTAACTAGAATAGGACTGGTGTGACCCATGATTAATTTCAGTCAATTTCAATTATTACCTTCAGCTTCTAAAGCCAACGCTAAACCCAGATTAGCCAAGCCTTCTGTGGTATTTGCAGGGTCCTTTCCTGCTTTATCAGGCCGCGCTTTATCAGACACAGTGTCTTTCAGCAAAAAGCCAGCAGCCCCCAAATTTGGTCACTACATCTCTATTCTCCCTTCAGCCCGTGGCGCTTATGATGCGGCCGTGGCAGGGGCAACTCAAGTTCCAGAGACTCTAGCTGATCGCTTGTTTGAGAAGCAATTGCTTCAAGCTGCCTGTTCTCCCCGTGCCAATGACGATGATGATGACGGCGTGACCGGTGAGAAACAAATGACCTGGGAATTGGTCTTGGCCAATAATATGATCAATCTCGACGGTCCGGTGACCGATCAAATGGCTGCGATGTTTGAACAACGCGCCAAACTTTTAATTTCAGCAATGCAGCAAACCGGCAAAGTGAAACCCATCACCCTTTACGTTAATAGCCCTGGTGGCTCTATTTTGGCGATGAACAAAATTTTGGACGTGATGGATGCCATTAAAACCACGGAAATCAAAGTCAAAGCCCCAGAATCTGGTTCAGCTTCAGACGGGGGCAAAGAGACCACTAAATCCGTCAGTCCTGTGCTGGAAACCATCTGTTTAGGCTATGCCGCCAGTGCAGCCTCTGTGATTATGAGTAACGGGACCCCAGGGCACCGATATATTTCTCCCCGTTCGCGGATTATGATTCACCAACCTCTGGGCGGCGCTCACGGGCAAGCCACCGATATCGAGTTGGAGAATAAGCTGATCCAACGGATGAAAGACCAAATCCATGAGCACTTTATGAGAACGACCAAGGTGCTAGATACCACCAAGGCAGAAGGCCGTGCTGACCTGAGAAAAACCATTGAAGCACTGCGTCCACAGCTCAGCAGCATTCCTGGTACTGACAGCATTATTTTCCCAACAACGGATAATCAATGGGATAATCCTAAAAACCTGGATGATTTGGTGCAACACCTCAGAAAGGCCGCGCCTAAACTCGCCAGTGGTTTGATGACGGATCAAGAACTAAAACGCGTGATGGAACGTGACTACTGGATGGAAGCCGATGAATGTTTGGCTCTGGGCTTTGTGGATAAAGTGGCCAGCCAGTTTAAGGCAATCAAAGCACCATCCGGTTTAAAAGCCGTTACCGATACCGCAGGCGCTTAAGACATTAAATATGCAGGCTGAGGTCGAACCACACCAGCAGGGTGTTGGCTTTGGTCTGGGTGACCTGGAGACGCTCTTGCGCAAATAGGCCCCCGTCCCCTGCTTCCAAAAGACCTGCTTCATTAATACCTGCCTCTCCTTGTGCCACATGAAGCCATCCGCTTGGCGTATCGGTTTTATCTTTATTGAGAGACGGGGGAAAGAGAACGGGCAGATTATCACCGGGCAACCGGACGTCATTCAAATGGCACATCCAGACATTGACTGTCTGATGAATGGTCACAGCCCCGTCTTGTCCATCTGCACTGGCAATCAACCGCCATTGGTTGGGCGTTTCACCCAGCGCAAAATGGGTTTGTTCATAACTGGGGGGTAGACCTTTGCTGTGCGGCTTGATCCAAATTTGAAGAAAATGAACCGCTTCCGTCTCTGAGGGATTAAACTCGCTGTGGGTCACACCGGTCCCCGCACTCATCCGCTGAACATCCCCTGGATGAATAATGGAGCCGTTGCCCATACTGTCTTTATGCGCCAACTGCCCGGAAAGCACGATGGAGAGAATTTCCATATCCTGATGGCCGTGGGTTTGAAAGCCACTGGCGGGTTTTACACGGTCATCATTAATGACTCGCAGCGGGCCATGGCCGCGGTTTTCGGGTGCGTAATAATCCCCAAAGGAAAAAGTATGGTAACTCTCTAGCCAATCAATTTTTGTGTGCCCCCGCTCAGCGGCGCGAAATAGTGTGCTTGGCATCTGAAGGAAGTTCCTAATTCTTGCTGTTTGATAACTGGCGGGGCGGACGGGGCTCGAACCATTATCCTGTAAAATTACCTATCTTGCAAAATTGCCCCTATCCTGCACAAGCCTTAAAGCGGCTTTCGGCTTAAAATATTGCTCTGAAGGCTGAATTGCCTTGTAAACCTTCTCTCTCTAGGGATTGAATTTTTGTTTCAAATAATCTATAATGCAATTATAGTAAAGGATTTTACAAAATGCCCGCCCCGATGAAAGAAAGAGCCTACCGTAAGTGGATTTCTCAGTACGGTTGGTATCTAAAAAAAGCCGGAAGCGGAGATTGGAAACTTTATAATGCCCATGGCAATCCTGAAATACTCTTCATTAAAATCACTCATCCCGGCAAGGAGGTCCCTTATTGTTACGTTAAAAAGACCGAACAAGCCCTCAAAGACGCTGGACTGGAGTAAGTCATGACAAGAAAAGCAGATATCGACAAAGAGTTTCAAATGGCCCTGCTCGAAATTGGGCTTATTGAGCCGTGGTGGTCTAAAGAAGACGGCATGTTCGTCTTCGAGCATAATGCCTACCCACGTGTCATTTATGCTGATCTCGACAAAAAAACAGTCCAAGATGGTTACCAACGCGCTCTCCGCGAGTTTATTAAAGAGCGCCTCGCCGGGAATCTTTCCGAAGAAGCAGAGCGTGTTACCTCAGGACGTGGTGGTAAACGTTCCGGTGCAGGCAGGCCCAAGGGCAGTGGAACAAAAGAACCCACGGAATCCATTCGTATCCCCAAAAGCATTGCTGCCAAAATTCGTGAGATTGTGCAAGTTCGTGGGTGGCAAGCCTTGGGCGAGTGTCTAGAAGACTATGGTCGTAAAATAAAAATCCCCGCAAAAATAACGCCTGTCTTTACACCCGGTAAAAAAATAAGCAGGCGAAAAAAAGCCTAAAACTGATCGGCTCAATATGCCCAGAAGGTTTATGTCTCTAGGGAGATGCCTTTAGTTCATCTCTACAAGCTCAGCGTGCCATCAGGTCAGTCAAACAGATGTTGCACGTGAGCCTCTGGGTAGGTGCTACAACTCGTGGGGCACAATCTTTTACAAGTCATTGCTTTGTCTTTTTTACAAGACTTGTGTTTAGAATGAAAATGTCTATTCTTGCTGTTTGATAGCTGGGCTGTTTGATAACTGGCGGGGCGGACGGGGCTCGAACCCGCGACATCCTGCGTGACAGGCAGGTACTCTAACCAACTGAGCTACCGCCCCAAAATTTGGCCAGTGATCAAAACCGACCCTCGTTATAACACACCCGAATCAGCCCGGACAAGATCCCAGGCCAGACAAAATCTGAGACAGACTTTATCTAAGGATCGTTATCATTGGCAGACGGGCTGAGCAAGTTTTAACCAGCAGGTGGCGGCGGTGGGGGGGTGCTCCCCACATTAATCACTTGCGTCCCGTTCTGGTTCATCATAAGCGCTGATAAGGGTGGCGGTGGGTTTCCCCATCCATTGGGGGGGCTTCCAGCATTTCCTGTAATCGCATTCGGATCATGTCCTGCGCCAAATTGACCATGTCCATTAGCCCAGCTGTTGTAGCCGTTTTGGGTAAGACTTTGTAAAATGCCAAACCCAAAGAGCTGGTTGGAAAAGATAGAGGTCGTTTGAACGGTATTGCTCAGCCCACTATAAGCTGAATACTGTGAGCTATTGGCAAGAGTCATAAAGGCAGCATATTTTTCATTGAGAACCCCGAAATAGGGCCCTAAAGCACTCTCACAATTAGCTCTACAACCTGGCGGTTCACCTGCCCGACTACCCACCCCATAGATCACATCGTTGGACCGAATGGCTAGCGATTGAATGGCTTGTCCTAGCTCTCGCATTGCCCGCATATAGGGATCGTTGACGTCTAAACCAGGAGGCGGGGTCGTGGATAGCTGAGTAATTAAAGCCCCATAAACATAGGTAGCAAGGGTTGTGCCAGTCCCGGCGGTGGCGGGAGCCCCCACAATATTCATCCCATTGGTGTTGACGACAACAGAACCTGTGCCAGGGTTATAGCTTACTTGAAAATTGGGCCCTGATGGGTTGCTTTGTGATGAACTGACAGGAGTTAGTAGATTGGTGAGATTATCAATGCCTACACTGGCCTTTGCGTTGGTATCCTGCATGCCTGTGCTGATTGTTCCGCCCAAGAAGAACAGGGGTGTAATGCAGGCAACAGCAACCAAGCCGCCAATCACAGCATATTCATAGCTGGTATTACCCTTAAAATGTCTTTTTTTCAACACAAAGTCTCCTCGTTGATATTTACTGCTGTTGTTATGATGCTCCGTTAGAAGGGTTGCTGCCGTCGATCGTGGCTCTTCCGTTGATATAGGTTGTGATGGCCGATAAATCCACAGGAGGAAGACCACTGGGCGGGGTTTGGTTTCCACTGTTGTAGTGATTGGCCCAATTTGAGAAGTCGTTGCCATTGCCATTGCCGTTATTATGGGCGTAAGTTTGCAGCATATTAAACCCGTATAGCTGGTTGGTGTTGTTGTACGTATTGTTGACTGCTGAGACGAGTTGCTGAATTGCTGGGTTATTTGCGTACTTAGGGTCACCGTTGAAGACATTCATCATCTCGACCTGATATTGCCGGGTGTTGTCGAACTGGCCTTGAAGTTCATGGCAAAGGTTGTCTTGGCATTGACTATTATTGAGTACAGTATTTTCCACGGTGGCCAAGGCGACAGTTTGATTCCCTAAATTATGGATGGCATTGAAAAGGGGATCGGTTGGGCCCAGTCCGCTTTGAGCAGCCAGTTGAGAGATTAATAACCCATAGACATAGGTCACCAGGCTGGTGCCGTTCCCCGCTGTGACGGGGACATTGGTTATCTGAATTCCGTTTAAATTGACTCCAAGCCCGTTACCAAGCAGGTTGAATCCAAATCCGGGGGGGGGCGGAGTCCAAAGCCCGTTGGAAGCACTGACATCTGGTCTTAAAAGATTACTCATCTGAGAAAGCCCTTCAGAAGAAGCGTTATTGGTATTCTCAAAGCCCCATTTAATATTATTGCCTAGCAAGGTGAGCGGGGCGATAAATACCAATACACAGATGCCAGCAATCAAGGCATACTCTTTGGTGCTGCTGCCTAGACTGCTATAGCCTGGGGCATTGCTCAGGCAAAAAGGATACTGCCGTTGCATGGGTGTTACGACCTCTTGGGGATTCTGTCTCTCTAAAAGATCTTCTCTCTCGGGTGGTCCAAAAAAACAACTGAAAAGTCCATTCAAAAATTCATTGATAGAGTATCGACCGTGACGTCATAAATGATAGAAATCAGGGGAAGTTGTTACATTCATTTATAATTGGTTTGTATTTGAAAAAACCTGTCGATGCGCTTGCCGCAAGTGTTTTTTGCTTAGATGCGTATAAATTTGCGTTGTGGCGACATCACTGTGACCGAGCAGCTCTTGTACCACCCGCAAATCGGCGCCGTTTTCCAATAAATGAGTGGCGAAACTATGACGCAGCGTATGGGGGGAGATGGTTTTTCCGAGCAATGAGCCCATTCGCTTGACTCTTTCCCAGACGGCTTTTCGGGTCAGAGCTGTTTGGGTTAAATCCAAACAGAGCAGGAAATCTTCGGGCCCCAGATGCCGCTGGTCGATATAGTGAGCCAGCACCTGAGTGGAGACATCCCCGAGTGGGATTAAACGCTCTTTGCCGCCCTTGCCTGTGCAGCGCAAATAGCCCATGGTGCAGTCAATATCTTTTGTTTTCAGCTCAGTAAGTTCAGAGACTCTGAGCCCGCAAGCATAGAGCAGTTCTAGTATCACAATATCTACTGGAGAATCCGCAGCTTTGCGTAATAGCAAGGTCACCTCACTCACACTCAATGTTTTAGGCAGTGTTTTTGTTTTCTTGGGCAGTTCCAGCAGCGCCAAAGGGTTTTCTTGTAGGATGCCTTTTTCGTTCAGCCAGGAGAAAAAGCCCCGCACCGTGCTGATTTTTCTGAGAATACTGGTGGTACTGTTGCCCTTCTGGCGTAAAAACGCCAAGAAATGGGTGGCCTCTCGCAGAGAAAATTGATGAAAGGCTTTTTTTCTATCGTCTAAAAAGCCCATTAGCTCTAGTAAATCTCGCTGATATGCCTCTAAAGTGTTTTGGGCATAGCCGCGCTCAGCATCCAGATGCTCGAGGTATTCTGCGACTAATAGATACATGCTATTGGCAGATACATTAGAAATTAACGCATGGAGGTTTGGCCGGAAACCAGACGCTTGAAGTCTTCCGGTCGAGTGGTTTTAGACAGTGCGTCATCAAAATTAACCAATCCGCGCTGGTACAGATCTTTGAGGGCGGCTTCCATGGTGACCATGCCGTACTGGGTTCCCGTCTGGATGGAAGAGTAAATCTGAGCGGTTTTTCCTTCCCGCACCAGGTTAGCAATAGCAGGGGTCACGATCATAATTTCTTGGGCCATCACCCGGCCCACGCGTTCTTTGACCTCGTTGAGTCTGGGCAGAAGGCCTTGGGCAAAAACCGCCACCAAGCTGTTAGAAAGTTGAACCCGAATTTGCTGTTGTTGTTCTGGGGGAAAGACGTCCACAATCCGGTCAACCGTTTGCATGGCACTGGATGTGTGAAGTGTGCCAAGGACTAAGTGACCTGTTTCGGCGGCAGTCAGTGCCAGTTTGATGGTCTCTAAATCCCGCATCTCACCCACCAGAATCACATCTGGGTCTTCCCGAAGAGCGGCTCTGAGCGCGTTCTCAAAACTGCGGGTATCTTGCCCCAGTTCCCTCTGGTGGATCAAACTGCGCTTGGAGGTGTGCAAGAATTCGATCGGATCCTCGATGGTGAGGATATGTTCCGGTCGTGTGCTGTTGATGTTATCAATCATGGCGGCCAGTGTGGTGGATTTTCCTGAACCCGTGGGACCGGTAACCAGCACCAGACCTTTGGGTCTCTCGGAAATTTCTTTCACGATGGGTGGCAGATTGAGATCATCAAAGGAAGGAATGGTGGAGTTAATGGCTCGAAGCGCGACCGCATAATTCCCGCGGTCCTTATATACATTCACCCGGAAACGACCCAGACCAGAAACCCCATAAGAGCAATCCAGTTCCCAGGTTTGTTCCAAAACCCGGCGTTGGTCGTTGGTAAGCATGCTGAAAATGAGTCGGTGCGTATCTTCTTTCGTCAGCGGAGAGGTGTCCATTCTCACCAGTTTGCCGTCCACTCG
Organism: Cyanobacteriota bacterium; assembly: GCA_019751815.1. Classification (GTDB taxonomy): domain Bacteria; phylum Cyanobacteriota; class Vampirovibrionia; order Vampirovibrionales; family Vampirovibrionaceae; genus JAIEMW01. Next base: position 312,000 of record JAIEMW010000001.1, read on the forward strand.
TAAAATAGGCGGCATGCCTTGTGTAATATGTAAATCACTGGCTTTACGGTCAAAAACTTGTTGCAAAAGCTCTTCAAGAATCATAGCGTGTAGGGTTCCCCATATTGATTTTGGGTGGGTTATCGATTTCAAACACACTTTTATTTTAACGAACCTTGAGAGATTCCGGGGGGTTTTTGATTATTTTGGCCCAATAGATCCATTAACCAGAGGAGTGTCGAGGTCGTGATCGAAGTCTGCTCATAATTATTTTTTTTCTCGATGCCGGAATTGACATAAAATAGAAGTGACAAGCGAGTTCGGGTAAAAACAGAAGGCAATTGGATGCGGCTGTATGTCTCAGGCTGAAACAACGGATGTTGAGATAACACCGATGAAAACGGTGTTGCAGGGGTTGGTTATTTTGGCCGGGCTGTGGGCATTCTATTACGCGTGCACAGAACTCTATCCCTTAATTACTCTGTGCTCTGTGACGTTGATTCTCACCTATGTGTTACTTCCCGCTGTCGACGGGCTGGAAAAAATCCTGCTTTGGGTTTCTCGTCAGTACCGGAAAATCCCACTGGTAAATTCAGTCCTTTCTCAATCTCACCCTGTAAACCCTCGCTTGCTGGTGGTGTTGTTTGTCTATTGCTTTTTCTTTGCAATCACGATGTGGGTTTCTTTACGGTTGCTACCGGGGGTTACTGGCCAGTTGGTAGAACTGGGCAAAGCAATGCCAAAATATGTGAGTAAAGTGGAATCTTACTTCATTGATTGGTCTGCCCATACGATAGGGAGCCAAAAAGTCAGGGGGTGGTTTCAAGAAGATTTGGTGAATGTGAATCAAGAGACCAGTGCCACCCCTGAAGATACTCCTAAAACGGGTAAGCGAATTACACAGCATGAACAACAGGTGATTCGTGAATCACTGTTCAGAAAAACGTTTAGCCACGTGGGACAAGGGCTCTCCAGTCTTGGGAGCTTAACGTTAGAGAATTGGCTTTTCTTTGCAGGGCGGACTGTCCAAGGCTTTGTTTATACGCTGGCCTGCCTGCTACTGACGTTTTACTGTTTAATGGATGGGTCTCGACTGGCACGAATGGCCTTAGCCGCTGTACCGTCTGGACTGGTTCGTAAAACGGTAAGTGAGCTGATCGTGGAGTTTCATCACGTGATGCACTCATTCATTAAAGGACAAGTGTTGCTTGGGATGGTCACAGGAACGTATATGTTTATCGTCTTCAATATCTTTCACGTGCCCTTTGCCTTGCTGTTGAGTCTGATTTTCGCGATTGCAGAGATTCTCCCTGTGATAGGGACCTATATTGGTATCACTCCGGCTATTGTGGTCTGCTTATTGGGGCCCGATCCAATGGTGACTCTTTATATGTGGGGGTGCTCGTATTGTTATCAAACCATCAAAGATAATATTGTGGCTCCCAAAATGGTGGGCGATGTGATGGGGCTTCATCCGGTTGTGGCGGTGATCGCCTTATTTGTTTGTGCCAAAACAGCCGGTATTGTGGGCGTGTTGGTGGCACTGCCGTTTGCCAGCTGCCTGCAAATTGGTGGGCATTATTTATTTCGTCACTTGGCCGTCAGTGCGAAAGAAAATTTAGCGGCCAAGATCCGGTTAAAGCCCCAGTTAGATTAAAGAAGGAACTCTTACGGTGTCGATCCGGCAACTACTTGAACCCATTGCTATTTTTTGTGGCTGGATAATTTTGCTGGTGGCTGCGGGCACCACTGTGGTGTACAGCTTAAACGGACTGTATGATTTTTGGTTGATGCTGGGCATCGTGGTGTTTCTGACCTATCTGTTCAGTGGGCCAGTCAGCGTGATGGACAAGTGGTTTCAACGCGTGATGGGTAACAGCTTTCTGATCAAATGGAAATGGGTGTCAGCCAAAATGCTGGCTGTCTGGAGTGTACTGCTTATTGCTGGAGTATCCCTGTTTTTATTCACAATTTTGTCTTTTCCTGTGCTTACCAAACAGTTCCACGCCTTAAACCAACGAATTCCTGAGTATTTCCAGATGGCCGATCGTAAGCTGACCCAGGTCATTCAGGAATCCAAAGGGGTTTACTCTTGGAAAACTGCTCTGGAAGAAATTCAATCCGTCCAAGCCAATCAACCGTCCCAAGAAACTCCCTGGGCTCAAAACGCATTAAGTCAGATTTTAGGGACCATCCAACGTTTGGTCACCTCCGCATTTTCTATCACCGGTGTGCTGACAGCTTCAGTCAGTGGGTTGGTGTATATGCTAACCGGGTTTATGTTGTTGTTTTATTTTCTCCTGGATGCGGGCCCACTGCTGCAAAAAATGATAGAAGCCTTGCCAAAGCGCTATCAGCACCGCTTCCATGCCAAAGTCTTCCATCTGCATCATACTTGCTACCTTGTGCTGAAGACACAGCTTTTATTGTCGTTATTTTCGGGTTCTATGATGTATGCCGTTTATGCCCTGTTTCATTTGCCTTACGCGGGGTTTCTTGGCTTTTTTATGGGCTTATGTTGCATGGTCCCTGTGTTGGGTCCGTGGGTCGGTATGCTACCGGTATGCTTGTTGGTGCTGGTCAGCGATCAACCCTGGCAGCTCATCTCCATTGTGGTGATCACAGCAGGGCTCTTTATTCTCAAGGAGCAACTGCTCTTGCCGCGCCTTCTTCGCAAATCTTTGGACATTCACCCGGTCTTGATGATCTTAACCCTGCTTCTGTGCTGGCACTTGGGGGGACTGTTTGGCTTGTTACTGGCCCATCCAACGGCAACACTGATTCATGAGTGGTTGTACCACCGAGAACTAGCAGAGTTTACCCCTAAAAAAGCTACCTAAAAAACAGTTATCTATGTGCGCTAACCCCCAGTGTGACCCCTTTGTGTGCCCCTGTGCAACTGGGCATGTTGTTTTTAAGGCCCAAAAAACTGCTCCAGGCCAGTAGTGCAAAGGCAAGGGCTTCTTTGTACTGACTCGGGATCCCAAAATCTTCGTGGGTTTTTAGTTGGCAAGGTTTCAGAAGCGCAGCCAAACGGGATGCCAGAAAGCGATTGCGAGTACCTCCGCCGCCCAAAATCACCTCATTGGGATAGCATTCAGGGGGAATAAACCGCTGATACGCTTCAGAAATGCTACAAGCAGTGAGTTCAGTGATGGTTCTGAGCCAGTCGACTTGTGAGAGTTCGGGGAATTGAGTGAACCATTGTTCTAGCCAGGTCCAGTTAAAATACTCTCTGCCAGTACTTTTTGGGGGGTGTTGATGAAAATAAGGGTCATTGAGCATCGCGTTTAGAACGTCCTCATGAAGTTGACCCTTTGCAGCCTCGTCCCCGTTGTGATCATAAGGACGAGAAAACCACTGAGACATCAGTAAATCAATCAGGCAGTTACCTGGGCCGGTATCAAAGGCAATGACTTCTTGAGAGGACAGACCCTGAGATGAAAGTACTGTAACGTTTGCCATCCCGCCGATATTTTGAACGGCCCGGTTAATCCCCACTGCTTGGAATAGCAGTTGATCGGCAAAACAGACCAAGGGAGCCCCTTGCCCGAAAACGGCCATATCTCGTGACCGGAAATCTCCAATAGTATGGATACCCGTTAATTCTGCAACCACGCTGGGATTGCCAAGTTGCCAAGTATAGCCCTGAGAGATTTGGGCTTGAGAAATTTGCGGTGGACAGTGCCAAAGGGTTTGACCGTGCATCCCAAGGATATCTATATCCTCACTGGTTAATTGCCACTGGCTTAAGGCTTGCTGAAGCCCACGGGCAATCAGTTGAGATGTTTGCCAGTCGAGTTCGGCCAATATATTCAGTGGAGCTGCTTTTTGGGCAATCACACCCCGCAACGCTTTTTGATACGGTTCGGGTAGGGCAAGTGAATATGTCCGTATAATCTCGAGTTCCCAGCGTCTGGGAGTGGGCGTTTTCTCTTGAACCGTGAGTGATAGCAGGCAGAAGTCCAACCCGTCCATAGAGGTGCCTGACATACATCCCAGAACTCGGTAACTGCTTTTGAGGTTTCCCAGTGTCTTTACACCCGCAAAAGCCGGCTGTGGTAATTCAATAATTATGGCAAACCCCTTTCTAAGGGTTCTCCGATGCTGCAACGCTCCATCTGACGGAGGCGTTGAATGCCCCAGGGCTCTCGGTCTTTATTGAGAGGGTCAACCAAAATGGTTTTTGAGCCAAGCCGCACCCCTCCCCAGATGTCGGTTAAGGGCCGGTCTCCAATAACAACCGCGTGCTCTGCCTGCAGCGCTAATTTTTCCAGTGCTTGTTTAAAGACAGCGGTACTGGGCTTTCTGGCAAAGCCATAAACCGGAACTTGGAGGAGTGCTTCGCAGGTTTTAAGGTAATCGTGCTTTTTATTGTTGCTCACAACAGCGCACAAAAAGCCCTGAGCTTGAATGGTTTTAAGCCAAGCCTCAATGGGAGGGTCAATCACGGCGGTCTTGGGCCGAATCAACGTGTTGTCGAGATCGAAGAGTAAACCTTTGATCTGGTGCGACCTCAGCCAATCTGGGGTGATATCGGTGACACAGGGTAGGATGAGTGTGGGTTTTAGAAAAGTCATAAGGACGGGGGCACGCTCCAAAAGACGATTACAAAAAGTGATTATTAATTGAATATGCAGTTTTATGATAACAGAGTCAGTGGGAGTGGGTGGGCAAAGCTGGGTTTTTATTCGGGCATGTTTTCAGTAAAGTCAATTCAAGAGAATAATTTACGGCTGACTTATCAGATTGGAATCCCCTCTCGTGCGACAGTTGCTGCCCCGGCTAAAAACGTTGGAATACCGCTTTACGTCTCAAGATCCTGAAGAACGATCACGCCTGTGCCGGTTTATGGTGTTTTACTCTGTGGTCATGTTGCTGATCAGCTTTACCGTGATTGCGTTGTTTATCAATCACATTGAAATCACCGAGGCCAACAATCTTCCGCCTACAAGGCGTATTCAAGATTTGGTGAATTTGTTGAACCAGGCTGAAACCAAGCGAGAAGATCTGGAAAAAGAACTCTTAAAGCTTCGTCAACGTCTCACCGATGTGCAAAACCCAGATAAATCTTTGGACGGTCAAGAAGCAACCGCCAATATTGCCCCAAATTCTCTGAGTAATATTGCCAAAGAACCTGAGTATAGACGCTTACTGAATTTGGCGGGACTTACCCAGCAAAAAGGCGCGGGGATTATTGTGACGCTGCAAGAATCAGGTACCACGTCTCGCAGCTCTGAGGCCACCCGGCAAGGAGCCCCCACTCAAAACCGTCTACAAAGTGATGATCTGTTAAAAATGCTGAATGAGCTGAAAGCCGCAGGCGCTTCTTCTCTGGCTGTCAATCAGCAACGAATTATTGCCACAACCTCTGTGGTGAATTCCGGGTCTAGCTTAATGGTGAATCAAACCCGCATTTCATCTCCCATTGAAATTAAGGCATTGGGGAAACCAGAAACACTCAGAGCCTCTTTGCAAATACGGGGAGGCATTTTAGAGTATCTGGAATTTTTTGGGATTCACGCCAAAATTCGTGTCGAGAAACAGTTGTTAATCCCGGCATATTCTGGCGTGGAAGAGGGATCCCGTTTTATCAATGAATAAATTCTCAAAAAAATAAGCGCCTTTTCAAAACCTGAAGGGCGCTTTTCTCGTTGGAAATGATTCAGTGATAGTAGATGTATTTGTGTTTTAGCTCGAATCACCGTGATTAAAAATGATGATTGAAAATTGATTGAATAAACAAAATCTGAATGGGTGCTGAGAAGGGTGTTGCATCACTCCTTTCTGACGTCTGGAAAACAAAACAACCGAAAATTCGCTCTAGAACTCTCTAACATTTATGCCAGGATTGAATGCATTACTTTAAATCAGGGGACGATCGATAATTTGGACATCCCCTCGGATATTGGATTCTGATAATAGATTCTGCCAAAAGTGGAGTTCATCAGGGTGAACATTGTGAATGACAGTGTTGCTGGTGGGGTTTTGAATAATAATTTGGTACACGATGGCTTGGGTACTCCCAATAAAAAACAGATGAGACGGTGAAAATAGGAGGGGATGAACTGAAGTCAAAAAAAGTTGTTTCTAAAGCGTCAATTTTTCAAAGTGTGGGGTGAAAAAACAAGCACCACAAAATAAACCTCGAGAAAAAACCACATGGCACGAACAAAGATTGATTAGCAGATCGATATTGGTAAAACTGGGTTTTGCCCCTCAAACGTCATTATAACGATACGAGACAGAAATAAGATACAGATTTTAAATTTAAAAGATTCAAAAATTTACGATATAAATATTCGTAAAGCCTCTGGGGGGTTGCATCCTGGTTGAAAATTGGCTGGAGTCAAACGGTAGATGGAAATTTGGCGAAATTGACACCTGTCAAGTTTTGACTTTGAGAGCACCCTGCTCAGCAGGTCTATTTATCTTACCCAAAGGACGTGATTTATGTGCTTGTAGTAAGCCGGATTTTTACCAATTTTTACAGCCAATGTGGGATGGAACCTGTGGGAACCTTTCGGCCATGGTCTTTGACCGATGATATGGAATTCACCGCTTGAGAGATAAATCGTTATAATAGAGACATACGGGTTGAAAGAGGAATACAGCATATTATGGTGGATACGAGCGCCTACGAACTGATTCAAGAAGACCGCCCTCATGATTTTAACCGCTGGGTGGAAACGCATGAAGGTATTGTGGATTTAACCGGTGTCCACCTGAGAGGATATGACCTCCGCGCCTTTAATTTAGCAACAGCCAATTTGACCAATGCTTACATGAGAGCTGCAGATATCCGTGGATTGGACTTAACGGCCGCAAACCTTGAGGGCGTCAGTATTAAAGATGCCAAAATTAGTGGTACATTGTTCCCGCGCAATGTCAGCGCACAAGAGATTCAGCTGAGCTGGGAGCACGGCACCCGGATTAGAACCACATAACGCGCTTGAGCTCAGAGACGCTTCTTGATATGACCCCCTTTGCGGCCACATTTTCGGGTGCAGATATTATAAAAGCGCTTGTTTTACCGGAATCTTTCCTAGAATCACTCTCTTCTGTGGAAGCTGCGCGAGTAGAAACGGATACCCGGAATTTAAGCCCGGGCGCTATTTTTGTCTGCTTAAAGGGCGAGCGCTTTGACGGGCACGACTATGTGCTAAAAGCCTTTGAACAAGGGGTTGCACTGGTTGTTGTCGATGAAGGTTATTTGCTAAAACACCCTGAATGGGAGCCCATGCGGGCTCAAATTGTGGCAGTCCCCAACACGGTTGAAGCCTTGCTTGCTCTGGCTCGCTATCATCGAAGGCGCTCCAAGGCAACAGTGGTTGCAGTGACCGGAAGTTCAGGCAAAACCACTACCAAGGAAATGATCCAGGCCGGACTATCTCCCTTGGCCAAGACACAGTGCTCATTTAAAAATCATAATAACGAAATTGGGGTGGCTCAGACCTTGCTGGGATTGCAGCCTGACACGGAAATTTTGATAGTAGAGATGGGGATGCGCGGGCTGCACCAAATTGAGCTCCTGACAAAATACGCCGAACCCGATGTGGCAGTGGTTGTCAATGTTGGACCGGCTCATATTGGTCTTTTGGGTAGTTTAGATGCCATTGCAACAGCCAAATGTGAAATATTTTCGGGGCTGAATCCCAAAACGGGTATCGCCATTGTGAACGGAGATGATGCTTTGCTGTGTCAAACAGCAAAAAAAGGGTGGGGCAAGCCGCTAAAGCAATTTTCTCTTGGTCAAGCCTCTCAAATAGTCCCTACAGAGAAAGGCGGCATGGGCTTTGTCTATCAAAATACTCATTTTGAAATCCCACTGCCAGGAGAACACATGGTCAGTAACGCACTGGCAGCTATTGCAGTAGGAGAGGCATGTGGCTACTCGCCTAAGGATATCGCTCGTGGACTAGCAACAGTCCATTCTGCCGAAGGCCGTTGGTCTTTACTGCTTGCCAATGAGACATTGAATACCTGGGTGATCCATGATGCCTACAATGCCAATCCGGCCAGCGTGAAGGCGTCTTTAAATGTGTTTTTAAGAGACAGTTTTTGGGGACAGGCAAAGCAGACTCCTCCCCAAAAAATGGTGATCCTAGGCGGCATGAATGAGTTGGGGAATCATTCTGAAGCATACCACCGGCAGTTGGGTTCGTGGCTGGCGGCGCAGCCAAATTTGCTGGATTTATTGGTTTTGTTAGGTCAAGAGAGTCAATGGGTTCTGGAGGGGGTTCTGGAGGGGGTAAATACTGTTTCTCAAAACCCAATCCCTATGACTTGTCTGAAAAATGCTGAGACACAAACCCCAGAAGCTCTTTTCCAGGAGTTTCTCAATGTCTGTCTGGAACATAATCTTTCCTTGGCGAATACCGTCGTTTTACTGAAGGCATCCAGGACCTATCAGTTGGAAAACTGGATCCCGTTTTTTAAAGGGGCACAACATTAATGGACTTTCTATTTGCGGTGATTCTGATCTCGAGCTGGGTGATCTGCGGGCTGTTTGGCAGGCTCTATATCCCCTGGCTTCAGGCCAAGATGCTCGGGCAATTTATTCGAGAAGACGGCCCCCAGTCGCATCAAAAAAAGGCAGGGACACCGACGACAGGGGGAGTGATAATCCTCCTTGGGCTTGTGACTGGCGTGGCGACCACTTTTTGGCTCAATCCAGCATATCTCACCCCGGATTTATGGTTGGTAGTGGCAGTTACCTTGGTGTTTGCCCTGCTGGGCCTGGCGGATGACGTCCTGAAAATCGCCAAAAAACACAATAAGGGTGTCCACGGCTATACAAAACTGGCTGTGCAAGCCGTTGTCGGTTTTGGTGTTGGATACTATTTATACATGCATAATCCTGAGGGTGATATAACTGTGTTTCAGTGGATGCGCGTTTTTCTGGGGCCAGGGGTGATTGCGTTTGCGGCACTGGTGATTATGGCAGCGTCTAATGCAGTGAATATTACCGATGGTTTGGACGGTCTGGCTGGCAGTACCATGGCCGTTAGCCTGATAACACTGGCACTCCTTTTTACGGGCGCCTGGAGCCAGACAGAAGCAGCTGTCTATCCCGATCTGGCAGTAGTTTGCTTTTCTCTGCTGGGGGGCATTTTCGGATTTCTGCTTTATAATCAATATCCAGCCAAGGTGTTTATGGGGGACACAGGGAGTTTGGCCCTAGGCGGAGCGTTGGGTGTTCTCTGTTTACTCGGAAAAGTGGATTTCTGGTTGGTCCTGATCGGTGGTATTTTTGTGCTGGAAGCTCTTTCCGTGATTCTGCAGGTAGCGTCTTTCAAAACGACTGGAAAGCGAATCTTTAAGATGAGTCCACTGCATCACCATTTTGAACTGTGCGGCTGGAACGAAGAGCGGGTCGTGTTAAGCTTTGTTGCAATCCAGGTTCTGCTGTGTGGGACTGCCTTCTTCTTGTACAATAGAGGATGATGAACGCGCAGACATGGCAAAACCAGCGAATTACCATCTTGGGCCTCTCTAAAAGTGGTTCGGCTGTCGCACGATATGTCCTCAGCCGGGGAGGAGAGGTCTTTCTCAGTGAGGTCATGCCGGCAACCCCAGGAAATGCATCCGCGCGAGAGACCCTCAGTGAGCTTGGATGCCATATTGAAATGGGGGGACATTCAAAGCAATGTTATGATTTTGCCCCCACTGTGGTTGTAAGCCCGGGTATACCTCCTTCTAGTGAGATCATTCATCAGCTGAAGCTAAGCGGATTGAGTGTAATTAGCGAAGTGGAGTTTGCCTATAGAGAATCTCAAAAGCATCAGCCGCCTGTACCATGGGTTGGGGTGACTGGAACCAACGGAAAAACCACGACGACTTCGTTAATCGCAGAGATATTTCAACACGCGGGATACAAGGCTCCCGCTTGTGGCAATATTGGTCTACCTGTTGCCGATGTATTAAATATAGAGCCAAAAGCAGATAGTTTTTCTGAAGCACTGCCCGATGTACTGATTGCCGAGTTGAGCTCTTACCAACTCGAGTTTTCACCGACCCTCACCGCAAAAATTGCGGTTTTTCTCAACTTGACTCCTGATCATTTGGACTGGCATGGGTCTTTTGATGCCTATGAGCGGGCAAAGGCCAAATTGTTTACGGGAACGCAAACCCCTGAGATGCTGATTTTAAGGGCACAGGATCCCGTCGCCTTAAAATGGTTGGCGCAAAATCCACAAAAATCTAGTGTGTGGGGATTTGGGCTCTCTCGAACGGACTGTGAGGCCTTTCTGAATAAGGCATACCTAGATTCTGATGGCTGGATTGCCTTAGAACCGATGGAAAAATCACCGATACAGTTGTTCAAAGCCACAGCACTGAATATTATTGGGGACCACAATATTGAAAATGTTTTGGCTTCCGTGGCTGCAGCCTGGGCCTTTGGGATTTCTGCAGACGTGATTCGGGATGCCTGTCTGGCTTTTAAGGCTGTTGCTCACCGGCTTGAATTTGTGGGTGCTAGACTCACTCCGCAAGGCGGTAATATCCGCTATTATAATGATTCCAAGGCGACCAATCCAGAGGCCACTATTTCGGCGCTTCGTTCTTTCCCCAGTGACACGGGCTCTGTGGTTTTAATCGCAGGAGGGCGCGACAAAATGGGCCCTTTGAATGACTTTGTTCGCGAAGTGCAAGAAAACGTGACATCCGTTGTTTTGCTAGGGGAAGCGACAGACCGTTTTAAGGTGGCTCTGAAAGACGCTGGCTATTCTGCGGTCTATCGAGCAACAGATCTATCCGACGCAGTTGAGCAGGCGAGTGATTTGGTAAAGTCAGGCGTGGTTTTATTTTCTCCTGCCTGTGCCAGTTTTGATATGTTCGCCAATTTTGAGCAGCGTGGGGATGCTTTTAAAGACATTGTGAATAAAATCATCTCTTCGGGCGTCTCTTCTGGGCTTCAGGAAAAGGCAATCAAATAGGATGACAATCCTTCAGGACAGCGAATCTCAAGAAAAATCTTTCCATTCACCGAAATGGATGTTTGGCTCAGGTCTCGGTGAAACAACGCATGAGACCGTAGTGACACGAGCCGATCAGGCACTGTACTATGTGATTGGGGCTCTCTTGGTGCTGGGGCTGGTTTTTGTCTATTCGGCCAGTGCGCATCAGGCACTTGAAGATTCAGGAAACAGTCTTGCGATTTTGTTTAAGCAAATATTGGCCACCGGTATTGGTCTCACCGCAATGACTGTTCTATCCGGTGTGAATTTTCAGATTTGGCGGAAACTGGCACAGCCAATGGCATTGTGCGTGATTGGTCTCCTGTTATTGACGATGGTGGTGGGAACAACCGCTAACGGCAGTGAACGGTGGATTCCACTACCCGGCGGTTTCCAGATGCAGCCTTCTGATTTGGCCAAAATAGCGGCTGTCACCTTAATGGCGCAATCGATGGCGGGTGCGCAAAAGCGAGACCGGCTGTTATCTCTCAATTTAATGATCAATCTGATGTTGATTGGGGCGATGATTTTCTTGGTCTATCAACAGCCCAACCTAAGTGTTTCCGTTATTTTGGCTGCGCTCACGTTTGTGATGATTATGATGGGGGGCATGCCGCTCTACATCCTACTGGCAATTCCACCGGTATTATGGGCGGTATGGCATAAAATTCGACATACAGAATACCAATGGCGGCGAATTACAGGGTGGTTGGAACCATGGAAAGACCCTCAAGATACGGGGTATAACCTGATTCAATCGTATTACGCCATTGGGTCGGGTGGTTTCTTTGGGGTAGGGCTCTTTCATTCCGTCCAAAAGCTCTATTATCTGCCCTTTCAGCATACCGATTTTATTTTTGCGGTGATTTGTGAAGAACTGGGTTTTTGCGGGGCGATGATGGTACTGGGGCTTTTTGGGATGCTGGCCTGGCGTGGATTTTCCATTGCGCTGCACTGTCCTAGCCCTTTTGGACAGATGCTGGCCTTTGGGATTACTTTTTCAATCACGCTTCAAGCACTCATTAATATTGCTGTGACGGTGGGCGTGCTTCCGGTGACTGGGGTAACGTTACCGCTAATTAGTTATGGGGGGACGTCGATGATTGTGACTCTTGGTATGCTTGGGATTTTGCTGAATATTTCCCGTTACAAACTCGCCCCTCGTGTATTGGAAAAAGTGTAACACTGGAAAAGGGACACTCAAGATGCCTGAGGCCATGTCTCACCGAATTGTGATCACTGGTGGTGGCACAGGCGGCCATATTTATCCAGCGCTTGCCGTAGCAGAGGCGTTAAACGAAACGCAGAAGGATATAAGTATTCTTTATGTGGGGAAAACCACAGGAATGGAAGCAGAATTGGTTTCCAAAGCGGGATTTTCGTTTCAGGGTATCTTATTTTCTGGCATGCCTCGGGTAAAAAGTCTTCTGCTCCCTGTTCAACTGATGGGCTGGCTCTGGCAGTTAGTGGCTGCAGTGGTCGCATCAATGCGTATTTTAAGGCAGTTTCGAGCGCAACTGGTGTTTGGCACAGGCGGATACGTCAGCGGACCGGTACTGATCGCGGCCCGCTTAATAGGTATCCCTGTGGTGATTCATGAGCCCGATGCCCGTCCAGGGTTGGTCAACCGTTTTTTGGCCCCTTTTGCCACCTGTGTGACCGCAGCCTTTGAGGTCAGTCGGCATCAGCTCAATACCAAGCAGTTCGTTCATACCGGTAACCCTCTACGTGGCAGTATTATAGAGTCTCTTAAACGAACAGAGGCTCTAGCACAATGGCAGGCCCTTTTCCCCAGTAAAGCCTGGTCTGCTGAGCGCAAGACACTTTTGATTGTCGGGGGATCACAAGGGGCCCAGACGCTGAATCAAGTGACCGTTGAGCTACTGGATGTGTTGCTGAATCAAATGCACCTTCAGGTGATTCACCAGACTGGCGGTAAACTATACGCACCTTATTGGGAGCGTTTGCCTGAGCAATATAAAGAACATTCTGGTTATATTGTCGCTCCTTTTTTCGATAATATGCCCTTGGCACTTGCTTTGAGCGATGTGGCAATTTGTCGTGCGGGTTCGCTGACTCTCTCAGAGATGACGGCCTGTCATATACCAACGATATTGGTGCCTTACCCGTTTGCGGCGGCCAATCATCAGCAAAAAAATGCAGAGGCCATGGTACAAGCCGGGGCTGCTCGGATGGTACTGGATAAGCAGTGTCATCCTGAGACAATCTTGTCTCATTTGAATGAGATTTTAGAGACTCCCTCAGTATTGACCTCGATGCAAGAAGCTGCCACGAAAATGGCAAAACCCAGAGCAACGCAAGCTATCCTGGCTCAATTAGACCGCGTTTTGACAAGGACTTTGGAGTCTTCCGATTGACAAGAGCATGAGGGAATCGCTAGAATTTCTATCGGTTATCTATTCGGGCGTCGCCAAGCGGTAAGGCAGCTGGTTTTGGTCCAGCCATTCCGAGGTTCGAATCCTTGCGCCCGAGCCATTTTAAAAGTCGTGATGCGAGTTTGGGTTTCTCCAGACGAGTACCACGACTTTTTTTACAAGAGGTTTTTGATAGACAGGCTTGATTTCGATCGTAAGATTGCGCTTTAATGGCAACGTTGATATCGTTGGTTTCGTCTAATAGACGTTTCCAGTTCATCACAAAGAGCGTTGCCGCTTGCCCTTACTTACCCTTTCGTTGAGGTCTCGGCTTCTCTCTTCTAGAGACAAGACAGTTAGTGTGGTTTGGGTATTTCCTTTTTTCTCGCCACAGCCTATACACAGCGTTTTAATCGTTATTCTCTTTGTCATTTTCTGCTTTTGGCGAGAGTGAGTCGCTTTTATTAACAACGGGCTTTTGGAATTCTATGCCTCCCCATAAAACGACGAGTAAAAAACCGCCCCGTGGTAAAAAACACGGCCGTAAAGGCTCGTCTAAACGAGGAAAATCTTCTGCAGCGTTAGCAGAACATATGATCACAGTGCCTAAGCCACTGCCGCCTGGGCCTTTTGTCTTTAATTTTGGGATGATCAAGTACCTCTCCAAGCCTGGCAGTTGGCGGCGGGGTTATGGCTACTTCTTGGTGGGCCAAGTCCAAGAGGTGAGACTGACCGAATTTGGGGTTGAAGGCAGTGTTAAAGGGAATTTTAAAGACGCTTACCATATCCGGCTTCACTTTCACCCAGGTGCCAGCGGCGTCACCCCAGAATGTGATTGCCCTCTCAGTGAAGAGTGGTGTAAACATTCTGTAGCTTTGGCGTTGGTGAGCATCGACCGGCAACTCTGGGAAGCTTACTGGGGAATGCCCATTCTGGATGAATTCTGTCCCAAGGATGTCAGGGCCACCGCCTCATCGTTTCAGGGTGATTACCGGGTGGTCTTTGACGGGTTTCGTAAACCCAAGCGGATCAGTGTCCAATTGGTAAACCGAGAAAGCGCAGATGTGGCTAGAGAGTTAGAGCCTTTATTGCGCCTGGCATTAGATAAGCAAGCTTCTGGGCGGGGAAATTTTAACGAAACCCAACGCCAGGAAATCGCGCTGATGAGCTTTTTGCTGGAAAATGTACTAGAAATTACCCCGGATGGCTGGTTTCATTTGGCGATTCAGCAAGCTACACCTTTGTTTCAGATGCTGGTGGGCATGGAAGAGGTCTGTAATCCGGACCAGCAAAGGATTATTTTTGAGCATGACCCTCTCAAACTGGTGCTCTCTGTCAATGTTTCGATGGCAGGCAACGTTTTAATTTCGCTGCACTGGAACTTTACCGAAAGCTGGAATAGTATCCCACTGGAAGAAATTGCCATGTTTGGCCGTGATGTGCCTTGGGGGATGAGAAAAAATCATCTCTATCCGCTTCAAAACACCCTAAGGGATTTGCCTCACAGTTTGACGAAAACCACGTTTACGGATATTCGTGATGCCGACGGCGGCAAATTTATGTATGAGGAACTGCCCAAGCTCCGCAAATTGGTCGAAGTGGATGAGGCCGACATTATTGAGCAATTGCGCCTAGAACGAAAATCCGCGCAAAAAGTCATTAAATTGGAAATGGTGGACGAGGTCACTCTGAGGCTTCGGGCCAGTTTGTCTTTCTCCTATGACGGGGTAGAAGTGCCTTACAGTAAATCCACGCCAGAAACGCCCTATGTGATGGTACTGAAGAAGGGCGAAGAAAAAATTTATTGGGTCCGCCGAGACCTTCGGGCCGAACAACATGCATACGATACCCTGGTGCAAGGGGGCTTAGAGCCAATCCAAACCCAGTTTTTAACCGCCGAAGGGGACAATGCGATTGATTTTTATAACGTCACGCTTAAATCTCTGGGTAAAGACTGGACCATCAAAGGGGAGTCCGATTTTTCAGCCCTGAAGGCCTCAGACCAACCTTTGAAAATATGGGCTGCTATTGATTTTGCCAACACTGTGGATTCTTTCACCCTGCAAATCACCTGTCGTGTGGGCCGACAGACGATGGAGCTTGAAGAAGTCCAATCACAACTGATGCAGGGGAAAAAGTACTTTTTTAAACCGGGGGCCGGCTATATTGAGATACCTCTGGCCTCTATTCTGCAATTTGGCAGAACGTTACAGGCTTTGGATGCCCAAAAACTAGAATCGGGTGATGAAGACGGGTCAGATTTATATGAAATTCAGACCTTTAAAGCTGGTCTCATTGCAGAACTGGTTGAGCATGGGGTTGAGCTGGATATGGGACCTAAGTTCCAGAAATTCTGGAACTTGATTACAGCGCACAGTACTTTGGAAGAGATTCCTATCCCAGATAGCATACAAGCCACCTTGCGTCCGTACCAAAAGCAAGGATTTAACTGGCTTTGGTTCTTATATTCATACGGTTTAAACGGGATTTTGGCGGATGATATGGGTTTGGGGAAAACCTTGCAATCACTGGTCTTAATGCAGCACGCCAAAGATTTGGACGGGTCAAAACCATCGCTGATCGTCTGTCCCAGTAGCATTGTCTTTAACTGGGAAGTTGAAGCTAACCGCTTTACACCGGATATGAAGGTGTTGAAACTAACCGGAACGGACAGACACGGACTTTATAAAAAGATAAAAGACGCTGATATTGTCATCACCAGTTATGCCATCCTCCGGCGTGATATCAACGCCCTCAAGAACTATGAATTCCGTCATATTATCCTGGATGAATCTCAGAACATCAAAAATTATGAGTCTCAGACGGCTCAAGCCGCTAAGGCACTGCAAGGACATCACCGTTTGGCACTTTCTGGCACCCCGATTGAAAACCGCTTGAGTGAGTTATGGTCTGTGTTTGATTTTCTGATGCCGAAATTCTTACACGATATCAATGAGTTTCGGTACCGCTTTATTGGCCCGATTGAAGAGCGGGGAAACCATGACGCTGAGCGCCGGCTGAAAAAGCAAGTGTATCCCTTTATTCTGCGACGTCTGAAAGCCGATGTAGCCAAAGATCTGCCGCCCAAGATTGAGAGTGTTACCTATTGCGAACTCACCGACAGTCAGCGAGAGCTATATCTGGAAATTCTGGAACAAACCCGAGAGCAAGTCTTCTCCCAAGTGGCCGATAAAGGGGTCTCTGGAGCGCAACGCTCTATTTTCTCTGCCTTGTTGCGCTTAAGACAAATTTGTTGCCACCCCAGACTGATGGGCGAAGAGATGTCCAAAGGCCTGGCGGAATCCGGTAAGTTTGAAGCGCTGCAATCCATGCTGGAAGAGATTGTCAGTGAAGGCCACCGGGTCCTGCTATACAGTCAGTTTGTCGAAATGCTGAAGTTAATCCGTCCTTGGCTGGAGCAGCGTGGTTTCCGCTATGAATATTTGACGGGCGAGACCCCGACGGAAGAAAGACAAAAAATTGTCGAGCGCTTTAACCGCGATGATACAATTCCCATTTTCCTGATCAGCTTAAAGGCCGGGGGTACCGGTTTAAACCTTACTGGGGCTGATTATGTTATCCACTACGATCCTTGGTGGAACCCTGCAGCGGAAGATCAGGCATCAGATAGGGCTCACCGTATTGGCCAGAAGAAGACGGTTTTTGTGTACCGCTTTATCACCAAAGGAACGGTTGAAGAGAAGATTATGAAGCTGAAAGACCGTAAGCGAGATCTGGTGGATTCTATCATCTCTGCCGATCGGGCGGTGGGTAAGCTGTTATCCTTTGAAGATCTCAAAGAGATTCTGACGCCCGATTTCTAAAAGCGCCCATCCATTTATATGGATGTTGTTACATTTCGTGCAATCTAAGCGTATCTTCTGCTTTAATAAGGTTGTGAGGTTTAGCGTGTGATGTTTCTATAACTGCTTAAAAGGTTTGTGTGTGAGAATTCAACCAAAACTAAGCACGAACAACAGTGTTGTTCAGAAGAATGCCCAGAATACCTTTTCGGTTCATTTCGGGGGGCGTCACCTCAAGGTGATGTCCTACAACGTTTGTGACCTGATTCAAATCCCGCGTTCTCGCCAGGAACGAGAGAAGGCCAAGGCCGTTGGGAGCATTATTCATCGAGAAAATCCGGATATTTTGGCGCTGCAAGAATGCGGCCCTCTGGAAGTGTTGCAGCATATCAATGATAAATACTTTAACCGGGCCTATAACCAGGTGGTCTATAGCGAGATTCAAGGCCGTCATCGATTGGCTATCTTAATTAAGCCTGGGATTGATGTAGAGGCGGTGATTAGCCATGTGGGGCACCGACTACCCAAGGGGCAGCCTGTTCCCGCAGGACTCCGGACAACGGGGTTTGAACGTGATTTTTTACAGGCCAACTTATTGATACCAGCGAGCCGTGATAATCAGGCTTATACGCTAACGATGTTTAATACCCACTTTAAAGCCGGCGTAGACGGCGGTGGTAAACGTCTCCATGAAGCGCAATGTGCTTCCGATGTCATTACGCAAGAGCTCTCTGGAAAGCATAATCCAGCCGGAGTCAAAAAGCGCATTCTGGTGGTCGGCGATCTGAATGTGACGCCTACCAACCCTGCAGGACGCCGCGTGTTAAATACTTTGGCCGGTCTTGAGGACAAAAGACCCGATAACGATTTGGTGAATCTCGTAGCAAGATCAAAGCCCGGTGAGATACCTCGCTCACATGTTTGTGGTGGGCAGCGAGACCATAGCTTTGCCAATGACGCTCTTGCCAAAGATGTATTGAATGCCAAAATTGTGGGTGATTTCAGCCGGACTTGGCCTTGGCGCGTGGCGTCGGATCACTTGCCGGTGCTGACCGATATTTTTATCCCCAGTCCAGTGGAAGCCAATGCGATGGTGCTACCAAAACCTTTAGGGATTCATTTTCCGGCGGAATTTAGAAACCGTTCCCTAGGCAAGCCGGTTAATCACTCAGCCAATAACAATCCGATAAATACGCATAGGCATGCCCGCTTGCAGGGGCCTGCCAGAATTGCCAAATTGGTCGCCATGGCTTAAGCCAGTCAGCGTTTTTTAAGTCGTTTCATAGTTTCAAGCGTTTAAATGGGGGAAAAATAAAAACAGTTGCTTATTTTTGAAAATATTGTTTAAATAAACACAGTGTAAATAGTTTACGGTTGGGAAATAAATTGAGGGGAACGCGGTTTGCAGTTCATACGACCGCAGCTTTCTGCTGCGCCAAAGTTTCAACGTGTCAGCCAGCGTGTCAGTGAGAGTCGCCCGTTCAGTACCAATAAAAATGTGATGCATGTGCCGGTTTTATTTGGCCGGGATGTCAAAATCATGTCCTACAATGCTCATAATTTAGGCCTAGACACCTCACCCAGAGATAACAGTGCCAAAAGTTTATATGCCAGAGCACAGGCTATTTTGCTGGAAGATCCCGATGTGGTTGCCTGGCAAGAAGTTGCCAGTAAGCAAGCTTTGGAGCAACTGAATCAAAAATATCTTAAGGGCCAGTATCCCAATGTGGTGGTATTAAATTCCAACGACCCACGTGGGATTCATGTTGGGTTTATGAGTAAAAAAGCCCTCAAAGTGGTTGATACCCGGACCCACACCCACTTGCAAAATAAGGCGGGCGAACCCGTTTTTAAGCGGGATTTCTTAGGCGTTACGTTTGAAACAGAGGCGGGATATCGCTTTACAGTCTATAATTCTCACTTCAAATCCATGAGAGGCGGGGAAGCTCAGACCATGCCGGTTCGCCTGCTTGAGGCACAAACGGGCGCAGATATTATCAAACAGCAAATGTTGGCGGATCCTAAAGCCAACATTATGGTTGTGGGGGATCTTAACACCAAACCTGGCCCTTTGGGTTGGCCTGTGTTGGATGCGCTGTCTCGGCGCAATGAAAGTGATCCCACCTATAAGTTGACAGAAGTATTGCGTCCCAACGATGGGAGCCATTGGCTGCCCACGTGGAAGGGCGGCAAGCGAGAAAATAAATTAGATTATATGTATGTGAATGACGCATTCAAGACAGCGGTGAAAAAAGCCTATGTGGGTGGCTCTTTCTGGAAATGGCCCTGGAAAGAAGCGTCAGATCATGTGCCCGTTGTGTCTGTGGTCGATACACCCGATGCGGTGGCAAAACCCGTAGGCACTGCAGGACCCACTTTTGCAGGAAAACGACAGGTGCCGTATCCGTCCGTTGGTACTCGGCTGGCTGTCAACGCTTGATTCATATAGAATAGGGAACACAATTTAGCCGTTAATTTTTATGCGGAGGGTGTTCCCGATGAGTGGTTTTACTTCAGGTGGTGTTACTTCAGATATAGCCCCAGAGTTTTCTGATACCGTCTCAACAATCACATTGGCTCAAGTGCTTGCTGCCATTGATCACACGAAACTGACATTTTCGTCGGATGAAGATCCGGTTGCTGCTGTTCGACAGTTGTGTCGTGAAGCGGTGGCCAATCAATTTTATGCTGTCTGCGTTAGACCCGCGCATGTCAAGCTGGCTTGTCGTGAGCTAGAGGGCACTGAGGTTAAAGTTGCTACGGTTATTGGGTTTCCTGCAGAAAAAGTGCTTTTGGAAAATGAGAAGTTAACACCCACCGTAGGGGGTTTTGCATTGGAAGATAAACTCCTTGAGATCCATGAATGCTTTTCCAGTGGACTTGCTGATGGGCTTGTACCCGATGAATTTGATCTGGTGATGAATATTTCACAATTTAAGAAAGAAATGGCTGAGGCCTCTTTAAAGGGCATTTCTGAAAAATCAGTACTCTTAGAATCACACCTCTCCAATACCGTCGACGAATTTTCAAGAATTCGAGACGCCGCCCAAGGCCGTCCGGTTAAAGTGATTATTGAAACGGATCTGTTGTCTGACTTAGAAATCATAATTGCCACCCAGTGTTGTGCCAAAGCAAACGTGGCGATGGTGAAAACATCCACCGGCATGATTACCGGCGGGGTGGGTGCAACAGAACACGCAGTGGCCCTGATTGCAAAAACCTTGAACGAGCGCGGTGAATCAAGCCGCATGGGTATTAAGGCCAGTGGTGGGGTGAAGACCTTGACTCAGGCTCAGCGGATGCTTGCCTTGGGGGCCACCCGTCTGGGAACCAGCTCAGGGGTTGAAATAGCTCGTGGCGTTCAGGGAGATACCCAAACCTATTAAATTAGATAAAAGGTAAACAGCGGAAAAATCCAGAAATAGGCCATTTCAAAAAGTAACAAGGTATCTAATTCCAGTGTTTTTGGGTATTTCCCCAGCTTTTTTCCTGAGAAGATCTCCACAATCTACTTCTAAGACGTTTGTCGTGATGGTGATCATTCGTATGACTGAAAATACACGACTGGTCTGGCTAAAGGCCATTATCTAAGGTTTAATTCTATGTTGAATCCAAAGCAATGTTACGAGAAACTTGACTCTAACGGTTGCTTTTTTAGTCAAGCCTACATATAATCGTGCTTGTTAGATGAGGTTGGAGATACAATCCCCATGAACAAAGAAGAACTCGTACAAGAAGTAGCAAAGAAAACCAAAAATTCGCAAAAACTGGTGGCTGACGTCATCGGCGCTGCGATTGAGGCGATCGAAAAGTCCGTTTCAAAAGGTAAAAAAGTCACCTTGGTTGGCTTTGGTACCTTTGAACCACGCAAACGTGCAGCACGGACCGGCCGTAATCCTCAAACCGGTAAAACCATTAAAATTGAAGCCAAAACGGTGCCGGCCTTCTCTGCTGGTAAAAAATTCAAAGAATTGGTTGCCAAGTAAGCCAAGCATCTATTTGGATTCTAAATTTAAAAGCCTTGTGGTTTCCACAAGGCTTTTTTTCATTCTCAAAAATTTTTTAAAGCGGTTAATTCGAGCTTGAGCTTGCTTTCTGAAGCTGGACCAAAACTTCGTCTTCACCAATCATTTGGAGATTATTACGGGCAAGCTCTTCAATGCCTTCATTGGAGGAGAATGCGTGAATTTGCTCCCTTAGTGAAGTGTTTTCTTTTTGTGTATGGGCAAAAGAATCCGCCATCGCACTTTGGTGATGAGAGAGAACCACCATTTGATAGAGTCCCATCCCTAGAGTGCGAATGCCTTGTACAAAGGAAATAAACAGAGCCAAGACAACACAACAGTGAAGTATATATTGAAAGCGCGAAACATGTTTTTGGTAACGCGACTGAACCTGTTTGACCTGAAAGTAGACCTGGGTGACGCGAGGGATCCCTGGTGTTGTGGACCGCGCACTTGAATAGGCCGAAGTCTGCTCGTCAAAAAAAGACGTGGGTGACGATGCGGTATTCAGGGGTAGATATTTTCTGGGAGTTGCCAAACCCAAACTCGCTCTCTAAAAAACTCTCATTTAACAAATAGTTCTTGTGAGTACTGGCTTAAACGGATTCTCATCTCGCCACGGTGCTCATGAATGATAGT
The DNA here is from genome assembly GCA_019751815.1 of Cyanobacteriota bacterium. GTDB lineage: Bacteria > Cyanobacteriota > Vampirovibrionia > Vampirovibrionales > Vampirovibrionaceae > JAIEMW01. The sequence goes on from JAIEMW010000001.1 coordinate 333,761, forward strand.
TGGAAAGGCTTTGGGAAGAACGAAACTTCACTTCACGCCACTGACACATTATATCGAATTTTTCATGAGGGGGAAAGAACACGATAAAGATACGTAACACGATCATAATGAGATCATGTGGATTCGTGCTCATACAAACAGAGGATTTTTGGGTGCATGATGACTAACCCAAGTGAAAATGAAGCGACTTTCACCAGCGAAATCCCACACACAAAGCCAGTGGTATGTTATAGTAGAGGGGTCCTAGAGGGGGCCTGAAATGGGCGATAGCGCCCGTCTGAGGGCCCAAGTACTGGTCATCTCACTCTGTGTTTTGATATTGAGGCAGTTTTTTGTGGTTAAGAGAGTTTTTGTTTTTTTGCAGGTCCCTCTTGAGCAGTCCCTTTTTGGCTGTTTTTATGCGACTGAGGGAGCAGATTGCTAGATGAGCGGTACTAAAAACGCAGTCGCTTTGCATGTGTTTCCCTCTTTGGACTACATGGAAATTGTCTCGTTTGGTGAGAAGACCGGCGATATTCAAGAGGCGGGATCGTTACCTGCGTTTTTTGATGTTCAAGCCCGTCTGATGGTTGATGAAGACCAGATGATTGAGGTGGTGAGAGATCTCTATAACAGCCATTCGATTCCTCTCAATACGCCTACTGTTCTCGTGTTGCCTAGCTTTTTTACCCGGCAAATTGATTTACCGCCTGAATTTGATAACGAGGAGATTCAAACCGCCCTCGTCTCAGAATCAGAACGTTTCTATATGTTTAAAAAGAGCGAGGCTCAAGTTTCCTGGCTGCGCCTTAATGACACAGATATACTGTATTCTGCCTATCCGAAAGCGGAAATTGAAAAATATCTCAAAATATTTAACACCTTGAATATCCCGCTGCACGGGATTGATATCAATTACTTTGCGTTGATTCGCGGTCTGGTTGCCACTGGGGCTGTTGCTGGTGAAGTGGAACAAAACGCAACTTGGGCCTTATTAACAGTGACGGATTACGCGTTCTCGGCCATTGTGTGCCAAGGGCAGCAGATTGTGAAGGCGATGGAAGCCCCCTTGTCGATTCAATCGAACGATGAGATGAGTATTATTCAGGAAATTCAGCAAGATTTTGCTCAGTTTATGGATTCAGAAGCGTTGACCAAAGTGGTGCTGGTGAATAATACCGATCGCGTGACCACTAACCGTCTGCTGAATCAGCTTAACTTGCCGCAGTCCATGATGGTGTTTGAGCAACATGGTGGGACGCTTCGCTCTCGTGGGGTGAGTGATGCTCCGTTCCCCTGTTCTTTGGAGGCACTGGGAGGTGTCTTCTTCACACAGTTAGAAGATACACCGCAAATGAATTTACTGCCCAAGGGCGGGGCAGAACTGGTTGTGTTGATGAACTACCGGCGCATTGCCAACCGGGTGCTCATTTTGTTGAATGTGATGGCCCTTGTTCTGTTCGGTGTGGTATTTGGTATTATGTCCATTTTTGTCAGTTTAAAAGAGGGTGAGATTAAATCCCTGAATGATAAAATCGCCTCTGGAATGACCGTCAATGTCACTGGTGGCCTAAGCCAGGTTAAGCGTCGACTGTTTGTGAAAGATGTGTTTGACCGTAATGTGGGCTTTAACGATTTATTGGTTCAGGTGGGCGTGAGCATTCCCAAAGAAATGTGGGTTTCCCGTATCTGGTTTACGATGCAAAACGATAAACCCGCCGTAACGGTTGAAGGGGGGGCCTTGATTGTAGACCCCTTGAATGCTTTTTTAAGTGATTTGAATAAAGCCCTCAAAAGAGACGATTTGCAGGTGGCCAAAGCCGATGCGACTAATACCCCGGACGGGCAAACATTTTTTTCTTGGGTAATTCAAAACAAACAAGATAAGCCCCCAGCACCCTCTCAGTAAGAAATAGAGCAAAAATCATGAGTACATTGAACGAATTTTTACAAACCGATTGGAAGTCGATTAATTACCGACAAGGCTTTTCGATGGCCCTTCGGGTGGTTTCCAATTTACAAATTGCTTCTCTTATTTTGCTGTTTTTATTTATTCTCTTTCAATGCTACGACACTGGTTTACAGGGTAATCTCAAAAAAATTCAAAAGAATTCAAAAACGGTTGAGCAGCTGACCAAGCAACTTGATGAGAAGAAGATGGAAAAGCGTCGCTTTGATGAGCTGATGAGCCAAGTTGAAAAATTTCCGGTTGAAATTATCGAGCTGGAAGCCGGTAAATCAGCCAAACTAGTTGCCTTGGCAGAAGCTCAAACCATTACTTCTATCGCCAAAGGCGAACTCAATAATGTGGATGATCAGCTCCCTACGGTGGCAGAAGCGAGACAGTTCGTCTCGATGAACCCCACCAAAGAAGAGCAGATCGATTTGGTGGAATTGGAAAAAAAGAAGAACGGTCAACCCATCGCCCAGGGCTCTAAAAACCCAGCTGATAAACCCGTTGTGGTGAATAAATTCAGTTATGAACTAAAAGTAAAAGGCACTTATGCGGCCATCGTCGATTTGATCAATCATTTGGTGCTCCTAAAGCAATGTGTTTCGATCGACTCTCTTGAGATCACCTCTGATGATAAGGCCCCCCCTGTTTCTGACCCGAAAGAAAATCCCAATTTCCCGGTTCAAGTCTTGATGACGGCCACCCTGTCTTTTTACGTCTATGACCCCGCTTCTCAAGCAATTTGATCTGGTAGATACCTATAAAGTACTTGTTGCAGGTCATGGGTATATGGCCTGTTCTGTGCTTGAAGGGCTTCTTCAATTGCCTCAGGTCGAGATCATTGGCGTGTTTCGTTGGGCTAACCGCAAGCAAGCGATACCCTACGGACTTATTGAAGGAGAAGCAGAACTAAAATATTTGACCAAGGCCAATCAGCTTTGGGATATCACATGTTCAGGCATCAATAGTTACGCCTTTATGGAGATTGTGAAGGAAAAAAAGCCACATTGTATTCTACTCGCCTCATGGGGTGAAATTGTAAAACCCCATATGCTGTCACTGCCAGGGGTTGAGTTTATAAACCTACACCCTTCTCTTCTGCCAGCCCACCGGGGGGGCAACCCCTATACCTCTGTGATTCGCGCCGGTGAAACACAAAGTGGGGTTAGTTTTCATATTGTAGACGAGGGAATTGATACGGGACCTGTGTTGCATCAGGTTGCAGTGCCAGTCTTAGAGAACGATACGGGTGATACTTTACGGATCCGCTGTGCTGTTGCAGCAAAAGAGGGGATAATATCGTTAATACCACGGTTGATTAAAGCGCAGCAGGTAGGTGATACTCCCAAAATGCTGGCGGTGGCTCAGGAGAGGTTAGAGAATACTCAAGCAGCCAGTTATTTCCCAGTCTTAAGTGAGGCGGATGCCCGGATTGATTGGAGTGACTCTCCCGAAGCGATTGAGAGGCAATCTCGAGCGCTGACACCTTGGATGCCGCTTGTAGCGATGCCGGTTTTTTCAAAATTCCAAATAAAGCATACCCTGCTTATCTCACGGTTGGCGTTGAAAAAAAATACCACTTTGGCAGGGATAGAATCAGATCCAGGGGTTCTTCTGGCGATTGATTCGGGAAAACTCATTATTAGTAGTCAAAAACCAGATACGGTTTTTGTGATTGAGGCGTTTCAGTTTTGTTTGGACGGACACCTCCTTCCCAAGTGGTTGTCTCGGCTGGTCCTTCCTTGGGTGTTACAGATTGGAACCCGATTTTCATAGTTGTAACGACAAATATTACGGTGTGTTACTGTTCATAAAGGCCTTTTCGATTTGATTGGGGATTTTTCGGTCTGTTTTGCCTATAATTGGGGCATTATTATTGGCTAAGGGCGTTTATCCGTGAGCACAGAACAAAAAGCGTTATTTGGGGACGGTAATATCGTTCCTATCAATATTCGAGACGAGATGAAGCGCTCTTACATTGACTATGCGATGAGTGTCATCGTTGGTCGTGCCTTGCCGGATGTTAGAGACGGCCTTAAGCCTGTTCACAGACGTATTTTATATGCGATGCATGAACTCGGTCTGTCGCCTGAAAAACCCTTTAAGAAATGCGCCAAAGTGGTCGGGGAAGTACTCGGTAAGTTTCACCCCCACGGTGATACAGCTGTATATGATGCCCTGGTTCGCCTGGCACAGAATTTTGCCAGTCGTTATCCGTTGGTTAACGGCCATGGGAACTTTGGCAGTATTGAAGGGGATAACGCCGCTGCGATGCGGTATACAGAGTGTAAGCTAACCCCTATTGCAACCACTATGCTCGATGATATCGAGCAAGATACGGTAGATTTCCAGCCCAACTACGACGGTTCAGAGCAAGAGCCTGTGGTATTACCTTGCCGTCTGCCTGTTCTGTTATTGAATGGTTCTAGCGGCATTGCCGTTGGCATGGCGACCAATATCCCCCCGTATAACCTTTCGGAAGTGGTTGACGGCCTTTGTGCCCTCATTGATGACAACACCCTGTCCAATGAGCAGATGATGCATTATATTAAAGGGCCAGATTTCCCAACTGGGGCTCATATTGTTGGCATGTCTGGCATTCGTGATGCCTACACGACGGGTCGCGGCAGTGTGGTGATGCGTGCTGTGGCAGAAATTGAGCAGATCCCTGGCAGCGGTGGTCGCCAAGAGAGAACCGCCATTGTTGTGAGTGAAATCCCGTATCAGGTGAATCTCACCACCCTGATTGAAAAAATTGCGGAATTGGTCCGGGATAAAAAGCTTGAGGGCATTAGCGATCTGCGTAACGAGTCTGACCGTGACGGTCTTCGTTTGGTGATTGAACTCAAACGAGACGCTAAACCCAATGTGGTGTTGAGAAATCTATACAAGCATACACAATTGCAAAGTACCTTTGGGGTAAACACGCTTGCCTTGGTGAAGAATCAGCCTCGCCAATTGACGATGGTCGATATTCTCTCAGAATTTATCAACCACCGTGTGGAAGTGGTGGAACGCCGTACCCGCTTTGAGCTGGCAAAAGCACAAGCCAGGGCTCACATTCTGGCCGGTTTAATGATTGCCATTGGCGATCTCGACAATATTATTCAGCTGATCCGCAAAGCCGCCAATGCGGAAACCGCCCGAAATGAGTTAATCTCACGCTACACATTGGATACAGAACAAGCCAATGCGATCTTAGAGATGCAACTCCGCCGCTTAACCGGGCTGGAGCGCGAAAAAATCAATGCCGAATACCAGGATCTCCAAGTGAAAATAGCTGATTACCAATCGATTCTAGCAGACCGCCAGCGGGTGCTCACCATCATTAAAGATGAAGTGCAAGAGCTGAAAACCAAGTACGGCGACCCCCGGAAGACCCAAATTATTCCCGCCGAAGATGACGGGTTTTCCATAGAAGATTTAACCCCCAATGATGCTATGGCGGTGTTTATCACACGTCAAGGCTATATCAAGCGGATTGCCCTTGATACCTTTGAGCGCCAGAACCGTGCAACTCGGGGAAAAGGGGCGATTAAGACCCGTGATGAGGATGATGTGGTCCACCTGTTTATGGCAGGGATGCACAGTTCCGTTCTCTTCTTCACCAGTAAAGGGATAGCTCATAGTCTCAAGGTGTACGATCTTCCGGAAGGTGGTCGTTCAGCCAAAGGACTGGCCATCATCAATCTCCTGCCTCTGGCGCAAGATGAGCGAGTCACCGCTGTGGTGCCTGTGGCGGAATTTTTGCCGGATAAGCATTTGATTATGCTGACCCGTAAAGGCTGGATCAAAAAAATTACGTTAAGCCATTTTGAGAACATCCGTAAAAACGGCTTAATTGCCATTGGCTTGGAAGACAGTGACCAACTTAACTGGGTGTTACCGGCCACGGATACGGATCAAATCCTGATTGCCTCTAGTTTGGGGATGGGGATTCGTTTCCCAGTCGAAGATCTGAGGCCTCTGGGTCGCCCTGCACGCGGTGTGACTGCGATGCGCCTGCGTCAAGGTGACGAGATTGTTGATTTCAGTATTGTTCCCAACAATGTGGAAATTGATTTGCTGATTATCACCAATGACGGCTACGGTAAGCGGACCAGTATCTCTGAATTCCGTTCACAGAACCGCGGTGGTATCGGACTCATTTCAACCAAGTTCAAAAAACCAACCAGCCGTTTGACCAACACCCTGGTGGTGAAAGAGGACGATGAGCTGATTGTGGTTTCTGCCAACGGGGTTGTGGTGCGGTTGAAGGCGGGAGATATCTCGCGTCAAAGCCGTATGGCAACCGGTGTTCGTATTCAAAATATGGATGAGTCAGATTGCGTGGCCTCCGTCACCAAAATTGTCCCCATTATTGAAGACGAAGTCGACGCCTAGCAATTCCCCAATCCTCACAGTTTTTCTTTCAGTATTGTTCTTTTGCGTGCTCTCTCTCTGAGCCTTGTTGGATAACCCTGCTGGAGATAAACGTTTATGGTGAATGCTTTGAAGTTTGGTGCGGTTCGGCGTTATGTGGTTGAAAATCCCACTCTGCCGCAGGGAATTCGGGCAAGGATTTTGGCCGCTCTTTTATATAGTGGAGAGTCTGAGCAAACCCATCAGCGGCTAGAAGATAGAATTAGACAAGACTATCCCGGCAAGCGGACTTATGGCGATACAGATAACTTGGATACTCATATGGCTGGGGATGTCTTTGTTCTGCGAACCGGTAATGCCAATGAGCGACTGGTTGTTGACGGAGATGATTTGGACTCGATACAACCAGATATTGAACGCATTCAAGACGATGCCTGTCTGCCAACAGCGCTATGGGTTTTCTCTGGGTCTCGCTTTAGTTTGGGCAATTTGATTGATACATTGGACACCCGAGTCACACAAGAAATAAGATTCTAGTTCAATTCGTTCTGTCTCAGTTAGTACTGTTGTTCAAAGCGAGTGCCAAAAAAGATCCAGCTCAGAGCGAAATCGGCCACAATAATGGCGATTGTGCTCCAGACCGCGGCCCGTGTGGTTGCTAGTCCAACGTCTTTGGCCCCCCCACGGGTTCTGAGTCCAATTGTGCAGCAAATGCCGACAATCAAAATCCCAAAAACAACCGATTTCAGCATACTTACCATTAAGTCATGCTTGGTTAAATTCAACCAGATTGATTCAAAGAACTGGCTATAATGCTGATGAGCTACTTGCTGAGCTAAAACCATGCCGCCCATAATCGCAACAAATTCACCAATAAGTGTTAATAGGGGAATGCTAATCATACAGCCCAGTAGCCGCGGGAGAATAAGATAGCGACTTGGGCTCACGTGCATCACTTGCAGCGCACTGATTTGTTCTGAAACGCTCATATTGGCAATTTCTGCGGCAATGGCGGTCCCTGCCCGGGCGCCCACTGCCAGGCACGTAAATATTGGCCCAATTTCTCGAACAATCGCGATGGCCACCAGCCCGCCAATATAGGCATTGGCACCTGTCATCGCAAATTTTTTCGCGGTTTGCAGGGTTAAAACAGAACCTGCAATCAGGCAAATAATCACAGAAACAGGAAGCGAGTCTGCCCCGATGGCTCCAGCTTGCAGAACGGTCTGGTGCCAGTTGATTTTCCCCCGGAAAATATAGGTGCTGACATCAATCAGGTACAAAACCATCTGCCCAAAGGCCCCCAAAAATGTACGGACTTGCCCCACAGCCCAGGTGTAAAGAGCTAACAAAGGATTTGCTTCCTTTGCGTGCTTTAACAGTTCAGGAGTTGTGGGCGTTTCGCTCATGAGAGGTCCTACATATATAAATGTTTATTAGGGAACTGGGTTCAGATTTTCAGCCAAACCAAGCCGTTTCAAGTTTTCGTCCAATGATTTATCCAGATAGACAACCGTGCACCAGTCTTGGTATTCGGGCCGTTTATTTTTGACCACGTCAAAGTAGAGGTTTTGCAGTTTGCGTGTCAGCGGTCCGATTTCTCCGTCGCCCACAGGGCGGTTATCGAAGTTAGTGATGGGTGCAATTTGTGCCCCCGTCCCGCAGAAAAAGGCTTCATCGCACGTGTAGAGTTCAGTGCGGTCAATGGTCCGCTCGATGCTTTCAATACCCAACTCTTGTTTGGCGAGAGTCAAAACGGCATCTCGGGTAATGCCTTCTAAGATATTTTCAGTTTTGCCAGGGGTGAGTAATTTTCCGTTTTGGATTAAAAACAGGTTCATCGCGCTGCCTTCGGAGACGGTGCCTTCGTGAGTCAGCACCACAGCTTCATCAAAGCCGTTAAATTTGGCTTCAGTCACAATCAGGGCGGTGTTCATATAAGCCCCACCCGCTTTAGCCCGAGGAGGAATGGCGTTATCATCTACCCGGCGCCAGTTAGAGACACAAACTTTGAGTCCCTTATTGATATCGACGTACTGTCCGAGAGGAGAAGTCCATAAACAGAACTCAGTAATACCGTTTTCCATGTAGGGGCCAATGGTGTTGCCTGTTTTGTAAAGCGTAGGGCGAATGTAAGAGTCCGTGGCCAGTTGATTTTTATGGACCAGACTCACGGTAGTGCGGAGATACTCTTCCAGAGTATGTGTCGGGTGTATGAAAAAGATTTTGCTATTGCGCATCATTCGTTGGTAGTGTTCACGCATCCGGAAGATACAAATAGCCCTTTCTTCAGGCAGCCAGTATCCCCGAATTCCTTCAAAAATAGAGGTTCCGTAGAGGAAGGCATGGGTTTTGACGCTGATGGTGGCCTCTTCAATTGGCACAAACTGGTTTTTAAAATAGGCAAATTCTGGGCTAGAAGGGTTACTGGCAGAATTATGAGAAGCAGTCATACTGGGTTCAGTCCTTAAAGAGCAAACAAAATGGCAATGTGAGTAGCAAGGTAAGTTTAGTCATAAAAATTGCAAACCGTTGCAACAGTGGAGATGGAAAGGCCTTTGGTTTCTGGAACCAATTGGGTTAGATTTATATTATATGACCAAGACACCGTTACTGCTGCTGATTTTTGATGGCTGGGGCCTTGCCCCAACCGTTAAAGCGACGCATAAAGAAGCGCCGCAAATCCAAGGGGATCTTGAGAGTACGATCGATCGGGTTCATCCCGCGCATTATTTTTCCTTGCTGGCCGATTATCCCTGGCTCCCCCTTCAAGCCTCAGGACTCTCTGTTGGTCTGCCTGAAGGGCAGATGGGGAATTCTGAAGTGGGGCATATGACAATGGGAGCAGGCCGGATTATTTATCAGGAACTGACCCGGATTGATCACGAAATTGCCACCGGCTCGTTTGAGACCAATAAGGTCCTGAATGCGGCGATAGATCATGCCCAAACCACCGGTGGTACACTTCATCTGATGGGTTTGTTGAGTGACGGTGGGGTTCACAGCCATATCAATCATCTAAAAGCGCTAATCTCAATGGCGCTCAAAAAAGGACAGACCAAAATAGCGGTTCATGCCTTTTTAGACGGGCGCGATACGCCCCAAAAAAGTGCCGAAGTTTATTTGGATGAGATAGAGGCTTTTCTCAGCGAGCGAGAACTCCCGCAAATCCAAACTATTAGCGGTCGTTACTATGCGATGGATAGAGACAAGCGGTGGGATCGTGTGGAAAAGGCTTATACTAATCTCACAGCTGCCTCTGGGCGCCGTTTCCCATTTAGTGTTAATGCCCTCCAATTTGCCTATCATCAACATCTGACTGATGAGTTTGTCCTGCCTTCAGTCACCGATTTGACGTATGAGGGGATGCAGGACGGAGATTCTATCATTTTCTATAATTTCCGGCCTGACAGGGCTCGGGAATTGACCGAAGCATTGACGCAAGAGACGTTTGAGGGCTTTGAGCGCCCAAAAATGATTAAAAATCTCTATTTTGCATGTATGTGTTTATTTGATGAGCGTTTTCATCTCCCCATCGCCTTTGAGAAACAGCGATTGGATAATATTTTGCCCCAAATAGTATCTGAGCATGGGCTGACCCAGTTTCGGACCGCTGAAACGGAAAAGTACGCGCATGTCACCTTCTTTTTTAATGGCGGGTTTGAGACCCCGTATCCCGGAGAAACCCGAGAACTGGTCGCTTCTCCCAAAGTGGCAACGTACGATTTGCAACCCGAGATGAGCCTACCTGCCGTGTGTGATGTCTTGGTCGCGGCAATTGAATCTCGCCAATATGATGTGCTTGTGGCTAATTTTGCTAATCCTGATATGGTTGGGCACACTGGGATTGTGGATGCGGCAGAAAGTGCCATTCATGCTGTGGATAAAGCCTTGGGTCGAGTGATGACGGCTGTTCATGAGACCAACGGGATTATGTTACTCACCGCGGATCATGGCAACATTGAAACCATGATTGATCCAGAAGGTAATCCGCACACAGCGCACACAACCAACCCTGTGCCCTTGGTGTTGGTGAGTCAAAATCCTGAGTTTTCTTTGCAGGCCAGTCAGGGCGAAACACCCGGCTTGAGTAATATTGCACCCACGATGTTGGATCTACTCCATATTCCCATTCCCAAAGAAATGACCGCGCACTCCCTATTGGTGCGAAACAAAGTCCCAGTCTAGATATTGGTTGGTTTTAACTCTGGAAATCATGACGCTGTCATGATTTGACATGTCTGCCATGTCTTGATCTGTCTTGCCATGAGGCTTTTGGCAATTTTTTTAAATCGCTAAAACCCTCTGGCTGAAATGATCATGGCGATAAAAAGATCTTCCCCTTTTTCATGACCCCCCCTATAATAAAACTTAACATCCCCCCTCTTAGTTTAGGACCGCCCGTACGTTTGTACTGGGCGGATTTTTTTGCTATTTTGGAGAAAAATGAACGGGGGATACTCTTTTATGGCGGTGATACGAAGTGTGTTAACCAACACAGCTCATAAGCAGCCTGGGCAAAAACACCCACAAAAATACCCTCAATTTGGTGCGCTCGACCTGATGGGGCAAACGCTGCTTCAGGCAGCTGTCCAGCACAGTAGCCAGGCGGCACAACATGATAAGGAGAGGCACGGCACATTCCGTAAGCTGATACAGTGGAATATTATTTTGACCCCACTCTTGACCTTACTGCTGGCCAATATTGATACCGCAATGGTGATGCAGCGACGCTTGAGTAATCGATGGGAAGGAAAACCCTTAGCCTCTGTTGTGGTGCCTGAATCTAACCAGTGGACACCGGCCGATTGGTTAAAAACCCTGCAAACAGACCGGGTGATTTTGCAGCCAGAGATTGTCTATCAAGCGGCTAAGGCGGGTTATATCCGAGAATTATTTACACCCAGCTTAGAAAAGACCAATAATGCAGGGATCACAGAGTGGGTCGCCGTGTTGATAGACGGTACAGAGGTTTCTGCAGAGCTGGATCTCGCCACAAGGACCCGCCTGACACAGGAGCTGAAAATTCCCATTCGCCGGGCCATCAGTGGACTGAGTATTGGTTGGTTGGAAGCAGGTGTCTTGTCTACCTTCATCGTCAGCGGTCTTTCTACGGTGCTTTCTGGTCGGGCACAAATTCGGATTCGCCCAACGCCAGAAGAAGAGAAGCGAACAGCTGTCAGTGCGATGGGCCGTCAGGTTGTTGCCAGTCGTCTGGGAGTGTCTGAAGAGAACCTCACCTTAGAGGCCCTTCAAGAACAAATGCAGCAAACTCAGCCCGGAATCAGCTTGAAGCAACTCAAAGGGCGCTTGGCCGTGTTGATGGCTGGGGAAGCGATCGAAGCAATTTTCTTTGATAAAGATGCCTCTGTGGTTTCGCTGAATGCCAGGACCATTGCGGTAGAAGTGGCAGAATGGATGGTGGGCCACTTGGGTGAAAGTCAACTATTTCCTTATGGCGTGCCCAAAGATCTCACGGAAACTCAAAAGCAACAAATCCAAAAAGAAATTGAGCAAGTGGTGATGACCGCCCATCAGCAAAGTCGAGAAATACTGGGGGCGATTCCCAAAGAACGCTTACAAACCCTGCTGTCTGCCCGTCAGAAGTGGACAGTGACTACGCAAACACTGAACAGAATCATCAATGACGGGGTTAGTCTTGCACAATTGCGGAAAGAACAGCCCCTCTGGCGCCGAAAATCGATATAACCATTTTAAAGATTGAATATAAAACGGCGTTTTCTCTCCTAGGCCATGGGATCACCATCCCCGGATGGACGATATCTCTTGGGGCTTCTGCTAAGATGCAATATGAATGATTTTTGCCAGTAATTGGCCATGCATGTGGTGATTGATATAACGGAATGAATTGGGTGGTTTCTTTATGACAAACACAAATCCTAAAGCGGGATATTGGGCGAATTTACCCAAACCCTGTGTGATTGCAGAAATTGGTGTAAATCACAACGGTGATGTTACTTTGGCCAAACAGTTGATTGACGCTGCCAAAGCATGCGGTGCCCATGTGGCTAAATTCCAATCTTTTACCGCCGATAACGTCACCTGTAAAAATAGCCTTTCTGCCGAATACATGGATGAGGGTCTAGGAGTGAAAGGTACGGTCTATGACTTACTCAACGCCTTGTCGCTCAGTCATGACGATCAATTAGCCTTAAAATCTTACTGTCAAAAACAGGCCATTCCCTTTGTTTCTACTCCGTTTAATACAGAAGAAGTTGATTTTTTGGTGCAAGCTGGGGTGCCGTTTATTAAATTAAGTTCTACGGATTTAACCAACCTGCCCTATCTTCGCTATGTGGCCACCAAAAAAACCCCGATGCTGTTATCCACCGGTATGGCAACATTAGATGAAGTGAAAGCTGCTGTTGCAGCTATTTACGAAGCAAACACTCAGGCTGATGTGGCGATTTTGCACTGTGTTTCTCTCTATCCACCAGAACCAGAAGAGTTGAATCTACGGGCGATTCAGACACTAAAGCAAACCTTTCCAAATCTTGAGATTGGTTTTTCTGATCATTCTATTGGGACTTGGGCTTGTACTGCTGCGGTCGCCCTGGGCGCAACAATTCTAGAGAAACATTTCACGTTGGATAAAGCCATGGCCGGTCCCGATCAAAAAGTGTCTGCTGATCCAACAGAGCTTAAAGCAATTATTGAAGCAGCAGACGCGGTATACCGCAGTCTGGGTGCGGGAGAAAAACGTCCCTCTGAACGGGAAAAATCGATGATTCCGGTGTTTTGCCGAAGTCTGGTTTTGCGTCAGTCAATTAAAGCGGGTGAGATCATCCGGGCTGAAAATCTGGATTATAAACGTCCTGCCACTGGACTGCCTCCTTCAGCTTGGGAGTCCATCGTGGGGCAAGCGGCCCAAGTGGACATCCCTGCGGATACGCCCCTGACAGAAGAAATGGTCAAGGTGCCCGCCATGGCATCGAGATAAGATAATCCCCAGTCAACGCAGTTAATAACGTAATTAATAAGAGGTGGTCTGACTGAATGAGCGAAAAACGCAACGTTGCTATTTTTACCGGTAACCGGGCCGAGTACGGCCTGCTCTTTCCCATTATCAAAGCCGTACAGGCAGAACCCAGTTTGGAGATGCAACTGTTGGTTGGCGGTGACCACCCTGTGGTGGGGACCATGGAAGAAATTAAGACAGATGGCATTCCCATTGCATCCGTCTTTGATTACCGACAACGTTGGACAGGAAGACCCTTAGACGCCTTAAGCCCTGCAGAAAAAATGACCCGGGTGTGTGCCGATACACTCTTGGCCTTTCAAGATTTTATTGATACGACTGGACGTCCAGAAATCATGATAGTCTTTGGCGACCGCTATGAAACCCTGGCTGTCAGTTTAGCTGCCTTTCTTCACCAGATCCCCATCGTTCATATTGGCGGCGGGGATGTGACCGCGGGTGGTTGCGTTGATGATCATTTCCGCTTTGCCATCGCAGATATGGCCTCGTGGCATCTGGTAGTGGCAGCAGAAAATCGAGACAGATTAATCTCTCGAGGTGTTTCTCCCGATCGGGTGATTGCCACTGGTTCCGCTGTTTTGGACAATATTCTTTCTGTCGAACGGGTGGATAAGCAGGCATTGTGTGATTCTGTCGGCTTTGATTCTGAAAAGCCAATTGTATTGTTTACTCAACATCCCATCCCTGCCGAAGGGGATCAAACCATTGCCTACTTTAAGCAGAGTATTCAGGCCCTGGCCGAAACGGGGTATCAGGTGATTGCGACTGAACCCAACCGGGACGGGTTTGGTGAAGGTTTGGAGCAAGCGATTGAATGGGCGAAACTGTCGTTTCCTCAAATTCGATGGTCTGCCTCTTTGGGAAGGCGACACTATATCTCCTGGTTGGCCGCCTGTGATGTGGTCGTGGGCAATTCCAGTAGTGGGTTGGTTGAGACACCCTTTTTCTACAAACCCTCTGTATCGATTGGCTCTCGGCAATCTGGCCGGATTCGCGCAGCCAATGTGATTAGCTGCGATTATGGGGTAAAACCCATTCAAGCCGCTGTACAAAAGGCGCTGTTTGATTCTGAGTGGAAAGATAGCTTGAAAAATATGCTGAATCCCTTTGGAGATAAGCCTTGTGCACCTCAGGTGGTTGAATTACTCTGCCGTGATGCAGCTACTTTACTAGAGCACAAGCCAATGTACGCCACAGAACAAGCAACAGCGATGCTTTTAACCACACTTACAGTGCCGAAAAAGCGATTTGCTGAAGCCAGTTTACGGTAACTACTCAGGAGGGGGCCGTTATCCAGGCCTGAAAATTCGAGAGCAGATTCAGGCGATTGAGGCAAAATTGGCGCACTGTTTCGCCCACGGGCCACCCCAAAGCAGCAAAGCGATCAGGCTTTACAAGCACTTGCGCGTGCGACAGGACCAGTTACTCAGGTTCCTGTACAATCCGAATGTGCCGTTTGACAACAACGCTTCGGAGCGGGCTTTAAGACACTGGGCCTTGCTGAGAAAGGTCTTTGGAGGCTTCAGGACGCTCACTGGTATCAGCCGTTACGACATTCTGCTCTCGGTGATTGAGTCCGCCAAGCGGCAACGGCTCAATGTTCTGGACGTTCTTTCCGGTCAAGCCCAACTCGCTTTTGGCTAATGGGCTTAAAAATCAATAGGGGCAAGGCTTTTTTCGGGATAATAAACGTTTGTTACAAAATTTTCGGAATTACGCAATTTTGAGGATTTACAGGCTTTAATTGCACTATACAATCAGGTATGCTAAGTAAATAGTACCTGAGTAGTTACAGTTTACGCTAATTTAGGGAGAAAAATAGGCAATGACATCACCGTTTTCAGCATCTGTTTTGGAACAACGCCGTGCAAGCTGGGACGAGCTATTTGAAAGCCGGGAATGGGGTAAATACCCACCAGAAGAGCTGATTCGCTTTATTGCGAGATCGTTTCCTGATTCGGGTCAAAGAAAGGATAAGTTGATTCTCGACTTAGGCTGCGGTACGGGTGCCTGTGCCTGGTATTTAGGACGTGAAGGCTTTACAGCTCATGCGATTGATGGCTCAGAACGGGCCATCGAGATTGCGCGTGCTCGTCTCAAGCACGAAGGGTATCAAGACCAGGTTACTTGCCACGTTGGCGGAATGGAGAATCTCCCCTTTGCTCCCAATACATTTGATGCGGTGATTGACATCTGTGCCACAGGGGCCAATCCTTGGGCGGATTGCTTGCGAATTATTGAGGGTGTTTACCGTGTCCTAAAACCGGGCGGTCGCTATTTTGGCTCCTTTTTTGCACCGGGAACCAGTATGCCAGGTGCGCCGTTTATCAGTGAATGCGGCTTGTACGGTAAGCATGACCGAGGTCCTCTGGCGGATGCACAGACACGCCTCTTTAGTTTTAAAGAAATGCAAGATCTCTTTGCGGCTTTTACGGATTTCTCCATTGACCGCCATTTACGGACGTTGAATAACCAACAGTATCAAGTCGAACTTTGGAATGTTTCTGCTAGAAAACCAGAATAATTTAGATAACCAGAGTAGTCCTTGCTTGAGTCTGCTTTTTTGCTGAATGAAGGCACGCCCCCTTGTCTCAGTCTTCACTTTCTATAATCCAGCACCAATGGCTGACCTCACCAGAGGCTATTTTTGCTGCCTGGCAGGACTTTGAGACCGCTTCAAGAAAACAGGACAATAGAAAACAAGATAGTCTAGAAGCAATCGATGCCTTCTCTCATCCTGACTATTTGGCTTTAGAGCGCTTAATGTCAGCTGAGGAGAAGGGCTTTGTTCAAGGCGTGATGACCGCTCAAAGTGCCTCTGGTGGTTCTCTTTGGTTTCCTATTTGTCTACGCCCTTTACCCGATTATTTAGAGATGCCAGGTTACGTTGATGCCAGTTCTCCCTATGGTTATGGAGGGCCTCTGTGGGTGGGCGGTTGGACAGAGCAAGAGAGAGCCGCATTTTTTGGCATTTGGAGCGAGTGGTGTGCCGAACAAAAGATTGTGGCGGAATTTATCCGTTGCCATCCCTTGCTGGAGAATCATCGTTTCTTGCCGGATTCCTATTCCTGCTATAGTCCTAAAACAGTCGTCTGGATTGATTTAACCCAGAGTGCTGAAGCGATATGGGCAGGACTTCACCCTCAAAAACGTCGTGATATCAATAAAAAAGAGGCATATGGGTTGGTATTTCATACAGAATGGACTCATATTGGGGCCTTTTCACAGATTTATCAAGAAACCATGACCCAAAACCAAGCCCAAGCCTATTATTTTTTTAGTCCAGAGTTTTACACCACATTGGAAAAAACCGTGACGCCGCCCGAGACGCTTTGGCTGCACTCTGTGTCGGCAGAAGATACCGTGCTCAGCAGTGCCATGTTTCTGGCCGCGGGCACGACGGTGCACTATTTTTTATCCGGCACCAATGCCGCGGGACGGCCTAAAAACGCCAGTACGCTGTTGTTATGGGAGACCATCTGCCGAGCGAAAGAAGCCGGGTTTAGCCGAATGATTTTAGGCGGTGGGGTGCAGGCAGAGGATGCCCTGTTTCAATTCAAGCGCCGCTTTTCTCCACAAACCATGCCGTATTGGATTGCAACCCGGGTGCATGACGCCCGGCAGTATGAAAAAATTAAAGCCCGAGTAGCCCAGGTAGCGCCAGATCAAAAAATGCCAGAGACCCTCTTCTTTTACCGAGGCATTTCCAGATAAATGAGGTGACTTCGTGCTGCTCAAAATCCGTGAGAGAAGGTGAGCTTGGCAGGCAGACCCCACGGTTCCAGAGAGATTCTGCCACGGGAAATTCTTTTCCAATACAGTAGGGCTGATAAGGCTTCATCAGGTGAAAAGGCTTAAAGAAGGGGCGCATCTCGATGCCGGATTGTAGTCCTTTTTCAATCAACATGGTTCTGAATGAGGCATCTTCGAGGAGCATCACAGAGAGCCAGTAGGAAGGGACAGCTCTTGGCATTGTGCGCTGGCTGAAGCACGGCTTAATTCCTGGCATTAGAGAGAACCGATCGGCATAAGTTTCCGCAATGGCCCGTTTTTTACTGAGGAATTCTTCTAGCCGGCCCAGTTGAGCAAGGCCAAGGGCGGCTTGCATGCCTGTCATGCGCATATTGTAGCCAATATCATCGTGAGAAAACTCTAAGCCAGCTTCTCTAGCTTGTGTGGAGAGATGCCGCACTTTCTCGGCCAGCATGGGGCTGTTGGTCACCAACATGCCCCCCCCACCACAGGTGAGGGTTTTGTTGCCGTTAAAACTAAAACACCCAAAGGTTCCAATGGTGCCAACCGGCTGCCCGTTATAGGTAGCGCCTAAGGACTCAGCAGCATCTTCTATCACCGGGATTTCATGTCGTTTGGCGATTTCCATAATTTCGTGCATCCGGGCTGTAAAACCATAGAGGTGGGCCACAATAATCGCCTTGGTATTGGGGGTGATTGCGGCTTCCAACTGGTCTGGATCTAAGCCAAAGGTATTCATTTCAACATCAATAAAGACAGGGGTAGCACCCACGTAAAGTACAGGATTAACACTGGCCACAAAGGATAAGGCCGGAACAATCACTTCGTCTCCGGGGCCAACACCGAGACCTAATAAGGCCAAATGAATGGCCGCAGTGCCTGCGTGAGTAGCAACAGCGTATTCTGCCTGAACGGTTTCGGCAAAAGCACTCTCAAAGGCGCGAACCTGAGGGCTTGCCGTTGAAATCCAGCCACTTTGCAAGCAAGCCATCACGGCGTCTTGCTCTGCTGCGCTTAGTTGCGGAACAGACAAAGGTATACGAATTGACGGGGCAGAAGCTTTGCCACGTTTTTTAGGGTTGGGAGAAGATGAAAACTGAGGTGATGAAAACATCGTTATAACACCGGCCCTCGTATCTTATGCTTAGGAAAAAATGAGACAGTAAATCAGGGATTAATCCCCAGAATTGATCTTAGCGTTGCCGTCAATCGGAATTCACCCTCCAAATGGAGGAAGTTTACGGTCTATCTCTCTCAATTCTCGAACGATGGACCCTGAAGTATTCTATAATAAAAATCCGTTGATTATCTCTAGTGCGTATCGATTGATTGACTTGGGAGTATCCAATTGTTATGGCGGCCTTAAAAGATTCGATTTGGGGAATAGTCCTTTCCCGTAAACATTCGGTGCGTCTAACGGGCAAGGCAACCCGTAATCTTGCGGGGCGGCCGATGATTGCTTACACGTTTGAAGCCGCCACAAAGGCAACCCGACTGCCGCGTTGTTGGGTCTTTAGTGATGACCCTCAAGTTCTTGCCATTGCCGCAGAGTACCAGATTGAAATCCCCTCTTTTGAACGACCAGCCTCAGTCAGCCATAACCAAGCCACAACGGAAGACTCCTTGCGGTATTTCCTGAGCCAGTTTTCACCTGAAGCCCTCCCAGAATGGTTGATGCTATTGCAGCCAACATCACCGTTACGCACGTCCGTTGATATTGATAGGGCCATTGAGTTGCTGGAAAACAATCCAGAGGCAGACGGGCTGGCAAGTGTTCACCATACCGCAAAACCGCTTAACTGGACCTTTGAGCTCACCCCGCAGCGGACGCTGATATCCACGTTTCAAGAAGATAAGGACTTGGTCTTGCCCAATGGGGCTATTTATATTTTTAATGTCCCTGCCTTTTTGCAAGGTGGTTCTCTCAGAGACGGAACCTTGTTGGCTTACGAAATGCCATGGTTTCGCTCAGTCGATGTGGACACAGAGGAAGAATTGTTGATTTGTCAGACCTTCTTGATTCAAGAATTACAGCACCAAGTCTAGTCATCAGGTCTAGCTTACCCCCCTTTAAAAAAAGATCCCATAAACAGGGGACGTCACAGACTCGTTTGACGTCTAATATGGACTTACGGGTTGGAAATCACCTTAGGCATTGGTCTGAAATGAAGGTGGTTTTTTACGACGGTGTGGTAGCCTCATCACCTCACTAGCTAAGGAGTATTGGATGTTTTTTGAAAAGAATTGCCGCGCTCTGTCTTTAAAAGACGAGAATTATGCTTTGTTGCAGCAACTGAAACAAACCCCATTGGTGGATATCGGTGCGGGCAATTCAAATATTGAGTTGGTAGAGACCAGTGCTGGTGATTACAGTTTGCTTTACCACAATACACCGCTTCATAGTCTCACTGGGGCCGTTCAAGAATCAGAACAACTCATCCAAGCTCAATGTAAGATTGGTATCCGCAGTAATCATCTTCTCTTTGGGCTCGGTTTGGGGTACATGCTACAAACCCTAGTGGATAAAAGCCGAAACGGCAAAATTATGGTGTATGAGCCGAATCTGTCTTTACTGCGCTTTGTATTAGAAAATGTGGATTTGGCAGAATATCTCAGCTTAGAACGGGTTCATATTGGGCATACACTGCCCGATTTTTTATCCAAATTTAAGGATACCTACGTATTTGGCGATGAGGTGGATGCCCTGGTGTTACCAGGCTATAGCACTTTAATGCAGCAAGATATTGAGGGTATTTTCGAAGAAGTGGTGCGCTTTGTTGAAGTGGAAAAAACACAGATGAGATGCGGGTTTTATTACAATACCCGTTGGCATGCGCAATTTTTTACCAATTTGCAGTTTATGCATACCTGCCGTCCGTTTAAAGATTTATTCTTTAAATTTCAGGACAAACCCGCACTGCTGGTTTCGGCAGGTCCTTCTTTGGACCGCAATATTGAATTAATCCGTAAACACAAAGAAACCATGGTGGTGATAGCTGTGGGTGCGGCGTTGAGACCTTTACTGGCTGCAGGTATAGAGCCTGATTTTGTGTCCTTCCTCGATTACGAAGGCGCCATGCAGCAGTTGGCGAAACTGCCTGCTGGAACAGAAAACATCAATATTCTGACAGGGCCTTTCTCGAATGAACACTCATTTTCAGTGCCATGTCGTGAGCGCTACTGGATGTCTTACGAAAACTACCCCCAATTTTCTGAATGGGTTGATTCTATTTTTGATGAACCCAACCCATTTTTCCCCAGCGGTAGCTCTGTGTCCATCACTTCTCTTTTTGCTGCCCTATCGATGGGGTGTAATCCCGTGGTGATGATTGGACAGGATTTGGCCTTTCATGGCACGCAACAATACGCGGGCGATGTACATGTCAGCTTTGACGGACAAGGTAATTTTGAACTGGAAAATACGGAAACTCAAGTGGGGCGTAAATTACACCTGGCTTCTATTGAAGGTCAAGACGGGTCCATGTTGCAAACCAGCCCGGATTATTTAAATATTTTGAGACAATTTCAAGACATTGCTGAAATTGTGATTCCGCGCCTGAACCGCCGTGTTTACAATGCTTCTACTGGTGGTGCCTTCATCCCTGGTTATGAACATCTGGATCTGGATACCATTGCCACTCAGGAAAAATTCACCCCCTTTGACAAATGGGAAAACGTCCCACGGTTTAATTCGCAAGAGCGACAAAAGTATGCTGAACGTGTCCAACATCGTGTTGTTCGAAAATTAGAAAAGACACTGGAAGAGTCTAAATCCTGTCAGGACAAAATTCAACGTGCTCGTCGTTATATGAATTCTTCAATCCAAAAGGGCAATGCACTGTTGGCAAAATATGCGCCAGATGTGACCAAGGCTCGAGAGCAATTATTGGATTATCTGATTGCGCATTCTTTTGTAAAGTCCTTTTTATGTCGTGAAATTTTTGGCTGGGATTATTTCTCCAACAAGCCGCCTGAGACCCTCGAAGACTACCGAGAATCTCTTGCGACAGAATTGACTTATATTGAGCGGATGGACGACATTGTCTCTGAGCAGCTCAGACCATGGACTGAAGACGCGCTGGGAAAGATCCGCCAAGTTTATCAGGACACCCAAGTCCCAGTCTAACTGCTGCAATCGGTTCTGTTTTTGCGAGCGAAGGTCTCTGTGAGACAATAGCCCTATGCAAACCATGAGTTCCTTTTTTGAGCATAATCTTGCTGCGCTCAGTGCTTCGGGCCGTAATGCTGAAGCCGTTCAGAGTCTCTTGCAAATGCAGCCGTCACAACCGTTGAATCTTCAGATTCAGGAGACTCAGGCCGGAGATTTAAGCCTGATTCTGGAAGGGGTCCCGTTGCATGCCCTGTCTGGGGCTGTTAACGAAGCCAAAGCATTGTGTGATAAAGAATGTCATCCCAATGAAAAGGCGACTCACATTATTGTGGGGCTGGGGTTAGGCTATGTGCTGACGGAAGTCTTGTCCAGATCGATGGGAAAAGTTTTTATTTACGAACCCAACCCAGAGTTATTGCGCCTTTTACTGGACAATGTGGATTATACAAATGCCTTTGCGCAAGGCCGTGTCCATTTAGCGCTTTCTCCAGAGCAACTGGCCAGACAATTGGACCATTTTTATACGCTGAGTGAGCACCTTGATGTGTTGGTATTGCGCGGTATAGTGGCTATCTATGGTGCTGCCATTGATCATTTGCTCACCCATACTGTGGCAGCTGTGATTGAACACCGTCGAACGTCTCTCCATGTGGCCGAGTCCTTTCACACAGCCTGGTTTTCTCAGTGTCTTTCTAATACGGTTTTTCTCCATCATGCACTCCCCTTCTCTCAGTTAAATGCAACATTTACAGGTCAAACAGCCGTCATTGCTTCGTCTGGTCCTTCACTCGATAAGGCACTAGAGGATTTAAAGACCCTGCAGGACCGGGTTATCATTTTTGCAGTGCCAGGAGCTGTTCGGCCGCTGCTTGCCGCTGGGATTAAGCCTCACTTTATGGTAGCGCTGGATTTTGAAGGGCCTGGCAAATATCTCTCCCAGTTGCCAGGCCCTCTCTCAGATACGCGCTTTCTGCTGAGTCCCTTTGTAGAGGCGGCTTGTTACCAAGTGCCAGCTGCTGCTTACTATGTGCAGAGTTACACCAACTATCCAAGCCTTTCACGTTGGAATACAGATATTTTTGGTGTTTCCGATGACGGATTCCCCTCTGGATCGACGGTTTCCTTGACCGCATTTCAATCCGCCCTCGCTATGGGCTTTGAACAGCTCATTCTCGTGGGACAAGATTTAGCCCTATCCGGCACGCAGTACTATGCGGGTGGGGTGCACGGAACTATTGATGAAGACGGGTATATTTCCCTGCAAGAATCAGAGACGATGGTTTCGCGTCGGATTAAAGTCGTCGAAGTGCTGGGTCAAAACGGGGGAATGATTCCCAGTATGCCTGACTATAAGTGGTTTGTGGCGCAATTTGAAGAAGCTGTTTTGGCATTGAAGCAGTCCAGGCCTGAGTTGCGTTTATATAATGCGTCAACTGGGGGTGCGTTGATTCAAGGGTTTGAGCATCAGTCTCTGGCAGAAATTATTCAGAGTGAAGCTTGGGAGAATGGCTGTGGTGACTCTTTACTGCCTTTGCAAGATATTCTTAACCGTATTTCACAGCAAGAGCAAGCGAAAATGATGCCAGAAGCCTGTGCGAGCAGAAAACAGGTTATTTCATCTCATTTAAGCCAATTGAATAATGATATGGATGGCTTGGGTAAAAGCTTTGAGGCCCTGGAAAATGAGGCAACGAGCCTATTGAATCATCTGGACGGTGTTGCGCCTGGTGACATTGCCCGTGAGCGGATTGTCCGGTATCTCCAGGGGAAAAAGAAATTAGAGGCCGATATTCAATTAAACCCACTGCTCTACTATGCCATTCAGATGGAAGTCTTGCATCTCTATCAGCATACGGTCCTGGTAGACCCTCAATCCCCAGACGAAGCCCAGTTAAGGGCCAAGCTAAGAGAGGCTTTAGTGGAAGACAGTCGTTTTTATCAGTCGAGTCGAGAAATTTTTCATCACACTGTCGAGCCAATCCTCAAGCGACTGAAACAAACCCCCACGGGCGTTACTTCATAAAGTCTGGCTGACACTGTGGCTTTGTGCTATAACAGCGGACGATACAATATTTGGTGAGGGATATATTCTTGTGATGGGGTTTTGCTAAATGCGATTGGGTATGCATTCTCGTGTGAATTCTCAGGAGCCAACAGTAAAGTATTCGGCGGTGGGACAGTCCGTTTCTTCGATTGCTTCTCTGCGCTTTTCTTCTAAAACTCCTTCTTCAGTTACCTCCTTTGAACTGCCCCGGCCTAAGCCTTGGTTGATGCGGTTGATGAGCCCGCTGAATCAGTGGTTGTTTCTTTCGGGGCTCCCAGTTCTGCGCAGTATAAAAGGAATCAAAGCCATTCCTGGACTCGGCGGGGTGATGGATGTGACCACGCTGGATATCCCTGCGGCCGATCTTCAGCGCCTAAAAAAGGCGATTAATCCTAAAACAGCTGCATTTATTGGCCCAAATCATCCAGAATTTATGACAGATTGGGTGATGGACAAAGTGGTACTCGACCCGATGGCTCCCAAACTAGCGTGTTGGGCATCGCACGAGGTTATTTCAAGCGCGGGTTCGTGGATGAAGCGCTTTTGGCTCAGTCATAATGTGATTGGAAATAACGGTGGGGAAAAAGCCCGTCGCTATTCAATTGATTGGGCGAAACAAGGCAATGCCGTTTTGCTGCATCCAGAAGGGACTGTTCATTGGACGGGGGATTATGTCCATCGACTATTCCCAGGGATAGCAGAGATGGCAACCCAGGCGGCTGTTGAACTGAGAGAAAAGGGAGACAAGCGAAAAGTCTATACCGTCCCCATTGTGTGGAAAATGCAGTTTAAGTCGGATGTGTCACCCGCCTTGCATCGAGAAATACAGCTTATAGAAAAAGCACTCAAGCTGCCTGGTGGTGAGAGCAAAGGAAAACTGCCCCCATTGGGAGAGCGTTTTGCAAAGCTTCAATGGCATATTTTGATGCAACAGGTTGAGAAATACGGTAGTTCGTTAGACCGCACGTCTGAAATGGCCCTTACTTTGGGGGAATGGCAGCCCGTACACTTTTTTGATCGCCAGCAAGACTTACAAGCCCTTTTGCTGGCTGAACTGACGGCTAAATATCCTGTAAAAACGGACGGTGAACCAGATCAAATTGCTCATAGACTCACACAGGCTATCCAGACCCGACTGGCAGAGGTGAAAAAAGCACCATCAAGTTCTGAACAACAAGAGACTCTCTCCGTTCTTAAACGAGACCGTGATAAAGCAGCCGAAATCAAGAGACTCTCTGGCTTTACCCGTTCTGTCTACAACACCCCTACCTGGACTCAGGAGCAAATCGCTGAATGCCTCAAGCGTATTCGCCGTGATTTGGTTAAACAGGGGAAATGGAATCAATGGCACAACTTGATGCCATCCCCCGTAGGCCCTCGTGTGGCACGTATTCGTGTGGCAGAGCCCATAGACGTTTCTGAGGCCCTTGAACAGGCAGGAGGACAAGTCAATCCCATCTTTGTGGATCAGCTCCTCCAGACCCATCGAGGTCGGTTGCAAGGGGCCTTAGACAAGATAAATCAAGAATTCGCCTCGCAAATGCAAGCTCTGGCAGTCAAAAACCCTTGGTTTAAACCCGTTAAACAGAGTTAGCGAATTTTACGGGCTTCCAAGGCCTCTTGATTGGCTTCATTAATCAGGTGGTTATCGCAGGGACGGACCTTATCACCGACCATCCAGAGCATGGCTTTTCCGAGGGATCTAAGGGAAATTTCCCAGGTGCTTTGATCGTCTAAAACCAGATAGCGACCGCGTTGCATCATATTTAAAATCATCACCGGGGCCTGGCAGTTTTGTGGGGTCAGCTTTTGTGGCTTGGCGTCTGTTGCTGAATCTGCCAGTGCCAGGGGAGAGACAGTCCCGAGGAACAGTAAAAAAAGCGAAAAAAAGAGTGCAGGACATTTCATGGGATTTTTCTCCATAATCGTTAATGCCATGATAGCGCTGATGAGCGAGGAATACGAGCCTCTCAAAATGGGGTGGTTGAAATTTCTGCTTTTGTTTTTATGACGTTTGAAATATAATAATGTCTCTCATTTGAAACGGGTCTCAATGAAGCATCAGGGGTTGTGTGTATGGATTCTCCGTGTGTGCTGCAAAAGGCTGAAATAAAACCGTTTCAATAGAGTATTGATAGAGCCCACGTATGATCGTTGAGAAAGAAAAAAGTTGAGGAGGAAAAAATCAGATGAATATTGCATTTAGCGGTGCCCGTCCTGCAGCTCACTTTGCTGCCAAAAACCATCTCAAAAAACCACACGCTCAAGGGCAGCAACCCAATCAAGCGCGCCAATTGGATCACAAACAAGCCCAATACCCAACGGGTGCAGCAAACGGGGCCTAAAATTTTGAGCGCCTGAGGCGTTTTTTCGTCAATATTTTCGGGGACAAGCCCTTCAGACAAAAAGCGGTTTTATCAACGACTGGTTACGGTGCTGTGTTAGCTGTAAAATCCGTATACCGACTGTTTACCGACCTTTATTGTCATCAAGGGAGCTTGTCCCCGTTTGTCTTCAGTGATAAATCATATTCCCGTCGATGTTTTGCACGCTTTTTGGCAAGAGTGTGAGCGCCTTCTACTAGCGTCTCAATCAGAAGTACAGGTTTATATTGAACAGGCGATACAGGCTGTCCAAAGCCATGCCAAAGAACATGTCCCTTACTACCGGAATTTAACTCCCTTTCCCGAGGCTTGGCCCACCCTCAGCAAGTATCGTTTGCAACAGACGACAGAAGATTTTTGGGCGATGGATGTGGATGCGTCTGATTGTCTGTTGTGGCAGACCTCAGGGTCTACCGGAGAACCAACCCGTTTCTTAGTTGATGCGTGGGGGCAAACGGTTCGAGAGGTGTCATTGCTACTCTCACTCAGCATTGCGGGTGTTTCTTTGCCCCATTTAAAGGCGTCTATATCCACTGATACTGTGATGATTCGCTTGTCTTCCTCTGAGGGTTTACAGCAGTGGCATCGCCCCTTGCCGCTTTTAGATAATTGTTTATTGCAAAAATTTGCGGTGTTTGAGCATCCTGAGTGTGATGTGGACAGTGTGATTGAGAAAATACTGTCCCTAAAACCACCGTGTTTAGCAGGGGACCCCCAAGCCTTCGAGATATTGCTCTCTCACTGGCGGGTATTGTATCCAGAGCAAACCCATTGTCCCTACCCGGTTTTGTTTTTAAGCAATGGGGCCAATGTGTTGTCTGAGCCGCTGAGACAGAAACTCGAAGCATTTTTTGGGCTTGCTGTGAGCGACTGTTATGCGATGGCGGAAACATCCGTGATTGCCTCTCAGTGCCCACAAGGATCATTTCATGTGCATATCCCCCTCAATATTCTGGAGTCTAATAATGAATCTAGCGAAAATCCTTCGGCCCCTTTATGGGTCACTCACTTCCCCAATGCTGCAATGCCGCTAATCCGCTATGAAACCGGCGACTGGGGGAACGTTTCGACCAAGAGTGACTGTCATTGTGGGCTTCAGTGGCCTATACTCCACACTTTTGAAGGCCGGCAGCGCCGCTTTCTAATGAATTCTTCGGGAGACCCAGTGTCTCCTAGTAAAATTATTCCGTTGCTCAATCAGTTGCCTGTGGCGCAGTACCAATTGATTCAAAAGACAGCGACTGACTTTGAATTACGATACCGGATTCAAAATCAGTCTATTCTAAATCCTTCTACGGAGAAGGCTTCAAGTGATTTGGACCAGGGCATAAAAACAGCCTTGCAATTGGCACTGTCTCAAGCCATAAACGAGCCTGCGATGACACTTGCCTTTTCCGGTAGTGAGCAACATTTGGGCGAGCCTGGCAAGAAGTTTCAAGATATCGTCGTATTAGGTTTCTAGTGATAGATTTTTAATACTTCTTTCAGCAATTGTTTAATCAGTGGGTTCACCCCATTGACGATGAACTGGACCCCAACACAGAGCAGAATAAAGCCCATAATCCGGCTAAAGGCCTTAATCATGGTCTTGCCGAGTTTTTCCATGAGCCCGTTGGAGAGCTTCAGCGTAAAATAACAGGCCAGACAGACCAACACGATGACCAGACCCACCACGGCATAATGCATCCAGGTGTCGCAATCAGTGGTGAGACCAATCATGACGGCAATCGCACCCGGACCACTCAAAATGGGCATGGCCAGTGGGGAGAAGGAGATGTCTTCTTTTTCTGCGGCTTCTGCCTGTTCTTCTGGGAGGAGTCGATCGCGCTTGTTTAACATGCCGTAGGCAGAGGATAAAATCATCATGCCGCCCGCAATCCGCAGTGCATGAATGGATATCCCGAAAAAGTTTAAGATTAAAGAGCCGGATGCCGTAAAGGCGACAAGTATCCAGAACACATAGCCAGCGGCACGGGCAGCGACTCGGGATTGTTCTTCTGGGGTTTCATGCTGAGTCAGTGAAACAAAGACTGGAGCCGCCATGATTGGGTTGACGATTGAAAAAACCGAGACGAAAGTGCCTGTAAAGAAGAACCCAAGGGGTTTAAGCGATTCAAGATCCACGTAATAAAAGCTTTCCGGATATACAAAAATAAATCGTAATTATTCAGCAGTGTCTGAATGACGGTGCTTTTCGGTTCGTTTGACGGGCGTAAATTTTACGGCTTGTTGTGTACTTAAGTTGGTAATTTTATTGCCGCAGACTTTCACGGGATCCTCTGGCTGCCAGTAAAAGACGTTTCCCGCAGCAGACCCCGGCGTTGTCCATACCGTGCCGTCTTTGAGAGTGACTGAAAATCCCTGAAGGCCAATCATTGAAATCTTTTGGTCGATACAATCCACTTTAGAAGAGGTAGTTTCTTCTGCCTGGGAGGATATGAATGGAGTCAGAGAGAGGGTAACTAGTGTCGCTATTGCAAGGCCAACACGTGATTTCCATTTTAGTAAGAACATCGCTCAAGCGGCTCCTTCTATTGTGCTTTATTTTGTTGTGCTTTAACGAATCGACGGATATGCTATCTAATTTGTTCCCTAATTTGTATAGTATGCCGGTCTTTTGCCCGAAGTTCAATGGGATTCATCATAACGTGATGCCAGTAAATACCAAAGAATGAGCCAAAAAATTTGTTAAGACTTGCCAATCGTGATGGCCTTTGGTTTACTGAAGCGGATCCCCTTTTAAAACTCTTGCACAACCGTTAATACTGCCAGCAAACTTTTAACTGCTCCCCATCTGGCAATTTGGAACCCGCATGTCTGTAGTCACACCCACCAAAATTCGTAATATCGCCATTATCGCTCACGTTGATCATGGAAAAACCACCCTGGTGGACACCATGTTTCAACAAAGCGGTATTTACCGCTCCCATGAGACAGTGACTGAGCGCGCGATGGACTCTCACGATCTCGAACGGGAACGCGGCATTACCATTTTGGCGAAGAATACCGCGATCCCCTATAAAGACGCAAAAATCAACATTGTGGACACGCCTGGACACGCCGATTTCTCGGGTGAAGTAGAACGAGTCCTCACCATGGTGGACGGTGCGCTACTGGTGGTGGATGCCGTAGAAGGTCCTATGCCGCAAACCCGTTTTGTGCTTCGTAAAGCGCTAGAGCGTGGTTTAAAGATTCTGGTGGTGATTAATAAAATGGATCGACCCGCCGCGGATCCTGAGCGTGTGGTCGATCAGGTCTTGGATTTATTTATCGAACTGGGTGCCGATGACCATCAACTGCATTTCCCCGTGGTCTATGCCTGCGGTCTTCAAGGAACAGCAGCACTTTCGCCAAAAGACCCCTTTGAAGATTTGGCTCCTTTGTTTGAAACCATTATGAAGGAAGTCCCTTCTCCCCCATCAGACAGAGAGGGCTCCCTGCAGCTTCAAGTTTCCACCCTGGACTACAACGATTACCTCGGCCGTATTTTGATTGGCCGTATTCACAGAGGCGTGATTCGCTCTGGACAGGCACTTGCGCTGGTAACTCGGGACGGAAGCACTAAAAACCATCGAGTGAGTAAACTCTTTGGCTTCCAGGGTTTACAAAGACTCGAAGTCAATGAAGCGAGTGCGGGTGATATTGTTGCTGTGGCAGGGATTGATGATGCTCAAATAGGGGAAACACTAACCTCAATTGAGAACCCTGAACCCTTGCCCCTGATTGATATTGATGAGCCAACCCTACAGATGACGTTTTCGGTCAACAACAGTCCTTTTGCGGGGCAAGAGGGCAAGTTTGTCACCTCTCGCCATCTCAAAGACCGTCTATGGAAAGAGGCCAAAACCAATGTAAGTCTATGGGTAGCTCCCGGAGATACCCCAGAACAATTTACGGTACGTGGGCGTGGGGAACTTCATTTAACCATTTTGATCGAGACCATGCGCCGAGAAGGCTACGAATTCCAGGTGAGTCAACCCGAAGTGTTGACCAAAACTGAGAATGGTGAGCTGAAAGAACCCTACGAACTGCTCATGTTGGATGTTCCAGAGACTGCCACAGGCTCTTGCATTGAGCGCTTATGCGAGCGTCGAGGCGAGATGCGCAATATGCAGTCTGAAAGTGGTCGTACGATGCTGGAGTTTATCATTCCAGCCAGAGGTTTACTGGGGTTCCGTAGTGAGTTTATTCGTCTGACTCGGGGGCAAGGGACGATGAGCCATGCTTTTGCCCATTATGCCCCTTGGGCCGGTGATATTGGAAACTTGCGGAACGGGGCACTGGTGGCCCATGAGACGGGAGATTCCACCGCGTACGCCTTAAAGAATATGGAAGACCGGGGGACCTTTTTTATTACGCCTCGAACCAAAGTTTACCGAGGAATGGTTTTGGGAGAGCACAACCGAGGCAATGACCTGGTGGTGAATGTCTGCAAGGCCAAAAAATTGACCAACATGCGCAGCGCAAGCGCTGAAGTACTGGAAGTTTTGTCGACTCCAGTCGATTTGACCTTGGAGTTTGGTCTTGATTTTATTGGGGGAGATGAACTGATGGAAGTGACGCCCAAAAGTATTCGACTCCGAAAGTGTGATCTCGACTTTAAGCGCGCGACTTAGGTCTCTTTCTTTTGAATGATCCCCAGGGGGTGATTGTGATTCCCAAACAGCAGCGTGACGATATTTATTTATTTCGCATTGGCTTATTTCGCCGCATGGATTCTTCTGCCAGCGCCTTGGCTCGCTTGTTAAGCGGACTTTTGCTGCTTGCTCTGAGCTTAAACGGTTTTTCTGCTGTGGCACTAGCAGCCCAAAATACGGACAAGCGTCCCACCACAGAGGTTAGTCCCCAGGTCATTCCATTTGAACCAGGGAAGATTTATCAAGCGCCTAAAGCTATTCCTGATAACAAATCGCCAGAAAAACAATCCAATCCAAAACTATCAATACAACCCCCCTCCTTACCTTCCTCAAAAGCCAATCCGGTAAAGCTATCAAGTCCGGCTCTCGCTCAGAAAGCTACCCCAATCACCCCTCCAGTAAAGCCTCAGGCAGCAGCTATTATGAAGCAACCCCTTATTAAGCAATTACCACCTTTAGCCCCACTGAGACAAGTTGAGAAGGCCCCGAGTCCGGTTGCTGCTCAACCGAGCCTTTCAATCAAAAAGTGGAATGCTCAGCCCGCCCTGGTGAAAACAGAGCTCCCAAAATCAGACATTAAGAAGCCAGCGCCTGTGAGAACAGAGCCCCTAAAATCAGACATTAAGAAGCCAGCGCCTGTGAGAACAGAGCCCCTAAAATCAGACATTAAGAAGCCAGAGCCTGTGAAAACAGAGCTCCCAAAATCAGACATTAAGAAGCCAGAGCCTGTGAAAACAGAGCTCCCAAAATCAGACATTAAGAAGCCAGAGCTGGTGAAAACAGAGCTCCCAAAATCAGACATTAAGAAGCCAGAGCCTGTGAAAACAGAGCCTCAAAAATCTGAACCTGTTAAACCTGATACGACTCAATCAGACACCCAAGAGCCGACGATAAAAGAACCTGAAGTCAAAAACACACCATCATCACAGAGTATTCAGTTTAGTAACAACATTGATTCCATTGATCCCAATGCGGAAAATAACCCAAAGGGTTCTAAATCCCAAGGTTTTCGAGGCGAAAATCAGTTGGTTGTATACAGTTCCTCTTCTGGTGAGCATACAGGAACCAATAAAGCCGGCACAGAAGCCATTGTGGTCAATAATATTGTCACAGAACTCAAGTCAGGTAATTCTCCTATTCCTAATAATGGCTTTGTGGTCAGCGGGCACGGATCTTCAGCACAGTGGATACGACGAATCATCAAGCGCGGGGCCACGATCCAAGTCAACCCAGACAGTAAGCTCCTGACCGTCGAAATTACCCCCCGCGTCTATTTTAATCAGATTGAAACAGATTTAGAGCGGATTACAGCGCTCAGTCCTGAAGAAAGAGGGACGCGGCAAGCGTCGCTTACGGCGGTGATGGGGCAGATTGAAGACTGTCAAATTCGTTTAAAACAACTGATCCCTGGCGGCAAGGTAACCCCCTTGGTGCTAGAAACCTTTCAGGAATGTCGCCGTTTGGTGAATCAAGCCTATATTCAGGTGGTGAGTTCAAATCCTAATGAGTTTCGGGGTATTTGGGTGAGGCCGCTTCAGAATTCCTCAGCTGAGATACAGCACATCATTGCCGATCTCAAAGCACTCAAGATTCACGATATTTTTCTGGAAACCTATTACCAGGGAAAAACCATTTATCCCAGCCAAGTCATGCAGGATTACGGTCTGCCCAAGCAACACCGACAATTTGAGGGGACCGACATCCTAAAAGAATGGATTGAGGCGGCCCATGCACAGGGGCTTCGCGTGCACACCTGGGTTCAAGTCTTTTTTGCGGGCAATCAGCAGGATTCTATGGATTCGCTCAGTGATTTGCTGGCTAAGTATCCCGATTGGCGAAATGTCCAATATGCTGCTAGAAACCAAACAGTGCCTGTTCCTTCGAGCATTGAGACAGGGCATTTCTTCTTAGACCCGGCCCACCCTCAGAGTCGTCAGTTCTTAACCCAGCTGATGCAAGAGATCGTCAGTCGCTATCATCCGGACGGGATTAATTTCGACTATATCCGCTATCCAGAAAGCGCAAAGCCTGGAACAGCAAATTATCTGGACACTACATGGGGCTACACTGCTTCAGCCCAAAAGGCGTTTCCGGCGTATGTTACCTGGGTCAGGCAACAATTAAAGACACTTCAGCAAACAGAGCAAAGTCGGATTCAAAGCTGGGTCCAGTCTCATCAATATTTCCCTCCTATGGTCATTTCTCCCCCCACACCACTGAATCCAGCGTCTTATAGCCCGGCCTCTCAAAAAACACTGGCTGGCCTGGGGTTAACCAGCAATCTTTTGGTCACACTCCAAAAAGACGGTGAAGAGGCAGCACTGATAAAAGTAGATCCCTTTATGCTCACACCTTCTGAACCAATGTGGCCGCTTTGGATCCGCTGGCGACGGTCTCAAGTGACGAGCTGGCTGAAGCAAACTCAGGCGGAGTTGAAGAAACTACAACCGAACCTGACTGTCTCTACGGTCGTCTTTCCCTTGAGTGACCCTGAGAGTACGGTGAAACTTCAGAGTTGGCCTCAGTGGGTGAAAGAAGGCTTGGTGGACGCTCTCACCCCGATTGGGTTAAATCCAACACCCAGTGGCGTGTTTCAGGACGGGCTTAACTTTCTGAATCAAACCCAGGGGAAAGTACCCGTTTACGCAGGTATATTCGGGATTTATAACCGCTACGACCCTGTGGATGTGGTTGCACAAATCGATGCTGTTCACCGGGCTGGGCTGGCTGGGGTGGTTTTGTTTGAATATTCTCGGCTGAAAGATGAATACCGAGACGCACTGAAACAAGGACCATTCCGAGAATAGGCACGCTAATAAAGTTTGGCTAACTGTTTTTCTCGTAAACCAGCCGTGCGGCCTCTTGGATAATGGTGCGTGCTGTGTAGTCGTTATAGGGACGGTCTACTTGGACTGCAATGGCGTAGCGCTTTCCATTGGGGAGGTAGATTAGGCCAACATCACCCAATGCCGTTCCAATATCCCCTGTTTTGTGAGCAATTACGACGTCAGCCGGCAATACAGCAGGGAGCAGTCGTTTGTTGTGTGTTCCGGTTAATATCGTCAGCCCCAACTGCCGACTGGTAGGGCTTAATAAAGGGCCATGATCGATATTATTCAGCAAGGTGACCATCTCTCTCATGGAGATCGTATTGGTCCCTTCTAAATCGGGCAGGATATTGTTGATCTCCGTATGCTGGAGGCCGAGATCTTGCAGATTTTGGCGGACCCACTCACGTCCGCCCATATACGTCATCATCAGGTTGGTACAGGTGTTATCACTTGCCTGAATCATCTCTGTGGCTACGTGGTGCGAAGGGAATATCTGTCCGGCGGCCTGATATTGCAGATCCCCAGCGCCAGATGCCCTGTCCTCATCCAGAAAATGGATGGGGGTGGTGACACTGATTCTACCCTCGTCTAAGTTTCTTAAATATTGAAACAGGACTGGGACTTTAATCATACTGGCAGCAGCAACGGGTTGATCACCGCCAATATTGACGTATTCCCCTGTCTGAGGGTTGTAATAAAACAGGTGTGTTTTAAACCGGGGTTCAAAAGACTGTACAACTTGCAAAAGGCGCGTTTTGAGCGCGTTATCTTCTTGAGTGAGAGAGAGGGGAATTAAGCGAGTTGGGGCTTTTACCGGCATCATGGTCCGGTGAAAGTAGTTGAGTTGATGTTCAATGTCTCCCAACAAGGGGGTATTCACTGCCTCGTAATTCAAATTAGACTGGGCTAAGTCTTCGCGAGAAGGGTTTTCCTGCGGGGCACTTTGTGCGGAAGGCCCTGAAAACAATAGCATGAGACCACCAAAAATTGTGATAGCAGTAAGGACACCGCACAAGCCTACAAATTGAATTGCTTGCTTTCGGCGTTGAGCACGGTAACGCTCATAGCCAGAGGCTCTTCGAGACTGGGAGGCTGAAACAGTCGAGAAAGGTTGAAATTCTGTCACGCTAAAAAGGGACTCCATAAAAGACAGAAACGATTCGAGGCAAAACCACCGGGATCTTCTATCATTATAACCTGTTTCACGTTAACTTGTTTTGCTGCGTTGATTTACTTTCCCGATTTGTTCCACTGTAAAAACTATGGCAAGATGAAGGGTGAAACGCTGCGATTTTAATGCGCGTGTTTCTGGATTCTTGTTTCTGGTTTTTGTGGACTGACTAAACGGTGTTTTGGCGTTATCTGGCATTGATGTTGCTGATACTGGTGGGCTTAATGTCTCCAGTTGCTGCTGCTATGACCGCTGAAATCCCATTTGCACGCTTGGGTGTTGAAAAAACCGCGATGCTTCCCAGTATTCGCTCTCAGAGAGATTTGATTTTTACCAGGTCCAGAATTTGGCAGGTTCTTCCTGGCAGCCATTTAAAACTCGTATTCCATCACTCCAGTCGTCTTCTGCCAGATCGCTCTTATCTGGAAGTTTTGTTAAACGGCCGGGTGCTCAATCATACGACTCTTACCTCCTCAAATAGCACAGCCACAGTGCTCAACGTGCCACTCCCTCCGGCGTTGTTAAAAGATAAAAATACGCTTTCTATTCGGGTGGAACAACATTACCGCAATGAGTGTGAGGACCCGTTACACCAGGTTCTGTGGACCCAATTGTTGCCTGAATCATCTCTGGTTTGGGAGTTTAATGAACTGCCCCCCAAGGTGGATCTGTCTTACTTCCCGTTTCCATTAATCGATCCCCTTGATCCCCGAACAGCCAACTTAGATTACGTACTGCCGGAGAAGCGACGCGCAATGGATGTGCAGGCGATGACCATTTTGCATACTTATTTGGCTGAATGGGCCGGCAAAGATCGAAGGATACAGGGACAGATTGAATCTAACATTGATAGTAGCAAGTCCCTCTTGCTGATAGGCTCTGCTGGAAGACTTTCCAACAGATTATCGCTTCTGAACCGGGTTTATTCTGTCGCTAATACTGTTCAGCTGGTCAATAATCAATGGGTTGAGCCGATTACCCGTACACCACTCTCTCCTGGAGAAGGACTGATCATTTTTACACCGGATCCTGCCAACACGAAAAAGCTTTTGCTTGTGGCTTCGGGCAATGATGATGCGGGCGTTCTACAGGCTGTTAGAAGATTAGTCAGTATGCAATATGCTGAAAATAAGACCAAAGTTACTGGGATGAAAGGCCAAGTGTTTCGGGTCTCAGCCAGTGAGCCTTTTGACGAGATGAAAGGACAAAAAACCGCACTGGAAAATAGCCGTATTCTGGACGGTCAGGCAAGGTCATTGTCTGAATTAGGTTTCCCTACTCAGGTTGTCAGAAAATTAAACGCCCCACCGATCACTTACGAAATTCCTGTGGCCACTTCTTTTGCAAAAGCAGACACACAACTACATTGGGAACTGCATTACGGGTATGCGTCTGGCTTAAATCCGGGTCTTTCTGCGATGGAAGTGCGATTGAATGACCGCAGTATTGCCAGTGTCCCTCTGGATAATCCGTATGGTGAGGAAGACAAAACCCTGTCCTTGCAGATTCCGTCAGAACTGATCAAACCCTTCAGCCGCTTTGTGGTCCAGTTTCACATGGCACCTGATAAAGATGATCGTTGTCATAACACGTTTGTGGACAATAGTTGGGGGCGAATTGATGGGAAACGCTCTCGCTTTACCTATCAAGGCCCGGCCCCAAATAGATTGCCTGATATCCAATTTCTAAAAGCCGCTGGTTATCCTTATAATCAGTACCGAAATTTTTCTAGTTGGCATCTTCTCTTGCCGGAGAACCCATCATCGCAATTGCTCAATACCATACTGGCTATTTCTGGGCGTTTTGGCCGTTACAATGACTTTAAAGAGCCGCCGGACATGTCGGTGAGCTTTGCCTCTGATAATAATCAGCAAGAAAATCAACAAGAAAATCAACACTGGATGAGTTTTCTCACTGCAAAGAATGCTGGAGAAAAAGAGGCATCCCTGTTTTATTTCAATCCGAAAGCCCATGCTCAAATCCCCAGTCGCCAGTTATGGTTGCCCGATGCTGTCCAGGTTTGGGATGACGCAAATACTTCAGGTGTCTATGTGGAACAGAGCCGTCTATCGGGGCAGTCTCATCGCTTATGGACCCGCTGGTGGGTTACAGATGAAGCATTGTGGCCAAAAGTCCAACACTTCTTTGAGTCTGACGAGCAGTTTAAGCACTTAGAGCAAGCTGTCATCGGTCAATTGAGAGACGACGGTCAGTTTCAACCTGCGGATAGTTCTCTGGTTTCGCTCCATGGACTGAGTGATAAACCCGGAGAACGACAGTGGTATCAAGGTCTTTTAGATGGATTTACAGGGATTCCTTGGGTGGGTGCTGCTTTTTCTGGATTGTTTGCCTGGTGTGCTTCTCTGCCAGGATGGCTCTGGTGGGTAGGCGGACTCGTCACCTTGGGTGTTTTTGTATTAATGGCTTTTGTAATGTTTTTAGGTGCCCGCGATGAAATGGATTTAAATGTTTCGGGTCCTGATAATAATGAAATTCAATAGGAGTTGATATTCATGTCTGGCTCAAAACTGACACGTGGCGCACACAGAAGACCACTTGTAAAAACTAGTTTCTGGGGAAAAATCATACCCGTGATGCTGCTTGTTGGGATGGTCCTGATTTCTGGCGCGGTATTCCATCGAAACAAAGCAATGGCTGCCGATAACGGCGGTACAAAAGTGCTTTCTATGAAAGACTTGGGTTCTGAAAAGGGCGTCACGCTTAAAACAGTCCGGACCGAGCGGGTGTTCTATTTTAATAAACCCCTGGCCTGGCAGGCCACAGGTGGGTCAGTGGCCAATCTCACCATCCAACATTCACCGTCGCTGTTGCCCAACCGATCTCATCTCAATGTGGTGCTGAATGACCGGATTCTGCAAACTATGGCATTGGACGGTGGTTCTGTTAAGCCAACGCATTTGGCTATTCCATTGCCGCCCAATCTGATGGAAAGCAAGAACAAGCTCGTTCTTCAGGTGGATCAGCACTATACCGACGATTGTGAAGACCCCTTTAGCCAAGAACTATGGACAACCATTCTTCCCGAAAGCAATCTGGTTCTCTCCTACCAACTCAAACCGGCGCCCGTGGATCTGGCCCAACTGCCGTATCCATTTTATGATCCCCTGAATTACGGCCAAAATATCCTTCATTACGTTGTTTCGCCCGAAGTGTCTAGCGAATCACTGGAAGCTCTTGGGGTGCTCAGCGCAAAGTGGGGCCAGTGGATTGGATGGCACCCAGTAACCACAGTGGTGGATGATCGCGCGGACTGGCATGTGGATGACCATTTGATCGTGGTGGGCACTCCTGCAGAAAATAAACTGATTCGTGCGTTGCAAGAATACTTGCCCATTCCTGTTCGTGCTCGTGGCTTTGTGGACCCTAAATCTGGGGTGGCACTGCCTGAAGATGCCGGCTTGCTGATGATGATCCGAAATCCAGACAATCCTGCCAAATCCATTATGGTTGTGAGTGGCAACTCTCCCAAAGGGGTGGCACAGGCTGCCCGGGTGTTGGCTCACCATCCTTCCAATCGCTTGTTAACGGGAGCATATGCCGTTGTATACGGGCAACAACTAGGCCCCCTTCATCCTTTTAGAGCCTGGGACGGATTTATCCAAAAAAATCAAGTCAGTCTGGCCGACTTGGGGCTGGAGACACAAACAGCACGGTCCATTACCGCATCGCCGATTTATTATGCTGTCAAGAAAATGCCGGACATGTACCTCCAAGGGGGTACCAAGGTGAAGTTAAAGGCAATTTATAGCTATAGTTCTCAGTTGGATACGGCCCAATCCAAGCTTGAGGTAATGTGGAACGGGAAAAGCCTCAAAAGTATTCCGCTGGATAAAAAGGAAGGCGCCAATTTAGCCGAAGTCACGATTGAAATTCCCGCCGAAGACCTGTTTACCTATAACGATCTGGCTTTTCAATTTTATTTATTCCCCGAAAAATATGATAAATGCCGCTTTGTGACCGATGTGCATCTTTGGGGAACGGTGCACAACTCTTCCACCTTGGATCTACCCGCTAAATTGAGAGCCTTATTGCCTGATCTGGGCTTGTTAAACGACGGTGGTTACCCCTTTACTTTAAATCAGGACTTGTCTCAACTGGCGGTGGTGCTACCGAGCAAGACAGAGGCTGTGGATGTAGAGACTATGGTTTCTATGCTCACCCGCTTGGGTAGACTGTCTCAATCTAAAACTGGGATTAATTTGACGGTCAGCCGTCCAGAGCAGGTGTCTGCTGACGTGAAAAAGGACCATCATTTTATAGTGATAGGGCCTGAATCTCGGAATGCCTTTGTGAAAGAGTTTCAATCCAAATCGCTGATGGTCCTCAAAAACGAGACCCGAACCCTCCGTTTGACCCATGAACAGCAGACTGAGCTCACTACTTTGAATCAGCAAAGCGCACAAGGGTTGTTGGAAAGCCTGTTTTCTCCGTGGAATAATAGCCGCGTTGCCTTGCTCGTCCCTGGTCCCACAGATAATTCTCTAAGGGAAGTGGGCCGTCTGTTTGAAGATGACACGGCTTTTGCTGCAATCCAGCCTGGAAACTTGCTGATTGTGAACTCGGATGGTCCTAAATCTTTGACGCTTTATGCCCATGAAGGTGAGGCTCACTTTGTGACCCCCGTCAGTCTGGCGGGTGGTAGCAGTGACAACGGGTTTCTCGGCTATCTAAACACCTTTTTTGTCATATTGGGCGTTCTCAGTATTCTGCGGTGGCTGTTTGGTCGCCGTAAACCCAAGTCTGGGAAGCGCTAAGAGTCGTTAAAATAATATAACTAGAACTGACCCGTCACGGCTAAAAAAGTGGCAAAGGCTTGTTGGTACTCAATTTGAATATCAATCAGTTTGTTCGCCGCTTCCGCAGTGGCTCTTTCTCTTCGGTTCACAACAAACAAAGTACTGTCCCCAAGCGTATACCGCTCACGTTCCCCTTGCTCTACGCGACGAGCCAAACTCAGTTCTTTTTGGGCGGCTTCATAACGTTTTAAGCTTTGGTTCATCGCAGAAATCGCATCGTCCACTTGCGTGATCACCCTTTGTGCCAGTGCTAATTGTTCTAAAGAGAGTTTTTCCAGACTTAGCTTGGCAATTTTTACCTTCCCACGAGCCGTGCGCGCTAACAGTGGAACGCTCATATAAATACCCGCTTTCACTGTGGGTCCATCAATCGAGCGGTTCCCTGTGTCGACCCCAGGGCTGACGATCACGTCCAGCTTGGGCAACAGTTGGTTCTTAGCAAGGGCGAGATCAATCTCGGTCATTTCTCGTCGCCATTGGATCCCTTTTAATTCGGGTCTGGCATCCAGTGCCTTTTGACGAGCTTCTAAGGTCTCTTCAGGGCTTGTCCATTTGGGTTCAGGAAGCGTGGACGGCGCTTGTGAAATATCTAATAGCACACTGGGAGTGCCACTGGGTTCCCAAAGGAAAAGAGAAAGCTGAAGGCAGGCTTTTTGAACACTCCGTGTGGCATTTTCTATTCCTCCTTGTCTCATCTGTGCTTCTTGCTGGGCTTCTAGGCTATCTATGGCAGGAATATCTCCAAGGCTCGCTTGGGCCTCGACCTGTTTGGCCCTGATTTCTGCCAGTGAGAGCAACTGTTGAGCAATATCCAGTTTGAGTTTAGACCCCGCCCAGTCCCAGTAACTCACTGCTGCATTGCGGAGAATGTCCAGCCGTCTCTCTGCAAAGGCTGCATCTGCCAAGGGGATACCAATGCGGGCTTGTTTTTCCGCAGCGAAGCGTTCATTAATCCCTGCGCCTCTGAGTAAAGGCGCTTTGACTTCAACAAAATATTCTCCACCAGTACCACTGGCGGAATCAGGTGATTTTATCTTTCCGTAATTGAAGCGAGATCCCGTGGTGATATCCATCCCGAGCCGGGTAGGTAATGTGAATCCAAAACTGTTTTCTAGCGAATCTGCCTCACTCCCTCGCTTACTGGGGTTGTTGTAGCGGAGGTATTCTGTGTTGGCAAAAGCAATAGGATCAAAAGCACCTTTCCGCTCTAAATTGCGGGCTCTTGCAATGCGCCGATCGAGTTCGGCCCCTCTTAACAAAGGGTGATAGGTTTCTACCTGTTTGAGTACCCCCTTTAAACTGACTTTGCCTTCATTTTCTGCGGCGCTTGAGGCAGGTTCCAGCAGGGCTTCTTTTAGGAGAATGGGTTCTATTTTTTCTGGCTTGGCAATGGCAGGTGTGTGTAGGCCAACCAGAGTTGTGAAAACTAAAAGCCAGCCTAATTGGCGATAGGAAAATACACTCAAACTACAAGTGAGAGTGGTTTTTTGACGGTGAGACCCGTTATTTCTTCTTAATATTCTCGTTAGGAGGTTTGTTGTAATCATAAAAACCAGTGGTCTTTTGTTTTTCTGGGTCAGTATCTTTCATTTCTTTCCGTTTAACAGTGGCTGGGAACCCATTAAATTGTCGCCATAGCTCCCAACCTAATGAGACGGTATCCAGCATAATCCAGCCAGTCACTTGACCGCCTGGGCGCAAAAAGTTGCTGGAGGGCCAAGGTTGATCTCGCCCCGCCTTGATTGCAGCATAGTCCGGCTTCACCAAGACTCGAAAGCGACTGTTCCCGTCATCGACAGCATCGATTACAGCAACACGACCACCAAAAGTTCCTGCGGCAATGGACGGCCAACCAATAAACTGGATTGCTGGGAAACCGTCAAACTGCAGTCTAACGGGTCTGCCCACGGAGACCAATGGGGTATCAAAGTCTGTCATGTAAAGCTCGACGGCTTGATCTGTGGTTTCAGGCACCATAATTGCCAGGATGTCCCCTGCTTTTACAGTTTCTCCAGAACCGAGTTTCGCCAGACGAACAATACGTCCGTCTCTAGGGGCAATCACTTTACGTTGTTGAACCCGCCGTTTTACATTGTTTAAATCGATTTCGAGACTTTCTATGTCTCGATCGAGACCGGAAATCGTTTCATGTGCTGAAGCTATGGCGGCTTCGATACTGTTGATAGAAGCAGAGGTGTCGAAGAGTACCTTGGATTGGTCAAATGAGGCGGCATTGGCGCCCGATTGATTGACGTTTCTCGATGCATTGGCTCTTTGCAGCTCTGTTTGAGCGCTGATGTTGGCCAACTCGGCCAACTCTAAATCTCTCTTGGAGCGAAGACCTTTCTGATGAAGCTCTTGTAACCGTCGTAGGTTGAGTTCTGTCGTGCGAACATTTTGCGTGGCCGCAGTAACGGCTTGTTCTGCAGCCAAAATTTGTTGTTTAGCCTGATCGACACGCTGCTTGGCGCTGGGTATAGCCACATTTTGAGAATGAATCAGAGAGTTTAGCTGTCTCGATAGTGCATTTGCTCGACTATAGGCTGCACTTCGTCTCTGCTGCATCGCATCTAACTGGCGTTGCATTCGATCAAATTGATGCATATCCAAAAACTTGGGGTCAACATCCTCAAGCTCGGCCAAGAGTTCACCTGCGTCCACTTCTTGGCCTTCTAGGACGTGCCAACGGATAATTCGGCCTGAAATTTGGGCCTCAATACTTTGAGGCCGGTCCATCGGCGAGAATACGGTGACTTTGCCCGTTCCGTTGACCTGTTGTTGCCAAGGGAGAAACAGACAGAGAATAAAGCTGAACAGAATGGCAAGCATGATGATGGCCAGCTTGCGGATACTTTGATTGGATTGAACTGCGTCTAAAGCGCTTAGCTTTTCAGTCATCGTTTGCTAGAAAGACCTCCCCATTAAGAGAGAGGGAAATAACTTGTTTAGGTTGCTCTTTGGGTCTTGAATTAGGGCCTTCGGATCCCCTTGCTCTTCAATTCGGTTGTTGGCAAACAGGGCAACTTGTTCCATTTTCATCACAACAACCGGATCATTTGAAACCGCAATCAAGGTCCAGGTGTTTTCTTTGTCCAGGAGCGCGCTCATCAGCCTGGTTTTCTTCAGTTCATCTAAGCCAATCAGGGCTTCGTCTAAAATCAGCAAAGAGGGTTTTTTTACCAAGGCTCTGGCCAGTAGAATTTGCTGCTGTAAGCTGCGAGAAATATTTTGGCCGTCTGGTAAAAGTCGGGTCTTTATCCCTCGCGGTAAATTTAGGATATCTCGGTCTAAATCTGTTATTTGTAAGGCTTTTTGGAGATCTGGAAGTGCCACGGTCGCTCGATCCATCAATATATTCTCTTCCACTGTGCCATCGAAAATTTCTCGGTGATGGGTAACCCAGGCCACATGTTTTCGTAAGTCAGTCAGATTCAGTGTTCGGATGTCCTGATCGTTGATCAGGATGGTGCCTTGAGTGGGATCTAAGAGCCCACATATCATTGAACCCATCGTGGTTTTTCCACTTCCACTCACCCCAGAGAAGGCCCAATGACTGCCAGGGGCAATCTCGAGATTGATAGAATCCAACAGTTTTGTTGAATTTCCTTCGTACTGAAAACAAAGGTTCACACAGGCAACCTTAATCCCCTGATCATTGTGTAATAAAAGATCCCCTTCGCTTGCTTCTATCCGATTTTCAACCGGAAGATCAGTAATGTGCCCTACTTTTTCCAGGCCAGTCAAAAGGTCATAAAACTCTTCAACGGAGGCGATAATTTTTTCTAAGGAGTATAAAGCGTAGACAACAACCAGTTCTGAGGCAACGAGTTGCCCCAATGTAAGTTGTTTATTGATGACAAGCCACCCGCCTATGGCTAAAATGCCAGTACTGGCTAGCGCGTACAGAAGTGCTGAACCGACTGCGTGCCTGTAAATAACACGAAAATGTTGTTTTCTGGCGTGAATATACTCTAAGACCAAGCTATCCACACGTTTCATGACGTAAGAGGGAAGTCCCGCTAGCTTGAATGTTGACTGACAGCGGCCCAGCTCTTCTAGCCATTCGGCCACTTCGTATTTGTGCTTGGATTCCTCAATGCTGCTTTTGACCCCACCGATACCCAGCCCGAAAATAACCGCAAAAAAGCCCAGTAATATCAGCAAATCAAACGCCAGTAATAGAGGGCTATAAAATGCCAGTAAGGTTAAGCCGACGATGATTTGCAAAATAGCGGCTGGTACCGTTAAAAGAAGCTTAGCCATTGTTTTCTGGATGGTAAGGAC
The DNA here is from genome assembly GCA_019751815.1 of Cyanobacteriota bacterium. GTDB lineage: Bacteria > Cyanobacteriota > Vampirovibrionia > Vampirovibrionales > Vampirovibrionaceae > JAIEMW01. The sequence goes on from JAIEMW010000001.1 coordinate 377,088, forward strand.
ATCAAAAAAGCGATTGACAAGCTCTGGAGTGTAGCTTTCGTTCAGCGCCGATGCTTTTATTTGAGGCAGTTTATAGGCCAGACGAAGGGCAAAACGGGCGAAAATACGCTGCTGCATTGTTTCTACTAGTGAGAGTTGAACCAGTTTTAACACCCCCATAAACAAAAGACCCACAAGGAGTAAGAGGGTTAAAATTACCAGGGGTTGAATAAAGATACCTGCCGCAATCGTGTTGACCAGTGCTTGAGCCGCCACTGGAACGGTGAGTGAGAGTAATCCGCTGACCAGTGTATATATCACAAGAATAATTAGGTCTTGTCGCTCTTCTCGAAGGAGGAGCCAGAGGCGCTGATAGGGTTTTAAATGATGATCACCTCCACCCTCGAGTAATTGAGAGTGAAATGATTGCTGGGATGTCATATTAGTTGAAGACATAAGCCGAATTGGTCGCCCTAAAACACATTTAAATAAGTTATTTTATACACAATATACAGGCGTAAACTCTCTCTATACTGAAAAATAGACGGTATAAATTAGGATAAAGCAGAACTGTTCCAGCATTATATCCAAGAAGTATCACCCTGCAGAGGATGATTTAAGCTTCGTGAATTTTTATGGACAATAATTGCAAAAACAGAGATAATAAGAGCCTTATAGGTTGTGAGGAATGATCTCGTTGTTTAATACGCTGTAGTGGCTTTAGTGTCACTCTAGGCGGCTTTCTGGGTTGGGTTACTCAAGGATAGGATGTGTCCTAAACAGTAATTCGTGACCAGAGCGAGCGATTTACAAGTGTTGGGGAACATTTGCTTGAAAATACTCTTTCGTCAACTTGATTGGGAAAAACACATTGCCAGACCCCAGGTGAATCCGCCTGTAGTTTTAGGGCCGCTTTTTGGCCGCGTAAATCATCAGTCAGAAGTATCTCATTCAGACGCATTTGTCAGGGTGGCGCATCACCGGGCAGAAAAGCCAGCAGCCCAAAAAATGCATGCCCCCATTCCTTGGTTTGATTACCGTCTACAAGGTTTTTCGCCTGCGTTTGCTCGTGAATTTGCAGAAAAACCAATAGGGGCTAGTGACACTGGACCCAGTTTAATCGGGAAGGACCTGCTACAGAGGCTGGTCACAGATGTGGCTATTTTGCCGTCCAGTTTGCCAGCTCCCGATCGGATGGATTTTGCCCGCTTTGGCGTGTCTGAAATATCTCTGAGAGACTGGGCCGAAAAAAAAGATTTGCCGGTGTATGAGCTCCATGACGCCCTGCAAGAAGCGTTTCGCTTGGGGTTAATTTACCGAATGACCGATCTCAATCACAAAATAGGCTATGTGGGCGTCCCTTATTCAGTGCGGAGTCAGTTAGCACTAGAGTCGCCTGTTGCTAAAGCCCCTATAAAAGAGCTCAATCAGAAAGATGTCTCGATCATAAATCCAGAACAAGCAATATTGATGAGGTTGTGCGAGGCTGCTTTAAATTTGCCTGCGGCTGATAAACCAGAGCTGTTGGAATATACCGCCCAGTTGGTCAAAGCCGCTATTACTGAAGGGCGATTACAGCCAGAAAATTTACCCAAAAAATACGTGGAAGAGGTACAAAAATTTGATTTTATCACCCCTTCATTCGATGATGCCTTGTTAACGTTGGCTGATGCCTTGTCAGTTTTTCCACATCTAAGGCAGCATCCGTTTTTCCGTGAGGGGACGAGCTTGATACAGATGCACCCACGTCCACTGAATCTGGTCCAAATGGTCTAGATTCTAGCTAAAAATGTGTTTTCCCCTTGATAAAAAGGTCTGTTTCTGGCACTGTTACAGGGTTGAAATACAGGCGCGTGTTTTACTTATTAGAGCAAATACAGAGGAACGCATAGACGATGACATCTCAAACATCCACGGCTACAGCAGATAACGCTGCCGCAAACTCTAAAACACTGGTTCCAATTACGGTTGCCCGTGGGGACGGGATTGGTCCAGAAATTATGGATGCCACCCTCAATATCATCAAGGCCGCCGGTGCCCGCATTGAGATTGAAGAAATTGAGATCGGTGAAAAGGTTTATCTCAAAGGGATCAGTGCCGGTATCGAACCGTCTGCCTGGGATTCCCTCAGAAAAACCCGTGTGTTTTTGAAAGCCCCTATTACCACGCCTCAAGGCGGTGGGTTCAAAAGTTTAAACGTCACCACCCGTAAAACATTAGGCTTGTTTGCCAATGTGCGCCCTTGTGTCTCTTACGCCCCGTTTATCAAAACCAAGCACCCCATTATGGATGTGGTTGTGGTGAGAGAGAATGAAGAAGACTTATACGCCGGGATTGAGCACCAACAAACCGATGAAGTGGTGCAGTGCTTAAAACTTATCACCCGACCTGGTTGTGAAAAAATTGTGCGTTACGCCTTTGAGTACGCCAAGATGAACCACCGTAAGAAAGTCACCTGTTTCACTAAAGACAATATTATGAAACTGACAGACGGTCTGTTCCATAAAGTCTTTGATGAAATCGCGGTAGAATACCCTGAGATCGAAAACGAACACTGGATTGTCGATATTGGCTGCGCCAAGCTTGCTGATACGCCTGAGTTGTTTGATGTCTTGGTGATGCCAAACCTATACGGCGATATTCTTTCGGATATGTCCGCACAAATCGCAGGGTCTGTTGGCCTGGCGGGTTCTGCCAATATTGGTGAAAATTATGCGATGTTTGAAGCCATCCACGGTTCTGCTCCTCGCCGCGCTGGACAGAATCTAGCCAATCCTTCCGGGCTTCTGCTGGGTGCTGTGATGATGTTGGTACATATCAATCAGCCTGATATCGCTGAGAGAGTGCACAATGCCTGGTTGAAAACCATTGAAGATGGGGTTCATACCTATGACATCTTTACAGAAGGTGTCAGCACAGAGAAAGTGGGAACCAAAGAGTTCTCAGAAGCAGTGATTGCCCGTCTTGGCCAGACCCCTTCTCGCTTAAAACCGGTGAAGTACAATTCTTCTGGAGAAACCAAGGCCACCAAGGCAAAACCGACGGTTAAAGCCAAAAAAGAACTTGTTGGTGTTGATGTCTTCTTGCACTGGACTGAAGAAAACCGTTCCCCAGATGCTTTAGCAGATAAACTGACCCAGTTAAACGGAGACGGTCTGAAACTCACTATGATCAGTAACCGGGGTGCCAAAGTCTGGCCCAAAGGTCACCCAGAAACTTTCTGTACAGACCACTGGCGCTGCCGCTTTCTGTCAGAAAACGATCAGCCCTTGAAGCACACCCAGCTGATTTCTCTGCTCAGCCGTGTGGAAGCCGCCGGGTTTGACTTTATCAAGACAGAAAACCTGATCAAGTTAGACGGCCAAAAGGCTTACTCACTCGGCCAGGGCGAATAGTAACGCCTGTAAAAGGGGATAGGAACGCTTTATGCAATACCCCTTTGTGACTGCCCTTGAGACACAGATACAGGAAACGATTAATCAAGCCGCTCATTACTTACGTGATGGGCGGCTGGTTATTTTCCCGACCGAAACAGTGTACGGTCTGGGGGCTTTGGCGCGATCAGAAACTGCGGTGAACTCGTTATACCGGGTGAAAAACCGCCCGATGAATCACCCTGTCATTGTCCATTTGTCAGAAATCTCCCAGCTCTCAGACTGGGCGGTCAATATTCCACCAGAAGCGCTCGTTTTGGCAGAACACTTTTGGCCGGGCCCTCTGACGATGGTATTTCAAAAGCATCCCAGTGTGGGCCACTGGTTAACTGGTGGGCAAAACACTATTGCGATCAGGATTCCTTCTCACCCTGTCACACTCAGGCTTTTAGAAACTGTCGGTGACGGCATTGCAGCTCCTTCAGCTAATCCTTATGGGAAGCTCAGCCCGACCCAGTTCAGTCACATCCAAACCTTATTCGATGAGAACGTATTCTCTTTACACGATATTCCGCTGAGCTTGGACGGGGGCTCGTGTTCGGTGGGTCTAGAGTCTAGCATTATCAATATGTCTCGCTCTTTTCCTGAAAATAGATCCCTCGAAGATATTGCCAGGTGCATATTGCGGCCTGGCGTCATAACCGCATCCATGGCACAGCGAGTCTTACAGTCTGCCGATCTAGAGATTCTGGACAGTGATCAGACTTCTTTAGATACCCGTGTTCCGGGGGATCGATCTAACCACTATGCCCCGCTAACACCGCTGTTCTTGGCCAAATCCGGACACGTGCGCCAACAGTACCTCAGCCTCAAAAAGGATGCCGGGTTTTCTCGGGTGATGGTATGGACACTGTCAGCGATGGCGGCAGATTCCGATGAGTGGGTTCAAGCCCCCAATGATGCCCGTGAATACGGACAGCAACTGTATCACCGTCTGCATCAATGGGATCTCAGCTTGCGGGGTGACAGTAAGTCGGCAATACTGATTGAATTTCCTGACACGGAGCATTTGGATACAGCAGAAGCGGAAACCTGGGCGGCTGTTCAGGACCGGCTACTACGAGCTGCCATTACACCCTCAGCTGATGTAATATCCTAATGAAAGAGGATTTAGGCCGATGAGTCTTGATAACAATAACCTGCCCCTTGTTGGGTTGATTATGGGAAGCCGTTCTGACTGGGAAACCATGCGCAATACCAGTGACCTTTTGACTGAGCTGGGAATTGCTCATGAGTCTCAGGTGGTTTCGGCACATCGCACGCCTGACTGGTTAAGTGAGTATGCCAAAGCAGCAGAAAATAGAGGAATTCGGGTGATTATTGCTGCTGCCGGTGGGGCGGCTCACCTGCCCGGGATGGTCGCCGCACAAACGCCATTACCAGTGATTGGTGTTCCTATCCAGTCTAAAGCGCTCAATGGGTTAGATTCTTTACTATCCATTGTTCAAATGCCAGGAGGTGTGCCTGTGGCCACAATGGCGATTGGCAGTGCAGGGGCTATCAATGCAGCGTTGTTTGCTGCTGCGGTCTTAGCGGCAGAATTTCCTGCCATTAAAGCCAAGTTGCTTGCATACCGAGATGAACAAACCCAGTCTGTACTTCAACAAAAGAATTTAGACTCATAGAAAACGTGAGCGGACAATGACGGACGGCCTCAAGATACCTTGTGATTTATTGATTCTCGGGGGCGGACAACTTGGGAAGATGTTGATTCAGGCAGCGCGTCGTTCTGAGATCTCAAAACACTGGCATATTGGGGTATGGACTCCCAGTGGGGATGACCCTGCGGTGAAACTCGCTGATTTTTCCGTGCTCCTGCCTCTGGAATTGACTGAGGAAAGTGTTCAGGTCTTAGAAGGCTTTACGCCAACAACGCTCAAAAGAATCACCATTGAGTTTGAAAATATTGACCACGCTTTACTGAAGCATCTGGAAGACTTGGGTTTTTGGGTCTCTCCAACGGCCCGTATTGTGGAGATAGCCCAGCACCGGATTCGTGAAAAATCATTGCTGGCCTCATTGGGACTGCCTGTAGCTCCTTGGATACCAATCCCATCAACCGGTTTAACGAATCCCACAGATTCTTTCCATCAAGTTGCGGGTCCCTCTGGCGCGATTCTCAAAACCGCCACCCAAGGGTATGACGGGAAGGGGCAACTTAAAATCCCTGATGAGGCCTGTTTGACAGAATTTATAGAAAGCACAGGGATTCAAAGAGATTATGTATTGGAACAAACCGTCCCTTTTGTGTCGGAATTCTCTATATTAGTTGCCCGTAACCCACAGGGAGATGTGGTAACCTATACCCCAATTGAGAACCGACACCAAAATCATATATTGCACGTGTCTCGTTGGCCGGCGGTAGCAGTACCCCAAAAAACAGCGAATGAGGCGCAAGCAGCAGCGGTCCATATTGCTGATTCTCTTGGCTTGGTGGGGATTATGGCCGTGGAGTGCTTTTTAAATGCAGACGGCAGCTTTTGGGTGAATGAACTTGCTCCACGGCCTCATAATTCAGGTCACTTAACCATTGAGGCTGCCTGTACCAGCCAGTTCACCCAACATCTGTTGGCATTATCGGCAAGCTCACTGGGAAGCACAGCAATGATAGGGCCCAGCGAAAACGGTGCGGCACTCATGATCAATATCCTGGGAGATATCTGGTGGACTTCCACGGGTGAATATCGAGAACCAAACTGGACATCGCTTGCAGAATACTGCCCAAGAGCTACGCTGCACTTGTACGGCAAGCACACTCCCAAGCCTGGCCGAAAAATGGGGCATATTACCTGGCTTCTTGACTCTCCAGACATGCTGGAGAGTGCCCAGGCGTCTTTAGAAGACTGGATTTGTCTACAGGGCCGATAAAAGCGTATTCTTACCAATAAAGGTGTTTTTGATGGGGTGTTTGGCCTGATTTCTGTAAACAAATACCGGAATCTCGCAGTGTTCTAAAACACGGGAGCTGACACTGCCAAGCAAAAGTTTGTTAAAGCCAGTCCGGCCGTGTGATCCAATCAGCACTTGCTGGATGCTAAACTCTGCCTGGTGATCGTGGGCGTAGCGGCAGATCTCTTCAGCCGGATCTCCCTTTGTATATTGCTGACTGGCTACAGAACAGCCTTCGGCTTCTAAACGCGCTTTGGCTTGGGATAAAATTTCTGTAGCGCGCTCTACATCGTTCTCATCACTGGGAAGTTCGGGGAGTATTTTGATCACAGTGAGTAGATGAAACCGGGTGTTGGTTTTATTCAATGTGTTTGCAGCCCAATCCAGTGTGGCGTTTGAGGCTTCTGAGCCGTCAATAGGGACCAAAAGATCCACGAAATGATTCATCGTTATAGCTCTCCATTTTTTGGTTCTCGGGCATGGTTCTCGCCTAAATGAGGTGAGATTACGCCGTGAGGGATTCGAACCCCCGACCTCTTGGTTCGAAGCCAAGCACTCTATCCAGCTGAGCTAACGGCGCATTCACAAAAGAGAATCGACCTGCATTATAGGCCAAATCTAACAGGGCCGTCAAAACAGCACGCAATCTTAACTTGGCTACTTGGCTTTGAGGCTATTCAGCTTTTCTCGAAGCGCTTTCATATCTTGCCACATCCAGTATTTAGGGCTCCCAGGCTCTTTGGAAGGATTTCGCAGCAAATAAGAAGGGTGAAAAATCGCCATAGCCAGCGTGTTATCTCCAAAAGGAGTCTCTAGCCATTGCCCGCGGACTTTGCTAATTGGGGTAGCAATCCCCAGTACACTCTTGAGGGCCGTGCTACCGCAAAGCAAAATGATTGCGGGCTTTATGGCGGCGATTTGTCCAAGTAAATAGCCAGAACAGGCTTTAACTTCTTCTGGCAGAGGGGCTCGGTTGTTGGGCGGGCGACATTTCACCACGTTGCAGATATAGATATCACGGTCCCTTTGCAGATCGACAGAAGCCAAGATCTCGGTCAGTAATTTCCCGGCCCGGCCCACAAAGGGTCTACCGGTTTCATCCTCTTGCTGTCCGGGGCCTTCTCCAATCAACACAACAGAGGCATTGGGGTTGCCTTCTCCAAACACGGTTTGCGTTCGGCCTTTGGAAAGCAGACATGCATGACAATTTTGAACAGTCTCCTGAAGTGATGCCAGAGATGCTGAATGGGCTGCCAGTAGGGTGTTTTCAAGGGTTTTATTCATTGGTCTTACTCATTCGTCAATTGTAGCAAAAACCCGTTTTTCATCAGAATTATTCTAACTCCCAATTCCTGGACGCTCCTCTGGGTGGGGGATATTTGCCTTAAAGTGCGCCTCTTTTTCAAAGGCGTGTTGGCGATCGGCTACAATAACATCAGATTAGAAATCAGAGATGAGCCCTATCACCCCCATGTCTGAGAGTTTACCTCATTCCGAACCGCACCATTCTGAGATGTCTCCTGCTGGACAATTCGACGCAACCCAACCCGTTGCGGATTTCCCTGATGAGGATGCGGATCTGATTCTGGAAGAAACAGACGGCTCAGACGAGTTACCTGAATCAGACGCATGGGTCCGTTTGCTCAATCGTTGGTGGGGGCGCCTTAGTTGTACACAAGGACTGGCTGTGCTGGTGGGAGCGGGGACATGGATTGTCTTAAGCTTGATGCTGTCCTTTGATTACCTTGCAGTCGACCGCTTAATTGAAAATGGGGTGAGTAAACAGGATGTGGTTGCCCCGTTCACAATGGAAGTGCTTGATGAACAGGAGACAAGTCACCGGCAAGATATTGCCAGGCAAAGTATTGAAACTATCTATAAACCCAAGCTGCCTATCAATCAAGAAACCCGCGAGCGTGGTGTCCGTCTGTTTCAAATGCTGGATTCGCTGAACCCTGATAATGGGTCCGTGATGCCCAATCAACAAAAAGAAGATACGTTTTACACAACTTGGGGCCGATCCAAGGAGTCTTCTTGGGTCTTTAAACAGTTGGTGATAAAAGGCTCCAGTGATGAATCCAGAGACCGGCTGCGGCTCATGTTTCAGGTAACCTTGGACCATTTACTGGAAAAGACCATCACCCCGAGTCAGTTTTTCGACGCCCGGGATAGCTTGATTATGGCTGCGATGCCTTCCTCTGTCTCTCGTTCAGAATCCAGGGAGCTGGTTCGCTGCCTCATCTCTTTGGTACTTCAGCCCAACCTGGTCGAAGATGAAGAGCAGACAACTTTACAGCGCAATAAAATGGCCAACCAGGTCAAACCCGTCCGGCGAACCTTTCACCGAGGTGAAACCATTTTGGCCCAGGGCGAATATGCTACGGGGATCAAAATAGCCGCCCTGGAGCAGATGGGTAAATCAGTCCGTGGGATTAACTGGCGGGCATTCCTGGGAGTTGTCATACTGTGCGGGATCTTTATTGTCTCTGTTTGGCGGTATCTCTATTCTTATCAGAACAGACGGTTTTTCCGCGCAAGAGAAACATCCATGATTGCTGTCTTGATTTTGGTTGGGGTCTTTTCGTATCAGCTTTTTAACCGTCTTGACTGGATCTCTCCCTTTGCATTTCCGCTGGCAGCTATCACAATGTGTATTGGAATTTTGACAGAAGTTCGTATCGGGATGGTTGTTACCTTGTTTATGGTCTTTCTGTTGGCAATGGCTGCCAAGGCAGACTTTTATGCTCTTTCTGTTCTGTTTTTTGGCAGTATGATGGGGGTGTACGTCTTGAGCCGCCGGATTACCTTTCGTGACCGGAATCAACTCATCTGGGCCGGGCTTTCTGTCTCTCTCATCAATATTGTCTTAATTGGCGCCCTGCATCTGGTGGGAGCCTCTGCAGTTTCCTGGACAGGACACCTCCACCCACTTTATTGGGACGGGCTTTTTGGGCTCTTAAGTGGGGTTCTGGCTTCTGTTCTTACCAATGGGGTCCTCCCACTGTTGGAGATGGGGTTTGGACTGCTGAGTCCTTTTAGCCTGATGGAGTTGGCCAATCATGACCAACCCCTGCTCAAGCGAATGCAGTTTGAAGCCCCCGGTACCTTCCACCATAGCCTGATGGTTGCCAGTCTGTCTGAGGCTGCGGCAGAAGTGATTGGCGCTAACCCACTGCTGACGCGTGTGGGATGCTTGTATCACGATATTGGTAAAATGAAACGGCCCCTGTTTTTCATCGAGAATCAGGCCTATTTTGGCGTGGAAAACCCGCATGACAGGCTTTCTCCCAGACTGAGTAAGATGGTGATTACCGCCCATCCTAGAGACAGCTTAGAAATGGCTAAAGAGTATAAATTGCCCCATATTCTGACCCATTTTATGACGGAACACCACGGGACATTGGTTGCGGGCTATTTTTATAATTTGGCATGTAAGCTGGAAGGGGCTGAGAATGTCAATAAATCTCAGTACCGATACCCAGGTCCTAAGCCACACATAAAAGAAACCGCGATTGTGATGCTGGCAGATGCCTGTGAGTCTGCCGTGCGTGCCCTGAAAAATCCAACAGTCCAGCAAATAGAAGAACGGATTGATCTCATTATCCGTCAACGCATTGATGACGGACAGTTCGATCACTGCCCAATCACCTTTGGGGATATTCAGCAGATTAAGCAAACCTTTGTTCGTGTCCTGCGGGGTATCCAGCATAGCCGTATTGAGTATCAACAGAATGTGATGCAGGAGCTGGGCCGAAAAACCCAGTTAAGTACAGGAACAGGCACGAGCACCAATCATTCTATTGAAGCCACTATAGAATCGATGATGCCCAATACCCTGATGACCCAAGATACCTTATTAAGTGAGCTGCATCATAAGCCAGACAAGACCCAGACAAGTTCCAGTGAGCCCTAATGAGTGTCAATGAAGTGGAAGCCTATACCTGGCTGGAATCGTTGGATTTGAGTTCCTCTGAGACATGTTCTACCGTAATGCATATCTTTCAAGGGTTTCAAGAGGGTAATTCTGATGATTTTTCAGACTACCCTCTGGCTTTATGGCACCAGGTGTTTCAGCTGGTGCTCTGGCCACGGTTTACGAAAGCACTCAACCGGCATCAGATTCAGCTGAGACAAGTCGCCTCAGCACACGCTGTGGAGTGGTCTTTAATCTGGACGAGCAATCTGGAGATTCAACGCTTAAATAAAGAAGCCAGAGGCAAGGATTCTGCAACGGATGTCCTCAGTTTCCCGCTTTGGGAAAGCGTCTCTGAAGACAGTACGGAAGACAACGCGAAAGACTCACCCCTGCCCACGCTTCCCCTTGTCTCTCTGGGAGACTGCTTTGTCTCCTTGCCTTGGGCTAAGGACCATTGGCAGGAAAAGGATCTCGACCTCGGCCGGGATTGGAACCGACTCCCCTTAGAACTCGGTCTGGCTGGATACTGCCTCGAGAGGGTGCTTCATGGCTGTCTGCATCTTTACGGGCAACATCACGACACGCCTGAGGCCTTTGAGATAGTCCGCACCATACAGAGTGAGGCCCTGGCTCCTTTGTTTGAGCAAATTTCTCTGGAAGCGCTTCTCAAGGGGGGCTCATGACCACCAGCAGACCCTATTCCTTTTGGCGACAGGTGGGCTATGCTCTGGCCGGTCTTGCTTTACTAGCGCAAAAGCACCGACATTTTCAAATCCATTTGGTGATTGCCGCGCTGGCTATCGTGATCAGTTTTTTATTGGCACTTTCTCCAATTGAATGGGCTGTACTCACCCTGACGATAGCACTGGTACTGTCTGTTGAAGCCTTAAATTCTGCCATAGAGGCAGCCGTTGATTGTGCTGTGGGCGAAGAGCAGCATCCAATTGCCAAAGCCGCAAAAGATATGGCAGCTGGAGCTTGCTTGTTGAGTGCCTTTTTTGCTGTGTTGATCGGCATCTGCCTATGGCTGCCAAAAGTCTGGGCAAGGTTTTAATTTAGGCCCAAAAATCGCAGTTTCTGCTGCTGGCCAAGGTCACTGGAGACTTTTGGGGGGCATTGGGGTTGAATAAGCGATAAAAAAATCCGGTCTCTTGTCGTTGAGCCGGATCTAAGGTGTTGAGATAGACATACAAAGGTGTAGAACTCCCCTTAAACCGACTCGTATCCGGTTTGAGTTGATGGGTTTGGAGGGTGGGACGTGAGAACGTCGAAAATTGAATCATGGGAAGTGCTGACCTTTGGAAAAGTGTTCACTTTTCGATTAAGCGCAGGTTTTCATGAACACAGCGTCATGAATCTACATCGTGTAATTTACACACAAATCCTTCGTGTGTCAAGCACAATAAGTTAATATTTCTTAATAGAGGAGTTTTTTGTTGGCTTATAAGCCCATAAAGTCTGGGCCAGAACCTTCAGACGTTGGCTTGACGCGAAGATTCACCTCAGGGCAAACGATTTCACAGGTGCGGCATTGCACGCAGTTTTCCAGAGACATGCCGTGGCGGCGAGCTCCAGAGACCACATCAACACGGTGTACTTCAGCGGTACAGTCTGAAACACAGGGTGTGTCTTTGCTGAGCGCGTCATACTTGCTGATACAGGTCAGACACGTCTGGGCATTAAACTCATCAATGTGCAGATTGCCTTCGTGGTATTTGGTACCGGCAAAAAAGACGGCATCCGGACGAGAGTAGATAGTCTCTTTTTGATAACCATTGCCCTCAAAGGGCTTGGGTGCTTTGAAATCAGGAATAATGTGCTGATAATCCGGCTTATAGCGAACGGGACCAATGTCAAATACCCCGTCCATCAAACCTTTCAGCCGTATGGCATCTGCAACCGCTTGAAAAGGATTGCCTGTCAGTCCAACAGAGATTAGACCCGCCCAAGCAGAGCTGTTATCAATGCCGTTGAGGACTTTGGGGAGGTATTCTTTTAATAACCTCGGATTTTCTTGCCAGGCATAGCGGAAATACCGACCTGCTTTGAGTGTTTTGCCGACATGGGACTCCATCACCCGTCCTTGGTAAGCTTGTAATTTACTGTGGGAGAAATCCCCACTCTGAATGCAGCCATGGAGCACTTCTGCTGCCTGGTAACCGCATTCCATCGATTTATCAATCCCGGCCAACTGAGAAATATCCAGGACCCCAAGGGCATCACCCAACAAAATCGCCCCGTCTACTGTAAATTGCTTGGGAAGGCTGTAGTAACCACCTTCGGGTAAGGTGGCGGCGCCGTATTTCAATAGTTTGCCGTCTTGAATCAGCGATTGAATCCAGGGGTGCTTTTTGTAATCTTGCAGACGTTGCTGTGGGTTGATATTGGGGTTTTCGCTGTCGAGAGAGATCACCATCCCGATAATCAGCTTGTTGTCTTTCATCCCGTAGACAAAGCCACCGCCAAAGGTCCCGTCAACAATAGGAAAACCCAGTGTGTGCCATACTTTGCCTTCGACCGACTTGCCTTCTGCCAATTGCCAGACTTCTTTGACCCCCACAGACCAGATTTGCGGGTTATCGCGGAGCTTGAATTTATCCACGATGTCTCTGGAGATAAAGCCTTTATCCCCAAAGCAGGTGACTTTGGCATAAATATTGTCTTCATCGGGGGAGCCTGTGGATTGTTCCACAACCTGTACGCCGGCCACTTTCTCTCCGTCGTAAACAATCTGATGCGCAGCAAAGCCTGGAAATAAATCCACAGTGATGTTGGGGGCATCTGAAAGTTTTTCTGTCAGCTGATTGGCCATCCAGAAGACCACATGGCTGAGTGAAAGCACCAAATAGCCTTCTTTTTTCATCCCCGGAGGCACTAACAGGCCCGGGACATCCCATTTATTTTTTTCACCCAGAACAGAAAAATGACTTTCCGTGCAAGTGGCTTCAATCGGGAAGCCAGATTCTTTGTAGTTCGGAAAGAGCTTTTCAATCACATGGGGTTTAGAAACTGCACCGCTGACAATGTGAGCGCCAAACTCTTTGCCTTTTTCAATAATAGCCATTGTAAAGCTGGCACCACTGGCCTTGGCCAAATCCACCAAGTGATGGGCCAGAGCAAAGTTGGACGGGCTACCGCCGACCAGCAACACATCATATTCGATACGGTCAGACACCAATGACGACTCCTGTTAATTAATATACTTCTACGTGCCAGCGTTTTTCTGCTTTTAGTTTCTCAAAGAATGCGTTCCAGTCAATCCCCTGTTTAGCGGCCGCGGCAGTCAGCCCTTCCATAATGCCGGGCTCCATTCCTTTCAGTCCGCAAATAAAGAGATATGTATTGGGGTCCTGCAGCAGTGAAAATAGGGTATCCGCTTTTTCTTGAAGACGGTGCTGTACATACATCCTGCCGCCTTCTGCGTTTTTCTCTTCTCGGCTAAAGGCCGTCACCAGATTAAAAGTCGGATGTTGCTGGTAGGCGGGGTATTCCTCTTCATATAAAAAGTCTTTGCGAGTTTGTGCCCCAAAAAATACCCAGAATTGACCCGTTTCTTGAGGGCGTTTTTCGTAGCGTGTTTTTAAAAAAGCTCTAAAAGGGGCAATTCCTGTGCCAGTGCCAATCATGATCACATTGGCGTTGGGCGTGCTTGGCAGCAAAAAGGATTTACCGACTGGGCCGGTAATCGATACCGTATCGCCTACGTTTGAATTGCACAGGAAACTGGAGCAGACACCGGGAGGGAACCCTTCAGAAACTGCGCGTTTAACACAGATAGTCACTGTTTCACCCTTGCCGTCATCCCCGTATGAAGGAGAGGCAATGGAGTACAGTCTCAGTTTGTGAGGCTTTCCGTTTTCATCCTGTCCTGGCGGGAGCACGCCAATACTTTGGCCGTCGAGATAACGCAAGCGGCTTCCTTTAATATCAATGACAATGTGAGACACCTCGTTGGGAGAATCTGCCGCGGTCAGTCTTCGATGTTCGATAATACGGGCTTGCAGCGGTTCGGCGAGTTTATATAAATTGGACGGAATCTCGTCAAGGCCGGGGTGGCCGGTGGCGGGTGAAGAAGCTTGTGGTGTCGTCATGGGTTCAATCTCTCTATTGGGCTCGATCACTTATTGGCTGGAGCTACCCCTTCTGCAGGGTTCACTCTATGATATTACTACACGGTTTTATCTGCGTGTATTTTATGCCTGTATCTTATGGAGGATCCCGTGGTTTTGAATGGGCGTTTTCATTATGTCATTTCTCTGCGGTCTTTTCTGCTTTTACTGAGTACGGTGATGCTATTCAGTGGATGCCAGGGATTGTTTGAAAGCAAACCCGTGGATTTGGCCGGCGCTGCTCCTGATATTCCTTCACCTCCCCAAGAAAATATGACCTTGCCCGGACAAGGGGTTGAAGAAGTGGGGATAGCCAGTAATGCCTATCCGGATATTCGCCGCTTAGACCCGTCCCGGGTGGAAAACCGTCTGTTGAAAGAGGCGATTAACCGGGCTTTGGATAAAAAAATTATCGAACCCACCACTGAAACCGAACTGTTTCGACCGGATGATCCTGTTACACGGGTGGAGTTGGCTGAGTGGCTGGTGGCCTTTAAACATGCTGAGTTGGTGGAAAATGATAATCCCAGCTTTAATGACGTCAATGAAAATAGACCCACCTATAAGGTAGTAGAAACCGTTGCTTCGAATGGCTGGATGGACGGGTTTTCCCAAGGTGGAGAGCAAGTCTTCCGTCCCGATCAGTTCATCACCCGCCAAGAACTCTGCCGGCTATTTGTTCAGTTCTCCGGGAAGTCACAGGAGGTCGAAGCCATGGATGAATCTGCTTTGGAGACGGCTTCCCCCACCGGAGAGGAGGCTGCGTCTGAGCAAGAGGCCAATATGAGTTTTACGTTGAGACACTGGAAGGATTTTTCTCAGATTCAACGTCCTTACCGTAAGGCAGTTGCTTTTGCGTATCGTCAAAATCTCCCGCTTCGCGCCTTTGGTCTGAGCCCTTCTCAGCTAACGCAAGCACCAGGGTTTCAACCTTTGTTTCGGGTTAAGCGCCGAGAAGCATTCCTACTGCTGGCAACCCTGTACAATTAGCCCTGTCCAGCGCAAAATAGTGAAACCGTTTTATGCAATAGAAGGAAGCGATCTGAGATGAGTGATGTTGTTGAAACGCCAGAAAAACCCAGTAACCCGGCTGCTGAGGCCCCTGTTGAAAAACCGTTTAATGTGGATATCCTCACCACGTGCACCATTCGCTTTTCCAGACGGTCTTGGGATTTGTTTTTGTCCTTGAAAACAGATTTAGACAAGCTGCGCGCGACACCCCTGAGAAACCGCCTGGTCGCCAAAACCCCCGATGCCGCTCAAGAGATGCATAAAATCTTGGTCGAGCAAGGCGGGGTGAGTGAAATCACCACCAATGGCAATGAACTAGAATTTACCGGCACCTTTGAAGCCGTCCAATTGGTGATTAAACATCCTCAAACACTAGAATTTGACGCGATTCGTTTGGGCTGATCACGCCGGTTGTGACGACTCAAATTAAAATCAACATTTAAATTAAATCAAAGATCTGAATTTTGCTCCTGGTCATTCGGGGAGAAGGATTCGGGTCTTTGTTTTTTTTGGATTGTGGGCTTTTAAATTCTTGTAAAGTCCATTTATTCCCGTAGAAAGTGAGATGTACTGATAGTCCCCTACCCTTACGGGGGGCCCTAAGAGCCTGTTCAACATCCGTTTTAAATGGAGCAAGAAGGGAACTTGTTGGATTTTTTATTCCCCTCTCCAACAAAATCATCTACAATAGGTCTCGATTGAAAGATCATATATAACGTCAATCATGATAGAGCGTTAGTATTATAGGGAAATAAGGAGATCTCCGTGTTGAAATCTAAATTAGCCGCTGTTTTGTTGGCCGCCACCGTGGTTGCTCAAGCTGGTGTCGCTTCTTTCGCAGAAGGTAGCACCGCCTCTTTGAACGAACTGATTGGTGTTCCTTTCCGCCTCACCACTGGTGTTGTGGGTGGTAGCCTCGGTTTGGTCACCGGCAGCATCAACGGTATTACCGATACCGAGAAAAAATTCGCCGAAAACACCTTCGAAAAAGCTGGTGAAAATCCTGCAATGTTGCCTGTCGGCTTGGTGGGCGCTGCCCTTGCCATTCCTGTGGGCATCTTGACTGGTGGACCTCAAGGCTTGGCCGATGGTATGAAATCCGGCTACAACTACTGGAGCAAAGACAGCAAGTAAGCTGCTGCTTTCGCTTAAGTTTAAAACCCCGCTTCGGTTTTCCGGGCGGGGTTTTTTTGTGGGTTTCTTTCAGGATAAATAATCAGTCTCTAAATCACAGGCCGGGCAATCTCAAAAATCTCACGGACAGGGCAGTAACTACTGCCGGCCAGACGCGCCACAGGTTTAAGGGCTTCGATTAAAATGCGTCCGTTTTGATAGGCATGAGCAGCGCAATGAAATTGAACCACTTCGACAATGGCGACACAGGCACTGCCAATACTACCGTCGCCCACGGGGACCAAATTCAGCACGCGGCACTCCATCTGAACCAGAGATTCTCCGACGCGTGGCGGTTTTACACTTAAGCTGGGGACAGGCGTCAGACCGGCTGCTTTAAATTCACTTACTTCGGGGGGGTATTCTGCCGAAGTTTGATTCATCGCTTGGACGATATCCTCACTGACAATATTGACCACACATTCCCCGGTGTTTTCAAGGTTAATCAAGGTGTCTTTTTTAGCACCATCAGAGCCGCGTCGGGCCATGCTGAACATGAGGGCAGGCGGGTTGGAGGCAACCGCATTGAAAAAGCTGAAGGGGGCCAGATTATTATTGCCCTCAGTGGATTGCGTTGAAACAAAGGCGATCGGACGAGGGACCACACTGCCAATCAACAGCTTATACATGTCCCCTTGGCTAATTTCAGTGGGATTCAGGCTGACATAAGAAGAAGTCTGCATAACGGAGGAGGTCCTTATTTTGAGTGTGTCTTGGGCTGCCAACTCATCGCATAACCGGGCCACTCACACGCTTTTGCTTGTTCAGAGAGTTGTAGCGGTTTTTGTGTGTCGACCATCACGGCCACTTCATTGGTCTCAGTTTTGTGTTTGCTGGCTTCTACGGCACCAGGATGAGGCCCATGATGGATCCCCTGTGGGTGAAAGGTGAACATCCCTGTATCGATGCCTTCACGACTGAAGAAATCTCCGTCGTGATAAAACAACACTTCGTCATAATCAATATTGCGGTGATAAAATGGTACCTTTTCTGCTCCAGGCGCTGTTTCGAGGGGACGGGGCAAAAAACTACAAATGACAAAACCACGCGCTAAAAAGGTGGTGTGGACACTGGGCGGCAGGTGGGCTTTGTGGCTGAGGACGGGGCAGATATCTCGAACGTTCAATTGCCAGACCGTGAGATCTCCCTTCCAGCCAACCACATTGATTGGATTGAAGGGATAAAAAACCGAGGTGAGCTGCTGTTGCCGCTGAATTTTTAGCTCCCACTCAGGACGGGACTCTTTTGCAGATATAGACAGGTCTGGAGTAGGGGTTTTAATCACACCCGGGTCGTAGAGGGCGTGCTGCCCCAACATGCCGCGGTCCGGTTGGCGAATTCGGCTATAGGATTCAATCAGTAAGAAAAAATGTTTACCTTTATCTGGATCTGGAGAAATTCTGTAAGTGGTGCCCCGCGGCAGCACAATATAATCTCCTGGCTCGTATTGGAGAGGACCAAAATCTGTTTCGATAACGCCTTGCCCTCGGTGGATAAAATACACCTCGTCGGCATCGGCGTTGCGGAAGTAATAGTCCATCGGGGTGCCGGGTTTGCAAACGTGGAGTGTTACATCCTCGTTAAACAACACGGGCGTTCTGCTCGAAATAGCATCTGCGCTAGAAGGATTACCTGTAATCTTGTTACCATCAATAGCATGGGGTTTTAGGGGGCCTTCAATGCGTGTCCATCCTGTGGGGGGGTGTTGATGGTACAGGTGAGTGACAGGGCCGTAAAAGCCGTCTCTTCCCAGTTCCTCTTCATACAGGCCGTCAGGGATATTGACGTGGGCTTGCGGGGTGGTGATGCCTTTGTTCAACGGGAACATATGGGAGGTGGCTCCTTATTGTTTTATTTGCCTGGCGAGGTTTTGCTGGCCAGTTTTTGGTGAATAAACTCCTGCCAAGGGGAGTTATGATGCTCTGCCTGATGAGGGCTGCCAATGGTGTTTCTCAACACTCCCAGACCGGAAATCTCTAACTCAATCACATCACCCGGTTGTATCCAGCGATCAAGCTCTAGTCCGCAACCATTTCCTACTGTGCCAGAACCTAAAATATCACTGGGGTAGAGTGTTTCATCCATGGAGACATGGCTGAGCATTTGCTCAAAGGTCCAATGAGAGGTTCCTGAGTTACCTTGAGACCAAACCTCACCGTTCACGCGGGCCGTCATTGTTAAATTCCGAGGGTCTGGTATTTCATCCGCGGTCACAATCCAGGGGCCAATCACTGAACCAAAGTCTTTGGCTTTGGCAGGGCCGAGTCGACAGCGCATTTCCTCAGCCTGAATGTCCCGCGCACTGATATCATTGAGAATGGTGTAACCAAAAATAGCTTGTTGGGCCTCTTCAATGGGTAAATTTCGGCTCTCTTTGCCAACAATACAAGCCAGTTCCAACTCGTAATCCAGTTTTCGGGTGAAATGGGGCCATAAAACGGGCTCTTCTGGGCCAATTAAACCCCGGTGGTTGCCCTTGTAGTACACCGGAATTTTGTACCAAGCCTCAGGCATGGGCTCTTTGCGTCGGTCAAACCCGGACTTTGTGTGTACTTCAAAGGCTAAAAAATCTCGTAAGCTATTGGGGTTGGGAAGCGGACAGGTTAAAGAGGCAGCAGAGGAAGCAAAGATGCACTGGCGCTGAGAATACGTGATGGCTTCAAAGCCGTGTTTTGCAAATGCCTCAAGCACATCATGCCCCGCCTCCAGCGCGCGAGGGCCCATCTCAATAAAGCCGCGCATATCCGCGGGACAAAGCACATCTGCCAGCTTTTCAGGCTGTGCTTCTTTTTGCTCATTCAAGAGCCAGGTATAGGCGGTGTTCAGGTCGATAATACGGTCGAGTTGGGCTCCCACCAGGGCCCCGAGTCGGTAAAAATCTCCCAGAGGGGTTTTAACAGCAAAGGTGACAAGTTTCATAGCGGTGAGACCTTTTACAATATCGCGGCAGGACTATCGAAGCAGATTCTTTAACGGTATGATATGACAAAGCCAGAGATTAAAGCTAGTTGGGGGTCAGATCGAGTGGAGACGCACCTGATCGCGTTGACAGTATAAAGAGCGAAAAACCATGATTTTCTCAAAGCCTCTTTTTATGAAACCTCTTCCCATTCCAGCGCATTTGGGTCAGAATCAGCCCAGAGCCGTCTCCCGGATGATGGGATATCCTTCCCTGCATTTTGGCGCGCGCAAAGATACTGTCACCCTGAAAGCTGCTCCAGTAGAAACACACACGCCGTACATTTCCATGGACAAAACCCAATATTTTATTCAAACACCTGCTTATCCCGAAATGGTGGACCAAAACGGTCACCTAAGGGCCGGTCATTTACTCAAGCTGATTGATATCGCGGGCAGCATGCCTGCTTTTGAATTTGTTGGAAAAGGCCAATCCGTTGTCACGGCCTCTATGGACCGTACCAACATTGTCAATCCCATCAAACGCTGGGAGATGATTCGCTTACACAGCCGAATCACTCAAGTCTGGCAGTCCTCACTAGAATCTGAAGTAACAGTGTCCGCTTATGACTTCCGTTTCCACGAAGAGCGTCCTGTGGCCACGGCGTATTTGGTATTTGTGGGGCTGGACGAGAAGCGGCAGAAAATTGCGATGCCGCCGTTGGCCAATAAAAACTCAGAATTGGCCAAGGCCGCTGATATCCGTAAAGCCAGTCGGCAACAAGAAGGGCGTGAACTCCCCATTTTGCCGATTGAAGAAGGGGATACGCCCTTTGTGTCTGTTGTAGAAACAGAAATGACCCCACAGCATGCCAATGCCCTCAACAACGTATTTGGTGGGGTGATTCTCGATCATATCGATCAGGCGGGCTCTTTGGCCGCTAAAAAAGTCGCTTTGGAAGGATTTGTGACTGGTGTCCGGCAAGACCGCATGAGTTTTATCGCCCCAGCCTATATTGGGGAGACGTTACGGACCAAAGCGATTGTGACCCGTAGCTGGCGAACCTCCATGGAAGTGCAAGTGGAAGTTGAGGCGGTGAATCCCGTCAATAAACAGGTTCGTAAAATAGCCAGCAGCTATTTGGTTTACGTTAAACTGGGAGCCAACGGAAACCCCGCCGAGTTTCCGCCCTGGGTGCCGCTGACTGAAACCCAGAAAAAACGGGCAGAAGCAGCAGATAAACGCCGGGCCAACCGCGAACTGGAAGAAAAGCAGACAATCGTGCCACAAAACGTACAACCCCCAATGACAGAGAAAAATCCAGCGCAAACAGGCCAAGGCCGCTGGGCGGGTTTTGTTGCGGGTATTCGTCAAGCCTTTAAGAGCCTTCTCTCATGAGAACAGTTCCAGTTAGCCCTGAAACGCTCTCTCTGAAAGGGCGCCAGTTTACTGTTTGCGCTGAAAAGTGGGTCTATGGGGGACAAGCCCTCTGCCGCCTGCTGACAACAGAAAATAGTGAAATCCCTCAAGCACTCGAAAAAGCTGTGATTTTTGTTTCAGGCCTGCTTCCAGGCGAGACCGCAGCAGTAACCTCTCTGCAAAAACGGCGAGGGGTTTGGTGGGCAGAGCTTATTTCCGGGAGTATTCAGGACGCTTCTCCGCAGAGAATTATTCCGGAGTGCACCGTATTCGATTCCTGTGGGGGCTGTCAGTGGCAAATGGCCACCATTGACACCCAACGCCACTGGAAGAAAACGATTCTGAAAGAAACGTTGGAGCGTGCTCTTGGTAAGACTTTCCCAGAGCTCGTTATTCCGGAAATACAGGACTGGAGTGAGTCTATCCCGGCTTTTGAAACTAGGCATACGGCCCGTTGGCAGGTGGATGTGTCTCAAACTCCAGTCAAAATAGGCTATATGGCCGAAGGTACTAGCACAATTGTCAATTTTGATGCCTGTCTGGTGCTGCCAGACTTGATGAACCGAACGGTGGCCTGCTTAAAGAAAGCTCTGTCTGATTTGCAACCGAATCTCCGCCCCCCGATTCAGTCAATGATGATGCGTATGACCCCAGAAGGCGCAGCTTTGCTCCGGATTGATATTGATAAATCAGAAAAGCAGGTGAAGCCCTGGCTCCCCGTTGGTGAAAATCTATACTCACAGTTGAAACCCATTACGGGAGAGACTCTCACGATGATTCTCACCAATGGGAAACGCCGTAGCCTTATTGGGGCTGAACTCCCTCTGCAAACAGTGGGTGAGATTGACTTGCGTGTGAGTGAGGATAGCTTTTTTCAGGTCAACCCGTATGGGTTAGAGCCCATGCTAGACCATTTAACAGAATGGGCTGGGGCTTTAGAGGCAAAAGCGTTGCCCCATAAAAATACCGGGATTGACCTCTACGCGGGTGTGGGTACGTTTGGGTTTGCTTTGGCCCCGCTGTTTGAAAAAATGGTGCTGGTGGAATCCAGCCCTGCTTCCATTGAGGATGCCCATCAAAACAATCTGAGCCTGGGACACGCCCATGTTTCTGTGCTGGGCGGTCCGGTTGAGAAAGTGATTCAAGGCTTAAAGCGCTCATTTGACTGGATTGTGCTCGATCCCCCTCGTGCCGGGTGCGACAGCCAAGTGCTGGACTGGGTGAACCGCTGGGGGAAAGACACCTTGATTTATATCAGTTGCGATCCCACCACACTGGCCCGAGATCTCAAGCTATTGCTTGCAGGCGGCTGGTCCATTGTCGATGTGGCCACGGTGGATATGTTTCCGCAGACGAGTCACATTGAGTCTGTGCTTCGCCTGCGAAAATGCTAAACTGCTATTAGGCTTTGGCGTTGGGATTCTCAATCACTGCGGCAATGCCTTGACCGCCACCAATACAGGCAGAAACAACCGCGTAGCGTTGTCCAGTGGCTTTAAGTCGGTTGGCCGTGTGGACCAAAATCCGACTGCCAGAGGCTGCCAGAGGGTGACCAATCGCAATGGCTCCCCCGTCTGGATTGAGCTTATCCAGGGGGATGCTCAAAGCACGGGCAACAGCCAGTGCCTGCCCAGCAAATGCCTCGTTGATTTCCACAACATCCACCTGATCCATGGTGAGGTTGGCTGATTTTAAGGCTTCTTCAATGGCACGCTTAGGACCAAAACCCATAATTTTTGGGTCAACCCCGGTCACGGCGACCGATTTTAACTGTGCCAGCACAGCCAGGTTCTTCTCTTTGGCAAAAGTGCCTGTGGTCATGGCAACGGCAGCGGCGCCGTCTACAACACCACTGGCATTTCCAGCCGTGGTAATTGCATCTTTGCGGTTACGGTCTAAGACAGAAAGTTTGCCCAGTTTTTCAGCGGTGGTTCCTGGGCGTAAGTGCTCGTCTTTGGTGACAGAATCCATCCCTTGGGGAAGTCTACTGCCTTTGGTGAGATGATCCCGGCGAATAGCGACGATTTCATCGTTAAAGCGACCTGCTTTCAGCGCTTCTCCAGCGCGTCGTTGAGATTCAGCGGAAAATGCATCCGCCTCAGCTCGGGTAATGCCGGCGCGGGCCGCCAGTTCATCGGCGGTGTTGTACATTACCATATTAACCAAGGGGTCAGTCAGCCCTTTTTGGAGCGGGTTAAAGGTACTGGGGGTTCTAAATTTAAGGCCTGGCATACTCAGCAGAGCCATAATCTTGCCCTTGATCCCTGCCTTTTGCATGGCCTGGACTTTTCCTGCATCCAACATGGCCTTGCTGTCCATCACCGGGGTGCGGGACATGTTCTCAACCCCGCCGGTAAGAATGATACTGTCACCGCCATTGGCGAGTTGGTTGGCGGCTTCCCGGGCCACCTCAAAGCCAGTACCGCAGAGTCGGTTCATTTGATGGGCGATGGTTCCACGAGGAACGCCCAGTGCCAGACCAAGAGAGCGATGTAAAAACCCATTCTGCTCATCGTTGGCAATAATATTCCCCATAATGACCTGGTTAACATCTTCGGGCTTGACACCTGATTTTTCCAGTGCCCCTTTCATCGCTATTTTTAGCAGATCAAAGGCAGAAACATCTTTGAGGCTCCCGCCCATTTTGCCAAAAGGGGTTCTGGCACCCCCCAAAATCACCACATCTTCAAATTTTTCAGCCACCCCACCTTCGCTGAGCACACGGCGTTGAACTGTCGCACCAAATTGCGTTGATGGCTTTAATGCGCTTGTCTTTGGCGGGGTTAATTCACTGATAATTCTCATGGATAGATTTCCTCCTCACAACTAAGTCTTTCAGGGCTCAAATAAAGCCAATTACAGGCTGACGCTCGTTTAGACAGGCCTCTCACACAATCCTAAAAACCCACACATGTATCATAAACGGCAGATGCTATTTAATGCGTATTAATATAATAAAAACGACTGAAAAAGGCAAATACTATTGCCATCAGACGCGAGGCAATAGAAATTACATCCCAGACGCGAGCATATGCAACTGTTGTACAGTGGACTCAAAGGTGACTTTCTCATCTAGTCCCTGTTTTAGAAAGGCATCTATTCGGTCTTTCATGGCAACAGCCCGGTCTACTTTGGGATTGGATCCTGGTACATAAGCCCCAATATTGATTAAATCTTCTGACTTTTTATAGGTGGCCAGTAAGTCTCGGATGCTTCCTGCGCTATTTCGATGTTCTTTGGTCACAATGCTGTTCATTAAACGACTCACAGAACCCATAATATCCACTGCGGGGAAATGATTGTGGTGAGCCAAATCGCGACTCAGCAGAATGTGCCCATCGAGTAAGCCACGGACCATATCTGAAACCGGCTCGTTAAAGTCATCACCTTCTACCAGTACTGTATAGAGGCCAGTGATAGAACCCATATCAGAGGTTCCAGTGCGCTCTAATAGTTTGGGCATAAATGCATAGACACTGGGTGTGTAGCCTCGATTTGCTGGGGGTTCTCCAACAGCCAGGCCCACTTCTCGAAGGGCCATTGCCACCCGGGTGACAGAGTCCATCATCAGCAAAACATTTTTGCCTTCTTTGCGAAAGTATTCTGCAATGGTGGTTGCCACCAATGCGGCCTTAATTTTAAGCAGCGCCGGTTGATCAGAAGTTGAAACGATCAGAATCGATTTTTTGAGCCCCTCTTCACCGAGGGCATTATCAATAAAATCACGAACTTCTCGACCCCGCTCTCCGATCAGGGCGATCACACTCAAGTCGGCTTCAGTGTTGCGGGATATCATACCGAGTGTGGTACTTTTCCCAACCCCGGAGCCTGCAAAGATCCCGACTCGTTGGCCTTTTCCCACGGTAGCAAAGCCGTCGATGGATTTGATTCCCAAAACAATCGGGTCTTCAATATCTTTTCTTTTCAAGGGATGCGGGGCGTGTGCATTGGTGTGAAATTCAATGTCTTTGGAGACCGGATAGCGGTCATCAATCGGGCGTCCGAGCCCGTCCAGAACCCGTCCTACTAGTTCAGGCCCGACATTCACTCTAAAAGAATGCCCCGTGTTAAAGACCTTGTTACCTGGGCAGAGATCATTCATCTCGCCCAGAGGCATCAGTAAGACACGGCCTTCTTTAAACCCAACCACTTCAGTCTCAAGATAAGGCTGGAAGGGATTGCCGGTTTCGATATGGCAGAGGTCACCCATTTTTGCCTTGGGGCCGTCGCATTCAATAATGAGCCCGATGATGTCTCGGACAAAACCCACTTCCTGATAGGCTCGAGTTTGGCTCAGTTGATTTTGCAGCTGAGAGAGCGAAATACCTGCTGAGTCGAGCAGTGAATTGTCTGGAGACACGGGCGTTACTCTTCTAATTCTGTTTTGCTGCTATCGTTAATGGCTTCCATGCCGTCAAAGGTCGGAAACTCAAAGGCCTGGGTATTGCCCGCATCCTTGCGAATTGGCTTGCTCGGGGTGTCCTCTTCCAGTCCAAATTCAGGTTCCGGCAGAGAGAGGGAGTCTTCAAACAAGGGGCTATGTGACAGGGTTTCCTGAATGTTTGCGGCAGCTGCTTTTGCTGCTTCTTCTTGCAGGTGTCTTTCTGCTTCTAAAGCGGCTTGGGCTTCTGCTTGAGCCCCTGTGTCAAAGGTGGGGGAGAGGTCGTCTGTATTATCAGGGTTGGCCATGGGGATATCGGGCAGAAACTGAGTGACCGGATAGGGGCTATCCGAATCCTGTGCCGACTCCTGGATGTTATCCAGTGCGGGTCCTTGCGCCAAGTTATTCAATAGAGACTCTGGCTCTGAGGCCTCAAGTGTTTCTAGACGGGCACGCTCTTCTGTAAAAGCAGGTTTTAAGGCTTTGGGTAAAGGCGCACACAAGGTTTCCAACTGTTTCTCTGGAGTGAGAATATAATGCCCTTCCTCAGACAGCACGTAAATATCGGTGGGACCTAACTGGGGGTCATCAATCCACTCGATCCGTTGGAGAGCGTCAAGGCCTTCTTGAGTCTCACTGCTGTATTCTCGGATGGCCTTCAGGGTACTTTGGCTGACCACCACTTTGACTCGGCCGGTCAAATTCAACACTTCCAGCGCGCGGCTGGTCATGGTCACTAGTGCCTCAGGAGAATCTTGGACGGCTTGATTCAAGATAGTTCGGCACAGGGTTTGAATGAGTCCAATGGCATCCGGCTCAAAGCGTTTGAGTATCCGCTCTTTGGCTTGATAGGCCCCATGTAAGACAACACGGGCACTTTGCAGCAGTTCTACGGCTTCGGCTTCAGCACGGGCTGTGCCGTCGTCATAGCCTTTGGCAAAACCGGCTTGCTCGCCTTGATTGTAGGCATCTTCGCAAATTTGGTCACGCTGGGCTTCAGCTTGTTCCACCAGATGAAGTGCTTTGGCCTGGGCTTCTTCAATCAATTGTTGAACTTGCGCGGCCACTTCGGCTTTTGCTTGCTCACGAAAGGCATTCAACTCATTGCGAAGGTCTCGAATGGCTTGATCGCGCTGGTTAGCAATGCTTTTCTGGATTTGTTCGCGGTAATCCTCAGCCCCTTCCACGGCAAAGGTTTGACCCACTTGCACGCTTTGGCGGTTTACCCGAGTGGGGTATTGATTATTAGGCAATGAACTCGTCCTCATCGGCACCGCGACTGACGACGATCTCACCAGAGGCTTCTAATGCACGGATTACACCGACAATGTAAGTTTGTTTTTCTTGAACATCGCGTGCGCGGACAGGCCCCATAAATTCCATATCGTCGAGCAGCATACCGGCGGCCCGTTCGGACATGTTGCGCAGAATTTTTTCTTTGACGTTCTCGTTGGAGCCCTTGAGCGAGAGTGCCAAATCCTTGGTCTCCACTTCGCGAAGGACCCGTTGAATGGAGCGGTCGTCGAGATGGACCAAATCTTCGAAGACGAACATCAACTGGCGCACTTCTTCTGCCAGTTCGGGATTGCTGATTTCCAGCTCGTCCATAATCGCTTTTTCGGTCGTACGATCGCTGCGGTTGAGAATATCGGCAAGAGATTCCACCCCACCGGCCATTGTAAAGTCAGAGGTCACAACAGAAGAGAACTTGCTCTCCAGAATACGTTCCACTTCTTGTAGCACTTCGGGGTTAGTACGGTCCATTTTGGCAATTCTTTGGGCGACATCGGTCTGCATCTCAGGGGGAAGCCCGCTCAAAACAGCGGCAGAGCGGTCTGGTTTGAGATAGGCCAACACCAAAGAGACCAATTGGGGGTTTTCGTGCTGAAAAGAGGAGGCCAATTGGGCCGGATCGGCATTGTTAAAGAAGTCGAAGGGGTTGGTTTGCAGTGTGGCAACCAAGCGCTCGAGAATTTTACTGGCATGGGCTTCCCCAAACGTCTCTTCCAAGAGAGACCGGGCGTAATTCACCCCACCGGTGGCGATATACCCACTGGCCTGAAACAAGGAATAAAACTCTTCTAAAATCTCGTTCAGCATCTGTGGGTCGATGCGGTTCATCGAGGCGATTTCTAGCGCCAGATGCTCCACTTCGCTGTCGTCGTTGAGATTCTTCATCACCTCAGAGGCGACCTTGGGCCCGAGGGCTATCAACAAGGCTGCCACCTTTTGGGTGTTGGTCATACTGCTGAGTGTAATGGCGTCAGGCATAGTATCTAATATCGTCGCTTTCTGGGGCTTTCTGAAGGGGAAAAGGGCAGTTTATTACAAGTCTTTCATATAGGTGATCAGCACACGGGCTGCTTCACTGGGATCTTGAATAATGGCGTTGTTCAGTGCTTCACGCATATGCTCAATTTCGGGGTCAAGCATTGCTTCAATCACGGCAGGAGATGCGGCTTCTAGTAAGGCTTGAGTGTCCTCATAGAAAGGAGCGGGTTCGGGCTCTTCTTCTTCAATGATCTCGCCTTCAACGGGCCGTTTAAATAACACATAGAAGACAACCAGAGCAGACAGTCCCAGCAGGACCACAGCGGCCACAGAACCAATCTGAATCATCTGGGCTTGATCTTGTGCCGCTTTGCTGGACAGTGCGAGTTCTTTTTCTTTGGAAGTGGGTGGTTGGCTAAACTGGAAACCTTTCACATCGACGGAATCGCCTCTGGCAAAATCGATACCGGCTGCATTGGCAACGGTTTCTTTGATTTCATCGGTTTCTTGCGCGGTGAGTACCTTGTTGAGTACCACAGAGATGGTCATCCGTTCCACATTCCCAGAAGCATACACCACGCTTTTTTCTTCTTCGGAATTCACAAAGTTGGTGGTGCGTTTTTGAGAGCGATAATCTCCTTTATCGCCACCACTGGCGCCTTGATAGGAGGGGGCTTCTACATTGGATTCTACGCCGGCAGCCCCGCCTTCTTTGGCAGACCCTTTTTTCCCGGTGTACTCTTCACTTTGCTCTTGAGTACTGACCATTAGTCCAGTGGGGTTGGCAGTATCACCACCCGTCGGAATCACGCGTTTGATATTACTTTTGGCTTGATCAAAATTGAGCATGGCACTGACGGAGACGACCACATTCTCTTTGCCCACAATCGGGCTGAGCACACTCATCACTTTCTTGGTGGTGTCTTCTTCAAAGCGGTGTCTTCTCACATCCACTTCACTGCTGCCAGGGTCGGCGGCGTTGGCAATTTCCAGGGGGTTCCCAGAATTATCGGCAATGGCCACATTCTCTGGTGTGAGTGCAGGAACTGCGTGTGCAACCAGGTTTTTGATGGTTTTAATCTGTTCTTGAGAAAGCCGGAATCCAGGCTCTACCATTAATAGCACCGATGCGGTAGGGGGCTTTGCTTGATCCGAAAATAGGGTGTCTTCCGGTTGAGATACAATCACTTGTGCGTTTTTAATTCCGCGAATACTGCGCAGAATGTTGGAAATGGCATTGGTGTTGAGTTTTTTCAGCCATTCTTTTTGCACATCCCCTTGCACCACAGGGGGAATTTGAGTGAGGTTAATCGTTTGCTCACTGCTGAGTTGGCTGGCGGTTTCCAACACCATCTCATTTTTTTGCGCCCGAGGCACCAGAATGGTGGTACCACCATCAGCCACTTTAAACGGGGCCTTCATTTCTTTAAGTTTCGCAACCGTTGCGGCGGCATCGGGTAAACTCATGTTCGAGTACAGCACGTCGTAATCATCTTGGCTGTGCTGAAACAGGAAGAATGTGGATAACATCAAGGCCAATAACAGCGTTCCCACCAGAAGCTTCTGATTGAAACTGAGGAGTGACCAGCGATCTTGAAAGCTGGACAGAATTGTCCCAAATTTATCCATTCACCTACGTTTTCCTATTATTACGATTTAGACGTTCATACGGCTGATTTCTTGGTACGCCGTGATAAATTTATTGCGAACTTGCACAGCAAAGGACATGGCTGTATTGGCCCGGTCCACAGCAATCATCACATTATGGAGTTCGATGGGTCCACCCACAGAATACGTTTGTACAGCATCATCCGCGTTACTCTGCAGGGCATTGAGCTTATTAATTTGCGTATTGAGAAGTGATCCAAAACTATTGAGTACAGACCCGGCACTGCCTTCGTCTGGCTGTTGAATGCTGGGAGTAAAAGGGTTGACTTGTTTATTGACGACGATTTTGCCTTGTAAACTGGCTTCTAAAGGGTTCAATTCCACGACAAACGCTCCTTATCAGATAGGCTTTTGTGTTTACTAAATTTCTAGGGCGGCTTGCGCCATTGCTTTTCCTGACTGCAGGGCAGTTACATTGGCTTCATAGGCTCTACTGGCAGAAATCATATCGACCATCTCTGTCACCACATTCACGTTAGGCATTTCCACATACCCTTTTTCGTTGGCATCTGGATGGCTGGGGTCATACACCAAGCGGGTGGGGGTTTTATCGTCATCGGCAATTTGTTGGACTTCAACCCCGGCGCCGTTAAATGCGGCTTGGCTAATCCGGCCTTTTAAGAGACGTTTCCCGTCGGTGCCCATGCTAAGGTTCGCATCGCCTTCTTTTAATTCGAGTTCCTTGCCAGATCCGTGAGTTTCACCAAAATTACCGCCCCCTTGGGCCGCACCATAAATCGGTGCAAATACAACGTTTTTCCGGTGATAGGCACCGATAGTGCCGTCTGCTTTTCGTGTGGTGTTGGCGTTGGCCAAGTTGCTGGAAATGACATCAAGGCGAAGGCGCTGTGCGGTCATCGCCGATGCGGTTATGTCATAAATATCCATAATTTAACGGACCTCTCTCTGTGTGTGTGTTGGTCAAAAAAACTTAAAAATTATGTGACGGATTCTGAAATCACGGTTTTCATGAGTCTGCCGCGGCGAGACTGGATGTTGGTGAGCGCCACATAGCGCTGTGTGTTTTTGGCCAGACTGGCCATCTCAGATTCGACATCGACCGAACTTTTATCGTTACGGTAGTCATTGTCTTCCGCTTCAGAGAGTTCTGGTTCTACGTCTTCGATGCTACTGCTGCTATTCGCGCTGCTACCACTCGCGCCAGAGACGCCGCCCATCAAAGAATGAGACAAAGCGATGTGGTTAGGGCTGGTGGTTCGTAAGTTAAGTGAAAGGTCGTTATCCGCTTGGATGCTGCGTTCAATGCCTTTTTCTTGGTTTAGCGCTTCTTGTAAATTGGCCTCAAAAGAGACGCCTTTACGACGGTAACCTGGTGTGTCGACGTTGGCCACATTGCTGGTAATGGCAATTTGGCGCTTGGAGAGTCCGTCCAAACTTTTTTGAACCGCAGCTGAAGTACTATTCCAGAGTAAATCCATTCACGTCACCACTTAATTTGTTGAGTTGCTTCGATAATCCCGTTACTTCGATCGGGTGTGTGTGAATCAACCCAGATCGCTCTCATCTGTCACTATAGAGTGCCTACTATTGGATCGCCTCGTTCAAGGGGTGGATATTTTGGGGTTTATATCCACCCAAAGGTCTATTTTTTGGGGTGCTAAAATAAAATAGCTGAATAGAGTGAATAGATTTTACAGAGAGAGGAATCCTTCCCCATGGCTGAGGCATCCCCCATCGCATTAGAGCAAAAGCAACTTAGCTGGCTCAGTTCACTGGAACAGGATTTTTCAGCGTCCAATATTGAATTCGCCAGGGCCTATTATCTGTTTGCCACTGCAAAACTCTCTGATACTTATGAATCAGGGGCCATTTATCAACGTTACCCAAACCTGTTGGATGAGGCGACGTTTCATCAGATTAAAGCCCTCTATGACCGCAACCCAGAGCATGAACAAATTAACCGGTTATTTACGGCCGTGTTGGGCTTTTACACGGGAAATCAATTGAGTGAATTATCCGATGCATTGCAGAATCAAAAAAATACCCTGATGGTAAATACAGAAGGGTTGGGATTAACCAATCCGGACGGCAGTTCAATTGCTCAAGTGTTGTATGAAGATGTCTCTGAATGGCTCAAAAAGCTCAGCGATAAATCGAAGCGGCAAGCGCTCTATGACCGGATGGCAGAAGCTTACACCACCCATATTTCACCTCGGTTTATCGAACTGTTTCATCAAGAAAACGCCTTGATGGCCAAACTGGGATACCCTGACATCGTTGATTTTTATGCTCGTACCAGTGGACATGATCTCAGCGGTCTGGGAGACACCGCAAAAAGACTGCTGAAAGAAACAGAAGATGCTTATCAGGCTTTAATGCTCCCGTTCTATCAGGCACGCACAGGGGCTAATTTCTCAGCAGAGGCGACACGGGCCGATATCTCTTTCGTGTTTCACGGACCCCAATCCGATCCAGACATTGAAGCCATTGATCGCTGCTTCCCCGAATCCAAATTGCTGCCAATGGCTCGTCAAACCTTTGATAGACTGGGACTTCGTTATTCACAACTGGCACAGCCTGTTGATTATACAGATATGACTGCCTTTGAATGTGACGTGGTTCAGCCACGTGCAATTTCAACTGAGGAAAAAATTGACGGGGCATACCGCCGCATATTATTGGATGTGGCTAACCGAACGGGAAAGCGTTCTCGCGCTTACGTGTATCCCGCTCAAGTCCCCTCTGAAATTTATCTTTCAGTTAAGCCTGAAGGCGGCTTAGATGATTATTCGGCTTTCTTTCATGAGTCCGGACATGCCCTGCATTTTGCCTATGAGTCGCCTGAGCTCGGTTACGCAATGGCCCAAATGGGAAACAACACGACCACAGAAAGCTATGCCTACCTGTTTCAAAACCTTTTTCTGAACCGACATTGGTTGGTGAATGAGGCGGGACTGAGCCCTGAACAGGCGCTTAAGGCAATACAACGAAGCGCCTTAAACGATCTATACATGCTCCGCAGATACAGCAGTAAGATGCTCTTTGAATTAGACTTGTACACAGGGGACGCCGCCAAAGGAATCGAATTATCGGGGAAGGATGCCCGCTACGCAAAACTTTTGACTGACGGTACAGGCTTTGTCTATGATGCTGCCGGTTGGACCCGTGATGTGGATGCCGGGTTTTATGTGGCAGATTACTTCACAGCCTGGTCTTTAGAAGCACAACTTCGGGCCTATTTGTGTGATCATTTTGGAAGCAAAGATGATGCCGCGGTTGCCGGTGAGGATTGGTACTTAAATCCAAAGGCCGGGACCTTTTTAAAAGCTCTATGGAAAGACGGAAACCTGCCGCAAGCGGAGTTGTCCCAGCGGTTAGGTTATAACAATCCGGCTGATGTGGGGCCGCTGCTTCGCTTCATGCACCGCAATCTGGCGTCTTATTCTTCACACTCTGGTGCCCCCTCACCCGCAGGGAATCGCGTATAATAAATCCGTTGGTAATCCCGTTTTTTACAGGAGCAGGTTCTGGCTTATGGTTGACTCAGATGTTTTATTTCAGCAAATGCGACTCGCCTTTCGCGAGTGTCTGTCCGCCAGAACTGAGGCATCATCCTCGATTTTAGAACGTCAGCCCCATGCGGAAAGTTACGATGAAGTGGTTGGGAGGCTGATGGAAATGCAGTTTGCTAACATGATGGATTATGCTGATTGTATTCTGGCTGCCGTCTCTGACGCCATTGCGGCCAACCAGAATAATCAGGGGCATTAAAAATAACAGAACTTAGCCCTTATTTTGGGCCCTTATTTTGAGCTCTTAGACTTGGCAAAATAGATTGGGTAACGCTTTACTGGCGTGGGCTGGGTTGTTGGGATCAAACTGTTCTTGAGTGATGTGGGTTTCGATATAGCCCCCACCCCACAGTTCTTGGTAGTCTTCATCATAAAAAGCGGCTATTTGCCCGGGCGTCACTGCGGAAAAGGGCACCTGCATCGAGACGAGCAAACTGTCTTCCCCGAAACTGTTTCTCTCGGGGTCTAGCTCAATGCTGCCAAGAGCCGCCGGGGTATTGTAGCGGATTTTAATCATCGCCTGAACTGACTCACCGCGTTGAAGGGCTTCTTGTAATCTCTCTGGAAGACCGGCCGCAATCCAGTGGGGGCTTACTACCCTAAAATGGCTGGACGTGAGGTGCTCTGAATCGCCCACATAGACCGTATTCGTTTTTGGATTGGTCTTGATCACATAAATAGGCCTACCTGCGGCTACTTTTACCCCTTTGCGTTGTCCCACAGTAAAGTTAAACACCCCGTCATGCTCCGCCAGTGTTTTACCAGTATCGATATCCACAATGGGCCCAGGGCGTTTGCCAAACACAGACTGCATATAGTTGGCGTGTCCGTCCAGAACAAAACAAATATCCTGGCTCTCTTTGCTATAGGCAGTGGGTAAATCCACCTCTTTGGCCAAGGCAACCACCTCAGGTTTCGTCATCCCGCCTAAAGGAAAGGTGGTCCGGCTTAAGTCACCCGGATAAACCCGGGCCATCATATAGGTCTGGTCTTTATGTTCATCCACGGAGCGAAAAACCCGGGTTATATTCTGATGATGGGTCAATTGGGCGTAATGCCCAGTGGCCATGTAGTCCGCCCCCAGGGATTTTCCCGCGTAGTCCAGGAGTTTTTCCCATTTAACGTAACGGTTACACTCCACACAGGGGTTGGGAGTCAGCCCGGCTTCATAGGATTGATGGTAGTAATCCATCACGTAATGAGAGAATTCAGCCCGTAAATCGACCGTGTCATAGTCAATCCCGAGTGTCTCGCAGACGCGTCCAGCATTGACCAACGCATCGTTGCAGCATTTCCCAGGTCCGTTTAAAGTCCAGGCGGTAAAGCCAACAATGTTATAGCCCGCTTTGGCCAGTAGATAAGCAACCACACTGCTGTCTACACCCCCGCTCATTGCAACGGCAATGCGTGCATCTTTGGGAGGGAGCCAGTTTCCTATGCTGTTTGCTGTAGCGTTCATCCAGTAACTAAACCGGCAACTCTTCTCGATTTGCCTTCACTGTGAGCGTCGGGTTTTGGGGCGGGTTGTTGAGTTTGCTGTGAGAAAACCCGTAGCCAAAATACAGCACCATACCAAGCAGGAACCAACTTCCTGTAACCACCCAGGTAAAGAGTGGCAGACCCGTCATCACGAAGAGACAGCCAAGAGCCCCAATGATTGGGAAGATCACTCCCATGGGTGTACGAAATGGGCGCTCTCTATCAGGATCGGTGAAGCGGAGAATCGCAACGCCCACACAAACGACGATAAACGCGGCCAGTGTCCCAATATTACACATTTCAGCCAACAGATTAATGGGGAGCAGACCAGCACCCACGGCCACAAATAACCCTACCAATACAGTACAAATATGCGGGGTCTGGTATTTGGGGTGAATTTTGGACAGGCTGGCTGGAAGCAGACCATCGCGGGAAATGGCGTAAAAAATGCGTGTCCCAGCCATTTGCAGCACCAGTAATACAGAGGTCAGTCCTGCAATGGCACCGATACTTACCAAGACAGAGGCCCATTCAAAGCCCATCGCCCCCATGGCGCTCACAACAGCAGCTTCTTTATTAATCTGGTAGAGAGGCACCACCCCAGTGATCACAGCGGTCACCAGCATGTACAAAAAGGTACAGATGGCCAAAGAACCTAAAATACCAATAGGGATATCTCTTTGAGGGTTCTTTGTCTCTTCCGCCGCAGCAGAAACTGCGTCGAAGCCAATATAAGCGAAAAAGATGGTGGAAGCCCCAGTTAATATTCCGTTAAAACCGTTGGGCGCAAAGGTTGTCCATCCCTCTTTAAACCAATTGGTGTGGAGCAGCTCCATATGACCACCAAAAAGAAAGAAGGCACCGACAGCGATAAAGAGTAAGATGACTCCTGTTTTGGTGAACACCATGACAGCGGCAGTTTTGGCGCTTTCTGAAACCCCAAACACCAAGAGTGCAGTGACAGCCATCACCACCAAGAAGGCGGGAAGATTAAAGGCATTTTGAATCAGCAGAATTTGATGGGTGTCTGTAAAGGGGATGGTAAAAGGGATTTTTTGCAGCACGATGGAGGTATCCACCCCGTCCATTGTATTGACGGTATTAAGCATATTACTGGTGAAAAACGTGGGGAGATGGATATGATACCCAGCTAAAAAGGCCTTTATACTGCCTGTCCAGCCAACAGCCACTGCCATGTTCCCCACAGCATATTCCAGTACCAATGCCCAGCCAATAATCCAGGCAATAAACTCACCCAATGTAGAAAAGGCGTAAGTATATGCTGAACCAGAAATGGGCGCCATCGCCGCAAATTCTGCATAACACAGGGCACAAAACCCACAAATAAAGCCGGTTAATACAAAGGAGAGAATTAAAGCAGGACCTGCGGCCAAGTGGCCTTCAGAGCCTGCCGCAGCAGACCCAGTGAGGACAAAAATCCCAGCACCAATCATAGCGCCCACGCCAAAAATCACGAGATCAAAGGCAGTTAAGGTCCGTTTCAGTTTGTGTTCTTGGTTTTCGCTATCAGCGAGAATCTTATCTAAGTTTTTCCGGCGAAAAAGCTTCGATAGCAAAGAACCGGAACTGGCCAGTTCGGCTGGAGATTCAATGGACATCTGTAGGGATACTCCCTTTGCTTGGTTTAAAGACAACTCACACATCACCCTGCGGTCATTGGCGGGTAAGTTTGTAAACCACGTTTATACCACAAGCAATGCGTGTCCCCAAGTTTTCCCATGCGGGGCCCATCGCTCGATATTGACAGAGTCTTATTTCGATTGAGATCCCCCATTTACATGAGGTGAGCTACCCCTGAGCACTGTTATCGTAAGTAGTGGGTTTCCCTCGATTAATGAGATTTGAGGAAAAAGTAATTTCATGTCTACAGGATTTACATCCAGCACAGGTTTAGCCTCCGGACTTCCCGTCGATTCAATCGTGACGCAATTGATTGCCTTAGATCGCCGTCCGATCGATTTGTTAAGTCAGCAGAAAACAAAAATCAATAATCAGGAGTCTATCTATCAAAACCTAAAGAGCCGGATGACCGCATTATCCACTTCTCTCAGAACGCTGATTGCTCCCTCTGTGATTGACACAAACCTTTTCAAAAAGAAATCAGCGAGCTCTTCTGATACTTCGGTGGCAACAGTATCGGCAACGGCCGATGCAGCGACACAAAGCATCGCACTTAAAGTAACACAGTTGGCGACACCTACTTCTGCTACTACAATCGACGGGGTTGGTGCCAAAATTACGGCGGCTACCCCCATTGCCAGTATTTCCTCAGGGTCTATTACCAACGGGAATTTCTCCGTCTTTGCCAATGGAAACAACTATCAAATCGCGGTGAATAACGGAGATACTGTTGGTGACGTTCTAGGACGAATCCAGGCTCAAACCGGTATTTTAGCCAGTGTCAACAACGGTAAAGTGGTGTTGGATTATGGAACCCCGGCCGCGACCAACGTCAGTTTGGGTGCATCAGGTGATACAACCAATTTTTTGAGTAAACTCCGGCTTCAACCCGCGACAGATTCTGGAACCACTTTAACCAGTGGAACTGTCTCTCTTATTAACACGACAGCAGATGTGACCAACAACGCCCTGGCTAACTTTCAAACAGCAGTGACGGCAGGCAGTACCTTCCAAATTGGAACGGCCACATTTACGACTAATGGAAAAAGTCTGAATCAAATTATTTCTGATATCAATAGCAGTGCGACATCAGGAGTGACGGCCAGCTTCAATTCAGCAACCAACAAGATTCAGCTGATCTCTAAAACGCCAGGAAATTCTTTGATCACTCTCACTGATACAACGGGTAACTTTTTGCAAGCCACAGGCTTAATTGACGGAGGGGGAAGCCCAGTCACATCGCAAACCGCCGGAAAAAATGCGCAATTTTCTGTAAATGGGGTGAATTTACAAAGTACCACTAACACTATTTCCAGTGATGTGAGTGGCTTATCTGGTGTGACGATCAACCTGCTTAACATCACCAGCGGGACTAATACGGTGAGTCTCAATATTGCACAAGACACGGACTCTTTGAAGTCAGCCATTATTGATTTAGTGGCGAAATATAACGAGGTCAATAAATATATTAAATCGCAGACAGATTCTCAATCAGCATCAGCTACGTTGAAGGGGGATACTACTGTCCAAAAAATCCGAAACACGCTTCGAAGCACAGCTTTTGGTTCAGTGTCCGGGATTACTTCCACATATAATAGCTTTAACCAACTGGGTCTGAGTACAGGGGCGGTGGGGGCAACTACTGGAACAACAACAGATCTTGTCTTCGATAGCGCAAAGTTTGATGCTGCCCTGGCAGCCAATCCCACAGATGTCCAAGCGACCTTGACTGGTCCTAATGGAATTTTAACCCAATTGCAAACCTACGTGAGTGGGACACTGAAGATTGATGCGGATAATTCCAAAAAAGGGTTGTTTCAAAACCATACAGACACAGTCACGGCAAGAATTAAACAGATTGATACCGCTGTTCAGCGAGGGAATGATTTATTGGTTAAAAAAGAGGCTTCTCTGAGAGCTCGCTTTGCGGCCATGGAAAAACTCATTAGCCAATATCAATCTCAAGGCACCGCGATTACAAACTTGAATGCACAGCTTGCAGCCAATAATAGTAATAAATAAAGCTGTATTGTATATAGCTTAAACGCATTTTTGCCTGAGTGTGTGTTTTTAAATAATTAGGACGAGATTCTTTCTCCTCCAAAAGAAGGATTTCCTTCGTATATCAGTTAACCTTCTTGTGCCGCGGTCGATACATTTGTATCAACGAACAAATGAGTGATTGTTGCTTATACTCTCTAGCAAACCTGGCTAACAAATCTAATTTGTTCTCTTTAGGCACACTAAAAGGATTTAGGATTGCCGCCGATGTCTAGTTACCGTCCACCACAACATCAGCCACACGGTGCAACGTTTGCTCACGATGCCCGGTATAACGATGCTCAGCAGCATCTCGGCGCTCAAGTCGCCAGTATGTTGCAGGATGGTTATGTGCTTGAGGCAAAAGAGGATATTTATACGGCCGGGCGCAATGGCGCTTTGTTACTGCGGGCAGGAACTCGTGTAGAGCCCTTACAGCTTGCCAAACTGCTTCGCTTTGGTGTGCAACCCACCCAATTTGTCATCAAAGAGGAGGGTGCCCTTGGAAGTGAATCGTTAAAAAATAATACGCTCTGGGAATTGGACGTGATCAAAGAAGGAACAGCAACAGAGCAGAGTCCCAATAAGCCACCCATCGTCAAAGCCGTTCCAGCGAAAAATCCAGAACCTGGGATGTCGATCCCCTTCCATCACGGGGGGCCCAGTCCGCTGAGACACTGCCCTCATCATATCGTGGTGTATGAGCCCGATGAGCGACAGTTAAAGCGCTTGATGAGTATTTTAAACGGGCTTGGTATTCCCATGTCTCGTATTCACCCCGTTCGGGTTTTTGAACAAATGGCGAGTGCTGTTCAGGCATTTAAGCCCGGGATTATCTTTGTAGATACCCCTTTGGAGCCTGTCAGCGGGTATTGGCAATCCTTGGGGTTGTGGCAGGACTTACCCTGCGTGAAGCAGATTATCACCATGTTGCCAGGCTCTTGCTTGCACAACGTGGATAGCTCTAAATCGATTATGCAGCGCCTTGAAAAGTACGATACAACCGTATGCTGCAAGCCGTTGAATCGATTTCAAATATTAACCTTGTTGAAACTGACTGTTCTGGATGCGGTGTTTTCAAGTGCTGCATTATCTTGAGGCTGTATTAAAATAAGCATGTGAGCCAAGCCAGCATTTTAAACCGGATTCGCGACATTCCCTCATTACCGGATGTCGTCAACCGGATTGTGGATTTAATGAGTCATCCCAATACCCCGGCTTCAGAAATCGCCAGGCTTATTTCTTACGACCCTGGGTTGGCTTCAAAGGTCTTGCGAATGGTGAATTCCTCTGCGTATGGATTCCAAAGGCAGATCAGTTCAATCCAACACGGCATTATGATTTTAGGCTTCAACACTGTCCGGGGTTTGGTCTTAAGTGCCAGTATTTTTCAATTGTTTGAGGGGCAAAAAGAGCTTCAAGGGCTCAATCATGTGGCTTTCTGGGAACACTGCATGGCAACGGCCATCGCGGCTCGTGTTGTCGCCAAACAATTTCGAGTGCCTGGAACCGAAGACGCCTTTAGTGCTGGAATGCTCCACGATATTGGGAAAATAGTGCTGGACGTGTATTTTAAGTCCTCGTACCCAGAAGTACTGGCAAGTGCAAAAAAACACGGTATCACTCAGCCCCACGGGCCAGCGTTTATCCAACTGGAATCCAGCTTAATGGGGACCGATCATGCCCTGATTGGGAGCCATCTTGCCAACAAGTGGAAGCTTCCTGTGACTATTACGGAGGCCATCCAATTCCACCATCAGCCGGAACTGGCACAATCAGCAAAGCCTTTGGTCTATGTGGTGGGATTGGCAAATGAGCTGGCCCGGTTTAAATTGGCCGACCCCGTTCAGATTTTTCGGCAAGAGTACTTTACCGCCTCAATCTGGGATTACTTTCAGCTGGATGAGGACTCTTGCCGTGGATTATTAGAGCTACTCTCTGAGGAACTGGCATCTATTGAAGAGTTTCAGCAATCCATCTCGTCGGCGTAATGATTGACAGGGTGGTTTTGCTGGATTCCGAAAAAAGTGTTTCAGATTTGGGAAAAACCGCCGAAGACACTGGCAGAAGCCCCAATGTGAATTATGTAAAATTAAAAAAGACATTCTAAAAAAGATATTTGATATTGCGTAGTTTTAAAATACGATGAGAAAAGACTTTCGCTATTTTTTAGTGCTCGTAAGGCCTTTGTTTATTGCTTTAGGTCTAATCATGCTCTGGATTCCCCAGAGTTGGAGTAGTGCTTTCGATGAAGGTAAGTTCTATTACCGTCAGCAAAACTATTCCCAGGCTGTCCAAAAGCTAACCATTGCCAGTCGACAAGATCCGAGCAATCCTGAAGTTTTTTTTGCTCTTGGTCTCGCTTATGCACAGAATCTTCAACTGGCTCAAGCCAAATCAGCCTTTGAAGCTGTCCTAAAACTCACCCCTTTGGCCTCACCCTTGGGGCAAAAGGCATATAAAAACATGGGAATCGTTTCCCGGGCGATGATGTCTAGCCAGGGAAATGGAGCAAAAGCCAATCAGATTGCAGGTGTGCTTAAAAATACGGGTGATAATTATCTAGGAAGTACTATCAATGGGGGCAAAATTGTCCACTGGGATATGGCTAAAATGCCCTTGCTGGTCTATGTTGGCAATGGAGCCGGGGTTGATGGTTGGTCACAAGATATGCAGGCCTCTGTTTACAATGGTATTAGAGAATGGGAAGCTGCCACAAACTATAAGATTCGCTTTAAACAGGTCCGCGATCCGGCTCAGGCCAACATTAAAATCCGTTGGCAGCGTAACTTCAAGCACGGAAAAGTGGGCGAAAATCCCTTTGAATCTATGGGAGATACGATTGTCCGCTCTGATGTGACCATTGCTACCCATATTGATCCAAACGGACCCGTGTTAAATGCTTCTGAAATAAAGCAAATCGCCACTCATGAGATTGGTCATGCTCTAGGACTACAAGGACACAGTCCTTATGAGGGCGACATTATGTATTACATGATGAATCCCGCCCAATCAGGCGTTCCAACGGCTCGCGATAAAAAGACTGTAGCGCTTCTGTATAAAATCCAAGCCGATGTCACTAACAATACGGTTGGCTCTACTGCTCAGGCCTCGCTGTTTTACGATAATCTAAAACAGGCAGAAAAGAAGGCAGGCAGTTCCGATCTGCAAAGTGCGATTGTAAACTATCAAAATGCTCTCAAACTCAAGCCCAATAGTCCTGATTTACTCTATAACATTGGTGTGGCCTACAGTAAGCTGAAGCAAAACGACCTGGCAATCAGTTATTACCGAAAAGCATTGACGGTGGATCCCAATTACACCAGAGCCAAGTATAATCTCAGCGTGCATCTGATTAATCAGGGTGCCGAATGGGGAAACCAGCGTCGTTCTGCTGATGCAAAACAGGCATTTACAGAGGCTATTCAGCTCTTAGAGCAAGTAGAGCGAAGCCCTAACCCTCCCCAAGGGGTTCAAGAGAATTTACAGGCTGCACAACGCAACCTTAGTCTGGTTGGACCGTAATCATTGCTGAACACACTTTGGATGCGTTATATAATGAAGACTCGAACTCTGACTTGCGCTATTGACTTACGCCATGATGAGGGTTTGCTTGAGAGAGGCACCGTGTTTATACAAAGAGAATTTATGTTAAACACCCCCACCCCGATGAGATTCCATTCTGATGCCAACGGCTAAACGCGGAAAATTTAATGGCTCCTCTTCATATGACAATGAAGGGCCCCCGCCGTCCCAGGATCTGGGTCAAGAACTCGGGCTGGAAGAAGAGTATCCTGTGGTGCATGACGCCACCGAGCGCGTGGAGTTTGCCGAAGAGGAAGAAGATTCACAAGAGCTCGATGTCTCCTTTGAACGGGGCTCATCAGATGACTCTGTCAAACTGTATCTCCAGCAAATCGGCCGGGTTCGCCTGCTAACAACCCAAGAAGAGATTGATTTGGCCCGGCGTATTGCCGAAGGCGATGAGAAGGCCAAACAGCAATTGGTTCAGGCCAATCTCAGGTTGGTGGTGAGTATTGCCAAAAAGTACATTGGGCGCGGGCTGTCCTTTCTCGATCTCATTCAGGAAGGGAATTTGGGTCTAATTCGCGCCGCAGAAAAATTTGATTACAAACGTGGGTTTAAATTCTCCACCTATGCCACCTGGTGGATTCAGCAATCTATTACACGCGGCATTGCGGATAAATCTCGAACCATTCGTTTACCAGTGCATATGATTGAAACCATCGGGCGTCTCAAAAAAGTGACGCGCGATCTCACCATAGAGCTGGGACGAGCGCCTACCAAGGAAGAGCTGGCCGGGAAAATGGGTATTTCTCTTGCCAAGTTGCGCCTGGCTTTAAAGGCCACGCAATCAACAATCAGCCTGGAAACCCCGCTTTACACCAAGGATGAGACATCCAAAATCGGAGATTTCCTGGTGGATGAGTCCACAGAGTC
Organism: Cyanobacteriota bacterium; assembly: GCA_019751815.1. Classification (GTDB taxonomy): domain Bacteria; phylum Cyanobacteriota; class Vampirovibrionia; order Vampirovibrionales; family Vampirovibrionaceae; genus JAIEMW01. The sequence goes on from JAIEMW010000001.1 coordinate 419,391, forward strand.
GCCTGATAGCCGGGTTTCGCAAGAGAACCTGACTGAAGAAATTGAAAAAGTGCTGCAAACGCTGCGTCCACGCGAAAAAGATGTGCTGGAGCTTCGCTTTGGCTTAAAAGACGGCAATAAACGAACCCTGGAAGAAATTGGCCAACTGTTTGGCGTCTCCAGAGAGCGGGTCCGACAAATTGAAACGCGGGCGCTCAATAAGCTTCGTAAAATGTGCCGCAGTAATCGTTCCATCAAAGGGTTAAAGAACTACCTGGGCACGTAATAACTTGCTTGGTATTTAGTGCTTGCTTGCCAGAGTGGACTAAAGAGAAAAATTCACGAAGAATAGCACGAGAATTAGAGGGTTACTTTGGATAACCACGTGTTTTCTGCAATCAGTCTGCACGAGAAGTACGGGGTTTAGCCCAGGGTGTTTAAACCACTACCAAAGGACGGAGTAGAAGCCGCCGCTGGTTTTGCAGTACTAAACTTGGCTAAATCGCCGAGCAAGCTGCTGATGGGAGCAGACTTTGGCGCACTGGCACTAGCCACCTGTGAGGGCGGGATACCAATTGAAGGGCGAATAACGGGATTCATTTCCTGACACTCCTCTCAAAGAGTATGGTGATATACACACACAAATAAATAAGACAGAACCAATAATCGAATAGACTATATTTATATAAAAACAAATAAAGTATAAAGATTGCCCATGCGATTGTTTTTGTAACAGTTGCGACATCATCGGGGATGGACCTCTTTTCTTTCCAGAAGTCTTTGTTATCTTAAAGGGGAAGGCCGCAGCCAAATTGAACCAAGCGGATTCTGGGGCGCCTTCTTTCTCCCGTGTGACGTTTTTGTGTGATGTTAATTTTTCAACATGTTTTCTTAGAGTGTAGTGTTTAGCGAATAAACCACGTCGTTTCTCCTGTTTATACGAATCGAGAGAGAAAAAGGGCTTCTGCTTGTTGACGCGTGCGCTGTTTAAACACAATCTTGAGCATTTGGCACAAGATGGATTTTCTGCTACAATGGCCTGTGAATTTGAGTATTCTATTGGGGAAGAATTTTTTGGGGAGAGACTGCATTGGGAAAGTGAGATATCGGGCTATTGGGGGACTGCAAGGTCAGGTCTCTTATCTGGGTACCTTGAATGTGTGGATTTTTTGAAGCGACTCAAGCGTTTTTCCCCTTCTGTGATTATTGCTTTTGAGACACAGGTTTAGGGCTCAGGTAGGGGTGGTAGAGAAGATGATTGTGGTGAGTAGGGAAATGAATGTGATAAGCAATACAGTATCTGGTAATAAAAAGCCTGAGATTGGAAAACAGGCTGATGCTTCGCGTTTTATGCCAGTGCAGTTTATCCCCGTGCAGTTTTCAGGAAGCCAAAATGCGGGTGGGGATGTGTTTTTTGGGGCAAAAAAGTCTAAAAAGACAGAACCACCGAAAAAGACAGCGAAAATGGTTGTGGGGAAAGCCACTTCTAGTAAAAACACTTCTTCTAAATCTGCCAAAGCTCAGACCCGCGCCACAACACCCGGTCGCTCGAAGCGATCGGAGCATGGGATGGTGAATTTTACAGTACCGTTGAAGCGCGGATTTTTAGAGCGCTTTCTGCGTGCTGCGGCCAGTCTGGATATGAATCCAACCCAGTATATGGAATTTAAAATGCCAGAGTTTACCGTAGAGCCCCCCAAAAAACGGGTGATCGGTCAGGTGAAAACCGATGTGGTGGGGAAACATAACGGAAAAACCGTAAAAACCCATGTGCAAACCCTGATGGGGCCTGCCGCCATTTTCGATCGCTGGGTTAAATTTATAAACGAGACTGAGAAATACGCCCAAGTCGCTTTGTATGACTTTGATCACGTGTCTGTCAAAGGCGGGCGCGCTGTGGACGGGGCGGATATTGTGCCTGGCTGGAAAAAGCAGCAAGATATTTTGGAATTGATTATCAAAAAAGCCCGACAGGGCGTGCGCTTCCAGATTTTACTGGATAACAGCGTGGAGTATAAATATGATGAGTTTCGCAATCCCATCTTTCCCCGCCCCATCAACAATGAGGGGATGATTGACTATCTCCGCCGCATAGCCAGAGACGAGAAACTGCCCATTGATGTGGTGGCCTATCCCAGAGAAGCCGCGAATATTTATCACGTGAAACTGCTGATAGCAGACGGGAAAAAAGCGATTGTGGGGGGGATGAATCTGAGTAACCACTCGGCTGCCAACTGGGATGCTTGCTTATCGCTAGAAGGGCCGGAAGTGGCCAATATTCAGGCCAGTACATTCCATCCCGATTGGACTTACGCCAAATTGATCGCCATGCAGGATACGCTGCCGCCCGGTGCCACCTTGCCATGGCTGGGCGAGATGCGGAAAATGCTGCGTGACCCTGAGCGCTACGGGGAAGTGGTTTTATCGGCAGAAAACCAGGCTTTGCTTGCCAAAATTAAAGCCAAGCTGCCCAAAATTAAGCCTGTGACTGATCCCGCAATCCGTGTGCTGAACACGATGCCGAAAGAATACAGCATTATTGGGGAAAACCCCCGTGAAGAAATTGGGGATTATCTGCGCAACACTCTTGAGCGCAGCGATCTGAAATCCGTCCATTCTGAGCAATTTATCGCCACCCACAAGGAAATGAAATCCAAGCTGATTAAGCTGCACCAATCTGGCAAGGTGAAGGTGAAGATGCTGCACTCATCCAGCGTGATTGACCAATTCCCATACAGCCGTAAGACCGCTTCAGAGATGATTCGTGCTGGTGTGCCTGTCCGCTATTACCGTGAATGGGCAGAGATTCAAGAAAAGCTCCATGCCAAGTGGACGATTTTTAACGATGACGAGATGATGATTGGTTCTGCGAACTTGAGTGCGGCTGCTGTGGAGACCAATGTGGGCTCTGGCGTCCGACCTGATTACCCGAATCACCCGGGTCAGCGTTATGAGCGAGGGAACCGCGACCTCGCCATTGTGGTGAAATCCGCCCCTGTTGCCAAAGCCTTTTTGAAGCAATTTGACTACGATTGGGAGTACAGTCCGCCAAGTAACCCTTCTGCCTATGGTATCCACGGCAAAGGACAAAATCTGAACTTCTTTAAAGCGGTAGAGAAGGCTGTGCGAGAGGCACTCTCAAAAATTCCATTGCCTGTAAAACCAGAACCAGATGCAAAACCTGAGGGAGGGAAATAAGACGATGAGTTTGACGATTTCGCCGAAGCCGTTTCTAACCCCTCCGCTGAGCTTTCCCAGTCTTCGCTTTGCCGGTGAGTCGGGTGCTGTGGCCCTTGATGCGGAAAATTTGGACGCCAAGCCGGAAAAGAAGACCAAGGGCAAAGATCTGATTGCCTACACAAATTACCGCCCGGATAACACGGTATGTCCCCTGTCTACTTGGCATACCCTGGTGAAATCTGGAGCCCAAGAGTATCACCGCCGCAATAGCGATGTCCTGGAGCAATATATCCAGCGTTCCGGCAAATATTACCGAGGTGTCCCTTGGATTAATTACCAAAAAACCGTCGGTGATGTGCCTTATACCGTTTTGGATACTGAAACAACGGGGTTATCTGTTGCTGATCGGGTGATCCAACTGGCCGTGTCTCAGGTTAGAGAAGATCATGTTGTTTCGCGTTTGACAGATTACAGTACCTTGGTACACCCAGGGGTGAATGTGGACGGGCAACCCTTCTTGATCAAAGAAGGGGCCATTAATATCCACGGCATATCCAATGAGATGGTGAAAGATGCTCCTTCAATGGAGTCGATTTTGCCGTCGCTGCGGAATGAGCGAATCGGAGAAACGGGTCTGGTGGTTGCCTACAATGCTAAATTTGATATTGGGATGCCTTCTGATGAGGAGCGGCAACGCTTTAACCGAGACGGTGGGGCGATGCTGAACCGGGCCATTGATCGCTTTAACCGCTCAAAGCTTCGACGGACAGAAGGGTTTATTCGTCCGATTGACCCAGCCCTAGTGCTAGACCCATTTGTGCTGATTCAGCGGATTCATCCCTTTGTGACGTTGGGGAAAAAACTGACACATCATTACGATCTGCTGATGGGGACATCACTTGAGAATGCCCACGATGCCCAAGCGGACGTAGATGCCACCGTTGATGTGTTGAAATACATCTTTAAGTATCTGCAAAAGCACACCATCCCCTTGGAGTGGGCCCAATTCGCGGAAAAACAATTGCCCACAGATAAAGCCTTCACTCCAGAAGAAAAGGCAGATTTGATTGCCGGTATTGTGCGTAATAACCGTGCCTTGTTTGAACAACATCTCCCTGTTGAGCAAAAACCGATGAAGATGATCGATGTGCTGCGTTTTCAACATGGGACGGTCTTATTCCACGAGAATGCGGTGGGTCTGCCGAAATTAGACATCACCCTAGACTTGTTTGGGTGGGACGGGGCCAAGCAGTGGGATAACACCGATGCCCTCGATCCCCAAGTGACTGAGGCCGTTCGCAGAGAGCGTGATGCTGAGAACAGACGCTATATAGAAAATCTCTTTATTAAGGAGTTCCCATCGCCCACCATTGCAGAATATGTCCAAACACTGCGGATGTTGATTGCACCGAAAGTGGCTGAAGCCAATGTTCCGCGCTATGACGATGACTTACGAAAAGAGATGATGAAGGCACTGGCCGGGGTTGTGGTGGAAGAAGCCTTGACCGTTAAATTACCCACGGATGATGCTGGAAAAGCGGCTTTGAAAGTGAAATTGGCTGCCCGTCTGCAAACGTTTGCCCAAGAGAAACTGAAAAGTAAACTCGACAAAAAAGAGACCGTATTGCCTGCGGAATTGCTGACTACGCTGAATGGAGAACGGACAGAGAAATTGGTGAATGATTCACTGAAGCACGTGGCCGATATCCAGAAAAAGCTCGGGAATCGCTATTTCTACACCTACAAACCCTTTGATTCCAAGCTGCCATTGATTTCGCCTGATATTGCCTATGTTCTCAAACGGGGACTGGCGGTCAATGCCCGTAAACTTAGAGCGTATGAGGCTCAGCGGTCTTCTTCAGAAGCCAAAGTGGCAAAAGCGCTGTCAGTCGAAGCCCAACAGACAGAAAACTCTCAAGCAGAAGTTTCTCAATCAGCTACAACGCCTGGGGATGCTGTCAAAAAAGCAGCGCAAGGGATTCTGCCTTTTCCAGATTTAAAACCGGGTGACATACCACCACCCGGAAAAAAACCTAAAACAGCGAAGCCTAAAAAATAGCGCTTTATAAAATATTTGAAGGCCCTGCAACGGCGATGACGGCCGGTTGGCTCATAATGCGCTGTGCCACACGTTGAATATCTGCCGCTGTCACCGCAGAGATTCGTTCAGGCATTTCGTGAACATCGCTGACAGTGCGCCCCATCATCACTTGGGCGCCCAGGTAATTAGCCTGTTGATGCACGGTTTCTAAGTAAAGGCTTCGCCGTCCCAAAATATTGGCTTTGGCTTCATCAAGTTCTTTGGCAGGAACAGGCGTGTCCATTAATTTTTGGCACTCAATTTTAAACCCTTCCAGGCAGCGGTCTTTGTTGCTGGGCTCGGTTCCAATATATAGGTAAAACATCCCGCCGAGACGGAAGGCTTCGTAAGAGCTGCGTACATTGTAGGCCAGACCTTGCTTGTCGCGCAGTTCTGTAAATAAACGGGCGCTGAGACCGGCACCTCCCAGGATGGTATTCATTAAGTTCAACGCGTAATAATCGCTATCGGTTAATGCTGGGGCGTGCCACCCTTTAAAGATATGGGCTTGGGCCGAATCATCTTTCGGGAAAGGGACAATAACATCTTCCACAAAGGTTTTTAGGGTGATGTGATTCGGGGGGATAGGCGCCTTCTGTGTAGTGGCAGATTTGGGGAGATACTGTTCGAAGAGCCGAACCGCTCTGGCTTGATCCACATTGCCGGCAAAGGAGATTAGCATATTCTCTGGGCGAAAAATACTGCGGTAGTGCGCCTCAGCAGTCTTAATCGAGTTCATTAAAGGAAGTGAGTCCATTAAAACACTGCTCACCACGTTGTAGGGGGTGCCCTCAAACAGGGTTCTCACAAAGCCGTCAGAAGCACGGTTCTTGGGCGCGTCCATTTCCATTTGGATTTCGCCCACCATTTTTTCTTTTTCTTTGTCAAATTCAGCCAATGTAGAGTCGTTCAGCAATTCAGACATTAACTCTAAAGAGGCTTCCAGATCTTCTTCCAATACAGTGGCAACCATTTGGCTAAAATCGCGTTTGGTATCAGTGTCCACAGCCAGTGTTAAACTGTCGATGGCAATGGAAATATCTTCCTGAGAGCGGTTTTTCGTCCCCTTCATCAGCAAACGATCGACCAAATCGGCCATGCCCGGAATCGGTTCAATCGAATTGCCCCCGCGAAAATACAGGCTAATCGCCAAGCGGGCGGCTTCCTCATCTTGCCGAAACAACATAGTGGCCCCGTTATTCAGGCTAAGCGTTTCCACTTGCAGGGCTTGAGACATCACCGAACTGGCTTTTGTGGCGTTGGGCTTCATGATTGTCTGGGGATCCTTTTCTCGTTGTCACTTGTCTAGTTATCAGAAACACTCTCTTCAGGAATCATCACGGCGGTGTAAGCGCGCTCAGACCGCAGATATTTTCTGGCCACCTCATTCACTTTTTCTAGAGTCACATGAGTCAGGGCCTCTAAATAATGGGCATAGTGGCTAATATCGCCAACAGTCACTACACTTTCGCCCAGTGATTCGGCGATACTCGATGCGGTTTCAGAGGTTTCCGCAAAATCAACCTTCATCGCTTTCACCGCGCGAGAAAACTCGTCTTGGGTGATAGGCGAAGGCCCGCACAATTTCTCAACTTCTTGCCAGACTAGTTTTTGGGCTTCTTCCGGGCTGATATCCGAGAAGTTGCCTTGAATATAAAAGACGTTGCCCAATTTATACACAGATTGTCCTGTGGATAGTGCATTGAAAATGGGCTTTTCCGGCTTTTCCAATAGTTCTTGGGTCAGTCTGGAGCTGCGTCCTTCGCCCAGAACGTAACTCACCACATCCAGCGCAATGGTTTCTTCCAAATCGTTGGGAGAGGGGCCGTGGAAACCACTGATTAAGAACTGGGTGGCATATTCTCCGGTTAACGTCTGGTAACGGTTGCCATTGGGTGCGGGGATGGCAGGAGCTTTTTCCAGCAAGGAGCCTTCTGATACCCCGTGACGCTTGACGTCATCAAAGTTAAAGCACTTCAGGACTTGGGCTTCCAGGGTTTCTAAATCAAAATCTCCTACCACAATGGTGGTCATGTTCTTGGGAGAGTACCAGGTGCGGTAATACCGGATAATATCTTCTCTGGGAATGGTGCCAATGATTTGCCGCGTCCCAATAACATCACGACGGTAAGGGTGGGCGTCTGGGTACATCATTAAATTCACGGCATTATAAATCTTGGTCCAGGGCTGGTCGTTGCGCATGCCAATTTCTTCAATCACCACACTACGCTCACGCTTAGCCCCAGAATAGTTGGGGTCATCCGGGTTGTAAACAGGGCCTACTTCACCATCAGGAATCGTAGAATGTAGGAGCATATCTGCATGCATATCTAATGCAGTGGCAAAATTATTGCCTGCAGAATCTTTGGGGCCTGTAATATAGTAAAACGTGAAGTCTTTCCATGTGGCTGCGTTGATGACAGCCCCCATGGATTCCATTGCACGGTCAAACTCGCCTGGCTTAAAGCGTTCGGTCCCTTTAAACATCAAGTGTTCCAGAAAGTGAGATACCCCGTTATTCTGGTCATCTTCGTGGATAGACCCGGTTTTGACCCAGGTGTTGATGTTAAAGACCTCACCCCGTTTGGGCACGAAGTACAGGGTAAAGCCATTATCATAGGAAAGTTGATAGGCAGGCTCTTTACAAAACGGGATAGGGATTCTGGCTTGCTTGGTGCTCATTGCAGGCGTATCTTTCTAAATCTATGACGCTAAACCCATTGCAATCTCTATTTCTCAGCTCACTCAAAGCTCACACGATGTTCTCTACTTTTAGAGATGCTCTATTTAGTTTACTTGAAAACGCGCCAGAAAGCTTGAGGAAAAAGCCTTTCATCGGCGTATTTATCTTATTTCATATTGTTACGGAAGCCGCACAGAGATCGCCCCTCGCCCCATTTCAAACGTATAATAAGCAGTGAATACTATGAGTGGTATTTGTAGTATCACGTAATACGTGACTATTTTACGCAAGCATTTGGATTTAGATAGCGCTTGAAACACACCAAAAATGTACATTTACCAGATAGAAATCGATAATTTTAAGTCCTTCTCCGGACAGACCGTCATCCCTTTCCGCAAAGGGTTTACTACAGTGTCTGGACCCAATGGGTCTGGCAAAAGCAATATTATCGATAGCATTTTGTTCTGCCTGGGGCTTTCAAGTTCTCGGGTGATGCGGGCAGAGAAGCTTTCTGATCTGGTTAACAACCTGTCTAAGCGCAAAGAAGCCAAGGTCCGCATTGTATTTAAGAAAGAACCCCATGATCGTGTGTTTGAAGAGGCTTTAGATTCGTCCAATTCGACCCAATCCACTGTTTTAGAGCAGGCCTCCCAATTGGTTTTGGGTGAAAATGCACCGGTCAAAAAGCATGCGCCTAAGCCAGAGCTCCCTGCAGAGTCCGCCCTTTCTCAAGACTTTATTACTGTATCCCGTCGGATACGTGAAAGTAGCTCAGGCTCTAGCAGTACATACTATCTTAATGAGCAAGTATCCACACTAACAGATATTCACGAGTATTTGGGCCGTTATAATATTTCCCCTGGATGCTTTAACGTGATGATGCAGGGCGATGTTGCTGGGTTCGTCAATATGTCGTCGGTAGAGCGGCGCAAAATTATTGATGAAATTGCGGGTGTGGCCGAATTTGACCGCAAGATTGAACAGGCTCAAAAAGAGCTAGAAACCACGGGGGCCAACATTGAGCGGCATCAAATTTTACTGCAAGAGATTGAAACTCGCCTGTTGCAACTCTCTGAAGAACGCGAACACGCCCTGAAGTACCAAAAAATCAAAGAACAGAAGCAGGGGCACGAAAATCAGCTACTGGGTGCAAAATACCTGGATATCCACAAAGCCATCGAGGCAACCCGTAGCAATATCAAAGGGGCCACTGAGCGCAAACGCCAGGTTCAAGAGCAATTGACCGTCCTTAAAACCAAGTTGGACGCAACCCAGCTCACTCTGGAAGCATTGGAAGCTGAAGTCAAGCGTAAGGGTGAAGATCAGCAAATTGCGCTGAAAAAACAGATAGAATCTCTGAAAGGCCATATCGCCCGTAAAGAAGACAGTATCCGTTCTCTGGATGACAAACGCCGTGAGGGTGAGCAGCAAGTCGAGAAAATGACTCAGGATATTCAGCGTCAGGCAGAAGCGATGACGGTGATTGATACTGAAGTAGCCGGGTTTGAACATCAACTGAAAGAGCTGCAAGCACTGTATGAGAACGAGAAGCGACAACTTAATAAGCTAAACACCCAGTTTGACCAGATGACGGAATCCACAGGGCAGCTCAGTCACCGTCGGGGGGATGTTCGAGATGAACTCACTCAGGCGGAAGATAAGCTAAATACCCTTAACCGCGCTTGTTTGGATTTGGAGTCTGAAATCAAGCGGCTCAATATGGAATGGTCCTTCCGCAGCCGGAATTTGGGCGAGGCGGAAGAAAAGCGTCTCCAGCTCCAAGGCGATTTGGAGTCTTGGTCAAGGCAACTCAAAGAGATTGATATTGAAAAAGCTGCCTTTGAAGCCCAATTGCAGCAAGAACAACTGCGTTTTAGCCAAGCCAGAGTGGCGCTTAACACCGCAAACAGTCGGCTGAACGAATTGAAAGATGAGCTGATCCGTTTAGAGACTAAGAAACGAACCTATGAAGAGGTGAATTTTGCCCGACCTGTGGAGCGGGTGCTCTCATCGGGGCTGAAAGGCATCCATGGCACATTGTCTCAACTGGGCCGGGTGGAAGCGGATTTATCTCTCGCCTTGGAAGTCGCCCTTGGCGGTCGGATGCAAAATGTGGTGGTAGATGATGAGCAGGTGGCAGAAAAGGCCATTCGCCTCTTACAAGAACAAAGGGCGGGGCGGGCAACATTCCTGCCTTTGTCAAAACTCGCCAATCCCCGAGCCTTGCCAGCACTGCCAAAATCTGCTGGGGTGGTTGATTTCGCTATTAATTTGATTGGCTTTGACCCATGCTACGACGTTGCCTTTGCCTATGCTCTCGGCGATACGTTGATTGTGGAAGATATGGCCGCTGCCCGAAAATTGCTGCGCCAGTACCGGATGGTGACGCTTGACGGCAGTCTGATGGAAAAATCCGGAGCCATGACCGGTGGCAGCACACCTGGCGGTGATTCTCAGAAGCAAGCCCAGCGTTTTGCCAATACCCAAAGGCTCGATGAGCAGCTAAGCTCACTGCAAGAACACCTGGATACAGCCCAATTGGAAAAAGACGCCGCCCAGAAAAAGCTGACAGCCATTGAATTGAAGCTAGAGGGCTTAAAAGCCGAATATGCCCTGTGTCTGCAAAAACATGCCAGTGTGTCTGCCAGTGTGGATGAGGTGAGTAAGCAAATTCAAGCCATCCCTCAGTCTGAAGGCGAGACTGAAGTTCATGAAAAGCAAAAAATACAGTCGCACATCCAGCAATTGGAAGAGACCTACACGCAACAACAGAAACTGCTGGAAGCCTCTCAGGCTGAAGTGCTCACACTCAAAGAGACGATGGCTGCCCTCGATGCCGAACTCCCAACAGAGCAAATTCAACAACTGCGTAAAGATATTGAAGATATTCGCTTCCAAATGGAACATTATGATACCCAGATTCGCCACGTACAGGCGGATATTAAGAGTAAGGAAATGGAAAAAAATTACCAACAAGCTGGGTGTCAGGAGTATCAAACCCGCATTGTGTCTACCAAAGAGAGCTGGCCGCAAATGGAGGCTGAAAAACAGCTACATCAAGAGGAAATTCATCTGACTTGGAAGCAAATTCATCAATTGGAAGCGCAAACCAACGATCTCGATGAGGAGTTGAAAAAGCTGCAAACTGAGCGCGATCAGGTGAGACACCAGTTACTCGAAGCGGAGAAAGAGAAAAACCGTCTGGATCGAAGTGCGGTTGAATTAAGCGAACAACTCAATGCTTTTCAATCACGGCTCCAGGAATTAACCCCAGAACTAACGGCCTTAAAACAGCAGTTACTGGATTTACAGGTGGATGTGGCCGCATTGCACCAAGAAGAGATGCCTTCAGAAGCGGATATTCTAAAGCTGATTCAAAAATGCGAGCGTCAATTAGAAGCCCTAGAACCGGTTAATATGCGGGCCATCCAGGAGTTTGATGAAGTGACAGCTCGGCAAGTGGAATTGGCAGAAAAAATTGAAACACTATCGCGTGAAACACAGGCATTAACAGTGCGCATTGCAGGCTACGAAGAATTAAAACTGGTTTCTTTCAAAAAAGCCTTCGAGCATGTGGACGGTAACTTTAAGGCGATATTCCAAGAATTAGCAGATGGCCAGGGGCGTTTGGTCCTGACCAATCCGGAGCAACCCTTCACGGGTGGCATGACGATTGAAGCCCAACCTCGCGGTAAAAAAATGCAGCGGATTGAGGCGATGAGTGGTGGCGAAAAATCCCTCACCTCTTTGGCCTTTGTGTTCTCGCTTCAGCGTTATCTGCCGGCTCCCTTTTATGCTCTCGATGAGGTGGATATGAATCTCGACGGGATCAATGCCGAAAAACTCGCTCATATGGTGAAGCGAGAATCCATTAAGGGCGCGCAATTTATTGTGGTGTCTCTGCGTAAACCCATGATTGATCATTCGGATCAGACCGTGGGCGTGACTCAGCGGAAAAACGGCATTACCAAGGTGACTGGCGTCAACTTGCACGGAGAGGAGCTGGGAGACGTAGAAGCCATTAATGAGGTTAATAATGGCAGCGCAGCCTAACCATTTGCCGCTGACGCCCTACGCCCCTGAAGAGGCTTTTGCCAAAGACGGCATTGAGTTGTTGGTGCAGATGACCAAGACCGGTCAGCTGGATCCGTGGAATTTGGACATTGTGGAAGTGGCCGATCGCTACTTACAAGCGGTGGCCGATTTGCGCGCCTCTGATTTAAAAGTAACCGGGAAAACCCTGTTGTATCTGGCGATTTTGCTCAGACTGAAATCCGATCAATTGGCCGGCCGGCTGTTTTTAAATGAAGTCGATCCGCTGGAAGAAGCGGTTTTTGAAGATTTTGACAACGGCGAAGGGCCCGATGGCTTTGAACTGGAGCCAGGCGTGAAACAGCGGACACTGCCGTATCGTTCTCTGGATGAAGTATTGCGCCGGCGGACCAGTACCAAGCAACCGCGTATTCGTCCGGTTACGTTGCACGAGTTGATTTTGGAACTGAAAAAATACGAGGCGCTCGAAAAAGAACGCAACTTGCGGGAAACCGTAGAACGCGCAGACGCCCGGCGTCAAATGCGTGATTACAGCCAGCTGACCTCTGAAGATATTGAGTCGTTGGCGCACGAAGAGTTTTTGGAAGACACGATTTTTGCACTCAAAACCCTGCTGGAAAAAGTGCTCAATCCTGGTACGGAGCCGCTCACGGTCTCGCTCTCCGATCTCGTAGAGCAAGGCGGGATTGATAAAGTGTCTGCCTTCTTGGCGCTGTTGTTTTTGGCCTCTCGCGGAGAGGTCGACCTCACGCAAGAACGCTTCTATACAGAACTCCATGTAGGGTTATATACTGAGACGGCAGACGATCAATTAGATAGCGAAGTGGAGTAGGCACTGTGGCGGATGATTTCACAGTATATAATAAGCCTGATCTCGACATAGAGCTCGATTCAGACAATTTTGATAATACAGATAGTGATTCTGATATTGACACAGAAGAGCCTGGAAATGAGCTGAAACCTCTCACAAAAGCGGTCGATCCCGGTTTGTTGCAAGGGCGAATTGAGGCGGCGTTGTTTTTAACGTCTCGCCCGCTGCATGTGAATGAGTTGGCAGAACTCTTGGGTGCCCCGTTTGAGGATGTGGAAGAATCGCTGATTCAACTGATTCAAGAATATGCATACCGCGGGGATAACGCGGCACTGGAAATTGATGATACGGATGGGTATATTCTGCAAGTGCGCGATCTGTTTGCTGATGTTGTGGAGCGGATGATGCCCGTTGAGATTTCTGCTGCAACGCTGAGAACTCTGTCTGCTATTGCGATTAAGGCTCCTATCTTACAATCCGATCTGGTAGAATCGCGTGGGGCCAATGCGTATGAGCATATTCAAGAATTGCTCAAAAAAAAGCTGATCTCCAAACGCCGGCAAGGACGATCCTTTGTGCTGAATGTGACGCCTCAATTTCATGCCTATTTTCAGCTGCTGGGGGATAAAAAAGATTTGGAACACCTGCTGAAACAAGAAGCCGTTGCCCGAGAATTTAGTAAATTGGCCCGTCGCTCAGCCGGGGCAGACCTGGACGAATAGCCAGGCGTCTTAATCATTTATTTATAATGTTGCTAACATCAAAAAGACAATCGTTGTTTTTATGCTGATAAGCAATATTTGGGAAATATTTTGGGATAGGTTTCTTGTGATCGCTTAATATCCGATCACCAATGGGGATACTTTTAGGGTAATTAAGACTGATAGCGGTTTCTGCGCATAAATGGATGTGCGTGTGTGCCAACGTCGGTGAATTGTGGGGGAAATTCCGGTTTATGGGCAGTTTAGAAAGCAATCTAAAAAACGGATATAGCCAGGCAAAGGCCTATGTGGATGGTTATAATGCGCGCAGCAAAGAACTCGATGATAAGACATTATCATCCGAAAAATCATTGCTGCCTGTAAAGCCGTCAGTGGTGGATAACAGTGCATTTGTAGACAATGCATTTACTCCGTACACCTTTCAATCGGGCGGTCAAAATTACGGGCAAGGTAATACCTATATCACCAATAATTATCTGGTTGCACCGGGAGCCAATCAATCTGGGTTGCCGGTTCAAAACAATGGGATTTATAATCCCAATTTGGATCCAGAGCTGAATCTTTATCAGCCGCAGCAGTCTCAAAATTGGCAGATGCCCCAATTTAATCTGCCGTATCAGCAGCAAATGCAGCAACAATTGATGCAGATGCAGCAACAAATTGCCAATATGCAAGAGCAACTCATGCAGTTGATTCATGCCTTGATGGAGCGGACAGGATTACGGGATATGTCGTATAACCCGAATCAAATTAATCCCAACGCTTACGGGGGCAATGCGGGTCAGGTTCAGGGTACTGTTGACGGTGGCCATGCAAATGCAAATTCTGGCAATGTGCATCAACAAACTGCGACGGCTGCCACCGCACACACGGCAAATACCACTACCGTGAATAAAACAGAGGAAGCCAAACCGACCGAAGAAACGAAAAAGCCGGATGAATCTGGCTACGAAGATTCAACCATGACAGCGTCTTTCTGCCATGCAACCGCTGATGTTTTCTTTAACAAGACAGCCTATACAGCAGCTGCAGTAGGTGGGGCTGTTATTGGGGGCGTCATTGGAGCCTGCGTTGGCGGGGCTGTCGGCGCTGTAGCCGGAGCAGCCATTGGAGCTGCGGTAGGTGTTGTCGCTAACACGGTCGTTGGTGTTGTCGCTGCAGCGGGTGCCGCAGTGGTTGGCGCAGTGTGCGACATTGGCAAAGGCCTCTGGGATATCTTCTTTTAAATCAATTGTATTATCTCTTGGTTATCACTTTACCCACACACACACCACACACATCAACACCTTCTGGCTTTCGGGCCAGAGGGTGTTTCTCTTTAGAACGATTTGGAGAAACGCAATTCGCACAAAATTTTAAAAAATGGGTTTTATCTTAATAGATAGCGTGAGTTGAAGTGTAAATATTCTGACGTAGGGGGCAAGTGTTTTATGGCGGTAGCAATTCCGTTGCAACAGCGGGCGAGTGATTATCCAGTGCAAAATCCGGCACCGGCGAATAATCCGGTACCGGTTAATCCAATCAGTATCGGCTTATCAGTCTTTCAACGTAAGGAATCTCCAAACGCGGGATCTGGGTTTGATTTCTCAGACCTTGATGCCCAGATGAAGCAGTGGGGCCTTCCTGTATTGCCTGCTTCCCCGGATGGCGGCTCCCCTTATCACAATCAATTTGCTCAGGATCTCTTTGCAGGATTTTCACAAAACGGAACCAGTGCGGATGCACCTGTTCATGCTGAATTTGGAGAAGATGTCCAGAGGACATTGGACAATGATTTAGACATGAGCAAAGAGCGCGAAATTTACCGAGAATTTGAACGGGACCGGGACTTCGCCCGACAGCAACGCGGCCTGTACTCACCTGCCTTTTTAAAATTTTTACGTAAGCAGTTTCGAGACAGCGCCTTTACGATGGATGACGTGAAAAATATTGCTGAAATATACAACCAGCGAAACCCAGAGGGGATTAAAGTCCCCACAGACACAGAAAGTATTCAGCGCTTTGGCAAAACCGTGTTTAACTTTAGGCAAGGTTGGTATTCTTCCAGAGATTGGCGGACGTATCAGCAATACCAGCCCTACTTGGAGAGCCAGAATCTTGATATGCTGATTCTGATTCAATCCACAGAGACCCGGGGCATCACTCGGCCCGATGTGCTGGCCTATCTGGTCTCAGACGAGGGCAAGCACTTGTTTAACAATCAAGGTGAGATCTCTCAAGATGTTTTAAAAGGGGCACTCAGTCGATATAACACAGAAGTCTTGCCCAGAATCAATGCAAAGCGGGCCCTGGAGAAGCAAGAACTGCTGACCCCCATCGAATTACCAGAATCAAACGAGCAATGGGCCTCTCTGTATCAAGCCTTTGCGGATTGTGAACCGACGGAATCGATTTTGAACCGGTTCAAAGGAGATTCATTCTCCTGGCGAGAGCCTGCTGTAACCCATACCCCAGTGTTGATACGGGGTGCCTTAAAGCGGATTATCCAAATGCAACAAGGGCAATAACCATTTCTTAACAACAATATAAATGTTTTTATAATTTTATAGCACAAGAATTCCCAATCTTGTTTTTATGCTTGTACAGCCATGGGTTTTGCTTCATGTGATCCAGATTCATGTGGTCCAGCAAGCCAGGCGATCCAGGTTTATTCGGGGTGTGTGAAATACTTCAAGATAGGGGAATGTATCATGGGTTCATGTGGTGGTAATAATCAGTTTAGTTTTAATGCAAGATTTGTTTCAAACAGTGGGTTTACCCAAATCAGTGGTGGGGATAATTGCGGACCGGCCTTCTGTCCGCCGCAAATTGTGTTTGCAGAACCCTTTTGTGACGATCGACCGCAAGCGGTTATGGATGCCTTTGACTTGGCGCAAGGCAATGCCAGTGCCAGTGAGATTGTGGGTGTGGATTTAAATGCACCTCAAGGACGCGGTTACAGTAATCAGTACGATCGCTACAGAACCAATAATCCGTGGTTGGATGATGTGATGGATACGGCTTACCCTCAACACAGACGGGATTTGGGTGGCCAGATGGTGCTGCAATCTCAGCAAATGATGCAGCAAATGAGCCAGATGATGCAGCAGATGATGCAGATGTTTATGCAGTTGATGAGTATGATGGGCCTTGGCGGACAGCAACAAGGGCAACTACAAGCCCAACAACAACAGCAACAGCAAGAACAACAACTGCGTGAGCAGAATCAACAGACCATCCAGCAATTACAACAACGCATTGCAGAAATTGCAGCAGCGATTAGCCAACTCACCCAAGCGGGTGCGGCCAACGGGCAAAATGCGCAGGCTGTTTCAGCACTCCAGGCAGAAAACCAACAACTGAAAGCGCAATTGGCAGCCTTACAGCAAGGACAATCTGCGCCAGTGAATAACACACCCGCGCCAGTGGCTCCAGCGCAACCAGCGCCAGTGAATAACACACCCGCGCCCGTGGCTCCAGCGCAGCCAGCACCAGTGAATAATACACCCGCGCCCGTGGCTCCAGCGCAGCCAGCGCCAGTGAATAACACACCCGCGCCAGTGGTCCCAGCGCAGCCAGCGCCAGTGAATAACACACCCGCGCCAGTGGTTCCAGCGCAGCCAGTGCCAGTGAATAACACACCCGCGCCAGTGGTCCCAGCGCAGCCAGCACCAGTTCAACCCGCGCCAGTGACGGTGAGTCAATCTGATGTGGAAACAGCACTTACTGAAGCCAACCAAAAAGAAGAGGCGACTCGACTTGCCAGAGAATCGGCTGTGAGTGCGACTGAACAATACAACACATCTCGCTTCTACCTCCGCGAGACAGATCCGGCAAGACGAGAAGGTATTATTGATAACACGTTATCAATGCTCCAATCGGCCAATGGTGGTAAAGGTCTCTCTGCAGAACAAGCACAATCTGCTTATCAAGCTTTACAAAGTCTTAATGCAGAAAGGAGAAAAGGGAGTTTTGCAAATAATGGGGTTATCAGCCAATCCGAGAATACCTTGAGATCATTGGGCTTTAATATGACTGCTTTTAACGGTCTTCAGCCCAATGAGCAAAACGCTCTTCAAACGGCCGTAGGCGTTTTAGAGGATCGACTCAGAGACAGAAAAATGACTTATAACGGCGGCTATAGTAACAATCCCGGTCAGTTGATGCCAGATGCCCAAGCTGCTGTTCGTAACAGCGTGTTAAATCAGCTTACCAGTACAGGGAATTCCGCACAGGTGGACTCACCTGATGCAATGAATGCTGCGGCCTTAACACTCAGAGACGCAGAAAAAGCTGCTCAAGATGCCAGAAACAATGCAACACAATTGGCAGCAACCCGGACTCAGCAACTTTCACAGCAGATAGGCCAACAGGCGAATCAGCCTTACGCCTCATCCGCCGATAGAGAAGCCGATATCAATGCTTCACTGAATGTTTACAACAATGCATTGAATCAAATGACAAGTAGCAGAAACAACGGTAATCGCTACTATCTTGAGCCTGAAAACTTTGGCAAATCTATCCAGGATATCAGTACGCTATTCACAGGACCTGATGCTGCAACAATAAAATCGGCGGAAGAAAGGCTTACCAACTTGGGATTTAATGTCGACGCCATTCGCAAAATGAACCCAAGACAAGTGGCTACATTGAACTTAACCTTGCAGGCGATTGGTGAAACTGGAACACGAACTCCAGGTCAAAATAACAAAACTATTATTACTGGCTATAACGAAACCAATCTAAGAGCTAGACTCTACGGAAACATTCCAGTGGCACAACAGAATTAACCACGTTTGTAATTGAATTCCTAAAAAAGACCTTGAGAGTTTCTCTCAGGGTCTTTTTGTGATTTCTGAGATTTTTAGTTTGCTTAGCGGGTTAAATTGATACGGCGGCCGTCTTTGGGCTGTTGATCGGTATCGCCGTGAGTCACAAAATGATCAAACATACGCGCCACTTTTTGATCTTTTCCAAGTTGCATTTGTGCCAGCGCCATTTGACGCTTCCACAGCATGGGCCGCTGAACCCATTCCTGAACACTGGTTTTGAGAGCCTCCCAGGGGTTATTGCGGGCAAAGGCCATCCCAATTAAACTCCAATAGACCAGAGGGTCTGCCGTACTGAAAGGATCCACCGGGGTTGAGTTTTGCTCCAGCATCGTTTTGGCCGGTTTTTTCGGCTCAATACTGGAGACGGCTGTGGTGACATCTTCAAAAAGAAGTGCTTGATCTTTTTTGCTAGATGTTTTCGAGTGCTTTCTTATCGCCATCGAGAGACTCTTTCAATAATTTTTTAACCACTTCGCTTTGGGCATCCAGCATTTTTACGGTGGTTTCCAGGTTTTTCACCTTGTTGCCTAAAATAGTATCGGCATTGGTGAGGATGCGGTTAGAAATATGTTGATAAGATGCCAAAACCGCACCGGCAACCCCGTTTAGCACACTACCACCAGCGGCAGCGGCAAGACCAAAAGGACCAAAGAAGGGTCCCAGAGTGGTGAGCATGCCCCCAATCCCGCTGACAATACCAGCTGCGGGCATTACCCAGTTGCGTCCAAAACCAGCTCCAGCGGTGGCTCCAACCGCGAGTCCACCTGCAGTGGCAGCTGCCGGGGTTTGCACAAAAGGACTCACCGCCCCACCGGCAATAATACCGTTATTGAGCCCGCCTACAGAGATACTACTGGTCGGGAAATCGGCATCGCCAATGCCACTAAAACCTAGCCCTGCAAGCCCAGTACCGAGTGCGCCTAAAGAGGCAAGCGCGCCACCAGAACCGTCAATGGGAGCGGCTCCCCCCACAGAATAACCAGAAACTTGAGAGAACGGGGCCAGACCAAAGGCGGCTTGTCCGCCGGGATCGGTGCCGGTGCCTCCACTGATGGGAGAGTAGTATGAGGTGCCCGGGATATTCATCGCCTCACTACCAAAAGTGGGGATAAAGTTGGAACTGCCAAACATCCGGGCAATGTTTAAAAATACACTGGAAAATTTCCCTAGACCGCTGCCACCAATGGCAGGCCCGGAATCCGTTAAATCACGCAATCGGTCGTAGGTCTCAAACAACTCGGCTTTGGCAAAGCTGCTGGCTTTTCCGTAGCGATTGAGAATCACGATTTCCGAATCATTTTTATACGACATGGGTGTTAACTCCTGAGGTGAGTGAATTAAGCAAAGGCTTTAAAGGTAATATCAATGTTTTTGTCGATCACTTTTCGGACCGCATCAATTTCAGTTTGTACGGCTTGCTGTTGGGTATCTACCCGTCTTAATTGCAGTTCGAGGGCTTTATCCAGAGTCTGGAGGGATTGAATTCGGTTTTGAAGTTGCAGCGCCTGGGTGGAATCGGGATCGAGTGTGGCGACGACGTTAAATAATTGGTTGGTGACGTTGGCCACTTGCAAACGCGATTGGTTGATCTGTTGACCGGTCAATTCCAAATCATTTTTTCGGGCGGTCAAAGATAAAAAGCGGGATTGGCTGGCGGCGAGGCCCATAACGGTTGCTTCCTAATGTTGTGTTTTAATGCTCAGTCAGAAATAGGGGTATAGTCGTTTCGGCCCCAGAACCCGTGGCTCCAGGTGAGACGGTAAAGATCCCCTGTTTGGAGGAGAGCACTTTTTTGCAAATTAAAAATTAAAAAAATAGACTCAAATAACAGACTATTGAGAGTCTAAGCAGAACGCCTGCCGTCTCAGGTTTTGAGTGGGCAGGCGTTATAATTCGTTACAAGAGGACTGAATAATAAACAACTAAATCGGGTGGGGAATTCCCCAGAAGATGTTCATCTGCCAAAAGCTATCGAGTTTACCCGGCAGAGGGAATAACGTTTTAACCACGGGCGATCTGCGGCAGTCGCTTTCTAGTATCCGGTATTGACCTGTCTCCATCGCGTCTGAAAAACTTTCATAATCAAACTGCTTGAACCCATTGTTGTGGTATTCCACCCAGCGAGGGTCACCGGTGACCGCGCCCAGTTTCACCAACGCTTGAGAGGATTTGTAGGCCTCCCCGTTCAATCTGTGGAGAATGGCGAGATTTAATAGAGCCAATCTGTTCTGAGGATCGAGCGCGTAGGCTTTTTCAAAATCGGCAACCGCTTTAGGATAGGCATCAGCCCGACCGGCTTCACTTGCTGGCTGACCGTAATGAATATGAATAGTTTTGGCCCAACGGGTGGCCACTCCATAAGCGATGCCCCGGGTTAAATAAGCGGCGGATTGTAGGCGCTTGTTGCTGGTCTTTTCCGCTGCGGTAATGGCTGTCGTGCATTCATCGGCTATCCAGCTTGAGTAATCTTCCCAATTGCTGTTGTTAAAGCCACAATTGCTGCGAACTCTCTGACTAGCAGATTCAAACAGCTTTACTGCTTCAGCTAAATTGGGATCCGGCTTACGAGAAGCGCCGTCAGCTTTCTCCAATGTCGCCAGCTTCGCAGTCCGGAGCTCGATATCTCTGGGGGTGGGCACGGCCTTGCCAGGACCGCGGTAGCCGTCATGCCGCCTGTTGTTTCTCTTGCTCCCAAATAACGGGGACAATGCTTGCGGGGATACAGGTTGTGGAAAAAAACTCATCGGGGGAAGCTGCGGCATGGGTGAAAACCTCTTTTAGCTGTATTTCCATTATTTTGATCTAGGCATATAAACGCGCTCAAAAGAGGAAATTGCCCGAGGTATTTTACGGCCTGTGCTAAAGTATCTCTATCACAATAGCCAATAACGATATAAAAAATAAAGGATCCCCCACTCATGAGCCCCGATAATCACGAAACACAAACGGATAACCCAACGTTGGAGATGATGAAACGCTTGTTTCTGATTGGGGTGGGTGCCACCGTCACCACGGCAGAAAAAATGCGAGACGCCATGGATGAACTGGTAGAAGATTTAATCGAAAAAGGTTCACTGTCCCAAAAAGAGGCTCAATCTTTTGCAGAAGAGCTTAAAAAACGGGCCGAACAAGAAAAAGACCAAGTGGAAACCTCTGTCAAAGCAGCGATCGACGGGTCGGTTAAAAAAGTGATCGAGTCTCTCGGCTTGGTCACCCGCCGAGATCTCGACGTGTTGAGAGAAACCTTGATTACTGAGATTAAGAATGTTCGTCCCAAGGCCCCTGGTAATCCCACCAAACAGCGAACTGGCAGCACAGGCAGAACCTTTGACAAGGGCCGTCCGCGTTGGGCAGACGGGGGAAAACCCCGAGCCGGTAGCCCCTTCCCCAGAGAAACGGATGACGATGACGCGGGTGAAGAACGCGAATTTAGACCGAAAAGAGCCCCAGCACGCGGACCTGGCAGAGGTCCAGCACGTGGTCCTGGCAGAGGACCCGCGAGAGGACCTGGTGCTAGACCTGGTGGTCCCGGTAAATTTACCTCAGGCAGAACAGCAAGACCTGAAGGGGCTGAGGCAGATACCGGCGAGCGGGGTGATTCCCCATCCCCACGGCCTGGCAAATTTTCCAAGCGGCCTTCTTCTGGCAGACCGTCTTCAGGTGGCAGTGGCGGCAGAAAGTCCCCCGGAACATCCTCCGGTGGTGGTCGCGGTGGTTTTGGCGCAAAGCCCAAAAGACCTCGCTAATAAGGCCTTATTTATCAGGCCACGCTTTATCTGGCTAAGCCTTTTCTTGCAAAAATACCAACCCCAGGACCGTGGCTGATGCCATGTCTCCGTCATGAGCATGGCTGACGCGCCACTGGCTGATGTTTTTTTCACGTGCTACGGCGGCGGCATTTCCTGTTAGCTTGATACTGGGGGCACTTTGCCCGTCGGAATGCAACGTGATTTCTAGCCAAGACGCTCTTTTAAAAGCACTTTTAGATGATGTGACAGGGGATGATGTCGCCGGGTTTCTTTGGCATCCTAGGCCCTTAAATCCCACTCCCAGGGCTTTGGCTACGGCTTCTTTGACCGCAAAACGGCCGGCCAGCCTCTGTACCACTGCCGCGTCGAAGGCCCGATCGACAGCGTTTTTGCCTCGATAGGACGCCATAATTTCGTCCTGACTAAAGAGGCGCTTTAGGCCACGTTCGCCAAAGCGCTCGAAGAAGCGGTGTATTCGTGCCACCGCCACAATGTCGTGGCCAAGTACCGTATCCGTTATTATCTGTGATGTCGTCATGCGCTTGATTGTACGCGCCATTAGGAGCTGCGTCTAGTTTAAGATCACTCGTTTAAGATAACTCTCTTTGGGCTTGAGCCCCTTGCACGGTGTTTAAGTATTGCTGAAAGCGGTTCTGTTGTTTGAGAAAGGAAGAAGCCTCACTATTGGTGGCTGCTGCAAAGTTTATATTACTGGCTTCTTCAGGAATTGGGTCAGCCTGATTGGCTTTATTGGGTTGCTTGCGCCATTGACTGATTTTGGCGACCACTTCTTTGGAGTGATCCATCGAAAAACGCTCGAGGGCATAGCCGCTGAGCGCAATGGCAGGAATGGAACCAACCAAAATCGGGAACCAGTCATAGAAGCGTTTGAAACGTTCCACAACCGAAAGATGCCCTTTGCCAGAGGAGAATAGATTGATCAGCCCTTCAAATTTTTCAAAACGGGCGGCATCAGGTACCAAGGTCGCCTTGTGTCCGTAATTCGTAAAGGCCTGCCGCAATACAGGTGCTGCTTGGGTGCTGTCGCGTTTGACAAAATTAGCGACTTGCTTGCCTAAGTCTTTGATTAAACCCGGTTTATTCGGAAGTTTAACCTTAAAAATCTTGCGCACACCTGCTCTCATCGCAAACTCGATGCTGCGGAGCACCACAAAACTGAGTGTCCATCCCCCAATTTCGCGGATGGTGGTGCGGATAAACTCTTGCCAGCGGTAGGGGCCGTCTGGGGTTTTCTGCGCTTTTTTGGCAGACCCAAAGGCGACAGCGATACGAGAGAGGACCAGAATCAGAGAACAGAGAATCAAGGCGTTAGATTTTAGTGCCGCATGGTCTTGAATCAGCTGATTTCCATGATTGATAAAGGTATTGCCGATGTTTTTGGCAAATTGGCCAAGCCCCACTCTGCCTGCAGTAGTTGCTGCGGTCTGAGAGGCGAATATGCTTGGGCTAATTCGGGTCATGGCTTAAAACCGATACGTTCTTTGGGCTTCAGTGAGATGTTGGGGGAGATATTGCGGAGGAACGAAGGCGTTTTGGGCTGTGGGTGATGGGATAAATCGGTTATTTAGGGTGTATGCAGCGGGGAGGTTATTACTGGCATTGAAATTGACGTTATAAGCGCGTGTCTGACGAAGTTGATGTTCATCATTTACGAGAGCTGCTCGGCTGAGCGGATCTTGATTGAGAGAATTCACCTGTTGCTGGACGTTCAGGTTGGGCTCTGCGGCACTGGGTTTTTTACTAATGGGCCGACTATTGCCCCCAATGGCAAAGAGGTTGTTGATGGCAGGGGCAATAAACGGAGCAAAAATGCGGTCATTGAGGATTTGAATCACAAACCCCCCAAACAGTGCCCCAGTGAGAACGCCTGATAACGTGCTCAGAGATGCGGCTCGGTTGATTTTGCGGGCAAAAGGCTCAAACAGGTCTTTCAGTCCCTTGGCCTTGGCATCACTGAGTGAGATGCCGAGTTTCTTTTCCAGACTGGCCAAATTGCCTTGCTTGAAAAGCACGCGAGAAATCAGGCCGTGACTGCCTTCACCGTAGGTTTCTTTGATCGCTTGGTTGACGGCTGCTAAGGGTTTGCCCAGTTGTTTGGCAATGGATTTGGTGACCACCGGAATTTGGTAACCTGTGCTGCGCTCAAACAGCTTGGCAACAGAGTCCATTCCCCCATGAATGGCGGCCATATAGCCTGCGGTGCCAAAAAATTCGACAAACATCCGCTCCCAGAGGGCGGTGTATTTATCGGTGGTGGTGTATTCGGGGTTGTGGTTTTTGGACGGTAGATTTTGCCAAACTCGCGCCCCAGCGATGCACAGACGGGTCAATACAGCGGTAGAAGCCAGGTAGAATAAATTCTCTCGGCTGGGTATGAGTCTGGCTGAAATTGGAAAGCGATTCACGATTGACACGCCGGCTAGAGCTCCCCGCTTATGTTAAGACAGTTGTTGTATAGACCCTGTAAATAGAGAAATAATCGATGATATACGCCTGCCTTAGAAAAACCAGTGAAGGGTTTTTTGTGCTAGTCTAACAGCGGTTTTCCGAGGCAATTGATACACAGCGTTACGTGCATTTTTACGTGTTCCCCCTGGCTGTGCATGCCCTATTGTAGCAGAAGGAGTTGTGAACTCAACTATGATTTTCTCTCTGATTTTTCGAGTGCGTATTTTCACTGCGTTGATTGGCTTCCTGCTTCTATTAACACTCAACCTCAGGGGTATCACTTCTTTTGCGACTGAAAAAGCACCCATTATTGCTGGGCACGTTGAGCTAGAACAAAGCGATAAGGCCAATATTTGGACGTTTTATCTGGATATGGCTCACTGTAAACACTGTCGGTGGGAGGTTGTCTACCCAGAGTCTGGGCTAAAGACCTTGGACTACTGGATGAATCAAGATCCTCAGATAGTGCTAGCAGTTAACGGTGGGTATTTTGACCCGGCAAACGGGATGAGCACTTCGGTTTACCGTCGAAAAGGCAAACTGTTACTGGATCCTGCGATGAACCCTCGCCTGATGGGGAATCCTTCTCTGGCACCTTATCTGGATAAAATACTCCACCGAACAGAATGGCGCCAGCTCGCCTGTGGTGAAAAAACGCGTTATCAAATCGTATCTCCTGCTGAAATAGCTGATAGTACGATACCGCCTGGCTGCCAGGAGATAGAAGCTCTGGCTGTTGGGCCTCGGTTGCTGCCCAACGTGAGTGATGCAGCGGAGGGATTTACCGCCAGAAAAATGGGTCGTCTGGTGCGAGATCCGATTGGGGTTTCTGCTCGTAATGCCCGGACCGCATTGGGACTGACGGCTGACGGGCAAGTGGTGCTGATGCTGGTGATGCAGACCAGTCAAAAAGAAAACAGTGGTCTGTCTCTGGACGGGGTGGCCGCTGCAATGAAAAAACGGGGCGTGGTTTCAGCGCTGGCTTTGGACGGGGGGAGTTCATCATCGTTGGCATACCGTCCCGCGTATTTCCTTCATTCGAGGGGTTTAAATTCGGCTGTAGACGGGGCTGTTAACAAAAAGGCCTGGATGAGCCTCTATGCCAAACGGCAACGGGACGGACAGGTGGTGGTTCGTCCGTTGAAAAGCGTTTTTGTATTACGCGCTGATTTTTAGCCATGTTTTCTGTAAAATTTGGTTTTTGCGGACCCGGTCAGAAATCAGGTTAGGTAAACGCAAATCACGTGAGCTGTTAACAAGAGATAGAGGTGAAGACGGGTGTCTTGGTATCAAAATCCCAAAGTGATGTTTATTGTGGTGCTGGCGCTGGTCATTGGGGCTGTTTTCACCCTGATGAAGCAAGAGCCCCATTTAGGTCTGGATTTGAAAGGTGGTATTCGCCTGACAATGGAGGCTGTGCCGTCAGCTGATATCCCGGTTGTCACTCAAGACGTGATGGACAGCCTGCAATTTGTGATTGAAAAACGGGTAAACGCTCTGGGAATTGGCGAATCTATTGTTCAGAAAGCTGGGGATAAGCGGATTATTGTTGAAATCCCTGGGATTAAAGACCCAGAAGAAGCCAAAAAGATGATTGGCCGCGTGGGCAACCTGGAATTTAAAAAAATGGTGAAGGGCGAGTGGGTAAACACGGGCGTTTCCGGTAAAGATCTCTCCAAAGCGCAAGTGGGTACAGGTCAAGGCAATGAGTGGATTATTGGTTTTGAGCTGAATGCCAAGGGCAGTGAGAAATTTGGGAATGTGACCACAGAACTCGCCAATGGACATCAACCACTCGGGATTTTCTTTGATGGCGAAATGGTCTCTGCTCCTCGCGTGAACGAGCCTATTTTGCAAGGACGTGGGATGATTACGGGCGATTTCACGCACGAGAGTGCCAAAAGTATTGTGGATACCTTAAACGCAGGGGCTTTACCCGCTGATGTGGAATTTATTGAAGAAACCAGCGTCGGCCCGCTCTTAGGGCAAGCGTCTATTCAGAAAAGCCTCTTTGCTGGAGCTGTAGGACTCTCTCTGGTGGCTTTGTTTATGCTGATCTCCTACCGTTTACAGGGGCTGGTGGCAGATTGTGCTCTGATTGTTTACACCTTATTGACCTACGCGCTTTATGTGTGGGTGGGGGTGACCTTCACACTGGCCGGTATTGCTGGGTTTATCTTGAGTATTGGGATGGCGGTGGATGCCAACATCTTGATTTTTGAGCGGACCAAAGAAGAGCTGCGTGGGGGCCGGAAGCTTTGGAAGGCGATTGAAGTGGGATTTGACCGGGCGTTTCCGTCCATTTTTGATAGCAATATGACCACACTAATCACCTGTTTCTTGCTTTGGTCTTTGGGAACAGGCTCTGTAAAAGGCTTTGCACTTACACTGGCCATTGGTGTTGGAGTGAGTATGTTTTCAGCTATTACGGTGACCAAAACCTTCTTGCATATTTTGACTGGAGAAGGCGGGCCGTTGAAAAACCCAGCGCTGTTTGGGTTAACCACGGGCGATATTCGGCAAACAACGTAAATTGTTTTAAGTAAGGGCGTTTTTTGATATGACGACGACATTGACTGCGGCCACGGATGAGGCCACCCTCCTAAAACCAGGTTTAATCGATGTGATCAAACATCGGTGGATTTATCTCTTTATCTCCTTGGCGTTTTTGGTGCCGGGGATTTATTTCATTATTGCCAATATGATCTCAAGCCCTGATCACGCCCCAATCAGTCTGGGGATTGATTTTACCGGCGGGACCATCCTGGAATACGGTTTTGAAGGGGTGGTGACTCAAGAGGATTTGCCGAAAATCAGAACGGCTTTTGATAACAAAGGGTATACGGGGTCTGTTATTCAGATTCAGAAAGATCAGGGTGCGATTCAAGCGGCCTATTCGCAAAAGCCTGTCCGGATTGGGGTGGGTGCTGCGGCCAAACCCTCCCCAGCGGAAAGGTCCCCATCAGACAAATCTGCGACTGAGTCGAAGTCAGCATCAGGGTTTGAGAACCTGAAGACCATTGTTTCTGTCAGAACCAAGCAGATGAAGCCTGGGGATGCCACCTTGATTGATGCTGACATTGTGAAAGCCTTGGGGCCGATGACGTTGCTGCAGAAAAACGCGGTGGGCCCGACGCTCGCGCAAGAACTGTTCCAAAACGGTCTGATGGCTTTATTGCTTGCCTATGTGTTGATTGTGGGCTATCTGACCTACCGCTTTCAGTTTGATTA
The DNA here is from genome assembly GCA_019751815.1 of Cyanobacteriota bacterium. Classification (GTDB taxonomy): domain Bacteria; phylum Cyanobacteriota; class Vampirovibrionia; order Vampirovibrionales; family Vampirovibrionaceae; genus JAIEMW01. The sequence goes on from JAIEMW010000001.1 coordinate 447,159, forward strand.
TGCAGTGTGTGCCATTATTGCACTGGTGCATGACACGATATTTCTATTTGGGGTGTTTGCGATGATGGGATATTTCTTTCACACTGAGGTAGACAGCCTGTTTGTAACGGCGATTCTGACAGTTGTTGGCTTTAGTGTGCATGACACCATTGTTGTTTTTGACCGCTTGCGGGAGAATAGCCGGATTTTATACCGGAAAAAGCTCCCATTCGGGGTGATTGCCAATATTAGTGTGAATCAAACCTTGGCGCGTAGTATTAACACCTCGTTGACGGCGCTGTTGACGCTGATCAGCTTGTATCTGCTGGGCGGGGAGACGACCCGAGACTTTGTGTTTGCAATGATTATTGGGATTGCGGTCGGGACGTTCTCGAGCATTTTTATTGCCAGCTTGCTACTTGCCTGGTGGCGAGAGAGCCAGGGTATCGGAGCGGACGCCCCATCGGCTGGATAAAAGGAATATAGATTTCTGGCGATGCTCGCCACCCGTTTAATAGACAACGCGAGAGAGCCAGGGTATTGGCGCGGACGCCCCATCGGCTTGATAAAAGGCATATAGATTTCTGAGAATATATATTTCTGGCGAAGCGCGCCAGATCTTATTCCGCAGAACTCTGTGGGAGTAAAGGCCCAAGAACCCGCTGCCGGGCCAGTGCAAATTGCCGCTCTTTGTAATGGGCATGGGCACTGGATCCGTCTTTGTTTTCTAAATAACTGGCCTTGTCCGTGATCTGGATTTCAAAGGGGTAGAAAAACCGGTTTTCAAAGCCCGTTTTGGGATCTTTCACTCGAATCAATTGCCGGCACGTGATGTGAATCGAGCGGTAATGCCGAGAGCTGGATGGGTTATGCGCTGAGAAATTGGTGTTTTCTTCTGAATCCCAGACACATTGGGGCGTATTGCCTTGAAACCAATCACTCAGTGCCTCAGCTGTCGCTTCACCTTGCAGAATTTTTCCTGCGATGGACTCGTATTGCTCCTTCATACAGGTGAGATCCACCAGTGTGTTTCGTGAACGGCTTGGGATGATGTTGGGAAAAACAATCACCCGGTTTTCACGCAGGATATCCAGGGCGAGCAGCGCCTCAGCTTCAGTGAACGTCACCAGGCGAAGGCCTATCATGTCGTGGACCTCTTGGGCGACGTTCTCTTTTTTGGAGAGAAGCTTGACCAGGATGCTTTCTCGGCTCTTGCGGTCCTTTTTTTCAAAGGCATAAATGGGCAAAACGCGTCCTTGGGGTCCGGGGATGCCTAATAAAAAGTGCCCTTCAGGATCCCGGTCCAACACCCGGTTGATTTTATTGAGGATTTGCTCTTTGGCGACATCAAAATGGGTGTATAAAGGGCCGTTTTGGATATGCGCCAGTGTGTGCATCACTTTCAGCAGGGCGCAGGCCCAGGGTTGTTCTGGGTGGTTTTTATCGGCGCCAATCATCATCAGCGATAGAATGTCCCGGTTTACATCCGCCAGAAAACCAGGCGGGATTTCTTTAAGGGTTTTTGGCAGTGTTTCTGGCTGTTTGGCGAGCAGAACATGGTTAATAAAGCGCACGGCCTCTTCAAACAGCCCAACCAATTCAGCGCGGTCGCTGTCTTCGTGCCAGTCAAAGCCGTAGTGAATTAAAAATTGTTCTGCGTCCTCTCTGGAGCGAAAAGGCACTCCGTTCAAGTCAATGGAAGATTTCCCGGAAAGCATGGCTTCAATCATGTCCCAGGCCAGGTGGAGATCGGCCAACTGATCGTGTGAAGTCCCGCTGACGTGCGATGAGAGAACGAACATCGGGTTGAAAACTCCTAACTGCCAAAGGGGTTAAAACAAATCTAAAAAAAGAGACAGGAATACTTAGCCCTCTACTGATCGCATGATAGCGCGTTTTTACTTGATTTTAAAGCCTTTTCGGGGTGTCCATTCAACACGAAGTAGGGACTGTGCCATTTTAGGCAGTTATCTCAGAAAAAAGGACTGGGGCTTTCAATGCGGACTAGTCTTTCTCATCACGAAAAAGCACGTTTATCGAAATCTCCATTAGGCGATTGAGTCTCTAAATGAGAAACACCTTTTATAATAGTAAATGAAGGATAGTTGTTTTTTGGGAATCATCTATTCCCAATGAGATTTCTGATTTAGCGTGGATATTAAGCCTGGATAGAGGAACCGTCCGATGAGATTGTCATTAAACTGCTTGCTGGTGTTTAGCGCACTTGCCCTCACTGTCACTGCTGGGCCCAGTCGTGCCTTTGCCCCAGAACCGGATGTGATGACCAATAAGGGATATTCCCCTCAATTGATTGATTTTGTGGAAGATCAACGTGATCGCCAGGAGTGGAAACCCCAACGTCCAGGACAGTTGACCCCAAGAGAACGGTTTTTGCGCAATATTTATTACAACAACTGGACAGGCAGTGTGGATAAGTTTGGCGCCCAAGTGATTCGCGGTGATGAGTAACGCCTAATACACTCTAAAACTTAAAACCCGAGCTAAAACTTAAAAACCCGAGACTGCTGAAGTAGACGTCTCGGGTTTTTGATATTTGCAAGATACTAGATTAGCCCATGAAGCAGCATCACGGCTTGTGCACCGAGAAAGGCTTCTTCACTTTGATCGGCTTCGCTGAGCAGCTTTTTTGCCTCTTCTAAGACAGCGGGCTTTTGAAAGCGATCGCTGAGCACGTCAAATTGGCCGCCAAAAGGCTGTTTTCTCTTTGTAGATTTATTCATCGACTCGATAACCTCCCCTAACTCGTGAAATGGGCTCACAAGGTAACTGGTACTGGCATTGGAACCAGTTGAATAGCGATATAACCTTCCCTTGTGACCTTACACTAATAAAAACATGCACGTAGCAAAAATTGCCTAAAATAGCAAAAAACCCCTCAGTGTTTCATCACTGGGGGGTTTTGGAATCAATTGAATTGAAAAAACTAACAACCCGTTGGGTAGTAGAAGTTGACTTGGGTGATTTGCCCTTCAGGATTGACCTGGTACACCGCAATTTCGCTCAAGTTAAGGCGTTGCCCACCAAAGGTCTGAGAGGTGACATCCAGAGACATCTGCACAGCAAAGACGCCTTCAGAGATCAGGGGTTCACTAACCGTGATGCTGTGAACCGTGTTTTCCGATCCCCATTTGCGGCTGGAGGCTAGAATGTTATCTCTGCCAACGGTTTCCAGTTCGTAGCCAGGCATGGCAACGGATTCAATGCTTACAGCATCGTAAGCATACAGTTCTTTCATCGCGGTTTCAAAAGCAAGCTCACGGCAATAGTTGACGAGCCGATTGGCCACGGTTTCAACAGAAGTGAGGCTCGGGGCAGCAGTGGTCATGGTGTGTGTCCTTTCATGTATTTAACCTGTCATGTATTTAACCTGAAGATAGGATACGTCAAACATCCACTGTTGGCGAAACATAAATACTAACTGTGTTCTAGGATTTGGGAGCTGTTATTTTTTCCCATTGCTCGGTGCTGACAATTTTGACCCCTTGTTCGGCCAAATGTGGGCAGTCACTGAGGTTGAGATCTTTGATCAGTTTGGTATCAACCACGATATAACCCGGTTTTTCAAAGTGGACACTGCCAATTTCCGGGATACTGTCTGCATCTTTTGGGCTCAAGAACAGGACGCCATTGATCATGGGAGATTCTGAGAGAACACGCTGATTACCCGTAATGATGACCTCGTCAAATTTGCCGGCGACAAGAGTCACATTACTGCCAGTCAATTTTTTCACCGTGGCCAGAGAGTTATAAGCATTAATATCGTGTGCCTTTAAGGAGTTGATAGTGACAGTTTTACTGGATTCTGGAATAGTCACACTCGTGTTACCTTCGACCTCATCCAGTTGCGCTTCTTTCCCGATGCATATCTGGTCTCCTAAAATCTTCCCGTTGGTATGATGAATGCTCGAAATAGAAAGGTTTGATGCAAAACCTGGGGTCGTGAAATTGCCTGTGGTATGGCCGACAGCGTCATCCTCTGCGCTGCCATGAATTCCCATGCTTGAAGAGCCAATCTGAGCTTTCGATACGTTGATCCGGCTGAGATCGTAGGGGGTGTCTTTGGTATTGGCGCCGTAAACTGAGAGTCTGTGAAAACCAGACCCCTCCAGTCTTAATTGATACCCACCTTCTGGTTTTTTATCCGGGCTCTTTTTTCCCGTGCCGGATGTGGGGTCCTCTGTTGTAGCTGGTTTTTTGTTTAAGAGACCTGCAAAAAGGGGTCTGGGAAAAGCTTGGCTGACGGGTGAATTGTTTACACTAGAATTGTTTGAGATTGAATTGCCTGTATTCGGCTTTCTGTTGGTCATTGGTTTCATAATCTGCGAATTGCGTGCAGCAAAAGAGACGGTGTTGGTCATGTCAGTTGGTATCCTTTTGAAGGGTTGCTTTGGCTTGTGTGTGGGCGTGATAATAAAAAATTGGAACGTTCCTAAAAGTGGAACTGGTGATGTGATTAAAGAGCGTGATAAGTAAAAATTGCCCAAAAAAGTACTAACAAAAGAAAGTGATGTATTCATTGCCGGATATTGAGATACGGGAGTTACGGATCGCGCATTTGTATCCCCAACAGTTAAATATATATGGGGATCGGGGAAACGTGCTTGCCTTGGTTCAGCGCTGTCTTTGGCGCGGGTGGCAGGCTAGCGTCACTCCCCTCGATTTGCAGGCCCCCGTGGATCCAGATGCCTATGACTTGTACTTTATGGGCGGTGGGCAGGATGCTCAGCAATGGGCCGTGGCCGCGGACCTTAAGGCAATCAAGGCAGAGGCACTGAAGCAAGCTGCGGCCAACGGCGCGGTTTTTTTGGGTATTTGCGGGGGGTATCAATTGATGGGTCATTATTACCAACCCCATGACGGGCCCAAACTGCCTGGCCTGAGTTTGATCGATGCCTACACAGAAGCGGGGCATACCCGCATGATCGGTAATGTGCTGGTGGAAAGACCCGATGGAACGAGTATTGTTGGGTTTGAGAACCACAGCGGACGGACGTTTTTGGGTCCGGGGGTTGCGCCTTTAGGACGTGTTCTTTCCGGTTACGGCAATTGCGGAGAACCAGAACAACACAAAAGAGTGGAAGGTGCTGTGGTCGGCAATCTTTACGGGACTTACTTGCATGGGTCGTTGCTGCCCAAAAATCCGCACCTGGCCGATGAGCTGATTGCAAAGGCGCTCAAACGTCGCTACGGGGAGATAGAGCTGCTAGTGTTAGACGACACGCTGGAGTATGCGGCAGCGGATGCGGCCAAAGCCCAGGCCTTACAAAAAAATTAACGGGCTCTAGCTGAGTTTAACCGTTTGTTTCAAGGTCAGCAGTTTTTGCCGGGCGGTCTCTAGGGTACTGGGCTGCTTGCTGAAGCAAAAACGAATATAGGGATGGGCTTTATTCACCCCAATCAGCGGGGTATGGAAGAAGCTGGAACCGGGGACCACGGCCACACCAATCTCGCTGACCAGGTAATGCGTAAATTCCACATCGCTCGGGTAGCCAAATTCGTGGATGTCGCAAAAGATGTAATAGGCGCCTTGGGGCTTAAAATAGCGAATGCCCACCTCATCCAGGGTGTTCATCAGGATGTTGCGCTTTTCGTTGTAGCTGTTGGCAAGCTCCGTGTAGTACGACTCCGGTAAGTTCATCGCAACCACACCGGCCCGCTGGAGTGGGGCTGCTGCACCCACAGTCAGGAAATCGTGCACTTTACGAATCGCGGCGGTGATTTCTGGACTGGCGATGATGGTGCCCACCCGCCATCCAGTCACACTGTAGGTTTTGGAGAGTCCGTTGATGGTCACAGTGCGATCCGCCATCCCGGGCAGGGTGGCCATGGCGATGTGCTCAGCCCCGTCGTAGAGAATATGCTCATAGATTTCATCGGTAAACACCAGCACGTCCCATTTTTGGCACAGCTCAGCAATAAAGCTGAGCTCTTCGCGGCTAAATACTTTGCCTGTTGGGTTGTGGGGGGTGTTGATGATAATTGCCCGGGTTTTATCGTTAAAGGCGGCCTCTAGCTCTTCGCGTTTAAAGTGCCAGTCTGGTTGATAGAGTGTCACATAGCGAGGGACCGCCCCGGCAATCACCGCATCCGGTCCGTAATTTTCGTAATACGGCTCAAACACAATCACCTCGTCACCAGGGTCCACTGTGGCAAGCATCGTTGCGGCCATGGCCTCGGTGGCCCCGCAGGTGATGGTAACTTGGGTCTCGGGGTCAATCTCTAAGCCCAAATAGCGCTTATTTTTTGCGGCAAAGGCTTCGCGAAACGCTTTGTCTCCCCAGGTGATGGCGTACTGATTCACGTCATCGAATAAGGCTTTGCTGGCGGCTTCTTTCAGTTCAATCGGGCAGGGAAAATCCGGAAACCCTTGGGCCAAGTTAACCGCACCGTATTTGGCGGCCATGCGGCTCATCTCACGAATCACGGATTCGCTGAATAAACTGGCTTTGTGAGACGTTTTGGGACGCATGGACGAGGGCTCCTTTTGGGTAAACTTGCTGAGTGAGATTGTCTCCTAAAGTAACACAAAAAGAAAACGCCCCGACATCCTGTCAAGGCGAGTATCTGACGATACGAAATTGGCGATATAGACGATAAATAAACGAGGGAAATATAGGGAGGAATAAAAGGGAGAAATAAAAGAAATAAAAGTCTGGTTAATCTGTTCGGGCCGGATCCGCATTGGTCACATCGTAGATAGAGCCAATGTTTCCGTTGGTGTCTGTGATGATGATTTGCTCAATGTTACTGGTGATCAGGCGCTTGCCTTTGAAATTAATTTCAGTGGTGCCGTCACTCAACCGGGTGAAGCGGGGTAGATCCGCGTCATCGTTGGGATTGCCGGGCACGGTTAAAATCAATTTATCCGTCCCCCCGTTGCCGAACACAGTGGTTTCTGGGTTGGTCGGGTTGGTGGCCTTGGTGAAGTCAAAGAAAACAAGATCGTCTCCAGGACCGGTGTAGACGGTGCCGCCTTCGCCCATGTTAATGAGATCGTTTTTATTTCCACCATAGACGGTGTCTTTTCCGCCGGCCCCGGCGTCGATAATATTGTTGCGGTCTTTGGTCCCAAAGAGAATATCATCCCCCTTAGTCCCTTTCACCTTGCCGTTGCCGTTCCCGTTGGTGACCACAATCCCGCTTTTATATTTATCTCCGGGATTGGTGTCTGTGATGAAATTGGCAAAATTAAATGGATTGGTGACGATGCCCTGATTGTATGTCCCGCCTTCAGCGGTGATGCCTGCGCGGTCCAAAATGCTTTGGTCTACGCGGGTGGTATTGGTAAATTGATCTCGGATCTTCTGGCGCTCAGTTTCGCTCATTGCCACAAAATCTTTTAGATACTGTGCGGCCCCGTCTGGGGTGTTGGTGGGGATGACATCCGGCATCAACACGTTTGGATTGGCGCTCAGCACATTTCTGACCTGAGTCCCCTGATCATCCATGGATTGAAGCGGAACCCCAGGGCTGAGGTAGTAAGGGGGGAAGAAGCACGATTGATATGGCGGATTAAACCACGGCGGAAGCTGTGGCGGTAGGCCGTAACAGGGGCATCCCCCCCCTTGTTGATTGGGGAACCCAGGGAACCCCAATATGTTTTGCGATCCGTTACCACCCATTGCTTGCATCAGGGCTTGTATTCCCATCTGGAACCAGGCTGGCAAACCATTGCTGGAAGGACCGGAAAGTCCTCCAGAGGCGAGTCCTTGGGTCCCAAATTGGGGGTAACTCAGTCCCTGATAATCATTTTGATAACTGCTGCCGTAAGGATTATATTGGCTATTGCCTTGATTCACCCCGTAAAAATACTGCTGGATGGGATTGAGCTGTTGCGGAGGATTGGGATAAAAGGGCAATCCGTTGTTTTGAGAAAAATATTGATCGTAAAACGGAACGCCTTGACCCAGGGCACTGCCAGCACTGGGAGCCCCAGGAGGCAGTAAGCTGCCGATTAAATTGCTGGTGCCCAAAAACACGTCGGACGCGTTGGCGCTGGCCCCGTAATAGTTGTAGCCAAAGCCAGGAATGCCTCCTATGGCATTTCTTCCGGCAGGCGGGAGGTTCTGTCCAAAAATATCTGTGTAGGCCCCAATCGTATAGGGGTCAGGATTAATTCCCAAATCGGGGACGGGAATACTATAGTTTCCAATGGAGTTGGGGCGGAGCCGACTAAAATCCGGGACAATATTGAAATAATTGTTGATGCTGCCCGTGGTCACGCCAAGGATGTTTCTGGCATTGGGATTGACGCCGTAAACACTGCCGCCTGCTCCAGAACCGGGAACAGAGTTGCGAATAAACCGGGGAGGTGGGCCAAGCAAATAGCCGTTATAATTGGGATCAAAACTCGCCATACGCCGTCTAACTCCTTTATCTCGCAGGCAGCCGCACCATCCTTCGGGATGACTTACAGCTGATGCTCTCCTCAATGTGATATACGGGAGCTATCGGGAAGACAAATTCAAAAGTGAAATTATGACCTTCGATTATTTCAGATCTGTTACACGCTGGTTCACAATGCTTAACATCCTAATGCGGGTTTGTGGGGCATTGTACGCAGGAGACATCGCCTGGGCTCAGACCCAGCGCGATATGCTACCGAACTTGCCCGCTGCGCCCTCACAGGCGCCCACATCGATCCAAAATCCAGCCAATGCCACAGAACCGGATCAGATGCTTTACCGCCCGTATAATACCGGGTTTGTTGAACTCGACTTAACCCACCTGGAAGAAACCCGCTTTTTCCGCAGTGAGCCGGTGGCTTCACCTGATCACCAGACGATGGCCTATTCTGAAGTGACCTATCTCCCCAATGTGAATCAGACCTTCTCTCGTTTATATATTGTGCCGGTTAAGCCCTTGCCTGAGAAGAAACCCTCCGATGCATTGCCACCCGCTGAGCAGATGATGCTTGAGGCCAAAATTGAGGCCATGTCTCGAAGGGAAAAGGCTCAGTACGAAGAGCAAAAGCGTCAAGAGCGACTAGAGTATGCCAAGCTGTGTGCGGCACGCTACGATCCCAATTTAAATTTGGCCAATCGCTTGGTGGTGTATAAGATTGGGGATCAGCGCGTGCTGCCCCACGCCTTTGAGACATTAACCGTGGTCGATTGGTCCAACACAGGTGCTCGGCTGTTATTCAAGCAACGAACAGGGGTGAATCACCTGGGCTTGCGTACCACAGATGTATTGATCTACGACACCAAGCGTGGCACAGTGACGATTTACGGGGAAATACACAGAGCCATAGAGAGTTACTGGGCGCGCCAAGGCACCATCGCCCCGTTGAGCAAACTGGCCTGGGATATTTTCCCTCTGGGGTGGGAACCAGGCAGTGACAGTGGCATCTTGATTAATGCCTGGGCGTATGATCAGAAAGAAAAAAAATTTCTGGGTCTCTGGCGTTACGACGTGGATGAGACCCAGATGCAATTGTTGAGCACAGAGAAACAACCGGTTTCTGTGGCCTCCAATGGCAGCATCACCGCATATAACCGACCGAATGATATTGATCCACCGCGAAAGCTGAGCAGCCGGTTGAACCCGTTTCGACGGGCTAAAAAGCCTGCCTATTAAAATTTTTTGCGGATTGCTACCCTGTCCGCGTATGATGCTTGTATTGCAAGCAAGCACTTTTTTGAGAAGGATCTCGTGCCATGGCCGATTATGTGGTGGGTAAAAATAGTATTCTCAGTTTGCTGAGTGTTGACCCGGCGCGCGTGTTTAAGGTGTATGTGAGTGAGACGCTGAAGCCCGATAAGCGCATTGACGCGATTTATGAGGCTGCTCAAGCCCGTGGTATCCCCATCGCTCGGGTACCCCGAATGAAGCTGGATCAGATGACCGAAAGTTTGCTCCAGGACGACCCCGATTTACAGCACCAGGGTGTGATTGCAGCAGTTTCTCCCAAGCCCTTGATGGATCTCGATGACCTGGTGATTGAATGCCGTAAGCGTATTGAAGATGTGGGTGAGTTTCCACTGGTGTTGATGCTTGACGGGCTGAGTGATCCCAGAAATTTTGGAGCCATTCTGCGAGTGGCCGATGCGGCTGGGGTGGCCGGGGTGATTGTCGCCAAGCACAAGAATGCGGGGTTTGGACCCGCTGTGTCCAAAACGGCATCGGGTGCAGAAGCCTCTGTGCAAGTGGTGATGGTGCCCAATCTGGTGCAAGCTCTGGAACGCCTCAAACAAATTGGTTTTTGGGTGGTGGGTGCTGCCAATACGCCTGATGCCGTCGCGTATACGGAGCAAACCTTTGATACGGCAACTGTGTTGGTGTTGGGCAGTGAAGGACAGGGTTTGGGTCGTTTGGTGGCAGAGCACTGTGATTTTCGCGTCCGGATCCCCATGCACGGAGTGGTGGAATCGCTCAATGTCGCCACAGCGGCAGCGGTTCTCACGTTTGATATTCAGCACCGTTTGAGTCTGGCCCTCAAGGCCCATTCCTAGTTTGGCTGTTTTTCATTTTTGAAAGGAGAGAGTGTAATGCCCTCACAACCCGCCACCTGGCTGATGAAGACGGAACCCAGTACCTTTTCTTTTGAACAACTCGTCCAAGACGGCAAGACCTTTTGGGATGGGGTTCGCAATCATCAGGCCCAAAAGTTTATGAAGCAGATGGCCGTTGGAGACCGTGTGCTGATTTACCACAGTGTGACCGGCAAAGCGGTGGTAGGGCTCGCTGAGGTGACCCAGACAGCATCCCCAGACCCAACTGCAGCCGCAGGAGAAAACTGGATTGGGGTGACGGTAAAACCGGTGCGCACCTTAAAAACACCGGTGACTTTGGCAGAAATTAAGCAGCACCCCGCCCTGCAAGAGATTGGACTGGTTCGACAAGGCCGGCTTTCGGTGATGCCGCTGCTGCCAAAAGAGTTTGAAATCCTGATGGAAATGGCCGGGGAAACCATTCATCACTAGCAGCTACAACTTGGGAAGCCCTCGGGCGACGAGATCACTGACTTGACTGCCTGGAAGAGCCCGGAGTAACCACTCCTGTAAAAGCGTTTCCTGAGAATACGGCTCTGGCCCCCCGGGTGACAAAAGGATTTCCAGAAACGGGCTGACAAGTAATTTTTCGCTAATGCACCGGGCCAGGTGATTTCGCCATAAGGTTTTATCCTGAATGCTGTCTGCCCATTGGGGCAGTAATGTCGCCAGACTCATCGGCTGATAGTGGCTGTCATGATAGGCAGGCTCAAGAACAGGCGCCTTCCATAAATTTAAACCAAGCCCAATCACAACAGCCGTGTGACTATTTTGCTGAGAAAAGGCTTCAATCAATATGCCGCCTAATTTTTCCCCGTTTTTTGTCATCAAATCATTGACGGCTTTGAGAAAAACCTGCCCTTTCAGAGCGGGTAATAATTCAAACAAGGTGTCTATCGCGGCAATTCCGACGACCAAGGGGAGGAACGGGAGTTGCTCTGAAGGCAATAGGCATTGGGGCCAGAGTAAACTCATATACAGCCCTGTGCCAGGCGGGGATACCCACATACGGTTCTGGGTGCCTCGGCCCTGGGTTTGGGTCTCTGCAATAAACCCATCGCTAATCGTATTGCTTTTAAGAATAGTACTCTGTAGATGGGCTGCCTCAAAAAACCGGCGGGCAGCCGCATTGGTGGAATCGCACGTCTCAAAATAATGCCACTGCATTAGGGTGCGGCAGAAGCACGGGCGGCCCGACTGGCCTTAATGCGCTGAAGTTGCTTGCTAGGTAGGGTTTTCCCAAGTTGCTTTTCAATCACCAGTGAGGCATCCGCCACTTTGTTTAAATCCACCCCGGTCTGAATCCCCATCCCGTTGAGCATATAGACCAGATCTTCGGTTGCCAGATTCCCGGAAGCGCCTGGGGCATAAGGACAGCCGCCCAGGCCACCGGCGGAGCTATCAAACTTAGCAATCCCCAGTTGTAAGCCAGTCAGGACGTTGGCCAAAGCCGTACCGTAGGTATCGTGGAAATGAAGGGCAATTTTGTCTTTGGGGACGGTCTGCAGGACATAGCCGACGGTTTCTACCACATCTTTGGGCGTTGCGGCCCCAATCGTGTCTCCCAGAGAGACTTCATCAACCCCCATGGCAAGAAGATTTTCCGTGACTTCCCGTACTTTTTCTTTGGCGATTTTGCCTTCGTAGGGGCAGACAAAGGCTGTGGACACATAACCGCGCACGCTCATCCCGGCCGCATGGGCGTCTTTCACCACGGGGGCAAAGGTGTCTAAGGAATCTTGAATACTCATATTGATATTGCGCTTGGTAAATGATTCTGAAGCTGCCGTAAACACCGCAATTCGCTTCACCCCTGCTTGAATCGCACGCTCTAAGCCTTTGGAATTCGGGACTAGGGCAGAAAAAACAGTTCCAAGCCTTTGCGGCAATTGTTGAAAGACAGCAACCGCATCGCCCAGTTGCGGAATGGCCTTGGGGCTGACGAAAGATGATGCTTCTACTTCCGGCAAACCCGCCTCTGCGAGTTTTGTGATGAAATCGATCTTTGTTGCCGTGTCGATTGGGAGCGCTTCATTCTGAAGGCCGTCTCTGGGCCCAACTTCAACGATTTTAACGGCAGTAGGCAACCCGTTTAGACTGGGTAATCCTGTTGCTGAAATGCTCATAATCACGTCCCCCTAAGTATTAGGTTGAGTTGTATCTGGTTGAATTTGAATCAGGACAGCGCCCATTTCTACCATTTGGCCGTTTTGACAGCGAATCTCTTTGACAACCCCGGCAGTGGCTGCGTTGAGTGTCATTTCCATCTTCATCGATTCCATAATCAAGAGCGTCTGACCTGCTGAGACATTATCTCCAATCGCAGCCTTGATTTGAAGGATGGTCCCTGGCATGGGCGCTTTGATATCGGGGCTATTACTGGCAGATTTTGCAGCGCTATCACGTCGAGCTGATTTGGATTTTTTTGCGTTCGGATCGGTAACCACCACGCTGTGTGTGGCGCCTTGAAACCAAACATCCCAGCGGTTTTCTTGGGCATCTCTTAAACAAGCAAAAACCCGTTCTTGCTTCCCGTCTGCGTCAATCAATAAGCCTTCATGGCCTCCCAAAGCAACATAGTGGGCTGTCCCGTTGGGGAGGAATGGGGGCTTATTTGATAATTTGACAGTGATTTCTGGGGCCCCATTGACTGAGACGTGCAGACTGGCCTGAGAGGTCGCCTTGTAAGCAGAACTCATGAGGGCCTCCCTTCAGAACGGCTTGGAACGCTCGCCAGCGCCCGCCATTCTCCGCCTTGGAGCCATGGATTATGGTCGTCCTGAGAGCCATCTTTAGAACGATCTGAGGATTGGGATTGCCCAGGTAATGATTGACTGCCCGAATTCTGAAGAGATGCAATCCCCGCGGCCAATGCGATTGCTTCAAGGTTCTGAGTGGCTTGGAGGGGAGCAAGTGTCTCTTCATCGAGAAAATGGGTATGAATATTCCCGATAATAAACTGGGGGTGGTGTAAAATCTGTTGCAAAAAGTTGGCATTGTGGTTGACGCCCAGAATAACCGTGTTTTGTAGTGCCCATTGCATGGTACTCAGACACTCACCGCGTGTTTTTCCCCAGGTGATGAGTTTGGCCAGCATCGGGTCGTAGAAGATACTCACCTCAGTGCCTTCTCGAACACCACTGTCCATACGGATATTAGGCCCTTCGGGAGGACGGTAGACAACGATTTTACCGGTACTGGGCAAAAACTGGTTCTGGGGGTCTTCGGCGTACAGCCGGCATTCAATCGCATGCCCGTCTTGTTGCAAGTCACTTTGAGTAAAGGGCAATGAACGGCCTTCGGCAATCAGCATCTGAAGCCGAACCAAGTCCATATGGGTGACCATTTCAGTCACAGGGTGCTCCACTTGCAGGCGGGTATTTACTTCAAGAAAGTAAAAACCACCGTCTTGGCCCACGATAAATTCAACCGTGCCCGCATTGGTGTAGCCAATGGCTTTGGCAGCTTTCACTGCAGCGTCCCCCATCTTGGTTCTGAGCTCTGGGGTTAGGCAAGGGCTTGGGGATTCTTCGATAATCTTTTGATGCCGGCGTTGTATCGAGCATTCACGTTCAAAGAGATGGACGGTGTTGCCTTGGGCATCCCCGAAAATCTGAAATTCCACGTGCCGGGGACGAACAATGTACTTTTCGAGAAACACACGGGCATCCCCAAAGGCTTTTTGGGCTTCACGCGCTGCGGCCTCAAGTGCTGCCGCCAAATCACTGGGCTGATGTACCAGACGCATCCCTTTACCGCCCCCACCGGCAGCGGCTTTGACCAGAATGGGATAGCCAATTTTTTCGGCTTCTTTGGATAGAACATCCAATGGGGTGTTGCTATCCCCCGACCACCCAGGAACGACGGGGACTCCGGCTGTTTGCATCAGCGCTTTGGCCCTGATTTTGTCTCCCATCGCATCGATGGCCTCAGGACTCGGGCCGATAAACACGATGCCAGAATCCTGACAGGCACGGGCAAAATCGGCGTTTTCTGAGAGGAAACCATACCCAGGGTGAACGGCATCAACGCCGTGTGCTTTTGCTGCTGCGAGAATTTTCTCCGTTTGAAGATAAGTCTCCGCACTGGTATTCCCCGGTAAATGAATTACTTCATTGGCGGCAACCACATGGGGCGCCGTGATATCAATATCTGAACAGAGGGCGACAACAGTTTTCCCCATGGCCTGGAGTGTTTTGCCTATTCTGAGAGCAATCTCACCCCGGTTGGCAATCAGTACTTTTTGGATTGGCTGTTGTTCACTGCCTTTTTTAGCCACGGACGCTGGGGCCTCCCGGTTTGTATCCTTCATAATCTTGAGTCCAAGCGGGAGGTCGCTTTTCCATAAAGGCGCGAATCCCTTCTTGCCCCTCTTCACTCACGCGTCTTTCCGCAATTAATCGACTGGTGATTGTCTCTGCCGTCTCCCAATCAGCTCCCATCACTTGTCGAATCATGGTTTTGCATTTAGAAACAGCCCCAGGTGCATTGGCAATCAGAAGATCCACAGTTTGATGAATCCAGTCATCCATCTCGTTGTCACTGCCAAGTACTTCACAGACCAGCCCAATCCGTCTGGCTTCGTTGCTATCAAAACGTTCAGCGGTTAAAAAATACCGACTGGCGTGGGCAGGTCCCATTTTTTCCAGAACAAACGGAGAGATTACAGCAGGGAGCAAGCCCAACTTCACCTCTGTCAATGCAAAAGTGGCGGTTTCAACACAGACAACCATATCGCAACAGGCCAGTAGCCCAACACCCCCGCCGTAGGCTGCCCCTTGTACTCGCCCAATAACAGGCTTTCTGCATTTTCGGACTGCCTGAAGCATCCGGGCCAGACCTCGGGCGTCTTCGATGTTTTCATCAAAGCTATAATCAATCATCTTCTTCATCCACTGAAGATCCGCACCGGCACAGAAAGATTTTCCTTTAGCCGCCAAAATCACCGCTCTCACGTGCTCGTCCTGATCTAAATCATTAAAGGTACACGTCAACTCTTCAATAAATTGCTCATTAAAGGCGTTATGCAGCTGAGTCCGGTTTAACCAGACAGTCGTAATCGGTCCATTTTTTTGAATATCCAGAAATTCAGGCTGCGTGATCGCGGTCATCAGAGGGGTCCCCTAGCTGTTTAAAAAGTTGGTTAAAACGATAAATAAGACTACATACGAAACACGCCGTGTTGCCGATTGGGCAGTGGGGCGTTTAGTGCGGCGGCAATGCCAAGACCTAGAACCATCCGTGTGTCCAGAGGATCGATAATGCCGTCATCCCAGAGTCTGGCTGTACTGTAATAGGCACTGCTTTCACGTGCATATTTTTCTAAAATCGGGTCTTTCAGTGCCTCTTCTTCTGCCGGTGTCATGGCTGTTTTGTTTTGAGCGGCCAGCTGATCCCGTTTTACGGTTAGCAAGACATTGGCAGCTTGCTCACCGCCCATCACGGAGATTTTGGCATTGGGCCACATCCACAATTGACGAGGGCTATAGGCTCTGCCGCACATCCCGTAATTACCCGCCCCATACGAGCCGCCAATAATCACTGTGAATTTCGGAACCGTTGTGTTGGAAACTGCTTGGACCATCTTAGCGCCGTCTTTGGCGATTCCGCCGCACTCAAACTGACGTCCGACCATAAAGCCAGTAATATTCTGTAAAAACACAATGGGGATGCCGCGTTGATTGCACAGTTCGATAAAATGTGCTCCTTTAAGGGCACTTTCAGAAAATAAAACCCCGTTGTTGGCCAAAATACCCACCGGATATCCCCAGATTCGGGCAAATCCGCAGACCAAAGTAGTACCGTAGAGGGCCTTAAATTCGTGAAAGCGGCTCCCGTCCACAATGCGGGCAATAATTTCGCGCACATCGTAGGGTTTTCGACTGTCCTTTTGAATAATGCCGTAAATTTCACTGGGATCGTAGGCCGGTTCTTCGACTGGATCTTGGTTGAGCGGCATTTTTTTTCGGTGATTCAGATTCTCCACAATATTGCGGGTAATTTCCAGGGCGTCTTGATCGTTGAGTGCATAGTGATCAGTCACCCCAGACGTTCGGCAGTGGACATCGGCCCCGCCCAGCTCTTCTGCGGTCACTTCTTCTCCGGTGGCGGCTTTCACCAGGGGCGGGCCGCCCAGAAAGATGGTTCCCTGGTTTTTGACAATCACGGTTTCATCACTCATTGCAGGGACATAGGCCCCGCCAGCTGTGCATGAACCCAACACCACAGCAATTTGTGGAATCTCTAAGGCCGACATCCGGGCCTGGTTGTAAAAAATGCGTCCAAAATGTTCTTTATCCGGGAAAACCTCGTCTTGTAGTGGTAAAAATGCCCCCCCAGAATCCACCAGATAGACACAAGGCAGATGATTTTCCAGGGCAATTTCTTGGGCTCTTAAGTGCTTCTTCACAGTCAGTGGGTAATAAGTACCGCCTTTAACGGTGGCATCATTGCCAATAATCAAGCATTCTTGGCCGTGAATCACGCCAATTCCGGTGACAACACCCGCAGAAGGGGCGTCATTGTCGTAAATATCCCAGGCAGCTAAACTGGAAAATTCCAGAAAGGGGGTGTTAGGGTCAACCAGTTCTTGAATCCTGTCTCGAACAACCAATTTTCCTCGTTGCGTATGTTTTTCAACGGCTTTAGGACCGCCTCCGCCTTGCACAACGGCTAAACGGTCGCGAAGAATCGCCACTTGTTCAGCCATATGGGCCTTGTTTTCAATAAATTGAGGGTCTGCGACCTGAATTTCGGAATGGAGTGTATCCATAGCGGAAAAATCTCTCTACCAAATGGGTGAGGGCATTATACCGCAAAACGCTTTATCTTACTGTAAGGCCTTTAGTGTCCGAGCCCAGGCGTCTTCAGCCGCTTGAGGATTAAAATCATTCCGTTGTTCGCAGAAAAACCCATGACCCACCCCAGGGTAGACCACAACCTCGTGTGGGATGTGATGGGCCTGCAATGCTGTTTGGATTTGCCGGACATCTTCTGGGGGAATCAGCGGGTCATTTTCACCAAATAAACACAGTATTTTACCCGGTATATTTTTTGTAAAACTCAAGACAGGCGGGCTTCCATCGGGTTGGGGTGAAGGAATACCGCCGCCATAAAAGCAGATGGTTTGTTTAATTTCCGGCAGTGTTGCTGTCAGATAAGCACATTGCCCGCCAAAGCAAAAGCCAATGCAGTGGATGTCTTGAAGGCCTTCTTCTCCTGCCTGTATAAGCTGGATGGTCTCAGCGATATCAGAAAGCAATTCTGTGGAGCGCACTTGGGCTTTGTGCTCTCGCCCTTCAATAATATCTTTTTCTTCGTAGCCTAAAGCCAGAACGGGTGCCGAACGGTAGTAATAATGGGGGGCATAGGCTGCAAAGCCTTCGGCGGCCAGACGCTGACAAACGTTTTGAATATGGCTGTTCACCCCGAAAATTTCCATCAGAACGATGACGGCTTTGATCGCTTTCTTGTCAGTGGGGTTCTGGGGGCGTGTTTTAGGTGGCACATAAAACACCGGCATGCCCGATGCTGTGGTGAGCCAACTGGATTGGGCTTTGAGGGGACTCATAAAACCGTATTTCTCGTAAACAATTGTAAGAAATGTCAGAAAAGGGAGGACAGAATGCTGCCAATGCTAGCACGCTGCTTACACTCTGGAAAAGGTCAGAGTTTAGAGAGTTCTTGAGAATATTAAGAGAATTGGGACGGTGGAAAAAAATATGCAAAAAACCAGCATGAACTTATATCAGACATTGAATCATCACCCATTAAAACCCCAGGCCTTTGCCATGCCCGTTACTTCCCTGCTTGGGTTTGTTCGCGGGATGGTGGTCTCCATCTGGATGTCGTTTTGGATTGTCTTTCTGTTGATGAGTTTATTTGCGCTTACGTCAATGGCCACTGCAATGGTCACCATTGTCCCCGGCCATTCTCTATTTCATGTCATCCCAGTCATGCCAGAAACCGGGGCAAGCCTGGGTTAATATTCTTGTATAACCTGTTTGAATGAAGTAACGCTATTGTTTGTGACGGGCTTTGGGGTACAATGGCTCGGTTATGGAATCAAGCAGACAGCCTTTATTTAATCCTTCCCGGGTGGATCACCGTACAGTGGTTGTGATAGATACCGAAACCACGGGTCTGGATCACAAAACAGAGCAGCTGATTGAAGTGGCTGCGGTTCGCCTGGATGATGGTGAGATTACCGAGAAATATACCTCTCTGGTCAAACCCACCGTCCCCATTCGTCGTTCTAGCTTTGAAATTCATCATATTTCTGAAGAAATGGTGGCAGATGCCCCGTCGATCGAGACCGTCTTGCCAGAATTTTTGGCGTTTATTGGCGATCGTCCCATTGTGGCTCACAACGCATTGTTTGATTACAGTTTTGTTAATGAGGCCTGCAAAAAGCATTTAGAAACCCGCTTCCGCAATGATCGTATTGATACGCTCGATATGTACCGCTGCGTGTTTCCAGAAGAGGTGTCTCACGGCCTAAGCTCATTGCTGGCCCGATTTGGAATGGAATCTCACGTAGAGCACCGGGCTCTGGATGATGCCGAATGTCTGGCTCGGGTGTATCCAAAGCTGAGAGAGTTATATGAGCAACGGTTTGTCTGGCAGATGGACCAGTTGAAGAACATCCCTTACCTCATGGAACGCTATCTGCGTTTGCAAAAGACGGTCCATATGCTACAAGCCGAAATGGGCGATCTCAAGGAGATCTTTAAGTTCTATTTTCAAGAAGGCGGCCGCTCTGTCACCAGTTCTCAAGGAGATGTGATGGTTTCAACCATGCGCAGAAGCTATGAGTATGATGATGCTTTGGTGTGGCCCATTATTTTTGATTCTGGGATGGTGGAAAAGGCCGCAAAGTTAACACCACGCTATTTGGATAAAATGATCGACAAGAAAATGCTCGATCCCGATCTCACGGACCGCCTGAAAGAAGCGCGAACCCGGATGGTGGAGAGTAAAGGGATTAACTTTATTAAGCCCGTACCTGCTGCTGAAGAAATTGTAGCTGTGCAAGAAGGCCCTCAAGAAGGATCTCAAGAAGGATCTTCGGCAGCGCAAGAAGAACCTTCTGCAGAAGCGGTTTAGCCCTTAATCTGGTAACAGCTTAAGCTGCTAGCGAAGCCTACTGAGTATTTTCTGCTTCATCTGCTCAGGCTCGTCGCTAAGGGCTTCATTGGGACTGTAGACAGACATGGGAACGCCCCCTCTAATCCAATAAATCTGAGGTATATCCCCGCGGGGAATCTCTAGACCAAAACGAGAGGCCTGTTTGGGGGCTTGCGATTTGTCGACATCAATCACAGTGAGAGAAAGCTGCTTTTCGGTTGCAATGGCTTGAACAATCGGGGTGATGACCTGTGAAGACGCAGACCAGTCTGCGCTAAACAAGACGAGTTGACCCGGCTGGTTTCCATTTGCGGCATGAACGCTGCTGAAAAAAGCCATAAATACAGCGCTTAGCATCAGAACGCTGTTGAATATCATCTGTTTTGTCGAAGGGGCTTTCATCACAGGGATTAGGACGTCTTTCGTGAGATTTGGTTCCACCGGGAACTTGCTTACTTGCTGACAGTTTTACTATAAGGGATTCGATTTTTCACCCGCATCAGCTTTTTGGGCCCCTTTAATCCAAACTTCTTCCATATTATGCCAGGCCCCTAATGGCAGTGGATTGGCATTTTGGATACGGCTTTGGACTGCTAGCAAGGAGAGGGGGGAATAGAGATAAATAAACGGGGCTTGTTCGTAGACCAGGCGCTGATACGCGTCGTAAATAACACGGCGTTTGTCCATGCCAAAGGTTTGTGCGCCTTTTTCAAAGATATCATCGAGTTCTAATTCCCAGGGGAAACGGTCAGCCAGGTTCACCGGGCCGTTGCCTTTGACTTCTCGCTGATTGAACATATGAATGGCCCCGTCACTGCGCCAGACGTTGGCACCGTCATGCGGTTCCAGAGGGCTACCGCCGCCCAGTCCAAGAATAATCGCTTCCCAGTCCTTGGTTTCGTTTAGTTTCCCCACCAGGACGTTAAAATCCACTGGTTTAAAGTTCACTTTAATGCCCAGCTCTGCCAAATCCTGCTTGATATTGACGCCGGTATTTTCTCGCTGATCATTACCGGTGTTGGTGAGCAGCGTAAATTCAACGTGGTGGCCTTGTCCGTCGATTAATTCGTTGTTCTCATTCCAGACAAAGCCCGCTTTTTCAAGTAAGGCTCTTGCCTGGCTGAGATCGCGGGGATGGCCTTTGGCAAGTTGTTGATTAATGAAAGGGGATGCTGCGGTTTCTGCTGTGAATAGAGGCGCACCAATGCCTTTGAGGATATTGCTGACCATATCATCCCGGTTAATTGCCCAATCAATGGCGCGACGGAAGTGGGTGTTGGTAAACCACTTGGATTTGACCGGATCGACATAGGCCTTTCCCGTATCTGGGTTTTTTCGGGTATTGAGGTTAAAGGTTAAGAACGTAGTACTGGGTGAAGGCCCCAGATTGTACAGGGTAAACTCCGGTTTTTTCAGTTCACGAACATGGGCTAAAAATTGCGCCGGAACGGCATAACTGTCGAGTTTCCCCTGCTCAAACAGTAATTCTAATGTGTTCATATTATTCACAAAGGTGAGGGAGTAGGCATCTAAATAGGGCAAGGGTTGACGGTTTTTATCCACCATAAAAAAGCGAGGGTTGCGTTTGTACAACACCTTTTGCTCACTGGGATCGTATTTGGATAAAATCCACATCCCACTGGAGACGAAATGCTCCGGATTTTTAGCGGCTTCACTGGTTCCCCAGGCAGCGCTAAAGGCTTTATCCCCACCCGCTTTGATGATGGGGCCAAAGACGTGTGCTGGGGCGATCGGGTATCCCAGTCTTCTCAAAAAAGGTGCAAAGGGTTTGGCGGTTTTAAACTCAATGGTGAGTGGGTCCAGCTTGCGAATTTCCGGGAAATGACCCGCGACCAGAGTGTTGTCTCTGGAACTGGGATTACCCATCCCGTTTTTGTTGATCACATTCCAGGTAAACAATACATCGTCTGCTGTGAGTGGTTTTCCGTCAGACCAAGTGAGGCCTTTGCGAAGGGTCACGGTGTAGACGGTGTTGTCTGGGTTAATTTGTATGGATTTTGCCAGATAGGGGACCACTTCGCCTGAGGTGGGGTCTGTGTCTACCAGACCGGACACCATCATTCCGCCGACAGTTGATGAGGTTCCGTCGTAAGCTGCCCAAGGATTGAATGTTTTAGGGCCTTCCCCAATGCTGCCGTCGTAAAACGTCCCGCCGTACTGACCCACGGCGCCTCGGGCTTCTCGGTATTCCACCCCGTTTAGTTCAACAGTTTGGAATTCTGCCCCGGGTTTGGCCTCAACTTTGAGAATGCTGTGACCAGAGGTTTGCTCTAGAGCACCCTTTTTGGGCGGAGCACAGCTTGATAAAAGCAAGCAAAGAACAGCGCAGAGCGACAGTTTGCAGAAGAGCTTACTGAAGATAATGAAGGGGATTCGATCAGTGTGCATCACAGCATAAGGCCTCTATCAGTAGACACGCATCATCATAGCAAAAACATTAACCACCTGGACGATGCGAGTGCCCCTGATCACCCGCGAAAATAGAGTTATATCGAAATGCATCAAAAAGCTGATGCAAAGGCACTGTTTGCTTGCTGCCATTGGGTGCCGATAGTCAATCAGGGATAGTCGCAGGACATATTTCTTCTGGGTGTGGATACTATAGATTGAGAGGTTATGACAATGACATTTCGTGAGATGGCCTTACAGCGTGAGGACTGGGTGATATCGTCAGCATGTCAGAATGTTGAAAGCTTTTGGGCTAACTTTAGTCCGGTGATGCGGGCCTGGTTTGTGGTGATGTCTGTATCACTGCTACTGGTTTTGGCCGTTTAGTTTTAAATTCTTTTCACTAGAAGCTGGTTCTTCTGCTTTTTCATTGGGCTTTTTGTCCTCTGAGACACAGCTTTGAAACCATTCTGGGTATTGATCCATTCTAAAATTGTTCTCGTCTGTCTTTTCAGACTTGTAATAAAGGCTACCGCGAATGGTTTGGGTGTTCTCTGAAAGTCGCCTGGCCAGTTCGATTTCATCTCGGTCCATCAACAGTCGAACAGACCGAGTCATTTGGCGAAAACCCAGCTGGTAGGCCTTAGAATCAATCAGAGCCAGGCCCAAATTGTAGTAAGCCTCATAGCTTTTGGGTTGAATCATCAGCGCATTGCAGTATTGCTCAACTGCTCGGTCTGGCTTTTCCAGGTGTTGATAGGCCACACCGAGATTAAACCGATTTTGAAACAGCTCAGGTGCTTTGGCAAGCGCATGACGGTAGTAAAATACCGCCCATTCGCTCAGCCAAAACCTGATTGGAGGTCTGGTTTCTGCCAAGTTCTCAGCAGCAATTTTGTAAATATCACCCAGCCCGCTCATAAAGCTTACCTCTGCAGGCATCAACTTTAAGCCTTGTCTGTAAAGTTCAATGGCATCATTGCGTCTGGTGGGCACTTGGGCCAAAAAGCTGGCATAGGCGTTGCGTGCTTCAATGTTTTCGGGCTGTTGCTTCAGTATTGAGGCAAAAACAGACTCAGCCTTATCACGTTCTTGCTTGTAGTGATAGAGTTTTGCGAGCGTTAAGGCCACAGGCACACTGCTGGGGTGCTCTTTTAGGGTTTGCTCATAGACTCTTGTGGCGCGGTCCCAGTCGTGGGCCTCAATAGCCAGGCTTCCCTCATTGGTGAGCATCGCGGTTTCAACCGCGTTCCAGATAGGCCGAAAGAAAATGCCCACTGCCAGCAGGAGTGAGACGCCAATTGCGATGAAGACCACCCTTAACATCGTTATTTGGCTTCTTTCATAAGGGCGCCAATACGACAGAAACGTCCCGCAGGGTGCTTTTCAAAGAGGGAGTTACTGAAAGGGTCTGGGGTGTATGTGTAATAACTTTCTGGAGAGACTGTTGCACTGGTATTACTGTCTTGGGATGGTCGGCTAAAAACGCCACACAGTTTATAACGGACTTGACCATCTTGTTCGGGAAGATTTTCATTGAATTCAAAGGGAAGCTTTGTTTCTGGATCTTGAACCGCACTCATATCGGTAGTATTCGACTGATCCAGTAATTCTGTCAGCGTCACCGGCAGTCTGTGGTGATCTCGTTGAAAGTTCACAAAACGCCAGCGGAGATTCTGTAAGCGTTGGACGCGAATTGAGTCCATATGCCTGGCACGCTGCTCTTCAGGACCGCCCGTTTCTATAAATCCACTGACGACGGAGAGAACAATGGCAAGAACGGTGATCGCGCCTAAAACATTCGGGAGAGAGCCAATAAAGGGCAGTGGTTTTTTTACGTGACCGTCTCGGCCTTTTCCCGCCTGGCTGCTTTCTGGGCGTTCTGAGCGAATCAGGCGGTCATCTTGCCTCACTTCGTAAAAGTAATAGATGAAAATCAGCAGGGCAATGCCAAATACGACCAGAGCTTTACCAATAAACCGTGAGGTCAGCTCTCCACTGAGAAAGCTGGTGAGCGCAATAATGATATCCGTCAGCGCGGTCAATGAGGTGATGGTCAAAATCAGGTAAATCATCAGCTTGCGGACCATCGCATCGCGCTTTTCCGGATTTAGTTGGATTCCTTGGCTTATCAGACGGCTAAACCAAAAGAAGAGTGGCGCCGAAATCATGGATTGAGCGATTGCCCAATTGGCAGAATTCCTCAGAACTTCTCGAGAACTTGAAAAATAGTTGAGTGAATCTGGAAACCAACGATCAATCTGGTTAAACAGAAGCCCGCCCACTCCAAAGGTGGTGAAACTGAGTGTGATAAATATCAACACATAGAAAAATAAATCTCTTGCCAGATGATGGGCTTTGTTTCGAGGCGCTGGAATAGGCAGGCCTTGTGCATCCACTCCTGAAATTTGATCCAACAACTTCCCCACGATAGAAGCCGACCAACCTGCCTGGATTAAGGTTGAGCGGACGGTCTCCTTATCACTGCCTTTACTCAGAGCGTCATAGATGTATTGTTTTAGTTCAGCTGACAAAGCAACTCCTCACAAAGCGATATGTTATTCTATTTTATTGTAATACGAACGGGTACGTGATCGGACCGTGACCGGTTCTGGGGGCTTGTGGGAAATGACTCAACGTATTGTGATTTTGGGAAACGGCATTGCCGGTGTGGCTGCTGGACGTGAATTTCAGCGTAGGTTAAGAGCAAAAGATAGCGTATCTGTTTCGGTGCTGGGTGCTTCGGATCAGTATGTGTTTAAGCCCCTGTTGCCCGATGCGTTGAATTACCATGCGGCCACAAAGCCGATGGCCACTATCTTTCCCAGTAACGGGGGCAAAGCTCCAGTCCAGTTTAAAAAAGTGATTGTTCAGGGTATTTCACTCGATCCCGCTAAAAAAGAGGTTCAAACCTCTGAGGGGCCTGTCCCGTTTGACTCTCTGGTGATCGCACTGGGCTCCAAAAGCGCGTATTACAACATTAAGCGGGCGGATTCGCACACCATCCCGCTGGAAGAACCGGTCCACCTGCACCGGATGCAAGCGATGATACTGGGGCAATTGGCGGCTGCAGCCCAAAAAAATACCCCGGCAGAACAAGTGCCCTTACTGCGCTTTGTGATTGTTGGCGCGGGCGCCACTGGCGTAGAGCTGGCCTTTGAGTTGCGCCAGTTTTTAGACAAAGCCATTGCCAAGCGTTACCCACAAAAAATTAAAATACAGCCCGAAATCAAGATTATTGAGTCTACAAACGATATTTTGCCTGGGTTTAGCGCGCAAGAAAAGGCTTACGTCAAGCAGCTTCTCAAACGCGCGGGGATCCAGATTCTGTATCAGTCCTCTGTGACGGAGGTAACCGAAGCGCACGGGGTTACTATTATTGATAAAACTCATCCTGATTCAAAACCTACTGAGGTGAAGCCGGGTGGAGAACCAATCTGGGTGGCTGGCGTGAAGGCGAATCCCCTGGTTGCGAGTTTATCTGTTGAAAAATTCCCCCATAATCAGCGGGTGAAAGTGAATCCATTTTTAGAGTTACCCAACCGACCGGATATTTATGTGATTGGGGATGCCGCAGCAGCAGTGGACCCCAACACACAGCAGGTACTGCCCGCAATGGGACAAGTGGCTGAACAACAAGGCGCCTATGTGGCGCGTGATATGCTGAATAAATGGCGTCATCAATCGCGAAACCCCTTTTCGTTCCAAAACAAAGGGGTGATGCTTTCTGTCGGCCCGCAAAACGGGATGGTCCGCCTGCTAGACGGTTGGTTGTTAAAAGGCTATATCGGAAGTCTCTTCCGAAAATGGCTTTACCGCTACAAAATGAATGTCGGCGGTTAACAGTCGTCTAAAGAAAATGTTTTGTTACCAGAGCTGTTGTTCGGCTGGCAATTTATGTGCATGGGCATACCAGTAGGCACTGACATCCTCTAAGCGATGAAACAAAGGCCGCCAGTGTGCGGTTTTATCCTGAGAACCGTCTGGGTGCAGCCGCCTTGATTTCGTATTCCAGAGCATATCGGGCAGATTGTTTGGCGCACTGTAATAAAATACGGTGTTTCCCTGCAGCCCCCCAACGCCAAACGGATACTTGTAGACATTATGCTTTTGGAGAAAAGCCCTGAGGCGCTCGCGTTCCTCTGCATTAACACGGGGATTATCCTGGGAAAGCAGCGGACGTTCCACAAAAGAGTAGAGTAGTTTCATTTTCCCAGCAGGAATTGTGCCCAATACTTTACGAATGGGAGTTTCGTAGGCGGGATTGCCTTTTTCTTTATAGCCTTCCAGTATTTCACCAATCGCTTCTTCAGTCTTTCCGGCTTCAATCAGTTCAAAGCGTTTGAGCGCTTTGGTGTGCACACCGGCCACGACAAAATATACATTTCGGTACTGTGAGACCAGGTCCGCAATATGTCGGTTTTGGTCATGGGGCAGTGTTTTCCCGTGGCCCAGGGCTTCACAGAAAAATTGGGCCCCCGTGGCCAGGTAATCATCCAGAATCACCAGCGCACGGTCGGATTTATTTTGGCCGTTGGATGCCAACGCTGCTTGATCGTAAAAGTGAACCTTCGGGATTCGGTTGGTTTTACGGTAATGATAGGCAATTAAATCCCCACTGCTGGCTTGATATAGCGTGGTGAAATCTGTTTTGCTTAAATCACTCGGGAAACCATCTGTTGCCATTGCGGTAGACAGTTTTTGGTGGGCTTGACGTAGGTGAAAGTTCAGCTCTGCTGGTCCAATAATGCGTAATTTCTCTAAAAATAACAGGGCGGTCCGCCGTTCACTGGGTGCAAATTGATCGAGCCATTGCTTAAAATGGGCCTGCTTCAGGCGCCGAATCTCAGCGGCTGAAGGCATGCCTTCAGCGTCTTTTTCGCTAAGCCTCACAGGAAGTACCGATTCCGTTTGAATGAAGACCTGTCGCCTGAGATTGGGGAGAGGTACTCGCGGTTTGGGTTCTGGGAAGGTACTAGCAGAAAAATTGACTCGGGAAAATGCACTGAAAGAGAGCTTGGAGAGGTTCATGGGCTTTTTCTTTCTAAGGGTTCTTTTGCAGGGCTTTTTGCAGATTCTTCCTGATTCAATTCAACGCAGAGTGTGTAAGCGCTTGCCTCACCTATGGTGCGTGTGCCGTAGCCCCAGTTGGTGTGGTTAAAAAAGTCGCCCAAAATTTTAAGTGGCAGGCCCCATTTTAATGACCAACCAATCCAGTCTTTGCGTTGGGTGCCAATGGCAAAACTTTCCAGCGCCCCTGTCATCAGTCCTGTGCCTGTAAAGGCAGCACCGAGTGCGGTGAGTGCCTGATTTGTCCCGTCTCCACAAACAAGCATCAGCCCACCTCCCAGATAGAGCAGCAGTGGATTGAGTCTAGCTCGGTCAGCATTGGGGGCAATATCCAGTTTTTTCCCGCTGAGCCCAGAGCGCAAAGCTTCCAGGCTTTGTTGCAAGGTCAGTTTCATCAACTTGGGGGCTTTACGGGCACTGAGCACCACCAAAGCTTGATCTTTCAGGATAAATCCCAGTGTTTCTATGGTTTTATGCGAGAAAATTTTGCGTGCCTCAGGCTTGCTGAGCAGTTGTTTGAGGAGTGTGGCGTCAAACAAAAAGCCAAAGTCCTGTGCTCGCTCAGGTTCTGGGGGGGTAACTGAATCAGGCTCTTTTTTCACAAAACGGTTGGCTACCACATTGGCCCAACCCGAATAGGCAATGCCTAACAAAAACATGCCAAGCCCGCGAATCCGCTGAGACTCGATGGCCAGTAGTGGCGCAAAGGCGAGAAATAAGAGATTCCCCAAAAAATAGGAGGGCTGTTTTGTTTTTCGACCCACCCCCAATTCGGAGAGAGAGCCCAAAATACCCGATGCCGCGATGAGCCCTAGACTCGATTGGGTCAGGAATTTTGCCAACTTCTCCATCTCCCTAGCACTTAAAACCACCTCTGTTGGGGGACTTGAGATAACATGGGGAGCAGTGCTAGGGGGCTGTAATTGGGTCTGCGTGGAAGGCGCTGTTATTACAGCGGGGGCTTGTTCAGCTGTCGCTGCCAAGGAAGTGAGAATACTGCCGGCAATTAACGCAGGTCCCCCAATTAAGTTGAGGCTGAGTGCCCCCCAGGTGCACCAGAGCGGGAGATTTTTTTTCTTGTGTTGACCTGGTTTTTTACTAGGGGGGCTTTGGGGGCTGTTTTTCTCACTGTGATCCCCAATGTGAATGGGGTGAGGGTAGTTCCGGTGAAAAATGCTGCCTCGAAAGGTGACGCGATTGCTTAAATTGCTGATGGGATTCATGGCGCTAGAACCACTTGAAATTATTGAGATAACGACTGGGCCGAGATACAAAGGCAGATGTGTCTATCACAATGTTCTGTGCGGTAGCAGGATCAGAACTCCCTTGTGTCAACTCAAGCACTCTCTCTAACGGCTGGCGGGG
Organism: Cyanobacteriota bacterium; assembly: GCA_019751815.1. GTDB lineage: Bacteria > Cyanobacteriota > Vampirovibrionia > Vampirovibrionales > Vampirovibrionaceae > JAIEMW01. The sequence continues at coordinate 475,622 of JAIEMW010000001.1, forward strand.
AGCTTTGTGGGCGTTGTGGTAGCGAACAGTGCCTGCCCAATGACGCAGTGAGGGAAGCGTGTTTTCTATATGCCGCCATGTGGTCAGCCAGGAGTTGGGTGTGTCTGTTTCGTGGGGGTGCTGCAAAATCACTGTGGGGCGAAAGGCTTTGACCAAAGCCTGCATTTGCCGAACCAAGCGCCCTCTGGGGCTGGTTGACTTAACATTATGCGACACCCGGGGGCTCAGCAGATTTAAGTCGTTACAGCCCAAGATCACCACACGCTCTTTCCCTTGCGCCAGAAGATGACTGCCGAGATCGGTCACTTGAATCAGCTGCTTGTCTTGATTTCGGGTGGGAAAGGATTTACCCGTCCAACGGATAATCTTTTTTTTCTGGATATCCGCCATCGCAACCAGCTCCAGATGCGGGCCGTGCATGCCTTGTTCAGAGACAATATCGAGCCCGAGGCTGAGATAATCACATTTTCCGCGCGCTGCTTCATAAAATTGGGGGGTAAGCAGTGCTTCTAAGGCTGGTCTGGCAACACTGTCGGCTAAACGGCTCCAGGCATCTTTGTCTTTACTGCGGCCTTCCCATCCACTGATACCTTGCCAGTTCTCTGGCAGCGGTATTTCGAGAAAGCCTCCAGGCAGAATAAAATAGCGACAATGGGTTTTGGTCGGCCATTGCTCAAACGCAGCGGCGAGTATGGCTTGGGCGGCATCGGGTTTGGCGGGCCCTTTTAGAACCAGTCTCATAATTTTGGGGTGTATTATCGGGGGCACCTGTGAGAGCACATCCCCACGTGGCTTTACGGCACTCTCTCGTGAAAAGAACGGTCGCTTCAGGTTGGGCGGCTGTCTAAAGCCATTAAAATACAGATTGAGCAACATTTCAGGAGCAAGTCTCACTCATCACGACACACAAAACACACACATACTGGGTCATCCATAATGCAGGCATAAGACAGGTCAAAAATGACTGCCGTAGTATGTTACCACAGTCGAAGATGAAAGTGAGATGAAATAGAAATCAGTTGTTATTTAACGTCGAGCAGCTCAACATCAAATTTAAGGGTGGCTTTGGGCGGAATCACATTGAAGAAGCCTTCATCCCCGTAGCCAAGGGTACTGGGGATAATCAAGGTACGGTGACCGCCAACTTTCATTCCAGCAACACCTTTATCCCATCCAGGAATCACTTCACCGGCGCCGAGTTTAAACTCAAAGGGTTTACCGGCATCTTTGGAACTATCAAATTTTTTGCCAGACGGGTATAAGGTCCCCACGTAGTGGACTTTTACCTTGTGGCCTTTTGTGGCCTCAGCACCGGAGCCTACTTTTTCGTCTTTCCATTTGAGCCCAGAGTTATCTGAGAGAAAACCAGCGGGAGCTGGGGTTTCAGCTTTCGCAGATTTGGCTTTGCCAAAGGCAAACGCTTCCAGTGTGATCGCTGCACTCAGTGTGGTTACTGTCAAAACACTGACCAAAATAGATGTGAGTGAGCGGGTTCCTAAAATCAACACACGCATAACATACTCCCCAATTGTATTAATAACATTCTCTCTGGGTAGCTGCTTGATTTAACGCAGCAACGGCCCTGGTGCGCTCGGAGAGATTCGAACTCCCGACCTCATGGTTCGTAGCCATGCACTCTATCCAACTGAGCTACGAGCGCGAACCAGGAAACGTGAACACACTATAGAGAAAACAGAGTCAATCGGCAAGCGGACTTGCTAAGTGAAATTTCTCTAAACAGGTCTTTAATTTTGTGAGATTTTTTGAGAAAAAGACTAGACCACCGTTTACGTAAACGTTATAGTTACTTATAGTTTCTGTTATTGGATTGGTCTGGAGGAACATTTGTCCTATGTCGCATCCAACCACACGTTATTCTCTCAACGAAATGGTGCTTGATTCCCTGGCGGCACTCCAGGAGAAAGAACCCTCACGAGAAGCCTTCTCTGCCCGGGACATTACAGATTTTATTGCGGTTACCTACGATGCGCATTACCCGATTCAGACCATTATTGTGGTACTCAACCGGATGGTGAGTAAAAAAGTGATTGCCCGAAAAGCGCAATCTTATGAGAGCAGTCGTAATCGATTTGGTTTTTATCTCAATTCAGGCGCTGCTGAATACCGTCAGGACAAGATACTCGCCAGATTTCAGTCTTTTGCTGATGAATTTTTTAATGGCAATTTAAATCAAGCCCTCGATGAGACCCGTAAATTGGTTTTAAACGCGGGTACTTCTGGCACCCTTGGCAGTTTGATTCTTCTGGCATCAGCAGTCAGCTAAGTTTGGGTTTGTGTTTTTTGTCTGAGTTCCGACTGCTCAAGCCTCCAGGCGGCAATGGCCCCATGATTACCTGAAAGTAAGACCTCGGGGACTTTGAGGCCTTTATACTCAGCTGGGCGGGTGTAATGCGGATAGTCGATTTGTCCTTCTGTGAAAAAAGAATCATGGACGACAGAACCTTCTTTTCCAACCACGCCGGGGAGTAAGCGACTGATGGAATCAATGATGCAGAGTGCGGCCAGTTCCCCACCGGTCATCACCCAGGGGCCAAGAGAAACCGGTTCGATATTGGGAATCAACGATTCAATTCGGTGGTCAATGCCTTCGTAATGCCCGGAAATAATCACAATTGTTTGGCACTGGCTTAATTCTTTGGCAAAATTTTGGTCAAAACGTCTACCAGTAGGCTCAGTCAGTAAAATGCGTGCGGGTTGGGCCAGGGGAGACAAACTGGTGAAGGCGTCGTCAATGGGTTGGCAAGCCATCACCATACCGTCCCCGCCCCCGTAGGGAGAATCGTCCACTTTGCGGTGAGGATCGGTTGAAAAATGCCGCGGATTCAGGCATTGGATTTCAATCAGGGCATTGTCTTGAGCCCGCCCGATAATACTGGTCTGGCAGTAGGTCTCAATGACGCTGGGGAATAGGGTGATGACCTTAAATTGCATCATCATGAATCTCCTTCAGTTCTAAAAGCAGATCGTCCAGCTTGTCAATTAAAATCAGGCCCTTGGGATAGTCTGTTCCTGGGAGATGAACGGCTTGAATAAATATCTTTTGGAAAGGAATCAACATCGTTTTCCCAGCGATAAGAAGGCTTTCCACTTCTAAATAATCTGTATCCCCGCTAGTGAGCATATCTTTCACAATAGCAAAGGGGGTATTCTCTGCCTTTAAAATCTCAGTACTACTCACCAACATGCCTAGCAGTTGATCAAAGCGGTACTCACCCTCTGATATCTCCGGTAGCGCTTCTTCAGGAGCAAATAATGAGGCTTTCATCAAAGGTTCCGCCAGTGTGCGAGAATCTATCCCTTGGAGCTTTAGCCAGATCAGTGGGCTCTGCCATTCTGAGGAAAGAACTATATAAGGCTTAGGGGTCTTATCACTAGGAACTTGGAGCCAAAGCTGTGCTAACTCTCCCACCCACTCGGCGTTGGGATCACTGGGGCGTACTTTTAAGATGCCTTTGAGTCCGTGGACACCAACCACCGTACCGATTTTCAACATTTTAATGTTTTCATTCTATCTGGGTTAGTCTCCGTTTTAGGAAATTGAGACAATCACGCCGTCTTCGACCAAAATCTCTCCCTGGCGCAATTTTTCAAAAATACGGTCTCCCACAGTCAGGCTTTCCCAGCTTTCCAGGACGCCGGTAATCACCGTTGCCCCATTAGCGACTTGTCCTAAGTTCGCTAACTGGTTAGAAACTTCCATTTTCACTGTATTGAGTTGGGTTTGTTGTGATTGGGCCTCACTCTGAAGCTGCTCGAGTTGGCGAGTAACGTTTTGACCTTGGCGGGCAAACTGTTCTAGTTGGCGAAGAGACTGTTGATACTGTGTGTCGAGTGTTTGAAGCTGCTCTTCGATTAGGCGAATTTCCTCAGAGAGCTCGTCTTGTGCTTTTAAGCGGAAATCATCCGTTACCCGAGTGCGCACGGTGATTTGTCGTTTTACCAGACAGCTGGATGCTTGGGACATAAGCTTGGGCCTCTCTGTTTTTGTGATTTTCTTGGTGATTCTTGAAACTGATTATAATGAAAACAGACCCAGAATATCTGTCCTTCGATTTATCTAATGGAAACAAATCTGCAATGCTCAGATCGCTCTGCAAAAAAATGCGGTGTCTTTTATTACTTGGTGTGATGAGTTTCACGTATCCCACTCTTTTTGTTTTTGCTGCCGCTCCAGCCAATATGCAGTCCATTCGCGATGATTTACAGGCAATTGATCGACAAATTTTCTCTGACAGAAAAAATCAAAACCAGAAGCAGAACCAGATGGGAAGACAGCCTCAACTGGAACCCATCACGGTGACACTGTCAAAAACCAGTATTCGTGCCCGTGATGTCTACCGGCGCTATATGACGCAAGCAGCAGATGTGAGCCAACAGTTGCTGCACGTGCGTCAAGATATTTTGGTCAATGGGGGCAGTGTTTCCTTGCAGCGTCTAGGGGCTATCTCGCAGGGGCTTAATTCGCAAAACGTGCTTTTAAAAAACGCCCTCCAGAACGGCGAGACAGACTTTGAGTCTTATCAACTGATTCAAAAAGCGATTGCGGCCTTGGATGATGCTACACAATATTGGCGATCAGCCAATCGCTACCGTCCAATATACCGCGGGGCGGGGTTTGAAGAGAATGAAGACAATCAACTCCTGAAAGTGAAATTGCAAACCGCGATGACGGCGATTGAACAATTGCAGCGAATTGTCGATACGCAGAACACACTCCAAAAAGGCCTAGAAAAAGCAGAGTTTTAAGGCAGGGTTTTAAAGGGCGGAATTTATCTCGTGCCTGACATTTTCAGAATATTGGCTCGTAAGGGATTTACGATTGCGGAATTACTGATTTCGCTGAGTATTTTGGGTGTGATGGCGGCCTTTATCATCCCCAAACTCTTGGATGTCTCTCAGACGGACCTGTATAATCAGCGAACCAAAGATGCGTTGGCCGCCGTTGCGGGTGCATACTCTGCCTATAAGGCAGCCCATGGGGGTAGTATCCCTGGTAATTTTAATGGCGCTATGATTTTGCCCTACCTCAATTATGTAGAGCAGCAAAACGGGGGGACGATCGACTGGTCTCCTGGTTTGGGGACGCTTCCGTGCGCACCTACAATGGGTGCAGATCCCTGTTTAAAGCTTCATTCGGGTGGAATTTTGACGATTAGTACTCGTGGCTTTGGCGGGACCAACCCCAATAATGTGCTGATTTACTGGTTTGACCCAGATGGTACGCCCAGTGCCAACCCAACGGATTATTCAGGGACTTCGACGATGATTTTGCTTTATTACAACGGTTTTGTCACAACAGCTGGGGGGATGCTTCCCAACACCTGTGATAGCAATGTTTGCCCGCTGAATACAGCCAATACGTTTATTGATCCCCCTTATATTCGGTGGTAGCCAATACAAAAGCCCAGACTACAGAGAGGTAGCCCGGGCCTTTGAGACGTAAAGACTGAAACTAGTTAGCAGCGCCAGCAGGGGTGGCTTTGGCTTGGCGTTGAGCTTGACGCTCTTGGAATTTGGTTTGGCGTGCTTGTTGGTTGGCTTGGTGTTGTTTCACTTTTTCCGCACGTTGTTCTTGGCGTTGAGCGCGGGCTTGCTGCTCTTGCTCACGAAGAGCTTGGCGTTCTTGATTCCAGGCTTGACGCTCTTGTTTGATTTGCTGTTGTTGTTGACGGATGTTGGCGCCTTTTTCGCGTAAGGCTTCGCGTTGGGCTTTAAAGTTATTGCCTGCAGCAGGGGCTGGGGTGGCTTGAGGATCAGCAAAAGCGGCACCCGCAATCAGCAAGGCGGCAGCGGCGGCAATCAAAGATGTTTTCATCAGTCGTGTTCCTTATCGCTTATTTTATCTATAACGCTTATTATTCTGTATACCTGGGAGGAATTGCTTCCCACGCGAGCGAATAGTATCACACGCTCTGGCCCGCTAAAATAGGTTTCTAAAAAATACTATTCTCAGGATTAATGGATTGGGGCTTAAGCGATTAGAGCCAGAGATAAGTCAGGTGAGTGGAAGTGTTAGGGCTTTTGCTTTGTTTTTGCTAATTTGTTGTGACTCTAATTTGTTGTGATTTAAGATGCTGGCACGAGAAAACGAGATCTTAAAGTATGGAGAGCGAAAGCGTGAAGAAAGACATTTCGGACATGAAGCTTCCCAGTTTTCACAAAAAAGACATCGCAATTTTTATCATTCTCTTATTGCTACTATACGCTGCCAATCTCTATCTCCATCCCATCTATAATGTGTGGCAGGCAGAAATGGCTGGAAAAGCCGAATTGGCCAATGCAGAGTTTTCAAAACAAGTGGCCATTCAGGTGGCGAAAGCCAAGTCAGAGTCTGCTGTTTTTGAAGCAGAGGCAGAAGTGACTCGTGCCAAAGGGGTGGCCAAGGCCAATGCCATTATTGGGGCTTCTTTAAGAAATAACGAGGACTATCTCAAGTACCTTTGGATTAATCAGCTTGAGAATAATAAAAATGCGGTGGTCTACATCCCGACAGAGGCCAATCTCCCCATTTTGGAAGCCGGAAAACGACCCCGCCATAAAGATTAAACACAGTCAGCTACTTCTTTCTTATACCTGTTTCAGTTTTAATGTCTAATGTTTATTAGGAGAAAAACGGATAATGCCGACAATGACCACCATCCCCTCGGATATTAAAGACCCCTCCTTGGCCGCACAAGGGAAAAAACAAATTGAGTGGGCTGACAGAGATATGCCTGTGCTGCGGCAAATCCGGGAACGTTTTGCCACAGAAAAACCTCTGAACGGCAAGCGGATTGTGGCCTGCTGCCATATCACAAAAGAAACTGCCAATTTGGCCCGTGCCTTGCAGGCTGGCGGGGCTGTTTCAGTTTTGATTGCCTCTAACCCCTTAAGCACACAAGATGATGTGGCCGCCTCATTGGTGGTGGATTATGGTATACCCGTGTTTGCTTATAAAGGCGAAACCATTGAAACCTATATTAGCCATGTGAATAAAGCCTTGGACACCAAGCCAGAACTGGTGATTGATGATGGTTCTGACGTGGTGGCCACGTTGGTCAAAGAACGTCCTAATCAATTGTCTGAAATTATTGGCAGTACTGAAGAAACCACCACAGGTATTGTTCGCTTACGTGCAATGGAAAAAGATGGAAAACTACCCTGGCCTGCAATTGCCGTAAATGACGCACAAACCAAGCACTTCTTTGACAACCGTTATGGTACGGGCCAAAGCACCATGGACGGAATTATCCGAGCAACCAATGTGTTGCTTGCCGGAAAAACCGTGGTTGTGGTTGGTTATGGATGGTGCGGCAAAGGCTGTGCAATGCGTGCCCGTGGGCTTGGCGCTCAAGTGGTTGTGACAGAAATCAATCCTGTTAAAGCCATTGAAGCGGTGATGGACGGATTTGCAGTGATGCCGATCAAAGATGCAGCCCGAATTGGGGATATTTTTGTCACAGTCACTGGTAACCGCCACGTGATTGATCAATCCCATTTTGCCCAGATGAAAGACGGAGCCATTGTTTGTAACTCTGGACACTTCGATCTGGAACTCAATCTTGAAGCTCTCGCTGAAATGGCCAAAGAACGTAATCAGATTCGTCCGTTTATGGAAGAATTTGTGCTGAAATCAAACGGGAACCGGATTATGGTTTTAGGCGAAGGCCGCTTGGTTAATCTAGCTGCAGCGGAAGGTCACCCCGCCAGCGTGATGGATATGAGTTTCGCTAATCAGGCCCTGGCAGTTGAGTATTTGGTCAAGAATCAAGGCAAGTTGGGCAAACAAGTCCACTTGCTGCCGGCGTCTTTTGACGTTGATATTGCCACATTGAAGTTGCAATCGATGGGCATTAGCATTGATGCCTTGACCCCAGAGATGGTGAGCTATATGAATAGCTGGCAGATTGGGACGTAAGTTCGGTCAATCTGCCGAGAAGTTAACAATTTGTAACCTATACGCGACATGTCTTATGGATATGTCGCGTATTTCTTGGGGCATGACGTGAGACGTGTATTGGCTATTATCGTGTGTTCCACGTCAATTCAAATAAAATTAGAGGGTTGAAAAGAGAGTTGAAAAAATCTATGATTGTTTTATCAGGTTAAAAGAAGTTTTGCTTCTCACTCCTGTGATTTGTGTGTCGAGTGTGTGTATTGAGTCACGTGGTCGTTGGTTTTTTAAAACAGTTTTTAGAGGTGTGTGTTTTTTAAGTTTTTTGCCACTGGCAGGTTGCTGGTGTGCCAGGGGAGTTTGGAGGTTTTAGTCATTATGGTGCAGTCGATTGAAAATAGCGAAGCGCTTTATAGTAATAACGTGGTTGATTTCCCTTTGAATGCGGCGAATCATCATGTCCAGAGCAATGTGTTTGAATTAAGTACCCAGTGGACACCATCTGTTCACAGTATTAATCAACTAAAATACAAAAGACAAACCAAAAGTTTGTTGGTTGAAAATGAAGTGCTGACTGAATTGTGCCGCCAACGTTTTGAGGCGCTCAAAGACGAATTATCCTGTGACCCTTCTCGTGCTGATGCGCTGCAACAGATTGAGACGATCGATCAGATGATTAATTCCATTGCCATTGACAGTATGGACGCCCAAATGCTGAATTACCGGAAAAATATGATTGCATATTACTACAGCATTCCGGCGGAATATATTCAATTGGACAGTGCGACACGCAATATTCAGGCATTTAATGTCACCATTCAGTATCTCGTGCGTGTGATTAGTGTATGTGCACCTGATGCCGATAATGCCCGTTTACACGAAGGCCGTCTGCATGAAATGTTAAATACAAAACTGCAAATGTATCAGCAGTTACTCACCTATGACCGTGTGGTGCAAAATACCCCGGCGTTTCAATCTCTGTTTGCAGTGTTCGTCGAACAAACCCAACAAATGCTGATTCAGAATTAATGAATAACAGAACTAAATAATAAACCGCTTTTTACAATTTTTGCTTGCTCTCTCTCTTCTTTTCTACCACACCAGACCACCGTGTTTGGTGTGTTTTTATTTGTGATTTAATAACAGGATGTTGACGCAAGATGTGGTGATTATTTTAGAATCCGTTGAGACGCTGACCATTCACGGCAGTGTCTACTATCAAATTCAATTTCATATAGAGGGCAGTAGCACGGTGCAGTCGGCTCGCATTAATCCCGAAGCCTTTTATACCAATCCAGAACCAGGCGACAAAGTTGCGGTTCAGATGGTACTGGGCCAATTTATGCAGGCTAAAAAATTAAATTAAGCCGATGTTCTGCCGTGCTAGAGATTTAGCAATAATTGAATGTCTATAAATGCAGCTGTACGAGTAGTAGATTGTCAGAAACACTGATAATGACCAGTGAAACTACAACCAATAACATAAATGTACTGACAGCTACCATGGTCTCAAATAGCGGTAACATCATATATCATCACCCATTCTCAAATCATCTTTCATGTCTTTCATGTTGAGGATTTGATTTTTTAAAAATTAAAAGTATGTACCAGTTTACTGATGTGTTCTCCACACAGTTTAAGACGAGTGGACTGAAAATGGTTCCCAAAAAACATAAATATTAATGTTTGAGAGGTTTAAAAAACCTGATTACTACAGGGTTTCGTTAATAGGGGGCATCTTCTGTGGAGACATCAGAAGGTCCTCGGAAAAGCGAAGAGAATTCTTTCACCACCACGTCAAAAATGCGTTGGTCGCGGTGTTCACACAGTTCTTCAATCAGTTGGGCAAGGGGATAGGTTCCCTTCTGCCCGCCGGTATATTTTCGGACAGCAACGGTGTTGTCTGCCATCTCCCGATCTCCAATAACCAGCATATAGGGTGTTTTTTGAGTTTCCGCATGGCGAATCCGGTAATTGACGCTTTCGTTGGAAGCAAGATCAAAGCGGAAACCGAGGGTTTTAAGCTGCTTAACCACAGATTCAGCATGAGGGATGTGACGTTCCGCAATCGGCAGAACCACCCCTTGCACGGGGGCTAGCCATGTGGGGAAAGCACCACCTAAGTGCTCAATTAAAATACCGATAAAGCGCTCAAAAGATCCAAAAATAGCCCGATGAACCACGATGGGTCTTTCAGTGGCACCGTCAGGTTTGACGTATTTGAGATCAAAACGTTCTGGGAGTTGGAAATCAAGCTGAATGGTGCCGCATTGCCATTCTCTGCCTAAGCTATCTTGAATATTAATATCAATTTTCGGCCCGTAGAAAGCCCCTTCGCCTTCGTCAATCACAAATTCTTTGCCAGCGGCTTTTAGAGCAGCCTGCAGTGATGCTTCAGCCTTGTTCCATACGTCCAGACTGCCGAGATAACTCTCAGGGCGTGTGGAAAATTTGATGTTGTAGTTGAGTTGGAAAATTTGATAAATCCGGTCCAACATCTCCAATAGGGCCTGAACTTCGGCTTCCACATGTTCAGGGGCCAAAAAGATGTGGGCATCATCTTGAATAAAATTGCGGGTGCGCATAATACCGTGGAGTGCCCCGGTGGCTTCGTTTCTATGGAGAATCTGACCTTCGGCGATTCGCAAGGGCAGTTCTCGGTAAGAGCGAAGTTGGCTTCTAAAATACAACATGGTATCCGGACAGTTCATGGGTTTTAGGGCAAAATCGGGCTCGCCTTCAGCGTCACGGAAGATAAACATGTTTTCCTGAAAATGGTCCCAATGACCTGAGGTTTCAAACAGTTCTTTTTTGTAGAGCAAGGGGTTGAGAATCTCAATGTAGTCTTTCTCAGAGATGGTCTCACGCCAAAACGCCATCAGCTGATTGCGCAGTGTAACACCATGAGGGTGCCATAGGGCTGAAGCGGCCCAAGGATGGAAGGAGAATAAATCCAGCTGGGGGCCCAGTGTTCGGTGGTCTCGTAGTTTTACCTCACTGAGAAACTCGATATAGCGCTCGAGATCTTTCGGCCGACTCCAGGCTGTACCTGTAATTCTGGTTAAAGAGGGTTTCTCTTCGTCTCGCCAGTGGACAGCAGAGAGTGTGAGCACTTTATTGCTGCGGCATAGCCCTGTGTGAGGCACGTGAGGCCCGGCACACAGGTCAATAAAGTTTCCGTTTCGATACAGCGTCACTGTTTCAGACGGGATTCGCTCAAGTACTTGGAGTTTGTAGTGTTGTTGTTTTTCTTTAAAATAGGCAATGGCTTCAGCTTTAGGCACACTGGCAACCTCAAAAGCCTGTGATTTACCGGCAATTTTATCCATTTCTGCCTGTATGGAAGCCAAATCCTCTTCTTTGAGCGGTTCAGATTTTTTGATGTCGTAAAAATAACCCTGAGGGGTCGCTGGCCCCGTGGCAAACTCGGTCTCTGGAAACAATTGGGTTAAGGCAGCGGCCATAATATGGGCGGATGAATGACGAATCCGAATCAGCTGCTCTGTGGGGGAGAGTTGATTAAACGCCTTGGCGTCCACGGCCTGCCACTCTAAGGACGATAACCAAGCGTTGGACTCACCGACAGTGAGGTTCCCAGAAGAGGTCTGGTTCATGACAGAGTTTCCTTTTATATTTTTTCTTGGCTACCAGTTTGCCACAGTGGCACGGTGAAAAAAACCCCGGCCTGGTGCATAATTTTGCCTGAGCCCTTTCACAAGGTAATGTCTTTATCAGGAGTATGTGATCGTTGACTAATGAGCGTTCTAGCACCCAATCCCCCTCTCAGACCTCGATTTTATTTGTTTGTATGGGTAATATTTGTCGTTCCCCTTCGGCTGAAGGGGTCTTTCTCTCTCGGGTAAAGCTTCAAGTGCCTGAATGGTTAGAATCTGGGGCCCTAAAGGTGGATTCTGCAGGGACTCATGGCTATCACGTGGGAGAGCCTCCTGATCCTCGTTCCATAGAAGCCGCCTTAAACCGTGGTGTTGATCTTCGGTCGTTGCGTGCTAGACAAGTAACCCAAGAAGATTTTGAAGACTATCACTACATCCTGGCGATGGATCACCGCAATATGGCCGATCTTGAAGAGATTGCCGGCCCCCCAGTATTTCACCAGAAGCGGTCTCAGGGTGGGATTCAATTGTTTCTGGATTATGCCACTGGACAAAAGGTCCGTGAAGTGCCCGATCCCTACTATGGCGGTCCAAGAGGCTTTGAAATGGTCTTGGACTTGATTACTCAAGCCTCAGACGGGTTTATTTCTTATTTGATTAAGACAGATCAAGACAGATGACCCGACCTCCCTCAAACACAGAGGCAACCCAATCCGAGCTGATACTACTTGCCAAAATTCTCGGGGTAGACTCAACAGAGATTCAAGAGGTAGAAGCCTTACACGGGGGCTGTGTGGCCTCTGTTAGCTTGATTCGCTTTAAAAAGCCGGTCAATTTCGATGCCAGCTCAGCAGACGGTGCATTGTCAGAGGTTGTTCTGAAACGACAGACTCTTCAAACTCTTCAAACTCTTCAAACTCTTCAAACTGGGCAATCACAAGAGCCCCCACAAAACATAGAGGCTTTGGCGCTTGAATTTTTGGCGAAAGAAACAATGCTCCCTGTTCCCAGGGTCTTGAGTGCGGCTACTGCATACCTGGTGATGTCTGTGTTACCTGGGGATTCTGTGATGACCTCAGGCCGTCAGCAAGATGCCGCCAGACATATTGCTGCACTTCACCGTTTTCAGCCAAAGGCAGAGATCGCCAAGACGGAACGCCAGAAAAGCTATGGCTTTGCTTACGATACTTATTTGGGCGAGTTACTTCAGCCCAACCCGTGGACAGACTCCTGGCGCAATTTCTACCGAGAACAGCGCATTTGGTATATGGCGCAGGCCGCACATCGTGAAGGTTTGCTTTCTGTTAAGGTGATGCGGCGGCTGGACAAGTTCTGTTCGCGTCTGGATAGATGGCTGGATGAACCGGAAGGGGGGCCTTCGCTCGTTCATGGAGATCTCTGGACGACCAATATCTTGGGGGTTGGAGATGCGGTTACCGGTTTTATCGACCCGGCGATATATTACGGTCACCCCGCGATGGACTTGGCTTTTGGTACGCTGTTTAATACTTTCCAAGAACCCTTCTTTAAGACATATGCTGAATACAGAGCGATTCCTGAGGGCTTTTTCGAAATTGTCAAAGATCTCTATAATCTCTATCCGCTGCTGGTTCATGTCCGACTCTTTGGGGGGGGATATGTATCTGATATTGAACGGATATTAAAGCGCGTGGGTTGTTAGCCGATACTCCAAAGACTATTGCCCGTCTTGATTCTGTAAGATCTGTTAGAAAAATTATTTAAATAGAGCAATTTTAAAAAATAAAAAAAGGAATTATCTATGCGCGTTGCGGTGCTGCGTCACTTTGAAGGCGATCAGCTAGGCCCATTGGCCGGTGTCTTTCAAAAACGGGGACTCCAATATACCTATGTCAATCCGGTACAGTCCAATTTAATGGAGAGTTGCCCCCTGGATAAATACGACGGGGCGGTGATGCTGGGCGGGAGTTATGAAGGTTTAGACGGGGATGCAACCCCAGAGTGGTTGGCCCAAGAGATTGCCTGGGTTCAGGAGATGGTTGATGCAGAGAAACCCATTTTTGCGATCTGCTTTGGGGCACAAGTACTCTGCCGTGCTTTGGGCGGGTCGGTGATTCGTTGTCCAGAAAAAGAAGTGGGCTGGTACCCATTGTTGCTCAATGAAGCAGGCGCACAAGACCCGGTTTTGTCCTATCTGATGGAAGCGCCTATGCAGTTCCACTGGCATGGGTTTGGTTGCCAGTATCCACCTGGGGTGGTGAGTATGGCCAAAACGAAGTCCTGGCAAAATCAGGCCTTTCGATACAGAAGCAATGTCTACGGTTTGCAGTTTCATCCGGATATGACGCTGGAAAAGATTCGTCTCTGGCTGGGACAGTCCAAGAGCCTGACTGATGTCGAGAAAAAAGCCATCCTCGAGCAATCACTGCGGGTCTTCCCTGAATCCTCCGATACCGCAAGGGCGATGTTTTCTCGGTTCTGCGAAGTCGCTTTTGCTTACTTGCCGCTTTCTTAATACTGCTTTTTGACAAGCGTCCTGGGGCATATGATAATCCGGGCTGGCCTCCTTATTGGGCCAGTTTATTTGGCAAGGTGTTTCATTCAATTCTCCCATGACTTCTGTCTCAAATACGTCCAATCAATCTCCTCTGCTGCGCCCGCTGACAATTCTGGGGGCGGGTCTGAGTATTGGTCAACCCCATCCGGGAGTGGAATCGGCACCTGAAACAATGCGCCGCCATGGACTATTATCGGTGATTGAAAAGTTATCCTCTTGGCAAGTCAATGATGCCGGTGATCTGGATTTTGATAAAGAACTTCCTGTTTGCTCTTTGACGCCTGGGCAAATTAATAATGTACTTGAAGCCGCCTATGCGACCCGAAAAATAGCGGATGCGACGGAAGCCATTGCCAAACGTGGGGACTTTTGTCTGACCTTGGGCGGGGATCACAGCATGGCTGCCGGCTCTATCTACGGGTTGCTCAAAGCCATCCCCGACCTCTCTGTGATTTGGGTCGATGCCCATGGCGATTTTAACACCCCCTTGACAACCCCCAGTGGGAATTTCCACGGCATGCCTGTGGCTGCCCTGACAGGGGTGTTTGACCTCTCTGCCTACCCGGGTTTTGAATATTACCAGGCTTTACTCCCCCCAGAGCGGATTGCTCTGGTGGGTGTGCGCAGTTTAGACCGAGAAGAGTTAGAACTACTGCAACAAAAAGGGATCTTGGTTTTTACGATGTCAGAAATTGATCGTTACGGCATTGGCAAAGTGATGACCGCTGCATTAAAGCGCGTGAATCCGATGGGGGTAAACCGCCTACATTTGAGCTTTGATATTGATGCACTGGATCCTGCGATAGCGCCCAGCACCGGGACGAAAGTACCGGGTGGGTTAACCTATAGAGAGGCCCATTATATTGCCGAAGCAATGGCAGAAACGGGGATGTTGGTTTCGATGGACGTTGTTGAGGTGAATCCTGCCTTACGGCCTGATGGTTCTTTTGATGATACGACGACGGCTGATCCGACTGTGTTAATGGCGATTGAGTTAATAGAATCAGCCTTGGGGAAACGTATTGCACCCAGCCTTTTGATTGAAGACCTTATTCAGTAATGGTGGCTATCCTAGGGTTGGATTTTACCAGTGCGCCCTCAAAACAAAAGCCGATTACACTGGCCTGGTGTGAATTAAACACAACGACCCATATTTTAGCGTTAAGCCATTTTGAAAGCATTGACTCACTAAACTCATGGTCTGACTGGTTAGACCGAGAGTCGAGAGATTCCCATTCGAGTTGGGTTGGGGCCTTTGATTTCCCTCTTGGTCAACCGGTTGTGTGGTTACGTGAACTGGGCTGGGTGCATTTAGACAAGAACGGACATTATCCCAGTAATACCTGGGAACAAGCGATGCAGCGGTTTTCTGAGATGAGTAAACAAGAATTTGAACAGTTGATTAAAAACGATATCGCAGAACGTCCTCTTGGCGATAAATTTAGATTTCGTTTAACTGACAGAATGACACGCTCTTCCAGCCCTATGAAACTGCATTATCCTCCTGTGGGAAAAATGTTTTTTCAAGGCGCATGTCAACTCTACAAGCGGCCGTTTTCAATCTGGCCCTGTCGGGTGAATCACCATCCAAAAACAGTATTTGAGGGCTACCCGGCCTTACTGGCCAGACGTTGGACAAAAGGACCTTATAAAACAGATACGCCAAAATCGGCCACACAAAATCATCAACAGTCCAGAGACAATATTATTGAAGGGCTCCTTGGTGATGAATTTACCGCAGAATTTGAGTTTAAATTCATTCTGAAACATGATCAAAGCGAGCTGCTCCTTGCAGATAGTCGCGGAGATTATTTGGATGCGTTGTTGTGTGCCGTTGAAGCAAGTTGGGCTTATTTACAGGGCGCCCCAGATTATGGTTTGTCAAAAGCATTATCCACACATGAGCAAGATCAGGTGTCACAAGAAGGGTGGATAATCTTTCCTGATAACCCTGACAGCGTGGAAAAAGCGTTAGAAAAACGTAAGGACCGAAAATAAATTACTAAAATCATCGTGCCACACCCCGAGTTTGGGGCTGAGTGGAATTGAGTGAAACGCAGTGAGGGGGTGCTGTTTTCGAAATGATTTTTGTTTCACTATATCGCGCATCCAAGAGGAAGGGGAGAGCACAACATAATCGCTGTTTGACAAAATCATAGAATTTTCTAAATGAACCACCACAAAGCTTTTGAGCCCGAGCGAATCGGCAATATTAGCAAGGGGGCTGACCAAATCTACATAATTATTGGAGCAATGGAATAATAAGAGTCCATCGGGTGCCAAATGGCTGAGATAGAGTTTTACCGCTTCTTGGGTGAGTAAGTGGAGGGGGATACCGTCCCCGTTAAATGCATCCACCAAAATTAAATCGTATTTTAAGTCTTCCTTTTCTTTGGCCAGAGTTTGTCTGGCGTCTCCAATTTTGAAATAAATGGTTTTGGCTTTGGACTGAGTGAGGTAGCGAAACTCTTTTGTTGCAATACGGACAATCTTGGGGTCGAGTTCATAAAACGTGAAGGTATCTTGCGGACGGGCATAGGTACTAATCGTCCCAATCCCCAGACCCACCCCAGCGACGTTGATGGATTTTGTTTGACGGCGTTTTTGTAGTTCTGAAACCGCATAGTCAAACCCAGAACCGAGCCCGTAGTAGCTCGTAGGCAGCATATTAAAGGTATCTTTTGAAGCTATAGGGTTTTGATTATTCTCATGAACTTGAATCCCATGAATCACTTTTCCGTTTTGAAGCATTCTCACGGTTTTACTGGTATTGCCTTTTTTAATTTCAAAATCAGAAACTTTGACTGCACTGTAAAAATTACGCTCTTTTTGGAGTACAAGGGTATTGTCAATAGATTCCTTGTTAAAAATTAGAAAGCAGAGACCGAAAAGAACAATCGACAATACTGGAGCTGGCCATTTCGCCTTCCAGAGGGATGTTTTACTACGGAAAAGTTGCGTTGCGATATAAATCAGCACCAGTGTGATGACAAGCGGCAATTCAAGGTAGTCTGTGAAAATGAGCGGCGCAATAAAATTCACAAATAACCCGCCTAGAAAGCCGCCCAAGGCCAGCATTAAATAAAAGAAGGTGAGTTTTTTTTCTTCTGGTTTATGCAGAGCTAATTCGCCTTGGCAAATCATACTCAGGCAGAAAAAAGCACTGATTGATGCAAGGCCCTGAAAAATAATGATATTAATCGGTAGTTTAACCAGGGTTTCTTTAATAATGGGAATCCCAATCATCAGGGCAACCGAGATAATGGTTGCCAAGAAGAAAAACCGGGGTTTATACACACTACGAGACTCAAAACATAAAACGAATGTGAGCAAGTAAAGTGCCAATGGCACAATCCATAAGAGTGGAATGGGGGCAATATCTTGCGTCATATGAGTGGTAAAGCTCGCCAACAGGGTGGTGCCACATGCACTCAAAAATAGCCAGCGTAAAATGTCAGACCATGCTGTTTTCTCTGAACGAGTCTCTCCTGCGATGCTGGTATCCGGTGCTAGATTGAGGTGAAATAACGGCCGTGATAGTGCAGCAAATAAAATAATCAATATCGCTAAGCTGGTAAATAAGCTATTCCACCCTTGTATCTGTTGGTTCACCGTAAATTGAGGTTCAAGAACAATGGGAAACAGAAGTAACGCCCCAAAAGATCCTAAATTAGAAATACTATAGAGTGGGTAGGGATCCCCTAGCTTTGCCAGTCTGAACCAGTTTTGGATAGTGCCGCTGATCGTAGATAGGAGTATGGCAGGAATCGCAACCCAACGGGTGAGTGTGAACAGCAGAGGGAGGGTTGGATTATCTTCACCCACCCCAGAAATTTGCCAAGAATCCCAGTCGGGTAGATGGGGCATTAAAATGCCTCCCAATAAAAAAAGCAGCGGATACACGATCCACTGGAGTTTGGGGCTTAAGCGTTGAAGCGCATGGGTGAGCAGATAACCGCTGAGGAGTGTAAACTGAAAGAATAGGAGACACACGGACCAGACTTGGGCGACGCCACCCAGTTTGGGGGTAATGACTTTCCCGACCAGGGGCTGAATTAAGAATAACAGCAGAGCCCCCAGAAAAATAATGATTTGAAAGCTAATGGACAGTAATTGTTGACTTTGACTTCGGGAGGAAACTTCCGTGTCAGTGTTCAATTGCGATTCGCCTCTGCTCGGCAGACTCTATTGAGCGATTATAGCATCTCAAGTAGGCTTAGTTCGAGCATGTTTTTATGAGGGAATCCGCTTTATGAAGAGATTCTTCTTTAGGGATGTGGCTGTGGTGGAGACGCCGTTCCATTGGCAATGCCTTGAAGACCTGCCGCGTTGAGATAGGAGGTGTACGCGTTGAGATTGGCCTGGTTGTAAGAGGCCGATTCTCCAGTCCCCATAACCCGTCTCATATCTGTAAACCCTCCAGAAAGGGTGGTCATTCCTGTAATCAGAAAGTTAATTAAATTGCTAAGCCCCGGATTATTGGCCAGTAAGCTTTGATACGTTGAACTGGCAAGTAGTGTATTAATTGTGCTCTGATTGGTGCCTAAATTAGTTTCCAGTGTATGAATGCTATTTAAAGTCCTGTCTACAGAGGCATCATTAAAACTACTCGAAGTGGTTAAATAATTACCATGATAGGGATTAAAATAACCTGACATTACTCCCCAGTTATCGCCCAGGCTGTTCCCGTTACTGGCCGCATGATTTAGTGCCTGAACCAGAGGGTCATTAGTGCCTAGTTGGCTGCCTAGTTGACTGGAAAGCGATTGAAGCATGCTGGCAAAAATGGATATTTGCTGATTGCCCAAGCCGGCTATGGTTGTGGGCGGTGTGGGTGGGATATTCACACACAAATTCCCTGTAAAACAGGTTTGAGTCCATCCAGCTGGAGGGGGGCCAATAGGACTCGAACTACCGCTAGAACTGCCAGGGAAAGTCACATTACTCCCAAAAGGTTGTACGGCGACTATCCCGTTTGTAATCGTCCCACTTTGACTACTGGCAAACCAGTTGGGCATAATCTGGCTGATCAATGTGACAGAAATAACAAAGGCGAGAGTGACAAAAACACCCGGAACAACGTACTCGCTCGCAGTGGAACCATGAGCACTGGAGGAAGATGTAAAGAGTGAGTTTGTTAAAGTAACTTTCATCCGAATTCCTCTCTTCTTGATGTTGATACGTTGAGTGGAATGATAGATTTAGGACCCCAGACGGATAATTCTGCCACCGCTGGTGCTGCCCATAGTACCAGATGTCGCAGGTGGCGTCCAAATGGCACCGCCGAGTTGGGACAGTCCATTGGAATTTGCGTAGACACTGGTGCTGTTAGAAGTACCCGTGTTATTGGTAATCGGGGAAATCACAGGTCCCACAAAATTGGGAGAAACCATCCCAAAGGCGTTGGTTTGATAGGTGATTAAATTAATCAATGAATTGACCGTGTTACTCAACCAGGGGTAGTTAGCCACCAGCCCTGCGTATTGCTGACTACCCAGAAGTTGATTAATCTGGGTTTGAGAGCTCCCCAGTTGACTAAGTTGAGTCCAATTACTTTCATATAAAGCTCCGACATTATTATTATTCGGATCTATCACATTTAAGCAGCGCCCTGGTGGACATGAACCAGGATATTGAGACGCCCAATTCACTTCGGCGACTTGGGGGGCAATCTGCTCAAAATTATTGCCTATGGTACTGCCTTGTGATGCCGCATTGCGAAGGGCCTGCATTAAGGGGTCGTTGGCGGGGAGTTGAGAGCCTAACAAGGTGCTAATGGAGTTGAGTGCTGTTGCAAAATAGCCAATTTGTCCGCTACCCAGCCCGCCCGTGGTAATTTGAGGGGTAGGTGGCACAGAAATACAGGCATCAGTAGAAAAACATGCCTCAACCCAATTGGCTGGAATGGTGCCGCCTGGATCGATGGGGTCTCCACTGGTCCCAAGAACCTGTGGAACAGGGTAATGGACATTGCTGCCCAAAGATTGAACAGTCATCACCTGATTTTGCACACGCCCGCCCGAGCTCCCTTGTACCCAGCTGATTAACTGTGGATTTAATAATGTGACCGCGGCCAGACAAGAGATCGTCATAAATGCACCAGGAATCAAATATTCACTGGCTGAATTCCCAGACAGCCCAATATTAAACTGCTTAAAGGAAATCTTCAAAGTTAGTCTTCTCGCTTCCACATAGGTATCCTACTCGGCATTTCGACGTTTCGGTTGTAATCTTTAGTGATAACCTCCAGTTGTTACATTCGTTGCTATTCGGTGCATTACTTAGTCAAGGTTTTGGGATTCCACGTGTCTGAAACAAATTGGTTGATTTGACTTGCCGATAGTTGTGCCGCAAGTGCGGCAGTGAGATAGGCTTCTTTTTCAGACGGTCGAAGGAGAGAAACAGGTTTGTCTGAGGAGAGTGCTTCTGATATCAACGTCGACATTTTATAACTAATGTCTTGCCCTGAGAGAGGCAGCGAGCTCAGCGCACTCGATGCCGTGATGGTGGCCGTTAAAGAATGATTGATCAGTTGAGAGGCCCATGGCATTTTTGCATTGAGTAACTGATATCTGTCTGATGTCAAAAGTGTTTGAATTTTTTCGGCTGTTTCGGAGAGTTTTGTTTCTTGTCTTTTACCTTCACGCCCAATGAGACCAATCGCCCTGAGATTTCTAACACTGGCTGAATACTCAAAGCCCATAATATGGGGTGAGATATTCCAGCCCCTTTCTCCGAAAGCGGCGCTTTGATTTTGAATAGCAAATTGCTCGTGATAAAACTGGGATAGCTCAGTACTCTGTTGAATGGCTTTGTCTAATTCTTGTATGAGGGGGTTGTTGGTATCTAATTCAACACCCAATGCATTTCGGGCCTGAATTAGCAGTGATGTCATGGCAAGCATACTGTTCACACTTTGATCGCCGAGATTGCCTGCGGTGGTCTCTGTGGTGTTATCGACTTGCGGTATTTGAACACAGCTGGTGACACTCTCACCAAAGCATGTCTTATAAGCCATGGGAATAGCAGGTAGCGCGATACTGGGAGAGGCGGGTGGTGTGTTTGATGTGTGATTTGGCAACGCGGTACCAAGTTCGTACATCGCCATATTTTTGTGGTCTAAATTGCCGTTCATCGTTTGGCTGATCCATTGCGACACAGCGGGATTTAACAATGAAGCACCACTGATAGCCGTTACTGTCAATAAAATACTCGGCAAAATATACTCACTCAGCTGAGTGCCCCTAAAGGATTTTACAGAAGGGGACCGTTTTTTAAGCCAGGTTTTTTTCATGTCTAAATTGAAATAATGCAAGAGGACTTTTCCTGGGGGGGTGAGTATTATGGATAATTTTCTCAAGGAGCAGCAGGCTGCCAGACCGAATTGGCAATGCTTTGTATATTTTGAGCAGCGAGTATATTGTCAATCGCTGCCTGATTCAGTTGAGCTTGAGGAGAAATGCGAAAGGCATCCACCGGCTGTCCCGTGGTCATGGCTTCTTGAGACATTAATTCAATTCTGGAACGAATTTCAGCAGTAGTGCCAGGGTAGGACGTTATTGCTGCCGAAGAGGCCACTGCCCCGTTGATGGTAGAAGCCAACAAATTGGCCATGCTGGGATGACTTTGCCGGAGTGCTGCATACTCAGGTGAGTTGATCAGTGTTTGGATATTAACACCGTTTGCTCGTAAATCATTTTCTTTGGGTCTGGCCACGTTCCCAATCTGGCCTATTTGTGACATATTGCGGGTTAAGTCTGCTAATCTTCTGGCGCCGTAGCTTCCCCCCCCTGGCCATGGAGCCACCTAAAACCCTACGTTTCCTAAGGCAATTCTTGTTTCAGCATAGCCACTGAGGTTGTTAGAATAATACTCACCGAGAGAGCGACTGTTTAAAACCGCCTGATTTAACTCGGCTAATAGGGGATTATCACTGTCTAATTCTGTTGCAAGCAAATCTCGAATGTTCGTCAGCATTTGGGTAAGAGCTTGTAGTTGGCTGATCGCACGGCCGCCCATACTGCCCGCTGTGGTGGGACTAATGTTGGGGATCTGAACACAGGTATTGGCATCAAAACACGAAGTATAAGCGGTATTGGGTGCAGAAAAACGAGCAATCGTTTGAGGTGAAACCCCTAAACCGCTGTCGGGTGCAATCTGTGTGGATAGAGACTGAATCGAAAGAATATCATGATCAATCGTGCCATGGGTGCTTTGGCTCATCCATTGGATGATATTGGGATTGAGGACGATCGCCCCTGCAATCACGGCGCTGCTAATCATCATCGTTGGGATGGCATATTCTGGAACTTGATTACCCAAACTACGCCTGCCGAGGCATCGCCGGAGAATCCAGTAAATGATGCGTGAACTTAACCGCACGTGCTTCTCAATCTCTCTATTTCTCTCTACCCATAAAGGACATGGAGTCTCTTGGGTTATCGCCTTTTTTGGGAATGACTGGAGGGTTGGGACCTAAATTGAAATATTTTGTAACAAGAATATCGAACGCTTTTGTCTATAGGCGGGGTAAACCTCCTCCAGGCGGAGGCGGAGGGGGTGGTGGAGCAACCGTTCCATTGGCAATCCCTTGGAGTCCTGCAGCGTTGAGATAGGAGTTATAGGCATTTAATCTGGCTAAATTGAAATTTCCAGCTTCACCCGTACCCATATAATTTGGAGGAACGATGCTGAAACCGGATGATAATGATGTGATACCGGTAATTAAAAAATTGATGAGATTGCCCAGTCCGGGATTATTGTTGAGTAACCCTTGATAACGCGGGCTATTGAGTAAGGTGTTAATATCTGTCTGCTGAGTGGTGAGGGAACTCCCGAGATTTTGAATTCCATTGAGCAAGCTGCGTGGATCTGGCCCCGTATAATTATTATTCCATGTCATTGTGGTGGCGTTGTAATACGGACTGAATGCTCCAGACATTAAATTCCAATTATCACCTATCATGTTCCCGCTATCGGACGCTCCCCGCAGAGCCATAATCAAGGGATCGTTTGGGGGTAATTGGTTGCCTAATTGAGTTGTGAGAGATTGCAGCATGCTGGCAAAAATGGATATCTGTTGATTGCCCAAACCTGCCGATGTGACTGGAGGAGTGGGGGGAATGTTCACACACAAGCCTCCTGAAAAACACGTTTGGGTCCACCCGGCAGGGGGGGGATCCAGAGGATTGATGGCGCCACCACCGCCAGAGGGAGTCGGAAAGGTCACATGACTGCCCAAGGGCTGCACGGCAATTAACCCGTTAGTGATATTGCCGCCTTGCGTGTTCGAAAACCATTGAACAAGATTAGGGCCGAGGACAACAGCCCCGACCAGGAAGACCAAAGCGACTAAAGCACCAGGCACGACATATTCAACACTGGCGCTTCCAAAAGGAGAACTTCTCCATAAGAGACGTTTCAAAACGTTCACTGTCTTTCTTCTCAATGCTGTATTGAGCACAATTCTCAGTTCAGTGACGCTATCGACCGTTATGATTTGGAATTGAGAAACTGTGAACAGACAACCGGAATTGTTACAATCATGAATTTATAAAAAATTACTCTATGCGAACCGCAGTCCCATAAGCCAACACTTCTGTCAGGCCTTCCATCAACTCAGTCGCATCATAACGGAAGGCAATAATCGCATTGGCGCCCATTCGTTGGGCATGGAGTCGCATCTCTTCATAGGCATCTTGCCGCGCTTCTTCGCACATTTCGGTATAAATGGTGATATTGCCACCAAACATAGACTGTATATTTCCAAAGAAATTACCCACAACGGATCGAGACCGAACCACAATCCCGCGAACAATCCCCAATGTGGCAGTAATGGTATGGCCTGGAATCTCGAGGCTGCTGGTTATATTGGCATGAGGAATACTGCTGTAACTCGATGGCATCTGCTGATCTCCCAATCATTAACACGATTATTTTAATTATAAGGTTTTGATCGGTTAATGGACCATTGAGAGTAACCCGGCCAGGGCGTCCACCAGATTCTGGAGATCGTCCTCTTGGGTGGCAAAATGCGTCATCAGGCGAATAATGTTCCTGCATTCATCAAACACATAGAAAAAATACTCTTCCTGCAGTCTTTGGATGATGGGTCTTGGCAGTGCTAAAAACACCCCATTGGCTTCCACAGGAAACACGGGTTTAATCCCGGTGGCGGCTTCAATTTTAGCAGCTAACAATTGCGCCATGTGATTGGCATGTGCCGCGTTACGTTGCCACAAATTATCCTGGAAAAACGCCAGAAATTGTGCGGCCACAAAGCGGTGTTTGGAAATCAGTTGCATCCCGTTCTTGCGAATAAAGGCAAAGTCTTTGGCAAGTTCGGGATTAAAAAATACCACGGCTTCTGCGCCCATTAATCCGTTTTTTGTCCCTCCCAGACTGAGGATATCCACACCTATATCGCGCGTAATCGCTTTGAGCGTGACGCCAAGACTGGCTGCGGCATTGGAGAGACGGGCTCCGTCCATATGAACGATGAGATTATTTTTATGCGCCCAGTCCGTTAGCGCTTGAAGCTCGGACACGCTGTAGACTGTCCCAAATTCAGTACTTTGGGTTAAGCTGAGAACCTTTACTTGGCCGTGATGGGGATCGCCTTGGTGGGCCAGATAGGGGTCTAGAGAACGCTCGAAGTCTTCTGTAGGAAGCTTTCCCATGGCATGAGGGACCTTGATAATTTGGCAGCCCAATCGAGATTCGGGCGCTTGGCATTCATCTTCGCCAATATGAGAACAATCCGTTGCAAGAATACTGTGATAAGGGCGAATAACAGATTGGAGCCCCAGAACATTTGCTGCTGTGCCATTGGCAACCAAAAAACCGTGGGTTCCCTCTCCAAAGAAGTCAATCAAGCAATCGTTAAAGGCGCTGGTCCACGCATCGTCTCCGTAGGCAACGGTATCGCCCGAATTGGCCGCATCAATGGCGGCGATAACAGCAGGATGAATCCCTGCATTGTTGTCACTGGCAAAGCTGCGGTGACGTTTTTGTGTCAATTTGTTCATCGACCCCAGACTAGGGCAAAGCAGGGTGTCAGGCAACTTAAGTTTTTATAAAAATTACTTTTGGCTGGGCGGACAGACGACAGGCAGAGGACCGGGCTCAAAGCCGAAGTAATTCCGGAAAATGCCATAAAGTTCAGGATTGTATTCTCTCAACATCCCGGGCTGGCAGAAGAATGTTTCGGTCAGAACGGCCAAAAACTCAGTTGGGTTTGTCAGTGCGTAAGGATCGATGGGGGATGGACGGCCGTCCGCCAGGCAGGCTTCTATACGGGCCTGTTCTTTCATCATCAGTTGTTTGAATTGGGCCCGGGTACTGGCACGCCAGCCGGGGAAACAGGCTTCATGATCCCCTTCGATAAAATCCAGGACGTGGGCGATTTCGTGAATCACCACGTCTGTTGCGGTGTGATCTTCTTGGCAGCCTTCTAGGACCTGATCCGCAGAAAGCTCCATAATCATATGCTCGCGCTCGTACGTGACCTGCCCGTAGAAGTAGGTTTCACTTTCATAGTCCATAAAACCCATGCCTTCGTAAAGACGGATTTCTAGGCCGTTATCGATACAGCCGATTTCTTCCATCAGGTCTGGTCGAAAGCTGAGCATGAACTGAATCTTCTTGAGAATCTGCTCTTCGGCGGCCAAAAAAGTCGGATTGGCTTTGCAGGGATGCTTACGCCGGTTTTCAGTATTACGGTAATACCGAAAACTCCATCCTTCACAGAAACGTTTTGAACTAACACGCTTGGCCACGGGCCACAACCATTCCTCTATTTCTTCAGTGTACCAGTTGGTATTGGTATCGTCAGAAGACGTAAAAGATTCAATTTTTAGGGGGTTTTCAGGGGTTTAATCGTAGATTTGTTACATTTCGTAACTGTCATTTTTCGCGTATTGGTAAAACGTCATTGGCAGTATCATAAAAAGGGTTTATAAAGATTTTTGAAACAGTGCCAATGAATACACCCCAACAGCCAACAGGATGTGAGACAATGACCAACCAACCTAAGACTGATGCAGAATGGAAAGCCCTTTTAACCCCTGAACAGTACGTTATTACGCGCCAGAAAGGAACAGAGCGTCCTTTTACGGGGGAGTACTATGAGAATAAGGCGTCCGGAAAATACCTGTGTGTGTGTTGCGGGCAGGCTATGTTTTCTTCAGACGCAAAGTATGATTCTGGCTCAGGCTGGCCAAGCTTTTGGCAACCGCTTAAATCTGAGGCTTTGGCTTCTCAGAGCGATATGTCCCATGGCATGAACCGTATTGAGATACACTGCAGTCAATGTGGAGCCCATATGGGCCATGTCTTTGAGGACGGGCCAAAGCCTACCGGATTGCGTTACTGTATTAACTCGGCTTCACTGAAGTTTCAGCCAGAGCAAGAGCCGCAAACCCCGTAAAACTCAATTGCATGGCTGGTAATTTGGAAGTGAGCTGCCTGCTGGACTGCCTGTACTAAATCATTAGCGCCAGGGCAATGGACTTCAGAGACAGTATGACATTCACTGCAGACCAAAAGATGGTGGCAATGGTCAGACTGGTGTTTGTCGCAGCTCGATTCAGGAGAAAGCCGGCATTTCTGGACTTTACTGCTGCTGAGTAGCCGATGGATGAGGTGGTGCTTTTCGAGCGTTTCGATGATTCTGTAAACACTGACAGTATCTATTTTTTCACCCAAAGAATCTATTTTTTCTTTAATTTCATAGGCAGAAAGAGGGACAGGGCTATTGTCAAGCAAGTCAATCACCACTTTTCGTGGCTTGGTGATTCTTAAACCCGCATGCTTTAGGGTGTGAAGGGCTTGCTCAGTATATGAAAAATCAGCATGAGTGTCTTGTTTATTCGGTTGTCTACTGATAGGCGACATCTCCCCATTATAGGAGAGTGCCTCTGAAAAAACGAATAAATTCTGTCACCAGGCTCTTTGCTGACTGTATTGGCCTCTAGAGTGACCTCGATTGTTGTTAAAGGGGCGGGAAGGTCTTTTCCTCTCAGTATCTTGATAGGTGATGCTAATGAGTTGACCGTTTAACTCCGTACCATTTAGGGTTTGAATGGCTTGCGTCGCAGCCCCTTCGCTTTCCATTTCTACAAAGGCAAAGCCTCGTGGGCGAAATGTCTCGCGGTCAGTGGGAATCCGAACACTGATGACACCTGCTATGGATTCAAAGAACTGGCGTAAAATGGCTTCGTTAACTGTCTCATTCACATTTTTGATAAACAGACAGGCATTGGGCTTGTTTGCAGTTGATCGAGAGTGGGTGTCTCTCTGCGCATCTGCTTGTTGAATGGCGACACTGAGTGAACGGCCGTCTAAATGATAGCCGTTAAGAGAGGCAATTGCAGACTGTCCTTCCACAGGCGTTGACATTTCAACAAAGGCAAAACCGCGGGATTTCCCGTCTTCTCGTCTTGTGGGGATTCTCACTGACTGGACGTGCCCTATCGACGAGAAAAGATCAAACAGATCCGCCTCTGTGATAGACCAACTGAGATTGCGCACAAACAATTTACTGCCATCGTTAGAGATTATTGGATTGAACATGGGTTTCTTCCTTTAAAACACTTGGGGACAAATTGATTTCTTTGAGATCGTCAGGCAGATCGATGATTAGACCGCAGTGATCCACATCACTGCGGTTAAAAGCCCACAGAACACCCCCGTCTCTACCACTGTGAAACAGCGTGAAGCTGTCCTCTTGAAGATCCAGTATTTTTCCCTGGTATAAATCCGTGCCAGGGGTTTTCAACTGCACCAGTAGTTCTTTTCCGGACTCAAAGGCCTGGTGAAGAAGGTGTTGAATCAAGGTTGGTGGGGGTTGTGATGTCGGCATGGGTAGACCTCATTTCTCGATTGCTTTAGAAATGAGTATAAATCTAATGCAATTTTATTGCAATAGTAATTCAATAAAGTTGCAATAAGTGCAGTTTGTATTTTTCAAGCGGTTGCGGTGTTCACAGAGGTATTAATAAAGACGTCGATATCCCCGGTTTCCATACAGTAATACCACCCGTGAAGGTCCAGTTCCTTTTTGGCAATCGCTTTGGCCACACATGGATAGGTTTCTATGTGCTTTAACTGCATTCTAACGTTATTGCGGATGGTAAGCTCAAGGCGTTGTTCGTTATTGTCGGGTTCGAGTGCCTCGGTAATCTGTTTAGCAGATTCGGCATAAGCAAGCCACTGGCTAACAATATGATTATCTGAATGGTCAACTTCCCCGCTGAGGAGGTGATCGATTGCGCCGCAGCTGGAATGCCCACACACAATAATGTGCTTGACGTGGAGAACACCGATGGCGTACTCAATGGTTGCCTCTTCTCCCCCGTTTGAAGCCAGATAAGGCGGAATAATATTACCCGCATTACGTAGCACGAATAATTCTCCTGGCTCTGTTTGTGTAATGAGCGTGGGGACAACGCGAGAATCTGAACACGTGATAAACAAAGCCCGGGGGTTTTGACCTTCGGATAGTGACTGGAAAAAAGACTGCTTCTCATGAAAAACAGTGTCCTTAAAGCGTTGCATGCCTTTGAGTAAGCGTTCCATTTTGTTCAGCCTCTCTTCAGTTGTGTTTAAATCGATACAATCATATTTATTGGCATATTGAGTCGCATATTTATTCTGAACGAGCTAGTCTTTCAACGAATCCTCTTGTGATATCCCTATTGTAGAATAGGATTTGGTTTGCGGAGTATTTGCTCCAAACGATCTTACTTTTTAGAAGGGTATAGAGCTATGACCACCAGTGCGAGCGCTTCATCCGGTGCTCATAAACTAGTATTAAGCGGTTTAAAGCCAGATAATAACCCAGAAAAGCCTGAAAATGGGCTTGCAGGGCTAAAGCACTGGCGACAAGACTTAATGGCGGGCTTGGTGGTTGCGACGATTTCGACTCCTTTTTCAATCGGGATTGCCATTGCCTCTGGGGCTCCCCCTATTACGGGGTTAACGTCTGCCATTATTGCTGGGTTCGTGCTGCCGTTTTTGGGCGGCTCTTTTGTCACCATTAGTGGTCCAGCCGCAGGGCTTGCTCCGGTATTGTATGCCGCAATGATGACTTTGGGTGGCACTCTCGAAGCGGGGTATCCCCTACTGCTGCCCGTTATTTTTATCGCAGGCGTTGTTCAAATTATTTTAAGTAAATTAAAGGCCGCTCGTTTCAGTGCTATCTTTCCGGCACCTGTGGTAGAAGGGATGTTAACCGCCATAGGGCTGTTGATTATTGTGAAGCAGCTCCCTCAACTGTTTGGTCACCCGTTTAAGGCCCATGCCTTTTGGGGACTTTTTTTTGAAGCACCCCATGGGTTTCTTATGGCAAATCACACCGTATTTGGTTTGGGTCTGGCGACGTTGATTACCATTCCGGTGATTGCCAAATTGGGGGACGGGAAAAAATGGAGTCAGATTTTTCCGCCAAAAATTTTGGCCGTCATATTATTCACTCTGGTCTCACTCTTTTTGACGCTCGACCCCAAGTTTCGACTTAATATTCCTGACAATCCGTTGCACGGGATCGTGTTCCCTCATTTTGCTGAATTATTTGCTCAAGTGACTCTTTGGAAAGCAGCCATTACCTTGGTTATTATGCTGACGTTGATTGACGGGATTGAATCGCTGGCGACAATCAATGCGGTCGATAAAATTGATCCCTTTCGCCGGAAATCCGATCCGGAGCAAACCCTCTTTGCCATGGGGGTGTCTAATATTTGCTCTAGCCTGATTGGGGGGCTGACGATTATCCCGGGTGGTGTCAAAAGTACCGCCAATATCATGGCAGGCGGTAGGACCCAATGGGCTAATTTTTACAATGCCGCGTTTTTGTTAGTTTTTCTGTTGTTTTTACGACCGGTGATGAATACAATTCCTCTCTCTATATTGTCTGCCTTATTGGTGTTTACTGGCTATAAACTTTGCCGGCCCTCTGTCTGGAAAAAAATGGCAAGTGTCGGGTGGGATCAGGCTTTGGTGTTTGTGACTACCGTTTTATTAACCCTGAATATCGATTTGCTTTGGGGGATTTTGGGCGGAACAGCACTGGCGGTATTGTCCAATTATATGTTGGCGTTATCATCACCAACCAATGCTAAGATAAGCTTTTGGGGAATGTTTCAGAACCCTGTTAAACACCAAGATGTTGAAGCAGGCGTTGTTCACCTTTACTTTAATAAACCCCTGCTTTGTACAAACTATATGCATTTGAAAAAAGCGCTTGATAACGTTTCTTATCAAGGGATCTCAGGGATTCAGCTGCATTTGGATGATGGGGTGACCATGGTGGATCACACCACGCTCGATCACCTGCAACACTTTATGGATGGATATAAAAATGATTACGATATTTCAGTCGATATTATTGGTTTAGAGCGAATGAAAAAGCTCTCCCAAAAAAGTACAGCCACCCACTTGCTGGATGATAGCTTAATCCAGATGATGGAAGCGGGTTAAATTTTTTAAGCCTTATCCGGTAATAGGCCTGAACGCAGGGCTTTGACAGCAGCCTGAGTCCGGTCATCCACAGATAACTTTTGAATAATATTACACACATGGGCTTTCACGGTGTGGATTGTAATGCACAAGGTATCTGCAATTTCTTGATTGCTTTTGCCTTCCACAATTTCAGAAAGCACTTCTAATTCGCGCTCCGTCAGATCCACTTTATATTTTTCTCGCTGACCCGTTTTACTGGCCACAATATGCTTGTATTTATCTGGTACGCTTTGAGGAAGGGCTTGCATCACCATTTTTGCGATAGCAGGGTCAAGCCAAACAGCCCCTTCTTCGACCATAGAAATGACATGAATCAACGTTTCTGTTTTGATATCTTTCTTGCAATAGGCATTGGCACCAGCTGCTAGTGAGGCATAGACCTCTTCACTGTCATCATGTGAGGTCAGCATAATGACTTTTACTTCGGGGTGTTTTGATTTGATTTGTTGTGTGGCTTCGATGCCGTCCATCACAGGCATTTCAATATCCATCAGAATCACATCGGGATGTTTTTCAGCCGTCAATGCAACGGCAATATCACCCTGATCTGCCTCTCCCACAATGACATAGTTTGATAGCAATTGAAGAGAAAATATGATCCCGTTTCGTGAGAGTTCATGATCTTCGGCGATCAGTAACTTGAGCGGTTTGGTCATCATTTTTTCAGTCATGGTCATCCTCGAGTTGCTTGTTGCCCTCGGCATTGGGGTTAAATCGAATGATAAATGCCGTGCCGTGTGAAGGGAAGGAAACTTCAGAGTTTAATTCTGTCTTGCTGAGATCAGGGTTATCATTTAGCCGGATTGCTTGAATACCCCCTCCGTGATTTTCCATAATGAGTTGGCAGATGTAAAGCCCAAGTCCAGAACCAATTTTTTGAGCTTTGTGGTAACCCGTGGAATAGCGTTCAAATAAATTGGGAATCAGCTTTTTATCAATTCCAGGACCATTGTCGGTAATCACAATCGCTGGAAATTCCAGCTTATTGTAACGCTCACTCATATCACCGCTGGGAGAGATAAACGACGGTAGGTGTTTATTTTGACATAACGTGAGGGTGATCTGAGAGTGGCGAGGAATATTTTCTATGGCATTGCCAATGATATTGAGCATCACTCTTTCTAACTGTTGAAAATCACCAATAACCACACCAAAGGTATCTGGAATTAGCCTGACTGATAGTGAGATTGACTTTGCAGAGGCCAAGGGCTGACATTTCTTGACGCTGCGATCGATTAATTCGGGCAAGGAAATATCGCTAGGAATGAAGGGGGTTTTCCCCGCTTCGTATTGGTAAGTCATCAGCATTTGATTGACCATTGTAAGGAGATCATGATTACTCTCAAGTAGGTGAGTAATCATATTAGAGGCGTTTTCAGGAAATTCAGATTGTAGCAACTCGAGGGATTCTAAAACGCGTCTTTCTGCCAAAAGGGGTGTTCTTAAATCATGAGTAAGGGCTGCAACAAAGGTATTGCGCTGCTCCTCTGCGATCGCTAATTTTTGAATCATTCGGTTAAACCGGATAAACATTCGTTGAATGTCTGGGGCTGCCTTGGGTGCGTTTAACGGGGATGAGAATTGATGTTCCCCAATGCGCCTGCACGCTTCAGCAAGTAATCCCAGTGGGGTGACGAAAGTCTGGTTAAACCACCATCCGGATAAAGTGACCAAAAGAATACCAATGAGTAAATAAAACCCGGTCGTCAACATGCCCCATCGGTTCAAATCTAATTCAGTGGTGTTTGGAATCGTGGTGACCAAGCAACCGATAATTTGGTGGTTGGCGTTGCGAATGGGTGCAACAAGACTTTTGTAGGGAATCCTGTGGGCGTTTTCATTAAACATTATCGATGGTTTATGCAAATCCACCCATTGTTTGCGAGAGGTTAATATTGAACCAGAATCAATAAGGTAGTGCGCAAAGAGTGTTTTGACGGAGTTAGGTAACGTTTGAGACAGACTGGGTTGGCTGGTGTATATTTGCCTTTCAACAACAAGGCCATTTTTTTCTTTTTGGAGATGAAAAATCCGAACATCCACTTCAGTGCTGATTTGTTTAAGTGAGGATAAATCGAAATTATCTTGTATTTCTTGGCCCGACATTAAGACTGCCTTAGAGGCATTCTTGAAAATAGTGCTATCCGTGAATACGGGGCTGGCAGCAATAAAGTAAATATTTGGTTTATCAGAACGATTTCTAGGAGTCTCAGTCCATTCTTCTAGTGTGTGGGAGGAGATCCCTTGAAGCGCGAGTTGGTATTGTCGACTAAACATCTTAGAGCATGGCTTATGCTCCCCCCCTGTTTGAGCCAATGTATTCCCTTGTTGATCGACGAGACATAAAAAATCGAGTGATTTTTTTTGACTCAGTCGCTTGAGTGTTTGTAGTAAAGAAGAAGTTTTATGTGTTTTAAGATAAACGGCATAGGCATCACTCACACTCAAAAAAGCGGCTTGACTGGTGGATATCTCCAGTTCTTCCAGCTCTTTTTGTAAGACAGCTTGAGACAATTGTTCGCCACTTTGCAAAATGTAGGTGACTTTTTCGTCTAATTTTTGATCGGTTTCAAACAATAAATAGCAGCCAAGCAGAATTAACGGCAGTAGGCTACAAATCGTAAAAAATAATAGAAATTGTCGGGTGGTATTCCACCGGCGAAAGGACCGAAAATTCTGTAGAATGTTTCGGTACCTTTTTTTAACGACAGTGGTGAGCATGGATAATTTCATCGTGATTCTATTTTACGCGAAATAAGAACCTGTATTGTTTATAATTGCCCGCTCACAGTATCAAAAACTCTGAGCGGGCTAATCATGGATATCTATGATATCAATTTCTTGCCTTGAAGCTATTTTTTACCTTTTTTAGCGGGTTTTTTCTCGTTAGAGATAAAGGAAGCCGATTTTGATATCGGAGGTTTCGCCATGGACACCAAATGCGCTTTTTTACCCTTCACTTTTGCTGTAACAGCAGGTCTGCTATTTACTTTTAAAGCTGAAGTGTTTTTTGAAGAGAGTGTTGCGGCGTTAGATGTTGCAGATATTGCAATAAAACCAACTAAAAGTGCGCTTAAAAGAGGGCGGATAAATGAGTAGGACATTGCTAGACTCCTTATACACTGTTTACTGTTACAATCACTGTTACTTGTTCAGGCCGATATAGCGATTCGGCCATCTGTATCCAACATAACGGAGTGGATACTTCTTTACATTCCCTGTTAGAGGAGTATTCCTAGTGGGTATAAGAATCATGAAGAGTTAGCTCCTTTGATTAGTCCAGTTTTATAAACTCAGTGAGATGTGTGGCACTTTCTCGTTAATAAAGCTTTATGATTCGTCTATGTCTGTACTTTTTGGTGGTCACACGGTATAGTGAACTGGTGAGAGTAACTTCGGCAGATTTTCACTCCATAAATAATTGTTATTATTACATTTTTGCCACGTAGAACCAGATATAATCCAATGAAATTGAATTTTTTAAATTATCTTCCCATGCCAACACAATTTAAGACGCAGTTGGTTCACCTGCTTCGCAAATCCCCATACAGTGAGAAATCACCGGGGTATTTAACATTGGTAGAAGGGCTGCAAAGAGAGCCGTTGCTGGCGTATGTGCCTAATCCGTTACCGCCTCAAACTTCAGATGCTCAAACGTGGGAACCTTCTGAGGAAGTGAAACAGAAATTAGGTGAAACAAAAACGATTTTAGAAGAGCTAGAGGCAGTCAGTCGATCGTTTATTTTGCCGCCTAGCATGTTACTGGCACCATTGATTATTGAAGACATTAAACTGTTGAATAATCCCGATGAGCAACTGGGGCGAGCCCGTTATTTGGCCGATTATTTACTTCAATTAAATGAAGCCATTGAGCAAGCACAGCAGGAAAAATTCAGTATTGACACTTTAGCTCAGTGGCATCAAGGAATTTTTGCAGGGCCTAATTTAGGATATAAGGGACTATTACGATCAGAGTGTCTTGTTTTCTTACGAAAAAACGATCAAAAAATTTCATACTACTTCACCCCACCGCATGAACCCATGATGAAGTGTTTGCGGGATTTAGAAGTTTTTATGAATGAAGAGAGCTCTAATGAAGAGAGCTCTAATGAAGAGAGCTCTTTTGATCCACTCATCAAACTGGGTCTCTTCTTTTATCAATTTATGGCCATTCATCCTTTTGGTGATGGTAACGGGAGAATGACTCGGTTTTACGCCACGGTTTTTTTGGTGATACAGCATTACCTGAGCCGACCGTTCTTTTTTATCGGACCTTATCTTAACTTGCATCGAGATGAATATATTCGCTTGTTGGATGGTGTGCGAATCGATGGCGATTGGGATAGTTGGCTGATATTTTTTCTCGATGGTATTTGTGTGACCGCCAACAAACTCCAAACCAGAATGACCGAAATCAACGCTCTTTATCAACGATGCTTTCAACTTTTGCAAGAGAATGAGCGTGTCCCCCAAGAGAGTATTCCAAAAATCCTCAAAGCCTTATTTACCGCCCCAATGACGAGCCTGTCTCAATGGACGGCTCACATAGATGAGCCAGAAGGCTTATGGGATATAATAATACCAATGCTCTCTAAGGCCTCTATCCTAGATACGGCAGAGAATAAAACGTTAAATTCTAACGGAGAAAATTCTATCGAAGAACTTTGGGTTTTCACGCAGCTCATTGACGTTATAAATGCCCCCTTATTTTTAGACGACGATTTTGAATAGAGTCAAACGATGTATCGAAATCCTCAAACCAAAAATCGTGTAAATTCTTCAAATCATATCAATGCTTCCTATCGGCTTGCTTATGCTGCATTTACGTTAGCTGAATTATTAATTTCCTTGGCGGTGCTGGGTATCATCGCTGTATTTACGATCCCAAAACTTCTAAGTGTGAATGAAGAACAAAAAAACAGAGCCATCACCAAAGAAATTGCTTCTTCTGTGGCTGGTGCCTATAGCAATTTCAAACTCCATAATACCCCGCTAGCAACAACAACAATGGATGTCTTGCTGCCATTTCTCAATTACACCAATATTTATGCAGGTAGCCCTAATATGAAGCGTTTATTTTTTCATAACGGGGGAAATGTAAGCTATGTAATCACTCAAGGCTTTGGGGCTACAAGCGCTAATAATGCCTTATTTTTTAAGGTAGAACCCTCTACGAGGGCTGACGAGATAGGGGATAATGATGTTTGTTTTGCTTTAACCTACCGCGGACGGTTGACAACTGCTTCTCAATTACTGAGTGGTACAGCATTAAGCTCAATTGTGGGTACGTTTGAATGCCCGCTTGTGGTGCCGTCCTATATGCAGAAGTGGAACTAGTCCGACTGTTTTATTGTCAATTCCAGCCGTAAGCGTTACGATAGTCAGGTTTATTCTTCAGTTTAGGTTGTGACAAGGATGCATCTTAAAAAAATAAACACTGTGAGAACAGTTGCCTATTCGGCGTTTACGTTAGCTGAATTATTAATTTCCTTGGCGGTGCTGGGGGTGATTTCGGTATTTGTGATCCCCAAAATTTTGAATGCCAATGAGGATAAAAAACGATCAGCGATCGCTAAAGAGGTTGCTGCAACAATTGCAGGGGCGTATCAGAATTACCGTTTGAGAAATACACCGCTGGCTTCGACAACTTTAAGCGATCTGCTCCCTTTTATCAATTACGTTTCAGCAGATACAAGTAGCGGAATCTCAACAGAAGTGACTATGCACAGTGGTGCATTATTGGATTTTACAACAGTCAGTTCTTTCGGAGGGGTATCAAAAAATGATTCTCTCTATTTTAAAGTGAAATTGGATGATATGCCTGAGCATGATGTCTGTTTTGTGCTGACTTACCCCGGTAGAATCTCGACATTACCCATAATGACAACAGAGTTAGGCAGTCCGCCTCCTACCGTGGGAAGTTCTATTAGCTGCCCAGCAATTGACCCTACCTATCTAGGAAAATGGAACTAGATAAAGTGAAGATGAGCGTTTATTTGTTGAGTGTCAAATGCGCCTTAATCTGAACCAAGTATTTTCGTTTTTTTCCCGTCATTTTAAAACGAATTTGCTTGAACTGGCTGCTAAGTCGCCCTATAACAAACTTTCCCCGGGGTATCTGACAGTGATAGAGGGTAGACATAATGCGCCATTACTGGCCTTTGTTCCAAATCCACTTCCTCCAAAAAATTGGTCGCCTTCTCAGGAAGTCTTCATTGGCTTAGACCGAGTTGAAACAGCTTTGAAAATGCTAGAGCAGAAAGCACTGCAAAGCCATTTATTGCCCAGTATGTTGATAGCGCCGTTGATTCTTGAAGATATCAAACTCCGCAATACCCCCGATGAAAATATGGGGAAAACAATATATATGGGGGATTATATTCGCCAGTTATTTCTCGCAATCCGTGATGAGTGTGATCTCCCGTTTTCGATGGAGCGATTTTCTCAATGGCACCAAGGCATTTTTACCGGCCCTAATTGGCAACACCGAGGGCTTTTTAGAACGGAAAGCCTTGTGTTTACCCGGCGTGAGAATGAAGAATTATCGTATTATTTCACCCCTCCTTACGAGCCTATGTTGAAATGTATGGCCGATTTAGAAGCGTTTATGAATCAGGATCAGAGGTATCCTCCCCTCATCAAATTAGCCTTGTTTTTTTACCAGTTTTTGGCCATTCATCCATTTGGAGATGGAAATGGTCGTATGACACGGTTTTTCACGACATTCAATTTAATTCAAACGGGCTATCTCACAAAACCCTATTTTTTTGTCGGCCCGTATCTCAATACGCATCGAGAAGAATATATTCAATCACTGGATCAGGTTCGATACTATGCGAATTGGGATGTTTGGGTGACCTATTTTTTAAGTGCCCTCGAAAATACGGCACTGGCCTTATCCCATCGCCTCGATAACATCGAGAGTCTCTTCCAACAGGGTGTAGAAACGTTATTAAACGATAATGCTTTACACAAAGCTGATATTGCTGACATAAATACGGCTCAAAAAATCATGCAGGTGCTCTTTAAAGATCCGCTTGGGGAAGTAGAATACTGGCGT
The DNA here is from genome assembly GCA_019751815.1 of Cyanobacteriota bacterium. Taxonomy (GTDB): domain Bacteria; phylum Cyanobacteriota; class Vampirovibrionia; order Vampirovibrionales; family Vampirovibrionaceae; genus JAIEMW01. Next base: position 513,244 of record JAIEMW010000001.1, read on the forward strand.
AAACTCGCACCGACTCTTTCAACAGACACATGGCAACTGGCATTAAAATCACTGCAAGACGCACAGTTGTTAACCCCCAGAATGGACGGTGACGACACTGAGCCCAAAGTTGAAATGCTTGACCAAAATCTCTCTGGAGATCCTCCACACAAATATTCGTCGCTTACCGCGAATTGGGCCCTGACTCCCCTGATTGAATTGTTGAATGCCCCTTTATTTCCAATTTAGAGTATGAAAAAATAATCCCATTGGATAGTGACCCGGCTTGTCTGAGTCGTTAGAATACGGGAGTCAGCTTCTGACAGGAGAGTACTTTTGCATGAGGCTATTCTTGCTACAAGGATTGCTTACGTGTATCGGCGTTGTGAACAATTATTGAGACTTAGGTTTCTCTGCCTGAGTGTGTTTCTGGCCTTATTTCAACTGCCTTCTCTGGCGGCTTCGGTTCCACTGCCCATTCAGGCGAATCCAGGGTATGTAACACCCACTCCTCAGACACAACTGGTCCCTCCTCCTGCTCAGGCCAAGATTCGTTTGGATATCCAACAGCTGGATATTCTAAATGATGGGGTTGATGATCCAATAAAGAGTGGGCCCTATCAAAAAATTATATTAGAACAGGGTCAATACAGGCTCTTTTCAGAAGAAGAGATTGAGCAAATAACGAGGCCCTTTCTAGATAAGGTCTTGTCACCAGAAGACCTCTTAAAACTGCGGTTGCTTTTGAATAAACAATGCCAAGAAAAGGGCTACATCACCACCCATGTGGTATTAAAGCCTCATAATGAAGTACCAGAACACGATGATGGGGGCCCGCCCGTGTTGAGGTTATTTCTTCAAATGGGGACGTTGAAGGCTATTGAGGTGAGCGCCAAGCATCAACTCCCATGGGCTGCTTGGAGTGTACGTGGGTTGCTGAAGGCGAGAATCAATGAAGATGCACCCATCAACATCCACGCCCTGCAAGAAACCATCGATCTGCTCAATCAACAGAGTCCTTACCGATTGGAGGCAACGCTCAAATCGGATGGTTTATCTGTGGAAGCCAAGCAGCCCAATCCATGGCAGATTAGCCCTTTCTTTGATAACCAGGGGCGACCGTATATCGGGACGTTGAGAGAAGGGTTCACGGTCTCAAACCAGAATTTGCTGGGACTGGGTGATCGGTTGTCAGCCACACCGTTTTTTGCCCGAGGTACGCGGGGGGTGATTACTCGGTATTCTTTACCGGTGGGGCCTCGAGGAGACGAAGTGGCCATCAATTATACATTTAACCGGGTGGATGCGCTGTTTCGACCCCGAAAAACCACAGATGTGGACGCTCATACCTTTGTGTACACAATCACTTATGCTCATCCCTGGGATCGATACCGCCATCTCGTTTCCACCATTGGATTTAACTACCGTAATAACGATGTCCTCAATAACGATGTCACCCTGACCCATGCACGGACCAATTTTGTTGTGTTTGGGCAGAACTTCAATTACAACGATCGCTGGGGGCAAACGTCTGGACGTGTTGAAGTCGCGGTTGGAGAAGCCAATAATCACCGGGGCACCATTGTCCGTAATACCAACACGCTGCAGCGAACAATCAATCTCCCTTATCGTCATCAACTATCGCTTCGGGCATTGGCTCAATTTACACAAAATACGTTACCCATTTCTCAAGATGTGCAAATTGGAGGTGCGTACTCTGTTAGAGGCTTCTCAGAAGGGGTTCGTGAAGGGGATCAGGGTTATATTATTAACTTGGAAGACCGTTTCCCAATTCCAGGCCTTAAGCGTGTCTCTCCGTGGCTGGATGACCGACTGAGAGGAGTCGTCTTTCTTGATGCGGCTCAGGCTTTTTTAGATAGAAACAGTCCACGGTTTCGCCCCGGGGTGAGTAATCGGTTTGATCGCAATTCATTACTCTCGACTGGTTTTGGTCTTCGGGCCCGTCTGACCCGCTTTTCTCAAGGTTTTATTGATGTTGGGTTTGGACTGGTAGACAGAGCGCATCTAGAACCTTACGGACAGCCCTCGGCCAGGGTCCATTTTGGTATCCGCAGTGATTTACTCCCCCAGGTACTCCGATAGCTTAGTCAGTGGTTTGCCCCGGGCCGGACTTGAACCGGCACGATATTGCTACCAACGGATTTTAAGTCCGCAGCGTCTACCATTCCGCCACCGGGGCAAACCGTGTTTGATCTTACACAAAAGCAGCTAAGAAACTCAAGCCCCGGCTTAAAGCCTTTGGATATCAATTTTTAGACGGTGACGTCCAGCCCTTTGTCAATCAAATACTTGAATAGAGTCCCATCGGTTGGCAATGTATCAACATCCGGCGGAGTAACGATATAGATCCCTCTGCCAGGGTAGCTTATATTCGCTGAATTCTGAACATCTCGGGGGAGTTTGCCTTGTTCTTGCAGTCGCTGTATCTCATCCCAGTCAGTCAGGGGCTGTCCGTTTCGCATCGGGCGGACGATTTCGCCAAATTTGGGGGCTAACTGGATCATATCCATTATTTTCCTCGTTCTTGATTTCCCTATCTGTCACACACGTAGAAATTCTAATAGGAAATAATCCCCAGCACAAGAATGACAGCATTGGTTTTTATATCAATCTCACATCTTCCTTTTGTTAGTCCTATCAATCACTGGATTCCTCATGCGGCTTGCCTCTAACAAATATAAATATTCTCAAAACCCTGTTTTTGGGAGCATGACTCGTTCTGAGCGCTTAGCAGATCCCTTGACGGGTGAGATTCATGACTATGACCAGTCCACGTTTTTGTTTCGCGATCCGGTTGGTACCTTTGGTTTGCCTAAAGTGCTAAAAGATTGTTTTAGATCAGGTGCTGATATTCAAGTCTACGGGGGCTCTGATGGCTCTGATGCCTACTCACTCTTAATGGTGATGAATCAGGTACTGGGTGCTGATGCTGTGAGTCAACGCTATCCGATTCACTCCATTGATCTTTCCTCAGAAAGAACCCGCATCGCTGAATCGGGTATCTTTGGGTTGGTGAGTGGAAAATTCGGTATTGAGACCGCGAAATGGGCGAAATATATCAAACCCGAATGGCTGAATATTTTTGATTCAATCGATAACCCCTCAGGAGACATATTGGATGCAGGCATTAACGATCAATTGGATCGACCTTGTGAACATCCTGAGATTTCCCATATGACGCATCGCCAACTCGCGCAAATGGCTTACAAATGGTTTCAAATAAAACCAGGACCAAAATCTCAGGTGCACTTTTCTGTGGGTGATATCCGTGAGCGGGCCAAAATGCCTTTTACGAAACCCAGTATTTTATTTTGTCGTCACTTTTTATACCAATTAAAACCACAAGACCGAACTGAGGTGATTCAGAACCTCTCTAAAAATCTGCCCAAAGGCAGTATGGTTGTGTTGGGTGACGATGAAAAAGGCACCGTGCAAGCCAAAGAACTTTTTGACAATGGCTTTAAAACCATTGTCCAGCCCAAAGAATTAACCGGCGTGTATTGGGTAAAAACTTAGCGTTTTATTCCGTATCGATATTGATTGTGTTGGAATTTATTTTGTGATGATTCAGAATCCACTTCATTTTGGTTTTATTCTGTCCCCCGCAGAGCGGGCGGCTCGACGCCGCCAGAATCAAAATCCTGGAAGTTATCCCATTGAAGCGGATACCTTAAAGCGTCTGCCAGACGAATTTACCCCTGCTAAGCGCCGCCAATTGCTGGACCAAATGGTGCTCAGTGAAACAGACAAATTTACTCTCCCCAAGTATCAATTGGTGAATGTTCGCACCGATGTGTTTGACCGTGCCTTTGACAGAACCCCGGATCAATACGTGGGACCTGGCGGCACTGAACGGGCGATTGGCAACCGTTACCAAAAAGCCTTGCAGTTTATGAGAGACGCCCTTAAAAACCCACACCAGAAAATTCACGCTCCCTTGGTCGTTCTGTCAGAAGATAAAGATGCCCGGGGAAAAACCCTACCGGTGATCTCTTTTCATGACGGCAGGCATCGCTATGCCGTCTTGCGCGATATCGGTATGCCGATAATCGCTGTTGGCATGCACCAAGATGAAATTCCGCTGGCTAAAAAATACGGGTTTCTGGCATAAATTTTTATAAAAAAACCTAAGAAGCCAGTCTGCTGTGGGTGAGCAGTTGTCCGACCTGATTGCTTAGATCATGATTACCGATTTCCGACCAGAGGGACATACTGCGGTTGAGAAAGGTTTTCGCTCGTTTTTGATGTTTTGCTTGATGGGCCGGACTGGCTTGCTCTGCAATTTGTAGATACAACTCGCCAATTAATCCCGCGGTTTCTGCCATCAAGGGTTTTGCCTGAGTTTGTGTGACGTGGGGCCAGAGTTGTTCTAAGAGTTGACCTGCCGTTTTGAGTTGCCCAATTTTTATCTGGCATCGGGCCACAGAAAGCCCTAGCAACAGGTGCTCCCGTCGGTTTCCAATGTCGGGTTTACTGGCAATAGTGAAGGCACGCTCTGCAATTTCACTGGCCACCGCATCGGAGCCAATTTTCAGCTCTGTTTCGCTGAGAAAGCGCCAGCCAATCAATGCAGATGACGCCAAGCGGTGCTCGGCGCTGGCTTCAATCTGGTTTTCTAAGATATTACGGGCTTCTTGGAGTTTTCCTTTTTTCTGAGTGAGCCAACCTGCATAGGCATTGACCAAGGTCCAAGTGGCGTAATCTCCCGCTTGCTCTGCCTGGTACATATTATTGGGGACCAGCAACGAAGCGTTCTCCCAGTCAGAAAGCTGTGTGTGGTACATCATGGCAAGGTAGCCCCATTGTGCCAAGAAGCGGGTGGGGTTATCCAGTGCCTCAATCGACTCTAGTAAGGGCTCCATCATCGCACGACAGCGCTGCATATCTCCCCAATAAAGATAAGCGCGGGCTTGGGTGAGCTGGATCGCAATTTCCAGTTCAAACAAGGTTTCATGTCTCGCCTCTTCGTGGCACACCTCTAAGGTATGCATGGCGTCTGTCTCTAGTTGCTCTACCAGAATCGTGCCCAGTAAAAAGTAGGCGTTGAGATACACGGTATAAAACAGACTGTCCCTTTCGGGTCGTTGGGACTCAAAAAGCGGTTGTATGGTTTGCTCAAACAACTGCCTTGCCTTTTGGAACTGCCCCATGGTCACCCAGTATTCCATCTTGCTGGTGGAAAGACTGGCATATTCTACGGGATAGGTCTCTGGGTCAATACAGTCGAGGGCTTTGTCAATGGCGATAACCGCGTGGTGAAAGCGCCCAAGCGTTTCAAAGGCAGTGGCGATGGTACCGTAATTTTCCACCAATAAGGCCCTGTTATCTTCTACAAGACGTCTTTGTATCGCCAGTTGCAGGGCATGGATTGCCAGAGCAGCTTGTTGTTTGCTGTTGATAAGACCAATAGATTCCATGAGCTGTGTCATCCAGCCTTGGTGAGCGCTGATTTGCTCTGTCGAGGTGAGTGCACCGGATTGTTCAATGTAATCCAGGCAGTCCTTTGCCCGAAAAAGGGCGATGTTACAGGCCAAAAGGTCACCTAATTGAGCGTTATAGAGGGCCATATTGTACCAGTGAATAAATGCCCGTTGGGCATGTCCGCAGCGATAAGCATGGTAAGCCACCCAGCAGGGGTTAACAGTCTGGCCTTGCTGAATCGCCTGTTCTAAATATTCGCTGATTAATTGGTGTAATTGTAATTTTAAATTGCTCGAAACACTCTCATAAACAAACTCCCAGACAACTCCGTTGATAAACCGGCCTGAATTGACTGCATCTGGGATGATAAATCCATGGTCAAAAAGCTCTTTTAACGCCGCATTATAGGGTTCATTTTCCAATTGGGTCAGTTGGCCAACCAGGGCGACGGTGAATTTCTCTCCAAATATACTGGCGACTTGCAAGACATACAACGCATCGGCAGAAATCACTTCCAAACGGCGTTGAAATAAGCGTGATAGGTCTCGAGAAAGGTCGGTATTGCCTTGCCAGCTGGACTGGTGTTTTTTGTTATACATCAGCTTACCGGTTTTTGGATGGGGCTGTAAAATCCCCTCAAGGTGCATCACACGAATGTTCTCAAACAGCGTAAGTGGGAGCCCGCCGGAAGTTTGTATTAACTGCTGCAACACGGGCATTGGAATGGTCTTCATTTGGCCGGACATAGGCCCGGATTCCAGGAGCTGTACCACCTCATCATCGGTCATCGGGGCAATCACATAGCTTTTAACAGGGAGTAGCTGCCATATTTTGCTACTCTGTGGGTGAGGAGTGAAGTCCGGCCTGCTGCTGAGCAAAATGGTCACCGGTAAATCCATCAGCCCGTTCTGACATAGATCGAGCAAGAGCTGGACAGAAGCGATATCAGCTTGATCGATATCCTCAAAAATTAGAATCAGCGGACGAATATTACACAATTGCTGAGCGAGATCGAGGAGATGCTGACGGATCAAGCCGACACACTCCACACTGTCTGTGTTAAGGGGCGATAAATCCGAGACATTGAGTAAGGTCTCAAAAAAATCCGTCGTGTTTTCCGCCGGTGTGCCTTGATAAATATGGGTGAGCACTTGCTCTATGCGGTGTTTTACATCTTCTTTTGGGTGACCGTCTTGGCTGAGGGCGAAAAAGTTTTGAATCAATTCCTGCCAGTAAAGCAAGGGAATGCCTATATCGTAATAGCAGCGGTAGTTATTGCCGCCAATCCAAGTGGCCTTTGGGTTGGCTTGATCTGTATCAATTTGTGCTCTGAGTGAATGCAGGAGATGCGACTTCCCCAAACCGTCTGGTGCACTGATGTGGTAGATTTTTCCCTTCAGTTCAGGGTCTAGGCTCAGTCGTGGGGTTAATTCCTCGCACAATATTCGGTTGGCATCCCCAAAGGCCGTGTTATTAGGCAACACTTTATCAAAAGAAGCAATGTGTGGAAGCATAAGGGTGAGGGGCTCTTCGGGAGGGAGAAAAGGGTCTACCTCCTCTAGAGAGGCCGTCTCTGCATTGCTTTCAGGATTACCAGGGCTACTTGGCTCAAGAGAATGGGGCTCTCCAGACGGTGTCTCAATATAACCTGTCTCCTGAGACTCTGAGTGTTGGGGTTCAGCATAATCGACCGGGGTGACTGTTTGCTTGGCTGGATTTGCTTTTTTGGAGGGCTCAACTCCTGGATAGTTACTCTCAGTCAGTCTTTCTGTGATTGGTTCTGAGCTACGAGAATATTGTTTTGGCTTTAGAAGCCGGAAAAAAGTCATCATTCGCGACCCCATTTTAAGTGGGCCAATAGTTTGTGCTAAATAGTCAGCAGAAACCATATCATAGACTTTACCACTGACCACAAGACCCTGCCATGGGGCAACGGATCTCTCAGTTACAGAGGCTACAGTTTGTGTATCATCTTTATTGACTAGATCTAGCCCTATTCTCAGGGGCAGACCCCAGATCTTTGAGGGATCTTCAGGTGCAAAATTAGCCTCTAGCATTTTTAAAGCTGTATGAACCGCTTTGTGCAAGGACTGAATCGTATCGACTTCGTGTTGAAAGGATGCAAAGACAATATAGCCTTGACTGGATTCAATGGTGGCCCCGTGGCGGAGTAAAAAATGCTGGATGGGTTTTAGCAATGCCTGTCGCTCTTCTGGTGACGCTGACTGACTCCATTCTTTAGGGACTTGGCACTCCAGAGAAATAAGCCCGTAGTGTGATAAGCGTTCAAAAGGAAGCGTTTTGTGAGTGTTGGCAATTTTATCAGCGGTTTTTTCAGTTGGAACCGTAGGAGTTTGTTTTTGGGTATCTGTGTCCTGTGGGACGGCTTGAGGAACTGGCATACCAGAGGGAGAAATCGGAGGGCGACTCTGTGGGGGGCTCGGTGACTGATCAGGCACGGTGTTATCGGGCTTTAGTGGAGAGGCACAACTGCCGCAAAAAGTTTGCTCCGGCAAGTTTTTAAACCCGCATACCCCGCATTGCAAGGTGACTGGGCTCCCGCAACCACCACAATATTTGGCATCGGGTAATAATTCCTGATGGCAATAAACACAAGCGTATGTCAGTAAATTTTTCCCACATCCAAAACAAAATCGGTTTGATGCCGGATTATCTGCCTGGCAATTAGGGCATACTCGTTGCATAGAGTACTCAATCTCTCCGTATCACGCTTGGGCAGTGATATTACAATGAGGTGCCTCGGTATAAAATGCCCACAGTGATTGTTAAAAGTATACCGTAAGACCATAAACAGGGGTCAGTATCGAGGTCACTCAGTAACAATTCTTATAATGGTGCGGGAATCTTGACCTTTCAGTGATTACGTTTGTCATAATCCCAATGCCCGTACCATGCGCCTTTGCTTGTCAGTCTGTTTCTTTCAAGTTAAAATTTCGACTTATACGGGCTAAAGGGCATATCAATACAGATAAACTCAACAAACATTTTTGTTAGGGTGTCTCGCCTGAAAAAGAAACTAGGTATTTTTTTGTAACTAACGTCTGGCCTTGTCTATTCTATACACTGTTTAAAGAGGAATCCAAATAATGATCACAGAAAGAACTGTCAACGATACCGCAATACTTGACTTACCCAGTGTATTGGATACAGACGAGTTACGCGCAAAGATTCAAGGGTTGATTGATGCGCAAAATAAACGCGTCATTATTAATCTTTCCAATATTACGTTTATTGAAAGTGCGGGGTTAGGTGCCTTGGTCGGAATTTTCAAACTCTGTGATGAGAATCAGGCCGCCGTTGTTTTCTACGGAATTCAACCCTACGTCCAAAAATTGGTTGAAGTGACCAAACTAAACCGCGTGTTGAAAATTTCTAAAACAGAACAAGAAGCAATGAATTTGCTGTCAACGGCTTCTGCCTAATGCGGTTGTTGTTGAGTACACTGATAGAAATTTTAAACGAAGGTTAATCATTATTTATGACCTGTATCGCAGTTGTGAGCCAGCCTGAACCAAAAGGGCTATCTGTGGATACAGCACAAGACATTCAACATGCTCTGGCGATTCGACCTTTTTTAGAACTGCTTGAAAAAAAAGGGCATGATCTTCAGCGACTAAATTTAGATCACTTTGAAGACAGTCTTAAAACGTTAAACCCAGACGCTCTCCTATTTACGGGCAACGGGCATTGTCCTGAATGGCTCGATATGGCGCGTGAGCTTCGGCAAAATCCGGATTTTGATACGCTGCCTTTGGTGCTTTTATCCACTGCCCATTTACTGGATCCCGAATTAAACGCTTTTTTTGAAGCTGGCGTGTGTGATTGTTTGATATTGCCTGATGAGCCTGTGGCCACGCTGTATGCCCGGTTAAATGTGCTCCTTGGATTTCGGCGTCAACTGATGCAGGCCTTTGCGCTGAATCAACAGCTCAATGAGCTGAATAATGATTTAGATCAGCGAAACCGTCAGGTAGAGCGGGAACTGTATGTTGCCAGACAATTACAGCAAAGTTTGCTGCCCGTTGCCTTAGAAAGCAAAAAAGGTGCTACTTCTGAAACGGAAGAGACTGATTTACTGGAGACACAATTTTCTAAACGCCATTATGAGAGTGATCGCATTAAAATTTCGGGTCTCTACATCCCCTGTGATGCCCTGGGTGGGGATTTATACGATGTGGTAACCTTTGAAGAAAATAAAATTGGTATTTCCGTGGCGGATGTATCCGGGCATGGGGTGCCAGCCGGATTTATTACGGCTATTTTTAAATCATCCTTTTATCGAATCACCCACACGTATGAACAACCCGGGCAGATTCTCTATCACTTAAACAACGAGTTACTCCAGATTATTAAAACCGGCGATTACATTACCGCAATATATGCCAGGTTGCTTGAAGGTGAAAGACATCTAGAATATGCCGGAGCTGGTCACCCCTACCCATTGTGGTATCACGCAGAGACCAAAACACTGAGCCGACTGACAGAAAACGGAGCCCCACTGGGTTGGTTTAATGATATGGAATATCCAACAGCGTCTATCGAGTTGGCTGAAGGGGATAAAATTTTATTTTATACGGATGGGATTACCGAATTAAAAAATCAATCCCGTGAATTATTTGGGGAAGAAAGACTGGAACAGCTCTTTTTGGACACCATTGAACGCGGAACATCTCGGATTTTGGATCGCTTTATTGAGACCTTGTCCGATTTTACCGAAGGTCATGAGCTCGAAGATGATATGAGCATGGTCTTGATCGAAACCCGCTAAATTAGATCCGCTAAATTGCTTCTAATGGCGCAAAGCGGGGATCCAGCAATTTTTTCCCGGCGATGGTATCAAAGGCAACGTTATAAAGAATTTTTTCCGACGTGCCGATCACTTGATCCACCGTGCCGGTTCCAAATTTGGGGTGACGAATCCGATCGCCGACATCAAAGCGTGCCGTGGTAGCTGGCGAGGGACTGGGAGAGGACGAGCCCGAACGGGTGTTTGATAAATTTTCGCCCGAGCGGCTTTTGGCTTGTGCGGCATGGCGGCGAATAAAATCAGAGGTTTTAGAATCGCCTGAAGACCCAGAATAGTCATCACGAGAAGAGGGGTATACTTCTTGACGGCGTTGTTCGTGATCCAGTGTGTAAGCGCCATGGAGAAATTCTTTGGGACACTCTTTTAAAAAGCGGCTGGGCATTGCATATTTTAGTTCGCCAAATACCATTCGCCGGCGGGCATAGGTAAGGATCAGCCTATCCATGGCCCGTGTCACCCCCACATACATTAAACGCCGCTCTTCCTCCATCTGATCTTTGTCACTGAGCGAGCGAAAATGTGGGAAGAGCCCTTCTTCCAAGCCGCAAATGGCAACCACGGGGTATTCCAGTCCCTTGGCCGCGTGGAGGGTCATCAATACCAATTTATTTTCCGCAGGTTCGGCCGAATCAATATCGCTGAGTAAGGCCATTTGGGTGAGAAAATCGGCCAGATCCCCGTTGGGATTTTCAATTAAAAACTGCCGGGCGACAGAGACAAATTCTTCGACGTTTGCGATTCGGCCTTCGCTGTCTGTGGGATCTTCGAGCTTAAGCTCATCGTAATAGCCGCTCATCTCCAAAATGTGAATTAATAACTGATCGAGTGGCGTACTTTGGGCCAGAAATTTTAACTGTTGAATAAAGGCGACAAATTGTACGATCGCCTTTTGTGCCTTGGGTTTGACTTCTTCCACACTGGCAATATCTTGCAGAATTTGAAAGAGGGTGAGATTTCTAAAACCAGCGGCCTCTTCCATATGCGTGATGGTGGTTTTGCCGATGCCCCGTTTGGGAACATTCAACACCCGTTTTAGGCTGTAAGCGTCTGCATCGTTAAAAATAACCGTTAAATAAGCGAGCAGATCTTTAATTTCTTTGCGCTCATAAAATTTCAGCCCCCCAATCATGGTGTAGGAAATCCCTTTGGAAATCAGCACATCTTCCAGCGCGCGGCTCTGGAAATTGGTCCGGTATAAAATACAGCAGTCACCGGGTTTGTGTTTTCCTGTGCGGGTGATTTGTTGTAATTGATCGATCACAAAGAGGGCTTCTTCCCGGTCATCTTGGGCTTCAAAACAGAGAATTTTTTCGCCTTCTCCGCGAGTCGAGCGCAATTCTTTGGGCAATCTGTCCTGATTATTTTCGATAATTTGATTGGCTAAATTGAGGATATGTCCAGTAGAGCGGTAATTTTCTTCCAGTTTAATGAGCTGTGCTTTGGGGAAATCCCGCTGAAAATCAAGAATAATTCTAAAATTAGCACCACGCCAGCTGTAAATGGATTGATCCACATCGCCAACCACCATAAAGCTGCGGTTACGCCACAATGCGGCTTGTCTTTCTGCAGAGCGTTGGGCGTCTGTTTCGCCTTCCACAATCAGACGAATTAATTCATATTGTGCGTTGTTGGTATCTTGAAACTCATCGACCAGAATATGTCTAAAACGACAGTGGAACTGGTCTAGCACGTCCGGGCATTGCTGCAACACGGCGGTGGTGATCAGCAGCATATCGTCAAAATCAATGGCGTTATTTTTGGAGAGTTGGGCCTCATATCCGTCGTAAATCAGGGCGATTTTTTCAGTCTGGAAGGTTTTGGCCGCAGAGGCATAGGCGTAGGCATCCACCAGTTGGTTTTTTTGCTGGCTGATTAGATGACGGATTGTTTTGGCATTGTAAAGCTTGTCATCCAGATTCAGGGATTTAATCACGTCTTTGACGACTTGCAGCGATTCAGTTTCGTCAAAGATGACGAAGTTTTGTTGCCACTGGCGACCGCCCTTGCTTTGATAGCGCACAATATGTTTTCGCAAAATGCGTCCGCAGATACTATGGAAAGTGCCAATCCAGAGATCTTGGCTTGATTCGTCGCCCACCAATTGGGTAATTCTGTGTTTCATCTCTTTGGCGGCCTTGTTGGTGAAGGTCACGCCCAGAATTTCGGCGGGGAGGGTTTCTTTTTCGAGTAAATAGGCAACCCGTTGGGTAAGGACGCGGGTTTTCCCGCTACCAGCACCTGCCAGCACAAGCACTGGGCCGAGGACTGTTTCTACGGCTTGGCGTTGTGCGGGGTTTAAGCTGGCTAAGCCGTCTGCGGCTTTTTCTAAAGAAAAATCGTTCATTGTGGGGGGCATGGCAATTCCTGTATAGCGACAAAAGACAGTGTTTTCGGTGCTTTCACCGAAGGCAAACCGAAGCGGGCGATCCTTCCCCCCTTCGGGTGTACTATAATATAATTTCTCACAGAGCCATCTGTCGATGAATGTTACTGAATCCTTACGCAACCCGTGTTTGTGTCTGGTCTGGTCAACTAGGGCCGCTCTCAGTAGCTTGGTTTCAGTGGTTTTTATGAGTATTTTATGAGTCTCTAGACGTGTTGCCATCGATAAAGTTAATTGAATAAAGTGAATTGAAAGACCCTGCGAGCAATGACTGATATCATCATGAAAGACAAACCCGCCAACAATCCAGAATTGGTCGGATCAGTATCTGTAAAATCCAATGTGGATCAAGATATTCCCGATCCCCATGATGAGCTTGCTGCTGAATTTAGTGCGCTGCGCCAACCGGCCAAGAGAATTGCCATTCTGGGCAGTCGAAATATTCCTCTCCCTCACCAACAAATGATTGAAGCCATTGCCTTTACCCTGGTCCGAGACGGAAATACTATCATTACCAGTGGGGGTTCATCGGGTAGCAATGCGGCGGCGATTCGTGGGGCGATGCGTGGCAACCCTAAAAATCTGAAGGTGATTTTGCCGCAAACCATTGGGCACCAACCGCCCGATGTGCAGGACCAATTGATTGGGGTGCCGATGATTATTGAGCATCCAGAGTGGCAGGTGATGACGCTTTCCGACGCCAGCCGGCTGTGCAACCGAGAGATTGTCGACGATTGCCAGCAATTGATCATCTTTTTATTCCACGACAGTAAGACGATGTTTACCGCGATTGAGTACGCCGAAGAAAATCACAAGATCGTCACTGCCTTCTACCTGGATTAAGTTGTGACCTCCCAGAGTGTGCTTTCAGATCTAGACGAACAATTAAATACGTTCATTAGGGATTTTATTGATAAATTTCTAGTACCACATATGGATTCAATTACAGATTTTTTGAACATGGATTCGGGATTTTCTGAAAGTGAGGATGAATCGTCTGAAAGTGAGGATGAATCGAATGATTCTTTGTATCGTTTTGAGGGAGAGGTTGATGTTGCGCCGAGGGATGCAATAGCCCTGAAAATACTGGAACATATTCACGCTGTTTTTATTCTTGGACTTGAATTACAAATTAGACACTATCATTCAGTCGCTGTATTGATGAGGGTGATTATCGAAGGCTATGTTATGTTCCTTTATTTAAAGAACAAACCGGATCAAATTAAGCAATATTGTGAATATTCTAATATCCGTGAGCTTCTTAGATCAATGGAATGTTACTTGCGAGCATTGGAATATTACTTGCTTTTTGTAGAAGATCAACCGCGTGAAGACAAAATGAAAGCGATAAGAGGATGGAATAAATCTCGTTCTTCTCTAGAAAAATATTTAAAAGAAGAAAAATATTTAAAAGAATATGATAAACAAGATTGTTTGAAATTATTTGAAAAAATTCCGGAAATAAAAGAAGACAATTTTAACCTTGGAAAAGAATTTAAAGAAGCTAAAAAAGCTATAGGGGCGATTGAAAAAAAATGGGGGTCGGCATTTAAAAAAATATCTGAAATGTGGCCAGAAGTTAAAAATTCAGTACCTGTTTTTTGGTGGTTTACTAAAGAGAAAGATTCCCCTATATCTCTAGAAGAGAAAGATTTTCCTATATCTCTACAAGAGCATTATAGTCACTACTGTCATGATATCCACTATCGCTTAGGTAGTATTTCCTCTAAAAACTATGTTGATGAAAAATATTTAAAAGAGTTAAAAAATTTAATAGAGTTATTAGTCTCTCTCCATTTATCAATACATTTGGCTTATGGAACTATTGTATGTATTTTGCCTGAACAGAAAATTGATAAACAAAAATTTGTAGAACTAGATGAAAAATTACAAAAATTAGCTGAGCAAGCTAAAAAATTACAAAAATTAGCTGAGCAAGCTAAAAAATTACAAAAATTAGCTGAGCAAGCTAAAAAATTGGATGATGTGTTGTAGCGTTATGAACGGAAGAGTTAGAAAAAATTGGAGGCGGCACCCAGATTCGAACTGGGGGATAAGAGTTTTGCAGACTCCTGCCTTACCACTTGGCTATGCCGCCGTGTATTGCTGATGCTATAAAGATCTACCCAAAACACGGGGGTTTGGCAATGCTCGGTTGTCGTGGGGGTCTTGCTCGTTTTGCCCCGTTTGGGCCAGCTTTCTGTGGAATAGCTGTAAATCGTCACTGTCATACACCAAGGTGTAATCCCGCTTGATAGCCGCATCCAACGCCGCAAGCGTGCCCGTCACATGCCGAAACCGCGCGTCTTGAGAAAGATGATCCTTCTTAAAGTCATACACCACCACCGGCGGCTTGATTGCCTCCAGCCTGTGGATAATCTCCTGCTCTTCATCACGGTCTACCAATCCAGGATAAATCACCGTGTGCCGGCACGCAGGACGCGTGTTGCTCAGCAAATAAATTTCTGGAGACGCACTGTAGATAAACACCGGCGTGTTCGGCTTCAGCAAATGCAAACGCTCAATCACCGTCGACACCGCCGTGTCAAACACACTGCCCTCAGTCGATAGAAAATGCGGTTCTATGGTCCCGTAACTCGGGATCCGGTTTTCTGTGTTCTCCAGTAAGGCCTCCAGCATCTGGTAGCGCACCCACAACGTGTGCCCGCTCAGCAGGATAAATAAACCCACACAAAGCCACGTGTACGCTTTTTGCAGGCTGGCTCTGTGCCGAAGCCCCCAGTGTAGCCTTTCCAACAACACAAAAAACAGCAGATACCCCAACCAGCTATTGACCGCAATGTGAAATGAGGTGGAATACGACAGCGTTGAGACCAGACACGCCACTGTGTTGAGTGCCATATAAAGAATTTCCGGCAAGGGAAAACTCCCCACCAGTGTGGCCGGTCGCACACACAGCAGCGCCGTGTTTAGACACACGCCCAACACCGGGAAAAACCCAATACAGTAGATATGCAGCACCAGCGGCAACACAAGCCACTCTCCCCAAAACCCACCAGGGGGTTGTAAAAACCGGATTTTGGCAGCTTCTAACGCCCCCGTACTAAAATACCCAAACACCGTGGTGTTGCTGTAATGCCCTTCCAGCAACCAGGTGATGCATCCATGCCATAAATCGCCTCCCACCCCAGCGAATATGAGATAGACAATCAACAATACCGGAATCAGCCAGGCAAAAAGAATGTATTGCCCCGTATTTTTTCCCCAGTGTATTTGTTTATTGGGCCTGTAGTAAGCCTGGAAGGCCATAAAAACCAGCGTTGAAATCCCCAAAAGGACCCCCAACGTTTGGGTGTGAATAATCACCAGCCCATTACACAGGGCTGAAAGAATCAGGCATGTTTGCGTTGGCTTATCTGACTGTTGATTTCTCAAATAGTGCACCATGCACAACCCACTCCATAGGGCAAATACCCCGCTAAGGGTGTGATGAGAAAAAATGTACGCGTTATAAATAATGCACGTGACCAAGAAGATAAGACATAAGGCGCGCCAGGGCTGTGATAAATAGGGCTTTGCAATACGGTCCAGCCAAAATAAAGAGATAATTTGTAACCCTGCGATGAATAACCGGGGAATCACCACACTCACGCCAAAGAGTGTATACAATAGGGCGGCCGTATAAGCAGAACCTGGTAACAGAAACTCGAGATAATCCCTAAACGGCAGTGCTCCTTGGTACAGCCAGCGGGCATGCAGCAAAATATTGGCCTCATCCGCTTTGGGATACAGATAGAGATTGCCGAGAATGGGGGCTAAAAATAGCAAAATAATCGCGGGTTTTAGCCATGAGAGGGTTTTCAGCTGGGTCATCCGTTAGAGGTTCTCTTAATCAATAAAAAGGGTGTCTTGCTTGTGTTATAACATAGCTTGAAGAAAAACGAAGGGGAAGACGAGGACATCACGGGTGATTTCCCGAATAATGCATCAACCCATTTGGGAAGTTTATACCCGAAAATCCGGGTTCGGTTTGCTCTCACATCCAGTGTCAACTGATTCTCAGCGGTTGCAATTCCCACGGACGCATTTTTTAGCGCCCGTTTTTGCGGGTTTGCAAGAACAACAGGACTGGTACACGTTTTTTTCTGCCCAACCAAGACCCACACTCAAACGTCTAAGACGTTTGAGAGAGTTGGATGTTGAGGAGAGTCATCCGTTGCTTTTCACCTTGGGTTGGCTTTACGGCACCATCGACCCCAACATGCGGGAGATTATGAAACGTCTCACCAAGGTCACCCAAACACATATCAAGGCGTTGATAAAATCGGATTTTGACCATGCAGATCCCGTGATTCCCAATCAGCTAGTGGATATTCGACTCGCACTCGATCTCGCCTTGCAAGTGCTCTACAATGAGCCCGATGAGAGTAGTCTCCATGACCCGTATTAAAATCCTCTCGCGTGGGTGTCTCTAACCAATGAAAAAATGCGATATTTGCCAAGGCCGAACCGTCAAAATAGAAGGCGGTGTGCGCTGCTTAAACTCTCAATGCGAAGGCGCCAAATTGTTGTTGCCCGAAAACACAGTGATCTGTGGTTGTGGCGAAACCATGGCCTACCAGGGACTCACCTCCTGGGGTGAGCCCACCTATCACTGCATTGCCTGTGGGGAATTAACCAAACTCTGATGCCGCCAGAGCCGATGATGCCGGATGTGTTGGTCTTGGGTGAGGAGATTGAAAGTGTTCTCGCGGCAGTTTCCGCTGCGCGAATGGGCGTTAAAACCGTTCTATTGGTTTCTGACGAGGGGCGTCTGGGGGGGCTTTCCACTCAGGGCGGGCTGAGTTATATGGATATTACACTTGGGTGCCTGCCGCCTTTGTTTTCAGAATTTTTAGACCGTGCTGGAGTCAAGCGGGTGGGTTTAGAGCCGGCCCGTGCTGAAGAAACATTGCGCCAGATGTTGGCAGATGCTGGTGTGCGGGTGGATACGCAGTCACATCTTGGAGAATACCCAGCCCAAATATTCATTGATGCGACCCCAGATGCGAGCTTGGTAAGCGCACTAGAGCTGCCCTGTATCGAAGGCCTGGGCGGTTTACTGAAGGGGCGTCAATCTGGGAGTGAAAACCCGCCGGAATTTATTGGCGTATCCCCTGTGTTTCGGATTCATCATCTACCCATCTCCCACCTTCAGAAAGCAGAAGCAGAGATCCGTGCCTTAGAGGGATGGTCTGACATCCTGGAAGCGGCCTTGCCGTTTCATGATCCCTCACTTTGGCAAGAGTATGTCACCCGCCCCACGTTTCAGTCAGACAATCCTGCCGAGCAGGATTATCTCGATATTTTAAATCCTTCTATTGGAATCGCTTTTCATATCTGGAAGCAGCAAAAAACAATTCAAGAAGGCGCGCCGAGGCAAAATATAGCGTCCCTTTCAACAGAGACCAGACTGGCAGGAGCCAGAACGTATGCTGAAGCGCCTATCTGGATAGACGGGGGCAATGTGGCCTGTTTACCAGAGGGAGTTTTAAGCTTTAACGGGATGGTGATGCGGGTAGATGCGCTTCCCCCAGCCCCTGGGCAAGTGCCTGAGGCCACTATCTTGAACAGACTACTGGCTTATTCTCAAAGCGGGGGGGTACCCGCGGTGTTGATTCAGGAAATGCAACTCTTTGAGGCCTTCTTGCGGCAGCATGCGGGTGACTCTGAGATAGCGATCGAAGCGCCCAAAGCCTTGTATATTCGGCAAACCCGGACAATGCTGACTCAGAAAAATATGACGGCTCGACAGATGCTGGCGGGAGGGGTCCCCGAAGAGGATGCGATTGGTGTGTTTTCGTACTGGCTGGATTTCCGGGGTGTTCAATTGTCGCGGTATTTTCCGGGTTTGTATCATTTGCCCAAGCCGGTCTTTCGTGTGGGTCTGGGCTGTGCCTTACTTGCCCAAGCAGGACTGGAATCGTGGGCAGTGGTTGGCCGCTCTGCCGGGTATTCTCCGGTTGCACAAGGGGCGGGGCGGATTATCCAACACAATGCCCAAGTGGGCGAGGCAGTGGGGATTGCAGCGGCCTTGGCCATTAAACATGGATGCCCAATGCGAGAAATTCCTGCCCGCTCTATTCTTGAGGTTTTAGAAGCGCGCAATCCCAAAGTGATGCAACAACAATGGGAACTGCTCAAAAGTGAACAGCAAAAAGGCGCTGGCACGCAATCCACGGAAATGCCAGCGGGCTTGTCTGAACTCTTGGACGCGGATGATGCCGTGATGAAAAGAGAGTATTAAGAAGGCAATTGAGTTGTGAGTGAGAATCACCTAGAATGAGCATGCATTTTTGAAAATCAGGAGAGCCACGGCCTTATGACTGCTGCTGTTGTTGACCCCAGTTTCCTCGCCACCGAAAATCCCTTGGGTCTGTGTGGGATTGAATTTATTGAGTTTGCAGGTCCCAAAACGCAAGAAGACAGTGCCCATTTTGACCGTATTTTCACCGGACTGGGCTTTTCTCGCCTGCGGCAGCATCACGCACAACCCATCACGTATTTCCAACAAAATGATATCCATTTTTTGGTGAATTTTGCCCCCAGTGGCTTTGCGGCTCAATTTGCGCAACAACACGGCCGGTCTGCTTGTGCGATGGGTTTAAGAGTGGCTTCTGCCAAGCAAGCTTTAGAAACGGCGGTTCAGCGTGGTGCAAAACCAGTGCCGGAAAATGCAAAAGCGGATCATCCTTTTCCAGCCATATATGGGATTGGGGATAGTTTGATTTACTTTGTGGAATCTTCAATCAAGGCGCCTCTGGCATACTATCAAACGGCGTTTCAGCCACATCCAGAGCCTCTTAATGTTGCCCATAAAGGCTTTTTGTTTGTGGATCACCTCACCAACAATGTTCACAAAGGCACGCGAGATACCTGGGCAAGCTTTTATAAGGACGTGTTTGGCTTTGTCGAAGTGCGTTATTTCGATATCAAGGGTGAAAAAACGGGTCTCACTTCCTATGCCTTACGCTCACCGTGCGGCACCTTTTGTATCCCGATTAATGAAGGCAATGAGGATAAATCTCAGATAGAGGAATACCTCAGGGAATATCAAGGCCCCGGGATTCAGCATATTGCACTGGCTTCCCAAGATTTGCTTTCTTCTTTGGATCAACTGAGCGGCTCTGGGATTGAAACCCTGGATATTGATGCAGACTATTACGAGGAGGCCTTCCAACGGGTCCCCAATGTCACAGAAGACCGCACCCGTATTGAGCATCATCAGGTTTTAATCGATGGAGACGAAGAGGGCTATCTCCTGCAGATATTTACGAAAAACCTGTTTGGCCCTATTTTCTTCGAGTTAATTCAACGTAAAAACCATTTTTCCTTTGGAGAGGGGAACTTTGGCGCTCTATTTAAGTCCATAGAACGGGATCAGGCGCGACGCGGCGTTCTTTAAAGCCCAATTTAACCATCCATTTGGAAAGGAAACACCTCATTATGGGAAGTTTACCGTCGAAAGAAGTGTCGACTCGTCGTGTTTTTTGGTTTAAAACCTGGGCTGCTCGATTGGGTGTCGTGTTAGGTCTTTTATTCTTGGCTTTTGGTGTTCTGGGCAGCATGGGCATGCTCCAAGCCAATGAGCTCCCGGAGGAGTGGCGCCCAAAATCCAAAGAGGCCAAGGCTGTTTTGGTCGAATTTTCTGCTAAGTGGTGCTCAACCTGTCAATTTATGAAACCCTATGTGGCTCAATTGGTGAAAGATTCTGGCACCAAATTGTCTTATGTCTATGTCGATCTCAGTGGGTTTGATAACATGGATAAAGCCGTACGCTTCAATATTCAAGTAACCCCCACCTATCTTTTGTTTGAACCGTCTGGCTCTTTACTCAATCGTTTAGAAGGCGGGGATCCAGAAGTCTTAGAAGACACCGTGACTAAAGCGATCAAATAGTTTTTTGTGAGATTCCGTCAGAGTGAATTAGAGAGAGTGATTTAGTTGCAATGCTCATGAATATTCTGCCGCACCCCCCAGCGGGGAAATCAGACTGGATACAACTGGCTTTTTTAATTCCCTGGGGGATTCTTGGATTGGTTGTTCTGTTTGCATTGCTGTGGTTGGTCTTGGCTTTTTTGGCGCGCTTGGACGGTCAAACAGCAGCGCGAAAGAAGCAGTCCCCGCTAGAGAATTTGACGTTCTTTGACCGTTTTCTCTTTTATTTTGCGCCACTAGGCACAGTGTCTCGATATCAATTTCTGCTGAACGGCTTTGTGTTGTTTGCCATTAAATATCAGCTGGACCGGTTGATTGCAGCGTTGTTTCACCGTGAGTGGAACGTGATGGATTATATGAACCCACTGCTCCACGCCCAAATGAAACCACTCAGTTGGACTGATCCGGTTTGGACAGAACAGATGCTGTTTTACACCATTATGATTTTATCTGCCCTGCCCTTTATATGGATTGGGGTGATGTTTTGTATTCGCAGACTCAATGCCAGTGGTCTGCCCCGGTGGTTGTGTCTTCTATTTTTTATCCCCTGGCTGAATATTCTGTTTTTTGCGCTCCTGGCATTATTACCAGAGAAAGCCGATCCAATATTGAGTGAAAACGATCAAGCCTTACCCCAAGAATCTCACCCTGGGTATCTCGATCGATTGATTCCTCATTCTGCACTAGGCAGTGCTGTTTTAGGGCTGTTTATTTCTTCGTTTATTGGCATTCTGGGGACTGTACTTTCAGTGACGGAGTTAAAGTTTTACGGAAACGGTCTGTTTATCCTGTTGCCCTTTGTGATGGGCTTTGTCTCCGTTTTGATTTATGGCTATCATCAACCTCGCAGTTTCTGGTCATGTATGGCAGTGGCTACAGCAGTGCCTGTTTTGTTATGCATGTGCTTGATGGTACTGATGGTAGAGGGCTTTCTCTGTTTAGCCATGGCCGCGCCCGTGATTATTCCGCTGTGTTGGATGGGAGCCTTGGTTGCTTATTTCGTCCAAGTTGGCTTGCCGCGCTTACCCAAGCACAATGACACCATGACTTGGGTGTTGTTAGGCCTGGTTTTGACGCAACCCTTATTGATGGGCGCTGAAGCAAAACTCCAACAAGAACCGCCTTTGGTTGCGATTAAAACCGCCATTGATGTGGATGTCCCGCCCGAGAAAGTCTGGCCTCATGTGGTGCGCTTTAGCCAGTTACCCCCGCCGACGGAATGGTATTTTAAGGTGGGTGTTGCCTATCCCAAAATTGCGGTGATTCGTGGAGAAGGCGTAGGGGCTCAAAGGCACTGTGTGTTTTCTACTGGGGCTTTTATTGAGCCGATTACGATTTGGAAGCCTCCTCATCAACTGGCTTTTTCGGTGGCCTCTCAACCCCCGCCTATGCAGGAATGGGCATTTAGACCCATCCATCCACCGCATCTGGATGATTATTTGCGTTCCGAAGGGGGGCAGTTCTTACTAACGCCCAATTCAAACGGGGGAACCCATCTGGAAGGCACCACCTGGTACCGTAACCAAATGTGGCCCAGTGCCTATTGGCAGGTGTGGTCAGATTGGATTATTCACGAAATTCATCTTCGCGTGCTTCGGCATGTCAAACAACAGGCAGAGCTCGCAGCCAGCGAATCAATCATTAGCGAGCGAAAATAATCTTAGTATTGACAAATTCCTAAATTAGAATTATTCTAAATTCAGAATCAATTGAATTTAGGTACTATTTCATGAACCCTGTCAGACCCACAAAAACAGAAAACATTCGAGAAACCCTCGAAGCACATGGGCTGAAGGTGACTCCTCAGCGTTCAGTGGTGCTGGGGTATCTTATGAGTACGGACCGGCATCCCAATGCCGAAGAGGTATTTCAGGCTGTTTCATTACATCTGGCGGGTGCGATTTCAAAGGCCACCGTGTATAACACGCTCAATACCCTGGTTGCTGCAGGTGCCATTGTGGAAGTCTCAGCAGAGCCCGGAGTCACCCGTTACGATGCCAATATTGAGTCGCATCATCATTTTATTGACCGCGAGACGGGCCGGATTTACGACATTCCCTGGGAGTCCGTTGAGCCTTTGTGCCAGACCTTGGGGACAGACTTCAGTATTCAGGACTATCACGTCACTTTTTACGGAAAAGCCTTGAAGCACGAACATAGCCCGCCTTAAGCAAAGACTCCCGGAAATATCCACCCACAATGCTCTGTCCTAGTATGGCTGGGCGTTAGCGATGCTGTGAAAATATCAATAAAAGGAGACAATACAATCATGAAAGACACGAAAGAAATGACCAACAACAGCCAGACAATCAAAAACCTGGAAGCTGCCTTTGCCGGAGAGGCCATGGCGAACCGTAAATATCTCTATTTTGCCAAACTTGCCCGCGAATTGGGTCATGAGGATGTGGCAGCCCTGTTTGAGGATATTGCTCAACAAGAAACCGGCCACGCCTTTGCCCACTTACAGCTGCTATTTCCCAAAGACGGGATGACAGTGGAAAAGCTCTTAGAGTTAGCCCGAGACGGAGAACTCTATGAAACCAACCATATGTACCCAGAATTTGAGCAAACGGCCCGACAAGAAGGTGCCGAATCGGCCGTTGCTGAATTCAAGGAACAAGCCACTGAATCCGCTGTCCACGCAACGATTTTTCAGAAAGCCGCCCAGCGTTTTAAAGCCTTGGGGAAGGTGGAAGCGCTGCATGCCGCTGAGTACGCAGACGCGTTGAAACGAGTGCAGCAGGGGATGTCCTTAAAGACGGCTTCATAAGATTGCCTCATAGGCTCGTAGAAAAGCTCCCTTCTTTTTCTTGTGAGAGGGGGGCTTTTCAAGAGGGTGGCTTTGCAGTAGAATCGCCAAACGTCTTTATGCAATAGACTCTGCTTGCTGGAGTCATAGAAACAGGTGAAACAGAATACATGAGAGCCAAGCCCAAAATGAAGATGAAGCGCCGGGACAAAAAACCCTGCTACTTCCTCAAAAACAAAATTGAGTATATCGATTATAAAGATGTCCACCTGCTCCGTAAGTTTTTAACGGACCGCGGTAAAATTTTACCCCGTCACATAACGGGCGTCAGCGCATACTATCAACGCCAGTTGGCGCGCTCCGTAAAACGGGCCCGACACGCTGGTCTGATCCCAGCAGTGATTGAAGGTTTTTAAGAAGCTCTTGAGTCCTTGTTAGACTTGATAAATGCTCTCAAAGAGACAAAAGCCCCTGAGTGATCCGGGGCTTTTGCCGTATTGTCTGTCTGTCTCTACCTATCTGGCTGATTTTAATCTATAGCTTGGCTTATGGGGATATTTTGGGGAGTGCTCGCAGGGGGAATGACCGGACAGTAACCGTGATTTCCCAGTGCTTCACGGGCCGCTGCGTCGTAGACTTCTGACTGGACTTTGACCGCATTTTGAATGGCAAGAATCAGATCGTGTGTCGCCAGTCGTTTGCCGTCTGCTTTATCCTGTGCCGCTTGATTGATTGCCTTGTAGAGTGCTGTAGACGCATCTTTGAGTTTTTGTTGGTAGGCAGGAGTTTTTGCAATCACCTGGTTCGCAGCCCGGTAGACTTTTTGTGGAGGAACACCATATTCTTTGCTGAGATCCAGAATTTGCTGTTTTAAAGCACCGTGCATCAGTTTTTGAGCACGTTTGAGATACTGTTTCAGGATGGTTCTAAACCCAGTGCCCAGTGAGGGGAGATCTTCCAGTTGTTTGGGATCAATTTTGATGGGGATAGGCGTGGGAAAAGGCAGTGGTATCGGTTGTCCTGGATTGCCCACGGGAGGATTACCGCACCAGCCGCCTGTGGGCAAGTTGCTCGTGGTTTCGGTGCTTGCTAACTCACTGCTACTGGGTCGAGCTGAAACGGTATTGAGCGATGCAGTGACGTTACCAGGGCGAATTTGAACCATCTAATGTTGCTCCTGAATGCTGCTCCCAAATGAAATATATAATTTGGATATATTTTTATCGTCCCATTACCCAAAGCCTCCAAAGTTCAAACGTAACTTGATACATTTTTTTACAATACGGCTAGCAACAAAAAAATTGTTCAGGGTTTTGTGCTCGTGGAAAATGAAATCCCCTCTAAAAATAAAATAAGCCTTTAAATAACTGGGTTTTATCGAGTGTGTGAAAATGAAATCGCCTGTGCGGTGAGGAGTTTACTGTGAACCAATCCGGAATTCACTTTCAATCAGGTATCCATTTCCAAGGCAGTATGCCTGTCCTGAATAAATTATGCCACCCTGTCCACCCCAAGCCTGCTGGCTTGTACCGAGAGGGGTACTATTGCCCTCGCTATCCTAAGGGGATGACCGCCGCCACACCCAATGCGGTTCCTCTGGATAAAATTATTGTGAGCCGTTTGCTAAAACTGCCTGTAGGGCAATCAGACACGATGATTACGGCGGATTCTTGCAACGGGAAAAGCACTTTTTTGGGAAAAATCAAACACGATCTTGCTGCAAAAAAAGTGCCCACCTTCACAATGAATGCCCTGGCCTTCTCACTGGCTGAGGATGCGGATCTCAAGCCCCTTTACGATTGGATAGAAAAACAAAAAGCCAAACCCCGGGCGGTGATGTTTTTGGATGAGCTCTCTACCGCAATGATTATGGGGCCTAATGATATGACGGAGCCTTTATTCAAACGATTTGAGAGAATTCGTGCCATGGCACCCAATCTCATTTTTGTGACAGATGGGGTCCCCGATATGTTAGTTAATGCCGACAAAGCCTGGAAAGAGGGCTTAACAGTGATGTTTCCGGAAGCTGCCCGATATGAGCTCCCTGCATTAAACGAAACGCAAACCTTGTGGGCCGCTGCCAAAGGGTTAACTTATGCGGGCTTCCCCGTGGATCCACAGAGTATTCAGACCGAGATGGACACACAGGGCAAATCCATGAAAGGACGCAGCGCCCGAGATATCATGATGAGTTTTTGTAAGGCTTTAAAACAGGCGGTTGAATCCTCTGGACTCAAGCGGAAAGAAAGCCGTAAGAGCCCAGAACCGATTACGCCAGAGGTCATTCAGGCTGCAGTAGCCGATCTCAAAGAAGTGGCTGTCGCCTAGACAGAAAAGTTGGGTATTTAGAATTCGGGTTTTGTTTTGCATTGGTTTTTCATACACTACATGGGTGTTGAAAAAGATGATGATGCCACGCAACAGGACGGTGCCCGATGGGATTTAATCTCAGTATCTTGCCGAAAGAGCAACAGTTTTACACGTTTTTTGAGCAAGCCGGACAACATGCTCACCAGAGTGTGCTTTTGTTGCAGGAGTTGTTTCAAGCCACAGACGCAGCGGAAATAAAGACAATTGGACATCAAATTATTGCCAACAAGACTCAGTCGTACGATACCACCCATCATCTGGTGGAAGCTCTTTGTACGAGCTTTATTACCCCCTATGACCGTGAAGATATCCATGCCTTGTGTTTTGGGCTAAATAAACTACCTAAATTGGCTTTTAAGGTCCAAGAACACGTCGAACTGTTTCAGCTTCGTAGTTGGGAGGGGGATCTCACCCAACTGGTAGATCGTCTAGAACAGTCTGCTGATTTGCTGTTAGGGATGACCAGTCAGTTGAAAGCCTTGAAGGACCCCAGAGATGTCCGTCAATCTGTTGCTGAAGTCCAGAGCATTGAAGTGGCTGTGGACGCCAAAGTCAGTCATCTCTTGTTGAAGCTTTATAATGAAGAACCTGATGCCAAGAAATTTGTGTTACGACACGATTTATACCAAATGCTGCAGAAGATGATTTACCGGCAGAGGGATGTCGCCAATATTATTTTGGAAATCAATCTCAAGCACGCCTAATAGTCACTTCCAGTGGTTGTTTTTGCCTATTTTGCGTATTTAGCGCCCTGAAAAAATTGCTATAATAGGAAGATCCCTTTCGCGGAACTGATTTTAGGATTGGGCTGATTTTAGGACTGGGTGGCGGTTTTTTTACGTGCTAGATTCCTCAACGCATATGATATACATAGAACGGATGCTGCTGGCAGTGGTTTGCGGCACAATGATTGGGATGGAACGGGAGTTCTATCATAAGTCGGCTGGGCTCAGAACCCATATTTTGGTGACCTTTGGGGCGGCAGTCTTTACCATGGTCTCGCTTTCGGACTTTTTTACGGGACTGCCGATAACGCCTCATATTTTGTCTTCTGTCGGAAAAGGCAATGACCCTGCTCGTGTGGCGGCTCAAATTGTCAGTGGGATCGGTTTTATTGGCGGGGGGGCTGTCTTAAAGTACGGCTCTTCGGTTCGCGGCCTCACCACAGCGGCCAGTATTTGGAATGCGGGCAGTATTGGGATGTTGGTGGGGATTGGTCTGACGGATTTGGCGTTTATGGCCTCGGCATTTACGGTGTTGGTGCTGTTTTTTGTGGGCAAGCTAGAGCAGAAGTTTTTAAACAAGCGTTTGAAAGAGTATAACCGGCTTCAAGTTGAGCTTTCCTTAAATCCATTACAGGCCAGAAAAACCTTGAAGTGGATGGACACCAAGTTTAAGCAAGACATTATTGAGGTGAAGGCTCAGGAGAACTTTGAAAAAGAAGAGGTTGAGCTTAACTATTTGATTAATTGCGCGCATCTGAATATTAATCTCCACGAGTTGGCCACCCAGATCAGCCGCTCGCAAGGGGTGAACCGGGTGATGGTGAAGACCTTCTTGGAAAAAGAGGAATAGGTGGCCTTTTTGGTCCCGGGTAAAATTTCTGTAAGGGAAATCGACTGGCCTGTGGTACCCTGTGAACTGTGTGTTGAATGAAATTGAATTGCAATTGTATGAAATATAGAAGGGTTTTCCGATGAATGCCAGCCAAACAGAAACGGTTCAGAACAATGCGGTTGTTGCCATTGCGTACACATTAAAAGATGATGCAGGACAGATTCTGGACCAAACGGAAACCTCACAGCCCTTGCACTACCTTCATGGACATCAAAATATCATTCCTGGCTTAGAGGCCAGCCTATCTGGTGTTGCCGTGGGCGAAAAAAAACAGGTCCGGGTTAGCCCTGAAGAGGGTTATGGAAATTACAATCCAGATCTCACATTTAAGGTTGGTCGAGAGCTTTTTCAAGGGGAGCCCCCTAAAGAAGGCGCCATGGTCCAATTGGGCATTGAGTCTGGGGAAACCGTGATCGCATCCGTGGTTGGTTTCCAAGAAGAGCATGTGCTGCTAGACGGAAACCATCCCTTATCGGGTAAAGTACTCCACTTTGAAGTGGAAGTGGTCGGTATTCGCCAAGCTTCAGCAGAAGAGCTGCAACACGGACATCCCCATGGCCCCGGCGGGCATCATCACTAAACGCTGACAGATTTTAGTTACTTCTGACGAGCGTCTCTTCTAGGGCTGTCTCAAGCGCGTCTTGAACATAGACGGTCTGGCTGTCTATGCACTGTTCTGCGCGTGCCAATTCTCTACCGATGTATGCCGCATGATCCAGCCGTGTAATAACGTCTAGTTCCAATAGAGGCGTATAAATTTGCGAGGCGCAATCGCCTTCGATCACCCGTTGCAAGCAACCGGCTGTGTCGTAATGTTCCAGAGTAATAATTTTTCTGGCAAGATCCGTATAAATAATCACGTATCCACCGGGGTCAGAAATCATATGCGCGTGCTTGTAGCCTTGAATCAAGGGGAAGTCTCGCTGGAAGACGGACACATTTTGCGCGAGATCAAAGCGGGGGGCAGGTCCAGGATTACTGGCTTGGGTCTCTAAAACGTGTTGTCGAATCGTCTCAGGATCTTGCAGTCCGATAAAATTCAGCACAGAGACAGTCGACCGGAAGTGTTCGATGGCCTCGACGGATAAATTTTGGATAACGGGCCGCTTGCCCTGAGCGCCAATCATGGTTCCGTTGTCGTCGATACCGTTTTCGTAAAGTGCCATCAAGGACTGCCCTGGGAGATGTCCAATCGCCTTACTACCGTCTAGCCCGCAGAGAAGGAGATAACGAATCTGGGGGTTACTTAGACAATAAGTGATGATTTGTTCAATGCCGAGGTTTTCTGTGTGGAGTGCGCCAACCAAGAGATCGGGGAGAATCTGCATCTGTGACAGTCTGTCCTTTAGAGGGTCATCAGCTAGTGTGCAGACCGCGACACAGAGCGGGCTGGTCTGATTGTGATTATCAGATCCGTTATTGCTATCACAGCCTAAGGCTGGGTTGAGAAAGGGGGCCATTAGACAAGATTTCCTAGTCGCACAGGGTGCCTATCAGAAAATGAAAACTTATTGTCTCATGTTTTTAGTCTTTTTTGTCTCATGATCCAAAAACAGGACCCTGACATTTTTTGCCCTAGCCCTTTTTTGCCCCGCCCTATTCTTGCAAAAGAAAAACCCGTCTTTTGGTTTTGGCAGCAAAAGACGGGATCAACTTGGGACAAGGTTTCGTGTATTGCGTATGAAATATAGAGATTTGAAACTAGACATTGAAAGGTATTAGAGTGGTGACTCGTCTCTCTTCAAATAGTCGTTTAGTCGTTAAAAAAATTTCAGTATGATATTTCTATCGATATAAGACCCAATAAAGGCGTGTTAACGATATCGTCTTTTCGGACATAATAAAGTATGCCCTGGGCAGGCCCTAAAATTTGAGTTTCAATCCCTGCAGGAATAATGAGGTGCTATCCCCTTGCCGAAATGCAGAAGTTGGACTGTGGAAAGTTGGACTCTGGAAAATTAGGATAGTCGAATGAAAAAAGACACTGTGGAACATAAGGAAACAAGATTAAAAGCCACGCTTGAAGGACTCTGTTCTTGAAATCTGTTCTTAAAAAATGAAAGACTCTGACTCGAAAAAATATTGACTCAGATGCTAAGACAAACACTCCCCCGAAACGACCTTCGATTCGGTCAAGAAAATCGCAGAATTTATCATCATATAGTCGGTAATCGCAGGTATAGGATTTAATGTGATACCGGCAAACGCTTACAAACAAATATCAATGCTCTCTATTGATTAAATTGGCTTGTCTGCTTGCTGTTAACCTCTCACACTGGCATAAAAACATTTTCTTAAGAATTTGTGCTAGATCTCTTCACATTTTGTTTATAATTCGATTTCTCCCTCACACTAATAAGTCTGTTAATTCTCTCTGCCATTGGATTATGCCGTCTGTCGCTCACTGTTCTATAAACCTCTATAGAATAGGCTGAATTATTAATAAACCCTTAAAAAGCCTGCGGGGCTAGCAAAAAATTTATCAACTGTTTTTTTATGCAATCACAAGGGGACACAGAACACACAAAAAACCATTTATCGCAGAATGGGTGTTGTTCTTAAGTAAGATAGGTATTTAGGCAGGGGGATATATATTATGGGTTTTAGTTTAAGTATTGGTGTGCCAGGTTTTGGAATTTCTATTGGATCCGGTGGCAGAAATCGTGGCGGTTACTGTGCACCTCCACCTGTATTTTCTGGTGGATACGGAAATCCTTGGGGCGGGGTAAACAATGTTTTTGATAACCGTTGGAACAGCGTTATTGGCGATTCCGGCAATGGTGGCACTCAAAACGAATTTTTAAACGGTAACAACCAAACCACCTATTTAAACGGTACGAACAGAAACTATAACGTGATTGGTGGTCCTGGTTACCAACAGGCTGTTGTGCCTCGTGGCACCATGTTAGGGTTTGATCCTTTTACAGGCACTACACGTGGTTACAATCCTTTCACTAACAGTAGCTACAACTTCCAAGGTATTGAGCGCATTATTCAACAATAAAAAAAGCTCGAATGCAGGGATTGTTTGTTACTAAAAAAAGGAGTAAAACCATATGTTACCTATTTTAGGTGCAGTTGCTGCCAGCTCATTACTTGGTGGCGGAAAAAGTAAAGGGGCCTCGAATCCATTGGCTTCAGCGTTAGGGCCTTTAGGAATGGCTCAAGGTGCAATGGATATTGCCGGGGGATCGAAAAATAAAGACGCGGGACAAATTGTTGGGGGCAGTTTAAATACCGCTCTGGGCGCTTTAAGTAGCATCTTTGGTTAATTTGTTAATGTCGTAATTTATTCGCAAAAATATTCGCAGAAAAATCGCAAACAATTTTTTAGAACAATTCGCAGGAGATAGGTATTATGGGATTATTTGGTGGTATTGCCAAAGCCATTGGTGGCGTGGCAAAAGGAGTATTAGGCGCTGCGTCAGGTGCAGCAGGAGGCGCAAAAGGCGCTTCTGGTGCCGGAGGCGGGAGTGACCCAGTTACTCAGCTCAAAGAAACCGCACAAGCTGGGGATCAGGCCAAGATGCAATTGGCGCAAATCTTCCAGCAACAACAAGGCCAACAACAGGGCGGGGGCTCTATGGCCGGTGGTAACCAAATCGGAATGGCCTAATTAAATTTTTTAAATAAAACATCTGAAGATCGAATGCAAGCATTTCTGTCAACATGGATTGAGTAAGGAGAAAATCTCTAAAGCCGCTGCCCTAAAGGTAGCGGCTTTTAGGTGATGTTTTTTAAATATCATCATCGACTTTTGGTGAATTGATTTTTGGAGAGGACGGAGCAATGTGGGGTGGAAGTAACGGCGATTTGATATGTTGGGTCGCCAGATGGAACTTGCCCATTTCTGTCAAGATGGATTGCTGGTGATGGAGCGCATCTGGGTTTTCAGGGAGCAATTTTTCCTGTGCAGTATTTGTCGAGATGTTTGATTTATCTCCATGGAGTTTATCTAAAACATCAAACAGGGTATAAGGGGCAGGCAACGCCAGTCGGTGGGCTTGGGCTTGAAAATCAAACCCTGGGGGCAGACTGTACAGTTGGTTGAGCGTGAGCACATCTCGTTGTGAAATAGAGACCACCCCGAATTGATGAGGGACAAACATAATATCTGCATTGTGATTACTGTGCCCAACCAGCCCGAGAGCATGGCCAAATTCATGCACAATGGTATGTTTCACTTCATTCATATTGTTATACCGGGCGTGGATGATTCCGTCGGAGATCCCGATCTGAATTTCGGCAGAGTACATCATGCCTTGATCGTTAATAAGATATTGGCAGTGCCCGAGTGAGGTTCGGTCCACTCGTCGCCATTTCACATCAATTTGTGAATCCGTGAGCTGGGTGACTCGCTGAAAACGAATTTTCCCCTGGCTCACCGTGCTCCACAGGCTCATCGCCTCTAGAATCATTTGCTCATATAGGGTTGAAGCTCGTTGTTTGGCAGTTTCGTACCACCGAAACGGGGCAATGTAAACCTTAATCGGCATGGCCGAATCAGGCC
This sequence comes from Cyanobacteriota bacterium, assembly GCA_019751815.1. Lineage (GTDB taxonomy): Bacteria > Cyanobacteriota > Vampirovibrionia > Vampirovibrionales > Vampirovibrionaceae > JAIEMW01. Next base: position 545,060 of record JAIEMW010000001.1, read on the forward strand.
ATCGAACCAGTAGGCCTTCCTTTAAGCACTGATCAAGATACGTCGGCGCAAGCATACCCTATTGAGACTAGCAAATTTTTGTGGATAATCAAGGGTATACTCCACAATTTGGTTTTTCGGGGTGAGTATGGGTATCTACAGTAATCCAGTCTCTGCGTCCATTATGGCCAATATCCGGCAACAAATGATGCCCGTCTATTTTGCTGGAGAGACGTCAACCCCGGGTGGTTCTGGGCCAGCTCAGCCTGTTACTGGCATCAACTTGCCGCCTGTGCCTGTCCACGGAGGGATTTCTCCAGATGCCGCCCAATTTGTGCTGGATGACTGCTTTCATAAAAGCCCCGATGTGGCCGCGCGTGGGGCTCTGCGCATCCCTTTGCTTCCAACAGATGAGATGAAAGTGGCGGCTTTGAAAGAAGCCCTGGCCTTTGGCCCTGTCTATTACCCGCAAACAAAAATTCGTGGCGTGGAGAAACAACCGTTTTCTCTCGATATTGATCCGCATCAGTCTATTTTGGTCACGGTGTTTGCTATTCGGGCCATTCCCAGTATTCAAGACCCAGAGGTGAAACAGCGTTGGTCTTTATTTGTTTTACAAGATCCCAAGCTTTCATTAGAGGGGCTTTATCACCGTTTTCGGCTGTTTAAAGGCCTGGCCTCGACACCCAAACTGCAAGATGAGTTTGTGCAGCAACTGCTAGATCCCGATTTTCGGAAACAACCCTTTGGCTGGCGAAAAATTCGGGCTGGGGTGGAACTGCTGGGGCAAGTGAATGATGCTGTCACCAAAACCTTGTTAATCCAGCGGGTTCGCAGTTCTAAAGACATGGTGGGTGTTCTGACAAGAGATGAACTGGAGGCCTTTAACCGACTTGCGGTTGAAGCGGGACTAAAACCAGTGGGCGGACTGGCGGCAAGTTGGGCGGCCTTGCTTTACGGCCGTGGACTCCCTACCTTGTGCCCTGTCAACGATTTTACTTATCCAGAGTGGGAACATCCCCCTGTTAAATTGCCTGTCACCAGCAAATAGCCTGACTAGTGCGCTGAGCAATGCTATACTGAGACTGTTCGTGTCTATCTGTTTTGCTGCAGGGACTTTGAAATGATTTCTCCAGGACTCACGCCAGAACTTACGCCCAATGCGTTGACCGTTTTGGCGCGGCGTTATCTCAGACGCGATGAAAACGGGCATGTTCTGGAAACCCCGGAAGATTTATTTCGTCGTGTGGCCCGGGTTATCGCTGCTGGCGATAGTGTTTACGGAGCGAATGAAGCCGACGTTCACTCGTTGGCGTCCCAGTTTTACGGGCTTATGGCAAGTTTGCGTTTTTTGCCCAATAGCCCAACGCTGATGAATGCAGGGCTCCCGCTGGGGCAACTCTCTGCATGCTTTGTGCTGCCTGTCGATGATTCGATGGTCTCTATTTTTGACACCCTGAAGCACACGGCTTTAATTCATCAAAGTGGCGGGGGGACAGGTTTTTCATTCTCTCGACTGCGTCCTGCCGGCTCCGTGGTGAGGTCATCGATGGGGAATTCTTCTGGTCCAGTGTCATTTATGTCTGTCTACAATGCCGCCACAGAGGCGATTAAACAGGGCGGTACCCGGCGCGGGGCAAACATGGGAATTTTGCGCGTCGATCATCCAGATATCCGCGAATTTATTCACTGCAAGGATCTGCCCGGTCGGATTGTGAATTTTAATATATCTGTCGGGGTCACAGATGAATTTATGCAGGCTTATCAAAGCAAAACACCATTTGCCCTGAGACACCCTGGGACGGGAAATATTGTAGAAACAGTGGATCCCGTGGCACTCTTTGATGAAATTGTCTACAGCGCCTGGCAAACTGGTGAGCCTGGCATGATATTTGTGGACACGATTAACCGCGACAACCCAACTCCCAAGATTGGCGCGATAGAATCAACCAATCCATGTGGAGAGGTGCCTCTGTTGCCCTATGAGGCATGTAATCTGGGCTCATTAAATCTTGGCCGCTTTGTGACAACGCCGGTTGCTAACAGTCCAGCAGCCCTGGATTGGGAGGCTTTACAAGAGGCCGTCTATCTCTCGGTCCATTTTTTGGAAAATGTGATCACCCAAAACCAATACCCCCTGCCTGAAATTGAGGCCATGGTGCTGGGAAACCGCAAGATTGGACTCGGGTTAATGGGGTGGGCAGACTTACTGATGGCGCTGAATTTGCCCTACCATAGTGAAGAGGCTTTTCTGCTGGCGGAAGATGTGGCTGCCTTTGTTGATTACCATTCTAAGAAGGCTTCCGTAAAACTGGCCCAAGAGCGAGGGGCCTTTCCGAATTTTGCAGAAAGCCGATACGCAACAAAAAACTGGCAAACAGAGCGGCATCAATCCCATTCAGCGCGTACAGTCAGCCTGGAAGACTGGCAGTTACTGGATGAGGCGATTCACAAACATGGACTCCGCCACGCGACCACCACCTGTGTGGCACCCACAGGAACGATTAGTATTATTGCCGGCGCTTCCGGTGGGATTGAACCTGTGTTTTCACTGGTGTACGAGCGCAATATTATGGACGGCACCCGACTGCCTGAAGTGCATCCCCGTTTTCTTTCTCTTGCCCGTGAACAAGGGTTTTATTCTGACGCCCTGATTGAACAGATCGGTGAACAGGGCTCCATTCAAGGCATGGCTGGTATTCCTGAGGCCGTCCAACGGGTCTATGTCACCACGCGAGATATTGCTCCAGAAAGTCATGTTCGCATGCAGGCTGTATTTCAGCGTTATAACGACAACGGGGTATCTAAAACCATCAATTTCCCTCAAGAGGCCTCCACTGAGTCTGTCGCTCACGCCTTTTCTATGGCCTACCAGCAGGGAATCAAGGGCATGACCGTTTACCGCAATAACAGTCGCGCGGATCAACCCATGGCTCTCGGGCATCACGAACCGGAAAATAACCATCTTTGCCCAGAATGCAGCACCATGATGCGCCACGGCGAAGGATGCTGGTTATGCCCAGCGTGCGCTTACAGTGTTTGTAGCGTTTAACTGCGCCAACTAGAGCCGCAAACTAGAGCCTTTGAATCACCTGATCAGTGTACTCACTGCAGCCCAGAGCCTTTACCCCTGGGATACTGCGGGCCAGATCTCCGGTCATCTGCTGCTCACTGAGCGCTTTCTCGATAGCTTTCACCATTGCGGTGGCGGCTTCGTGCCAGCCCATCTCGTTCAGCATCATCACCATGGTTAAAAACATCGCCGTTGGGTTGGCTTTGTTCTGTCCCGCAATATCAGGAGCGGTCCCGTGGGTGGCTTCAAACATGGCATAATTGTCGCCAATATTGGCACCGGGTGCCATTCCCAAACCGCCCACTGTAGCGGCAACGGCATCCGAGAGATAATCCCCATTCAAGTTCATGGTCACTATCACACTGTGCCACTCGGGGTTTTGAATCGCATCTTGAAACATGGCATCGGCAATCCGCTCTTGGAACAGGACTTTCCCGGGTGGGATTTTCTTAAAATCTCCGCCATACTCTGTTTTAAACTGCTCAGGTAGAATAATCTCATTTGGGAATTGGGTTTTTGCGACCTCTTTGGCCCAGTTGAGAAAGGCCCCTTCGGTGAATTTCATAATATTCCCCTTGTGAACGATAGTCACACTGGGACGGTGATTATCGATTGCAAAACGAAAGGCCTTTTCAATCAGTCGTTTAGAGGCGAATTCACTGATAGGTTTAATGCCCAGGCCTGAATCGGGACGGATCGTATGCCCCTCTCCTTGCAATAAGGCAATTAAGCGTTTGGCACCATCAGAGTCTTTGGGAAATTCAACGCCCTGATACACATCTTCCGTATTTTCACGAAAGATGACAATGTCAGGATTGCCTTTTTTCAAAGGACTTTGCACCCCGGGGAAAAGACGAAAGGGCCGGATACAGGCAAAGAGATCGAACAGTTGCCGTAAAGTCACATTCAGGCTACGGAACCCTTCGCCAATGGGGGTTTCCAAAGGCGCCTTCACAATAAAGCGGTGTTGCTTGAAAGCATCAATTGTGGCTTGGGGAAGTAGCCCTTGACCGCTGGCTTCGGCCTTTCTGCCTGCGATAATCGGCAGCCATGTGATAGCCCGTTTATTGCCATAAGCCTTTTGAACCGCTGCTTGCACCAGTCGTTCTGCCTGGGTGGTAATCTCTGGACCAATCCCGTCTCCAGAAATGACTGGGATGGTGACGTCGTCTGGCACCACCCAGTGGCTCCCTTGCTTGGTGATACTACCCGTAAACAGCAGTTTTGAAAGTTGGGGCGCTAATTGGGGCATTTTTATTGACATGCAGCGATCTCCAAAAATAAGCACTTTATAAGCAAGCACTTTCACACACTGAAATAAGAGTGTCATTATAAGACGAATGTCGTAATTTGAATAATCAAAAAAGAAAGCCAATTCCCGTGTGAGGATTGGCCTTACTTGAGTCCAACAAGGTATGTGTGTGTGTGAAGTGGCTCAAGTGATAGTTTGTGCTGATGTTGATTGATTTATTGATGTAATAAATTCAAATGCCTCAGCATGATTGGGTTTTTCTCTCTCTGTAACTTGTAAAAAGGGTGATTACTTGAGGGCCTCCAGTAAGAATTTGGTCGGGTCTACGTAAAGCCCACTTTCCCAGCTTTCGCGCCCAGGTAGTGGGGCGGAACTGGCTTTGAGCGCATTGGCAACGGCGTCATTATTCCACGCGGGTAGCCCTTTGTTTGCCCGAGCCCGATCGGCAACTTGTTTGAGACCCGCTAAATTGGGTGACGAGAAGGATGTACCGTCCACAGGCATCATCACCCATTGATTGTCATCGTTTTTATACATAGTCATCTCCTGATATCCAGGAGCTGCGTACATTCTTAGGGCATCATCCAGGCGAAGTGGATTCGGCATGCTGGAAAATTCAGTCAGCCACTTTGTCAGACCGTCCACTGCGGCGACAAGCACTGCAGAATTTGGTTGCGTGACTTTCCCGTCTTTATCAATGCGGGTGCCCAAGGTATTTTGTGTCCCGACAGGATCGTACTGCATCCTGAGACTGGCCCCTTGCGCATTGCCTGCTGAGACGAAATTGGTTACACCGGTCTGCCCCAGAGCCTCTAAATAGGCCCCGGCCAGATCGATCATCTGTTCTCGGGCTTCTTTGCCGTACATCACGATGTTGGGATAGCCCCAAGAGTGATTGGTGGTGGTGATGTGCGTGGCCCCAGTCATCTGATTTTCAAGCGCCTGTTCCAGCCCCTGGATGAAGGGATCCTGTAACATTTCGGATTCTTGGGGATCGATCGGGCGGTTTTCCGCCACGGAGTAGGAGTAAATTTTGCTCAATTTGGGTGCTACTTTTAAGACAGTGCTCGCTGTACCGGTAGGATGAGATTCCTCCCAATTGCCTGTGTCTGAGTATCTTACCCATTGCGGGTAGACAACCACGTCTTTGAGCCCTGGCAGTGGGTTGACATAGCCCACATCAAAGTGTGCATGCTCACCACCTTCTCCCTGATAGCCTTTGGCTTGGAGATCTCCTAGCCAGTAATTGCCTTGCTGGAGATCAACCGCTATTTTACGGTCTAAGCCCAAGGCTGCTAATTGATCGGGGGTTTTCCCGTTGCTTATCATCGCTTGTACCATTGAACGGACGGATTCCGATTGAGGATTTTTGGCATAGTCCGCTTTCACAGCCGAGATCAGTTGCGGGGTTCCGCCCAAGGCGTCAATGGTTCTGGCTGCCTCATAGCGCAGCATATTTCGGGGGCGGCGTTGCTGTGTCGCTGGAGTGAAACCTTGATCCAAACGCTGAATATAACCCAAAGCCTTGGTGATATGGCCGTCTAAGGACTTGCGTAAGTCATCCTGACTCCCTTTGATACCCGGTATTTTGGCAAAGGCATCAGCTGACATTGCCAGACGAGCCTGAGAGCGCTCTCCCAGGGCGGTCAGCCCGCTCAGCCCGGCAAATTGATAGGGAATAAAGGGATCGCGTAAGACATCATGCAAGATCTGCGTGTTGGGATCATTCGGAGTGGCCACATTTCCCAGTGCCTGGACGGCAGCAACTTTCATCATCGCCGTGTTGCCACTATTGCCCAGTAATGACCACATATCGCTGTCGTTATTGTCCCCAATAAAGCGCTCTGGGTGTTTGGCGATATCGGCTAAAATACCAGCTGCTGGGGTATAGCCAGATTTCCCGAGTAAAGTCACCATCGGGAGTGCGAGATCGGGATTAATGCTGGCACCGCTTTTGAGGTACTGAACCATCGGGGCCAACACGTTGGTCTGGAATTCAGCCTGCTTCCCGCGCTCGGTCATCACGGGATCCAGAACCATGCCGGCACGCCCAAACGCCTTTTGATACAGTTCTGTCAATTTGGCAAGTTTGTCTTGATCACTGATCGGTTCTGGCATCAGCCCGTTGTTTCGAGCCTCACCTCTTTGGGCTTCTTCGGTTTTCAACCAGCTTTGAAACTGTTGCTGAATGCGGGCATGGAAGAAGTTAAAGGGTTTTACGGCCTCGTCTTTGTCTTTTTCTTTATCAGTCAAAATATCGAGGCTACTGTCTTGTGCCAGTGCGCGCCAATTGACTTGATCTGCATTTTTTCGACTTATGGCTATCGCAATTGGGCTGGAAAGCAAGGTTTCTTGCCGGGCTTTTGCGGTAATCTCAGGCAATTGATCGTCTGGGGTGAGCGCATAGAGCGCAGCTTCTAAAGCCAAACCTCGGTTGCCCGCGCTTTCTGTCGGGCTCATGGCGATGCCCATCAGTAAATCCAGGCTTGTGGTATCTTTGCTCAGCGCAAGCCCGATAATGGCCGTATTACGATCAGGATCGAAACGATTACTGGCAATGCTTTTTAATGTTTCTGCATAACCCTGTGTAATATCCGCTACCATGGCCGCCATGGCAAAACGGCGCCCTGCATCGCGGACTTTATTGCTTTTTTCAGCAAAATCCTGAACATCTCTGTCTGAGGTGAACGTCCCTTTCGGCTCTTCCCAAGGCAGGGGGGCCGTTCGGGTCGCCATCTGACGGATTAATTGCTGAGAAGCCGCTGTATTTTGAACCAGGGCTTTCATCAAGGATTGGCCTGCATCCCTGAGCGAACCAATGGGTACGCGAGGATGATTGCCGACGAACAGCACTTGCGCCATCATATCAGGATAGGCAGGAATCAGCTTATTGAGTGCAGCCATTGCTTTGGGGTCTTTTTGGGCTAAATTTCCCAGGGCTTCCAGTACCAGAAAATCCGCTGGGGATGCTTTATACCCTTGAGATTTATCTAACCCTTTGTTATAGAACCACTGGTAGGCAGCGGGTAAGGCCAATTTATTATTATGGGCGGCTAAAAAGCGAATGGATTGCGCAATTTGAAGTTCTCGCCCCGCTTCAATATCGGGTAATTTAGGGGAGAGTAAGGGATCATTGCTATTGTCTTGTGCGTTAGGCACCTGAAATAACTGCAACCCCCCTTTGGCATCCACACCAATCACCACTTGAGAGCCCGGTGCCCCATTGGGCGTGAGCGGTGCCAGTGGGGATTTTGTATCAAGATTGGGCTTCCCGTCTGGTGCATTAGGGGCTAGTGGCAAGGCTTCAGGCTTCCCTGCATCTTTGAGCTGTTTTTCTTTTTCTTTCTGCTGTGCTTCAGTTTGCTTCTTTTGGGCTTCCTCGTAGGCTTGTAAGTTTTTGGTGTTAAACACCCATGTCAGTAGGCGAGTTTCTACGGCCCCTTGCTGTGGGAGCTGAACCCCATCTGGCGCTTGACTTAAAATACCGAGCATTTGCTGAGCCCGGTTGCTGTCACTGCCGGAGCTTAAGAGGGAGCTGGCGATTTGATCTAACGTGGCTGGGTTGGCAATTTTGCCAATCGCTGCATTGGCGGCTTTTCGCAAATCGGTAATTGTCGAACCCGGCAAGCTGAGTTTGGTTCTCAGCGCTGCGTTCCCGTCCACAAAGACTCGCTTCATTTTGCCCGTATTGTCCGGGTAATCAATCAATACATTGTCGGCATAAGGGGCAATCAATTGGGTAATACTGGCTTTGAGAGTGAGATCTTTGGTGGTTTGACCCAATTCACCAGCGGTAAACAGCGCCGTTTGGACCACATCGGCGGGAATATCCGCTTGCAGCGGACCTTGCTCTAAAATAGTGACGCGCATTGGGTGTAAATCTAATTCTTGGGTGGTTGCAGAAACCCGTAGACCCATCCGGACTGTATTCCAGTCTTTGTCTTTAAACGCTTTTCCGTCCCAGGCCTTATTCACAAAGGCAACCACTTTATCACTTTCTGGGGTGATGCCGGCTTGCGCTGGCAGAGTAGCAAAAAGACCACCTAGCCCGGCACTGAGAGCCAGCACTTGAGAGACGCGTTGAAATAAATTGGGTCGCGGCGAAGTCTTGCTGAATGTCAGCGTGTCAGCCCCCTGAAAAGAAATTTTTGGGTGAGGGTTTCCCTTTTGGGGAAGTGCTGATTTGTTTTGAATAACTTCACGAGAAATGGCTGAAATGACCATACGGTTTGTCCCTCACACACAGTTATTGACTCTTATCACACAGAATTTTTTAAAGCGAAAATGGAATTATTTCTAGGGCTCATCACCCATCTTGATCTCACTCGTTTTTTCTCTCACTCGTTTTTTAACCGCCCTCAAAACGGACCAAACTCTACATCGATAGAGTCGTTTTGAGCCCCTTCACTTTTTTAATGATATGAAATTTTGACACGCGGCTGGGAAAGAGTCAAGGCGCGGGTTTAAACAATTATTAGATTTTATAAATAATTATTCGTCAATTTATTGAATGACCAGTCTGCCGTCCGTATTGAAGCGAATACACTGATAGGGGGCACCTTCGGCAGCCATTCGCCAGCAAAAAACATCTTTCAGTGTCATAGACGTTTGACCCACAATCGCTTCGGGATGGCCGAGTTCTGGAAACTCTTTGCCGTTTTTGACGGAGAATAAGCCCAGTCCTACTTTGTATTTTTTGTGGGGATTCAAGGGCTCCCACTGCTGAATGTGTCGGTTAAAGACGAGGGCCTGAGTCACAATTCCTCGGGTCTGATCGATTTTAACCACCATGCCGGAAGGATGCAGCATTCCTGGGTGGGGTTCTCCGGCTTGCACGCTTTTGGCAGAGCGGCTTAGGGCCTTAAAAATATCATCTCCGCTCAGTTCAACAGCAACCATCGGATCCGAAAAAGGCATCAGCACCTTGACCTGTTGTTCTGTGAGTGTGCCGTAAGGAATACTGTTTCTAATTTCTGCTGAGCGGACAAAGCCAATGTCTGCTTGAGTCACTGCCCGAATGGCATCGGCGACATATTCTGCAACAGCGTCTTCTTTAAAGGGGATGGCTTCATTATCGTAAGGGGTGGCAATATGGGCCAGTGGTTTATCAGGGCCCAAAAAGTACGATAATGTGGCTTGCGCTAGCGGATCGGCTTTGCATGTATTCGCCACCCGGTGAAGCATATTTTGCAGAGGCATCACGCGGTCAAAGCCGTCAAAAGCAACATCCAATACCCCAATATATTTCGCGTCTTTCCCTGCTTGCAATATCATCACAGGCTCACCCGTGGGGGAGGCCACCATGTTCGGTAGTGGGATTTCTGGATGGTAGCCAGGAATATGCTGCGCCGTATTATAAGGGGTCTCAGGAATAATGCCAGGTAATGAGTGATGAGAATGACCGCCCACAATAATATCGATACCGGGAACACTTTTGGCCAGCGCCTTATCGGCTTCATAGCCCATATGGGAGACAACGATAATTCGGTGGATCCCATGGGCTTCGAGCTGTTTTACTTGTTGTGCGACCAGTTTTTTGGTGGCCTCTAACGTCTCCACTTTCAACCCCTCAATGGCCGCATCTTTATCCAACATACTAGACAGTTCTGGGGTAGTGACCCCGATAATCCCGTAGCGTCCTTGTTCAGCTTGAATGATTCGGTGCGTGGTAACCACATGCCTGTTACGAATCTCTATTTGCAATGTATTTTGCGGTGGTAGCTTTAGATTGCTCACAAAGGTTGGAAAATTGGCTTGCTCCAAACCGGCAGATAAACTCTTGGTCCCTTGATCCAGCTCATGATTGCCCAGTGCAGTCCCGTGTAGCCCCATCATGTCTAATAGCCGAACATTTAAAGCCCACTCATTGGATTCTTTTCCGATGTTATGATCCCCCCCACTTAATCTCAGCACGTCCATTCCGGCCATTTGCCCTTCGGTCGAAAAACGACGAAAGCCATCGACCAATTGAGGCAGCGCGTGGAGTTTCTCATGAGGGTCGTTGTTATAAACAATCCGCAACTGGTTATTATTGCGGCCATAAGATGGCGGAGCCAAAGCCAATCTTGAATACGGTGGGTATCCCCCAGGCAGCGCGCCTATACTACTTGATGGGCCTAGCATTTTAGCAAACATCCCAGTTTAATCTTTTGGGCAAACTGACGTAACTATATCCTAGTAGAACACCGGGGAAGGTCAAAAGTTGCGAAATACAACAAATGTGATGCAGCCAATATTAAGCTGATCGATACAGTGCCAGCAGTTCTCGCGCCTTGTTGCGTTGGTCCCCGCGGCAACTGATATTGCGCTGCACATCGAACGGGACAATCGAGGCACCTCTATAAACCGCTTGTGTGAAGGGGGTATCATGATTCGAGATAACTACGTGGACCCCGTTTTGACTTAATTCAAAAGCCACTTCAGCCAACCTCACCTGTTCTTGAATCCCAAAGCGCTCCCGGCTATAGCTGGTAAAGTTTGCCGTGGGGGATAAGGGGTAGTACGGTGGGTCGCAGTAAATCACATCACCCGGTTGAGCCAGCTTCATCGTCGACTCAAAGTCACTGTTTCTTATATGGGCGGTTTGGATCTTCTCGATAAAGGCGATCATCTCTTTTTCAGGGAAGTAGGGCTTTTTATAACGACCAAACGGCACATTGTATTTCCCCTGTTGATTGTAACGGCACAGACCGTTGTAACCATGCTTATTGAGGTAGATAAAAAGAGCCGCCTTCTCAAAAGGGTGATTACTGGCATCGAGCTGATTAAATTGGGCTCGTAAAGTATAGTAAGTGGCTTCTGTATTAGTCGCCTCTGTAAACAAAGCTTTGGCGGTTTGGAGCACCTCATCACCGTGGGTTTTCATCAATTGATAAAGGTGGATGAGATCGGGATTGTTGTCTCCCAGCACAGCGTTAGGATAATGACTGTTGAGAAACACCGCGGCAGAACCGACAAAGGGTTCAATCAGGGTGTTACCTTCTGGGAGCTGCCCCAGAATTCGGTGTATGATGGCAAATTTATTGCCAGCCCATTTTAAAAAAGGCTTCATGGCGTGTTATCAACCTTTTCATTAGAACCTAAGCTTTTCATCAAAACCTAAGGCAAAGTATCAAGTGTTAACAGCCCCCTTGGGGGGTCGGCAACTCACTCGCCTTAATCAACCGCACTATCTATCCTGTAAATATCATAATAGACCTTGTGTAAAAGGGGAATGGCTTTATCAAAAGTTATCTGTGTTAAAGTATTACCCGATTCTCCTTTGTTGAAATGAGTGAGCCCCCTGGCGTGACATCTGAAGAGCAACATGAATTAAGTTTTGCCCCACCCAAGGACGATCAAATCGTCTTGAAGCATATCAGTCTGGGGCGTTGGGTGAACCCCTTTGGCGCCACCGCTGAGGAGTTTATCGCCAATACCTTGGATGATAACGGGCTCATTGACCCAGAAACACTCATCAACGACATGTCAGCCCGTCAGTTGTCACAGCAGTTCTTAAGTAAACGTGCTTCTTTCCAAGAGGCCACTCGTTTGGGGAATATGCTTCTGGCCGTTGGGGTTATCAACGAAGAACAATTAGCACAGTGTCTGGATAAACAGCACAAATCACACCAACCCTTGGGTCAGCTACTGGTAGATGCAGGGTATTGCACCCAGCAGCAGATGTTAGAGATATTGAACCAACAAAGTACGGTTCGAGAACACTACGAAGAATTGGCAGAGGCAGAATCACGCGTCAAACATGTGTGGGATAAATTACGCGCCTTTATGACATTTGATTGATAGATAAATGATTGCTAAATTCTATCAACAGTGCGTTGTGGCTGTTTTCAAAAATATTAATCTGTTTTTAATATTTCCCCTAGCAACTGTTGGGTGAAAAAATCGTTTATGCCAATGGAGCGAGTTACAAAAACAGGATAGAGTTGGAAAGGCTTATAGTCTCTCAAGGCTTTCAGTCTCTTAAATATATATTTGGGTAGTGAGGAAAAGGAGTCGCAGGCGATGGCAATATTTGGAGCCGGATTACAGTTAGCTAGTCAAGGGTTAAATCAAGTCAGCCAGCTTTTAGGCGGCGGCCAACAACAAGAAGAATGCCAAGGTAAAAAACCTGGTGGCGGCGGTAAACAGGCTTATATGAAGGGCTTCCATGACGGGGTTCAGACCGCGCAACAACTTTCTGGCGGCGGACAGCAAGGCCAGCAGCCCCCACAAATTGGCGGGGCTAATAATGGGGGAATGCAAATAAACGGGGCATTCAGTGGTAATGGAATTAATGGTATTTTCCAGATTTCTCAAGGCCCGCAAAATGCTGGAGGCCAACTGCTCGGGTAACTTGCTAGAAAGTTTTTGACGCTGTGTTTTTGCCAGTTCAGAAAAGCGTCAAGAGTAGAGAGCCGCTGACCCGAATCGGCTTTGACTGGGCTGGTCCTTTTAGGCCAGGCCAAACTGAGACAGGTCGGCGCTCTCTGTGAATTGTTTAACCCGTTGAGTTCAAAAGACGTAACAAAACAAAAATAAATAACACAAAATCCTAATAGGCTGTTTTTATACTTATACAACAAAGGTTACGGTTCGATACCGTTAACAGGGTGGAATAATAGGCTAAATACAATTTATTCATAACCAACACTGTCTTTCGACCTATGTATTGGGCTTTTGTCCTCGCACTCGGTCTTTTGGCAATGTGGTTGGCTTTTGTGAACTTTGCAGATGGTCCAAATTTAAGGTTTGGCATCCTATTCATATTGAGTTTTACCTACACACACACCACACCAGCATCAGCTCCCACTGCGTGGGGGCTTTTTCTTTGCAATTAAATAAAAAACTAGCACAAAAATCTAATAACTTGTTTTTATACAAATAAATATAAATAAATTTGCTTATTCATAATTTAGGTTACTCGGTGTGTGGAGACTGTGACTGATGTCAGTGAATTCAGACAAATTCTATTCGGGTTTATATTCAGGCGTTTCGTCTGGGAATACAACAGCCCGTTCTAATACAGCTTCTTCAAATAACGCTTCTTTCGGCGGGCGATCATTGTTTGAAATGGAGCAACAGCTCCAGGCAGAACGTTCTGCTCGAGAAGCTGCGGAGCAAAGCCGTAAACAGGCTGAAGACGAAAAACAACAGGCTGATGCCGCAAAAGCTCAGGCTGATGCTGAAAAAACACAAGCAAATGCTGAAAAAGCTCAAGCCAAGAAAGATGCCAAAGCTGAAGCGGCTCAATCCAATGCGATGAGTAGTCTATCGGTTAGTGCTTAAGCGATCCAATTACGGGGTAGCTATTTTGCCGTTGTTTGGGGCTGATTGGCCGCATTCATTGCCGAACCCGCTTTAAACCAGGCAATTTGCTCTGTAGTCAGCGTGTGTGTCAGTCGCAGTGAGATTTCTGACCCATCTGCTTTACGTACACTGATCTGCAGGGACTGTCCTGGCGCCAATGCTTTCAGATTGGGGATACTGATGGTGTCCCCTTTGCTGATTTGAGCGTAATCATCTGGTTGTGCAAAATACAGCGGGAGAATGCCTTGTTTTTTTAGGTTGGTCTCGTGAATCCGAGCAAAGCTGCGGGCAATGACCGCTTTTACACCCAATAACCGGGGAGACATCGCCGCGTGTTCTCTACTGCTGCCTTCTCCGTAATTTTCGTCACCAACAATAATGCAGCCAGTGCCAGCTTTTTGGTATTCTTTGGCTTTCAGCGCCCAAGAGGAAGCCCCTCTGGTCACTCCGCAAACGGTCATTTGGATCGGTTCTGCGGGTTTTCCGGTGCTGGCATCGACAGCCCCCAAGAGCATATTGTGGCTAATTCCAGAAAGATGGCCGCGTAAGGGCAGCCAGTCTTTTCCAGCGGGTGAGATGTGATCGGTGGTGGTTTGCCCTTGGGTTTTGACCAAAACCGGGACATTCGCAAAATCTTGCCCGTCCCAAGGCGCAAAGGGAGAGAGCCGTTCTAAACGGTTACTGGCAGGATCAATGGCGACATCCACACTGCTGGTATCTTTGGCAGGTGGAATAAATCCGTCGTGCGAAATCACAAACCCGTTGGTGGGCAGTTCTGGCGCAGTGGGTGCTTCTAATTTTAACCCGTTGATATCATCTTTGAGTGGGTTAAAGGTGGTTTTTCCGGCCAAAGCCATCGCAATCACCAAATCAGGGCTTGTGATGAACGACAGTGTCCCAGCATTCCCGTCGTTCCGCTTGGGGAAGTTACGGTTAAAGGAAGAGACAATCGCGTTGACTTCACCGGTCTTAATGTCTTTGCGGTCCCAGTTGCCGATGCAAGGGCCACAAGCATTGGCCAAAACGGTAGCGCCAATATCGGTAAAGACCTTGAGTTGACCGTCGCGTTCAATGGTTTGTCGCACTTGTTCGGATCCCGGGGTGATCAACAAATAAGATTGTGCTTTCAGCCCTTTGGCTTGAGCCTGTCTGCCAATATGTGCCGCTCGTTCTAAATCTTCGTAGGAAGAGTTGGTACAACTGCCAATTAAACCCGCACTCAGGGTGGTTGGGTAGCCACTATCGGCAATCTCTTTGGCAAACTGTGAGAGAGGTCTTGCTTTATCAGGAGAATCAGGGCCCACCACGTGAGGTTCGAGTGTGTTTAAGTCAATCTCGATCACTTCATCGTAGTATTGTTTTGGGTTGCTCGCCACTGCTGGATCGGCTTTGAGGTGGGCTGCGTATTTTTCTGCCAGTGCGGCCACTTCAGCACGCTCAGTAGCGCGTAGGTAAGCAGCCATTCTGGGGTCAAAGGGAAAGATGGAGGTGGTGGCACCGAGTTCGGCTCCCATATTGGTGATGGTGCCTTTACCGGTACAACTAATCGCCTCAGCGCCTTCGCCAAAGTATTCCACAATTTTGTTGGTCCCGCCTTTGGTGGTGAGTTTGCCAAGAAGGTGAAGAATCACATCTTTGGGTGCGGTCCATCCGTTGAGTTTGCCTTTGAGATGCACCCCAATGAGTTTAGGCATGCGCACTTCCCAGCTCAGGCCGGCCATCACATCGGCTGCATCAGCCCCGCCCACACCAATGGCAATCATGCCCAAACCGCCGGCGTTGGGGGTGTGGCTATCAGTCCCTATCATTAACCCACCGGGGAAGGCATATTTTTCCAGCACCACCTGGTGAATAATACCGCTACCTGGCTTCCAAAAACCCATACCGTATTTGGCGGCAGCGGTTCTCAAAAACTCATACACTTCTCTATTTTCGTTTTCAGCCCGTTGATTATCGGGTTGTGCCCCTTCTTGCGCCCGAATTAAGTGGTCGCAGTGTACTGTTGAGGGAACGGCCACTTGAGGACGATTGGCTTGCATAAATTGCAATATGGCCATCTGGGCAGTGGCATCCTGCATAGCCACGCGGTCTGGCTGTAACGAAAGCATGGTTTCCCCACGGATAATCCGCTCTGGGGCTTTTTCTGGAATTAAATGGCAGAGCAGCACTTTTTCGGCCAGTGTCAATTCTTGTCGTCCAAGTAACGTACGAGCCTGGTTCAAACGGGCTTCCATGTGCTCGTAATGTGTCTGGATGTGGTTTAACGCAGTGCTATCCATTGAATGTGTGCCCCAATCTAATTCCTGATGCTATCAATTTCCGGATGTGATACAGACAGAAGTTCTATTGTATTCTAGCGTCAGAGTCACCTGGGTTCAAGCAGAGGGATTGCGTGGGACTTCGTAAAAAAGGGGCCCAAAAAGAAAACCGACTGATTCTGAGAACGGACTCTGAGAACCAATCGGCTTTATTTACTGTTGTGTGGTGATCTAGTGGTTTAGATCTCGTGTGTGGTGTGTGTGTGGTGAAAATGAAGGTGCTTTGGAAATCTTATGTTACCCGTGAGCCACCTGGCCGTAGTAGTTGTATTTACCGGCGTCGGCGTTTTTCAAGAAAGCTTCGCTGCGGGCCCAGAGATCTGGATCGATGTGACCGTTTCCACCGGCTGCAGACGCTTTTTCCACTTCTTCGTAATCGGGTAATTCTTGTTGGTTTTGCCCCATTATTGTGGCGCCAGCGATGCGGTAAGTCCCTGTTGGGTCAAATGCACTGGTAGCACTAAACGGATTGTATTTGCTTTGGAAAGTACTGGTGACTGAGGTGTTGTTGTTGTAATTGAACCGAGGATTGCCACCCGCAATTTCTTTGATAATGGTTGGTTTGTTGAGTGCCACCTGGGCAGCTTCAGCGGATTCAACTTGAGCCTTGGCCTCAGCATGTTTGGCTTCCCATTTTGTCCGTGTTTCAGGCTTAAGTCGTTTATTGCTGAGTTGGGCTCTGGCTTGTATCTCAGCACCTTGAGCTTTGTTTAGCGCAGTCTGAGCTTCAGCCGCAGTTTGTGGAGGTGCTCCTTTGCGGGCCAGTTTGCCCACAGCGCTGGTGGCAGATGTATTTTCGATGGCCACTTGGCGCAGTTGACCAGCGGTTTCTTTTCCGGCCTGCATACTGTATTGATAGAAGTTGACTGGTTTGCCGCCAATGACGGTTTTGGCTTCACCGGTCACAATTTGTTTTAAGGCAGAAGCAGTGCCTCGTACCGATCCAGCCGCTTCAGCCGCTGTGCTGCCATAGCTGGTATTTTTAAGCTGCCAAGTCACGTTGGAAGATTTGAGCGCACCGCGAGCACCGGCCAGAGAAAGACCCGCCACTAACGCGCCACCACCGGCTTGTTCTAAGTATTTATCACCGGCTTCGTCATTGCCGCTGGCATAGGCCTGGATCCCGTTGATGGTCCCTGTGACAAAATCTTTACCGCCCGTTGCTAATCCATAAATAGCACCAGCTATGAGGGCAGCTGGCCCTAATGGGGTGAAGGATAACGCCACAAAGGCTGCAATGGTGAGAATGCCTTTTAAGGTGAAGGCGCTCTTAATCATATTGCCAACGGCTTTCACAGCGCCTTTAAAGAATGAGCCAACCCCGCGGAATAATTTCCCGAAAAAGCCACTTTCTTTTTTCGCTTCAGTTCCACCGTGGGATGCTTCAACACTACTATTACTGGATTGAACGTTGGAAGACTTTGGAATGTAGGCAACTGTATCATCACTGTACACATCGTCTAACATGCGGTGTACTACTTGGTTTTGTGTCATTGGATACCCAGAAGAATATCCACCAATCCCTGTAACCATTTATTTCCCCCTATGTAAGCAACAGAATAAACCGCCCGTTGGCGTCTCTGTCTTACATTTGCTCACTATGCCCCTGTGATTGTATAAAAACATCCTCTGAGACTTTTGTGCGCATTTTTTTAAAAAAATTTTAATAATTCAAGCAAGAGTGCCTGAAAACTCAGTAGCGATTAAGTTTTTCTCTGCCAGTAGTTCTGACAAGATCAGAGTACTCACCGCCATTCCTTTGCTAGAAAGGCAAATATTCCCCTCGTCATGTCCTGCTAAAAAGCCGCCCCATCGGTATTTCTCTAACAAGGGCTGCCATGTTTTCATCCAAGTTTCTAAATGAATATTGTATTTTTTCGCCAGTCTTTCCAACGATATCCCTTGTTTGAGGCGGAGTCCCAACATAATTTCTGTTTCTAATTGATCGCGTTTATCCCACAGTTGGTGTGTTGAAGAGCCTACAGGGTCTTGTATGTAGCGATTCCAATCGCGGGTATTCTCATAAAAATGAGGACCCCATTTTCCGTGGGCTCCCAACCCCAAAGCCAACCAATCTCCTGCATGCCAGTAGTTTAGGTTGTGCGTGGATTCTTTATCGGCTCGTGCCCAATTGCTGATCTCATAGCGGGAAAATCCATAACTCGGGAGAAACTCGCTGGTGAGATCGTAAATATCACCGAGCATTTCTTCTTCCGGTAGCTGATAGCGGGCAGAAACCGCCTCTAGCTGTTGCAACGGGGTGCCCTCTTCCACTTTAAGGCCATAAGCTGAGATATGCGCTGGATTAAGGGATACAGCAGCCTTGAGTGTCGCCTCCCAGTCCTGTGGGCTTTGCCCAGGCAGACCCAACATCAGATCGAGCGAGATATTCTCAAGTCCCGCGGATTGAAACTGGGTGACACATCTACGAACCGACTCACTGGAGTGGCTACGACTCAGCGTTTTCAAAAGCAAGTCGTTCAAACTTTGAACACCGATACTCACCCGGTTGATACCTAGGGCTTTATACGCCTCAGGTGGGGATGCCACATGGTCTGGATTCATTTCTAGGGTGAATTCTGTGTCTTTATCCCAGTAAACATAAGGGTCTAGGGCGCTTAATAGTTCTTGATACCACTGGCTTGGCAGCAGTGAAGGGGTGCCCCCACCCAGGTAAAGACTGTCTAGGTGATGCTTTTTATTTGCCGTGTTAATGCCAAACCCCTCAAATCGCGACGTAATCTCGTTTTTTAGTGCGTCTAGGTAGGTCTGATGACCACCGTACTTATCGAGCACCACGGCAAAGTCGCAATAAATGCAGCGACTTTTGCAGAATGGAATGTGAATGTATAAATACATATATATAAGAAGCAGTTTTTAACCGATGGAAGTTTTAATATTGTATAGGCTTACAATCTATCAGCTTAGACAATGACGCAAAAACAGGAAACTGACTAGAACCGCCATGACTGATCGAGAACCGCCGGATAACACCCTCTCCGAAGAGCAACGTCTTTTGGCGGAGCTGTGTTCTTATGTTCAGGAGCAGATTTATATGGAGCAAACCCTGAATACGGAAAAAAGGGGAACGCAGTTCACAGACGTGACAAATGTAGTATTTGAACCCTTGGACACAGTCCAAATCTCGCCGCAAATCTCTCCAATGGATCCTCGGGCTAACTTGCGCTCTGCCACTCGGGCGATTGATCCCAAGACCCAACAGGCTGATGCAATCTGTGAATTAATGAGTGAGTTGGCTGAACATGTCCAGTTTCAGTTAAATTTAGCGCAAGAAACAGAATCACTCATACTGTCTGTTACCGAGAATGCAACCAAAGCTCGGGTGCGTTATGAAACAATGAAAGACACGTACCCAGGAACGATTGGAGAGCAACAGGCGTTAGAAGACTATCAGAAAACCATGAATTTGCGTTTGCGGGAACTGACGACTATCGTTCGGATGTCCAACAACGCCAAGCTGAAGACTTTGATTAATAAACGGGTACAGCGGTTTAAACAGATTTAAACGGCTATCTTTGGGCCGTTTTCCCCCGAAAAAACTTGCCAGACCGTCGATCAGACCCGGCTTGTTCTGCCTGCCTGCGAGAAATCACGCTTTCACTGCTGTCTCTTAGAGCAGGGTCGCGGTAGGGAATGCCAGCCTTGCTATTGAGATAAGCCTCTTCCTCTAAAGTAAGCGGGCTAGCGCCCGGCGTGCTTGCAAGGACTCGTTCCAATGCTTGTTGACTCAAGGCAGCAACGGTGGCGTCTTTTTTTTGGCCCACCCCCGGAATTCTGATCATCTTAAAACCGGCTTCTTGTAAAGCACCCCGAACCGCTGCGGCTGTGCTGTAAGTTATCAGCAAGCCAAATTTGGGGTCTAAATGACGGGCATAGCCCTCAAATAACTCTACAGACCATAGCTCAGGACAAACCGAGGGGGAAAAGGCGTCATGGAAGATTCGGTAAAAGGTGAGATTAGAAGTATGGGCATCTTGGACAAAGTTTCTCAGATCTTTCAAATAAAGGTCCAATTGAAGAGAAGTGGTTACTATTGGAAACCGAATTTGGAGAGGGGATACTAACGTCTGATAATATATATTATGTTCAAGAGGGGGTATTTTGGGTTTTAATGAAGAGAATGACTCCAACGCTAAAATTTGAGGGTAAAAAGCGGCCCATTCTGAGAACTGTTCATAGGCCAGCGTTTGGATCAGATAAGGTGCGCTTATAAACTCCGGGTTCTGATCCAGAGATTCAGCTAAGAGCTTCCATGTTGCCCAGGTATTATATCCTAGCCCGAAACAGGCATCTAAAATCCTGATGCTGCCCCCAGGTGGAGATGGATAATCCTGAAATAGATTAGGTACAGTGAGTGATGCGTATAATTGCAGGGCCTCTGTTAAGGCTCCTGCTTGGTTATGGAGCGCTTCATGATGTGGAGAACCCGATTCTTTCCAGACCGCGGACCAAGAACCATCCCGTGTCATCACAAGCTCAGGCTTGAACGGAAGGTTTAGAAAAGTTTCTTGGCTAATCGTTTTGACCAATTACTTGCTCACTGCCGTTGCGCTGAAAAACTGCAAAGCGGAATTCTTTGGTCATCGCTAAATAAGCCTTTTCGAGCGCCAGAAATGCAGGGTCATTGTCATCTGCGGGCTTGGGGACGTGACTCGCATATTGCGATGTGCCAGAATTCCAAGTATCCGGGGCAATCAATAGGTTGCTCAAGGTCGTAATCTGTTGCTCAATAGGCTCTGTCCCATGTTGGCCCATAAACTCTTTCACCAGATTCCTTTGCGTGAGAGCCCCTGCGGCACGAAGAATTGAAATGTAAACCGCCCGTTGCCAAGGACGCGCACTGGCTTGAGAGTCAAAGGGAAGGTCATTGATGTTGTCGTTAAACGACACGATAAATGAAGCAATTCGCTTGGGAACTGGGTCTGACGGGACAAAATGCGCCAGAAATACTTTATGAGGGCTTAACAGTAAGGAGTCGGCTTCGACCAAGGCTCGAGCAGCTGCACGACCGGACGAGGTTACTTCTTCATGGTGACTGAGCAAGGAGGTGGCGCGAACTGGCGCCCGGAAAACCATCATATCAGCGTCTTCAAAGCGGGTTTTCTGGATTGTTTGTAAGAGGGCAAGTTCCTCTGGAGAAGGACTGCCGGCAATGGCACTTTCAAAGAGACTTTCACCGGTGAGAGTGCTACCAGCCGGCTTGTTTTTCTCAACAAACCCGTCCCATTCTCCGCGCCGAATACCATGAAGGCCGCTATCGAGCCGGATATCATGGAGATTGCCTTCCAAATGATCGCTAATGGGTCTGACTGTCCCCCGCTCTTGACTGGGGGCGTTAAAGCGTTTAATCACTTCATCTTCGAGCGCTTTGCGAACCATGAGCCCATACTCTTTCTGCACTTGCCCCAGAATCCCCGGCCAGATCACGAATTTATTGACAAAGCGAGAATCATTATTGACAGAGAGTGCTTCAACCACCCCTTGGGTAAAGGTTTCAACGGTAAGCTCTTTTCCTTGAAGGAAATTTTCCAGGTGGTCTCTCATAAAAACGGTGTCGTCGTTCAGTGCCATATGGGCAATCGCACTGGCCACAATGGGATGGGCTGCCAGATTGATTTTGACTTCCTTGGGTTTCTTCGGGTCATGGGCGATCCCAACCATCGCAGCTTGAAGAAGTTCGGCTTCAGTGGCACCTTTCTCATAGGCTTTTGCAACAGCCAGTCTGGCCACTTGGAATGCATGAGGAAGGGCATCTGGAAAGCCGAGATTGAATAAAACAGGGACCACTTGAGCGGTAAACTGTTTAAACAGATGCAGAGCAGGGTCTGAAAACTTAAAACGATGTCTCAACACATAGAGTGTGTCCTGCATCTCACGATTGAGATCGCTTTGAAATTTGGCCACATCCCCTTGGTAGGCTTCAGTGGTTTTTAAACTTAAGGGGAACTTCCCGCCGTACTCTAAGGCGTGAAAGTTCATCACACGAGATTTAGCCCGGGCCATTTCGCTTTGTATATGCTGTGGGATGGCTTGTTCAACCGGATTGGGCAGATCACCGGGCTCCAGTTTTTTTTCTGCAATCCCTTGAACAAATTGCCATAGGGCTTGTTTTACGGTAGCAGAAGGCAACGCACTGACTGCATAAATGGTTTCTCGGCTTTGCGGCAGACCAGCCAACACCGTTTGGAAAAATAATAACTCGGTTTGCTTGGGCGCATAGCCCTTGCCTGAAAAATGGATATTCCCCGTAAATAGCAGCGGTGACAGCGCTGAAGCTTGATGAAATGCACGAGCAGACTGGGTTTTTGGAACTTCTTGAGCCTGTCTTTCATTAGACAAGGTTGTTAAACCAGATACAGGGTGTCTAAAGGGGGACAAAAGAGTCTGAATAGACGTCATAAAAAGGCTCCATCAAAAAGGGGGGGGCTACTATGTTTGTACCACAAAGAGGGGAATCGTCTAAATACATTTAAGTTGTGTTTATGTGTTTAAAACTAAAGAATAATGCTTTTACAGTATATTTAATTAATGTGTATATATTAAATAGTTTTGTAATTGCAATAATCTATGGTTGTTAATTTGTTTTGTGAAAACGTGATACTATTGTATGGATACGTTAATCATGAGTTAGTACGGACACATAAGGGTTTTTTATGCCTCTGACCTTACCCAAGCCAAAGCCCAAAAAAGACCAAACCCCCGGTAAACCATCCAAAGGCGGGGGCTCAAAAAAACCTTCCGACAGACAGCCTTCTAAAAAAACGTCAAAAACGGCGCCTAAAAATAAGCCTGCTAAAGGCAGTAAACTGGATCTTACTCAAATTACTGCTGCAAGCCTCACCAGCCCAGATAAAATGCAAGACATTCTCACGGCCATTGAAAAAGAGCTCGCTGTTTTGCAACCGGAAGTGGACCGATTGGAAGACGCTTTACAGCAACTACAATCACTCAAGGCCACCAAGCAGAAGCTTTTGACCCTGAGAATGAGTATTCGCGCGATTATGGAAAATTATCATCAAGACACCCATGTTTCAGACGAAAATACATCTGCAAATGCCTCTTTATATACCCCCAACTATGCCTCCAATCACGTCTCCAGTTATACCCAAAGGCCTGTACAACAGCCGGTACTCCCGCACTATGTGCTTAAAGGGACCCCTTTTGAGTTACAGCAATTTAACCCAGAAACTGCCTTGTCCGCGGCCAAAGACATACTGAGACAGCAGTATTCAATCAATACGATACTGTATCAGGCGATTGTTGACTGCGGGGGCGTGGCCACCACCGAGATGATTAAGCACTATCTTTTAGAAAACGGGATTCAACAACCCGCAAACGGCATGGGGTTTGAGGACATTCCACTGAGTGAAATCTCATCTCGGGTCAATTATCTGGTCCGCAAAGGGCTGGTTTCCAGCATCCGCCGAGGCACATTTGCTGCTGCCAATGGCTGGGCTTAAGTTTGGGCCTAGTTTAGGCTTAGTCGATTTTTTGGAACATGTAGCCGATGCCGCGGGCGGTGAGAATCAGCTCAGGGTTACTGATGTCATTCTCTAATTTGGCGCGCAGGCGGCTAATATGGACATCCACCACTCGGGTATCAATCCGGTGATCCGGTGGGTAGGACCATACATGCTGTAAAATCTCGCTACGGGAGTAAGGGCGCCCGGAATTGCTGACCAAAAGCTCAAGCAGACTGAATTCCATGCCAGTCAGGCGGACGCGTTCGGTTTTTTTAAAGACTTGGCGCTTGCTGGTGTCAATCTTAATGCTACCAATCATGATCACATTGTTGGCTTCTCGCGTGGTGGGTGCACTACTGGTACCATTTTTGGCGTAGGTTCTGCGAAGAATTGCTTTGACGCGGGCTTCCAATTCTTTGGGGCTGAACGGTTTTACCACATAGTCATCGGCACCCAGTTCCAGTCCGGTAATGCGCTCTGCGACATCTCCCAGAGCGGTTAAAATAATAATCGGGGTTTCGTGGTTCTTGCGAATTTCTTTGGTCACACCGTAGCCGTCCATCTTGGGCATCATAATGTCCAAAATGACGAGATCGGGGCTAAATTTGTTGAAAAGCTCAATGGCTTCTTCGCCGTCTGCGGCAGTGCCAATTTCGTATCCCAGCATTTTAAAGCGGGTTTCTAGAATCCGACGGATACTGGCCTCGTCATCGACGATTAAAATTTTCTCTCCGCGACCGGCGTTCGCTTTGACATCTGCAGTTTGGGTATTTGTTTGAGAACTCAACGGTCAAACCCTCTATTAAAGACTTGAATGAGACAGAGTTTATCAATTTACCATTTTCTACCACTGACACACCAGACGGATTATTGATGGGAGTTTGCTCAGACTCAGATGTTTTGACTCGTGAGTTTTGCGGTAGTAAAGGTTACTTGAGATGGACACAACTGTTAACTTCGCAGGATTACGACTAACAGCCAAGCAAATACTGCTTGTGAGAGACATCCAAGATGGACGGTGAATAGATAATACTAAAGAACTGTGAAGCCGTAAAGCATGGAGATTGAGTAATTTATTTACGCCCAGACGATGAATTGTCAAGCGCTTCTTGCAGATACAACAACACCGCCTCTATTGAACAAATGAACAAAGGCGGTGTTGCAATCAATGATGTAGATACCTTCAGTTAGATGGGGACCCCACGGACAGCAGCAAAGTCAGAGAGTCCCGGATCTATCAAGTGGATCAAGGTTTCTTGAGCAATGTCTTCAAGCACGGGCCCGCTGAGTCCAGGAAATTCTTTTTGAATGGTTCCTTTAATCTGCTCCATCTGCTTTGCAAAGGCGGCAGGAGTAGGGAAAGAAGCCATAGACGGGCCAACATGAGAGCTTTGGCTGGACTGAATCAGCCCGGCATTGAGTTGACCTTGCAAATCTAGGAAGCCCAACACCTTGGAAGGGTCTACATTTTTGGCTGTTGGGGCTTTGGGTGTTTCGGTATGGCCTTGTTCAGCCTGTTCTTCGTGATGCTTTTTCTTCCCATGGTGATCACCAGCCCGGTTGGTGCCGCTGTGATGAATATGGGGGTTGTTGTGAATGTCACTCATCAGGATCCTCTCCCTCACTATTTCCTTTGTGCATTGTGTACGGATGCTATGTGAAATGCATCGGCGCTTTTGGGGGAAGCTTGAATGCTTGCAATGTTTTGTAACGTGTCGCTTGCAAAGGGATCTAAAACAGGTAGATACGCTAATAGATATATTATAAAGCGGTTTTTCATTTCGGCATTTTCACTCACTTCTAAAACATGCATCCTGCATTTAAACACTGAGCTTGGTATTGCTCGTATCGAATTGGATGATTTGTATTTTCCCGACCTAAAAATTGGAAACTTGGAAACTAATATTGATTGGAAAAGAGATAACGATTTCTTGTTTCACTTCGATTATATCATTCTATTATTATCTCTGGCTGTCAATAATGTTTGTGGGATAAGCTCCTTACCACTACAGTAAGGAGGAAATTCACAAAAAGGGAGAGTTTTCGCTGCTCGCACTTTGTGTCTCTTAGACACAACAAGCAATACGCACGAATTAATGTTAAGAAATGTTTCTTAAATCTTAAGGCAACATTAAATTACCCCTGACAACATAACTTTCAACGCAATCGGCTTTTCGCCCCAGTTTTTATTTCAGTAAGCATAGAGAAGCTAGTTCAACAGTTAGTTTATATAGTCTCTGAATCCTAACCAATCACCGTGCTCCCACAAGCGCAATCCCATAAGCAGTGGATGTGACACGGTGCTTCGCTCGCTTATACTATTCAAATAAAAAGAGGAGTGTGCCCCCATGTCCAAAGAAATGCTTGAGAGTGATACCACTGCAACCCAGTCATCGCTTCGTAAGCCTCAAGGTCTCTTACTGGCACACATCAAATCGCATTTGGCTGCGCTGTTTCACCAAAAAACGGTGGACAAAATGGATGCCGAAGTCTTGGTCCAGTCTTTTTCAACGCTGGAATCTGTCAACAAAGAATTAACACGTTGCTACCGCGATGTTCGCAAGGCCAAAACAGGTTCTGACAATGAAGAACGCTTGATTGGCCGTATCCGCCATTTGGAAGATCGTCGCTTTAAAATGCTCGGTGATCTCAACGGATCCGATCTCGCTGGGTACAATATGAGATAGGCCTGGATACGATAGGCCCGGATAAAATACAAATATAAAGGAGCGCTTTGGGCCATGCCCAATGCCTTTGAGACAGAACTGGGCGTCCCGTTACCCGCTTGTTGCAGTAACGGAGATTGCTGTAAGGGGGCTTCTCCCAGTAAGCCTTATCATGTGATGCTTAGGCGCGCTGCCGAAGGCGACGAATTTGCCCGTAACTTTTTTTCCATTATGCAGCCCTATTCTTCTGCAGAAGCGGCTGCCAAAGTGGTGCCTGGCCTGGTGGAAAAAACCATGGTGGCGGCCCGTAAATCACCAGACTTTCCCAATAACGAAGATGACGTGGTGTTTTATCACTGCCGGTATTTGATTGAAGGGAACCGTTGCGGTGTTCACGAAGACCGACCCCAATTTTGCCGGGATTACCCAGATACCCCCTTTGTGGTGATGGCCCCAGGTTGTGCCTTTATCCCCTGGGCCAATACGTGCCGTGCAAAGTATGAGGCGATGAAAGACAATATCGCTGAATTGGAAACGCTGAGAGAAGAGCTGAAACGACTAAAATCTGGGCAAAGTAACGCGGCCTACATTGACGTGACTGGCTTGAACGACGATAATACGGGAGCATTATCTGATGTATCACCGGAAGATTTATCCCGCCTATCAATAGTGCTCAGTTTGACCTCGCTCTATGCGGTCTCACCGATTTCGTCTTTCTATTTCCATTATTCCATTCAACGTAAACAAAAATAATAAGCAAAATAATGATCGTACGTATAGGATAGGGTACTTTGCCATGGCTATTTTTGACCTGATCCGGAAACAGGATCACCAAGCAGTTGTTTTCTGTAGCGATCCTGAAACAGGACTTCGCGCGATTATTGCGATTCACGATACATCACTCGGGCCAGCCCTGGGTGGATGCCGGATGAAGTCATACGCCACAGAACAAGATGCCCTGGTGGATGTCCTGAATCTGTCTCGTGCCATGACCTATAAAGCGTCTGCTGCGGGTCTTAATTTGGGCGGGGGAAAAAGCGTGGTGATGTTGGATCATCCCTCACAAAAAACACCGGCCCTATTAAAAGCCTTTGCAGAAAGAATTGCCTTACTAAAAGGGACTTATATTGGCGCAGGAGACGTGGGTTCCAACACGGATGATTTAAAAATTATGCATCAATACTGTCCTCATATTGTGGGCTTGTCCAAAGAAGACGGAGGACTGGGTGATTCTGCGATTTTAACGTCTCTCGGCGTGTTTATGGGCCTCAAAGCCGCTGTTGCAGAACGCTTGGGACAAGAATCTATGCAAGGCATTCGGGTGGCAGTGCAGGGTGCGGGTAAAGTGGGCTACCATTTGGTGGGGCACTTGCTAGAAGCGGGCTGTCACGTCTTGATTTCTGACCCTAACGATGCTGCTGTCCAGCATATTAAAGATGCGTATCCCGCCGTGGAAATGTGCCCTGGTGAGGCCTTGTACGAAAAAGAAGTGGATATCTTCTCTCCCAACGCCATTGGCGGACTGCTGACACAAGAAGTCGCCCGTTTCTTGAAAGCCAAAATTGTGGCCGGTGGGGCCAACAATCCCTTGGGTGATGAGTTGGTTGGTACGATATTGCATCAACGCAATATCCTATACGCCCCAGATTTTGTCATTAACGCGGGCGGGTTGATGATGGTCGCCGCAGAAATTCAGCATGTCACCTTTGAACAAGCAGAAGCGCAAGTGCGTGGCATCTATGATAAGACGCGAGAAGTCTTTGAATATGCAAAATCACACCAGATGTTACCCTGGAACGCGGCCCAAGCCATTGCGATGCACCGAATTGAGAATGCCCGCAAGCAAAAAGCACAAGGCAGTGCGGCACGAGAAACTGCTGTGTCCCGGTAAAACAGTACCGGTAACCATTGATTAACTGTCTTTTTATTAATTCTCTTCGAGTGGCCCCAATATAGAAGAATACTGGTGTTCGTCTTGTTTTTCGCCCTCATTTTGGCTGCTTTGTTGCCCTTTCTTGTTTTTCCAGAAAGGACTGAGTGCACAGCGTTCACATTGGCACCGAACGGCATCCCAGCAAACTTCCCTACAAACCCAGTTTTGACAGTGTTCACAAAACCGAAAAGACTGCTTCGCTTCAGATACCAGCGCTTCGATCAGGTCATTATCAGTTTCAAATTCTCCGTCTTTACCGCGGTGTTTGCGGGGAGAATCGACCGCCTCATTGCATAAATCGCAGTAGAAGCGGAAGTGGAAATACGCTGGGGTCGAGAGATCGTCGACTTTTTGTGTCAGTTTTCTGTATGGCATGCTGGTCTCATTATAAAGTCTGTCGTCATTAAATTTCTAGGGCGTATAGGGATAAATACCACCCAAGGGGGAGACATAAATTCCGGGGAACAGTTGCTGAACGGTGCCGGGTAAAGAGGATTTAGGTGCCACTGTGATGGGGATTTCCAACGGTTTGCCCTGACGTTGGACTTCAAATTTGACGAGTGAGCCGGGCCGGTCTGGAATGAGCCTGTCTATGGTCACGATATCCAGGGTTTTTGTGCTCTGCCCGTTGATTTTTGAGACAACATCTCCTGGTTTCAGACCCGCTTTGGCGGCCGGGGTGTTGGGAAATACCCGCTGCAACAGGGGGAACTGGTTGACTCTGATTTGTAAATCAATGCCGACAATGCCGGGCTCGTTATTGGCTTGTATTTTGGCAGAGGGAAGTAACTTGGGGTTAAGCACCTGTTGCTGTTGTATGCCGCCTCGAAAGACAGGACCCAGTTTTTTGGGGTCAAAATGATTGTCACTGCTACTGCCAGAGTTCTCACCATCCAATCGGTCTTCATCAGCTTGATCTTCACGGTTAAACGGTGCTATGTGGTGTGGAGGCGCATCTAAATCCAATGAGGGCAATGATTGGGAGGGCAGAGATTGTGCCAAAGCAGGTGTCGTAGAAAAGAACATCCCATAAAAAAGGAGTCCATAAAGAATACAAAAGTGTAATTTGGGGGGCTTTGACATTGGCGATGGGTATTTTCCAAGTTCTATTTTGAAGGACTTTTAAGATGATAAGGAGCGTCTATTTTTTGGCAATCAAGCATGCTATGGTGAGTCTAGCGTAACATGAAAGCGAGATACGATGACTCTGCCTTCTGATACCACCTCATTTTCGTCAAACTCTGCCACACAACTTGTCTCCCCTTCCTTAGAAACTGTCCGTTTGATCATCTCCGGATGGGTTCAAGGCGTTGGATTCCGTTTTGCACTTCGCGAACAAGCTCTCTTATTAGGCGTCTGTGGCTGGTGTCGCAATTTACCAGACGGGAGGGTTGAAACCATGTTTCAGGGGACGGATAAGGCCGTCAGCAAGCTGACTCAGTGGTGCCACCAAGGACCCGGCCAAGCCAATGTGACCTCTGTGAGCTTGGAGATTATAAACCTGCAAGCCAATCCTCATGCATGGGACGGCCCGGATCATGGCTTTGAAATTCGATTCTAAGCTGTTTTTTAGGGTGGCTTTGGGTCTGTTGGTTTCTCATACAGTGATTTCCCAGACATTGGCACAAGACATCCAACCAGAAGCCCCGACTCGGCAGCCGATTAAAGTGACGCTGACCCAGGCCCGTTTTTTGCCGCCTGCGATGTATGGACAGTGGAGTATTTCAGCCGTGCTGGTTAAGAGTAATGCGCCCGGGTATTTCGCCCCAGTTGTCAATGATATCTGGGTTTTAGAGCGAGTCGATGATCAGGTGACGGTCACCAATCCAGCCAATGGGGCCAGTGCGACAGTGAATGTCGATGAAGTGAACGGGAACACAGCCGTGTTTCACCGGCGAGTAGACTACCCTGAAAGGCATCAAGTGTTTTGGGAAACTCCCAAAGTCACTGTGGATGGGGACCGACTGTTTGGCATTACCGATCATAAGTTAGATACCATTAAAGACGGGGAAGTGACTCGCCATCTGTTTGCCCAATACGAGCTGACCGCGCAACGCATTGGGGGCGAACGAGTCAAATTTGGGCCAGGGGTTCCCAGTTCTGAACTGAACTTTGATGTGGAGGATATCCAAGCCGATCCGCAGCCAAAGCGAAGTCAATCAAACTCTGAACCGAGTCTTTACGCCCGATAAGAATTAGTCTTTAAAAATTAGTCTTCTAGCAGGGCGTCTAAAAAAGACAGCTTTACGGTGTCGCTGGAAAGCACGTAATCCTTGAGAACACGGCGACTGGGAATAATACCACGGGGTCTCTGACGGGATTGGGCTTCCGTCACAGTGAGCCCACTGGCTTTAGCATGCTCGCGGTAAAACGTGAGAGCGTCGACACTGTTTAACAGCACCGTTTCTGCGTCATCGGGCGCATCATTAATGACCACATGGATATGACGTGGGGTCATACTACAACAACCTCAAGCAAAACAACCTCAACCTCAGTTTTGATTCAATAAAACACTAACTCTCAGAAAAAAATTTGATGAACGCACAGACACCACCATTGGTCTGCTCATTTATTACGATAACACGGGACGCCAGATGAGGGAATGAGGCGAAGGCATTAGTTGTTACCGAAGTGTTACATGCACCCAGAACCCAACCAATCGTGACATTGCTTGTCGATCTGGAGCTGTATTTGCTCTGGGCTATTGGTACTACGATCATACCAATGAATTGCCGAATTTCGACGAAACCAGGTCCGTTGACGCCTTGCGTACTGATGGATATTCAACTGGACTTGGGAAAGGGCTTGCTCGTATGTCAAATTCCCTTGGATATATTGAATCCATTCGGGATACCCATGGGCAACAGTCAAGGCATGAGCATCGTCACCGAAACGCGTCATTAACTGTTCAACTTCTGCCAGCCAACCCGCTTTAAGCATTGCCTCAATGCGCTGGTCAATCAGGTGTCGATGTTCGTCTCTGTTGGAATAATTGAGTCCAATCCAAAGAACAGGATGTGGATTCGGCATTTCTTTGACCTTGGGGACTGGTTGACCGGTGGCATCGATAATTTCCAGAGCTCGAATGATTCTGGGGCGGTCATTCTCGGACAGTGTGCTGGCGCGGTCAGAGTCTTGTGTTTGAAGATGCAGGTAGAGTTCTTTGTTTGTCTTGTTTTCCACCGATTTTCTAAAATCTGGATTGGGAGGAATGCCAGGGAGCTGAATGCCTTCCAGTAAAGCTCGAAGATAAAACCCTGTTCCCCCGGTGATAATCAGTGGCTTAGGGGTCTCAGTGAACTGGTTTAAAATCTCTTGAGCCGTTTGCGTATATTGTTCTACCGTGAAGGTCTCCTCTGGGGAAACACAGTCTATTAGGTGATGAACAATCCCCTCTCGCTCTTTAAACGTTGGTTTTGCTGTCCCAATATCCAGGCCCTGATAGACCAGTTGAGAATCTGCAGAAATTATTTCTGTCTGAAACGCCTTTGCAAGCGCGATGCTAATGGATGTTTTTCCCGTAGCTGTGGGCCCTACAACGGCGATAATCGGGCAATGCGCGAAATGAGACAGAGACCTATGCCGCCACATCAATTCGGGATTTGGCTTGCTGTTCATCGCGATACGCAATTTCTAAAAAGATAAATAGCATCCAGTATCCGTTTAACAACAGCAAAAAGAAGGAGCCAAACAGCGACAGAAAAGATGGAATACTGAGCAACGCCAAGACCAGAAAATAGCTCAGGAGCAGAAGTGTTATCAGCCGAATCCATCGAGTTAATTGTTTGACGACCGTTATGATACTGTCGCACATCGCAAACAACGCGCCTTTTTGACGTGAGATGAGCAGCGGAGGCCAAAACAAGAGTAACAATGAGGTAATACCGTAAAGCGCAAAGCCAGAGAAAATAAGGCTATAAAATTGATTCAATTGCGTTTTTTGACCAATTGGCAGCGCTATCAATTGTTGTGTCATGACCTCGGGAGACAAAGGCTCTTTAGTATGCTCCATCGTCTGAAACCATTGAATTAAAATAGGCGGAATGCCAACATTCCCATCAATCGCCTGCTGGATGAACCATACAATAACAGCCAAAATTAGGGTTTGCAGGGTCACCCCAACAAAAGTATCAACAAAAAACGCTCCAACCCCCGGAAAAAAATGCGATAAGGGTGCAAATGGGGACAAAAACAGTTGCTTAAGCTCTTCAGCAGGATTCTGAGTAACAGTTTCAGTGGTGGGTTTCTCTGCTAGTTTGCCTTGAACAAATTGGGCACAGAGACCGTGCATCATTTGAAACCATCCGGCCTGGAAGGCTGCATAGAGCAAAAACAGGCCAATATAGAGCGGCCATTGTGAAACGGGGGGGAGCTGCAAATTGCCAGTGGGTTCTGGCAAAAACTCAATCAAAATAATCAAATACAGAAAAGAAGGCAGTGTCAGCACAAATAAATGCCGGGTGTATAAGGAAAAGCATTCAGATACCATCTTCCGAAGCGGGGGAAATGGCTGACTTTCTGAAGAGTCAATGATACTGAGTGACGTGAATCCCATGCCTGGAAGAATACCATGGAAGACTGACATAAAGGAGTGATTCTAGATAACGAGATCTCTAGGTTCGCGCGCGGGAAAAAATGGTCATTGCTTCTTGCCAGAGCAAATTGGCAAACTGGCTGTAGATTGAACCATTGACCGTGAATGTTTGGCCGACACTGTTCAGGTTATTGATGGCGGCAGTGTATCCGGTACTAGTGGTTCCGGTAAGGCATCCAGCAGGGATACTACTGGGAGGGGTGGCAGGGTCAATAGGGCCGACTGGCCCTGGGCCGCTGTAGTCAGTGTCGCCAAGATTAGGCCTGTAATAATTGATACGGCCCGAACGGATTGGCGTGTCTCCTCCCGGTTGACCAAAATAGTAGGGGGAAGCAGAGGACAACAATACGGCCATCTTCCAGCCTAAAGGATTTTCTGTGTCCTGCCAGGCAACAGGCCCCCCGCCAGAACCACAGGCAGTGGGTGTTTGTTGAATCACTTGAGTGAGGGCCAGTATCAGGTTGTTTAGACGCCCGCGATCCGGCGAATTTTGGCACGATGGATCAATCTCACATTGCGATTGGAGTTGCATTACAAATTCTCTCAGCTGATTGCCAATAGCGGCAATGGTTTCAAGATTATCAATGGGCACTGAAGGCTGATTTATAACCGTATTAATGCAAACTCCGGTTACCCCGTCGCAGCGTGTTTGATACAAACCTGTCCCGGGTGCCACAGGAACAATGTGATTCAATCCCACCCCGTGTTGCCCGGTATCATTGACGATCGTACCCAACTCTTGGATGTTGATATTAACGCCGCTTCTCACCCCTTTGTTACTGGTGGCCATAAAATCACCGAAAATTTGCTGTACCTGAGGGGATAAACTCACCACACTGATAGAAGCGGTTAAAACAGCCGTTGGTAAAACCCATTCTGCCAAATTACCTCTGGCAAAGGCCCGAGCAAAATGATCAGGCTTTTTCTCAAAACCCAGGAATTGACCTAGTTGCTTGAACCATTGAAAGAAATGCATAACCCGAAAAACACCTACATCTCATAAAAATGATACAGGATAAAAGGATAACTAGACTTGCGGGGGGAGCCCACTAGGGTAATAGACGTATGATTGGGCCCACTGACCTCCATGAAAGTCCGTAAACCCTGTATAGCCTATGTTTGAAAAGTTAGTGAGTATATTGGCAATGGTGGTGTTAACAGTCGTAGGTACATTGGCCGCCCCCATTGCACTATTGAGGTTATTGATGGCGGTGGTGAGGTTGCTTCTTTGAGAACAGGTGCTGGTGCAACCACCAACCAATACACTGTTAAACAATTGCTGAAATAAGTGTAAAACATTTTGCATTTGGGTATTTAAGTTCGTGTTCCCAAATGAATTCAGATAGCTTTGCATTTCAAGTAAGGAAAGCCGAATGCCGTTGGCTGCAGCCGCTTCTTGAGGGGACATGCCGTCAGTGCCTATCCGCGGCAAATTAAAACACACCACGGCCGAATTACCTGGGTCCTGTTGGCAGATATGATCAAACATTGCACTGGTGGGTGGGCCTGGATTAAAAATGGGCCCTGCATAACTTAAATCCACCACAGTGCCCAATTCTCGTATGTGAGAGACGGTTTCTCCAACAGAGTGGCTTCCTTGATTCGCCCGTTCAAACACATTGGCCAGTACGGGTCCCATATTGCCTGTAGACCAAACGCTGACAATGAGTAACGTCAGCATAAATGTAGGTAGCGCGTACTCAGGAACCCCTTGACCAGGAGAAAATAAAAAAAATAGCTTCCGTGGGGTTCTTGTTTGCCGTTTTGGCATGGGGTGGGGCCTTCCAGAAAATAGAGTTAACAAGAGAAAGAGCGGATTGGAATACCCTGGTATCGGTCAAATTACCCAAAACCTGCGAAATGAATCCGAATATTACAAAATATTGCAGAATTAAATCCTGAACACCGCCTGGGAAAAATCAACGTGCACATTATTTTGCCCCAGACTACTGGTTAAAGCATTTAAGAACCCATTCATGATGTTTTTGCTATCGGCTGGGACTCCATTGGCCCCACTCAAGGCCGTTTGAAAACTGGTGACAGCATTTCTAAAATTAGATTGTAGGGATACATTATTGCAACTCATATCGCAGGCAGCGAGTGCTGCTAAATAAGCTCTAAGTGCGTCTTTAAGGTCATTGAGTGCATCGATGGCAGCTTGTGTGGATGGGTCGTAAGGAGTATTCAAAGAATTCAGGTAATCTTGGAACTGATTGATCGTTTGCATGATCACCCCGTTAGTGGCTGCCGCTTCTTGCAGGGTATATCCACTACCGCCAATAATAGGCAGATTGAGACAGGCCGATTGCTGCCTTTGGGGGTCCACAAAACAATGGTGGCTAAAATTAACAGGGGCCGGACCTGTATTCCAGGTGGACATCGTTATGTTGACGTTACTGCCCAAATGATTGACGTGGGCGGTCGTGGGAACAGTGTAATCAGCATTGGTTGTGTTAGAGAAATAATTTCGGCTTAGTTCAAACATATTAATGGTATTCATAAACACGGCGGCGATCAGGACAATCCCAGCCATGGGCAAAATATATTCGGTACTACTATTGCCCTTAAAACCAGTTATTTTGATGCTTGATACCATCACTAAATCACTCCTCTCCGCTTATCGCTGTGGTGAATGCTTGACCTGGTGTAGACTCAACACTCATTGTTTCTCCAGTGCGACCTCCGCCTAGAGTGATTTCTCTACGTGTAAAATGACCACCGCTGCCTCGCACAAATACGACGACTTTGCCGCCACTGCCTGGCGCTAAGAAGTCAGCCACGGCAAGGAAATAATTACCAATCAACTCTATTGCACTTGGATTCAGAGTGCTTTCTTGATTGAGTCGGGTATTGAAACGATTCGCGAAAGCTTGAAATGCTTGTCTGCGTCTATTCAGTTGCGTTCTTAAGCCCATGCAAGTTCTAGCAGTAGTGGCATCAAGACGTCGACCACTACACAGGCTTTGGTAGCTATTGAGAGATTCAAAAAATTGATTTTGGGATACCAGCAGTTCATTTAAGATCGCATTGGTTTCTGAACTGGCATTGGCAGACAGATATCGCTGAAATTGCTCACTGGTGGCTCTCGCTCCGAGCGAGGCTGCAACGTCCATAGAAACGTTTTGGCTCTGCATAATGCTTTGTAAATCTTCTGGATTCAGTGATACAGGAGCGAAACAGGTATAATTGGCTCCTTGACCGCTAAGGCAGTTGAGTTGGCCTCCTACGGGAATTGCTTCTGGGGTGAAGTTTCCCTCTAATTCAGAGTGAGTCACTTCAACTTGGTTGGCCAGGGCTTGAACTTGGTTGACGCCAGTGACGCTGTTGGTTTGAATTTGTAGGGCGTTTTTCGTGGAATCAGTGAGTGCGGGCTGTAAAATCGTCACCGCCCCGATGGCAGCAATCGCACAAGTAGAGGCGGCCATCATCACATCGAATGTGTTGCCGCTGCCCCGGGTGCGGGCCAACTTTTGACGAAATAAAAAATCCATAAACCTCGAACCTCAGGTTACTCGTAACCGCCAGTGTCTAATCTCTTTTTGTCTGTCTTCTCAACTTGCAACGGGTGTGCTTGCAGTATTCGTTATTGGTTATCGAGCCTTGGGCGTAAAAATTGAATTATGCGGCGAGATTGTTACAAACCACTTACATAGAACTTACAACAAGCTGAGAGTGTCCGTATCGAGCAGTACATGCATTTCTGGGAATGGTTTTGCTTGAGTAAACAGGGTTTTAATGAGTTGATGACCCGGTTGATGAGCTTTGTTTTTAATTAAAAAATGCATCCGGTAGCGTCCCTGGATTCTGGCAATCGGGCATGGGGCTGGCCCCAGGATACTAACCTGATGCTGTAGCTTGTTTACCTCAATAGATTGCCGCCAGTGCTGCACAGCAGCTTCTGCCCATTGTTGGGCTTGTGCTTCTTGCGGGCTGGTGATGATTACCCGAAACAACTGGCAATCAGGGGGGAAATCAAATTCACGACGAATGGCTCTTTCAAAGTCGTAAAAAGCCAGATAATCTTGTCGGGCTGCATACTGAATAATGGGATGGCTGGGATCGTAAGTCTGTAGAAGGACTTTCCCTGGCTTTTCTCCCCGACCGGCTCGCCCTGCCACTTGGGTGAGCAATTGAAATCCCCGCTCACTGGCTTTGTAGTCTGGTAGTGCCAGGGTACTATCTGCTTGAATCACTCCGACGAGTGTGACATTGGCAATATCAAGGCCTTTGGCAATCATTTGGGTGCCAACAAGAATATCGGCAGCCTGATCCCGAAAGGATTGGATGAGTTCTGCAAAGGCATGTTTTTTATGGGTGATATCACTGTCAATTCGCATCACTCGGGCTTCGGGCAGAAGCTTTTTAATTTCCTCTTCGATTCGCTGAGAGCCCGTTCCTCCAGAAACCAGTTCCATACTGGCACATTGGGTACAAAATTGCGGCATAGGAGCGTGATAACCACAGTAGTGGCATTGAATCTCGTTTTTCTGTCGGTGATAAATGAGGCCAACGGCGCAATGAGGGCATTGAAATACGTATTGGCATTGAACACATTCGATCAGCGTAAAGTATCCACGGCGGTTAATGAGGACAATCGATTGTTCTTGATTTTGGTGATTATCTTGGAGGGCCATGGCGAGTGCTTCGCTGATAATTTGTTTTCGTCCGCGTCGGTGCTCTTGCTTCATGTCTATTAATGACACCTCAGGCAGCGTCCGCCCCCCATAGCGAGCCGGCAAGGATAAGATACGATCGGCATCCCGGGCTTCTGCGTACGTGCTAATATCTGGGGTGGCAGACCCCATCACCATGGCGGCGTTTGCTTGTACTGCCAAAAACCGGGCTACGGTTTTGGCGTTATAGCGAGGCGCAGGAGAATCTTGTTTGTAGCTTTGATCATGCTCTTCGTCAATCACAACCAGGCCCAGTTGCTGAATCGGAGCAAATACGGCTGATCGGGCCCCAATCACAATGCGTAAATCGCCTGCAGAAAGACGGTGCCACGTGTCTCTTTTCTCGCCATCGCTGATATGGCTGTGCCATAGGGCAATGTTTTCTCGGCCAAAGCGAGCAATAAAGCGAGCCGCAATTTGAGAGGTAAGCGCAATTTCTGGCACCAGAATCATCACATTTTTGCCAGCGGCCAGTGTTTTTTCTGTTAATGAGAGATAGACTTCTGTTTTCCCGGAACCTGTAATCCCAAACAGCAAATGGGGATTGGGATTTTCGTGACTGAGCGGGGGTGAGTGGATTATCTGCTGAACAGCCACTTCTTGTTTAGAAGAAAGCACCAACGGATCGGTCTGTTGACCAATGGCATGAAAGTATGACAGAGGATCTCGGGGGATCTCGACAGCCTTGATAGTCAGAATATTAAGTTCAGCAAGTTTTTCTAAGGTTTTAACCGTGGTTTTTAATATTTTTACTGCGTCTTTGAGCGACAGGGGAAGGGGTTGTTCTTTGAGGGGTGATAGAATGCGTTCGTATTTGCTCAGAATGTCTGCCTCATTGTTATCCCCAGAGTGACTGAGCGCCGTTATACAGCGAATTTCTTTTGCTTTTCTCAATTTTTGAAACTCAGTGTTGATGGATAAATAACCTTGGCGCTCTATCTGCCTAAGAAGTGGTAGAAGGACTTTTAGTGGCGTTTGCAGGTGGCGTGCGAATGCGGTTAATGTAATACCCTTGTTGGCTTCAGCATGTTTTGCCAATAAGGACTGCAAGACGTTTGTCGCTTCTGCGCTTAATCCACTGGGCAAGCTATCCACTTCGGGCACAACATAGCGATGGGCCTTTTGCATCAACACACTGGGCAGAGCTGCGTCAATTACACTGGCCAGCGGGCAGCAATCGTAATCGGCCAACCACTGCAACGCTAATAGATAACTCGGACTAAATAGCGGAACTGGGTCCATCACAGCGACGATAGCCTTCACTTTGAATCCTTCAGGTTTACGGGCATGGCAGTTTAAGACAAGCCCACGGGCTCGGGGCATGGCGCCAAAAGGGACTTCGACCAAGACCCCTGTTTGAATGTGTTCGGTCACATTTTCAGTGATCGCATAGGTAAAGGTCTGACTCCCCATCTTTTTCCCATGGTCTAGTAAAAGAACCTCAGCAAAACAGGTGTCTTCGGTGTGAAGAACAGGGTGAGCTTGCTTGAGTTGAGGGACTTGCGGATGAAATAATTGGGTTTGTTCCACAGGGGGTCCAGCCAGATTTTGCTGCTATCGAAGGGGTAACTCATTAGATTTTTATATAGTATAAGCCCCATATAGGGGGA
This sequence comes from Cyanobacteriota bacterium, assembly GCA_019751815.1. Lineage (GTDB taxonomy): Bacteria > Cyanobacteriota > Vampirovibrionia > Vampirovibrionales > Vampirovibrionaceae > JAIEMW01. Next base: position 583,930 of record JAIEMW010000001.1, read on the forward strand.
CTCATAGAGAGTCGCTTAGACGCATTTAATGAAGTTTCTGTCATTTTGTTCGATACATTACGATAAACGTTACAATAGAAGTAAACTCAGTAAACTTATTTCATCTTTCATCTTTCATTTTTTATCCCGAAGCATACCGATTAATGGGGATTCTGACCCGTTGAGTAAACACCCTGAAGATAAAAAGCAAGGTGCGAAAAAGACTGGCAATAAGTTTTTGGACAAGTCTCAAACTTCTGAGCAGTCCAATGACTTTCCGCTCGAGGTGGTTAAAACAAACGATCTCGAATATGGGCCGGGGTTTTATGCCAAGTTTTTTGCGGAAGGGTCTGAAGATTCCATAGCCATTGCCCCAGGAGGAACCGCCTACAAGCAAAAACCGTATTGGTTTCAACGGGCTTCGGATGCGTGGTCTTTCGTGGCACAAATTAATAAAATGGCTGGGGATTATGATCGCGCCCGCAAATGTGGGTCGCAACAGCCGTTTAACTGTGGGAATTGCAATACAGTATTTCGTTACCAGATGAGCCCTTACTGTAACCCTTGTTTGATGGATTCAGCAGACACGTTGACGGGGTTTGGCCGACTTATTTACCATCAGACGGGCTCCACACAGACGGCCTATCAACGCTTGTCCTTGATTTTAAATCTGCCAGAAGACAAAATCGAATCTATGATGATTTATCCACTGGAAAGACGGGTACATCCACTGTCGGGTCTCCACGCAGATCTCCCGAGCACAAAATTAGCCCTTAAAGAGAAGTTATTCGGAGCCAACACTCCTCTGATGTCGCCTACAGTTCCACAGCTTCCGTTGGGTGAGCCTTTAATAGATAAGCCCAAACCGTTTGTCCCCCTGAAACTAGACACCCCCGGCGAAAACACACCGCCGCCCAAAAGTATGAGAATTATTGATTAAATATAAGATCAAAGTAACCCTAGGTGCTTTTGGGATTGTAGGATTTTCGAAGCCGTTCGCCCAAAATATTGAAGGCGATCATGCTACTGACAATAAATAGACTCGGAATGATCAGCAGATGAGGGGCGATGCGAACCAGCTGCCAGCCTTCACTGGCGAGCGTCCCCCAACTACTGAGCGGAGGTTCTACCCCCAGACCAATAAAGCTGAGCGTTGATTCGGTTAAAATAGCTCGGGGAATAGTGATCGTGGCACTCAACACAATGAGTGCAGCCAAATTGGGCAAAATATGCCTGAGGGCTTGGCGTAATGGACTAATGCCCAGAGAGTGGCTGGCTTCAATAAACTCTTCTCGCTTGAGAGAGAGAGTTTGTCCTCGAATCAATCGGGCAGTTTCCGGCCAGCTAAATACAGCCAAAGCAGTAACCAAACTGACCACCCCTCGTCCCAAAAACAGGCTGACCAAAATCACAATCATTAAGCCCGGTAAGCTGTATAAGACATCGACCGCTCGCATTAACACGGTATCCCAGAGCCCTTCATGAAATGACGCGAGCAACCCGACCACAGTCCCTATACCCACAGAGAGCAAGGCGGTTAACAATCCCACGGAGAGAGAGATTTGCGCTCCAACCGCCACGCGACTCATTAAATCTCTGCCCAAATCATCGGTTCCAAACCAATGAACAGTATCTCCTGGGGGCCGCAACGCAATATCAGGATGAATAAAGGCAGGGTCTAAATCCGGGTTTGTTCCCAGAAAAAACACGCCCAGAGACATGATCAGAAGTAGGACCAGGATGATCGCACTAGCAAACACAAGATTTTTTTCAATCGTGGACATCATGATCACGCTTCCTCTCTAAGACGCGGATCGAGTAGTGTTGAAACCATATCACTGAGTGTATTAAACACAATTAAAATAGCTCCGTATAAAATGGTTACTCCCATTACTAGGGTGTAGTCTCGGTTAGTCACGGCAGTCACAAAGTGTTTCCCCACCCCCGGAATAGCAAAGAGGTATTCAACTGCAAAGGAGCCTGTAATAATCCCTGCAAACAAAGGGCCAGCAATAGCCACCAGTGGAAGTAAGGCATTTCTTAAGATATGCCGCCATTGAATGGCCTTTTGACTGAGCCCAAAGCACGCCTTGATATGAACAAAACTGAGGGTTTTTACCTCTTGGACACTGCTGCGAATCAGTAAAAACGTCCAAGCAAAGGGGGCAAGAGACAGTGTGGCCACTGGCAGAATCCAATGACTGGGTGTGCTGAGTGTGGCGGAAGGGAGCCAGTGTAGATTGAGCGAGAACAATAAGACTAATAAACCACCAAAAATAAAGGCCGGTGTTGAAAGCGCGGTAATGCCAAACAGGCTTAAAAGCACATCCAGACTATTTCTGCTGGTATTGCCAGCAATGGTGCCTAGTAATACCCCAAATCCCACCCCGACGAGGAGTGCTAATATCCCCAACTGAAGGGAAATAGTAAATGCTTCTCCCACAATATCGTTCACCCGGCGAGAACGGTATTTATACGACGGCCCTAAATCTCCACGAAGCAAATTGCCCATGTAATTAGCGTATTGTTGCCATAATGGGTCTTTTAGATGGTACTGCTCTTCCAGATTGGCCTGGATTTCAGGGGGCAACTTGCGGTCACTGTCAAACGGGCCTCCGGGCAGTACCCGAAGCAGCAAAAATGTTAGGCTCACCACCACCCAAAGTGTGGTCAGTCCCACCAAAACCTGCTTCAGCAGTCGAAATATTACACCGCCCATACAGTTATTATAGGCCAGTTATGATTATCTGACTGGGATAATCTGATAGTGTCAGGTGGACTTTCTCACCAGCAGTTTATACTGCTTAACGTCGATGCCACGCCCGGTTTTGTCGTTGACCAACACCCCTTGTGCGTTCACCGTATAGCTACTGGCTTTACGGTCGTTACCGTTGGGGTCGACATATTTTGTGCCTGCTGGGATATGGAGATTCCCCAGGTTGAGTTGATAATTGCTTTTGACTGGCTGCATGAGGTCAATGGATTTATACTCTGGGACTTCTTGGTTATGGCGTGGGTCGCCTTTGTAGCAATCGTCGTAAAAACCCATCTTGTTCCAGCCGATATCTCTAGGTTTACCTGTATTTACCAGCAGAATCACTTGCTGTGTCCCGTTGTCTCGAATCAAAGGCACAATGCCCTCGTGATCTTCGACCACAGGAGAGAGCAAAACTCCATTATCTAAAGCGGGATACTCAGCTCGCAGCTTCAATAATGGCTGTACAGTCTCTTGTAACCAAGATTTTAACCAAGGTTTTGCTTCCGCAGTTTGGCCTAACCAATCCAGTCTGAGTGGGTTTCGGTTCTGGACAAACATGTTTTTGACGTATTCGCCCCCGCTTTGCCCCAGTAAATCCGGTAGATAAATAGACGGGCTGCCTGGAGAGCCGATTTGAACGGCCATGCTTCGAGTGAGTTTGTCTAACACAGGGGTCATTGCGGTTTGATACATCCATTGCTGATACTGCTGGGCCAACTTAGATCGCTTGCCCAAGACTGCTTGGAAGGCGTCTGTTTCAGCAATATGCCTTAACACCATTTCGAGTGGTTGATAGCCGAGTTGACGGCCGAACTGAGCGTCAACTTTGAGGGCGTCAAAGCCAGCAAAAGTGGCCTTTTCAAGGAGATTTCGGGTCTTTTCGTCCAGTTGCGGTCCTAGTGGTAAAGAACGCACGGCGTTAGTGAGGACAGCGCGCATGGCTTTGACTTCACTGGGCTCTAAAACCCGTTCTTGAACAGCGGCTTTCAGTGCTTCCCACGCTTCGGTGGAAATACCGGTTACTTCTGGATCTTCGTCAATGAAGGGTGAGAATAATTCATCGATAAAAGCAGCTTTCACTTCTTTGGGGGTGGCTATCCAATGCGGGCTATCGCCTGGATTTTTTTCATAGCCTTTTTTCTTACTGGCCTCGTTCAAGAAGGGACTCACATCTTCTGAAAAATCGTTTCTTTGATAATTGGCGTCCATCACTCGCTGCAATACGGCGTCGAGATTGCTAACCCCTGCTGTTTTAAGCGATTCTCTGGTTGTGGCAAAGCCTGCTTTGCTGCGAAGTTCAATAATCGCTTCTTTCACATCATCTCGTAATCCCCACCACTTCAATAAATCCATCGTGGCAATCGCTGGATTCATCATAAAGACATGGCTACTGGTGGGATAATCATGACTGGCTGTCAGGTTTTGATAGTGACGCTGCACGGTAAACGGGACAGACTGTGTCATGGAGATCATATCTTGACTGAGAAACTGGCTCGGGCTGAGTTGGGTTTCCCCAAATTCATCGGGTCGAGGGGCGCTATGGACCAAGCGCATCGGGCGGTTGTACATATACGTCATGTTGGGAACACTGGTAAACACCCCACTGGCCAGCATTCTTTTGAGACCTTCTTGGTAAGTCGCCCATTCACAGAGATTTTGGTCGTAGGTTAGTTCCGCAATGATAGCTGCTTTCGGATTTACCGCTCGAATACGTTGGCCCATCTGCCGCCAGAAATCAATAATAAAGTCTACTTCTGCCAAAAATGCTTTCTCTTTGGCTTTTCCTGGCTTCATGTTGCGGATGGCATCCATATCGCCCACATCTTTAGCGGCATCAATCCGCCAATTAAGACCTAGTTCCAGTTGATTTAATGCGGCTTCAGTTAAGGCCACGGTCTCTGGGTCCAGCCCTTTCAGCTGTGCTTGCAGTAGGGCTTTAAACTCAGCAGGTTCCATCGCGTTCAGTCTTTGTTTCAACCACTGAGTCAACATGGGGCCGCCTGTCATGGGGTCAGCCATTCGGATAGAAGCGGGAACGGTTTTTGCCACACCGGCTTCAACCAATTTGCGTTCGGTATTGCCTTGCCCTGACAAAAGGTGAAGAAATAGGGCTTCACTGGTTCTAAAACTGCTGTGGTTTTGAACAGATGCATTACTGAGCAACGCCTGTTCTTTGGGGCTTAACTCTCCCCACACCGCAAGAATTTTGCCGCTCAGTTGCTGCTCAAAACTGGGCGGAGTGAGTAGTTCTCTGAGTTGGGCCATCCAGTGTTTAACCGTGTTGGATCCCTGAAAAATTCGTGTGATCGGGTTCAACACCCAGCCGATTAAGCGCATCCAAAATGGTGGGGTTTCTTGCTGGAGTGATTGCTGGAATCCTGGGGTACTTACCAGACATTTGACTTCTGCGGGGAGATTAAGGCCAACCAGGGGATAAGCGGTCAGTAATTTTTGGCTGAATGCAGGGATTGGCTCTTCTAATGGGGGCAGCTCACCAGGAAGCTCGATATTGTCAACATTCCCATTGGGGGTTTTATTCAGTGTTTCTTTCAAGGCAGTTACAACCCACTGCTTTGGGGAAGCCTTAGGTGCTTTTCGTTTGGCACTGGTGATTGCCGGTTGTAACGCTTCCATGTAGCGATGCTTCACCCGCTGGGTCCAAAAGCCGACAGCATCGGCCAGATAATCTCTAACGGCTGGATTTTTGGTATTCATTTTGGCCACATCAATTTGGCCGTCCCATTTTTGACCGCCTTGATCTCCACTGGGTGCAGTGAGTTCAAAATGTGACCAGTGTGAGAAAAGCTTTTTTCGCTCAATTTCAGTTGCTGGGCCCTGATCCTGCTGCATGCTTTTCCACTGAGCTCGTTTTTTCTTGAGTTCAGCGGGACTGATCGGGAATTGGTAGCGCTGAATCGAATCCTCACTGCGCCGGTCTGCTCTGGCTTTAGCATGTCTTGGGTCATAAAGAGCCAAAAATGTGGGTCTATTGGCCTGATAACCTTCTGCTTCTGGATCATTGATGATTCGAAAATCAACATGGTCATAAAGGATGTCATTATTGCCTTCAACGTCAGACGGTAAAATACCAATTTTCAGTTGATCATGTGCCTCATGGGGGTACGCACTGTCTGTTTTTCCAAATTGAAACCAGTCCCAAAAGGGAGAACGCATGCCGTGTCTCAACAAAGAGGTGTATTGAATCCCGTTTAGACCTTGATTGACGAAGGCTCCGTCCGCATAAATCTTTGTCTGATCTTCTAAACTCAGATCAAGGAGCTGGTGAAACCCTCGCTCAGAAGACATACTGGCATTAAGCGCAAACGGATCGACGGTCCAATAGCGGTGGGATGAAAGTTGATCCCCCCCAATAAAGGGTTTTAGTAGGACAGCGTTAAACCCAGAGCGTTGGATGAGTGGCCAGGCCGCCATCAGGCTTTGTTCATTACCGCCGTATTGGTTGAAGTGATTCCTCATCGGGAGAGTGGCTGGATCTGTCTTTTTGGGGTCTATTACGGCATCGAGAAATATATCGGCCATTAATGCTGAACGTTTTGGGCAGGTGGCTTCAGCTGGGTCGATTCGGTTGAAACGATCGACACCTTCTCCAACTACTTCTAGGTTATCCAGAATCATGCTGCTGCGGGAGGCTTCTGGGGCTTGCTGATCTTCTACAATCAGACGGTACTGGGTTCCCAATGGTAAAGTAGTTGCTGAACGCCAGTAATCCTTTTCTCGAGTAAGTGAGATGGTTTCGGTCTTACTTTTACCGGGGCGTTTGATGACGGCCTTCACCTGGAAACGGTTTGGCTGAGTAGGGTCAAAATAGCCAGGGAGAAACAAGCCTGCTTTTATCGCCCCTTTCTCGCTATCAGTAATATAACCCTGAAAACGAACAGGAGAGGGACTGAGCAGTGGTGTTTTACTTAAATTGACAGAGATTGGCACCAATAGAAACTCACCTAATTCTCGTGAAGCAACATGACTAACAAAGAGCCTGAAGCAAAAAAATTGCTTATTTTATTTGTCAATTTTAATGATGCGTATAGGTCTTGGGCAGTCGGACACGCAGCCCGCACATCAGCTCATAGGGGATCAGTGGCGTCGGAAAATCCTGACTCAGTGCGGCCCAGTTGTTTAAGGTGATGCCCCCAACTTCTGGATGCTGATTATCTTCTCCTAAAAGCGTGACCGTATCACCCACAGAGGCTTCTGGGACATTGCTGACATCAAACATCACCTGATCCATGGTAATCGCCCCAATTTGGGGAATCACTTTCCCGTGCAGTAGTCCGGTTAAACGACCAGAAAGCACTCTGGGAATCCCATCCGCATAACCCAGTGGGAGTGTAGCAATATGTAGTGTGTCTGTAGTGACTTGGTAATGATGTCCGTAACTAACCCCTTCCCCGGCAGCGGCATGGTGCAAATGCATAATCCTGGCTTTCAGTGACAGTACGGGTTTGAGATGGAGACCATGACTGTCCCCATATCCTTTGTGATACCCAAAGAGACCGTAACCCACCCGGACCATAGAATATAACGAGTCAACTTCACTACTTAACTCAGTAGCGGCACTATTGGCCGCATGGATATATCGAGGCAGTGGAAGGCCTTTGTCTGTCAGGGCTTTTAAAACGGCCTCAAAACGAGACACCTGGAGTCTTGTTTTCTCAGGATCTTCCGCACAGGCAAAGTGGGTAAAAATGCCTTCCACTTGGAGATTGGGCTCTCGGTAGCACGCTTCAATAAAGTCAACTGCTTCTGGATGAGGCACGCCAATGCGGTGCATCCCAGTATCTACTTTGATATGGACCTTCCAGCGCTTGTGAGTATTGCGTAAAATTTCCAAGTGTCGTTGAGAAAAGACGGTCAGCTGAATGTCTTTTTCTGCGGCCACTTCCACGGCCCAATCTGGCACAGCCCCAATCACCAATATGGGTAATGTAATGCCAGCGTCTCTCAGCTGGAGGGCTTCATCCAGTGCGGCCACTCCCACCATGGAAACCCCAGATGCTTCTAAAACAGGAGTTATCATCGCAGCCCCATGTCCGTAAGCATCGGCTTTTAGAATCGCCATAATCGAGACAGAAGACGGTAAAAACTGACGGAATGCGACCACATTGGCTTCAATTGCCGCCAGATTGATCTCAACCCAAGCATCGCGACGGGTTTGGATGGATAATTGTCGAGAAGTACGGACCATATCTAATTAGCCATATTCATTAAGCCATATTTAATCGGCCATTGTGATATAACAAAAGGGGCTACGGCTCATCATCAGCAACGGCCTTACCAGAGTGCCACAAAACACGGACTGACGGAAGTGACGGATTTTAAAGCGCAAGAATTGCCACCGGCCTCAGAGACATCTTCTTCCAGTACACAGGCGACAATCACAGTTGCTGTGGTTGGGTGTGGTCGCTGGGGAAAAAATCTCGCCCGCAATTTTCATCACTTAGGCGCCCTCAAAGCAATTTGTGATCTTGAACCTGAGACGCTGAAGGCCCAAAAAAAGCTATTCCCGGAAGTGAATACCACGGCCGAATTTCATTCCCTGTTGGTAGACCCAAATCTCACAGCTGTGGTGATTTCGACCCCGAGTCAGACCCATTTTAAGCTGGCCAAGGCGGCGATTTTGGCAGGAAAACACGTCTACGTCGAAAAGCCGATTGCCACCACGGCTTTAGAAACCAAAGAACTGTTTGAGTTGGCCACACAACACGAGCGCATATTGATGGTCGGTCATTTATTGCTGTATCATCCTGCGGTAAACCGGCTTAAACAGCTGATTGATGAAGGCTACTTGGGAGAAATACGCTATATCCAGAGCGACCGGCTTAACTTTAACCCGTACCGTCAAGATAAAAGTGTTTTGTGGGACTTGGCTCCCCACGACTTGGCGATGGTCTGCTATCTCTTAGGACAAGAACCTATTTCCGTGGTGTCTGCCCATGGGCATCGAACCAGTGCAGACGGTCTGATTGATGTTGCCCATATTGAGTTGGCATTCTCGGGTGGGGTGGGCGGCCATATCCACAGTAGTTGGATTCACCCTAGCAAACAAGTTAAACTGATTGTGCGGGGGACTGAGCGGATAGCCATGATGGATGACACACTGGAATCTGGTAAACTCCAGATTTTCAGCAAAGATGACGACCGTCAGGCCATTAAAGAATTTCCTGAATATCTGGCGATTGAACCCTTAAAACTGGAATGTCAGCATTTTATCAATGCGATTCGCGACAACCGCCCGCCAAAAACGGACGGCCCCAATGGGTATACTGTGGTTCGTGTTTTAGAAGAGGCAGAAAAATTACTGGAAACGATTCCTCTTTCTGAGGCAATTTCGGAGCATTCTAGTTGATCTGCTTGAATTCTTTCTTGAGTTTGGCGGAATCCATCTGTTGATCGTTGTCAAACGCGAGGCGTTTATAGTATAAAAATAGCGCGAACCTCGATTGTTTCGAGGACTGACATTGAAACGGATTGCGGGAGTAATTCAGTGGTAGAATGCTTCCTTGCCAAGGAAGATGTCGCGAGTTCGAGCCTCGTCTCCCGCTTTTCCGTTCTCAACAGTATTTTTATCACTGGGCACTTCATTAGACATACAGATAATGGCCCAGCCAATTATATTTAAAGCAGCAGAAGGGCGATCATGAAGATTGAAGTTGAAAAACAAGATAAGTTTGTGGCCATTATTCAACTGGAAATTCCACCAGAACAAGCCACTCAAGAGTATAGCAAAGCTTGTAAACGCCTCAGTCAGAGACTAAATATCCCGGGGTTCCGCCGAGGCAAGGCTCCAAGAGCAGTCATTGAAAAAACAGTTGGCGTGGACCGGATTAAACAGGAAGCCATGGACCGGATCCTGCCTCTCACCTTGGCCGATGTCATTAGTGAGCATCAACTGGATGTGGTTGCCTCTCCTCAGATTGAGAAATTTAGTTTTGATTTCAATACGGGTATCACGGTAAAGGCCCAAGTTGAGCTGCGTCCTGAAGTGACACTGCCGGATTTAAGCAACTTCAAAGTGGAAGTGCCTGAATTTAAAAACCCAGCTGATGCCGAAGAACGTGAATTGACCTCTATTCTCGATAGAATGACCACATTAGAATCTGTGATCGATAGAGAGTCGCTGGTTAGCGATATTGTGAATATCGATTTTACCGGTTATATCAGTGGTGAGCCTATTCGCGGTGGTGCGGCCAAAAATTACCGTCTGGATTTGAGCAATAACAACTTTATTGAAGGCTTTGCCCCACAGGTGGTGGGTCACAAAATTGGCGAAGAATTCAAAATTCAGGTCACTTTCCCCGCGGATTATCACGACACCGCGCTGGCCGCAAAACCTGCGGAATTTGTGATCAAGATTAACGAGATTATGAAAAAAGTAAGCCCAGAGCTGACAGATGAGGTTGCCCGGAAAATTGGCCCTTATGAATCAGTGGATGAGCTGAAAACAGAAATCAAACGTCTGCTTGCCGATAATGAGGAGCGTGAAAACACCTTCCGTAAGCAAAAAGCCTTGGTAGACGACATTGTTACCCGGTCCCAAGTAGAAGTGCCGGATTCCATGGTGAACCGTGAAGCCAAGTTGCTGATGGAAGAAGTCAAGCAACGGATTCGTAACCAGGGCATGTCTTGGGAACAATTTTTAGATTCTCAAGGACACGAGACTATCTGGGAGAATTTACGCAAAGAAGCCACACAACGCATCCGCACCAGCTTGGTGTTTGGCGCCATTGCCAAGCAGGAAAACGTGGTGGTGAATGACGTCGAATTCACCAACCAGGTCCGCGAACTGGCCCAGTTGACCAATGTCGATGAGAAGAATGTGATGCGGCAACTCGCTAACAACCCCAATGCGGCCCAAGCGATGAATGATCAACTGCTGAGCCAAAAAATTGTGACAGCTCTCTCTGAACGGACGACCTACTTGATGGTGGAAGAATCTCAAGTGGTACAGGCTGAAAAAGCGACCGTGGGTTCTGAAATGCCTTCAGCAGTCTCTGGAAACGCCACACCAGAACAAACAGAAGTGGTCTCACCTCAATAGATAATTCAAGGCCCCGTTTGGCTAACTGCCGATCTTGGGGTATCATGTCAGCACGTTTTTTATCCCTATTTTTTGTTTTTAGATAGAGAGGGTTTCACCCAGCCATGACCCAATTTGCGACCCAGACACAGCTTATCACCTCGGTTTCACATGAAGTGCAAGGCTACATGCCTGTTGTTATTGAACAATCCAGCCGTGGTGAGCGCTCATTTGATATTTTTTCTCGCCTGTTGCGTGAAAGAATTGTCTTTTTAGGCACCCCCATTGATGATATGGTCGCCAACTTGATTGTGGCGCAGCTGTTATTGCTCGATTCTGAGAACCCAGAAAAAGATATTATGCTCTACATCAACAGCCCAGGCGGTAGTGTCACTGCTGGGATGGCGATATACGATACGATGCAACATATTCGTGCCGATGTGAGCACCATTTGTTTGGGTCAGGCAGCCAGTATGGGTGCTTTCTTGCTCTCTTCAGGAGCTCCCGGTAAGCGTTTAGCACTGCCTCATTCACGGATTTTGATTCACCAACCTCTGGGTGGGGCTCAAGGTCAGGCCACTGATATCGAGATTCAAGCCGCTGAAATTAACCGTCTAAAGCGCACCTTGAATGATATCTTGGCCAAAAACACCGGACAGTCGCTGAAAAAAATTGAAAAAGATACCGATCGTGATTACATCATGTCTGCAGAAGAAGGTGTCGGCTACGGCATGGTCGATAAAGTCATCACGAAGGTTGAAGAAGCGAAGAAGGACGAGTAATATAATAAGAGAGTGAGTTTTTTGACGTTGCATGTTTCTATGCTGTCTCAGACTTACTTTGCTTCAAGGGTACGGAGGTCACTGAATGGCCAAGAATGATGACAGTCGTCTAAAATGTTCCTTCTGCGGAAAAAGTCAGGATCAGGTGAAAAAGCTGATTGCTGGACCAGAGGTGTACATTTGTGATGAGTGCGTGGATCTCTGCAATGAGATTCTCGACGAAGAGTTTTTTGAAGGCGATGAGTCTGAAAAAACCGCAACGCCTGCTGAATTTACGCAGGTACCCAAGCCGCTAGAGATTAAAGCATTCCTCGACGAGCACATTGTCGGTCAAAGTGATGCGAAAAAAGTCCTTTCTGTTGCTGTTTATAACCATTACAAGCGCATTAATCACGCCATTAGTAATGCTGATGACAAAAATGCGGTGGAAATCCAGAAAAGTAATATCTTGCTGATTGGTCCTACCGGTTGCGGCAAGACATTGCTGGCGCAAACACTTGCTAAAATGCTGGAAGTTCCCTTCGCTGTTGCAGATGCCACCACACTAACCGAAGCCGGTTACGTGGGAGACGATGTGGAAAACATTCTATTGCGTCTTTATCAAGCGGCAGACTTCGATGCCGCCAAAGCAGAGCGCGGGATTGTTTATATCGACGAGATCGATAAAATTGCCCGGAAGTCTGAAAACCCCAGTATCACCCGTGATGTCTCTGGGGAAGGTGTGCAGCAAGCCTTGCTGAAGATGATTGAAGGCACTCTGGCCAATGTGCCGCCGCAAGGGGGCCGTAAGCATCCACATCAGGAGTTTATTCAGATCAACACCGGTAATATTCTCTTTATTTGCGGTGGGGCCTTTGTGGGTCTTGAAAAAATTGTCGAAAGCCGCGTTTCATCTGGCAAATCCTTGGGCTTTGGTGTCACCATGCCAAAATCTGCCTACGAACGTGAAATGCAAGCGGCTCGTTTGTTGAAAGATATTCAACCAGACGATCTGCTCAAATTCGGCTTGATTCCCGAATTTATCGGTCGGATTCCGGTTACCGCTGTTCTGGATCCTCTTGATCAAGAAGCCCTTGTCCGGATTTTGACAGAGCCTCGCAATGCCATCTTTAAGCAATACCAACAACTGCTTTCGATGGACAATGTGGAACTGTCATTTTCTGCCGATGCGGCTGAAGCCATCGCGGTTGAAGCGATGAAACGCAAAACCGGTGCCCGTGCTTTGCGCTCGATTGTGGAAGAATTGATGCTGGATCTGATGTACGAGGTTCCCTCTCGTGAAGATGTCAGTAAAATCCATATCACCAAAGAGATGGTGGAGCAAAAAAAGAGCTTGGTTGCTGAAATTATTCCAATGCCTGATAAAAAACCGGCCATTGGGGAAATTAAAAGCGATCCGATAGAAGACATTGCCTAAGTGCGGACCCCGCATTTGCTGTGAATGCCTCTCTTGAAACCTCAATGACTCCTCAAACACCTGACGCACCGATGCCTCGGGCTGATTTATTGGGTTACCCGGTTGACTGTGTGTCGCTTGATGATGTGCTGGGGCAGATTGAGCAGCGAGCCCCTCAAGATAAGAATGGTCCCGCGCAAATTGTCACTCTGAACCCGGAAATGCTGATGCAGGGTGAACGCAATCCCCAATTGGCCCGGATTCTCAAATCGGCAGATTGGGTGATCCCGGACGGTGCCGGTGTTGTTTGGGCATTACAGTTTCTATACGGTATCAAAATTGCCCGACTCCCAGGCATTGAACTCTCCGAAGCGTTGCTTCAAAAAGCAGCCAGTCAAGATTGGCCAGTGGCAATCATCGGTGCAGAATCCAGTGTTTTGCAAGCGGCCATTGCCAGTTTAACGGCGCGGTATCCTGGATTAAAAACGGTTTACCATCACCATGGGTTTTTCCCCGCTGGTGATGACTCTCTTGCTGTAGCCAAGGCATGTGCTGAGGCCAAACCCAAATTGGTGTTTGTGGCCTTGGGCGTCCCCAGACAAGAAACTTGGATTGAAGAATATAGATCCTTGTTCGACCCTTCCACGATTTTGATTGGCATTGGGGGGAGCTTGGATGTCTGGAGTGGGATTAAAAAAAGAGCGCCGCGGTTTTTCTTGACGCTTAATCTAGAATGGCTTTACCGAATTACCTCTGAACCCTGGCGCTTGAAACGAATTTACAACACGTTGCCTGTGTTTGTTGTAAAAGTATGCTTAAAGCGATTGGGGTTTTAGAATCTAGTGATACTTTGACGATGAGAAAAGAATGAGATATGACGATGACATTGGTTAGTCCCGGAATACAAATGCAGGGCTTTTTGCCGTTTGATCAAAAGACACGTCCCAATGAGACGGCCCTCAAAACACTGGCGGCAAAACTCAGACTGGATATTTTAACGATGATCTTTGAGGCGCAGTCGGGTCATCCGGGGAGCTCCTTTTCGTGTGTCGAAATTTTGCTTTCTCTTTGGTTTGCGCAAATGCGTCACCGCCCGGATAATCCAGATTGGGCGGATAGAGACCGTTTTGTGATGTCTAAAGGTCACGGGGCTCCTGCCTTATATGCAGTGCTAATGCAGGCGGGCTATATCCCCTGGGAAGAATTGCACACGCTTCGCCAAGTTCACTCCAATCTTCAAGGACACCCCGCTTCTAAATACCTGAATGGGATTGATGTTTCTACCGGCTCTCTGGGACAAGGACTGTCTTGTGCTGTTGGGATGGCGCTTGGCCTTCGCTTAGACAAGCGTCCGTCCAGAGTATATGCTCTTCTCGGAGACGGTGAGTGTCAAGAAGGGAATGTGTGGGAAGCCGTGATGAGTGCGGCTCATCACCGCGTCAATCGTTTGACGGCGATTATTGACCGTAACCGGCTGCAAATTGACGGGAGCACGGAAAAAATTAAGGCCTTGGGCGAATTGGCACCAAAGTTTCAGGCTTTTGGCTGGAATGTGCTTGAAGTGCCAGGGCATGACTATACTGCACTCTTTGACGCCCTGGACAAGGCCGATGCGTGGGCGGAATCCAGTGATAAACCCACCGTGATTATTGCCAACACCACCAAAGGGTGTGGGGTTTCCTTTATGGAAAACCAGGCAGGCTGGCACGGTAAAGCGCCCAACAAAGAACAATTTGAACAGGCAATGACAGAGCTGGATGCAACGTATAAAGCGCTGCTTGCTTCGTCTTAACGACATTCTAAGGGAGATATTGAACCAATGGACTTGAGTACACTGCCAAAGAAGGCGCTGAGAAAACAATTTGGTGAAACCTTGGTGGCACTGGGTAAAACCAACCCCAATATTGTGGTCCTGGATGCCGATTTGGCCTGCTCTACGCAAACACAAATGTTTGCCGATGCTTACCCAGAACGCTTTTTTAACCAAGGTATTGCAGAGCAAGACTTGTTGAATACAGCTGCAGGACTCGCCACTGTTGGGAAAATCCCCTTCTTGAGTACCTTCGCCATTTTTGCTACGGGCAAAGCCTGGGAACCGCTGAGAAACACGATTTGCTATTCTAATTTAAACGTCAAAATCTGCCCCACTCATAGTGGTCTCAGCCTGGGAGAAGACGGGGCCAGCCATCAATCGATAGAGGACATTGCCCTCACCCGGGTCATCCCGAATTTAACCGTGATTGTCCCTTCAGATGCTGTGGAAACTGACGCGGTGATTCGATGGGCGGCTGAGTACCAAGGGCCTGTTTATGTGCGGCTGGTGCGTCCGGATTGCCCTGTGATCCACGTTCAAGAAAATTATACGTTTAACCCCTACACCATTGAAGTACTCCGCGAAGGCAAAGATATCACCCTGGTAGGGACGGGAGAAACTGTGTACCACTGCCTGCTCGCTGCTGAACGGCTCCAAAAAGATTTAGGTATCTCTGCAGAAGTGCTCAACGCTTGTTTTATCAAGCCCTTTGACTCTCAAACATTATTAGCAAGTGCCACAAAAACAGGCCGTGTGATTACGGTTGAGAGCCATCAGGTGATTGGTGGTTTGGGCGGGGCTGTTTGTGAAGCTCTTTGCGATTCTACCCCAGTTCCTGTCAAGCGTTTGGGCACACAAGACCGATTTGGCCAAAGCGGAAAAGCAGAGGATCTCTTTAAAGAGTATGGGATCGACTGGACATCGATTGTGGAAGCGGCTAAAAACTTCGTTCAGTAATGCTGGCCTATCGTTCTCTGTTACTCCCTCCCAGTGAAGCCCGCCCGCCCATTGCTTTTGAAAATCTTCCCCTGGTTCGTGCTGCCTTGTTGTCTGAAGATGAGAGTAAATTGAGACAGATTGCCAAGGACGGGGTGCTACTTTCATGCCTGCCGGAGTGGGGCCGAATGAGCAGTGAGTTTAATACACAGCACCGTTTCCATGAATTTCCTCTGGATGAGCATACGTTGCGTGTGGTTGAGAGAACCAAACGCTCAGAATACTTCGTGCAACTAAATGATGACGAGCGGTGGTCGGTCGTTTGTGCCGCCCTGCTGCACGATGTCGCCAAAATCACTGGACTGCCAGAAGAACGTGAAGCACTCAGCCCCGATCGGACCCATCCCCATAATTCTGCCCTGCTGAGTCGAGATATTCTGGCACAGTGGGGAGAGTCAAGACTGTTTGTAGAGCGCGTGGCGATTCTGATTGAGCATCATCAATTGTTTGGGGTGATGCTGATGACAACGGACGAGAAGGCTCTGCCCAGTGAGGAAGCGGTTTGCCATGCGGCAAGGATGATCAAGACTCCCTCGATGCTTAAAATGCTCTCTGCCCTCTCTGAAGGAGATATTCGTGGGGTGAAAGACAATGATGCCATATTTACCCCAGAGGTTGCCCAAAGAATGGCTCTCTATATCCAGGCTGTAGAGTCCAAATTACAAGTAGAGGTTCCCAATGACCAGTCTGAACACCAATACTGGTTGCCTATACCAATGATACAGAAACTTCTTCACTTATGGCAGCCTGCAGAAACACGCTTTCATCCCATTTTGGTTCCTTTATGTCTTGAGAATCTCTCTGTTTCAGTCAATTCGGCAGATTATGCCCCGGTGTTTGTGTTGCCGGAACATCTTTTCTTTCAGGCGTCGCAGGTAAAAGCGGCATATCCCGAAGCCACCTTTATGCCTTCTCTGCCTACGCCTTCTTCTGATGAGACGCATGCGCTCTGGGGTTTGCAGCCCGCCCTTTTTCACAGTATATATAACTGATTAAGCAGAAAGACTCATTATGCCTGAGCGTACACCTCCTTCAAGCAAACCTTCTTCTCGCAAACCACAACAAGGTCGCGTGTCGCAGAACCAATCCCAAGTAAAACGCGAATTGCCCATGACTCCTTGGCGCCGTTTCTTAGGCTTTTTAAACGGACTGGTTTTCTGTTCCATTGCCGGGGGTGTCCTTTTGGTCATCGCGCTGGTGATTTGGGCGGGACGTGGATTGCCGTCTATTGAGGGGACTTTGGAAGAGGGCGTCGATCCCAACCGGGGCACTCAAATCTATTCCACCGATGGTGAGTTGATTATGTCTCAAGGACGCTATCACCATAAGCAAGTGAAGCTAGAAGAGGTTTCCCCTGCCTTTGTGGACGCCTTACTTTCAACTGAAGACCGTCGTTTTTACTGGCATCCGGGAGTGGATCCCATCGCCATTGCCAGGGCCATTGTCCGTGATATCGTTCACCGGCGGATTATGGAAGGGGGCAGCACGCTCACACAGCAGCTGGCACGCAATGTTTTTCTTTCCAACGAGCGTTCTCTGAAACGAAAAATCCGAGAGGCACTCTTGGCATTAATCTTGGAGCGCAAACTGTCCAAAAAACAGATTCTGGAACTCTATGTGAATAATACGTATTTTGGCGAAGGGGCTTACGGGATTTATGCCGCCAGTCAGGTGTACTTTAACAAACTCCCTTCTCAGCTCACCGTGGATGAGGCATCGATGCTGGCGGGGATGCCACAAGCACCCAGTACGTATAACCCTTATTACAACCCAGAAGCAGCCAAAGCCAGGCGTAATGAGGTGCTGGCAAATCTTGTAGAGTGCCATAAGCTTGATTCTGGTGAGTTAGAGAAGCTGCAAGCTAAAAGATTACGGATTAATCCTAACGGGAAAGATCTTGCTTCTTCTAACCGTGCTCCCTATTTCAATCAGATGGTTATTAATCAGCTGATGCAAGATTACGGGCTGGATGAACAAAGCTTTTGGCAAAGTGGGCTGCGCGTTATCACGACGCTGGATTTTAAAGCCCAGATGGCGGCAACACGCTCTGTTCGTAATCTGTCCATTAGCGCGGGCCGTACAGGGAAAAAGCAACAAGCCGCCCTGCTCAGTCTGGACCCCCATACCGGAAAGATACTTGCCTACGTTGGCGGAAAAGATTTTGGTTTTAGCCAATTTGACCGTGTGAAAGAAGGGAAACGCTCTCCCGGTTCGTTGTTTAAGGTATTTACCTATGCCGCGGCGGTCGGCAATGGGTATCTTCCCAACCGGGTTTACCTGGATGAACCCTTACAGGCAGGGACGTGGAAACCGGAGAATTACGACAAGCAACACCACGGCTATATGAGTTTGGCCCAAGCCTTTGCCAAATCTAACAATATTGTGGCTGTCAAGCTCATCCAAGAGCTTAGCCCGCAATCTGTGATTGATATTGCCCGCCGAATGGGCATCCGAAACGGTGAGCTCCCCAATGATTTAACTCTGACACTGGGCAGTGCGGGTGTGAGCTTATGGGAAATGACCTCTTCTTTTGGGGTCTTGGCTAATCAGGGTGTAATGGTTGAGCCCTATGCCATTGAGTCTGTCAAAGACAGAGAGGGCCGTGTGCTATTTGAGCATGAGACACGCTCTGAAGAAGTGCTCGACAGAACGACCGTTGATACGATGGTGGCGATGATGATGGGCGTTGTTCAATACGGTACCGGCAAGGCTGCTAATATTGGCAGACCTGTTGCTGGTAAGACAGGAACCAGTGATGATCACCGCGATGCCTGGTTTATTGGCTTTACACCGGAAATTGTGACCGGGGTTTGGGTCGGCAATGATGACAATTCTCCCGTCCCTGGCTTAAGTGGTGGCGGACTTCCGGCGCAAATATGGCGCGCCTCGATGCAGCCAATGCTTTCCGGAAAGCCCCCCAGTCAATTTGATTTAACTTACAGCCAACCCATTACCCCGGAAGACTTTACGACCTACCACATTGAGAACTTGAGCTCGAATGAGCCCAAAAGTGCCGAACAACCAGCGCTGCAGCAAGAGCAGACAGTACTTAATGAAGAGGGCATCCCGCTTCGCGACAAGCAAGACCCCTCACAACCTCAACTGGACAATTCTGAAAACCAGACAGAAGATGTGGTAGAACCCTCTGCCAAATCAGGACTCAAAAAAACAGCGTCCGTTAAAAATACGATTCCAGAACTGGCAGCGCCTCCGGCCCCGCCCCGATCGCCCGTTGCCCCTAGGGCGATTAAGCCAGCTCCAGCGCCAACGCCTAAACCAGGTGCGCCTAAATCTGCTGGGATTATCCCCATTCCAAGACGAGAGGCGCCAGTGTTACCAGCGCCTTCTCGCAGAGATATTATTCCCTTACCGCTTTCGCGGCCGTCAAACTAAATTTTGCCTGTATTAATTGGGTTTTATATTGGTCAGCTCTTGCTGTCTCAGAGCCGCAGCGCCTAACATGCCGCCCAAGCCCATTGATTCCACCGCAGAACTCGGCACCAGCATCAGTGCTCCCTTCTCTTTCAGGCCTTCATAGAGCATGTTCATGGCCCGTAAGTGCAGCGCCACCGGATTGTTTTCGTAGGATTTAGAGGCTTTATTAAACATTTCAGCGATCTCGACTTCCGCTTGGCCTAAAATCACGCGGGCATGTTTTTCACGGTAAGCTTGGGCTTCACGGGACATGGCATCTTGCAGTGCTTCTGGAATAACCACATCGCGCATTTCAACGGATTTTACTTCCAGACCCCATGGGGTGCAGCGCTCTGCAATTAATTTCTGCAACTCTTTTTCAATCGATTCGCGCCCTTTCAGTAGTTCTGATAAAGAAGTACGGCCAATGATATCTCGGAGCCCCGTTTGGGAGGCCCATGAAATGGCCTGAAAATAATTCTGGACGCTGAGAGCTGCTTTTTCTGAATCAATCACCTGCCAAAAGATAACCGCATCCACATTGACGGGCACCGTATCGGCCGTGAGTGTTTGTTCTGCGGCAAAGCTGGTTGTGATCACCCGTAAATCAATATAATACTGAACGGAATCAAAGCCAGGCAGCACCCAGAACAGTCCAGGCCCGCGCAGTCCAACAAAACTTCCCAGGCGAAGGACGACGGCTTGCTCCCACTGATTGGCAAATTGCGGAGACGCACTGAAAATGAGACCTGAAACAATGGTGATCAGACTTAACCACCAGAGATGTCCACTAGAGCCTATCAGGAGTAGGGCGCTTAAACCCACACTGAAAAAGATAATCAAAAAGGTGACCACATTGGGTCTGGCGTTTATGGTCACTTCCGCATTCATGCCATTGGTATTATTGGACATAATAATGTCTTTCTCTCCTGTTAATGTCTTTAACCGTTAATCAAGATGATTTAAATTTTGCTGTCTCAGGTACCATTCTACCCCAGATGATACAGGCAGCCCCATGGCACGGATGGCCTCTTGCTCGTACAAGAAGGCATCGTCTTCTATTCTGGAAGGGTAAGCAAAATCGGCGGTGAGTAGCTTTGTGCCAAATACACTGAGAAGCTTTCCCCAGTTTTGCCTGGAATGCCGGTACTCATGCACGAGAGTGGCTGCCTTATACCCATCGGGCATCTGCCAGAAGGGGGTGTTAATTTTAAGCGAACCCATTGTAAATGAGGCTAATATCAAGTCTTTACTGTTGCCGTTTAGTGTTAGCGTGGGAGGGCCGTAGCTTAGATTCCCCTGTCTGTGCTGTGTTTTAACCCAGTCAGCAATATCTGGGGAGAGGGCATTCAAAATTTTCAGCGTGGGCTGGAGGGCCTGCCATTTTTCCTCTGCTGAAAGTTTCTTTAACGCCTCTGGGCTTAATCCAGCGGTGGTATTTTCTAAGAGTGTGTCTTTCTCATAAGGCATAAAAGCAGAAAACCTCGGTAAAGCCCCGTCTCCAACCACATGGTTGTAAACCTCACCGCCGCCAATCAGGGTGGTGTAAGTAATCACCACTCGGGCAATAAAGCCCGAAATTCGTCGGTAAAAAGGTTTTTGTTTTGGTTTTTGGATGGGACTGCCTTGCGGAGGCTGGCTGAGTGTGCCAAAAGTAAGCGTTCTCTCAAGCGCCTTGCTTTTCAGCGTTAGACTGCCAGAAAGGGGCTTCGCTTGCCTATGGGTCTGGTTATGGGTATGGGCTGTGATCTTCATTGCAGGTGGTACAAATGCCGGCTTTTGAGATACTGCACTACAAATTCTGAGGGCCTCAGGCCAAGTGCTCGGTAGGCTTCTAGCTGATACTGGTAAGCTTCATCTTCAATCAGAGATTCATAGCGTTGAGGATCCCCCTGAAGAAACTGAATCATCCCCTCACGTGCCCCTTTATACGTACTTTGCCTGGAATGTCGGTATTCATGAATGAGGACAGTGGCTTTGTCCCCGTCGCT
Source organism: Cyanobacteriota bacterium (assembly GCA_019751815.1). GTDB lineage: Bacteria > Cyanobacteriota > Vampirovibrionia > Vampirovibrionales > Vampirovibrionaceae > JAIEMW01. The sequence continues at coordinate 605,097 of JAIEMW010000001.1, forward strand.
CAGCGTCCAGAATCCTCGTTCCAGGTGCAAGGTTTTATGGTTGATATGATAGCCCGCAATGGTTTCAGAATCGGCGTCGGTGTCGATTTTTTCCCCATGGGGTTTGGCTTCATAGACGATCAATCCTGTGGCGTGTTGGTCTTGCACCCATTGGTATATCTCCGGGGCAACGGCTTTTACAATGGCAAGCGTCGGTTGCAGCCCCTGCCAGTAATCCGGAGCGCTCACGTTATCCTGATTGGACAGTTTAAGCGTCGTGTTCAGTCTCAGTCCGGGGATTAAATATGGTGCAGTGGTCTGAATTGAATGTAAGGTGGGCAGTGGACCGTCACTGGGCGTGTATGTCGCCAGCTTAAAGGTGCCGCCAATCATTGCCAGAGAAACCAATATGCCTCGAATCCCTTTGCCAATACTGGGGGGTATCAACCAGGATCGGACTCGGTTTTTCCAGGCGGTTCTTTTTTGCTGCTTCTGTTTCTCGAATGTGTCTTGCTGGAGGAGTTCAGGGAAAAGAGACAGTTGTTCGCCCGCAGCCGGTTGCTTTTGGCTGCGTTTACCAAAAGTGGGTGAAACTTGTCTAGCATGTGGCTGTCTAGCAAGTAACGGACTATTATGCCGCCTGGCCTCTGCCGCAGCAAAGGCGTTGCCAACCATTAAGGACATAGGCCCTTAGTGCTCCCTCACAATATAAAAAATTCACTCCCAAAATCTAAGGTTACATTATATAAAAATAACAATCATTTTGCAAGAAGGCATATTTAAAACACAAGTTGGGTCTGTGTTGCTTTGACTCCCTTAAATTGCTTTCGATGCAGCAGGGTAACCCCAAATTGCTGAATCGCTTGAAGATGGGCGGCTGTGCCGTAACCCTTGTTGTTCTGCCATTGGTACACTTGATATTCTGGATATTGCTCACCCCACTGGCTGACCAGTCTATCTCGGTAGACTTTGGCCAGGACGGAGGCCGCAGCGATGCACGCTGAGTGAGAATCTCCCTTAATCACGGCAAGCTGCCTGTCTTTTGGGTATTGCGGCATCATCGCTTTGCCGTCTATGAGAATGAGGGTTTTATCCATGAGGGCGTTATCGCGTTTCTTCAATACAGCAGCCACCGCACGAGACGACGCCAGTAAGGAAGCATGGTAGACATTCAGCGCTTCCACTTCTTCCAAAGACGCTTCAGCAATGGCGTAATGACAGAAATCCCCTTCTGTTAAACACGCTGAGAGCGCCTCTCTTTCGGCAGGTTTCATCAATTTGGAATCATTAAGCGGGCTGAGCAAGGCCAGTTCCTGAGTACTCAAAGGCCGAGTCATTGATACCGCAGCAGCAACGATTGGGCCAATCAAGCTGCCTCGTCCTACTTCATCGACGCCAATCAGATGGGCAACCGGATGGTCTCGTTCTTGCACTATTTTCTGCCGTGTGTCTGTATCAAAATCAAGTAACTGAGACAGCCGGTTTTGATTTTTTCGAGGCTTAGACGGTTTCAAGGCTCAGACGTCCCCAGCGACCTTGACGAAAATCGCTCAGAATAATGCGGGAAGTGCGGATCGTATCCGGTTGCTCCCCTTTTAGAATAAAGCGCCGCGCCAGTGCAATGGCCTCAATCGACAGAGGGGTGTCTGCATCCAGATGATAATGTGTGTGTAAATGCCCCGGGTAAATTTCTTCTATACGGCCAATCAAAAAAGAGGCCACCTGCTCTTCATCGTAAGCCGCTTCTCCCACTGAGGCCACACAGGCCAGTAACTCCCCCATTTCTTCTGAATCAAGCCTTGGGGGAATCACTCCGGGGGTATCCAGCAATTCAATATCAGGGTGGATTCGTACCCATTGCGGTTGCCGAGTAACTCCAGCTTTATGCCCGGTTTTGGCTTTTTTTTGTCCGATAAAACAGTTGATCACTGTCGATTTACCCACATTGGGCATGCCCACAACCAGGACCCGAACCGGTCTGCGTTTGAGGCCTTTTGCAACCACTTGTGCCATTTTGGGTTCGGCGAGTAGTTTGAGGAGTTTAATCACTTGTGCCTTGTGCTGCGCTGTCTTGGCATCAAACAAATGGCTCTTAATAACGCTGTCTGGATTTTGGGCCGCCAACGTCTTTTCAAAATGAACTTTCCACGCTTTGGTATGGTTGGAATCCGCCAGATCCGACTTATTGAGCAATACCAAAACCGGCATATGACTATACGCTCTGCGGAGCCGTGGGTTGCAGGACGCTTCTGGCAGTCTGGCATCCAGGACTTCCACCACCACATCAATCCATTTCAATAATGGTTTGAGTTCTCGCTCAGTTTTGGCAATATGGCCTGGGTACCACTGAATTTGTGACATCAGCTGACTCTCAGGTCTAGAGCAAAATAGCTCAATCTATTTTTTATCGGCTTTTTTTCCGGAAGCGGCCGTGTTGGTGACCACTTTTTCACGAATCCGAGCAGCCTTACCACTCCGCTCGCGCATGTAGTAGAGCTTGGAACGACGGACATAGCCTTTACGAATGACGGTAATGCTTTCCACTTTGGGGGAATGGAGCAAGAAAATTCTCTCAACGCCAATGCCTTGAAACACTCTTCGGACAGTGACAGTGCGGTTAATCCCGCCGCCACGAAGTCGGATAACAACCCCTTCGTAAGCCTGGACCCGCTCTTTGTTGCCCTCAATAATACGCACCTTCACTTTGACGCTATCTCCAGGGGCTAAATCTGGCAGACTCTCTTTGAGGTACTCTTTCTCGATGGATTTAATCAGTTCGTTGCTCATGAGGGTTACTTCCTAAAATAGTGCTAAAAAAATAGTGTGTAAGAAGCAGAGTTGCTTTTGGCGGTGTTGCTGTTGGTTTAAGATAATCCTGGATCAGACGGGAGTGGTCGCTTATCAGCGAAGACTCGACGGTCAGAAAATCAACCCATTCAATCAACCAATTCTGACAGTTCCAAACACTTTAGGTAAAAGACATCAGTGGGTCAAGTCTCAGCGTTCACCAAGTCCAATGCTACCAGGTCCAATGCGGCAGGGTGAGTTTGATGATCCAATTGAGCGCCAGGATAATCAGTCCCAGAAACACCACACGTCCCCATCCAAAAGGGGGCTTTCGAATTTGATGATGAACCGACTGAATGAGATGACTCGTTTTTTCTGGCAGCCACAATAGGCCGCATCCTAAGAACAAGAATCCCATAAAAAGAGCAGGGGCTAAGGGATTGAACAAGCATGCGGTGCTAAAATCGCCGTGTCCTATTGCAAAAAATGCACGGCTCATCCCACAGGTCGCACAAGGCAGATGAAAAAACGCCTTAAAATGACAGGGTAGTAGCATCCACCGGTTGTAATACTCAAAGGGGATGACCGTCCCGATTGCCACCGGCATTAAAAAACACAGGCCTAGTAGTCTTGTAAAAGAAGAAATGAAACGTTACTCCTGGAAAGATACGCAACAACAACTGAAGCTACTAGACATTATGTTGATTGTCTATTAAAATATTGGTAGCTACTATCAAAGATATAGTATTATCTCGAAGTGGCTCTTACCAGAGAGGGAACCTGATTTTTACTATATTAAATCCACGCTAGAGAGAACGTTTGGAGTTTTTTTCACGTGAGAACTGTATTACTGCTGAATTCATCCTACGAACCACTGCACATTTGCAGTTGGAAAAGGGCAGTGGGTCTTCTGATTAAAGGGAAGGCCGTCACCTTGGAAGAAGAACCAGAAAATATTGGGGCAGGGTATAACCTGCCCCTTGTTATTCGCTTGTTGTACTACGTCAAAATTCCGCATAAGGATATTCCCTTAACTCGGCGCAATATTTTGCACCGGGATCATTACACCTGCCAGTATTGTGACCGTAGAAACGATCTCACCATTGATCACGTCATCCCGAGATCCCGCGGGGGGAGAGATACCTGGGATAACGTTGTTGTGGCCTGTTTGCGCTGTAATGTGACCAAAGGAAGCCGTACTCCCAAAGAAGCGGGAATGAAGCTTAAATCAACCCCTTGTCGGCCTTTCAACTTTGTTCATTTTGAGCTATCCAAGCAACACCAAAGCAACTTGCGCCAATATGAAAACTGGCGCAAATATATGTACGACTATAGCTAACCCGTTTTAGGCTGCGACAGCGTGCTTTGGAAGTACTTTATCTAGCAGGCCAACCAATAGACCGAGAAACTCCAGTACGGGATGACCGTATTTCAGGATGAGTTCTAAAATGGATTTTGCATTTTCGGGACTAAACCCTAATTTTGCAGCCATTAGAGGGTTGTTCATCAAATGAACAACCTCTTGGGCCTTCACACCTTTGGGCATGCGCAGCGTAAAACTATCTTTGGGAGTATCACCCAAAATGGTCACTTTATTGGCCTTACCAAGCTTGGCGGTATAGGCACTAAATTGAGGACTCGTGACGGGGTGAGTGAAGGATTGATTCACTTGGCTCATGAGGACACGCTCTCCTTTTTGCAGCATCGGGATTGCTATTTTGGGGACAACTGCATAAACGGAGAGAGGGACGGTGTTTGTTCTAGGAAGGCTTTCCTATCTTTTGCCGCAGAGCATGCAGACGGTCTTGAGCAGTCTCAGGAAATTGTTTGTCACTAGAGCTGCTTTTCATTAACAGTTGGCAGAGAGCATCGATATCTTTCTCATCAATGTTGCCGTCGTGGTTTACATCCAATAAGGCGCGTTGCTCTGGGCTCAGTTGGTCAATTAGTTCATGGTGTGCCACCAGTTGCCGCAAGAGATCGAGATCGCTGCGGTCTAGTTTGCCGTCACCACTGATATCTCCCGAGTGGCTCATTAGGCTTGGCTATCCTGTACAAGTCCTGGGAAACGGTAATCTTGGAAAGGCTGATTGCGAAAGGGTTGTGATTGAAATGAGCTTTGTGACTGAGAGGCTTGTATCTGAGCAGAAGTGGGGTGGCTCACTTCGGCCTGTCGAAAGGTTTGCCGAGATAATTGCGAAATCCCGATCGGGGCCTCTTCTACTTCTTCTGTAAAAATATCCAGCAACGCAGTGGAGAGTTGTTGAAATAGCCCAATGGAGGGCTTGGAACCAGAGCCGCTTGCGTACTGGATTGCTTTGGGCAGCGTTTTACCAGCAGCATGCTTTGCTTGCGGGGTTGTTAAAAAATTAGGCTGGAACCCATTTTTTTGTGATGTTTGCATAGTAAGGACTGGACCTCCCATCGACACAGTAGTTTCAATGTACTTACTGTGATGGTATTTATTTTAAAAGAAAACGCAACACGGTGGTGGTTTGCTTCGAGTTTTGATTGAAAAGATACGTTATCTGGTGGAATAAATGGTGCCGGAACAAGAAATAAGACGCTGGGAAGACTGGATGGCAGAAGCCAGAATTATTGCCGAAAGCGCCTTGCCCATGGATGTCCCTGTGGGGGCACTGCTTTTGCAACATGAGGCCAACAAGCACTACAAGGCCAATAAGGACCGCCAAAGTCAGTGGCAGTGTATCGCACAAGGGTTTAACACCCGAGAACGCGATAACAACCCCTGCGGGCATGCAGAGATCAACGCTCTGATAACAGCGTCTCAGAAGTTAGGACGCTGGCGGCTGAATGATTGTTCCTTGATTGTGACCTTAGAACCTTGCCCGATGTGTATGGGCGCTATTTTACAAGCGCGAATTCAAGTATTGGTTTTTGGTGCTTTTGATCCAATAGCCGGGGCCTGTGGTTCTGCCTATCAGTTAGCCCCAGAGCCCTCTCAAATGAAAATATTGGGCGGGGTGTCAGAAGAGGCATGTCGGGATCAACTGCACGCCTTTTTTCAGTTAAAACGCATAGGCCAGTAGAAACGAGAATCCCCTGCCTGTAACGATAAATTACATGGCCGATGATATGGGGACAGGAATCAGACCTGAGCAGCTGCCAAGTAGCATTCGATGTGCTCGTTCGAGATCTTCGACGGCTTTGCTTGATTTATAATGGGCAGACCAGGGAAAATTGATCGGCACAAAAATATATTTTGACCAGTTGAAAGAGGAAATAGCACCGTGAGCGAATACGTGTTTAAACTGAAAAAAGGGGATCTCGAGTTAGAGCTGCGCAGTGATGATGCCAAGTTTATCGAGACTCAGATGGATAATTGGCGCAATATGCTGATTACTCAGCCCAGTTCTGACAACCGGAATTAAGCGGAAGCATTTATCTAGACTTATGCAAGAAGCACATCAGTACGCGATCTTCATCCAAAACGGCGACTTAGAGATTGAGCTGTCTTCGGACGATGTTTACTTTATCACCAAGCAGATGGACAAATGGTTCCGTGTGCTGCTGGATGATTCCTATGTGCCGGTGACTTTGCCCAAAACACCTGCTCAGCCGGCCTCCTTTATTCGTCCTGCGGCCAATAGTGTGGATGACTTTGTTCAACCCGCCCCTGTTTCAGCCCCGGCCCCTCCGCCATTGCCACCGCAGCCAGAACCTGTTGCGGAAGCTCCCAAGCCTGAACCTACTCCTGAGGTATTACCCGCTCCAGAACCTGTTGCGGAAACGCCCAAACCTGATCCTGCGCCTGAGGTAATCCCTTCCCCAGCGCCAGAACCAGAACTGATAGCCGAAACGATTGTCGAAGAAATTCAATCTCCTGAGCCTGAAGTATCAGAGCCTGATATCAAAAATGATGATTTTGAGAAGGTGATGGATTCCTTGCTCCAGGATTTGGATGCCGATGATGATGAGGGTGATATTTCGGATAATACCCCTGATGCGACTTTGCAACAGGCTCAACAAGTCAGTCAGCAAGAAACGGATGCCGAACTGGCTACACTCTTCCGGCAAGAACTGGAAGCGGCAACCCCGCCTGCTGAAATAGCGATGCAAGCTCCAGCCCCACCCGATTTAATGAGCAAGGCTTCTATTAAGCTTCCTGAGCCTCTTCCTCTGACCATGGATGACCTGAAAGCAGCTCAGAAACTAGAAAATGAGGATAATTTTACGTCTCAATACTCACGAAGAGCGTTTGAACCTGAAGAGACACCAAAAATAATTGAATCGGTGATTACTGAGTCGAGATCAGAGTCCCAGACAGAACAAAAACGGAATGACCTGGAACTCATTGGTTCCTTAAATGATCTCTGCGACCGCTTAAACCCCGAATCGCCAGAAACCTTTTTGGTGCTCTCTGCCTACTATCTCACCTGTTATGAAGCAGAAGAGAAATTCTCCCTCAAGCGCATTAACAGTTTACTCAGTAAATCGGGCTATCCCGCACTCAACCACAGTGCTTTAGAAGATGCACTCGGGAAGGCATTTGTGGCCATGGTTCCCGATCTGACCGGGACGGCTGATGTGACTGAATACACACTGACGCCTCAGGGACAGTCTTTGATTGAAGGTTTGTTGTAACAACGACTTCATATTACACGGGGGGCTCGTTTCTTGCCTGCTGTCTTTTTGTTACGCTCAAGGGAGACCCGCCCGAATGGTGCGCTCGAATTTTAGAAAATACCCAGGGAAGGCAATTGTCATTGAGCCTTCGTTTTTCTAAAAATACTGATAATCACCACAGCGTCTGCAAATAAGCCAAAATTGATTAAGGAGAATAAATGGTGGCCATAGAAATGAGGTTGCCCCAGTTGGAAGAGTGTCGTCACAATACGGATACGACGAAAGTGAAAATCTTCTCAGGCAGAGCCAACCCTGTTTTGGCCGCAGAGATTGCCGAATATCTCGGCACCGGATTGAGTCAAATACAGATCAAAAATTTTAGCGACGGGGAGACCTACGTTCAGGTCCAAGAGAATGTCCGCGGGCACGATGTCTTTATTATTCAGCCAACGTGTAATCCTGTAAATGAGAATCTTCTCGAGCTTCTGCTCATCATTGATGCCCTTAAACGGGCCAGTGCCAATAGCATTACGGCCGTGATTCCTTATTTTGGCTACGCCCGACAAGACCGTAAAACCGTTGGCCGTGAAGCCATTTCGGCTAAATTAGTCGCGGATCTCATCACCACAGCCGGTGCCAACAGAGTGCTGGCAATGGATCTGCACACAGGTCAATTACAAGGCTTCTTCAACACACTGACGGATCACTTATACTCCACCCCAGTGTTGCACCACTACATCGCCAGTAAAAAACTCGCTGATATCGTGGTGGTGAGCCCGGATGCCGGTGGTGTGGAACGTGCCCGGGTGTACGCTAAAAAACTCGATTGCCCAATTGCCATTGTGGATAAACGCCGAAGTGCGCATAACGAAGCCAAGGTGTATCACGTGATTGGGGATGTGAAAGGCAAAAATGCCATTATTGTGGACGATATGATTGACACGGCCGGCACCATTGCAGCCAGTGCGCAAATGCTGATTGATGAAGGGGCTAGTAGTGTCTATGCCATGGCGGCACATCCTGTCTTCTCGGGCAAGGCCGTCGAAAACCTCAAAAACTCGCCCTTAAAAGAAGTGATTGTCACCAACACGATCCCCTTATGTGCAGAAGCTCAAGGGGTCAGCAAGATTGTGCAACTCTCTGTCGCTACACTGCTGGGCGAAGCGATTGGCCGTATCCATGATGATCGTTCTATTAGCGAAATGTTTGAATAGGTTCCTTTTTTAATTAGTTACTTAAAAGTACCTGATTATCTATGGTAACCAATAATGTTATAGTGATCCCTAAACAACAGTGACACTGAATCAACAGACATCAAATAGGAGAGAATGGACCCATGCCCACAGAGACTGCCGTCTTAGATACATTTCAGGCAATTGAGACCCGTCGATCAGTCAAACATTTTGACCCCGATTTTGTGATGCCCGCCGAAGAAGAGCGCAAATTGTTTGAGCTGGCCATGTTGTCGCCGACCTCATTTAACATGCAAAACTGGCGTTTTGTGAATGTGAAAGACAAGGCCCTGCGTGAACAAATTAAGGCTGCTTCTTGGGGACAGTCCCAGGTGACGGATGCCTCCCTACTCGTGGTTGTGTGTGGCGATTACAATGCCTACGGTCGTGATACAAATCGCTACTGGCGCAATGCCCCTGATGAAGTGAAAAACTATATTGTGCCCATGATTGGGAAATTTTATGACGGAAACACCCAATTGCAACGTGATGAAGCCCTGCGTTCTGGGGGGATCGCTTCTCAAACACTGATGCTCGCTGCCAGAGCAATGGGCTACGATAGTTGCCCCATGGTGGGATTTGACCCGGTGAAAGTGGCTGAGTTGATCAATTTGCCCAGCGACCATATGATTGTGATGCTTTTGCCGATTGGAAAAGCCCAAAAGCCAGCCAACGTGCGAAGTGGGTCCATTCCCTTTGAAGAAGCAGTGAAAATTGACCGGTTTTAAACCCGCCGATTCATCTCAAACTTAAAGCGTATTTGCGAGTAAAAACGGAAATCCACAGAAGAAATCCATTAAGTGGTGGAGGACTGTTATATATCAGACAGTATATATTAATTATTACCATAGGCTGTCTTCCTCAACTACTCAGCAAATGCTCTTCCATCATATCCCTGGGCGTTTCCGCCCAGGGTTTATTTTTGGCGTATCCCAGGGCGTCACCGCCCAGGGTATATTTTTGGCGTGTCCCAGGGCGTTACTGCCCAGGGTCTATTTTTTGGCGTATCCCAGGGCGTTACTACCCAGGGTTTATTTTTTGGCGTATCCCAGGGCGTCACTGCCCAGGGTTTATTTTTGGCGTATCTCAGGGCTTGAGTATTAACACTCTAATCTGATGTATGCTCGAACTTTGGCACTGCGAGAGCGGGGATTTTGCTCAATTTCAGACGGGCTTGCGGTGATAGGTTTTTTGGTGAGTGCCTTAAAACGAGGCACATGCCCGCAACGACAAATGGGAAAACGAGGCGGGCAGACGCACCCCCGCATTTCTGTCTGAAAAAATTGCTTAACGATCCGGTCTTCCAATGAATGGAAGCTGATAAAAACCGCCGTGCTACCTGGTGCCATTAAGTCGGGTAAACTCTCAAGCAAGGTTGTCAGTGAGGACAGCTCCTCATTGACTGCAATGCGGATCGCTTGAAACGTCCGTGTGGCCGGATGAATCCCGAGTTGATGGAAGGCCTTCCCTTTCATCCGCCGGCGGTAGACATGAGAGACGAGCTCTGCCAGTTGTTTGGTATGCGTAATTGGGTTGTCTTGCCGGGTTTCAACAATACTTCTGGCAATACTGCGGGCATAATGTTCTTCCCCGTAGTCTTGCAAAACTTGTTGAATCTCTTTTTCTGAGGCATGACTCAGCCAATCTGCGGCGGTGACGCTACGGGTGGTGTCCATCCGCATGTCTAAGGGGGCTTCTTTCTGAAAGCTAAAGCCGCGTTCTGCCTGATCGAGTTGCATTGAGGAGACGCCGAGATCTACCAGGATGCCACCGGTAATGCCCTGTGCTGGGAGATGATCGCCAATACGGGCGAAATTGTCCTGAATCACAGAAACGCGGCTCTCGTTTTCAAAACGCGTTTTTAGCAAAGAGACGGCACTTGGGTCTTGGTCAAATAGTAGCAGTCGATGTCCTGAAAAATTTACCGTTTCTAACAGGGCGGCACTATGACCGCCAGCCCCAGCTGTCCCGTCAATATATAATCTTTCCGGAGGCTGTTTATCATCGTCTTGTGTAGGCGTTTTCCAGAGCCCAAGCACCTCAGACAGCATCACGGGGATGTGGGGCAAGTTTTGAGGGGCAAGACCGGTCATATAAAAATCTCTAGAAGGGGAACATACAAAATTGTCTTTATAGACAGTGAATTTGAACCTATTTTCCCATGATGTCTGGTGAAAATTTGGGTTAAGTTTATACAGACTCATGGGAAGGGTCTATAGACAAAAAGTAACCGAGTTCGATACAATAAAAGTATAAAAACAAACAATTTTAAGAGGGGTTATTCTTTCCGTATATTTATGGCTGTTTAGATGTCGATCCAGTTTTTAGTTTGTCTTATATCGTTTGCCCAATAAGTTTGCGTTGTTATCGAGTGCTTTGATACAGGAGTTTTGACCAGTGGCCAAAATTTTGGAGAATACTCACGGCCGTCGACAAGTCCGGCTGTCTGCAGATGATATTCTCTCCGTTGTCACGTATTATCAGTCTATCTGTCGGGGGGCGGCACCCGGATTGCCAGTGTATCAGCAAGTGCGAGAAGTACTGAGCCAATATCCGTATAGCTTACCCGAGGAAATGTAGTAGCAATAACTACTTTACGACAAAATTAATGAGTTTATCCGGTACAACAATGGTTTTTACCACAGTCTGCCCAGCAAGATAGGCGGCTACTTTCTCAGATTGCTGTGCTCGCGTGATAAGAACCGCTTTATCTTCCCCAGATGGGACCTGAAAGCGGTCTCTCAGCTTGCCGTTTACTTGGACCACAATCTCCACGCTGTCTGCTGTCAGTGCACGGGCGTCTATCTCTGGCCAAGGTTGATTATGAATGCTGCCATTCCCGCCCAATCGATGCCACAGCTCTTCACTTAAGTGCGGGGTAATGGGGGTGAGCAGGCGTAACAAGACAGAGACCGCATGGCTAAAGATCCGCTTAAAGTCTGGCTCTGGATTAGTATTCAAATCAAGCTTGCTGAGGGCGTTGGTCAGCTCGCGAATCTTGCTAATGACGGTATTAAACTGATAGGCATTGTCCATGTCTTTGACAATCCCGTCGATGGTCCGGTGTGTTTGTTGATACAGCCCGCGAGATGCAGCCGTCATCTGTTCATAATCGGGGACAGCACCGTCTAATTGAATGTGTTTACGGTTATCCATCACGCAGCGCCACACGCGGTTGAGAAACTTATAGCAACCTTCAACAGCGGAATCTTTCCAGTCGAAATCTGCTTCTGGGGGGGAGTCGCTCAGAATAAAAAAGCGGGCCGTATCCGCGCCAAATTCCCGCAAAATATCATCGGGATCCACCACGTTACCCTTGGATTTGCTCATTTTGGCCCCGTCTTTGAGCACCATCCCCTGGGTGAGTAATCTGCCGAAAGGCTCATCAGAATTGGTCCAGTCTCCGTCATGCAGTGCCATCATAAAGAAGCGAGAGTACATTAAGTGCAAAATGGCGTGCTCAATCCCGCCCACGTATTGATCGACTGGCATCCAGCGGGCCACGATCTCTGGATCAAAGGGTTTTTCTGTATTGTGTGGGTCTAGAAAACGCAGATAATACCAAGAACTACAGACAAACGTGTCCATCGTGTCAGTCTCTCTGCGGGCTGTTTCTCCACAGTGCGGGCATGGGGTGCTGGCAAACGTACTAGAGGTAGCCACGGGTGATTTTCCCTGGACCTGAAAATCCACATCAGTGGGTAGTAAGACGGGGAGTGACGCTTCTGGAACCGGAACAGTACCGCAAGAAGGGCAGTAGACAATGGGGATAGGGGCCCCCCAATAACGCTGTCTGGACACCAGCCAGTCTCTTAAACGATACTGGATACGGGATTTCCCGTATCCTTTTTGCTCAGCATGTTGAATCAGCTTGATCTTGGCAACATCGCTTTCCAGCCCGGTGAATTGCGCAGAATCAATCAGGATTCCCGGCTCTGTAAAGGCTTCCTCTAAGGGGATGCCGACGGCTCCGTCCCGCTCAATCACTCGTTTAATCGGGAGTTGGTATTGTTTAGCAAAAGCCCAGTCACGTTCATCATGGGCAGGAACGGCCATCACCGCACCGGTTCCGTATTCCAGTAGGGCATAATCGGCTATCCATAGGGGAACGCGTTCTTGGGTGAAGGGGTTGATCACAAAGGAACCCAGGGGGACTCCTGTTTTTTCGCGATCGGTCGCCTGACGCTCAATCTCAGTTTTTCGGCGGGCGCTTTCGCGGTAGGTATCCACCGCGTCTTTATTTTCAGGTGTTGTCAGAGCGTCTACCAAGGGGTGCTCTGGGGCCAGCACCATATAGGTCACCCCAAAAATCGTATCCGGGCGGGTGGTAAAAATCGGCACGCTCAGGTCAGCCCGGTTTTCCACCGCAAAACTGATTTCCGCACCAATGGATTTATTAATCCAGTTGCGCTGCATCAATGTGACCCGATCGGGCCATTCTTCCAAGGCAGGAAGATTCTCTAACAGTCGGTCTGCGTACTCTGTGATTTTGAAAAACCACTGTGAAAGGTATTTTTTCACCACTTCGGAATTATCACGCCAGCAGCGACCGTCAATCACCTGCTCATTGGCAAGCACCGTGTGGCATTCATCACACCAATTCACCGGGGCTTCTTTTTTGTAGGCGAGTCCGCGTTGATAGAGATAGAGAAAGATCCACTGTGTCCAGCGGTAATAATCTTCCCGGCAGGTAAACAGTTCTTTGGACCAATCATAGGCGAGCCCCAGGGTTTTTAATTGTGTTCGCATATGATCAATATTGGCAAAAGTCCATTCCGCCGGTGGATTTCCGTTCTTCATCGCGGCATTTTCAGCGGGCAGACCAAAACTATCCCACCCCATTGGGTGTAACACCTGGAAACCGCGCATGCGCTTATAGCGGGCAATCATATCCGTAATGGTATAGTTGCGGACATGCCCCATGTGAAGCCGGCCCGAAGGATAGGGGAACATCGACAGGGCGTAAAACTTGGGTTGAGGACTGGGGGTCTTGGTATCCACGGCAAATAAGGCGTCTTTTTCCCACTGACTTTGCCAGTGTGCTTCAATCAGTTGCGGTTGGTAGCCGTCGACCTGTAGAATAGACTTTTCTGTGTAGGACATTGCCGAATGGACCTCATGATGGACCTCATAAACATTTTCTACGATAAAACAGACAAAGCCGTATTCAAAAAAAATTTCAAAAAAATTATATTAATGGCTCTATTCACGCTCACTGTGACGAGCGTGAGTGGCTTTTTGCTGGGGTATGAGACACTGTGTTGGGCTGAAACCCTCAAACAGCAACCCAGCCAACAACCAACTCTACAGATAGAAAAAGCCAACCAGGCCGCCGAAGCCGGCCGCTTTGATGAGGCCATCCGGGTGTATGAGTCTGTGAGGCAGCAACTGCCAAATCAGCCCACGTTAAAAAAGAATTTGGCCGTCCTGTATTTTAATCGGGCGGTTCAACTGCAACAAAACAAACAGTTTCAGGCCTCTTTGCCGTATTTTGATAAGGCCCTTGCGCTCAATCCCAGTGACAAAAGCATTTTGCAAAACAAGGCCGGCAGTTACTATCTGCAAGCGATGGATTTGCGCGATCAGGCCGGTGAAGCCGGAAGCCCAGTTCCCTACGTCACGGTTCATCAATTACTGGAACAAGCCCTTGCGCTGAATCCCGGTGAATTCAATCTTCGCAAGGCCCAGGCCAGCGTGTATTTGCAAGAGGCTGTAGAAAAAGCCAATCAGGATGATTTTCTGGGGGCTATCCCCCTGCTGCAACAGGCCAATCAGGCAGAGCCCCATAGCCGTCAGATACAAGAATCGCTGATGAATGTCTATCTGGCGGTGGCTTCTCGAGAGCCAGAGCTGTCTGCGCGTTTGCCCTGGTTAGAGAAAGCCAAAGCGCTATTGGCTGAAATGCAGCCAGAGCCCGGCAAAAACAAGCCCGGCGAAAATAATTTAGGCGAAAATAAATGGGCGGATAAGATAGCCCGCCTAGAAAAACCTGAAATTTTGAAGCCTGAAATTTTGAAGGCGGAAACTCAGACATCCGTCACTCTGCCCAAGGCCCAGACGGAGCTCCCCGCCAGTGCCCAAGGACTTTCTATGGAAGCCCTGCTCTCCCAAATCGAAAATGCCCTGGGAATCACGCCCGGAAATACCTCCATCCCTTCTCGACTGGCTTCGGCCGAAGAACAAGTGCTCGGTAAATCCCAAAAAGGCAGTCTGGAACCACGAGTCCAAGCGCTGTATATCAAACTCCTGGGGAAGCATCGAACGGTGGCAGATAGCAACCCCTTGTTGAGACAGGCTCCGGTGACCAGTTCTGCCAATAGTTATCTGGCTGATGTGCTCCAACAGACGGACGGTCGGGTGTTGCGCTGGGCGCGTTTCCCCATCCGGGTGTATCTCGAACCAGAGCCAAAAGAAATGCCAATAGCAGCCCTGTTTAAACCAACATACACCCAAGCTGTCCTGGCTGGATTAGACCGCTGGAAGACAGATAAAAGCCAATTTGTCACTTATACGCTGGTTAAAAACCCCTTGGCTGCCGATGTTGAAATCCATTGGGTGGCAACACACTCTGACCGCTTTGAGCGTGATGCCAACGGCAAATCCACCAGTACACAGGCACTGCAGAGTTTACAGGTGCCTCATGTCAGTAAAGCTTCTCGGGCCTTGTCTCTGGCGGGTGCCTTTACTCCCGGTATATTCAGCCTGGCCCCGCAAGCGCTGGTTGCAGGCATGCAGATAAAGACGGCCAAGCAGATCCAGGCCATTATTGATGAATCTCGTATTGAACTGCCTCTCAGCCCTTTGCAAACGCTCTCAGAAACCGAGGCACTGACAGCCTTAAGCAATCTAACAGCCCACGAGTTTGGCCATGCGCTGGGGATTAAGGCACACAGCACCGTGGTAGGAGATTTGATGCAGGACCGGTTTTACGCAGCCCCGTCACTGGGGAAAGAGGCCCTTACCCCTTCTGTTCGAGATTTAGAGACCCTGAATGATATTTACCAGCGGCCTGCCAATATCGTGCTCAATGTGCGCTGATTTTTAATTTCCTTCTTTAAACACTGCCTTAAAGCCAGCGTCTGGAACCCCATGGGTGGCCATGTTTCTTTCCACGCTCACACTTAACCTGTTGAGAGCGCGCAAAATCCGCTCCTTGTGGACGATAAATTCTGTGTCCAATGCGTATTCTGGACTGATAAGGCGACGAAACACCCCCACCATCCGGTTGGCGAGTCTAAAGGCATCTGTTTCTGCAGAAGGGGCATCCGGCGGAAAACTGTCCAAAGCTTCGGCAAATTGAGCAATTTCACTGCCCTGAATTGTACATTTGCGGTCCCCGAATTCTAGTTGGAGTGTGTCGTAGGGAAGGCGGTCTCTGCTGGGAGGCTCTACAACAATTTGGAGGGGACCGTAATGCGGATCCAGCACCACACGGGTGCCGGCAAAATTCACGCGAGGGGACAGAGGGGATAAAGTGGATAGTTGCTGAGTTGGGTTGATTTTCATCGTGGTCAGTCTTTCTTGATAGGGGGTAAGAGAAGGACAAAATGCTTGGGGTGAGCGGTGTGGGGGACAAACTGTACCTGATGAGAAGTATCCAGTCCCTTCTCCAGCAGTGTCGCGATGGGTGCAAATAAAGGGTTTCCACCCGCATTACTGTTAATGGATTCCAGGATTAGACGGGGAAGCAGCGGCAGCAAACTGTCAACAATATCCTGCTTTCTTGCGTCAAGCTTCGTTGTGTCAAGCTTCACTGCGTCAAGCTTCTCATTGAGCGTGTTGATCATGTTGCCCAGACCCTCATCTCGGTATGAAACGGGTGTATCAAAGCCGACTCCTCCCAAGATGACTCTGTCATTGGGGTCTTGGGGGTGGGCGGTTCTGAGCGAAACCGTCACATTATCCGGATTCACCCGAATTTGCACCCCGCGAAAGCGAGGTGCTTGAGACTGAGCTTGAGACTGGGTCGGTTGAAAACGGGCAGAACCGGTATTGGATAGGGGTAGCATGTGGATGAAAACCCTCACACAGCTTGAGTATATCGCTAGTATCTCGTTTTGTTTTAGGTTCTATTCTTGATTCTATTCTTGATTTTGGGCCGCTTGATTTTTAAAGCCAAAGACATAAGGCGACTGAGCACTGGGACCCGGGAGAACGTTTAATGCTTCTTGCTCTGTCAACGCGGTGTTAACGGCTTCAAAACCAGTTTTGTCCCCTTGATAGTATGAAATAAAATTTCCTACCAATTGGCGTATAGTGCGTAATACATCTTGTTGGGCAGGGATGTTATTGGGGGTCTCGTTGAGTGAGCGAATCAGTGTGGCGAGTCCACCGTCCGTTAAGACAACGGGCTGTTTAGTCGTCGCAGAGCCAGAGATTACCACCTGATCGTTACGAAGGGTTGGGTCTTTGGGATCAATGGTGACTGTGACGCCAATCGGGGCAGGCTCATGTCCTTTGTGGACCAGAGGCAATTCCGCCTGGATTCGGGTGCCGGCAAAGCGAATGTTGGAAAGTGAGGTCATTTCAATCAAGCTCCTGTGAGGGGATAGGGAATGTGTGTGCTGTTAATGTAAACACAGGTGAAAAAAAAAATTGCTTGAAAAAAATTGCGATGGTCAAAAATTTGTAGACACCCGTTGTTCGGGATAAAATCGCCGTATCGCTTCAGCTTAAACAAGCGCTTTTACAGGAGCCGTTTTCAATGACTCACGAACCAGACGCCGGTGCTCATCACAATAGCCCTGGGGGGCATTCCGAATCCGGGCATAGCCATTACTACCCGATTGATTTTCCCATTGGCGAAGGCAAGACGGATTACGAGAAGTATCTGCGCACGGTGGAGTTGCTAACCCTACAGAAACCAGACTCTGAGGCAGTGAGCCCCGATGAACTCCTGTTTCAAGTGACGCATCAGGCCTCTGAACTGTGGATGAAGCAGATGCTGCACGAAATTGACCGGGCCGTTGCAGCGATGAAGGCCATGCAGCTGGAGCAGGCCTGCCGTTCTTTTCGCTTGATTGCAGAGATTCAAATGCTGTTGACGCATCAAGTCGACATGCTGGGCCGGCATCTCTCTATTTGGGAATACGGGAAAATCCGGACCGCTTTGGGACAAGGCAGCGGGATGGAATCGCCGGGCTTTAACCGTTTGCTAAAAACCCCAAAACCTATTTGGGACGCCTTTTCTGAAGTCATCGCCAGCCAAAATATCTCGCTGAATACCCTTTACCGAGATTACACACAGCATTTGAATCTGCACGCCTTGGCTGAATGCTTGGTGACGTATGATGATCTGTTTCATAAATGGCGGACACACCATATGGACTTGGTCTGCCGGACCATTGGGCTGGATTCTAACTCGCTCAAAGGGATTCCCACCAAAGTGCTTCAGCGGGGGGTGTTAGAGCGCTTTTTCCCCGAATTGTTTGAAATTCGCAACCAGCTGACCAACGAGAGCAAACTCGCTTACGGCGGACAGCCCTTAAACTCTTAAAAATTGGGATGTAACACACTGTTACAAGAATGACCCATTTCAAAAAAATAAGGCAATCTGAATCTTAAGATTGTTTTTATTATTACAAGAAGATTTTATTTTGTTTCCTCTTTTGTATTCACTCGAGCGCTTTTAAATAAGCGACCCAATTTTCTAGGAAGAGAGAGTCTTACATGTCGGTTAATACGGCAGGTTACGATCCACAGACGATGTATATGCTGTACGCCATGATGCAGCAGCAACAAGGTGGTTACGGCGGCTATGGTGGCGGCTATGGTCAACAAAGTAATCCGTATGGTAATTTTGACCCCTTTGGCCAAAGTGGCTATGGTGGTTACGGCCAGAGCGGCTATGGCTACGGCCAAGGCGGCTATGGTGGCGGTTACGGCGGTGGCTACGGCCAAGGCGGCTATGGCGGCGGCTACGGTGGCGGTTACGGCCAAGGTGGTTATGGCGGCGGTTATGGTCAGCAAAACAACCCTTATGCCTATTTTATGGGCAGCCAAGGTGGGCAACAAAATATGCGCTACCTGCAGAGTTTGCAGCAGGCGATGGCCCAAGGTGATCCCAATGCCCAGCGCGCAATTAACTTTATTATGGATCCCAGCCGTATTAACACAGCTGTGAGCAGTTTAACCAGCAACCCCTACATCAGTGGGACCTGGAATCAGTCTAAACTAACCGATGTTCAACAAACCCAACTGCTGGGTCAAATTGATAATCAAATTGGCAGCTTCTTAGGCACCAGCGGTCTTGGTGGACTCGGTGGCGGCCTTGGCGGAGGCCTTGGTGGTCTAGGCGGCGGCACCGGCGGTGTGCTTGCAGGCCTGCTGAATCCAACCGGATCGGCCAGTTTAACCGGCTACGGTGGTAATTCTTGGAGTAATATTCTCGGTGGTGGCCTTGGCGGTAGTGGCCTGGGCAACAACACCAGCGGTTTCGGCCTGGGCAACCTGAGTAGTCTACTCAGTGGTCTTGGTGGCCTCTAAATATTCCAGTTCAAACATTCAAATCCTAATTTTCATGCATTAACCGGGCTGTATTCTCAGTGAGATACAGCCCTTTTTTCTATTTTCGATAGATATCCCTAGGGGGGGGTCCTAGTTTCGTTGGCTTTCTTTTCGCTAGGCTATGGCTATCGAAAGTCTTATTCTCAAGGACATGATTGGAAAACTTCCTATGCAGATTGCCGCTCCGTCTTTTACTTTGGGTGTTAATAGACCTCATACTAAGTCAAATAGTTATTCTGACCGCCATCTAATAGCGCAACCCCAATTTGGGTGTGATTCCTGCGGAGGTGCAGGGGGTGGTGGGCACCTGATGCATATCATTGCAGGGGGCACTGGCTTACTGACCTTAGCCTCTGTTTTATGGTTCGCGTGGCGGAGTAAAGCGAAACCTAAGAATCCCGGACAGTCTCCACAGCAAACGTCACAGCCAGAAGCGACAAAAAAGCCCACTCCTGGAGGAAACTCTTAATGAATCTTTCATTTACAGGATATACAGCCCCAAAGCCCGTTCAATTTGGCATTTGCCCCCTGTGCGTCGCCACTGGAGTCGCTGTGGTGGGAGGAGTTGGCGCTGCCATTAAGGTTATCCGAGGTGGTGGGAAACCCTCACAAGGGACTGAGCAAAATCCAGCGGGAGACACGTTTACCAAAACGAATCAGACGCCCACTCCAGGAAACGACGCCTTGCCAAAACCACCCAATGTGCAGGATAATACCCCCAAGTCTTGATATTTATTGTAATGTCGAATTTCTAGAGAGAGTGCCCCTGACATGATGAACCTCAATGCGATCACAGCCGGATTAAACGTTTCAGGCTTAAAAAACACCATTCGTCGCAACCTTCAGCAAGCCATTCCTTCATCCGCTGCGGATTCTTTTGTTCGTCAAGCGACAGAAGAAAGAAATTCCGCACCAGAAACAAAATTTGGTGCCAGCTGCTGCGGTTAAGCGCTTAACTGAGCCACTGAGTTTTCAAAATTCGGGCCATCTCCTCAATTGCAGCGAGATGGCCTAATTCTTGCTGAATTTTTTGATAACCCCACTGCTGATGTCTCGTTTCTGGGCTGTTTGGATCAAGTAATGGCAAGGCTGCTTGGGTCATCACATCCGCGTTAGCACTTTCCTGTAAGCACTCTGGGACAATTGGGTTATGGACATCACATAAAATATTGGGAAGACCCAAACAGGGCAGATAACAGACCCGACGGGCCACTTCAGCCGTAAACCATGGAGCTTTATAAGCAAGCACCTGTGGTGTTCCGTATAGGGCAGTCTCAAGTGTCGCAGTCCCAGAGGCTACCAGTGCCAAATCCACTGTGGATTCTATCTGGTGTGTTTTCTGGCGAATCACATGTACGGAAACTTCATATTCTAGTACCCATGGGGCCATCATTTCTTCCATCTTCTCTTTGCTAAAAGAAGGGGCGAGAGCCAAAAGCCCTTCAATTGGTTTTTGGAGCTGTTGCTGGAGTTTGCCCAGTGTCCCAATCATCGGTTTTAGGAGATGCTGCACTTCCATACGCCGGGATCCTGGCAATAACCCTACCCATAGAAAATCCGAATTGATCCCGTGCGCTTCAGCCAAGGCTTGGCGATCTCCCACAGGCGGCAGTGTGCCCACCAAGGGATGGCCGACATAGGTTACAGGAATTCCTTCAGCGTCGTAAAGGGCTTTTTCAAACGGGAATATACAAAAAACGTGGTCAATATTGGCTTTTATCTTGTGAATCCGGTTTTTTCGTGAGGCCCAAATCTGTGGCGGAATAAAATAGATTACTTTATGGCCGTCTTCTTTGAGCAAGCCTGCCAACCAGAGGTGAAATTCCCCGTAGTCCACGAGCATCACCACATCTGGTTTCCATTCTCTGAGATGGGCCCGGATTTTTTGCCCTAGCCACCAATGGTATGGCGCAGCGGTAAACAGACCCATGCCCACAACCCCCATGCGCTCGTGTGTGGCGAGTAAAGGGATGTTAGTTTGCTTGAGCGCAACACCCCCTATGGCCTGGATTTCCAGTTCAGTATTTTCTGCTTGCAACCTGCGTACCAGGTTGGCCGCATGTTGATCGGCAGAGACATCACCAGTGCTGATAAATAAACGTTTTTTGCTCATAAAATATTCTTTTTCATCGCCTCTTCTCGAGACAGGGAAAGTAAAACCATCTTCTTTTGATTGGCAAAGCGAATCATTTCGGGTAAATCAAGATAAAACGTCTGGTTAGCCTCTGTGGCGAGGCCATGAAGCCCGGCTTCATGAATACGTTTCAATGTTCTCAGGCCCACGGTGGGTACATCAAATCGGTTATCTTGCTCGGGCTTTGCCAATTTTACAACAATCCCGCCCTTCTTTTTCGCCCAGTGCCCTGCTCGGCGGATACACTCATCGGTGCCTTCAATGGCCTCAACAGCCAAAATCATTTTGTTGCGAATCACCACAGTTTGCCCCACATCCAGGCGCCCCATTTCCGCAGCAATCTCAAACCCGTATTGAATATCCTCCCAATCAGTTTCCGTCGGCCGGGCTTGGGTGAAATACTGTGAGCCGTGGAATAATTCGGTGAGAAATTGGGTTTGGGGGAGTATTTGATACCCTTCATTGGCCAAATAGGCAATGATTTGCACCATCACTTGATCATCATTGCAGCGGCGAAGGGCTTGCAGTATATCAATCGCCCGTTTGTCCAAACGTGGATTGGTGAATAGAATCCATTTGTTGACTTTCCCGGCAAAAACAACGTGCGTAATTCCGTGTTGCTTGCCTAAGCTGAGATTTTGTTCGACAAGACCGGCGGAGATAGAGAGAATACCTCCTTGAGAAAACTGTTTCAAGGCGCCTTGATTCTGTTTGGATAGACAAAACGCGGTCACATGCCATCCCTGGGCCGTGGCATTTTTAGCCACTCGAATCGGTAAATCACCTTCCCCGGCGACAAGTGCCAAACGCCCTAAAGCGGTTTGTATATTTTCAGGAGAACTGTGAAAACTCATGATAGGGTGTGTTTCAGGCTTTCAAACAATAGTCGGCCTTCTTGTGTCCAAGTGCCACCTTCAAAAATATTACGCTCAGGGTGTGGCATCATTCCTAGCACTGTGCGTGATTGGTTACAGATTCCTGCAATCTTTTCGGCAGAGCCATTCACGTCATCCGTATATCTAAAAATTACTTGCTTATTGGCATTCAGCTCGGCTAGTGTCTCAGCGCTTGCGGTGTAATTCCCTTCCGCATGGGCGATGGGCAGTGTAATTTCTTGTCCGGGCTGGTAATCATGGGTAAATGGGGTGTTATTGTTTTCCACCCGCAGAGAGACAGTACGGCATTGAAAGGAGAGGCCTGCATTTTGTGTAAGAGCCCCAGGCAGTAGACCAGCCTCAGTCAATATCTGAAAGCCATTACAGATACCAATGACGGGTTTCCCTTCTTCTGCTAGCTCTTTGACCGCTTGCATAATGGGAGAAAAACGCGCCAAAGCTCCCGCACGCAGGTAGTCCCCGTAACTAAATCCACCGGGGATTAAAACTGCATCAAACCCAGCCAGTGTTGTCTCTTGGTGCCAAACAAAAACGGCTTCTGCACCCATAATTTCCGTGGCGGCATCCCAGAGATCTCTATCGCAGTTAGAGGCAGGGAAAACAGGAATCGCAACACGAGCGGCAGCCATTTAGGCAGACTCCTGAGTGCTAGATCCCTGAAGGTGAGACCAGCGAGGCATAACAGTCACAGTGGCTGTTTCAATCACAGGGTTAGAAAACACAGAACGGGCCAACACATTGGCCTGTGTAATGGCCTCAGTCATCCAAGGGGTATTCAGTGTGACATCAAACGTTTTGTTGGAGAGAACAGTTTGTATATTCTGATGCCCTAACTGTTGTAGGGTGCTTTCAATCGCTCGACTTTCTGGGTGAAGAAGTCCTGCTGTTCTGGCCACATGGATACGGACCTGGTAAGTACTTGCTTGTAACATAGGATTGGCTGAACTAAGACATTTTTTTTGCCAATCCGGTTGGGCAAAAAGACCCCTTAGCCGGTTATAAACGGTTTCATATGCCTCAATCAAATCACCTTGATCCAGGCGGAAACAGTCTTTATCTAAAATTGCCCCATTGGTTTTATCACGGAGTCGAAAATTATCTGGGCTCAGTTCATCACAAAGCAGCAGTTCTCCTGCCGTATTGAGCCCGAACTCCAGCTTAAAATCAACACAGTCAATCCCCACTGCCCCAAAAATAGCAACCAACCATTCATTGGCAGCCAGAGACCATTGGGCAATGAGCTGGAGAAGAACATCTGGATCTTTAACAGAGGCGGGGAAAATAGACAACGCGGGAATCATGGATCCAGAGAGTACGGGGTCTCCTGACTGGTCACTCTTATAGGTATACTCAATCACCGGTTGTTTAAAGGGCGACCCTATCTCAAATCCAAAGCGTTTGCAAACACTCCCAAGCGCCTGGTTACGAACAACCACTTCCAGAGGAAACATTTGCCCGTATTGATAGATGAGCGCATTGCCTTCAGGAACACTGGGGTCTGTTTCTATAAAACAGGTGGGAATCCCAACTTGAGTGAGAGCCCCCATCAGCAGGGCCGTGATTTGTGCGTTTAACCTCCCTTTACCGGGGAAGATCTTGTGTTTTTCGCCGTTAAAGGCTGTGGCATCATCCTTAAAGAGCACTTGCACTCTTTTTTCTTGAACTTGCTGTTGAGCGGAGGCTGTTTCGAGCAAGAAAATTTGTTTGGTTTTGCCCTCTTTCAAGATTTCTATCAAGCTTTTTGTCAGACCTTCTGTTTTTGTGGCGATGCCCATGGATAGCTCCTTTTTATTCCTTATTCACCAGAAATAAGAAAGAAAGTTTGGGATTTCAGAAAAAATCCTAAAGGTTTTTAAAAACCTGCCGATAATGATATTACAAGCAAAAATCGAAAGAAAGCATCTCCTGAGCCCAAGCTGTGGCGACAGGAGTTTTTTATTTGGCTGTAATCTTAGCCAGGATGGTTAGAAGCGGTATTTTTAGGGGAATTAATAGGCTCAGTCACACTAAGGCCTTCTCCACCCAGTTCATGCAGTTCTTTTCCGTTGATGTCCAGAAAAACAGGGTGCTCTTTTTCAATCGCTCTCACTGTTTGTGTCAGTTCGGCCAGCCGCTGTTGCATCGAGTTTGACCCGCCCCCGGATAAGAATTGCTCTGAAACATTGATGCGAACTGAGTCATCATGACTGTGTTTGACGCCCAGTAGCGTCACTCCGGTAGGGATTTCGGAATAAAGACCGCGTTCTTTTTCTGCGTCAGTCGGCCCGGAAAATAAATCCTTCAGCACCGTCTGGATTCTTTCGTCATGGCTGAGGGTCTTGTTTTCTGAAACAGTGCTGGTGGAGGGTAACTCTCGAATCACCGGAGCTAAGATAACGTGAGATCCATTGCTTTGTGAGAAATAGAGTACCAGTTGCTTCTCATTCAGCCCGAGTAGTTGAGGATCTTTGACGATGACTCCGTGGACTTGATGCCCTAGGCCTGGATTACCAGAAAGTGGTTGATTCCCCGACGGATTTTTCTCCCAACAGCCTGAAAGTGTGAGTGTTGCTGCCAGAATACATAACAGAATAGGCGGTGTGCTGATGACAGCATTCCGGTTGAAATCGCCTGAGAAATAAGGTCGCATTGGGTCTCAATCTGTGGGTTTTTGGGGGAAGTATTTCTGGGGCAGCCGTAAGAACCTTAAGAAAACCTTAAAGGCATCAATTACGGTTTGCCGGATGTTTTTATTTTAATACAAGTAGGTATAGAGAGAAAAAATAGCGATAGAGAGAAAAACCGATGCGGTTGCCCGTCATCGGGAATAAAGTTGCTATTTCGAAGTTTTTTTACAGCCAAGAGAGAGACAAGAGGGTGTGTGCCTTGCTGAATATGAATTTCATGAATGCCAATTGGCAAAATAGTGCCATGTATTCTGGATGGAATGCATACAATAATCAAACCATTCTTTGGGGTGGCAATCCTTGGGGTGCCCCTCAACAGTCTAATATGTATGCTAATAATCTCTTTTCCAATAATGCATTTTCGTCTAGTCCCTTTGGGAGTAGTTTTGGCAGCCCTTTTGGATATGGATTCAATGCTTACGGCATTGACTTTAATGGCTTTAATGCGGGTCTTCCTCAAAGAGGGACTCCGCTCAATCCCCGCTTTAATCAATATCAATCACCTCTGCCTATTGTGGATCCGCCTGCCCCTGCCCCAGTGGCACCGCCAGAAGTGGTCAATGCACCAGTACCTAGCCAAAAGGTTTATATTGTAGGCGCTTATAGCACCAGTGCTTGGGACCCGAATATCACGCTGGCAGAAAACATCAATGAGTTTTCCGGTCAGGATACCCGTGTTGGTACAGCCGGTGGACGTAAGCATATTGATCTGAGCCGTGGTGGAACTGCCTTAGATGCCAATGATGATGAGTTCCAGCGACTCCTCAGCAAGATGTCAGATCAAGATAAGAATAATTTGAAATTTGACCAAGGCCAAGCCTATATCATCAGTCAAAGTGGCCAAATTCTCGGCACTGTATCATCGGGTCAATTGGGGACCCCCGGCAAAGTTTCCTTTTGGCAAAAGGGTCCGACTGCACCAATAAATAGCAGCTTCCGTGTTTTGGACAGCCTCGGTGTTGATGATGACGGGGCGAATACGTTACAAAGTTGGAGTTCCAATCAAGAGGGCCAAGGTGGACAAATCACTTTGAACGGCCAAACGTATGATGTGGCGTCTACCATTCTGAGAAAACATTCCCCGTTGGCCTTTGACCTTGACGGCAAAGGGATTAAAACCACCGATGCCAAAACAAATTTTGATATAGACGGTAACGGTACTATCGATAAAATCAATGATCTCGCCAGTGGTGAAGGGATTCTCTCGATCCGTGGTGGTAAAAACGGCCGTGATTTATTTGGTGATAATACCGATCTCGACGGTGACGGCAAAGCCGATGGATTTAAAAATGGATTTGATGCACTGAAGGCACTGGCCCGCAAAGAGCATTTAATTAACGACAAAGACGATATGGTTTTGGATAAAAATGATCTCCAACTATTGGAGAAAAAATACCAATTGGGGATGAAAACGCAAGGCTACAATAGCCAGTCGCAATCCTTGTCCACAGTGGGTATTAGTGAAATTAATTTAGGAAAATCGGACGCCGTTTCTGTCAAAAATAATTTTGATGGGAAAGACAATACCTTGATGCAGCAAGACGGTGCCACCTTTAAGGTAAACCAGCAAACGCGCAGCTATGCTGATGTCTGGCATCGTACCTACGAGTAGACCAATCGCTGCGTGGTCGCAAATATTAAAGGATTCTTAAACCCTAATAAATAGGGCAATCCAGTCAAAATAAATGTTTTTATTTAAATATAGAGAATAGAGATTTAGAAATACCAATTTAATGTTCCCCCCAATTAAGTGAGTGTGTGAGTCTAAATAGACAAACCCAAAGTGAGGAGAGGTTTTGAGTATGATGCTTTCTAATTTTAATTACAACAACAATATTGGTTTTGGTTTTAACTACGGTCAGAACAGTGGCTATTTTAATTCATCTCTCAATTTCGGAGGTGGTTCTGGTGGCTACGGTTTAAGCGGATTTAACCTAAACCAGAATGTGAATTTTCAACCTTATAACAATGGCTTTAATTTATCCCAAAATATCGGATTTAATTCCTTGCCGAATTATTCCAGTAGTTTTGGTGGTTTCGGTGGTATTGGGGGCGGCCTCAATAACTACGGCACCTTCAATAACTACGGTAATTTAAACATCAATAACTGGTTTGGTGGTTATCAACAACAACAACCACAATATATTCCTTATCCTGTGGCCCAACCATTCCCTGTGCCGGTGCCACAACCTATTTATATTCCGGGCTACCCTCCACAATTACCACAAGTCCCACCGCCACCGCCATTGCTAGATGCCCCAGTGGTGGATGCACCTCCTACCGTGGTTGCACAAACATGGGGAGACCCTCACTTCGTTGGCTTCCAAGGTGGTAACTATGATGTGATGGGAGAAGTCGGAAAAACATACAATATTCTCTCGGATCAAAAATTCCAAGTGAATGCAACATTCAATCCATACCAAGGACAAAAGGACGCCACAATCATTTCTGATATGGGCTTCCGCGTTGCCGGCGCTAATGGAAAAGAAAACCGCGTTCAAATTAGTCTCGGTGGTAAAATCACCATTGATGGCCGCTCCCTCAATGACGGAGAAACCGTACAATTAGCGGATGGTGGTTCGGTCACACGCAAAGGCAAAACCACAACCGTAAACAGCAAAGAGTATAAAGTGGAAGTCTCCGATGCTGGGGATCACCTTAACACCAAGTACTCTGTCAACAAAGACGGTGTGTTATCCGATGGTGTATTAGCCCACGGTTTACTTGGCCAAACTGCCGATATGGACGGTAAAGCCAACAACGGTAAACAAGGCAAAGGTGCCCAAGGTGAAGGCGCCATTGAAGGGACCTACAAAGACTATGAAGTGAAAGGTCTCTTCGATACCAATGATAAATTTAATCGCTTCGGCACCGCCCAACAGTACAAAGTTAAATTGGGTGTTGGTGCAGGTAAAGGAGGCGGAGCCGATTAAATTCAGCTCTCTTCTTCTCAATTCTTTTGGAAAGCGACTGGTGAATCATCAGTCGCTTTCCAATTCTTAAGACAATCTAAAGGCGGTCAATTACTGGGTTTTGAATGTTTTTATTACTGTATAGATAGAGATTCTGATTCATATTTTATAAAAATTGCGATAGAGAGTGAGGAGAGATTTATCTCATGAGTATTTCCCCATTGAACTACAACAATAATCTCGGTTTTGGGTTTAATTACGGACAAAACCAAGGGTATTTTAATTCTTCTTTAAACGCCGGACTGGGTGGATTTGCCCAAGGTGGTTTAGGCGGACTGAATTTAAGTCAAAATATTAATTTTCAACCGATGAGCAATGGATTTAATTTATCCCAAAACATTGGGTTTAATCCTGTCCAGTCTTATCAACAACCTAGCTATCAACAACAAAGCTATCAACAACCCAGCTTTGGTTCAGGCTTTGGATACGGGATGGGCGGCCTTGGCGGCGGGCTCAATAACTACGGCACGTTCAATAATTACGGCAATTTCAACATCAATAACTGGTTTGGTGGTTTCCAACAACAGCAACAACCCCCCCAGTATATCCCTTATGCGATGCCGCAACCCATTTATATTCCTGTGCCCTTCCCGGTACAGATGCAACAACCTATTTATATTCCTGGCTATCCCCCGCAACTACCACAGGTAGAGCCTCCGCCTCCACCCCCACCCGATAACTGGGGTGGTGCCACGGGTGGCACCTGGGGAGATCCTCACTTTAAATCTCTCAACAACAAAAGCGCCAATCAAATTGAGACGGATTTTGATGTCACCGGCGAGGCCGGCAAAATCTACAACGTGTTGAGCGATAAAAATGTCCAGTTTAACTCCCGCTTTGTGGTCGGCGATCCGACTCAAGGGACCATTATGGGCCAAATGGGGATTAAACTAAAAGACGATAGTGGTAAAGAGAATCAAATTGAATTTGATGCCATTACCGGTAAGGCTAAATTTAACGGCAAAGAAGTTCAAGAAGGCGAAAAACTCACCCTCAAAATGAACGGGGAAGATGCCACTGTCGAGTACAAACAGGGCCCTGTTTTTGGTGGTGCCGGTAAAAACTTGAACATCCACACCAAAGAATATGATATCAACCTTCAGCAATCCATCGACGGGAATCATGGTGTTCAAAGCGTCAAGGTGAATAAAGATGGTGTGATGCAGGATTGGGTCAACCCCAACGGTATTTTGGGTCAAACCGCCGATGGGAGCGATCTGGTCCGCAAAGGGAAGGTCGGCCGGGGCGCTCAAGGTGAAGGCGCCATTGATTTCGATTACAAAAAGTACGAAGTGGAAGATCTCTTCGGCAACGGTGATAAAGATATCAACCGCTACGGGATTGATGTCGGCTTCATCATGAAAGACGGCAAAGTCTCAAAAACTTACAACAAAGCCACCGGTCAACTGCTTACCACATTGGATAATAACGGAAAGTTGGTTTCTGTCCGACGCATTCAACAGGCTGATGGCTCAATCAAGCTGTTTTTGCCCGATGGAAAAACAGAATTGGATAAACAAGGCAATATTATTAAATAAGCGAGATAATTTTATTTTTTAAGTGAGTTAGGAATCATTAGGACACGCCGCCCCAGATTATTCTCGGGCGGCATTATTTTTGACAATCATGACTGACTTTCGTTAAGATGGTGATATGAACCAAATGACTTGTACCATCAATGTGTATTATCCCCTGCAGTATCCAACCACTGGCGGGGTCTTTTAGTCGTTTATTCATCGCAACCCACTGTTTTACTCGACCCCGCAGACCATTTGTCCAGCGGGGTCTTTTTTCAGCCCGTTTTCTTCAAGCAGTTTTTACCCCCAGCATGTTTTTATTTAGATAAGAAATCAACAGAAAGTCTTTCCCAAATGAATATGATTTCAACCCAGACAGTCAGCCAAGTCCCAATGAGTCAAGCGTATGAGCGCTACACTGCTGACGATCATCAAACTTGGCAGCGTTTGTTTGCAAGGCTGATTCCGATTTGGAAGCGCTACGCGCATCCTTTATTTTTAGAAGGCTTAAATAAAACGGGCATTTCCGATGATGTGATCCCCCGGATTGATGCCATCAGTGAGTTGCTAAAGCCCTATGGTTGGCAGGCTATTCCTGTGGACGGCTTTGTGCCACCACGGCATTTTTTGGGCTTACAGGCACAAAAAATAATGCCCATCGCCCGTGATATTCGCCGGCCAGAACATTTAGACTACACCCCAGCGCCCGATATATGGCATGAGGCGGCCGGACATGTGCCGTTATTGGTTGACCCAATGTACGGCGCCTTTTTGCAGCGCTTTGGAGAATTGGCCTTACAAGTGCCTTTTAGTGAGGCGGATCAAATCGTCTATGAGGCGATTCGGCACCTGTCAATCCTGAAAGAACATCCAGAACAGGATATCCAAGCCATTGAGGCTGCAGAAGCCCAGCTCAATCATCTCACCAGCACACTGACGGATGAGAGCGTTGGCCTAAAACTTTCCCGTTTATATTGGTGGACGGTGGAATACGGTTTGATTGAAACACCCGACGGGCTCAAAATTTATGGGGCGGGGCTTTTATCCTCTCCTTTTGAATGCGCCTATGCGATGAGTGATGCGGTTGAAAAGCGTCCCTTAACCCTGGATTGCTTAGAAGTGGCCTTTGATATCACCCGCCCTCAGCCTCAACTCTTTGTGGCAGAAAGCTTTGATCAGGTTTTAGCGCTGCTGGATGAATTTGTGGCAAAAGAAAGCCTTCTGCAATAAAGACCTTTTTTTAGAATAGCTATGTGAAATCCACTGGTTTTTTGCCCGTGTTTTGGGTAAAACATAGCCACGATGGCACCTTACAAAGATTTGCGCGAATTTCTGGACGGCTTAAAACGCCGCCAAGATCTGCTGGATATTGATACTCCGGTTTCATCCGTCCTGGAAGTGACGGAAATTACGGATCGTGTGAGCAAAGGGCCGGCTGAAAACAATAAAGCCTTGCTCTTTAACAAAGTGGATCAGTGTGAAATCCCCTTACTGATTAACGCTGTGGGATCTCACGAACGGGTTTTGGCGTCATTGGGGGTCGAGAACTTTGAGACCATCCAGGAACGCATTCAGTTCTTCGTCAAACCACCGATGCCGGGCAATCTTTGGGAAAAGCTCTCGATGCTGCCGAAATTGGCAGAGCTGAATAATTTCTTGCCCAAGCCCTTTAAGGGCGATACCGCCCCGTGCCAAGAAGTGGTGATCACGGATACCACCCAACCAATGCTGGATAAACTCCCCATCATCCAGTGCTGGCCCGATGACGGGGGCCCTTTTATCACCCTGCCGGTAGTGTTTAGTAAAGACCCTGCCACTGGCGAACGAAACGCCGGGATGTACCGCCTGCAAAAATATGATAACTGCACCACGGGTATGCACTGGCACAAGCATCATGATGGGGCCCGAATTTACGAAAATGCCCGCCGGATGGGGAAAGACCGTATCGAAATTGCCGTTGCCTTGGGCTGCCCTCCGCATATCATTTACAGTGCCACCGCGCCCCTCCCGCCGGGGATTGATGAGATGATCTTTGCTGGTTTCTTGCACTCAGACCCCGTGAAGATGGTGCGCTGCAAAACCGTGGATTTGGAAGTGCCCGCTCACGCTGAAATTATTCTGGAGGGCTATGTCTTACTCGATGAGCTTCGCCGGGAAGGTCCCTTTGGGGATCATACAGGCTATTATTCTCTGGCGGACGATTTCCCCGTGTTTCATCTCACCGCAATGACACACCGCAAAAACCCGATTTATATGACGACCATTGTGGGAAAACCCCCGCAAGAGGATTGTTATTTGGGCAAAGCCACTGAGCGTATTTTCTTGCCATTGCTCAAAGTATTTATTTCGGAAATCGTGGATATGAATCTTCCTTGGGAAGGCGTGTTTCACAATTGTGTGATTCTCAGTATTGATAAGCGTTATCCTGGGCATGCCAAAAAGGTGATGAGTAGCGTGTGGGGTTTTGGCCAGATGATGTTCAGTAAATACGTGATTGTGCTGGATAAGCACGTGAATGTTCACGATCTCTCTCAAGTGGCCTGGCACGTGTTTAATAACACGGATCCTCAGCGCGATATGATGTTTGCCGAAGGGCCGATGGATATTTTGGATCATGCCACCCCGCGCTGGGCTTATGGCAGTAAGGTGGGCATTGATGCCACTAAGAAATGGGCCACAGAGGGTTTTGAACGTGAATGGCCGGATGAGATAGAGATGGACGCTAAAACCAAAGCATTGGTCGATGCCAAATGGGCGTCGTATTTTTCGGGGAAACGTGTAGAGACGCTCGTCTAATTTTTTATCAATCTTTTAGTCAACTGTTTTAGGGAGAAACACAGCGTATGGCAGGAGTGAGCACGGTGCACGTCCAAAGTGTCCCAGGACAACTGTACCAAAACACAATTCAAATTGGTGGACACCATTTAACAGCCGATGTGCCGGCGACTCTTGGCGGGCAAGATACAGGCCCTACACCGATGAATATGCTAATGGGGGCTCTGGCATCCTGTACAGCGATTACATTACAGATGTATGCGCGTCGCAAAGGCTGGGATCTGCGTGAGATTGCGGTTGATGTGACTGAGGTCACTCAAGGCGGACAGACCACTTTTGAAAAGGAGATTAAGGTGAAAGGGCAACTGGATCCCGCCCAAATCCAAGCTTTAGAAACCGTGGCTGAAAAATGTCCGGTCAATAAAGTCATCAAGGGCAGCACACCTGTTCAATCCCGCATTAACTTGGTGGTGTAAGTGGGTTTTTAAACTCATTTTCACTTTTTTGCTTTTGTTACAAACGTTCGGGTTCTGATCGGGATCTGTTGTATAATTTGTCTTTGTGATTTTTGAGGTATCTCAAGTAGCCCAATCAATCGCAAAAAATGATTGTGTGAGGCATCATGTGAGGCATTAATGGACCGTTGTCTTCTGACGAAGCACGTTCATGCTGTTTTTTAAAACCCGTGTGTGGCGGGCCGTGGGAATTGATTATGGGGGACTATTACTGATGGCTGTCAAATCTATCTCATCACCGTACTGGCAAATTCAGTTTACCGGAAAGCGGAATAACACCCCGCAAGCCAGTCTCATTATTGGGGCCGATCAGTCCAGACGCGCTTATAGCAACCGGCTTGCTATTCAAGATTCGCCGGCTTTGGCCTTAACGGATTTATTCAGCCCGGTTGCGCCCAACGAAGCGAGAATTGTACTGACGCCACTGGCTGTCGGGAAAAATCCAAAAGGAGCAACCCCTAAAACACTCACCGGGCTTGCCCGTTTACTCAATGCGTTGGCCAGTGGGGAGTGGAAAGACGATCTGGGGAACTGGATTACCCATGCCAAAGTGCCTGGGAAATTCAAAAAGAAAGAAGATGCGGAAAAAGCCGTGATCACCATGGCCAGAGCCTTTGAAGACCGCCTGGCCGATCTCCCGCAAAGCACCAAAACGCTCACAGTTGTGCTTCCAGAAACACTGCCTGAAGGGGTGGATACCGCTGTTCTGGTTCGTGAACTGGCCCAAAGAAGCGCGACCTACGGGATTAATCTGAAATTCCACCGACAGGATGCCAAGAACCCGGTGCAACTGGCCCAAGTCTTAATTACCCGGCCTCGCTCGGCCTTTGGTCAATTTAAAGATGCCATTCGAGAAGGGCAAGTTCTCGGCGAAGCGATGAATCTAACCCGGCATCTGGTTCATTCGCCGGCCAATTATAAAACCACCGGACAAATTACACGAGAAGCCATGGTGCTGGCCTCACCCACACTCAACGTGAGTGCATTGGGTAAAGCGCAGCTTCAGGCAGAAAAAATGGGTCTGTTTTTATCCGTTGGCCAAGGGAATGACGACACAACAGAAAAACAGCCTCGTCTGCTGGAAATGGTCTATCAGGCCAAAGATTATGACCCCAAAAAACATCCCACGTTGTTGCTGGTAGGGAAAGGCATTATTTTTGACACCGGCGGCAATAATCTGAAGGCCTCTGAATACATGCACAACATGCAGGGGGATATGGCCGGGGCCGCTGCGGTCATTGGCACCATGAAGGCACTGGATGCAATGCAACTTTCTGGCGTCCGCGTGGTCGGGTTGGGCTGTCTGACTGAAAACCGGATCAGCGGTAAATCCACCCTGATGCATGATATTTATACCGCACGTAACGGAAAGACAGTTGAAATCTCCAATACCGATGCGGAAGGGCGCCTGGTACTCGCCGATGCGATTCATTACGGGATGGAAAAATACAAACCCACCGTGGTGGCTGATATGGCGACACTCACCGGGGGAAAGGTCCGTGGACTCGGAGAACAAGACGCGGTGGCGCTATCGGGCAATAATACAGCGCTGATGACCGCTGCCAATAAAATTGAAAAAGCCTTGGGCAATAAAACCGCTGTGCTGGAGCTCAATGACGCTCACCGCAAATGGGTGACCAAAGACGGCAAGGGCCGGGCCGATGTGTTTAACTCAGTCGATATGGAAGACGCGCTGAAATGGGGCGTGATCAAAGAAAAACCCGACAAGGGGCAATCTCCCACCAAGGAGATGTATCTCCAGCACTCGGCCCAAGGGGCAGCCTTTATTCGAGAGTTTCTGGCCAATCCCAAAACCCCATGGGTGCATTACGATATCGCCGGGGCTGAATTTGCCGCCAAAGACCCCAAGCGAGGCAATGAGGAATTTGCCACGGGCTTTGGGGTAAAAGACCTGTATTTTCTCACCAAACAAGTGGCAGAAGGCCAGATTAAACTAAGATGAGAGAGCTCTCAAGGCCAACGCCCCGCATGGCAAAACCATCGGGGCGTCGGGTTGGGAAACCTAAGACGAAACCTAAAAAATATGCAAAAGGAATCAATTCTGGGGATTGTTTACGAGTTAACCGATTGCGGCAAACTCTTGTAAGCCGGCTAAAGTCGAGGAGTGAACAGCACCCCCGGCAATCTGCTTGTCTAAAGCGGCAATATCAAATTGTTTTTTGGGTTTTACACCCGTAAATGCTTGGAGCACAGAAGCAGAAACACGCTCTCCAGAAGCGGCTTCAGCAGTAGAACCACTGGCGGCTTCACTGAGTGTTTTCTTTTCTACTTCGTTCTTGGGTTTGGCACTGGGAGTCGATGTCAGAATCGAGGCCCGAATGTTGGGGTTAATGCTAGACATTGCTGTCTCTCCTTTTGCGTTTGTCTCTCTTAGGTTAGGGATTATTTTAGGGTTTCCAAAAATAGACATGTCAGATGACATATCTATAAAAATAAAAACAATCTAAAGAGAACAATTGCTAGATATCTTTCTGATATCTCTTTTTTGTTACATCCCTTTGATGGATCCACTAGAATAGGGATTCATTTAGAATAAACTCCTACCCTTTTAGCGTCATCAGCTTAAGCCAGTCGCTAGGGCTTGTCCTCCCACATTTAAAGGATTGAATTCCCTGCTTTTATGAAACAACAATTTGCGTTTCTTCGCTTTATCAATGCCCGTCTACTCCCATCGGTGCTGATTGCCATTGTGGTGTATCAGTTGTGGGTGTTTTCGCAAAATATTTTTGAGCGCATGCTCTATGACGCCTGGTCTCGTGAGACCGCACAAGCTGTTGAAGAGGCACCCAATGCTCAGGCCGTAGGCTCTCATGTGGTTTTGTTGTTGTTAGATGACGAATCCGTCATCCGACTGCGGCAAAAATTTGGCCCCTTTCCCTGGAAACGAAAAGTGTGGCTGGATATTTTCCAGCGAATTCAGACCAAAAACCCGTCGGTCCTGGTTTTTGACGGGCTATTTACGGGTCTCGATCCTGAAGAGGACAGTCCGATTTTCGATCAAATGAAGGCGATGCCTAACTTGGTTACCGGGATGGCGTTGTCCTTTGGGGAAGGCCTCAATACCAGAGTGCCCAATTTCTATCATCTCAATTTGGGTGTGGTGAATACTGAAAAGGATGTGGATGGTTCGATCCGCTCCATTGCCCCGACCTATAGTTTTTCGTCCCAACAACAGAGTGCTTTATCAGGAGTTTTCCCATCACTCTCCGTTGCTGCGGCCTATCAATATCTCAGTATTCAAAACCCATCGGATAGCTGGGCATACCGTATCGATAAAAATCCAACCACCAACGCCAATATACTGGTGCTGTTTTCAGAAGATAACTCCAAACTCACTCGAAAGGCTATTTTAACATCAGATAATCGGTTTATGCTTCGCTGGTATCAATTGTTACCCACAAAAGAACGCACAGATCGCAGTCACACCGCATTGCCTCTTTGGTATTTTTACCCTGAAACGGCTAAAACACCCTTGGAAAAAGCCA
The DNA here is from genome assembly GCA_019751815.1 of Cyanobacteriota bacterium. Classification (GTDB taxonomy): domain Bacteria; phylum Cyanobacteriota; class Vampirovibrionia; order Vampirovibrionales; family Vampirovibrionaceae; genus JAIEMW01. Next base: position 641,169 of record JAIEMW010000001.1, read on the forward strand.
ATGCCAAAATCGCTTTGACCAAAGTAAAAGACAAAATTGCGCTGATTGGGGCTTCAGCAGATATGTTTAAAGACTATAGCCCTTCCCCCATGAGTCCGAATCATTTGGGGGTCGATATTCATGCCACAGCCATTGATAACTTATTGAGTGAGAGTATCCCCTTTCGAACAACGGCTTACACCAACTGGCTGCTGCTGATTTTGTATCTGATTTCTGCCATTATCGTCCGAATCCAGATTAAGACCCTGGGTCCTGCTATTCTCTATGCGGTGATGATTGCGGTTATTCACTATTTAATGGCATTCTTATTGTTTAAATCCAGCGGGCTGATTGTTGATGTGGTCACCCCAGAACTGGCAATTGTTCTAGGCTTTGTCCTGGGCAGTCTGATTCGAGATTTAACTCAAGATAAACAGGTGAAAACCCTGGAAAAAAATCTCTCGCAACTGGTCTCACAAAGTGTGTATCAAGAGATGCAGCGACACGGATTCCAGCTCACACCAGGTGGGCAACGGCAAGAAATCACTTCTGTCTTTGTGGATATTCGTAATTTCACCGCAATGGCCGAGAATTTATCACCCAATTTGCTGACCGAGATTCTCAATGAGTTTTATACGGAAATAGAAGAGATCGTGTTTCAACACAAGGGCACGCTGGATAAATTTATGGGTGACGGGGTATTAATTATGTTTGGAGCCCCCATTCCCAGTGTGTCTCATGCGGATCAGGCTCTCAAGGCGTGCCGTGAGATGTATACTGTCACCGCCGAGTTATCTCAGCGCTGGCAAAAAAAGCATCAACTCGATGTAGAAATAGGTATCACACTGAATAGTGGCGTTGCTTTTGTCGGCTTTCTAGGTCCGTCCCATAAGTTGGAATACACCGCAGTCGGCGATACCGTTAACTTGTGCGTCCGCCTGCAAGATGTAACCAAGCAATTTAAGACCCGGCTTGTGTTTAGTGAATATACAGTGGCTTTATTAAGTGAAAACCGTAAATCCATTGTTTCTCTCGGTTCCACCACAGTCCGCGGGCGAGAATCTGCCATTGAGGTGTATACTTTTCAAGACACCCAAAACAGTCTAGGTCCTGTGGAACTTCCTTTAATATAAACAGTATTTCCTTAGAAAGAGCATCCCTCTTATGTCATCACCAACTTCCCTTTCTCCGTCTTCCTTTCAATTCACTGTGAGTGAATTTTTTGGGTACGAGAATACCCAGGTTCGTTATGCCTGCCTGCAAAGTCCGCGAGAAGACCAGACGATTCCTATGACATCTTGCCAAAAAGTGCTCATTTTTATCCCCGGTCTGGGTGGCTCAGTGAAGGGGGCTTTGGACTTTCTGGCCCATTTGTTGCCACACTATGATGTGATCTACGGGCTCGACCTTCGTGGATTTGGCCTGAATCAAGATCTTCCCTTGGTGAATGCCCGCCATAGTTATGACGATATTGAAGGGTTTATTGAATCCGTCGTCACAGCGATGCCCAGTAGCGGTTTAAACCCTCATGGACAAATCGATATTGCCAGTATCAGTCTGGGTTCTGTTCTGGCCACACATCTAACGTATCACCACGCCCCGTGGTTTCGTCGCTCCCTATTGATTGCCCCTGCTTTTAAGCCGCACCCAACTATGTTCCCACTGCCGTATGTCCTTAAAAACGTCTGGGGTCAAATAACTCGCGGCCCCTCATTCCCTGTGACACTGCCTTATGATATTAAAGCACTGACCCTCAATCCTGATGTACTCAACGATCCGCAGTATCAAGCGCCCCCACTCACAGTCAATGCAGGTTACCTGCTCTCTGTCCGCTCTCTGTCGTTGCAGGCTATTAAATTTGCTAAGGCATTAACGGTTCCGACGATGGTGATGGTGCCTGGGCTGGATTTGGTCTGTGATCCACACGCCATGCGAGACGCCTATTACGGCTTACCCGTGGATACCGAAAAGAAATTGGTAGAGTACCCACAGCAATACCACGATTTGCTCCTCGAAAAAGAACGGGGTGAGGTCGCAGAGACCGCTCGGGAATGGTTTTCGATCTAAAACTTATCGGGTTAAAACTTAAATGAAACCGCTCTCTTGACTGGGTTTCACCATCTCGATCGAATTAATGTTAATGTGTAAGTATGGATACTCAGTCGGGTCTACTTTCCCAGTAATACGGTCCATCACTTTCACCTTGGTCATGGCAATAAAGCGCTTGTCCCCATTGAGCAAATTGGTCAGACGCCGCTTGTCTTTACTCAGTTTGGAAAGATAGATCAGACCTTCCAGCAAATAGCCACGGGTCACGATGGTCATCTTGACCGCATCGGCATTTGGCTCAAATAATGACTGTAAATCATCCATAAAGCAGCATTCCTTCCAAGACTCTTTTTTATTATAACCGAAGCCTTTGACACGATGACTTCCAAGAAAAACAATTCAACCAAAGCCAAAAACCGATTTTCAGTTGATATTCAAGAAGCACTGGCACGGCTTTCTGGTCAGCCTGGCGTGTATCGAATGTATGACGCTGAAGGGACTTTGATTTATGTTGGCAAGGCTAAAAGTTTAAAAAACAGGGTCAGAAGCTACTTTCAAGAATCCGCCCAGCATAGCCCCAAGGTGCTGTCGATGGTTCAGCAGATTGTTCGCTTTGACACGGTGATTACAGACTCAGAAGTGGAAGCCTTGGCGCTGGAGTGCAATTTAATTAAGGCCCACAGGCCTAAATATAACATTTTAATGAAGGATGATAAGCGTTATCCCTGGTTGGCACTGAGTGATGAGCCCTTCCCCAGGCTTTATATTACCCGTAAGACCGAAAAACGTGGGAAAACACGTTTTTTCGGACCGTATCTCAATAGTACTCATCTGTATGAAACACTGCAAGTGCTTCGAAGGCATTTCCCATTGAGGCAACGACGCAAACCCTTGTTTAAAAACCGACCATGTATGAACTACTACATTGGGGCCTGTCTGGGGCCTTGCCAGGATCTGGTGACAGAAGCAGATTATCAGGTACTGGTAGATCAGGTGAGCCTTTTTTTGAAGGGGAAGACCAGTGATTTACTCAAACAAATTGAAGCAGAGATGCTTGAGGCCAGTGAGTCACTTAATTTTGAACGAGCGGCCAAACTGAGAGACAGGCATGAGGCTGTTTTAGGAGTAATGCAACAACAACATAAGGTGGTCAGTGCTGATGAGACAGTGCATCAAGATTTAATTGCTTATGGCATTGATGAACAGCGCCTGGCCGTGGTGATTCTACAAATTCGTTACGGCAAAGTGATCGGGACTTACGCCCAACAAGGCACTTTAAGCGATCTCGAAGAAATTGACAGTGCTGTTCAGCAATCCATTAAAGAATACTATTACCAACTGCCGGATGAAGAACTGCCGGATTCCATTGTGAGCACCAGCCATTTTGAGGATGTTCCCGTGTTGTTATCCTGGCTGAATCAGCGGCGATCAAGTCAGAACAGTTCTAGTAAACGGCGTGATCAAAAACGAATTTCCAAAAAGGAGATTGTCTGGCTGTCTCCCAAATCGAAAGATCAACGAGAACTCCTGGCATTGGGGCAAAAAAATGTGGCTGAATTGCTTGAACAAACCCGCTTGGAGGCCGCACAAAAGTTGCAACGTGACCCAACTAGAGCGCTATTAGAACTGCAAGAAGCCTTACGCCTACCGGAGTATCTGACCCGCATTGAGTGTTACGATATTTCCCATTTTCAAGGGCAAGAAACGGTCGCCTCGATGGTGGTATTTACCGATGGGGTCTCTGATAAAGCCGCCTATCGACGCTTTAAAATTCATTCTGCAGAAGGAAAACCGGATGATTTTAAGAGTATGGCAGAAGTGATTGCTCGCCGCATTCAACACCCCGACTGGGGAATGCCAGATTTAATGATTATTGACGGGGGCAAAGGACAATTAAGTGCTGCCAAAAAATCTTTAGAGCAGGCGGGTATTTGGGATCAGCCGATTGTTTCACTGGCAAAACAGTTTGAGGAAGTATTTTTGCCGGGGGAATCCAGACCCGTCTTGCTGTCTCGCTCTTCCAATGCCTTATTTTTAATGCAGCAGATTCGCGATGAGGCCCATCGTTTTGCAATCACCTACCACCGTCAACGGCGGGGAAAAGCAGCACAGGTGAGTGTTTTAGACGACATTAAAGGGTTGGGGCCCAAAGGGAAAGAGAAGTTGGGCAAGGCCTTGGGCTCTGTGGATAACATTATTTCTGCAACACCTGTCGACTGGGCCAAGAGTTTGGGTATTTCTGTTGAGCGGGCAAACGTTCTTTATCAACAGGTGAAAGAGAAATCTGGCCCATCTTTTTGAGAACAAAGAAAGCGATGTGTTTCTCACGCTTCCCTTAAACGGCAACCCTTTTTATAATAAGGGTTGATAGATTGAGTTAGTTTTTAACACCTAAGCATTGGAGGGATGTGCCGGCATGTTGAGCCAGCTACGTCGTGAAAACCCTCGGGTTGAAGATTTGGAATGTCCCAGTTGTCACCGTCCGATTTGGGACTTGAAACGGACTTGTCGTTTTTGTGGGTTTAAGGCTTCCGTGAAAAAGCAAACCCTACAAAACAGTTCAAAAGAGACCATTGATAGCCGACTGTATACTGCGTTGTTTAACCCGTCCCTTCGATGGGGAGTTGGTCTGTTTGTTTTACTGGCGGGTAGTATTGGGTTATTCTGGATGCATCAGTGGATCTATGCCAGTGTCTTTTCTTTTCTGAGTATGGTCTTCATCAGTTTGATGCCGTCTTACCCAATCCGACTGAAGCGTAGGCCCCTAGCATCTAAAGTCTCTTCTAAAACAGTCTCAAATTCAGCGGTATCCCCCGTCATTCAGAATGCTTGGGCTCACTCTTTACACACTACCCACACTCCCATTTCGCCTGCCACAACAAAAGAAAATGATCACTGGGAAACCAACAACTGGATGGACCCTGCTGATTTTTTAACCGTCTCTCAGGCCATCCCCACTCCCCGGCAACGAGCCAGAAACCGTTTATTCGAATAAGTGATTTAAAAAGGCATATGAATGGGCGCAGCATTTTATCCGCCGCTCCTAAAACGCTGGATGGTCTGGCTGGTTGAGTTCTCATTACCGTTATTCTATCGAGGGTTATTAGGCGGATTTCAGGTTCGTTTCGACCCAGCATCGTTTCAAGCGTGGCAAAAGATTTTGCATGAGCAACGTCATCGACGGGTCTTGTTTCTGCCCAATCATCCCACCGAAGATGATCCCTTTGTGATGTTTGATCTGGCCAGACAGATGCGGGTGCCTTTCCATTATGTGGCGGCCAGAGAAGTCTTTGATCTGGAAGGCGGCTTGAGAGGAAAATTGTTTCAGCGAGTGGGCGTTTATTCGTTGATTCGCGGGGCAACAGATAGAGAGTCTTTTAGGACCACTCGGCGAATACTCGCTGAAGGCGAAACGCCGCTGGTCATCTTTATTGAAGGGGAAATCTCATATCAGAACGGGCACCTCATCCCCTTTGAAAGTGGGGTGTTGCAACTGGCCTACATGGCACAAGAAGCTGTTCTAAAAGAAGTAACGGCAAAAACGACTGAGCCAAAGCCGACCCCTTTTGGTTTAGAGGATATTTTGGTTGCTCCCGTCGCCTTGAAGTATCAGTGCTTAGAAAACCCAGAAAAATATATCGAGCAAGGGCTTTTGGGGCTGGAAATGGCGCTTTCTATCCCGACTGATATTCAGAATAGCGACAGTCGCTATTATCGACTGCGGCGTATTGCAGCAGCCATCCTCACCATTCAGGAAGAACAACTCAACATACCAGTCACTGCAAAATCACACACTGAGCAAAATACAGAAGATTCAGACATTCTCGATGAGCGGATGTTGCGGGTAAAAAATGCCCTGTTAAACCGCATGGAACGCTACCTTGATATTGTCCCAGAATCTCATGCTGAAGAACCTATGCTAGACCGCCTTAGACGTATCCGAAACACGATTGACATCAGAACGCACCATTATACTGAAAAGCCTTTACCCACCCTTTACCAACAGCATCTCATTCAACATGAAGCCCGGACCTTCAAGGAATTTTATCGGGATCTCGACAGGGTGGTCAGTTTCTTAATTTTTAAGGATGGTTATGTCAGAGAAAAGCCCACACCAGAACGGTTTATGGAGATGATTTTTCGTCTGGAAAAAGAAGTGTTTGGACGTCCCAAAACCCAAGTTCCACGGCAGGCCAATGTCACACTGGGGAACCCCGTGTCGCTCTTAGCGCATTACGCAGCATATCAACAGGACAAACGGGGCACCCTGACCCAGTTAACCCAGGTATTGGAAAAAGACATGCAGCGCCTGATTGATTGAAAGATAAACAATAATAGTAGGCCTAGTGATAGGCTGTGTGATACGCATTCAGCAGCTTTTGCGCCAGGTTTTTGGAAATATCTCGCTGGTCTAGAGGCCAGTCAAACGTTTTCCGTGTTTTTTCGGTCGTTTCCCAAATCGTTTTTCCATTGGCGCCTACTGTTACCCACATCCGCACAAGACCGCAGTTGTAGCGAATGCATTCCAGATGGACTGTCCCTTCGGCAGGACTTGCCATCGGAAATTGGGAATCCTTTGACAGTGCGGATTTGACGTACATAAAAATTTCAGGGGGAACGTGCTTGGTCTCAATGGCATAGGTGTCGTGGAATTGGTACACCTCAAAGGATTTCAGGGTAGCCAAAGTTTGCTCAGATCTGGCAGGTTTTAACTGAATATCGTCTTCTGTAAGGGCGGGTGTTAGGGCAACCAGGCTAAACAACAAAGGGAGCAATGGGAGCAATAATCCCATCACAATTTTTTTGGCACACTTTTTCTGCATAGCAATTCCCATCTCTTGTGTTTTGGGCAGGACGAAACTGGCGCAATACTCAGCACAATAATAGTACAACTCTATGCATGCAATACCCAGTTTGCAGCAAACTGTAACGCAGACTGCCGAGTTTTGAGGGCTCGATTTTTATAATGGTCTTAAATAATATCTCCAGAAAGCACACCACCCACGCCCGCCAGTCCAGAACTGCTCGAATTACTGGCGTTGTTCTTACGGGCCTCTTGTTGGGCCTGCACGTTTTGTTGCTGGAGTTGTCGTAACTGCATGGAAATGGCTTGCAAGGCCTGGAAATTGCGAATCTGCCAATAGGTATTCGTATCAGTGGTTCCCGTGCTGGAGGAAGCAGCTGAATTACTCAATGCGCTGATAGATTGAGAAAGATTGATCCCGCCCAAATTGCCAAATAATGAGGAGCTGTTGCCGTTAGCGCCCACCCCTCTGAGGATGCCAGAAAAGTCACCCATCGCAGCTTGCTGAAAAGCCAGAGGGTTTTTAATTTTCAAACCCAACTGTTCCGGGGACACATTGATGCCGCCTTGTTGCAACAGTGAGTATTGCAGGGCTTTAATATAGTTTCCAAGACTCATCAGCTGGGCTCCTCGTGCTTAAATGCTCGTGTGTGCTATTGAAGAGAGTAATCATCTGGGGCACACTGTCTAAGATCGCTTGCTTGGTTTCGGCCGTTTGTTACAAAACTTCAATTACTAAGGCTAAAAAGAGACAGTCAACAGTGACCGTTATCCCCACTCAAACCAGTCAAAAACCAGACCTCCTCACTCGGGTCAATCCCTATACTCTAGAAGCATTAGCGGATCTTGAAGTGACCCCACTCTCACGGGTCCCCTCTATGCTCGAGAGTGCCAGAAATGCGGCTGCTCAGTGGAAAAATAGTCCGTTATTAATTCGGCAAAGGCTTCTGACGTCACTGGCAGAAAAAATTCGTTGTAATGCCCTTTACTGGGCAGAACTGATTTCACGGGAGAACGGGAAATCCGTCGACGATGCCCTGGCTTCAGATGTTTATGTCGCAGTCAGTGTTCTGTCGTATTACGCAAAATACGGCCCCCAGTGGCTCAAACCGAAAACCCTCCCGTTTTCTAAGGCCTGGCTTGTGGGTCGAATCAGCACGCGTGTGCAAGAACCCAAGGGCGTGATTGGCATTATTTCTCCATGGAATTTCCCACTCGGCACCCCGATGAGTTCGATTGCCCCTGCCCTAATGGCGGGCAACGGGGTGATACTCAAGCCCAGTGAATTTACCTCAGAGACCGCTCAACAACTGGTGCGTTTTATTCAAGAGGAAGTCTCTCGTTTGGGGCACCCGCCTGAACTCATACAAGCGATCATCGGTCCGGGCACTCACGGGCAAGCGCTGTGTGAGGCAGGTCCAGATCATGTTGTTTTTACAGGAAGCACACAGACGGGGTTGTCGGTTGCCAAAACAATGGCCCATCACGGCAAGGGAGTCACTTTGGAGATGGGCGGGCATGATGCCATGTGGATTTTGCCTAACCCCGGTATTTCGATGGATTTAATCACCAGCTACGCACTCTGGGGCCGGTTTAACAATGCCGGTCAAACCTGTGCGGCTGTCAAACGCGTGGTGTTGCCCACACATCAGGAAACCTCTTTTATCGAAATAATACTCTCAAAGCTCCCGAAACTACCTGTACAACCGTTGATTCGGGCAGAACACCGAGAAAAACTTCACGCTCTGGTGCAAGATGCCATTGATAGGGGTGCCAAATTATGGACAGGAGGATATATCCCTGAGGTGACTCCTGAGACACCGGGCTATTTTTATCCCGCGACGATTCTCAGTAACATCCCTGATTCTGCCCGCATTCGGCGTGAAGAACCTTTTGGCCCCGTGCTTTCAATTTACCCCTATGACACAGTGGAAGATGGTTTGGCTTTGGTAAACGAGACTGTTTACGGTCTCACTGCCAGCGTATTTGGTAACGAGCAAGAGGCTCTGCGCTGGGCCAGTGAGATTGACTGTACTCAGGTGGCCATTAACGATGTTGCACCCGCACTTTATTCGATGATGCACCTGCCATGGGGCGGTCATAAAGCCAGTGGGCTTGGGTTAAGCCATGCGCGTGAGGGTCTTATCAGTTTGACACAGACCGTCATGATCACCCGTAATGTGGTCATTGGAATCCCAGGCTTTGAAAAACCACCGTGGTTTTTTGATAAACTGCCGGATCATGGTGCTAAAAACAAATGGCCCCTGCAAATGTTGGCTTCATTTGCCAGTGAATCTTGGCTACAAAAGCTAGACCCCCGGTTTACATGGGCGTTGCTTCAACGACTTGCCAATACCCGCCTATAGAAACTTTATTGTAGAGACTAGCGAGGGTTTTTCAAAAACTCGTATAGCAGTTTCACGTCTTCATCGGGCAGGATGTCTGCATCAAACGCTGGCATTTGATTGTTAACGGGGTTGCGCAAGTAAGCCTTAAAGCTTTGAAGATCTTTGCTGTGACTAGATTTGGGGAAGAGAGTCGACATGCTCATCGGATTCATCGCCCCATTGAGCGCATGGCAGCCAATACAATTTTGTTGGAACACCCCTTTTCCCCCACTCGCGGGTTGTAGGATGTCTTCGCTGGGAGTGTTTGTTTGGCTACAGCCAGAAAAAATCGGAATGAGCAAAGCGGCCAGCAGTAAGGTCGAATCAGCCAGTTGAGAAGTCATTTTAGAAGTCATGTTCATCGTTATTTCCACCAGAAAGGTTACACAAATGTAACAATCACAGGTACAATAATAACCAAGGATAGTCGATTTATACAAGTTGGATGATTGCATGAAACGAGCCTTGGTGCTTTTTTTTGCGGCTTCTTGTGCTGCTTATGCTGTATTTTTTCGGTTTGACTACTGGGTGGTCCCCTCAGCAGAGGGCACGGTCAATTTAAAACCGACCCTGATGCAGCGGGATAATCTTTTTGGGGAAACCCAGCAACTGGCCTTTGTCTCACAAACACAGCAATTGGCGCGTTGGGTAGGACAATGGCCCCCCACCAGTCAAAGTCTTAAGGTAAAAGGTTCTTATCATATTAACCCTCTCCTTGTACACGCAGGTGCTGCTGTAGAACAAACACAAACCGCTGTGGTGCAAAGTTGGAAAACAATTCAACAAAAATTTGCCACATTACAGCCCGGCAGTCGCAAAAAACAACCCCACTTGGCCAGCAAGGTGACAACCGCACAACAAGCAATGTGGGTGGATCTCAACGGAGATGAACTGGGTGAATCGATTCAAAAGTCGATCCCAAATTCTATTAAGGGATCCGGTGTCGGAGACGGTCTTTACGATATTTCTGTGAAGGCGGATAACCAGGAAATTTTTTACGGTCGCGGGAAGCGACTGGTTATTTTACCCACTCGCCATGCGGGATGGGCTGATTTAGAGCTGGAAGTAACCCCCCATGAACACTGGCGTTTTACTTACCAACCAGAATTACTGGGATACAGCGTCATGACGGAAGAAGCTGCCCCCGTGGAGGTTTCTCAAAAATTGAAGCTCCCGGCTAAGCAACCGGCTGTTTAGTAGGCGATTTTGTTTTAAGGCGCTGCTGTATCGCCTTTGCCAGTATTTTACCTGTTTCAGGATGATGGGAGAGGTACAAACTGGGTTCTATCAATTCCATTTCACTCAAAAGCCAATCAGATGGATTATTTTTGAGATTGTTTGAGGGGCTATTTTGCTTGGTTTGCTTGGATAATTCTGTTTTGGCCATAAAATCAAGGCGCCCGTAGAGCGGGACTTCTCCCAAGAATGCAGCGGTTCGGGACAATAGCGCCTCACTCATGGAGATAAATTCTGCCGACAGAGAGATAAAACGGGTTTGTCCCCCGAGATGTTCCTGAATCCTAAATTCATCTGTACTGGGGGTTTTAATCACTGCATGGGCAAAACGGCCTTCGATCATGATGACGGATATTTCTCCGTGGGTTTGAATGGACGGCAAAAAGGGCTGAATCATCATGGCAATATTGTGTGTACGGTTTTGACCTAGATACTCTTGGAGCGTTTGATAGAGTAAATCGAAATTGTTAAAGACAAAGGTATTATTGCCTGATGCAGACACCGTCGGTTTAAGTACCCACTGAGCACTCTGCTGACAAAATAATGTGAGTTGCTCTAATACGGGCGATGGTTGTTTGAGTTCCTCTGGCTGTATAAAGAATGAAGGGACCACAGGTAGTTGTTGTGTTTCAAACCACTGTAAATAATGCTTATCTGCATTCCAAGCCAGTATCCTGGGTGAATTCCAGAGGGGGATGTTTTGATTGATTGTGTTGGCCCAGACCAAAAAGTCTGAATGACGTTCAGAGTAATCCCAGGTGGTGCGTATCACGCAGGCCTCAATGGGATCCAAAGGAGCTGGGAAGCCCCCGTCCCAAATGAGTGAAACGGGCTCTATCCCCAAGGACTGAAGCCCTTCTAGTAAGGGTGTTTCATCAGGCACCCAGTGAGGGTGCTTGCTACATGTGGCCAGTGCAATGCAAGTCATGCACTGAAGTGTGCCATAAAGCCCTAAATTCGGTCAACGTGGATTCTCTAGATAGCTACCAAAAGCTGGGCCGGCTATAGGGGGATGCCTCCTTGGGGGTGGTAGCCTGAGGGCTATAGCCGGGATAGCCAGGGTAACCTGAACTTGGGGATCCATAGTAACCTTGGGCGTAGAGGGCTCTTAAGTAGGGGGATTCCAAGTTCTGAATAGATACTTTGCTAAATTGCATTGTATTGGGATTGTAATTGGGGCTGTAGTACCCCCCTCCAGTGACTAAATCGGTATCTACATTGCCGTATGGATTATAGGTTGTATTTCCGTCAGCAGTCCCGACCGCATTATCGTTGGAGGATATCGTACTTCCTTGGCTAGAACCGCCGCCCGCACTGCCTCCATTTGAAGATCCGCCAGAATTCGTTTGAGGTGATCTGGGGCCAGCTACGTCGGTTGGGACACTGCCAAAGTCCATTGAATTGTTGAAGTAACTACCACCTGGACCACCGCTGTTTGTCCCACTGCCGACAGAGACACCGTTACTACCAGCCGTTTCATTATTATTACTCTCTCCAAACCAATTGTTGGGCCCAGTAACTGAAGACGAGCCAGTTGCACCTTGCCCTGATCCACCCCCAGTAAGACCTCCACCATTAGAGGTGCTGTCAGAGTTGCCTTGAGCACCTGTATTTAATCCAGTGTGCCCCCCAGTCCCCGGGCTTCCATTCGTGTCACTTCCATTATTGGAAGGATCGTCAAGGTCTACAAAGGTATTGTTGACACTGCCGCCATTGCCCGCACTTACCGCAATGTTATTAGAGCTCAGCGGCGACATCGTTCCATTCACTGTATCCTGGAAGGTGAGTCCAAAGACGTAGAAAGCCCCAGCACCAAAGGCAACCACCAGTCCGCCAATAATACAGTAATCAGATAAGGAGCCACCCAGCGTGTGGCTACGATTAATTTTCATTGGCTTTAGCTTTGTCATTGGATTTACCTTTTTTTAAAATCTACTAAGTACGATGCAGAGGATTGCCAGAAAGATCTACTCGAGGTGAATATAGTGGATTGTTATTCGTTGGTGTAATTGGAGGATCGCTGACTGGGCGAACCTGAGGGGATGCAGATTCGGTTTTCTTAGGTCGAGTCGGGATGTCTCCTTGGTGACGATTTTCATTAAAATAAGGGCTATTGTGTGAGTTAAGCCGCATGGGTAGTAATCTCCTTAGACGGGGGCATCTATTTTAATTATTGGTTATTGGCAGGATCGCTTGGGGGCGGTAACGAAGGCGCAGGGGAGGGTACTGCAGGAAGCCCGTCTCGCCCACCGGGATTGCCAGAAGGATTTTCTAGATTAGCAGGGTCTAAACTACCAAAATCACCTGGAGTCGTCCCGCCTCCAAGAACTCGTCCTGGAGCATTGAGTAAATCTCCATTCCCTGAAGTAATTTCATCACCACCATCTGTGGGGTTAAACCAAGAATCACCAGAAGTGTTTCCGCCCCGCATAACGGTGCCAGCGAGTCCTTGCCCAGATCCGCCGCCGGCTGTACCGCCGCCATAAACGCCACCGCCGTTATACCCACCGGTGCCATTTGACCCTGATGGATCACTGGCGCTAGTGTTATAACCAGGTGGGTTAGGGCCATAAAAGGCTGAACCACCCGAACCGCCTCCAGCCATAGTATCATTGCCTCCTAACACGCCATTAGTATTATCTGGCGGAACATAGAGTCTGCCGTTATGGCCTGCTGTTTCAGTACTACTGCTTAAAGGGCTCATTGAAGCACTGACGGTATCTTGAAAGCTCAATCCAAAGACGTAAAAAGCCCCGGCACCGAAGGAAACGACCAGCCCGCCGATAATGGCATAATCCGAAATCGAATGACCGAAATAAGATGTTTTTAAGACTTTATCTTTATAGTGACTAATTCCCATCCGTTACCTTCTTCTCACTTTTAGCTATGGCTTTGATACTTTCGACGTTTGTCGGAAAAACTAAAAACCGCTGTTCAAAATGTAATTATTTGTAAAGAGACTGAGAATGAAGATTTCAAGATTTGAGCGGTAGAATTGAATAGAGCGAGCGATAAGCTCAGGTCTTGAGAAAACGGAATCAATGGATGCACCAGTTCTGGCTAGCTGTAAAATCAAGGTTTAAACCATTATCACTGGATAAACAGGCCAATTTAGTAATGTTTATCAGTGTTTTATTCGTGGTTTCAATTCTCATTGGCCCTATCGACAATATTTTTCAGCGTTTAGAGATGTCTTTTCTCTCCATGCGCCAACGATTGGTCTCTCAACCCCGCACAGATAAAGGCATTGCGATAGTCGGCATCGATGATGTCACTGCCAGTTCTGCCGATATGAAGCGACTGTTTGGCCGTTTCCCCTACCGGCGAGATTTATATCCCTACCTTATTCGCTTTATCAACCGGGCCAAATCCAAGGTGCTTATTTTTGATATGAGTTTTGACGGGGGAGAAGATCTCGACTACCCCGATCGCGACAAGGCCTTCTTCAATAGTATTCAGGCGTCTCGTGTACCGTTAATTTCTGGGTTAATGACCCGTTATTTGGATAAAAACGATCGGCTTAATGCGGAAGATCAGCTCCCAGAATCTTTTTGGGAAAACCGACAAATTGCAGTAGAAGGTGCATCAAACAAAGTGGGCATTCTGGTTGCTGATACGGTGATTCCACCCATTCGCTTATTGCAGAATTCCAAAATGAAATTTTATCCCTTCCAATCACTCTGGGCAGATATTAACGGGGTCACCCGCCTCACGATTCCACTCATTGGCTTTCGAAGAAGCAATGCGGTCATGCCGAGTCTTTCACTGGGGGCGATTATGACGCAACTGCCAGAGGCTCAACAAAAACAGGTCATCATCGATCACACCGGGGATATTCTCTTGGGCAAACTCCGGCTTGAAACTCACAATAACACCTACCCCATCATTCGCTGGTACGGGGATGCTCGAGGACAAAAAGGGGGGATGTCTAGAGAGCTGCGCTCAAAAGACAAGCGCTATTGGACAGACAAATGGTTACAGTTTAATCAGCTAGAGCCGAAGTCCCAGACAATATATCCGCAGTTATCTCTCTGGAATGTGCTGGCTTCAGAAATTCAACTTGAGTGTGCTGAAAACAAGCAAAGTGCCGCTTGCGCGCTGAAGCAAAAAATCCATAACCCTTATGACTTCATTCCCCCAGGCCGCATCAGTAATCATTATGTTTTCTTTGGTCAAACCATGATGAATGCCCCAAACCCCGACATTCATCAAACCATCTACAACGGGGCCAATTATCCAGGGGTGTTTATTCAGGCCAATATTCTGGATAACTATCTCAACAACGATTTCACCCAATACCGAGGCAAAGAGCTGACCTTTTTTCTCTGTCTGATGATGGGGGTGTTAGGTGTGGATGCCTGTCTTCGCTGGCGCTCTGCGTTGATGAGTGTCACCTTCTTTATCGCACTCAACGGGGTCTTTATTATGACTGGGATGTATCTATATAGAGAACACAACATCTGGATTAATATGAGTTACCCATTGTTTACCCTAATTTCAACGTATTTACTCTCGTTTATGCTGGGGTACGTGGATTCAGAAAAGCAGAAACAACAGCTGCGCTTTGCGTTTGCCAAATATGTGTCTCCTGGGGTAATGCAGACCATTGAAAAGAACCCCAGCCAAGTCCAACTGGGAGGTCAGCGGCGAGTACTTACCACGTTATTTTGTGATATCCGAGCTTTCACCTCATTTTCAGAAGAGCACACCCCAGAAGATGTCCAAACCGTATTGTCTCAGTATTTTTCGGTGATGAATCATATTGTTCTCAATCAGTACCAGGGCTCCGTCAATAAACTGATGGGGGATGCGCTGATGGCTTACTGGGGTTTCCCCCTGGAACGCCAAGATCACGCCTATCTGGCCGTGTGTGCCGCACTCGATATGAAAGATGCGATTGAAAAATGGAGTTTGGATCCCAATAACCCCCCGCTGCGAATCGGGATTGGAGTGAACACTGGGGAAGTTTTTATTGGCAACGTGGGTTCTGAACAATTTATGGACTTTACTGTGGTGGGTGATGCGGTGAACATCGCCTCTCGTCTAGAAGATCTCAATAAACAGTACGGAACAACCATTATTATCTCCAAAGATACCTATCAACGTGTCGAAGGCAGAGTGGTTGCCCGAGAACTCGGCAGCATTCGTGTTCGAGGCAAAGAGCAAGAGACGGAAATCTACGAATTGATCTCTCATATCTAAAAAAAAGCCCTCTGGCATAAAGCCAGAAGGCATTTTTTCATTTACTTCAAGTTGTTTATGGCGGAGCGGGAGAGATTCGAACTCTCGGTCGGCTATTAACCGACACAGTCTTTCCAGGACTGCACCTTAAGCCACTCGGACACCGCTCCACGGGCCATCTACGGTAATCACAACACATCAAAGATTTTTAACATGACTTCGATGTGTGTGCAGACTATCCTGTGCCCAACAGGTTAACGAAATGAATGACAGAAGTCAAAATATCTCCCCGCATTTATGAATACGACCGATCCCAATCAATCCACGCTCAGTCCCACTGCCGAAGCGCATTCCCGTGCTGGTTTTCTTAGACGCGAGCTGAACAGGCATAGTCACCTGTATTATGTCCTGGATCAACCCGAGATTACTGATGCCCAGTATGATGCCCTCTATAGAGAGTTACAGGATCTCGAAGCACGTTATCCCATTTTAATTTCATCAGATAGCCCCACGCAGCGTGTGGGAGACCGGCTGAAAGCGGAACTGCCTTCAGTTCCGCATCAAGAGCGAATGATGAGTTTGGACAATGCTTTTAGTACGGAAGAGGTGAATGCCTGGTTAGAACGGGTCCGGCGTTTACTGGATTATCCTGACAATAAAGAGCTTGAGGTGTTTGCCGAGTTGAAACTGGATGGGTTGGCGGTTTCGCTCATTTACAAGAGTCATAAATTTGTCCAAGCGGTGACGCGTGGGGACGGCACAACCGGTGAGGATGTGACCCATACGGTGAAAACCATTATGAGTGTTCCTGTAGCTTGCCAAGATGCAAACCCCGCATTTTCAATTAGTGGCGATTTTGAAGTGCGCGGTGAGGTGCTGATGCCGGTTGCGGCCTTTAAGGCCTTAAATCAACAGCGGGAAGAAGCCGGAGAAGCCCTTTTTGCCAACCCCCGAAACGCCGCAGCAGGAGCATTACGGCAGTTAGACCCTAAAATTGCCGCCTCCCGTAAACTGGATATGTATTGTTACTGGGCTCGTTTTGACAATGCATCGCTGAATTCTTCTCAAAATAGAACCATGCAGACTCTCGATAGTCTTGGCTTTAAGACCAATCCCAACCGCACTCTCTGCAAGACTGTCCGTGAGATTCAGGACTTTATCACTCACTGGGAGAGTGCCCGGCACAGCTTGCCCTATGCCACAGACGGGGTGGTGTTAAAAATTAATGACTTTAAGCTGCAAGAGACCTTAGGCAATACCGCCAAAAGCCCGCGCTGGGCGATTGCGTACAAATATGCCCCCGAAGTGCAGGAAACCACCGTGTTGGATATGGAATTTAGCGTGGGCCGCACAGGGATTATCACCCCGGTGGCTATTTTGGCCCCTGTGTTTATTGCGGGCAGTACGGTACAACGGGCCACGTTGCATAATTTTGAAGAACTCGCCAAAAAAGACGTGCGTATTGGGGATAAAGTCCGTGTGCACAAAGCCGCAGAGATTATCCCCGAAATTCTCGAAGTGCTGACCGCCCATCGAGCAGAGAATACACCGGCGGTTGCTGTGCCGACCCAATGCCCGGCCTGTGGATCTGAGACCTTTCAATTACCTGGAGAGGTAGCCCTGCGCTGCGGCAATGTGGGGGGGTGCCAAGCGCAAATTGAAACCCGTCTGTCTCACTGGGTGAGTAAACACGCGATGAACATTGACGGAGTGGGGACTTCCCTGATTCATCAACTGGTCCAGGCTGGTTTAGTCACACAGCCCATCGATTTCTATTTATTGAGCAGAGAGGATTTACTGTCCTTAGAACGGATGGGGGAAAAATCGGCTGATAATGCACTGGCTGCCATTGAAACCAGCAAGAAACGACCTTTCTCTGCCCTGCTGTTTGCCCTGGGGATTCGACACGTGGGCAGAGAAACCGCCCAAATACTGGCCAGTGCCTTCCCCAGTGTGTCGCACTTACAAGCAGCCAGACTAGAAGATTTGACGGCACTGGACGGTGTGGGGCCGCAACTAGCGGAAAGCATTACTGCCTTTTTTAGCGACCCCGTGCAAGGGCACATACTGACACGGTTGCAAGAATTGGGCTTGATGCTGTCCCAGTCAGACAGTGATAACGAGACGTTAACTGCTGACTATCCCCAATTTTGGGCTGGTACCAGCTGGGTGCTGACCGGCACATTACCCACATTGACGCGAGATCAAGCCGAAACCTTGATCAGACGCCACGGGGGAAAGCCCAGTGGTTCTGTGAGTAAAAAAACCTTTGCGGTACTGGTGGGAGATAGTCCTGGCTCTAAGTACGACAAAGCCCTTGCCCTGGGTGTTCCTTGCTGGGATGAGGCCATGTTTCTTCTTGAATTGAAGAACAGAACCCCCTAGAATAAAAAATGAGAATAAAGCACTTGTTCAAGCGTGTTTGTCCTAGATAGAAATGTGCCCTCCATGTTTTCTCCCTTTCGGCCGGATGATTCCGATCACAATCCTGATGATGTCCATGTCTTCGAAATACGCGGCGTGACTGGATTTATCACGCTGATTGTAGGTGCGATTCTGGCAGTGGCGTGTGTGACCATAGTGCCAGCTGCTGTTGTGATGGTGTTTTGGAATGCCTTTGTGTTTGAGACCTTTCAAGGGCCAGAAATTCAGCTTCATCAGGGGTTCTTAATCTGGACACTGATTGTGTTGCTGATCAAACTGTTTGCGGACCCGCAAATCCATTTCGAGTTTAAGCAATTATCTGATCTCCCTGGCGATCTCCCGGGAGATAGTCGTAGGGACGGTAAAAAGTAGTTACTGCGCTGGTTTAGGGACTTGTTTTGATCCCTCTTGGTTTTTGACCGGGGTTTTTGTTAAAGTAGATTTTCGCTATCGTGATTTACGGCGAAGATTTACGGGAAACCTGATGCGTGCGCTCGTAGCTCAGCTGGATAGAGTGACGGCCTCCGAAGCCGTAGGTCGCGCGTTCGAATCGCGCCGAGCGCATAGATTTACCCTCGTTTTACCCTATATTTTCTTTATTATTTAAGGAGTTACCCCCTCTATGAACCTCTTGATGATAGCTGTTGTCTGCGGTCTCGTGGCCCTGGTCTATGGCTTTTTTACACGCAGCTGGATTTTAAGCCAGGATGCTGGCAATCAACGAATGCAAGACATTGCCAATGCGATTCAAGAGGGTGCTAAAGCTTATATGAAGCGCCAGTACACCACGATCGCCATTACCGCAGTCATCTTGACCTTGATCCTGTTTTTCGTCTTCCAGATGCAAAAGCACAGTACTGAATACGGCCTATGGGTGGCCGGTGGCTTTTTACTGGGTGCCATTTTGAGTGGTGCTGCCGGTTTTGTCGGCATGTTTGTTTCTGTCAATGCCAACGTGAGAACTGCTGAAGCTGCCAAAAAAGGGATGAACGCGGCGATGGACATTGCCTTTAAAGGTGGGGCCGTCACCGGGATGTTGGTGGTCGGGCTTGCGCTTTTGGGCGTCGCTGGCTTTTACTACGGTGTTCAAAATTCTCCCGAACTCTTTCCCAGTATTGTTGGCTTGGCCTTTGGCTCTAGCTTAATCAGTGTCTTTGCCCGTCTGGGTGGCGGTATTTACACCAAAGCCGCTGATGTCGGTGCCGATTTGGTCGGGAAAGTAGAAGCCGGAATCCCTGAAGATGATCCCAGAAACCCAGCCGTTATTGCTGATAACGTGGGTGACAACGTGGGTGATTGCGCCGGGATGGCCGCTGACCTTTTTGAAACATACGCCGTGACCGTTGTGGCTGCAATGTTTCTGGGGGATCTCCTCTTTGCCCATAATCAGCAAGCCGTTTTGTACCCCCTATTACTGGGTGGGGTGTCCATTATCGCCTCAATTATCGGGACCTTCTTTGTCAAAGTCGGTGCGGATAACAACCCGATGAAAGCCCTCTATAAGGGACTGTACTCATCCATTTTACTGGCGCTGATATTTATTGCAGCAGTCACCTGGCAGTTTTTTCCCCAAGGTT
Organism: Cyanobacteriota bacterium; assembly: GCA_019751815.1. Lineage (GTDB taxonomy): Bacteria > Cyanobacteriota > Vampirovibrionia > Vampirovibrionales > Vampirovibrionaceae > JAIEMW01. The sequence goes on from JAIEMW010000001.1 coordinate 660,806, forward strand.
TAAGTGGTGGAGAGATTGCACTCAGTGTTGATCAGCTATTTCTATCTGCTGTAGTCGGTATTGCAGTTACTATTGCACTTGTTTTAATCACCGATTACTACACTTCTACTGAGTATTCGCCAGTAAGAGATGTTGCAAAGGCTTCTGAGACAGGTCATGGAACCAACATTATTGCCGGTCTCGCTCTCAGTATGAAGTCTACAGCCCTTCCTGTGATCACGATCTGTATCGGAATTTTACTCGCATTTACAATTGGCCAACTCTACGGTGTGGCGATTGCTGCGGTTGCAATGTTGTCCATGGCTGGCATTATCGTTGCCTTGGACGCCTTTGGTCCGATTACAGATAACGCGGGTGGTATTGCTGAAATGGCCGAGATGGGCTCTGAAGTCCGTGCCATCACTGATCCACTGGATGCTGTTGGTAATACCACTAAAGCCATTACCAAGGGCTATGCCATTGGTTCTGCAGGACTCGCTGCCATTGTGCTTTTCTCGTCTTACATTCAAGACTTAAATGCAGCTGCGATCCAAGCGGGCAATGCAGTCTTGTCTGATATGACTCAATTGAAAGCACTGTTCTCGCTCGGCGATCCCTACGTCCTCATCGGCCTTTTCGTCGGTGGGATGATTCCTTACCTTTTTGGCGCGATGGCGATGGAAGCTGTTGGTGTCGCCGGAGGCAAGGTGGTGGAAGAAGTCCGACGTCAATTCCGCGAGAACAGCGGCATTATGGAAGGCACTGTCAAACCAGATTATGCCTCTTGCGTAGATATTGTGACCCAAAGCGCCTTGCAACAAATGATGGTGCCGGCGTTATTGCCCGTGCTGATCCCTGTTGTGATGTTATTTTTAGGGAATCTCGCCCCGGTTGAATCCCATGCATCCGTCAAAATGATTGGTGGCATCTTGGTTGGCAGTATTGTCACCGGTCTGTTTGTCGCCATCTCAATGACTTCAGGTGGTGGCGCTTGGGACAATGCCAAAAAATATATCGAGGAAGGCCATTACGGCGGCAAAGGTTCACTCGCTCACCAGGCAGCTGTTACTGGCGACACAGTAGGAGATCCATACAAGGATACTGCTGGTCCTGCGATTAATCCGGTCATTAAGATCCTAAACATTGTGGCCTTATTGCTGGTTTCATTCCTGGTATAAGTCAGCATATAAAACAAAAATGATAGGCCCTGATGGAATTCTCTACTCAGGGCTTATTTTTTGAGAGTCTATCCCCTCCCGACGATTCTTGTCTTTTTTGAAACAATGCCTTAATATAGCGTATATACAAACGTTGGATAATTTATGTCCTCGTTCGTATCACTTTAGTTAGCCATCCCATACTCAGTCCGTGAGGAGGTCGGTTACATGGCCCGTGTTCTTATTTCTATGAAAGACGATTTTTTACGCCGTATTGATGAAGTGGCAGAACAAGAACAGCGATCTCGTAGTGAATTAATTAGAGAAGCGTTGCGATTTTATATTCGTAGAAGCAATTTAAGTACGCCCAACCCTCGGATAGACTCCGATGTTAAAGCCCTTGAAGCATTTCTAGACTAATCACGGTGAGATTCACCTGTTAGAGTTTGTACTTTTTGTATTTCACACTCGTAAGGTTCTCTATCTGAATGGCTGTTTTTGATTTTGTTCAAAAAGGGACTCCCGTTCAACTGACAGTTTGGCCTTCGGTGTCTGCCTCAACTCAACTGAGTAAGGGCGCCATCGTGGGGCATTCTTTTTTGACTGTGGTTGAAGAAGTTTCGCATAGCCAGGTCCGGATTGTTATTCCCGAGGCTGAGCAGGAAAAGCTTAATGAATCACTTAAAAGCGGTCAGGTGATTGCCTTCTCCGTTCGTGACCCACAAACCAAATCCAAAAGTACCTTCTATCCCTATGTTGAAAGCGTGGTTACCGGTGATGACGTCGTTTTTGTATGGCTAACATTCCCTGAGGACTTTCAGTTTCAATATACGCAACAACGACGAAATCATAACAGGGTTCCTACTCATTTACCCGTGACGATTCGCTATAGCGACTTGGAAAAATGGAAAACCACTCATGCGGTCACTCACAATCTCAGTGGTGGTGGGATCCGTTTTGTCTGCCAGGAAAAATTAAAACCGGGAACAGCTATAAGAGTAAATATTCCTATCGATGATTACCAAGTGATGAATCTACTTGGCACAGTTGTGTCTCAGTTTGAGAATCCGATAGCCGGGGCCATGCCCATTGAGCGTTGGATAACAGCAGTCTCTTTTAATAGCCTGACGCCTCAGCAGGAGCAACAACTCGTCAAGTTTTGTTTCCAGAATGAGATGAAATTTCGTCATCTTCTCGAATAAAGTTCACCATAGCATTCCTGTTTACACCTATAATGGAGTCAGCAACACGACTGTGGTGTATTTGGAAGTTTTTAGAAATCCCCATGACTGCTAAAAAAGACCTGAAATCAATTCTAGAGCTTGGCGATAGGGTAGAAGTCTATATATGGACGTCTTCCGATGATAAAGGGACGATGTTCTACAGTCACGTGCTAAAAATTTCTAGTGACACCTTTGTGATTGAGCGGCCGCCGCTACACAGAACTTTTCTGCTCAGAGCGATGACTCAAGGGGTGAAAATCGGTGTTGTGGCAGCACATACAGAGGTAATAATTTTCTATGGAGTCATTCAGGGACGCACATCAGATAATAATTACTTGGTGAGTTTCCCGCCGGATATGGCCTATGACCTTGTTCAAGAGAAACGTCATCTTCGTGCCTCATTTGAACAAGATATTACTGTCGAGCTTTGTAAACCAGGCTTATTAAGAACCACTTGGGAAACGTTTAAAGCCAAAAGTGTCAATATTAGTGCCAGCGGCTTGTTGTTCTCCTCCAACCGTCAGTTGAAAGAGAATGACGAGGTGAAAATACACTTCCAATTGGATGAAGATTTGGGCCCTTTCCTTCTGGAATGCCGGGTAGTTTATAGCCGAGAGGCCGCTTTATTAGAGAGAGTTAACGTTCTGTACTATACAGCATGTCAATTCACCTCGATCACCAAAGTTCAAGAGGCTCAAATCGCTGATGTCTGCCGGCAAATATATTTCGACGACAAACACATGAAAGACGAAATGTCTGCTAAGGGTGAAACCCCTCAGTAGCTGTTTGGCTCTATGCCTTGTGTTAAAATCAAAGCCATTACTTGTTTTTGCCCAAATACACAGGACGCGTGATTTTGTCTCATCCCTCGCCGATAAAGCAACAATTCATTGATTTGGAAACAGAAGAGCTCGTGCTGAAAGCTCAAGCTGGGGACCGCTTGGCTTTAGAAGCACTCGTTCAGCGCTTCCAAAAACGCATCTATATGTCTCTTTATCAGCTTGCACCTGAGCGAAACGATATTATGGACCTCACACAGGACGTCTTACTTAGAATGTGTCGGTCTATTCACACCCTGAAAAATCCAAAAACCTTTCAGTCCTGGATTAACCGAATTATGACCAACCTGTTTTACGACCAGTTAAGAAAGGTGCCCCGGCAGTTACAAACAATTTCCCTGGATGCACCTGCCTCTTACGAAGATTCCAACTCTTCAGCCATCCAGGCCAGCCAAGATGTGGTAGATACCCAACCCCTTCCCGAACATACCCTTTTAAACCATGAATTAGACCAACATATACAGCGTGCGATTGCTGATCTGCCGGAACATTTCCGGACAATAGTCGTCCTGAGAGAAATACAAGGCCTGAGCTATGATGAGATAGCCAATATCCTCAACACCAATATCGGTACCGTAAAATCCCGACTGGCACGCGCACGTCAGCGCCTGCAAGAAGTGTTATCTCCTTATATTAAGGACTTTAAGAGTACGCCGTAATTTACGATGAAACCTATGGACCCTTTGCCCGTTATGCCCGAGTCTGAATTGAATGACGCCTTACAAAGCTACCAGCAACGACTGGAGCAGAAGGTGGATCAGCTTTTTGAGGATAAACTTTCCAAACACGGTCAATCACTTTGGACGCAAATTAACCAACAACTGGAACAGACAGAAGCCTGCCGTTACGCCTATGAAGACGCGTCGGCTTACTACGATCATCTTGAGCCCTATTCAGAAGTATCTGTTCAAGCTTATGAAACCCACTTACCTCATTGCCCTCCCTGTCAGGGACATCTAAAGTCGCTCGATTCCTTAATCCCTGCTCTACACACATTCTATTCTCGCTGGGAATCACAGGTGCCTGTTGATCTTACTGGACCAGTCTTACACTCTTATTCTCAAGTCAAACTCTTCCCTTCTCAGCAACAAAAAAAAGTTGTCGCCAGTGTTGCCGTTGCTGCCAGTGTGGCACTGTTTTGTATTGTCAATCCCTTTCAACAGTCTCTTCAATCTTTTCAATCCAGCTCACTGACAAGCCAGTTGACCAACACCAGTAAAGCCTTTATAGCCAATGCCTCACAAGAGAAAGCTTCTTCCCCCGTCTTAGAAGTCAGAAGTAATATGCTAAAGCAGGAAATGACCGACAGTGTTGTTGAAAGGGATAATTTGCCTCAAGCTCCCTCCCAACTGAGTCAGCCGTCCTTGGCTGAAAAGATGAAATTAAAACCACTTACTTCCGCCGTGAATTCTAATATTGCTGCATTCCCTTCGTCACCAGGATTGCCCAAGGCCAAAAATATTCGTGTGGTCGTTTCAGATAACCTAAAAGCCAGCCCAGTCCTTCAAGCCGCGCTACAAAGATTGGTCGCAGGGACGGTCACAACTGAATCTTCTTCTGCCGATGAGCGTCGGTACTCATTAGCCTCAACAACGGGAGCTAGTTCTAACCCCGGAGTCTCTGTCTCCAGCCCGTCTGCTGAAGAATACCTAATCAATAGCAACATCCCTGCTGACAATTCAGTGGTGATGGATGAGGCCTCTTATTTAATTACCCTGCCCTAATACACATAGTCTGACCAATCAATCTAGTATGGAGTCTTTATTCACATGTTTATGCGACTGACCAACATAGAACGCTTATTCGCTTTTGGGGTTATTGGCCTCCTAGGGCTTGGTTCATTTCTAAACGCAATGGCTCAACAATCACCTTCCGGGGGTGCTAATTATGCCCCTGCGGTTCCACCAGCCAGAAGCATTATTAGCTCTCCGATGGTTCATCCGGTCAATTGGAATTCGCTTCAATTAAATGCAGACCAGAACCAAGTGATTCAGAAATTAGATTCAGAGTGGCAATCAACATACGGGCAAGTCTATCCACAAATCCAAACCGACAAGGCAAAACTCCGCACCATGTTGAATGATCCCAATGCCCAAAGCGAAGACGTGATGAAAATGCAGGATCAAATTCACCGTAATGAACAAACACTGCGCAATGAAGCCGCTCGGGTATTTATGAAAAAGAAAGAAACGTTAGACAGTTCACAAAAGCAAATGCTCAAAGAACAGATGTGTCAGCCCTAAGCCAAACTTAACTTTTGCTCTTGAGGGCCAAATAGGACAGAGCGACTTTTTCACTGTCAGCGATTTCATCAGCACTCATTCTTGTTTGTAGAAAACGACCTGTTTCTGCCTGATGATTCATACTGGCATACACCAAGGCGTTTCTGCCTCGCTTATCTTGCAAAACGGGAGAAGCACCCGCCTGAATTAAATGAGTTGCGGTTTCTGTGTCGCCCACAATCGCTGCCCACATCAGCGGAGTCCGACCTAAAACATCGGGTTGATTGACCCATTGCTGCTTGGTTTCTGCAGTGATCGATTGATCCTCAAGCATCACCTGGACTAACTGACAGTGTTTTTGAATCGTCGCCCAAAGGAGAGGGGTTTCGTCATCCCGGGTTTTGAGTATCATTGCTTGAGCCCGTTTAAGGGGAGTGAGTTCTTTCCATAAAGCCACTGCTGTTGATTCATGATTACTACGAATCGCCCAATGTAAGGCATTATAGCCCTCTTCATCAGGGAATAGGGGATCGCAACCTGCCTGGACTAAACGCAACAAGTTGTGAGTATTTCCTTTTTTCGCGGCATGTACAGCAGCATTTTGATACTGTCTGTCGAATGCTTTTAAGTTTGGGTTCCCATGGGCGAGCAGCGTTTCTAGGACAGCGGGTTCAGGGTAAGCGGCGGCCAGCAGTAAGGCATTAACACCCGCTTTGTTAACGTCTTCAATGGAAGATTGGCGTTGAAGAATGGCTTCCATACTCCGAATTTGGCCCTGTTTAATGGCCAGCATCAAGGCGGTATTGCCGTGATTATCTTGTGCGTGTGGATTGGCCAGATAATCCAGCAACAAGTTTAATGCTTCGATCTGATTGCTTTGGGCGGCTATCATCAGCGGGGTTTCACCGGTTAGGCTATGCTCATTAATATAGGCATTTTTAGCGATTAGATACAGTGCCAGCTTTTCCTGTTCTTCAATCAGGGCTAGCATTAAAGGGGACCATTTTTGACGGTCAACAATATTAACATTGGCATGCGCTTCTTCAACCAGATACCGGGTGAGAGTCTCGTTACCAGCACTCACCGTGTACATGAGGGCGGTAGCCCCTTCTCCGTCCTGTAAATTCACATCAGCGCCGTTTTGTATCAGCAGACGAGTAATCTCATCATATCCTTTGCTTGTAGCCCCTTTATATGCAGCATACGTGAGTGCGGTATCTCCTTCACTTCGAGCATTCACATCGACTTTTTTTAGGATCAGCGCCTTGGCCTTTTCTAAATCACCCAATTTCAAGGCATCTAGAATATACGCTGGTTCTTGATGGGCAAAGGGATTACGAATACCTTGAAATTTTATCTCTGGACGACGAGTAAACTGGTCTGCTTGGAGAGACTCTTTGTGTTGAAATTCGATACTGGAAGTGACTCGTTTCTGCACCGGTAAGGCCGATCCAGTAGACCCTAAGAATCCCAGCCGTGAATTGACCCACACGGTGAATGCTTCCCCTTCACACGATTGAATTATTGAGAATGATAGAAACTCACTACCCGCAAATTATAACAGAATACCGCTTGGCTTTACTATTTTTGAGGAGCCCCACTGGGTGCAGGAACATGCCAGCGCATATGTAGCTCTTGAAGCTGCTTATCTGAGGGTTCTGCCGGGGCATCTGTCATAAAATCCACCGCCTGATTTGTTTTTGGGAAGGCGATCACATCACGAATACTTTCTGAGCGGACCAAGAGGGTCACCAATCTATCCAGACCTAGGGCAATCCCGCCGTGAGGAGGGGTCCCGTATTCAAAGGCATTGAGCAAAAAACCAAATTTCTGTCGGGCTTCTGATTCACTAAAGCCAAGCAGTTCAAATATTTTGGCCTGCAGTGTGTGCTGGTGAATACGAATGGAGCCACCACCCACTTCGGTGCCGTTATAGACAATGTCGTATCCCAGTGAGCGCGCTGCAGCCGGGTTGGTATCTAAGAGCGGAATATCTTCAGGGCGAGGGGACGTAAACGGGTGATGACACGGCGATAAATTCCCATCATCATCGACGTCAAACATAGGGAAATCAACCACCCAAAGTAGTTCATGACGGTTAGGATCAATTAAACTGTGTCTTCTGGCAAAGTGTTCTCTAAAACGGCCTAAAACGGTGCAGGCTTTGACAAAACGATCCGCCATAAAGAAGACCACATCACCGACGACGGCTCCTGTTTTTTGCTGCACAGCGGCAAGTTCAGTTTCACTCATATATTTGACGATTGGAGACTTCGGACCGTCTTCATTAAATACGATATAAGCCAGGCCTTTCGCCCCGTAGCGTTTGGCATCGACCTGGAGATCGTCAAGCTCTTTTCGGCTATATTCTGCCGCCCCAGGGACTCTCAGCGCCAGCACCACACCATCGGCTAATGATGCAGGACCTTGAAAGGCACTAAATTCACTGGATTTAAAGACATCTGTCATATCAGCAAAACTGAGATCGTAACGCAGATCGGGACGATCAGACCCATAACGGCTCATCGCTTCGTGCCACGTCATCCGTAAAAAGGGAGGTTTTGTTTCGACACCAGCGATGGTAAAGACAGACTGGATTATGTTCTCAACCACATCCATCACATCTTGTTGCTGGATAAAGGACATTTCGATATCCACCTGGGTAAATTCCGGCTGGCGGTCCGCTCTGAGATCTTCATCCCGAAAACACCGCGCTATTTGGTAATAACGTTCCATCCCCGCGACCATCAACAATTGCTTGAAGATTTGAGGCGATTGAGGCAGTGCGAAACATTTTCCTGCGTGGACACGGCTTGGGACAAGGTAGTCTCGAGCCCCTTCCGGTGTAGTTTTAATTAAAATCGGGGTTTCAATTTCTAAAAAACCACGGTCATTCAACACATTTCGTATGGTGGAAACCACTTGATGACGAAACTTGAGATTGTTGAACATCCGAGGACGACGTAAATCTAAGTATCGGTACTTCAGTCGGACGGATTCATCCACCGCATCAGCATCATCATCGATTGAGAACGGCGGAGTTTTGGAGCGACTGAGAACATCAATACTCTCTGGGTACATCTCGATATCGCCGGTGCTCAGTTGAGGATTGACGGTTTCTGAAGGTCTTTGAGAAATTGGACCACTCACAGTAACAACATCTTCCGACTTTAATCCAGAAAATTGAGCATGCACAGCGGGGTTTTTAGACGGATCAGCCACGAGCTGCAAAATACCTGAGCGGTCTCGCACCTCAACAAAGATAATTCCGCCCAAATCCCGTGTCACAGAGACCCAGCCGTTTACTGTCACCGTCTGTGTCAGATGGGTATTGAGAGACAACTCGCCACAAAAGTGAGTCCTTTGGGCAAAAAAGGCAGTGGGAGCTTGGTACGTCATTGCAGTCTAAAATCTTTCAGAAAAAACACTAAAAGCACAGCTACCGCAGTATCTTAACACGGATCGCGACAAGAGGAAGGGTCGGTTTTTACAGCCCGGTTTTAGTGAAGGCTTTGCTTGAGGGGAATACTCACCGTAAACGTACTACCTTGTCCTACAAGACTACTGACATCAATGCGCCCGTGGTGTTTTTCCACAATTTTGTAGCACAGAGCCAGTCCCAGCCCGGTCCCCACACCCACCCCCTTGGTGGTAAAACCGGGATCAAATATTTTGGCAAGGTTCTCTGGCGGAATCCCTTTCCCATTGTCCTGAATCCGGACCAAAACCCATCCGTCTTCTTTTTGGAAGCAGGTTTCAATCGTCAGACAGATTGGCGATCCCGTTGCTTTGTTCCCCTGCTCACTGCCGTCATTCGCGCTCATCGCATGAATGGCATTGACCATCAGGTTCATAAATACCTGATTGAGTAACCCTGGATAACAGGTTACCAAAGGCATGGTGGGGTCGTACTTCTTTTCAAGCCTCAAGTTTTTTGGCATCGCGCTTTTCATCAGCAGTAACGTACTGTCGATATTCTCGTGCAAGTCCACAGATTTCAGCTCAGACTCATCAATGCGGGAAAAATTACGCAGATTTTTCACAATTTCTTGAATTCGTTCAGCCGCCATTTTATTGATACTGAGTAACTCTTGAACACTGGATAGTAAGTTTTCAAAACCCGTCAGCTCGTTACTTTGAGTCGCTTTTTTCAACAGCGCATCTAATTTTTGAACACAGCGCCCAATGGTGTCGTTATTACTCGCCATCGTCCCCAGAGGGGTATTCACTTCGTGTGCGATACCGGCCACAAATTGTCCCAAGACCGCCATTTTTTCTGATTGAATCAGATGGACCTGTGCCTGTTGTAGCTCAGTCAGGGTTTTTTCGAGCTGTTGTTTTTGTGTTTCCAGGGTTTTAAAAAGCTGTGCTTGTGAAATAGCCACACCCAAATGTTCTGCAATGGCTTGAAATAGCTCAATATCCTCAATCAACCAGGTACGAACCACCTCACATTGGTGAAGCGTAATCGTTCCAGCAAGGTAGTCCCCAATCAAGATAGGGAATACCGCCAATGAATTAATCCGGTTGCGGGTAAAAAACTCGGGAGAAGCAAAAAATTCAGGACAATCTCGAACATCATTCAAAATAAACGGATTTAAAGGATAAGACTGCCACCCTGTTTCGAGCGGTTTCAGTTGTTGGCGAATTTGGAAAACCTGTGTCTCAAGCAAAGGTTCAGATTCCAGCCTGTTTAAAGCCGGAACACCTGGCATACAATAATGAAATTCATGCCGCTCTAGAGTATCTTCTGGATTGGGTGAGTATTGGATAATACATCGACTGACCCCTGTGACTTTTCCGAGTTCATCGACAGCGGTATTCAACATCACGTCGATATCCAGTGATTCTCGAATGGCCTTTGTCAGCTGATTAATCAGAAACTCACGGCCCCCTTGTGCCTGTGTCTGCCAATATAGTTTGGCGTTTTCGACAGCAATGGCTACTTGCTCACAAACTTGAAGCAAGCGTTGAAAATGGCGAGGGAAAAGTTTCTCTGGTTGCGTCGCAGAGACAGCAAGCAATCCAATGACCAAGCCCTTATTGACCAAGGGGACGACAAAGGCGTGTTGTGTCTCTTCATTTAGCACCACAGAGCGGGATAAATTTTGAACCGAGGTTGCATCCAATTCCAAAGGTTCTGGCTTGCGGATCATTTGGTCAATCACCGGGTCATAACCCACAAAAAGATTGTTTTCCCCACTGAGTTCTAAAAATCCATCGGGCTGCATGCGGACCAGGATTTTAATCCCGTTTCGCGAATCATCCAGAATCACTATCACCGCATTGTCGTAGGGAATATACTCGGATAAAACATCCCCGAGTGCTTCAAAAATATCTTCCAATATCAAGGAAGAGTTAACCGCCCGACTGACTTCTTGCAGCAGGTGCAGGGTTTCTAAGGATTCACTGGGGGAATCGACTTCTGGCAGTTCTGGTGGCAAAATGTGGTTGGCACTCTCAGCAATTATTTATGAGGGCGGAAGTGATATCTTTCATTTTAGCCTGTATTGAACTTGTTTGTATCGATTCTGTAACAGAGACCTCTTCGGCTAGCATTGAAACGAACTCAGGGGTCTTTCTCTTCTAGAGCATATTTTTACGAGTCAGTTATTTCGGTAGAGATGACCCCGTTGGTAACATCCAGGAACCACAATTCACTCATGGCCTATTATCCTTACAGCTTTCCTAACAATCAGGCGATGGCTTATGCATCAAGTCCTTATTTCACAAGCCCCTATTTAGCACGGAATAATTTCCCGGCGCCTCAAGTTTCACAAGCTCAAGCGTTTCAGGCCACTCAGCCTAAAGCTTCCGAAGCGCCCACATCGATTACGTCTTCAGCTACTAAAACCCCGGTGGCCGTCAATTATCCGCGTTACGAAGAGCTGGTTCAATCACTGGAAACTAATAAAAAAGACATTAATGTCGCGAGATCGTTTAACCTGCGAGATGTTCGTCAAAGCAGAGGGGTATCAATGTCTCAAACCGTCTCTGACCTCCTGCAAACTGTTCCCACAACTGGTATTCAAAGTGTCGACCGCAGCGTCACAAGCGTTGTGAGCAAAGCCGTGTCCTTGAAGGACCTTGCTTTTAAGACCATTCCAGATTTTACTCGCTCCACCATTCAAGGTGGTTTCTACGGCGCTCTTGGCGGTGTTGTTGTCGGACTTCTTGGGGCCTTCTATATGCACGCCAATAAGGGTTTTAAGGTTGCTTTTGGCCTCAGTACTGCCATTTTAGGTGGTCTACTCGGGGCGTGTTTTAAAATTGGCCACGAAATGTTCCGCAAAACCGGTCAAATTAGAGCCATTATCTCTAATTAAGACTGATTTCGGAGACGAACTCATCCAGTAAGGGTTGTCGCTTTTCGGCATAGCTTAAATAACTAGAGACATTACTGGATATTTCGTCAATTTCCAGTATCAGTGCTGTCAGTTGCCTTTGCACCAAAGGGTCTTGAATGTTTTGATTCATGTTTCCCGGCCCAACTCACGTTACCCACCCACTTGCGGGGATTTTGGATTCACAAAATAAACAACAACGAACAATATGTCTTGGCAAAAATAACTTATTCTTGTTTTACCCGACTTTTTTACTGCAACTTTTTTACTGCTTTACGGCAAGATTTGCTACAATAAATCCCAGACAGTTAAAAAATCAGGTTACCTCACTCTATTTCTTGAGTGTTTATTATAAAGCAAGTTTGGCGTATAAGGCAAGTCTGCCTAAAAAGTAACGGTTTTTACAGGGACGGAAGATACAAGCGTATGGCTTCAGTAAAAATTTTTTCAACCCGCTTTGGCGAAATCACTGTCGAGGACGATCGGATTATCGAATTTGTGGGCCCTATCCTTGGATTTGAGCAGTACAGCCGCTTTGTTATTCTCGATCATTCAGAAGATTCTCCGTTTAAATGGTTGCAATCTGTCGATGAGGCAGATTTGGCGTTTGTCATTACTAATCCCAAATTTTTTGGAATCGACTATGAGTTTGCCCTTCCGACTGAGACAGCAGAAATCTTAGCGCTGACGAATGCTGACGACGCGTTGGTCGTGACGCTGGTGAATATCCCCCCCAATAATCCTGGCCTGATGACAGCTAACCTACTTGGGCCTTTGGTCGTCAATCAACAAAACCGTAGAGCACTGCAAGCTATCCTCTCTGAGAGCAAATTTTCCACCAAAACAAGACTTATCCCAGATGAATTACTCCAAAAACAGTCGACCCCGGCAATGGAGTAGTGACTTTTGTTAGTTCTCACACGCAAGTCGGGCCAAAAAGTGATCATCAACGGAAACATTGAGGTCATTATCTTAGAATGCCGTGGCGATAACGTTAAAATCGGAATTGCTGCCCCCAAAGAAATAACCATCTACCGTGAAGAGATTTTTGAGGAAATTAAACGGGCCAATCAGCAAGCCCTGTCGCCCAACCAGGCTCCCGATCTCGATGCGGCTGCTAAATTGATTGGGCAGCATAAACTTCCGCCCTCCAGCAGTTCCTAACGCGAGACAATTATGTCGCAACCTCCCTCAGATCACTGGCATCAAATCCAGACCTTTCGCCAACAATTTTTTGAAGCTGGAGCCACAACCGGTGCTTCAGAATCACTGGCACAATTTATCCAAAAAAAACCCAGATTAAGTCTGGTTCAACAAAAGGCTGTGTTTGAGCTGGCTGGCTATATCGCCATAGATCAAAAACGTTATACAGAAGCCTCTAAGTACTTTCAACAGGCAGCAAACCAATATATGGCAGGCTATGCTCATATTCTGGCTGGCCAATATGCTGCCTGTGTTCCCCTATGGCAAGGCATTGCTAAAACCCGAGAAAACCACTGGTGTGCAATTCTCTACGGGATGATCACCCGTCAATTGCGCACCATGCCAAGTATGATCCAGATACGAAACCACTTGGAAGTCGATATTGCCTATTTAATCCGAGCAAACCAATATGAAGCCGTCGAAAACATTTTGTTTCACTGTGAATGGCTCACCCAAACCAATGTGGAGACCCCCAAATTTATGGGACGCAGCCTACTCCACTCCGGCTGGGTGGACCGTGCACGGCACTTTTTACTTTGGGGACAAAAAACCTTGCCCAGTGACCCTGAAATCTACTACCACTTGGGTCAGTATTCCTATCAAAAACAACAATGGGAAGACGCCAAAATGGTATTGAATCAGTGTCTGCTTATCAACCCACAGTATATCCCGGCGCTCGGCTTGCTAGATAAACTACCTGCTTAACAACACCAGTTGTTTTAGCCAATCATTATTGACACCACGCGGTTCTCCCCTTGGTGTTTGGCATCGTACAGGAGTTGGTCTGCTTTTTTAATCACGTCTTCAGGCGTGAAGTACATCTGATCAGTAAACTGTTTAAACCGGATCGAGTATAATCCAATACTGACAGTAGCTTTTAGCTCAGGATGGCGATCAAACCGAATATCCGAGATGCTATTACAGATTCTGACAGCTAACTCTTCAGCTTCAGAAGCGTTCATGCTCATAAATATAACCGCTATCTCTTCTCCGCCATAGCGGGCAGGTAACATTTTTCCGGCAATTGGTTGTTGTCCCTTCACCACATTGGCAACCTGTTTAATCACCATATCGCCAACAGGATGACCGTATGTATCATTCAGCTTCTTAAAATCATCAATATCCATCATCATCACACTGAGCTGGCTGAAATTTTGCTTGGCACGTGTCAATTCTATTTCTAAGGCGGCCAGAAAGTGGTTTTTAGAATATAGCCCCGTAAACGGATCTCTGTTGAGGCGCACCTGCAAATTATCGATTTCAGACTTCAAGTCATCTATCACCACACGCATCATCGAGGATTTAGGCGTAAAGGCAGCCTGTGTTTCTTTTTTCGAGCGGAGTGATTCTGAGAATTCTCTTTTTTTCTGGACATAGGCAGCTTCGTTGGAAACCGCCCTAGCCAAATCACGTCCTGTGCTTGCAAACCAGTGCTGCGTATAGAGATATAGACTGTCAATACTGAGCCAGAACAAAAAAGCCACTGGATAACGCCAATCGATTACCCCAGGAAAAATTAAATCATAACGGCGCGCGGCCAAACCTTCCAACAGCGGGATACTGGCAAATTGCCGTGTGACAATGAAACAAAAGTTGGCCGCAGGACAGACAGGGAACCAAATCTTGGCACTGATGGGTAGTACCCATTCGGTCAGTTTGGTGAGCAGATGGGCCGGAACCAGAAATAAGGCCAAAATAATATCACTGAGTGATAAAAACCAGCCAAAAAAGTGGAAAAACCACTGGGTTTCTTCTGTTCCGGGTTCGTAAAGGTGGGTTAGGAATCGGAGCATTAACAACAGGTAAACCAGATACAAACCCGTTCGAAATAAGCAGCCTGGAGACATCGTCTGTGAGTTGGATCCTTCTCAAAAAAAAATCTGTAGAATAATGGGTATCATATCATTTTTGATTTTTATCAGGATGAGTTTAGCAGGATGTATTCATGGCTGTTTCAATACAATCAATCACACTTTTAATCCCGGTCTATAATGAGGTGGCTTTTCTGGAGAAGCTGCTAGCCAAAGTGGATGCTGTGGACTTTTGCGGCCTGCAAAAAGAAGTAATTCTGATTGATGACGGCTCCACGGATGGGACTCGCGATATTTTACACCGCATTGATGCTGAAAACAGACCTGGTTACAAGATTTTGTTTCATGCCCAAAACCAAGGCAAAGGGGCTGCCTTAAGAACAGGTATTGGTCATGCGGAAGGCGATATTATCGCGATACAAGATGCTGACTTGGAATACGATCCCAAAGACTACCCCCCGCTTTTACAGTTGATTATTGATGGAAACGCCGATGTTGTCTATGGCTCTCGGCTTTCTGGTGGTGCTTCCAGTCGCGCTTTCAACATCCTGCACTATTTTGGAAACAAGGCACTCACTTTCATCACCAATATCCTCTACAACACGACCCTCACCGATATGGAAACCTGCTATAAAGCCTTTCGCCGAGATGTATTGAAAGGTATTACCATCCGTTCCAACCGTTTCGACTTCGAGCCCGAGATTACCGCCAAGGTGCTCAAGCGAGGCGCCAAGCTTTACGAATCTCCGATCAGTTACTTTGGTCGTGATTTCCACGAAGGGAAAAAGATTACCTGGGTCGATGGATTCTCAGCCATTGCGGCCTTGATTCGTTTTCGCTTTACAGACTAATTTGAGTCTTTTAGGGCTTTTGCTGCCGGCTCATAAACTGGTCTAAATCTGGGGTTCCTTGATTGGTGTGGACTAAATACCGCATTACAGTTAGCATTCCCTGAGATGAAGATACTTCCAGCGCATTGGGGATCCCCAGTTTATTGAGTTGCCGTTGTTTCCGCTCAGCATTGTTCTGTTGATAGTATTCGTATGTTTTTCCAAACGTGATCATGATTGGTGACTCCCATAGCACTCCAACTTTAATACGCATTAAAATACTAAAAAAAAGCATTTTAAACCAGGCCAGAAGATCCTATTCTGTGAGTTCAGACAGTCAAAAGTTGTATGTGAGTTCTAATGATACCCCTCAAGCTTTATAGGCTGCTAAATGGCCGTGGAGAAACTGTTTTAAGCACGATTCCGGGTCAATACGGTGGACACCGCGGTCGGAAAATATATGGTCAATTGAATTGCCCTTCTGCTATTCGGTGGATTCAAAAAGGGCATTATGTAAAACAGCGGGTATTTTTCCTCGATGAGCCGACAGCGCTGCAAGCGGGTTATCGACCTTGCGGGGTGTGTCTAAAATCGAAATATCAGGCCTGGAAAACAAATCCGAAAGGGTTTGTCGAAGCGGGATTAAGAACCCTCGCCTTTGCTTGAGGCAATCTTAGCCAAGGACGGCTTTTTTGCTGTGTGTAACAGAGAAACCCCATTGGAGATGGCTTGGGTTAAAGACTGAGGTGTGACGAAGTCACCCAGTTCTATTCTTTGCTTCTTCATCCGACGAGGATCGAATAAAAAGACGGCTGGTAGTTCATTGACACCAAACAATTGAGCAATCGGGGCATTGTCTGCTTGATCCATATCAATCATCACCCAGGTAAGTTCTTTTGGGTATCGTTCCAGGTAGATTTGATGCATCAAAGGGGTTAAGCGCTGACAGGTGCTGCAAGTATCAGAGTAAAACTCAATCAATAAAGGCGTTTTTGCTTGTTTAAAGGCCGTCTGTATCGTAAGGCCTTTATCAAAGGATGAGGGTAGCTGCGACAAAGAGATCCAGTTGACCGTAAACCCACTCAAAACAACAGAGGCCAGAATCACCAAGACGACCCATATACTTTTGTAAAAGGGGCGTGCTGTTTTTTGAGCTATTTTACGGTCGGACATCAATTGCCTTAATCCCTATGTCATGAGGATGTATCACTGCGTATTATAGAGCAGGGGAGACAAAATCACGAAAGGATTTCTTGCTTAAATTCCCCGAAGGGATAAAGCCCGAAAAGCTCACCTCAGTGTGAGCATCTTTTTCAAGACGTTTCTGGGTGAGATACCGGTTTAACACCGCAGGAGAGATACCCAAGAGAACCAACGAACTGAGCATGCCCCAGACATTTTGTTTGCGCCATAGAGCCAATGCCGCTTGTTTTTTCTCGGGCACTTTGGCCAAGGTGCGTTCAATCGCCTCAAAAGTGGCCGGCACCTGTTTACCAAGGAGTGCTTCAAATTTGGGCTGGAATACCCGCTTCATAATTTGTTTCGGGACAAAAAAGCAGAAGGCGAAACTGGCAAACTTCAACACCCATTCTTTATACTCGTATTTATCTCTCGCTGCCTGCATCCAGCCGACATAGGCAGGAAGCCCCCAGAATAAAAGCGCATGGACGTCTTTGAGTTTGGAGAACGAGCCGTTTTCGACAGATAGCTTGTTGAAGAGTTGCGCTATTTTCCCTAACGGTTTGCCTGAGGCGGCTTTACCGCGGGTCAGAGCAATAGCAGCCAAGGCGCCTAATATCCCCAAACCCATCCCAATGATGCCTTTACGGTAGAATGCTTCTGCTGTCTTTTCAGGTGCATAGTCTTGTTTGTGTGCGTTACTCCCTACTTTGCCCACTTGTTGTTGGCTTTGAATCACATCTGTAAAATTTGTTTTCCCTGTCTTTTGCGCGGTAATGGCGTTACGAAAGAAGGGCATCGCCCACATCCAGGCAAACAATACGCTAAAGAGTGCATATGACTTGCCTAAATGAGACCAGGCCATCCCGTGAGTGTTTGTGGCTGTCTTTTTAAAAACTTGTTTGAGCAGAGCATCCAACCCGTATCCGATCCCGAAAAAACCAAGCGTATTACCTGTCTCACTCACTGCAACATCAAAAATTTCTGTAGCGCTGCGGGCCAGGGCAATTCTTGGGGCGTTAATGCCTATCACTTCTTTAACAAAGATTTCGAGAGACGGGTTTCGCTCTAAGGCAGCAAAGCCTTTAGACAAAGCTTGGCTTACAACATGCTCTGTTGGTGCTTTTAATGGGGCGATTGCAGGGTTCAACACAAGAAAATTCCTGAAAAAAATAAATTTACTTAACGTAGACGGTGCTTTAAATGGCATCCTTCCCGTAAAATAAAAAAGCGATAGAGAATAGTAAGACAGTAACGCAGCAGCATAAAAGCCCCTCCATCAAAAAAGTTGCGCGTTTTTCCCCGTTCCACAACAGGATGTAACAATGACTGCTATTATAGACCGACTGTATCAGGCAAGACATCAGGCAGGCAAAAGCCGTCAATCTTTGACGTTATTCTTGCTGACGTTATTTTTACTCGTTATGCCCTCCATTTTTTTGTGTCCAGTGGCATTGGCAACGCCCTTAAGACCACTCAGTCAACTCGATCTCGGGATTAGTGCCTACCAAGGAAGACATTGGCAAACTGCCTTACTGTATCTTCAGCAAGCCTTACGTCAAGACCGTAATAATCCCACCGTTCATTACTATTTAGGGAATACCTACGCCAAACTCGCAAAATCGATGGATGCCCGACAGGAATATCTCGCCGTTATTCAACTCTCACCAGGAAGTACCGCGGCTAAACTATCTCAACTTGGTCTGTATCAATTATCAAACCCGGATAATTCGAGTGTATCCCGCGTTTTGAATAATGACAAAACGGTGTTAACGGATAAAACGCTTGAGTCAATTGCTACAGAACCCTCTCAGCCGGATACATTACCCAGTGCTGAGGATCCTCGCAAGACTGACCGTTTTGGTTTCCCAGTACAAACACCGAACTATCTAGATGAAACCCTAGAAAACGGCCGGCAAGTGAGATGGTCCACCTTCAATAGAGCCATCACACTCTATATAGAACCGGCGCCACAGGGGGTGAAAAATTTTCAACCTGCTTTTATTTCCAACGTAAAGCAAGCCATGGCGGTCTGGTTTCAAGCACTGGATAATCGATTTAATCTTAAATTGGTCTCAACACCAGAGCAAGCAATGATTCGCGTCAACTGGGTCAACGGGATTGACACAGTGGGACATAGCTCAGAAAAGGGGACTTCTTACACGGCTGGATTAACGTTACCTTCGATCCGAAATGACCGCTTAGAACATATGGACGTGAGAATTTCAACGTTTGATATTCTTCAAAAGCCCCAAACACCGGCGATTATCTCTGCTGTCGCTGTTCACGAACTCGGACATGCACTCGGCATTCTCGGACACAGTCGCAACCCGGCTGATATTATGTTTGCCCAGCAGACCCCGCGGACCCAGCTGTCCAAAGGCGATGTGAATACCATACGAGCCCTTTATTCCATAATGCCGGATGTAACAGATAAAACACGGTCTGGTCTTCCACAAAACACTAAGGTAATTGGCCAACGTATACAAGCTAGCATTGATAAACAAAGGATATTGGCAGAAAACGGGGGTTCTAATTTAGATTGGCTAAACTTAGGCACGTTGTACCTCAATCAGGCCAAGTTTTTACGAAGGGGACAGGCGTTACAATCGGAGATTGATACTTACCTTGATAAAGCACTTGCTGCCAATAATGAGGCGATTAAACGGGAACCCAAAGACTCCATTGCCTTTTTCAACCAGAGTCTTATCTGGACTGAGAAGCAGAAACTCACACAGGCTCTGGGGACAATAGAGCAGGCGATTAAGCTAAATCCGGATGATGGACGTTTTTATCAACAAAAGGCAACACTGTTGGTGAATCTCAGAAAAAAAGCAGAAGCCACCTCGGCCATCAATGAGTGGCTCATTCGAGACCCTTCTGCCCGTTCCTCACCAGACTTACAAGAGCTGAAAATAAGACTTCAGGCACTCTAGAGGGACTTTTATAAAACCCTGTCCTGACCTTAAGTATTAAGCTTTGTAACATTCTACAAGCGTCGTGGGTGGATTTTGGCAACTTTCCCCCTTGATGAGAATTAGATAGATACAAGCAAGATGCAGACCCGCATCTGGCAAAAGTATCTCAATTTATTGTCCCTAAATCTCTCTATTTTCCCCAATTTCTAACTTTCTCTATTTCTCAACAATATACTGCCTCTCTCTCTCTATCCGTATATCTCTTGCACTTTTTCCCCCTCAGCAAGAGATTTTTTTTTGCGTAAAATTCTCAAAGGACGTCGTTCAAAGACAGAACTTCTCTCGATAACTTTTTTTAGAACATCGCTACTTTTTCAGCGTCTTTTAAAAAAATGTCATTTGTAAAAAGGCAGTCGCTTCTTTTGAACTTTAAACGATATTTCAATGTTTCACTCTGTTTAGGCTTTATCTGCCTGGGTTTATGTAGCTTATTTGCCTGTACTTTTGCCCAGGTACCCATAAATAACCAAACCAATCCATCTTCTTACAGACCATATGACACACCAACGGAAAACGTTGAAAATGTGATGATCATCCTCGACGGCTCTTTATCAATGGCAGAGCGTCTGGAAAACGGAGAAAGCAAGATGGTGGTGGCAAAACGTGTAATACTGGATTTGCTTCGTACTTTACCTCCCAATGTTCATGTAGGTTTTCGCGTTTACGGACTCTCTAGCTACTTTCGACCGTGCCGTTCCACTGAATCACTCGTAGCTATCGGTACCAATAATCGTTTTTTAATCGCCAATAAAGTTGCGAAAATACAGCCAAACGGGGCAACACCGATTAGTTTTTCTCTCAGCACCTCAATTAATCAGGACTTTATAGGATTAAACGGGAAGAAAACCATTGTATTGGTCAGTGACGGGGCAGAGTCATGCTCATCTGATCCGTGTGAAGTAACAATTAACGCACTTCGTCAAGGCGTGAATGTGAAAATAAACACGATTGGACTGGGTATTAGTAACGATTATGATGCCGAGAGGCAATTGAAATGTGTTGCTGCCGCCACATGGGGACAATTTTATACAGCCAATACTGCGGCTGAGCTTGCCAAGAGTTTACGACAAGCTACGCGTGCGGAAAGTACCGTACAGGGGAAAATTGTTATACCCAAGCGTTAATTGGAAGCAGCATGAATAGACAGCCATGTTGCTTTTTTAATAGTGGATTTGAGGATTCTACGCTATAATGGCTGTCTCAAGTTTGTTTCACAGCGATCATCTGAAAGAGAGACCGAATTGATGTTGTCACGACCCCAACCATTCAACCGCACCAGCCTGACTGGTATCAGCATGGTCGTATTGGCCTGTAGTCTATTCGCCTTTAACCACACCACAGTAGTGGATGCTGCCGTGAGGCACCGAAGTACCACAGCCTCTAGAAGTTTTAAAAAAGTAGAGCCAATTCGCACTAAAACACCTTCCGCTCCTGCAACTAAAACTGCCGCTGAAAGTAAAGTCGCTAACTCAGCCAAATTAGTCGAATACACTGCCACCAATAGTCTTGATTTGGTGAAATCTCCTAAAGATTTTATGAGTAAACCCGTTCGTTTTGAAGCAACTTTTAATAGCTTTTCCAATCTGGGGCTGGATTACAAAAAAGCACTTCGTGACTCAAGAGATTATGTCAGCTTCCTCGTCGATCGCCCGGATATCTCTTACCATAGTATCCCGCTTGCAGAACTTAAATTGATTTATCCCCGTAGTAAAAGTGAAGCGGTCATTAATCTGGAAGCCGGCGATAAAATACAAGTTTTAGGCAAAGTCTTCAGTTCGGCTTTGAATGAACCGTGGATGGATGTTGAAGAAATCCAGATCATCAAAAAGCTCAAGCCAAAAGATGCCAAAAAAGAAGATGCACATTGCTGCTAATAGTCAGAGGGCACTAATTAATGACCTCTTTGCAAGAATCAAGTCCTGTCTCAAGTTTTGAAACAGAAACAGATGGTCTGTCTGTCTTCGCCTCTCCTCAGGCGGTTATCCAGCGGGCCAAAGAGATTATTGGCATTGAAATTGAAGGTCTTCAGGCTGTCCAAGATCAACTGGACCCAGCGTTTGTTCGCGCCGTCCAGTTACTCAAACACTGCCAAGGGCGGGTAATTATTACTGGCATGGGAAAATCCGGGCTCATCGGCAAAAAAATTGCAGCCACCATGTCGAGTACTGGAACCCCTGCTCTTTTTCTGCACCCAGCAGAAGGAAGCCATGGTGATTTTGGCACTGTGACCGCACAAGACGTCATTATTGCGATTTCTAACAGCGGGGAAACCCCAGAGTTACTCAATATATTACCCCTGATAAAGCGGTTTGAAATCCCATTGATTGCGATGACCGGACAATTACAGTCAACTTTGTCAGAACGGGCTGATGTGGTTCTCAATATTGCAGTGCCGCAAGAAGCCTGTTCATTAGGACTGGCTCCGACATCGAGCACAACAGCCACACTGGCCATGGGAGATGCACTGGCGGTGGTGTTGCTAGAAGAAAAACAATTTACCGAAACGGATTTTGCCTTATTTCACCCCGCTGGCGCGTTGGGCAAAAAGTTACTCTTAACCGTAGCGGATCTCATGCACACAGGAAATTCTCTGCCGCTGGTGGATAGCAACTCCACCTTTATTGATGCACTGTTGACGATGAGTGAAAAGCATCTTGGTGTAGCGATTATTTTAGATGCAAACAAACATTGTTTGGGTGTTCTGACAGACGGAGATGTTCGACGCGCGCTGATGAAATACCGTGATGTCCATCAAATAGAAGTGACTGAGGTTTTAACAAAACACCCTAAAACCATACAGTCTGATGCACTGGTGGTATCGGCCCTAAAACTCATGCAGGATCATAAAATCACCGTGTTATTAATTTTAGATAAACAGCAAAAGCCTTGTGGGCTGTTGCATATGCACGATATTTTACGGGCCGGTATTTCATAATTTAATTGGAGACATTTTTATGAGCAACGATCCACGTCGAATTCCTTACTCAGAGAGAACATTTGGTGAATCTACATTGGACCGAGCTCGTCCAATTCGACTGGTCGTATTTGATGTAGACGGTGTTTTAACCGACGGGAAGATCACCTATTTAGCCAACGGATTAGAAATTAAATCGTTTTCTGTCAAAGACGGGCAGGGTATTTCACTATTACATCAGCGTGGTATCTCCACCGCAATTATCTCTGCCAGAGATTCCGCCGTCACTGACCTACGCGCCAAAGAATTAGGGATTACTCGTGTGTATCAAGGCATCAAAAATAAACCTGCTATTTTAGAAACCGTCTGTGAAGAGCTGGGCGTTTTATTGAGTCATACGGCTTTTATGGGAGACGATTTCCCCGATTTAGCATGTTTGGAGATGGTGGGGCTTCCTGCAGCTCCTTTTGATGCAATTGAAGAAGTGAAAAGTGCCGCCAGTTTTGTGAGCAAAAGTACAGCCGGAAACGGTGCTGTCCGTGAATTATGCGATTTAATTTTAATTGCACAACAAAGCACAGTCAGCAGCACGCTCTAAAATTCTTATGATTCATAATTTTTACTAAAGTCATAAAACGAATCGACGATACAGAAATCTCTGCATCGCCGACCGTTGTGTTCATCGCCAGTTCACACTCTATGTTCTTTGATAGACTTATGCGGCTCTGCGCCCGATTAATGAACTCAGTGATCCCAGAGCTCCAATATTGAGCCCAGGCAGTGCTGTGGAACCACCGCCGAAAGACCCAATCAAAGAACCAACATTTTTACCATAGGTGCCGAGACCACCTACAGCACCAACTTGTCCGAGGATTTTACCTAAGGTCCCTTGGATATTGTTGCCTTGGCCTTGACCTTGTCCGCCAAGCTGGCTTTTGAGTTGGTCAATTTGTTCTTTCTCTTTTTTGTTGGCAGATTGGTAAATTTGCTGGAATTTTTGATCATCACCGGAGATAAGTGCCATCAGTGCTTGAAGGACTTTATCTGATGTAGATCCATCATCCTTACCATCGGCGCCAGAACAACTACCGCCGCCACCAGAGCAGCCGCCACTGGGACTGCCACCGCCACCAGAGCATCCGCCGCCACTACCAGATCCTGAAGCAGATTGACCATCTTTAATTTGCTTGGTCAAATCATCAATCTGCTTTTGGATATCTTCTAATGTCGGATCTTTGGTTTCATCTTTCGGTTTTGTGTCATCAGGCTTCGTACCGTCGGGTTTTGTTCCGTCAGTATTGGTCGTATCATCGGGTTTCGTTCCATCAGGCTTTGTTCCGTCGGGTTTTGTTCCGTCTGGGGTAATATCCATGGGTTTGGAGCCGTCTGGATTGGTTTTTGTATCTTTGGCATCTGTTGTTTTAGTTTCAGCAGCTTTGGCATCTGCAACTTTGGTATCAGCACTTTTATTTTGAAGTGCCAATTGGGCCTTACCATTAACCGCATCACTGGTTGCCTTGGTATCAATCGCTTTTTTAGAGGCTGCTGTATCTTGTGTTTTAGCAGCATTCGATGCTGCGGATGGTTTACTAGCGGCCGATGCTCCCTTGGCAGAAGAAGCACTTTTACTGCTACTACTAGATTTTGCAGCACTACTTTTTGAAGCGCTACTAGATTTAGGGGCTGCTTTTGGGGCTGCTTTTGCGCCACCTACTTTTCCCATAATGAATTCACTCCTCTTCTCTCTCAAGTCTTCTCTAAATCATTTTCATTTTTTCAACTTCTGTGTATTTCGCATCCCGCGAAAACACCACTCAGAAATCTGCTCTTCTCACTCTTACAATTCAACACTTTTCTCACACAACACAGCAGAATTTCATATTCTATGCACCGGGTACACACCCGTACATATCAAATACACTGTCATCTGCTATATAAATAAAAACATTTCATTAAGAAGAATTGCCTATTTTTGGGGAAATTCATTTAGATTCTTTTTATCATTACCAATCATTTCCAAAAAAAACGGCGAAGTGCCGAAACACGTCGCCGAACGAACTACAAGCAATAGAGATGTCTATTCGTGGGTATAACTGAAGACGAAAATAAGCGTCTTTAATTCTGTATTTTTTTAATATTAATCTTGAAGAATAATAATGGCTTTGATTTTACCGGTGCCAGTGCCAGAACTACCTAGACCACCAATACCGGCATTACCGCCGCCTAACAAGCTACCGAGCAAGGAGCCCAATAGATTGTTGTTTCCTTGACCACCAAGCAGACCAGCTGCAGGGTTGGCACCAAGACCACCAATTGGCGATCCGTAGGGATTGGCGCCAAATTGCTGCGGCATTCCATAAGGACTACCCATGCCAGGCATTCCCATTTGCTGCGGCATTCCATAAGGACTACCCATGCCAGGCATTCCCATTTGCTGCGGCATGCCATACGGGCTACCCATGCCAGGCATTCCCATTTGCTGCGGCATTCCATACGGGCTGCCCATGCCAGGTATTCCGCCACCGAGGCCTGAGCCAAGTCCGCCAAGACCGGAACCTAATCCCCCAAGGCCGGAACCAAGTCCACCAAGGCCAGAAAGGGGTCTGTTATTATTATTGCCAAGACGTCCTGACAGGAGCATCATTAATAACTGCATTAGCAAATTCTGGTTATTATTATTTTGTGAGGAGCTGGGTGATCCACCGCCAGAATCTCCGCCGCCACCAGAACCCCCCCCGCTGTCAGAGGGTTGTTGCTGTTGCTGTTTATTGATCAACTCTTGTAGATCTTTGATCTGTTTTAATAAATCTTTTAATGTCGGTTTATCTGGGTTCTTTGGATCGGGTTTTGTGGGATCTTTGGGATCTTTTGGGTCCTTGGGATCTTTCGGATCTTTGGGATCCATGCTTAGCGGTTTTGGATTACCGTCAATATCTGTTAATTTATTGGTTTTATCAATATTTGCAAGACGATCCTTCAGTGATAATTTACCGTCTTTGCTGACGATTTTACCGTCTTTACCGACTTTGCAATCGCCGGACTTACATGCTTTGGCATCTGCTTTACTGGCTTTTGAACTGGAGGTACTAGATGTACCACTCGAGGCGGACTTTGCGGGGGCTGCCTTTGCGGCTCCACCTTTAGCTGCTGAAACGGCCATACTCGAATCTACTCCTCTATATCTCTCTCTCTGGATTTCTACACACACTCACTCTTAAAAAATCACGAAATATCCATTGCCAATTCATTCAACAGATACTGGTTAATTACCATCTGGGTTGAATTCAGCATAGATTACGTGATGACTAAAAAAATATAAACTCTCGTCAAACAACAAATAATTAAAAACGTCTGCTCTTCTTCTCAACAGATATCGAAGCACAGCATAAGCACAGTCGAGACAGACCAGAAGAGCCGATCAATATCTCGGCACACACCAGTAAACTCAGACCAATCTTATTCTCACGTGTTCGGGTTTCATCTGCTATTTGAATAAAAACCAGAGGCAATCTAAAATTGCCTGTTTTTTTAATAATTAATTTATAATCCTGTAGACACAGTCATATTAGTGCATTTGTGTACTCATTCTCTCTACCTCTTACCAACCCGTGTCGACCATAGTATGCTTGCAAGTAGATAATAATCAAAAGAGGCTTTCTGCTCCCATGACATCGTTATCCTCTCCTCTCCCACAGTCAAAAATTCTGGACGAAGATCCTTTATCCCCTACCAAAAAGAAGCTGTCCACTATGCTCAAAGCCCGCTTCCCTTACTGTGCGGTTCAGACCTGGGATGAGGATAGGTTTGTCTCCTTAGTGAAGCAGCTTGTTCGAGACACATCTCTGATTAAAACACCTCGAGTGTTATACATGTGGGATAGTCACTCCGGTTTTTGTAATGCCAATGGTACCCCTGTTGCCGATACCAAATCACCGCTTGCAGCCATTGAATTTATGTTGAACTGCCAAGGCCCATCTGTCTTTTTGATCAAAGATGCCGTGACTTTCTTCCCTGCAGATAGCCGTGATATTGATTGGGTCCTGCTTCGTCGCCTCAAACATCTCTCAGAAAAGCTTCGTTACGGCAACGATTTACAGAATGTTCTCTTTACAGGAGAGAATATTACGCTGCCAGAATCCATTGCTAAAGAAGTGCATTTGATGACCATTGGGCTCCCCAATGTCGATGAAATGAAACTTTTATTGACTTCCATGATGGCCGAAAATCTACGCCCCGATCAAATTTCCCTAAGCCCAGATGACTGCGAACAGCTTGCAAAGGCCGCATTAGGCTTAACCTTAAAAGAGGCCGAAAACGCGTTTGCCTTTGCCATGGTGAGTGATAGCAAACTGGATATTCATGACATCCAATGGATTCTAGAAGAGAAATACCGCTCTGTTCGCCAGGGGGATGTCCTGGAATTTATTGAATCCAAGCTAAAAATTGAAGAGGTGGGCGGTTTAGAGAACCTGAAATTGTGGCTGCAGAAACGCAAAAATAGCTGGCTGAGTAGCGCTTCCAGATACGGCCTTCCTTCTCCCAAAGGGGTGTTAATCACTGGGGTGCCAGGTTGCGGCAAAAGTATGGTGTGTAAAGCCATTGGCAGTCTATGGGATCTTCCGGTCATTCGTCTTGATGCGGGCAGGCTGTACAGCAGCCTGATGGGCAGTAGTGAACAGAATCTTCGTCGCGCCATTCAAACTGCAGAAGCCATTGCCCCCTGTATTTTGTGGGTAGATGAACTGGAGAAAGGATTTTCCCAATCCGGCAACGATGTAGCCGATGGCGGCACCTCTAACCGCATTCTCGGGACACTACTCACCTGGATGCAAGAGAAGACAGCATCTGTATTCATCGCGGCCACCTCCAATAACATCAATAAGCTGCCCCCAGAGCTACTGCGTAAAGGACGTTTTGATGAAATCTTTTTTGTGGATTTGCCTAGAAGCTCAGAAAGGGCTCAGATCCTGATGTACCATTTAAAAAAGCGTTTAAAAGATCCCAGTGTTGTTGGGGATTTTAAGCTGACACAAGACGTACTGGTCCCCATGGTCAATGCGATGAAAGGCTTTAACGGATCTGAGATTGAGCAAGTGGTGCTAAATGGTTTGTTTGAAGCATTTTCTGAGAACCGTAGTGTCACGGTTCAGGATATTGAGACAGCGATCAAGCATATTGTCCCGCTCAGCCAGACACAGGCTGAAGAAATTTACAACATGCGGGCCTGGTCTCGAAACCGTGCTGTTCAAGCGACCAGCGAAATACCCTACAGTGCTGAATTACAGACACCGAAACAATCATGAACATGTTCGACACCGCCAATAAACCCAATAAACCAGATGGGGTCTCTCCATTTGATGTCTCTGCCCTTTTGTTTTTTCAGAAAACCTTTTTGTGGGAGAGCGAGACATCACTCTCATTGATCTCATCTGAACAACCCGTGTTATTTGAGACGGAACATATCAACGGACACCCCTACCTGCCCGCAGAGGAATTAACCAATCTGCGCGCAAGGTACCGTATCCAGCCCAAAGTGAATGGGCTTTTTCTGATCAGTTTAAATACCCCTCCTGGGACAAAACCGCTGGGACAACTCCTACTGACAACACGCGGACTTTACTGGTGGGATACCATCACCAAAGAGCATTGTCGTGCGTTTTTACCCGAAATCGACACCCTTCATCTCGAAGGCCAATTGAGTTTTCCTGGATACAAACTTCGGCTTAAAAACAAAACACAATCCAATATTATTGTGTCTGCCCATCCGGTGCTTCTAGAGAATTTGCTGAAAGTGATGCAAGATATGACTTACCTGTATCCGCAATGGCAGATCAATTTGCTGACTGCCAGCCCTCAAGTGATTTCGACATTGCCCGGTTGTACCAGCCAGATTGGCCGTAAAGTTGCCAGTGTGATTGAATCGATCACAGCCTCACTCAAGAAGGACATTGAATCAAAAATGGCATCCCAGACCTTAATGCGCGATTTGCTTGGAGAATCTGGCCTGCCTGTAGAATATTGGGATGAATGGAAGTTGATGTGCACGATTCAACCCGTCGACATTCATGAAACCCTGCCTGTGCGAAAGCTGGATATATAAATTAGGCTGGATTTATAAATTAAAGTTTCGATTCACTTTACGACACCAGTCGAAGCTGTTAATTTATTCCTACGCTCAATCAAGTGAGGTGACTGATAACGATGAATACCGCTTTATTTTCTTCAAACACTCGCTCTTTCCCACGATTTGGGGAACGTCTTTCTGTCTCTGCCGCTGATGGCAAAGGCAACGGAATCATCGCTCAGACCCTTTCTACGCCTCGATCAGACACTGCGGCTGTGGGAATGACAACTTCTGCCAGTGGAACAGGTCTTAGCATTTCTGGTCCTCACTCTGCGTTGGCCAGCACTGGCCTTAATGCAACCAAAACAGGGGGTTCTTTATCAGGTGGCCCACTCACCGCGCACAGCAGTGCGGCCCATCCTGTTACAGGTGGTTTAGTACAAATTTTATTGGGATTCTTGGTTGCAGGACCGTCTTTGTTGTTGCATCGAAGCAAGCCCACACCGCCCAGTAATTAATTTTTGGTAAGCAATAAATTGGCTTCAGGGGCTTTTACTGAGCTATGTGTATTTTTAATCCGGGAGTAAACACCCATGAAAATCTTTAGGGCCCTGTCTTCAAATACCCGACACCCTCTGACAGTAAACCCCAGGCCGTTTTCTCGTCCGCAATTTGGCGAACGGGTTGAGATTAGTACTGGAGAGGCATTATCAACTCTGGCAGAGAAGTCGCTGATGTCAACTTCTTCTGGTAGCATCGCAGGGATGGATAGTGTGTCCACGGCTCTTGGCTCAGGTTCTGTCAGTGGAGGTTCTGCACTGGTGATAGGGGGTTCAGCCCTTGCCAGCTCCACGCCTCATTCCTCTGCCGCTGCATCTGCATTGCACTCTGTCCAAACTGCGGGAACATCGGGTTCAGCAGGATTTTCTGCGGCTAACCCTGTTTTGGGCGGTACTAGCCAAACCAGTGTGGGTTTTACGTTGCTGGGAACTGGGATGTCCTTACTCAGCAGCGAGAGTGATCTCACCCCTCCGTCATAAACATAAATGATTACTTCGACCAAAACCTTCCAACCGGACAGAAGCTGCTACCCGAAGAGTGTTCCAACCTGTTCAAGTCTTGGCAAAGCACCTGCTAAACCAATCCCTGTGCTTTCTTTTATGGGTGAACAACCTGCCCCCCCAAAAAATCGGCTGACTTATGCCGTCATTTCAAACTTAGAGGCAATGGTAAACGGCGCCGAACGGCTTTTTCGTCGACTGGGGCACCGCTATATGAGGAAGAGACTGCAGCCGACCATTGATAAAGTGTCAGCCATTCTCAGTAATACCACGCCAGAAGCTCCAGACTACATCAGCAAAGTGATGCAGGTGGCGCGCTTATACGCCAATGTGCAGCCCATTGAGGCTGAAGTAAACACCGAAGATAAACGACTCGAAGCCATTGCCGCATCGGATGAGGCATGTATTTTCGTGATTAATCACGATCACCAGGCTGAAGATCCTGTACTACTCAGCATGACCGCTGTGTTACTTTACAACGCTTATGCGAAACTCGACAAACTCGCCCTCTGTCCGCGGCCTGGCGTGATTTTAAACGAGGATATCATCCAGACTTCTCCCCCAGAACAACAAGCACTGTGGCATAAAATGGGTGTGATTGGGGTCGATGCCAGCGTCTTTCCCTCTAAAAAGGGTGTCTCCAAAAATACTCGGGCCTTTATGAGAGTGTTGCCCAATTTCTGTCAGGATAAACAGCATCTATTTATTTTCCCCGAAGGCCGGCTTTCAGCCTTTAAAGGCTTAGCGCTCCGTCAGAAATTCCAAACAGGAGTAGCCGATATTGTTCGGGCCTCACTCAAACGGAAAGAGCGAGTCAAAATTGTTCCTCTGGGCTTTGCATACGGCAAAAAGACCAAGCAACGATTAGGGTCTATCTATGTGGGAGAACCCGTGATATTTACGCGACAAGGGGAAAACACCCTGGTCTCTGTCGGAAATATCACACCAAAAAACGCCTCTGCGCCTTACCAACAGTTTTTCTGGCCGGGGGATGATTTTAACCCGTTTATCACTTTAGCGGGAAGTAACACCCCGTTTAAAGTGATGACGCATCAACGCAAGCCCATTAAAAATACAGATTTAAGCCCGTTTATCGCTGATGTGTTGGCTGAAAATTTGACCATTTGCCGAGATTTGGCACAAACACAATTACCAGCCGTCTCCTTAAAAGGAAGCCATCCCGAAAAAATTGGGATATATTAAGGAAGCATTTTAAAAAGGACCCATTTCATGTCACTGACTGAGCTTTTGACATCTGAACAACTGACCCTGGAAGACCACTACGGGGATGTGATCAGAAAGGCGATGCGCGGTCTGAATATCACGGTTTCGGATTTAGCAGTCCGCGCCCAAATTGATGAAAATGATGTGCACGCACTGCTCGATGGGGCCGTCGATTCGCTCGTGCTGAGTAAATGTGCCTTTGTCCTTCATTTACACGCACCGTCCCTTATACAGCTGGCTGAAGAGAAATGGGCTCCTCATCCCGTTGAACCTATGCCCGGGTTTGCGATGAGCACCACATGGTATGGTGATATGACTGTCAACGCCTATATTGTTTGGGACCTCGAGACCAAAAAAGCCGCTACATTTGATACTGGTAGCAGTTGCCAACCCTTACTCGAGATTGCGCGCAATGAAAACCTCTGCATAGAGCGCGTGTTCATCACCCATATCCATCAAGATCATTTGGCTGATCTGCCTTTATTACTCTCAGAGACAAGGGCTCGTGGGTTTGGTTCCTTGGTGGACAACCCGCTGTCTCTCTCTCCATTGAAACATGGCGATGGTTTAATACTGGGTTCACTCACAATCCGAGTGCTCCAAACTTCGGGTCATACCCCCGGTGGTCTCAGTTACTATATCGAAGGGCTAGAGAAGCCCTTGGTGATTGTGGGTGATTCTCTCTTTGCGGCCTCACAAGGCGGCGCACCTGCCCATGCATACCAAGAAGCACTTCGCAACAACCGAGACAATATACTCAGCCTGCCGAAACAAACGATTATCTGCCCTGGGCACGGTCTTTTGACCACCGTTGAAGAAGAACGGGCACACAATCCGTTTTTCCCAGAACTAAAATAAAGGAACGCCACTGATGACCTTGCCGCCGCCTCAAGAGAAGACAGCGTTTGCCAAAATAGGGTTTGTCGGTCTCGGCAGAATGGGCGCCAACATGGCCCGCCGACTTCATGAGGTTGGGTTCCCGATGACCGCTGTGTATGATCTGGACAGGTCCGTAGCAGCAACTATCGCAACAGAACTGGCTGCACAGCCGGTTAGTTCACTAGCAGAAGTCACACGTCTCGCCGATGTGATCATCACCGTGGTGAGCGATGACGCGGCAATGGAGGCCATCTACCAAAACCCAGCGGATAACTTGTTGAGCGGGGCGACAGGGAAGCTCTTTATCAATTGTGCCACCATCAGCCCCCAAACTCACAGAGACCTCTTTACAGCGATCACAGCAGCAGGTGCCGACGTTTTGGAATGCCCGATGGCATCGAGCATCCCCCAAGCCCGAGCAGGAACACTCTTTTTGATGTGTGCCGGACTTATCGAGACCTACGAGCGTGCCCTTCCGATATTAAATGCGCTTTCTCAAAACCACCGCTATGTGGGAGAGGCGGGTCGGGCTGCGGAAATCAAAGCCCTGGTGAATATGGTGATGAACATGAACACCGCAGCACTCGCCGAAGGGCTGGGTCTGGCGGATGCCTTGGGGCTCAATCTCACGCTGGTGCGAGAGATTTTTGCCAGCACCGGGGCCAATTCTCGCGTGTTGGAAACCGATGGAGAGGACATGCAGGCCAGGGAGCACAGCGTGTATTTTTCTGCCGCCCATGCGGCCAAAGATAGCGGGATTGCGCTCTCACTGGCCCGTCAGTACCAACTCCCCTTGCCTCTGGCTGAGGCCACGCTCTCTCAATACCAGGCCCTTTGTGCTGTCGGGCTGGGAGAGCTGGATAAATCAGCTGTCTCTGAGCTAACTTTCCTATCACGAAGGCCCCGAACGCTTGCTAAAAACGCAGCCACAGCCTCCCCCACTTCTCACTAGACGCCTCCTCCCCTTTGGCGTAAAATCTCACTCTGTGAGAAATCACCTTCGCTTTTGTGGGCGGTTGGCTCAGCGGTAGAGCACTCCCTTCACACGGGAGGGGTCACTGGTTCGATTCCAGTACCGCCCACCAGATTTCAGATTTTGCCATTTTGGCTAGGTCAGTGAATAGCTGGTGCATAGGGCAAGCATTTCCTTCTTATAGAGTGATTTGTTGCTCCTCTGGAGGTTATTGAGCAGGCTATTCAGCTTTTGATAAATAGGGAGATCATTCATTTCAAGTATGATCTCGCCAAGCAAGAAATTACTTTACAAGCAAGAAATTACTTTAAAGGATGAAAGCTAGTGTTTATTCTTGGAATTCAAGAGCATGAAGTTTACGGTGAGCTAAAATGTATTTATCAAAACTCTCCATAAAAAACTTCCGAAAAATAAAAGATTTAGAAGTAATCTTTCAAGACGGTATTAACGTTATTGTAGGTGAAAATAATGTTGGTAAGACGACTATCATTGATGCAATCCGGTTGCTCCTCACATCCAGTGATGATGAATATCTGAGCCTGTCAGAGGAAGACATTAATCATAGTGCCCTACAAGAAGGAAAGACGTTTATTCAGGTTGACTATACCTTCTCCGGGTTGTCCCTGACTGAGGAAGCCGCACTGATTGAAGCATTGGTTCCCATTGAGACTGGAGCCGAAGATCCCCCGCAACATCATTTTCAGGCTCATTTCAGCATTCGATATGAAACTAATGATTTTTCAACACGGCTTCGACAAAGGCGGTGGTGTGGAAAACATGAAGCCGATTCTATTCCGGCTGGCTTACTGGATAACCTCCGGGCGATTTATCTAAAGCCATTGCGTGATCCAACGCAGGGTCTTATGCCTGGACGGAGGAGTCAGATAGCCCGGTTGATCAAAAACTTGGGAGAAAAAGCCCCAGAAAAGAAGCAGGCTTTAGAAGAACTGGCCACAAGGCACGATGGAGAGATTAAAGATAATGAACTTGTGCAAGATACTGGTTCAGCTATTTACAACAGGTTGAACCAGATTTTGGGGACAGAGCTTTGCCAGTCCGTCGCTATGTCCTTATCCTCCTCCGACTTCAACCGCATTGCCACCAAGTTGTCCCTTTTAGCTGACCAGTTAGACATTGAACAGAACGGTCTTGGCTATAACAACGTTTTATATACAGCAACCGTTCTTGGTCAGCTTCAACAGGACGATCAACACGTTTACAGGGCACTCCTTATTGAGGAACCAGAAGCACATCTACACCCCCAACTTCAATCTTTACTTCTGAAATATTTGCACGATCAGGTTCTACGCTCAGGCGTTCCATCGGAAGAAGCCCAAGAAACCGAAGAACAAGAGAGAATACAGGTTATCTTGTCCAGTCACTCCCCATCTTTTGCTTGTCTGGCCCCTGTGGACAGTATCATCTCCATTCATCACACTGACAATAATGAAATCAGGGCTTGTTCCATTGCCGCAGTGGAGATTGAAGCTAAATCAAAAAACAAACTCCGCAGGTTTTTGGATGCAACAAGGGCCGAATTATTTTTTGCAAAGAAGCTGATACTTGTAGAAGGTATTGCCGAAGCACTATTATTACCGGTTTTTGCAAAAAGAATTGGAAAAGATATCCGAGAACACGGTATTACTATTGTAAATGTGGAGGGCTTAAATTTCGATGCTTTCCTCCCCTTGTTCTCAAATGATTTAATTGCCATAAAAGTTTCTCAGGTCACTGATAGCGATCCTGCTGCCGATACCTATCCTGATTTGCCCTTACAGCCCATCATCGAGGAGCGGAATGAATGTGTCCGGGTGTTTAAATCTGTTAAAACCTTTGAATATGATTTACTTCTCCATGTGGAAAATCATCCCGCTATCTTTCATGCATACTCGGCTCTTCAACCGCAAAATTCCACTACAGTTCAAAATGAACTAGGAACTCTCACCTCTACCAAAGACAAAGCGGAAAAAGCTTTCCGTTCGATGTTTGGAGGAGATAGAACGAAACTCAAAAAAGGTGAGTTTGCTCAAGAACTTGCGTCTATATTAGAGGCTGATTCAAAATTGGATTTTAAAGTTCCACCATACATTGAATCGGCACTTGAACAGGTTATCCTTCCATTAGTTCCTGCGGTAGAACAGCATGCCCACGTTTGAGGAAATACTGACGCAAGAGAACTGCACTGAGGAACAACGAAGTGCTATCAATCATCCTGATGCAGCCTGGGTTCTTCAGGCTTGTCCAGGAAGTGGAAAAACCAAGACAGCCGCTCTACGAGTAGGACATCTTCTTCAGAGTTGGCCGGACAAACACCGAGGGATTGCGCTTCTGTCACATACGAATGTTGCAGTAGAGAGCTTTACAAGCGCATTTAGGCGGTTAGGTTTGAACCGGGCTATGACATACCCACACTTTGTAGGTACATTGGACAGTTTTATTGCTAAATTTTTGATTCTTCCTTTTGGTCATATTGTTATGGGTTGTTCCAAAGCTCCTATTTTACTAGAAGGTGATGAACACTTTTTAACCAGTTCTTATCAAGATAGAAATGGAAATACAAAGAAATTTGCCACATACGGTATTAAACATGGAATTACTGGTGAACAAACACCTTGTATAACGAAATTCGAGCTTGTTAGAGATGGCGATAATTTTATAGGAGTTCCAACACAGGAAAACAAAACAAAGATTAAAGCGACTATTGCAACTGCCTGCAAGGAAAAAGCTCTTGATGCGCTCAATTCTTTTGGGGTAAAGGGCTTTTATACTCATGCCCACGCCAAGTATTGGGCCTTAAAGTTATTAAAAGAATATCCTAAAATCTCTCAAATTATAGCCTATCGCTTCTCAAAAATTCTTGTCGATGAAGCTCAAGATACCAGTGACCTCCAAGAATGTATTTTAAAGCTTTTATCAGATACAGGCGTGAGCGTTTCCTTAGTGGGAGATCCAGATCAGGCAATATATGCTTTCGCGGGTGCAAACGGTAGCATTCTTGATCGGTTTAGAGGCGAGAACCAACCTCTTAAACTTTCCGTGAATTTCCGTTCCAACAACAACATTGTCCAAGCGGTAAAAGACTTTGCAAGCATTCAAAAAATGCAATCAAGAGAAACTGATGCCGTTGAGGGTCAAGGTGCTTTTGTTTTGACCTACCCAAACAATGATGAACAAGACGTTATAACTGCATTTTCAGAATCAATTAACTCCCTGAACCTAGAGGTTTTTCATTCAGCCATATTGCTTCGTGGCAATAAAGATTGTCGGCGCATACGGGGCGAACATGCCCAAGGTGCAAAAACAGGTCTTATGCCGCATTTCGTGAAAGCTGCCTGTTACCGTGAAACAGGGGACATCGCCAATGCGTATAAAGAAGTCACACTGGGTATCTTTAACTTAATGGCTTGTCCTGAGAATCTAAAAAGACAACTTATTAAGAATCCCTCGGATAAGATTTCAAAGCAATTCAGGCGATTGGTATGGCTCTACTTGAGGGAGCAATTACCTTCAGCATCCTTACAGGGTACGACGTGGCACCCACGGTTACTAGCTTCTTTAGATACTTTTTTACCAAAAATTTCCACCCTCCTGTCCATTCAGCAGCCGGATCAGCTAGGGAGAAAGCTTCAAAACAGTTATTTTCAGGATCAACCGATGTTTAATGGTCTCCGCCAAGAACTTCGCGTAGATACCATTCATCAAGCGAAGGGCGAAACGTTGGAAGCTGTTTTGTTTTTTGCAAAAAGGAAACAGCTTCAGGCCCTATTTAACACTGATGGCAGTGATAACACTGATGGCAGTGAAGAGAAGAGAATCGCTTATGTTGCTATGACAAGGGCTAAAAGACTTCTTTGGGTTGCCCTCCCGAAAGATTGTCAAAACCCATATTTGAATTTGTTACAGAATAAAGGATTTGTCCATTTACCATTAACGAAAGTCCAAACTAATTAATAGATTTAAAAAAATCACCAGTTTTTAAAGCAATATATTTTCTTGTACCATGCATTATTAATGGTTGCATTCAGCCTGATTATAAATTACATAGAGCTTATCCTATCACTAACTAACGGGTTACTGACTAACGGGCGTTGAATAAATAGTGGGAGACGTGCCATTCGTTGCCGTGGTCATATCCCCATAGTTCTGCGCACGCCATAAAAAACACCTGCCAGTAAACCCACCACCGTGTCACTTGCTCTTCTCCATACGTACTGGCCAAAATCGGCAAAATCTCAGACCGGTGTCGCTTCATATTCTCCAACCAGGCTTCCGCCGTTTTTTGATAATGCACCCCATTCACCGCCCACTGGTTTGCTATCGTAAAATCATCCTGAAAATACAATAATAAATCATGGCTGGGCATCGTCCCACCCGAAAAGAAATACCGCGTCATCCAATCCCGCGGCCCCTGGTCTTCGTAATGATACGCCACCGTCTTGTGCGTAAAAATATGCACAAATAACCGCCCGTCATCCCTAACCCACCTTCGTATTTTACGAAGCAAGGCCTCGTAATTTTTCATATGCTCAAACATCTCTATCGAAATCACACGGTCAAACTGCGGTGACCCCTCAAAATCAAAGTCCACAATATTACCTGTGATAATCTCTAAATTTTTAAATCCCTTAGCCTGGGCCACACTATCAATATAGGCTTTTTGACTTCTGGAATTGGAAAGCCCCGTAATCTTAGCTTGTGGATACTTTTCAGCAAGCCATAACGACATCGAACCCCAACCACAGCCCAAATCCAATATGCGCTGTCCGTCTTCAATCTGCGCACGATCGCATGAGAGTTGAAGCATGGTCTCTTCCGCCTCAGCCAGCGTCTTGGTTTCAGGCGTCCAGTAACACCCGCTGTACTTTCTGCGCGGCCCCAAACAATAGTGATAAAAATCACTGGGCACTTCATAGTGTTGATCGTTGGCCGCCTGTGTCTCAATCGCAATCGGACTCTGTTTTAGGTCGGCCACAAAATCCAAAATAACTTGGTTTTGATCTTCAACATTGGCCTTATATTCCACGCGAAGTTTTTGTGACAATAAATATCGAATCCCCAGACGAATCAAGGGCTCTGGCACCAAATTGCTTTCTATGAGTTGATCCAAAAACGACATAGCTGACTCACCTTATCTCTCTAAATCTGGTCTCTCTAATGCTGACATCGAGTGCTTGGGGAACCAGGGAATAAACGGGCTGGTGGTTTTTTGGTAATCCGCATAATCACTTCGCGATTGAATCGCTCTGGCTTCAGTTGCTGCAATCCCCGTAAATTTCGTCAACAATAAAAGCATCAATAACGGGCTAAACACCCCCCACCACGCAGACGTTATGGCAGCAGGTATAGAGAACGAAACCACAAAATAACCAACCCACATCAACCATTCACAAAAATAATTGGGATGACGCGACACGGACCATAATCCAGTTCGACATGTTTTTCCGTGGTTAGCGGGGTCTTTTTTAAAGTGACTCAGTTGGGTATCCGCAACCGCTTCTCCCACAAAGCCTAACAGCCAGATAACGGCCCCCATCACGTCCCATCCAGAAAACCCAACAGTCGTATTGCTCATCGCAAACACAAAGGGTAAAGAAATCAACGACATTACCGCCCCTTGGAACCAGTAAATCACCAAAAAGAGGACATCATCTTGTGCGCCCCACATCCCGCGCATACTCGTATAACGGGGATCTTCAACCGGGTGTTCGTGTCGAAAGCGGGTGTATAAATACCAGGTTAAGCGCACACTGGCCAAGATCACCATGGCAGCGAGCAGTATTTTTCTGGGTATCCAGCCATCACCAAAATAAAAATACACACCGGCCAGACCGGAAAATCCAAATGCCCAAAAGATATCCACAACACCGGCATTTCTCAGGTATTTATACAACAGCCAGACGAAACTCATCAACAGTAGCGTAAAAATCCATCCCGTCATCCATAACGCGCCAATATCGGTACTGATAAACGACAACACGGTTAACCTGCCCTTTCTGGGGATAATAAAACATCTTTAGCAGTGGCACTCAGAGGCAGACGAAAGAGGACAAACAACAGATAAGTCGCCATCGCCATGTTCCCCAGTAGCATAATCAACACAAACCAAATAGCTTTGGGTAGCCATTTATTTTCCCGGTAAAACAACCAGGCATAAAACGTTAAAAAACCAAAGTAGGCATCAAATAATGTGGCAATAAACCATGGATCTTTTTGAACGATGACTGGAATTTTCAGAATATCCTCATTCAGACTGGCCCAACTTGTCACGCAGAGCATCGTGATTAGCACCAGGCTAAATAGAATACGTAGCATCAATATCATTGGTTTTTAATCCTTTTTTATCAGCGTAAGCCTCAGAAAGTAATGTATTATTGGGTCGTGTGTACACAGCCTGCACCACCGTGATATTTCGCATCACAAAGGCCGCGTGGCAATACATAAAGTAATAATGCCACTTCCGGATAAACGTCTCATTAAACCCCAGAGATTTGATAGCGTCTATCTGGTTGAAAAAAGCCTGATCCCAAAGCCAAAGCGTCTTGGCATAACTATTGCCCATATCATCGAGATCGAGTAAAAATAAGTCGCTAGTACGGGCTATTGCCTTGTGCATACGGGCTAACGAAGGCAATAAAGAACCAGGGAAAATATGTTTTTGAATAAAATCAACATTTTTACGCAGAATGTCATAGCGTGAATCCGGGCACGTAATCACCTGAAGACCCAACAGTCCGTCTTTTTTAAGCAGTTTGGCACATTGCCCAAAATACGTTTCCATATAGGCATCTCCAACCGCTTCAAGCATTTCAATGGAAACAATCTTATCAAACTGACCTTGAACAAGACGGTAATCTTGCAGACAGATCTCGACCTGATCGCTAAGCCCTGCAGCTTCAATCCGCTTAACAGCATAGTCATACTGGGCCTGTGAGATAGTAATCGTTTTGATACGGCAACCGTACGTTTTGGCCGCATATTCTGAAAAACCTCCCCAACCGGTTCCTATTTCCAAGACATAATCTGAGGCACAAATTTTCAGTTTTTGACACAAGGCTTCGTATTTGGCGATTTGTGCTTCTTCTAATGTGAACTCTGGAGACGAGAACCGAGCAGAAGAATAGGTCATGGTTGGATCTAAAAAGAGTTTAAAAAAATCATTGCTGAGATCGTAGTGATCCTGAATATTCTTAGCACTGGTTGCTAAACTATTGGGGCGAACGAGATGTATCATTCGGTTCACCCACCCGAGGATGTTCATCAACGCAGAGGTATGACCAGAACCTTCTAAGACTGTCGAGCGATCAATGTTTAAAATAAACCAGGAAATTACCCCACTGAGATCATCCGTATCCCAGTCACCCTCCATATAGGCCTCAGAAAAACCAATATGGCCGTAAAGCACACAACGGCTAAAAAACCGTGGGCGGTGAATCCGCAAAACAGGATATCCAGATTTAGATTGTGCGTCATCCCCAAGCATTAAAAATTTTCCGTTTGGATAGACCACCTGCAAGGAGCCTTGCTTCATTTTAGTGAGGGCTTTGCTCAGCCAATAAGCACAAAAACTCTCAAACAGCGTGGGTCCCTTTGTTGGCGTATCAATCATCAGATTTCTCCTGTTTAAGCATTGAGCGATGTGGGTTTAAAACCGCTTTTTGCAAGTGAATTTGAGACTCTTTGAGATGGAACTTGAGCCCTTTTAAAAACAGCAATCCCGCATGCCAGTGAATCAGCGCGATAATTTTTAAGGTTAGCAACGGGTATTTGAATGTGAGTTTTAAAATATTGGCATCGGTTAAAGGCAAGCGTTTCCCCACAATACTGCTGAGTAGGATAGGCTGCTCTCCTGCTTCATCGGTCACATCATTAATGATAATTTTGAGCGACTCGTCCGGCATGGTCAGACGAAAATCAAATTTGAGATCGAGATCAGAAAAAGGTGAGACATAAAAATATTTGGGGTAAATTGCTTTAAACGTTCCATTGTGTGTTTTATCCAACGGGATATAAAACGGCTTCATCTCGTAAAACGTATTGCTGACTTCCGCAATAGCAGCCAGGGGTTGCTTGGCTTCATCCGTACAAAAATAAAACGAAACTGGATTAAATACGTATCCCAAAGTTCTTAAATTAGTCAGTAAGATCACCCTGCCATTGCCTAGTTGGATTCCTTGTTCTGTCAAATAGCTACGAACGCGTTCTTTTAAGGGTTCTTCTGATAATTGCAAATGGTCAGACTCTAAAAAACGATAGAATCCGGCCTGCTTGGTATTAAACCAAAATAGCTGCTTCGACAGAGTTTCTAGCTCATCGAGATCAATCGCAAAGAAAAACACGTTATACACAAACCGGTGTTTTTTGGGCGAAAGTCGGTGGTGCATCACCTGACATTCATACAATGAGGAATGAATTACTGCGTCCATATGGCTTCTCCCCGTATCACTCTGGCCAAATGGAGCGCTGAGGTAAAGGCATCTTCATGAAAGCCATAGTTAAAATAGCTACCGCAGAAATAAACAGACTGTTCTGGGCTCCGTTGATTGAGGAGCGGCAGTTGCGCTTGGGCATTGATGGCAGCAAGAGAAAACAATGGGTGCTCGTATTGTATCGTTTGATGAATCAGCATTGGGTCAATGGATTGGTTGGGATTAATAGATACAAAATACGGCCGGTTTTGCGACACGCCTTGTAGGTTATTCATCCAATAATGCGTAGATGATCGCGGGATATCTTGCTTCCCTTTTCCGATATCATAATTCCAAGACGCCCAACACCGTTTATGTTTAGGCATTACTGAAGGATCGCTATGCAATACAGCCGTATTGTCTTCGTAAGTAAATGGAGACAATAGACGAGTTTGTTCAGGGTCTGGGTTATCTAGCATTTGTAAAGCCTGATCCGCATGACAGGCAAGAATGACTTTATCAAACGATTCTGACCGACCGTCTGAAAACATTACACTGGCATGATTCTCATGCTGATAGATATGTTTAACCGGCTGATTGACTTGAATACGAGAGGCAAAGGGTTGTGTCAAAAGATCGACATAGTTTTTCGAGCCACCATCTACGGTATACCACTGGAAATGAGTATCCATACCCAAAAAGCCATGGTTATAAAAAAATCGGATGAGTGTTTGCATCGGGAAATTCAGTATATTTTCTGCCGAAGTGGACCAAAGCGCCGATCCCATCGGGATTAAATACCAGTCTAAAAATTCCTGGCTGTATTTCTCCTGGCGAACAAACTCTTGAACGGTAACTTGAGCAAATCCCTCAGTATCTAATTTTTTGGGTGCCGTTTTATTGAAACGATTTAAATCCATCAAAAATTGCCAGTAGTCTGGCCGAAAAAGATTACGCCGTTGACCAAACAACTGATTATAACCAGAACCGCACCATTCTAAGTTTGCTGGTCTGTGTTGCACACTGAAAGACATATCCGTCGCTTTGTACTGAACCCCTAAGGTTTCAAACAAACGAACCAGATTGGGATACGTGATTAAATTAAACACCATAAATCCCGTATCAATAGGGATAGAAACACCTGATTCATCAACGATGATGGTGTTACTGTGCCCCCCCACATAGTCGTTTTGCTCAAACACTGTTAAATCAAAATGCGGGTGGAGAAAATACGCTGCACCTAAACCAGCGATGCCGCTACCAATGATGGCCAAACGTTTCATGCAGGTTGGTCCTGAATCACCCGTTTATTGGCTTTAGTATACACACTATCAGGCACAGGATTGATGTCCCATATCAAACCCAGTAAAGACATCAGCCTGAGAGCGTAATAAGTCATATCAATTTCCCACCAGTAAAACCCTTGTCGCGCTGAGCCTTGATAATGATGGTGGTTATTATGCCAACCTTCACCCAGGGTGATTAAAGCCAAGCAAAAATTGTTACGGCTCATATCCCCGGTCACAAACCGCTGGCTTCCCCACACGTGAGACAATGAATTAATCGAACACGTGCCGTGAAATAGCACCGCTGTACTGACAAAAAAGCCCCAAACCAGTATTTGTAAACCATTGGTGTGCAGAGAAGGGAAAGACTGATTCAGCCATGTGCCCAGCCCCACTAAACTGAGCGCAAACAATAAGGGCACAAGCCAGTCAAATCGATTGATAAAAACCAACTCAGGGTAGCGAGCCAAGTCTTTAATCCGATCGTAACGAGTGGGAATGTTGGCGGCACATGCAATCCACCCAATATGAGACCACCAAAACCCACGCTGTTTGGGCGAATGGATATCTTCTTGCTGATCAGACGAACGGTGATGCTCACGGTGGTGGGAAGCCCACCATAAAGGCCCTTTCTGGACTGAAGTCATCCCCCAAACCCCCATCGCAAATTGCATCAAACGAGAAGTTTTAAACGTCCGGTGAGAAAAATAACGATGGTAAAAGCCCGTGATGGCAAACATTCTAATAAAATACAGCAAAACGGTTACGGCAA
The DNA here is from genome assembly GCA_019751815.1 of Cyanobacteriota bacterium. Taxonomy (GTDB): domain Bacteria; phylum Cyanobacteriota; class Vampirovibrionia; order Vampirovibrionales; family Vampirovibrionaceae; genus JAIEMW01. Next base: position 704,149 of record JAIEMW010000001.1, read on the forward strand.
TCGCCACAGGGCTCCAGCCCACCCAAAAGACCAAAAGACAGCCCAAGTGAAGAAAAACAAAGGGGAGGCACCAAAACCAATCAACTTGTTTAGGCCCTGTCAGAACCACGTCCATACCTTGGGGGTAGTAGTGCATATCTACCCATGTTCTCAGTGATCGCCAATCCCAGTTTGTCTTACTATGAAGCACACCATTCCCTTTACAAAGCTACTTCAGAATAGCTCGACTTTAACACGACCCTCTCAGTCTCCTGTATGCGAATTGTCAAAACCGACACAAGCATGCAAACCTCTCTCAGGTCTAGGCAGTTCTGTCATTTTCGGAACGGGCATTTCCGGAAAAGGTTAGTAAAAGGTTATAAATGAGTGTCCTCTAAAGCATTAAATACTCCCAATAACACCCAAATCATTTGACTCTTGAACGACAGCATGACGGGCAATAAATTCTAGGACTAACTTAACCCCCATCGCTTCTTCCCGACTATTGGGAAATACCTGATGCCCACAGTTTTGAAAAACATGAAGTCGGACACGATCAGGCTGGTTAATACCCTTGGCAATCTTTTGCATCTCACTGAAAGGAATCACCATATCATGCGGAGAGTGAGCCAACTGAACAGGAACCGTAATATTGGCTAATGCAGCTTGCAGCTTTTTTAGTAGGCCTGTCGCTTCTCGATACAGTGCTGGGAACCAACTCGGCAGAAATACCGGTGATTTATTGCCCGTTAAATACTCCGGGGCATAGCGTAAGCCCGGAAAGAGATGTTTGAGTGGAAATACCAAGAAGCCGTAGAAATAGTTCACGAAATAGGCATGCTCATAGGGTGTGGCAAACGTGATAACCCCATTTAATTTGGGCGGATTTTTTGAAGCTGTTAGTAAGCTTAAAATCCCACCCAAAGAGTGTCCCAAAATAAAGACCTGATCACATTGACTGGCCATTAAATCGTACTCTTTTCGGCAGTGCGCCAACATGGATTCTCCGGTCACATGGATCAGTTTGCTCTCTGGCTGATCGCCATGTCCTGGTAAACTCACAGCATGGGTAAAAAAACCCTGACTATTTAAAATCGATTGCATAATTTTAAACTCATGAGGAGACCCGAAAATCCCATGAATAATCAAAACACCAATTCTATGCATATTATTTTGCCTCTTGTGCCTCTAATGTCTCAATATATATCGGTTTTTCCAGTATCTGTTTCATGCCCAATATCTGTTTCATGCTTTGAATCTCTTGATAAAGCTTATTTAAAATAGCCTCTTTATCTTGATCGTAGGCAATCATTGGCTCTCCAAATTTTAAATATATTTTTCCAAACTTAGGCACCCATTGACCCCAGCGCCAAGCTTCATAACCTCCGTGGATCGCAAAGGGAATAATGGGTGCCTGACTCTGTGTGTGTAAAAATGTGACACCGCCATGAAACTTCCCCAACTCCCCGTCCCGTGTTAATTCACCCTCAGGAAAAATACAAAGTGTTTGCTTGGCCTTGAGATATTGAATGGCACGTTTCAACGATCTTCTCGTTTGAGAATGTCGAACCGTTAATATCCCGATCCATCTCACCAAGAATCCAATAACCGGCCAACTTAGCACACCTTGTGCCACCAAAAATAGAATAGGCGTTTCAGACCCAGCCAAAATAATAGGGCCGTCCAAAAAACCCGTATGGTTACCCGCAAGTATGGCACCCGGATATTTTTTGACGTGTTCTTGACCTTCAACTTCCAAAACAAAAAAAATCTTCATCATCGCCTTAAAAAGAGGTCTTAACGTCAGGTAGGTTAATAATGAATCAATCCGTTTTGTCATTGGGTAACCTCATTAGAGATACGCTCACTGAAGTGCTGATGTTTCATAATTCTCAGTATAGAGAGTACAGATTCGAATGAAATAGACGTTATGACACTTTGCTAGCTGTCACAGTAAAACACGGAAATGATTATTATGAGTGAGTTAGAGAGAAAAATATGGTTTAAACAATCAGAGTTTGTTATAGACTGTCAAAATGTATGACTCAAACTCTATTGAGCGAGGTTTATGACCGTGATGAAACGATATTCTTTCCTGTTGTTAAATCTTTTAACACTGCATTTGCTAACCGTTTCAGTCTCCCCAGAATTCGCATTAGCTGAGACGAATCAGACACCCTCATACACCCCACCCGGGATATTTATTGATAAAGATGCATGTCCTTATGAGGGATGTTTTTACGGTTTCTGGCGTGTCGAAAGTGACTTTCCGCTCTTTGATAAAATCAACAGTGACCATATTATTGGGATTGCTAAGAAAGGGAGTAATATCAAATCTCTGACAGGCGAAGTCCACACGCTGCCAGATATTCTCAAAATAAAAGCCAGTACCTTGCCTACAGACAGAAATAACCCCAACCATTACGCAGTCAATCACCCTGTTTATGTTCTCACCTATCTCGGGGAAGGATTCTTTCGCGTTTGGTATGAGGGTCGATTCTACGAAGACGATGCGATTTATTGTGCCGTACCCAGTATGGGAGTGTGCACGCCTAAATTAGATATTTACGATGTCGTTCGTCCGGGAAAACGGGTGTGGTGGATTAAAATTCAGCTGGCAAATAAAAAAACGGGTTGGGCTAAATCCACAGATTCTGCTTATTTACGCTTTAGCCATGCCGATCTCTATGGCGGAGAGCCACAGCTCAAGGGATTTTACGACAAAAGCAAATAAATGCCCGGCTTCAAAGCAAAAGGGGCTGTTTAAATAACAGCCCCTTTTGTTATTTTTTCTTTGTCTCTATATTAAGTGCTAAAAACGATCCAGCTCCATCACTTTAGACCATGCAGCCACAAAATCACGGACAAACTTTTCTTTCGCGTTGTTGTATGCGTAGACCTCTGACACAGCACGTAACTCTGAGTTAGACCCAAATATGAGATCCACCGAGGTCGCTGTCCACTTTTGTTTTCCGCTCTTGCGGTCAAACCCTTCGTATACACCTGGTGTTTGAGAGGATTTTGACCACCGGGTCGACATATCCAGCAAATTCACGAAAAAGTCATTGCTGAGTGTCCCAGGCCGCTTGCTCAAAATGCCATGGAGTGAATGATCCGCATTGGCATTCAACGCTCTTAATCCGCCCACTAATACCGTCATTTCTGGCACAGTGAGGTTTAACAAGCTGGCGCGATCAATCAACCATTCTGCGGGAGAACGAAGGGGTGTATCTGGACTGCTACTCTCTGAGAAGTAATTACGGAATCCGTCTGCCTTGGGTTCCAGGACCGCAAATGAATTCACATCGGTTTGAGCTTGAGTTGCATCAGCGCGTCCGGGCTTAAAGGGGACTTGAACAGAAACACCGCCTTGTTTTGCGGCTTGTTCAATGGCTGTAGCTCCACCCAAAATAATGACATCAGCCAGGGACACTTTGCTCCCGTCTTTTTTGGCCTTTTTTGACTGATTAAACTGTTTTTGAAGTTTTTCCAAAACAGGCAAGACTTTTTGAAGTTCTGCCGGGTTATTCACAGACCAGTTTTTCTGAGGTGTGAGTCGAAGCCGAGCCCCATTGGCCCCACCCCGAAGATCACTTGACCTAAAGCTAGAGGCAGAAGCCCAGGCCGTTCTCACCAATTCTGGAACCGTGAGGCCTGATTGCAAAATGCTCTTTTTGAGAGAAGCAATATCACTCTCACCAATCAATTTGTAATCGACTACCGGCACAGGGTCTTGCCAAATCAGGACCTCTTTGGGGACCTCAGAGCCGATATAGCGTGTTCGAGGGCCCATATCCCGATGAGTTAACTTAAACCATGCTTTGGCAAAGGCAAGACGAAATTCCTCAGGATTCGCCTGAAAGCGACGAGAAATCTCGCGGTAGGTGGGATCAAACTTCAGCGCCAAATCCGTGGTGAACATAATCGGGGCATGTCGCTTCGTGCGGTCATGGGCATCAGGAGCGAGATTTGCTGCCGCTGGATCAGTAGGAATCCATTGGGTCGCACCGGCCGGGCTTTTGGTTTGCACCCAGTCGTAATGAAAGAGATTATCAAAATACTGCATCGTCCAGGCAGTGGGATTAAACGACCAAGAGCCTTCCAAGCCACTGGTAATCGTATTACCTGCGTTACCAGACCCGCAACTATTCTTCCAGCCAAGACCTTGTTCTTCCAGACCAGCTGCAGCTGGTTCCGGTCCCATACATTTTGAAGGGTCCCCTGCTCCGTGAGCTTTGCCGAAAGTATGCCCGCCTGCGATCAAGGCCACAGTCTCTTCGTCATTCATCGCCATCAGGCCAAAGCTTTCGCGAATATCTTTGGCGGCCGCCAGGGGATCGGGGTTTCCGTTCGGTCCTTCTGGATTGACATAAATAAGTCCCATTTGCACAGCAGCCAATGGGTTTTCCAGTTTTCCTTCGGCATTACGTCTTTTACCAGCGAGAAATTTACCTTCAGGACCCCAGTAAACCAGATCCGGCTCCCAATTATCAGCCCGACCGCCGGCGAACCCATAGGTTTTAAAGCCCATGCTCTCCAAGGCAACATTGCCTGTCAGCACCATCAAATCTCCCCAGGAGAGCTTTTCTCCGTATTTCTGCTTGATAGGCCAGAGCAAGCGGCGGGCTTTGTCCAGATTTCCGTTGTCTGGCCAGCTGTTCAAGGGCTCAAAGCGTTGTTGAGCTCCATCCGCTCCACCGCGACCGTCTGAAACCCGGTACGTGCCTGCACTGTGCCAAGCCATCCGGATAAATAGCGGACCGTAGTTGCCGTAATCCGCCGGCCACCAGTCTTGAGAGGTGGTCAGTACTTTTTGAATATCTTTTTTCACCGTAGCCAGATCCAAGCTTTTAAAGGCTTTGGCATAGTTAAACTGTGAGCCGAGAGGATTAGAGGCCGCATTATTCCGACGCAGCGGCGAGAGATCCAGTTGATCCGGCCACCAAAACTGATTGGGTCTTACCGGATTTTCTGCAAAGGCAGGCATCACAGCACTAAAAGTGGTAAAACTAAGCGCTAATAGTGTAAATGCGGCGATTGCTTGCTTGTTAGCGACGTACTTCATCATTCAGGGTAAATCCTTCTCCATAACAACTTAATCTCCCAAAAAACTCAGGGCAAATGGCATTATCTAGGCCAAAAGAGCATACATCCTTTTAGGGGATCTCAAAATGAACTCTCTCACACAGAATCAAAATTCTATAATTTTTTTTCCATGTAGACTTCTGCGCGGCTGTAGTGAGGGATTTCTGGAAACGGTTTACTCTCAAAGCCCATTTTTCTGTAGAGATGAATCGCGCGCTCCATCTGATGGGTGGTTTCCAGAAACAACAGCGCCCCCTTTTGGCCTTTAACCCATTCAATGGCTGTTTTGATTAGTTTTTTCCCGATTTGACGGCCCTGGTAGTCAGGAGCAACACACATTTTGCTCAATTCAAAGCGGCCGTTTCCATGGGCGATCACCGCACATGTGCCAAGCATCTCTTGTGAGTTGCCTTGTACGGTGGCAAAAAACACCGTCCCGCCAGGTTCAACAATATATTTTTTAGGATTACTCAGTACCTGTTTATCATGGGGTTCTAAATCGTAGCCATATTCCAGCAACCAGGCTTCATTTAGCTGGCGAAACGCGGGGGCAAAATCAGATTGAAATTCAAGGATCTCGATCGCCTCCCACCCTCTTTTGGCAATAAAGCCGCGGATTCTGTCCGCATAACTCTCGCGGTCCAGAGCCTGCTCCAGGGCAGATAACACCGAGATCACGTCATAGCCTGTATCCAGAATGAGCTGATTGGCCGCAGCGGTCATATCCTGCCACAGGGGTTTGACGTCTTTTAGCATTTGATGTCCCTTACTGGTCAGTGAGAGCAATCGCTTGCGCTTATCGTGTTTATCCACCACGGAAGACACCACTTTTTCCCGAATCATCTCGTTCACCAGCACCACCACGGTGGGGTGTGCCAGCTTTAGTTCCCGGGCTATCTCCATAATACCCAGCTTGGGCTGTGTATCCAGCAGAGACAGCAGCAGAAACCAGCGGGGTTCAAAGGGAATTTGCCTTTCTTTAAAAATAAGGGCATTGTCCTGGTGCATCCGTTCCACCAGGCGTTTCATTCTACTGACGATAGCCCGAGAGCCCAAATGATTCACAAAATCAGACAGGGTGCGGCTCCTTCGTTATTTTTGACTGTGTTGATGTAACTAAATCGAAACAGTATCTACTACAAACGTTGCAGTTTTAGGTCAGAGGAGATATATTGAATTATCAAATACGTAGTTAACTACGTTTATTAAACAAATATATTTAATTATACACCTTTTTACACCGCTTTATTGTGAGGTTTTGTCCCTATGCTTCCTCCAATCTCTCTGAAATTCTCTCGAACTTTCGACACCCAGTCTACGCCCATATCTAAATCCCAACTGGCTCTACGATTTGGGACCACGCTGCGAATCCCAGAATCTGTTGATTCTTCTGTTTGGTTCCGAGATGTAGAGAATGATCCTGCCAAAGTCGCCGCCAGCAAACGCAGTTGGGATGCAGTGGCCAGAGGCTTAAAGGCTGCCTTGGATAATGATCCAGTCACCCGTTTGATTCTATGCGTCCCCGCCTTTCGACACATGCAAGTGACGTTCTTCCACAATTTTGAAAAAATCTGGAAACAGCCTGAATGCTTTGAAGCAGACACCTTGGACCGTGATGATCTCGAGTGCTATAGCAAAGGACCTGATGGCAGTAACTTTGTACTATTACCCGGAGACAATACCTACCGGGGCCGATTGCGGAAGCTCACCACCATGCCAACAGACAATCAAAGCGCGTGGAGTGCCTGGGGGAAATCTTTAGAGGCAGACATGCCTTTTATGAGCCACAGTGTGATGGGCCGCATTATTTTTCCCAATCCCAAAGAACCCAGCCGGGTGGCCCTACTGGATAAAGACTTAGCGAAGTGGCCTATCCGGGGGCTTACCACGCAGGGATTTGAAACACTGAACGGTCTTGATGATTGGAGTTATGAGATCGACTCTCTGCGAAAATATATGGATGATGACAAGCAGCTGAGAGCCATTTTCTCTCTTCCTGGTCTAAGCGATGTCAAGATTCAGCTTGCTGCCGCAGGAGAAGTCACCATCCCTGTTCCTGGGAGTGAAAAAGACTCTCGCTTCTGGGTGGTGAAAAGCTTCCGCTTTGCTCTGGTATTACCTGACGGAACAACCCTCCCACACGAAGGCAGGGTCTATTTCCCAACCAATCATTACAATTTAAGGGATCTCGACGACTCACAGCATCCCCATATCACCAACGGGCATGAGGCGATTAAAAAAGCACTCGCCGAATATGCCTTTAGCCACGGACTGATTCAACCCGAGGACGATGTGAAAATTGAACGATTTACGCCCGAGAAAAGGAGTTAAAAGAGACTTTAGCTATTCCTCTGTCAACGCTGCAACCGCCGCTTTAATCCGCTGGCCCATATCTCCAAGTCTGTAATCGCCTATATAACCCAGAATAACGCCATGGGTTCTTGCATCAGTAGGAATGCCCTTTCCTTTTAACTCTGTCTCTACAAATGAGGCTACATCAATATGTTTTGATCCATAGGCATTATCCAACAGTTTCCCAATCGTTGTGTTGGCAATCGCATCAGGATCGGGTAAGGCTGTTCCACCTGCAAACTTTGCTTGCAGAGATCTAGAAGGGTTTACACTAGCGGTATACGGGCTTATTCTCAGCATTGACAGTCCTTTCTGTTGAAAAAGCGATCATTACGATAATTTATTTAGAAAACAAAACTCTGAAGCCAGCAAATTGCTTCGATTATAATCAATCTATATGAACACATTAGAAACACTGATTATAGAAGCAAAGCACTGTCAGGAATGTTCCAAACACCTGCCCAATGAACCCAGACCGATTTTTCAGATAGGTAAGAATGCCAAAATTCTCATTATTGGGCAAGCCCCCGGTCGAAAGGTTCAAGATAGCGGCATCCCCTTTCAAGATGCCAGTGGGGATCGGCTTCGTGACTGGATGGGAATTAGCTCTGAACAATTCTATGACCCTGATTTTTTGGCAATCATGCCGATGGGATTTTGTTATCCAGGAAAGGGATCTAGCGGAGATCTCCCCCCGCGCAGCGAATGTGCCCCACTGTGGCATGCCGCTTTTTTATCGAAGCTGCCAAACATCCAGCTGACACTTTTAATAGGGCAATACGCACAAGCTTACTATCTAAAAGAGTCCTTGAAAGAGTCACTTACAAAGACAGTTGAAGCGTGGGAAACCTATTTGCCAGAATACCTCCCACTCCCGCATCCCTCCCCCCGCAATAATATCTGGCTAAAAAAGAACCCTTGGTTTGAACGAGATGTGGTAACAGAATTACAGCGCCGTATTCGAGCTATTTGAACGGATAATCGATAGGCAACCCATTTTTATGCCATGTTTGAGGTATAATGGTTGTTTCCACTTTATATTGAATCCAATGTTTAAACTAGGATGACACAGTGAGCGTCAAACTCGTCCACACCAAAAAGACCAATACCAAAAAAACTCCTTCTAAAACCAAGCTTCAGAAGTCGTCTAACTTGATCAATCGGGAAATTTCCTGGCTCAAGTTTAATGAGCGGGTTTTGGAAGAGGCCAATAATCCGCATAACCCTTTGCTGGAGCGGCTCCGCTTTTTGGCCATCGCTGATCGCAATTTGGATGAGTTTTACATGGTCCGCGTCGCTGGTCTTAAAAACCAGTTAGAGCTAAACATACACCACACGTCTCACGACGGGATGACTCCCAAAGAGCAACTGGATGCCGTCAATACCAAGGCCAAAAAATTGGTGGCTGAACAGAACAAAACCTGGAGGAAGCTCACCAAAGAACTAGGCCAACATGGCATTGGGATTGTTCAGCCAGCCAGATTAAATCAACGGGAAAAACTATGGCTGAAAAATTATTTTTCGGAGCAAATCTTCCCCGTGCTCACACCATTGGCAGTGGATCCGGCTCACCCTTTCCCGTTTATTCCCAATGACGGTTTATGCTTTGTGCTGAAAGTGAATGACCCTGAAGGGATCGTTCACTGGTCGCTAATCCCCTTGCCGCGTAATTTACCGCGTTTTATCCCCATCGGGAAAAACGGAAAACGTTTTTTAAAACTTGAGAGCGTCGTCTCAGAATTTTTGGATGATTTATTCCCCGAATTCACGATTAAAGATTACGGACTCTTTCACCTGATCCGTGACAGTGAAATGGCCATTGAAGAGGACAGTGAAGATCTCATTGAAACCTTCAAGATGGCTTTACAAATGCGGAAACAGGGTGAAGTGATTCGCCTGATGGTGAATAAAGAAATTTCTGACGATTTGCTGAATTTTGTGGTCGATGAACTGGAAATAGACAGGCAGGATGTTTTTCGGGTCAAAGGGTTGCTTAATTTAGACGATCTTGCCGAGTTAATTCTCCCCCAGTGGGCTCATCTGCAATTCCCCCCCTTTACGCCTCGCATTCATGAGCGGTTTCAAGCCTTTGGTGGCAATTGTTTTCAAGCCATGCAGAAATCCGATGTCCTCCTGCATCACCCCTATGATTCATTTCGCTCTGTGATGGACTTTTTGGATCAGGCAGCCATGGATCCCAATGTCCTGGCCATTAAACAAACTTTGTACCGAACCCGGGAAGATTCTCCGATTATTAAATCCTTGATCAGCGCCGCTGAAGCGGGGAAAAATGTGACTGTGGTCATTGAGCTGAAAGCCCGTTTTGATGAAGCGGAAAATATTCGTCTGGCCGAAATGCTTGAAAGTGCGGGGGTTCATGTTGTCTACGGGTTTATTGATTTTAAAACCCACTGCAAACTGACCATGGTGGTGCGTAAAGAAGGGCGCCGGATCCGCAATTATTTGCATATGGGCACCGGCAATTATAATCCCACCACAGCCAAAATTTATACGGATATCTCTTTGTTTACTGCCAATCAAGAACTGTGCCGGGACGCCTCTAAACTGTTTAATTATTTAACCGGGTATGCAAAACCTCATCACTTAGAGCATCTAATTATCTCGCCTATTGACATGCAGGCTAAACTCATAGAAATGATTGAACGTGAAATTGAATTGAACCGTGTAACTGGGGTTGGTCGTATTTGGGCTAAAATGAATGCCCTGGTTGATCCCGTCATTATCAATATGTTGTACAAAGCCTCTCAAGCGGGCGTACAAATTGATTTGGTGGTCCGTGGTATTTGTTGTTTGTGTCCTGGAGTGCCTGGGCTTTCAGAAAATATTCGTGTCACCAGTATTGTGGGTCGGTTTTTAGAGCATTCCCGCATCGTTTGTTTTGGTAACGGGGCTGAACTTCCTTCTCCCACAGCGGATGTGTTTATTTCTTCCGCAGACTGGATGCCAAGAAACTTCCACTCCCGTGTGGAAACCCTGATCCCGATATTAAACCCCAAACTAAAAAAAGAACTTTTAGAAAAAATTATGTCTGGTTCGCTTCGCGATGAACGACAAAGCTGGGTGCTCCAGCCAGACGGAAATTATCAACGACTCACACATAATAAAGACGCCTTCAGTGTTCAAGATTATTTTATGCAGCCACCAGAATCCCCCGACCCTTCTCCCTCAGCGCCTAAACCCAAAGGGCGTAAAAAAAGTCGATTGAGCCTGGTTTAATTATAATAATGGCACCGAAACAACATCATAAACCAGTTGCCGTCATCGATATTGGCTCAAACTCGATTCGTTTGGTGATTTATGCAGAATTAAGCCGTGCACCCATTGCACTGTTTAACGAGAAAGCCCTCTGTGCGCTGGCAAAGGGCATGGATGAGTCGTGCAAAATTCAACCCAAAAGACTTCAGATGGCACTCGAGTGCTTATCCCGCTTTAGGGCTGTATTGGATACGTATGATGTCAGCAATGTTTCTATTGTTGCGACTTCTGCAGTCCGGGAAGCAAAAAATGTCACTCAATTTATCAAACAGGCTGAAGCCATCATTGGTTACCCCATCAGCGTTGTTTCTGCCAAAGAAGAAGCGCGTTTGTCTTCACTGGGCGTGTTTTGTACGAGTCCCAGTCTTGATTCTGGTTTAATTGGGGATTTGGGCGGAGGGAGTTTGGAATTATCACTGATTCAAAAACATAAAATTCAAGATTCTACCTCCTTATTATTGGGTCACCAGAGACTCAGCACCCTCTTAGAGCACTATCAGGGAAAATTATCCCCTATTAGACAACTCATCTTGGATGAGATCAGTGCGTATCATCATTTAAAACGCCGGGGCTTGACAGAGTTTTTCGCCGTAGGCGGTCAATGGCGCGATTTGGCAGAAAAATATCTGGAAGTGACCCATTATCCCTTAGAAATTATTGACGGATTTCGGATTCCTGCCAAAGATATTACCCAATTCTTATCGACGCATGTTCTCTCCCCTCACAAGCTCACTCTTGATGAGAAAGAGATCAGTCGTGGTTCCTGGTATATGGCGGCGTTGGTGCTAAAACAGATTATTCGAGAATTTGGCATTCAGCACATTACATTTTCCTCTTACGGTATCCGGGAAGGGGTTTTATACGATCAGCTCTCCCCCAAAGAGCAAGCCATGGACCCACTGCTGGTTTCTGCGCAATATCTAGGGCATAAGCTCCATGCCACCCCTAAAAATTTGGACGATTTAACAGACTGGGTGAATCATTTTATGTCTCAATTTGAGGGCTTTTCGCCCCGACTCACGCAGGCAATTTTGTATTTATGCGATATTTCCATGTTTGAAACCCGCCATATTCGTTCTCGAAATGCTTTTGAACGCGTGATCACGCTTGCCACCACAGGTCTGACGCACGATGAGCGTATCTCGATGGCCATTGCCATTTCTGTACGCTATGCTGGCAACTTAGGCGCCAGTCACTTACAACCTTTTTTACCACTGGTTTCACACCATCATTTGGCACAGGCACTGGTTCTGGGTCAACTTCTCAGACTGGCACAAACACTCTGCTGCAGACAACCTGGTTTATTACCTCATTTTTCATTGGATTTAACCAAAGATGAACTGATTTTAACCGCCTCCCCAAAAATGGATGCGTATCTTTTAGGCGATCGCGTGAGTAAATATCTCGATAATTTGGCAAAGAGTTTGCACCGCACCCCAAAGATGCAGCATTTAGAGTTTATTCGCTCTTAAGCCAGCCTGCTTTGGCGATGTGGCCAGAAGACATTGGCCTGACTTTGCTTTTATAGCCCAAGAATCTGACTCAAACTGGATGACAGCCACCGCACAGGTCGTAAATTTATCCTGAAATAAGTCCGGACGTTTTTCTAAAGACCAGTCCATCATCGCCTCTATCTCAGGATTATGACCAATCAAAAACACCGTCTCTATCGATGAGGGTAGAATCTCTAACGTCTGGAGATAGGTTGAGACCGACGATAGATATAAATCATCACTGAGTAAGAGAGGGGGCGTAAATGCTTGCGTCTGGAGAGATGCATTGAATATTTCTAACAGGGTTTCCCATGTTTGCTTTGTCCGCAGGGAGGAAGAACAAAGTATCATTTGAGGCAAAAAGCCTTTCTGGGATAAATGTTCCCCCATGAGAGAAGCTTGTTGACGGCCAAACTCTGTCAGTGCCCGGTCGAAGTCTGCCATAGGTAGCTCTTTCGAAGCCGCTTTGGCGTGACGGATTAAGACTAATTGTCGTTTGCTCATCTCGTTTACTTATCTCGCTTGCTCTGACTTAATAAACCGGTAATCAATTTCACGGTCAATATATTGCCATTCTTTCGTGGCTCTCAATTGGTCAGCCAAATCACTAAAGGCATTCTCATATTCTGGAGCGTACTCAAACCAGGTAATAAAATCAAACGGTTCATTCAAATCCCGGCTATGATGAAGGCGTCTAGACACCTCTGGAAGAAACTTCATGCCAATCTGGATGTGCTTTGACTCTTCTTCAAATATGCGTCGCCGTTCATCCTGCGCTAAATTCCACCAGGCCACGGATTTTTTTAGAATAATCATGGCACCATGGGTGGCTTCTACTCGTCCCAAAGGTGCGGATTGTTTTTTTAGTTCAACATCCTCAGTGTGGTTTGTATAGCGGATGTTACTGGTAAATCCACGGAGAATCCAAGTTGGATTCTGAATTAATTGATTTTCATCAGGTCCGACAATTTGTAGGTGAGAGATGTCAGGCATGGGCTCTCCCAAAATAACAGTTTGTTTTTTGAGAGTCCAAGAACCGGAATTGCCTCCGACAAAAAGATATTGCATGATTTAAACCTTCATCAAAACATTGAATATTCGGTCATTCTGACAGTCAGTTCATACCATAAACCAGTTTCTAAAGTCTGTCATTTCATAATTAGGCTATACTGGCTAGCATGCTTAGCATCATCTTAAAATTTTGCTTTTCGGCCGCGCTGATTGTTGCCGCCTCTGAAATGGCCAAACGCAATACCTTATTTGGAGGGCTCATTGCCTCTCTGCCTTTGGTCTCTGTATTGTCCATGCTCTGGCTCTATCAGGAAACCAAAAACCCTCAGGAATTGTCCCAGTTCTCATACGCCGTTTTTTGGATGGTGATTCCCTCTCTGGTTTTATTTTTAAGCCTTCCAGAACTGCTTAAACGGTCGATTTCATTTTATCCAGCCCTGGCAATCTCCTGTTTGCTCACGGTAATAGCTTATTGGGGATGAATCTAATTCTTGCGAAATGGGGAATCAAACTTTGAAAAAACTCCCTGAAATCACGCTGGCATTCTGGGTGATGAAAATTGCGGCCACCACACTCGGGGAAACCGCAGGAGATATGTTTTCGATGACGCTCCATCTTGGCTATGCAATCAGTTCGCTGGCCTTGATTTCAATATTTCTGATCACCTTATTAAGCCAATTATTTTCTAAAAAATATCACCCTTTTTTATACTGGGCTGTGATTCTTTCCACCAGTACAGCAGGGACGACCATGTCAGACTTTATGGACCGTACCCTGGGTTTGGGCTACGCCACAGGGAGCCTCATATTGTTTAGTCTGTTATTGGTCGTATTCCTTTTTTGGAGACTGACTGCTGGTTCCATGTCTGTCAATCTTATTAAATCGAAAAAGGTAGAGCTCCTCTACTGGATTGCCATTTTATTTTCCAATACCCTGGGAACTGCTTTGGGCGATTTTTTAGCGGATAGTTCGGGTCTGGGATTTTTGGGAGGGGCCTTGTTAATTGGTTGTTTACTGGCGGGAATTATTTGTATGAATTATTTCACACCACTCTCTAAAGTTGGCTTGTTCTGGGCTGCCTTTGTTTTGACTCGGCCCTTTGGGGCAACAGTCGGCGATCTCCTCTCCAAAGTGCCTGCCAAAGGTGGTTTGGGCTTTGGCACCGTTGGTTCTTCTGCCGTTCTTGCCCTGATTTTGATCGTGTTGATTTTGGTGCAAATTCGTCAGGAATCGCGTCTAAGCAGTTTGACTCTTGAAACGTAATTTGAAGATGCCCAGCGCCAAAGCGACAAGAGCCGACAAGATAGATGCGGTCCACAACACGGTTGTATTGGGCACTTCTGTGTTGGCAATAATCACCGCGATTAGGCCCCATAATATAGTCCCTCCATACCAGAGATTTCCCTTCGTTCGAAAAAGCATCCAGCCAACCAACCCAAGCGTTACAATTAATAAGCTCAAGGCATAATCCGTATATGTCAGCGCCAAGGTTTGCATAAAGTAGGGTTTCAGGACAGCTCCCACATTGAGAAACACCGCAAGAGAGAGCCAACCACTTAATAAGCCCAATAGCGGCATCAAAAGAAAACTGGCCTTGTCGATGTGACGAACCATGTTTTCCGAGAGGACTTGTAAAAATACACGTATCGACAATATCGTCATCATGGTTATCAACAGCGCCAGTTGCCAAACATCCCCGTAAATTTGAGCGATCAACATCCACACTGTATTGAGCAGAAAAATAACCGCCAGAGTGGGTCTAATTTGGTTAAACACTGGGTTTTGGCGGTGAGACGGGAGAGCTTGGACCACGGCATAAATCAGCGAAAGCGTGAAAATAACAAACCAAATTGCAAACGCATAACCAGCCGGTGTTTCTGGAGAAGTCCCCGGCAGACTATTGGCAGTCTCTTCTATCCGTAAGCCAATATGGGTGAGTTCTGCAAAAAATGGGGTCAAAAATTGAGTGAATGCCAACAATACTGTTGCAACTATTGGTAACAACGGGGTTGAATGAATTTTATTTTGCAAATTTTGCAATGAGACTCTCCTTGTTAAATAAGGTATTTTCGCTCAGATTCATTGATGGCCTTGTCATTAATACTGGCCGTGCGAGAAGTCATCTTCCCGTTTGGGTCAAACACCCAATGTTCCAAACCATAAGATCGGAACCAGTGTCGATTCGTATCATGCCACTCGTATTCGAATTGTACTGCTATTTTATTCGCTGAAAAAAGAAATAATTCTTTGTTGAGTTTGTAATCCAGCTCTGTTTGCCATTTACGGGTTAAAAACTCAATAATGGCTGGGTGCCCTTGGAAGCTTTCGTCTCTGTTTCGCCATAAACAATCTTCTGTATAAGCCATGACAACCTGAAAAGGTTCTTTGGTATTCCACAGAGCTTGGGCCTTTTTAACTTTGGCATAGGCCGTTTCCTCTGTAAATGGCGGGATTAATAAGGGGGCTGGCGGGTGTGTCATATGGACCTCTTTTATAATAAAAATCGCAAGAGAGAGAAACCCCTCTCTTACGATTATCAGGATGCTAACAAGCTCTGAATAAAATCATTCTAGAGATCTTGAGCAGGTTTTCTCTCAATTTTGCTCCAGTTTTGCTCGGCTTTTTCAATATAGCCAGGCACATCTTGTGACCAGGTGTCACGAATGCCCATTGAGAGGTTTAAGTATAGCTTACCGTCAACCACTTTATAGACTTGTGGGTTTCCGACAAACTTTTTGCCGATGGCCACACCATAAGCACAGTAACCATTATAAGCTGGAACGTATTTGTCAGGATTGGCAACGAATAATGCTTTATTGGTCTCGTTGGCAAACTCATAGAGTGCACCTTTGTGCTGAGCCACATAAAAGCCTTCTCCTTTAAGAGGGGCTTTTTCTGTTTGATAGCTCACAACATCATAGCCTTGAGCGGCCACCAAGGCTTGCTCATCTTGTGCAAATACTTGAGAAGCTGAGACCAAGACCAAGCTTAATCCCAGCAGAGATAAGCCAACTTTATTAAATAATTTCATGATTATTTTTCCTTTATTGTTGTTAATTTTCTCTCCCGAAAGGGTTGCCGGAGGGAATGAAGGTGTACCCTCATTCCCCGCCAAACAACTTATTTAGAGAGTAAGTACAGTCTGGACTAAACCAAAGCTGCTTTCTTGATACTGGTAGTAGAGATCACAGGGAAGTCTACTTCCGTTTGGGCAATATGGTTAAAGTAGTTGGTGAAAATATTGAGTGAGACCACCGCAATAATTTCAACAATTTCTGCCTCAGCAAACCCAGCAGTTTTCACTGCGGCCAGCTCACTGTCAGAAACCATGCCGCGTTTTTCAACAATCTGGCGGGCAAAGGTTAAAACAGCTTCGGTTTTGGGGTCTGAGGATTTCCCGTTTAAGTTGCGTGTCAATTCAGCATCTTCAATCTTGGCCATTTTACCCAAGGCAGTATGAGCTGAAGCACAGTAATCGCAAGAGTTTTCACCAGCGACGACCAACGCAATTTGCTCACGAATGGCGGGAGTAAGTTTGCCTTTACCCAGCGCGCCACTAAAACCCAAATAGGCTTCTAACACGGCAGGTGAATGACTAAAGGTGCTAAAAATATTGGGAACGGTACCCATTTTAGCTTTAACGCCGTCCAGCATTTTTTGGGCTTCAGCGTTAGGGGCTGTATTGGGTTGAATGCGTACTCTAGACATGATGTGACTCCTTTTTTTCTTACATTAGAACGATTGACGATAACATTTTTTATAGACAGTATTTTTTATTGAACACAAAGTAGATAAAAGATTTTAATAGTTACCTACTACTAAATAGAAAAACCTGGACTAGATTACTCCTTTTTTACTAACAACAACGCACAATCTCGATTAAGCACGATGACTACTGATAATTACGGCCTTATACGCGCAAGTAGTAAGTCCAGTGTTTCTGGCAGATAATTTGGCCTTAGACAGACTCTGGCAATCAACATAGCACCCTCAATAGCAGCCACCATTTCTGCTGCTGTAGAGACAGGACGTACCAAGTGATGTATGCTCCCGTCCTGAACGCCTTGCTTCAATGTCTCTGTCGTCCAGGTTTCAAACCGTTGGAAAAATTCACCCAACTTATGTCGAGCTGGCTCAGAAACCGCATGCATATTGGCAGACAGCATTCCACAAAGACACAGTTGTTTCTCTTGCCCTGATGTGGCAATCATGAGCTCCAACATCCCTTTAAAACGCTCATAACCGTTTGGGAAATTCTCGTTAATATTCTGTAAGCCTTGACTCAGATAGTCGATATAGTCATCGACCAAGGCTTCTGCTAAATCTTGTTTAGAGGGGAAATAATAATGAATACTGGAAGTTTTAATCCCAATTTCCTCAGAGATATCCCGGTAACTAAAGGCATCAAAACCCTGTTGCATCGTCATGCGACGAGCAATATCCATAATGTGGGTTTTGGTATCCAACTTATTCATCAGAATGGGGAACCTTTATCTATCTACTGGTAGGAGTATACATCGCGGACCCATCAAAGTCAAGTTTGTTTTTTTCGTCAAAAATCGCCCCCTCACACCCGGCTTGAGGGGAAATTACCTGAGTTTGCCTCTGCAATTAAGCGTTTAAAAGTTGAGGTTCTAAAAAGTGAGAAAAGGCAGAACTCTCAAGCGTTTGAAAGTAATTTACTGATTGACTGCCCACTTCTTCAGTACTTTTTCTTACAATTTGAGACGCTTGACAGCCAGCATTTCTGGCGGCACTGATCTCTTTTGGGTGGTCTGATAAAAATAATATTGCCCCTGGAGAGCACCCTAAATGGCGGGCAATAAGAATGTAAGATTCACTTTCCTGTTTTGCCCCAACTCGGGTGTCAAAGTAATCCGAGAAGTAGGGGGTTAAGTCTCCTGCAATTGAATACTGAAACAGTAATTTTTGGGCTTCCACAGAACCAGAAGAATAAATTGCCAACTGTTTGCCTGTTTCTTTCCAATGAGCCAAAGCCTTTGGCACATCTGGGTAAATATGGCTTTGATACGCTCCTGTCTCGTACCCTTGACGCCAAATGAAACCTTGAATAGTTTTTAAGGCCGTATGCTTCCTGTCCTCATCTATCCATCTCACCAGAATTTGACTCAATTCACTTGGAGCATCGATAGGGTGGTTGAGACCCTCTTCGATTAACGTGGCCTTTACCTGGGAGAGCGCCGTTAGCACCACCTCTTCTTGCCAGTGGTCTTGAATATAGGCATCCATCCGGTCTCGGGCATATGGGAATAGTACCTGATGGACAAAGGCAATCTCTGTGGTCGTGCCCTCAATATCAAGCAAAATCCATTGGGTTATATCACTGGTCGATATATCATTGGGCATTTGATTAACTCACCAAAACCAAATCAGCATAGCGACTGGCAATGTCTGAGCCGGTATAATGCGGTGTCCAACCAGAAGCATCCGTGAAAATGCGAATGGTTTTAACAAAGGGATGTACCCCCATTTCAAACCAATGCTTCACCCCGGCTGGGACAGAAATTAAATCCCCTTGCTGACAGCGCACACAAAAGACCTCATTCTCGAGATGAAACCAGAAATCACCCACCCCATCGACAAAAAAACGGACTTCATCTTCGCTATGGGTATGTTCTTTTAAGAATTTTTCTCGCAAAGCCTCCAGATTGGGCGTTTCTGGATTAACCGTGATCACATCCGCCGTTTGATAGCCGTGAGCCTGCATATAAGGGGTGAGCTGGGCTTGAAATAGATACAAAATTTCGGTTTCACTCAGCGGGGATTCTACTGTCTCTCCCTGAAACAACTCAGGAGAGACGGGCCACTGGAGAAATAAAATGCCACGTTCAGCGAGGAAGGCTTGAATAGAAGCGGGTTCCGTGAGTGTAACGCCAGAGTCTGGAACAGATAAAATCGCCATTTAAACTCCCTTTTTTAGCTGAATCCACTTCAGCTGACAGTCAAACAAAAACTCAAACACTTCCGCATGCCGTTGCGCAGCAGGAGGCGTGTCTCCCCAAGTATACAAACCGTGTCCAGCAAGCAAAAAACCATAACAAGAATTCTGCGGGCTGTGTGTTTGCAATACCGGTTCAATTTGTTGTACTAGGGCAGTCATGTCCTGATTGTTATCAAACACGGGGATGCTCACCTTATCCAAATGGCTGGCAACACCTGAAAACCCTTTGAGGATTTCGTAGTCTTCAAACGCAAGCATGTCATAATCTGCCTGAATTTTCTCTCTATTTGTGCGGGCCCACTTGGAGAGTACCGTTGCGTTTGGCGAGTGAATATGGACTACTGTATTTGCGCTAGGATAAAGACGGTAAATCATCTCATGCAAAGCTGTTTCAGCCGAAGGCTTAAGATCTGTAACCGGCAGAGGTTGTTTTAGAGGCGAATCTACTGAAACCCGTAAAAAATCTTCGGTACGTAACTGACTTTTATCAAGACCCGATACAGAAATCCAAAACCCTCCTGCCTTTGAGCGCACTGAAAAATTGGAGCTGGTAGCAGGAGTCCACCCCATGCTGCTCAAAAAATGCACTACAGTCACCAAGGACTGCCGCTCTGCACTATCTTCTATCGATACTTCTAGAGTCGCCATAGGTTTGGACAATTACGCCTCTGAACGGGTTTTATTGAGTGAGAAGTCACACAAGAGCCTATCACAAAAGGTGCCCAAAGATACTGTATAATTGCTACACCTCTTGAATTTAGGAACAGAATTGGACGCTATGCCAAAAACAAACTATCGAAGTAGACCCATGAACTTCTTTATAGTGCTCTCCTTGGTAATTCTGATGCCATGGACAAGTCCATTTGTTTCTGTTGCCCGTGCGGAAATCACCTTAAAAAAATCACAAGGCCCCCATTTTATGGGTATTTCGGCAAGATCTCTCCTCTAAAACCTCACATTCTCAAGATGTTTTTGAAGCAGAACTGCCTGAAAAAACCTGTATTAAATCTCAATGCATTCCTGAAAAAACCCGCTTACGGGGTCATCTGGTTGAGGTCAAGGCTTCAAAACGCTTTCATCGCCCGGGATATCTTCTTATAGAGCTGGATTCGATGCTTATCCCGAGCATTTCTCCGAGCTCTTCACAGTTATCACCAACGGGGACGTATATATCCTTAGAAGCGCTTCCTTCAGAAGACAGACATATTCAGATTTTTAATCCCAATGCCACGCATTTAAAGTCATTTCTGCTCTCTCAAATTCCTGGTTTATTATTTGAAGCGGCTTTGCCCAGTGTTCTGGGAGCGACAACCACCTTAAAAGCAGGCAAACTGGCACTGGCTACTTTGGCCATTGGGGGTGCCTATGATGTTGGACAAGAAGTCATTGCCCCCACGTTCAAAAACACCTCCATCCCGCAACGGATCGGACTCGGGATTTTAAACATATTTTATATTCCCGATGCCATTGCTCTAGTAAAGCGTTCACCCGAGGCACAGGTGACTCAAAATCAACCGGTCCCCCTTATTTTCCCCAAACGGGTTTTTCATCAGTTGAGTGAGTGCGCCAACGCCTCATCAGCCTCATCACAAACTCCCAACCCTGAAAACAGTATTGAACTCGAAGTGAAAGCACAGCCCCTTCCAGAACCAGTCAGCGACCCCGCTGAGTTTTATCCCAACCCTTAAATAGTTGCCTTTAAAAACGTGATTTCAAAGGCCGCATCATTCTCTGGGTGAAATACGCTGGGCTGTATGGCAACCTGTGCTTGGTGAAACTCTGCGATCTCTTTAACAATAGACAAGCCTAACCCACTGCCAATAAGCTGTTCGGCATGAGCACCCCGGTAAAATCTTTCCCATATTTGTGATTGCTCCACCAATGGAATGCCTTCACCCGAATCATCGACACGTAATACGACTGTATTATCTGTGTTTAAGATACTGACGAGGATACTTCCATCTTCAGGGCTGTAACGAATCGCATTGTCGATTAAATTAATCAGCAACTCTTGCAAACTGGCCTGATTTCCATCTATCCAATGAGATTCTTCCAGACCTTCAAACTGAATATCTCGTTTTTTCGCCTCTTCAGACTGTGAAAGCAACTCAATCGCAACAGTTTGGACCAAGGCACTGAGGTCCAAGGGCTCTTTCAGCAAGATGAGTGCTGGAGAACTGGGTTCATAACGAGCCAGGCTTAACAACTGATTAACCAGACGGTTAGTACGTTTAAGCGAAATCTGCATCTGAGACAATAGTGCCTGTTGTTCTGCAACCAGTCCCTTGTCCTGAGACAAGATATCCAGATAGGTTTGTAATCCGGCAATAGGGGTCTTGAGTTGATGGGCTGCATTGGACAAGAATCTGATTTGTGAGGAATACGCTTCTCTCAATCGACCCAAAAGCCCGTTGATAGCAAGCGTAAAAGAAAATACCTCTTTTGGAACACTCGTAAGTGATATCTCTTCGAGATCTCCAGGGTGTTTCTCAACCACCAGTGCCTGAAGAATTTCTAACGGTTGAAGTCCAAATCGAACAGCGACCCATATCAGGAGGATTCCCAGGAACAACATCACCAGTTCTGGAATCACAATCGCCCATACAATACTTTGGTAAGCATCCTCTCGTTGTTGAATATCTTCACTGACTAACACATTAAGCTGTGGAACAGAAGGATTGCTTTGTATCGACGTGGGAAGCATCACCACACGAACCCGTTCTTGTTTATTTTGATCTGGATGTTGCAGATCAGGTTGAGGCAATGTGTCATTAAAGAATAATGAAGCATCATCGTCATCTTCTTCAACGTGCTTCGAACTGGAAGGTGGCTTTAGATGAGGGTTACCTAGTAAAAACTGTCCTCCTTGAGTCCAGACACTGTATTCTTGCCGTTGTCCGACTTGACCGCGCAAGACCTCTTGGGCGTCTTGGTGAAGATCCAAGTCCAACTTACGGTTAACATATTTAATTCTGGCTTGGATGACTCGAGCCGTATCTTTCAGCCCTTCATCAAAGGCATCAGTTGCAATGGTGAGTGAAATACAATACAAAACAAAGGCTTGAATCAAACACAGCAGAATGAATGGTCCCAGCAAAAAGAACACAATCCGTCTGCGAATCGAAAGCGGGTTACGAAGCATCCAGAATATATCCCAAGCCTCGTATCGTTTTTACCGTCACCCCGGCATCGGCATCCTCTATCTTTTTTCGGATCCGAGAAATACACACTTCCACAGCATTGGGCTGAACGTCCTTATCTTCTCCGTATAAGGAGTCTAAGAGTTGAGTTTTACTCACGACTTTGCCCTGATTTTGAAGCAAGTAGGTCAATACAGAGAGTTCACGGGCTGAAAAATCGAGGGCATGCTCATCGGCATAGACTCGACGTCCTTGTAGATCCATCCGAATTCGGCCGCATTGGATACTTTCGTTTAAAAATTGGGCTGAATGTCTCCGTAATAGAGCATTCACTCTTGCTTCCAGCTCTAATAAATCAAAGGGCTTGGTCATATAGTCATCTGCACCCATGTTTAACCCACTCACTCTATCCGGTAGAGTATCCCGAGCTGTGAGCATCATCACCGGAAAGGTATAAGCGGCTTCTCTTATTTTTTTCAACAGCTGGAACCCATCCTCGTAAGGCAGTCCAATATCTAATATGACCAAATCGACCGTTTCTAACTGAAGTTGTTCAATTAGACCGAGCCCGTGGCGCTGCCATAAAACATCATAACCAGCACGGCGCAAAGCCAGTTCAATCCCAGGTCCCAGGACGGGATCATCTTCAATCAGCAGTAAGCGGGGCAGAGACAATAGTTATTCTCCAACAGGGTTTGTTAAAGGCTTATTTGTTTTGTCAGTTTCGTGAAAGCTTCCAGACAGATTGATGTCAGAACTTGGGGCTTCATCGTTCTATGATTGTAATCTGAGGACAAAGTGAGCGGTTTACTCGCAAAAATCCTCTGTAATTTGTCTGTATTGTAAGCCACGCACACACTAAATGGTTTGCTTTTTACACATTTTTTTAATCTAACCAATTTTTTTTAATCTAGCGTTTTTCTGATGGAGACCCTCTGTATGAGTCCGCAACCTGTTGCTAATACCCTGGATCAAGAGAACCTCAGCCCCCAAGAGCTCACCAAAAAGCTTTTGGCCGTTGAGAATAAAGTCTGCTCATACGGTGATACTGTTCACTACGCCAAAGATCCAAAGTTTTTTAAACACTGTGAAGGCAGCTATCTCTTTGATCTGGAAGAAACACCCTACCTGGATCTACAAATGTGGTACTCTGCTGTGAATTTAGGCTATGCTAACCCGCGAGTGAATGAGTCCCTGAAGCGTCAGATTGATCAACTTCCCCAATTGGCTTGTCAATACTTGCACCCAGAAAAAATTCATCTGGCTGAAAAGTTAGTCAACAGTGTTCAAAAAGGCTTTGGTCAAGTTGGTCGGGTGCATTTCAATGTGGGCGGAGCCCAAGCGGTCGAAGATTCCCTTAAACTTGTTCGCAAACATACTCGAAAACAGCATATGTTTGCTTTTGAAGGGGGTTATCACGGGCGAACATTAGGGGCGTCAGCGATTACATCCTCATATCGCTACAGAGAACCCTTTGGTGAGTTTGGTGATCGGGCAGAATTTATCCCATTTCCATACTGCTTCCGTTGCCCCTACGGTAAAGAACCTGATTCTTGCAAGCTATACTGCGCTCAGCAATTTGTACGCAAGTTTGAAACTGAATACTACGGTGTTTTAAATCCGAAAAACGGGAAATCTGAGTTTGGGGCCTTTTACATGGAACCCTTACAAGGGACAGGTGGCTATGTGAAACCACCAGAAGGCTATTTTGAAATCATCGCCGAGGTATGTAAGGCTTACGGGATTCTCTTGGTGGATGACGAGATCCAGATGGGCTTTTTCCGCACTGGGAAGCTTTGGGCTATGGAACACTTTGGGATTAAACCGGACATTATTGTGTTTGGGAAAGCCCTCACCAACGGAATGAATGCTTTGTCTGGTCTTTGGGCTAAAGAAGAGTTGATTAACCCAGAGCAATTCGGACCCGGTTCAACGCACTCCACATTTTCTTCCAACACCTTGGGCACTGCAACTGGGCTAGAAGTAATGACTATCTTTGAAGACGGTGATTTTGAAACCTCTGTGCCGGCCAAAGGCGCCTATTTCTTAGAACAGCTTCAATCGCTCCAGAAAAAACATCCTGAAATTGGTGATGTAGACGGGCTCGGACTGGCACTTAGAATGGAAATGTGCCAAAAAGACGGATTTACCCCCAGCCGTGAATTGGCAGATGCGATGTTCCAGAAGGGTCTCAGCGGAGATCTCCAGGCACGAGGCAAGAAAATGGGCCTGATCTTAGACATTGGTGGGTATTACAAAAATGTGGTGACTCTCGCTCCTTCACTCACCATCACCCATGACGAAATCGATCTCGGCATTGAATTGTTGGATCAGGTGATCACCCTCTGCAAAAAAGAAGGGGCTGGTGCATAACGATGAGTCAAAAACCCTATAGCTCAAACCCATTTCAGACTTTCGCTAGTCCAAGTTCAGTTTCAAATGCTGTTTCAGAACTCGCAAAACAAGCGCTCCCATTTGGCCAGTCTGCCTTCACTGTTTTTTGCGATTTTGATGGAACCGTTTCTCTTAAAGACTGTACCGATACGCTTCTCTCAGCGCTGGCCTCTGCTGAATGGGAAAGCATCGAGGATGAGTGGGTTCGCGGTGACATTTCATCAAGAGAATGCCTTGCCCGTCAAATCCCTCTAATTGAGGGTGGTTGGCCTGCTATTCAACGGGTGCTGGACACGATAGAAATTGATCCTGCCTTCCCACGTTTTGCTCAATGGTGCCGTAGCAATGGAATTCGCCTGTTTATGGTGAGTGAAGGCCTAGACCGGGTAATTCAGTACATGCTCGACAAGGCGGGCGTTCGCGTCGATGCGATCTTTGCCAATCACCTTGTGTGCCATGAAGACGGCCAGGTGGATATTGAGTTTCCAAGGGCCAATCTCTCCGGCGGTTGCGATGCCGGTCTGTGTAAGTGTGCAATTCTGCAAAACCCACTTCTTAACCGACATAAGCAGACCATCGTGATCGGTGATGGACGCAGTGATTTCTGTTGGTCTTTAGAGGCGGATGTGTTATTCGCCAAAGGCAAACTCGTGGCCCATGCCGAAAGTCACCAGAAAGAAGTGTACGCCTTCCGTCAGTTTGATACCGTGCTGGCGGAGCTAAAGCATCTTCAGCTTCAGCAGATGCCCCTTCCTCAGATCACTTCGGAGTTTGAGTTAGTTCGGTCATGACTCCCGGCGAAACCGCGACTGAAAACCATTCTTCAGCAAAGCATTCTTCTTCAGCAGTCATCCTTTTGCACGGTCTGACTGGTACGCCTGCAGAAATGAGGGCGTATGCAAAAAAATTTGAGTTACTCGGTGTTCATACCGTAAATCCACTATTAGCGGGACATGGCGGCAGTAACAATGATTTACTGGCGGTGACCTGGAAAGACTGGTTGAACACCGTCACAACCGCTGTTCGCTTAACCCAAAAAGACTATAAACACGTTTTCATTGTTGGGGTTTCTATGTCATCGCTTTTGGCTGTTCTTGCTGCGGCAGAAATACCAACTGTCAGTGGTATTGTTTTGCTGTCTCCCCATTACGGGCCATACGCGCGGGGGACTGATTGGCGAAAAATTTTTCTCCCGCTGCTCTATAAAATGCCCGACTGGGTACATCGGTGGATTTACTGGGAAGAGACCCCGCCTTACGGAATGAAGGATGAGCGCCTACAGCGCAGGATTAAAGCACAGTTGGACCGCAACAGTCATGGGGACGGAGGAGAGCACGGTCTCTTTCGGACTTATGTAAAATACTTTTATCAGCTCCATCAGTTACAAAACCAGATCCACCAAGTTGCCGCCAAGGTCCACTGTCCGGCTTTGGTCATTCATTCTGTCGAAGATACGGTTATGGACCCCATGTGCGGCGCGATGCTTTACAGAGACCTTGGAACCACCCGCAAAACGCTTCGTATCATCAATGATTCCGATCATGTCATGATGCTGGATCTCCGCAAACTGGACGTGTTTCAATGGATCTATCAATTTATTCAAACCCACACTCCAGAAGTCACTGAATTTTTGAACCGAGCCAATGAGCAACCACAGTCCCACACAGCTTAGTGCAACCCTTCACAACACCTGGCAGTCTATCACTGCCGAAGAATGGGGTCGCCTATTTCCTGCCACGGCAGATTCACCCCAAATGCTCGCCCATAATGAACGCTCTGGGTTTGACGGCGTTTCATTTTTCAGTCTTGTGGTCAGCCAACGTGACCCAAATAGTCATAAATTGAGTCCCCGTGAGTTACCGATACTCTACATTCCCCTATTTTTAACCCCCTTTGATGTTCCTCGAATTTTTGATCCCGCCATTGCAAGCAAGGCTCAAGCTGTTTTGAAAGGCTTACCGAACTGGGTTCAGAAATGGTTTTACCCAACATTACTTGGTGTTGGCTTTTTGGAGTGCGAGTGGGGAGAAGTGGGCTTTGATAGGACAGTGAGCGACGACGTACTGAAGGAAGCCTGGGCATTAGCCATCCAAGCATTGGATAAGTTTTCTCAGGCGATGAAAGTCGATTTACAGATTTATTCGCACTTTAATCCACTTAGTTCTCAAGCCTTGATTCCAGAAGCGCTCCAAGGTTACTGTGTCATGGATTCTCCACCGATTGCGATGTTGTCTATGTTGGGGCTTTCCAGTCTCGATGAGTATTTTGAGACGCTGTCTTACGCCCGACGCAAAAATATTCGCCGAAAACTGAAAGCAGCCAAAGAAATACGCGTTGAATGGACCACAGATCCAACCCCTTGGATAGCCGACATTTATTCACTCTATCTCACCTCTCGCGATGCCGGAGAAGCCATGTTTACCCCCCACAGAGAAGACTTTTTTGCCCGTATCTGTCAGGAAGTTCCCGGTGCCCGCTACGCGCTATATTTTAAGGGAGACCGTCTATTGGCCTTTAATTTACTAGTTCATTATAGAGACAGATTGGTCGATAAATTTTTCTGCAAACACCCTCAAGAAGCCGCCCCGTTTAATTTATATTTTGTCTCTTGGGTCGAAAATATTCGTCATTGTATCGAACATCAAATCCCCCTGTATTATGCAGGCTCTTGGCTTGAAGCAGTGAAAGAAAAACTCGGTGCCCGTTTTTTACCAAGCTATGTGGCTTTTCACCACCGACATCCTTTCTTAAATTGGCTATTTCCTCTGATTCAGAAATTTTTGACCTACCAGCCCCAAGTGTCTCTGCCTCAGTATCGTTTGGGATACCCCATACAAGCTGTGCAAGACCCACAATTGTTATCATCGCTCACACTACTGGCTCCCGGTTTATCGGCACCAGAGTCGGTACCACCGAATCTTAGTGTCATTCCATGAGTCAGATTTTTGGAGTCAGATTTTTGAGCCCACCGCAATGCCTCATCCAGGAATAAATTCAGTTCAATCTTCACCTGTGATCTCACAGTGGCTCAGCTTGGGTTTGGGCATAGATGACACGCTGATGGCCCAAACCTGTGTGTGGGAGATGTTGGCCGTCAAGCCCAACTTCCGGCAATGGGAAGAGTCTCTTAGACTTTGGGCAGATCATCAGGCATTAAACACCTTCACAGAAGCATTGGCACAATTGAGAAAGACTTATCCGGAACAACCCTGGCTCACCTTTATCGGCTCTGGGGATTTTCATCATCTGACACATACACTGTTGGAAACCCTGGCTATTCCCAATGAACGGCCACTGCATCTGATTCTGATTGATAACCACCCTGATTGGTTTCAATGGGGACCCAAGTATCACTGCGGCAATTGGGTTTCATTGGTGTTAAAACAAAAACATGCCAATACTCAACGTCCCAAGATTGCCTCTGTACACTTGCTGGGGCAAGACAGTGAAGATTTTAGCCCCACCAGTTTCTGCTTTATGCCCTTTGATGACTTAGCGCAAGGCCGGGTTAATCTCTACCCCTATCAAAAAAAGAGACTCCCTGTGCTGGGACGTTGGCCTGTTAAAGTTGCTGGCGTTAAACATTCTGTAAAACGTTGGTATGGTGTTGACTTGCACCCTCGAACTGTTAGCGAAACAGGAATTCAAGCCTTGTGCGAAGAACTCCTCCAGCAATATCCGGATGACTTGTTTTATATCTCCATTGATAAAGATTGTTTGCACCTGGAAACAAGTACCACCGACTGGGATCAAGGGAGCATGCATCCTAATGAGCTTCTAGACGCGTTGCGGGTATTTAAGGCTTCCCATCGTTTGATTGGCGTGGATGTTTGCGGAGAACTCAGTCAAAAACCGGTGCAAGGGTTATGGAAAAATATAGACAGTGGTCGTTATTTTCGCCATAGTCCCCCGTCAGAAGTACAAATTGCCCAAAACCAATCGGTGAATCAAGCCATATTAGAGATATTTTCAGGGACTAACCCGCTATGAGTTTTACCGCCATTATCGCCTCCTTATGCTGCATCCTGATTGAAACGGTTCAGCAGTTGTCCTTTGCGCTGTCGTCTAAAGAGACGGGAGGCATAACAGCCACATCTTTAACAGCCTCTCCTGCTCCAAACAAAGTTTTCTGGCTTTCGTTGGGGATTATTTTGCATATTGGCGTGCTTGGCAGCTGGTACTGGATGTTAACCCTGCTTCCCCTCAGTTTAGCAGCCCCGTTGATGGGGGGTAGTTATGCAACCACCACACTGGCCAGTCAATGGCTATTAAAAGAGCAGGTTTCGCTTAAACGGTGGCTGGGTGTTATTTGCATCACACTGGGATTAATGATTATATGGCGGGTTCAACCCAATGGATAAGGCCGCTGATAATAAATCTCATGTTAGATCTCCAGTTGTTTCCGGGGAAATTAGCCTATTTGCCTTTCTAAGCCTGCTGGCTATTGACGTTTTACTCTTGTTACTTGAGAAAATTGCCGCACTCCATGCCCATGGAGAAGGTTGGAATTACTTTTACGATTTACTCAGCCATCATTATTTTTGGATGGCTATTGCTCTTGCACCACTCCAGCTTTGGCTGTGGACACAAATCTTAAAGCATGTGGATCTTAGCCTAGCCTACCCCCTGTTTAGCCTATCTTATCCATTATCCATGGTTGTGGCTCAATGGGTTTTAGGAGAGACGGTATCAACAACCGCCTGGTTGGGAGCAGGCTTAATCACCATCGGCGTTGGGTTACTGAAGGACAGTCCCAAACACAGTTAATACCTCAATGATAAGACTTCCACGTTACATCGACTTAACAAGTGCTTGCCTCAGTGATAAGCTTCCTTTAAGATTACACCTGTAATATAAATTTGTGTGTGATGTGTGTATTTATAATGATTCCAAGCCTGTCACGCGCGTCTCATTTTCATCCAAAGATGATGACGGCACCCCACCATTTTAAACACCCGCCCCAACCCCATTTTGGGTCGAGTCATCACGTCCCTTCTGTGGTGATGGTGACCGATCAGGATTTGAGTGACGCGGAAAAAGAAGTGATTGCACTGCTGAAACAAGCAGGCATTAATCCAGTTGTAGGGTTTGGAACAACCCCGAAACCCAATCCCGTTGGAATCCTTGTTCCCATTGGCTCACAGAGACAAGCAAAAACTATCTTGACCCAAGATGCTAG
The DNA here is from genome assembly GCA_019751815.1 of Cyanobacteriota bacterium. Lineage (GTDB taxonomy): Bacteria > Cyanobacteriota > Vampirovibrionia > Vampirovibrionales > Vampirovibrionaceae > JAIEMW01. The sequence goes on from JAIEMW010000001.1 coordinate 734,020, forward strand.
ATTTTCCCCCGTTGATCCCAGTGATCCGACGTTTTCGGTTTATAGACGCTTTGCACCTAACGCAGAAGCAGTCGAATATAACAAGCCAGGCAGCCCGTTTCCCATTCGCATTATTATTGAATAGGCCAGTCTTTTTAGATTAAGTTGGCTATTCTGTGGGAATCACTTGGGGAGCCACTTGCGTCGGATTGAGTTGAATTGGATTCGGTGGCGTGACAGAAACTGGCGTCGAGGTCAGCGCCTGCTCTCTTGTATAGCGCTTAAAGAACTGCCAAATCAGCTCACTGGCACTTAGGTCTCTATTTTGACGGCCTAAGAATGGGATATAATTGAGCGGAACTTCAGAACCAGGCCAAGTATGCCCGCCGTTATTAACTTTATACAGCAAGACACAGGCATTTTTCTTAGTGTGGTGGTACTCAACATCCACGGATGTTGGTTCTTCCTGAACAGCAGGGCCACTGGCGCAATGGATACTCTCGGGTGTATCGACATCCCCACCATTAGCATTGATCCAATACTGCAAAGACTTTGGAACAGGGAGGACATCGCCCACTCGGACACCCAAAATACGAGTATTACCGCCTTCCCATGGGAAAGCATGATCGTCTGTTCCATTAATCATCAATACAGGCACTGGCAATGACGGCTGCAGTTTTCTGTTAAATAAAGGCTCAGGGATACTAGAAGCCACAGGGGCAATGGCTGCTATGCGATGAGGATATTCCATACCCATTCTTTGCGCCATCATGCCGCCACTAGAATAACCCGTAATATAAATTCGACTCGGATCCGCATGGTATTTAACGGCCAAGGAATCCATCAGCTTCAGTAAGAACTTTGTATCGTTCACATCACCAGAAGGAGTGTCTCCAGGGTTTCGCCCGTCATTCCATTGGTGATTCAGCGCCGTGGGATACGCAACCACAAAGCCTTCCTGATTTGCCCATTTATCAAACCCCGTTACCTCTTGGGCGATTTTACCGTTGAGACGCGCGCCATGAAGCACCAACACCAAGGGATACTGTTTCCCTTCTTCCTCATAATTACAAGGAAGGTGAACCAAGGCCGTGCGAACCAAGGCGTCCACAACCAGAGATTCTTTGACAGTGACGCCACCCGCGCAGTGAACCGTTTGCTTGACAGCATCATTTTCAACGTCCATCACTTGGTGTGCTTTGGATAGGGCAACCAACCATCGATTATCCTGTGGTACGTGCATATTCACATCCTCGTCTGAAATTTTCTTAATTCCTGGCTGTGCATTATACCGCTGGGCGTATTCCTGCTGAGTTGCCTCTAATGGGTTTGTAAGCGGGAGGCTATAAGCGCTTAACGTCAACTGCGGCAAGCAAAAAGCCAGTAAAAGCGTACCGAACTGCAATCCTCGTTTGTATAAAGACTTGAAACTTGTTGTTTTGTTCAACATGTACCTGTTCCTATTCTAGTGCATTTTTAAGAGTTTTAGTAGATTAACAGCGGTGAAATAGGGCCCTCTATTTCTGAAACTAATGTTTTTTGACCCGATGAAACTTAGAACCTTCTAAAGACAAATTGACCATTAATCCCTTCTGCCCGTAGACAAATCCCACAACGGGCTGTTTGAGTGTATTGGTGTCAATATCACCACCAGCACCCAGTTTTAGCATCGCCACAGAAGCGTCAACTCCCGCTTTCCAGCCTTCACTTTGACGAAAGCGTTTCAGAGAAGCGGTGTCCATAAAGACGAGAATCACTGATTTTTGTTGCGCCCCGAGCTGAAACCCCCATGAGGCCGAAAGCATCTTGTAGTAATCAACCGTTTTGCCATGGATCCTCAGGGCTCCTTCTCCGTATTCTCCACCCACACCGATTCCAGCCTTTAAAACTTTCGGCATAACCAAAACAGCCTTTGCCCCTTTTAAAAAGGCTTCCCCACCGTGGACATCCTGCTTGAAACGAGACAAAGCCACATCCACACTGGCATTAATTTCTTTGGCAGAGTCAGCGTAACATCTTGAGTCGGTGAGTAAGACTGCAGAACAAACGGCTACTGCAATCAGCACGAAAGCTGTGATGAGATTGAAAGAATGATAGTGGTATTTTTTTGAAAGCATTTGCTTACACTAGCGCAAAAACACAGGAGCGCCTATACCAATAAGACTGAGAGAGTCTCTTTTTTTCGCTTTTCAACTTTCGCATGTTAACGTTTCATTTTATTAAACCAGGCACGAATCGTTGCCAACACTTCACTCAACAGGGATAACTCCCCCTCATCACACTGAAGCATCAACGAGACTATCAGATACAGCCGTGAATTGTGTTGGAACGTTTGGCCTTGCTCACTTGTAAAGAAAGCTTCTTGGTTAATTCCAAAAAATTGAGCGCTCTCTTGAACTGGATGACTGTGCGTTTGACTGGTTTCATCAAACTCACTCTGATTGGCCTGTGTGTCATCCAGTGTGTCCTCAGTCGAATCGTGCCAGATAAAATCATGATTCATGCCTTAAAACCTCCAAATGTATGCAGATAAGCACCACAAGTTGTTGAATTGTGTGTAAACAACCCTGCGGTTTGGTTATCTGCTTTCACCTGAAGGGGGAATCATCCCTAATCAGCAAAGCACGTGCCAGTAGCACCTATAAAAATGAGACAAGCTCTATCTATGAAAATAACCTGTCAGAGTGAGCCTGCAAACGGGTAAATTTTCGGTTATCCAGAAAGGCACTTCCCTCAAGCTAACACAGCTGCAGATTTTTCTGCCACGCCTGCCACCAATGAATAGAGACGTCTCATCATTCCGGCTAGCCTTGGAAAGGGCTTCTCAACCACTTCAAAAACCTGTAACCAAGGTACTTGTCGTAACCATTGGAATAACCCCTTTAATAGCGCTTCTGTTGTATTTTCAGCCGCAGCCACAGGGCTTCCAGCAAAATAAACGGGTGACAATGTTTGTTTTGCAGCCAATTGCGGCGGCTGTCTTGTCTGAAAAAACGAGATTTGATGCTGTTCTGGCAGAGAATGAGACCTAATTTTCACAGTTACCACACTCCTAACTACAATCGTAATCACCTGTCGTGATTGAGCGGACATTGTATTGCCGTCTTCTTAAATTGAAGACCCTTTTTGATAACCCCCAGCGTAGATATTATACCGTCGATTTTATTAAAACCAGGATCGGGGTTTTTGTGCGCGCCCCAAAATTAGAATCCGGTCTTTTATAATCATACTTTTCTGCTAAATTGGAGGGAATTAGTTCTGTCAGTCCTCTTGCACTGTATATCGTACTGCCATTGTTTTGCCATTTGCTTGTAAATAGACGCCCGTCTATAAAGGCCTGTGATGCAACACCCTCTTTTAAATCGATATAAAATTCACCGCTTACCTAGTAATAATAGATCATCTAGCGATCGCCTTCGATTATTACTTTGTCTATGTAGTGTTTTACTGGGATTCGCTCTGCTCAACATACGGGGACTCAGCTGGGCCTCAACCCACAATTGCCATAGCACACAAAACCAATCGCCGGTCCTGCTGAACAAAACAACCCCCAAGAACCCTCTAGAATCCCCTTCTAAAGCCCCTGATCTCTTAATGGATTCCGGCATGGGTGGCTTACCTTCTCTCATCACAAAACCAGTTCCGGACTTCCTCAGTTTTCTGGAGTTGCAACACCTGGCAGTAGACAGCGTCCAAACGCCTGAATTAACCGAAAAGCTGAAGCATTTATTGTCTACGCCCATAGAATACAGCTTTCCTGAAAGTTTTAAGCCGGTTGGAAGCCCTTTAGATAGCTCCTTTCTTGGCCCGTTTATCCGTGTGGCTAGCTGGAACATCGAACGCGGCTTTGAACTCGACTCCATTAAAGGGATTTTCAAGCCGAAATCTTCTAGAGAAGAGGCCCCCGAGCAATCTGAAATGGAGGGGATTAACGAAGAAAGACAATGGCTCGCCGCAAGCCACGTGTTACTTCTCACTGAAGTGGACATGGGGATGAAACGAACAGGATATGAAGATGTGACGGCAGAACTTGCCAGAACACTGGGAATGAATGCAGTTTTTGCCCCAGAATTTATCGAACTAGCCCCGGTCAGACCCGATGTGGTGAAGCTCAGCCAAAAACCACTCCCCAAGACGATGACCTTTGGAGAAGATATTTTTGTCGATCCGCTGCGCTACAAAGGACTTCACGGATCTGCGATTTTTAGCCGTTACCCCATCAAAAACCCCCGTATCCTCAGGCTTCCGCGTTGTTATGATTGGTACATGCATGAGCGCGAAAATATCTCCATACTGGAAAAAACCGTTCGGGTTCTGGCAGATAAAATTTTTCTAGAGACCATTCTGACAGAGTTACGATACGGCGATCGTATTGCGTTGGTCGCTGAGATTGAGGTACCTGACGCTGACAACTCCGATCACCAGATTACCGTTGTCGCGACCCACCTGGAAAACCGTGGACCCGCCTCGTGCCGGTTAAAACAGTTCCGGACGATTTTAGATCATGTCAGCTCAGTCCAACACCCCGTCATTATTGGGGGGGACTGGAACACTTCTGGTGGCGATGTCAGCCCAACCTCGTTTAAAAAAGAAATTATGATCCGGGTAAAAGACCCTTCTTTTTGGTCAAAACAAGCCATCAGTATAGCGGTTCCCTATGGCTATGCGCTAAAAGCCGGGCTTGATATCTCCCAGTACTTCCATAACTTAAGGGACCCCAGTGTTCACGGGCTTCCTCTGTTGGCCCCCAACAAAGAAGAAGCCTTCTTCAACACGCTGCGAAACTTCACCTTTGATGACGGGTTCTCTTTTGACCTGCGCGGTGATTCAAAACGCTCTTATGGCAATAAGTCTGGCTTTATGTCCAATTCAAACGAGCGCTGGCTAAAGGGGTTTCAAGCCACTTTTTCACTTAACCGGACCCTACTGCACGGGTTAATAGGCCGATATAAACTAGACTGGATGCTCGTGAAAGCTTACGCCGCCAAAGGAGCGGACCAGCAACAGCCTTATAAAATGGCTCCTCACTTTGCTCGAACGTTGCTAAAGGTGAATCAAACACTGGAAAAGCGGATTTCTGATCACGCCCCAATGACAGTGGATCTGCCTTTGAAAGAACCGGGTAATGCCAATGCCATTTAGAAGCCATGATTATTAACGCCGCTCCAGACATCACCCCACAGACCTTAACGTCTTTTTACAGACCCCTGCTAGATCAGGCATCCGAATTTTCTCACCCCCCAGTCTCCAACTACAAAGTTGGCGCCGTCGTGATTGGCAATTCTGGCAAAGCCTATTTGGGAAGTAATTTTGAGGTAAAACGCGGGGCCTATGGGGATACGATTCATGCCGAACAATTTGCAGTGACTCTGGCCAAACTGGCCGGCGAAACCGGGATTAAAGCCATCGTTGTCTCTGCAGAACCGTGCGGTCATTGCCGCCAATTTATGATGGAGACAGGGGTCTGCCAGCTACCCATCTATTTCCAGGACAGCCAAAACAAGGCAGGACCAGGCCAACCCCCTTTATGGAAAGAAACATCCTTAGGGCGCCTTCTTCCCAGCCCTTTTACCCTTGCCGGAGAAAGGGTTAACCTATATACCCATAGACCCATTGTAAGGCAGCGAGTGGGCGGAGGCCCGTTAAGCCGCGCGAAAAAAATTCTGGTGGATAGAGCCCTGGAAGCTGCTGCCCAAAGCTACCACCCAATTACCAAAGACACGTGGGCAGGGTTGGCAATCGAAACTTTAAACGGAGAGTTTGCCACTGGTTTCCCCATTGAAAGTGCCGCCTTTAACCCAACGATGCCACCGCTTCAAGTCGCTCTCGTCGATTTAATCAGCAAAGGCTTTCGCCCCAACCAAATTCGCCGGGCTGTCTTGATTGAACCGGTGTCGCCCGATTTATCCTTTAAGGACAGCACCCTGAACACACTCAAAAAACTAGCTCCCCGAGCCCAATTCTCCTGCATTAAAGGACGCTAATTTAGGCATAACTGCGCTTTTTAAGGGCAGGGATTCGAGCAGGCCAGATGCACTTGTTCAATCGCTTTCAGCGTATCTGCAGAAAGCACAATCTCGGCACTGCCGATATTTTCTTTGAGTTGTTCCAGCGTAGTAGCGCCGATCAAATTGCTGGTGAGAAAGCGCTGTTGGTTGATAAACGCCAAGGCCATTTGTGCCGGGGACAAGCCCGCCTGTTTGGCGATATCCACATATTGACGGGTGGCTTGAACAGCAGGTTCACTCATGTAACGACCAAAATAATCCCCAAATATCCCGAGTCGGGACTGTGGCGGACGGGCTCCATCTATGTACTTACCACTGAGTGCCCCAAACGCCAACGGAGAATAGGCCAAGAGTCCGCAGTGTTCTTTAATGGCCATCTCTGCCAGACCCACTTCAAACGTGCGGTTGAGCAGATTATACGGATTTTGGATACTGACGACACGGGGCAAAGCACCTGGCTGTGCTAGATTGAGGTACTGCATCACCCCCCATGGGGTTTCGTTAGAAAGCCCGATGTGCCGAATTTTACCCGCTTGTACCAGTTCTGATAGCGCCGAAAGTGTCTCTAATATATCCACACTGGTATCGTTGGGATCATGTTTATAACCAAGTTGCCCAAAGCAATTGGTCTCTCGATCGGGCCAGTGGACCTGATACAGGTCGATATAATCCGTTTGGAGGCGCTTCAAACTGGCATCTACGGCCAGATGGATATTTGTTTTGTCCAAACAAGATTTCCCGCCCCGAATCCAGGTCAGGCGCTCTGAAGCACCAATTACTTTGGTTGCCAAAATGACGTGCTCTCGGTTTTGACGGGCTTTCAACCACGTGCCAATGTATTCTTCAGTTCTGCCAGTTGTTTCTGCCCGAGCGGGCACTGGGTAAAGCTCAGCTGCATCAATCAGGTTAACCCCGAGTGAAAAGGCCAGGTCTAATTGGGCATGCGCTTCCGCTTCGGTGTTTTGTTCACCCCAGGTCATGGTGCCTAGGCCAATCACACTCACTGATATCTCTGTTTTTCCCAGCGGATTCATTTGCATGAATAGAAATTCCTCTAAATAAAATTCAGGCCACGTGCTTGTTATGAAAACACACAAGCGGCATGACCTGAATTATTTTTTTTAATGAGTTTTAAAGAGAGAGAATTAGGACTTTTTGCCTTCAGCTTTCTCTTCTTTGGCTTCATTCTCAGTTTCTTTTTCTTGCTTGGCTTTGTACGCATGTTTGTGAGCATTGGCTTTATGGGCATGTTTGGCTTCAGGTTTCAATTCGCTATGATGAGCTGGATTTTGGGCTGGTTTCAATTCTTTGCTGGCTTCTGTTGAAGGGGCAGCAGCTTGCACACGACCAACCAACAAAACACTCACAGCCAAGACGGCAATTAAAGAACGGTTCATAGACATGATTATTTCCTTTCTGGATCAATTTAAAGAAGTTTGCCCTTAAAAAACAGGCAACACGATGTTTGTCCCGTCCCATGGCAGTGACAATAGCAGAAAGCAAAGATCACTCTTTTGACTAGTGTCTAAAAAATAGTCCTAAGCAGAGGTAGAAGCCGTCGCCTTGGGAGCTGAAGCAGCTTGTGCTTTCAGTTGTTTAATCAATTCCGGAACAACCTGATACACATCGCCGACAATCCCATGATGGGCAAAGGTAAAAATGGGGGCATCAGGGTCTTTATTGATAGCAATAATCAGGTTGGATTTACTCATGCCAACTCGGTGTTGAATCGCCCCAGCAATACCGCAAGCAATGTACACTTTGGGCCGCACTGTTTTTCCGGTCTGCCCCACCTGGTGTTGGTAGGGAATCCAGCCAGCATCCACCACTTTGCGAGAAGCGCCAATGGCAGAATTCTCAAAACAGCCTGCCAGAGATTCTAAAAGGGCAAATCCATCCGGTGTTCCCAGCCCAAACCCTCCGGCAACAATCACATCGGCTTCAGTGAGTTTCACTGTGTTATTGAGTTCACGAACGATATCTAAAATTTCAGAACGGTAATCCTCAGTCTGAAAATTCATGGGCACCTGGGTAACGATACCCGTTCGGTTGTAATCTGGCTCCAGTGGAATCATCACACCAGGTCTGGCAGTGGCCATTTGGGGGTTGTTCCAGGGACCCAAAATTCTGGCCTTCAAGCTTTCCCCAAAACTAGGGCGAACGGCGTACAAACAACCAGGGTATAGACCGAACTTGGCGGGATCGGCTTTACTGGTGTGCTCATAGGGACCAATATCTAATTCTGTACAGTCGGCCGTCAGTCCGGTTTTCAAGTTAGCCGCAACTCGGGGTGCCAAATCGCGCCCTGTGGTGGTTGAGCCCAACAGAACGATGTGAGGCGGCAGGTCATAGGCATGGAACCAATCGCAAATGACACGTTTAAACAAGAGGGTCCGGTAATATTTCAGATCCGGGTGATCGGCGACGTAAACTTCATCAGCCCCGTAAGCAATTAGCTTGGCGGGCAGTTCACCTATCTCGTGACCCAACACAAAGCAAGAGAGCTTACCACCAAGCTTATTAGCCAAATCACGACCTGCGCCCAAGAGCTCTAGGGTGACGGTTTGAATTTCACCTTCTACTTGCTCTGCCACGATACACACTTCTCGGTTGCTCGGTGTGATAATCTCTGGCATCGGTTCTGCGGAGGTATTGGGTTTCTCTTCAGGGCTCATGCGTGCGTAAACTCCAGTAAATTGGTGTTGTTTAAAACATCACCCACCAGGTCTTCGACGGAAGATCCTTGGTGCATCACACAACTACCACCAATCTCAGCGATTTTAAATGTTTTGGCAACAATGGTGGGAGACCCAACCAAACCTGTCTCTTTGGGTTCCGCTTGAACATCATCGAGGTTCAAGATCCGGATATATTTCGATTTTTCTTCTGGGTTACGCTGCAGACTCAAGACCATTTGTGCGCCTCTGAGTGATTTATACTCCAGCGGGTGGTAGGAATTGGCGACTGTGACCAAGCCAGGCAAGGCCATTCTCACCCATTGATATCCACCCTCGATCACGCGTCGGGCGTTTAAATTTGGTTTTTCTGCGGTGCCTTCCACGCGAAAATCTTCACAGTAGCTTACTTGCGGCAGGTTCAATCTTTCTGCAATTTCAGGTCCCACTTGGGCAGTATCCCCGTCTGTTGTTTGCAGACCGCAGAAAATCAAATCGAAGGGCCCTAGGTGTTCAATGGTCTTCCACAAGGCGTATGATGTGGCCCACGTGTCAGAGGCTGCCAAACGACGATCTGAGAGCAAAACACAGTTGTCCACGCCGTGGGCAAGGGCTTCTAACAAAATTTCTTCTGCCAGAGGGGGGCCCATGGAGATAGCAGTTACCTTGCCGCCATACAGTTTTTTTGTATGAAGCGCTGCCTGAAGTGCGTAGCGATCAAACGGGTTCATCATCCGCTTGGCTTTAGCACGGTCAATCGTTCCATCTGGGTTGATTCCAGCTTTTGCGGACTGATCCGGCACCTGTTTCATCAAAACATAGATTTGTCGAATAAGTGAGGTCATCATCAAAAATTTCAGGTCAAAAATACAAAAACAATTGAATGCAAGAGTGAAGACAAATACTGACGAAGAATAAGGGATGTGACTTCTGACTATAGAGTGCTAAAGGGGGGATTTCATTGAACGTGTTATGAGAATATAGCACTCTGGGCCAATCGGGCAAGTCATTCTTGGGCAATTCTTGAATAAAACAAGGCTTGTTTGGAAAAATGACAGGTCTGTACCGGTGCCTATGCTTACTATCATAACTGAAAAGCAAGATTTTCAAGTGGCTATTTTCGTCTCAATTGTCTGAGAAAAAACACAGCAAACAAAAACCAAACCCAGTATTCTAGAGGTATTAAGCCCCACTGGCAATCAACGATTTACACGAAAGAAACGCGACACTCATGCCTAACATGTCAAAAACAATCGTAAGCCCTGTCTACCCTTTTCATACAACCACCTCAATGCCAATCACATGGACGATTGCCGGGTCAGACTCAGGCGGCGGGGCCGGCATACAAGCTGACTTGAAAGTAATGAACCAATTACAGACCCATGTCTGTAGTATTATCACTGCCATCACCGCCCAGAACACTCAGCAGGTCCTCTCATACCAATCTGTTTCAAGCGACATGATTACCGCCCAAGGTGAGGCGCTCCTGGAAGATCTCTTTCCAAAAGCCCTAAAAATTGGGATGATTGGGGATGTTCCCACGCTCGAGGCTGTTATCTCTATACTAAAAGCCCTCAAAGCTAGCCGAAATGAAAAGCCGTCACCGTTTATTATTTGTGATCCTGTCTTAATCGCTACCAGTGGCGACTCTCTCAGCGACCCATCCCTGGCCAAAGCGATTAGAGAGAAACTATTCCCCTTCGTTGATCTCATCACCCCTAACCGACACGAAGCCGCAGTATTGTTAGGAGAAACGCCTAACGAAGGTCTGTCGGCAGAAACCGTTGTTGATTATGCATCACGACTACGCACCTTGGGTGTCCCTAATGTTATGATTAAAGGCGGTTCTAACACAGAAAAACTCGCCTCTGACTATTTTTCAGGCAGTACAAGTTTTTGGATCCACAGCCCCACTCAAAATACTCGAAGTACCCATGGGACCGGCTGCACACTGTCTGCAGCAATCACTGCGTTTATTGCCCATCAGGAAACACTGGAAGATGCTGTGGTCGCGGCGAAAGCCTATATCAACCAAGGGCTGTCTTTTGCGCCAATTCTAGAACAAGACAGCGACAAGCAAACCAGAAGCACGGGACATGGCCCCTTAGCGCATCTGGCCTGGCCGGTTGATAGCATCACCCTTAATCACGAAACCCATGGGATGTCAGATGCCCCTATCACACCAGCAAACCTTTTTCCGACGGTGAGCATCTCAAACATTTCACAGCCCAATACTTGCTTTGCAGGTTTAGGACCAGAACCACTCGGTTTTTATCCAGTGGTCCCCAACGTTGAATGGGTTGAGAGACTAGTCCCATTAGGGGTAAATACCCTTCAACTTCGCCTAAAACAATCAGAAAAAACCTCTTGGGATGCTATCGAAGCCCAAGTGAAGCGTGCGGTTGAAATCACTCGAAACACCACATGTCGACTGTTTATTAATGATCATTGGGAATTGGCCCTTCAGTACGGTGCTTACGGGGTGCATTTGGGACATCAGGACCTGCCCGACGCTGATTTGGAAGCACTCAAAAATGCAGGGCTCAGGCTTGGCATTAGCACCCATTGCTACAAAGAACTCGCACTCGCACTAGGGCATCAGCCTTCCTATGTCGCCTTTGGACCCGTTTATGCCACCACCACCAAAACAATGACGTTTTCTCCCCAAGGGTTGAATAAACTCAGGCACTGGCGAAGCATTACTTCGCCCCCCTTGGTTGCCATTGGGGGAATTTTTCTCGATGAGAACGCCGAAGAGGTTTTAAATACAGGTGTTGACGGGTTGGCTGTGGTGCGTGATATCACTGAACATAGCGATCCCGAGTCCCAAACTCTTCGCTGGCTGGATTTTATGAGGGGATCTGGTAAAAATTCGGACGCTCTTTGCACGTTGCCCTCGCTTGTTTTATAGTATTGTTTTCTAAACTGAATAGAGTGAATGGGGTGAAAACAATGACGAAAATAGCGCTTTCTGCTGCGGGAATTCACACGTGGACGTCTAAATTGGGGAATCAGCCCATGCAGGGCCAACCAGTCTCTGCAAACACATTTCCCAGTAGTCTAGATACGGTTCTTTTTTCTGGAAAAACGGCCACTGCAGCGGTGGCCAAAACGGACAACTGGGGGCTTACTGCACAAGACAGAGCCTTTCAGGCACAAGCCCGAGACTACGCACAAACCATTGCGCTCCCCCGAGCAGCCAAAAATGACAAAGAGATGCAGTTTGACATTCGGGCCGTCCAAGAACTTGGCAGCCGTGGCTTTCTTGGGGTCGCCGTCCCCAAAAAGAATGGGGGCATGGGTCTGGGATACCTACAAACGGTTTTGCTACTGGAGCAAATCGCTCAAGCCGATCCCTCAATGGCTATCTCTCTCAACGCGCATAATTTAGCCGTATCACTGATGGAAAAGTTTTGCAATGATGACCAGAAGAAGAAATTCCTAAAGCCACTCGCCAGTGGCCAGGGTCTTGCAGGCTTTGGCATGACTGAAGAAAAAGTCGGGAGTGATGTCGCCAATATTGAGACCACCGCAACACGAGACGGTAAGCACTTTGTGATCAACGGCGGCAAAAGACTGATCACCAATGCCAATATCGCCAAAACCTTCGTGCTTCTCGCTTCAACCAAGCCGGGAGAAAAGGCCAGAGGGATTACCACGTTTTTGGTAGACGCCAATGCTCCTGGCTTTACGCGAGGTGAGATTAAAGACAAAGTGGGTATCCGGGGTGCAGACTGGGGCACACTCAAGTTTCATCAGGTGCGCGTCCCAGAGGAAAACATTATCGGCTCAGAAAACGACGGCTTCAAGAACGCGATGTACGCGCTGAATTGCGGCAGAGTTCTGGTCGGGGCCGTTTGTCTTGGGATTGCCCAAGGGGCCTTCGACCGTGCCTTGGCTTATGCACGCAAACGGGTACAGTTTGAAAAGCCACTGATAGAGCACCAAGCCGTACTTCATCAACTGGCACGAATGGAAGCCGACATCACGCAATGCCGCCAATATGTTTATCATGTGGCAAAGTTAAGGGATCAGGGTGCTGATTTTTCACATGAAGCCGCCATCGCAAAATTACAAGCCTCAGAAATGGCGACTCGCGTGACACAACAGGCACAATTACTCTTAGGCGGCAATGGGATTTTGAAAGAATTCGAGGTCGAACGCTATGTGCGCGACGCACTGGCGATGCCCATTATAGAAGGGGCAACGAATATTCAGCTGAATATTATCGGAAAAGGCCTCCAAAAACGCAGTCAGTCAGAAAGAAGCACGTCTTAATTTGGACCTAAAAAATTACCAGCCACCGCCCAAGGCTTTGTATACCGAGAGCATATCGACCAGACATGCTGTTTTGTTCGTAGAATTTTGCTTTTGAGCCGTGAGCCATTGGCGCTTTTGCTGTAAAAAATCAGGGTAGGACAGTAAGCCCGTCTGATAGCGAGACTCAAACAAGGCGGTTTGCTCTTGTGCATCACGCTCAACCCCTTGCGTCTGTAGGTAGCTTTGCCGGTTTTCTTGGAGACCTGTCAGACTGTCTTCCACTTCTTTCAAGCCCTTCACAATCACGTCGTGATAAGCCAACAAATTCTCTTTGTAGAGCGCTTTGCGGTATTTCAGTTCTGCTTGTCGAATACCGCCATTAAAAATGGTTTCACTCATACTCGTGCCCACAGAGGCCAGCAGACTATCAATACTGGAAAATTTAGACAAGCGCGTACTGGCCAAACCCACCTGTCCGGTAATGTTAAACGTCGGCAAAAAAGCACGCCGGGCAATACTGACATCAAGTTTCATTTTTTTCATTCGGGTTTCTGCGGCCAAAATATCCGGTCGGTGTGTCAATAATTCTGAGGGAATCCCAGACTGAACCGTAATTGGTAATGTAATCTCTTCGAGAGAGGTTCTCTGAAAAGAGGGGGCTTCAAATTGGGTTCTTCCCAGTAAATAGGCAAGCTGATGTGCCGCCAGTGCCTGATTTTTTTGATACCCGGTCAGTAAACTTTGTGCGGTTTCTATCTCCTGGTTTTTTTGCAACACATCACTATAAGCGCTTAAACCAGAGGCGTAACGAGACAGCAGTAAATCCTTTTGCAAAGTTATTAGTGCAATCTCTTCTTTGCTGCGAGTAATCAACGCGTCCGCCTGAATTAAATTAAAATAGGCTGTGGCGACATCAGCGCCCAAACTGGCCATCACTCCTTTTTTATCCCACTCGGTGGCACCCGCTGTCAGGCGGTCCCCTTTGGTCCTCAGTCGATTGCGTAAAAACACATCAGCCTCGTAGGAGGCATTGATCGGGATATTATAAATATTGACGGTCTGACCCGGAGCAAAAAACCGGACCCCGGTGCCCGTAAATTGGCTGGTATTTGGGGTGGTGAGCGTCTTAGAGTTTTTTTGTCGGTTAAATGTAGGTGCAAAAGTAAAGGCAGGAAATTCTTTCCCAAAAGATTCTCTGGCCAATGCTCTGGCTTCTTCTACACGTTGAACAGCCTGTTGCAGAGAGCGGTTATGTTCAAAGGCTTCAACTATATATTGATTTAAATAAGGGTCATTAAATTGTTCCCACCACTGTTTATCAGGAAATACCGGGGCTAGGGTCATCCCCACTGATTGTGATTTTTCGGTGGAAGATTCACTCCAGATTGAGATATTACCGGGTAAAACCATTTGATTTTGGTGGACCGGAAGGACTTCTTCTTTTTGTTTACTTTTTTGACCCGAAAAAGGCCAGGAAAGCGCGGGTGTCGACACAACATGGATACAAACAAATAAAGCCGTTATGGTCATCGCAAAACCGAAATATCGGTGCTGGGTTTGCAGAGTGTTCGTCATCTTATAGGGGTGCTTTCTGTCATTCTGTTAGCCTACTTTTTTAAGTAAACATCCACTTGTTGACCAACATAAACAGGGAACTGGGGCTTGGTAAAGCGGTATATCATTTGCAATACCCGAACATCAACCCGTTCTGTGGAAAGACCGGTCAGATTTTTTTTCGGGAGCATATAGGGTTCAATCCGAACAAATTCAATGGGGAAAGAACGTTTAGCGTCTCCCTTCAGATAAGCAACACCGGCTAAATTGGGTTGCACTAAGCTGGCATTGACTTCATCAATATCCACTCTGACTTGGAGTAATGCTGTATCACCCACTAACATAGGAGCAGTAGACGGGGTTTCCATTACGCCTTCACCCGGGCGAATATTAATCTGCAACACTTCCCCGTCACGAGGGGCTTTTACTTGAGAGAGCATGATTTTGGTATCAATCTCTCTTAAGGCGGCCTGTGTGGATCGGTATTGGGCTTCTCCCTGCTGTAATTCGTAGATCCAAGACCCAACGCGGATTTCTTTGAGTTGGGCTTCTGCTTTTTCTAAGCTGGCCTTTGCGAGCGCTGCAGCATATTTTTTTTGTGTATATTCATCTTGGCTCACACTGCGCTTATCACTCAGGCGTTCATATCGTTCCAGTTGCGTCTGTGCATTTTCGTAAGTTAAGCGTGCTTCTTTCACAGCAGCTTCTAATGGTTTTAAGGTTTCTGGGCGGGGCAAATGACGCAAGCGATCTAAATTGGCTTTTTGCGCATTAATATTGGCGGTTAATGTTTGGCGCGCAGAATCTAATTCAGTGGTATCCAGCGTGTAAAGCAAATCTCCCTTATGGACTTTTTGCCCTTGTTTCACCAAAACTTCTTTCACATTCCCGGTTCTTAGCGGGGCAACGCTAATATTTTCTCGCCATGCTTCCACAATACCCGTGCCAGCAACCGTATTGATTGACGGTTTTACGGCCGGTTGGCGAATGGGTTGATTACGAGGAGGCACTTGCTGAGACTGTAAAACAAAATTAACCCCAAAGACGAGCCCGAACAAAGACACCGGCACAATGGGCGGAATCATCTTAAAGCGATTCCAAAACACGTTAAGCATGAATCTTTCCTTCTACAGTCTTTCCTTCTTCTATAACGCGACCGTCTTCCATCTTTACCATGCGGTCCCCAAATTCAAAAATTCGAGAATCGTGTGTCACCACAAGTACACAGCGATCTGCCTGAGAGGCCATGGTACGCAGTGTTTCCATAATTTTTCGGCCCGTGGGGCCGTCTAACGAAGCTGTGGGCTCATCACAAATCACGAGTTTGGGATCACGGATTAAAGCGCGGGCAATGGCGACACGTTGTTGTTGACCGCCTGATAACTGAACGGGACTACTCTCCAGTCGGTCTCCCAGTCCCACAGAGTCAAGCAATTCTTTGGATTTTTCCAAGGCCAATTCCCGGTTAACCCCTTGAATCAAAAGCGGAATGGCCGCATTTTCTTGCACCGTGAGCGTTGGGATTAAATTAAATTGTTGAAAAATAAACCCAATATATTTTTTGCGAAATTCTGTTTTCTCCCTACCACTCATTTTAACCATCGATTGACCAAATACGGTTACTTCACCATCATCCGCATTTAATATGCCACCAATGATACTGATTAACGTGGTTTTTCCACAGCCAGAAGGGCCTACAATCAAGATCACTTCCCCCGTGGGAAGGGTCAGATTAATGTCGTGCAAAATATGCGAAACCGTCGGCCCAGAGCGAAAACTCTTATTCATATTTTCAATTTTAATGGCTGTGGTCATCGAAATATTTTATCCTCGAAACACTGTGGCAGGCTCAACACGGACAATTTTTTGGATACTCAGCAGGCTAGAGATGGTGCACACAAACACCACAGCAACAAAGGCAATCAGCAACAAGGCCGGATGGGTATTAAAAGCCAACACCGTCTTTTTAGGGACTGTACTGCCGAACCATGCCATCAGCCCCAAACCATTTCCATACCCAATTAACCCCACCAAAAAGCTTTGAAACAAGACCATTTTAGTCAGCATCCAGTTGGTCAGCCCCATTGCTTTTAATGTGGCAAAATGTTTTAGATTTTCTAAGGTAAATGTGTAAAACGTTTGTGCTGCAATGGCCGCCCCCACAATGACACCCAGCGTGACAGTAATGCCAAAATTAATGGGAATACCGGTATTTTTCAAATACCAGGCAAGCGTTCTACTTTTAAATTCTTCTTCAGTATAGGCTCCCAGACCAGTCAATTTGGTGATTCGCCTGGCCAAGTTTGGTCCGGAGATCCAGGGTTCTGGTTTCACCAAAATATACGATAAGAATTTTCGTTCAACCGGGGTGTAAGATTGGGCCCGGTCGTACGTGGTGTAAATTAAGGGCAGGGATAAAAAATTACGGTTGGTATTGATGATTGCAACCACTTTGGCCCGCTGGTCATTAATTTCAAACGTATCCCCAATCCCTGGGTCTCCCAATTTTTTGAGCTCATTCTTATCGACCACCACGGCATCAGGAGTATTTAATTCAGCGATACTTCCAGCAATAACGTTCTGAGGGAGTCCCACAAGTGAATCACTATCAACCCCAATGAGTTGAACAGCGCGAGAAATTCCCGATCTAAGACGGGCATTGCCTGTTCCTAGTCGGTATGGTTTGGCCCAGGCGACGCCCGGGACACTCTCTACTCGTGGCAGAACCGTATTATCCATCGGAGAAGGAGAATCCACTTGTTCAGTGGTAGGGTCCATCACCCAAATATCGGCCTGTGCGTTGTTGATGGTGGTGAAAAAGCGAGACATAATTCCCCAAAAAATTGATCCTTGCTGGGTGATTAGCAAAACAGAGAGTGTTAGACCAATCACCAGCGTGATAAATTTAATCCGATCGCCGGTTAGCATTTTTAAAGCGACTAAATACACGGATCGGACTCCTTTAAACCAGCCAGAATTAATCGAATAACCCGGGTGGCATCGCGCTTAATCCCATCTTCGCTACCCGTCAGTAAATTGATACTGGGATGATACGGAGGAAAAAAGCTGGCTAAGGCCAAGGAGATAGTCCGAAAGCTTTCTGCATAATGACGCTGGGGCATAATTTCTTGGTTTTCCGCTGCCTTTTGGAGCAGGTTGCCAAAAAATTCGTCTTTCTTCTTCAAATATCTTACCAGTGTCTCTTTCATCTGTTCACGGGCCATCAACATCAACTCTGGGCTATGAAACATCTGGCGGGCATCGCCAAAGACCCGAAGTATATGTTCTACATAGATTGTCTCAATAGCCTGCAAATAGGGAGGTTGTGCTGCTTGGACTTGGGTTTTCATCCATACAAAGGTCCGGGCCAAATGGGCATCCAGCATCGCTTGAAGGACATGTTCTTTGGATTGAAAATCTAAATAGAGCGTACCTTTGCTCACGCCCACTTCACGGGCAATATCGTCCATGGTGGTTTTTTCAAAGCCGTAATGGGTAAAAAGCTTTCTTGCAGCCTCTAAAATCCGTTGGACTCTCTCCTTGGGTAAGGCACCTTCAGGGCTGTCTTCTAAGTCAATCGCTAAAAAATCTGACGCTGTAAGATCTGACACAATTACCTTTCGGGGCCAAATTCTTGGAAATAATCAGCTGGCATACCGCTGGCTAAATTATTGACCCAAATCGTCATTTGGTCAATCTGCTTTTATTTTAAAAAGTGGCCCGCGACTTGTGTGATTGCCTGATGAACCAGTGGATGCTCCCCTAATGGCGGCAAAATGTCTATACGAACACTCGGGTATTGGTTTGCAAGTGCCTCGATCATCGGCGGGATATCGTGGCGAACATGACCGCCGGCGGACATAAACAACGGAAAAATCTGCCATTGTGTCTTTCCTGCCTGGTTTGCCAAAACGGCGACGTCTGCCAAAGTGGGTTCTGCCATTTCCATATAAGCCAAATACACCGCATGGTTACCAAACTGCATTTGAAGAGAATCCAAAAGCACTTCAAACGGCCTTCGCCAGTGTGGATCTCGACTCCCGTGTGCCAGCAGAATAAACGCTGTCTTCGTATTGATATCAGGGGAGGTCATGAGGCAGCCCTTTATATTGACCTGCGTTTTGTGAAAGCGTCCCCCATAACAAGAGGAGTAACAGCAGACCGCGTAAGCTCCAAAGCACTGTGCGCACCCAGTTACTCTGAGTCAGAAAATGGTGCACACTAGCATCGTAACCCATTTGAAGTTTCCCATGGCAGGGGACTTGCAGAAAAGCCGTGGAAAGCCAAATAAGCCCCAGCAAAATAAACGCCCACAGAAGTTGGCCTAGAGACATCCCTGGCGGCACAAAGTAAAGCAGGGCCACAGCAGTGATCAGCTCTAAGATCATCACAGGAGCGACGACCCAGGTGGTCATTCGGGTATGGGCTTCGGCGTAAACCGAGAATAAATCTGGACCAACGCGATCATACAAAGGGTAATGGACAATTTGAACAAACCATATCAGACCCACCATAAACCAGGTGGCAGCAAAATGAATCAGCCATATCATATTCGCCAACTGATCGCGTGAAAGTGCTGTATTCCATATATTTAGAGTCTGTATCATGACTTTCCTTAAATGATAGGGCTAGCATAATCAAAAAAATGCCCAGTACTGATACGACTGGGCAAGGTTTGGAGACATGTTAGGTTTGAGACTGATAAAAAGTAGAGATTTCTCATAATATACCGAACATTCAGTATATTATGACAATCCCAACTATAAATAAGCTTTCGGCACTTGTCAACTGTATTCTAATGAACTGAAACCTACTGGGTGGTATATAATAATGGGCATCGATCATCAACACTAGTAACGGGGCTAGAACGGAATAATCTGCATGTCAAATTCACGGTCAACCCCAAATAAACGGGTGATTGGGCGACCCAAAAAATCCGAACATGCACAAGCGGAGTCCGCTTCCGTAGAAGTGCAAATTATTGAGCACGCCAAAAGATTGTTTCGCCAACAAGGCTTTCACGGTGTTTCTATCACCGACATTGTCCAAGCAGTTGGCATCACCAAACCCACACTATACTACTATTTCAAAGACAAAGAAGCCTTGTTTGTGGCAGTTTTTAAGTCCATGCTCAGTCATGGCAATCGTTATATTACTGATGGTGTTGACGCCAGCATCCATATTCGAGAGCAACTTTATCTCCTCAGCCGTGGGTATTTAAAAAACTCCCCAACCAGTATGACGGCGATGTTACGAGATACATTTGAGCATATCAGCCCTGAAGCCCGTTCAGAGATTATGCAAGCCCATGAGCAATTCCTGATTCTGCCCTTTCTCGCCTTATTTGAAACAGCCAAAACCCGAGGAGAAATCAATCCAAAGCTTGATCCCCGATTACTCGCTGAAATTTTTCTCAGTCTATTGGATACCGTGACGATTCGACTGACTTCCACCCACGGTGGACGAGATTTTGATTTTGATGAGGCAGCGAAACATTATATTGACTTATTGATGGACGGTATTTGTTTTAAAAGCCCATCCTAAGTGTTCTCTTTAAAGACCCAGCATTTAAGTTAAAAATGTTATGATTGAGATATCAACGTCAGGTGCAAAGGGCTGATTTTGCAATGACCCAAGTTCCTTCAGACACAAATACCACCTTAGAACAGAAACAGGTTAGTGTTACAGACACTGGAAATCTGATCCAAGCGGCGTATAAAGCCAGACGTAAAAAATCAATTTGGGGTCTTCTCACCCTTGCTATCGCAACTCCGCTGGTTACCCTGTTTGTCTTAGAGAGTGCTAATGCCGGCCTACAGGGCAACTCTCTGTTTGGCATTTGTTTTTTGGTTCTATTTTTTATTTTGGGCCTATTTTTCAGCCTCAAACAATTGGCCTGCCCTATCTGTGCACATTGGGTAACAGACACTGAATACACCCAATTCTGTATCTGTTGTGGACTAAAACTCAGTCGAAGCACGCTGGAAGCCCACCAAAAAAAACTGGTCCAGACCCGCATGTATGCGATGGCCTTATTTGCTGTCGGCATTTTGTTTTGCGGTACGTTCGTCTTTCAATACATACTCAGTCACCCGAGTGAGCCTATTCCCCTTTTTGAGAAAAGCTCTACCGTCATTATGGCCTGCATGGCAGGTTTTCTGCCGGCTATTAGTATCCTGATGATTGCTAACACCCGCCAATTTTTATTGTGCGACCCCTGTACGCATGGGCGTTTCAACTCACTGAAGCAAGTTTATGATAATTTCTGCGCCTGCTGCGGGATAGAACTTTCCCCAAAAGACAAAGCATCCCAGTCTTAAAGAATAAAGAAAAAATGGTGGAGACGGAGAGATTCGAACTCTCGTCCAAAACGAATGTCTTGCAACATCTACGAGCGTAGGGTTGAATTATTGTCGTTCAGTCCAGTCGCAACCCTGCGGCTAAAAACTGTTCCAAGCGGTTATTGAGCAGCCTCGCCAGGCTCGATGATAAGGTTCGTGTGGGTTATATCATCCTCTAACACACACTAGTATGCATAAAGGGTCCCATGGTTTCGGCATACAGGAAACACATGAGAGGCCGCTCACTCAGAGGAGTGAGCACCGTCCCGGCTGTTTAGTTACTAAGCGGCGAGCTTAGCAGCTTTACGAGCCCGGAAGGCTTCGAGGCTGACAACGTTATCGTTGGCATTTATCATTTGTGCTTGTTGGTGACGGGGAACAGCACCCCGACTCGCAATTGAAAGCCATTTGCGCCCTGTCAAATCCAGATCGTCCCCGAAAATTGTTATAAGCGGAACGTCTCTTTCAAAAAAGAGAAGACTCAAACTGGGATCGATTTGTCAAAGAACACAGCCAAAATAGAGTTGGCCTATCTTATTATAAGAATAGCATAGGGATTTCAGAGTTTCAGCCCCGTATAATAAAGAAATGAGATCTCTGACTCCCCTTTTTTCAATTTTGCTACTTGCTCTCGGCCTGAGCATGTTTTGCCACTCAGTCGTGCTGGCAGAAAAGCCTTGCACTTCACCCAAGGCAAAATGCGGCTTAACTGTCTCCCAGATTAAAGAGCATCAGCGGATCGTCGGCAAAATTCCGATTCGCGATTACAAAAATATTGTCCCTCCTGGGACCGGAAAAGGGCTTGGTGGCGTAATTGCACCGGTGCAGAAAGACTGGGATCAGGTGTGTTTCCCCAGCGGCTTCTGTGTCAATGTGATTAACACAAATAAAGCCGTGGATACCGTCGGCGGTGCTGGCTGTCATAAAGTAAAACGGATGGGCTATACGCTTCGAGAACTTGCTGCGCAACTGAATCAAACTTCTCAACCCCATAAAGACCTAAAGCCACTGGTTACTTTAATGCGGAAACTCGTAAACACAACCGATGATTTAGGATTAGCGATGGTGAGCCTAGAAACCTGTGCTATTAACCACACATGTGATCTGTCAGAAGAATTTCGTCGATTTTCAGAGAGCCCTCATAATCTTTTGAGTCAATTTGACCAACAGAAAGACCAGCTGATCAAAGTATTAGAGAGTCGACCTGAGTTATTGGCCGCCTACCCGGAAATGCCAGGAGTGATTCACTATCAGTTGGCAGAAATTTCTCGTATCGCCCACGGCGTCAGTGTTATCTATAATCCAAGCTCCCAGAAAATTGAATTAGCCAACCCGGTGCAATATTCTGCCCAAGACGGGGACGAACTGTGCAAAGCGGCTGGCGATGATTTTCAATGTCAAATGACCCACGGCAATTGAGCTTCTAACCAGTTTAAGACGCTTCAGCAATTTATCGCTCTCTCTCGTTTTTTAACAAGCGTATGCTGACAAACACGATTACAAACTCAAAGCCTATTACGCTGCCACGTTTTGGTGATTTCCGACTCACTCAAAACACTCAGCAGAGCGGGCGGCGCCCTCACATCTCATCTGACGCTGCTCTTAGCAGAGCTCGAGCTTTAATCGAGTATGCTGGATGGTTTTCTGATAGTGTTTCGAGTGCTGCTGAGGTTGAAAAGGTCTTAATCGAGGCTCTGGTTCTGGCCAATAGCCAGCCAGAAACCTTAAAAGCGGCCTGCGATCAATTGGCGCTCCATTACGGCAAATTAGGGAGCCCCAATCATATGGCCAAAATGGAAATTTTATTTGAATGGGCCAGCCAAGACATGAAATGGCCTCTTGGCGAATTTTTAAGTGCTGTTTCTCGAGGAAAGACAATGATCGAGGGGACGCTTCCAACGTCACCCCAAAGGCAAGCAGCCCGTGAGTTATATCAAACACTCGAACAAAAACGACGCCTTCTCGATGTTGCTGGGTAGTCTCTCTAAACTCATCCCTTGAGGCACATCGCTCCTGATTAGAGGGCTTTTGTATTTTGGCACAGCATTTGAACCGCTTGCTGCATCGTCTCTCTGTCTAAGTGCACTGGGGCTCCATGACCAGGGAGTATCCATTCAAACTGATAAGAGAGCAAAGCGTGGTTGGAGGCCAGCATTTTCGCCCGATCCCAATAGATATAGTTTGGGTTGGTGAGCTTTTTACCATTCGGCTCCCACCAGACATGATCACCTGAAAACAGATACCGGTTCTGATACAACAAGCACCAAGACCCCGGGCTATGACCCGGCACTGGGATGAGCTTAAACGCTGGGCTATATTGTTGGGGTTCTGTGATATCTAAAATCATTTCAGCGTCAGGCATCGCCCGTTGATCGGCAGCATGGATCATTCTTTTTGCACCAAAATGCATAGCGTACGCCGCCGCATCGGCAACATCATCCCGGTGAGTGAGAAATATCCACCGAATACCTCCCATGGCCTCGAAGCGCTCAGCCAACCGAGGCATCCATTTCGGGCTATCAATCAGCCAGTTTCCCTCTGGATGCAGTAAAAAATAGCTGCTCGCCCCATAAGAACTCGCTGAGGTATACCCGCAATAGTAGAGTCCTTCATCTAATGGTAGAGGAAAATCTGCCATCACGGTATTGGGCTTATATACCCTTGTGTCCGTTCCAATCGAACCCGTTGGGCAAGATACCAGCGCTCTGAGAGCAGCGGTGACTTCCGCGTCATTTTCTGGTTGATGGAACACAAAGGAATTTTCGGCTGCCTCAGCAAAGCTTTTGGGGGCCACATGCCGGCAGGTACCACAATCTATGCAGGTGGCATCCACAAAAAATGCCCCAGACACATTCTCAGAAACAGTTTTTTCACGATTCGCCATGAGGAAAGACTCTTGTAAGTAATACTTTTCTTGTTAGTGCTGTCCGTAAAACGTGTGAACCCCTTCAATCACCCGACTAATGTCCGAATCATTGAGGTATAGATGCAAGGGCAGTCTCAACAGGCAATCCGCATAACGTTCCGCGTGAGGGAAATGCTGTTGTGAAGCAGCAAAACCCATTTGTTGAGCACAGGGGCTTTGATGCAGAGGCACATAATGAAAGGTGGTGTGAATGCCTTTTTCTTTTAAAAAGACCATTAAGGCCGTTCGTTCTGCCAAAGAGCCCGTCACCAAATAAAATAGATGGGCGTTGTGGCCTATTTCTTCACTGAGAGTGGGCAGTTTGAATTTACCCTGTTCAGCCAGTGGCTTTAATGCTTGATAATACTGGTCCCAAATCGTGATTCGTTTGGACTGGATTGGCGCCAATGCTTCGAGTTGCCCCCATAAAAAAGCAGCCACATAATCTGGGGCTAAAAATGAAGAGCCTTTATCCCGCCAGTTGTACTTATCCACTTCGCCCCGAAAAAACGCGGACCGGTTCGTTCCTTTTTCGCGAATGATTTCGGCACGTTCTACCAGGCTGGGGTCATTCAGGATGAGCATTCCCCCTTCGCCACAGGTGATATTTTTGGTCTCATGAAAAGAAAATGTGCTCATCTGCCCAAAAGAACCTAAGGGCTTCCCTAGAAAAGTGGCATCTACACTGTGAGCCGCGTCTTCGATTAAAATCAGCTGGTGTTTTTGGGCCAAACGCTCAAAGGCGGGGATATCACAGGCAAAACCGGCATAGTGAACCAAGACAATGGCCCGAGTGTTTGGGGTGATCAGGGTTTCGACATGGGCTGGATCGATATTAGGAGAGTCGACTAAAGAATCGGCAAAGACCAGTTTAGCGCCGTGCAACAAAAAAGCATTGGCTGTAGAAACAAATGTATAACTGGGCAGAATCACCTCATCGCCAGGCTGGAGGTTCAACAACAACGCTGACATCTCTAAGGCATCCGTGCATGAGGGAGTCATGACGGCCTTATGAAATCCAAAATGCCTCTGAAAGAAAGATTCGCACTGTTTTGTAAAGGCACCATCACCCGAGAGCTTTAACGCGCTCAAGGCATCAGCCATATATTGTTGTTCTGTTCCCACCAAATAGGGTAAATTAAATGGAATAGGGTGAGTGTGATCCTCAAATACCAAAGGCGAGTGCGGATCAGCACTAGAGACAAGCTGACTTTGAGTGGACTTCACGAGAGGTCATTCCTCACAAAAAGGGCTGTTAGCTTTACATTGTCTGTGAAAAGTTTCTATCGGTCTACACAAGGCATTGATATAAACAAAGTACACACTGTTTTTTACCGTGCTTTTTCTCTGTCTATACTAAAATTAGACTCTGTTGATTTAATGGGTAGAAATCATGCCCCAATTTTCACCACAATTTTCGCCTCAATTTTCAATTGTTACTCCCGTGTATCGGTCTGAAGAGTCCTTAGTCGCCTTATATGAGCGTATCCAGAAGACCATGGACGAGGCTGTGACGCCTAACTTTGAGCTGATTATGGTCAATGATGCCAGTCCAGGGCGAGACTGGGAAATTATTCGCACCCTGGCCGACAGGGATGCTCGGGTTAAAGGCATCAATCTTTCTCGAAATTTTGGGCAATACTATGCCATTACTGCCGGCTTAGACCAAGCCCACGGGGAATGGATCATCATTTTAGACTGTGACCTTCAAGACCAGCCTGAAGAAATCCCTCAATTATTTGCCAAGGCTCAAGAAGGATATGATATTGTACTGGCACAACGGGTTGAACGTCAGGACAACTGGTTCAAGCGCTTTTGTTCTAAGTCCTTTTACAATGTGTTTAGCTATCTCACCAATACCAAGCAAGACCCCAGTACCGCCCAATTTGGTATTTACCACCGTAAAGTGGTGAATACATTGATTGAAATGAGAGAGCGCCTTCGTTTTCTACCTGCCTTTATCCAATGGGTTGGGTTTCGCTCCACAGCCATCCCTGTTGCTCACGCGGCCAGAGACCACAGCCCTTCTAGTTACTAGTTTCGCCGACTGCTCGCCCTGGCACTCGATACCATGATTGCATTTTCAGACAAACCGCTCCGTCTGATTGTGCGATTGGGCTTTATTATTACCAGTCTGTCTTTTCTGGCAGGCATTTTCTTTTTTATCGAAACCCTGGCCGAAGGAACTAACATCGACCCCGCCACCAAAGGCTGGCCCAGCTTGATGATCTCTCTTTGCTTTTTCTCGGGGCTGATCATCAGCCTGTTAGGCGTCAACGGCATTTACATCAGCAAAATCTACGATGAGGTAAAAAAGCGCCCCCTCTATATCATCCAAGAGTTTTACCAGAGAGGCAGCGTTTAAGATGAGTTCGGGCGTGAGTTTGGTCTATCAATACCCGTGGATCTATGACTTTGTGATGAAACTTCTATACGGACCCAAGGGATATAAAGAACGATATGAAGCAATCTATCAATGGATCCCAAGTAACACAAAGGTTTGTGATGTGTGTTGTGGTCCAGGCACTCTCTTCAAAAAAATAATGCCCATCGTACAGATTGATTATATAGGTGTGGACTTAAATGCTGGTTTTGAGTCATCAGTGCAAGCAATGGGGGGGAAGTTTGTAGAGCATAATATCCTTGAAGATTCTCCCCTGCCAGAAGCTGATGTTGTTGTGATGCAGGCAAGTCTTTATCATTTTCTTCCCGATACACATGCAGTGCAAACGGTGATCCAAAAACTCTTCAAAGCTGCCAAACACCGCATTATTATTACAGAACCCGTAAAAAACCTCAGTACCAGTTCTGTCCCACTCATCTCATGGTTGGCAAAGCGAGCTGCTAATCCAGGCAATGGGGATGCGCTATACCGATTTAATGTTGATTCTCTTGAAACTGTGTTAGCTCCATTTATGGCTCAATTAAAACATCAAGCCACGATCGCCTCTGGTCGCGAGAAACTCTATGTTTTTGACAAAAAATAACCAAGTACTTTCAACACTCTTTGCGTTATTGATGGCAGCCTGTGTTGTTTGGGGTGCTGTATTACTGTTACCTTTAGCCTACGGGGAACCTGATGATCCGGGGATGGTCGACTTCTTAAGACACTCACAAGCAGTTCCTTTCATGACTGTGATGCTCTCTCGATGGTTAATCTCTGGCTACCAGGCAAACCCCAACCTCGCGTGGTACGCGTTATATCACTATTGTGTATTTACGATAGAACTGGGCCTGATTTATGTCCTGATCCAGCGTATTTTATTCCCGCTTCCCACTGATAGCAGCCCTTTTCATCGAACCTGGCGTTATTACCTCTTTATGGCATTGATTGGCCTGGTTTTTTTGGGATTTGTCACCAGACTCACCTTTACGACTGCCAGCATTTTATCGGGAGGATTGGCTCTCATAGGCTTCTCGCTGCTATTAATTCAAGAGGGGGAGAGACATAATAACGACAACAAGCAAAAGTATCTTCTGGCAATTGGATGCGGTCTTCTCCTTTCGCTTTGCTTTATTACCCGCTATGAAGGGTTAAAAGCCATTCTCTTATTTTCTGCATTCCCTGCGTACGGGATTTACGCCTATTTTCAGTCTACGCTTCAATCTAAATTTGTCCCTATCGTCTCTTCGGTTCAACGTCTGGCAGTATTTATCAGTTGCTTGTTACTCCCCTTGCTAGTAACTGTAACGGTTGAGAAGACCTATTTTCCTTTAAGTCCAGCAGAGGCAGAGTTTGATCGCTACCAGTGGGTCAATCAAAATACCATTGGCTTTGGCATCAGTGACCTGCAGTTCGATAATCCTGTTTTCAAGCGGATTGGCTGGAGTCCAAATGATTACAAGATGTTTCAACACTGGCTCTTTTTTCATGAAGATAAATACGGATACAACCCGATCAGTGAACTGGCTAAGGCCACAGAAGAGAACATACCTCCTAGAATTCTTCAAATGCTCACACCGAGCATGTTGGGTCATTCAATCAAAGAAACGATTCACCGGTGTTGGCTAAAACAATATCAATGGTCATGTTTTTTGCTGGGGCTTTTTCTCCTGATGGGTTTGCAGATTCTTGGGGTTAGGCAGTCCTATCAAGAGGATCCCAATGCAAAAAACCGGATGTTTCGCTCGTTTTATACCTATATTTCACTTTTCTTATACATTTTTTCAGCCAGTTGGGCGATGAATACCTTTTTACGCTTCCCAATTCGTGTTTCTGCCAGTATTTATTTTCTCTTTGGCCTGGGGGCCTTGTGGGTATATTTTGTCCGAAGAAAGACTCAGGGGCAGGTTTTTTCAAAGTTTATCCTGCCATGGCATGGACAC
Organism: Cyanobacteriota bacterium; assembly: GCA_019751815.1. Classification (GTDB taxonomy): domain Bacteria; phylum Cyanobacteriota; class Vampirovibrionia; order Vampirovibrionales; family Vampirovibrionaceae; genus JAIEMW01. The sequence goes on from JAIEMW010000001.1 coordinate 762,068, forward strand.
AACCTGGGCGTTCAGTTACTTTCTCTGGTATCCATTGGATTGATACTGACCAGTGTGATTGTGACTGGCGTAAAAATCAGTAAAATTCCACAAAAACAGCGTGATTTCCAAGCAAATTATGCCTATATTAATGCCTTAACTGGCGAAGGTGGTTATTTAATTCGAGAATCTGGTGTTTTCCCGTTTACTTGGGTGAGCCCACTGACCCCAGATCCGGGTTTTAAAAACGGGCGGACAGTGGGCTGGACCATTTTTTCTGCCTTGTTTTATGAGCGTTTGAGAAGCCATGGCATCACCTGGGCCAAAGACTTGATGCCATGGATGACGAACCGTAAGGACTGTTTCGTACTCGTTGAACCCCCACAGACCATCATTATTCAGCAATTTATGAAAGAGACTTACCATAAAACTGTTCAATTAGTCCCGGCTGGAGAACTCCCTGCAAAACCCTATTTCACTCTCTACAGAATTGTGGAAAGCAAGCAATAAAAAAACAATCATGCAGAAAACGATCAAGACATCCATCTGTTTTATTCTGTTGACTCTATTGGCAGACTTGTCTGTTTTTGCTGCGGAAACATCAAGCCAAGAATCCTGTGAGATGCCAAGCCCCACAAAGACATATCAAACTGGGAGCATTCGTAAAACCGTCCCTCTTTTCTATGATTGGGACGACTGCCCCAATCTGAAAAATCCCAAATGCCGAAGCCCGTTTCGCCTGGACCAAGGCCGGACTGTCCTGATTCAAAATGCCTTATTCAAGAATCAGACCCAATGGAGATGCATCGGATTTATCACCCGTCAAGGGGACAGCCAAATAGGATATGTTCAATCCCAATTTATCAAGCCACACCAAAGCACTCAAGCCGTTATCTCTGCAAAAACATGGTCCAAAAAATGGCGAGATGGTAGTCAAAGCATTGTGATCAGGCCCGACGCGAAACATCCAGGGAAGCTTCTGGTTCAGGGCACTGCCTTCTGGCACGGTTTGGGAGACAACGTCCACACAGGCAGTGTCGATGCGAGTGCCAAACCCAATGGTGCTTTTATGCGGGTAAGCGAAGGCAGTGGCCAAGAAAGTGGAAAAGACACGAGTGAATTCGACTGCCAGCTATCGCTGAGACTCATCCCTCCCTTTTTAGTAGCCGAAGATAATGATCATTGTGGGGGAATGAACGTTCGCTTTAACGGGCTTTATCACTAAGAAAAAACCCAAATAAGGCCACTAAAAAGGCCTTAAGAAAATCTAAGTGGTGCCGGTGGTCAGAGTCGAACTGACATGGGTCGCCCCGGTCGATTTTGAGTCGACTGCGTCTACCATTTCGCCACACCGGCAAAACCACGCTGAATAGGGTAAGAGTTTACCAAAAAGCGCGGCGAAAATCTCTCACTTTATCGACAGCTTACCCGGGCAATCTTCTGGCTTCAGGATCATTTACGCCTATATATCAGTTTGTGTGAAGTCACAGTGGATTGGAATCAAAAGGCCATGGCAGAGATACCTATTCTTGGAGGATACTTAAGAGCAGAGACAGGCAGACAAGCCAAAACCCATGTGAACGGTTATGATAATGCCCGTAATCAGGCCCATGACGCTCAAACTACTCCGTCATCCCCTGAAGTCTCTGTCTTTAAAGCCCTTTATTTTGGAGCCAGCCGACCATTGCCACCCGCCCCTCGCGACGCATCGATAATTGAAACCTTACACGGTACCCGTGTCAGCGATCCTTTCCGGCCGTTGGAAAATTTGGATGCGCCAGAAACCGTTGCCTGGTGGAAAGCTCAAAATAAACGCACCGAAGCCTTTGTCGCAAAGGCCAAAGCGGTTCGACAGCAGGCCATTCAATGGCATCAAGAGATTCGAGACTTTACCCGAGAATCAATGGCCTCGGAGTTCGGCGGGAATTACTTCTTCTCTCGGCAATCAGGGCTGGCGGCTCAACCCACCTATTATGTGCGTATTGGCGGAAAAGATGCCCCTGAAAAAGTAATACTGGATCCCAATCAGCTTTCTTCAGACGGAACCGTCTCCGTCAATTCGGTCGATGAAAGCCCTGATGGGAAGCTGATCGCCTACACACTCTCTGAATCTGGCAGTGATATGCTCACGATGCGTTTTAAAGACGTGACAACCGGGAATGACGTCTATGAAGCGCTAACAGACCTTCGATTTACAAGTGCCACTTGGGATCCAGACGGTAAAGGGGTGGTTTACTCCAAAGAGGTGAAACTAGATGGAAATAGCACCCAGCATTTTGCAACATTTCACCACACATTGGGCGAAGACCCCAAAAACGACGTACTTTTGTACCAAAGGACGGATGTTGAAAACTCTCACGTCAGTGGTTTTCGTCTAGCAGAAACTGATCCTTACTTAATTTATAACGTCTACAGCGGGACAAATCCAGAATCTGGCGTCTATCTTCAAAAACCAGGTCAGCCATTGATTGAAATTCTCCCACCCAGAGTCGCGGCCCTCTCTCTGTTTCATAGAGAGGGGGATACACTGTATGCCATTACGGATCTCAAAGCAGCCCGTAACCGAATTGTCGCCATAGATATTAACAATCCCGCCCCAGAAAACTGGAAAACAGTTGTGCCTCAAAGCAGAAAGCCAGGGAATAAAATCTCATCGGCCTTTGCGGTAGACGGGAAATTACTGGTCGAATGGTCCAAAGACGGCGCAGCCAGTCTCGAAGTAAGGACAATGGCTGGAAAGCACCTCCACAATGCCTCCATTCCTGCGGGTTCAACGCTATCTATCAAACAAGTACGGCCTCAAGATAAGTCCTTTGAGATCTCCATCGGTGGCTATCTCTCTCCTGGAACACGCTATCAATATACCGTGGCGGATAACAACCTGCGCTTTATCAAAAAAAGTGATATCCCCAGAGATTTGGTCGATATTGCCGAAGTGGAAAGAGTGTACGCGCCATCTAAAGATGGAACACAGGTGCCTATGTGGGTGATAAAACCAAAGAAAATGCCCAAAGACGGGTCTTCAGCCACCATTTTATATGGATACGGTGGGTTTGATGTGTCCTTAGAACCCAATTTTTCATACAGCATTGCCCATTGGGTAGAGCAAGGGGGCGTGTACGTAATTGCCAACCTGCGTGGCGGGGGCGAATTTGGCCGAAAATGGTATAACGGCGGCCGTCTTAAAAACAAGCAGAACGTATTTGATGACTTTGCCGGTTGCGCTAAAGCCTTAATTCAACAAGGCTACACCCGGGCTGATCGTTTGGCCATCAAGGGGGGTTCCAATGGTGGCTTGCTCACAGCAGTAACTTCACAACAAAACCCCGATCTCTTTGGTGCTGTTATCTCAGAAGTCCCCGTCACGGATATGCTGCGCTTTCATACCAATAATTACGGGGCCGCCTGGATGTCTGATTATGGGAATCCCGAGAAAAAAGCCGATTTCAACGTCTCCATTCAATACTCCCCCTTGCACAATGTTGCCCCGGCACAGAGTACCCAGTACCCACCCACTTTAATTATGACCGGGGATCATGACGACCGGGTTGCCCCATGGCACGCGTTTAAGTGGGCGGCCACCCGCCAAGAAAAAGGACACCAGGCCAACACCTATTTACGCGTCGCGGAAAAAGCCGGCCATGGCAGCGGGAAACCCACGCAAAAGGTGATTGAAGAAGCCGCAGATCAATACGCCTTTTTGGTCAGAACCCTAGGCCCCTTGCGAAACACCCAGAAGAAGTAAGTCCAAGCAAAATATTCTTTTAGCGATGAAACTGCTTCATAAAATCCCAGGCCGTCTGAACCCCGTCTAAATCCCTGCAACTGTGACCAAAGATTTGACGAACCCACGGGGCATTGCCGATAGGGTATCTGTTGGACGGCATGGCGTGCCCGCCCCCTTCGACCGTATAAAAAACCACAGGCGCACTATTCTTGCCTTTGGCAGGATAGGTATCTTGATGAATTCGGCACTCATCATAGGGGTCAAGATCGGGGAGCCAGACACTTTTCTCCGCTGTGGGCCCTACATGATTCGTCTTCACCCACCAGGCGACGGTCTCTAATACCGGACGGGTTTCCCCTCGGTTTCTAGCCACCTGGCCCCCATTCCAAAGAACCAACTTATCCTCCGTACCGTTCATCAGCAAGATAGGAGTGGACAATTTCGGTGGGCTTATCGCAACCTGACTGGAGGGAAGGGAGGAAATAAACGCGGCGCCCGCTGCAAAACGCTCAGGTGCTTCAATTAGCAGGCGTTGTGTCATCATGCCGCCATTGGACGCACCAGTGACATAAACCCGCTTAAGATCGACCGCATAATGTTTGGGCAGCCAGTCCAGAAGGGCTTTTAGAAAGCCCACATCATCGGCTTTCTGCTGGGCCCAAGCACCCGTGTTCCTGAGATCATTCCAGTTCTGGTGGTCCCCGTAAGTATCCAAATTGTCTGGATTCACCCCATTGGGTACCACCAAGAGAAAGCCCTCTTTTTGAGCAAGCTCAGGCCACAGTTTGGTACCTCCAGCCCCTCGAGTAAATAATTTACGCATACTCTGTGTGCCTCCGTGAAGCAGAATCACAACAGGCATCTTATTTTTAGCAAGAATGGCAGCAGGTGTTTGGACCATAAACCAGCGTTTCATCCCCCCAGACATCAGAGAGTAATCCTCAAACCCAAAGGGGACAGGAAGATCTTCAGGTTCCGCGGCTTGCAACATCCCTTCAGGATCGATCTCCATACACAGGACCAGCGCCAAAAGAACCAATACTGTCCACTTGAGTAGCACGCCCAATATCAGTTTCATATCTTTGCCCCAATAGACCTCTACTTTAGATAATACATTCATGGGGCCAAAAAAGTTTCAGTGACAAAATTAGTTTTTGTGAGCGACCAAGGCGGTCACATCCCCGTCCAAACTATGTTTAGAAGCCAAAGACAAGCCCGCCGCTTCAAACCATTGGGTGTACTCGGCCTGAGTAAACACATTGCCCTCATCCGTGGTGATCATCTCATTCACCCCAAAAAGCAACGGCCAGCCGGGTTCACTTCGCTCATCATCGGGCACAAAATCCACCACCACCAGCTTACCTCCTGGCTTCAGCGCCTCTGCCACATGGCCAATCAGTTCCGCAGTGGAAAAAGGACCAATCGCATGGCAGATATTGGCCAGAATCGTCCAATCGTAAGTGCTGGGGGGAAGCGTCAGCATCTCTAAATCACCCGGTGTGTAGGTCACCCGCTCAGACAGTTCGTGCTTTGCGACGTATTCCCGGGCAATCTCAACCACGGTCGGGTAATCTAAAATAGTCGCCCGGGCATCTGCGTTGGCTTCTAATAGAGCAATGGACCATACTCCGGTACCACCACCCACATCGAGTATATTGACGCCTTTGGGGGCAGAGTGAAAATCAAGCATCACGGCCAATTGTTGGGCCGTGGGGTAGTTAGACACATAGAGCCCTTTGGCGAGTTCCGCAAAATAGGCTTCCAATTGAGCCAGCCCTTGAGCAGAGCCCGCAGGTTGACCGGTTTTCACCACACTGGTTAACTGTGTCCACGTGTCCATAAGACGCTTGCCATGCTTGACCATCCCACCCATATAGCTGGGGCTGGTTTTCACCAGGTATTTTTCCACATCAGGAGGTAATCGATAAGCCGATTGGTGCTTATCCAAAAAGCCAATCCCCACCAACCCGTCCAAAACAATGCTTAACGCGCGTAGATCCACATGAATGGCTTTGGCAATGGCGGGGGCCACCCGGTGCCCATTGGCAATCTGAGTAAAAATGTCCAGATCGCAGGCCGTAAAAAGCAATTGGCTTCGAGCAAACCCGTACAAAGCGTCTTGAATCCGATCTGAAGAGAGGCCCATCTGCTTATGCCCCTGATGATTGTAGGGTCAATTTTTCGATTTTTGCCCGCTGGTCGGCAGTCACCAACTGTTGAATCAGTGGCTCGACATCTCCATTAATCACCGGGGTGAGTGCAAAGTTTTCGCCAATGCGGTGATCAGTCACCCGGTCTTGCGGATAATTGTAGGTGCGAATGCGTTCACTCCGGTCACCTGTGCCCACTTGGGAGCGGCGTAGATCCGAAATTTCTTTGGACTGCTTTTGCAGTTCGAGATCGTATAGCTTGGCTTTGAGCAACTGCATTGCCCGTTCTCTGTTTTGGTGCTGGCTCCGTTCTTGAGTACAGTGAATTTGAATTCCAGAAGGCTTGTGAAACAACCTGACAGCCGTTTCCACCTTATTCACATTTTGCCCACCAGCCCCACCACTGCGGATGGTCATAATTTCAATATCAGAGGGGTTAATCTCAATGGCGACATCTTCCACCTCAGGCATCACGGCAACGGTCGCAGTACTGGTGTGAATTCGCCCTTGGGATTCTGTGACCGGGACACGTTGAACGCGGTGGACACCGGATTCATATTTCAGACGGCTATAAACCGCATCGCCTCGAATCGCGATAATGACCTCACTCACCCCACCCAATTCGTTCTCATTGATGCTCATAATTTCTGTTTGCCAATTTTGAGTGGCCGCAAAGCGCATATACATCCGCATTAAATCTGCAGCAAAAATATTGGCCTCATCCCCGCCGGCACTGCCGCGTATCTCCAACATAATATCTTTATCATCATTGATATCTCGGGGCAGCAGCAAAATACGCAGTTCTTCGCGCAATGCATTCATTTCAGCCTCAAGGCGGTCCACTTCGCCGTTTAAAAAGGCCTTCATGCTGTCATCGGATTCTGACTGTAGCAATTCCCGAGAATCATTGAGATCGGCCGTGCACGACTTCCACTTGAGAAAGGCATCCATGGTGGTTTCTAAAGCGGCCCGTTGTTTGGACAGATCCCGCAGTTTATTGGGGTTTGCCAACACATCGGGTTGAGAAAGCTGCTCACCCAATTGGTGATACGAGCGTTCCACTTCCTCGAGTTTTTCGATTAACTTTTCCATTTCGCTTTTCCATTTAGCGATTGATCGCTTTAGTGAGTGATAAGCCGGTATTGCTAGAAAATTTTAACCCAAAAGCAACGCTGTTACCCTGTATTTGTAGAGAGGGCAACGCACGAGAACAACAAAAAATAAGCGTTAGGCTTCTTTTTTGGCGTAGCGTTTTTTGAATTTTTCCACCCGACCTTCGGTATCAACAATTTTTTGTTGTCCGGTATAGAAGGGATGGCATGCAGAGCAAATATCCACCTGAATGGTGGGGCGGGTTGAGCCAGTGGTAATGGTGTTTCCGCAAACACAGGTGGCTTCAACTGAATAATACTGGGGATGAATTTCGGGTTTCATGGCTGAGGGGTATCTCCTGACTGGCGCTTGAGCATTTTGATAGCTGTACTGACGAGACAAAATCCCGCAATAGTTTCACTATGTTATATCCGCACGTCCAGAATATCAAGCCCGGTGGTAGAATATCAAGCCCGTTCCCCTTTCTCAGATCCGCCGAACAGGGGTCGTGAAAAAGTCCCGACCTCCATTAAACTCATACATATATATAGGGAAATGACGGATGCCAAACCCACTTCTTTTTTTTCACACACGTTGTCATTGGAAACAGAGACTCGCCAAGCAGGTGCTCGCTCCCGTTTCCATTCTTCTAACCGCTCATTTTTTCTTGGTCTTTTCAGCCAATACTCGGGCAGAAAGTCTAAGTATCAAGCCAGCCGATATTTATCTCACCCAAGACCGGGTTTGCCGAAAGTGTGTCTGGGAAGTGGTGGACGCGGATCATGTCCAACTCACCAATCTGGCTGGGGTCAAAGGGGTTTATGCTTTACGAGAGATACTGGGTGTGGACACTCACCCCGCACTCCGAAAATGGCTGTACCATAGTGCCCATGGGATAGGGGTGCCTGGGCCCATACTCATGCCGGATGCCTTTGATGAGGGGAAGCCAGAGTTCTCGCCAGAGCCTTATAACTAGAAATTTAAAAACGCTAGTATTTAAAAAACAGGAAATACTTACCACAGTTTTTGTCAAAGACATGTTGACAGAGAGTAACGAAATGTTACAATTTCTTTCGTACTAACTCTGGTTAGGTTGAATTTTTCTTTGCCGAGATCAATACTACTAACTGTTGATAGTACGTTATCAATACGTCGTCTGAGTAAATCCATTTTTCCTAAACAAGTCTGAGTATCCCAAGCGTCCACACAGAACCCCCAAAACAACACAGAAAGTGTGAATATTATGGAAGGTCTCTACTTTTTAGCTGGTTTAACCCCTGTGGCAGTTGCCGGAACAAATGCGTTGAAAAGATTCGCCGGTGCTGTTCAAGCCCCCGTTACCCAAAAGCCACTTGCTGACCTTAATGCACCTGCTCCTCAATTCGGTAACGCCTTCACCAGCTTTGGAAACCAACGGTTGAATGTCTGGGCCTAGCCCACACATTATACCTCCCCCAAAAAAACAATTTTTTCTCTCTCAATACACACACACATATATATTTCTCCTCACTCTATCGATATAAATTTTTTCCCCTCACACACTCCATAGAACTCACAGTCCCGGTTAATCGTAACCGGGCTTTTTTTTGGTTATTTTGCTGACTACTTTGGCAGTAAGGCTGTGCCCGCATCGGTCAGTTCAAAGACAAACAGGGTGCTCTTCTTCCCAAGAGAGAATAGACGCATATTTTCTGGATCATTAAACGGCAGTTTCCGAATGAGCCCAAATCCCATGGCGGTTTTCACAGCGGATGTCAGTCCTGCGTTTAAAACGGTGGGAGCAAGTGTTGATTCCCGCAAGCTTGGCATTCGGTCTGCTAAGCAGGTGAACCCTGCAGCTTCGGACGTGCTGAAAGGGGTTTGCACTGCTTCTAGAATCATTTTTCCCGTGATATCTGGCAATTGAGGTAACGTTTGCGCCAAAAAATCGGTAGGATTTGTGCCAAAGCGGGGTGCGGTAGCAGCTGAGGGAGCTGGCTTGATAAAAACGGCAGGACGGGCAGCGGCAATATGCATTTAATAGAATCCTTTTTAAAATTGACTTGAGACTTAAAACTCTTTTGAAGGGAAAAAATTGCCACTCAACACTGCGACTTAAAAAACGCGGGGTTTTTCTGGCGCTGGGTTTAAAAACTTGGTAATGCTATGACGAAACAGCAGTGTTACCTCGCCAACCGGGCCGTTTCTCTGTTTGGCAATAATAATGTCGGCGGTTCCTGGCTTCTCGGTTTCCTTGTTGTAATACTCATCCCGGTAGATAAACATCACAATATCCGCATCCTGCTCAATAGACCCTGATTCCCGGAGATCGCTCAGCATTGGTTTTTTATCTTGTCTGCTTTCCACCGCACGTGAAAGCTGAGACAGTGCCATAACAGGAACTTTTAGCTCTCTGGCAATGCTTTTTAAGCCCCGAGAAATGGCCGAAATCTCCTGTACCCGGTTATCAGAATGATGTCCCCCCGAGCGCGATTCCATGAGCTGCAAATAGTCGATCACAATCAAGCCCAGTTGGCCGTCGGTTTCCACCATCAATTTCCGGGCCTTGGCCCGCAGTTCCATCACAGACATCCCCGGGGTGTCGTCTATATAGATAGGGGCATCGCCCAACTTCCCCATGGCCATCGATAGTTTTTGGAAATCTTTCTCGGTGATATTGCCGGTTCGGATACGCTGAGCGTCGATTTCGGCCTCAGAACACAGAATCCGCTGAACCAGCTGCTCTTTGCTCATCTCCAAGCTAAACATTAAAACTGGCAAGTTTTCTCTCAGTGCAATATGAGAGAGCATGTTGAGACAAAACGAGGTTTTTCCCATCGAAGGGCGGGCGGCCAGAATCAAGAGATCCGACTTTTGAAGCCCTGAGGTGTATGAATCCAGGTCATAGTAGCCGGTCGACACCCCCATGAGGGACCCTTTATTGGCGTGCCGTTCTTCAATCTGCTCAAAGGTGATCGGCAACACATCTTTAATATGGTTGAGATCATCCGGCATCCCTTGCTGAGCCAGCTGAAAAATGGACTGCTGGGCTTTATCAAGGGCGGATTCCGCATCATCGGCTTCAAAGGCGTTCTCTACAATCTCTGTCCCGGTCTGAATCAGGTGCCTGAGAATGGATTTATCGCGAATAATTTCTGCGTAATACTGAATATTGGCCGTGGTCGCAATCGATAAAGCCAAATCATTGACGTAGGAGCGTCCTCCCACCACATCCAGTAAATCTTGGTCTTTCAGCCACTCAGAGACCGTAATAATATCGACCGGCTCGCTTTTCTCAAACAGGGCCAGCACGGCTTCATAAATAATATGATGGGCCTGACGGTAGAAATCCGTTGGTTTTACAATTTCAACCACCCGGGTCAGGGCGTCCACATCCACCAACACACCACCCAAAACGGCTTGTTCCGCCTCCAGGCTTTGGGGGGGCACGCGTTCAAAAGGATGCTCTAAGGCTTGCACTGCCATCGCATTCATTTATAAATTCACCTTAAATACAACCTTTATCTGAATATTGCTGGACAAGGGTTATTCTAACAAGCCCGTTCGCCCCCGTCTTCCATGTATGAATTAAGATTACAGGCGCTGTGCTGATTTCAGCGGGAATGAATATCCCTTATATATCAATTTTGTAACATTTGAAATTCTTAAGGCAATTTTAATATTTAGATTGTTTTTATTTCTGTACAGAAGTAATTCTTAATTTCCTATATTCCCAACCACCCAACACTCTATGTGATAGAAGAAGGAGATCAACGCAATGGGTTTTGCAGCCAGTCAAGCAAGATACCTAATGTTGACTGCCCGGAAGAGTGACTTAGAACTCCAAGGTCAGTTTATCAACCAAGCCCGGATGGCACTTGCCAACATTACCGGTCAATTGTTCAACATCAGTGCTAACTTAGAACCAGAATCACCGGTGATGATCGCGCTTCAAGCTCGCATCGCGGCTCTGCAACAAATTGATAAAGCCCTTGAACTTCAACTTCGTCGGGTTGATACCCAACGAGATGCAGTCCAAACCGAAATTGACGCTGTTCGTAAGGTTATTGGGAAGAACATCGCTTCTACCTTCAAAACTTTCGGATAATCTCACGTCAAATTTCGTCTCACAGTTCCTCGTTCATTCGAACTCCAAGAAATTTTCGTTCAAGATTCCCATCTCACTCAAGAGCAATCAATTTTTAAGCAATAGCCTTTTATAAGCGCAAAGGAGAGCTTCAAATGTCTTTCGGATTTCCACAACAACAAAGCTATTATGGCTACGGCGGTGGTTACGGCGGTGGCGGTGGCTACTCCAACCCAGCCCAACTTGCCAGACCGTTTGATTACGGTAGTTACGGATTCTTTTTTGAGAACGGTGGCCTTCCTGGTATGGATAACCGTTTCCAATACACTTCAGCAGCCGATTCATCCATGATCAACCTGTTGCTCTTCAACTCAGCAGGGATCACAACCGGAACCCGGATGACCTACACCGGTGGATTACCCGGTCCTTTATTCCTCGGCTTCCCCTTCTTTAACCCCAATGCGTTCTTAAACGGACAAAGTGGTCAGAACGCCGGCATGTACCCTAACTCCCTTGGTATTAACTACGGTGGTTACGGGCAAGGCTTCGGCGGCGGTTTCGGCCAAGGCTTCGGCGGTGGCTACGGCCAAGGCTTCGGCGGCGGTTATGGTGGCGGATACGGCTGGTAACAGCCCTTCACCCAGGAAAGACATCCCTCTTTCCACAAACCACTAAATTCTATCAATATAACGTATTGACTGGCTTTAACGCACTCACTCCAACTGGAATGGGTGCGTTTTTATTGGAACCAAAAAGACTTAGGCGGGAACAGCGGCTTTTTTGCTAGAAGCTTTTTTCGCAGAAGCTGGTTTGCCGGCCACCTGAGCGGAATTTCTGGCAGGTTTTTTGGCCGTCTCTGGACCGGCGGGGCTGATCTGTAAAAACTCAATTGAGATAAGCTCGTCTTTCACGCTGGTCACTTGCAGCTTGTGGGCTTTGGCGACAATGGGGCTGCCGTTATAATCAATGCCTTCAAAGCAATACTCACGAGTGCCTTTGGCATAGGTGGTGACAAATTCTTTGGTTTTCACCTGAATAGAGCGAGATTCAATATTTTTACCGTACAGTGTGGCCGGAGTGAACCCAGCGGCACGAAGCTGACGGGGATTGAGCGTGTTATCACGTTCTGTTACAGCAATAGGGGTGGGACTGGACATGATCGTATAAACTCCAAAAATGTTGCGTGTTTTAAGGTTATCGCAAGGGGAAACAAGCGTCAAGCACGGCTCAAGGTTCTGCTTTGGGGGCTTCCTCATCTGGCACAATAAAATGATCCGGCAGGCACAGGAGTTCGCGTCGAATGGGTTTCCCAGCGGGCAGTATTGTCGCTTCAGCCGCAACCCCAGCAGGCCAATCATTGGGATGGGATGCCGTCCAGGGCAATAATTCAATCACTTTGCTAGGGAGTTCTACTTCCTCACCAGGCCCCAAAACAGGCAGTGTTAGCGTTTGGGTAAAATACGGCTCCCAACGGGCCATCCGCATCAGATAGTCCACATCGGTGATCAAAGTTTCCGGGTCAACCCTCAGTGGACCGCGTTTGATCTGTATGCGAAGTAGCACCTTGGGGCTTAAAAGTGCCGTCGTGCGTTGATTGGCCAGATGGACCTTGACCCGAAAGATCCATGGGTGAGGAGCCCCTTGCACCGCCCAGCGTGAAAATGGACTCTCCAGAGAAGCCGCCTGATAAGCTTTTTTGGCAAGCAGGATTTTATCAGCCACGCATGGTGGCCGGGTATGGGTGGTTTCTCGCTGAGTGAGGCCTTGGTAATAGCGAACGTCGGCGTCGCTTTTGTAGTAAAACGTCACCCCCTCAATTTTAAGGGGCGGACCCAAGGGCTTTTTGCTTTTTTTAGCCCGAACATCCCCGGGTGGTGTCACGGATGATTGAACAATCCCCAATTTGGCAGGGGCTTTCACCGCATTTTGGGCTTGGGCTATTGTGCCAGCAGGTGCCAAGCACAGATAAATCAGCACAATCAGCCAAAAAGAACCCTTATGACAGGATCGCATAACCCGGGTCCCTATAAATGAACTGGATAAAAAAACGCGCATGCGAAAAATCTATCCCGAATGTGCGCAAAAAAAAAGGAGCCGGTTGGCTCCTGTGATGTCTGTGTCTTGAGTCTAGGGGGAAACATAAAGAAGTATAGGGAGGTGTGTGTGGTTGAAAGCTGTGTCTTGAGGGTGTCGGCTGTCCTTTATTTGGACTTGCCTCACACTTAAATAAACACTTGGATATGCAAGATATTGCCTTAAGATATATCTTTTGTTACATTTCTCAATATTAAGAACAAAAACATGCTGCTTGTAACTATCTGAAAACCCAGGCCTGGTTTGATAAAACCGGGATTGCAGTAAACATTTGTAACACCCATAGACCAAAAACCAAAAGCTCGAAGCAACACAGACGATACCTCCTGTGAAAGAGACTGAAAAAAAGGATTTTTCAGAGGGTATTTTTCAGAGCGGTTTATATATCAGCTCTTGCGGGTCTTAAAACACACAAATATCTATGTCTCGTATCGCGTTTTTTTGAGAGAGGGTACTCATTAGATGTTTATCAGCGATTCAACCCAATTTATTTCTCCAGAAGGAAGCCACTTCACCGTGCAACAAGCTTCATCACTTGATAGTCAATTTTATGCGGCACTGAAAACCGCAGATTACTTGACGCACAAACATTTTGACGTCACCAACCCCAGCAATTTAATTGAGCAGGCACTCAATGAATACACCCGTGCCCTAGAAATGAACCCGGGCGCAGTGCATGTTCAAGGCAGAATGGCCAAACTGTTTTTAAAACAAGGCCATTACGAAAAAGCCGAGCAGTGGGCGAAAAAAGTGCTCACCAAAGAATCGAGCAACAGCGATGCCTTATTTGTTCAAGGCTACTTAAGCTATAAAAAGCGCCAATTTGAGAGCAGTATCAGCTTGTTATCCAAGGCGATTCAGGCCAAAGGCGGGCTAAGCAATAGCCGAACCCATTTCTGTTTGGGTTATGCGCTCAATGAGCATGCCCGGGGTAAGCAGCACAATTTTTTAACCCGACTGGCACTTCGCACACAATCTATCAGTGAATTTGCCACCGGCTTTTGCATGTTGTTGAGTGAAAATGAACGTGTCCCCTTCAGCGCGGTACTCAAAATGTTGCCTGTTATTACCGATGCCTTCTGCAAAGAGCAAGCCGGTGATTACGCAGCAGCCCTCAACCAACTGCTATCACTCTACGAAAAATTTAGCGGCATGCCCACCTTAATGGTGATGATTGGCAATCTCTACGCCAATAAAGGCAACTTTGATGAAGCCATTTTCTGGTTCCAAAAAGCGTTGCAAAGAGACCCCTGCAATGAGAATGCACTCAATCAACTCGCCCACATTTTGGAACAAGAAGGGCAATTTGAGTATGCCAATGAATATTACCAGCGTCTGAACAAACTTCAGCCCAACAATCCAGATGTCTTTTGCTGCTTGGCAAACACATTTTATATGAGCGGCAACATCGAAGAGGCCCTCAGACACTATAAAATGGCCCTACAATCCGGTCGTGGAAACGCCGAATGGCAGGCTAACATTGCCAGAACACTGGCAAAAATTTACCACGACCATTTCCAAAATCTCGATGCTGCCCAACTGGCATTACAATCCGCGATTGAATTTAGCCCCGAAGACACGGAAAGCTATATTCATCTGGGCGTGTTGTATTTTGAAAAACAAGATTTTGAAAATGCAGAACTCACCTACCAACAGGCCATTCGGGTCAATCCCAACAATGCCCAATTGTTCTCCAGTCTGGGTTACCTAAAATGGATGAACAATGACATTGAGCAAGCCGTCTCCCTTTACGAACACGCCATCCAGCTGGAACCACAATATGATATTCCGCACAATAATCTCGGCGTGATTTATATGGATTACATTGGCAATATGCACAAAGCACAAGAACTCTTGCAACTTGCCACAGAACTCAATGAAACTTACGCACTGGCTTATTACAACCTTGGCCGTGTACACAGTTTTATGGGACAAAAACTCGAGGCCGCTGCGTGCTTCCAAAAAGCGCAGTACCTCAATGAATACACCAAAGAACTCGACACAGCAGAACTGGAAGACCGTATTAATCAACTCTTTAACAGTAACTAACAATTTTTTCGCGATAACATCTACTTCACTGATATCCCAACCCATTTCTAACGTATGTATCTCACGGTGGTAACGGTTGGGATTTTTCTTTTCTTCTTGTTATGATTTTCCTGCATCCCCCTTGTTGATGGAAGTGATCCGAATGGTGAGGGAGCCGCCTCGAAAGCGGTTGCCCCGAAAGGGGTTGCAGGTTCGAGTCCTGTCACTTCCGCCAACAGGGGGGATTTTCATTGTCATATTTTCCCAAAAGAAAATGGGGGAAGGCCCATCCGTTGGGCCAACCCCCTGGGTTGGAAAAATGAGTGGTTTATTGTCGTAGGAAAAAGGAACTTATTCGATAGAAACTGAGCTTTAATTGCCGAGCAATTTGAGCGCCAGCTGTGGAATTTGGTTGGCTTGGGTCAAGATAGAAGCGGAAGCCTGTTGTAGAATCTGGTTCCGTGTTAGGTTGGCACTTTCTGCCGCCACATCCACGTTACGGATTCTGGCTTCTGCTGCACTAAAGTTTTCGTTACTGATTTGAACGTTGGCCAGAGAGCTTTGCAGACGGTTGGTAAAAGCTCCAAGTGTGGCTCGCTTGGTTAACAAGGCACTTAAAGCAGTATCCACTTTGGTGATATAACTTTGAATCGCCGAGTTATCCGTAAATTGACCAGTCGCAGCAGAGAGATTAATACCACTGGCAGTCGTACTGGTGTTACCCAAACCACTAGAGATATCAATTCTATCCAGGGCATTATTGGCATTGGCACCCACTTGGATATAGAAATTGGCAGGGACCGATGAGCCCAGAAGATTGACACCATTGAATGAGGTGGCACTGGCAATTCGATCAACATCATTGCGAAGTTGGTCAATTTCATTTTCAATCGCGGTTCTTTGTGCGGTTGCGTTAGCATCGTTGGCAGCTTGCACAGTGAGTTCACGAACACGCTGAAGGTTATCTGTGATGGTTTGATAGGCACCATCAGCCAAATTCAGCAAGTTGATACCATCTTGAGTGTTGTCAGCTGCTTTACTGGTACCGCGGATTTGGGCTCTGAATAATTCTGAAATTTGGAGGCCTGCAGCATCATCTCCTGCTCGGTTAATTCTGAGTCCAGAGGATAAACGCTCCAAAGAACGGGATAAATTGTTGCCGTTAATCGATAAATGACGTTGTGCATTTAATGAACTGGCATTGGTATTAATGGTAATAGGCATGGGTATTTCTCCTACTTATTATCTATTTAAGGGCTACACTCATTGACCCCTCGGTGAATTCACTCAAGACGAAGCTAATGGGGATCCAATCAATTCAACAATCCGTGCGTCATTGATTGGCCATCGATCCGTCAAGGGTGACCGGGTGCCATTCCAACCTATCTGAAGCGCCCTCTAGATAAGAGAACCAGTCGTAAGACTATTTCTGAAGAGAGAAATCCGTGAATTCTGTATTCGATATCTCTATTTCAGAAATCGCTTCTGATAGATTATTCGGTTATGTTATGTGGTTGGTATTACGACAATCACTCGCGATGGTCCATCTAGTGATATTTCTAGAGACGACCACGTGAATTTCTTGTTTGGTTGTGTTGTTTATCTTCGGTTTATCTTCACAGGAGGTATCGGACTCAGTATCCACTTGCTTGATTCCCCTCCTCCATGCGGAGGATAAAGTGCTCTTAGTCCAATAGCGGTAACTTAGGTATAGTCATAATTGTAGGATTTTTTCGACTTAAGAAAAAAAGGGGGAGATTCCGATTGGAACCACCCCCGAAGGTTGGAAAATGAGTGATTGAATTAACCGATAAGTTTGAGCGCAAGCTGTGAGGATTGGTTGGCTTGCGACAAAATAGAAGCAGATGCCTGCTGCAGAATCTGATTCCGTGTCAGGTTGGCACTTTCTGCCGCCACATCCACGTTTCTAATTCGTGATTCGGCTGCGCTTAAGTTCTCAATTTTGACTTCAGCGTTAGCAGAAGCACTCTGCAGACGGTTGGCCAAAGCACCCAACGTAGAACGTTTCACGTTCAAGGCACTCAGGGCTGCATCGACAGTACCTAAGTAGGTCTGAGCACTACCGTTGCTTTGCAGTTGACCAGAAGCGGCTGACAGGTTTAAACCTGCAGTGCCAGTACTGGCGTTACCCAAAGCACTCACCAAATCAATACGGTCCTTGAAGTTATCGTTGTTAGAACCGACTTGAATGAAGAGGTTGGCAGGGGTTGCAGAACCTAACAAAATGTTACCGTTAAATGTCGTAGCACTGGCAATTCGGTCAATATCCGAACGCAGCTGATCAATTTCTCCTTCAATCGCGGTTCTCTGTGCTGTCGCGTTCGTATCGTTGGCCGCTTGCACTGTGAGTTCCCGAATACGCTGAAGGTTGTCTGAAATCGTCTGGTAACTTCCGTCAGCCAAGTTCAGCAAGTTGATACCGTCTTGGGTGTTATCAACCGCTTTCTGTTGACCACGGATTTGCGCTCTGAATAATTCCGAAATTTGTAAGCCAGCCGCATCATCTCCTGCTCGGTTAATACGTAAACCTGAAGACAAACGTTCTAAGGATTTGTTCAGGTTGGCGCTGTTTACACCTAAGTTACGTTGGGCATTAAGAGAAGAAACGTTTGTATTGATAATTAATGGCATTGTGTGTATCTCCTTATACTTCTTTACGGTCTATCGCGCTTACTTCACTGGTTATTTTTTTCGCTTACTTTTTTTGCAGCACGAGGACCCCTGATTCCATCTCGTCAGCGGCATACCACAAGCCGTGTCGCGTCCTTACAACACAACATTGTGCACTGACAAAACTCCTCAGAGACGTACTACGGTCTTCAGCCTTTTACAGCCAAAGATCGGACGCGGTGTGTACCCTAGCCTTTCTTCAAAAGCCAGTTCCGGTTCGTTTCGTTTTATTTTTGAGGACTATTTTTTCAACAACCAAATCGCAATTACACCACTTATCGCCACAGAATGACGCAGAGCGATGCCTAGCTGTTCAGCGAAACATTGCGTGCGTATTCTTAAAATACAATCGCTTTAGCGCAGGGTTTTTTGGATTTGAATGTATCTTCGTTCGTCTTCATATAAATTATCGGAGTATATACTGGGGACTTCAAAAGAACGTATTTCCCTCCTCCATTTAATGTACAGGCATTTGTTGTATAGCTGGAAATAAGCTTAATACCTAATTCAGCGTAAAAAAAGGGTTAGAAATTTAGTCAAGAGTCTCCATTTTTTGGAGGATAGATTAAATAAAAAGGCGTTGAATTAATTGAATTGTATTGAAGTAATTTCAGTGCGATCTTATCTTATGTTTAAAATCTCACTGACAATCCATAGATAAAATGGAGCCACACAGAAAAAGGGGGAGATTCCGATTGGAACCACCCCCGAAGGTTGGAAAATGAGTGATTGAATTAACCGATCAGTTTGAGCGCAAGCTGTGAGGATTGGTTGGCTTGCGACAAAATTGAAGCAGATGCCTGCTGCAGAATCTGATTCCGTGTCAGGTTGGCACTTTCTGCCGCCACATCCACGTTTCTGATTCGTGATTCGGCTGCGCTTAAGTTCTCAATTTTGACTGAGGCGTTAGCAGAAGCACTCTGCAGACGGTTGGCCAAAGCACCCAACGTAGAACGTTTTGCGTTCAAGGCACTCAGGGCTGCATCTACGGTACCTAGATAGGTCTGGGCACTACCGTTGCTTTGGAGCTGACCAGAAGCGGCAGACAGGTTTAAACCTGATGTACCGGTACTGGTATTACCAAGGCCACTGGCCAAATCAATCCGGTCCTGGAAACTGTTGTTGTTGGAACCGACTTGAATATACAGGTTGGCAGGTGTCGCAGAACCTAACAAAATATTGCCGTTAAATGTGGTGGCACTGGCAATTCGGTCAATATCAGAACGCAGCTGATCGACTTCACCTTCAATGGCAGTTCTTTGTGCAGTCGCGTTCGTATCGTTGGCCGCTTGCACAGTCAGTTCACGAATCCGTTGGAGGTTGTCTGAAATCGTCTGGTAACTCCCATCAGCCAAGTTCAACAAATTGAGACCATCTTGCGTGTTATCCACTGCTTTTTGTTGACCACGGATCTGAGCTCTGAATAATTCCGAAATTTGCAGACCGGCCGCATCATCTCCAGAACGATTAATTTTTAGACCAGAGGACAAGCGTTCGAGGGATTTGTTCAGATTGGCACTGTTGGTGCCTAAGTTACGTTGAGCATTAAGTGAGGCAACGTTTGTATTGATAATTAATGGCATAACGACAACTCCTTTGTCTCTTCTCTAACAAACGGCAAAAAACAACACGCCAAAGCCAACGCGAGTGCTATCAGCACAGTCGTATTTTGTTTTCCACCTCAGATGAATACTCCGCGAGCTCAAACCAACGCCAAGTCGAAACAACCCGTTGGCTCTATTGCGATGTTTATCTATCCACGTCCTAAAATATTTGGATTATTCACCTCTTACAACCTGCATCGAACAACCGGAGAAAATATTAAATTATTTTCGGAAAAGATAGTACTTTTTTACTGAGCAAAAAAAAATACCCCATAGGGCGGGTAGACCCTCGGGGTATAGAAATTGAATGAATGAACAGACAGAGAGAGAAAGAGATGGTTGGAGAAGAGACTTCGTTTGTTCAGGAAGACGAACGAATGAAGTGTTAAGTTAAATTTGTGTTACCAGGGAGGTCTGGGTTATTATCTACCGAGACCTTGCAGCAAGGACAGTGCTAACTGCGGGACCTGGTTGGCTTGAGCCAGAATCGATGCAGAACTTTGTTGGAGAATTTGATTTCGTGTAAGTTCTGCACTTTCTGCCGCCACATCCACGTTACGGATTCGAGATTCTGTAATCGAGGTATTCTCTACCGCAGCGTTGATGTTATTAAAAGTTCCTTCAAATCGGTTCAGGAATGCGCCCAGCACAGAGCGTTTGCTACCCAGTGCAGTAATAGCTGCATCAACCTTTGTTAAATAAGCTTGAACCGCAGAGTTATCCGTAAATTGTGCAGCCGCTGCAGAGAGGTTGATACCAGTTGTCGAGGTACTGACGTTCCCTAAAGCAGAAGCAACATCAATTCGGTCTACCACGGTGCTGGAGCCAGCCCCTACTTGAATAAAATAATTAGCGGGGGTGGCAGAACCTAGCAAACTAATACTGTTAAAATTTGTACCACTGGCGATTCGGTCAATATCAGCGCGCAGCTGATCAATCTCGTTCTCGATAATGGTTCTTTGGGTTGTGCCGTAGGTATCGTTGGCAGCTTGAACTGTTAGCTCACGAACCCGTTGTAAGTTATCTTGAATGGTTTGAAAAGAGCCATCCGCAATATTAAGAACGTTGATCCCGTCCTGTGTATTATCGCCTGCTTTTTTCAGACCACGAATCTGTCCTCGAAGGAGTTCAGAAATTTGTAGTCCAGCGGCGTCATCCCCGGCCCGGTTAATCCGGTACCCAGAGGATAATCTCTCTAAGGATTTTGAGTAATTTTTCGAGTTAACTGATAAATAACGCTGTGCGTTCAAAGACGACGCGTTTGTATTGATGATAATTGGCATTATCACTTTCTCCTAGTCTGTTATTTTCATTCAATCAATCAGTCGCCAAATCCACGTCATTGCAGCGCACCATTCACTCATCGCGACAAGCACCGGGCTGATGCCCAATAATGGCCGCAAGAAGTTTACAGGTTCGGTTACTGTTGATAAGCGGAATCGCAAGATGGTATTTATATACCTTGCTGTTCGCTTAATTCGAGTAACCGTCTACAATTCAGGAAGACTTGGTTTATTATGTTTGGTTATTTTTATTTTCCAAAAATAATCACAATCCGTTGTTTTTATTTTTGGGGTTTTGATTGTGTTTCCTACGACATTTCAGATGACACTTCTGTATTAAGCCTCTAGGAATCAGCTACCCACTGGTTCCTAAATATCACTCATTACTTCCGTTAATCTGGTTTTTGTAAGCAGTCCGTTGCTCACATAATGGGTATCGTGAAGGCGATGGTTTTCTGAAGTCATTTTCGGGCTTTTTCCTCCGTTCAAGGGAGCCAGAAAAATCAGAGAATATGGCTAAAGCTTACTAACAGCCTAAATTGTAGCGATTTTTAAAAACCTTTAAGCAAAGCACCGCTCCTCCTCCAGATATAGGAGAAAACCCTGCTTTTCACCTTATAATGAGAGGGTGACACTCTCAAAATTGCGGGTTAAACAGGGTCAATTCCCCTTATGGGACACAACATTCAATTTGGAACCGATGGCTGGAGAGCAGTGATTGCCGATGGCTTCACTGTGGAAGCCTTAGTCCATGCGGTAACAGCGATCGCGACCTATATTAACCAAACCTCTCTGGCTAAAACCCTGTGCCCTACCACTATGGTTATTGGTTACGACACCCGTTTTCTCTCAGAATATTTTGCCCAAGTGGCTGCAGACACCCTCAATGCTTACGGGATCGATGTCTTACTCAGTGAAGCTTTTGCCCCCACTCCGTTGATTGCTTATGCGGTGAAAGCCCACAAAGCAGCGGGAGCGCTGATGATCACCGCCAGCCATAACCCTCCAGAATATACAGGGGTAAAATTTATCCCTGCGTATGCAGGGCCTGCTTCTACCAGCATTACTGAAGCCGTGATGCGTTATGTAGAGGAAGGTCACTTCCCTGCACCAAGAGTCCGGGGGGGAATGGGGAAAACAACCTTGTTCTCTGCCTATCCTGAATACCTGGCCCATCTGGATACGGTGATCCATTGGGACGTTTTTCGTGATGCCTTAAAACTCCAGAAGCCTCCCCGTATTTTATACGATCCGATGTACGGAGCTGGGCAATTAGTGCTGCCCCGGATTTTAGCGGATAAAGCGGGCTGGAAAGATGCTAATGCACTGCAATGCCAGCACAACCACCGCGACCCTTTGTTTGGGGGGCATCTGCCAGAACCCACGGCGGAAAACCTGGGAGAGCTTATTCATAAACTGACGCAAAAACCCACTGAAGAACCTGGCTGGGATCTGGGCATTGCCACTGACGGTGATGCGGACCGCTTTGGTGTGGTCAGCGCAGAAAGCGGTCGATGCTTTAGCAGTAACGAGTTAATGCCGCTATTGTTTGAATATCTTTCAGAACGCGATCAGTGGCAAGCCCGTTTTCCCGGGGCCCCGGTGGCAAGGACCATTGCGACTTCACACCGAATCGATAGACTGGCCAGTGCTTTGGGGCATCGCGTAATTGAGACACCTGTTGGGTTTAAGTACCTTGCCGAAGAAATGCTGTCCGCACCGACAGAGGCTCCCGTCCTGATGGCTGCTGAGCAATCTGGCGGAATGAGTATTCTCGGTCATATTCCGGAAAAAGACGGCATTTTGACCAACTTACTCGTATTGGAAATGCTGCTTGCCTCTCAAAAAGCCCAGCATTTGGCGGATCTACCTTCTATTGACTCTCTTTTAGCCGCGCAAGATAAAAAATGGGGAGGCCCACTCTTCGGGGTCGCGCGTAATTGGTCTTTCCCGGTCAAGCAACGACAGAGGGTGATGGACGCTCTTGCTGGCTACACTGTTGGTTCACCAATTGCGGACGGGTTAACCATTGAATCGATTAGGGTAACCGATGGGATTCAGTGGATCTTTCAAAAGACTACTGTCAATGACACATTCAATGACATGTCATGGATTTTATTTCGCCCCAGCGGGACGGAACCGCTGATTCGGATTTACGCAGAATCCCCAGAGAAGTATATTTGTCAGCAACTCGAGCGTTTTGTCGACCAGTTACAAGCAAGTCAGGTAATGGCCTAAAATATGACAGAAACAGAAAAACGAAAACCAAAAGACAGTATCAATCCAGACATGCCCCCAACAGACATAACCCCAATAGACACTGTCTTAGCTCAAGTTATCAAGCGGCGTTCTCTGCTCCAGATTATTAAAGATGCCTTTCGGATTTACAGGGCTCATCGGCCTGAAGGGGTCAAGCCGCTGCTCCTTCCTGTTTTTGCCCAAATCGCAGGCGTGGTGATTGGCATTCTACTCCCCTACAAGGCAATGGATTGGATGATCGACTCTTTTGCCGCCAATGGGATGCCCTCTCAAACACTGATGCTCTGGATTATATTTGCGATGTTTACGCTGATGATACCGGGCGTTTGCTTTTTGACCTGGGGCTTTTGGCGCTTTCTGGTATTGATGGCCTCTATGAATGCCAGTTGCCTTCGATGGCTGGCAGGAGAGACTTATCCTGGAGTTAATGCGGTCGAGTATGATTATCAACAAATCCCCTCCGCCAGTTATTCTCGACTTCTGGCCATTTTTATGGGCCTCTGGTTGCTCCCCCCCGGTGTGCTCTGGGTAAGTGTTCTACTGGTGAATCTCTTGGCGGCTTTTGCTTTTTCTGGACAAGAGAGTCCTTTGGCGACCCTCATGCCAATTTTAAGTGTGCTTCTCCTCCTCGGTGGTGGCAGCATCATCCTGATCATTCTTAGTATTATTTCTATTTACTGCAGTCTATCCTTCCAAATTATCTCGCTAGAGCCTGCTCTCAGCCACTCGGCTGTGGCTGTCATTCGACAAAGTATTGCTAGAATGAAGGGGCAATTCTGGCGGGGGCTGGCTGTGATGTTATTTGTCTCTCTGCTTACCTCAACCCTGATTCCCATGCTGGTCGGCCTGGTATTTGATCTCACCCAGCTCACCGCCCTATTAAAAATACCCGTGGGTTTTTTGACCGATGAGATACTCCATAAAATACAACCTCAACCTGGGGCAGCCCTGCCGCCTTACTATGACGCATTGGTACAGACTTTGTTGAAACAGCATGCTCAAGTGGCCTTAGAAACAACCCACTATGTTATCTTTTTGGTCGTCAGCCTGTTGCTACTCCCTCTCAGCAGTTTGATTTACACCCTTTTCTATCTGGATATCCGGGGGACCCAGACACAAGCGCAGGACAAGAGCGGGATATGAAGAACACCCCCACCATGTGACGATCATGTGACGATCCCATCATGTAAAGAAATCTTTCGTTTTTGGGAGAGATTCTACAGTTTGTATATATCAAAACGATATACGAAGTGTGTACCCTATATCTCCTCTCCTCAAACTTAAATTCCTTGACGTGCCGGTGATTCAGTTCATTGGCACTTTTTATTTGGGGCACTATTGATTGGGGACCAGTCCATTGATTTAAACTTTTCCGGCATTGGGTCGTCATATAATCATCTATAACTTGTACTCATTTATTCTGATCATCTATGTCTACTCATCTTTGGCTTGGAGAGTTTATTGAAGCGCACAATCTCTAAAAACATGTTTCGCCTCTGTGCTGTCTTTTTACTGACCAGTGTTGTTGCGATGCCGCCCGTCCATTTTTCTGCCCTTGCAGAAGAATTACCGCCCTTGGTTCCCAATCCGCAAGTCAATCAATCTCCAGCAAACCAACCTGACGCCCTGTCTGGGGCCGAAATGCAATTGCTGAACCAAACTTTCATAGACTCGCCTCTAGAAGAGCGCTTAAGCCGGCTCGAAACCCTCATTTATGGCAGTACACAAAGCGGCACTCCTGCTCAACGACAAGAGCGGCTGCTCAAAATTTTGGCAAAAACAGAACAAAGCACCCCACAAAACTCAGCTCATAATGCTCAAAACACAGCCGTCCCCTCCAAAACAGCAGGCAATCATTCAGGGAGTAGGGCGACGGCACTCGTCGAAGACTATCCTGCACTCACACTTATTGAGCGCCGGGTGTTTGCTCGAGACTTTGTGGGTCTCGACATAAATAACCGTCTGGACCGAGTGGAACGAAAAGTCTTCAATCAAAATTTCCCGCAACTCTCTCTGGCAGACAGAATGGACCGGCTCCAGAAGGAAGTTCCCGTTTTTGGACAGGCGCCCGCCAGCAATAATCCCATTCTGAGACAGCTTCCCGATAATCCCGATGAATTTGTGAGCAGCTCTCACGATGCTTACGGACAAATCTCTGAGCTGGAGCAAGATATTTTTCGCGGCAAAACCTTTCCCGATAAATTGATCACCCAACGCCTCGATGCGCTGGAAGCCAAATTATACGGCAGGCCTTTTTCTGGAGAATCGGTGGATCACCGTATCAGCCGCCTATTGATCGATTGGCAACGGCGTCAAAATCCAAATTACCAGCAGCCAGTTCCGGCCAATCAATATTTTAATCCCGTCATTCCTCAAAACCGCCCTCTTCCACCAGGCCGGTATTCCGCCTATGGCTTCACACAAACACCCTCAACCGTAACCCCAGAATCCAATTTTCAGTATTTTGGACCTGCCAAACCCACCCGATCACTGAGCCCAGAGATTCTCAATATGCTGCCCAATGATGTTCGTCAAAACTTAGCCCAACAAGGGATTAGCAGCGGGAACGGGGTCACCACACAGCAATACACCAACCAGATACTGACCAGCCCAGGGCAAGTCATCACCCAAAACCAGAGCCAAACACAATATTTGCCATACGGCGGCACAATGATAACGACAACAGAATCCTACGGGGGACAGCAGACAACTATATTGCCCAACACAGTCTATACAGGGACACTGTCCCCCACCGACCCTGAGGTGATTAGCACACTGAACAACCTAGAAATACAATTATTTGGTACCGCTTCTCCACCAACCACCAGTATTTCAACGCGTCTGAGCCTACTTGAGACCAAGCTCACCGGGCAATCACTATCAGGCTTGGGCTATACAGAGCAAGACCGACTGAGCCAACTTATTCGCACCGCCCAAGCACAGCAATTGGGTCGCTCATTGGGCAACGGCAAACTCGGAAAAATCGGCCGATCATTGGGTTCAGTCCTGATGGGAGTACCTTTAAACCCGCCCCAAAACGGGATTAACACGCAAAGCAACTCGGGCGCCTTGGGTATTCTCAATAACTTACGCCAAATCCAGACACAGAACGGTGTGTCAGCCCCTTAGATCGCTTGATCTTTCTTGAGATTTTCCCAGGCAGTGCACAGGGCGTCAACTTGCTCTGGTGTATGCCGGGCACTTAGGCTGAGTCTCAAGCGCGCGGTATTTTCGGGCACTGTGGGAGGACGAATCGCTTGAAGAAAAAAACCAGCCTCTTTCAGCGCTCTGTTGAATCCCATGGCTCGCGATCCTTCACCCACATGTAACGGCACAATATGACTGGGGTGAGATAAAACGCCTAGGCGAGAATGTACTTGCTCCATTCGCTGCCATAGTGCTTTGCGGTGTTCTGGTTCAGTTTGCACCACATGCACTGCTGCATCAGCAGCCGCAATCACTGCGGGCGGCAAGGCCGTGGAATAAATAAACCCTCGCCCGCGGTTGATCACTGTTTCTATCATCGTGCGAGATCCGGCCAAATACGCACCAAAGCCACCCAAAGCCTTGCTAAAGGTTCCCATCTGGAGATGAATTTTCCCGCTCATCCCTTGGGCTTCGCTCAATCCACTGGCCCGGGACTCCCCGTAAACACCACTGGCATGGGCTTCATCCAGCAAAATCTGTGCGCCAAACGCATCAGCCAGAGCAACCAAAGCAGGACAATCAGCAAGCGTCCCGTCCATGGAGAAAACTGAATCTGTCACTATCCATTTCAAGGTGTCTTTAGGGGCTTTGGCCAATTTCTCTGCCAAGTGCTGCAAATCTCTATGATGATACCGCGCCAACCTTGCCCCAGACAGCAACACCCCATCATTTAAACTGGCGTGATTCAGCGCGTCACAAAACACCCAGTCCCCGGGTTGCAAGATGGCCTGTAGGATACTGACATTGGCCTGATACCCTGAATTAAGAACCAATGCGGCTTCTGTTTGTTTCCAATCTGCCACGCGCTCTTCCAGAAGAGTTATGGCATCACTGGAGCCAGATATTAACCGTGAGCCAGTCGATCCAACCCCATCACGGGCTATGGCTTCGGCGGCTCGGGCCTTCAGCAGGGGGTGTTGCGAGAGCCCGAGGTAATCATTACTCGAAAAATCAAGCAACCCAGGGTCTACAATGCCACATTGTCTATAGCGATCTGTCTCCTGTAACAAGCCCAAATGAGAGGCGTAGCGCTGAATGTTATCCGGCTGAGTGCTATCTGTTGGGTTTGGCATACGAGTCGGCTTAAATTCTTCCAGTCATCTGTCATAAACGTACTTTAAGTACTATGTAACAATCATAAAACCCATTGCAACAATCACAGCGGTAAAAGCATCTTTCCCCTTGCAGAGACGTTATGATAAGCAGTGCTCGGGAAATAGTACGTGCGTGAGAATGGATCCCCCGAAAATTGATTTCTTGTGTTCGAGTATATCCAAAACAGTCCCCCCTCTAAAAAGTGAGTGCCCCTCTAAAAAGTGAGTGTTAGTTTTGACCGTTTCTACACAATCACCCTTAAGGCAATCCGCATTTAGCCCGGGACAACCCCTTCAATTTGGGGCGAAGTTTCGGTTTTATCTCCCTCGCACCATCCTGCCCACGCTAAAACCGGCATTGTTTCAGGATATTAGCGTCCTCAACGGCAAGATTGCCACACTACCGGACGGACAAAAAGACCCTTACGCCCCATGGTGCGAAGTCAAGAATGACGTATTGATTGTCCACACCAAAAGCAAGGTGCCGGCTCACCGGATGGAGAATAACCACTATCACCGGGAACTATTAATGCGTGTTGCAAAATGGCTAGATGAAAAAATTGATCCCATTATTGCCAGCTTTTTTGGGGATGCCCGCGCTGAAGTCTTTGCCCATTGGGAAAAGGTAACCGCGGAAAGCCGCGGTTGGAGCAAGACCCAATTTATGCAACGCGACGCCACTGCCCCCAAACGAGAGCTTCAAGCGTCTTTCCAACACATTGCAGTCATTACAGACGGCAAACATGCTGTTCACCCAGATCAAGAGGATTTGAAAACGGCCGCCGCATTGGACCCTTCTGAAACTGGTGTAACGCCTGAAGTTAAAAAACCAGCCGCTTAGGGGACGCTTACCACTTCTTTGACACCAGGGATGTGTTGCTTCAACTGCTCTTCAATCCCCATTTTTAGGGTGTATGTAGAGCTGGGACATGTGCCGCAAGCCCCTCGAAGGCGGAGTTGCACCACCCCTTCATCGGTCACATCAACCAGATCAACATCTCCGCCGTCTGCCTGAAGGTAAGGACGTAGCATGTTCAGCACTTCTTCTACTTTAACCAGATCGATCACAGTGTTGGCGGACATCAGCAGGTTCTCCTTACAAGACCATCCTTTTTAAAATAAACGCATTAAATACCGAATGAAGTACCACACCCACAGGTGCTGGTGGCATTGGGGTTAGAAAAACGAAACCCACCGTCCACCAAGGCTTCAGTGTAATCAATATGTATCCCTTTCAGATAGGGAACCACCATCGGGTGAATATAAAAGCCAACACCCTGAATGGTCTGTTGGATATCCCCTTCTTCCGTGCTGGTACACGGGTCCATCTGATATTGCAGACCGGCACAACCACCGCCGACAACGCCGAGACGAATTCCCAGATAGTCAGCATTGCTGGAAAGCAAGGCCTGCATTTTGGCCGCGGCCAACTCAGAAACCGTGACGAGTGAGGCTGATCCGGCTGAACTATCGGTTGAATTATCTGAAAGCACTTGAGACATGGGTGACAAAAATCCTAATTGTTAAGGGGCGACACTTTTTAAGAATCACATACCTTTACTTTAACGTAAATGTTGGTCTTCTTCAAGACAACGGTATTCACGACGATCGAGGGTGAGAAGAGTTCCTAATTTTGAAGAGAATCTAGATGACGGTTCCACCATCAACTGTCACCACTTCGCCCACCATATAGGAGTTTCTTTCAGAAACCATAAACGCGGCAAACTCAGCCAGCTCTTCAGGCTTTCCAAAACGACCCTTCATACACCAGTTAATATAGGTTTCTTTAAACTGATCGGGGAGCGAGTGCCCCAAGTCCGTATCAAAAATACCCGCGGCGATCCCATTCACAGTCACCCCAAATTGAGCCGCCTCGCGAGACAGACATTTGGTAAAGCCAATCACAGCGGCTTTAGTGGTGGCATAGTGCACAGAAGTTGGTAAGGCCCGTATTGCCCCAATAGAACTAATATTGAGGATATACCCACTGCGCTGTCTCATCATTTGTTTGAAAAACGGTTTAGTAATGTAGTATAGCCCGTTTACATTGACTTCAACAATATCTCGCCAGGCCTTTTCAGAGGTGGTAACGAAGCTATCCGCCTTATTAACGGCAGCATTGTTCACCAGGATATCAATCCGGCCAAATTCTTCAATCACTTTTTTAGCCATGGCATTGACTTCAGGCTTATCGATGACAGAAACCTTAAAGGCAATCGCCTTACGACCCAATGCTTCGACAGCACGGACCACTTCTTGGGCCGCTTTGTCATTGGCATTGTAATTAAACGCGATATCAGCACCTTCTCTGGCAAAAATTTCGCACAAGGCGCGCCCTAATCCACGAGATCCACCACTAATAAAAGCTTTCTTACCTTGTAGTAAGCCCATAATGCAATATTAACGCCTTTCTAAGACAAACAAGCCAGCTCTGCCAAATAGGGAGGGGGATAGATGGTCAGAACTTACCGAATCTGGTGAAGGATGGCTTCAGCGATTCGATCCGATGCACCAGGCATACCACAGCGAAGAGATGCTTCACGAATAGCGACACGGCGATTTACATCGTTCATCAGGGATTGTACCACGGAGATAATGTCGCCAGGATTGTGTAACAAAATACCCGCCCCTTCTCTCTCAATAAAGTCTGCTGTTGCCATTTCTTGGGGCATGGGAGGGGTCACCACATCGGCAATAATGGGGAGTTGTGAGGCAAGGGCTTCAAACGTCGTCAGCCCACCCATTTTGGTCACCATCACATCAGAGGCATTCATAATTTTAGGCATCTGATCGGTATATCCCATCGGATAGAAGGGGAAACGTGCTGTTTCGGTCCACTTTTCGGCCTGCTCCAGCAGTTGATCATTATGCCCAGTCAGAAACAAAACCTGAATATCCAAATCTGCTGGCAGCAGTTGTTCCATAATTTTGGGGATATTACCTCCCCCAATCCAGCCGGCATTAAAACATACCGTAAACTTTTCAGGGTCAAGCCCCATCGATTGTCGAATCTGACGTTGTTCCGCTTCTGTCACAGGATGAAAACGTCGGTGAACCGGCATGCCTAAGATATGAATCCGCTCTGGCTCAATCCCGTATTCTAAAAGTTGCTGTTTGGCTTCTTCACTGGCCACAAAATAACGGTCCACGTCATGACAAGCCCAACTCCGCCAGAAGCCCCGAACAGGGTCAGTCACCACGGCGAACAAAGGGATTTCACCCAGTAAACCCAATTTTTTCAGCATATAGGCATAAAAATGATGTGTCATCGGATGGACAGAGACAATCGCCGTTGGGCAAAACTTTTCAAACAACCGGCGCCCGTATCGTAACGCCCCACGAAAGATAAACGGGGATTCATTCAGGCGAAACTTTTCAATATACCAGTAGTAATACTTCATTGCCCCCTGATGATGGCGTAGCAAATAGTTATACAGTTCTGCAAAACGCCGGGTAAGGATATGCGCTTCTTCCAGTACTTGGGTGATATTCACCACCACTCGCCCAGGATTAACTGTATTAAAACTATGTTCCAACGCTGTTGCGGCGCTTCGATGGCCACCACCGGTATCAGATGTCAGGATTAAAATATTTTGGGAAGCATTCATTTAAACAGGCAAACTCAGGCAAATGTTATCTAAAGGCAGTTATCTGTATAAGGGTTATAACGCAAAGGACTAATACTAATTGTCCGGTGTGTGATCGATCCAGGTATCCTTCAAACACATGAAACAGATGTGAAGGAATCCAATCTCGGCTAGACGTAATCATTGTACCAGAGAGATTTCTTCTGAAAGGACTTAGCCGGCAATTTGGGGAGCCAAATTCTTTGCCCGCATCAACCCGTTAAATGACACCAGGATCGATGGATAATTTTTTTGGCTCTCTAGGGTACAGCCATGGCATTCTCTTGCCTTGCCAACCATCTGACGGTATTCCCGTGCTTTGTCTGAATGCCAGATTGCCTGAAAGTCCCCATGGGTCTCTCGCAAATTCCCAAAGGCCTTATTTTCGAGGGGATTTAACGCAAACTCTTCGCAGCCACTGACTTGGCCTTCACTGCCGATAAAGGCACCAAACATGCCCGCCTTACAGCAGAAACTGGGATCTTCTTGACGCACTACCCGGCGGTTTTCTTCTTGGCTGATTAAATCCACCGCAGATTTTAAGGCCCCATCAATACGGGATTTTGTATGATACAAAAATTTCAGCTCTCCAGACAGCACATCTGCCCTGATTTGCTCTGTCAAAGAGAGATAAGCATCCTCAAACGGCTCTTTCAATAGGGGCTTTATGGATTTATTGGCCTCTTTCACCAAACCCATATGCTTTTGGCGACGTTCCGCCAAGGGCGAAAGCTGATGTTCACTCATCTGTACACTACGGCGCATCAGATTCAAATTCCACTTATCCGGTTGCAGAATGTTTTTCACTATCTCGTACCAGGCAGGCAGAATTTGATAATTGTCAGGGGTACACACGGTGCACAACTGAGCGTCTAGCTCTGTATACCCAAACTGTTCTCTCATCGCCTTGAGGCCAAACAAGGTATCTACCGTGTTTTGCCAAGCATCCCACTGGGTGGCTTTGGTGTAACGGACCGTATTATTATGGTTTCGAGGCCCTTCCACGCTTAAGCTCCAAGTAAGATGCAAGCCGGGGCAACGTTGCATAATGCGGTGAGTGATCTCAAATAACAGGTCCGGCTTCCAGGCATTGGAAATAATATAAATAGATTTCACGGAAGTGAGCCGGTAGGCGGCTTCAATAATTTCTGGCAATTGTCGATTTAATGTGGTCTCCCCACCTGAGTAGACCAATACGTTGAGGTTGCCACCAATCGTGGCATAGGCTTTTTCAATTTCTGGCAGCGTCAGTTCTTGCGTTTTTTTGTTCAACGAATCCGCAAAACAGCAAAAATCGCAGCTATAGTTGCACCGGGTGGTCACAATATGGGTCAGCATAAAAGGGCTGGGGGTTAATCCCAACAGTTGCTTGGTGTAAGACTTCATCAGGGGGATATAAATATGCCGGTCTTGACGGGTTTGAATAGGCTCCCACTGTTTACGTCCGAAAAGATGAGGGTAACGCGAAAGATCCACGCCTAAATAAGGGGCTCTTTCCTCATCAGACATCGCTCGCCACACAGAGGCGGGTTTGAGATCCAACAGCGCGAGAGTGTCATCAAAAACTGCAATGTCCTGTACAGGAGGCTCTTGCAGAGGCGTGCCCGGGAATTTTTCCTGGACTGACGCGCTTTGCTTATTTGCCAGAGGGATGAGCATTGGAGGCATGGATAATCTGGCCTATCTTATAAAACATTACTCTAGTTCGGGCAGGTAGCTTCTTACTAGAAGCTGATCTTACATCTTAAAACACAAAGCCCAAAATTTCTTGCGGATATATCACACTTCAGACAGGAGCCCACTCATGCGATTAGGAAGCTGGATTATTAGACGCCGCGCTGGATAAATCTAGGGCAGATAACTTTTCCAATAACCCTGCAAAACGCTCGTGATGAGCGGATAAATTCAAGTCTGATGCATATTCTGCAAGCATTTTTATGGACGTCAAGTCCCCTGGGATAATGCTATCCGCCTTGGATTCTAATTCAGAGTCGTGTCGTCTGCTCATCAAAAGCAAATCCAAGGTTTCCAGTTCGTCAAACGCTTTGCGGCGCTGACCAATGACGAAAATCGCTTCTTGCAACTCAGCCTGAACCGCCTGTGCCTGTTTGAGTGTCAGCGCTTTTTCAGCAATCAGAGTGGGTAAAATGCCCAAATTCAGCCGGCGCATCGCATTTTCAAATTCTAAGCGTTCCGCAGGGTTATCCACACTGCTTTCGATAGACGTAATTAGGCCATGGGAGCTAAACGTAGACTGAATGGTCATCTGAGTCTGAAGATTACCACCGGCTATTTTCATAATCCGCTTGGGCTCTAACTGGATTTCGGTCCCAGGGGAATAGGGCAACTCATCAAACTGGTCAAACAAACCGCGTGCAAACTTGCCGTAGATTCTTTTCAGGAGTCGATCATCGGTCACGTTCATATTGTGCAACCCTTTATCCAGTTGGTAGAGCAGGCGGTGGTAAAAAATACCATTGGCTGCAACCACAAAGCACGGCAGTAATGCTTCAACTGGATCGTAATTGGGTTTTTGAATGAAAAATCCCAGTGAAAAGAGCTTTTCTAAGTGCTCAAGAATATCTTCTACCAGATAATCAACGGTTTGAGCGCCAGGCACGGCCAGAATCACCTGAGGCAACTGACCTCGGTAGAAGGCGTCTGAAAGACCGTTAAATACTAAACCTTTCACTGAGAATGAAGCTTTACCAGCAATTTTAAGTTCAGTATGCTCTTTAAAATACCGGGCTGGTTCCGAATCCTTAAACCCAATCAGTAAATCACAGTGAGATTGTGCCAAATAGGCCAGTGAAAGATGCGTCACTGGCATCATGCCCAAGGCTTGAGGGCGCACCTCTGTTTTAGGAACGTCTGTTCGCTCTTTTTTGGGAATCCGTGGAGACACGGCAGTCAGTCTCTCTCTATAAAAAACTACTTTTTAAGGGCCCGCTCTATCTGGCGTTGGGTGTCGCGTTGAACCATCACTTGACGTTTATCATGCAGCTTTTTGCCCTTACACAATCCCAATTCTACCTTAACCCAGCAACGATCAAAATAGAGTTTTAAGGGAATCAATGTTAAGCCCGATTCCTTGGTCTTGCCAATCAATTTACGGATCTCCGTCTTGGTCAGCAGGAGTTTACGGACTCGCTCTGGTTCATGGTTGTAGTGCGTGCCTTGCTCGTAGGGACTAATATTCAGGCCGTAGAGAAAGACCTCGCCTTTTTCGATTCGAGCATAGCCCCCGCTCATAGAGACTTTACCGCCACGAATCGATTTAATTTCGGTGCCAGTCAGCACAATACCTGTCTTAAAAGTCTCCAAGACTGTATACTCGTGGTAAGCCTTTTTATTGCTTACAACCACGCGGGACTGCTTTTGACTGGCGTTTTGTTTGGTTGTCATCCGTAATATTATCGCCTATTTTCTCAAAATTGCTAAAATAGGGACGTGAGACATTCCTTATGATTAAAATCCGTGCGCTGAGACCCAACGAATGGCCCGATCTGCTAACCTTACTCGGGAATAATGATCTGGGGACAGGGCTCTTACGCAATGGGCAAAATCCTGCAATTCGGTGGATGGACTGGGGTTGCCAGTGGCTTCCCCCTGGGTATCAACCGGATTTAAGAGTGTATATTGCCATTGCCCATCAGCGAATACTGGGGGCGATTATGCTTCGACAAGACGGGCGGACTCAGCGGCGCTGGTGTATCGAACACCTGATTCTCGACAGTCCTGAAGAAGAGACGCCTCCCATTAACACATCCAATTCGCCCATTTCCTCCTACGATGTGGCCGGGCAGCTGCTCCAATATATTATTAACCGCTACGGTGCCGACGGGGTCCAAACCTTTCTCGCCCATGTGGATCATGAACACCTAGAAGGCCAGGCATTACTGAAAGCTTCGGGATTTAGACCCCTTTGTAAACGTCTAACTGCCTTGAGAGAAAGTCCTGAAACACCCGACAGTCAGCAGGAAATTCAAATCAATGTCCCATCGGGCGATCTCAAGTGGCTCCAGCACATTCGTGAAGCTGAAGATGATGACCGTGACGCCTTAAGAGAGCTCTACCGAGACAGCCTCCCCGTAGAAACCCGCAGTGCCTTAGAGCGCAGTAGCCGTGATTTTTCTCGTTCAGCCTTTAGAAGAATCCAGCTTAGACTTCAGGGTATTTTTGCCAAGCGGTGGGTCTTGGGCGGCAATGTTCCCAACCAATTACTGGGCTGTATTGAGCTGAGTAGCCCTGACTTTCAAGAATTTCATCTCAATCTGTTCAACTGTCCTGGATGGGACCCGATCTTTGCGCCGATGCTTCAGTTTGCCGTGGAGCAGACCTATAAAAGTACCAATCAACCCCGCATCGTGTTGCAGTCCTACACACTCAATGAGCATCAGCAGCAAACACTCTTATCCTTTGGCTTTGTCTTTACACGAACTGATGCGGTCTGGGTGAAAGATTATTGGGTTCCCATCGACCGGCAAAGTGAGCAAAAACGGGCCTCACTGTTATTGTTCGCCAGTAAAACCTCACCAGCATGCCAGTTAAGACCCTAATTTTAGGTCTTTAATCACTTTAATCAGATCTCTGATTCTATCTAACCAGCTCGGTTCTGGCGGCAAGGGGCAAGCCAAGGCCTCTAGAACACGGGTTAAAACCACGGCGGTTTTGGGGAATACTGAAGAAGGTCGAGGATGTCCGGCTAACAAGCCAGCCATTACTTGTCTAAACACAGCGTCTCGAGTAGCTGGAGTATCCACTTTATCCGTCCAGCGAGCTTTTTCCGTAGGCCCCATCATCGCCATATCCGCATTAACGGCTTCTCTGAAACCAGCAATGGATTCTGACATCAGCCGGCCACCCCCAGTGTATTTTTTATCCGGCAGGCCAAACGTCTGGTTGATTCTTGAAGCCAGACCGCTGTGAAATTCTGGAAAATAAAACTGCGCTTCAGGAGATAAAACCAAAGAAACCGCATTGCCGTTCTCACTTACCCGGACTGGGTGCGCGGGGACTATTTTAAATGGACGCACGGCAATATGCCCGCTGGTTTCATAGGTAACACTACCATGACATTGGATATGATTGGCGAGACAGATCCGAACACCCGCTGAGCGCAATGTCGCCATTAATCCTGGCCAACGGGTTTCAATCGCTTGGACCGTCTTTTGGAGATCGCCACGGCTTTCAGGGATCAGGCCCGTATCAAGTACTGTCGATGGATGTCTCATCACGTCCACTGGCAATAGTGTCTGGTCTTGTGTCCGAGATAACTTGGGCGTACCGGAAACTTTGGGCGCCAAAACGACTGCCGCATAATATCTCGGCTCTAACTCACTGACTTCAGGAGTATTAGAAACCAGAGACTTTCCAGTGAGACGACTATAGTCAAATATCTTGGCTAAAAGGGCGAGCCGTCGTTTAAATTGGGCCTGTTCTGCTTTAGACAGGGTTAACGCATGACCAGCATAAGGGTTTGAATGGTAACTATCTGCCTGAGTCAGGGCGACTCTAGCAGCATTACGGGAGAGCACGGGGGGAGTCACATGATGAGGAAAACTCGCATGCATGCGGTAGTCAGTCTTTCTAGCGAAGGGGGCTCTGGCAACAGGATCTCACACATTTAGACACTCAATTATAGAGAAAAAGAATAAGGCGTGGAATTGCTTCCATAATGAAAAAGAATAAGGCGTGGAATTGCTTCCATAATGAAAAAGAATAAGGCGTGGAATTGCTTCCACGCCTTGAAAAGAAGTAAATGAAAAAATGCTTACTTCTTGCCGACGAGTTCTTTGAATTTTTTGCCGGCGGAGAAGGCTGGCACAGTTTTAGCCGGGATTTTCAGCGGCTTGCCGTTTTGTGGGTTACGGCCTGTGCGAGCAGCACGTTTACGTGGTTCAAAAGTACCAAAACCAACCAAAGTCACTTTTTTACCTTTGGCAACGGTTTTTTGGATACAGTTGATTGTTTCGGTAATGATTTCGCCAACGCTTTTTTGAGAAGCTTTGGTTTTTTTCGCTACCTCTTGAATGAGTTCTTCTTTATTCACGGAAGGTATACCTCCATCCTCTTCTTAATATGCAATAGGCACTTGCCTACAAACGAGATTATACCGAGGAACAGGAATTGGGGGAATAGATCCCGACTGTAGCATTTTGTGAAGCGTTCTAAGTCATGGAATTCGGCCCATCTCGAATCTGGAGAAACACTTGTTTCTAGGGAGTTTGGGGCACATACACACCATGTATTTAGAAGAGATATCACTTGGTTACATTTCTTAACAATAGCTCATGCCTCGACGACAAAACATTGATTTTCCTCAGGTTGCCCGAAGCCCAGAATGGCAAAACCGGGTTCAATCAGCCTTCAACTTTGAATACACATGAAAAAATAAGACCCCTCTGGGTTTCCCCAAGGCAGAAAAAACCATTTTTCTGGCGGACATGAGAAGTAGTAGACTTTAGCCTTCCGCTTGAATCAACCCCGCACAGAGTGACAGAAGCTCGTGCTGACAATCGGCAAGTTCATCATTCACAAGGCAATAATCAAAGCGATCCTGCAACTGCAGCTCAGTGATTGCAATTGAAACCCGTGAAGCGATATCGGCATCTGTATTGGTTCCGCGCCCTTTGAGACGGGCAATCAGCTTTTCAATACTGGGCGGCATCACAAAGATGAGATGTGCTGACGGCATTTTCTCTTTCACAATCAGGGCCCCTTGGGTTTCAATTTCTAGCAGCACCCACCTGCCTTGTCTTATCGCTTCTTCAATCGGTGCAATAGGGGTGCCGTAATATTTTTCGTTATATTTCGCCCACTCAAACAAAGCATTTTCGGCAATCGCCGTTTCAAACTGTTCTGGTGTCACAAACCAGTAGTCTTTGCCGTCCACTTCAGTGGGCCTTGCCGCCCGACTGGTCATGGAGATAGACCACTGTAGGTCCGGTAACTGCTGGCAAAGCCATCGACAGAGTGTTCCCTTCCCCACACCAGAAGGCCCGGTCAACACCAGGAGCCCACCACAGTGTTTGGGATGGCTGAACGTTGGCTTGGGATGCTGCGTTGGTTCTGAACTCACCAGAAAGGGGCCTCTACTATATATATAAACGATCAATTCAAAACAGGGGACTCTAATTCTTATATATTTATATTAGTAGAAGCATGCATTTGTAACTTGGGAAAACTGAAGTTCTTCATGACCACCCACACTTCATCATCTGAAACAGAAACCCGGGCCAAATCAATGCCCGGCCATATTATGATCGTGGATGATGAGGCCATGGTCACCGCCAGCCTTAAAACCATGCTGCAACTCGATACACCGTATGAGATCACCTGCTTTAACAACCCAAAAAGTGCCTTGGAGTATATTGCAAAGGGAAACTCACCTCAGCAATCATCTCTTCCTGATGTGATTATTTCAGATTTTTTAATGCCCGAAATGGACGGCATCCAGTTTTTAACGCAAGTCAAACAACTGCTTCCAGAAACCACCCTGATTTTACTGACCGGCTATGCCGATAAAGAGAACGCCATTGCCGCCATTAATACGGTGGGGATTTACCGTTACATCGAGAAACCCTGGGACAATGACGATATTAAAGTGGGAATCCAGAACGGGATCGAACGCGCCCGACTGCTCGCCCACTTAAGACAGAGTATTGCCGATCTCCAAGAAGCCCATACCTCTCTAGAAGCCTCTAATCAAGCCTTAGAGAGTAAAGTGATAGAGAGAACTCAGGCGCTGCAAATTGCCAAAGATACCCTACAATCGATTATCGACGGAACTGCAGACGGGATTATGACGGTGGATCAATCCGGCAGCGTACTGAGCATCAACCCCACCATTCAAGAGTGGCTTACTCAAAGTGAGAGTCCCCCCATCAAGCTTCCTTCTGGTTTGTCTCAATGGGTCAGTCTGCCGGAAAATCATGAGCACAGTAGCATTGAGGCGTATTTCCCCCACACCCAACCCTTGGTGATTCGAGAAGCCACCCTGGCCAAGCGCCCCGTGGAAATTAGTCTCTCCTTTATCCCTGAAACCGCTTCCAGTGTCCTGATCTTTCGAGACATCTCCAAACGCAAAGAGGTGGAACGACTCCGCGATGACTTTATGTCCACGCTTACGCACGATTTAAGAACCCCCCTACTGGCAGCGATACAAACACTGGGCTTTTTTACTGACGGTACTTTGGGGGTGATCGATGAACGTCAAAAAGAGATTATCACCATGCTCAGCCAAAGCAGTCGAGACATGCTGGGTTTGGTCAATGTGCTTTTGGAAGTATATCGGTATGAGGCCGGGCGAAAGCCTCTCATACTAGACAATATTCATCTAGATGAACTCTTAGAAAGCACTGTCAGTGAACTCACCGCTCTGGCCCAGCAAAAGAATCAGCATTTAGACTTAAAGACACCACCCTCTTTACCCAGCGTGGCGGCAGATAAGCAGGAAATTCGCCGCGTGTTTATCAATCTGATTGGTAATGCACTCAATTACACCCCGGCAGGAAGCCTTATAGAGATTCATGCTGAGGCAACCAAGGACGGCGTCCAGGTTTGCATTGCCGATAACGGCCCGGGGATTCCGCCAGAAGACTTACCCCATCTGTTTCAACGCTTCTCTCAAGGGACCAGTAGACAGCGTAATTCCGGCACAGGGTTAGGTCTCTATCTCAGCAGACAAATTATGGATGCTCACCGGGGAAAAATCTGGGTGGAGAGTGAGCTGAATCAAGGCACACGCTTCTACGTATTACTGAAGTAGCTAGTCGGGGAATTGCCTCCAGGTAATATTTCATTCTCGAGATATTACCTCTGCTGATGAGCATTTCCGCTTTTGTTTTTTTTGTCTTTCACTTATAATCGGGCTGATTTGTAGAAGCTTTCTATTTGTTTTGCGTGTTCCGTTTCAATTTGTGTTTTGTCGGTGTCTTCGTTGGTCGTTGATGTGCCGTTTGAAATCACATGTATCCAGTTTTTAGACTGTTTTTAGCCCTAACCTAATAAAGAGAGGAATCATCATGACTCCCTTAAGCCCTTCGAATGAAGCAACTTTCGAGCCTATCAACGCGGCTCACCCTCAAAAAGTAGCCCTGGTCACCGGTGGTGTGCGCGGGATTGGCCGCGCCATTTCTGAAGAACTGATCCAGGCAGGCTACACCGTGGTTGCCACCTATTGTTCTAGTGAAAAAGCCGCTCGCGATATGGAAGAGACGTTTCCTGGCAAGGTGAGAACGGTCCGAGCCGATGTGTCTGAGCAAGAACAAGTTGATTTTCTCTTTGACACCATCGAGAAAGAATTTGGCCGTGTGGATATTCTCATTAACAACGCCGGCATTACCCAAGACCGCTCATTCCATAAAATGAAAAACGCGGACTGGCACCGAGTGCTTGACGTGAATCTGCACGGAACATTCTACTGCTGCAACCGGGCCATTAATCTGATGAGAGACCATAACTTTGGCCGTATCGTGAATATTTCCTCGATCGTCGGGCAAAAGGGAAACTTTGGGCAGGCCAACTACGCTGCCTCCAAAGCCGGGATGCTCGGCCTCACCAAAACGCTGGCCCTCGAAAATGCCGTCAAAGGGATTACAGTGAACGCGGTTTGCCCTGGATTTATTGAAACCGATATGGTTGAAGCGATTCCGGATGAAGTGAAGGTGAAAATTCAGAATGAGATTCCCATGCGTCGCTTTGGCCAAGCCGGAGAAGTGGCTAAAGCCGTTCGCTTCTTGGTTTCGACGGATTCTGCCT
Organism: Cyanobacteriota bacterium; assembly: GCA_019751815.1. Taxonomy (GTDB): domain Bacteria; phylum Cyanobacteriota; class Vampirovibrionia; order Vampirovibrionales; family Vampirovibrionaceae; genus JAIEMW01. Next base: position 802,730 of record JAIEMW010000001.1, read on the forward strand.
ACATCACCGGGCAAGAACTCAATATCAATGGTGGGCTGTTAACCCACTAAAGCATTGAATTAAATTTGCTACCGACTCGATTTCCCGTCTTTAGAGTAATCTTTAGACCGATCGAGTCGGTATTTTTTTGACTTCCGCATCTGGGCATCCGTATCTGGATTCAGATCCCGATCATTGTCAGAATGCTTTGTTTGCGTTATAAAACAAAGGTCTATTTTCTATGGATTGTGTGAGGGAAACATCAGGGGAATTGTCGCTTTTTTAGCTTTATTTATTTATTTGACCGATAGGGGAGCGCTTTGTGATGAAGTTAATGACACTACAGGCTGGGAATAATACGGACAGACTCAATCATGAGCCAATGCCCACGCAGGCTCTTCAAAACAACAAGACGCGCGTCGCGTTTCAACAGCAAGCGGCTTCTGATCACATTCAGATCCGTTTTGGCTCTGCAGGTACCATCACCCCAGATAGCAAATTTCTCGCCAACCTTCGTCAAAACGGTATTCTCGTTGGCGGCGGCGCGGGTGTGATGGGCAGCGGCATCGCCCTGAATGCGATGAATAATGGAATTCCTGCCTATATTCAAGAGATTAACGCCGATGCCGCCAAAGCCGGACAACAAAAAATTGTTCAAGAAGTAGGCAAAGCAGAAGCCCGAGGGATTCTTTCAACTGAACAGGCCAATGCTTCTAGAGAGCGCCTCAAAGGCGGATTGGGAATCAATCCATTAGACGTTTTAGCGCATCCCCAATTTGTGGCCACCTTTGCCGCCTTGTACCCAAAAGAGGCCCCACTTTCATCAGGCGCAGGCGCCGCGTTTAACAACTTTAACCGCCTGACCTTTGAGCAGATGAAGCGCACCATTGAAAAAGTAGGTCTGCCTGTTCAGGATATGGTCCCCGGGCTTTCTCAACTCCCCAAAAATGTGGGTGTCGCCATTGAGGCCATTAAGGAAGACCTCAAACTCAAGCAGCTCCAATTCTATTTACTGGACCAATACCTCGACAAAGACGCGGTTCTGGCAACCAACACCTCATCCTTGAATGTTCGGGATATGGCAGCCGCTGTGTCTCCAGAACGGCGCAAAAACTTTGTGGGTCTACATTTCTTTAAACCCGCCCATATGAACCGCTTTGTGGAAATCGTGAAAGGGCCAGATACCTCTGATGCCACCGTGGGCAAGATGATGGCCTACGTCCGTGCGCTGGGGAAAACCAGCATTGTCTGCCAGGACTCCCCCGGGTTTGTGGTAAACCGCATTGGCATCCCGATGGTGAATGAAGGCCTGAAGATGCTGGATGAAAAGCAAGCCGGGATTGATACCATTGACCAAGTAGCCTGGGAAACCATATGGCCCAACCTAAGCAAGAAATTTCCAGAAGTGAAAAAGATGGTGCTGCTGCCTTTTAACGGAATCAATCAAGACAACTATATGTGGATTCTGGGCGAAACCACCCAGGTGCTTCACCGTGGACTCGGCGATGGTTACAAAGCCACTCCGCTGATCTTGGAAAAAAACCGTCGCTACAGCGAAATTGAAACCCAGGTCCGGGCAGAGTCCAAACAGAACAACTGGAGTGAAGCGGAGTACCGCAAAATCCTCAACCAGCGACTGGATGCTATCCGCTTTCCGATTGATCAAAGCCCTGTGGAAGAGGATAAAAAAGCCGCTGTTCGTGACCGTCTGTTGGGTCTGATTTTTGGGATCGCAGGCCAATTGCTGGATGAAGGCGTTACCACCGCGGCTGATGTAGACCGTGGCGTAAAGACCGGGCTGGCTTGGGAGAAAGGTCCCTTTGAACTCATGGGAGAACTGGGGCCTCAAAAATCGTTGGCACTGGTAGAAGCCTATGCCAGTAAATACAACCCTGCTTTCAAGGTTCCCAAAAGTCTGCAAGCCCAAGCCAAGGCCGGGAAACCCTTTGAACTTAGCCCGATTGACACCCGAAGAGAAGGCACTACGCAAGTCATTACAATCAACCGGCCTCAGCCCAAAATGCTGAATATGCTGGACCGTCCGACGTTAAATGCACTGCTCGAAACGTACCGCAAGGCCAATGCGGATCCCAGCGTGCAAACCATTGTCTTTGAGAGTGTGGGCGGTAAATACTTTGTGGCCGGTGCGGATATCTTCAAAATGCAGGATGAGGCCATGGCCATCGCGGATAAATACGCTTGGGTCGGCAAGCGCCTGGGACAAAAAGCTGGGCAGATGGTGACTCAGCTGATGCAGTACCGCAATATGAGTGATTTTGTGCGCTACGGCCGAGAGGTCTACGACGAAATTGCAGCCTCTGAAAAGGTGACGGTGGCCAAAATTAACGGCACTGCGTTGGGCGGCGGTATGGAACTGGCCCTGGCCTGCGATTACGTGGTGGCTTCAGACCAAGCTGAAATGGGACTCCCCGAAGTGAAACACGGCATCTTCCCGGCCTGGGGCGGAACAGAAAGAATGCCGCGAAGAATCGGCAAGGCAATGACCAAATTCTTGATATTAGAAGGTGGCGTGATGAAAGGCGGCAGTGGTCCCGCCATTCTTAATGCAGAAGAAGCCTATAAAGTTGGGCTTATCGATAAAGTTGTCCCGGCCATCGAACTAGACGGGGCCACACAGAGCGCTGTTCAGCAAGGGGAATTCTCCAAAAAAGCCAATCGGGACGGCCGGGGAAAAGTCTTTGCTGAAGGCTCATACTACGACAATAAATCCTGGCGCTATCAAACGGCTTCACTCGGCGAACTTTTGGATCAAGAGCTGAAATCCCTCTACGATCCCGAAGCAGACCTGAGTGGCTATCCAGAAGAGGGGAAAAAGGCGATTGCAGAAGCCATGGCCAAACTCCGCAACACCTATATTAAGGTGCTGAAACTGGCCAGTGACCGGATTGATAAACCTAACGAGGCACTCCCAGAGAAAGACATGCGGGCGATGGCGATGAATCTTGCTGCCATTCAAGGGCAAGAGGGGAAACTGAAGAAATTAATCAAGCAGTATAAAGCACCTAAGTCCTAGGCATTTTTCTGAACTAAACTTTTTGACTGTTTTGGTTTACGCTTTTCCTATGTCAGTCACGCTCGGATTTGAAACCAACACAGAACAAGGAGCAGGCGTTTTCTTAAACCGCCTGAGGACGGTCCTGGAAAAACGCGGCGTCTTTGATCCCGACCACCCCAAGGTGTGGATCCAGCTGCCCTTCCAAAGACTCCCCGAACACATAGAGCGGCAGCACCGTGAAGGCAGTACCCAGGTATTGCTGAGACTCAGCGGGTGTTTTTGCAACCGGTATTCTCCCTTGGGCATTCAGCTACCGGTGATTGACGCGATGTATTCGCAGAAGATGAACACCCAAAAGAACAATCCCCTAAAAGAGCAAATTCGCCGCAGTGACGGGGTGATTCATCAAACCGGCTTTTCTCAAAAACTGATCCAGCGCTTTGTGTCCACACCCCGGTGGAAAACCATTATTCCCAATGGCATCCCCCTGGACGAGTACGCCACCCAGGGACCGATTGAAGAGGCCTTAATGGGTAGTTTTGACATCTTGGTTTGTCATACTCATTTTCAGCCCTTCCATAGGCTTCACGACGCGATGAAGATCCTGGCTGCCCTCAAAAAGAAATTTGGCAGCAGTGGGATGGGAACAGGCGTCAAACTCCATATTGTAGGACTCGATGACGGCAAAAGTCTGCCTTATGCGCTGTCTGTTGCTAAGCAACATCATCTGCAAGAGCATCAGGATTTCGTGCTGTGGGGGAACCCGGATGCAGAAAAACTGGCCCGGCTTTACAGAAGCTGTGACTTGCTCTTAAATCTATCGTATTGGGAGAGTGCACCCAATACGGTGATTGAGGCAATGGCCTTTGGCCTTCCTGTGGTGGGTGTGCAATCTGGCGGCGTGGCAGAATGGGTTGAGGACGGCGGCATTGTGGTGAAGGAAGCCATCCCCTTTACTGTGTGGGACCACCACAACGTCAAACATGTCCCTCAAGCCCCAATTCAGGCTTATGTTAAAGCGATTATGGATCTCATGACAGAGCTGGATACGTATAAAAGCAACGCCAGACACAGGGTGGAAACCGTGTTTAACATTGAAACCGTGGCCGATCAATACATTCAAGCTGCCAAAAACAGAATGCCGATTGGCCCCAAAGAGCTGGTTCATTAGTTACCTATTTATATTTCGCTTTAAATTTCGATACAAATGCCCCCAAGCCGGTGTGTCTCTGTCACAATCAATTTTGAACAGCGTAAAACGCTGAAGACTCCGTTCCTTTAATCTGATTCAGCGAGGTCAGAAAGGATGCAGGGTTCCCGCACAAAAGTAACCACACACCTCTCTAATATTTTGTGCTGATAACAACAATAGGCCTGCCTTCCTTTACTCTGACCTTCTTGAGCCAAACTCAACCTTAGACTCAACCATAGGAGGTTAGATAAATGCCCAGTCCTACGGCAACACTCACACAGGCGCCAGAAGCCGTCTGGCACCGACGCCATGTGATTGATTCTGCGCTATTGTCTCGCGCGGAAGTGGAAGAAGTTTTGCGAACCGCGAAAACCTTTGCTTCCATCTTGGCTCGCCCCATCAAAAAAGTCCCGACACTCCGCGGCAAAGTGGTCGCCAATGTGTTTTACGAAGATTCTACCCGCACCCGAACCAGTTTTGAACTGGCCGCCAAGTATCTCAGCGCAGATACGGTCAACTTTTCGGTCGCGACATCCTCTGTTAAAAAAGGGGAATCCCTCTTAGATACCGCCCAGACTCTGGTTGCGATGGGGATTGACGCGATGGTGATTCGCCATGGAAGCTCAGGGGTTTGCCATCAGCTGGCCCAAACCTTTGGAGATAAATTGGCCATTATCAACGCCGGCGACGGCACCCATGAACACCCCACCCAAGGGTTACTAGACCTCTACAGCATTTTAGAGCGCGTGCCCAGTGTCGAAGGGCTCAAAATCGTGATTGTGGGAGACATTGCCCACAGCCGGGTTGCCCGCAGTAATATTCATCTGCTCTCACTCTTTGGGGCCGATGTGCATGTGGTCGCCCCCAGTACGTTACTCCCGGCCGGGCTGGAAAAACTCCCCTGTACTGCCCATCATAATTTGGAAGCAGCTCTAGAGGGAGCCGACATTGTGATGGGGCTTCGTCTGCAATTAGAGCGACAAAAATCCGGCCTGATCCCTTCCTTAAGCGAGTACGCCAAATACTACGGCATCACAAGAGAACGCCTGGCTTTGTGCTGCAAACCGAGCACAATCGTGATGCACCCCGGCCCGATGAACCGCGGGGTCGAAATATCCAGTGATATTGCCGATGATCCCCATCGCTCCATCATCACTCACCAGGTCACCAGTGGTGTTGCCATTCGGATGGCCTTGTTATACCTGGTTCTTACCATTGGCAACGGAGGTTCTTCCAATGAAAACATTGCTTAAAGGCGGCCGCCTGATTAATCCCAATACCCAAACCGATGCGGTGATGGATATTTTGATTGAAGATGATGTCATTCGGGCCATTGAACCCAATATCAGTATCCAAGACGCCACCACCGTGATTCAACTCACCCCAGAACATTGGGTGACCCCAGGGCTAGTGGATCTTCACGTGCATTTTAGAGACCCAGGCCAATCTGCTAAAGAGACCACAGGAACCGGCTCCAAGGCGGCAGCTGCGGGTGGCTATACCTCGGTGTGTGTGATGCCCAATACTCAACCGGTGATTGATAATCTGCAGACGCTGGATTATGTGAACAACGTGATTCAAAACGATGCGGTCATCAATGTTTACCCCAGTGCCGCTGTCACCAAAGGACAAATTGGCGAAGAGTTAACCGAAATGATCAGCCTGGTAAAACGCGGCGTGGTGGCCTTCACAGATGACGGGCATTGCGTGATGAACGCCAATATTATGCAGCTGGCACTGCGCTATGCCGCCATGGTCGAAGTTCCCATCATTTGCCATGCGGAAGACACCCATCTGTCTGCCAAAGGCTGTATGAATGAAGGGTATCATGCCACATTACTCGGCCTGCCTGGGATTCCCAACACGGCCGAAAGCGTGATCGTTGCCAGAGATATCGAACTGGCCCGTTTCACAGGTGGCAGAGTCCACTTTGCCCATATCTCCACCCGAGAATCTGTTGATCTCATTCGCCGGGCCAAAGCCGATGGCTTACAAATTACGGCGGAAGTCACCCCGCACCATCTGGTTTACACGGATGCGGCACTCTCTGGTTACGACACGGATTTTAAGATGCACCCACCCCTTCGGGCAGAAGTGGACCGCCAGGCCCTGATTAATGGGCTGCTTGACGGCACCATTGATGCCATTGCCAGTGATCATGCCCCGCACACCCCCGATGAAAAAACGCTGACGATGGACCATGCGCCCAACGGCACGATTGGTCTGGAAACCAGTTTGGGCGTCATCCTCACGCACTTCTATCAAAATCAGCTTTTACGGCCGATTGAGATTATCCAGCGGATGTCCACACAACCAGCGCAATGTTTTAACCTACCTGCCGGTGAGTTGGCTGTTGGCATGCCAGCTGATATCGCGGTAATAGACCCTAACCTGTGCTGGACGGTTGACCCCAAACGCTTTGAAAGCAAATCTCGCAATAGCTGTTTTAAAGGGAATAACTTGATTGGCAAAGCGATTGCGACTTTTGTGGCCGGGCAAAATGTGTATGCCGATCCAACCTTTGAGGCCCTGAAGCAGACACAACTGATGGCCGTGTGATCCCCACTGTCTATTCACGGTTGATTAGTGGTAGAATACACGTGCATTTGGCTTAGCTTATAGGTAAATCAAGGAAATACTGCTCATGCACGGCAATACAGTTTTGAAAAAAAATACAGGCCTCGGCGCTGCTGCCATTATTTTGATTACGCTGGTGGGCTTGGCCGTGTTGGCCGCTCTCTTCGGGATTGGTCAATATAACGGCTTTGTCTCACTGGATACCACGCTGCAGCAAGCCGCTTCCAATGTGGATGTCCAGTTAAAGCGACGCGCTGATTTAATCCCCAACCTGGTCCAAACTGTCAAAGGCTATGCCAAGCACGAGAAAGATGTTTTCACCAATATTGCGATGGCCCGGTCTCAGCTGTTAAGTGCCCGAACAGGAGAAAACCCCGGAAAAGCAGCGGCTGCCAATGCCAATTTCAGTTCCGCACTGGGCAGACTCCTTGCCTTGGCTGAAAATTATCCAAACTTAAAAGCCGATAAGCAGTTCATTCAGCTTCAAGATGAGCTTGCCGGAACAGAAAACAGAATCACCTATGCCCGCACTCAGTATAATGAGATTGTTCGCAACTATAACACAGCAATACGTGTGTTTCCGTCCAATATTATAGCCAGCATCACTGGGTTCCAGTCCAAACAATCCTTTGAAGCAGCTGAAGCAGACAAGATCGTCCCCAAAGTTAGTTTTGAAGAGAAGCCCTAGGGAAGAAGTCGCTGTCATGAACGATCCTGCCAATGGCCTGGCCAAACGCTTTTCTCTCCTGACTCGAAGCAATTTGCTGATCGCCCTGGCTCTGTTGTCATTGGTCTGGAGCATCCAACAGCCAGTCGGGACGCCTTATTTTTCACTCCTCTGGGGCGGTATTTTCCCGGTGATTGTCTCTTTCCAATACCGCGCTGATGAAAAATCACGACTGGGGCGCTTTGGGATTATTGTTGCCTGGGCACTCTGGGGACTGAGTTCCTTGCTGCATCTCACACCATCCAGTCTTTCACTGGGGCCTTGCCTGATTGGTGGCTTTTTCGGCTGGTTGGTCTCTGGCTGGATGCTGACGTTTTCTGATAGCTACCGACAACGGGTTATCCAATGAACTCACCTAAACTGAGCGCACGGAATCTGTGTTTACTGCTAATCTCCCTTTTACTCACTGTATTTTGCGCTTTTACCCCGTCCCCCAGTCTGGCAGACAATGATTTTCAGCCCATCAACAAAGTGCCGCCGCAGCCCACCGGCTTGAATATTTATATCAACGATTGGGGCGGACTGATTAACGAGAGCGACCGCCAGGTGCTGCAGTCGCGCCTGATGGATTTAGACCGCCGTGGAAAAGCACAAATTGCCATAGTGACCCTGCCTGACACAGACAGAGAACTCTCTGAATTTGCCCCCGAGATTATCCACGCCTGGGGGATTGGCCATAAAGACAAAGACAACGGGATTTTGATCCTCTGTAACGCGCAAAGGATTCGCGCCCATCAACGTCACCGTATCTTTTTTGCGACAGGATCAGGTGTGGAAAGCTTATTACCCGACGGGAAACTGGGCCGAATCCGAGATGATATCACCTCTCCTGCATTTGATAGCGGTAATTACTCTCAAGGGATTCGAGACGCTGCCCTTTCTATTGCCGGCGTACTTGAGAATGCCGATGTGTCTGCAATGGCAAAGAAACGTGCCCATAAACCCAAAGGCAATGGCGTCTTTGACTATTTGGTAATAGGCACCTTCTTGGGTTTTATCTACGGTATCTTGCGCCGTCCTTGGAATCCGCTGGAGGTTATTCCAGATTTGATTGTGATGGCGATAGTGTTTTTCGTGCTCACCTGGATGGCCCTGATTCCCTTCACTGTCATGATGATTTTTGGCCGGGTGCTCAAGGCACTGGGTCTGGTTCGAGTGTCACCCGCAGGACCTGGCTTCTACAGTGGTTACGGAGTGGACTCTGGCTGGAGTTCTGGCGGAGGTGGGGATGATTTCGGCGGGGGCTTTGGCGGGGGTGATTCCAGCGGTGGTGGCGCTGGAGATTAGGATTATTTAGAAGTGTTTTGACGGCTGACAATCGCCGGAAATTGCGAATAGACTCGGCTTTTCACAAAGGTCAAAATTTGGGGGATTTCCCCTTTCAGGGATTGTCTTACCAAGAAATTAGGAATAAAAAATCCTGGATCCACGCTCAACGTGTAAGTCATCACGGTTTTATTACCAGAATCGACTGGGGTTAAATGACAAAGCCCGTAAAAGCTTTTAAAACTACCACTCAATCGGGAGAATTGGGTGGATTTTCGCCCTGCCAGATAATCCACCTGTGCGGTGTAGACAAACAAGGGGAGAAACCGTGAGATTTGCAAGCTATACTCTACCAGTTGCGCGGTGGAACCGGTTTTTTTGATCAACTTCACCTGTTTTAAATGTTTCTCACCACGAAACAGCGCTTCTTGATCTTGAAGCGCTTGCCAAACTTGCTCCACAGGGCGGTCAATCATAATTTTAATTTGCACCGCTTTTAAATCGTCCGTCCCCTGTAAATAAGGGACATCTTGGGCCAGTACATGGCCTTTACGCAGCTGACTGAGCTCAGGATCCGAGAGCACCGGGGCTTTGGTTGGCAGTGGGAATGAATCAGCGAAGACAGAGCAGGCAATGTTGCCAGCCAGCGTGATTGCCAGAATTAAAAATAATTTATATCCGTGCGTCATATATTTTTTTGTCCGTATTTAAGCCGTCGTATTTGGCAGATAAGACTCCACACCAATCAAGGTCCCTGGTCGTTTATCCAGTGATTTCAAGAAGCTTTCCAGCTGCTCACCGGAGACATGGTAGTGATTAATCCGAGTCACACCAGATTGTTTGTGGGATTCCAGCATTTTAACCAGATAAAACTTAGATGCAAAGTGTTGTTTGGCTTGTTCTTCAAGAGTCACCGCTTCTGGTGGAAAATACTTAAAGGTCACGTAGTTCAGGCCATCTGGACTGATCACAAGCTCTCCTCCTTCTTCCACTTCAAAGTGAAAGTGATCGCCTTTTTTATGGCGCTCAAAAATATGGATTACCTTGGAATCGAGTTCATCAGACATGATTAAAGAGGACTCTCTACTGTGTGTTCTTGTTCCAGACGCTGTAATTGTAAATGCAGATCGGCCCCGAGTCGGCGCACAGTCCCATCATACCAAAACAACGTAAGGGCTCCCATCAGAAAGGGAAACAACACCAGATGAAACAAATTGGATGCGGCGCTGGCTAAAACAGACAGATGAAAAGGGACGTATCCCTTATCGCCCCCCTGCATCATTTGCAAGAGGCCGATAGAGACGGGAATATTAACTACCATGCTCATCACTATAGCCGTCGTGCCAAGGGCTATCCCAAACCAAGCGGACCGAAGGGGTTGTCCAAAGATCACTTTGTAAGATTCAATCACAGTATCGACTAAGCGCTTTTCAGTTTCTGTACAGGCAAGCGCTGTCACAGGAATAAGCAATAACATCGCCTGGAATCCGAGCATCACAAATAGCTGAATGCCAATAACCAGCATGAGAAGTGCCATCCCTCCTGCCCCTAGCCCTGGGTTTACTTTCATCAAATTACTAATCGCAAAGGCAAACAGGATGAATTCAATCGTAATCGCAACGATATCAACCACTGCAAAGAAGAGATACCCTACAAAAGCGAGAAGTACAGAAAAAGTAATGCTTTTCCAGCGGTTGATCGATTGAGTGATTGCCTCTTTTAGGGTGATGGGATCTTCCTGAATCAGGCGGCTATAGTAAAAGCGAATCAGCACAAAAAAGAAGAATACAGAGACAATCCCCGCCAGCATGCTTAAGAGCATGGCTGCCAGCATTGTGACGACAGAAACAGCGATATAAGTAGGGTTTATCCTATCTCTCAGCGGGGCTGACGCCGGGTAGCTGGCCATAATGGCCACAATCAAATTTAAGAATGTGGGAGGCATCATGAGTAAAACGCTTTCTTTGGGAAAGCGGCGAAACAAGCTCCAAGCTCTGCCAACAATCGCTGTTGCACCGGAATGGGGATAAATACGCTGAATCGGCTTGGGATTATGCTGCCAAAGGGCCCGACTCACCCTATCTTCAGGAGAAAGTATAGGGCGAGGCTTACGCTGCCTCCTACGTCCGGGTTGAGGGGTTAACGAGACCTCAGTGGGTCTTTCAGGATTGATATTTTCTGGCTCACTCACGGTCTGCCGTCTCCTGTAGTACTTGTTGAAAGGGTTTGATCACTTCAAAACGGTAGCCACACCCTTGCGCTAGTTCGCCGCCCAACAACAACACCTTTTCAGAGGGGTAAGTCCGGCAAAAATTGGGTCGATCTTCGTATATCATACAGGTTTTTTCCGGACTCAAATGCACACACTCAAAACGGACCCCGTGCTCATCTTCGGCCATCGGGCGAAAAGAGGCGTACTCAGGGACTGTCTTTTGCAACTGCTCAAATTCTTCAACCGAGTCAATGGTTTTTTCCCCGTTCACCAGGTAGATATTGTTACAGCACTTGGCGCACATCCCACACGTACCACTGCGGCGGTAGTATTTGCCTTCCACCAGTCCTGATTGCTGTGCCGGCAAGGCCCAGCGCTTAAAGGTTGAGATGAGGGTGGTTGGAATCAGCGTGCCTGGATTCAAGTTACTTGGGTTCACAATGTCCGTACTTTCAGTGATTACTCTGGCTTCATTGTAGAGAGAACGCTTGCAAACATGAAGCCCATATTGCGAGCAAAAGGGGGATTGGCATACAATAAGTAAGGCTCCCCGATTATTTTTTTATCACTTTAAACGGGCCGTAGCGCAGCTTGGTAGCGCACTTCCTTGGGGTGGAAGGGGTCGCAGGTTCAAATCCTGTCGGTCCGATAAAAAGCCACAAGGTGCCTTCTTTGATAACCCTGTGGCTTTTTTATTTACACTTTTTTTCAGAGACCTTCAGGATGACGCTGCCTCCAAAAACTACCCATCCTCCGTATTCTGTCTTCATCATAGGGGCGGGAAACATTGCGGCCCTGCAAGACACGCCTCACTCCAGCAATATCATTACCCATGCGCATGCAATTCAAGCCCATCCTTCATTTCGACTGCTCGGGTTTGCGGAACCTGACCCCAATACAAGACAAATTGCAACAGAACGGTGGTCTGTGCCCTCCTACCAGAGTGTTGAAGACTGGATTTCATCAACAACGACACAACATAAAGCCGACGTTATTGCCATTGCAGCACCCACCCAGGAGCATTTCCCTCTGTTAGTCAAACTAATAGACTGGTACGATGAGAACAAGGAAGAGCGTCCTTTTCATCTCATCTTTTGTGAAAAACCCTTGGTTGCGGATCTCGCTCAAGCTGAAACGATTCTCAGACATTCCCAACAGAAGCAAGTCCCAATATGCGTCAATTATTCCCGAAGGTACCTGCCACGTATCCAAACATTGAGCCAAAAAATTCAAAGTCAGGACTGGGGGGCATTATTAGGCGGAACAGCCAGTTATGGGAAAGGGCTCTTCAACAATGGGTCACATTTAATCGATCTGCTTGTTTACTTTTTTGGCCCCATGGAAGTCAAACAAACTCTCACGGCAGTCTATGACCACTTTGAGTTTGACCCGAGTATCTCGGGAGTATTACAGGTACACCCTCAAGATAGTGCCAACACCTCAGCTTTCATTTATCTGCAAACCATTGATTGTCGGGCTTACACTCACTTTGAGTTGGATCTTTTCTTTGAGAGAGGTCGAATTAAGTTAACCGACCTTTCTACTCAAATAATCGAATATACCGTTCAAGAGAGTTCTCTCTATTCTGGTTATCGACAATTAGCCTCTTGCCAGACCGAAGAAACACAAATCCAATCTGCAATGTCTTTTGCCTATAACCATCTGGCAAGCTATTTGCCCAGCTGCTCACCCTTTCCATCTCAATCTCACGCTTTAAAGCTCATCAATCCGATTGAAGAAACTTTAGCCGTTATCCAAACCTGCGATAAGATCTATCAATCTGCTAGAGATAATAACCTTCTTGATAATAACGTTCCGAAGGCTGCGGCAATCACAGAGCACAAAACGTGTTAGAAAAGCCCGCCCCCACTATATTATTATTTGCCTGTGATCCTGGAGGAGCTAACGCCCTCCTTCCTCTGCAAGAAGGGCTTGAAAAAGCAGGGTATAATCTCCTCTGGTTCGGCAAGAATCAGGCATTTGATCTTTTCTCAAATGCGGGTATTCCTGTCGAATATCTCTCTGTTTCATCAGCGTCTGCTGTCCATAGCAACGCAGTCGCTCATTCGTTGCATCAGCTGTTAATCGCCACAACCCCCCAAATCGTGATTACAGGAACCAGTGCTGAAGATGACACGGAAAAAAAGCTTTGGGAAGCATGCTCTCAGCAGAATATTCCCTCTGTCGCCATTTTGGACTCTTGGGTCAATTACGGTATTCGCTTCTCTGCCTTTCCTGTGTCCCGCATGGCAGAATTTGAGAAAAACCCTGAACTGACTTACCAACCATCACGCGTGTTTGTTATGGACGAAGAGGCCAAAAGGCAACTTTGCAAGATTGGCATTGCCAAGGAAAAAATAACCGTCACTGGGCAACCGTATTTCCAGAAGCTTCGAAATACCATGACCACCGAGAGAAGGCGCTGGGCGAGAGACTATGTAAGGGAATTACTCAAAAGTAACTGCCCAAATTCCGTAGAAGGTTCAAAACAGAGGGACATACTGGTTACGTTTGCCTCACAACCCTTATCGCAGATGTATGACATCGATTATTTGGGTTACTCTGAAAAAACAATCTTTTCACATTGCCTCGAAGCGCTGAATGAGGCGAGTCAAAGACTTCCAGAGGGCTCAAAAATCACGTTTCTCGTTTGGCTTCACCCCAAAGAGGTAGCAGAAGAAGAAACAGTACACTGGTTTGAGGAAGCTAGTCACAATTTTACGAGCGACCGACTGAGTGTTTGTATAGGCCAGAAAATCATTACCAAATCACTCACCGTCTGGGATCTAATTGTTGCAAGCGATTTGGTGCTTGGAATGACCTCCATGATGCTTGTTGAAACGTATCTATTGTCACGACCTTTTTTAAGTGTTCAGATAGGCCTTGACAGAGAAAATGACTTTGTTCTATCTCAACGAGGACTTGGGGAAAGTGTTTTGGATTCTTTAACCCTTGTGAGAAAATTATCATCAATACTTAAGGATTATGACCATTTTGACTCTGGACACCAATTGGATTCTCACCTCTGCCAGTATGATACTGCGATTGAAAATGTGCTAAACGAGGTTAAAGAAATCATATGCTCTCTCACACCCACAATACAACCACCGGTATAGAGTCTTCCTTGGCTACATTAGCCATTAATGGCGGTCCAAAACTGCGAAACAAACCATTTCCAGGGTACAAAACTATGGGAGAGGAAGAAAAAAAAGCACTGAAAGGTGTCATAGACTCCGGTGTTCTTTCTCGCTTTTTAGGCTGCTGGCATGAGGACTTTTATGGAGGCCCTGAGGTTCGTGCCTTTGAAGAAGAATGGGCCAAAGCCTTTAATGTCAAGCATGTTATTGCGATGAACTCTGCCACATCTGGTCTCTATGCGGCCGTTGGCGCGATTGGGACTGAACCTGGCGATGAGATTATTGTTTCGCCGTTTACAATGAGCGCTTCAGCAGTTGCTCCACTTATTTACAACGCCATTCCGGTATTTGCTGATATTGAACCTGATTACTACTGTCTAGACCCTCAATCTGTGGAAGCTCGAATCACCCCTTATACAAGAGCCATTATCGTGGTGGACATTTTTGGCCTCCCTTATGACGCTGATGCCATTAATGCCATAGCCAGAAAGCATAATTTGAAAGTCATTGAAGACTGTGCCCAAGCACCTGGCGCTTTAAATAGCGGGAAATACGCCGGGACACTTGGAGATATCGGGATCTATTCTCTCAACTATCATAAGCATATTCACACCGGTGAAGGGGCTATGGTCGTAACAGACGATGATACTTTGGCTGAGCGGCTTCGAATGATTCGCAACCACGCTGAAGCAGTGACTGAAGCCAGAGGGTTTGAAACACTGGTGAATATGCTAGGGTTTAATTACCGGATGACGGAAATGGAAGCCGCTGTTGGTCGAGAACAATTAAAAAAATTACCTGCACTGCTTTTAGAGCGTCAAAACAATGTTCAATACCTCACTGAGAAGCTTACGAAAATACCCTGTCTGAAACCAGCAACCGTGCGACCAGGGTGTACTCATGCCTATTATGTACATCCCATTGAGTTTGATGCGGCAGCAGCCGAAGGCCTTGATCGAGACCAGTATGTTGCTGCGGTTAAAGCAGAACTTCCCCCCATAGAATTGCGTGAAGGTGAGGGTGTTAAACTCTCCACTGGTTATGTGAAGCCCTTATATCTACAGCCGATTTATCAACAAAGAATTGCCTACGGCAGTCACGGTTGCCCTTGGACAAGCAACTTCTATAAGGGGAATGTGGACTATAGTCCTGGTCTTTGCCCGGTTGCTGAAGAAAAGTATTCTTCAACTTTAATGATACACGAACTGATGCGCCCTCCCTTTACTCAAGACGACCTCAACGATGTTGTCAACGCATTTTATAAGGTATGGGAAAACCGCGAAGAATTGAGTGGAGTATAACCATGTTATTAGACACTAAAACCAATGAGCACGCTTCAATGACTCCCAACACTTTTTTAAGTGGAGAGCGTGTCTACCTTCGTGGGCTGGATGAACATGATGTGAAAGGAAATTATGTACACTGGCTGAATGACCCTGAGGTGTGTCGATATAATTCACATCACACCTTCCCGTATACGCAAGAACAGGCTTTAGCCTATATCAGATCACTGTCAAATACTCGAGACAAATTGGTTCTTGCAATCATCGAGCGGCAATCCCAAAAACATATTGGGAATTTGGCTTTACAGAATATTCACGCGATCAACCAAAGTGCAGAATTTGCGATTTTGATGGGTGAAAAGGCATTTTGGGGCCTAGGGTACGGTAAAGAAGCTGCCTCGTTAATTATGACTCACGGTTTTCTTGCTTTGAATCTTCATCGAATATACTGCGGGACGAATCACGAAAATATTGGTATGCAGAAGCTTGCCGAATCTCTTGGCATGAAAGAAGAAGGTAGGCTCAGACAAGCCACGTTTAAACACGGGAAATTTATGGATGTCATCCAATACGGTATCTTAAAATCTGAATACTTTGACCATAATAAAGAATAATCAAGATAGGCTATATAACAATGTTTTCGAATCTACAATATTGTACCCGCTGCTGTATGCCAGAAACCCAAGAAGGCATTACATTCGATGAATTGGGAATTTGTCAGGCTTGTCAGTCCTCTGAACAAAAGATTCATATTAGCTGGGTCGACAGAGAAAATTCCCTGAAGTCGATTCTGGAAGACGCAAAAGCCAAAGCCGGTAACAACTATGATTGCATTATCCCCATTAGTGGCGGGAAAGACAGTACATTTCAACTCCACGTATTAACCCAGATTTATAAAATGAAGCCCTTGGCAGTAACGTTTAGTCATAATTGGTTTAGCAAAACGGGTTGGTATAACCTACAGAATTCGCTCGAAAAATTTAATGTGGATCATATTATGTTTACACCAAACCGTGATTTGGTGAACCGAATTGCCAAACGATCGATCGACGGAATCGGAGACTCATGCTGGCATTGCCATTCTGGGGTGGGCTCATTTCCATTACAGATTGCCGTAAAGTTTAATATTCCTCTGCTTGTTTGGGGTGAATCTGTTGCAGAAGCCTCTGGAAGGGCATCTTATGTCAATCCTGTTAGAAAATTTGATCGAGAATATTTCACCAAAGTTTCTGCCAAATTACAGCCGAGCGAAATGGTCTGTGACTATTTAAGTGAGAGAGATTTATTCCCTTTTTTACTGCCCACTGCTGAAGAATGTGAGAAAGCGGGTATATTTGGCATTCATTTGGGGGACTACATTTTTTGGGATGATGAGCGTCAAACAGAATTTCTCGTGAAACATTATGACTGGAAAGAAACTCAGGTTGAAGGAACCTATAAATGCTATAAAAGTGCAGAATGCATTATGCCTGGCATGCACGATTTCACCTGCTATCTAAAACGAGGGTTTGGCAGAGCAAGTTACCAAGCCAGTCTCGATGTAAGGAATGGGCTTCTCACTCAAAGAGAAGGATTTGAGTTATCTGAAACCCACGATTCTGTTCGCCCTGAATCTCTCGATTATTATTTAGAAATTACAGGAATGAGCGAAGAAACCTTTTTTGAAAAGATGGCTCAACACCGGGTGAAAGCATTACAAAACACAGAAATACCCGTAAAATCCAAAACGTGGAAAAACCGAGAAAGAATACTCCCTTACCCTCAGCAGATTATCGAAGAATTTAATAATAAGCCCTAAAGGACAACACGCCTATATGGTTCACCTATTATAAAGGCGTGATGAATTGAAAGCGTAACTTATGAAATTCAATTTTATCGACCATAGCATTAAAGATATTATTAACTTCTACAAACAAAAAACACTCTCACCCCTTGATGTCGCTCACTTCTGTAATCAACAGGTAGAATCACTCGAACCCAATGTCCACGCCTGGGTTTGTTATTCTGCGGACTATATTACAAATCAAGCCGAAGACTGCCAGAAATATCTAGATAGCGGGAAGCAGCCAAGAGCACTAGAAGGTGTCCCAATTGGGATCAAAGATATTTTTAATACCTGTCATTTCCCGACCCAGATGGGCAGCCCATTATGGAAAGATTTTTATTCGGGCAATGATGCCCGTGTCGTTTACTACCTGAAAGAAGCAGGTGGGATTATTCCGGGCAAAACAGTTACGGCTGAATTTGCAGTCCATGCACTCGATAAAACGCTAAACCCCTTTGACCCTAGCAAAACACCTGGAACATCCTCCAGTGGCTCTGCCGTTGCAACAGCCTTAGGAATGGTTCCTGCAGCGTTAGGAACACAAACTGCAGGGTCTATTATACGCCCGGCTAGTTTTTGTGGGGTCTACGGATTTAAACCCTCATTTGGACTTATTCCTCGCACAGGTATTTTAAAAACAACAGATAGTCTAGATTCCGTCGGGTTTTTTACCATCCATTTTGAAGATATCATCACCCTATTTGACTGTATAAGAGTCACCGGGCAAAATTTCCCATTAAGCAACACCATTCTCACCAATACTTCAAGGCAAACAAAACACCCAGAAAGACCTTGGAAAATCGCTTTTGTGAAACCACACGTATGGGAACATGCTTATGATTATGCAAAAGAAGCAATGACCGAATTTGTGAATCGATTATCACATCTATCTCTCAGCTCTCTTTTTGAGGTGGTCGAAGTAGATCTCCCTCAAATCACAGAAAAGTCGCATCATATTCACGCAAACATCTACAATAAAACCCTCTCGTATTATTTTAAAGAAGAATTTAAAAAATCAGAATTAGTGTCTCCCATTATGAATACCCTCATCGAGGAAGGCAACAACATTACTGTTGAGGAGTACCGTGAGGCATTAACGTTGCAAGACACGATGGCTCGTGAAATGGATTCCTTTTTGAGTGATTTTGATGTTGTTATTACATTAAGTACCGCTGGAGAAGCACCGCCTCGAGAAGAGGCAGAACGACCTGATTCTGCATTATTATGGAATATGAGTTATTTACCTGTAATGAACATTCCTGCTTTTGTTTCTCCTGACGGGCTACCATTTGGGTTGCAAGTCATCTCTAGACGATATAACGATTACTTATTAATCCACTTTATTGATGACTTAATAAAACACGAACTCATCCCACCTCGTATTAACCCTATTGCTAAAATTAAACCCGCAGTCCCCGCTTTATCTTAAGATGCAAGGAGAGTCCCAATGACAGGTCCAGCACAAATAGCCCAGCCAATCGATATCGACTCCTTTAATGCGGAAAATATTAAAAAAACTTTTTATGAAAAAGGCTATATCCATATCCCTAATGTCCTGAGTAAGGACGACGTAAATTCGCTGCGTTTAGATTTATTAACGA
Source organism: Cyanobacteriota bacterium (assembly GCA_019751815.1). GTDB lineage: Bacteria > Cyanobacteriota > Vampirovibrionia > Vampirovibrionales > Vampirovibrionaceae > JAIEMW01. The sequence continues at coordinate 821,545 of JAIEMW010000001.1, forward strand.
TATTTAATCGGCGTGCCGAACAAGGTGAATCCTCTCACAAAACCAGTGCTAAAAAACAATATAGAGATATTATTGCTGACTTTTTCCCACAGTACCCAGAACTTTTTGAACAGATTTTTTTACAGTCATCGGTCTTAAAAAATATTCAGATTCTACTGGATAATAAATTTGTGCTCCTCCCCGAAACCTCTGCAATGAGAGACTATTTTAATACCCTTCATACAGATACAACGGAAGCGGAAATGAGAGGGTGCTCACTTCCAAGAGACCCAGATTTTTTAATGTTAACGGCTGCCATTTATCTGCAAGATAACACGGCTGAAGCTGGTGGTGGTATGTATTTTGTTCCCGGAAGCCACAATAAACCGGACTCTTGTATCCCAGTTCGGTTAAGAAAACAGGTCTATGACAATTCAAAGTGGAGACAAAAACTCAATAAACTGTTTGGTTACCGTCTTTATGATTTTGACCGTTTATTGAATGAGCACCCAGAAGGAGAAGACCTGGTTACTAAAGCTGGTGATATGATTATTTTTGACTCAAGAGCAGTTCATCGATCCAGTTTTGCTCGGGATAGACAATGGTTACCTGATGGCAATAAACTCGCTTTATTTGCACATTTTATGCGGAATAATCAAATACTCCCAGAATATCTAAATTATCTATATACAAAAACGACGGATAAAAATGATTATCAATATCTCCAAGGAACTAGAGATATTTCTGCCCTCAAAAGTCTTTGTGCAACCCACGGCTTTGAGGTTTACTAGACACAACAATGAAAGTACTTTTTTATTCCATTAATACCTTGATGAGTACCCCCAATTTTGGGGCAGAGCTGGAATTAATGGATGACCATCTTGAACAGGGCGATATCGTACATGTCCTTAAATGTACAGGCCAGCTAGCATCATGTCATGTCAATCAAGCTCACTGGCTAAGTAAATGTTTTGAATGCCAGGAAAAATTTAACCTTGGTTTGAAACAAGTAGAGATTCCTGCATCTAATATTCACACCTTAAAAACATATGAAGACTCCTATACGGAGAGTGACATCTCTTTTAACACACTAGAGGAGTTAAAAAATTATAAAATAAACGGTATTGATTTTGGTGAAGCTGTCGCTTCGTCAATTATTACCGAAACGAAGAATTATAAGCTTGATACTATTGCCAACAAATCTACCGTTCGTACGAAACTGATGATGGCTTATCAAGTTTATCTAAACTTTATCAAAGTGATTGAAGAGATTGAGCCCGATCGTGTTTATGTATTCAATGGACGCCTCGCGGAAACACGGCCTGTCGTTAGAGTATGCCAACAGAAAAACATTGATGTCCATGTGATTGAAAGAGCAGATAATTATGGACATTATATGATTTCAGTCAATTGTCTTAGCCATGAAATGGCATTTATGAAACGTGAAATAGAATCCTACTGGCAAGATGATAACCCCAATAAGTATCATATTAGTGAGCAATGGTATCTGGACAGACGTAATGCCGTTGATCAAGGATATTATTCATTTGTAAAGCATCAAGAACCGGGAAAACTCCCACTCAATTTTAATCCGGAGCATAAAAATATAGCAATTTTTGTCTCTTCCGAATACGAATTTGCAACGTTTCCAGACTGGAAAAACCAGATTTACCTTGATCAGAGAGACGGTTTAATCCAAATACTAGAATCACTTCAAAAAGAGACGAATCTGCGTTTGTGGATTAGGTTGCATCCTAATCTGAAAAAGGACAATAGTGATCAACTTTTAGAATTACAAGAGCTTGATCGTAGACAGTATAAACACGCTGAATTTATCTGGCCTAAGGAAACCATTAATAGCTATACATTAATGGATCACTGTGATCAGACTTTAACTTTTGGGTCTACCGTTGGTGTTGAAGCCACATTCTGGGGCAAGCCTTCTATTTTAGCAGGTCGAGGACCCTATGAAGATCTCGATGTAGTTTATCGTCCTACTACCCATTCAGAGGTTATGGCGTTATTAGAGTCAGATTTATCGCCCAAAAGCAAATCAGGTGCTTTAAAATACGGCTATCGAATGATGGCCAATGGGATCCCTTACAAAAAATTTCTGACAACCGATATCTGTGAAGGAAGCTTTAAAGGGGAAAAAATCACTTCCGAAGTAACAGGCTTAAAAAACTATGTCTACTATAAAGCATTGAGAAAAATTGATAAGTTTAAGCATCGGTTTAAAAAAATATTCTGTTAAACCTATCTTACCAAGCTGTCCAGCCGCCATCAACGGGAAGGTTAATCCCTGTGACATAAGACGATGCCTCAGAGGCCAGAAATAGCAAAGGACCAATTAATTCTTTAGGCTCTCCCAGACGGGCAAGGGGGACTTTCTCAGAAAGGTGTTTGGCGAATTCTGGATGACTGCCTTGAACTGAAGGATTCGGGAAAGGGCCTGGGCTGATAGCATTAACACGAATATTTTTGCTGGCTAAATGGCAAGCCAAGTAACGTGTTAATTGAAGCATTCCTGCTTTTGCCGCCCCGTAATAAGGCGGATTATTTTGCCCACTTTCTCCGTAGAGTCTAGGATCTGGACTCACAGAGGCATACATAGAGGCTATATTAATCACCGAAGACCCAGATGAGGGCTGTATCAACAAATCCATGGCTTGTTGGACCAAGCGAAACGGAACTTGAACAGAGAGCAAATCAGCGCTCTGAAACGAACTCATCTCTGCTGTTTCTATCGTTGCAGCCGTCCCCCAATACGCATTGTTGACCAGAACATCCAAGGCATTTATTTTTTTTCTCAATAGATTAATAACGTTATCAGCAGCGGTCAATTCACTCAGATCAGCTTCAATCACAGTGGCTTTGCCGCCGTTTTGTGCAATGGACACAGCCAGCTTCTCGAGCTTCTCTTTATTTCTGGCACATAAGAAAACATGAGCCCCCGCTTCTGCCAGTGCCATTGACATCACGTGCCCCAAATGACCGGTGGCCCCTGTAATTAAAGCATTTTTATGATTGAGAGAAAACATGAAAGCACACCCCTTCGTTCTTTAAAACTCAATATTCTTCCACAGTGAGGGATTCACCAAAGATTCTGGGATATCCAGTAACGCTATCTGTTGATCGATTTCTGCCACTTGTTCTCGGGTGAGTGTCTCTTGTTGGAATAAAGCCACGTTGTCGGTTAATTGCTCTCGTGATTCTACACCAACCACAACACTATCAATCCATTGATGATGACGGACATAGGCGTAACATAAATCAGGGATAGAATACCGCTGAAATTTTGCGACCCAAGTATCTCGCAAACTCAAAAATTGTGAGGCAAATTGCCATTCTGGGCAGACCGTGCGGTATCTTGAGACATCTGCACACAGAAGTCCCTGCAACAAGGCGCTCCGCCCATGTATTTTCAAATTGGGTCGATTCCTTTTTGCAGTCTCAATTTCTCTCAAAATGGATGGTGTTTTCCAACGCCCGTCCAATAAATTAAAAGGTAATTGAATCCAAGAAATATCAACTTCTCTCAGTGCATGTTGTAGTTCATCAGGGGTCATCACAGAGACGCCTAGCTGTTCAATCTTCCCTTGTTGTTGGTGCATTTTCAATCGTTGCCAAATCTGTCCACCCCAATCCGAAAAATGAGACCAACGGTGTAATAAAAGCACGGGCAAACAACGAAAGCCCAAGGCAGAAGATGAAGTATTGACACTATTATCTACCGCCTCATTCACCTCTTGTGTCGAGGCTTGAGGAGATAATTGACTCAGAGGGTCACACTTCGTAATAACGATGATTTGAGAAGGGTCTATCTGCAAAGCCCTGAAGAATTCGCCAATTCTTTCTTCAGACTCTCCGTAAGCTCTGGCAGTGTCCCACACGGTGATTCCTGAATTAATGGCATTTTGGAGAATGGCCATACTTTCTTGAGAGGAAGGTTGCCCTTGTTGATTGTTAATCCCATAAGGCAGACCCAATTGCACGGTGCCGAGTGACATAAAAGGGGAAACAGAAGGGGAAATAGATGATAACGCCACTCGAGTATGCGCGTCTGATTCTTCCAGAGCAGTCATTAACAGGCTGCCTCCGTCTGTAAGACATTATCAACACACTGTTTGAGAGTGTTAAGCACCTTATCCTGTTGTTCTTCGGTGAGATCGTAATACAAGGGGAGCGAGATAGCCTCATGGTAATAGCGCTCGGCCTCAGTGAAATCACCCCATTGGAAACCCAGCTGTTGGTAATACGGCTGGGTGTGCACAGGGATATAGTGGAGATTCACGCCAATACCGCGTTCACGCAATTGCGCGAACACTTGTCGATGTTGTTGCTTGGTCATTGAATTCAGTCGAATCACAAACAAATGCCAGGCTGAATCTGTATCGGGATGTTGATACGGTAGCGTGATCGGAAGCGTTGAATATTCTTGCCGAAAACGTTCTTGATAACGTGCAGCCAAATACCGCCGGCGTGCGACAAATTCATCCAGGCGGTCCATCTGGCTCAGCCCCAAAGCCGCTTGAATATCCGTCATTCGGTAATTATAGCCCAGCTCTAATTGTTGATAATACCAAGGTCCATCTGTTTCTTGGGTCATTAAAGCAGGATCTCGAGTAATGCCGTGGGAACGCAACAGTAATAATTTTTCGTAAAGGTCTTCCCGGTTGGTTAACACCGCGCCGCCTTCTCCCGTGGTGATAATTTTTACTGGATGGAAACTAAACACCGTCATATCTGAAAATTCGCAAGAGCCAATTTTAGTGTTGAGATACCCCCCGCCAACGACATGAGAGGCGTCTTCTATCACGGTGACGCCGTGCTGTTTTGCGAGTTGATGGATAGATTTCATCTCACACGATTGACCGGCGAAATGAACAGGGATTAAGACAGAAGGGAGCGTGCCTTTTTCCACGGCCTGAGCCAATTTAACTTGCAACGCGTGGGGGCTTAAATTGTACGTTTGAGGATCAATATCCACAAAATCCACCGAAGCCCCGCAGTAGCGTCCGCAATTAGCACTGGCCACAAACGTATTGGGGCTGGTCCACAGCTGGCCTGCGGCATTTAAGCCCGCGGCCAAACATGCCATGTGAAGGGCGGATGTCGCACTATTGACAACCACCGCATATTGAGCCCCGCAATATTCTGCTAGGCGTTTCTCAAAAGCAGGAATCACCGGGCCTTGCGTCAGAAAATCTGACTTCAACACATCGACCACCGCCTGAATATCCGCGTCGTTTATATTTTGCCGGCCGTAAGGAATCACTGGCTCACCCTAAATCAGGTTAAATCATTTGCCTCAGCTCATCAGGAGCCATAAAAACCGGGTTGCTTGCTGAATTATATTCAAAGCCCACAGACACGGGTTTGGCTTTTTCACCCAGCAAGTTTTCCGCGTAATTAATGTCAGCAAAGCGAATCGTGGGCTGAATCACAAAGTGATCGGCAAACTCAAGGGTCAGGTGAGAATCATCTGAGGGGCACATGATCTCATGCACTTTTTCTCCCGGGCGAATCCCGACCATTTTATGCGGCAGTCCAGGAGCAATCGCCTCTGCCAAGTCCAAAATCCGCATAGAAGGAATTTTGGGGACAAATACTTCCCCCCCATGCATTCTGGCAAAAGACTGAAGGACAAATTCCACGCCTTGAGGCAGGGTGATCCAGAACCGCGTCATTTCCGGATCGGTAATTGGTAGTTCCGTCGCCCCGTTTTCAACAAGTTTTCTAAAGAAAGGAATTACAGAGCCACGAGAGGCGACAACATTGCCGTAACGCACGACAGCAAAACGGGTTTTACGGTTTCCGACCAGACTATTCCCCGCCACAAAAAGCTTATCAGATACCAACTTGGTGGCACCATAGAGATTCACAGGATTGGCCGCTTTATCTGTCGAAAGCGCAATGACCTTTTCGACATTGGCGTCGATAGCCGCATTGATCACATTTTCTGCACCGTGGACATTGGTTTTAACGCATTCGATCGGATTGTATTCGGCAGCAGGTACTTGTTTAAGGGCTGCCGCATGAATCACAAAATCCACGCCGTCCATCGCCCGTTGAAGCCGCTGTGAATCTCGCACATCGCCAATGAAATAGCGCATCACTGGGGCTGTAAACTCTTGCTGCATCTCAAACTGCTTAAACTCATCGCGAGAGAATACGATCAGCTTTTTGGGCTTGTAGCGCGACAGAATGGTGCGAATCGCGGCCTTGCCAAATGAGCCACTGCCGCCAGTAATTAAAATGGTTTTATCGTCAAACATACACACCAGTGTACCGCAAACATACCACGACAAAAGCCCCGAAAGACTCGCTCAAAGATCTAATGAGACTCGACCACTTGGGGCGTTTCCAGTAGCTCCCAAGACAGAGGAGTGCCTCTGGAGATGTCTTGGCTGACTTTTTTCCCAATCACCTCTTGCCAATATTTTGGTGGTAGGCCTTTCCCGGGTCGAATGGCCCGGATATGGGATTCCGTGAGAATGCTTCCAGCCGTAATGTCCTCACACACATAAAGCGTCCTGCGAAAGACCTTTGAGGACTGCTCTTCTTCAGAAAGTGTATACTCTTTTGACCCTAGTGCCTCCCAAGCGTCCTTGGTATCGAGGACCAAGTTTTTTAAATCTTCTGGCTCCATCGAAAATGCCGCATCCACCCCCCCTTCAGCTCGAGAAAGGGTAAAATGCTTTTCAATCACTGTCGCGCCCAGTGCTGTTGCGGCAATCGCCGTTGCGTTACCCAAAGTATGGTCGGATAGACCAATCTGAACCCCGTAACGCTCTTTTAACATTGCCAGTGTTCTTAAATGGATGGTGTGAGGGGGGGCTGGATAACTGCTGGTACATTTTAATAAAATCAGATCCCCACAGCCGTTACTTTTCGCGGTGTCTACGGCCTCTTCTATCTCTACCAGTGAAGCCATTCCGGTCGAAATAATCAGCGGCTTCCCAGTTTGCGCCACCCGGGCAATCAACCGGAGATCGGTATTCTCAAACGAGGCAATTTTGTAAGCCGGCACATTTAAATCTTCCAGAAAATCCACTGCAGAAAAATCAAACGGGGTGCTAAAGGCGATCAAGCCCAGTTCTTTGGCCCGTTCAAACAACGGCTTATGCCACTCCCAAGGGGTATAGGCTTTTTGATACAACGAATACAGGCTATTGCCCTTCCACAGGCTATTGGGGTCATCAATAAAAAACTCCCCATGGGCGAGATCCAAGGTCATCGTATCGGCCGTGTAGGTCTGTAGTTTGATGGCGTGGGCACCGGCTTGCGCGGCGGCTTCAACAATGGCCATTGCCCGCTCAAAGGATTGGTTATGGTTCCCGGACATTTCCGCAATAATAAACGGCGGGGATTCAGGCCCCACAGAATAGCCGGCGATCTGAACTGGACGATGTGACATCGATGTGTAAGAACCCATAAGTAGACATTTCCCTGTTAAAAAATTAGGCTATTTGATTAATAATCACTGACGGTGCCGCCCCAATGCAAAGGCTTCTGCAGCAGGATAGCCAGCCGAAGCGCCCCGCCAGTGGGCCAAATGCTGCACCGCTTGAATCGAACGAGAATGTGGCCAAGGCCTCATCTCAGCCTGATAAACATCCAAGGCTTGACACTTAATCCCCAGAAAATCAGGCTTGTCTTCTGGCTGGATATTTTGGAACCACTGAGGCACAAAAGGAGGAGCTGAGATAGCAGTCTGCCACTCTGTACTGGAAGGAATTTCAAAGAAAAGGAGTGATTGGATCATGCTTCCTGGTTGCGGGCGACAGGCAGTCACCACGGCATGATGGGTGACCTGGTGATCAATATTCACATCACCTGCATGATGGGTATACACAATGGTTGGTTGTAGCTCCTGAATATGAGCTTCCACAATTTTCACCACTTCCAGCCTCTCCACACCATCCATTCGGTTATCTGGAAAGGAGTAGCAGGTGGTTTCCTGAATGCCCAGGACTTGAGCGGCCGCTTTGGCAGTATTCTGAAGTGTCGCTATCGCTGAAGCATGCTCTGTTCGATTTCTTGAAGCATCTCGAGAGGTTAAGCCTTCGGCAAGAATAATACAAAATACCTCATCCCCTTGAAAGGCATGCCAGGCCATTGTCCCTCCACATCCCAATACTTCATCATCCGGATGGGCTGCAACCACTAGAATACGCTGTTTATCAGTCATGGGTTCTCAAGAAATTTCTATACAAAATTGAGCTGAATTTTAGTTAGCTGAATTTTCCAGCTTAACCCAAAGAAAAGAGGGTTTCAACCTATGGTGTTTTTGGTTTTTCAGCTTGTTTGGCTGTTATTTTGACCCGAGCCACCAATTCATCACCCTCTTTTTCAACATGATGAAATGAGAATCGTGCGGAAGCCGTCTCCAAATAGCCTAGAGGATACCCCTCTGCGTCCATCATTCGAATGGTGTCATACATTTTTTCCAAAGTGTCAACATTGCTTAAATCACTTTCCTCTGGGCGCCGTCGTTTAAACACACTGCTATTGAGTGCTGTTTCATCCAGCTCGGCTTGAGGCACTGGGATTAATGACTGAGTCACAATATCAACGATCATTTCCTCAATTATTTCGGCAGCACGTTCAAAAATATGCTGTGCCCGACCCTCTAAACTAAGTGGTCTTTTTAAATAGATTGGACCGGCATCCAATTCTTCCACACAACGTAATGCAGAGATTTGCGTTTCTTTGTGTCCTCTCATAATTAAATTTTGCAACGGGCTTCCGCCACGCCCATAAGGGAGATCGGTCATATGAAATATCACGCAACGATATTTATTATAAATTGCAGCCGGGATCTTAAAAGACCAATGCGGAAAAAAAAGATAAGACCCACTCTCCAGTGTTTGAGTCAGCCATTCTAATTCAGCCGAGGTTTTCGCCAGGTAAAATTCCAAGCCTGTTTTCTCTTGTAATCGTTTCTCCATATTGGGAGACCAGATTTTACTTTGAGCCAGACCGCAGATGGACTTTTTTGTTTCAAGTTCCTGGTTCATTGAAATAAATTACCCGTCAGTACTTCGGTTATTTTGAGCGGTCACAGTCAGATGATATTCTGAGCTGACCTCGTGGTATCCAGCTTTTTCAAACACACGATGAGAGGCCTGGTTTTGAGACAAAACGACTGCCTTTAATCGACAAGGCAGAGTTTGTGTATCTTGGATCCAAGCTGTACCTGCCTGCAAAATTTTAGCACCAAGTCCTCTTCCGTGCTGTGTTGGATCTAAGTAAATTGATACCGTATAGGTATTATCCTCTTCTAAATCATATCTAAGGACACCAACTGGGATCGTATTTTCCTCAGCAATCATCAAATGAACCTTATCAGACATAAGTACTTTTTTTAACCAAGCCTCATGATCTGTGCGTTCAATTGGGTTGGGATCTAGAAAATACGCCCGTGTTTCTGGATGATTCCGCCATAGATAAATGAAGTCACAATCTTCAATATTGGCCTTTCTTAATAAGACAGGTCGGGCATTTTGCGTTATTGATTTTGCCATGATGATTTCTGTGACTCTGCGAACACCTTGGAAGTCGACTAAGGCACGCCCCTTCGCCTGCATCAACTTTCGTAACGGGGTATTACTTAAGACTGTACAAATAGCAGCCACCAGTGTTTGAGAGTTGGAGGAATCTAGACGGGTTATTTCTCCTAAATAAAGTTGTACACCTTCCTCTGCCAATGCTTCTGAAAGCGCTACTTGGTTATCGGCTATCGCCATAACCACACTGGGTAATCCGATACCTAGCCTCTCCCAGGTGGTACTGCCGCCAGCACCCACAAATAAAGAGGCCTCTTTCATTAATTGTGGCATCTCCGGTGTCTGGCAATAAAATTGGCACCGAGAATCTTTCAAACACAGGGCTTTTACGGCTTCTTTGTTGGCATTAGAGTCGCCAACCACAACATCAAATACAACATTTAAATCAATCAAAGCTGGTGCATCAAGCAGCACGTGTAAGACCTGCAGCGTTAAATTATCAGGATCGCTTCCGCCAAAAAAGAGGAGGATTCGAGGAGGTTTATCCCTCCCCGCAGCAACGGAAGGACTATATTTTAACGAAACCGTCTCTAAAAAAGATTCTCTTAATAATGCGAAACGGGGACCCAGTAATTGACGGCAAGAATCAGGCAGTAAGCCCTCATATCGTTTTTGAGGAGAGGGGTAATAGTTTTGGTCTAATAAGAAATCGCAGTCATGCGGGCGATTCGCCAAGTCATCAATTACGATCATTTTGTGCACGATCACTTTTTGCATCGTTTCAGAATGAGCTTGTCTAACAGTGTTTTCCCAGGTAGCGTCTAAACCGTAGTGATCGACCAGTAACCAGTCAATACTATTTTGTTCGACTTGAATACTATCAAGCCAGGACCCTAGCGCTTTTATCATCGTGTCCGCATGATTATCGCTCAGGGTTTGCAGGGGAATTTTGGCTTCTTTCTCCAGCCAATGGTTCAAGCTCCCCGGTAACTCACGGCAGAAAAAGCACACCTCACAGCCTTGTTGCATTAGATGATGCGCCAAAGCCACACATCGAATCACATGCCCCGTGCCCATGGTTTGAGAAGAATCTGCACGAATCGCGATTCTGAGTTTAGGCATAATTCATCTGATTTAAATAATACTGGTACTTCACTTCAGCCATCGCCCAATCCTCTGCTGTATCCAGATCAACCGCTTGGGACTCAGGGATCTCAAAACCCATGACCTTGGCAGGGTACAAGCAATGTTGCGTAAAGAGAGCCTCGACCGTAATCCACCAAAATTGACCTCCGTCATGGTAACGCGGCGGGAGATCATTTGACATTTGATGCATGTTCTCAGGCCAGACCATCTGCACACGGCCGTCCTGCATTTGTTCTAAGGCTCTTTGTATCGGATCTGCATAACGGACAATGGTCATAACCCCCTCCGTATCAGGCAACGCTGTCAGTAGCTTTTCACTTTGAATGAGTTTATCAGGGGTAATAAACACCGCTGTGGGAAGCAAACAGCATACTGTCTGAAACGATCTGTCTAATTGTTGTTGATAAGATAATAAAACCTCTTCAACGACTTCATAGAGCATCGTATCATCGGATGCGGTGGCTGAAGACCTCAAAAACGGAACCGATGCCCCGAGATCTCTGGCAATTTCCGCAGTCGCTTCGTCATCTGTGGAAACCATCACCGTATCAAACAACCCAGACTCCAGAGCTGCTTGAATTGTATAGGCAATAATGGGTTTTCCGTAAAACAACCGCGTGTTTTTACCGGGCAAGCGACGGCTTCGCCCTTTGGCTGGGATGACTGCGAGCCTTGACACAGAGCTTGAAGCATCCGGATTATTCATATTGAAAGGTCATTCGCACTAGATTCATGGTTGTTATTTTGATAAAGTAACCATTCCATTGTCAATTTTTCCTTGAAGATCCATCCGTAAAGATTCTCCTATGACACAATCCATGCAAGCCAATCAGCCTTCTCTTTACACACCTGAATTTTACGAGAATCAGCGTGACTCCTCAAAGCGGGCTGCCACAGTGGTTCTGGAGATTTTATACCGCTATATTCAACCCAAAAGTGTGATTGATCTCGGCTGTGGGACAGGCGCTTGGCTAAGTGTCTTCCAGGAACACTACGGTGTGGCTGATTTTTTGGGCGTTGACGGAGACTATGTTGACCGGGACTTGTTGTACATCCCAAACGATCAGTTTCAAACATTCAATTTAAGTCAGCCCTATAGCAACCCGCGTCGCTTTGATATGGCCATGTCCCTTGAAGTGGCTGAGCATTTGCCGGCCTCTCATGCCCCCTTGTTTGTGAAAAATTTGACGCAACTGGCTCCGATTGTTTTGTTTTCAGCCGCCACTCCTCATCAAGGTGGTGTAGGACATATCAATGAGCAATGGCAGAACTATTGGGCAGAATTGTTCGTTGTAGAAGGATACCAGCCGATTGACTTGTTTCGCCACTATACCTGGAGCAATCCCAATGTTTCCTGGTGGTATTCGCAAAATCTACTGCTCTATGCCCATGAGTCCATTCTCAGCGAAAACCAAGCGCTGAATTTTGAAGCGAAGAGAACGAATATAGGAGGACTGGATATTGTCCATCCTGCTAACTTTAGACGCTTTGTCGAAACGCCTCAGTGGAAGCCAGGACAGCTTTTTAAAAAAGCCCTAAAGACGCTCTCGCTGATTCCACAATCGTTGCGAAATTAGTCACTATGCCGTCAAATACCAATATTGCCACTGATATATCGCTCTACAAAAGACTTCTATCTTATTTGACGCCTTATCAAGGTCGGTTTATGGTCGGCTTTTTCGCCTCTATTCCGGCAGCATCACTCAACGGAGCCATTGCATTTACGGCAGGCCCTTTAGTCGACCAACTTACCCAGGCCCATAACTACGCCTTACTGACAATCATTCCTCTGGGCATACTCATCATCGCTGTGATCCAAGGTGTGTGTGACTATCTGAGTGATTATTCGATGAATTACGTTGGCACTGCGATCAGCCGCGATTTGCGCCTAGAGCTCTATGAACAGCTTTCCACGATGGACTTAAAGTATTTCAAAGAAAGCACTTCAGGCGATCTCCTCACCCGGTATTACTCAGACCCAACCATCTTGCAGCAGGCCATAGTCACTAACCTGCAATCGTTTCTGATGGAATTTTTCAGCGCCCTGTTTTTGGCCTCTGTCCTGCTATACCGAAGCTGGGGGCTCGCCATCATTGCCTTGGTCATTATCTCCTTTATTGTGATTCCCATTCAGATTCTCAGCAAAAAAATGCGGGCGCTCGATCATGAATCTCGCGAGCTGCAATCCACCTTGTACGATATTTTTAACGAAAGTGTGTTTGGGGCTAAAATCATCATGGCCTTTGGATTAAAGGCCCACCAGCAAAAGCGCTTTGAAAAATCACTGCAAGATTTTTTTGGTAACACCATGCGCATTAACCGTGCGGGAATTGTGATGAAACCCATTATGCAGATCATCGCTTCCATTGGCATTGCTTTGATTGTTCTGCTGGGGGGGTGGCAAGTCCAGCACGGCCAGATGAGTACCGGAGAACTGACCTCTTTCTTAATTGCCTTGGTTCTGTTGTACCGACCGGTGAAAGCCGTTGGTAGTGTGTTCACGAAAATTCAGCGAATTCTCGCCCCAGCAGAACGGGTGTTTGAAAAGCTGGATATTAAGCCGACACTGGTTGAAGCCCCTACACCTCAAGAGATTGCTGACTTTGAGTCTCTCCAGTTTGAGCACGTGAGCTTTGCCTATGTTCCCGCAAAACCCGTGTTGCAAGATATTTCCTTTCGGGTAGAGGCTGGAGAGGTCATCGCGCTAGTGGGGCCCAGTGGCGGAGGGAAAAGCACCTTGGTCGATCTCATCCCCCGATTTATGGACTGTGATTCTGGAGAAATCTTACTCAACAACATCCCCTTAAATCAGCTCTCTTTTGGCTCACTGCGTCGTCTAATCTCAATCGTGACGCAAGATACCGTGCTCTTTGAAGGCAATATCCGCGATAACATCATTCTGGGGAAGCTTGATGCCTCAGAGACTGAGTTGGAAAAAGCGCTGGATATGGCCTATCTGACAGATTTTGTGGCAGAACTACCCAAAGGGCTAGAAACCCGTGTGGGGGAAAGAGGACTTCTCCTCTCTGGGGGGCAGAAACAACGCATCGCCATTGCCCGAGCATTTATCAAACAGGCGCCTTTACTCATTCTCGATGAGGCCACCAGCGCCCTCGATAATGAGTCTGAAGCCATGGTGCAAGACGCGATGAAAAACCTGATGCAGGGACGCACCGTCATCGTGATTGCCCACCGCCTCTCTACAATTAAGCATGCTAACCGGATTTTGGTCGTACAACAAGGCCGCATTGTGGAATCTGGGACCCATGACGCCTTGTTAAAAAGCACGGACGGGGTCTACCACCGCTTGTATCAACTCCAATTCAGATATGAAGAAGAGCTGGCTAAGTAAAAAAGACAACCGTCTAGGGGACAAGCACCAGGGTTAAATGCTCGTCCATCAAGACCAGGGTGTGATCCAGCATCGCCAGCTTAATATCCTTAATACTCAGCGTGGCATCTTCCCCGTCCAGCCCAGCCAAGGCCTGAAAAATAGAATGTTGAGACAAGGCTTGCAGCACCCTGGCTTCCAGTTCATTTTTAGGGTGATGATGCCGGAGCAACTCGAGTGAGACGGGGCCTGTCGGGTTGATATCTTTCAAGACAGCGATCAGCTCATGAGCAGAGAGCTCTAACCGTTGCACCGCATCGGGTTGATTCCAATCAAAATGCCGGGCGTTTCTAAAGAAGGGATTGTCATCGCCTTTAATGGGATTTACCTTGGTTGTGTCTTCCATCTCGTCTTTATTCGCATCTTTATACAGCAATAGTGGAGCCTGTCCGTATACAAGAGGGTTAAAAGCAAGACTGGTCAATATCCGAATGACTTCCGGGGTGACCCGCCCGTTCTCGTGCTGAACCAATTGGGAAAGAATCCGGTCCACGGGGCGAGACTGCAGAAAACGGATTACGGCTTGTTCTTCTGCACTCAGGCTGTGCAGGGCGGATAAACCTTCCAACTGCGGCAATGTCAGCAGTTGATCGGGGCTCACTTTTTTCAGCACTTGTAAGACTTGTTCTGGCGAAAACGTTCGGGGCGCTTGGTTTAGCTCGTTGACTGGCTTGTTTGCGTCCACTTGGGTGTGTGTTGAAAGTGTCAACAACTCGTCAGGGGTAAAATGGAGCGTGTTTCCCACCAGGGTTTTGGCCACTTTAATATCCTCTGGTGTTAACACCCCTTCTGTTCCGGTGAGTCCCGCAATGGTGTTAAAAAACCGTTCATTTCGTAGCAGAAAGAAAAGAATCTCCCGTTCTGCATTGTTCAGGTATGAAATAGGATAGGCTTGTAATGACTCATACGTCACACCCGTGCGGTTAATCCGGTTAATGAGATCCAAAATATCAGTGGCGCTGAAGGCAATGGGCCCCCCCGTATCGGTTTGGTAGTTTTTCGCCACAAAGCCAGATCGAATTGGTGTGCCTACTGTTTCTGTAGACGGAGACGGGGCAACTGCTTGTTGCGAATCCACTGCGGCACGAAAAAGCACAGATTTAGACGCCGAAGCCAGAGCATCCGCGTCCAAATTCACTTCAGGTACTGGAGAAACCATACGAATACTATAACAGGAACATATCCCCTTCGTTCGAGTCGAGATACAATATCAATCGCTATCGATCGCTGCTCTGGCATATGAAAGGAAATAACAACTCTGCCATGTTTCACAAATTTCTTTATTTTCACAATCCTAATCGCGCTTTCGCTCGTTTCTCACCACAGATTTTAGGTGCTCTCTTCTTAGGTGTTCTCTTCTTAGGAGTATTCGTGATGACCCTTTTCCAACCCAGCCTCAGCGAAACACCCAAATGGAATGAAACCATTTTTCGCCAATATGAGATTAAAACACTGCCCAAAACCACGGCACTAACAGCCCGCTTTGAGGGAAATTACTTTGAAGGAGAGACCAGTGGGATTGTCTTTGGTGTTTTGTTTGATTACATCAAGGCCAACCACATCAAAATGACGACGCCTGTCTTGGTCTACCCCGATGCCCATAAAATGCAGTTTCTCGTTTCCGCCAAACAGGCCGAAGAGATTGCCAATGGCAAGCGTGCCCCCCTTGAATCAACCGCTCTGGTGAGTATCGAAACGTTACCAGAGACCAAAGTGATGGCCTACGGTATTCAAGGCGCCTACACACAAGCAAGATATCAAGAAGGCCGAAGCAAACTGCTTACTCACCTGAACGGACTCAAACAATGGAAAACAGCAGGTAAAGAGGTCATTGCGTTTTGGAGCAGTCCCTTTACCCCATCACCGCTCAAACATGCTGATGTGATGCTCCCGATTGAGTCTGTGATAGAAGATCGGTAATAAAATCGATCATAAAATCGCCGATAAAGAGGTTAATAATAAGGACTTTCATTCCGCGTGAGGAACTCTCAACGACCTCAACCCTCTCACAATATCGTCCTCATCAGTGGGGCATCCACTGGTATTGGGTTGGCATCGGCACTGCATCTTAATCATCATGGCTACACAGTGTTTGCGGGGGTTCGTAGCAACGAGGATGCCCTACGAATAAAGGCTGAGGCTCAATACCCAGAAGCCTTTTTCCCTGTGCTACTGGACATCACCCAGGCCGAAGATATCTCTCGTGTGACTGTAGAGATTGAAAGCTGGCTTCAACGCTTTCCAGAATCCTCACTCTCCTTAATCAACAATGCCGGGGTTGTTGTCAGCGGGCCGATGGAATTTATCCCCGTCTCTAAGCTAAAGTCCCAGTTTGATATCAATGTCTTCGGTCATATCGCCTTGACACAGTCTGTTTTACCACTGATTCGCCGCAATCAGTCTGGGAAAAATAGGGGTAAAATCGTCATGATCAGCTCCATTTCGGGTCTGCACGTGACACCGTTTGTCGGCCCTTATGCAGCCTCCAAATTTGCACTAGAAGCCTTCAGTGACGCGCTGAGGCAAGAGCTTTACCCCTGGAATATCCCTGTTGTTTTGGTGGAACCGGGCAGCATCCAAACACCGCTATGGAAAAAGGCCAAAAGCACGGCAGCAGAGCTACTCAGCGAATACCCTGCTGAAGCCATTCCGTTGTATCAGCGTGCCTATGAGCTGATGCAAAAAGCCTCTGCAGAAGCAGAAGCGGGTGGCATTAGTGTTGAGCCGGTTGCTATCCTGATTCACCATATTCTGTCTGCACCCAAGCCCAAAAGCAGATATTTGATTGGGCGAGAAACGCAATTCATCCCCTTGCTTCGTTTTTTACCGGATAGCTGGTTAGACAGTCTGCTTCGCCATAAAATAGGCCTATAAAAACGAAGTTAAGTATTTTGTATTTGAGGATTCCTGTGCTCACATCAGCCACCTTAACCACTTCTGGTTTAACTCCTTCTGGTCTGAAACCTTCTGCGCATTTTTTGGGCAAAGCGGGTGCAAATTCGGCTGGAAATTTGTCTGGGATATTAACCCCCAGTCACGAGGGCCCTCTTGATGAGCGCTTGGCCGGCACCAGCCACCTGGAACTTCGGGTAAACCGGCAGCACGGCATTCCTTGGGCTTACGCCCACCGTCCCAACGCCAAAGGGGTGGTCTGTATCTTTCCAGTCATTCAACACGAGGGAAAACGATCCTTACTCTTTTTATTGAGTGCACGCCCCCCCCTCAATAGACCGCCTACGTTGGGCAAACTAAATATTGAGTGCCCCGCCGGACTGGCCGGGGATGAGCACCCAGAGGAATCTATGGCTGAAGCGGCAGCCAGGGAATTGAAAGAAGAAACGGGTGTCTCCCTGTCTCACCATAAGCTGCAACTGCTGGCTGATAACGTCACCGCTTCTGCGGGACTCACCAGTGAGAGCAAAAGTTACTTTCTGGCAGACAATGTCTCCCTTCCAGCAAAGCACACCCCTGTTGGCGACGGCCGAGTGATTATAGACCGACTGCTCGTCCCCATCAGTCGTCTCGAAAAGGACCTGTCCGGCTGGTTACAAGAGCAGTATAAAGCCAACCGTGTGATTTCCAGCGACACTCTGGCGGGGCTTTCTTTGGTGCTGGCCCAAGAAAAATACCGTAAAGCACATCCAGTCAAACACCGGCTCACTCAGTGGGTCAGGGGATTTCGTCAGTGGATCACCCAGCTATTGGAGCGGGTATTTTCTGTGTTTAAGACGAAATCAGCCTAAATTAAATTAATTTTTCTGGCTGCCCGTGTTTCAGCATCTCCAGCGAATAAAACGTCCCTCGCCAGTAAATGCCTTGATGTTTGAGTGTCTGAATGGTAGCCCGTGTGAGGATCCATATCATCAAGACCGTCGAAACCGGGAGCGCAAAAGCACCCCAGGCAGGGAGCTTTATCCAGCGTGCGGCAACCGCACATAAACTGACCAGGGTGATGCAGGTCAGAAAATAAAGATTACCTGTAACACCGTGCCACAGGAGCATTCCTGCAAAGGGCCACACAAAGAACAGCCCCATGGAGAGGACAGAAGCCACAGCAAAGGGAATACTGTAATTGAGCCCGGCAAAGGCGTTTTTCATCAACCCTTCCACCAAGGCAGGCAGATTGGGATACCAGTCCACGCTCACCAGTCCATCACTTAGCGCGGCTTGCTGCCTGTAACCGCGAGATTTTATCAAATGCCCCAGCCGCATATCTTCATCAGGACGCATGGAAATCGCCTGATGCCCCTCAACTGCCATGTATACCGATCGCTTCACCATGTTGAATGCCCCCACCCCAATGGCAAAAGGCATCCATTGAAACGGAACCCACCAAGGGCGCGCGTATAGATTGAAAAACAAGCCAAAACTGACCAAAAACATTCTCAGCTTAGAATCAGGACTGGTGAGAGAAGGGAAAAGCACCAAGTGATCAATTGTTTTATGACTCTTGTTTTTCTGCTGAATCAATGACACTACCCGTTTCAACAGGGTCGAATCAAAAATCACATCGGCATCGGTCATTAACAGCCATTCCCCTTGGGCCTTTAAAGCCGCCAGCATCATCGCATGGTTTTTTCCCAACCAACCGACGGGCAGTCTATCCACAGAAACACAGGCAATTCTAGAATCCTTTGCGGCCATCCGGGCAATCACTTCTGCGGTTCGGTCTTCTGAGCGGTCATTCACCACCACGATCTCCAGAGGGGCATAATCCAATTGCAGCAAAGAGGTCAGGCCGGCCTCAATAGTTGCTTCTTCATTTCTGGCCGCAATCAGCAGCGAGATAGACGGCCACGAGGGAGTGTCGTCAGGAATGTCGTCTGGCGTGACGTGCCGCATATTGGGCAATTGAGTCCAGCCCCATAGAAATTCCAACAACAACAGGCCCGTCCCCAGCAACAGGAAGCAGGGGATAGCGTTTTCAACGGTGAGCGGCAGCATAAAAACAAGCATAAAATAGCCCTTCAATCTGTAAGGATCTCAATTAAGCACACTTGCCGCAAGTGCTTGTTTTATGCATAATACAAAAGCATTATCTGGGAGTGAAATACACCTGTGTGGGTGGCTTGCCAAAAGAGATCTGACTTGCAGACTCGGCCAGCTTTTTGGGGAAATCCGTGTTATGGACGTGGGACAACCAAGCATTCAAGTCTCAAATAGACAAATACCAAGCAGCTTGCCGGCTGCACACTGGAAACACACCCTGCAACGGGCTGAGATACCCCAGTTTCAAGGGGATACCCCGCCAGCAAAAATACCGCCACCCAATAGATTTCGCAGCCGGGCCAATGTCTTCAAACGCTTTGGTCTCTGGGTGAATGGACTGAGGACAGAAAGAGCCACGACGCTCGCCAAAACACAGATAGCCCTTAGTTTAAGCCATCACAGTGTGGATAAATACTTACGAAAAATGAGCGCTATCGGACTGAAAGATCCCTTAATTAACGTGCTTTATCAATTGGATCAGAGCCGACCGGCCCTTCCCAGCAGTCTTGTGATTGATGATCTGGCAACTTTCCTGCAAAAACGGCTCGATCCTTATTACGATTGGTCTGAGCCCGGCCCCCAAAGTAATCTGGCTGTGGAGGCCTTGCCTCAGCTCATCGAAGGCTGCCCGGACCTGATAACCTGGAGAGGCATTTTGGGAGTCGCCAATGGCTACTTACAGCACCGGCGTTATAAAAATTGGTCTCAAGAAGGGGAGAAAAGCGCCCCCAACGCCCCAGAAATTATCCAACGTTTACTGGCAATCAGCTCTGCAAAACCCGCCCATCTCAAGCTGATGGCAAAGCTCCAGCAGGTGAATAATCGCTTGATTCATACTGTCCTGGATAACAAAGAATTTAACGCCCAATATGACTACACTTATGAAATGGTTTTGGGTGCAGACGGACAGAAAGAAACAGCGGTAAGACATCAAGAAGGTGAACTGGGGGAAGTGCTCTCTCGGTGCTATTTTCAAGCAAATCTAGATAAAACACTACCCAATGCCCGGGCCCAAACCCTCACAAACGCCCTGCAAGACATTCTCGATTTACGATTTTACTGTAATGCAAGTACCTCAAGTACTTCCAGCCCGTCTAATCCCTCGCGTCATTTAACCACAGATTTACAAATGCTCCTGGCCTATGCCGCCTTGCCGGTCTCTGATGAGCTGTGGCAAGAACAAACACAGAACTTACTCGGGCAATACCAACAGATCCCTGCCGCGCAAAGAACCCCAACTCAACACAATCAACTGCTGGAAGCGATGCGTGAGGCATTGACCCCGGCTGTAGTCTCCGACACACCAAAACACCATTCTCTCTGGTTGAAAAACTACTTAATGCATCTGTCTCACGAGACCACCCCGCTGAGCCCGGCTGAAGCTGCCTGGCTGGCTGCCACACCCGCAGAAACACAGCATGAATTTTATCGATTTCGGGCGATTGCCGGGGACAAACAAGCCTTTCTCCAACAATTACCGGCACTTTTGTGTGATTTTGCCCCACATTATGTAGATATGATGGGAACCATCGCCAAAAATTTCAAAGCCCCCCCCTCAGAACTCTCTCCCGGGTGGGAGTCCCGGCTGGTCGCCCAGCACTCCTTTCCAGGACAAAGAAATCCCCTTCCTGTCAGTCGGCAGACCGGATTAAAAGGCTTGATTCAGACATGGCAACAGCAGAGGCCGCAAGACTTTGCCCATGGGGATACCGTTTTACTGCTCAGCCTGCTTGCATGTCTTCCAGTTCCTGAAGAGGACTGGACGGCATTGGTCAACAACCTAAAGGAAACCATTGAGACCCCGTCAGCTTCTTCTGGACAGACTTTTTCGGGTCAAGCACTGCACCATCACATCAATCAATCTTTACTCGCCTTACTCAACGAGAAGAAAATCCCCAGTGATGATGTTGTTTGGCACTCGGGCTATGCCGACTATTGGAACCATCGCGCACTCGAGCCGGAATCTGATATCGCAAAATCTGATAAATCCCTGTGGCACAACGCTATTGAAAAAAACTATCCACACATTGCTTCATATCACAAGACGTTGGCCGGAGACACCAACGCCTTTGTCGACAGTCTGCCGTTTATGCTCTTTGGACTTCCTGAGGCCAAAGCCCGCAAGCTCGAAGATCACATTATGCAAATTGATTACCAGAACATTGGCAAGCGCCAACACGCCAATGAAGCCGAGTTGATGCTCCTGCTGCGCCGGCCGCTCAATCTCAGCCCCAAAGAATCGATGATGAAAAAGGCTGTCTTTGCCCTCACTGCGTTGACCAACTTCCAAGCCCACCAAGTCCGTACAGTAGACGGCAGTATCCTCAGTACGTGGTCTGATATTGGCTTTCTCAGCCACGCCTTTCGGTACTGGCGCTTTGACACACACGGCAGAGAAGCCCATATCCCCAAATTGCGAGAGCTTCATTCAGAAATCCATAGCCTCTTCACCCGTTTTGGCTTCAAAAAAATCCCGCTCCGAGCCACGGATAAAACCTATGGCAGTGGTTACTCACTCTGGCGGGGTAAAACCCTGATCGAGTTTCGCCGTGGGTACCTACTCGCCAGCCATCCCGAACATGGGACGTTAATTATTCGCAATTCTTCTAAGGTTTTCGGGCGAGACACCTTGAAACATGCTGCGATCTATAGCCACGACATGTTGGAAGAGAAAGATTTAACCACGCTCGACCCCGCTCAAGAACTTGCCGCACAATCTCCCCGCTTTACGACCGTACTTGATGCCAAGCTCTATCAACCCACCAGCATCGAACGAGAACAGAATCTCCCTGCCAAGGCCCAACACGGGCTGAGTATCCTCACTCAACAACTGATGCAGGTAAAAGAAGACTACCGTCGGTGGAAGTTTAACACCGAAGCCTTTGACCTGGTTGGCAGGTTTACCGGCCATCAATCCCCAGGGTTTTCGGTGATGTTGAAAATGATGGACCGCTGGCTGACAGCCTATGAGATGGGGATTGAGGAAAAACCCCCGCCAGAGTTTGCTTTCACCCACCCTGAATACCCCATTTACACTCCTGACAATGTGTATCATTGGACCCCAGAGCATATTCGAGAATTTAAAGCCTATGTGCGCAAACAGCTCACCCCATCAGAACTTGCCACAACAGACTGGTATCAATTTCTCAAGGGCGGGGTGGATCTCGCTCCCTCTGAGCTGGTCTTATTAGGAAACTCAGCCTCATAATCACGAAAGGACACAATCAATGCCAATTTCGCGTATTCCCTTTGGATTTTCCCCTGCCCTACTCAAGCGGCCACAGTTTGGAAACACCCCGGGCATCACACCAAACACCCCGCCAGAAGAAACCCCAACCCCAGAAAAGACGCCACCCGTTGATAAAACCCCAGGAAATATAACCCCAGAGCCTAAAAAAGACACCCCGCCCAGTCTTCCCGGCATCACTGAACCCACCAGCCCTACGCGCGGAAACCGCTGCCCAATCCACGATCCCAACAAACGAACGGACACATGCTTTCAATAAAAAAATTGCACCAACGCTGTTAGCACCAAAACACCTGCAGTGGTTTTTATAGGAGTGAAGCTCGTCTTAGCAGTAGCACAAAACCACACTTTATACGCAGGATTTTATGGCCGTTCAACCGCAGTATAGTATCCCAGCCCAATACAATGCCTCCACTGGATTGGGGGCTCAGGCCTTCATGCCAGGCGCTCAGATCAATGCTGGTCAGATCAATGCTGGAATGTTCCCCACGATTCAACCCGATATCAGTATTTACCGGCCCGATACTTTCTCAGATCTGAAGGCATCAGCACACCCCTTTGCAGTATTTAAAGAGGCTTTGGGCCCAATCCAGCCAAAATCAGAAGCACAAGCCAAGGCAGAAGACCCCAGCCGCTCCCTGCACCGATTGAAACTGATTAAAACCATTGTTGGGGGCCTGGCGGTCGGAAGTATCGGCTCCTTCTTATTTAATGTCCCCTGGCTCTTGTTAGTGGGCACAGAAGCTATCAGCGGCCTCATCGAATCATTGTTCGTCGATAAGGCAATCAACGGGCAAAGCACGTTTTCCAAAACCATGATCGGGCTTTCTAACCGCCTGGTCGGGGGCCCCAACAAGCCCTTAGATCAATTGACTGAGGCGGAGAAAAAACGCTGTATCGCTCCTATTTCTGGCTTAGTCACTGGTATTAGTGCTTTACTCACAGCTACGGTGGGCTATCTCAAAGCAGCCAGTAACAAAAAAGCTCATCATCACGGACCACATGGTGGTAAACCCGTGGACGTTTTACTCTTACGCCAGCAGTTAAAAGAGGCGAGCGGCGTATTGAAGCCTATAGCACTGCGTACCAAACTCATTGCCAATGAAATTACCCAGTCCAGCAGCCTAAAATGGATTCGCTCCAAACCTTTGGTAGGCTTTGCCGGAACCATCTTAATCGGTTTGATTGTGGGATGGGCAGAAGGTGCCATAGCCAACCGGCTCAGCGAGAAATAGAAAATTTTTTATCCCAAAAATGTTGGGAGAAAACCTGGGAAACGAAACAGCTCACTGCCGCGAACTTTCACCGTGTCGCCGGGATTCAGTGTAGTCCACTCTTCGTGAACCAAAGGCACTATCTGCTCCAACACCATCTTTTGTTTGGGGTTTAGGTTCTCAATCTGGTAGGCATCCCCTTGGCGTGTGACCCGAAATTGACGCGCGCCCATTGCCAGATCGGAATTCAGGGAATCATCTTGATACCGGAAATAGCTTTCCTGATGCCAAAACGTTTTGGTCCAGGGTTTCCATAATTTGCCGGTTCCCACTTCCAAGGACTCCCCGTCCTTTAGCGAGGCCAATCTGGCAGATAGAGGCGCCGAAATCGTTGCAGGATCAGTCCCAAAGGGATATAGGGTGATTTGGGTTTTTCCGTAGTGGCGGCGTGATGAAAAGAGACCACCAGAGGCTTCTGGCGGATCGATAATGATATTGGCTGAAGCGCCATCCGGTTTCAGCACCAAAGAGAGTGATGTGGAAGAAAGTGCGCTCCCTATCGGTTTTTTTTCTGACTTTCTCTGATGCGTCGCATTTTGGGGCAAAGGAATGGTTTTCAGAGAGGTCACCGTCGTCTCTGCGACGGGGGTTTGCGGATGGATCAGAGAAATTTTCAAGCGATCATCATCGCGCATGACGTCTAAATGTTTTCCATGGGCATAAGGGGTCACGCCTTTCAGAGCAATATGAGTGGCAAAGGGATCTTTTGTTTCACTCACATGATGATTTGGAGGTTCAGCCGTTTCGGCGGCAGGCGTCCACGTTGTCACCTCAAATCCGGGATAATCAGGCCCAGCATTATCAAGATCTGTGGGGACCTCTTTTGTTGTTTCTGGGGTGTTTTTTTCAGGCGGAGGGTATGGTTTTTCTTGATATCTGCCGAGGGTCTTAAAATCACCCACCTTCAGCCCAGCAATTGCAAGAAGCTCCAAAGTCATGCTGTTCCCAGGATTCGTATGTTCCAAATCCAGATAATGCAACGAATCAACCCAAATCCGCTGCTCAGCGTGAATGACTACAGGCTGATTGGGTTCTAATAGAATTTTTCTCGCCCTTTGGGTGCCGTAAATGCTGCCCAAATCCTTCACCCAGTAGCGGTTGTTACGGCGTAGAATACTGACGTGAGGGCTATCCACAACAGACGGTAGTTTGGCAAAACCAAGATCGGGATCAGACCCTTGCTCCTCATTGCCAAAATTGAAGCGCTCGCCTTCCTTGAGTTCAGAAAGAACTTGTTCTACGTATTTACCACTGGCAGAAGAGCTCGCCCCTGGAGTGCCAGCCATCACAGGCAGCACAAAACGATAGGGGTTGGTCAGTCCCAATAATATTTCGTCACCCGGGTGGCATTCAACCAGTTTATTTGCTGGGCAAGCGGTTATTTCTTCAATATAAGTCGTATTTTGTTTAGAAGTCCGGCCATCACCCAGGTGGGTCACCTCCCAGGTCCAATCAGATAAGCGTTTTAGTTGAAGTTGTTTGGGTGCCAGTTGCAGAAGTTTTCTGGCTGCTTTTTTGTGTTTACTGGCCCAAAAGCCCAACGGGGGAGGGGCAATTAATGATTTTTTGGGATCAAGACCGATGGTAACCGCCTCTCCTGGGAGCATTTTTTTGAACACACTTTCCCACTCAGTGGCAACGATCAAGGGTTCGGGTTTGAGTGCTGGAGGAAGTTTTTTATCCGCTTGTGAACTCCCAGCAAAAAGCACGGGTGCTTTTTGGGCAGAACGCATAAAAACATCCTTTGCCAAGGCAGTATTACGACCCTG
Source organism: Cyanobacteriota bacterium (assembly GCA_019751815.1). GTDB lineage: Bacteria > Cyanobacteriota > Vampirovibrionia > Vampirovibrionales > Vampirovibrionaceae > JAIEMW01. The sequence continues at coordinate 846,852 of JAIEMW010000001.1, forward strand.
AACACAACGCTGAAGCGGTACAGGGGCAAGGTATTTTGGGGAAATACTCACAGTGGGGTCAAACATCATGCTATAGAAAAACATGGCAGCCCATTTTGATGCGCTGATAAATATTTGAACCGTATCACCCTGTTAGCGCTACAATTTTATTCTCTCGCGCCGTAACAGCATACAACATTTACAATCAAGCAGTTTTCACCGACGTCCCGGTTTTATTTTGCCAGGTTTTATGGCGATGATTTAATTCTATTGCTTCCCCCTTTGTTTAGAAAATCTTGTTTAGTGAATTTTGTTTAGAGATTTCCCCAGTTTGCCTCATGTTTAAGCTCCCCTCACTCTTTCATACTAATTCCCTCTGGACCGCTGATTTTAAGCGTCTGTGCCTGGTCTCGTTCTTCATGTTCTCCAGTTACCACTTGTTGACCCCAATACTCCCTTTGTATTTATCTCAGGTACGGGGTTTCCATGGAGAAACCGTTGGCTTAATCATGGCCGGGTTGATGATTGCCTCCATGCTGGCACGACCTTGGATCGGATTTCAGTGCGATCATGGCAGTAAAACCCACCTGATGCGGTGGGGCGTATTATTATTACTACTTGCCAATGCGGGCTATCCTTTTTCTCACGATTTTTACAGCCTGATCGGTCTGCGTGTTATCCACGGGGTTGCTTATGCACTGATTTATACCGGCACTGCCAGCTATTTGGTGGAGCATTTGCCCCCAGAGCACAAAGCCGAAGGGCTGAGCCATTACGGTAATGCGATTAAACTGGCGATGGCATTTAGCCCGGCCGTCGGTATTTGGCTGACCACGCAAGGAACACCTTTTTTGGAAATTGGCTGTCTACTGGCCTGTTTATTAACCCTGCTGTGTGCCGTTTCCATTTGGCAGGTGACTCCTGATCCAGTTGGGCCATTGCCCCCAGTGAGAACCAGAGACTTTATTGCGAATTTGTTGAATAAAGACGCCTTGTTTCCTGGGCTCATTATGGCACTGGCCAGTTTGGCATTTGGAGCCTTGATGCCCTATATTCCCCTGCTCAGCTTGGAGAAACACCTCACCGAGACGCACTGGTTTTACACCCTGTATGCCGCCTCATTAATTACGTCTCGCTGGTTTACGGGGCCCATCTCTGACACCTACGGCAGAGCCAGTGTCTTAATTCCAGGACTGGCCATGGTGGCACTCAGCTTACTATTGATTGCCAGTGCTAACAGCACTATTTTATTTTTAGTGGCCACTGTGATGTACGGTCTGGCCGCGGGGACTGTGCAACCCTCTCTGATGGCAATGGCCGCCGATAAAAACCAACCCGAAACCCAGGGCAGCGCGATGGCCACATTTACGCTATTTAATGATATTGGCATCGCTGGTGGCATGTTTGTGATGGCCACGCTGGGAGATCTTCACGGTTATGTGTATGCCCTGCAGTGGATAGCAGCAGGGGTCGGATTCGCCTGGCTTCTACTGTGTATTCACACCTGGCAGCAAACCCGCAAAATCTCAATAAAAACCTCTGTCACTTAACCCAATATCCCTCAGGATACCCCTTAGGAAGTTTCTCACTTTGCCGATGACCTCTACTCAACAGAATACCGTAATCACAGAAACGCTCAGCAGTGAGCTGCAAGCTTGGTTTGAGCGTCGCTTGCAGTGGTTACTCGACGCCGCTGCAGGAAGTAACGGCCGCTCCCCTAAAATGCAGTCTCAGTCGAAGAGGTTAACTGAGAATGAGCAAGCGCGGCTAATACTGGGGAAATTGAGTAACGTCCAATTTTGCAAAACCCGTCCGAGTGATACCGAACACTTTTTACGGGTTATTCATCAAGCCATTAAAACGCAGACCCCCATTCCGTTTATTCTTGGCTATGGACCGGTGAAAAATTTAAACAATGCCTTAGATCCCGTTCGTCCTGTGGTGGATGCCGCGGAATTTTTTGCGCTCAGTTACTTGGCCAAATTAACACTCACCATTCAACAATGGCACTCACCCGGTGTCGCTTGGACGTTTTATTTAGACGATAAACGAGCACAAATGGCCAATGGCATTTCTCGTGAAGCAACCCAAGCCTATGCATCGAGCCTAAAAACACTGATTGAACAAACGGGATTTAATCCATGTGTTCAATCTGTCACTTGTCTGGGAGAAAGGTTATACCGTGATTTTCAGGTTGAAGCCTATTTAGCACAAGCCCTCGACCATGCGACAGATTGGGTAACAAACCCAGAAAATCAGAGAGAATATGAATCACTGAAAGACCATGCTCAAAAAAATCAGTACCTCTCTAACATGGGCATAGATAAAAATACGGACCTCGTGTCCACTGCTGTTCTCCACTATCTTCAGTATTTAGAGGCAGAAAAAATGGCCGGCATTTGGAGTCAACCTGATACGCTCTATGCCCGTTATAGTTATCATCCTGGTTATTTGCAGTTATTCACGCTGCGAAAAGGGTCCGTCTCACAACCCTGGCAAGGTCGCGGAGCGGTTATCTACAAAGAAAAATTAGACCCGACAATTCTCACCCGTAATAACGAAAATAGATGGCATGAAATCGGCCAATACCAAATGATCCCGTTTATCGAAGCCTTGCAAACTGTCCCAGTTATGATGACCCGGTAACTAAGACGCTGAATGGGTCAGACACTCAATACATTCAGGCCCCACCCAATAAGTATCTGCCCAATGAACTGCCGGGAGTCCAGAGGCACTTCTCAGAGTCCAACCATCGGGATCGCTGGTATATCCAGGATTCTCTCCCACTACTGCCATGGGCATTAAGGTAAAAGTCCAGCCATACTCCAAAGGAAGCAACATCCAAGGATTATTTGAGGCATCGGCATCTTCAATCCGGTTGGGGATAAACACATTGGTGTGAAGAACGTTACCTGTAAAACACCCACCCAAACCAGACAATAAACAGAACGTGGCGCTCTCTTGCTGGAAGCGATTCATCACAGTAATCACGTCCAACATGGTATTTTTACCCGTTTTCAATAACTGAATCGACAGCGATAGATCCTGCCAATACTGAATAACGGGGCTTAGCACTGCTGAAATAGCATCTCCGACGATCAAAGTTCTGGCAGATTTGCCGTAAAACCCACGGTATTCTGTGCCTATGGCAATGCTGACACAGTGTCCAGACTGCAAGATTGTATCCTTTGAGGGAGGTCCGTTTACCACGGCATCATCAATAGAGACACAAATAGCAAACCCAAACGGCGGTTTTGTGGGATCTTCCTGAAAGATTTCAAACGGGGCTGTGGCTCTAGCTCTGGCCAGTTTGGCTTGTGCCAAACGCTCTAAATCAAGCGTGCTTCTTCCCTCAACTGCCTGATCACATAAATAACGAAGGACATCGGCTGCAATTCGATTAGCCTGCCTGAGAAAGCGTAAATCGCTGTCTGTGGTGATGTGGAACTGAGCACGCTGGGACTCAAAATACTCATTTGACATGAGAAAATCAAAACCAATCTTTTTCACGCAACCAGAAATAACAGCCACCAGAAACCACTAAGGCTGTACTCATCAAGATCAAAAATGCATGAGGGGTCGTGGTAAACGGCAACGGCACATTCATCCCGTAAATAGCGGCCATCAAACCAGGTGGAGCTAAAATAGTACCAATGGCTGCCAGTCGACGCATCGCAAGATCTAAACTGTTACTGATTTGGGCCCGGTATAAATCAATCAGTCCATTTTTTTCTTCTTGAAGCACTTCAAGGGTGTCTAAAGATGTTTCTAATTGCAGTATCTTCTTGTCAATTTCATCCACCCGTATCCAATCGAGGGGATTGATTTGATTCATCATGAGGAGATCTTGTAATACCCGCTTTTGTTGAATTAAGACCGTTTCTACATCTAGTAGGCAATGACTCATCCCAATAAATGCTCGAAAAACGGCTGAATTCTCTTTGCTCCTTTTATTTTCTTTTTCCATCAGCCCAGTATCAATCATCAGGGAAGAAAGCTGTTTGACATCCTGTCTCATCGAGTCCACATAGGCTTGATTGAGATGAACCATTTTTTCCAGAACAATATTAAGGAGGGCTGCCGGCGTTTTAAACTGGTGAGATTGGCATAAAAGCGATTGGACATCACACAAAGGCTTTAACGGATCTTCATGGATGGTGATCATAAATTCTGTGCCCGTATACACATGAATATGCTGCATTTCTACCTGGCGCTCAGGCTGAAAGGCTTTATTTTCTGGATTGGACCTGACCAGATAATAGGCGGTTAATTGCACACTATTTTCAGTCAAGCAGGGCCGTTCATAGCTAATCGAGTCTGAGTCTTCTGTAATGGCAATAAAGGGCTCGAAGGAAAACTGACTTGCCCATGGCTTCAGCCGTTCTTGTGAATCCCCTTCAAAATCCATCCACAAGAGATTATAGTCTCTGCCTGATTCCACCACATGCATCAACATGATACGGACACCACAGTTGATATAATCCAACAGAATGCCATGAGGCTTGGTTGTATTAGGCCAGGAAATATTGGCAACTTCACAGAAACGCGCCTGCCAATGGGGAAGCAATTTACCGTCACGACCAACCAAAGTTTCCAAAACGCTTAACAGAGGGTCAACAGACTCTTCTCGAATATAATGATGTTCGGGAGACGGGGTACTCACGGTATTGGATTCAGAAAGCATGAGACGATACCTTTTTGGAAATTCTATCTTTTGAATGCTTGAACGAATGTAATTTTATCGTTTTATTTTTTATCGTTTTACTATTGTATTTCTCTTGGCCACCTAAAGGAGAAATCTCCAGGGTCCCTTGCGCCTGATTTAACCGGAATAACAGCGCAAACAAATCCCGGTCCCCGTAAGTGATCACCCGGGTAAAATCTTGAAGAGGCAGGGGTTTATCAATCACAAAACGGTGACGGTCTCCGTGAATTAAGACGACATCTCCGGGAAAATCTCTCACTTGTTTTGTTAACACTTCAATCAAAGCCTGGTATCCCGGACGATCTTTGGCGGGAGATTCAAAAAGTGGGTCTCCGTGCCAGAACAGAACAATCATCGGACTTTGCTTATTTTTGGCTTCAAAGAAAATCCATTTTAACCAGTTTAAATTGTTGTTATTGCGCACAGCCCACTCGGAATTTGGGGAATGATCTTCTGAAAAATGATTCTGACTCCCGACCACGTGCAGGGTTGCAAACATCACCCCTTCACGGAACCAATATTGATTTTCGATCAACGGGGGACGCTGTGCCGTCGTTTTAAGAGATTTAGCCCAGCCATGGGGCTTTTGAAAAAATTCAGTTCGTACCCATTTCAGACGTTCATTGGGGTCAAAACGCCCTGCTGTAATCCGGTGGCAATCAGTCCATTCATTATCTCCTGGGGTATAAATTAATGGGGGGGTATAACGATCAAACCACCGAATAATAGGCATGTAAGCCTCATTGGCACAAGAGGTACTTCCGTTTTTGGTATCACCCACATACACAACCCAATCGGGTTTTTCCTGGTTAATACGGTCAATTAATTTTTCGTAGCCAGCAATATCTTCATTTCGGTAGGGCATATCTCCCAGAACGGCAAACTTAATAGGCGCGCTTGCATACACTGCTGCCAAAAGCACGAAAGGCAATAAATAGCCTAAGAGTAGGCTTAACCGAAAATGAACTTTTCTGACGCTCATGGTCTGCTTTCTAGTATAAGATTACTTCCCGAAGATTACTTCCCGAAGATTACTTCCCGAAGATTACTTCCCGAAGATTACTTCCCGAAGATTACTTCCATGGTATAACAGATAGCGTGTTCGGGTTAATAAGGATTGCTTCACATGATAGCGTGTCTAGAGTGTCTTAGTGGCTTTGCCACACCAGAGGGAACTGCAACTTTCGCCCGAAATGCGACTGAAAACAATGTGGACTCGCCCGTCTTAGCTTCCCATTTTCAGCCGCTCTCTGTCGCAGCGCCTTCAACTGAGTCTATTCTGTGGCAGGGTTTATCCTTAAGCGGACTGGGCATCGGCACCTATCTAGGACAAGCCGATGAGGAGACCAATCTATTGGTCTCCCAAGCAGTCATTGCTTCCGTAGAATCCGGGGCAATTAATGTCATCGATACGGCAATTAACTACCGATATCAACTTGCCGAACGCTCTGTTGGGGAAGCCCTACACGCTCTGAGCAAGAAAGGTTACTCGCGTGAGCAAATTTTCGTCTCGACCAAAAACGGCTACCTCTCGCCCGATGCCGATCAGCCGGTGGATATGAAAACCTGGTTTGATGCCACTTTTTTTACCCCCGGGCTAATGACCCCCGATGATATTGCCGGAGGCATTCACTGCATGCATCCTGCTTTTTTAGAGAATCAACTCAATCAAAGCCTCAGCAATTTAAGCATAGACACGATTGACTTAATGTATCTGCACAATGCAGCAGAATCTCAGCTCGAGACAACAGGACGAACCCTGTTTATGGAACGTTTACGGCAAGCTTTTACGTTTTATGAGCAGGCCAGAAACACAGGAAAAATCCGGTATTACGGGATGGCCACCTGGGATTGCTTCCGTTGCGATCCAGCAGAAGCCACTCGGTATCTTAGTCTAGAATCCGTGGTATCCTTAGCACGAGCCATTGGAGGTGAAAATCATGGGTTTCGGGCCATTCAACTGCCCTTTAATCGGGCCTTTTCGGAAGCTGCGACGTTAAAAAACCAACTCCTTGGCAGTCAACATGTCACCCTGTTAGAAGCTGCAGAAGCACTCGGCATTGGCGTGTTTACCAGTGTCCCACTCCTGCAAAAGCAGTTGTTACAGCCCCAAGGCCTTCCCTCCTATCCTGGCTTAGAAAGCCTTTCACAACGGTGCCTACAGCAAGTACGCAGTACTCCAGGTATTCTTTGCCCGCTTGTTGGACATAAACATCCGTCTCACGTAGCAGATAACATACAAGTTTCCCGCGTCCCCCGCCAACAGGTTGCCCATGCCGCGTATTAGTGCGCTATCACTATTAGCCAGCCTTTGTTATTTTGCTTCGTTTCTGGTAATCAGCACCATTTGGAACCCAGCCCTGGCCGACCCAGAACTGCCCCAGGATGTCGTGGTCAAATTGTATCAGGGCTATCTGCCCTTTGATCAAATGCAGCTGGAAGGCCCGTTTTTTATCACTGAGCCTTCTCGTCAAAAAATTGACCGGGGTGTTTACACGTTACAAACCAAATACCGTAAACTGCTCGAACTTCAGGGACAATCTCGCCGAGGAGTCCCTGTGCTGATTCGTAGTCCACGCTTGGTGTTGCAAGCCTCTCTCAATACCAGCAATAATGAGACTGACAGTCTCTCAGGAGGGGCTTTTCTTATCAAACCAGACACGCTCCCCGCAAGGCGTTACGGGGGCAGTATAGAAATCACCCTGAGTGAATCGGGCTATTTTATTCTAAAAAACCGGGTTTCCGCCCAAGAATATGTCGCTTCCATCGTTGGCAGTGAAAGCCGCGAAAACTGGGGAGCAGAAGCCCTGAAAGCCCAAGCCGTTCTCACCCAAAGCCGTCTGTATCGTTTTGAACCAGCACCGGATCACAAACGGCCGATTGAAGAACTTTCTGACGATATGAGAGAGGAAGTCTATCTTGGGCGTGGGTATATTCGCACCAAAGTATTGGACGCTGTTAAAGCCGTCTGGGGAGAGGCCATTACGGCAGACAACCAAATTTTTGTCGCCAATTACCATGCCATTTGTGCCGGTGGAACCAGTGGGATTGGTTTTTTTACGGGTGAGCCCAACCCGCCAAACACAACACCACCCAGTAAAAAACCGGATCTCCTCTCTGAACCTTTTGCAAAGCCGGCCTACTTACACCCTGCTTTTCGAGGAGTGAAGTGTTCATTTTGTCAAAATTCGCCCTACTGGAACCCACACAGCAGCACATTTAGCTTGAGTGAATGGACCGCAAAAACCGGGATTGAACCTCCCAAAATATCAATCACGGATCAACGCAAACGCCCCTTGACTGTGGATTTTACGGATGGACACAGCGATTCTGGTTTTGCCACCTGGTTGTTTTTGGGAGAAAAATTGGGCTATGAGAATGTCCTGGGCTCGCGCTTTAAACTCACATTAAACGCCGACAAAGACACGGTGACACTCGAAAATTCCGGTGCCGGCCACGGTGTGGGAATGTGCCAGTGGGGCGCTTCTGTTCTAGCAGCTCAAGGCAAAACCTACCGAGAGATTTTGGCCTTTTACTTCCCCAAGTCCAAGATCATCAAACTCACGCCTAGCCGCCCAAAAACACGGGCTAAAAAGCCTTAGGCAAACGTGGTCAAAGCTGTTTTTTTCTGCTCTTTTTCTAGCACTGCATCCACGCCGCGTAGGGCTTGATCAATCGCACCACGGGCAGCAAAGACGCCACTGAGATCTGAATGAATACTGCGAATATGGGGTGTGAGTTGCGGATTGAAATCACGAATTTGCGTCATCTGCCCGGGGGCTGGTGCCGACATCGCATCGGGATAAAAGGTGATGCGTGCCCCTTTGATTTTATCCTTCAGCCACGGCCAGGCGACAGACATCTCTGCAATGGCTTCTTTCATAATCACGTTAGGCTTGGGCAGACCGTCTTTTCGCATATCTTCCGTAATCCCAATATAGGTGGTGATCACCACGGGGGCCTTACTGCCCACAGGGAGTTCGGGATCGTAAGGGGCATTGTTTAAAATGGCATCGGCCGCCCATTTAGCGTAGGGAAATTTAAAATAGGTGTGTGATTGCACCGGAGCTTCATCGAGATATAGATTCATCAGGGCATAGGATCCCCGTTTGATGTTAGTGAGGAAATCGGCATCATCCGGAATTAATCCAGGGACAATCGGTGGAATTTTATGAGAGGGGAGCGCCAAAAGAACGTGTGAAGTGTTTAATTGATGCAATTTCCCTTTGGCATCCCTGTAACTCACCTTGACTGGATTTGGAGTATTTTCAGTCTGGATTTTTTTGGCGCGAGGTCCCATCGAAAAAGGAGGTTTTTGACGGGGTTTGAGCCCCGGATCCACAACCGCTTCGACATGGGCATCTCGAATAATCTGTACTTTGGGCAGACCTTTTTTCTCATTCTGGCGAATGCGGTCGGTCATTTTGCGGATGAGATAAAAATTACCACCCGGCAACACACAGCGCTCACCCATATCAGCGCCTTGATCAATAATGCCTGCTAAACCGGAAAGACGGTGCATATCATTGGCTACGTCTGATCGTAGATTTAAGGTAAAAAAGTCTCGCACCCGGTGCGACCAGCCGTCAAACACCTCTGCCATAGAGAGTTTATCCCAGGCAAACATCGGATGGGGTGCTTGTTGAAGGGGGAAGTGGGTTTTCCCGTCTCGGGTGCGCAGAATATTTCGCAGAAATTGTATAAACTGCTGGGTTTCATTCACAAAGGGCAGCACCCATGGGGCCCGCTTTGCTTGTGCCTCAGGCACTTGAGCGGGATCAATGCTCACCCATTCACCGTCAAAATAAGCCACATCCGTGTGAATGGTGTATTTCGGATTACTGACATCAATGCCCAATTCAGAAAATAGATCCCGTTGTTCCTGATTGGCGACAGCCAAGACGCTTGCCCCAATGGGATAAGGTTGTTTTTTGGGGACATCCCCTTCTGTGTAAGTCCGGTAGCCCGTTTTGGCATTGCCACCAATACGTGGGGCAGTCTCTAAAACAACGGTAGCACGGCCTTTTTTCTGGAGTTGATACGCTGCGGTAATACCGGCAAGCCCACCACCCACAATAATCACCGGTGCTTCTGGCGTGTGTGCTTTTTGCAGAGGTCGTTTAATCGGTAAGGTACGAATGCTTGTGGAAGCAGAGCGAGACGCTGGTTTTCTCTGAACACCCGTTTTTCCAGAAAATAACAACGCGATATTTTTATAAGAATCCATGATCATTTAAAAAAAAGACTCCAAATGATTATTCGGCCTGGCCTTTGAGTGTGTCTGGGTCCGTAAACCAATCAAACAGGGGGGTATTGGCATCGTTATGGACGTATACAGTGTGATCGGTTTGGTAGCTTTCCAGTTTGTCTTTGCCGTAGCCGGATTGCTTGACCCCGCCCCAGGGAATTTCGGCGTAAGCAGGCTGAGAGGCATTAACCCAAGTGACACCAGCCTTAATGGCCTTGCTCAGTCGGCGCTGTCTATCAGCATCTTTGGTCCAAATGGAGGCCGCCAGTCCGTATTTACTGTCGTTTGCCATCGCCACAGCTCGCTCTTCACTATTAAAGCGAGACACGACCACCACGGGGCCAAACACTTCTTCGCGTGCAATTTCTGCATCGGGGGAAACATTGGTGAGGATTGTGGGAGGGTAGTAATTCCCTTTTGCAAGTTTTCCTTCCGTGGGGATGTAGCCACCGGTCACCAAAGTCGCGCCTGCTTGAACAGCACGTTCCACAAATCCATGGACGCGTTTTTGTTGTTCTTTACTCACCAGAGGGCCCATTTTCACACCAGGCTCATCATAAGCGCCCAGTTGAATAGCTTCAGCATAGGCTTTGAGGCGATCAACAAATTGGTCATACACGGCATCTTCAACATAGATTCGACTGTTGGCAGAACAGACTTCACCTTTGTTGATGAAAATCCCAAACGCGTTGCCTTTCACCGCGGCTTCCAAATTGGCATCGGCAAACACCACACTGGGTGATTTCCCGCCCAGCTCCAGAATCACATCTTTCGGTCCACTGGGATTACTGGCAGCCATTTGGGCCACAATTTTACCGACTTGTGTGCTGCCGGTGAAAGAATATTTATCGATAAGTGGGTTACTGAGCAGGGCAAGACCGGTTTCTTTCCCCCCTGTGATTACATTGATTGAACCGGGCGGTAAAATCTTGGCTTCTTCAATCAGCTGAGCCAGACGCACCACAGACAACGGGGTTTGCTCCGCCGGCTTAATTACAGAAGTACACCCCGCAGCAAGTGCAGGAGCCAGTTTCCAAGCCGCCATCATAAGAGGATAATTCCACGGAATAATTTGTCCCACCACGCCCACAGGGACCTTACGGATAGTCGTCTCTGAACCATCGGGCATTTTTACCAGCTGATCGCTCTGCTGGAGCAATTTATCGGCAAACACTTCAAAATGACGGGCCGAATCATCCACGTCCATCTCTGCTTCAGCCAAAGGTTTCCCGTTGTTCATTGCGTCTAATTTAGCGAGTTCGGGTTTATTGGTCCGAATGAGTCCGGCTATTTGGCGGAGTTTGGCGGCGCGTTCATGCGGGTTGGTTTGAGACCAAACCTCAAAAGCAGCTCGGGCAGAAAGCACTGCCTTATCGACGTCATCTGGCGTACAGGCTTTTATTTTGGCGATGGGTCGATTGCTATCTGGTCGGTAAACCTGGTAGGACTTCTTTCCCCCAGTCTTATATAATTCTCCACGAATTACACTGTGATACACGGGAAGCGATCCAGCGAATTGAGGGGTCTGAGAAATGGGATCGACTGAATTTTGCCGAATGATTGCCCCTCCTGTCAATGTTGGTTCTTTACCAACAAACGCTGAAGAAAACGTTGAAGAACGGTGAATGAAAGAGGAAGGTATTAAAGAGGAGACAGTATTCATCACGGGGAACCCCTTATTTATGAATAAAAACAAGCCAACACACACACACTGGACACACGATAATCGTAGTAAATGTATCACAATCCTCCCTACGCATGACAAGCAGGGAATTTTTTATTTATCACAACTGTAACATTTGTTGATTCTCTGGCCTGAACATATTATGATTTCCAGCGGAATAACAAGCTAACGCGTGTGTGTCGCAATCAAAAGGAAGGGGACTCTCAATGAATCCTGTGCTCGACAGAATAGAGACAAATTATTCTCTGCTGCCTGAAATCAATACCCCCATTCCTGGCCCAAAAACACAGGCTCTGATTGCCAAAGACTCACAGTACGTTACCCCTTCGTATCCTCGGCCCTATCCACTTTCTGTTGCCGATGCCAAAGGCTGTATGGTGACTGACTTAGACGGCAATCACTTTCTGGATCTCAATGCCGGCATTGCGGTGGTGTCGACCGGACACTCTCACCCCGAAGTGGTGGAGGTCATTCAAGAACAAGCCCGTCGCTTTATTCATATGGCCGGGATGGAGTTTTACTACCACCCTATGGCCGATCTTGCCGAGAAATTGGCCCTCTCTGTGCCTGGAAAAAGCCCCAAAAAAGTATTTTTCTGTAATTCCGGCACAGAAGCCGTCGAAGGCGCGATGAAACTGGCCCGCCACAAAACCGGACGCCAAAAATTTATCTCCTTCTTCCGGGGATTCCACGGCCGGACCTACGGGTCGATGTCACTTACTGCCAGCAAATCCTCTCAACAAGCCACGTTTTCGCCCCTGGTGCCTGGGGTTTATCACGCACATTATCCCTATACCTACCGGTGTCCGTTTAACACCCAAAGCCCAGAAGCGTGCGCACGCGCCTCATTAGAGTATATCGAAGAGTATTTATTCAAAATGGTGGTACCCCCCAACGAAGTGGCCGCCATTATTTTAGAACCCATCTTGGGAGAAGGCGGCTACGTCGTCCCACCTGCTGGCTTTCTCAATCAGCTCAGCGCGCTTGCTCACAAGCACGGAATTCTGATTATCTGCGATGAGGTGCAATCCGGCGTCGGGCGAACCGGTAAACTTTGGGCCTGTGAGTGGGAAGAAGGCTTTGAACCTGATATTCTCCTCAGTGCTAAAGGGTTGGCCTCAGGGCTTCCCTTGGGGGCCATTATTGCTAAAAGTGAGATAATGACCTGGGGGCCGGGAGCGCATGCCTCTACCTTTGGCGGCAATCCCGTCAACTGTGCGGCCGCCATCAAAACCCTGGAACTGGTCGAAAACGGCCTGATGCAAAACGCCGAAATCCAAGGCAATTACCTGATGGACGGGTTGCGGGAACTTCAGCTACAAACCCCTTACATTGGCGAGATTCGCGGTCGCGGCTTGATGATTGGGGTTGAGATAGTTCAAAACCAGGCCAGCAAAGAAAAAGCCCCGCAAATTCGAGATTATCTGGTTCAGGCCGCTTTTGAGCGCGGTCTGCTCATCCTCGGCTGCGGAGAAAGCAGCATCCGCTTTAGCCCCCCCCTGGTTCTGCAACAAGAGCAAGTGGATTATACCCTGGCCGTATTGACTGAGCTGCTAGCCAAAGCGCCTGGGAATTAAATTTTCCGGAGACAAAATTTATCTAACCTAAATAATACAAACAGAGATAAGCGCCGTTACATATTACTGCACTTAAGCTGTCTTTCTGCTACATAATTAATATCAATACTGTTTGATATCAAAACCGTCTTTCTGGTGTCCGAGTTCTGAGTCCTTTTGTTCTGGTAGAAACCTGTGGGGAATATGCAAATACAGTTTGGTTATTTTTTGCCCTTTCACGCTGGCAAACCAACGGTTTCAGCGGAGCAAGGCATCGCAAAAACGCCCCTGTATTCTCTATTAAATAAGCAACCCGCCCGTGATCTTGTCTTATTTGGCGGCAAAGCGATTGAAGCCCGCCCGCTGGCAGAAAAAGTCGAAAACCATGTGCCTGTGGTGGTGGTTGGCGGCGGGGTTGCTGGACTCACCGCGATGTACGAATTGGTTGGCAAGCACCAAGTACCCGCACTGCTTCTGGAATCCAAAGATTATCTCGGCGGCAACGCCCGTGCTGCTGCATCTCCCAAAAATGTGCCACACCCAGCAGGAGCCACTATTTTTCTGCCCGGCGGCAGAGAACACCGCAGACTGTGGCAAGAACTGGAACTCCCGCTCACCCCAGAAAATTCACTAAAGCCAGAAATTATTATTTTACCGACCGGAGAGCGGTTTACCCCCTTTGGCACGCGAGAAGAATTGGCCGAATTCAAGCCTTCTAGCCCAGCAGCCAAGGCCGCACGACAATCCTTCCAACAAATGCTGCGCGATTTAAAAGAAATCGCCCGCAGCCCCCGGCAAGCCATCACCGTTCCGATTCAAAATGCCACCCGGCGCGCACTGGAAAAATGGGGCAATATGTCCTTTGCGGAATTCTTGGCTCGCTACAACCCACTGGCGGCTAAAATAGCTGATACCTATATTCGATCTGATCTCGCGGCCCCCAGTGATGATGTGGCGGCATACGCCGGCATGGTGGATCTCGAAGATCTCAACAATCCTCGCTATGTGTTGCCAGGCGGCAACGGTTATGTGTGTAACCAGATGGCAGCAAAAATCAACCAGACCGCAAAAGCTCAAGGACACACCGAATCGCCCTTACAGATTCGTAATGTGGTCACCCGGATAGAACAAACAAAAAATAGAGCACTGGTCCAATACCGGGATCCCAAGGGGGAACTCCACGTGCTTTCTGCCGATCATGTTCTAATGGCAGCCCCTTACCAGGAAGTCCCTCGCTTGATGAAAGTGCCAGCCCGCGTGCAGGCGGTGATGGATTCTGTTCGAAAAAGCTCTTATGCGATCGTCAATATTTATCTCAATAAAACCCCAGTCAAAACGCATCAATTTTATATGTTGCCGCATTCCAAATACATTGCCGATTTGGTGGTGAACACCAAAGATCAAACGTTGGACCACAAGCCCGTCAGCGTTAACGAGCCATCAGTGATGTCGATTTATACCGCGTATACCGGCCGTAAACGAGACTGGGAGAAATTTAAGGCCGAAATCCGAAAAGAAATTTTAAGATATTTTCCCGAAATTAAACCTGAGATGATTGATGACATCCGAGTGAATCCCTTTCGCTATGCGATGGGAGCGACCGCCCCTGGACAGATGGCAAAACTGCGAGATATGCCTCGAACACTGGGACGTGTGACCTTTATTAACAGTGACGGCGGCGGGGTTCCGTCCATTATTACAGCAGTGGATGAAGCACGCAATGGGGTAAAAACTGCGTTGGCCGCCCTCCCAGCAGAGGCTTTTAACGCCAATCAGAACACCAGTCGAAATGCTCCACCAGTCGCTGCACCCTAACATGAAACAGCTGCTTATTCTTGGCTGCCTCTTATCCGCACTGGGAGTTAGCAATATCACAACACCACTGCTTAGCGATGATGGCCCCGCGTTAACGCCTAAGCTAGCCTTCTGGCGGCTTAAATCAGTGACAATTATTCATCCCGGGACCCCTCAGCCCCCTCCCAATGCTGCTAAACAGGTTGCAAAACCCAGCAATTCATCACCGGCTGAAAACACGACAAACTCCTATTTATCACCGTATGCGTACCCCACAGGCTACGCCACGCCTGCTGGTTATTACGGGCTCCCCCGGGTGCGCAATTTTAGCGAAACCAACCCGATTCAATACCGCATCAATCCGAATCCCAATGGCAATTTACCCAGTGATCCCGTGCATAATTTACGTTTAAATTAATTCGCCGGAACGATCCAGCCTTGCTCATAGACAGCCACAAGCGGCGAGTGGTTTAAAAACGTGCAGTACTCCACATCTCGGTGCATTTCCATCGACATCAGCCGCTGACCGTGATGACTGTCCATAAAGGCCACCATAGGATCTTCCCCGTACGTTTTGTAGCTGCGAATGGCAATATGGGCTGAATCGGACAGAACCGGAATGACAGGTTCTAAAATAAAACTGAGATAGGCAGCCATCCAACCGGCGACAAAAGTATCCTCAAGAGAGGCTCGACCTTGTCTGGCCGCACAGCAAAAGATAATATTCGTGTTCTGTTGCACATCACTGAGATCATCTTTGATTTGATGGGCCAGTGTCTCAAGGTTGGTCAACGCCCCCACATAAAGCCGGTCGTTTACAGCCAAAGTGGGTGCCAGTTTACGAATCAGCCGGGTACCATTGGACGTTGCCAGAATCAAGCGTTTACGGAGCAGCTCGCCTCGGTGCGTTTCGATCTCCACCGGAGAGTTTCCAAAATCAAAACCCTCTGGCTTAATCCCTTCAACCTCACCCGCCAACAACCATTCTGGATTTTGTTGACGAAGAGAGAGGGCTTCATCAATGGACTCCACCGGGTAGACCCCCCAGGCTCCAATGTCTAAGGCCGTCAGTATGGTGGTGGAAGCACGCAGGATGTCCAACACAATAAACAACTTGCGAGAAGCCGCACGGTCTTGTTGTCCATGCGCCAAATACGCATCCACCTCGAGTGGGGTGAATAACACATCAATCGTTAATGTCGGATTAGTCATGTTTGCTTCATCTGGTTTGCATCTCGTATGAAAGCCTATAGCAGGTCTTGCTTGTGCGCAATGGGTATATTTTTAAGGGCAATCGTGTTAGTTTGCGTAATATTCTTTTTGATAGCGTGAAAGACTTTCCTGATGCCCACACCCACATTTTTAGACTTACCCGTTCGGACCCCAAAAGTCAACAATCAACCCCGCAGCAAAGGCATTACCCATGTGATTGAAAAAGGCATGGGCCCGCGTGAACTCGAAGACTGGCTGAACACCTGCGGGCAATACGTGGATATCATAAAATTTGGCTGGTCCACGGCATACATCACCCCCAACATCAAAGAGAAAATCGCTGTGATTCAAAACGCGGGCATCACCGTTTATCCCGGTGGCACGTTATTTGAAATCGCCCTTCAACAAGGCAAAGTCTCTGATTACTGCCGTTGGCTAGAATCTCTTGGCATTTCGATGCTGGAAGTTTCCGACGGGGTGACTCACTTGCTGTCTGGTGAAAAACGCGAATGGATTCGTTCACTGAGCAAATCCTTCACTGTGGTCTCAGAAGTCGGCAGTAAAGACCCCAACGTCCAATATCCACCACAAGATTGGGCCGAGTGGATTGAACGAGAGCTTGATGCCGGGGCTGCCTATGTGATTGCTGAAGGCAGAGAACACGGCACCTCAGGGATTTACGACCGTTCTGGCACACTCAATGAGGCGATTATCCAGGCCATTCTTGAGCGGATTCCACCCGAAAAGGTGATTTTTGAAGTGCCTGTTCGTAAATATCAAGCCTGGTTTATTCAGGCACTGGGCGCCGATGTCAACTTGGGCAATATCGCCCCGCAAGATGTCATAGGGCTGGAAACGCTTCGGTTAAACCTTCGGGCTGATACCATGATCGCCGGCTCACAGATTCCGGCATTTAACACGGGTCTTTAAGACCGGTTTCTAAGCGTTTCTGCCTTCAGTTTTTTGAGTAAGGGCATTTTCTGCGTGACCCATTCCCAAACAGGAGAGGGACTTTCAGGCAGCCAAAAATAGATCCCCACACCGGCAAACACATAGCCCACGCCCATGGTGAGCCCTAACCAGCCCACTGGGTAACCACCCTGAAGCAATAAGGATGAGAACAGCGTAGCGATGGGAATAATCACCCCCATTAACCAGGCCCGGGCTTGGGGGCGCATGACCCGATCAAACGTATTGGTCATCAACATCATAATCGGGTTGCGTAATCCGTTACGCAGTTCCGTTTCCACAAAACGGCTAAACAGGGCCCCATTTAGCGTCATGGGAAAGACATTCATCCCCATCGTCAACACCAACACCAGAGAATATACGGCATGGGTGAGACTTAATCCCAAATAGCGGACCATCCGGTTGACCAACGTCAATTGAATCACCAACGCAACTGTGAGCGCGATGGAAGTGTACCAACCCATAAATTCAGCCAATTGATTTTCGTTGGCAAAGTGCGCTTCAAAAAAATGACTATACTGATAATTCAGCACCCAGCGGCAAACAATAAAAAATAGACTGGTCACAGTAAGCCATTGCAGAAGAGCAGATGATTTTAGCAGTCGAATGATATCTAAGTATCGATTCGGTAAGGTGGTAGCGGTGAGTCTTTCTGGGCGTGCATTCTGGGCTGCATTTGTCTGGGCCGTATTCGATTGAAGACTCAAACTCGCTTCCGTATGCAACACGTGGGATTGCTGAATAAACACCAATACTGCCCAAGCAAGGGCCCCCAGCCCCATGTACACCCATACCAGATTGAGTACCGGAAAACATCGCGACAAGAGTGCCAGTAAACTACCACCGATAATCCCGCCCAGTCGCCCCCCCGAAAAAATAAACGGTAAAATCCGGTTGAGATCACTGCGGCTAAAATAATCCTGAACAAAATTACCCAAATGCATAGTCACTAATGTGAATGACAGCTCTCGACTAATAAAAAACAGACCAAACGCGCGAACATCATTGGGATAAAGCATGACTGTTATCCAGGCCACTAAAAAAGAAAACACACTGCCAAAAACAATCCAGTGAAAAAGTTTGGCATTGCTCCACACCCCGGCCAGCGCCATATAAATCAGCATCAAGGCAAAATTCAACAGTGCGGTAATCCAATAATAGTTCGGTAATTGATCCGCCCCCACGCGTTTGACAAACAGCGTGATCGACATCCCATCCCCCAAACTCAGCATGGTAAACAGCAGTAAATAAAACAGAAAAAACGGCAATGCCCGGGACAAATCCGTCTCTTCCAAAAAAAGTATTTTATTCAGCCAAGCCCTAATCATGACACACTCAGCAATTAAATTTCATCACACAAAACACTGATCGCATGAAGACTCATCTGACAGAGTTGTTTCAATTCTAATTCAGTCATCCCCAAACCCAACAACGTATCTCGGTTATTGAGCGGGCGAATTAAAGTCCAGAACACTTGATTCACAGATGATTTATCGTTTTTGGCCGCCTCTTGTGTCACACGCATGGTGTTGGTTTGGAGTCCTTCACGGTAAAAGGAATTTAAGTCATACTCAGAAGAAGCCAACTTCGCCACGGCTGGGATCGCTCTCAGTCCACCCTCAGGAGTCTTCACCACAAAAATTCGAATATCAAATTTTCGATTATTCAAACCTAAATTTGGAAACTGTGCCAGTCCTGTTTCCACAAACTCGCAAAGGGTATAGGGAAAAATATCGGAGGTTTTTTGGTAGCGCTGCGATGATTCATTGAGTGACAGTTGAATCACCTCATCCCGTTCTATTTTAGACATCTGCGGGGTTAAAAATTGAATTCCGACACCCACACTGGAGGAATATGGCTTGAGTACCAGGGGAATTTTTTCATCTTCTACCAACTGCCGACACGTTTCTTTCAGCGCTTCTTCTGTGTCTACCTGCCAAAACCGAAACCCCTCAATGGGAAAACCTTGTTGCTTTAAATCAGGGATAATTCGCCGGTGCATCACCTCATACGCCGCTGCCTTAAAATTACTAAACGGATGAATTTGATTCATTACCAATGTACTGGTATTTTTTGGGTCAAATTCGGGACACACTTTGGTGATCCGATCAACGGTTAAATCATTGATAATCACAATAACCGACTGATCGCACAAACACAATTGCTTTCCTCGCATCGAGAAAAACTCGGTTAAAAACGTTATAGGGCCGGTCACCATATTGACCGAGTTGGTAGACAGCGTTTGTTCTCCTTGCAAGAGTGCTTTGGCATTCACCAAGTGCATTGCAATATCGGGATACTGTGCTCGAATCCCGTCAGCCAGAGCCACACGCTCATGGACATTAATATTTTTTTCACCCGTATAGCTATTAATCACCACAGCAGGATAATTTGGCGGTGATTCCGCAAAATAGCTACCCACTCCTTCTACAATTTTCTGGAAACAATTGAGTGGGACATCAGTTAAGCCAGCAGCATTACTTCCATTCACTTCCACAATATAGGCCTGGTGTTTTCCAGGAGATCCAGGAGACAGCATCCAGTCCACACTGCCGTAATAAAATTTTTGTCCTACAGGAAACGGTAGTTCAGGGCCAGAGGCTTCCATCATCCATGCTTCGGCCAACTGGGAGTCTTGTCCGCGGCGAATCCCAGAACGATCCACCAAAGGATACCCAAACAAAGACGCCATCGCGACAAAGCTGTCCATCGCAACGGGCATGTCGTTTAATGCAGCAAAGGGATTATTCACAGCCATTTCACAACCAGAAACATTTACCTGATCATAACACTTCTCAGGACACTTCTCAGGACATTACTCAGGTTATAACATTTCCCTGGGCATTTCTCTGGTATTTTTTGGCGGAAGAGCCTACTTTACTGCGCCTTCATATAAGTTTTTTGCCAGTGCTTGCAAGGCTTTGGCGAGTTCTTGTTGCGGGGCAGGAAGCATGCTGATGTCTGTCGCGCCCACAGCAGCTCTGAAGAGCGCTTGCTGTTCTGATTCTAGCAACGTCTCAACCGTCGGTTGATATGTTTTCACAATAGCCTCCACCGCTTGGCGAATGGCCACTGAGGGCTCCCCTGTGGTGAGGCCCCGTGCATGTGTTACATAGCCTTCCACGTCTTTGAAGAGAAAGGCCCCAAAATCCTGGGCCAGTTTTTGAGCATGACGGGCCAGCGCTGAATCACCGTATATGCCCATATCAGAGCGCAAGGTGTGGGCAATGTCTTTAATGGTGGAGAATAGTTCCGATTCCACCAAAGGAATCGCGCCTTTTTGCTGGACCACGCGGTCTAACACCCGGTCAATCACTTGTTGAACTTGTCGGCCGTTCATAGATAGCTCCAAGCCCAAGTTACGGGTCAGCTCATCTGTCCGGTTCATCATTTGCCGGGATAAACGAGCCACACCCACCCCGTTAGGAGCATTCCACTGACGTTTTTCTCCCCGCAGACGGTCCGTAATACGGCGCAGAATCAGACTGTTAACCTCACTATCGTCCAACATGGTATTTTCCAGGCGCTCTTTAAACATTCCCACAATATCGGGTTTAGGCCCTTTACTAGGCGCACTGGCAACCGCTGCTTCCACATCTTTCACGACGGCATCCAACACATTGCGAATGGTTCGGGTGCTATAGCCTGGATTGGCCTGAATAATGCGTTCAATTTTTCCACGGGCCGCCTCTGGTTTAAAGTGAGGCAGCGCATTTTCCAGCGTATCCACAATCACGGCAGTCATCTTGCTGGGCGTGGGGTGATCGATAATACAGATCCCCCGCAAGACTCGACTTTTTGCCGCATCATCCAGAACGGGCAGCTGATTACTGGTGGCGATCCCGCGCAATCTGGGGAGCGTTCGTTTGCCTGAGGCGTTGCCAATGGCTTTAACAATCAGCTCATTCATCCCCGGCACTTTTTCAAGCTCATCGGTCACCACCAAAATTTGATCGATCGGATTCCCGTGATTCAGTTTTTTCAAAATATTCAGCGCATGGTGAGAATCCACATCATCGCCTGCATACACGCGGCGCAACACATCACGCACCTGTTGATCAAAGCCTGGATCGAGCGCTATCGTGCGCCCGCCTGCCAGCGTATCTTTTGCCAACACATTATTGAGGTATGTTTTACCCGTTCCCGGGGGACCTTGGGCGATAAAGAAGTCGAGATCCCCGCGCAAAAAGGCTTCTGCCTTTTTAATCACATCAGGCTCGTAGTATTTCAACACGTCTCTGGTGGTAAGTTTCACGTCTTCAAAACGCTGCACTGCCCGTTTTAAGGCATTTTCCAGTGGCGCTTTTTCCATCATCGGTCGCACCACTTTTCTAAACAGCAGCAATGAACCCAGAGCTGTCACCCCAAACACAATCAAGGGGATAAAGGATTCCTTCACCATATCGCCCAACATGGCCTTCACGCGTTTTTTTAAGGTGCTTTTTTCAGATTCAAACTCGTAGGCAATCCGCTGTTCATCGAGAGCTCGGGCCAGAGACGGGATAAACATGGGCGGCACGTGGGATTTAGCGGTTCGGCCGTCTTTCATGGTCATTTTGGCGTGCGCCATCGCGGTGAGTGAATGGTTATCGCGCACAATTTCAACCCGGGCAATCTGTCCGTTGCGAATCCACTGGACTGCATCTGAGAAGGGGACATGCCCTGAAGGGGGAATATTCGGCAGCTTTTGCGCCATTTGTGCACTCTTGGATTCTTCTTCCGCCGCGGCCTTGGCCGCTTCGGCCATTAAATCTTCCAACCATTTTGGATTTTTTTCAGCTGGAACAGGCTGTTTTACAGGCTCTGGCAATAGAGGGAAATAACCAGAAGGAGAAAAACCAGAAGCACTAGAAGCATAAGCCGGATAGGGATTCGGCGAAGACACAGGCATAGGCAGTGGCATTGAAGCCTGTGCTGGATAGGGCCAGTAAGGTTGTTGCTGCTGGGAAGGCGGCCAATATGTTCTGTTGGGAGGAAGCATCATCTAACTAGGGACTCTTTTTCTGGGGTCTTAGTATCTCGTTTATTCATTTTGTTTATTTATTCATCGAGGCCGGCCAAATGGTGGTGGCCACCGGTCTGTTTCATCAACAGTTCCATGCGGGTCAGAAAGGTTCCTCCCACAATAAAAGCCGCACTGGCTGCAAAAATGCCTGCCATCATGCGGTGGGCTCGAGAAAGCTCTGAAAACAAGTGATTCAACCCACCCTCTGGCGTTTTGAGTGCCCGGCTCATCAGCAAACGGATAAAACGGGTCGGATTTTCTCTGGCCAATTGCTGGGCTTCTGTGGTGGTCACACCCATGGCTCTGGCCACAGCTGGCACCACCATTTTTTGCAGACCTCGGGCATCTTCGGCAATGGCATTAAAGGCAGAGGAATACGCATCTGAAAATCTCACCACCAGCCCTGTCACCGGATGGCTTGGGTTGGCGCGGACAACATCACGAACCGTTTGCCGAAGCACCTCGGGGGGTTCTCCGGCCATTAGTGCGGCATCAACTCGGTGCAAAGCCTGTTTAAGAGGTATCAGCCGGCGTGTGGAGTCCGTTTGGCTTAACAACCCTTTGGTGGCCTGATCGATCCCTATCTGTGCACCCACCAACTCTTGAAAGCGGGCAGTCATTAAGCCGGGAGAGTTCCATTGACGGTGCACCCCATAAGTGACACCCGCACTGGCCAGTGTGAGGGGGATATCAGTCGCCAAAAATCGGTGATGAGCCTGCCAAGCAGATTCTTGAGCACCTTGTTGTTGGAGATAAGCCGCTTGAGTCGTCTCGTCCATACCAACATTAAAACCAGAAAGAGGCAAGCCATGCCTATTCCCCGGGCGGTACTCCGGAAGAAAATGGGAATTTGGTAGCTTTGTAGTAGATAGGGCGGACATACGGGGACAACGCACCTCATTATTGAGTGTATTGAGTGAGATTATTGAGTGAGACCGTTTTTTACTGGGGATTTTTTAGCCAGGCTTTTTTACCCAAGGAGGCGTAATTTTGCCTGGTTGCGGGGCAGGACCGATGCGAGGGCCAGTTACAAGGGGACTCGTCACTGGGGGATGGCCGCATGCCTCTCCCGGGCCATGAGAATGGCCGTGATGATCGTCATGATGGTGGCCATCATGATCATGGCCGTCCTCATGGTGCTTGCTATCAAAGACGTGGGCACCTGGAACAGGGGGGACACGCAGGACAGACATGAGTTGTTGGGCATTGAGGGCCTTCCCAAGAGGAATTTGACGCTCTGCCAACGTGGCATCCCCTTTGAGGAGCTGTTGATAAACCGGCGCAGGCAGTCCGGCTTGAACCCAATTTTTGAGCGTTTTCAGCGGCACCCGAACCACAGAATACGGAACCGGGACCGTTTGTCTGAGATACAGTTCTGACAATGTTTGGGCGACTGTCCCAGGAATAACATCAGCCGATTCGGCTTTCCCACTCGGGTCATCTTTTAACACGCTCACGCCAATATTGAGCGCTTTAAGATGATCCACGTAGCGCGCTAAGTCTGGCTGATCGGAAGGAACAGCAATTAGGACAGCCTCAACAGGCGTCGCCTTGGGGCCACGTTCTAGTTGACCCGTTGCAGCCAGGACCAAGGCGTTCATCACACCAGCACCGGCAATATCCATCCGTTCAAAGGTGGGGTACTCTCGGCTGGCCATTATCAAAAGCTCTTTTTGGCTGCCAGTAGAAACCACATTGGCTAAGAGATAGCCCATCGAATACGGGGTGGTGTTGGGCAGTTGGTCTTCTTTATAAGTTTGATGCACGATGGAGAGCAACACCGGTTTTTGGGCGCTAGCCCAGTCATTGGGTAATTCTAAACTGGGATCCAACACCGGCAATTGAGATTGCGATTTGGGATAAGCCGGGTAGTTGGCTTTGGCGGCTGTACTATTGGCAAAGGCATCCAGAGTCGTCTTAAACTGAGCATCTTGCCCAGGTTGAGGCAGCTTGACCACAGCGCCTTGAGGGGTATCACTGCGGTCCATCACACTCACCTGAATCCGGGTTTTATCAGCGGCAATGGGGTTGAGCAGGCGGGTCGCCTCATCATGGGCAATAAAGTTATAACCGGTTTGACGTTCTAATTCCCCCATAATCGACCCCGCTTTGATGGTATCCCCGTTTAAGATACTTTCCACTTGAGCATGAGCGTTTTCGATCAGTCCAATCGAAAGGCAGACAGGGCAGACACAGCCCCCAAATTTGATACTCACAGGCGATTTCGTAAATTGATCCGGTAGTGGTGTGAGGGACACACGAGCCTGAGAACGTGCATGAGTGAGAACGGGAGAGGGGTTAAAACCAGAAAAGGGTGTCAGTTTCATCAGAAAATACTTTCCGTTTATTTTTAAATCAATAGTATTGCAATAGCTTGAATGATTGTACCCCAGTCCGACCAAATTTGTTGGACGCTCATTGAGACACTCAAGATAATACCGTCATAGTATTGCAAATGAGAATTATTCTCAATGATAATTATGGGACACGAGAATCTTCACAGCGAGGATCACTCACAGTGTGTTTGAAAAAACCAAACACGATCGAAAATTGTTCAGGCTTTTTTGGGATTTCCGTTTTCGTCGAAACCGCGCTCCAAAAGAACAGTTTTAATCGCCTCACGCAGATCAACCAATAGCTCTCGGGCCTTTTCAAAGGCAGGGGTATTATTGGCTTTTTTGGCTTGCCCGCGTTGTTTAATCAGCGTGGTGATAATCTTGTTGAGCTGGCTCATTTGAGGATTCACAAGCCCGTAAGCAATCGCAATGACGATATGCCGAAGGCCTTCATTCTTCTCATTTCTTTTGACCGTGGCCACTTGCGCAATGGTGGTGTTAGAGAACCCACGAAGCGTGGTTGTATAGGCATCCCGTTCTGCTTTGCCTGCAAAGCGAAGCCCGTAGCCCCAAGAATCTCCAAAACGAGGACGGCCCGAAGAGGTTTCCGGAGGGCGCCAGGAGGGCAAGGATACTGAGTGAAGCGTTTTGGGTGGCATCAGGGGTCTCCTGTTAGGGTAATTCTGGATTAGATCTGCATTCTGATTGTAGCTGAAAATCAGGACGAAAAAAGTTGTTTTAAGAATGCTTCTCATTTACAATAATAAACTATAAACATAACAAAAAAACAAAAATTACGGGAATACAGATATGCACAGCGCCCTATCTAATTTTACCTCTGGTTACAATCCTCATTCCGCAAACTGGATGGGGAAATCCGCCTTTAGACACCAGGTAAACGATTCCACCAACGTATTTTTTACTGGTACAAAACCAGTAAAATCGCCTACTGAGGATTCCATCAGCCTAAAAACTATTTTGAGAAAGCCAAAAGTGCTCGGCACACTGGCCGCCGGAGGGGTTGTAACCCTTCTTGGTGTGTTTTCTGACTCTCTGGGCATAGGCGGAATCGCTAAAGGGGTGAGTTTGACAACCGGTTTGCTCATTCTTAGCCACACTGTGCCTGTGATATTAAGCCATTACGGTACCTACAAGTGGGGCGAAAAGCGCGCTCTCAAAAAATTAAGCGGCAGTGTCAGCACATTCGACGGGGTGAAAGGCTTAGTCACCACCGGATTAAAACCACATATCAACCCAGACGAGGTGAGTGTCACCGTATCGACTGACGGGGACGAAGTGGTGATTCGCAGGAAGCCTAAAAAGGCATAGAATTCTGCTTTTTAGGCAGCCCGCTTTTCTGGCTCTGACCGGAATAGTGCGCCAAACTTTGGGGCGTGTTCTTTCTTCAGTGCTGTCAGCCAATCCTTCATTTGCTTGGCCAAAAGCGCCATGTGTGATTCAAAAATCATATTGTGGTGCGCATCTTCAACATGGTGTAAGGTTTTTTTCTGGCTTGGCATCAGATTATACCCATGGACCATCGCTTTGGGGTCGCAAATGGTATCTTTTCCGGCAACAAACATAAGAACTGGTTGAAAAACCCGCTTGGCTTTGGCAAAAGATTCAAGAAACGTCATCTTCCCCAGCTCAACAAAGCTGGTCGCACTGAGAGAGGACACTTGTGATTTCGCTTCTTTCACCCAGGCCATCTCTTCAGAGACTTCTGCGTCATCTTGATAGGGCATAGAGAGTGGGCGAGGTTTGGATAAGCCGAGTTGTTCCAGTAAATACCGTGTCGACGTCCGTAAATAAAATAAGGGGTCAAAAGAGCTTCCCGCAGGACGGTACGCTGGATTAATTAAAATGGCACCTTTGACTCTTTTGGGCTTATCGGCCAGTAAATGTGTGATGGTGAGAGCCCCAAGGCTTATGCCACCGAGATAGACGTCCCCGTCGTGTTTGTTACTCAGGTATTCCACTGCTGCATTCAGCTCATCGACCAAATCTCGACGTGATTTCAGATGACCTCGTTTGACAGGGTCATCCCCCAGCACCTGGGTATCAAGACCGTAAATTAAGGGGTGCTCATCCAACACTTGGTCTACCAAGGGCGTTGCCCATTCCGTTCGTCCGCCGAGCCCTGGAACAAACAGGACCACAGGCCCCTTGGCTTTCTCGACCATCTCTTTCTGTCCCTTGCGGTGCCAATACCTTAAGGCCAACGCGGGCTTTTTCCCCCGTGAGACCTGAAGCACCTGAGATTCCAGAGGAATATGTTTGATAAACTCCTCAAACGTTTCTGGGGGCTTTTCGCCAGGAAAATCAATCTTCTTATTTTCCTTACCAAATAATACGATATTCCCTGATACAGGGCCTTTAGAAGGCTCTATGTGGGAGTTTTTTTTTAAAATCAATGGCGGTGTCACCGCAAGCCGCGGCGTGCCGATGTGTATTTGGCTCACAACGAGTTTCCCTGCTCCCAAATGGAAAGCCTAAATCAAGATAATCTAGAATGATTTGCGGCTCTGCCCCTCAGCAGATTGAGCGCCACAGACTGTTATTATAATGAATAAAAGCAAAAGGTCAATCAAACTATCTTGAGTCAACTATCTCAGTGAAGACCATAAAGCCCAGCATACTTGTGTTCTAGATAACGCATGTAGTGTTCAGGGCTGAATGATTCTCCAGAAATTCTCTGGATCATATTCAACGGACTCTCCAGTGCCGCTGTTTGATGGACTTGTTGATTCAGCCACTGTTTTAACGGCTGGAAATTTCCAATAGACAGCTCTATTTCAAGATCGGGGATCTGTTTTTTGGCGGCTTCAAACAACTGTGCCGCATATAGCGTCCCCATGGTATACGTCGGGAAATAGCCAAACATCCCGGCAGACCAATGAATATCCTGAAGAAACCCTTCGTTCGGATTTTTTGGGTCTATGCCAAGATAGGCCTTCGATTTTGCATTCCACGCGGCGGGTAAATCTTTCACTGCCAGTTTTCCGTTAATCATGTCCCTCTCAAGTTCATAACGCATCATCAAATGTAAGTTGTAGGTCACTTCATCCGCTTCAGTGCGAAGGGCTGAAGGACGCACCTGGTTAATTTCTTTATAAAGGGTTTCAGCAGCGGTCGGCGCAAAGACACCCGGAAAGATTTTTTTGAGCATGTCGGTCAGAAACTCCCAAGTCCCTTGGGCTTTTCCCACCCAGTTTTCCCATAAAAGCGCTTGCCCCTCATGCATCCCCAAGGACGTCGCTTTTCCTAGAGGCGACAATAATGTTCTGGGAATACCTTGGTCATAAAGCCCATGCCCGCCCTCATGAAATATAGAATACAGGGACTCTGCCAAACTATTTTCATCACCTCGCGTGGTGATACGCACATCATCCGGACCAGAAACTGAGGCATAGAAAGGATGTATCGACCTGCCTAAAGATCCCCGACGCGGATCAAAGCCCATAGCCTGTAACACCGTTGCTCCCAATGCCCATTGCTTAGGCCACGGGAAGGCTCCCTTCTGAACCAGCAGACGCGGAGCAGGAACGCCATCTGGATTCTGTTTTTTAAACGCTTCAGAAGCTTGGATTCGAAGCAGTAGTTGCTGTAATTTGGGTTTTAGCGTGCTGTAAATAGACTCTAATTGAGAGATAGTTAGCCCAGGCTCGTAGATGGATAACAACGTCTGATAAGGTTCCAATTGACCTGAGGAAAGCCTTAAGGCCTTTTCTCTCTCCAAAGTGACCAATCTCTCTAAAGATGGCAAAAATAAGCTGGGGTCGTTAATCTCTCTGGCCTGAACCCAGGCAAAGTGGGTTTCTGCTGTTGCTGCAGCCAAAGATTTCACCAAGGTCAGCGGAATCCGTTTTAATGCCTGAAAACGCTGAGACATCCCCATCACCAATGCTTGATCCAAAGGCGCAAGCGTCGTTAATACCTCTGGTTGTTGCAATCTCATCAATAACTCACCCAATCCTGCATGCGTTTGCTTTTGATGCAACACCACTGCCTGACTTACCAGCTGGTGAGCTCTCGCATTGGCAGCAGCCTTGGGCATTGCTGTTTCGGTGTCCCAAATCAGCAATTGATAGACTTGTTCTAAGGCCTGTATTTCTGCGGCCCTGGTTTTCAAGGCTTGGATTGTTCTCTGAGGATGAGCAGCCTTTCCCCCTGCAAACAGGATTCTGGCAAAGTCTTGACTGTTAAACGAGCCCAGACGGAAGGGGCCGGGAACAAAGCGCTCACTTTCTACGGGCTCATTTCCTTTCGATGTGAACCCAGGTCTGTGTGCCCTAGACTCTGAACAATAAGTTTGCTGTATTGTTTGGATTGGCACCACGTGCATATATAACCCCCTCAATTATCGCTTATAGCGTGTCAAAAAATGTCCCCAGAGGCCGCTATTATACTGCAAAAGTTGAGCGAGATAACACTCAGATCATCACAATTTAGCTGGTTAACTCCGGGTGTTGTAACACCCAAACAATGGCTTCAGCACGGGTTTTTACACCAATTTTGCTGTACACGTTGTACAAATGATTATGCACCGTTTTTGGACTCACTATCAGCAAATCTGCCAGTTGCTGGTTGGAATATCCCTTGCTCAGTGCAATCAACACTTCTTTTTCTCGTTGAGTCAGCTTTTCCAAAATATCCAAAGTCACTTTTTGTTGCTGAGAAACATGGGCTGCCTTATCGGCCAGTTCTGGACTCAATAACAAATCCCGACCCACGTGGACATCTCTGATACCTGCTATCAAGACTTCTGTTTCAACATCCTTAAGCAAAAATCCTTTGGCACCTATCGCCATGCACTGTTGAATCACCGTACCGTCATCTTGGTTGGTCAGCATAATCAGTTTGGCAATAGGCCAGGCAGTCAATATGGCGCGAGTGGCCTCATAACCACTCAGTTTGGGCAGATTAATGTCCATCAGTATCACGTCTGGCTTTTGCATCATCGCATGCATCACAGCCTCTTCTCCGTTACAAGATTCTGCGACGACAGAAATATCGGTTTCCATTTCTAATAGCTGTTTTAAGCCTTGACGAACAATCGTATGATCGTCTACCAGCTGAATTCGAATCATATCAGTCATCATTATTCCTCTGGTTTTTCCGGCCAAGTGAAAACAATTCGAGCGCCAGAGTACCCCTCAGAGCCGTTCTCATTGCCTTCTAATGTACTATTGCCTGTCTGCAACTCACAAGAGACTCCTGCCTCAATGGCCCGCTCAAATAGCCCGACCAAACCAAAATGGCCTTCTTGAATCAGGTCATCATCACTGGGCTTTGGTTGTTTGGAGTGAACCCAAGGAAAGCCCCGCCCGTCATCTTGAATAATCACCCTGTCTGGCTCTAAGATCACCTGGATTTGCTTAGCTTGACTGTGCTTAACGGCATTTCTGACGGCCTCTTGAATCATCCGAAAAACATGGAGTCTGGCCCGCTCAGAAAACCGCTGCTCTATGTGGCTTCCAGCATTCATTTCTGGGAGTTGGCTTGCTGTATTGCTTCTGGCGAAAAGTTTATCTTCCAGAATAAAGCGAATTTCAGGATGTTCACGGCCTCTCTGGTCTAAAAATTGTGCCACGGCTGGAGAAAATCCGAGTGAGTATAGGGATTCCGGGCGCAAGTTACGGCTAATACTACGGACATTCTGGATCACTTCACTCACACTATGACCCAACTTTGCAAAACCATCCGCAGTCCACTCGCTAAATTGCGCCGGTTTTTGGCTGCGTAGTTTTTCTGCAAGCTTCACTTGGAGTTTCAGCGAGGTCAATTGCTGAGCCACTTCATCGTGAAGCTCCCGTGAGATTCTCAGCCGTTCAGACTCCACCGATTCATCTCGGCTAAGCAGGGCTTGGTTCAATGCCTTAGAACTATCTCTTAACCTTCGATTAAGCCCGTTCATCACACGCTGAGTAGATAGCATCCAGGGAATCCACTGGACAAAGCCGACCGCGATGAGTGCCACCCCCATGGTGTAGCCCAAAATCTTTTTCATAAAGGCCTGTTGCCAACTACGACCAAATTGAAAATCCCCAAAAGTCAGCCAGTGAAGTGTCGGAGGATCGTCCAGAATATCAATCCAGCTACCCATCATCAGTAGTCCCACGCCCCAAACCACAAAGGACCATCCGTATTGACGGACTTCTGGGTAACGCTGCTGACAGACTAGGCATAGGATAAACAAGACCGAAACCACCAGTGCATGAACTGTTTCCACCAAGATGGTGTGCATCTGCCATTCAGCGTCTAAATAGGCGGTGAGTGCACCAATCAGTAAAAATACAGGAAAGATCCAAACCTGTACCCCCCATTTTGTTTGTATATCAGGCTCGGGTTTCAAACTCATTTCTGGCTGGTCTGGTTTGAGGGTGTTGTCCAAAATGGGGTTATTTCCTTCACTGGCAGAGAATTCCTAAAGACATATTACCTAAATTGATCGTGGCAGAAATAGGAAATTTTTCCCAGAGAGATTAAGGACATTTCCTCAGGCGCCGTGGGTCCTTTTCGAGTTTGATAGAAGCATCGACAAAACAACAAGCCTAAGCAAAGGAGATTGAAACGATGGTCAGCATGATGAACGGTTACTCACCTTCCGCAACAAGCTATGGATACGGCAATACAGCACAAAGAATGGCCAGAGTCCTCAGCCAAGCAGTGGTTTCGCCAACCAGTATTAACCCTGTTTATGAAGACGCCCCCAGCACGGGCCCCAAACTTGGCCTCGGCGGGCTGATCAAAAAAACATTAAAAACAATGCTAATCGGCACAGGTTTATTCTTGGCGTACCGGTGGTTTAAAAACCATCGGGCAGCCAAACAGGCCGCACAAGCCGAGTAATACCAAAGAAATGTCAGATTTACCCACACACACATCACTTCGAATGCGTTAGAGATAGCAAGGCGGTCTCCCCCAAATTAGACCGCCCTTTTTCTTTTGACAATTTTTGAAAACTAAGGAGGTTTAAGCTTTTATGAACGTGTCTCACTCAAATCCATCTAAGTTCGCTCAGTCTGGGTTTCACAAGGCCAGTCAGCCAAAATTCAGCGCCACATCACCCTTAACCTCACCGAAATTTTCAGCTGCATCTGCCACTAGCTCAGGAGCTGAATTCAATGGACTCAATGGATCTATGAAAGAAGTCCTGTCCAAGCTGGAAGAACTGCTCAAACCCTTCAAACCCTTTCTTGACAAAATTAAAAATAACCCATTACTGCTATTAATTGGCGGATTGTTAGCTGTGTTTGGCTTTAACGGTCTTCAAGGAAAGACAGCTGAGGCAGCAACAGCGGAAACATCCGAAGTAGCGTCCGCATAAATATAACAGCATGTAACAAGGTCGGCTGAAAAGACTCAATTTCAGCCGACCTTTGTGTTTGTTTCTTCTTGTTGTGTGTTCGATCGATTTCGCGTGAAAGTGTTTAATGATTGTGATCCAGAGTGCTGTTCCCCTTAATGCGTCTAGTACCCCGTTCTGGCCAGTCCAGACCGC
This sequence comes from Cyanobacteriota bacterium, assembly GCA_019751815.1. GTDB lineage: Bacteria > Cyanobacteriota > Vampirovibrionia > Vampirovibrionales > Vampirovibrionaceae > JAIEMW01. Next base: position 878,844 of record JAIEMW010000001.1, read on the forward strand.
ACCAACGCATCCCATTATTCGCTCTTGCCCGGTCAAAGAAACGGCACTAGACCCTCATTTTTCTGGCGATATGAAGAGGCCCAAACAAACGGGCGCTCATCCGGATGGGAAAAAGCTCTTTACTATTTCATCTCTGGTTTCAGGTGTAGCAGTGGCGGGTTCTGCCATATTGTGTCCTCACGCGGCCTGGCTGGCAATCCCTTGGTTACTATATACCGGGGTGGGCGTTCACGACATCACCCAGAAACGCCATACAATTCTGCGAAACTTCCCCGTGATTGGTCATTTTCGTTATGTTGCGGAAATGCTTCGGGATCCGTTTCGTCAGTATTTTGGTGACGGGGACGCAGACAGACCCTTTACCAGAGACCAACGCAGTGGTGTGTACGCAGCCGCCAAGGGAGATAAGCAAACCCGTCCTTTTGGCACACAACTGGACGTATATAAACCCGGGTACATCTGGATTAATCATTCTCTCAGCGCCAAAACCCCCGCAAAGAAAGAGCCCAGACTCAAGGTAGGAGGCCCTCAGTGCAAGCAGCCCTACGCCATTTCTCGCTTCAATGTCTCTGGCATGAGTTATGGGGCACTCAGTAAAAATGCGGTTTTGGCTTTAAACAAAGGCGCCAAACTGGGCGGATTCTATCAAAGTACGGGAGAAGGTGGGTTAAGCCCCTTTCATTTTGCGCAAGATATCGATATCGAAGCCCCGAACTTTGACTTCGACCAATTTTTTGTTCAGAACAAAGATAAAATTGCCGCTGAAGGGGGCGATTTGGTCTGGCAGATTGGAACAGGCTACTTTGGCTGCAGAACGGCTGAAGGCAACTTTGATCCCCAGCTCTTTGCAGAGCGTGCGAAACTGCCCACCGTGAAAATGATTGAAGTAAAACTATCTCAAGGTGCAAAGCCAGGGCATGGCGGGATTTTACCGAAAGAAAAACTAACCCGAGGCATTGCCAAACTGCGCCGTGTCCCCCATGGACAAGATGTCCACTCCCCGCCCACGCACAAAACATTTGACACCCCCCGCGGGCTGCTTCAATTTGTCCAGCAATTACGAGAACTCTCCGGTGGAAAACCCGTTGGCTTTAAGCTATGCGTCGGTAACCGCTATGAGTTTTTAGGCATTTGTAAAGCCATGTTGGAAACCGGCATTTACCCAGATTTTATTACCGTAGACGGTGGTGAAGGCGGTACCGGTGCTGCTCCCCGGCTTTTTACTGACCACATTGGGACTCCTCTGGATGATGGTTTGGTTTTTGTTCACAACGCCTTAAAGGGGATTGGTCTTCGAGACAAAATTCGGGTTATCGCCTCAGGAAAAGTGACCAATGGCTTTGATATCCTCACCAAACTCGCCCTTGGGGCAGATTCAGTCAATGCAGCCCGAGCCATGATGTTTGCCTTAGGCTGCATTCAGGCGCTTCAGTGCGACACCAACAACTGTCCCACAGGCGTGGCTACCCAAAAACCCAGCTTGGTCAAGGGTCTGGATGTGAACGACAAATTTGTTCGGGTGGCCAATTACCAAAAAGCCACGATTAGAGACATGCTAGAGATTATTGGCGCAGCAGGCCTAGACAGTCCGAGCCAAATACGAGCCCGGATGCTTCACATCCGAGACCGACAAGGGAATGACAGGACTCTCGATACGGTATACCCCAATATTCCCGCAGGCAGTTTACTCAAACCAGCCACTGTCCCTGAAGATTTAAAGAAAGATTGGGAAATCGCGACAGCGGATGCCTTTGTCCCACCTGGTGTTGTTCCTGAGAAGCGAAAAATGGTATCACTCACCGTGTTGAAAGACGGAAAGCCTCAAGAAGAAGATGTTGAGGACTGGTAACCAGACGCTTGGTGACTTTTAGAGGCCCATTGCCAGGCGGTTTGGATGGTTTCTTCTAGGTTGGGATAGACCGGTCGCCATCCCAGATGGTGTCGAATTTTTTGCGCACTGGCCACCAATGAGGGAGGATCTCCAGGGCGTCTAGGCCCCATTCGAACCTCAATAGCCCTTCCGCTGAGATGTTCACAAGCGGTAATCACCTCTTTAACCGAGTGTCCCGTTTCTGTTCCGATATTGTAATGCTCTGAGTTCCCGCCGGCATTCAAATAAGCCAAGGCCAATCGATGTGCTTCTGCAATATCCATAATATGTACATAGTCACGGATACATGTTCCGTCTGGGGTAGGGTAGTCTGCCCCAAAAATATCCAAATGACTCCGCTTACCAAGAGCAACATCCAGTGCCAACGGAATAAGGTGGGTTTCTGGCTGATGACATTCTCCAATAGGCAGCGTTGGATGGGCTCCAGCCGCATTAAAGTAGCGTAAACAAACACTTTTAAGTCCGTAAGCCACGTCAAAGTCCTGGAGTATTCTCTCGACCATTTGCTTGCTCGCCCCGTAGGGGTTAATGGGCCGTTGAGGGTGGGTTTCATCCAAAGGAAGATAGTCTGGATCGCCAAAAATGGCACAAGTAGAGGAAAACACCAAACGCCTTACTCCAGCCGCCACCATAGTTTGAAACAACCGAAGCGACCCATTCACATTATTGGCGTAATATTTGGCGGGATCCTGAACCGATTCGCCCACATAGCAATGGGCCGCGAAATGCATCACCGCATCCACAGAGAAATCTTGCAGCACCTGTAAAACGGTTTCCGGGTCTTGGGTATTCCCTTCCACCCAGTCATCGGCTTGGATTAAATGAGAAAAGCCGGTCGAAAAATCGTCTAAAATCACAACACGGTGACCATATTCTTTGAGATGGGCAACACAATGTGAGCCAATATAGCCAGCCCCACCGGTGATTAAAACCGTCTGGGGAGAAGTGTCTAGTTTATTTGCAGCAGTATTCGACATAAATATGCAGTGAAAATCTCTTGCTGACCTCTCTGGGGGTTATCGTATCATAAGACCAACAACCCTCATTTTTTGCAATCCACTTTTTTTGACATCGCCTTAGACAAGGGAAGACCGAATGAACACCCCAATTAATACTACAGAAAGCCTTTCTCCTGAACTAGAAGCCCGCATTCGTGAGCGAATTTCCAGCATCCCCATTGTCCATTCTTTGGGCTTTGTTTCAATGCATTTCGACGTCGGGGTTTGCGAGGCAGAAGTGACTCATCGCAAAGAATTTGACGGGATTTTTGAAAGTTTCCACGGCGGGATGTTGATGACCGTTGCAGACACCATTGCGTGTTTTGCGATTATGTCACTGACTGGGGCAGAACAACCGATGGCCACCACCGATATGAACATTCGCTTCTTGGCACCGTGCCGCAGCAATGTACGCGCGGTTGCAAAAGTCATCCAACTCGGTAAATCCCTATGCCCAGTACAGATTAATCTATACGATATAGACAATATCCACGTGGCGGTAGCCCAAGTCACTTATATGAGACTTAAACCAAGAACAGTCTGATAGCTTTTTCTCAGAATCTACCAGGGACGCTCACTGTTTCTAAACAGGGGGTCTATCCCACCGGGAACAATCTGTAAAGCATTCAGTTGGATGTCTATTTTGGCTTTAGACTCTCCTGGTCGGTAATTCAAGGCCCCATCAGATTCATCGGGTGGCTTGATAAAGCGAAATTTTGTGATTCCGACTGACTCATATCCCGTATGATTATTCGGCACTGGCCCCGTTTGAACGTCCCCTATGGGGTCTAGCCATATTGGCGCCGTCAGCAGATGGCGCTGCCCGTCCCACTGGTATTGCTGGTAGGTCAATAGATCGCCGACAGTCAACGGGTCACCCAGCAGGGGCTTTACCTTGAGGGTCTCTGGTTTCTGGAGATTCCCTTCCCACTGGCCCACAAAACGATAAAGAATCTGTTTATCGAGTCCAGACTGATTATCAAAAAGCCTACCATCAGGAGCCAACCAGAACTGTCGTGGCAAGAAATGAGGCGGACTTGTAGGATTCCCGCAGCGACTCGTATCAATCACCACCTCATAGGCAGTATTTTTTGATGCAAAACGTCTTGGAGAAGGAAGCGCTAATAGCAGACGCTGAATAAAACGGGCTTCTGTTTGGGGCACGCTTGTCTCTTTTGGGTTATTACTCCCCAGCGCCTGCCGGTTAGATATATTGCTGACAATTCCCGTCACCTTTTCAACCCCAGACTGCTTTAAAGCATTGGCAAGTGATAGAATATCCTCATCAGAATAGTCAAACCAGCCACTATGCGCAGCGTCCAAATACACACGAGCGCCTGCTGCAGAATAAAGTTGTGATACTTTCTGAAGTAAAGAGGTTCTCTGGTTGAGTAAGCCAGGGTTTCCCTTCTTGGCCAGACCCAACGCATGTCCCAGGCTATCCGGCTCAAGGTATATCTCTGGGGAAATATTATTTTTTTTCACGAAACGAGCGATTTCATCCGCCAATAGTTTATTTTCTGCCAAATAATCAGCCTCTGAGGCAAAGCCACCGGCAGACGCTTGTCCCATATCTCGCTGAGGGATACAGTAAATCACCACTGCGGGGATGGCTTGTTGCGCTTCAGCAGCCAGCAGAACCTGCTTGAGCCTTGAATGGTTTACGCCCACAGCAGCGAATTGATCCAGCCAGATCGCATGAGGCTGTTGAGTCCGCTCATAACTGCTCGTCCAGACAGGCTTGAATAAGGGTCTTAACAAGGAATCATTCTCCGGTCTCACAATAGCAGTCCGTTCCGGCAGTCGTTTTACTTTCTTTTTTGGGGAGGTGATGGGTTGGATGTCTGTCTTTTCGATAGTCTGGACTTGCGTCTTGTCTTGGAATGGCCTGGCTTCAACCCAAAGCCAAGAGGTAGAAAAAACGAGAGCAAAAATGAGACATGAAACGAGACCAATCCGTACTTTCAGCATATTAAAGAACCCATTCGAGCGAAAATCCTCTACACAGAAAATCCTTTACATAGTGGACTCAGTTTTACCATCATTAACCGAGTATCAATAGTAAGCCAAACTATGCCAAACATTAGACACTTTAGGAGATGCTTTACGCAATTTCCTTTATGGATAGACTTTGTTAGGTAGAAGCACACACATAGACTATGGTAACCCCTCTCAAACACTGATGCGGACATTTTTGATTAAATTTTTCCTGTTCACCGTGCCTATCATTATCATTGGACTAGGCCTGGTGTACTTTTTTGGGCAGCCACTGCTAAACTGGTTGCTGCCATCTGATTTATACATTGGCTACATAGAAAGTCGCCAGGCAGTGGCGGCTATCTCAACAGAGTATATCGACAGCCTGACACGACCGTTGATCCCCAATTCATCTCTGGGCTTACCGCTTTACATTCAGGGCGTCATCTCGATGCTGCTGATTTTGGTGATGTTTTTCATCACCAAAATCTTTCACCAGAGTCGTGTTCTGGTGATGGTACTGACCAGTCTCACCATTGTTCGCCATTTACTCTGGCGAGGTCTTGAGACCTTAGACTTTTCTTCTCCCGCAGGCACAGTAATCGGCTTGTTGATTTACGCCGCAGAACTCCTTGCCTTCTTTTCTCTCGTCTTAGGGTACTTTCAAATCTATAAACTGACCGATCATAAACCGGTCGATCTGAATCAAATTCCCGACAATTTATGGCCCACAGTGGACGTGTTTGTGTGTACCTATAACGAACCCATTGCCGTGGTTTACAGGACATTGGTTGGCTGCCAGGCCATTGACTATCCCAAAAAACGGGTGTATCTCCTTGATGACGGGAACCGCCGGGAAATGGCTGCGTTGGCTGAGAAATTAGGCACAGGGTATATCAGTAGAACCAGTAATGAGCATGCTAAAGCCGGCAATTTAAACAACGCGATGAAATACACCGACGGGGATCTCATTCTCGTCTTTGATGCCGATCATGTCCCGTGCAATAATTTTTTATCGGAAGTGGTCGGATTCTTCACCAATGAAAAAATGGCGTTTGTCCAAGCCCCTCAACATTTTTTCACCCCCGATCCTTTCCAAAGAAATCTCGCGCTGGAAAATACGCTGAATAATGAACAAGATTATTTCTTCCACGTGGTTCAAGCCGGTAATGACCACTGGGGCGCCACATTTTTTGCCGGCAGTTGTGCCATTTTTCGCCGTAGGGCATTAAGCGAAATTGGTGGCTTTGCCACAGAAACCATCACCGAAGATGTGCACACTGGTCTCAGACTACACGCACTAGGCTGGGAATCGCTGTACTACAACAAGTCTCTTTCGGCCGGTTTATCCACTGACAATTTTGCCGACTTTGTGAAACAACGTAACCGCTGGGCCAAAGGAATGACCCAAGTCCTGCACTTTGATCATCCACTGTTTGTCAAAGGGCTCACCGTCCCACAACGAATTTGCTATCTCACCGGGATCTGGTATTTTTTCCACGGACTGCCGAGAATGGTGTTTTTAATTGCGCCCCTGTTCTTTTTGCTCTTTGGTTACAAAACAATCAATGCCGGCTTTTTGGAAGTCCTCACCTATTACACTCCCAGCTTTTTCTGTTTACTGATGGGTTTTTCCGTCATCTCCAGAGGCTTGCGTCAGAGTGTGTGGTCTGAAGTTTACGAAACCGCTCTCTGCTTTTATCTGCTCACCATTACCACGCTTACTCTGATTTTCCCGAAAAAAGCCAACTTCCGCGTCACGCCCAAAGGCACACTCTCCGAGACACTGATCTTTAATTGGCAAATTGTGCTACCTCAAATTGTGATTACTGGGCTGATGGTTTTTGGTATTTTTCTGGCGATTGGCCGGGCCATTAATTCCCCAGAGTATATGGGGGGAATTTACACCAACATGTTTTGGACCATGTACAATTTGGGACTCTTATTTGGCGCTATCTACGTTGCGATGGAACAACCCCAATACCGTTTTGCCCCTCGGGTAAAACGTCAGCTCTATGCCATGGTCCGTCTATTAGATGGTTCCGTCGCGGTCGGTGAAACCCTCAATATCAGCGAAAGTGGGATTGCCATCATGTTCGACCAAACCATTCCATTGACAGGGCAGCTCCACCTTCAAATTACGGATTGGAGCTTGAATGAAACCAGTACATTTAAAGTCCAAGCTGTTCGAAGTCACATTAACCAAAACAAACAGCACATTGTGGGTTTTCACATTGTGGACCGCACCGACGAGCAACATCAAAAACTGATTCGCCACATGTTTAGCTCGCCTGAAGTATGGTTGGATCATAATATTGAAACGCGCCCTAGCCGCTCTCTGATGAATTTATTGGCATCCCCCCTTCGTTTATTAAATTTAAAAAATGCGCTGCCTCAGAAACGCCGAACCGTTCGTTTTGAATACTACTTACCTTGCGCGCTGGAAATTAACGGGCAACAAATTCAAGGGCATACCAATGATGTCAGTGAAACCGGCATTATGGTCTACACAGAGCAAGCCGTGCAAATTGAAGCCGATATGACCATCCATATCCATGTTCTTTGGCCGAACGGACAAATTAGTGATTTTGTGACCCGTATTGCACGGATGGAACATACTGCCGAAGGGCATATGAAACTGGCACTTCAATTTATTAATTTATCCCTCGAAAAACGCCTCAGTATTATTCGCCAACTCTATAATGACTGCGACAGTCTGATTCGAGTTGCACCGACACTTCACAAGATTTACTACTGCGAAATTATACAACCAGACGGGACTCACGTTAATGGCTATACAGAGGAAATCAGTGAGGGCGGACTGATCGCGGGGATCAAATCGAATGAAAATGTCTCTCTGCAAACCAATGATCGTGTGGTGATTCATATTTTTTGGAATCGAAACACTTATTCAACCTATCAAGGTGTCGTCAAAAGCTTGCATCAAAATCAAGAGTACAATTTACCACAAGCCCGTATCGCCTTTGAAAACGTGGATTTACACACATTGTACGAACTCAAAAAACATATTCATCAGCCCTTAGATATGAGTGTGTCTTAAAAATAATTTCCCCAAAATACAAAACGTGTTTTAGAATAGAGAGTGTTGGGACCGCGCTAAATTTGTTCTGGCGGTCACATGCAGGATCTCACTATCCTAAGACGTTTCGGTTGATAAACATTGCGTAAACCCATGAGGTTCATGATATGCGGCTCGCTGCATCTGTGCGAATTGCTTCTATCACAACATTTTGCCTGGTTGGATTGCTGGGCACGCAGATTGCCATGTATGCCGCCGGTCCTGCAGAAGCTAAAACACATGTTAGCCCTTCTTTTAAGACCGGGGTTGAGGCTTACAACAAGGGCTATATTCAAAAAGCAATTCCAGCCTTTGAATCTGCTTTTAGAGCAGATGCCAAAAGTTTAACAGCGGGAACGTGGCTGGTGAAAGCATTGATGAGGCAGGGCGGCCCGGCTAACACGAAACGTGCCGAATTGGTGCTGCGAAAAATATTGATGGCACACCCTGGTGACCCTTGGAGTGCAGAAAAACTGGGCACTATGTTGAGTTGGCATGAATCATCTCAACCTGAAGCGGCGAAATGGTTAAAAGTAGCCGTCGATAATAGCCATGCTAATAATACTTATTCGGCCTCGCTTGAAGTGCGGATTTTATTGAGTGAAGTATTAAGTTGGACAGGTCGGTATTCTGAATCGGTCAAATACGGGAGCCTAATTCTGGCGCAAGTTCCTAATACTCGCGGCAGTTGGTTTGAAGCTTATGCGTTAAGTTTAATCAAGACCAAGCATTGGTCTGAGGCCAAAGCGCTTTATGAAGGCCCCCTTCGAGCTCAACTCGATACTAACCCCAATGTTATTGCGGCCTACGCGGACACACTCCGAAATTTAAATGCACTGCCTGAATCTGTGATGTTTTTCCAAAAAGCACGAGATATCACCCTGAATAAAATAACTGTGTTAAAGCAATCCACACAATTTGACAAACTCTTGAGTCAGCTATCTTCTCTTGCATATGATTTAGGTGTCTATGATACCAGTACCTATCAGGACGGGTTAATACTGAGTCAACAATTATCAGCGGCAGGGAAACAGGCTCATGCCAATCGCTTAAGAATTGCAAGAACATTGGCGAAATTAGACCGGGCGCCGGAGGCAATCGATACATTTCAATTACTGTATAAGCAGGGATGGTTAAATACAGCAGAAAAATTGGAATACGCGGATTATTTGAGCAGTTTGAAATTGCCGGATACAGCGCTACCGGATGCGGGCATTGTTGAATCTCTTTATAATGAGGTTTTGCATGGGGAAAGCACTACTGAAAACACCACTATTCACTTAAAGCTTGCTCGAATAGCAGCCATTCCTCCACATCAGGATTTTGATTCTGCCTTACAACATTTCCATTATGTGCTCAGTCAATTGCCCAATGCAGCTATCGATGAAAAGGCACTAAAGCAAGAGGTTGTAGACTTTTTAAAATCGTCGACGAGTGATGCAGAAAAGACCAATCGTGCATTTGAACAACTGATTCACCAATTTCCAGAGGATAGTCTTTTAAGAGGGGGCTATGCGGAATACTTATCCTGGCAGCCAGCACACCGTGTTGATTCGCTGAAAGGATACGTTGCTCTGGTTCAGGAAAATCCAGCACAGTTTTCTCAGTGGCAAGATGCCATTGAAAATGTGCTGGATTGGCACACGCCCGATGAAAATTTAATGCCATTATATTCACAAATTTTGACACTCAATCCCAAAAGCAGGGGGGCTCGTCTCAGTGAAGCGCGTTTATATAGAGACAGTTTAAAACAGCCCACTGAAGCCCTATCCCTCTTTGAAGGCTTGGTGCAAGATTATCCAGAAGATAAAGCTTTAAACCAAGAATGGGTGGGTCTGCTGCAAAGTAATGAAATACCCCGCAAAGAAGCGCTCAAACAACTCGCAGGGGCGGTGGATAAATTCCCCAAAAATCCCTCTATTTTGACCGCTTACGGGAAATTACTGTCTTATACACAGCATTACGATCAAGCCATTACGCAATTTAACCGGGCATTAAAACTCGATCCTGACCAACGAGAAGCCATGGTTGGGAAGGCCCATGCCTATCTATGGAGCGGGCAGCCACTGGCCGCGAAATCCATTTTGGTCAAAGCGCGTTCTCTTTTTCCTCAAGACCCAGAGATACTGATGGGGCTTGCTGAGGCTGAGAAACAAAACGGTCGATACGATCAAGCCATGGATATTTTAAAACAGCTTCGACCACTGATTAATTGGGCTCCCGCTAAGGATACCCAGAGCGAGTATATTCTCGTAGATCGCCGGGAAATATTGACTCTGGCCACAAATAGCGTGTCTGATGTGAGTATGGATCCACCGGATCAGGCCCAATTCCATAAACAGGCTTTCACCACAGGTCCTAATACGACTGTTACTAACACTGATGACTTAGACAAAATGGTCCACGAACTCGATCAGCAAATTGCTTCTAGCAAAAAAACACCCCCAGAGAAAAGATTAGCCACTGAGATGACTGCTGAGTACGAGCATCTGATTCGAGATTTAGACAACACAATTCAGCGAGCACAGCCACACTTACAGGCCCCAGTGGTACATAGCGCCCTGGTTTTTGATCAACATGATAGAGAAACCTCCGACGAAAACAATTTAGAAGCTTCTTTAGAGTCATCTCTGGAGCCGGCAAGTGCTCACGCGCAGCAACTCAATACGGTATACGGTCCGCGAGTACCCATCGTTTATGATTTTCCGGTTCAGGAATCTTCGATTAACGCGATTGAGACGTCTATCAATCGAACGTTAAGACCTGTCTATCAAGCGGGTTTTGGCTTTCTAACACAACAAGGTGATCCCACCACAGTAGGGCTTCGCGGTCGCGGCTTCCCTAACCAGATGAGTCTGGCTATTACCCCCCAAGTTCGTCTACGTGGAGGAATTACCCCCACCCGTTGGTATCTTCCCAGAGCCAGACAAGCCAATCCAGCCACAACGTGGGGAATAGAATACAGCTGGGGTGGGACGGCAAAGTTATGGGATAGACTAACCCTAGACGGGGACATGGCCATCACGCAATATACAGACAGCAGCACCAGCAGCCTTACCTACCAAGCCAGTGCGAAGTATCAAATCACAGATCATTTAGTTGTGCGTACTGGAATGCGGCGGCTTCCGCTTGAAAACTCTTTATTATCACTGACCGGGATTCGCCCGAATAACGGGGTACTCAACGGACAGCTTCTGGGTCAGGCCAGAGAAAACTCGTTCTTTGTGGATGTCAATTCTCGTTTCACCCAGCATATCGATGCCAATTTTAATTATGAATATGGTTGGGTAGACGGGAATAATATCCCCACCAATACCAAGCAACAGTTTTTTGCCTCAACTGGATATTCGGTCCCCTTAGATGAAAACACCACCGTTCGAATGGGGTATGAGTTTCTGTATTTTAGTTACCGCCGCAATGCCACCAATGGCTATTTTGATATCGTCAACGGTCAGCGGGGTATCTTTAGTGGATTAAACCCAGCGGTGAATGCAGCTCCTGGCTATATTGTGGGCGGTTATTTTAGTCCACGTGATTTTTATCTCAATGCCTTTCGACTGGATTTACAAGGGAACCTTTACAAGAAGTTTATTCAATACCGTCTTGGCGGCAGTTTGGGGATTCAATCTTTTAATCTCGGACATGGCATTATTGACTCATCCCCCACCACACTGGCGTCTTCGTTTAACACCGATATTTTAATGAACTGGACGGACAGTGTATCTACCTATATTACGGGGAATTTTATTGACTCCGGCGGTCTGTTTCAACGCTGGCGCTTTGGTGGTGGGATTATTTACCGTCCCAATGTGCCTGGTTTGATGCCGTTAATAAAATAAGCGCTTTTTGTCCTTATAAAAAGAAAAAGCCGATGATAGCATCGGCTTTAAAAAGAAGATATCGAAACTGTGTCTAAATTGGGGGAAATGGAAATGGAATGGAAATCTCTAAAAATTAGGCATTAGAACCATACCCGAGCCACTGAAGGAGTGGGGAATCTTTCCGTAAAGAAAGCAGCTGCGGGAGACTGATTTCTAAGGGTTTACCAGTCACAGGGTTCTTCAGTCCTGGGACGGTAAATTTAGTTCCTGTGGCATTTTCAGCGGAGTGGTTGGTGGTTTCTTCGAAATTGAGATCGAGGTAAGCATTGGCACCGGTGGGTTTACGGACGGCGGCGGTAATTTTATATTCGCCGTTTTGAATCACAAACCGTTCGGCTTTCTTGCCGTCAGCCCCGTCAATCTCTTGACTGGTCTTGACGACTGCACCGTTGCTCAGTTGAATATCTGCAATTAACCCATCGTTGTTAATATTGCCTTTAACAACCCCGTTGACGACCAATTCGCCTGAGGCTCTAAACTCAACGGTATCGTTTCCGATTTTGGTGATGGTTTTACCCACACCGAATTTCCCGTTGTTATTTACTTTGGTACCGACAACATCGACGTTAATGCCGCCTTTGTCAGTATCTTTCAGGATGTTTAAGGTCTGTCCGTCTTTTAGGTTGGTCTCAAACCCTTTGAGAGCATCGGGAATGTCTCCAATACCAGGGGTGAATAGACCGACTTGTGGGTCTCCAAAAATACCAGCAGAACCTTTGATATTGGGATCTTTGCAATCATTTTGTTGCGGCGGCAAACACTGGCCAATAATGTTTTGCAGTAAACAGCCCAGCAGCATGAGTGGGTTCATGCCCGGGTATGGCCGAGGAATTCCCTGAGGGATACCAGGCTGTCCGTAGGGCATACCGCCAAATTGCGGGTATTGGGGCATGAGCGGACCTGTGGGAGGAATAGCGCTACCGCCCCCAAAGGGAAACTTCCACAGGGATTGGCTGAGCATTTGATCGGAATTACCCAAGAAAGTCGCAGGATTGGCGTAGCTGCCAGAGGCAATATTATTTGATGCAATATTGTTATAGCCAAAGCCAGAGCCCAGACCCAGGCTTGAGCCAAGCCCGTACTGATTACCGAGCCCGGAATTATAACCCAGCATTGGATTTGAGCCCAATATTGAATTGTAACTATTTCCGGAACCAAAGCCCAGCAAAGAGCTGAGAACATCGGATGAAATATTAACCCGTAATAAATCATTTTGAGAATTATTATTGGTGGCATTGGAGCCGAAAAATGGCCCATCACTCCCATCTGAAGAGAGTCCATCACCAATATTGATTAAAACCAATCGGTTGCGCGAATTATTGTCTGTCGCATTGGTGGTAAACCAGTAAGTCGGGACATTGTTATTTACTTGGCTGCTCATACGGCTCGATATCTCCTAGTTTCATGCATCTAAAATTGTGGTTTTTACCCGAGTGACTTGCTCGACGACCCGTTGCGGTTTCGAGCGTTGTTCCATTTCCTATTGGAATAAACAATTGGAGATATCAAGTATTGCTTTAGGATATCACTTTTGAAACATTTGTTTACATTCTTGCAGCCTAAAATAGCAATAAACCCCTGTGCTGACAGGGGTTTATGTGATATCCAATAAATTTGAAGGCCAGTTTCTTAGGCGACCTGATTCAGTCCACGACTATCTGTCGACGCTGTGTAATCCGGTAACAAGCCCGCAATCTTCACCTTGGGGCGGGCAGTCCATTCGTCGGTATCCGCATGGTAATCCACTTCCACCTCACTGTTATACAGATCGGGGTGGGCTATCAGACATTCTTCCACCTTATCGCGGACATTGTTTCTAAAGAGATCGCGCAGATCGCGTGCCCCGGTTTGTAGCATTTTCGGGCTGTCCATGGCCTCTTTCTTAAAGCCAAAGCCTGGTCCAATCACGTCTTCCACATTGGCTGCGGCCAACTCGACCAGGCGGGTTTGCGCCACAGCCGATAAACTGACCGTCAATTGCTTGTCTTTCAAGAGAGACTCTTTTTGATTGTAGGTAGCCAATTGAACCCGCAGTAACTCAGGGAGTTGAGAGGAATAGAGCGGATGGTAAGGCACCATCTCCATCCGACCGAGCTGCTCCATCGGGAACCCAGCAGAATCCCGGTCGCGGTCATAATTACCCATCAAGCGTTGAATTTTACCCACCAAGGCCCGCTGTGACACTTCAGGATCCACGGGTTTTTTGCCCTCAGCGGTGAGTCGCTCATTTTGTGCATCCACCTCTTTTTGATGTTTCAGCATCAGTTCACGAATGGCGAGCTGTTGATGATTGCTACTGAGAATGACAATGGTGTTATTAAACTTGGCCACTTTCCCTCTGCTATCGGTGAGTTGGCCTTCCTCAAGAATTTGTAGTACCAGTTTGCGGACCTCGGGGTGGGCTTTTTCAAACTCATCAAACAGCAACACAGAGAAAGGCTGTTTATTGACCTTATCGCACAGTGTTTCGACATCGTCGTAGCCGATATAGCCAGGTGGGGCACCAATAATACGGTTAACAGAGGCTTTTTCCATATATTCCGTCATATCCAGCTGGATGAGATTCCCTTCACAGTAAACATCGGCAATGGCTTGGGCTGTGTAGGTCTTTCCCACACCGGTGGGGCCCACAAACATAAAGCTTCCAATGGGCTGCTTGGTTTCGGAACCCAATACTTTTTTATTGGCTATTCGGCGAAGCGCTCTGCTGACGGCTCGAATCGAATCTGGCTGACCAATCAGCACTTTGGCAAGCTCTGTTTCTGCCCGACGGAGTTTGTCTTCCAGACTGGTGCCAATACTGGCCAAGGGATCTCCTGAGCGGATGGCCAAGGCTGCTGACACATGGCCTGGGGTGACAATCACTCGCTTGGCATGATCTGTCTGTGGCACCACCAGTTTTGCCGCATCCAGTCTCGCTTCAAGCTGGGTTCGCGAACCTGGAATCCCGTCTAATTCTTGACGGTAACGCACATCTTGCGGAGAGAGAACCGGATCTTGCGACTCTTTTCCGGCTTTTTTCCGGGCAAAGTGCGCTTTTAAAAACTGTTCGCGCATGTCTAAGCTAGCCAGTGCATCTTGCGCCTTGGCCACTTCTACCGCATTGCCACCCGTGGCGACAGCAACAGTAAGATCCAACAAGTCTTCCATCCCTCGGGTCACTGTCTGCGGCATCCGTTGCTTGGCGGTTTTTAGCACGGCATCCAGTACTTCCGGCGAAATCACCACAGGCATCTCTTTTTGAAGCCGTATTGCCTGAAAACCCAATATACTACGCAGTTCTGGGTCACTAAACTTGGGGAGTGCCATCGGTTGAAAGCGCTGCATAAAGGCCTTGTTTTTGGTGACCCCAGCCCCCCGCATGTCATCGTGGGTCGACACCCCAATCACAGAAAGCCTGCCCTGCATCACCGGGTTTTCTAGCAAATTGGTCTTCATCATTTCCATCAGGGAAGGGGCACTGTCATTGATGCCAGAAGCCGGCACGGTGTGAAACTCATCCACCACCAGTATCATCTTTTTTGTGGGGTGCGAGGCCAAATAGCCCTGGACTTCGTCACACACTTGCTTAAAACGTTCTTCGTACTGCCCGCGTTGAGAGGTTCCGGCCAGCAGTTTGGTGAGATTCAACTGATAGACTTCGGCCCCTTTGAGCGCCTCGGGTACATTATCTGCGGCAATGCGTTGGACCAAATTGTAGATGGCAAAATTTTTGCCCTCTCCAGAATTGGCGGTTAGTAGAATATTACTGCGTTTGCTCTTGGTCACCAGTAACCTCAGCATTGCCTCAGTAAAGGCCTCTCGCATATGGGCAGGGGGTAAAAGCCCGCCTCGGGCCATGGCAACCAGGTCTGAGCCGTATTGTTTGAGCGCTTCAAACTTAGAATCCGTTTTCAAATCTTTGTCTGGGGCAGCCCCGCCTGGACGGTACAAGGCAAGCGCTGTGGAAATTGGTTCTAGTCCGTCATGTGCGCTTCGAGACATTCTTGCTCTTTGTTTATGGGAATCTTGCTTATACTTGACCACTAAATTGGTGAGCGCTTCGTGGACAGGGAGTTTGACAGGATTGCTACCCTTGGCCGTGTTATTGGGACGGAAAACCACAGGGCTGTTGAACAAAGCAGACACGAAGCCATGGATATATTTTTTGGCTTCCGCTAAATTACGAGTTTGGCCCGGGCGGTTCTCATCCGTCCCGGCAAAGGTATAAATCACAGGATCAAAATCTTCTTGGGGTGACACCACGGTTTTGGCAATCACGGTGGCATAGTCTGCCAAGCCCTTTAACTGTTGAGGCTCAACCTTAAAAAACTCCGTCACACAGGCCACAAGCCATTGATCAATTTTTAGAAACTGAGCCGTATCAGACCCCGTCAAATGCTGCAGCCGGTCATAGGATTGGGCCGCTTCTCTCAGCAAAACCACGGACATCTCAACCGCAGTCACTTTATTCCCACTGCGCGGGGAATCATCGGCCAGTTCTTGCGCTTCTTCGTACCAACCGAGTAGAGGATTATCCAGGCAGTCTTTGGGATGTGCGGGCCTCGCACTTCCTGAAGTTTCAGAAGTCGTGGCTGAGCCTTTATCTGCCCGTCTTGATTTACCCTGAAACTGGACTAACGCTGAGCGCCCAGTGCTATAACGATTGATAGTCTTAATTTCCATCCACACAGTCCCATTCAAAAAAAGTCATTACTCGGTTTTAATTCCCACTCATTATTTTAATTTGCTCATTATTTTAATTTGATACTTTATTCTAACACCCGGGAAACACAAAAGATGCGCGGCTTTTACCCCAAAACTTAACATTTAGACTCATCTGTCCGATAAGAATGGTATAGAGAATCAGCAAACCCACTCAGCGTGAGATGAATACCCTTTACAAAACTGACCATCCTACTTAACACTGTTTTTAAAACCTCATAGATGTTATCGCTATTGTTCTGACAAGGGATTATAGGTTTTTTACAGCAGCGTATCTAAGAATCCGTGCTGTCTTATATTTTGGCGTATAGGCAACCTTCTTTATCAGTTGTCGTCTTTAGTATGGAAATTTTAATTTGTTTTTTTATAGAGTACACAACCGTTGTCGTTAGAAGAAATGCTAATAGGATGTAGCCAGAATGCCTATGACAATGAAGAAATCAGATCCTTCCTACGGAGAACAAAAAAAACGTTGGTATGATAACGACCCAGTCTTACGGGACGAAGTCTACCGCTTCCTCAGTTTACCGCTCGAGATTCAGGCTGTTATGGCCGAAGTCCTGATCAGTATCGCCAATGACCTGTACCAGACAGAATCAATCATTAAAAACGTGAAATCATTGGGCGCTGTGAAGGTATTATCACTCTACAAATCCAAAAACAAGCGTCGCTCTTATGATATGACCCCCATTACTCACAAGGCCATGAGTCATCTCTCGATTTTGCCGGATCAGGGTGTTAAAGAGATAACAGGCACCTTGCGCGATATGAACAATGCCATTGAGGAAGTCCGGCAATTGTTCTATTCACAGGGCAAAGAGGCGCCAGCTGAAGAGATACGGGCCATCCTTATCAGCTACAGTCAAAACGGTAGCCACGCTGTAGCGGGCTATATCGAACATCTTCAGGAAAAAATGCCGAATCTGGTTTCTTCTGGAAAACTCAAACCCTCAACAGATCCGCCTATGGGACGGGATATTTCCGAAAAACAAAGCAGCAAAAGTCCAGAACATTCTCAGGAGTCCGTTGATAGCGGTGAAACGGGGATGAGGATTCGTGCTGACCTGGATAGTGAGGACCATTAAGGATCTTCGCCCAATTTGAACTCAGCCTCTAAACAAGTTATCATGCCTTTTCTAGCCATTATTCCCTTTCGTTTTTCCTTCAGCCAAAAAAGCATTTACAACAGGAGTATTTAGTCTTTTGTCTGGCACACCCCCGGGTAAAAAACCGCAACCATACAACCATCCCAAGCGGTGGTACGATAACGATCCCAATATGCAGCGCGGGGTGAATACACTGCTTGCCATGCCAGTGGCCATCCAGATGATTATGGCTGAAGTGCTGGTGGTTATTTCGGATACCCTGTTTCAGACCGAATCCCTGATGAAAAACCTGAAATCTCTGGGACCTGCCAAAATTTTGGCACTACACAAAGCCAAAAACAAACGCAGAGACTACGATAAAATCCCGATCGTGCATAAGGCGATGACTTATCTCTCCATTCTCCCCTCGGAAGGCCTCCGTGAAATGGGCAAAACGCTTGTAGAAATGCAGGTCACCATTCACGACTATATCACCGCCTGTCAAGAAAGCGGGCGCCCTGTCACCCCAGAAGAGATGCGGACTATTTTAATGAGCTACGCCCAAGGCGGAAAAAGTGCCTCTACAGACTACATAGAAGCCGTACGCCAAGGAGCCCCTCTGCCCAAAACCACTGGTGGGAAACCACAAGCTCCTATTGCCGAACCTGTTGATATTAAAAACGCAGCAGCAGAAAAAGAGCAAGAATCGGTCGACAGTGACGAAGGCGGTATGCGGATTCGTCTCGATAGTTTGGATTAAAAAATTAAGACCGGTTACGTGGCGTAATTTCGACCTGAACGGTGCCTGCGTTGTTTCTATAAATAACATCGATAGAGCGAAACACCCCGCCGCTGCAATCAATCACGGTTTCTGCCACCTGGCAATGCGGCCGACTGGAAGACCCTCCGCCCAAATCGTATGTAGAGACAGAAATGGCAGGGTTTTGATTTTGCCCTAGAGGCAATGGGGTGACCCAATCTGTAAAGCGAGTGGGTGTTTGGCCGGTCATCGCAGCATTGGTGGACATTGCAACAGTTAATTGCTGAGCATAAGACCGTGCAGCGGCTTCTTCAGCCCCGTCTACGGCCCTCACCAAAGAACCTGCAGGGCCTCCGTTCTTGAGGGCACAACCCGTTAGTCCGAAGTGGAGTGAGCTTGCCATGACAATCGCCGCCAAAATGGTAAATTTACCGTACTTCTCTCTCATAAAAGTCTCTCATTATCTGCGTATTATTCTCCTATTATCGCACTGGTTCTCGCTCTGGGTGCTGTAGGCAAAATCAGGCCCCTTGGCATAAGCCCCACTCTACAGCTTTGACGGCGGCTTGAACCCGGTCACACACACCCAGTTTTTTTAAAATATGACTCACATGTGCTTTGGCCGTGTGCTCACTAAAACGTAACTCTGCTGCGATCTGTGGATTGCTTTTGCCCTGTGCCAATAGAGTTAACACCTCTTGTTCTCTAACAGTAAGGAGCGTCGTTTTACTTTGTTTCGGTATGGTTTCGTCATTGGGCATCGCGGGCTTCATCCCCAGATCGTTACCCATCTGGATACAGCGGAAAATCCACTTTGCCGCTGGGGCTTCAAACCAGACGGCCCCGTTACTCACTGCTTCAATCATTCGAAACAGGGTTTGATGAGGCGCACTTTTTGGACAGTAGCCAGAAATTCCAGCTTGAATGGCTTCTAAAACCCACTGAGCTTCCTGGTGCTCTGTCAGCGCAATCACTTTGGCCTCAGGAAAACACTCATGAATTTTTGCAACGGCCTTTCCCCCAGAACACGCACTACCCAAATCCAGATCCATTAATATTAAATCCGGTTTGAGTACTACTGTTGACCCGGCTTTTGAATGCAACATCGTCTCTATAGAATCAAAATCCCCCACCACCTGATACCGCGAGACACTTGAGAGAACAGACCGCAGCATCAGGCGGACCAGCTGGTAGTCTTCTATTAACAAAAGTCTCAGTGTATTGAGCTGTGTTGTCATTCGCCGTACCCTCTTGGAGACGGGCTGCCCGTCTATCCTTGTTTTCGTGTACCCTAAGCCTGATTAAATAAGTTATTTCGCTTATTTTTCTAATACCAATGATTATTGCTTCCAAAGAAAAACCGCCCGAGTTTCCCCGCGCGGACACTGAATCTGTTAGAAAGGAAGGATGGAAAGGAGAAGAGAGAAGAGAGAAGAGAAGAGAAAAGAGAAAGTAAAACCACAAGACTCACAAAAATCTGTCGTGGTGCGTATCATCTTCGATATCACTCACACTGATATAATTCCCCCGAGTGCTACAGCTCTAACAGAATCTAACAAAATAGTTACAATTGGGTTTTAAGTTAAGAGACAAGCCCTTCTGGGTTTAGCCCTTCTGGGTTTGGCAGCCCCTGTGTTTGTGTTATGTATGAACCTGTCAGCATCGGTGTCAGCAGCCTCTGTGTTAGCTAGCTAGGTGGAAAATAGCATGAAAGCCCTTTCAGAAGTCAATATCAAAAGTTTGTACTCAGCCCACTGCGCCAATATGGAAACATACATCATGTTTCGCATTGCCCAGCGCGTGGTAGAACTCACCCCCAGCCTTACTGCCAAGAGCCGGGCTCCGATCAAAATGAGTATTGGTGCCCCTACCGTTGCCCCACCAGAGCTTTTGATTGAGCGGTTTACCGAGTATTTAAAAGAACCGGGTATCCATTCTTATTCTGTGCCAGAAGGCGAAAAGTACTTCCGTGACGCTGTTGCAGAGCGGATGAAAACCCGCTTTGGTGTTACCGTCGATCCGAAAAACGAGGTCTGCTCGCTACTCGGCTCTAAAGAAGGACTTGCTCACTTATTCCACGGCATTATCACCCCTCAGAGTGGGCCGTTTGATAAAGAAATTATTCTGACCCCAGACCCTGGCTACGCCTCCTACGTTGATGCCATTAAGGTGTGCGGTGGGCTGAGTTACCCCACCCCCTTAACCCGTGACAACCACTACATGCCCGACTTCTCCAAAATCATGAAGGAACTCACCAATCAGGGCTACAATCCTAACCATGTCAAAGCACTGATTATCAACTATCCCAGCAACCCCATTGGGGCAATGGCACCCTTTAGTTACTTCAAAGATGTGGTGGCCTTTGCCAAAGAGCACAATATCCTTCTTATCAGTGATATCGCCTATGCCGATCTCCAATTCTCTGGAGAAGAACCGCCTCATAGTATCCTAGAAGTCCCCGGCGCCAAAGAGATTGCCATTGAGTTTCACAGCCTTAGTAAGCCCTATGCTATCACGGGCTGGAGAATTGGCTTTGCGGTGGGAAATGCTGCCGCTGTGGATATTCTCAACAAGGTGAAATCCACCGTGGATAGTGGTTTATTCAAAGCGATGCAAAAAGCCGCGGCCTTTGCACTCACCAGTCCGGTCTGTGACCAATTTATTAAAGACACAGTCAAAATTTATGAGGCCAACCAGGCCCGAATGCTCCGTGGGTTCCAGTCCCTTGGCTGGCCAGCAGAAGCACTACAAGCCCCCCGGGCTACGTTTTATCTGTGGCTGCCCATTCCTCCCAGATACAGTTCTTGCGTGAAATTTGCCGATGAACTTCTGGAAACCAGCGGCATTGTGACGGTTCCTGGGACTGCCTTTGGTAAAACCGGTGAAGGCTATGTCCGGCTCTCGCTGGTCAACCCGGTGGCCGAACTGGATGCCGTGATTGAACGGATGCAGGCCGACGGATTCACGTACCACTAAGGGAATTATCCCAAGTGCAAAAACTGACGGGTCAGCATCATCCCGCCCCAAACTGCAACCAGGCCTAAAATGACACTGGAGCCGACATTGATAAACGCAATGTCCAGGCAGCCCCGTTTAATGAGTTCGACGGTTTCCAGGGCCCAGGTAGAAAATGTGGTAAAGGCCCCTAAAAAGCCGACACTCACCCCAAGCCACAGCACCAGAGAAGGCCCTGTCATTTCCGGGGTGGCACCATCACCTGCTGTGGACTGAAGTTGTCCGGCTTCTGCCCAGGCCGCCATACAGCCCAATAAAAAGCAGCCTAGTAAATTCACCAAACCCGTGCCCAAGGGAAGAGCAACCCCGTTTTGCATCACCCAGGATTGAGCAGATATCCAGGAACAGAAAACCCACCGAGAAACGGTCCCGAGCATCCCACCGGCTAAGACAGCAACCATTTCTGTTTTATCGAGCATCGTTTGGGTTATCCTCTCTTATTTTGTGACGCCAGTGTAACACATGACCCAAGTTCTGCCTCATGAATTATTGAGCCTTGGCCTAAGCCTTGGGGTTGTTATAATACAAGCAGTCTTCGTGTGAAAAGCACACGAGCTTAAGATATATTGGTGACTGCAAGAGATCGCGAGACAATCCCCCTTATGAGTACCCCATTATCCAGTTCTAAAAAACGTATGCTGGTTATGACCGGCGGCGGTGATTGCCCAGGGCTTAACGCTGTTATTCGCGCCATTGTAAAACGCGCCAGTCAAGAGCCTGACTGGGAAGTACTCGGTAGTATCGAGGCCTTTAACGGGGTTTTACGAGACCCTATGGAAGTTGTTCTCCTCAATAACAAAGCTGTCTCTGGGATTCACTTTCGTGGCGGCACCATTTTAAAGACCACCAATAGGGGAGGGCCTTTTGAGTGGCCTGTACAAAGCGCGGATGGTAGCTGGACATCGGTAGACCGCAGTGATGAGTTGGTCGAAAGACTCAAAAAACTGGGGGTTGAAGCGGTTATCAGCATTGGGGGTGAAGGCTCCATGTCCATTGCTCATCGCCTGGAAGCTTGCGGCATCAATATTGTGGGCGTTCCCAAAACCATTGATAACGATCTCTCCTCTACCGATGTGACCTTTGGGTTTCAGACTGCGGTTGAGATCGCTACTGATGCGGTTGATAAGCTGGTCACAACAGCAGCCAGCCACAACCGCCTGATGATTTTAGAGGTTATGGGCCGTCATGCGGGCTGGATTGGTCTTTCTGCCGCAATCGCCGGGGGCGCCGATGTGGCCCTGATTCCTGAAATCCCCTACAACATTGAAAAAGTGGCTCAAAAACTAACAGACCGGATGAGTGGCGGTCGCGGCTTTGCGATTGTGGTGATTTCTGAAGGAGCCACCTCAGTCGGAGGCGAGCAAACGTCTCGTGACAGCGATCTTGCCGGATATAGCAATAAAATCCTGGGCGGTGTCGGCCATTTACTCCAGGCCCAGTTGAAAAGTCGTTTAGACGCCGAAGCCCGGGTGGTGATTTTGGGGCACCTCCAGCGAGGCGGCACCCCCACCGCATATGACCGAATTTTGGCCACGCAATTTGGTGTGAAAGCGGTAGAGCTTGTGCTAGAAGGCAAGTACGGGCATATGGTTTCTTACAGAAAGCCCCATGTGGTTTCTGTGCCTATTAAAGAAGCCATCGATAAGTATAACTTTGTGGACACCGATAGTGATTTGGTGAGAGCTGCCCGAGGCGTGGGCATTTCTCTGGGAGATTAAATAAATTTCTTTCGGCTAAATCCCGAGCCAGCGCTCGTACCAATGATGGTGGGCGTGCCGCTGTTTTTTGATCCGACGCAGTTGTGTCCAAAAGAACAGCCCGTGGCTCATCAGCAAAACACCCCAGACCAACCAGCGCAAAACGGGGACCCGGCGGAACTGCAGCAACCAGGTGATTAGGCGCCCTAAACGTCCTGAACGATATCTAACCGTGAGTTCTAGTAACATTCGTACCCAACGGCCCAGCCCCCGTTTGGGATGACAGGACAAAAACCACCGGATCTGGCGTAATACGGAAAAATAGGGGGTATTGGAAAAATAGGGGGTATTATTGCCAACATCATAGGCCAAGACTTCATCAGGCAGTAACTCTTTGAGTAGTCGATTGTATTCACGGATGAGATGACTACTGAGTTGGTACGGTGACGGCAAGCTCGATTGCTTTACCCAGATAGACTCCCACAATTGCTGTATATGCAATACCCGACGCCATGGGCTTTTGGCAGACAGTAATGTAGCCTTCAGTTCCGGACGGGCCAACATACGATCTCCCATGTGCTCAGAGGCAAAAACCAGAGGCAAGCCCAACAAACCCAATAGCCATCCCACAGGCCCACCCAGCCATAAGAATTCATTGGCCAGTGTCAGTCCGTAACGCAAAAGCAGACCCTGAAACAATGCGGCATGAGACCACTCAACAGGGGGCTTTCCAAAAATCAGCCGAAGCCCGTTCAATACCGCGATCAGCGTTTTCACTGTAGTGAAAGCCCTCAATTGACGCGAAGACATTATCAGTATTGGCGATTTACAGGAAGGTATCAATCCCGAAATTTAGGTTCACGCATGTCGAAGTGCTTGCTTTGTGGCAGCGGACAAGCCCGCAAAGGGAAGGTGTAACAATATAAATAAGCCATTGAGAGCCAATGCTGGCACCAGAATAAACGGACGCAACAGTGGGATACGCTTTCCCCACTTGAGTGTTTTGGTAAGGACACGGCCTATCCATTTTTGTCGGTATGCAGAAACCACTACCACGGTATTTCTCACCCAGCGTCCAACCCCTTTTTCTGGATTAAGATGCAGCTTCCGCACAACGGCCCCAATTTCAGGGACATGTTGGGTGTCGTTGAGTAAGTCTTTGAGGAGCTTGTTGTAGGTATTCACTATCTGAGTCGCTTTTTCCCCACGGTTTTCAGTGGACATCTCATCCCAAAGCTTGTGCATATTGACGATGCTTGGCAGAGGTCCCTGTTTTTTTCCAGCTTGAGCTTGTTTAAGATGGCTTCCCCTTCTTTACTGCAGTAAGAAGCCATCGGCAGCGTGATAAGCCCAGCCGCCCAGCCAAGAGGCCCCAATAGCCACGTGGCGCCAGAGAGAATGGGAATCACATAATGAAAGAGAATCCCTTTCACCAAGGGGCCATTCACCCCTTTACGGGGATAATCCCAGAACAAGATTTTCAGGGTTTTTAGCGCACCAATATTAGCTGGGGTCTGCTCAGCGGCTGCACGCGTTACTTTTTCTTGTAGATTCTTTCCTGAAAATCGAAGTGAGGTCTGCCGTCGGGATAGCGGCATAACCATCGGCATAACCATCGTGGGGTTGTGTTTGGGGACTGAAAGGGTCATGAGAACTCTTTAAATTTCTGGCTCGTTTATTTTGATTTCATTTCAATAAGGCGCTACCTAAGTAAACCCGATGACCTATTTTTTGTGCGGTGACAGGCAATCTTGCAGGCGTTGCCCGTAAATATTGCTACAATAAAATGATTATCAATAAGGATACCGAAACGTGCCGCTAAAAAACCGCTGGATGTCCGTTGCTGACCCTATCCACGGCATCATCCAGTTTGACCGACTGGAAGAAACGCATCGGCTATTGCTCGATGTGATTAATAGCAAGGTTTTCCAGCGCCTGCGCCGTATTAAGCAGATGGGACTGGCTGAATTCGTTTTTCCCAATGCCACGCACAGCCGCTTTGTCCACAGCTTGGGCTCGACCCATCTGATGATTCAAACGATCCAATTTTTGAAACGCGTGGACGAGACCAAGCACACCCTTGAATCCACCTACGAAGATACCGGGATTACTTATGAACGCTTACTATTGCTCGGGATTTTAATTCACGATATTGGCCACACACCGCTATCACACACATTGGAGGACGTTCTAGGCTTGCTCGAGAACGGGCTCTCCCATGATACCCACTGGAATGCCCGTATTTTAAGAGAAGATGACGAGTTAAACACGGTCTGGAATCGGTATCAACCCAATTTGGGCAATGCTGTGTTAGATTTTATGGGGCAAGGTGAGCGTCCAAAGCATTATCTGGCCTCTTTAATATCCAGCCAATTGGATATGGACCGATTGGATTATCTCCAGCGAGACAGCCACTTTCTGGGGGTGCAGTACGGACGCATTGAAGGGCAGCGAATTATTGGCAACTTACTCATCGATGTAGGGCCCAACGCCCGGCCGCTGGTGGCTGTTCGCGAAGAGGCCGTCCCCGCAGTTGAGCATTACCTCTTTGGCCGTCACCAAGCCTACAAAATGGCGCTGCATTCTCTGGATAAAGCCTCTGAAGCGTTGCTTAAAAAAACTCTCGAGCGCTTTGCCTGGGCCAGGGATAATCACGTTAACACGGGCAACACCGCAGAAGCCCTGTATCAACTGATTCGACAAGGACACAGCTTGAGTCTGGACGATTATATCCGTCTGGATGATTACTATCTGTGGCAGGCCATTCACGGTTGGGCAGATGATGCCGAAGACCCTCTCCTCAAGACACTGGCCAACCGCTTACTGAGGCATGATATTTTGAAATTTGTGGATCTCACCAAATACGGGATCTATGAAGCCTTTGACACGCTAGGCCCTGTTTACGAAGCCGTTGAAGACTACTACCACCAGCATCAGCTCTCCATGACGTTTTGCCTGGAAGAAACCGTGGTCAAGACCAAGCCACTGTATCAAAAACGGCCTGCCAAAGAGCCTATTTGGGTAAAAACCGCCAATAGCGTGGTGGATCTGGCCGAAGTTTCGACATTACCACTGGGAGTGGCATCGCCGCAACAAGAGCACGAACGACGGCTCGTCTTTGTCTGGGATAAAGACGCTAAATATGTGCTGATCAAAGCCCTGGAGGCCCGTTACGGGAAACCGGGGATTTAATTAGCTGGCAAACGCTCGAATCGCTTCATGGGTCGGCAAACAGATCACTGATTCCGCCAAACTCACTGTATAACGAGACGTATGCAAATCATTTAATAATCCTGTCTGTCGATCGGCAGACAGCCTCTCTCCCGGAATATGCCGGGCAATGGCTATCAATGCATTGGCCTCAGTTGCCAGATGGACTAGTGCGGTTTCTTCTAAAACATTTTCCAGCAATAAACGATGTTGGGACATAGGTGAGTAGCACCCCCAATAGCAGACAATAACAGAATGGTGTTACTATCCAAATAAAAACAATTTAAAAAGACCGAATGACAAAATCCCCTCCCTAAAGAACGGAACTGTTACAAAAGGGGAGGGGATTACGCGTTATTAGTGATTTTAGCCGTTATTACGAGCGTAAACTTTTCCAAGTGGGGATGTTGCCTTGGGCAAATTCATGGTCCACCCAAGCCTGCAATACATCGAGCTCTCCTTTAGTGGGCAGGGGCATCCCAATTTCCTGTATCGTCAAGCCCGAACCTCTTGACCCACCATGTGCATTATGAGTGCGCTTTGAGGGGTCATTGTTACCGCCAATTGAAGTCGGTAGTTTCGCTCGGTTACTTCTTCTGATTTGACCAAACCCAACATTGGGTTTCACACCAATTTGCATCACCAAAAAACTCCTAAATCATAACCCACACAGTATAGGCCGATATTACGACATAAGTCGTTTTAACACAAGTGTTCTTGTTTTATTTTGGGAAACACTCGGTTCGCTTGCCCCCGCCAGGTTTTTTAGGAACGGGTGTTGGCAGTTGAATGGGACTGAGCCCCCCTTCTTCACCCTGTGCGTACGATGTTATTGGAAATTCTGGATTTTTAGGCTGCTGTTTTCCTTGCTCTTGCCCTTTTTCAGGCTTTTTTTTGCCTTTTTTACCACCTTTTTTACCGGCAAATTGGGCTGCCTGTGAGGCAGAACAACCAAAATTGATAAACATAAATAATGTCCCTCTGTAATAATGTTTCTCTAACGATGACTTCCGTTCAACTATTTCGGTTATTTCCCCGGAACAGTCAGCGGGAACATAACCGGGGGTTGTGGGGGCACGAACCGAATCCCTAAAGTATGTCTTAACGCATCAACGGGACTGGTAGGTTGTGGACGTGGAATTGCTGCTGCACGAGGTTTCCCACTCTTGGCGGTGTTTATTCCGCGCTTAGTCCCCGCAAATTGGGCTGCCTGTGAGGCGGAACAACCAAAATTAATGTACACAGCGTCTCCCTTCCCAGTGTTTTATACACGTGCGCATTTAACGGTAATCACGCTTGCTGTGATTATCTGACTGAGAGCGCTTCGGGTCAAGCCAAGGCGTGCCGGACAATAAAATCCGTATACACTTCTTTACCGTCCGTAAACGCGGCATTGTCCAAAAGCCGCAGGTGAAAAGGAATTGTCGTCTTCACTCCGGTAATCCCAAACTCATTGAGTGCCCGGCGCATCCGAATCATCGCTTCTTCTCGGGTATCCCCGTAAGTAATCACTTTGGCCATCAACGAATCGTAAAAGGGAGGAATACTATAGCCAGTGTACATATGGCTATCCACTCGTACGCCAGGGCCTCCTGGTGGCAAGTAACCATCCACCTTACCAGGGCAAGGCATAAAGTTTTTATCAGAGTCTTCTGCGTTGATTCGGCATTCAATGGCATGACCATGGAAACGCACATCCTCTTGCGTAAAGCGAAGGGGTTGGCCTGCGGCTACTAAGATCTGTTCTTTGAGTAAATCGACTCCCGTGATCATCTCTGTAACAGGGTGTTCTACTTGGATCCGGGTATTCATTTCCATAAAGTAAAAATTTAGGTTCTCATCACAGAGGCATTCAATGGTTCCCACCCCCTCATAGCCTATTTTACGAATGGCTTTTAAAATAATCTGTCCCATTTCTTCGCGTTTTTCAGGGGTCATCACAGGTGAAGGGGCTTCTTCAATCAGTTTTTGGTGACGGCGCTGAACCGAACAATCCCGCTCGCCCAGATGCACCACATTGCCGTATTGATCGGCGAGTACTTGAAATTCCACATGTCTGGGGTTTTTCACAAACTTTTCTATATACACTTCGTCGTTACCAAAGGCGGCTTTGGCTTCAGCGCGGGCAGTATTCAGTTGATTTTCAACGTCTTGCTCCGTTTCTACAACCCGCATGCCCTTACCACCCCCACCAGCAGTGGCTTTGATAATAATGGGATAACCGACGTTTCTGGCCCATGCCTGAATTAAAGCGGGATCGGCAACCGTGCCTTCCATCCCAGGGACAACAGGGACACCCACATCGGCCATGGTCTTCTTGGCTGTGGCTTTATCACCCATGGTGCGAATCATTTCTGCCGAAGGACCAATAAATTTAATCTGGTGATCCGCACAAATATCAGCAAAGGCGGCATTTTCTGCCAAAAACCCGTAACCCGGATGGATTGCATCCACCCCAGCCATCAAGGCCACACTCATAATGTTGGTGACGTTGAGATAGCTTTTGTTAGAAGGGGCCGGCCCAATACAATAAGACTCGTCGGCCAATTGGACGTGCAGACTCTCTTCATCCGCTTGAGAGTAGACTGCCACCGTCTTAATATTCAACTCACGGCAAGCCCGAATAATTCTGAGAGCGATTTCTCCACGGTTGGCGATGAGGATTTTCTCAAATTTTTGCATGGTTTGCATGTCAGAAGTCTTCCTTCTATTTGCAGTAAGGCCTAAGGCATAAAAGCAACTACTAGGGAGTCAGCACGATCAACGGTTGACCAAACTCAACCGGCTGCCCGTTTTCTACCAAGAAGCGAACCACCTTCCCGCTGACTTCGGCTTCCAGTTGATTCATCAGCTTCATCGCTTCGATAATACAGACCGTTTGTCCCACAGCGACGCTTTGCCCAATTTCAACAAAGGGAGCAGCATCAGGAGACGGCGAACGGTAAAAAGTCCCCACCATAGGAGACGTAATGGTCAGCTCATTGGCGGCAGGAGCCGTTGCAGCAGGTGTTGGCTGTGGTGCCGGAGCTGCGGTTTGAGCAGACACAGCTGGAGAAGCAGCGGCAGTCACAACCATGGTGTTAGCGGCAGCAGGAGCACTACCAAGCCCTGTCTTGATAATCACACATTTATCGCCATCAGCCACTTCCAGTTCTAGTAATTGTTTTTCGATGGCGAGATCAGCAAGATCTCTAATTTTTTGAATATCAACATCCATGAGGGTTTGTGTCCTTACACACGATCCAAATACTGATTGTTTCTGGTATCCACGCGAATTTTAGTACCAACATCCACAAAGAAGGGTACTTGGACAATGGCACCGGTCTCCAGTGTGGCCGGTTTGGTCCCGCCTTGGGCTGTGTTTCCTTTTTCTGAAGGGGGGGTTTCTACCACTTCCAGCTCCACGTGGTTGGGTATGTCCACGCCAATAATCCGGGATTCGTGGCGCAGGACATAGGCCGACATGCCTTCTTTCAGATATTTCACGCCGTCCCCGATTTGGGCCTTGGTAATGGTGAGCTGATCAAACGTTTGGTTATCCATAAACGTGTAGTCGTTGCCGTCACCATAAAGGTACTGCATCTCACTTTTCTCAACCCGGGCGCTCTCCACTTTTTCACCAGCGCGAAAGGTTTTCTCAACCACTTGACCCGTTTCCACGTTTTTTAACTTGGTGCGAACAAAGGCCGCCCCTTTACCGGGTTTAACGTGCAGGAACTCAACCACCTGCCATAGCTGGCTATCAACGAGAATGGTCAAGCCGGTGCGGAAATCATTGGAGGAAATCATGGATGTCTGGGGCCCTTTATGCTTGTAACATCAACGAAATGCGGGGATTCTAGTAATCAATGTAAAAGTTTATCATGATTGATTACTCTGACGCTCTAGCCTTGGACGCATTACCATAAATGAAAGGCGCCCCAAGCTCAACTGTTGTTAAAAATAAAAGAACAGACTTAATATGTCTATCACTCCTGATATTTATCCAGTCAACACCCTTTCTCAACTTGAAGAATGGGCCCGTTGTTTTGCTGAAATCGTCAAGCCTGGTGATATCATCACCCTGGACGGTCCACTTGGCGCAGGCAAAACCACTTTGGCTCAATTTTTAGGCAAATTTTGGGGCCTAGAAGACACCATGACAAGCCCGACCTATGCCCTCATTCACGAGTACGAAACCGCGCGTTTTCCGCTTTTCCACATCGATTGCTACCGCCTTGGCCCGGCCCATGCAAATTCTCTTGCCGAGGAGCTTGGCGACGAACTGGGCACCAGTCAATCCGTGTTTCTGGTGGAGTGGGCCACGTATTCCACTTTTTTCAGCGAGGCCGCCACACACCGGATAACACTGAATTTAGACTTACTAGCAGACTCCCCTGATGGCAGCCTTCCTGAGACCCGGAAGCTCCATTGGGTTTCAAGTTGATTCTCGCCCAAATTGATTCTCGGCTTTGAGCCCACTAAAATAAACTGTCCGCCCTCAGTCTTTTTTGTTTTTGTTCCGAATGGACCTTTAAGACATTGCCGCATTATACTCCTTCAGACGCGCCACCCCCTCAGGACTCTCTATGGGAGTCTTGTATTCTCTATGTTGATACCACCAGCAATGCCTTGATGGTAGGGCTCAGCGATCAGGGGAAAATGCATTACAAGTTTCGTGAGGCTGTCCATTCCCAACGTCAGCACTCTTCCATTGTGATTCCCACTATTCAGCAGGGGCTGAAACAATACGATTACACTATGGAAGATATTAAGGCACTGGCGATTAATATGGGCCCAGGCAGCTTTACCGGGATTCGTACCGGGCTTGCCACCATCCGAACGATGGCCCAGTTTATGAATGTGCCCATTTATGCTTTTAACACCTTTGAACTGCTGGCAGCTGAAAACACAGAAGAACCGCGAGCTGTCTACATAGACGCCCTTCAACGCAAAGCTTACTACGCCGCTCTGGCCTTTGACCAGGCCGGAGCCCCCCGTTATATTCACAAGCCAGAACTGGTCTCAGTCAATGAGTCTGAGCCGCCTGCCGATACCGGTGTAATTTGCTCCAGCTCGCTAAAAGGCCATTTTATGAGCCGCCACCCTCATATTATTGAACAGATGAACGTGTTTACCCCGGATAGCATGTTGAGGCTAATCCAGGCCTTCCCGACTTACTTTCATCGAGACTGGCATAATGTCTTGCCGATGTACCTTCAAGAGCCCAATATCACGATAAAACCAGGTCTAAATAAGCCTTAACGGTCTTTATCGCGGTCTCCACTGAGATCCATGTTCATCGATTGCATCATCTGATTCATCATCAATGTGCTCATTTGAGACGGATCCATATTGGTCATGGCGGGATTCATGTTCATCATGTTGAAATTGCCATTATTCCCGTTCGGATTCATCATCATCTGAAGCATCATCATCTCTTGCTGGTTGGGATCGGGCAGGCCAGTTGCGGTTTGACCAGTAACGGCTTGAGTTTGGGCTTGAGCCGGTTTCTGCTCAGCTATCGCTGGAGCTTTACCCTGTACTTGTGCCGGGGTAATCCCCTGAGAGCTCTCCAGATCATTATCTGGCGCTTTTTCAGCATTCTTATACGAGGAGACTGACGCAATGGATCTTGGTGAGATATTTTTTGGAGGGTGATCAATGTGAGCCATAGAGGCTACGTTTTGAGTGGCTCCATTTTGAAGCTCCGGTGGTAGATACTGAATGCCTTCTTGTGCAAGGGCCGCCTCAGAGCTGGTGGGATCTGCCTGGATAACCAAGTGATAAAGTACAGCTGCTTCAGCATCATGCCCTAGTGCCGCATGAGAAATCGCCAAGTAGTACAAAATTTTGGGATCTTTGGGTTGGCTTACGCGGTCTTGTTCCAACAAGCCAATGGCTTGGGGGTAATTTCCTTCTCGATAAGCACGAATCGCTTGTTCTGTCGCTCCAGGCAAGCTCACCGTAGCATCTAAGTTAGAAGAAATAAGCGTTTCACCAGCAAATACAACAGGGGCAAAGACAGCCGGTGTTATCAGAAAAATCAGAGTGCCAGATATTAGTAGCGATCGTTTAAACAGCAGATTCATGGTGCTGAGAGTCCCTCTCAAAAGAAGCCAAAGTAAACGCTATCTTCAGCATAACCATTTTTGAGAGGATTGCAGCCTCTAAATAAAGGATATTACTCCTTTGGCATTATAATGCCATCGAAATCAGTCGCTCCTTCATCCGGTGAACCGCAGGACCCAGCCCGGCAAAGACAGCTTCTGCAATGAGGCTATGGCCAATATTGAGTTCTACCAGGCCCGGCAGTGCCAAAATAGGACCAACATTATGATAGTTAAGACCGTGCCCTGCATTGACTTCGATCCCTGCAGCAACTGCATCGCTGGCTGCTTGCATCAATGCGGATAGCTCGTTGGGTGCATGCCCTTGGGCATCAAACTGATGACAATAACGCCCAGTATGAAATTCTACTATTGTTGCCCCAATCCGTTGGGAGGCTTCTAGATGTAGGGGATTGGGCTCAATAAAAAGGCTCACCATAATACTGGCATCTTGAAGTATCTGAGTACACTGTTTTAACTCATTCTCAAAGCGTAAAACATCCAAGCCGCCCTCAGTAGTAATCTCTTCGCGCCGTTCTGGGACTAAAGTGACCATATAAGGCTGCACTTTCAACGCAAATTCTAGCATTTCAGCCGTATTTGCCATTTCCAGATTTAAACGCGTCTGTATGTGCTCTTTCAAACGAAGAATGTCTTCATCACGGATATGACGACGATCCTCTCTGAGATGGGCTGTAATCCCATCTGCTCCTGATTTTTCTGCGATTAAAGCAGCTTGAAGTGGATCGGGATAGTCTGTACCTCTGGCATTCCGCAGTGTTGCGACATGATCGATATTGACGCCCAATGAAACCATGGCTGTAACACACTTTCTTTTCTTGATTTTAATTTGAATTCAAATATAGATATGTTTACAAATTTGCTTGACTTCTTTACAGAGTGACTGAACC
Source organism: Cyanobacteriota bacterium (assembly GCA_019751815.1). Taxonomy (GTDB): domain Bacteria; phylum Cyanobacteriota; class Vampirovibrionia; order Vampirovibrionales; family Vampirovibrionaceae; genus JAIEMW01. Next base: position 912,141 of record JAIEMW010000001.1, read on the forward strand.
CGTGATGAATTCTGTCATTGAGGATTGTAACCCGGGGGGCCTTTTGTATCAAATGTCACTCATCAGGGTTGTATGTCACCAGGGCTTTTGTTAGTATCACTTTCCGGATTCAAAACCACAGCGTTTTGGCTCATTTTGGAGCTGTAAATCCGCCCAGAAATAGACTGTCAGTCATAGAGTTTGAGCTTTTATTTTAGCGTGCAAACAGTTTCTGGTTTTAATTGTCAATCCGGGAGTATTCCGTGAGACAACGCATTCGCTTAAAAACGACTTCTACTAAATCCAGTCCCGGCGCATTAGACGCGATTTTTCCGCCGGAATATTACAACCCTGATATGAATCAATGGCTTGAAGCACAAGGCATTAAGTCTGAACCTGAGATTTTGGTGGAGAATGCGCTTGATTTGCCTGAAGAGACCAGAACTAGCGCAACCTCTGTTCAGACAAGACCCACTATAGACCCTGCTTTAGACTTAGATAAAGCGGTCTTAAACCCTGCCACGCGCCCTTCTTTAAATCAGATGCTGAAAAAACCACCGGTGAAACGGCACTATACTCAAGAAGCCATTTCCTCTGAAAAGCATTTACCAGAACCAGTGCCTGTGACACTCCTTGCAGAGCCTGATTTTGCTGAAGTGGCAGTGAAAGCACTGAAGCCTGCTGTTCGACGTCTTTATGTCCTTCGGCTTGCCAGCCAAGAACTTTTGGAATGTGCTGGCGATTTTGTAATCCAGAAAATGGTGGCCCCCCTGCGTCATCAACTGAGCGTAGCCCGGATTTTAACACTCGGCATGGCCATCACCAGTATTACTTGCCTGAGCATGTCGGTCTCACCCTCAACAACGACAAAACATTTCCACCTCTCAAGCTCAAATATATTTCCTGTTAGCACTCGTCTGATGCATCAGTTGCGCCCAACACCCATTACGCAAGCATTCAATAATCAGACTCGTGTGCTAAAGCTGATGATTGTTGCTTCTGGTATTATTCCTACGGAAAACACAGTGGCCACTAATGAAAGCTTAACCAATGAAGGCATAACCAGTGTGGTGGTGCTGAATCAAGGACAAGTCCATTTACCTATTGCTGAAGGGACTTCTAGTTCAGGGCAAAATCCACTCCTACTGGCCTCTACTGAAGGGGCACGCTCCCCCTCACGTGGTTTGTTTAGCCCTTTAAGCTCACAGTTAAGCTCGGGGTTCAACGCACGGCTTCAATTTCAAATGCAAGTTCCGGTGAAAATTGGGGAATTTAGCTCACGTTTCGGCTGGCGCCATGGCCATCACCATAGCGGGCTTGATATTACTGCCCCAATTGGAACGCCTATCTATGCGGCTGAAGCAGGAACAGTGATCTATAGTGATTGGGAGTCCGGTTACGGGCAATCTATGATTATCGATCACGGTCATGGCTTAAAATCCCGCTATGCCCATTGCCAAGATTTACTTTTACCCGAGGGGGCGACCGTTCGACGTGGGCAACTACTGGGGCACATTGGGATGACTGGGCGAACGACCGGGCCCCACCTGCACTTTGAAGTGCTGGCCAATGAGACGCCGCACGATCCCGAAAATTACCTCACCCGCTAGTAATGCTACCCCCAGACGCTCGAATCCTGGTGGTCCCCTTACGCTTTATCGGGGATACCATTCTCACTGTTCCTGTCTTGCGGGCAATAAAACAGGCACTTCCACAGAGCAATATTGATGTCTTGGTCTCAGCGCAGGCCAAACCGCTTTTAGAAGGTTCTCCTTACCACCGAAGCTTATTGCTTGAGGCGCCCAAACTCACTGCCCGCTTTCGACAAATCCAGAAGGGCGCTTACGACGCCTGTCTTCTTTTACGCAAATCAGCCACAATGGCCTATTTACTCCAAATGGCTGGCATTCCAGAACGTTTAGGCTACGATAATCAACGTTTTTTTTCTCCGATTGGCTTTCAACGCTGGGGACTGGGGCTGACCCACTTAGGGGGATACCCTAGAGAGAATACCGACACCCATCAAACCCAACACCATTTGAATCTCTTAAGCGAGTGGGGAATACATGAAACAAACACAACGCTGGAACTGTGGTGTGATGAAGCGGATCAGTCCAGAGTTGAGGAGCTGTTAAGCGAGAACAATGACCAAAACGATTATAGTGTTCCTAAGGCCGAAAGCCCTCTTGCTGTCATCCACACCAATAGCGCTTCTTTCGGGAAAAGTATCAACTCAAAAGCCCTTATCCCTGCATTACAAATCCTTCAGGAGGCTGGTTACCGAATCATCGGCATTGGTGGCACAGCAGATACTGCTGATATGGAGGCATTGTCTTCAAATGCTGGGCTACCTATCTTAAATTTAGCCGGTAAAACCACGTTGAGACAAACATTCGCATTGATGAAGAAGGCAAGCATGATGAAGAAAGCCAGCATATTTATTGGGGTGGATTCCAGCCCCATCCATCTGGCTTCTGCGGCGGAAGTCCCCAAAATAATGGGTCTTTACGGCCCCACCAATTCAAACCAATGGGGGGTCCATAACTCCCGTATTATTTTCAAGGCTCTACAGGTCAAAGCCCTTCAAGAGGACTCAGAAGAACCCACAGAAACCGAACAACAGATTCTCAGCGCGCTACAAGAACTCTTAAAATGCAAATGATTAATGTGAGTCCATGACGCTCCACAAAGGCAGATACAGTGCGAGCATCACAAACAGCAAAATGCCGCCGAGTGTAAAAATCATGATCGGTTCAATCATCTTGGTGAGAGTCGCCACAGCCGCATCCGTTTCTTGATCTAGGTAATTGGCGGCTTTATTGAGCATTGCTTCCATCTGCCCTGTTTCTTCTCCAATGGCAGTCATTTTCACCACCATATAGGGAAATAGTTTGCTGGTTTCCATCGGCTTAGACAAACTACCACCCAACAAAATACTGTCCCGAACACTTTCCAGAGCCGTGATCATCACAAAATTATCCACTGTTGCAGACGCAGTAGAAATAGCTTCTGTAAGCGAGACGCCTGCCCCTAGCAGCGTGGCCAGTGTGCGAATAAAAGAACTGCAATAGACCTTATTGAGCAAATTACCAATCAACGGGATCGTCAGTAACCAGGCGTCAATAATGGGTTTACCTGCCCCTTTGCGGAACATGTTAAACCAAACAATCCCCGAAACAATGGCCACAATGCCCACGTGCCAGGCAGCTTTCACAAAATTACTGGCCTGTACCAACAATTGTGTGGGCAGCGGGAGTTCTTTACCCATCCCGGAGAACAAGACCTGGAATTGAGGCACGACCATCACCAAAAGCAAAATAATGACGCCAAAAATCACCACCAGCGTGATTAAAGGCATAAACAGGGCGCCTTTGATTTTGCCGTCCAATTCCAATTGTTTTTCCATCAAGCTGGTCAGACGGTTACAAATTTTGTCCAGTTCACCACTGACTTCCCCGGCCCGAATCATATTGACAAAGAGTCGAGAAAATTCTCGGGGATACCGGGCTAGAGCAGTACTGAGGGAATCACCGGAAACAATATCATTTCGGGCTTTACGTAAAATTTCTTTCAGCCGGTTACTTTTGCTCTGCTGTTCCAAAAGATACAGTGATTCAATCAACGGAATCCCGGCATCCAACAGGGTACTCATCTGTTGCACCATAACAGTGATATCTTTCAGCCCGGCTTTGGGGGCCAGTAAGGTACCCAACATCGGAATTTTGTTAAGCAGATTGACATCCACCTCTTCTTGAAGGGTGGTGGGAATCTGCCCTTGAGCACGCAAGACTTCTTTAGCAGCCCGTAAGTCAGCCGCTTCTAGTTTTCCCTTAACGATTTTGCGAGTTTCGGGATCTATGGCCGCGTAAGCGTAAATGGGCATTGCCTAAAAATAAAACCTCTAACCGTATGCGTAAAAAAAGATTTTAGTCATTGAGATCCAGACCCAGGACCCGGGTCACTTCTTCAACCGTGGTTAAGCCGGCAAGAATTTTTCGTTTACCGTCCATTGCTAATGTTAGCATACCGTTTCGGACTGCGGCATCCTGTATGCTGAAGGTGGAGGCCCCTTGATCAATCAACTCTTGGACTTCTCGGCACATGGTCATAATTTCATACAGACCCACCCGGCCTTCATACCCACTGTTACCGCAACGTTCACAGCCCGTTCCTCGGTGCAAAATAATGTCTTGCTCTGGATTTTGCATCCCCAGAATTTCCAGCTCTTCTACCGTTGCGGTATAAGACTCCTTGCATTTCCCACAGATTCGGCGAATCAGTCGTTGAGCAAGAATTCCTAAAACAGCCGTACTCACCAGATAAGACGCCGCACCCATCTCCAACAGACGGGTAATGGTTTTGGCAGTACTATTGGTGTGCAAGGTGCTAAACACCAAGTGACCAGTAAGAGCTGCGTGAACGGCAGCTTCCAAGGTTTCGTGGTCTCGAATTTCACCGACCATAATCACGTCTGGATCTTGCCGGAGAAGCGCTCTAAGACACAGGGCAAAATTCAATCCCGCCTTGTGCGAAATCTGGGTCTGGTTAATCCCGGCCAACGGATATTCAATTGGATCTTCAATGGTAGAAATATTCAATTCAGGCGTATTAATTTCCCGCATTGCCGAATACAACGTGGTGGTTTTCCCCGATCCGGTTGGTCCGGTTACCAACACAATCCCGTTCGGGGCTTTAATCATTTTGTAGAGTTTTTTGGCTTCATCACTGGTAAGGCCCAGTTTTTCCAGACCTCCGGTAGTGGCAGTAGGTTTTAAAATCCGGATACAAATTTTTTCGCCAAATTGAACTGCAATGGTATTGACCCGCATATCAATTTCAGAACTACCCACTTTTAGTTTCATCCGACCATCTTGCGGACGGCGACGTTCGGCAATATCCATCCCACTGGATACTTTAACGCGGGAGATCAAGGGATTGGCCATAAATTTGGGAATGTTTTTGGCCTCTTTTAAAATCCCATCTATCCGGTAACGAATCAGGAGCCGTTCTTTTTGAGGTTCAATGTGAACGTCAGAAGCCCCGGTTTCAATGGCTTCTAGCAAAATAGAGTTCACAAGTTGGACGACAGGGGCATCGTCGGCAGAAATTTCTGACTCAATTTCTGAGGCAATAGAATCGGCGTATATGTTATCTCGACTCGCCAAATCTTCTTCGAGGGCCTTCATCGCATCATCGGTTGAATGACGGATGGTGTAGTACTTGTCAAATAGTGTTAATACTTCTTTGTAGGTTGTGATCCGGGGAATCACCCGGTAACCGGTGATTAAAGAAACCTCATCGACAATACGAACATTATCGGGGCGGGACATCACCACTTCGAGCCGGCGCATTTGCTTGTCCAAACGAATTGGAATCACTAAATTTCGTTTCACAAATTCGTGCGGCAAAAGGGCAATCACTTCGGGTGCGACTTCTTCCAAAGTGGCTGCTTCGACATATTCCATGCCGTGAAGCGTTGCTAAAGCCTTCCCCAACGCCGATTCTGTCATATAACCAAGTTTTACCAAAACCGTGCCAACGGGGGTTCCAGTTGCTCTGGATTCCGTCAGCGCACGGTCCAGCATTTGCGGGGTAATACTGCCCTCTTCAATCAGGATATCCCCAATCCGACGGACAGCCTTCGGTGCTGTGGTAGGCTTTTGAGGGTTATTCCCTCCAGGAGCTGGATTGGCTAAACTCACGCCTGAATTACTCCAAAAATTGAATCACTTTGAGAAACGGTTCTTTCTTGAAGAAGAACACAGTCCATTATCGCAAACCATAGGGGCTCAAACATCGCAAGATCCAGTTAAATATTCCGGTGAGTTATTAAACAGGGGTCTTATGGGGTCATTATGATACGATTCAAGACACTGTTATGCACATCGGCCAAAGAACCCGTTTCTTTAAGAAAATTCTATACTACAAGCGTATGTAAAGACGTTATTTTGGAAAAAAGCGAAATCGATACCAGACAGTCGGCTTTCAAAGCGCTTAAACTCGCGTTAGAACCTATCTGTCACTCATACGTTCAAGCGGAGACAGAGGCTAACTGGATACTGGAGAGTCTGTGCCAAATTTCTCCTGAAGCCCGTCTTCAGTCTCCCAATACCGCTCTTTCTGGTGAACAAAAAAACCATTTACTCACCGCACTTGAAGCCCGTTTAACAGAGCGTAAGCCGCTTCAATATATTTTGCACGAGGCCCATTTTTACGGGCGTGTTTTTTATGTCGACAACGCTGTGTTGATCCCAAGACCAGAAACGGAACTATTGACTGAGGCTTGTCTGAGCATTTTGGGTTCAAGAGACTCATCCATACTGGAGATCGGGACCGGTTCTGGGGCGGTGATTTGTAGCATTGCCATTGAGTATGCCAAGCGCAGTTCGGGCAAATTATTATGTATTGCCACGGATATCTCGTCTGCTGCACTGGCCGTCGCCCGTAAAAACGCCCAAAGTTTCGGATTAGAATTTAGTTTAGACTCTGGCATTCCCTTTTATTGTGGTGATTGCTTTGAAGCACTCATGCCTATCACTGCCCAAAACCCAAACTTTAAGCTGGATTTAATCCTTTGGAACCCTCCCTATATTGATCCCGAAGAAGCCCATACATTGACTGAGGAAGTGAAGGCCCACGAGCCCTATAGCGCACTGTTTTCCCCTGCCAATGATCCACTCTATTTTTACCGAAAACTGGCCCATGAAGCGCAAAGCTATTTGAAACCCGGTGGCTGGGTCGCTGTAGAACTAGGGGCCGGGCTGAGTGAAGGCGTAAAAGTCTTGTTTCAGTCGGCCGGGTATCAAAACATCCAGGTTAAAGACGATCTCAACGGCATCCCCCGGGTGCTGACAGCCCAGTATTAATGTGTAAGATTGATTAATCTGGCAAAATTATCAGTCTGGCAAGCGGGTTGAAGTACCCTTGTCTCCTTGTTCCTTCAGCTGGCTGATGGCACTGGTCATAATAATTTCTGTAAAGCTATCCACCTGTGGTTTTTGACCCTTTGGTGTTGGTGGAACTAGCATGGCATAGAGAATTTTATACCCTACCTTCCCAAATTCACGCACCATAAAGGTATGGAAGTTAGTCAAAGTAATGGGGTCAGCCTGCTTTTTGGGGTCTAGCTTATAGGCTTTGACCAACGCCCAACCGAAAGCTTTATCGGCAGATTCATTCACAAAGTCTTCTAACTCATGAAAGGCAAATTCATTGCCCTCTTCGGGTACAAAGCCCAGGCGGGAGGCATACTCTTTGATTGTTCTCTCATATTGCGCGTGTGCCCATTTGGCTTGAGTGTCTTTAGGCTGCTTGAGTGCTTCTTTCTCAATACTCTCCTGCAATCTATCTGTCAGACCTTTATTGGCGAATTGGTACACAGTTTTGGCAACACGGAGCATGTCCTGAGGGTCTGTCTTTGCCTGAATTAAGGCCCAATCCCGGTTATCTTCTGGCAGCGAAAGTGCTTTATTAATCATTTTTTGATAGGTTCTCAGCAGAAGGGCCAACCTGGTTTCCACTTGAGGGTGAAACATCTGATCAGCTGGACGTGCCAATGGTGGACGTTTCACAACAGGTGTGTCGCCCGAACCTACCAGTTCTATAGCCTCTGCACCCACAGTTAAAAGAGAAGCTGTAATAGGCGTTTTGGCTGAACCTGAGGCTGGTTTACCAGACTTTGATGGTGTCATGCCTGGGTCTATAGATTTTGGAGCCAAAGGAATAGGCCATTCACCGGAATCATCCGGATCACCCGCAGGCGCAGCGACGGCCTTACCCCCAGAAAACAGGGGAGAGACATTCTGGAACAGGCTTCTTGTAGTAGAAGGCAGAAGGGTCATAGTCATGGGTTCACATTCACTCCGGTTTTCATGGAATTTGGGAATTTTAGAGGGGAATTGAGAGGGCTCAGGTTATCTTAAAACAACACACGATCAAAAGTTGTTACTGAATTTTAAGCAGTGCGGATGAAAGTATCCTAAATTCTTAAGACTCTGTTAACGTTCTGGGCATCCACTGATTTTTACTATACAGTGGAGTTACGCGATTTTTAATGATGAAATCCCCCCTCAGTTGCATCCAGATTCTGATTCTGAACGCGCCCCAATATGGGCATAGCTCCTCAAGCAAGTGTAGCAAGTTGAAGCAGCATATAAAGGACAGGCACAATGGCCAAAGTTGTTGGTATTGATTTAGGCACCACGAACTCTGTGGTTGCTGTGATGGAAGGTGGCAAACCCACCGTAATTGCCAGTGCTGAAGGGAACCGTACCACCCCTTCTATTGTTGGATTTTCCAAAACCGGAGAGCGCCTGGTTGGCTTACTGGCCAAAAGACAAGCTGTCTTAAACCCAGACCGGAGTATAGCTTCTAACAAACGCTATATCGGGACAGATAAAACCTGGCCCATCGACGGAAAAGACTGGACTCCACAAGAGATTTCTGCTCAGATTTTAAGAAAACTGACTGAAGATGCTTCTAAATACCTGGGCGAAACCGTGAAGCAAGCGGTTATTACTGTACCTGCTTATTTCAATGACAGTCAACGCCAGGCGACCAAAGATGCTGGTAAAATTGCCGGTCTGGAAGTCTTACGGATCATCAACGAGCCCACGGCTGCCGCCCTGGCTTACGGTCTAGACAAGAAGACTGAGGAAGTGATCCTGGTATTCGACTTGGGGGGTGGTACGTTTGACGTTTCCATTCTCGAAGTGGGTGACGGTGTGTTTGAAGTGAAATCCACCAGCGGAGATACCCGACTGGGCGGGGACGATTTTGACGAAACCGTGATGGAATGGCTGGTCGATGAGTTTAAAAAACAAGAAGGTATTGACCTTCGCTCTGACAAACAGGCGATGCAGCGTTTGAAAGAAGCGGCTGAAAAGGCCAAATGCGAACTTTCCACCTTGTTTGAGTCACACATCAGTCTGCCGTTTATCACAGCCGATGCCAACGGGCCCAAACACTTGGAGCTCACGCTGACACGGGCCAATTTTAATGCCCTCACCAAATCACTGGTGGAGCGTTGCCGCGGGCCTGTAGAACAAGCGTTGAAAGATGCGAAACTTTCCCCTAATGAGATTGATGAAGTAGTCTTGGTCGGGGGCTCTACTCGGATTCCTGCAGTGCAAGAACTCGTCCGCAGTCTCACTGGCGGCAAAGACCCTCACCAAGGGGTGAACCCTGATGAAGTGGTTGCTGTTGGCGCTGCCATCCAAGGCGGTGTTCTTGCCGGAGACGTGAAAGATATCGTCTTGCTTGACGTTACCCCGCTCTCTCTGGGTATTGAAACCCTGGGTGGCGTTTTAACAAAGCTGGTTGAGCGAAACACAACCATCCCAGTTCGTCGCAGTGAGACATTCTCCACCGCTGATGACAATCAGACCAGTGTGGATATTCACGTGTTGCAAGGGGAACGCCCGATGGCCCGTGATAACAAATCACTGGGACACTTCCAGTTGCAAGGTCTTCCACCTGCCCCTCGGGGTATTCCCAAAGTGGAAGTTACGTTTGATATTGATGCCAACGGAATTGTTAATGTCAGTGCCAAAGATCAGGCCACTGGCAAAGAAACCACCATCACCATCACCAACACCACCAATCTTTCAGATTCCGAAATTGATAAAATGGTGAAAGAAGCTGAAGCCAACCGTGCCGAAGACGAAAAGCTGAAACAGCAGGTGGATACCCGAAATCAAGGTGACCAACTGTGCCACAGTGCTGAGAAAATGCTCTCTGACATGGGCGATAAAATCCCAGAATCAGAGCGGAACGGCATTAAGCAAGATGTTGACGCATTGCGCAGTGCCATTCAAGGTAACGATCACGACAGCATCAAACGGCTGATGGACGAATTGCAGAAAAAACTGTATGCCATTTCGACCCAAGCTTATGAAACCGCCCCTGCTGGTAGCAATACCGGTAGCAGCAACGGCAGCGGTGGCAATAACGATGACATCATCGACGCCGAGTTCAGACCCACTGACGAAAACACCGGCGCAGGTGTCGGATCTTAAGTTCTCATCAACACGGTCCTGGCTTTCTCATAGTGAGCCGTTCTTAGTCCCACTTCTGGGATGTTTAATCCTGGGGCTCACATTGGGCTGCCTACTTGCCAACGGATTACTATCTCCCGGGGTGATTAAGGCTCAGCTCTATCTGTTTGCTGCCAGTCTTGGCAGTTTCAGTTTATTTTTGGCGCTGTATAGGAAAAGACGGTGGGTTATCCAAACTGCCTTTTGTACTTTTGCGCTCTCTGCAGGGTGTTTATGGTCTCTTTGCTTTGCTTATACACCAGGATATCCCGATGTTTCCTACCTCAGCCCGCAACCCAATTGTGTGATAAGAGGTATTATTTGGCAGCGACCGAGTGAAAACGCCCATGCCACTCTATGGGTCTATAGCGTTAACGGACAAACACTTCACGGATATGCTGATATCAGCAAAAGCCCCTCCGCCTTTCCCGCCGCAGGGCAATGGGTAGAAGTACATGGCAATTTATCCACCCCATGGCCAGCGCGCTTTCCAGGTGCTTATGATCAACGCCACTATCTTTTGGCTCAGCAAATAGGGACCGTGATCACCCGAGTCAAGTTGCTGAAAGTGCTAAATGAAGCCCCAGACGGTTTTAATTCAGGTTTCAATCTAGGTTTAAATCCAAGCACTTGGCAGACCTTCTGGATGCCTGCTGTTTCACCCTTACTCCACTGGAGTAATCAAACCCAAATGACGGTTCAGACCCACTTCCAAAAGGCATTGGGGCAGCAATACGGATCGATTCTAGCCAGTATGGTGTTGGGAGACCGGGCGGTTCCAGTCGACAGAGAGTTGAAACAGGACTTTGCCCGCACAGGACTCATTCATTTACTGGCTGCTTCTGGGTTTAATGTGGCGATTATTGCTGGATTTTGCTTATGGTGCCTCACAAGGCTTCGTGTCATTCCCAGGCCAATGGTTTACCTCGCCAGCATGGGCATGGTTGCCTTGTATGTAATATTGGCAGGCTTTTCACCCTCTGTACTCCGGGCCGGTGTGATGTTAGAAATCGCCCTACTTCTGTCATTATGGGACAAAGCGATATCAGGGGTTCTCTTGCTCTTTTTGGCAACAGCGCTGCTGGCGTTGTTTCAACCAATTATATTGCTGAGTCTCAGCTTTCAGCTCTCCGCTCTCACCACATTGGGTTTATTGCTGATGGCCCCAGGGGCCACGCAGTGGTGTCAGCAAAAGATGATGGCCTTACTCCCAGTCGTATCCGATTTCCCCACCACACTTTTACAGTTTTTTATCGGGCTGATTACAGTCCCCAGCATTGCCCAACTCTGGGTACTCCCTATTTCCATTACCGTATTTCATCAAATTCCGCTGCTGAGTATTCCTCTCAACGGACTGGCCGGTCTTATTGTTGTACCGTTAACGGTTTTAGGTTTTATTGCCAGCTTTTTTGCCACTGTCTTACCAGCTATCGCTTCTATATTATGCTATCTGGCAGTCCCTTTCTTATGGGCGCTACTCAACTTAGCCACAGGGATTGGAGCAGACCCAGCAATGCGCGTTGAATTGGGAGACATCCCAAACAGTGTCTGCTGTATTGCTTATGCTTTATTGATCCTTTGGGGATTTCTGTTGCAAAACCCAATAAAATGGCAACCATCTCTGAAGCAAAGAGTGGCTATAGCCCTGTGTGCAGGGTTTTGCTTGATATTGCCTTCGATTGTTGAAAAACAGCATTATGAAAACGCCTTTCGTCTGGAACGCATTCCGCTTTCCTCTTACAGCAGTGCATGGTTTGTCTATTTACCCGGGAAAACATCGCGTCCTGGACTGATTGTCCCTCAGACGTTGGGGCATTGGGAGACACGTACGATCAAAGACTACTTTAAACACCATCAAATCAAGGCAATAAGCTGGGTGTACCCGTTAAACCAGTCTCATGAATCCCTGTCTGAAGGAAATGACCGCGAGAATATCCTCCAACTATTGAAACGCGAACAATTGAAGCAAGGGGATAGTGAAGAAAGCCAGGTTGTTATTAATTGGCATGAAGAAATACGCTGGGGCGGTGCCACATGGCGTTTTATTGCACTTCCAGAACGTCTAGAGATTCAAACTCGACAACCACTCTCAGCATGTTTACGTTTGTCACTCACCAGGCAGACAGAAATGACAGAATCTGCTCCCTCTCCTCCGTGTTTTGAGCTTTCAACAGAAACACTGCCCTTGTACAAAAGGCAGTATCAGCGCTGGTTATGGAATCCAGCCTCTGCCTCGCTTCGGTTGAAACACCTCTAAAAGGCTAGTGACAGAAGGATTTTTACATAAGACCTTTTCAAACAAAATAACTTTGACTATAATTGTCGCAGTGTGAGAGAGTGGCCTAAACACAGTGAGGACCTGTCTAACTGTCCCAGAGCTCTCGTTCATCAAGTCACCCGTTATGTGTGTGTGTAAGTTTGTGTAGTTTGAGTGTCTGTTTCTAAGGGGAAATGTTGTTGTTCGCTATGTCAACGCCTCTTTTTTCTAGCCCTATTGGTTTTGGCCGCCTAAACGCGACTAGACTGGTCCCGGATAAGACAAAAAGAGACACAAACAAAGGGAGAACTTCCGGTGAACCCCTCCTATCAGTTAACGTTAAACAAGAACAATTAGAGACTCGGTTTAAACAAGCAGCACGCCGAGAAACAGCCTATAACACTCAAGAATACGACCAATTGTCTGCGATCAGCTCTCTGGCGGGTCATTGTAATGCCGTTGCTTACTGTGTCCAAAAGCTTTATGGTGGCGTGATTCTTCAAGCAACAGTCCATTACCAACTTAACGGAAAACCAAAACGGACTTCTCACTTCTGGAATAGGCTTCCCAACGGGATCGAGATTGATTACTCAGCCAGCCAATGGGGATTAACCAATCAGATCCCCCTTAGTCACAAACAGCTGATGTTTCCACTGCAGAAATCAGAAAAAACACCTAAGGGTAATGTAAAGTTGATTGTTCTCTCTGTGTCACCGGCGCGAATCGTCCCAAGCAGAAAAACGGTGAACCCAAGGTTCACACAATTTGAAGAAAACTTCCAAAAAACATCCTAAAACACTTTATTTCCCAAAAAATAAAGCTACCGAGATGCTCGGTAGCGTGACTTGGGGAGGAGGTTGGGGAAGTGAGCTTTCGCTCACATAAGGGGTATCGGAGTTCCCAGATCAAACTTGAGGGTGTCCAACCGTAATGTAAAGTTATATAAAAGTAACGAACTGTGACGTTTCCTGGCCAATCCACAGCATCGGCGCACCTTATTTGCGCCTTTGGTGTTTAATCCAGAACAGCACCTCTAGAACAGCCCATCTAGTGACGATGAGCGAGCCGGTTCAGACACTTTCCCAGAAAGAATTGATACCAGAAAGAGTTAATACATGTTTCACCCTACATTACTCACTAAATATCGACGGTTTTTTGGCCCTGCAACCCCTGTCAAAATATCTCTGATACTTTATTTAGGTCTCATTTCACTTCTATACACTACCTCTCCAGTATCAGCATCTCCAAAGCCTTATATCTCACCAGAAATCCGTTATGCGGATCAGCTCCGCCAACGCGTTCAGATCCCAGAGCGACTGTCCATTAACGCCAGCACTTTAAACGAGTTGATGACGCTGCCTGGGATAGATGAGAGCACCGCACTCAAAATGATGCGTTCTCGTCCCTTCAAGAGTGTTCAAGACCTGTACAATCTTCCTTTGATGGAACCTCGGGAAGTGCGGCGGTTGATCGAGGCCATTCAGCCTAAAATTGCATTTTAAATTCAAAACGGCCCGATATCGAATTGATACCGGGCCGTTTTGTAATGGTTAGGGTTTAATACGTTGGCTTGAAAGAATTACTGATTCACGGCAACGGGTTGGCTGATGATGATGCTCATCCGTGAACCGCTGGGAATCACCACATCTTTTCCACGACGGGTTGCGGCATAAGTGACCCCACCCAGACCGCCAACAGCGGTACCGAACACAGCGCCAGAGCCTGCCACACCCAGTAAACCACCAAAGGCAGTTCCGGCCACAGCACCTATACCAGTTGCAGCACCAGCAACACCAATGCCTTTGAGAATATCAACGGCATAGCTATTTCCTCGGAGAATACCGGAATTATCTTGGGTGACGATATGTCCCGTGATGGGAACGACAACACCGTCAGGTGTTTTGACGCTGAAAAACTTCACATCAATTTCGCCGTGTTTGCCTAAGTGTCCCGAACGGGACACGTTGGCCACTTGACCTTGGATTTGGCTACCCGCCGGAAGCAGCACTGCGTCATTGACGAACACATCGTTTTCTAACGTAGCGCCAACCGCTTCGCCCAGGTTGCTCGAGAAAGAGCTGATCGGCTGATCCAGCTTAATCAAGAGGGTAGTCCCTTTGGGGATGGTTGCCACGCGACCACGCAGGGTGGAGGATTCTGCATTGCGCCCCGGGGTGGGGGATAGCGAAGGCAGTCCACTATTATTAATATTGTTGGCATCCAACGAGTTGATATTCTCAGAAAAACTGACAAAGGGAATGACAGCGAAACTGGCAGCCAGCACCAAGGCCAGTAGCTGTTTTCTTTCTTGAATTTGCATCTCTTTAACTCTCCAAATCACTAACAACAACCTCTGCGCACAGCGCAAAAAAACAGAGATAGGCTTGGGACTGTAAAATCCAGCAAAAGTTCCTTATTCACTATTATAACCAGTTTTTGGTTTCAGAAATGACCGAGTTATAGACTCGAATATTAAGCTGTTGACACCTGCCCCGAAAAAATGTGTTATAAACTCCTCTATACTGTTTTCTGAAAAAGATCGGCCGAGACCCCTAGACAATGCCAGCGAAAAAAACCACTCCCAGTAAAACCAGCAAGCCCAGTAAGTCTGCTGCAGCTAAAAAAGTCAGCGCTAAGGCTGTAAACACCAAGGCGAAAGCTGCTAAGGACGATGATGACGATGAGGATCTTCCCGCATCGGGTGGAAAACGTAAGGCACTGGTCATTGTCGAATCCCCAGCAAAAGCCAAAACGCTCAAGAAATATCTGGGAAGTGGCTATCAGATCAAGGCCAGCGTCGGCCATATTCGAGATTTACCTGCCAAAAAGCTTGGCGTAGACGTCAATCAAAACTTCAATCCTGTCTATGAAGTGATGCCGGGAAAAGCGGATGTGGTTGCCGATTTACAGGAAGCCGCCCGCCAGTGTGAAGATGTCTATCTGGCAGCTGACCCTGACCGCGAAGGGGAAGCCATTGCTTGGCATATTTACAGCCTGCTAGACAAAGCCCCCTCACAAATTCACCGGATTGAATTTCACGAGATCACCAAAAAAGCGGTGCAAGAAGCGATTTTACACCCCCGTGAAATTGACATTAACCGGGTGAATGCGCAACAGGCCAGACGGATTCTAGACAGACTCGTCGGCTACAAGCTCAGCCCCTTGCTTTGGAAAAAAGTGACCAAAGGTCTTTCTGCAGGACGCGTCCAAAGTGTGGCTGTCCGGATGATCTGCGACCGTGAAGAGGAAGTTCTGGCCTTTGTGCCAGAAGAGTACTGGACCATCCACTGTGATGTGGCCAGTGCCACGCAGACCAGCACAGCCCCCTTCTCAACGGAAGTTTCAAAAGTTGACGGCAAAAAGCCTCAAATCACCCATGAATCCGAAGCAAACGAGATTCAAAACCATCTAAAACAAGCCAAGCTAAGTGTCAGTGCAGTGAATAAGCGTGAATCTCAACGAAACCCTGTAGCCCCCTTTATCACCAGCACGCTCCAGCGAGAGGCCAGCACCCGGTACGGTTATCCAGTGAAAAAGACCATGCAGATTGCTCAAAAACTGTACGAAGGGATTGATGCTGGGACCGAGGGTCTTGTCGGTTTAATCACCTATATGCGTACCGATAGCACCCGTATTGCCGATGAAGCCCAAGAAGAAGCCAAAAAGTACATCGTCAAAGAATACGGCGAGGCCTACTACCCCAAAACACCCCGTGTGTATCTCAAAAAAGGAAAAGCCGCACAAGACGCTCACGAGGCAATTCGCCCCACCTCCGTATTTAGAAGCCCGCAAAGCATCAAAAACCATCTCACGGAGGAAGCCTACAAGATTTACAAAATCATTTGGGACCGCTTTGTGGCCTCTCAAATGGAATCCGCCCGAGTGGAAACCAAAACCTTGGAAATTGAAGCCGGCCGCTGTATTCTGCGGGCCTCTCACACGGATATTCTCTTCCCCGGGTATCTGGCCGTCTACCGCTCCGATGAAGAAGAGACTGAAGAAGGTGAAGGACTCAGCAAACAGCCCTTCCCCAATCTCGCCAAAGGGGATGCGATCACGCTGAAGTCCGTGCTCCCCAAGCAGCACTTTACAGAGCCACCGCCCCGGTTTAATGAGGCCAGTCTGGTCAAAACCATGGACGAATTAGGGATTGGCCGGCCCAGTACCTATGCCCCCACCATTGCTACGATTCAAGACCGCGGGTATGTGATCAAAGAAGAGCGCAATCTGCGGCCCACTGAACTGGGCAAGACGGTGAATCAACTTCTCGTTCAGCATTTTACTGATATTGTGGACGTCCATTTTACGGCCCAACTTGAGAACAAACTGGACGAAATTGCGGAAAGTGCTCTGGAGTGGCAGGGTGTTGTTCGTGAATTTTACGATCCCTTTGAAGCCACGCTCACCAAAGCCGCCAATGAGATGGAAAAGGTCCACGTCTTGATTGATAACGAGATGTGTCCTAATTGTGGTAAGCCCATGGCGTTAAAAACCAGCCGCTGGGGGTCTAAATTTTTGGGCTGCACCGGGTATCCAGAGTGTAAAACCACCAAACCCCTCACCAAGGACCAAAAACCCGTTCCCGACGACAAACCTTCGGATGAGATTTGCGAAAAGTGTAAGGGCCCCATGGTCATTCGTTACGGGCAATACGGCGAATACCTGGCCTGTTTGGATGATGAGTGTAAGGCCAAGCGACCCATTATTATCAAAACTGGGGTCAACTGTCCGTCTTGCGAAAGCGGCGAGATTGTCCAACGGAAATCCCACCGAGGCAAAATTTTCTTTGGCTGCAATGCCTATCCCAAGTGTAATTTCGTTCTGTGGAAAAAGCCCACGGGTGAAAAATGCCCAGATTGCGGCAGCATGCTGGTCGAAAAAGTGCTGAAGAAAGGCACTTTCCACGGCTGCTCAAGCAAAGAGTGCAAATTCGTTAAAGACGCCCCACCCGCCCCAGTCGCTTAATAGCCGCAGGTGATGCTTAAGAGCCACAGTGATTATATTTTGCGGCCTTGCCAGTATTGCTTTAGCGCCTGAACAATTCGCGCGCTGGCTTTACCGTCCCCATAAGGATTAACAGCCTGTGCCATACGCTGATACGCAGCTGGGTTTTCTAAAAGCTCGTTTGCGGTTGAAACAATTTTGGCCTGCTGCGTTCCCACCAAAGCCACTGTCCCCATTGCCACAGCCTCTGGCCGTTCCGTCTCATCACGCAACACCAGTACGGGCTTACTGAGTGAAGGAGCTTCTTCTTGAATGCCGCCTGAATCCGTAATCACCAAGGTCGCCCGGTTCATCAATTGGCAAAAGGGCTCATAATCCAGGGGTTCAATCAGCTGGATCCGCGCTTGCTGACCTAAAATCTGTTTGACCGTTTTGGAGACATTAGGGTTTGGGTGCACGGGCAGCACCATTTCGACATCAGGATGGGTGAGAACAATCTCTTTAAGCGCCTCACAGATGGCAATTAAAGGATCTCCAAAGTTTTCACGGCGGTGGGTGGTCACCAGGATTAAGCGCTTTTCGGGATCTAAATTGATTGATAATGGGCTCTTGAGATGTTTTAACGTGTAGTGCAGCGCATCTATCACGGTATTTCCGGTTACCACGATGGCTGAATCTGAGACACCTGCCTTCAAAAGATTTTGGCGCGATCCTTCAGTTGGGGGGAAATAAAGCGTGGCCAAAGAGTCGGTCACCACCCGGTTCATCTCTTCAGGGAAAGGGTATTGCAGATCAAACGTTCGCAGACCTGCTTCGACGTGGGCGATAGGGATTTTAAGATAGAAGCAAGCCAGGGAAGTTGCCATGGTGGTGGTGGTGTCCCCATGGACCAAGACCATATCGGGCTGAAAACCTTCCAAAACCGATTTCATCCCGTTTAGAACCGCGGTAGTCACCTGGAAGAGGTCTTGATTGGGCTTCATCACATCGAGATCCGCATCCGGGACAATCTCAAACAGCGAGAGGACCTGATCCAGCATTTCTCGGTGTTGGGCGGTCACACAGACCTGAGATTCAAAAAATACGGGTTCTGCGGCTAAGGCCTGGACAACAGGCGCCATCTTAATGGCTTCTGGGCGGGTCCCAAATACGGTGAGTACTTTCATCCTAGTACTTTTATTCGGCGTGCTTTTACTCGGCGCTGTCATCGAAAGCTAATCCAAAGAAAAGCCACGTAACACAGCCCACCCAGTAACATAACATAGGGCATATAGCGGGCTTCCTTCAGGAAGCCAAAAAAGTATATCAACAGACTGGAGACAAAGGTTAAAACCACCGAAGCCACTGCTTGTGGCGTGAGCACCCAGGGGGTGAAGGCCAGACCAACAGCCGTCGGGATACAACTTTGAAAGACCATCGCCCCAGTAATGTTGCCAATGGCTAAGACATCTTTCTTTTTACTGATCCAGACCACGCTGTTAAACTTTTCCGGCAGTTCCGTTGCAATGGGGGCAATAATCAGGCTGAGAACCAGGGGATTGAGATGAAACAGGGTCGATATGTGCTTTACCTGATCCACAAAAAGATGGGCACAGATTAGGATTCCCAAGAGACCAGCCAGCACTTGGAGCAGAATAATTAGCGTGACAGGCTCTTTCTTTCCTTCAGATTCAAGCCCTGAACCTGGGACAAACATCAAGGCCTCTAGTTCAAACTCGCTGTCTGCCATATGCTCTTTGGTCATGGTGCGGTAGACATAAATACCGTAGTACACCACCAGCAGGCCTGCCAAAATCATTTTCATAACCGGGGTACAGACAAACGCCGCAAGGACTACCAATGCATAGGCCGCAAAGAAGTACTGTAAATCACGCTTAAACAAATGTGTTTCCACATGCATTTGGGTACTGCGCTTTCCTTGTTTGGCAAACACAAACACCGCCACCGCTGAAACAAACATTGCCAGTGTTGAGAGTAAAAACGGTGCACCCAAAATTGCGCCAATACCAATTTCTTGACCCTCTTCAACAGAGATAGAGGAAACACCCATAATCCCAGAGACAATCGCCACAATGGGCACCAACGTTTCTGGTAACGCAGTGCCCACAGCGGCAAGTACACTTCCAACAGCACCTTGGGAAAGTTGAAATCGGTGTCCTACCCATTCAATGGCATTGGTAAAAATGGAACAGGCAAAGACGATCAGCACCAGCAGAATAAGCGTTCCAACAAGTGCTATCAAAATTTCCACGGCGTTGAGTAAACCCTATGCTTGATCAATCGAATGGTGTCCATACGATTATACCGTAGGATTTCACTCTTTCCAGGAGCTGGCTTTTCTAGGTACCAATGATTCGGTTAAGCAGATTCATAATGCCACCGTCCCAAGCGCCGGCTAAGCGCTGGACAATGCCGCCCATATCCACATCAATGGTTGATTGGTTATGGAATAAAGACGGGGAATAATTACCCAACGGGTTGTTGGGGGTGAGATTGGAATCTAAAATACCGAAGAAATTTTGGAACGACTGACCGTTGCCGATGGTGCCTCTTGTGTAGTCAATGTTAAACAGATTTTGCCACACATTGTCGCCACCATTGAGCGCGCGGCTGGGCGGTAACACCGGGGAATAAAAGACATTACGTCCCGGTAAACCACCGCCAAGCAGGATACCATCCAGTTGATCCAGACCACGAAAGTCTTGAAGATCCTGGTTTCCTGCTTGAGTCGCGGCTGGATCAGCACCCAGACCGCCGAAGCCGCCGAGTCCTGCCAGACCTAGACCTTGCAAAAAGCCTAGATTCAATCCATTGATTGCCAAGGGATACTCCTCCAATTTAGCTTGCTTGCTGCTTCCTTCAATCAGTCATCACCGTGTCTTAACGCTACGGTTCGGACTCATTCAATTTCACAGAGAGGGAACACACACCAAAATAGACATCGAAATGAGAAAAATAGGACATCTTACTTTGCTAAATAAATAAAAACATTTTATATGCCAAAATTGCCCCGAGACATGCCCAGACATAAAAATAGCCCGCAAGGGGTACTAGAACAGATATCTAATCAAATTGCTGAAAACGTTCTAATGGGATGAACTGGTTTTTCCGTGCTCTGGTGGATCTGGAATCACCTTATTCAGCAAGAC
Organism: Cyanobacteriota bacterium; assembly: GCA_019751815.1. Taxonomy (GTDB): domain Bacteria; phylum Cyanobacteriota; class Vampirovibrionia; order Vampirovibrionales; family Vampirovibrionaceae; genus JAIEMW01. Next base: position 932,504 of record JAIEMW010000001.1, read on the forward strand.
ATTGGCCCCGGCTGCCAAGACACCTGCCCCGATAATGCCGGCTGCAATGGGCGCCATAGAAATCAACAAAGGAGAAAGCCCCGTTACAGCAGCCGTGGCTGCTGTTGTGGCAGTGGTTGCCATGGTAAATAGGGCAAAGCCAAAGGTGTAACCAATGTTAGCCACTTCCCATAGCAACAATGATTTGGCCAATTTGGTCACCAGGGTTTTCCCAGTCTGCCACCAGGTATTCAGCTTACTGCCGAAGGAGCCGTCTTCTTTGTCTTTGGCATTTCGATAAGCATCTCGGGTGGACTTAAACACGCCCCAACCTAAAAAGCCCCAAGAGAGGGTTGGCGGGATGAGCATCGGCCAGCGTTTGGTCTGGAAGGGTTCTACAAACGCCCGAATATTCCCGGCCACAACGGTGTTCTTAAAAAACGATCCCGCTGTCATCGATTGGGTGTGCTGGTTTGACTTGAGAAAATCTTTAAAGTTATATCGAACAGAGTCTTTCCAAGCACTCATAAATGCAGAACGACCCGCACTATTGGCTAATGTCAGCTTTTGACCATTGGCCTGTAGATTTTCCACCACGCTTCTAAAGGCGCTTTCCCCGGCTTTGCTTTGCATATTGCCCATGCCGAGAATTTCTCTCCAGGTCACCGTGTTTTTGGTGATGTTACTGAGTGCCGCCATCGTCTGACTGGAGGTGGGGGCAGACATCATGAGCGATTGACCTTGGGCCTTGACAGAATTACCCAGGATTTTGGCTTGCGAGCTGCCGGTCGACGTACTCGAAACAAAGGAATCTCGAACATGATCAAATGTGGGTTTATGGGCGTTGGCAATCTCATCGATAATACGAACCGGCACCCGGCGCAGTGTGGTTTGTACGACATTGTCCATCGCCTTATGAGAGGCTTCACCCAGAACACCTCTTTGAGCCTCGCTGTATCGGCCGGCTTGGCCGAGTGCTGCAGCGTAAGGGTCAAAGCCAGAGCCAAAGCCCCCGTAGGAATTTGCTCGCGTGCGATGTACGGCTTCAAAAGACAACCAAAAACCCCTTTTGTGACGAGAAAGCCTCAATCAATATATCTAGAAAATCTAGACGCTAGAATCTGAGAAGCAGAAATGGTCTAATTGCTCAAAATCCTCAAAATGCTCTCTTTTATATAAAAACTTTCTTAAGATGTTTTGTGCTAGTGAGACAAAATCCAGATGTCACAAGGGTATTTTCACAAACTACGCGTGGGTGTTGTGGTCTTTCATCAAGACCACCTTTTGCTACTGCGCCAAAACAACCTAGACTTCTGGGTGCTGCCGGGCGGTACGGTGGAAGGGCACGAGTCTTTAGCAGAGGCAGCTGAACGCGAAATGCTTGAAGAAACCGCATTGGCCGTTTCCATTCGCCGGTTACTTTGGGTGAGTGATTTTATTCCGGCAAAAGCCCCCTCCACCGGTCATGTGGTCGATGTTGTCTTCTGGGGCAGCATTACCGGGGGAACATTAAGTACGGTGCTCACCGAAAACATCAACGAGATGCGCTGGGTGAGTAAAGCCGATTTATCAGAAACAGTCACAAACAGCGTCACTCTCCAGCCCCGCAAGATTGAGGCTCTGATTCTGACCCACTGGGAGTCTCTCTCAGATATCTCAGCAAACGCTGGATTACGGGAGCACCCTGTTAACGGGGATCCCTATCTAGGGCTAATTCGTTAATTCTGCGTCCCATTAATTCTGCTTTCTGGGTGGCGGGAGCGGCATGGTCATATTGACGGGGAAATATGCAAACGGAAAATCCGAAGGCAAAGGGGGTAGTTTTTTGGCCTGAATGGTCTTTAAAAGAGCGCTGTCGAGTGGGGGACATCCGGAACTTAAAATGGGCTGAAGATCCCGAATCTTCCCGTTTTTTTCAATCACAAAATGAACCAGCGCGTATGTTTTCAAGGGTTGGGTTGGGCATTTCTCCATCGTCGCTTTCAGATTACTCTGCAGCTCATTACGCATATCAAAAGCATAACGGGCCCCAGACATCATCACGAAAGGATCATGTGTGATCGAGGCAGCCACCTTCTTTTCTTCCTCATTATTGAGAATCAACCCCTGATACAATCCTTGCCGAACAAAGGTCTCACCTTTATCCGTTTTCACCCGGTACCCCTTGGCATTCATTTCAATCAGATGCCCCGTCACATCAGTGCCGTTGTGGAGATAGATGGTCACCTCTGGCGATTTTAGCCCTTGTGCAAGAGATGACAAGGGGAAGCACCCCAAAAGCCCAAAAGCAAAAAGACACACTGTCTGCCAGCAGCGATTATTTAGTAGCGTTTTTTTGGGGAGGGTCACGCGATTAATTCTTTCGGTAAAACCCAAATTGAACCGGCTTAAAGCGAGACAGTTCAGATTGAAGGTAGCTATTCTCATCGGTCATTGCTTTTAGACGCTGTTTTAACGAGTCATTCTCACTCTTACAGCGAATCAGCTCAACCACAACCTCATCCAAACCAGCCAGTTTATCGTCCAGGAGACGGGCCATGTCCTTTAAAATACCCTCTTTGGCCTGGGTCATGGCTTCCACCACAACGGAAATTCTCTCACCGCTGGGAATAGGAGCTGGTTTATCTGCACCCGTTTTGGCAACGGCATTACTGATACCTGATGACTGGTTAATCGCGCTGACCATCTGATTAAAGCCTTGTATGGTGGCTGACTCAGAAGCATCTAAAGGGTTATTGCCCGAAAGGCTCTCATCCAAGAGGTAATTCTGAATGGTAGACATCGTTTCACCTCGTCCTTGCATCTCAACAGCCTTTTTCAACAGCTCGAGATCTTCTTTGCTGTATTGTGTCGCCCCCGTGCGTTCATCAAAGAAAGGATTGAGACCGAGTTGAGCGACCAGGAAATTCAGGTCGTCTTCTGAAACAGCGAGAAATTCTGTCAGATAGGCAGTTGTGTAAATAAACGGATCGCGGGTGTCACGGGCAGACACGGTATTCTCTGATGATAGTCCTGGATTCATGAGCGCGTACATCTCTCTTAGAAGCTAACTGCACAAAGATTAAGACCCTTTAGTCTGCTAATCACTGAACTCACTGTCTTCTTTGAGAATGATTGCAGGGAACCCTACCGAAAAACGACTTGCTTGTTCAGACTGAAAAAATCCAGGGCCCAAACAGGGTAAGTCAGACAATACTCTCGATCCAAATTTACAGTGAACTCGCTAGCAGTGAACCAGCGCCAGCCAGGTCAATTCGACCAATGACATGACAAGTGTTAACTTTAGCTGATTTTCGTCAATAAAAACACTATTTGTAAGCAAATTGTGACGCAAGCAAGCCAGTCAAGATACTTTATCAAAAGCCAGGGGAGTGGTAGTCTATAGAGACAAATCGATTTTATTCAATTCATTCGGCATTATACAAGGCAGTCTCACTTATGAAAAACCAAAAACGAAGTGGCATCATCATCATACTTGTTCTATTGGTCTTGGTCTTTTTGTACTCAACCTTTACGACGAGTTCTACCGGTCCTATGGTGAAAGAGCTGCAATATTCTGAATTTCTCCAAAAAATTGACCGAGGAGAAATAAGCAATGTGGATATTGCTGGACAAAACGCAGAAGCCACGCCGAAACTTCAAGGGTCGATGCCTTCTATGACTTCAGGCCGACCGCAGTTTTACAAAATCCAACTGCCGGAAGGGGATGCTGCCAATCTTTTGGTCCCCCGTTTGGAAAAAAATCACGTTCAATTTAAGTTTAAGCCGCCACAGTCACCCAATTTCTGGAGTCAGATTGTGACGTTCCTGTTTCTCTCTATCATTCCCGTTTTTCTGATTATGGTTTTTCTTAGAAGTGCCCAAAACGGTGGATCTCAGGCGATGTCCTTTGGGAAAAGTCGCGCCAAAATGATGATTGACAATAAGGTCAACATCACTTTTGACGAAGTCGCCGGCATTGATGAGGCCAAAGCCGAACTGGAAGAAATTGTCGACTTCCTGAAAAACGGAGAACGTTACCAAAAACTGGGTGCGCGTGTTCCAAAAGGGGTTTTGCTGGTGGGTGCCCCAGGGACTGGGAAAACATTGCTTGCCAAAGCCGTTGCTGGGGAAGCAGGGGTTCCGTATTTCAGTATCAGTGGCTCTGATTTTGTTGAAATGTTTGTTGGAGTCGGTGCCAGTCGGGTACGCGATCTGTTTGAACAGGCGAAAAAACACGCACCGTGTATTATTTTTGTTGATGAAATAGATGCAGTAGGCCGTCAGAGGGGTGCCGGTCTTGGCGGTGGGCACGATGAGCGGGAACAAACGCTCAACCAATTACTCGTCGAGATGGACGGATTTGATCCCAATACTGGGATTATTATCTTGGCGGCAACAAACCGCCCGGATATTCTCGATAATGCCTTGCTGCGCCCAGGTCGCTTTGACCGTCAGATTGTCATTGACAGGCCTGATGTGAAAGGCCGTGAACAGATTCTGAAAGTGCACACCAAAGGTAAACCAATGGCCGATGATGTGGATTTGAAAACCCTGGCTCGAAGAACTTCTGGCTTTACGGGGGCGGATTTATCCAACCTGCTGAATGAAGGCGCCTTGCTCGCTGCGCGCAAGCACAAAGAAATCATTGAGATGGAAGACATCGAACTCAGCATTGACCGCGTTGTGGTTGGGATCGAAAAGCGCTCGCGCATGGTGAATGAGAAAGAGAAAGAAAACACCGCTTATCACGAAGTGGGGCACGCCCTAACAGCGATGATGACAGAAGGGTGCGACCCTTTACGAAAAGTGACCATTATCCCTCGGGGGATGGCGCTGGGCTACTCTTGGACCGCCCCGGATTCTGATCACAACACTTACAGTAAATCCCAATTGCTTGCCAGAATGGCCGAAGCACTGGGCGGCAGAGTCTCTGAAGAAATTGTGTTTGGTGATGTGACTACCGGTGCCAGTAACGACCTGGAAAAAGTCTCTAAAATTGCTCGAGATATTGTCACCGTCTACGGGATGAATGAAACACTGGGTCCTGTTGCCTATGGTGACAAGAATGAGCATGTGTTTATGGGCCGTGATTTTGGAACATCTCGCAACTACAGCGAAGAAGTGGCTGCAGAGATTGACAGACAGGTGAAAAAACTGGTCGACAAGCAATACCAATACGTCCACAACCTGCTTTCTGAGAACCGCGATGTGATGGACGCCATTGTAAAAGTGTTACTTGAGAAAGAGACCTTGGAAGAGCAAGAGATTCGTGAGATTATCGAAAAAACCAAAACCGCCCGGGCCAATTCCGGCAAGCAACAGTTCCATCACATTGACCCGAATTCAGTCCGTCTAAGCGCACAATAGCCTCTTGAAGATACTTCCCAGATGAAACTCCCCCTATGAAACTTTCAAAACTCCTCGCCCCCACCCTTCGGGATAACCCGGCAGAAGCCGAAGTGGTCAGCCACCAGCTATTGGTTCGAGCTGGCTTCATTCGCCGACTTAGCAATGGGGTCTACAGCTATTTGCCCTTGATGTGGCGCGTGATGCGCAAAGTAGAGCAGATTGTCCGTGAAGAAATGGACCGTGCCGGGGCACAAGAACTCTTAATGCCCATTCTACAACCTGCTGAGCTTTGGCAAGCCTCTGGACGCTGGGACGTATATGGCGATATGATGATGCGAGTGAAAGACCGTAATCAGCGGGATTACGGGCTGGCTCCCACAGCAGAAGAAGTGATAACTGATATCGCTACCAAAGAAGTACGGTCTTACAGACAGCTTCCTGTTAATTTATATCAGATCCAAACCAAATACCGTGACGAAATCCGTCCTCGATTTGGACTTTTACGGGGACGAGAGTTTATCATGAAGGATGCGTATAGCTTCCACCGAGATGAAACGTGCCTCGACAAAGAATACCAAGTGATGGCAGAAGCCTACACCCGAATTTTTGACCGCTGCGGATTAGAAACCCGAATGGTTCGCAGTGACAGCGGGGCCATCGGCGGCAGTGTGAGTCATGAGTTTATGGTACTCACCCGCATCGCCCCAGGGGAACAGGAAAGCGGGGAGAACGAAATTATTTTTTGTACCCACTGTGGTTACGCGGCCAACGTGGAACGGGCCGAGTCTGTCCTGCCAGACTCTCAAGAAGCAAGTCCCTATACAAACACTGAAGTGATTGAAACCCCGGGCGCCACTTCTATTGAGATTATGCATAAGAACTTTAAAATGCACCCCACACTGATTTTAAAAAGTTTGTTGTACATCGTCGATGAAAAAACACCGATCATGGCGCTCATTCGCGGTGATTTAGATGTCGAGGAGACCAAACTCCAGAACATCATGGCAGGCAATAGCATCCGTATGGCCACGGCAGAAGAAGTGGACACTCTATCTGGAGGGTCTGCCAAAGGATTTATTGGGCCAATTGGCCTACCAAGACCCATTACGTTTGTCTTCGACAAGAGTGTGGCTGATTTAAAGAACTTCTTTGTTGCTGTCAATCAGGTTGACAAGCACTTGGTCAATGCCAACTGGGGCTCCGACTTGGAAAAGCCGGATCGTTTTGTGGATATCCGCCGCGCCAATGTGGGGGACAACTGTGCTGAGTGCAAAGAAGGATCCCTTGAAATGACCCGGGGAATTGAGGTAGGAAACATTTTCCAACTGGGGACCAAGTATTCGCAATCCATGCAGGCAACATATACTGAGGAAGACGGCAGTGAAAAGCCGTTTTTAATGGGCTGCTACGGCATTGGTGTCTCTCGCACCGCAGCTGCTGCGGTAGAGCGCTTTCATGACAAAAACGGAATCATCTGGCCAATGGGGATTGCGCCTTATCAGGTTGTGGTGGTTGCCGTTAACGCTCAGGATGAAACCCAGATGTCTCTTGCTACCCGGATTTATTCAGCACTGCAGGCACAAGGGATAGAAGTTTTACTGGATGACCGGGATGAGCGGGCTGGCGTCAAGTTTAAGGATGCGGATCTCATTGGGATACCAATTCGGGTTACCGCTGGGAAAAAGGCGGCTGAAGGGGTTTTAGAGGTGAAGATGCGTGACGCAGAGGCCGCAACGGATCTGCCCGAAGCTGAGATACTGGCTTTTGTTCAGCAACAAATACAGACGTGGCGTCCGCTCCAGAGTATGCCCAGCTACCAGATGAGTCATTAACGCGCATATGACCCAAGCCAACAATATTCGTAACTTCTGCATCATCGCCCATATTGATCACGGTAAATCCACGCTGGCCGATCGCCTTCTTGAGGCGACAAAATCAATTGAGAAACGGCAGATGAAGGCCCAAGTGCTGGATAACCTGGATTTGGAACGTGAGCGCGGCATTACCATTAAGCTACAGGCAGCGCGAATGGAGTATATCGAGGACGACAAGCCTTATATACTCAACTTAATTGACACACCGGGGCACGTGGACTTTAGTTATGAGGTTTCTCGTAGCTTAGAGGCTTGTGAAGGAGCGCTTCTTGTTGTCGATGCCTCTCAAGGTGTTGAAGCCCAGACCCTGGCCAATGTCTATTTGGCGATTGAGGCCAATCTAGAGATTATTCCGGTGATTAACAAGATTGATCTTCCCGCGGCAGACCCTGAGCGCGTGAAAAAAGAGATTGAAGACCTGGTGGGGCTGGATGCCAGTGATGCCATCCTTGCCAGTGCCAAATCGGGCATTGGGATTGAGGAAATTCTATCAGCCATTGTCAAAAAAGTGCCGCCCCCCAAAGTAGATACCCAAAAACCACTCAGAGCCTTGGTGTTTGACAGCTATTTTGATACTTATTTAGGCATCATCACCTATATTCGGGTGATGGACGGCGAAGTAAAGCAGGGTGATAAAATCCGCTTTATGGCCAACAACAAAACCTTTGATGTGGTTGAGCTGGGGGTGATGAGACCAGCCAGAAACCCCCGGGCAAAGCTAGAGTCTGGAGAGGTAGGTTACATCGCTGCCTCTATTAAGGAAATCGGCTCTTTCGTCGGCGATACCATCACACTTGCCAACAATCCTGCCCCAGAGCCTCTGGCCGGCTACAAAAAAGCACTCCCTATGGTGTTTTGCGGCATGTACCCCGTCGATAACGATGATTACAACGATCTGAAAGACTCACTCGATAAATTAAAACTGAATGATGCCAGTATTACCTTTGAGCCCGAAACCTCTGAAGCCTTGGGTTTTGGTTTTCGCTGCGGCTTTTTGGGCCTGCTCCATATGGAGATTATCCAAGAGCGGCTTGAGCGGGAGTACAATCTGTCATTGATTACAACCGCCCCCAGCGTTGTCTATAAGGTGCATACCAAAAAAGGGGAAGTACTCGAAGTCGATAACCCAGCCAAGATGCCGGATCCGATTATTCGCGATTTTATTGAAGAGCCCTACGTCAATGTCTCGATGATTGTGCCCAATGAATTTGTGGGTGCCTTGATGGATTTGGCCCAAGACCGCCGGGGAACTTTTACGGCGATGGATTATATGGACACCACCCGGGTGAATCTAAAGTACGAAATTCCGCTCAATGAGATTGTGACTGATTTTTACGACCAGCTCAAATCCCGTTCTCGCGGCTATGCCTCGATGGACTATCACTTTTCTGGCTACAAGCAATCGAAATTGGTGAAAATGGATATTTTGGTTGCCGGAGAGCCCGTTGACGCGCTCAGTGTGATTGTTCACCAGGACAAAGCACAAGGAATGGGCCGAAAATTAACCACCAAGCTGAAGGATTTGATACCCAAGCAAATGTTTGAGGTGGCGATTCAGGCGGCCATTGGGGGGAAAGTTCTGGCCAGGGTCAATATCAGTGCGGTCCGTAAAAACGTGCTGGACAAATGTTACGGCGGGGACATCACCCGCAAACGCAAGCTGTTGGAAAAACAGAAAGCTGGAAAAGAGCGGATGAAATCTGTTGGCCGTGTGGACATCCCTCAAGATGCATTTATGGCCGTGCTGAAACTGAACGACGAGAGCTAGTCACAACAATTTTTATTTCTGGCATGTCTTGGTAAAACAAGCATGGTCGTAGTAACATAGGGTGGTTACAGGGCTGGTTACAGAATCTGTATCCGCTGTATAAACCCTCAACGCTCTATACTTGCATTAGATACTGACCTTAAGGACGTTGTTTTATGGCCACTGTCACCCCAGAATTTACAGCCGCCACTGATTTGGCCCCCCAACTAGAGCCACTAAAGCACGACTATATGTCGCAGAAGGCCAACCCGCTTTCTCGTATTTATGAAAAAGTCCAAAACGGCGAACGCTTGACCCGGGAAGAGGGGATCACTGTTTACCAGTCTCAAGATTTAATGGCCATTGGTATTTTGGCAGACACTGCCCGAATTTTACGGACTCCGGCGGAAACACGGGACTATGTTTACTGGGTCCATAACCACCACATCAATCCCACCAACATCTGCGAGGCCCACTGCAAGTTCTGTTCCTTCAAAAAAGGGCCAGGGTCTCCCTTTGCCTATGTGATGAGCGTCGATGATGTGATTACGCATGTGAAAAAATACCCAGCCTGGGAGAGCCTATCAGAGTTTCATATCGTCTCCGGGCTCTATTCTGAGCATAATCTGGCCTTTTATGCCGATCTGTTTAAAACGCTTCGGCAAGAGTTTCCCAAGGTCCATATTAAGGGCTTAACCGCCGTTGAGATGGATTACCTGGCCAAATTGGACGGGATTAAAGTAGAACGCGTTTTAGAAACCCTGAAAGAGGCGGGACTTGACTCTATGCCCGGGGGTGGAGCCGAGGTCTTTGCAGAACGCGTCCGAAAAGAAGTGTGCGTGGACAAAATTTCTGCTGAAGAATGGCTGCGCATTCATGGGTTGGCCCATCAGATGGGGATTCCCAGTAACGCCACCATGCTAGCAGGACTGGGCGAAACCGCGGAAGAACGGATTGATCACATTCTCGCGATTCGAGAGCAGCAAGACAAAACTGGCGGTTTCATGACGTTTATTCCACTCAACTGCTACTATGACAACAATAAAATTGATGAACGCAACGCGATGACAGGCGTTGAGAATTTAAAAAACTTTGCGGTCAGCCGCTTGCTGCTGGATAACGTTCCGCATATCAAGTCCTTCTGGATTCACATCGGCGAAAAGCTCTCTCAGGTCAGCTTAAGCTTTGGTGTGGATGATTTAGACGGTACCGTTATCCAAGAAAAGATTGCCCATGCTGCTGGTACCGAATCCAGCGAGCATATGACCCGTGAAAATCTATTGACGCTGATCCAAAGATCCGGGAAAATACCGGTAGAGCGTGATAGCACCTACAACATAATCAAAATCTACGACAATAACTAAGGGAGCACTTGCTGCATGTCAGCCAACTCACTGATTGAGTTTGCACCTGACGCTCTTGAGACAGAAACACGGCTAGGGGCAATTGGTTTTACCAATACTGTGCCGATATACGCGGGCTTACCATCTCACCCCCTACTGTCTTGTCATTACCACCCACCCGCCACACTCAACCAATGGATGCTTGACGGTCGACTGGATATTTCGCCAGTTTCTAGTGCCTTTTACCTTCGTCATCAGGGGGATTTTGATTTGCTCGACGGTCTTTCAGTCAGCTCTTACGGAAGCGTGAGCAGTGTTTTATTCTTGTCTGAAAGCCCCTTGGCTGAGCTTGTAGCCCGTCCAGGGCCGATTCCGGTGCCCGATGATTCTGAAACCTCTGTGGCCTTGCTGGCTTATCTGCTAGAAGCTGAAACCGGCGTTGCCTGCCAAGAGCGCTTTCTCACCTATCCGGCCTCTGATTATCAACACATGCTGACAAGCTATGGATGTGCCCTGGTGATTGGTGATCGGGCGCTGCAGGTGAGTCAAACACTCAAAGTACTGGAATCCGGCACTATAACGAAATCTGTACCTAATTATGTGATTGATCTTTCCCAGGAGTGGGTTAACAAAACGGGTTTGCCGTTTGTGTTTGCCGTCTGGGTGACGCCTAAGAAACTGGATAACCTTGTCAAGCAAGCGGTTATGACTGTCCATAAGCTTTTATTGCATCACCGTGATGTGTTTTTTGACGCTTCCATTAATAACAATTGGAGAACTGAACTCATTCAGCAGGCGAGTCTTGATAGCGGTTTGAGTGTAGACGTTTTGACGCATTATTATACGCATGCCTTGAATTACCAACTCGATGCCACTCATCAGGAGTCACTAACACGCTTTGATCAGATACTAGAGCAACAGGCATTAAACCAACAGGCGCCTCAACTGGAAAAGCACCATGTCCACTCTGTCTAAAGAGACTAATGGACGTGTTAGGGCCTACCTCAGCAGTCATTACATTGTTGATTACCAAGGTGTGTCTTGGGAATGCACTGTAAAAGGCACGCTCAAAAAAGAGCAACAAGAAGTATGGGTGGGTGACTATGTTTTACTGGATAGTTTGGTCTCAGAAACACGTAGTGCAAGAATCGTCCACATTGCACCTAGAGACAATCACCTGTCCCGCCCAAAGGTCGCCAATATGGATCAGGTTGTGATCGTTCATCCCTTGAGAGAGCCAGTGCTAGAGCTCACCCAATTGGACCGTTTTTTAACCCACGCGCGTCTTGCCGGTTTAAAAGCGCTGATTTGTTTTACCAAGACTGATTTATTAGCATCCGACTCAGAAATTGAAGAAACTCAGGTGCATTTAACCCGCTTGTATCACGATCAACTCGGTTACTCTGTGCTATTTACAAGCATCCAACACCCTGATGCCCTGAAAAATAGCTTAATCCCTTATTTAAAAGACCATTCTACAGTCCTGGCTGGGCTCAGTGGGGCGGGAAAATCCTCATTAATTAATCATCTCAATCCCAATTTCACGCTTCGCGTGGAAGAAGTTTCTAACAAACTCCAACGCGGCACTCACACCACCCGACATGTGGAGTTGTGGGAAGTCTTTCCCAATGCCTGGATAGCGGATACACCGGGATTTAGCCATCTTCGTTTTGATTTTGCCACTCGAAAACAAATTGAGCAAACGTTTACAGAGTTTTCAGAGTATCGACAAGCTTGCTTCTATAACAATTGCCTCCATGAAGAAGGTGCCGAAGACTGCGGCATCACCCAAAATCTGGATCAGTTTAGTACCAGCCGCCTGAACAGCTACTTTGCGTTTTTAACAGAGGCAGCCGGATATGAGGCCCTGCAAAAACAGAGCAGCCAAAAAGAGCGTTACGGGCGGAAGTCCATTGATAAAAAGGGTAGCGAGACAGTGGAAATCCTTCGGCTCAATCAAAAATCTCGACATCACTCTCGAAAACGAGAAAAACAGGAGGTCCTGCAGCGCGGAGAACTCGAAGAAGGCCTTATCTCCCTTGAGGGAGAACAGGACTAGTCTGATGTCGCTCGAGTTATAATAACGGGCAGGCCCCGGTTGCCCTCCCTGAAGACACTCTCTCATTTAGCGATTGAGAATCTCGTCCCGATGACATCCCTTTCTAAATCTCAGTTAAGCACCACCCCTTTCGAGGCTTTGTTTCAAGCACCGCTTGATGCCATTCAAGCCGGCCTGGGACACTATCTGTCTAATGCCGTTTTACACCCCAGCACTATCCCTAGTATTTTAGGACCCGAAACCTTTTGGGAAGCGATGCGTTATAGTGTTTTAGATTCTGGCAAGCGCATTCGACCTTTGCTACTGGTGGAAGTGTGCCGGGCTTGTGGCGGAGAAGAATCTCTGGTCCTCCCAACTGCGTGTGCTCTTGAGATGATTCACACACAAAGCCTTATTCATGACGATCTGCCTTGTATGGATAATGACGATTTACGACGGGGGAAACCCACCCTGCACAAGGCCTATAACGAATCCACTGCGGTGCTGGTAGGAGATGCGCTGATCGCCTATGCTTTTGGGATTATTGCCCGAGAAACGCCCGTCAAAGCCCCTGTCACCCAAGAGATTATCTTGGATGTAATTCAAAATTTTGCCAGCGTCAGTAGCACCCAAGGCTTGGTCAACGGTCAATTTGTCGATATTTATTATGAAAACAAACCGTTTGATCTGCCCGTCGTTAACTATATTCACCGCTACAAGACGGGCGCGTTATTTCAATTTGCCGCCTTTGCAGGAGCCCGGCTTGCTGGAGCGGCTCCCCAGACAGTAGAGACCTTTCGCACATTTGGCATCGATTTGGGACTTGCCTTTCAGATTGTCGATGATTTATTAGATATAGAATCCACTGCAGATACTTTGGGTAAAACAGCAGGAAAAGACCAAGCCCAGAATAAGGCGACCTACCCAGAGCTTCTTGGCTTAGCTGCTTCCAGAGATCAGGCGAACCATTTGTTTGATTCTTGCCATCAACTGCTCGTCAGCATCCATTCACAGTCTTTACCCGGCGGTGTTGACAGACTAGAAGCGATGATTGAGTACCTCCGGACCCGAATTCACTAATACAGAAAGTATTTCAACATGAGCAACAGCCACTGGCTGACAATGGACCCCACCTTGCCTGGCAAAGAGGTATTAATCTCCGCACTGCTAGCCTTAATTTCTGCACAATTGGTGAAGGCCTTTATAGACACAGTGACCCATCAACGACTGAACTTTCGCATCATGGTACAAACTGGAGGGATGCCAAGCAGCCACAGCGCTTTTATGGCATCTATGGCCACCAGTTGTGGTCTGGTAGAAGGGTTTGGCTCAACACAATTTGCCATTGCACTCAGTTTAGCTTTGATTGTGATGTATGATGCCGCTGGGGTTCGCCGGGCTGCGGGGAAAATGGCCGGAATTCTCAACAAAATTACGGAAGACTTTTATATGCACTACCCCGCGCTCCTACCAGAGCGCTTAAGAGAGCTCCTTGGGCATACCCCGATTGAAGTGGTGGTAGGAGCCTTATTTGGCACAGCAATGGCTTGTTTTGTCCATTCGCGTCTGCTGTAGCGCCTTGTATTTTCGCATTATTTGTGAGACCCTAATTGCCGGAGTAAACCGATCAAGAGTGAGGCAAGAGTGAGTCTATTGGGTCTCGATTTTTTATTTTAGGGAATTATCGTGAGGGACATATTGACTGGTTCATTATCCATTTCACGCTCAGGTCATCTGAGATCCGCTGTGCTGCCTCAAAAGCAAGCTAGTGAACTGTCCCACCAAGACCTTAAAACACACCCCGCCAAAACACAGCTCTTATCCTATCCAAAGCCCTATTTTGGCAACAAAACCGCTCCTATTGGGCGTCCAATCACTATTAGAAATTCAGATACCGTCGATGACTTTATGGAAGCGGTATTTGTCAACGATGTAGGACAAAAAATCACCGGCAAAGAGATACTCAAACAGCTCATTCTCCACCAGGATACCCACGCTGAAGCCATGGGGACGGAAAATTATCAACAAGGCACCAATCAACTGGGCCAGTATGAGAGTAAGTTTTTTGAACTCTTAGACCGGCAACTGGGTTTTCGTTCTCTTAATACCCTAGAGCCTGTTGTCACTCGGCTTTTTCAGGCCAGTGTAATTAAAGATCTCAATCCCTTCAGCAGCAGACTCCATACCATTGTGCTACGCCCCGGTGTCCCCAAAGATCAGCAACCCAAAATCATCCTAAACGGTTTGGCCGTGATGAACTACAAGGAAGAATTTTTTACGGCTGAGGTGAAAAACAAGCTCGATGAAATGCAGCTGAGCAACGACCGAAGCAGTGCCCATGATAACGACAAGAAGCAAGATTTCCGAAACACGGTTTTCTCACTCCCCTGGGGCGTTACCACCCAGGATACCAACGATGTAGAAAAGGCCCGGGCTATTTTTGATCAACGCTTCTTTGGCATCGAAAGGTTAAAGGCGCGAATTTTGGAAAAAATTGCGGTCCGACAGCTGCAAGGCAATACCAAGGGGGCCATTTTTCTCTTGGTCGGCCCAGGGGGTACCGGCAAAACAGCCGTAGCCAAAAGTATTGCCGAAGCCTTGGGACGGCGTTATTCCTTTGTCTCACTCGCCGGGAAAACAGATGCTCACTTTATTAACGGACATCAATACACCTATGTTGGCTCTAAACCCGGGGCTATCATCGATGCGTTAAAGACCGCTGGTACCATGAACCCAGTCATCCAGCTGGATGAAGTGGACAAAACAGGGACAGGGCGAAATCATTCATCTGGAGATCCCAAGGATGCACTACTTGCCGTTCTCGATCCCGATCATAACCACCGCTACAAAGACACCTATCTGGATTTTCCTGTTGATCTCTCCAACACCATCTTTGTCCTCACCGCCAACTCATTGGAAGGCTTTCCAGAGCATTTCTTGTCTCGCGTGGAGGTGATAGAGTTTCCAGCTTATCTGGAAGAGGAAAAGCAGGTTATTGCAAAAAAATATGCCGTCCCCGAGCTGAGCAAAGAGGTTGCACTCACTCCCAACAAAGTGGTGATCACTGATGAGGCAATACACAGTATTATTCGCAATTACACCCGCGAAGGGGGTGTTCGTGGGCTACGCAATGCCATTAAGAAACTACTAGAACGCAGTGCTGTAGAGATTTTAAAGCAGCCCGTTGCAAGACGAACCAGTACTCTGCCCGCCGATCAAATTGTGATCACCCCTACGGTTCTTAATGAATGGCTAGACACCCCTGTGTCCTCCCCTCACCCTAACAAAAAACCCCATGCCGGGGAAGTAAACGGGTTGTTTTACTCCACTATTGGGGGCGGTACTATGCCGATTGAAGTGAGTGTGATGGACGGAACGGGGAAACTTTCTCTCACGGGTAGTCTTCGAGATGTGATGAAGGAAGAGGCCCAAGTTGTAGTGAGCTACTTACGCTCCCATGGCGCTGAATTTGGGATTAGCAAAGAAGTTCTCGACAAATTGAATCAAGGCAAAACAGATATTCATATCCATTACCCAGACACTGCCACCCCAAAAGACGGGCCCAGTGCCGGGACCAGCACATTTCTCGCCTTATATAGTGCGCTTTCAGGAAAGGCTATCCCTGGTACGATTGCACTCACCGGAGAAATGCGGCTTCACGGCACGGTCCATGCGATTGGGGGACTTCGAGAAAAAATCAGTGGGGGTATTTATCAAGGAATTACTGACTTTATCGTTCCCAGTGTGAACAGGCCTCAGGTTGAAAAGGAGCTTCGGTTCTCCCCACTCTTTAAAAAATTGGTAGACGGGGTTCGGGTCCACTATGTCGACTCTGCCGAAGATATCTTGAGGCTGGTTCAAACGCTTTCAGGGGAATCGAAGAAAGCGTCTTAAATCTCGTCCCCTCTAAGGCTTGCGTACAGCCTTAAGGCGCTGTAAACTGCTGGTTATGATGTTTGAAAATCCACTAGAATCCTTTGCCAAAGAACGCTTATGGGCGGTGGTTGGTGTGTCTGCTGATCGCAGTAAATTTGGTAACAAGATTTACCGCGATCTCAAAGAGGCTGGCTACATTGTCCAAGCCATTAACCCAAGATTGACAGAAGTCGAAGGGGATCCATGCTACCCTTCACTAGCGGCATTGCTACAAAAACCGACGGTTGTAAATTTGGTCATCCCTCCTTCAGCCACATTGGCTGTGATCCAAGACTGTATCGATTTAGGTATTCGCTATGTCTGGTTTCAGCCAGGGTCTGAAGATGAGGCTGCAATCGCACTGGCTAAAGACAACGGTATTACCGTTGTCTCCAACGCCTGTATTATGATTGAAAAACACGCCTGGGCTTGACATGAGCGAGAAGATAGCCATTCTTGATTGCGGCGCCCAATACACCAAGGTGATTGACCGTCGTATCCGAGAACTCAAGGTTGAAACAGCAATTTTACCCATTGACTACCCGCTAGACACGCTTCGTGATGGATATGTGGGCATCATTCTCTCGGGTGGACCTCACAGTGTTTATGATACGGGCGCACCACAGTGTGACGTCGGTCTTTTTTCTATTGGGATTCCAGTGCTTGGCATTTGCTACGGTATGCAGCTACTCACTCAGCAATTAGGCGGCACTGTTTTAGGCAGTGATACCAAAGAATACGGCGAAACACTCATACAAATTCACAATAACAACCCGCTTTTTGAAGGCATGGATGTCGATCAACCCGTTCTGATGAGCCATGGAGACAGTGTTTCTAAACTCGCACCGGGCTTTGAGGTGATTGCCACGTCTGGCCAGGGGAATCAGGACAAGGTTATTGCAGCTGTTATGGACGCCAAGAGGCAGATCTACGGCGTTCAGTTTCATCCGGAAGTGGAGCTTACCCAACACGGCGAGCAAATGCTCCAGCACTTTGTCTACGGCATCTGCAAGGCAAACGGGAACTTTAAGCTTGATAACAGACTGGACAATGCCATTACTCGGATTCAAGAACAGGTGGGCGACCATCCCGTTCTGGTCTTGGTCAGTGGTGGTGTCGATTCTTCTGTAACAGCAGCATTGCTGCTGAAGGCTCTGGGGCCCGAAAAAGTATTTGCCGTGCATATCGATTCCGGCATGATGCGCCATCAAGAGAGCGCATTGGTCTGTGACGCCTTACAAGCACTGGGACTCAAACATCTCAAGCATATCCAAGCTGAAAGCGATTTTTTAAACGGCCAAGCCCAAACTTCAGATGGTCAAAATGGGAACACCTTAACCCAGACGCTCACCAAACCCTTACGTCTGCTTACTGATCCAGAACAAAAGCGTCGTGTGATTGGGGATGTCTTTTACCAGCTCACCGAAAAAGCAGTGAATTCACTCGGAATTGATATGAATGAGGCCTTTATTGCCCAAGGAACACTCAGACCCGATCTCATTGAGAGCGGCAATCGAGATATCAGCCAATCGGCGCAAACGATTAAAACCCATCACAACGATGTCCCCTTGATTCGGGCCCATCGAGACAAGGGCCTGATTGTGGAGCCCAACCGAGACTGGCATAAGGACGAAGTTCGCCAAATAGGCCGTATGTTGGGACTGCCAGAAGCACTGGTTAGCAGGCAACCTTTCCCAGGGCCTGGTCTTGGGATTCGGATTCTGTGCACAGATTCTCCCTACAGGGCTGTGAATGCCGAAGCCTTGCAAGAGAAAGTGGATACCTTTCTAGCAGGCACACCGTTTACTGGCACATTACTCCCCATTCGTTCTGTTGGAGTTCAAGGTGATGGTAGAACATACAGTCACGGGGTCGCGCTTCATAGTAAGTCTGTTGGTCTCCAAGCACTGGCAGAAAAAGAGCAATACAAAACGCTTCACGATTGGGCCAGGCAGATTCCCAATCAGATGCCCGGGATTAACCGCGTTATCCTTGCGCTAAACCCCCACCCCCCCCTGCCCAAGGCTCTTTCTTGGGTAACCCCCACCTATTTAGAACCAGAAACCCTGGCCCTTCTTCGAGCCATCGACCATACGGTCAGCAAAGGCTTTGAAGCGGCTGGACTCCTACAAAAAACGAGTCAAACGCTCAGTGTTTTGTTGCCTTTTGGACCAGAGCCCGGCCGAGGTCATTCGGTGGTGATTCGAGCCGTTGTCACGTCTGATTTTATGACGGCACGCGCCGCCAAACTGCACGAAGAGATTCCGCTCAGCCTGTTGGCTCAGTTGAGCGATCAGATTCAAGCGCAGCACGGATGCCCATGGGTGTTTTATGATATGACCAGTAAGCCGCCAGGGACTGTGGAGTGGGAATGATTTCAAACACAGTGGCGGGGAGAAGAACATCGCCCCCCTTTCAAGTCATTGGACATCGAGGGGCCCGTGTTTTAAATGATCACGCCGCGATTGCTCCTGAGAATAGCATTCGTGCCTTACAAGCTGCAGCAAGTCTGAATGCTGCAATAGAGCTCGACGTGATTGCCACCAAAGACGGTGTTGTTGTGCTGCATCATGACGATGACATGGGGCGTCTTTACCAGGTGAATTCGTCTGAACAACGGGTTCGCTTCTTGAAATACCGCGATTTACAAGCCGCCCTCTTCAATTCAGCGGGGCATCAAGCCACTGTGGAAAAAATGCTCGGCTCGGGGGTTCAGTATCAGCAAAGCCCTACCTGCAAGGACGATAAAATCCCCACGCTCTCTGAAGTAGTCGATGCCGTCCCCCATCGCTTTCTCTATGTGGAAATCAAAGCCTTGGGTATCCCAAAACGAGAGCGAAATCAGGTTGAAAGACGGGTGGCTGAGATTTTTCATCAGAAAAATCTGTATTCACGTGCCATGGTGATTAGCTTTAACCCGTGGAGTCTGGTACAAACCCGCTTAGCTGACCCTAAAATACAAACCGGACTTGATATTGAGCTGTCCCCTTTTCTGCAAAAACACCCGATGCTGGCTGCAATGTTTGTCAAATCCTTGGGAGCCAGTGCTATTCTCCCGCCCTATGAACATGTCACCCCAGAACTTACTGCAGCTGCGCACCGTTTAGGACTTAAAATTATGCCCTGGGTTTACCGACAAACCGTGAGTGAAGAAGAGGCCTTCTTCCCAAAGCTCTATCAAATGGGCGTGGACGGCATCGTGACCAATGCCATTGAGCGTTTGCAAAGCTTTCTCAAGACCGAAACCCCCGGCCTCTAACACTGCGGGCATCCGGGTATGCTTGTGTTAGACTGTTTATTAAAACTGATGAGAGAGACGATTGGAATTTATGAGTAAACCCTCCTCCCCCCTGACCTTCCAACAGGTGATTGAGACTTTAAACCATTTTTGGGCGGCAGAAGGCTGCGTGATTCAGTTCCCCTTTGACTCCGAAAAAGGGGCCAGCACGATGAACCCTGCCACATTTTTACGCGTTCTTGGGCCAGAACCTTGGAATGTGGGCAATGTGGATCCGTGTAGACGTCCCAGTGACGGTCGCTACGGGGAGAACCCCAACCGCTTGCAGCATTATTTTCAATACCAGGTGATCATGAAGCCCTCTCCAGATGACATTCAAGAGCGTTATCTCAGAAGTCTGGAAAAGCTTGGAATCAACCTGAACGAGCACGACATCCGTTTTGTCGAAGATAACTGGGAGTCACCCACATTGGGCGCCTGGGGCGTTGGCTGGGAGGTCTGGCTGGACGGTATGGAAGTGACTCAATTTACGTACTTCCAACAAGCAGGGGGGCTGGAAATCCGGCCAGTGGCTGTTGAAATCACTTATGGCTGTGAGCGTCTGGCGATGTACTTGCAGGGGGTCGAAAATGTCTACGATCTCCGTTGGAACGAGACGCTGAGCTACGGTGATATTTATTTGCAAAATGAACGCGAGCAGTCCAAGTACAATTTTGAAGTGTCCACCCCTGAACGGCTGTTTCAATTGTTTGATATTTACCGGGCTGAAGTAGAGACCTGTCTGGAAAACGAGCTGGTCCTTCCTGCCTATGATTATGTTTTGAAGTGCTCTCACAGTTTTAATCTGCTGGATGCCCGTGGGGTGATTAGCAAAGATGAGCGAACCAACTACATTTTACGTATCCGCCGCCTTGCAGAGCAAGTAGCCAAACTCTATGTCGCTCAAAGAGAAGCTTTGGGCTACCCACTCTTGAAAAACGTACGTAATAAACAGAAAGAGGCCACGGTATGCTAGAGATGACTTCGATGATTTGGTTTGGACTGGCTGGGGTTTTTGCCCTGATTGAAATGGCCTCTTTGGGCTTTTTTCTGATGTTTTTTGCAACAGGCGCCCTGGTCGCAGGGATTCTCTCCATTTGGAACCCGGACTTAACCACGCAGATCATTGTCTTCCTCTCCGTTTCTGTGGCGCTCTTAGTTTTTGCCCGCCCTTTGGTGAAAAATGCCCTCAACATTAAAGAAACCCCACATAAACACTCCAATGTGGAGGCACTTATGGGCAAGGAAGCCTTGGTATTATCAGAAATCAGCCAGCATCAAGGCCGGGTAAAGGTATTACATACCGGCGAGATCTGGAGTGCCTGCCTGGATCACGACAAACATCCTCAGTTAAGCCTATTGGAAGAAGGCAAAGAAGGCATTATTTCTGGCATTGACGGGGCCAAGCTTTTAATTGTCCCGAAAGAGCCTCACGCTCACTCTTAAGTTATTCATTAGGCAATCAATAAATAAATCAATCAAGGAGTTTCACCCAATGGAGTATTTTTTTGGCATTGTCTTTTTCGTATTTATATTAATTGTGATGGGCAGTATTGCGGCCAGTAGTATCCGGATTGTCCAGCAATCGAGTGTGGGCATGATTGTTAGGCTCGGGCAGTACGTAGAAACCCGCCAAGCTGGTATTGCCTGGCTTATCCCGTTTATTGACCAGATGGTGATAGTCGACATGCGGGAGCAAGTGATGCCACTCCCCCCACAGCCAGTTATTACCAGAGAAAACGTCACCATGAACATTGATGCCGTGACTTACTTTCAGGTGACAGACCCCTTTCGTGCTACCTACGAAGTGGCTAACCTCCATATGGCGCTCGAAAAGCTGGCTCTCACCTCGATGAGAAACATTATCGGTGAGATGAGTCTCGACCAAGCACTGGCCAGCCGAGATGTCATTAACAGTCGTCTCCAACACACCCTGGATGATGCAACCGGGAAATGGGGCATCAAAGTCAACCGGGTTGAACTCAAAGACATTAACCCTCCCAGAGACATTGAAGAAGCGATGCAGAAAGAGATGCGCGCCGAAAGAGAAAAACGGGCCACCATTTTGACGGCTGAAGGAAAGAAGCAAGCCGCTATTCTGGAGTCAGAAGGGATCAAGCAAGCGACCATTCTGACCGCTGAAGGGGATAAAGAAGCCGCTATTCGCACGGCAGAAGGTAAGGCGGCAGCTATTCGCCAAGTTCAAGAAGCAGAGGCAGAGATGATCCACCGAGTCTTCACCTCCATCAACAGCGCCAATCCTTCTCGCGAAGTACTGCAAGTGAAATACCTCGAAGCACTGGCTAAAGTCTCCCAGGGTCAATCCAACACCTTGATTCTACCCTATGAGTCTGTGGCCTTCTTGGGCGCCCTCAGTGGCTCTGTCCGCAGCATCCAGACGCAAAGCGAGAAAAAAGCCGACCAGAAATCCAAAGAAGAGTAAAAAAGAAGAATAGAGTAAAAAATAGATAAGGCTTTTTTATGTCTTGCGAAGTCTCTACGGATACTCATTTCAGTGAATCTCACCCCATTCTCAACGTGCTCACCTCTGGGGTGGTGATTATTGACCCTATCGCTGACAATATACTTTATGCAAACCCCCGGTTTGCTTCACTCTGTAAACGAGCAGAGACCACGTTAAGCGGTCTCTGCTTTTCAGATCTGGTACAACTCAACCCCAAGCAAGCAGAAGACCTCAAATCTGGGAAGTATGACGCCTTTGGCGAGCTCACCATGGGGCAACTCAAAGCTGCTGAAGGCCCAGAACTCAAAGTAAAAATTAAGATGAGTCTGCTTAATTCAAAAGCGGTGTTGGTTTTAGCCGACCCCTTTGCAGAAGAGCAGGCGCTTAGCCAAGTCCATAGTGATTTTGTGAGTGTTGTCAGCCATGAGTTCAGAACCCCGCTCACCAGCATCAAGGGCTTTGCCGATACGTTGATGCGCTACGGCTCACAACTACCTGCGGAGCAACAAAAACGCTTTATTACCATCATCAAAGATCAAGCGGACAGACTCACTCGCCTGGTTGAAAACCTGCTTGCCGTCTCCAAGCTGGGTTCTGGCAAAATGGAGCTGAGCTACCGGCCCATTTCCTTGAGTGCGCTGTATGAAAAAATTATTCAAAACCTTCAGGCCAAGGCCAATCAAGACAAGAATTACAGCGGACGAACCTTTAAAATTGAGATCCCCAGTAAACTCCCTGAAGCGTGGGCCGATCCAGATAAAATTGAACAAGTTTTGCTGAATTTAACTGATAATGCAGTGAAATATTCTTTTGCCAATTCTGAAGTGAGCATTCAGGCGAGTTTGGTCCCCGATAATGCGGATCAAATCCAAGTAAAGATTACCAACCACGGGGTGGGAATTCCACAAGAGCACCAGTCCAAGATCTTTACCCAATTTTCTCGTATTGATAACCCACTGACACGCGAAGTAGAAGGCACCGGCCTTGGATTATACATCACCAAATCTCTGACACTGGCAATGGGTGGGGATATTCGCCTGGAAAGCGTACCAAACGAGACGACCACGTTTACCGTTACCTTCCCTGTGGCAACGGCAGAGCGTCAGGCTGCGGCCCGACATGCGGAAGATGAAGAAGATGCTTAATTTCAGGCCGCTAGTCTTGAGTTTGCGCCCATGAGCCTGCAGGTCGTCTTACTGATTGGGAAAGAGCCTGAGATTGCCCCTGCGCTGTTTGAAAAGCTCTCAGAAGAATCGCTGGTGGAATGCTTGTACTTGGAGGATTTTAGCCAGACGCAAGCCCTGATGGAAGATTCACTGCCTGATTTGATCTTGCTCTTTGCTGATGCCTTAGAAGCGGCTGAGGAAAACGTTTACGAGTTCTGTATGAATTTACGAGAGCAATCCACCATTGTCCAAGGGGAGTACCGCCCGGTCCTGGTGATTCAGACCGCCAGTCAGGATGAAGAAAAGCGGATTCAGTACTTACTCCACGGGGCCGATGACACGCTCTCTAGCAGCCTGAGCACGGATGAACTGGGGATTCGTCTTCTGGTTCACCTGCGGCGGAACCTGGACATTCTCTCCAACACCCAGACCCGTTTACCGGGCTTGAAACTTTGCTCTAAACTACTCCAAAGACAAATCAACCGCCACCGTGCCGCCATGGCATCAGGTGTGGAAGATCTAGCAGACACAGGCTGGGCCCTAATGCTGATTGAACTCGATCATTTTGATGTGTACGGCGAAGTTTACGGGGAACTGGCCCGAACGCAAGTTGTTAAAACCTTTGGGGCGATGCTAAGAACCCTGGTGGTCAGCCCAGACTTTATTGGCCATTCCTCAGAAACCGATACCTTCATTGTCATTAGCCATCCAGACAGAGTCGAAAAGATTGCCGCACTGCTTTGCCAACAATTTGACAGCGTGGTGCCCAATTTTTATTCTGAGAAAGACAAGAAACAAGGCTATATCGTCTCTGTGTCAGACAGCAAAGCCAGCAGGCGAGTTCCTTTGCTCTCCTTAAGTATAGGAATAGCCACCCACATCGCCCAACCCGTGGAAACATACAAAGCCGCTTTTAATGCCTGTAATGAAATGAAAATGCTGGCCCAGGCCACCCCAGGCAATCATTGGGTGAGTGACCGCCTGAAACTAAGCGGCAGCAAAACTGCTGTCAGTGCGGCGATCCCATCTGTTCTAGTAATTGAAAGCGATGCCGCTCTTGCATTTTTACTTAAAACCACGCTCGAGATGCAACATTATCAAGTCGATGCTGTCAGCAACCCCAGTGATGCCTTAGAAATGAGCAATGAGCGCAATATTGATCTCGTCTTAATGGACGCGGTGTTAAACGGCGAAAATACGGGATGGGAACTGTGCCGAACCCTCAAGGCAAAACACCCCAACACCAATGTAATCTTTATTTCTACCGTTCATGACCGCGACAAGGCTCTCAATGCCGGAGCCGATCTCTATCTCCCCAAGCCCTTTGAGCTGGTCTCTTTATTTTCTTGGATTGACCGCTTACTAAAAGGCGCCTAATTCAGGGGCGCTAATTTCGGCGCTGAATTTCTCCCATATATGGGTGATGTCCTCATGAGGGGTTCTCCCGGATGATAGGACTAGAAAAATGAAGTAGACGACCCAACTGGGAGCAAACAACACGATGGATGATGAAATACTGGTCTGCCCCATTTTAAGCATTCGTAACCCAGAAGTGAACGAGCTGTGCCTCGGTGCAGACTGTATGCTGTACCTGGCATCTGCCAAAAAGTGCTCTTTACTATTTGTGGGTTATAAAGCGCTGGCCGAATTACAGGCCCTACAAAGGCCCACGGGGAAATAACCCACCCCAAACGGCAGTCCTCAGACAACAGCTCTTGTAACAGTCCAGTTACAAGGCGTTTGCAAGACGTGTACCCCGGGAACAATACCCATGGGTGTGATACGTTACATTCTTTATGAATGAAACAAATTTTTAAGGCAGCTTTGAGAGAGGCTGTCTTTTTTTTGGCTGTTTTAGAGAACGCAAGCGTTAATTATTGCTAATGTGCTTGTTAATCAGCTCAGTTAAGGCTGATTTTTTGTGCACACCCACCACTTGCTCCACGGGTTGTCCGTTTTGGAACAACAACAAGCTGGGGATACCACTAATGCGGTATTCTTGGGCAGTTTTCAAATTTTCATCCGTGTTTACTTTGACCACTTTAAGCTTGCCTTGGAATTCACTGGCTAACTCATCAACCACAGGGGCAAGAGCCTTGCAGGGGCCGCACCAAGGAGCCCAGAAATCCACCAATACTGGGATGGCAGACTGTTTTACTTCTTGTTCAAAGCTGTTATCGGTGACATCTTGGACATTGGACATAGAGAGACTCCTTAGGATGTTTAGCATGGCGAAGCGCTAATGATAGCAAATAATCCGTAAACTTGATATGGATATTGCAATTTACGCACCTGCTTCAGATGCTACCAAAAAGACGTAACTCTAAGTGTTTTGTTTCAAGCTTTTGTTCGGGCTTTTGCTAGAATGACAACCTGCTTTATCTGATAAGTGCTCGGGATTATATGCATTGTTTTTTTTACCCACGTTGATAGACCGCCATATTGCCAAGCTTCTGGTTGATTACTTCCTGATGGGCGTGGTTGTTTTCACCTTGGTCACGTTTTTCTCAGACACCTTCCTGGACTTTATCCAGGACATTCAGCGCTACGGGATTGCTCCTGGGACAGCCTTTATTCTGCTCTGGTTGCAATTGCCCAAAAGCATTACCTTGGTGCTTCCCCCCAGTACTTTTTTGGCTGTGCTGCTGGTTTATAACCACTTCAACAATACCCTAGAGCTGATCGCTTGTCGGGTAACCGGTATTAGCTTACACCGTCTGGTTTATCCCGCCCTGGTGATTGGTTTTTTTGTGACTCTGCTCACCTATGCCATGGGAGATTATTTGGTTCCATACTGCACCAAAGTCCAACTGGCACTCAAACAAGAGGCCATGCAAAAAGGGAGCCTTCCTGTTGGCGAAAAAAGCTTTATGTTTAAACGCTTTGATGACGAGCACAACCTAAAGATGCTGATTTTTGTCAGCTCGTTTAACGGCCACGCACTGGGAGAAAGTACGATTGTGGATCTCAGTAAGCCCAAGATGATGCAAATAACACAAGCCGCCATAGGCACGTGGCATCCAGACTTCTGGGAATTTAACACGGCCAGAATATACACCTTGAAAGACACCAAAACGCTCTTGGCCTTCAACACCTTTGAGCAATTACGGGTGAATAATCTGCTAAAACAAACAGATAAGTCAGAACCCCAGGGGGATATCAACAATCGCTACAATATCGCCTCGGTCTCAGCGCTGGATTTCCAGACCCTGTTGCAACACATCGCCAATCGAGAAGCCCAGCATCTGGAAATTCCGCCCAACACTTATATTAAACTCTGGGAAAAAATCTCTCTTCCCTTCAGCTGCATCGCCATGGCACTGATTGCTGTACCGCTGGCGATCAGTTCTCCTCGAAAAATCTCGAACCGTGGCTTTGTGTTTGCCTTGCTGATTCTGTTTTTATTTTACGTGCTTCGCTCAACATCAGTTGCAATGGGACGTTCAGGGGTGTTAAGTCTCTTTGGACTCCTGGACATCACACAATCTTATACATTGGCTGCCTGGCTACCTGTTTTGGTCTTGACCATCAGCGGATTGTGGATGTTGCAAAAAAAATCTCAACGGTTATAAGCGATTTGCTATTTTGTGTCATCGGTTTCTATGTCATCATGCCCCTACATTACAAAACATCGAATTGAGCCAGAGCCCGTGATGAGTCTTCCAACCACAGATCAAAATCCGTCCGAAAATTCTCCCGAGCCAGACGCTAACCCAACTGGAACGCCTGGACTAGTGAACCCGAGCTTTTCTGAACGGGGATATATCCAGATTTACACCGGAGACGGCAAAGGAAAAACCACCGCCTCGTTAGGGCTGACTTTTCGCGCCATTGGGCGGGGATGGAATGTGCTGGTGATTTTATTCACCAAAGGCGGGGATGACTACGGGGAACTTTACACAGCCCGGCAATTCAGCCCACAAATCTCCAAACAACTCACCATTGTTCAAGCAGGGTTAAACCGTATCGTGTTTACCCACAATATGAATGAAAACGACTCCATTGAAATTACCAATGGTTGGGAAATTGCCAAACGCGCCATTCAATCCGGTAAATACCACTTGATTGTGATGGATGAGGCCAATATTGCTATTGATCTGGGGATGATCCCTCTGCAAGAGATGAAAGACGCCCTGCTCAACAAGCCAGAACACGTCGAAGTGGTCTTGACCGGACGTCGCGCCCATCCAGAAATGATCGAGATTGCCCATCTGGTGACCGAGATGCGCCCGATCAAACATTATTGGGACATCGGGGTAAAAGCCCGCAAGGGTATTGAATACTAACGTCCCTAATATGTTCTTAAAGACGGGGACATTATTTTTAAACTCAGCCGGGTGGAGGATATTTCCAGCCCTTTCCTGTCCCCATGGGGGATAGATGCCGCTCTCAAACTCCACCAAACGATCGATGATTTCCGATCGAAACAACGACTACACTGCCTTATGTGAACACGTCGAATGTGCGTTTGCACACTCTAGTTATATACACACACGAACTAAGCGGTGGGCTGTCTCAAAAAACTGAACGAGCCAAAAACTAAACACGTCCTAGAGAGAAAGAAGCATAGGTGGTTTCAATGCGTGACAATGTATTTCATACAAAGAGTTGGGTTGCCGTTTTTGCCACAACCCTATCCCTATTTGTTGCCAATCCCAGTTTGGCTCAAAGTTTTCCTCTACAAACCATTGATTTAATTAGCAATGCCGGCAGCACTGAAGTCTTGCTGCACACCGGCAGCATTGTCCCGTACCAAACGGTATTGGCGACAGACAATAAAGTCGTGATTGATGTCGACAATGTTGACCCTGATCAGACGATCCGCACCAATTTTTCTCAGGCCAAAAACGTGAGCCATGTGATTCTCCAGCCACTCACAAACAATAAAATTCGGCTGATCGTTCGCGGTGAAGACTTAGGGCAACCTGTTGTGGCCTTTAGAGATGCAGCTGGTGGCGTTACCAACAATGCCGCAGAAAGACTCCAGAGCCAATTTAGGCTACCAGAAGCCCGCTCAAATTCCAGTGAATTACAAAGTTCTGCTGCCCCAGCAGCGCCTGTGTTTGACCAGGGCATTACCAACACCACTAGCAATAACAATAATCATGATGCTGATCTTGTCTCCAATACAAGCAGAGCAGCCTCAGAACCTATCACACTGCCCAGTAGCCAATCTGCTCAGCAGGTTCAGCGATCTTTTTGGGACTCTGTTGGGCTCGGTTCCATGTCTCAGTGGCTGCCCAATGCAAGTAACCCACTGGAGATTGCCGGCATTGTCCTTCAACTGTCTATTCTGATTGGCATTTTTGCCGCGTTTATCTACTTTATTCGCCACAAGCTTTCCCAACTCCAAGGGGAAGCCCAAGATGATAGACAGATGGCTGAATACAACGCCAATATGTCGCCCACAAAGCGCCAAACTCGTTCTGCTGGCAGAAATCCAATGCGCCATCTCAATGAGCAAAACCAGTCTGAAGAAATGATTGGCCTCGGCAGCATGAGAGAGAGCAGTAACAGAGAAAACCATCGAGCAGGGCTTCGCAATAGCCGTCTCAATGAGGATGGTTCGCCCATGAGCCGTCCGGAAAACAACATAAATTCTGGGAAAGCCCAAAAACCAGCCAATACCAATACTAAACTGGCTGCGTCGCACTATCAAAAGCAGGCTCAAACACCACCAAGCCGGCCCAACCGACTGGCATCAGGCATTAGCGAAGATCTCATTAAACAAGAAATTCAACGCTCCGCCGATATCAAACGGATGACTCAAGAGCTGGCCGCCGGCAAAAACAACACCAAAACACCCAAGGCCCCCACTCCCAACCAGCGCAGCTTAAGCAATAATAAGCCTGCAGCTAACGCTCCTGCCACCGCCAAAAAGGGAAATGCCCAAAATTCAGGAGGCAATCCCGAAGTGCTCGACTTCCTCCGTTCTGTGGCAGAGCTGATGGAAAAAGACGGCAATGCCCAAATGGCCAGAAGTATTCACAAAAACTTGGGACGCAATATCAACCCCATTTAATGACAACAACATCACATCGACCGGTTTCCATTCACCCGCTTCGATAATGCACTCCTGCGCCTGCGTAGGACAAGAGTGCTCGTGTGTTCACTGCCTGATGCCCTCACACATCAGGCTTTATCTTTTTCTTCTCAGGGACAACCATCATAAAACTGTGCTAAAAGCATTCTATGCTTCGCATTCCGCTTAACCCGCTTAAATACCCCTTTCACAGCCTCAGGCCCTATATCATCTACCCCGTCGTATGGGTGGTGTTTTTTGGCACCCCGTTATTCGACTGGTTTCGGCTCGATATGTTGAACCAAAAGCTGATTTGGCTGGGTCATACCTATCCAATGGAGCCACAGAACCTGATGTGGCTGCCCATTGGTTTTTACGGAATGGTATTACTGATTGGAATCATTTCCGTGTTCTGGGGGCGTCTGTTTTGCGGGTGGAGCTGCCCACACAACGTGATGACTGAATGGACACGGCCGCTTAGGGCTTTGGTTGGCAGAGAACCTCCTGCCCGTTGGCTTAAAACCTTGACTAATCAACTGATAAACCACTGGCCCAGTGCCCGCTGGATTCTTTGGCTTACCTCTATCACCTTAGGTACCCTTCTGGCCTTTGTTATGACCTTTTCTCTCACTGCCTATGTTCTACCGCCCTCATGGGTTTTCCAGAGCTATCTCACCGGTAATGTCCACCCAGCATTAGGTTTTGGGCAAGGTTTATTTACAGTCATAGGCTTATTTCTGCTCTATTCTGGACACGATTTTTGCCGGGCCGCTTGTCCATATGGGATGGCCCAAGGGCTGTCTGCCTATCTAGAAGGCAAATGGCGTCCGATGGAGATTCGTTTTACCGGCAACGATATTGCCGCTGATTGCAAGACATGCAAAACCTGCGTGACAGCTTGTCCCGTCGATATTGACCCCAGAAAGCCAGAAAATTTAAAATTGGGGGAGTTTTACGGCTGTTTTAATTGCGGAGAGTGCATTGATGCCTGTAATTTCATCCACGCCCCCAAGCAAAAACCAGGGATTCTTGAATTTTACCGAGAATCGATTTTTTAATTCGTTAAATCCAGCCAGGGTGGATCCATTGCGCCATTAGCGTTAAACGTCCCGGCTGAATTGGTAGCGTTTCCTTTGCCGCGGCTATTTACCGACCCATCATAATATAGCCATAACATTGCAGAATTAGGGGTACTCAGACGTCTTCCGTCCATATCCACCAAAAAGGGAATCGCATTATTGGTGCTAGACCCATTAAATTTGGCATTGCGGTCAAACATCACGACAGCACCACTGGAGAGCACCATACAATTGGTGCCGCTGGGGTCAGCTGCATAAGAACAACTACAGTAGGTGGAAGGGCAATTAATGGGATCGCCACCGGAGTGAGACGGGTTGGCATCAATATAGCCCCCATTGGCCAGACGGGTATATTTAATGTACGGCAACAGATCCGCAAAGGTAGACGTAGTACTCAGGTTTTCATCTAGTTTCAGCTGAGTCATCCCACTGGTAATTTCTGCAATGGCTTGTTTCACAACAGAATTATCTCTTTTGGTGGTATCAGAAAACAGCAAGGGAATGGCGATGGCGGCCATAACCCCTAAAATACCAATCGTAATAAGCATTTCTGCAATCGTATAGCCCCCGTTTTTAAGGGCTCGCCTTATCTTAATACCTTGCTTGGCCATGGAGCATTATCCTTCTGCTACTCACAAAAGAGCACTTTATACAGAGCATTCTATCTCAAATGAGTCTGAGACGTTTCGCGCTCCGTGAAATCAGTCTGTCTTTGTGTTTTACTCGTACCCTGTATAAAGCATTCCCAAACAGATAAGGAACATATCAAGATGAGCCGACCCGAGGTAATCCGCGTTGCCCACAGCCCTGACTCCGATGACGCTTTTATGTTTTACGGACTGGCCAACAACCTGGTGGATACCGAAGGACTTGTCTTGTCGCATCATCTCAGTGATATTGAGACCCTTAACAGGGACGCCATGGAAGGTAAGTACGAGATGACGGCCATTTCGTACCACGCTTATGCCTATTTGTATAAAAAATACGCGCTACTGCCTGTTGGCTCTAGTATTGGTGATAAATACGGCCCTGTGTTGATTGCCAAAGAGAAAATGAGCAAAGACGAACTGAAAGATATTGTGGTGGCCATTCCAGGGGAAATGACCACAGCCACCCTGGCACTCAAACTTTGGGAGCCCAGTATTAAAACCCAAGTGATGCCCTTTGACCAAATCATGGAAGCGGTTCTTGCGGGTAGTGTTAAAGCGGGTCTAATTATCCACGAAGGCCAACTCACTTTTAAGGAAGAGGGACTAAAGAAAATTGTGGACTTGGGTGAATGGTGGTTTGAAACCACCAACTTGGTGCTCCCCTTAGGCGGCAATGCCATTCGCCGCGATCTTGACCCTGACTTACAACAAACCATTGCCCGAGTGATGCGCCGGGGCATTGAATACAGCTTGGCTCACCGAGAAGAGGCTTTGGATTATGCAATGCAGTTTGCCCGCGGGCTCGCCCGAGAACGTGCTGACCGCTTTGTGGATATGTACGTTAACCAGATGACCCTCGATGCCTCAGCCGACATTCGCCGCGCGGTTCGTCTGCTCCTCTACATGGGACACGGTTTTGGTTTTCTCCCCGAGAAAGTGGACCCAGAATTCCTGACCCTGGACTCCGTTGATTCTGTTACTGCCGCCACGGCTTGCTGCCACTAACTAATCATCTTGGCTTTAGGCAATCTTTGCTTTTAGCCGTGCAGACTGTCTTTGTAAGCTTGGTACTGAGCCTCTAGCCGGTGTGTCCGCTGTATCTCTTCCGCAATAGGCGGGACGTTTTTGGCTTTGGCAAAATAGGCCAATGAGGCCACCACACCAGAGGCAGTTAAACGGCCGTCGCATTTTGTTTTGTGGTGCTGCTCCAGGGAGTGTAATACATCCTTTTCATAGTCAATATCACCTTGAGTCCAGGTCATACCAGACTCCGTTGCAACCCAGCTTGCAGGAAGCCCCGCCAGCGTTTGCCCAGGCCTTAAATCCATCACGGCTGCCCGGAGCTCACCAATGGGGTCATCTTGAAATAGAACACGAGCAGCATCTTCTACAACACTCAATCTACCGTCATGGTTGGTATCAAAGGCTTGAAAGATGGCTTTACCAAGTTTGTCTATTAAGGGCAGTGTACTTTTGACGTAGCGCTTCTGTTTTCCACCAGGAACCTGCACTTCTGCTTGGAAACGACGAACAAACTCATCTTGAGTTAACGAAAGAGCTGAAAGAGTTGTTTGTCCTTCTGATTTTGACGTGGTGATAAAAGGCCTCATCAGGGCTTCAACAAACCCAAACAGGTTAGGGTACAGCTTAGCATCGGGGTCAAAGAGAGAACGGGTCGGTGAATACCGAATGGTGGGGATGTTGTTTTTAATGTCCAGCGCCAGTACATCTCCAGCACTCGTTTCTGGGCCAGTCTCTAAACCTATATCCCGACCGGGTGTGGCCGGGATAGGACACATTTCAATTCGGTACTTTGGGTAGGCACTCAGGTAGGCCAGATAGTTCACCGCGGCTGTTCTACCAAAAAGCCCTGCATCTTGCACAGAGGAGGGCAGAGAGGCGTTTTGAACAACCAACTTACGAGAGGCTTTCTTGCCAGATAAACTATTGGCATCGCCAGGGCCTTGCAAAAGCCTTGCTCCAGTGATGAGTGAGGGACGGTTTTGAGGCTGTAAACGAGCGGATGCCATAAGCCAAACAGATCCTATATACCAGATAGGGCTTAATATCTAGAACTTCACACGAGTAAGGTCTCAAAAATGGAGAAACAACAACCAAAGTACCCCAACAGACATCAGCACCAGTGGTCGGGGTAATCCAGTATTATACTTCTAATTGACCAAACTTTCTACTATTGGGCCCGGCTCCTGTCTTTAGCAGAGCCAGAATAATCTGCCTAGCAATACTGTCTTTAGAAGCCTTCGGAAAATGTATCCGCTCAGCGGAAGGGAATACGAGAGTCATCTCATTGTCAGACGCTTCAAAGCCAATATCAGAACGACTGACATCGTTCAGTGCCAAGGCATCCACCCCTTTACGGCGGCATTTTTCTTCGGCCAGGGCAATGGCATCTGGCTCTGTTTCTGCCGCAAAGCCAAGAATGAATTGACCGGGACGTTTTTTGGCCGCAACGCCTTTCAATATATCTTCGGTGGCAGTGAATGAGACCTCCCAGGAGGACTTGCCTGATTCTTGTTTGTGTTCTCGTTTATGTTTCTGAGCGCTAGGATTCTCAAGTGTGAAGTCTGAGACCGCCGCGGCCATCACCAGCCAGTCTGTCTCTTCAAAATAAAGATTGACGACATCGGACATTTCTAAGGCAGAAGCACACCAATGAATAGAGAAACCCGGGCTTGCCTCACCAGACAGTTTATCTTTTAGCGCTTCTGTTGCAATCAAAGTGACGAGAGCGCCCATAGCATCCAGTTCTCGAGCAAAAGCCAGCCCCATTTTACCCGAACTCCGGTTGGTGAGGACCCGAACGGGATCGAGCATTTCCTGAGTACCGCCCGCTGTGACCAAAGCTCGAACACCCTTCAGGATCTGTGCATCAGGATGGACTGCACGATAAATCGCCTGTAAGATCTGCTCTTGCGTTGGCAGATGCCCGTCTCCCACTTCCCCACAGGCAAGTAACCCTGAAGAGGGGAGTAATACCGACACATCTGAGCGCTCAGTGAGGGTTTTAATATTAACCTGGGTGGCTGGGTGTTCCCACATCCGGGTATTCATCGCTGGAACGACCAACATTGGTTTCGCTGTCCAGGTAATCGCGGTTGTGCTCACAGCATCATCAGCCAGACCGTAGGCTAGTTTCGCCAACATATTGGCCGTGGCAGGAATCACCACCAAGACATCGGCATCTTGTGCCAGTTGAATATGCATGGGAGTTCCCGAAGGACTTAAGCCGTCCATCAACTGTTGTTCCAGCTGACTATCCAAGCTGGGTAAATCACCCAGGTATTCAGCGCTGGAGCGAATCACCGTTTCCCGTGAGAGTGCTTCTAGTGTCAGTGGGGTAATAAAGGCTTCTGCGCCTTTGCTCATCAGAGGAATAACACGAGTCGCCCCACGGCGGTAGCATTCACGTATCAAATCACAAACGCGGTAAGCGGCAATTCCGCCGCAAACACCAATAGCAATTGTTTTTCCACTAAAATCCATTTGCTTAGCTTACGACAAAGTCGCCGGTTCAGCATCTCCTGCCTCTGCTTCAAGGGGTGGTATTCTCATCGCCACAAGAGGGGCCATCACAATACGGACTATTAAAAAACAGGGGTCCGAGCACGGAAACCGTCATCGTGTACAGCCAACAATAATCTAGGTTTAAGGCAGTGCGTGGGATTGAGGCGTTGGAAAATTTAAAAAAATGTTGCACTTTTTTTTACTTGATGTATTCTACTAACAACAGTTAGTAATAACTTGTTAGCTTAAAAAATCATTTTAGTTTTCCCCCTCACTCCCAACCTAAAAATTGGATGAGCTCCCATTCTGGGAGCTTTTTTATTGTCCTTAATGTAAAGTTTTGTTTCTATTTCGGCCTTTTTCGGGCAATTTGCAGGCCATTTTAGACTCTATTGGAATGTAAGATTGCTACTACCTACGGTTAGTAATAAACCTTACCCGCAACCCTTGCTTTACTCACACACTCACTCAAACTTTTTCCCTTGCGACAGATAACAGCGAGGGATTTTTTTTGCCGATTTATTTTTTGTACTTGATCTTTGAGACATCTGTCGTATAGTAGTACCCACAACAGTTAGTAATAACTGTTTGCAAGATAGAATTTTCATTTTCCCCCTCACTCCCAACCTAAAAATTGGATTCCCCTTTATCACAATAGAGGGGATTTTTATTTGGGTTGTTTATTAAAGGCAAAGACTGAGCGGGTTGGGGCCTTATTGGTTACTGGAAGACACTATTTGTATACGTCACCAAGTTGTGAACAAATGTAAATCATTGCTGTCCTTTTGACACGATCCCTTGCCATAATATTCACTTCGATCGTATTATTACTATCCAAGGTTAGTAATAACCTTTGCTTTTTTTAAGTTTCATTTTCCCCCTCACTCCCAACCTAAAAATTGGATCGACCTCTGAACGGATTCAGAGGTCTTTTTTTTGCTTTTCACAAAAGAATCTGTTCCAGAGGTCGTTGATTTTCTTCACTCTGAACGGATTCAGAGGTCTTTTTTTGCTCTTTATAAAGACGGTTGATTTTACGCTGAACGGATTAAGCGTTTTTTCAAAAGATACAATTCTTAAAAGAAGAAAGCCCCTTTCAAGACAGCGAGAACCCCCGCCCAATAAGCACTTAAGCACCTTAATTCCTCAAGGTTCCCTTGGGAACCTCACATGACTTTCCCCTCAGGATGGAATCCGGTGCTAAAATGAGGGGAGTCAAAAAATCAACATATAAATAGATGACGATCCACTCCTTTTATATACAGAGAGTTAGTTCATCGAGAGTTAAATCATTCAAATCGACTTAGGATAGAAGTTAGGAGGTTGTAGGACGCGCATGAGTCAAGGATTTATGAGCAAAATTAAAAATTGGGTCTCTGGTGACCCCTTCGAAGAAGATGTTTACAGCTTTGAAGATGACTTTGAGCAAGAGCCACGGCTCTACCGCGCAACGGCGTCTAATCCCCGTCCAGAAAGACATGAATTAGAGCCTTCCGC
This sequence comes from Cyanobacteriota bacterium, assembly GCA_019751815.1. Taxonomy (GTDB): domain Bacteria; phylum Cyanobacteriota; class Vampirovibrionia; order Vampirovibrionales; family Vampirovibrionaceae; genus JAIEMW01. The sequence continues at coordinate 968,411 of JAIEMW010000001.1, forward strand.
CTTAGAAGCTAAGAAGCGTCGGCCCAATCTCAAATTAATTGACCAGCCCAACACCCAAGCCACGCAAGTGGTGGTGATTGAGCCCAAGGCTTTTGAGGAAGCGCTGGAAATTATTGAACACCTGCGCGCCAAGAAGTCTGTTATTTTGAATCTCCACTTGCTGGATACCAACCAGTCCCAGCGTGTGGTTGATTTTCTCTCGGGTGCCACCCATGCCATTGACGGCAATCAGCAACGCATCGGGGACGGGGTCTTTATGTTCACCCCAAACAATGTTGTTATCACCACCCCGGATGTACATGCGGTGATTAAAGAAGCACCCATTCCTAGTGCCAGCTCTTCTTTGGCTGGAGCTTTGGGAGATACATTCTGGAGCAACCCCCACTAAGTCATCTATTTGCTCGCGCGAAATACAAAAAAGACCTGGAGTATCAGTACTTCAGGTCTTTTTTTAGGCATGTCGGGCCACTTGTTGCATCATTTGCTTTAGCCAGCCCGGCTTTTCGTTTACCCAGTAGATGAATTCCTCTTCATCAAAGGTTTGAAGTTCTGGGAACAGCTGACGCAGATACTTATAGAGGCGGGCCAACTCTTTTGCCCGTTGGACAGGAGATAGGGCACCGTGGCGAATCATTTGTCCCCAAATAGAATAGGCCATACTAGCGGCATTGTTTTGGGACACAACATCATCCTTGCTGGCTTTGGCTTGTGCCGCAGCAGGGGTGGGGAAGTACGAGGCGACTTGAGCGGCTTTTTCTGTTTGCAGCGCTTGAGAAGGGGCAATAAATTTAGCCTGAGAGGCATTTAAAAAAGCTTGGTTGGCATTTTGGACGGTTTGTTGCACAAAACGCGCTTGCGAACTCTGGTTGAGTTGCGCAGCCTGGACGGCTTGTTGGTTTTGAAAACCGGGGTTGTTGCCATTGACTTGCATAATCGAAAATACCCTTTTGAGTTTCTGGGGTCAGGTCGGGCGATATGCCTTCAAGCGTAAAGGGGATGCCCGAACAGTGACTTATCAGGGGAGTCATTTCATGGGGTCGAATTGTTACTTTACGTTATATAAAAATAAAAATATTTGTAACGAAAGAATTGCGCTCAAAAGGATATAAAAAAGCAATATTCCGTGTTTTAGTTACAATTATTTACATTTTGACCAATTTCGCAGGAAAAAAACCCGAAAAACTCGTTTATTAGACATTTCTAGATATTTTTATTACAGTGCTAGAGGACAAAATTGAGTGGAAGACAGTGTGAAGGAAAAGGTTTGTGATTCGAGAAAATGTTTCACTAATTTCGACTAAAATACCTGCTGTAACCCGCTTTGGCGCAAAGCCAACCGAGAGAGAGATGGAAAGCATTCGCGCCATGGCACTGAGCCACCCGCAACTGGGTGGTTGGGTTTCTCGCGGGCTCAGCGCACGGCATGTGATGGTCAATCAGGGCTCTCACAAGAGAAATACACTAGCGCTTATTCGTTCCGGTGCTGAAACACTTTGGGATACGCTGCGGGTCCATTTTAATCTCTCTTCAGACGTCGCAGCGTGGAAACACAATCCGGTAGGGCTTGCTCCCATTGGCTGGCTACAATGGGTCCCCTTCAAGTCTCAGCAAGACTTAGAAAGCTTTGTCGGCCCCGTGGATACTTTTATAGTGACGAAACGGGTTGAATACAATCGTCGCCAACCAGAAGACCCCATTACCGTTGTCCTCGACAATAAAAATCTGATCCACTTTCACCCAAGGGGCCCGATTACCCCCAATGATAGTGGAAGTAAGACAGGGAAGAAATTAGGACTGGCTTAGCTGACTGAGCAATAATCCGGTTTGCTTTGCGACGTCATTTCCTGTTGTCGAAAGCACTTGGGATGTCAGTCCGTCTTTAATCATTTGCAACTGGGTCAAAACGGCACTTCGAGTCGAAGAAGAAGCTTCAAAGGGTGAGGCTTGAAACACGCCCGCACGATCTGCCTTTTCAATCACACCCAGAATGTCACCCAACAATTGTTCTGCAGCCAAGCCCGCAGATTGTTGCATAGGCAGACTTTGCTGGGCATTGGCAATCACAGCAGATAAAAACTGGGGGTGTTGTGCTTGAAATGCCAGTAATGCGCTCAGCGCTCCAGCCGCATCTTGGCTCTGTGTTAATTTATGCAGAATTTTGCGACGGACCAACAGCAACTGATACCGAAAGGGCTCAAAGTTTTCAGGCTGCAACAGCCCGGCGTGGAAGCGGGGATCGCTCACCAAGCGTTCACCCAATTGCTGGTGCACTTCCACGGGAAAATTCAGTAAAGACGAATGCTGCGTTAAGCCCTTCAAACAATCTCGGTAGGCTCGGTAAAGGATATTCTGCCAACGCAAGGGCACACTGCGAATTAGCCTGGACATAAGAGAACGGGGGTGCCGGGCACTGCGTCTAATTTCAGACTCTAATAACGCTTCCCCGTCTACATGGTTTAGTGGCATATCGGGCACATCTAAGGCGATATTCAACAGATTTCCGGGTTTCGCCCCTTCTGTTAACGGTAGTGTGGCCACAGAGGGTTCAATAAAGGTATCTTTTGGATCGTGTGCAGCAACAATGGTGAGTGGCCTGGTTTGCATTTTTTTCTGAGTCAATTGTTCGAGTCCGGATTTAATTTTTCGCATCAACGGACTGCCCACTCTCATTTCAGGGACAGCGGGGCGCCCTTCTTGAAAATAGTGCCATAGGACCGGCATCAGGAAAAACCGCGTCAACCGTTCACTCTTAAACACATTTCGCTTCAAGATATCTTTTACCGCAATGCCCCAGGCCGGCATATCTGGAATCCCATTGACCGGGGCACTAAACAGGGTGGCAATGCCCATAAACTGTCCGCCCAAATCTTCAGGCCCCATGTCAGGCAAATTTATGGGAGCCTTCCCTGATTTAGTCTGAGAGACCGCTTGCTGGCTATTTAATAGGGCACTGAGCAAGACAGTGCCCCCTTGACTATGCCCAAAGACCAAACCCTGAGGAGAAATCACTGCAATCAACGCTTGCGCAAACCGTGTCGCCCAAGCGTTACGTTCTGTTTCTATGGGTATTCTTGCGGCCATCGGAAGTTGGCTGAGTCTTTTGGCCAAGTGTGCTTCCAACCGGCCCAAACGCGCTTCCAATTCGGTCACATCCTGCAAGGTGATAGCCCGAATATTGACCACATCATTTTTGGACACCGGGTTTTTCATATCCATATTGATGGTTTTACCCTGAACCAGGGCTTTGGTGTGCAGGCGGTATGAATCATAAATCGGAATGTCATAAATAGGACCGTCGTATATGGGGTTTTCTGAATCTGGAGAGAGCCCCAGTTTGCCCACCTCCACCATTAATTTTCCGACTGTCTTATCTAAAAACTGCCACAAGGGTTGTCGGGCCTCATCATCCAGAGACGAAGCAAATATCGGAGCAAGCATTGCCTGTTTCAGGACAGGCAGCACCTGTGCTTGGGCTTCAGGCAGAAGTTGAAAAACTCTGGCAATGGCGTTATCACGTTCTAGGGGGTCCATCTTTGTATCCAGCCAAAGCGTTCGAAGCGGTTTCAGGTTTCGGTAAGTCACCTGTGTTCTAAAATCCCCCATATCACGAATGGCGAGCTTGTAAGAAGGCATCACCCGGGACGGATCAGCAACGGTTTCGATTCCCAGCGCGTCTTTGACTTCCGGAATATACGACGAATAGGTTGGGTGTGTTGTTTCCACGCCGGAAATAAACTGCACGAGCGGCTTCCAATCCACACTGGTTGCAAACGTCCCGTGGAGAAAAAATACCGGGACCCCGGACGGCAGCATAATGTTTCGCAGTGAATGGCCAGGCAGTTTCTGTATAGAGGGGTTGGCAGAAAACTGGAGCGCTTGTAATCGAACAAACTGGTCGCGGGTATTCCCATGAACAGTTCCGGGAGTATTTCCTGGTTTTAAGGCGCGGGAGGATATCGTATTTGGCAATGTTGAGCCTGGAAATATTAAGCCTGGCAATGTGGACACAGGCTTATGCTGGCATATGACGGGCGGCGATATCAAAAGCGTTTTCCCCTAGAAGAACCCCTACAGTATAAATCCTAGATTCTAGACCCCAACCCCCGTATTATACGGAGGCCGTCTCGCCGTGACAATCACTCTGTTTCTCTCAAGAACAGGTTACAATAATGACGTACTTTTCCGTTTCAAGCGAGGGATTTCACACCGCTGATGTCTCTGTCTTTATTTAGACCCCAGACGCCCTATTTATATCTGACAGTTCCTTTGATGGTATTGACCGCCTTCTTCGCTCTACCTCTATTGTGGGCCGTGGGTATTAGCTTACAAGACTATAGCCAGGATCTATACCACCCCACTTGGGCTGGACTTTCAAATTATCAAAGGCTTTTCAGCACCCCTGGATTTTGGAAATCTCTGGGCTGTACTGCCTGGTTTGTTTTGGGTGTCCTTCCCCCGATGGTCTGCTTGCCTTTAGGTCTTGCCGTCTTAATGAACGGGACATTGAGAGGAATGACCCTGTTTCGCTTGGTGCTCTATCTGCCGGTGATTACCTCGATGGTGGTAGTGGGTATTGCCTGGAAATGGCTACTGGCCGATAACGGATTGATTAATTACGGCCTATCGCAGCTGCATCTCGGGCCTGTTCCCTGGCTGACCAGTCCAGATTTGGCGATGTGGTCCATTATTATGGTGGTGGTCTGGAAGGGTTCTGCCTATTACGCCATGATGTATCTCGCCCATTTACAATCGCTGCCCAATGAGTTGTATCAGGCCGCCGAAATTGACGGTGCCTCATTCTGGCAGAAGCACTGGCATATCACACTCCCCCATTTACAACCCACCATTGCCATGGTGGCCACCATTTGTACGATTGCCGGGGTTAAAGTGTTTACTGAGCTAGTGGTGATGACCAAAGGCGGGCCGATTGGCAGCACCCATTCGCTGGTTTATTTTATTTACGATGCCGCCTTTGAGCAGCTGGATCTGAGTCTGGCATGTGCGGCAGGTCTTGTACTGATGGGAATGCTGCTCGCACTGTCTCTGATTCAGCTGCGGTTAAAGCATTCAGCCAATACAGCATCAGAAAGTACGGCTAACTGATGCCAATCCTAACAAAACACCGCCTGCAATATGTCCTGCTGAGTCTGCTTAGCCTGCTGGCCGTTATCCCCTTTGTCTGGCTGCTTTCGACCGCGCTAAAAGCTTCTGATGAAAATATTTTTGCCTACCCGCCCCATTGGATTCCTGCGAAACCGACCTTCGATAATTTCCAGAGCGTCTGGAAGCAGGTACCTTTGGGTGCCTTTGTGCTGAATAGTTTGGTTGTCGGCGCGTTAACCGTGGTTTTTAATCTCACGTTTAGTACGCTTGCGGCCTATCCACTTGCTAGAATGAGTTTTCGTGGAGAAAAAGGCATCTGGATGGTGATTTTATCCACGATGATGCTGCCCTTTCAGGTGATTATGATCCCCCTCTACTTGATGATGCTTCACCTTGGGCTTGCAGATATTGCCGGAAGTTACAATACGGGATTAGAAGCCAGTGTTCGGACCTGGCTCGGCCAAGTTATCCCGTTTGTTATCAGCGGCTTTGGCATCTTTTTTGTACGTGATGCACTGGTCTCACTGCCTCGGGATTTGGAAGAATCTGCTGTATTGGACGGATGCAACAGCTGGGATATTCTTTGGCGGATTCTGATTCCATTGATACGGCCTACACTGGCGACGTTAGCTGTATTTAGTTTTATGGCCAGTTGGGGTGAGTTTCTCTGGCCCAGTATTTTGCTCTCTGAACCACAGCATTTCACACTCCCCTTGGGCCTTGTACAGCTACAAAGTGCTTTTAGTGCCAATTGGCGTCTAATAGCTGCAGGTACCACCCTATCCATGCTTCCCATTATTGTGTTTTTTCTGTTGATGCAACGCTATTTTGTGAGCACCGACGTCGGTAGCGGGGTTAAAGGGTAACTGTTCAATACAAAGCAAATCACATCGTTATTCGGATGGCTTTGCGTTAGCATTGACTTTGCACCCAAGATATTTGAGAAAAAATAATTCGAGAGAGGAATGCTAGCCATGCCAAATCACGAAAAACCGTCCCAAGAAAATACATCTGTCATCAATGTATCTCGCCGAGATTTTTTAAAACAAGCCGCCCTATTGGGAGGAAGTGCTCTCACCTTGGGGACCCTCACCGCAAATCCACTACTGGCTGCTGAAAAGTCGTCAAACCCGACCGCAGTGATTCCCCCTTCTGCACCGGCTGGACCGCGTTACACGGCCAAAAATTTCAACCATCTCACCACTGGGCTTCCTGGAATGAGCGCGACCAGTATCCAAAACCACCTAAAGCTCTACGAAGGGTACGTCAAAAAAATCAATGAGATCCAAGACCAAATTGCGGGATTTAATGGCGACTTAGGCACTGTTAACGGGACCTATCACCCCTTTCGCGAACTTCACGTCGAACAAAGTTTCGCCCTGAATGCAACCGTTCTGCACGAATTGTATTTTGAGAATCTGGGCAGTGGGACAGAACCATCCAGCGACGTTCAAGCCCATTTTACGGAATGCTTTGGCGACTGGAAAACCTACACCACGCAACTCAATGCCCTCGGCAAATCGATGCGCGGCTGGGTGATGACAGCCTATAACCTACGTGACGGCCGCATTCACAACTACGGCCTCGACATGCACAACACGCAAGTCCCGCTCAATGTATGCCCCCTCTTGGTATTGGATGTTTATGAGCATGCCTATTTTGGCGATTACGGCACCAACCGAGCAGGGTATCTCGACGCGTTCTTTAAAAATATTGACTGGACAAAAGTGGACGCCCGTCTCAAAGCCTCACTGCATCACCCAGTTGGTTAATTCTTTCAATCGTCAAGAAAAAACCCCGCAGTTTTTTCTGCGGGGTTTTATCGTATTTATAGGCTGGGGTTAATTCCGCTTAATTCGGACTGTATAGGTAATACGGGTCTCTCCGTCTGCTGGAATCACCACCGGAAAAACAACCGTATGTGAATCTACTTTTTTGAACGGATGCGAATTAGAGACCATCGTCCAGTCCCCAAACAAGTGGTCTGTTGACTCAATCGTCACGGGCGATTTTTTGTGATTGCGCAGAGAGACTTCGTAGGTTTCCTCTATAAATGACGATTCCTGACGGTAACGGCTGCGTTTTTTCTCGCCCACCAAATCAAACGCATCGCCGAGATACAGCTCAATTTTTTCATCCTTCGGCGTGTGATCAATCGCATCTTCGCCAATAAATTGCAAAGAACCTGAAGAATCAGCTTTATTCACACGTATTTTTCCCTTAGGTAACGGCATACCCAAATGATTTTGCTCACTGTTTTTTAGCGAAATCAGGGTATTCACTTTTTTATACGCCGCAGTGGACCAGGAATCTCCCGGGCGGCCGTAGTAGTTATATGTACCGTAATACCCATCCGACCAACCATTGCTCAGCCAGTTATGGTAAGAAATTCTATCGGGATCGTAAATATAGCGTTTGGTGATCGGAATTTGATTGGCGCTGACCAAACTCACTTGTTTGGTTTCGTTATTGGCCAGTGTGGTTCGGTCTTTTAGCGTATAGAGATGATACTCAAACAGGTCTTCTTGAGAGAATTGAGGTGCAGCAGCCTCATCAACGGCCATGCTAGATTTCATCATCAACCCACGGGCTTCTCTATAATTATTGGTTGGTTTTAATTTCCGGACATCACCCGCCACTAGCTTTAGTTTGGCATTCTCGTATTTGGCACCCGTTTGGTTATCCACAGAAACCCATCCAGTGAGATCAAGGCTGTCATCATTGGGGCTAATCACAGCGACATAATCACAGCGCCAGGTGAGACCGTCTGTAATATAAGAAAGCTGTGTGTGATGGGTGCCACCAGAGCTGGATCCCAACTTCCACATCAGGGTTGGTCTGGGATAAAGTCCGTCAGGCAGGGAGTCAACAATCACATCTCCCAAGGTGGTGAGTAGAATTCCCTCTTTGGTTTTAACGGCAAATTCAGAAGTGGAAGTTTGAGAGTAATTATTTTCGTAACTCGCCCCGTTATAGTAGCTATTTCTCACGTAATTGGTGACAGGATTCAGCAGAATCCCCTCTTTTTCGGCACCGTCCTTACGAAAACGGATATTTTTTCCGACCATGCGGTCCAGAATATTACTTTTGGAAATCAGGTCATAGCGAAAATTCTGTTCAAGAACAGTGACGCCCTGAGGCGCTGTCAGCGATTTAAAATGGACACTGGTCGGGTCAATTTTGGCAGCAACATCATCAAAAAAAACTGTGTTCAACCCGCCTTTTAGAGAGAGGTCACGGTAATCTTTCACCAACGCAAAATTTTGGTTATAGACAGTCACTTCAGGATTATCTGCCAAGACAGGTGTAAAATTTCCGAACACAGAAATAGTGAGTGCCAATAATAAAGAAGCAGAAAACATTTTTCTAGAAAGTATCGGTGGCATATTTATTCATATCCTTTCATGTCTTGATAAATACGATACACATAACCTCAAATACAGGGCCTCAAATACAGGCATTACAGCGTTTATCGAAATTGAGGATTATTTTAAACACCCAAGAATCGATCAGGTCAGAACTGACAAAACCAAATTTAGAAGCCTTATTCAGCAAGCCCAGAAATTATCGCCCAGAAACAGTCGCTTTAAAAAGCAGCCCTTTCTGGCATCACCGGACGTCGCTGATTTTGATTTTTTAACTTAGTCGCCCAGATGACAATTTTGTTCCGAGCAATTTTTTTCATCTGGTCTTTAAGCTATAATTTTGCTCATTCTAGTTCTAGTCAACATACTTCATAATGCACCTCTGGGGGTGTAGCTCAATTGGTAGAGCGTCGGTATCGCACGCCGAAGGCAGTGAGTTCGAATCTCATCACCTCCACCAGAATTAATCGGTTAATAAAAATAAGAAAAAAACCCTCTAGTTTCTTTGGATTCCAGAGGGTTTTGTGTGTGTTAACAATACACAGATTCAGTTTTTAGGGCTGTTGAGCTTCTATTGTATCTGAGGACTCCTGAGTATTGGGATTGGTATTGTCTACAGAGTCAGAATTTGTCGAGGACACTGGGGCAGGGGTCACTTGCCCGTTATGTTGCCAACCGTTTTGGGCAGAATACGTTGTATTACCCTGATAGGAGGCGCCATTGGCTTTATTCACTTGAGAGGACTGAGTGAACGTTGCCCCTTGGGTAGGACTGCCTGTCAGCTCATTACTTCGAGTAAAAGAGCCTCCATTGGCATTGGTTCCGTTGGCGTCCAGGGTGCGTTTGTAGCTGCCGTCTGCATTTCTACTGGCATCCACATCCCGGCTATACGTTCCCCCATTGGCTCCTTTCACGGTATAGTCATTGCTAAACGTGCGGTTTCCTTGCCCATCACTGGTGTAATCACGGTCATGGGTATACGTTCCACCTTTGGCATTTGTTCCGGTTGCATCAAGACTGCGCGTAACAGAACCATCTGGATTACGGGTGTAATCCTTATCACGACTATACGTAGAACCATTGGCGCGAGTCACATCTGTATCCACAGATTTGGTGACTTTACCAGAGGCATCTTTGGAATAATCCACATCACGGCTGACGGTTGTACCGTTAGGCTTAGTGACTTTTGTGTCCTTACTCCAGGTAGAGGCACCTGAGGGGTCTTTGGTCGCTTCCGTTTGCCTACTGGCCGTCGCGCCATTAGGGCCTTTCCAGTCTGTATTGGCCTGACGCGTTGAAGTCCCATTGGCATCTTTATTGCCAGAGACGTTACGGTCATAGACTCCTCCATTTGGGCCTTGGCCAGAATGGTTTCGAGACCAACTTTTGCCATTATTATCGGCCTGTGTGTTATCTGAGTGCAGTACTCCGTTGGGTGTTTTCAAAGGTTTGGCTTCAGAGTCGTTAAGGGGTCGATCAAAACGCCCGTTAGGTCCGTCTTGAGGGCCTTGAAAACGAACACCTTCATTGGGGCCGTCTCCAAAACGTCCGCCTTCTCTATTGCCAGGACGTCTACCTTCAGCATTACCAAAACGGCCAGCTTCAGGCCCTTCTGGTCCACCAAAACGACCACCTGGACCTTCTGGCCGACGTTGCCCAAAATGTCTACCATCACGACCCTCTGGACCGTTACTAAAATGACCGTTTCGGCCGCCACGGGCTGGTCCACCTTCGGGAACGTCAAAACGACCATTAATTCCACCAGAGCCACCCTCTTGGGTCACACCAGGGCCGCCACTCTGAAATCCAGAGCTTGGTCTTCTAGACCCACCCTCTTGGAAAACGCCTGGGCCACCACTCTGAAAGCGACCGCCGCCAAAACCTTCGGCACGTCCGCCATTCCCAATTCGTGGACGAGCTTCAAAGCCGCCACCGCCTCCGCCCCCTAAACGGCCACCACCGCCAAGACCAGCTGAACGTCCTGCACCTTGGAAGCCACCACCGCCTCCGCCACCAAAACGGCCACCACCGCCACGAGCTGCATCGGCAATAGGCGCTAGAGCAATAGCACAGGCTAACGAGAATGCCAACGCTACAGAAAACATCAATTGGGGTCTCATTGTTCGAGTCATCACAGCCTCCAATAATTTTTAATTTATTAGATATAACAGAATCTTCAACTGATTATGGGGATTGATCATAGCCTAGGAAATAAATATAGAATCTCTTGACCCCATATTTATTGGCTATTTATGGTCTTATTGATCCATTACGCGGAACACTAAAAGATAGTTTCACACAAACTTTGTCAGTATAAAAATAAGGCAGTCAACTGATTGACAGTGCCTAGAGTAGGTCAGTTGAGTCTATGAACTTTCCAACTTGGCCATATCTGCAATCGTGAGCAAGCACTCCAAGAGTCGATCAAGCTCTATGGGTTTATTCAACACATAGCTAAATCCATGTAATGTCGCCTCGTGAGAGCGACTGACCTCATTGGGCAAAATCATCAACACAAAGGGCGGTAGTTTGCCCCCGCGCATCTCAACCAACTTTTTGGCCAGTGTAATCAGGGTGATACCATCGAGTTGTTGCATAGAAAGGCAACAAAAAACGGCATTAAAGACCTCTTGTCCGTCCATATAGCGCAGAGAATCTTTGGGAGAAGCAATGGTAACCACCTCAAATCCAAAACGTTCAAGCATTTTTTTAATGGTTGAGAGGTTAAATGCCACCTCATCAATCACCATTATCCGTTTCCCGACCCCAAAATTCTGGGGAATCGAATCGTAAGAAGTTGGAGACAATCCGTCAGACATTGATAGCAACCCTGTTAAAGACTTTGACCTAATTATACCACTGGCTATTTAGTGCCAGACGATTGTACTATAGAAGACCCTTTGTATTAGAAAGACCCCTCAACCCATGTTTCGCTCCGGTTTTGTCGCTATTGTTGGCCGCCCTAACGTCGGGAAATCCACGCTACTCAATCAATTGATTGGCGAAAAAATTGCCATTACTAGTCCTGTCGCCCAAACCACCCGTCACCGAATTAAAGGGGTTGTCACACGGGAAAAGGGACAAGTGATCTTTCTCGACACCCCGGGGTTTAGTAAACCATTGGATTCCCTTGGTACGTTGCTCACCCAAGAAGGAATGGCCGCATTGAGTGAAGCCGATGTGGTTGTGGTGGTGGTTGAGGCAGACGAAGAACCCGGGAAAGGCGATTATTGGGTGATGGCTCAGGCCATTCAATCAAAAAAGCCGACCATCCTGGTGCTCAACAAGGCCGACAGCCTGAAGAGTAAAAACGGCCCTTCAATCCCGGGTCAAAAAGCGGCTTATCTCAATCTTTTCCAGTCGATTGACTCCCAGGCTGAGCCTGAAACTATCCTGGCCATCTCTGCTAAAACCGGAAAACATGTTCCCAACCTGCTTGATAGCATCTTAAGACTGCTCCCAGAAGGCCCTGCTTATTACCCAGAGGATGCACTGACCGACCAACGTCTGCGAGAAATCTCTGCCGAGATGATTCGAGAAAAGATTTTGCACCGCACCCTAGAAGAATTACCCCATAGTGTGGCTGTTGCTATCGAGACCTTTGAAGAAAAAGATACCAGCACCCATATCCGGGCCACCCTTTTCGTGGATCAAGACTCCCAAAAGGGCATCTTGATCGGCAAAAACGGCCAAATGATTAAAACCATCGGGAGTGACGCCCGTCAAGATATTGAAACCCTGCTGGGACACGCTGTATATCTGGAATTAACCGTCAAAGTGAAAAAAAATTGGCGCAAAGATCCGCGCTTCCTCAAATCTTTGGGTTTAGCGCCCGCCTCAAATTGAAGTATAATAAGGACCCCTACCCATTAACAAGAGGTAACCACAGTGCCATGTTATTTTTTAAACGCTATTCTCCAAGACTCTCTATTCTCTTAAGACCGGTACTGGCCACTGTTATGGCAGCCACTGCCTTTACTGCTGCATCGTCACAAACATTACCTCCAGTCCAAACACCCAGTAACGGTCCGCAGAACTTGGCACCCATGCCTTTCCCAAACAATAATGCCCTGGGCATTAATGCCGGAAGCGTTGCCTTTATTGATCTGCCTGAGAGCAGCGCACAATCGATTATTTTAGATATCAACCAAGCCCGTTTTGCCCAGCAATCAGTGGGAAGGCTCACGCTCAATGCCACAGGAATCGATTTTAAACAGGGGAATTTACAAAAACTGAAAGCATCCCTGCAAGACGGCAATTTCAACAATATGCTCGTCAATGAACTCGTCCTAGACAGTGCCCCCTTTCATTTCGACACCTTTGAACTGCTCAATCACCGCCGTTTTATCCTAGATAAACCGGTATACGCTGGCGTCAGTCTCAAAATATCTGAGGCCAACCTCAACAGCTTTATTCGCAGCCCCAAAACCATCGGAAAACTGGAAGCTGCCGTCGCCAAAAAGACCGGCGGTATTAAATTAATTCAATTTAGCAATCCCACCGTCGATATTCCCAACGGGAAATCTCGTGTCAAACTCACCATGCAGGTTTCTCTGGCCAATGCTCTGGCCACGCCCATAGAGATGAGTGGGATTCTCACCGTCTTTGAGGGGAAACTGCTTTTTCAACAACTGAAAGTGGTGTCCAATCAGGTACAACTCCCCGTGGATATTGCCACGGTGTTTGAAAAAAAATTGAATGAACTGATTGATGTCGAACGCATCGGGCGCAGTAATTTCACCATTTATGCTCAATCGCTGAGCATTCATCAAAAAACCATCCAAATTCTCGGCAACGCCAAGCTCAGCCGATTAGAGTTTGGCAAGTAAAATAAACCGCCTTAAAATAAAACGATCTATAGCAGCAGAGGACCGTAATTCTCGATGATATATAGAGCTCGCGACACCAAAACGGAAGGTCTCAATCTCAGTGACTATGATTTTGATCTCCCCTTTGAGGCCATTGCCCGCTATCCGCTGAAAAACCGAGATCAGTCCAAACTGATGCAGATGGGCCGCAAAACCGGTGCAGTTTCTCATCACTGTTTTTCGGATCTCCCGAAGCTCCTTCAGCCAGGAGATCACCTTGTGCTCAACAACACGCAAGTTATCCCGGCCCGTCTGTTTGGGACACGAAGAGGCTATACGGGGAAAGTGGAAATTCTCCTATTAAATCCCGTCTCAAATCCTGACCCTGACGAACCAGAAGACACTGTTTGGGAAGCGCTTGTCAGACCCAGTCGTAAAATTTTTCCAGGGACTGAGATTATTTTTGGAGATCCCGAAGCCCAAGTTGGGAAGGCTTATATCCAAATTTTAGACACTGCAGGACGCGGTGATGTCCGGGCCCGTGTTCATCTGGGCCCCTTTTCCACCGTGTACGAGTTTTTAGAGGCCCATGGCGAAGTCCCCATCCCCCCTTATTTAAAGCGCGAAAGCGAGCCCATCGATAAAACTGCTTATCAAACTGTGTTTGCCAAAGTTCCGGGTTCTAAAGCAGCACCTACGGCTGGACTCCACTTTACCCCTAGCGTTTTGTCCCAATTGAAAGCCAACGGCATACAAATATCAGAAATCACCTTGTCCGTCAGTAGTGGAACTTTTCGTAGCGTCCGCACAGAAAATATCCGTGAACACAAAATGGACCCAGAGTTTTATGAGCTGACTGAAGAGACTGCACAGGCACTCAGAGCCACACAAGCTTCTGGGGGGAGAATCATTGCGGTCGGTACAACCGTATTAAAAACCCTGGAGTCTGTCGCGGCCAAATATCAGGGGGAAATTCAGGCAGATTCGGACTGGAGTACCCTGTTTATATATCCGGGGTTTCAATTTCATGTGGCAGACGGGATGCTCACAAATTTCCACACCCCGAAAAGCACTCTGATGATGCTAGTGAGTGCTTTTTCAGACCGAAACTATCTTCTGGATGCCTACAGAGTTGCCCTGGAGAATGATTACCGCTTTTATAGCTACGGCGATTGTATGCTCATTCTGTAAAAAGCATTATTTTTTGGACTTTTCCCATTCCGCGGGTGTGAACAACCTCAGTTCAAGTGCGTGAATGTGAGCAGACATCTCAGGGGCTAAAACCTCGTGGAGACGACGGTGTCGGTCAATCAGTGGCATTGCTTCAAAGGAATCAGAGACAATTTGTATGGCCAAATGGGTGGCCACACGGTCTGGATCGGCCCCCACATGCCCGGCGTGTTGCCAGCTGTTATCAATGATTTCTACTTGTTGGGCGGCCAGTGTCTGTTTGAGTTTTTCTGAGAGGGCATTCAGCACGGCCGTTGCCTGTGGATTTGCCTTTTGAGGATGGGAAGTCGGGTTATTTGCTGAGGATAACGTCATCGAAATGGGCTCCTAGAGAATCATTGTGCGTGAGTAATTCCTATCGAGCGCTATTATCTCATAGCTGAGCAATCGTTATCTTAATACGCTTACATTCAACGCTTACACTCGTTCAGAGCGCTCAAAGGTGTGCATCATCGCCAAACATTCGCTCAGCAGTTCTGGGTTATGGCCCAACTGTTGCGCGAGTATTCGTCTTGCCAAATCTGCTTGGGGTACATTGTTGACCTGTGCTGACTGAAGCAGTATCCGCTGGAGTGATTTATCCATATAACACCGAATTCCCCGTATTTCATGCCCCGCTTTTTCTTTGGCATCACCTCACAACCCCTGTCAAAATATTTATTGGGGTGGTCTCAAAAATTGGATGTTTTTTATGACCTGATCGTCATTTTATATAAGCATTATTGTACCCAAAACGAGCACATTGCCTAGCCGCATGGTGTCTGTAAGACAACAAGCTAGGGCAGAACCGATGTCGGACCTTATCTGCTATTGGACTAGTTCCAAAGCGGCTGAAACAGTAGACGGTTAAGCCCACCAAACAGGGTACCCACCAGATTCACAGGATGAGCCGGGTGATACACGGCAGGGTGTGCCATTTGTTTTTGCTGAGCAGGAACACGCTCAAAGGTATCGTGCTCAAGCGCTTGCTTGGGGCGTATACCCTGGAACATAGTCCAGTCAAACAGGGGATCCATATTGTTTTCCGGTGGTTTAAACCGGGGAGCTGGGGTGGCTACTAGGCGCCATCCGAAGTCTACAGCTCTCATTTCACGCGGTGCGAGCATGACCAAACACCTCTTTTCTACTTTCAAGGTCGTTTTTATTTCTTCATAAAAACGGCTCGCGGGATGTCAAGGAACATGGAGGTTAGTGTGTTATCAACACCACCATAGTGTTTATAACACACATTGTACTCATGTTCAATAGAATTAGAAAAAACTCACCTATCCAACGGGGTGGGTTTACAGGGTCTTCAACCGGACTGAGTGCCACATACCTTGAAGATCATCACACGAGAAAAACGATTATATTATCACTTGATTCACTGCTTGGCAAATACTTTTTTAAAATAAGCCCCAATAAATCCCGAAAACCCATTACAATAGAGAGTATCCGAGTTTTTATAACACAGGATTTCAAAATACGATGTCCAGCTCCTCACAGCCTCCTTATCTCAGTGAAGACACTATAAGAGAGTCGCGTACACGAATACGAGACATCCTTTACGGGGCCGATCTCTATAAATACAAGGGACGGGTCTCTAAATTGATGGGCTTGACAGTAGAAGCGCAACTTCCGAAGCTTAAAATTGGTGACTTGTGCTTTATTGAATCGATTGATGGGGAGCCAAAAGCAGCCGAAGTGGTTGCCTTTAAGGCCGATGTTGCCCAAATGCTTCTACTTTATGACGGTAAAGGGATTTCTCAAGGCAGTTGGGTGACAACCACCAACAACCCCATTACGATTCCGGTTGGAGACTTCCTTTTGGGCCGTCTGGTCAGCCCCTTAGGGGAACCTATGGACGGCCGACCAATGGACACAACAATGGCCAAAATGATCTCTGTCGACACCCCACCGCCCAACCCCTTATCACGTCCTATTATTAAGCATAAGTTTTCTACCGGTCTAAGAGCAGTTGATTCACTCCTGACCATGGGCGCTGGGCAACGGATGGGATTATTTGCAGGCTCCGGGGTCGGGAAATCCACCCTCCTCGGTATGATTGCCAGGAATTCGGAAGCAGATGTCAACGTGGTGGCTCTGGTTGGAGAACGCGGCCGCGAAGTGAAGGAATTTATCGAAAACAGCCTCGGGGAAGAAGGGGTCAAACGCTCTGTGCTAGTTTGTTCTACCGGGGATCAACCGCCTCTGATGCGGATGAAATGCTTGCAAACCGCCACCGCCATTGCCGAATACTTCCGAGATCAAGGCAAAAAAGTGTTTTTGATGACCGATACCGTCACCCGGGCCGCAATGTCTGGCAGAGAAGTGGGGCTGGCCATTGGAGAGCCCCCAACGATGAAGGGCTATCCACCGTCGATTTTTTCCTGGCTTCAAAAGGTATTAGAACGCTCAGGGATTACGGAAGACGGTTCAATTACCGCCTTGTACACGGTATTGGTAGAAGGGGATGATTTTAACGACCCTGTCTGCGACACGGTTCGGGGCATTATTGATGGACACATTTTGCTTTCCCGCAAAATTGCTGCGATGAATCACTTTCCCGCTATCGACGTTTTAGGCAGTGTGAGCCGCTTATTTACCGAGATTTGTGACCCGGAACATATGCAGGCGGCCGGAAAAATGCGTGAGTTGATGGCCATCTACGCCGATGCCAAAGATTTAATCGATGTGGGTGCTTATGAGCATGGCTCAAATCCTCGGATAGATATTGCCATCCAGATGATGCCTGAGATTAACCAGTTCCTACGGCAATCCGTCAAGGATTTGGTGAATATGGACTCTACCATTGGCCGGCTTAAAGAACTGATGCTCTCGGTGAATCTTTAATATAATAGCTGCCAGGCCTGCCTCAGACCGATAAAATTCAGTTGACGTTCTACCCGACAGTTTGGCAAATACGGCGAAAGCGCCTTTAGTAAATACGTTGCATCGCCCCCAGTAAGAATCACTGTATGCTCGCACTGAAAATCCCCCACCTGTTTATTCGATAAAAACAGACTGTTCAACACCCCCAGAATCATGGCAGGGTAACCGAGCTGCAAGCCCTTGAGCATAGACGTTTCGGTACTTGTGCCTATTTGATTTATAGCTTGAGTGCATTGGCTGCTTAATTTTTCAGAAATATCCGGCAAGCGGGCCGTATAGGCCGTCATCGCTTTAGCCTGCATCTGCAAACCAGGCAGAATCCAGCCACCCAGATAACCAGCATCTGGATTCCCATCTTCTGAATGGTATACGTCCACTGTGCAGCAGGTGCCGGCGTCAACCGCAATCCAAAGCGAATGATCATGGTCTTGCCCAACAGCTTTCGACAAAGCAAGCAAGCCCAGAATATTCATCAGCCTGTCTGCCCCCAGCTCTGATAGCTCATACTGGGTTGAAAAAGGCATCGTAAAACTCTGTGGAAGCAACTGCAAGCAGTGTGCCTCTGGAAAAACCTGCTGAATTTCCTCGCACAAAGCCCGGGTTTCTGCGGCCGTTCGCACTGAACTGACGATCACTCCCTGGACTACCGCCTGAACGTCCTGTGCCCAGGTATTGAGATCAAATATCGCAGGAGTGACCCGATCTGAGATCACTCCCTCTGAAAGCGCCAGAGCACCATCACCGGGTTCTAATAGGAGAAGCCCCCATTTAATCTGCGTATTACCCGCATCCACTGCTAAAAGAGCAGGGGTGCCGTTTACTGATATCATCCACTGTACCCTGGGTTGTAAATTTTAGCGTTGACCAATCATGGATTTTTGGAAGCGCCATTCAGAGCGTTCCTTGAGCGCTTGTAAGGTTTCTTGCACCTGATTAAACACCAAACGCTGAGAACCAGGTAGACGCAACCCTCCGGGATCAATGCCCAAACGGTAGGTCAAAACCGTGCGTTGTTGTCCGTCAGAGGACAGTGCATAAAAGCCTTGAAGGGCTTTAAAGTCTCCAGACACTCGGTTTAATTGTACCTGATAGGTTTTGGGGTTTTCTTGCACCTGGAGTTGATACTGAACTGCTGGGAAAAACCGAATCACAGATTGAGAAATTTGGAACCACTTTTGATTCCCCCGGACTTGCAGCAAGGTACTTTTCTTGTAGCCAGGTAAAAACTCTTTCAACTCAGTTGGGGTGGTTAAGGTTTCCCAAACCAAATGGATAGGCGCATCCACTGTGATTTTAGACTCTGCTTGCAATACCGAAGCGGCTTCAGGTCGACTGGGTTGCTGCAAGCCTGAAAAGGCATTACCCGAAAAGGAATTGGTGCGAGCCAAAGCAGGTTGACCGTTGAGCAAGGCCAGGAGCAAAAGTGCCATGCAAACCATCGGGTTAACAGTGTTTTTGGCTAAAAGCATTCTATCCAGTCCCATACGTCTGCCAGAAGAAATCTCGTAGCAATATTCCAGTACTTCACTCTGTTGGCTAACGGCATCTTGATACTGAGATCATAATCAGGATCACCATCAAGATCACGGTCTTTGATACGCTCAAAAAGACGCTCATACAGAATCCAGATAATAGCGTACCATATTACAAGGGAAATGAGCGCCCCTGTTAACCAGAATAAATCCAGGTGGTAATTTATACCGTGATATTTAAAACACAGTTTCAGCAAGCGCTGACAGTGCTTCAAGCCTATTTCATCCCGCTTTTGAGCGGTCTACTTATCGCGGTTACTCTGGGTGGGGTCATTTTTTTCACGCCTTTAGGCAGTGGGATTAACGCCAGTCTTAACGCGGCTGAAAACGTCTTGCTTGATATGCGCTTAAGACTCAGGGCAAATCGTTTTGCCCCATCCTCCAACATTGTGCTGGTCACGATGGATCAAAAAACGGAGCAATACGGTCAGAATCACCCCGAAAGCGGGCTCGATAACGATTTTTTACCCCGCGATAAATTGGCAAAAATATTGGAATACATTGAGAAACAGCATCCCAAAGCCATTATTTTGGATATGTACTTAAAAGTACCACGCGATCCGGCTGGGGACCGGACACTGGCAGAAGTTTTGCACCGTCATCCCAATATCATTCTAACAACGGCAACCACCTACTCATTCGAAACGTTTGCCAACAGATATAAAGCCCCCTTACAAGATGAGTTGGCTCTCTTTAGACAATACCTGGTACCTTTCGTCCTAGAGCACCGGCAGAGCTTAGAAGCCTGGGTGGCCCTGGATGGTTTTTTCCCGCTATTTTCGTCTAATCAACATTTGTATCAGGCCAGACAGCCCTTACTATCAGAATGGCAATTACCCCCTATCAGCACAACACTGAATCAGCATCAATTAGCTGGCATTGTGAGTGTCCCAGGACGACGACCCAGATTGTATGACAGAGTCACTTCTGACACCCAGAAATACTGGCAACTGAGCGAGCAAGGTCTCTACCAAGACTGCGCCATACAAAATTATGACCTTGTTTATGATCACCAGCCTGAAATCCTCGCACAATTTTTACTGCATCAGCTTCCTCTGCACCTGGCCAGTCTCCCCAGCGCTAAAATGCAACTCGCTAACAGTTACTGTTATATGGCACCCATTAAGCCTGGATTTATGGGCACCAATAGCACCATTGGGATTTCTAAAGTCAGCTACGACTCTCAAGACACCATTTTAAGACAAGTCCCCTTAATCTACAGAGGCTATCAGGGTGCCTGGTTCCCCTATTTAGGGCTTACTCCCTTACTGACTAATGGGAATCGTCCCTCTGTCGTCTATCTCGGAGATTTTCTGCAAATTAATCAACAAAAACTGCCTTTGCTGAATGGGTCTGACCTGATGGTCAATTGGCGAAACCCTTCTCTGCTCGTTCAAAAAATGTTTCTAGAACAAGGCAAAAAGGCCTCTCAAGATGATTTAAAACAATCCTTTGATTATTTGGGAGGGGGGTTTTTATACCGACATGTTCCCGCTGTTGATCTGCTGAATCAAATCGAGCCATTGCCCTCGCCCGACAGTAACATCGGAGCCCATCAATATCATTTATTTAATCAACCCAAGTCAGGGATTTTTTCGTTTAAAGACAAAGTGGTCATTTACGGGGAAAGTTTGAAAGACTTACACCCAACCCCTATCAATGAAGCACTTCCAGGCTCTGAAATTGTGGCTTGTGTGGTCGATATGGTGATGAACGATCACCAATTTATTACCCCCCTTAGTCTGCCCAAAACACTCATTTGGGTTTTCACATGGTCACTCATCATTTTACTCTGTATCCTTCGGATTCCCCGTGTTTCCGTCGGTTACAGCATCGTGTTTGGCATTTTGGTTTTATTCACGACATTAAACTTTTATCTTTTTACCAATCAAGGATTATGGGTCCCGCTGGTTGGGCCTCTGTTGTGGATGGTTGGCTTAATTTTGCTGACCAGCCTGATGAAGTATGCGCTCCAGGATAAAGACAAGCGGGAACTCACCCAGGTGTTTTCAAAATATGTGTCTCCCCAAGTAATGGAAACCATTATTGCTGATCCGGGTAAGGCCTTGGAAACCTTGAAGGGAAGCAAGCAGGAACTCACTGTCTTATTTTCTGATATCCGAAATTTTACCTCCACCTTTGAGACTGAAGACCCCGAAGTAATGGTGGAACAACTCAATGAATTTTTTGAGGTGATGACACAGATTGTATTGAAACACGGGGGCACCCACGATAAATATATGGGCGATGCGATTATGGCATTTTTTGGGGCCCCGCTTCCCTTAGATAACCATGCGCTTTCTGCAGCCAAGTCCGCATTAGAGATGATTGAAGCCCAAGAGATACTCAATGATAAATGGCGAAAAATGGGGAAATTAGAAATTCGCCAAGATATCGGGCTGAGTTCTGGCATGATGTATGTGGGCAATTTTGGGTCAGAACTTCAAAAAAATTATACGGTGATGGGCAGTACGGTGAATTTAGGCGCGCGTCTGGTAGCATTGGCCCATCAAAACATGGCTCAAATTATTTTAAACCAACGCGCTGCCGATTTAATTGCTAATTTAGCTGAAATTACCCCTCTGCCACCCGTCATGGTCAAAGGCTTTCGAGAGCCGGTTTCTGCCTATTTGCTCCACGCATTAAAAAAGACAAAAAATATACGAGATGCCCGTTAATTCGTTTGTTCTTTAACGCATTAAATCTTTCAATATCCATTTTGCCTGAATACTACAGCAGAGCTGCTCTAACGGCCTACAATACTCTTGGTATTGCGTTGCATTACTTTCAAACTGAAGTGCCAGAATTTGCCCTTCCGTTACACTGGTATTCAGCTGAATATGCCGAATGGCAATCTGAGATGATTCAAATACAGCAAAGAGTTCAGCCAGCCACTCACTAGAAAACATGAACGCGGTGGCCTGAAAATGGTAACGCGTCATGCTGTCATTTGGAGCCAGATTCACGTGATAGCCTTCACTCTAAGCCTATAACAAGCCCAAACTATTCTGTCAGTTGTAGCTTTTGTGTAAACCCAATTTCTTGCAGCAATTCATAAGCTTTGACCCCAATTTCACTGCGAGGCTGAGATTTAATCACTTCAGTCAACTCTTTGACCGCTTTTTTATATTCATTATCCGCCATCAAAATTTTTCCCATTTGGAAAAAAGATTTATCTCGCAGCATCGCAAACGAAAGAGCCAACTGCTTTTCGAGTTCTGCCTGGGCTCGGGCTGAGGAAATATTGGTAAGTGATTTGTATAAGCTTAAATGCGCTTCTGTTGCTTCCACCAGCCATTGTTTCAGGGGAATCAACATCACTTTGGCAGTACCGTACTCTTTTTTATCAATCAGAAGGGCGGTTTCATTAATTCGATTTTCTGCCGCAACCAAGCCTAAAGGATTATTTGGATCATCGAGTGTGACCAATTTTTTGGGAGGATTTACCCGACTAATTTCTGGCTCTGCAACTTTGGGGTTAGTCAGTTCGGGTTGAGTCAGAAGTGGCGGGCGTTTATAAACCGGCTTCTCCACAGGAGATTGCTGTCGCGGCTGAACGGGTGCCTGTGCTGGGGCCTGAACGGGTACTTGTACCTGCTGTGGGGGTTCTGCAGCATTTGAAGGGATTTCTGGCTGAGGACTCACCGCTGTGTCTGAATTAACCGGCATTGCGGGGGCTGTATTGGCATTTAAACTTTGCTCACCGGCGTTTGTTTCGTGGGGAGCTTGATTGTCTGAATTCGTTTCATCTACCGGCAGTGCAACAGAAGGCAGTTGAATGGGTTTGGGCCTCTCAGGCATTTGAGGGCCTCTCGGGGCTAAAAAATTTAAGTCCCGAGACGGGGCTGCTTTTTTCTTTTCAGCATCCGGACTATTTTCTTTTTTAAAGATGTTCATGAACGTCTGTTTCATTTTATCCATGCGCACATCGGGTTGCTGCACTCGGGGAGAGGGCGGACCCACCTCTTGTCCAAAGCAGAAGGAGGAAAAAACGAGATTCAGAAAGAGACTCAGCGTGAAACACACTGAAACGATTGAAAGAGAGAAAACAGACAGTTTTTTCATGTGGTTAATTACCCTCTGGCGGCTTGAAAGTCATCGCCCAATTGCAACGTGTAATCTTCGGAACCACTACAAGCATTGGATTCATACGTGGTGCCAATGGGGGCATAAATAATGCGGGCTTGATCCAACCCCGGGTAGGTTCCTCGCAGCTTGTATGTAGAACGGTCAGTCACCAAAGTTGTATGCTCAATCAGTTGTGTGGCCGTATTATTTTTCTTTAGCTTGCAGACTACCTCAAAACCCATTTTGGTCATTGCCTGTTCCATAGCAGGAACCTTGGTTTCTTGATTGGCGGTGAAGAAAATACCCACCCGTAAGGGCCGAATTTGATCCACAGAGCGTTCTGCAGCCATGGGATTATCAAGAATTAATCTGTCCAGTACTTGTTCAGCTGCAGGGGGATCCACCAGCCAGTAACTAATGGGGCCGCCGGACGGGCGCCCGGGCAAAGTGGCGACACGCACATTTTTCCAGTCTAAATCTTTAGCAAACCAGGCCAGTTGCATCATTTCATTCATCGAAAGGTCTGTTAGCACATAGCGAGACCCCGTTTCAACCAGGCTGGGAATCCGAGTGAGGGTCCAGGGGTCTTTGAGTTTTTGAGCAACCGCACTGAGGAATCTCTGTTGCCGGCGTATACGGCCAATGTCGCCCAGAGCATCGTGACGGAAGCGGACAAAGCCTTCGGCCATCTTACCGTCCATCTCGTGATACCCACGGGTAAAGTTGATATGCAGTTTTGCCGTGTTATCGTCGTATTTCATTGGCTTTTCGACATAGACAGTCACCCCGCCCAGGGCGTCAACCATCTGACGAACCCCACGTGGGTCAATCACAATAAAATTATCGACAGGAATACCAAAGGTTTCTTTCACCGTTCTCACCGTTAAATCAGAACCACCCAAAGCAAAGGCCGAATTAATCTTATCAATCCCCATCTCATTGGCAATATACACCTTACTGTCTCGCGGAATTGAAACCATCGAAATCGATTTAAGGTTGGGATTTATCCGGACGAGCATCATCGAATCGGTTCGGCTACCCTTGAAGGGGTCAGGTCCGGGTTTCCCAGAAGCCATGTCATAACTGACATCCACCCCCATCACC
Source organism: Cyanobacteriota bacterium (assembly GCA_019751815.1). Taxonomy (GTDB): domain Bacteria; phylum Cyanobacteriota; class Vampirovibrionia; order Vampirovibrionales; family Vampirovibrionaceae; genus JAIEMW01. Next base: position 992,492 of record JAIEMW010000001.1, read on the forward strand.
AGCAGTACTTTATCACCAGGGGCACCGGGAGAATTAAACCCTGCGGGACCGCCCCCGCCTGGAACAGGAATACTCAGACTAGAACCGCCCAGAAAGAGCCAAGCCGAACCGCCCAATACAGCCACCACAATCAATAGACATATCCCCAACGTAATAAATAATCGTTTTCTGGGACGAGAAAGTCTTCTGGGTGGTGGGGTTTCTACGTAGCCCAGAGGGTCTTGGCTACGAGCAGCACCAAACATCGTCAATAGGGTAAAAATGGGTATCAGGGGTGAAGGCACGTCAGGGCGTTTCTTATACTAACAGGGGTAAAAAGATTCGCCCTATTATGACCCAGCCCCAGGGGACATGCAATGGGGCAAGTTTGTCAGCAAGGTTATTCGACAGGAAAGCGCCGAGATTATGGACCGAAGTTAGGGGTTGTATTGCTTGCCGTCAAAGCGCCAAACGTGCTGGCCATTTGCCACCAGGTTAGGAACCCCTTTATGCTCGCCTTTACCCACAGCCAGACCTTGAACATTGGCATCAAACACTTTACGCCAGATTTTCTTGTCTTTACCTTCTGCAAGATAGACCAAGGTAAGGCATCCCGATGATCCACAGTAGTTGGTGTTATTCAACTGAACAGCCCAGGCTTTTTTCTGGGTTTTTTCGGCCAAAGGGAGGGCTTTCACCTTCACCTCAGTTGTGGAAAAAGGGATTGTGTTCTCCCGCTTAATCTGGGTCAGAATTTCTGAAGGGAAAGGCGCGCTGGAGATATTCTGAAACCGAATATCTTGAGCCGCCAGCACCGTGCAATTGGCTGTGGTGAGCATGAGAGAAAATACTATCCACTGTGCAGACAGAAATTTATTGATTAATTGACGAGATGGCATCCATTTTTCCTCCAGATAAAAAAGCGATGGAGCGGGCGACGAGGCTCGAACTCGCGACCCTCAGCTTGGGAAGCTGATGCTCTACCAACTGAGCTACACCCGCAATCTTTAGAGTATCGAACCTGATATTATGTCCATGAGGCCAGTGCCTCGTCAAGAATCGAGTCGCCCCATCTATCAACTGAAAAAACACTGAGTACCCATGACAGAGAACCAGACAATGAGCCAATTCGGGTTTCTGACAGACCCGCTTGCACTTTCTGTGCTCAATGTCTACAAACCAGTTGGACCCACCAGCCACGATATGGTCTCGTTACTGAGACACAAACTGGGCGTTAAAAAAAATGGGCCTGTTAAAATTGGCCATATGGGGACACTAGACCCCTTTGCCGAAGGTGTTTTACCCATTGCCATTGGCCATACAACCCGCCTGATAGAATACTTCGCCACGGATAAAGCGTACCAAACAGTAATAGTCTTTGGTAAAACAACCAACACACTGGACTGTACAGGGGAATTGACTGAGCAAAGCCCTTGCCCGCAGTTGACGGCCGACAGTGTCGAGGCTGTCCTTCCTGAATTTACGGGAACGATTCGCCAAGAGGTCCCGCAACATGCTGCGGTCAAAGTGGACGGTAAAAAACTGTACGAATTTGCACACAAGGGGATTGAGGTCGCGGCCCCTGTCAAAACAGTCACCATCCATTCAATCTCTCTGTCTCAATGGGATACTCTCACAGAACCCGGTTTCCCGCGCTGCACACTGACAGTTGAGTGTGGCTCAGGCACGTATATCCGAGCATTAGCAAGAGATTTAGGCAGACGACTCCGAACCGTAGCACACCTCACCCAACTCATTCGCGTCAGACACGGGTCATTTAGTCTAGATAAAAGCATTCGGCTCTCACCAGAGAGAGCACTTGAGCCGGCACTTGTCTCTCAATTAGAGTCCCCATTGACGTATCTTCCCCTGCCGCAAATCACGGTTTCATCTTTAGAGGATATTGAGGCACTGCGGCATGGAAGAAGTCTTAATTTTGGAAGAAGTCTTAATTTTGAGAGAAATCAATTTGACGATGGCCCGGTCCTGCTGGTAAGTCTGCCACAACAAATCTCTGAGCAAGATAGTTCACAGCCTTTCCTGTTGGCCGTCGCACAAATCACCCCTGAAGGACGCTTGGCGCCAATCAAAGTATTTTTATAACGATATAATAAACTTGGTAGTATCCGCATTGAGGCAGCCCCGGTTTTATGTCGATTCCCTCCACCATTTTGCAGCGGACTTTAGTCGCGATTCCCACCCTGCTTATCATCTCTATGTTGGGATTTACGCTGATGCGGTTTCAATTTTCCATTGGGCCTGTTTTGTTACCCATTGGCCCAAACGCCCAATGGGTCACTGTTATTGAAAAGCAAACGTTTAAAAATCCAATCGATCCGCTGGCCAGTCTAAAATACAATCCCCAAATTTCAAAAGCGGCGTTAGAGGCTGAAGAAAAGCGCCTTGGGCTCGATCAACCTCTCTGGATACAATACACTCGGTGGTTATCTCACCTCCTTCAATTTCAGGATGGTTTTTTCAAACCCGATTTAGGAAAAACCCACGAAGGTGAAGACGTCGCCTGGATTTTAGCCACTCGTGCTGGCAATAGTCTGATGTTAAATGTCCTCAGCATGATGTTAACCTGGCTAATTGCATTGCCTTTGGGTATTTTTGCAGCCCTTCGTTGGCGTTCTCATCTGGACAGAGCACTCACTGCTTTTTCCGCCATTGGGATGGCCATGCCTAGTTTTGTGATGGCGTTACTACTGGCCGTTTTTGCTGTAAAAACTGGTTGGTTCCCCTTAGGCGGACTGAGAAGTGAGGGCTATGCGCAATTTCCTTGGTGGCAGCAGCTGCTTGATGTCCTATGGCACCTGGCCCTGCCAACATTCATTTTGACCGTTCTCAGCATCGCCAGCCTGCAACGACAAATGCGCGGTAACTTACTGGACGTTCTTCAGGCGGAATATGTTCGAGCGGCCAGAGCCAGAGGGCTCCCTGAAAATGTTGTCATCTACAAACACGCGGTCAGAACGGCCATTAATCCCTTGGTCACGCTGTTGGGTTTTGAACTCGCGGGTCTTCTCAGTGGTTCTGTCTTGGTGGAGATTGTTTTGGGCTACCCAGGGCTTGGGGTCTTAATCTATTCTGCGGTGCAAAAAGCAGATACCAATCTGGTGATGGCCTCATTGCTTATGTCCAGCGTGATGCTGGTGTTTGGCAACCTGATGGCGGATATCCTGTTAACGCTAGTAGACCCGCGCATTGAGCTAGAGAATTGAGCCTGATTATGAGCCTAAAAATCCGATGACGATTAAAGCCATATTAATGCAACTGCTGAAAGACCGTGCTGCGGTAATTGCCAGTGTTATTTTGGTCCTTCTTTACGGGGCAATTGCGCTGGCTGATTTTATCAGTCCCTATTCAGAGCAGTGGAGTGAACGTGCTATTGCCAACGCCCCACCGACAGGCATCTATATGATTGACGCCAACACACAGCAATTAACATGGCCTTATGTCTTTCGATACACCCGTGCATTCAATCCCGAATCATTCTCCTACGAGTTTCAACCCGATCTCACCCAGACTTATCCCATCAAGTTCCTGGTTCACGGGGAAACCTACCACTTCTGGGGACTCATCCCCAGTGATATCCACCTGTTTGGCGTTGATGCACCCGGAAAAATTGGGCTCTTGGGTTTTGATATGAACGGGCGGGATAACTTTTCTCGGCTATTGTTCGGCGGGCAAGTCTCTATGACGATAGGCTTTTTAGGATTATTCATCGCCATCCCCATCGGGCTGCTCTACGGGGGAATTTCTGGCTATATTGGCGGTTTGATCGACGGACTAATGATGCGCTTTGCAGAAATTATGATGAGCATTCCCCAGTTTTATCTGCTGATTAGCCTTGCTGCGATTCTACCAGCGGATATTCCCAGTAGTATTCGCTTCTCTCTGGTGGTTGTGATTTTAGCCTTTATTGGTTGGGCTGGGTTAAGTCGGGTGATTCGCGGGATGGTTCTGTCGATCAAGAGTCAAGAATTTATCGAAGCCGAACGGGCTCTGGGGCTCGACAGTTTCAGAATAATCACCAGGCATTTACTGCCGCAAACAGCCAGCTATGTAATTATTGCGGTTACGCTAGGGGTTCCTGGTTATATATTGGCAGAATCGGGCCTCAGCTTTTTGGGGCTCGGCATTCAACAGCCCGATGCGAGCTGGGGTAATATGCTGAAAGAGGCGCAAGACATCACCAATATCATCAGCCGCCCCTGGATGTTAACGCCGGGACTTCTGATTTTTCTCGCGGTTCTCTCCTTTAACGTGATTGGGGATGCACTTCGCGATATTTTAGACCCGAAAAGCGCACACAGGCAGGCTTCTTAAGGGAAATACCAAAAACCGGAAAACAAAAAATAGACTGGCATTTCACTGTCTTTATGGCATTCTATTTCTGCTATGAGCACATCATCCTATTTATACCAGCGCCCTGCAGGAACAACCCAACTGAACGAAACCACCCAGGTTCGTATCGCATCAGACATTGTGATTGGTGGTGATGCGGTTGTGATGATGGCAGGTCCTTGTGCGGTGGAATCTGAAGCACAACTCGAAGCGGTGGCGCAGACTTTGGTTTCCGTCGGGATTCGCTGCATGCGTGCAGGGGCGTATAAGCCCAGGACATCCCCCTATAGTTTTCAAGGCTTGCGAGAAGAAGGCCTGAAAATGCTGGGGAACATAAAAGCCAAATACCCCTTGGCCATTGTCACAGAGGTTCTGAGTGTCGACCAACTCGATGCCGTTGCCGCAGTGGCCGATTGTCTCCAAATAGGGTCGCGCAATATGCATAATTTTGAGCTGCTGAAAGCCGTAGGAAGTGTCCAGAAGCCTGTGTTATTAAAACGAGGACTGGCGGCAACGCTTGAAGAATTTCTCTTTGCGGCGGAATATATCCTGAAAGCCGGCAACCCCAATGTGATTTTATGCGAGCGGGGAGTCCGTAGTTTTGATCCCTGGACTCGAAATCTTCTTGATCTTGCCTCTGTGCCTTTGCTGAAAGAGATGACCCATCTCCCCGTGATTGTTGACCCCAGCCACTCAACCGGTAAGCGCTCTTTGGTAGTGCCTGCCAGTCGGGCTGCGGTGGCCATTGGTTGTGATGGATTGTTGATAGAATCCCACCCAACGCCTGATAAAGCCCTGTGTGATGCGGCTCAAGCCTTGCCCTTGGATGTCTTAACGTCGCTACTGCCCAGCCTCAATACGGTCGCTAGTGCCATTGGCAGAAGCATGTCCTAAGATATGACGCGCGCGCTCTGGTTAATCGATAACTACGACTCGTTTACGTATAACTTATACCAGGCCTTACAAGTCAGTTCTCCCGTTCCCGTCAAGGTAGTGAGACACGACGAAATTGATTTTGTGACACTTGCAAGGTCTAATCCAATGGGGATTGTACTTTCTCCCGGCCCAGGACATCCAGAAAATCCAAACGATTTGGGGGTTTGCGCGGATATACTCACCTGTCGAGAGATGATTGAATGCCCTATTCTCGGGGTTTGCTTAGGTCATCAGGCGCTGTGTGCCGTTCTGGGTGCACGCATTGTCCCGGCCAGTCAGATTATGCACGGAAAAACATCCACGGCCAGGCGTGTCGCTTCCGTTCCTAGTCGGTTATTATTCTCTTTGCCAGAAAGCTTTGAGGTCATGCGCTACCACTCTTGGACAGTGGATCCGGCGTCCTTGCCAAGTTCTCTCCAGATAACCGCCATGGCCTGTGATGATGAAGCTGTGATGGCGGTTGAGCATATCGATAAGCCTTGGTTTGGCGTGCAGTTTCATCCAGAATCCATTGCCACAGCGCTCGGTCAACAATGCCTAGATGCCTTTATTGATATTGCACTCCAGCAAAACAGACGGCAGCGCAGACTAAAGGAGCCTCAACTTCAATGAGCACTCAAGAAAATAATATCCCTAAAAAATACATCCTGAGTGGGGTTGGGCTGAATCACCCTGGCATTGTGGCCAGCATCTGCCAAGTACTCGATCAATGGCAGTGCAACATTGATGACACCAGCATGACCATTCTCGACAGTTATTTTGCGATGCTCTTTCTGATTTCTGTGCCAGAACACACCACGGTTCAAGAGATTCAGGCAAAACTTGCTCCCATATTGTCCTCTGAGCACGTCAGCCTTAGCTGGTTTCCTTTAGAAAACTCACTTTCTCAAACTGCCGATAGCCCTTCTAATGATTCTGGGAGCCTTGAGTGGGCCTATGCGATGATCTCTGTGGCCGGAAATGACCGCACCGGGATTACTTACAGAGTCAGTTCTCTACTGGCCGCAGCTGAGTGGGATATTACGGATCTTCATGCACAACAAGTCAACGGTCAAGACGGTCCTGTATACATTATGATGATCGAGACCCGCCGTAAAATTTGCGATGCCCTACAGGATGAGTCTCAATTCAAGACAGTACGCTCTCAACTGTCACAACTGGCGAAGGAACTTTCGATAGACATCCAGTGTAAGCCGATTGATCCTATCGCGTTGTAAGCCGATGACTGTTTTACCGATATTAAAATACCCTCATCCTTTTCTCCGTCAGTGCGTTGAGGATTTTGAGTTTCCTGAGGATATTTCTTCAGAAAATATACCTATGAAAGCGTTATCCCACCTTAACGCGACCTTAGCCGATTTGTGGGAGACTCTCTACGACTGCCCTGGGGCTATTGGTCTGGCGGCACCTCAGGTAGCACTCCCTATGCGGTTATTTATTTTGGATTTAACAGCAAAAACCACCCGCAGTGAGCAAAAAGTGATCATTAACCCTGTTATACTCCAGCAATCCAAACAAAAAATGGTGCGAGAAGGCTGCCTCAGTTTTCCAGACTACTTGGCCAACATCAAACGCAGTTTAAAACTGACTTTGGCCTACAGAAATGAACACGGACAGCCCGTTGAAGAGGAGTTTCGAGATTTGGGTGCCATTGCCGTTCAGCACGAGATCGACCACCTCAACGGGGTACTGCTTATCGATCAGGTTGCCTGCCTGAAAAGCGATTGGATTCGCCGCCGGGGTCTTCCCCCGATTTCATAAAATACCGCTTCCCCCCCTTGCAATCGTGTTGGCTTTGAGGCACTGTAATAGGACGGTTTTGTCTGGTAACTTATTTTCAGACGAAACGAATGTTCTACCGCGGGGTGGAGCAGTCCGGTAGCTCGTTGGGCTCATAACCCAAAGGTCGCAGGTTCAAATCCTGTCCCCGCAACCACTTCTACAAAATACAAAGACCCCGGCCAGCTGCACTCAGTGACGGGGTCTTCGTATTTTTCAACTCACTATAACGATAGACGAGGGCCTAAGCTCAGTCCGCCGAAACCTTATGGGCCAAAACCCCTTGGGCCTCTTGCGCATTATTCACCCCTAAATACAACGTGTGCTGACTCACCGACATATCCATTCCTTTAAAGGCATTGAGCCCCAAAAGACCGGACAACATGAGATCATCACCCAGATCGTGAACAACCGCCTGGACTTGACCGAGATCGACCTTACCGAGGGAGAGACTTGGAATCGTCACCAACGGCGCGTGAACCACCCCATTCGCCGTGCGAATGGCAATACGTGGTGCGTCATCCGAGACAACAATACCAAGCTTTGCAGCCAACCGTGGGGTAATTACTGTATAGGAGGCCCCCGTGTCAACCACAAATGTCCCCATCACCCGCTTATTCAGGAGGACAGGAACAGCCAATGTGCCATGATCACAGCCCGTCTGTAACAACGGAACAGCGACCTGCACCTTAACACCGGATTTTTGTTTGAGTTGCGACAGATTATCTCGAGCCATTTGGGCAATATATGGATTTTGGGTATCTTTTGCCATCTGCTCAAAGACTTGAACCGCTTCTTGAAGTTGTGGGCTAACGTCTTGCGCAGACACAGTCACTGTTGTTGACAACAGTAATGCAGCGCAAAGCAATAGCTGACTGGTCAGTCCCATCTTCATTGGACGATCCACACCTCGCAACTTTTAATAAAAAATATATACTTTATATTCGCAAGGTATGAACGAGTCTTGAAAAAGCACCGGTGTTTATAACTGAACTGTTACAAAGACCCTACTATCATTATTGGGGTTTAAGGCTGTAGCACAGGGATTGTCGGGGTTGAGGTTGCAATACCTTCTGAGACGTCCTGTAACTTCAAATCAGACGAAGCCGCTTTATCGGGCTGTTTTGCTTGCTTTTGCCGTTTCACCTTAATCGGGCGGTTCACTCGTTTGCCGCGCACCGCATAATCATCCGGCAATAGCTCCGTACGGATCCCAAAATGCACGCGGAAACTGGGCTGCGCATTAGGCTCTACAGTCCCCCGCTGTGCCAAGCCAAAGCCAAAATCAACAAAGCCTTGAGCAGTTCGGGTAATACCCACTCGTAGGCCGCCGCCCACACTGACCAACGTGGTTCGCTTGGCAGAGGCAGACGTCCCCCCAATATAACGCCGACTGCTTCGATCTAAAAAGGCCTGTCCCATCTCGCCAAAGAAAGCCCCTTGGATTTTATCCCCAAGATAAGGCGATATTTTTCGCAATCCTGGGATGGGCCACCGGTGCTCGATGCCAAAACTATAACCCCGGTCACCGACTAAAAGACCTTCTGTGTAGCCACGGACGCTAAAAGCCCCCCCAATTTGGAATTGCTCCGCAGAAGGCAGTGCATCTGGAGTGAGTTGAGCCAGTGAGCGAATAATCAGCAATTGATTCCAGGGGAGTCTCTGGACCCTGGATAGATAAAGATCGGTCTTCCAGAACGCGGCATTGGCATTGAGCCAACCTTTGGGTGCAAAGGTCATATTTCCCCGAGCAACGGTTCTGCCGTATTTGTCGGCCTTATTATAGGTTAAACCGGTACTAATAGAGGCAATATCAGTTGTGCTGGTCACACTCCCGTCAATTTCAGAGACAATTCGTCGAATATTCCAGGCGACATCACCGACAAATGTTTGGTTACGGTCAAACGGATGATTCAGTCCCAAGCTATAGTTGTAGGCTTTCCCGGTAATGCTGTTTTGGTTGGCAAGCCCCAAATCCACATCCACATTGCTATAGCCAAAGTTAAAGTTAAGTTCATCCCCGTGAGAATCCAGCGGCAGTGCGTAAGAGGCCAGTGCCACTTGTGTGCCGGCAGCCCCAATCCATTTACTGGAGAAGCGGTCTCCAAAACCAGTGAGGTTATTACTGTTAAGCTCAGTTCCCCAGCGCTGTGTACCAATAAAAGGTCGCCCTTGGTTGTCGTAAGTCAGAGCGACTTGCAGCGGTTGTCGTTCGCTGACCTCTAATTTAATATCCGTCTCACCCGTATTTTCCCCCGGTGATAAAACGGCCTTCAGCCGGTAAGCCTGAAAACGGTTGGAGCGGTTGAGCACCTGTTCTAATCGAGGGATGCTCAGTACTTCCCCAGAGGTTAAATCGATATTACGGGCCACAATACCGGTGCGGATATACTTATTACCCTCAACAGAGAGTTTGGCCACGCGACCTTCCACCACCTGGATCACGACATGACCCTGATCAATATCTTGGGGTGGAATAAATGCTTGAGAGGTGAGGAAGCCCTTTTTACGGTAAAGGTCATTAATTTGATCGACCAGCTTGCCTAACTCGTCCAGGGTGACGTCTTTGCCTTCCAAGGTCTTGGTTAACACGTCTATTTCCGACTGCGTGAAAACCGTGACCCCTTCCACAGAGATTTTGGTCGCATTAAAGCGAGGCGCCGTATCCAACTGAACTGGTGTCGGCTTTTCAACCGTTGGTTGTTGTGGGACATCGATTTTAACTTTGGGGATTTTTTCTTGTTGCTCTAAGCGTTTTTCACGACTCGGCGTCTGCGTATCAATATTGCCAGAGCCCTGAGTCTGAAGTCCAGGATTAACTTGCCCTTGAGTATAAGTACTGTTTGTAGCTTGCGCCCACGATAAGGAAGCAAAGCCACTGAAGCCGAGACAAAGAAGCAACACTGCGAGATGGCGCAGCCTGTGAATTAACCTAAAACACACAATATTCTCTAACATCTCGCTCTCTTGACCATGGTGTCCACAGCGGTGGTTCCAATCTTCTGATTCTTCAGATCTTCTGATTAATTCAGGGAATTGGCTGTGTGACTTCTGTATTGCGCTACAGTACCCTTTGTCAGCATCTCTATTTATAACTACACGTTAACACAATCTGCTTTACTGAACGCGATGAGGTTACACATCGTAATATTCTAAAAAATGCGAGAAAAAGCGAAGATCTTTGGCGGGCAAGGCGTCTTGGCCTGTGCAAAAAAGTAAGCACTTGGCATATATACATTATATATGTTATAAATATACTGCTATGAGTATGAGCCTATTTTGGTTTGGTATTTGGTAACCATTTTCTGCTAGGGATCTGCTCTATCCTTTAGGCTCTCATTGTGTCCTAGCAGTTCTATTTGACCGATCTTACTAGACTAAAATACTCAGTTAAAAAATAACGTCTGTTTGTGTGTCGTGATGAGTGAATTCATCCCAAAATTTGCGATAAATTTGCGATATAAGACAAGATAAATCGCTGAAACTCAATCTCTGAAAAACTATCAGAGATTGCTCGATGCAGTAATTCACCCACGCTTATTTATTTTGTATGAAGTATTTAGCCAGGAGTGTTGTGCATGCCTTATCTACCAAAGAAAAAAAGTCTCGACCTGTTCTATCAATTTCTTCCTAGCTTTTTAGCGTTGAGCCTTTCTCTCAATGCTTTCCCCTTAGCTTGGGCTGATGCAGCTTCTGACCACCAGAATGCCGCAGGCAATGGACCCATTGATACCAACCAAATTAACCAAACTTACAACGGCCAGATCATCAACCCGGGGAGTTACTACAATACAAGCAACGGTTCAACCACCTTTGTAAACACCTCAGGTGGGGGGCTCTGGCTCCAGGGCGGCACAGTTCACGGCTATCAAGTGGGCTCTAATAACCAAGTCAACGGTAATGGTGGAAACATCAATATCTACGCACCAGGGAGCGTGGTCCGTCTTGACGGTAATATTAATGTCAGTGGCATTTTAAGAGGTGGAAATCTGGGTTCTGGAGGTAACTTAAACATCACATCGGCTTACCTCTATCAAAACGGCCAGATTTATGCCGATGGTTCCCGCGGTGGACTAGTACAAGTCAATGTTGATAACCTTTCTATGGGAACCCAAGCGCTTATCTCTGCCAAAGGACTGGGCGGAAGCTCTTCTGACAATCTAAACGGGGCCGGTGGTGCCGTCAGAATTAATGCCAACGGGGTTGTCGATATTGCCAGCCGTGCCTTGATTGTGACAGACGGCCGAGTGGTGGGCAATTACGACACCAATGTAATTGCCATTGAAGGGGCACTGATCCGTAACGCAGGCACGCTGAGTGCCAACGGGGTTGTGATTGACGGCGCTGCTTCTCAAGGGGGAACCATTCGCCTTGTTGCCAATGGAGTGACTGGGCAAACCGCTGCCGGCCTTGACTCTGTGATAGCCAACGCGAATATCCGAAACAATACCCCCGCTGACACGGATTTCAACAATGCCGTACTAAGTGCAAGAACACTGCTCAATAGCCCGTCAGGTAATCTGTCAAACACGGGGAGTATTTCCGCCAATGGTGCCAGTAATAATTCCGCAACCCCTATTACCGCTCAAGGAAATGCGGGTGATGGGGGCAATATATTGCTGAGTGCTGCAGGCAATTTATCTAACAGTGGCAGTATTACAGCCAACGGTGGCAACGGCGGTAACTCACCGCTCATTATTAACGGGGGCAACGGCGGAACTATTGCTGCGACCGCCTCAGGCAATATTCAAAACACAGGTACAGTCCAAGCCAATGGTGGTAATGGCAGTGTTGGCAACACCGCGGCAGGTTCCTCAACCGCCAACAGTGGCATCCTAAGGCTTAACCAAAATGTTTCACTTGAGACTTTTGCAGGCTTTAGTCAGACAGTCATCACCCAACAGCCTCAAACACTGGCCAGTGGTGGAACCATTTCACCCCCCAACCTCACTGTAACGACTGAAGTGATTGGTAATTCAGTAAAATTTACAGTTTATAGAGCTGGGGAATCCCAGCCAATATATACCCGAACGATTCAACGCCCGGCTGGTGCTACAGGTAACAACTGGACTGTAAGCGATACAGCTACTGTGAGCTATCAGGTACAAGTGAGAGATCCCAACACCAACACCCCGCAACAAGTCACCCTCAGCCAAAACTTGAATCTCTCATATAGAAATGCTGATCGTCCTCCAGCTAACTTTACTCTCAGAGATTTACTAGCCCTCCCTCCCGCTCTTCGAAACAACACCGCTGCATTACAACAATACATCAATGCAAAAAATGCAGAATATCAACAGATTTTAGCCAACAGTCCAAAACCAGTTATCACCATCAATGTCAGTAATCCGAATACATTTACCTACTCAGTAAGACCGACGTTTGCCGGGAACGGTGGGAATGCCGGCATGATTGGTTTTGGTGCAGGAGGGACCATCACCAATAACGGAAGTTTGCAGGCAAATGGTGGCAACGGCGGCAGTGGCAGGCTTCCCAATGCAGGCACTAGTGGGCAAGGCGGTTTAATTGTCTTAAGCGGTGACCCTTTGCAAAATATCTTAGGCACAGGCAGTATCCAGTTGAACGGGGGCTTAACCGCGAGTGCCTCTGCGACCGCAGGCAGAGCCGGAACGTTAGTTACCTCAAATGGGCTCGTTGGAAACCAGAATTATTCGGCTAAAACAGGTGGAAATGGCACGCTGACAGGGAGTAACAATACCGTTCAGCGAGCAAGTGTCAACGAAGTCCTCAGTAATAACAACGTGCTTGTATTGCTCTCTAGAAGTGCGGGTAATACATCACTTGATAGCATTTTGAATAGCGGGACTTTTCGGTCCGTCTTGCAACCACTGAATGCCACTAGCAACATCAACTCTCTTATTGGCTCGGGTGGCATTCGACATCTTATGCTTTTTAACCCCGCTGCAAATTCTGTTGACTTAACACCGTCCCAATCTGGCGCGTACGCCAATATACTCAGAAGCTTCAATTCACTGAGCGTGCTAACCAGGGGGTCCATTTTCCTTGGAAACAACGCAGCAGTTGAGTTAAACCGACCGCCTATCGGTGCACCAGACCAGCTAGACCCGCCTTACAGCTCCGCCATTTCTCTACTTAGTCAAAACGGTGGCATTAGCTTGGATAACAGAATTTGGGCTAGTAGCATCGTTCTGAAGGCAGGCAACGGCTCAATTAACAACAATGGCACAATGCTTTTTACTACATTGGGAAAAACAATGGGTGGGTTTATCAATATGAGTGCCAGTAATAACATAGACATGGGGGACACCGTCCGAGCCAACGGCAGCCAAATGGGCGGTAGTGTTACTATGACTGCCGGAAACAATGTCACCAATGCAGGTGGCTTCCTCTCAGCCAATGGCGGTATTGTGGGCGGTCGCCTGGTAATGCGCGCTGGGAATGCGGTCACTAATAGTGGCAACATCCAAGTCAGCGGAGTTAATTACGGAGGCAGTATCACCTTAATCGGTAGAACTGTTAACCCCAGTGCCGATCCCAATGGGTGGAGTCAAATCCAAGCCAATGGCCGCATCCAAAACGGACAAATCAGAATACTGAGACCCTAATTTATCCAATTGATGCAGTTGTGATGTACTAGTTACAAATCATCTCAGCTATCGGCAAGCTGCGGGACTGGAACCCGCGGCTTGCTATTTTTTGTGTAAGATTTTTACTTTGTGTTAAGCCGGCATCGATACTGGCTGTGCGTTTTCTCAAAATTTAATCAAAACTTTAGCCTGCAAAGGCAATTCATCATATATGCTAGCGTTGTATCTAATAACCACTTCAATAAAAGTCACTTTGAGACTATTCCCCAGGGCAAACGTCTTATTAAAAGAAAGACCTTAAAAGATATACCCATTGGTCAATGAATTTTGATGTCAAAATTATATACTGATACATATAGATGGGTGATTCTGAATAAGTGGTTATTAATGAGTGGTTATTTATAGAGCATCTGATTGAACCGCTGCCAAGCCTAAAACTTAATAGAGGAAGCCGTACACACCATGCCTTACATTCCAAAATACAATCAACAAACTATTATTCGCCGCATTTTACCTGCTTTTTTAGCATTTAGTCTTAGCTTGGGGACTTTCCCAATGGCATTGGCAGATGTCGCCAGCGATCACCAGAACGGCGCGGGCACTGGTCCGATTGATCCCAACCAGATTAACCAAACTTACAACGGCTCTATTATCAACCCTGGCAGCTATTACAATACCAATACCGGTGCCACCACTTTTGTCAACACCTCTGGTGGCGGGCTATGGCTTCAAGGCGGTACCGTTAACGGCTATCAAGTCGGCAGTAACAATGCTGTAAACGGTAATGGTGGCAATATCAACATCTACGCCCCGGGCAGTGTGGTGCGTCTTGACGGCAATATCAATGTCAGCGGGATTTTAAACAACGGTTCACTGGGCTCAGGTGGTCAAGTGAACATTACATCCGCTTATTTGTACCAAAACGGCCAGATTTATGCCGATGGTTCCCGCGGTGGACTGGTACAAGTCAATGTCGATAACCTTTCTATGGGCAGTCAAGCGCTTATCTCTGCCAAAGGACTCGGCGGCAATAGCTCTGATTCTCTCAACGGTGCTGGTGGCGCTGTCAAAATTAACGCTAACGGGGTTGTCGATATCGCCAACCGTGCCATGATTGTGACAGACGGCAAAGTGGTGGGTAACTACGACACCAATGTGATCGCCATTGAAGGGGCCTTGATCCGCAACGCGGGCACGCTGAGTGCCAACGGTGTGGTGATTGACGGCGCTGCTTCTCAAGGGGGAACCATTCGCCTCGTTGCCAATGGGGTGACTGGGCAAACCGCTGCTGGCTTAGATACCTTAATAGCCAACGCCAATATCCGCAACAATACGCCTGGTGATACTGGCTTTAACAACGCCATTTCTCAAGCCAGAAATCTCCTCAACGGGCAAACGGGTAGCATCACCAATAGCGGGACTGTCCAAGCCAATGGTGCCAGCAATTCATCCGCAGCACCTATCACCACAGGGAACGCCGGTGATGGTGGTAATATTTTACTGACTGCAGCTGGCAACCTTACCAACAGCGGCACGTTCAGTGCCAACGGTGGCAACGGCGGTAACTCTTCGCTCATTATTAACGGGGGTAACGGCGGTGCCATATCAGCCGATGCCACGGGGAACATTCAAAATTCCGGCACTGTCCAAGCCAATGGCGGCAACGGTAGTACCAATACTGCTAATGTGCAAGGAACGGTCACTCAGAGCAGTGGTCCCGTCGTCACATCTGCCAACAGCGGTCCGATTAACCTGAATCAAAATAAGTCCACCACCTTTACCAGTTCTACCACGGTTCAAATTAACCAACCCCAACAGACCTTGGCCAGTGGTACCACGATTGCCCCGAGCAGCTTTAATGTTCAAGCGACCTATAATCGGGATGGTTCAGTCACCATTCGGATCATCAACCGCAGCAACAACGCCGTGGTTTATGAAAGAATCCAACGCCCCAGCGGCAATGGGAACAACTGGACTGCCAGTGACAATGCCACGGTGACGTATCAAGTTCGGGTGAATGATCCTTTGAGCAGCTCCCCGCAATTCGTCAATCTGACCCAACGCATCAGCTATTCTTTCAACTTAACCCGACCTATCGTTCAGCTCTCACCCGTTAAGCCTGTTCTGCTTGAATCGGCCAGTTTAAACTCGGTGAGTGTTTCTAATAGCCAAGCATTGGTTGCTGTGCCTATCAAAGATGCTGTTTTGGATGTCCAATCAGTCAAAGTGCTCTCACTGCAGCCTAAAATCACCCTGAATGTGGGGATTGATAGCCCTGCGGCATTTGACTACAACATCCGCCCAGTCGCCTCAACCAGCACCAATGTAATAGCTGATGCTTCCGGATTTAAAGGCGGTAACGGTGGTAGCGGCGGCCTACTCGCATTTGGCGCTGGCGGAACGATTACCAATACAGGGACCATTCGTGCCAACGGTGGCAATGGCGGCAATGGCGGCAAAGCCAATGCTAATAACGGCAAATACATCACCGATATTGTCAAATCTGTCGCCACCGGTGGTGACGGCGGTAACGGCGGTCAAGGCGGTCTTATCGTCTTCAGCGGCAACCCCAGCAACGCAATCTTGGGTTCCGGCAATTTACAGGCCAATGGTGGTGCAGGCGGAGTCGGCGGTAATGCTGTCGCTTATGCCAACGCCAAAAATACCTTAAATACCCGTCTGAGCAATCTCAATTCCTCTTCTGCTGTTGCTGTGGCTTATGCCGGCAAAGGTGGACGCGGCGGGGCGGCAGGAACAGTCGTCACCCCCAACGGCAGCACCAACTCTCAACGTTATAGTGCCAAAGCAGGCGGAAACGGTGCCTCTGGCATTGCCGATGCTGATGCTTGGGCCGCCAGCCAAGGCCGGGGACAAGTCACCGCAAAAGCCTTTGCAGGCTTAAGCGATGGTAGCATTCTGGTCTCCAATTCCAGAACCACCACAGGCAGCGTCTCTCAGTTTAGTGACTACAGAGTTTCGGGCCAAAGTGCCTTGGTAGGATCAAACAATGCAGTCCTTCGCACCCAAGAGAGTGAAGTATTAAGCCATAATAACCTCTTGGTCATTCTGTCTCGTGCCTCTGGAAACACCAGCTTGGGCTATATCCTTGACGGTGGGAAGTACCGAACGGTTAACAATCCTACCGATACAAGAAATGGCGCTTTTAACAGCATTGTTAATTCTATTTCAACTGGCAATATCAACCATTTTCAGTTTTTCAACCCTGTTGCCAGCTCCATTAACCTCACTACTACTGGGCTCGGGGGTTTTGCGGGATTAACCAACCGCTTAAACTCTGCCAGTATCCTCAGCAACGGCAGCCTCTCCAGCAGTTCTAACTGGAATTTAAACAGCAACCGTTCTGGTGGTGAAATCAGTTTCCTCAGTAACAACGGTGGTATCACCCTGAGTAACAACAGTGTGAGCGCCAACGGCAGTGCAAATGGTGGAAGCATCGTCCTCAAAGCAGGCAATGGTTCTGTCACACTGCGAAATAGCCAACTCAATGCCACTGGCACCAGTAATCTGGGTGGTATCATCCGGATTACTGCCACAGACCGTATTTCAGTCGGTGCTTTGGTGGACGGGTCTACCGGCGGCATCAATGCCAATGGTGGCCTGCTCGGCGGGAACATTAGCCTTACCACTCCTGGCACAATATTAAACACCGGAACTATCTCAGCCAACGCCACCAGCGGCTCTAATGCCTACACGCGTGGCGGCAGAATCCTGTTAAATGGTTCTCAGGCCGTGGTAAATACAGGTAGCGTAGCTGCGAATGGCGGTCGGATTGGTGGATCTATCAATTTGCTTTCCAACCAACTCGTGGCCAACCTAGGCACCGGTTCATCCATCAGCGCCAATGGCAGTAATCAAGGTGGTACTATCCGACTCATTGCAGGCGATACCAACGCAGCCAATAACAATCAAGGCCTCACACTGCCTGCGGATATTATCGCAGCGCTGGGAACGTCCAGTTCAGTCTCAGGCGTTGGAATCACTCAAACCACCAGCCCTGTTACCCTTTTAGGCGTTACCTACAACCCTCTGCTGAGAGAATCTGTTCTCAACAACGGCAGCATCAGCACCACTGGCGGGAACGGCAAGATCACGCTGGCTGGTAACAACCAAGTGGCTCTCGGCGTCGGTTCATCACTCAATGGAGTTGCCTTTAATGCCAGCCTGCTTGGTAGCAACACCCAACTGGCCACGCTAATTGCGGCAATCCGTAACAATGCCAGCAGCGTGAAAATCTTCGCCGGGCAAAACATCAACACCAATCCTGGTGGGGAAGAACCTTCCAATCAGTCAGCCCTCACGCTGGCAAATGCTGACTCTAACCTCACAGGGGCGACTTTCACCAATATCGACTCTACGGAATTTGCCTTCCCTGTGAGCACAACCAATACATCGGATCCGACCGCTACCACCTTGTTTGGTTTGTTCCAGCCGGATCGTCTCAACAATCAGACAATTAGCTCAGACACCAACACCAATAGCGGTGCAAGCGGACAGATTGCCTTTGCTCAAAGCGCGATGTTCTTGGCCAAAAATTACAGCTCTGTCACTCAAAACATCTTGGAACAGGCCGCCATCAACTACAATAAAGTGCTGAGTGCCACAGGCGATAAGTCCGATGCTGCCAGCAATACCGAAACCTTCTTGAAAGAAGCCGGGATTGATGCAGAAGTGGCCACCGGGATCATCAACCAAATTCAACAAGGCACGCTGAAAGCCGCGCCAGAAATCCAAGGTCTGCTCAGTAAGATTGTCGCCGAATCACAAACCGCGATGAATTAAATTAAATTGAATTGATGAAACTTTCGTTTTAATCGAGCTTAATTAATCCTTCAAAACCCCTTCCCTAAAAAGAAGGGGTTTTGTTTTGAAACTTTTTCACTGCCCTCGCATATGATGAAATAAGGGATTAAATAAGGGAGCGTTTTCGCAAATGCCATTGTTTCAAAAACGCAGACAGGCTTTCCTGCAATTCACTGTGCTGTTTATGCTCGTTCTTTTGCTGCCTTTACCAATCTGGAGTCAAGACAGCACCACACATACACTGGATAGCAATGAGAAAGTGCATCACATGCTCAACCGCATTACTTACGGCCCAACACCAGAAGAAGTCGCTTATGTCGAAAAAATTGGCGTAGACCGCTACCTGAATGAACAACTGAATCCAAAGCAAATCCCCTACTCTGCTGAATTAAACCAGAGTTTGAAACAGCTCAATTCGCTCAATATGTCACCGCAGCAACTGTATCAAACTTATGGACCCAAAGCCTTAAAGCAGCTTGCCAAACAACAGTCCGAGGGGGATCCTGATGCGGCCAAAACCATTCAAAAAGAACTTAGAAAGCAGGCAATGGCCGTGATGGGAGAAGCCATCGAAGCCAGAATTATGCGGGCCCTATACAGTCCGCGGCAACTGGAAGAAAAGCTGAGCGAATTTTGGTTTAATCACTTCAACGTGTATCAACAAAAAGGGGCTACCTATGTTTGGATAGGCCATTATGAGAATCACGCCATCCGCCCCTATGTCCTGGGCCGTTTTAAGGATATGCTCACCGCCACAGCCCACCATCCTGCCATGCAGTTTTATCTGGACAACTGGTTGAATACAGCACCCAATAGCCCCGGAGTTCGAGGGAAGCAGACCGGGCTTAACGAGAACTACGCAAGAGAACTGCTGGAGCTTCACACACTGGGCGTTGACGGTGGGTACACGCAAAAAGATGTCACTGAGCTGGCACGCGTCTTAACCGGCTGGGGAATTATGAACCGAGAGGCTTTACGGGCCCAATATCAAGCGCAATTTCAGCACCGCGGTTTAGGACAACGCCCACAGCCGGTGTTCTCCTCTGGGCTGGTCTCCTCTGGGCTCAATTTTGAAGCCAGCCGCCATGACTTCGGCAGTAAAATCATCCTGGGACACCGCATCCAGGGAAGTGGAGCCTCAGAGCTGGATCAGGTCTTGGATATTCTGGCCAAGCATCCTGCCACTGCACATCATCTCTCTTATCAACTGGCGCAATGGTTTGTGTCTGATAAACCACCGACCAGTCTGGTCGATCGGATGAGTCAGACTTACCTAAATACAGACGGAAATTTAAGTGCTGTGACCAGTGCGATGTTTCACAGCCCGGAATTTTGGGAGTCTCAGTATTACCGGCAAAAATTCAAGACCCCCTATGATTATGTCCTGTCGATTCTCCGTTCCAGCAATACCGATCTTCCCCAAATTGAGACCCAAAGTTTGATGCTGGCTGGGCAGCTGAAAAAAATGGGGATGCCGCTCTATGGATGTGAAACGCCCAACGGCTACAAAAATACGAAAGAAGCCTGGCTCTCTCCAGATAGTCTCACCAACCGGATTAATCTTAGCACTGGGTTTTCTTCGGGCCGAACTCCCTTGGGGGAACCCGGCATCAGAGATATACAGGCATTAACAACCACTGTTGGAAAACTCTCAGACAAAACTCAACAAGTACTCAATAAGACACCTGCCGCGCTTCAACTTTCCATTCTGATGGGTAGCCCCGAATTTATGATGTATTGAGAGGAGATGATGATGTTCGACTCCCCCTTACCACTCTTTGAACCCAATTTTAGCCTCTCACGTCGAGACTTTTTAAAGCTCGGCGGGGTTTTTACCCTCAGTTTACTCGCATCAGGACTTCCTGGATGGGCAGGAAAAACGACCGCGCCTCTCAAAAGCAATCAAAAACTGATTGTGGTGTTTCTGCGCGGGGCTGCTGACGCCCTTAGCCTGGTCGTCCCTTACGGAGATCCGCTTTACTACAGTTCTCGCCCAAATATTTCTATCCCACGGCCTGGGCAAACAGGGGGCTGCCTGGATTTAAACGGCTATTTTGGTCTCAACCCGAACTTATCGGCCCTCTATCCCTATTGGCAAAAGCAACAACTACGGCTAATCCTCAACAGTGGCTCTCCCGATAACACCCGGTCTCACTTTGACGCGCAAGACTACATGGAGAGCGGCACCCCCGGAGTCAAATCCACAGAATCCGGGTGGCTTAACCGGCTTTTACAAGTACTTCCAGAGACACACTCGCCAACGCGCGCGATGAATATTGGGCCAACAGTTCCCAGAATTTTAAAAGGTCCTGTGGCTGTGGCCAATTTGGATGTTCAAAGCCAAAACCCGAACCGAAGGATGCCCCTCGATCAACCACGCCTTGCCAATGCCTTTGAGAGTCTTTACGGGGCCGGTGCCAATGCGAGTCCCAATCAACGGGCCCTGAGTAATGCCTTTGAAGAGGGCATGGCCGCACGTCATTCCATTGAAAAATCGCTATCAATGGAAAACACTCTCAATGGGGGACTCAATGGAGGTCTTAATGAAGGCTCAGAAGCTGAAAAAACAGCGGCCAACCGGGGCGCCACCCCTACCGGGAAATTTGGTCAATTTGGGAAAAAAATCAGCCAGCTCCTCAGAAACGACCCCAGTATCCAGGTGGTGTTTCTGCCACTGGGGGGGTGGGATACCCATGTCAATCAGGGCAGTGTTCAAGGGGCCTTTGCCCAACAAGCATCCGCACTCGGGAACGGTCTGTCAGATTTAATGCAGGGTCTCTCCAGTAGCAGTGATCCCACATTGGCTGAGAGAACCACCATTGTGGTGATGTCGGAATTTGGCCGAACCGTGAAAGAAAACGGCAACCGCGGGACAGACCATGGCCATGGCAATGTGATGATGGTGATGAGCGGTCAACAGAATAGTCGGCAACTGCTTGGCAATTGGACCGGGCTCGAATCCTCTCTGCTCTTTGAAGGGCGCGATTTGCCCGTGAATACAGATTTTAGACAGGTGTTTGACGGGATTCTGAGCCACCGCTTTGGATTGACGAGTGAACAGCTGCGAACCGTTTTTCCAAGCAGAGGTCTCTAAATACTGTTTTCTTTTATTTCTCTTTTACTTCTCTTGTTGCGGGGGCTGCAATATCTTCAAGCCGCTGGCTTTCGCCACCCCTCTCAACATGCCGTTAAACACCACGTGGTGTAAAGGCGTCACCGCAAACCAGTACAACATGCCCATCAGCCCGCGAGGAGCGAAACGAGCGGTTTGGGTTAGTTTCACCGCAGCAGGGTTTTCCGGTATCTGGCTCAGCTCGAACTCTAAATACGCTTCTCCCGGCAGCCTCATCTCTGCCTTCAGAAAAAGCCTCTGTTCAGTCAAGCAATCAATCACTCGCCAAAAATCCAAGGCATCCCCAGGCTTCAACCATTCGGGATCCCGACGACCTCGTCGAAGCCCCACCCCACCAAACAGTAAATCCAATAACCCTCTCAAATGCCATAGAAAATTCCCATAATACCAGCCCGTCTCTCCACCAATTCTGATAATTTTAGCCCACAATGCGCCCTTTGATCCTTCCACCACAATACTCCGTCGGTCTAAATAAACCGTCCCCCCAGACCAAGTCGGATCACCGGGATAAATAGTCTCTGGAGAGGGAAGCTCTCCCGCATCACTCCAGTGAGTTTCCACCTGCCTGTCTTTGTGGCGTTGCAAGGCCAGACGAATCGCTTCACGACAGCTCAGCAGGTCTTGAGGAATCCACCGGGTTATCTCGTCATTTTGGCAAAGGGTAGAGTTTTTCAGCCCTTCCGCCAGTGGTCGGGCAATTGCAGCCCCCACCGGGGTCACAAAATGAATCCAGTACGCGCTAAGAGACGGGGTAAAAAACGGCACAGGGATAAACCACCGCTTTGCCAGACCCGCTTCTTCCGCATAGGTCCGCATGAGATCCAGATAAGTTAAACGATCGGCTCCGCCGATATCGAGCACCCTCCCTCGGACCTCTGGCGTCGTCAAACAGCCAATCAGATAGCCGAGCACGTTTCGGATAGCAATCGGTTGCGTTGGGGTAAACACCCATTTGGGCGTAATCATCACTGGCAGTCGCTCGACGAGATAACGCAAAATCTCAAACGAAGCGCTACCGGAACCAATAATCATGGCCGCTCTAAGAACAGTCACATCACACTGGGCCTTCTGCAGGATAGCGGCCACTTCGGCCCGAGAGGTCAAATGCTTACTCAGATCCGGACCGTGTTCTCCGAGACCACCCAAATAAATCAGTTGAGACAGGTCATTCTGATTGGCCGCGTCCACAAAAATTTGTGCGGCTTTTCGGTCAGCCGCAGAAAAATCCGCGTGCTCCACACTCATCGAATGGATTAAATAATAGGCAGACTGACACCCTGCAAGTGCCGTTCTGACAGATTCTGGATTAAACACATCCATTTCTTGAACATCCAGATTGGGATGATCCGCCCATGGCCGACTCAAAATTTTTGCTCTTGAACGTGCAACCGCCCGCACTTGAAAGCCCAAAGCCAATAGCCGCGGAATTAATCGACCGCCCACATAGCCTGTAGCACCGGTAACGAGTATCATAAAGCCCTACGCCCTAATATAATTTGTTATTCTTCCAGGTAATAGCGAACTGTAGTGACCACTTTACCACGTCGAAACCGAAGCAGTGCTTTAATTAATATCGCCGTCTGATTATGTAAGAGTATGTGCCACCATTTTTTAGTGACGAACTCCGGAACAATAATGGTCACCAAATTGTTCTCATATCGTTTATCGACCTCATCGATGTAATCCAATAGGGGTTGCGTAATAGATCGATACGGAGACTTTAAAATAGTCAGCGGAATCCCACACCCCCATTGATCCCAGGCCTTTTTCAGTCGGTCCGTGGCATCGGGTTTCAATTCAATATGGACGGCTTCGAGTCGCGTTGAAATGGTTTTACCATATTCCAAAGCGGGGATGGTACCCCGGTTGAGGGAGGAGACCAACACCAGCACCGTGTGAGAAACAGCCAGAGGGCAGTACCCTTCTTCAGGCAAAGCCAGCTGCCTGCCAATGGAACGGTAATGTGCATGGATCGAGCGAAAGAGAACAATTAAAAGCGGAATCGCGATGGCAACAATCCAGGCACCCTCAAAGAACTTTTCGACCATCAAAATAATCGTGACAATGGCGGTGACAATGGCCCCCAGTCCGTTAATTCCAATGCCCCACTGCCAGCCTTCCACATCACTGTGTAAGCGGTGATGCATCACCATCCCGACTTGCGCCAGTGTGAAAGACAGAAACACACCCACGGCATACAACGGAATGAGCGCATGGGTATCGGCTTGATAGAACAAAATCAGGAAAAAAGCGGTGGCACTGAGTATCAGGATGCCATTGGAAAATACCAACCGATCACCCAAGCTCATTAACTGGCGGGGTAAAAACCCATCAGAAGCCAAAATCGTGGCCAAGCGAGGAAAGCCGGCATAACTGGTGTTGGCCGCCAGAATTAAAATAATCATCGTAAATATTTGGACCACATAGTACATCCATCCCATATTCCCGCTGATCGGAAAAACATGTCGGGCAATTTGTGACAGCACGGTCTCAGACGGACTGGGGATAATATGAAAGCCATTGGCCAGAATGGTCATTCCAATAAAAATAAACCCCAAAATACAGCCCATCCACACCAAGGTTGCATTGGCGTTAACCGGGGCGGGCTCTTTAAAGGCTTTTACCCCGTTGGATACAGCCTCAATCCCCGTAAGTGCAGCACACCCATGAGAAAAGGCATTGAGTAACGCCAAGACCAGTGCCACATTGAAAATCCCATTGTCAAAAACCGTGGGTATCGCAGTCTCTTTTGCTAAATAAGGACAAGGGATTGGATGAACTATCATCTGCCAGGCACCGGCACACACCAGCACCAGCATGGATGCCAGAAATATATAGGCGGGAACGGCAATAGCCTTTCCTGATTCTCTCACCCCGCGCAGATTTAGGAACATAATAAACAGCAAAAAGAAAAGAGCAACAGGTACTTTGTAGTCTATGGGCACCCAACCAGTTGATGTTAACGCCGCCACACCAGCAGAAATACTGACAGCCACAGTCAACACATAATCAATCAACAGAGCAGCACCCGCAATTTGGCTGGCCAAGGTCCCCAGACGTTCTTTAGAAACTTCATACGTCCCCCCGCCTTGTGGATACGCCCATATCACCTGTCGGTAAGAAATCACGACCAGGGCCATCAAAACCCCAATTGCCAGAGAGACTGGAATAGACAGCGGATTAGCCACTGCGGCAAATGAACTGGCACACAGGGCGATCAAAATTTCTTCTGTCGCATACGCCGTTGATGAAAGCGCATCGGCCGCAAACACAGCCAATGCCAAAGGCACACCTAGCCTCTCGTGTTTTTCGCGGTGAGAGGCCAGAGGGTCTCCCAGTATCAGACGTTTGAGTTTGTTCATCATATTAATAAATAACCTGCGCGATAGAATAGCATAAGCATTGCGTTACTTCTGGAAGGATTCACGTCAAACAATATATGAACCCCTTTAAGCAACATATTAAGCAACGTGGCCAGGCCCATTCTGGCGGGCAACAGATTCGTTTACTGCCAGGGAAGCCCTACCCATTGGGGGCTACCTGGGACGGAATGGGGGTCAATTTTGCCCTTTTCTCTGAGCATGCCACGCAAGTGGAATTATGCCTGTTTGATAGTCCCTTGGCAGAAGAAGAGTATGTTCGCATTCCCCTGTCTGAATTTACGGATCACGTCTGGCACGGGTATCTCCCAGATGTTCATCCGGGACAGCATTATGGATACCGAGTTTACGGTCCCTATCAGCCAACACAGGGGCACCGATTTAACCCCAACAAGTTGGTACTCGACCCCTACGCCAAAATGGTCAGCCGCATGCCCATATGGCACGACAGTCTGTTTGGCTACAAGGTCCAAAGGAATCCCGATTCCTCTTTTTTAGAAGAAGTATCTACCAAGCCCCTGGTCGCCAGTCTTGTTCCGGATAATCAATCGTCACCAGAAAAATCTCCAGAAACCCCTTTAGAAGCGCCTTTGGTTAAAGCCGAACGGCGTCAAAGCGAGAGATCCACAGCCTTATATACACCACCAGATTTTAAACTGGATGTGCGCGACAGTGCTGCCTATGCTCCATTAGCCATTGTGATTGACCCCGCCTTTACCTGGGGAGATGACAAAGCCCCGCGTACCCCGTGGCACAAAACATTGATCTATGAAACCCACGTCAAAGGCCTCACCTACCAGCATCCAGACATCCCTGAAAACATCCGAGGCACGTATGCCGGTATTGCCTCAGAGCCCATGATTAACTACTTTAAAGACCTCGGCGTCACCGCCATCGAACTTATGCCGATTCACACCCATCTCGACGATCAGTTTCTCGTCAACAAAAATCTGAGTAACTATTGGGGCTACAACTCTCTGTGTTTTTTCTCTCCCGATGCCTGTTATGCCAGCCAGCCGCACGATCCCTTTAGCGTACTGAGAGAATTTAAGATGATGGTCCGCACGCTCCATTCAGCAGGGCTGGAAGTGATTCTCGATGTTGTCTTTAACCACACCGCCGAAGGGAACCAGATGGGGCCCACACTCAGCTTTCGGGGGATTGATAACCGCTCATATTACCGACTGGTAGACGGCCAAGCCCAATACTATATGGATTATACAGGCTGCGGGAACACAATTAACATTGCTCACCCGCGCATACTACAACTCGTGATGGATAGCCTACGCTACTGGATTGAGGAAATGCATATCGACGGGTTTCGGTTTGATCTGGCAACCGCCTTGGCACGAGAACTCCACGCTGCCGACAAGTTGAGCTCCTTTTTTGACATTATTCACCAGGATCCGGTCATTTCCCAGGTTAAACTGATTGCAGAACCTTGGGATTTGGGAGAAGGCGGCTATCAAGTTGGCAATTTCCCGGTACTGTGGACGGAGTGGAACGGCCGTTACCGCGATACAGTTAGGCATTTCTGGCGAGGTGATAATGGTTGTCTCAGTGATTTTGCGACCCGTTTCTCTGGCAGTAGTGATTTATACGCGCACAGTGGGAGAAAGCCCCACGCCAGTATCAATTTTGTAACCGCCCACGACGGTTTTACCATGGCTGATTTGGTCAGTTACAATGACAAACACAACCAGGCCAATGGGGAAGACAATAGAGACGGGGAAAACCACAATATTAGCGATAACTGCGGGGCAGAAGGCCCAACTGATGACACCGAAATTCTACGCCGCCGAGAAAAACGCCGCCGGAATCTAATGGCAACCTTATTATTGTCTTTGGGTGTGCCCATGATCTCGGGTGGGGACGAGATGGGGCGGACTCAACACGGGAACAACAATGCCTACTGCCAGGATAACCCTCTCAGCTGGTACGACTGGAGCCCCTCTCAAAGTGATCAAGACTTCTACCAGTTTGTTCGTCGAATGATTCGTCTGCGAAAACACCAACCCGTCTTACAGAGACGCCGGTTTTATACCGGCAAATCAAAACGCGGCGCTGAGTTTAAGGATATCTATTGGTTTACCCCGTTTGGCCGAGATATGGAAATGGAAGATTGGCAAAACCCGTTGTTAAAAACGGTTGGCATCCTGCTAGAAGGATCTGCCATTGCCGAAATGGATGAACAAGGGCATGCGATTAAAGGGGAGACGCTGCTGATACTGATCAACGCGGATTGTCACCCAGTCACCTTCCAGCTCCCTTATCACCGGACTCAAAATACCTGGGAGCATCTGGAAGATACATCACAAACCATCAGCTGGTCGACCTGGGAACCTGGTGCCAGTTATCTCTTGCAAGAAAATAGTCTGGTCCTCTTTAAACTCCATACTATACCTGCTACTTAGATAACCAGCTTGCGGGAGAACACTTCGGTTTTGGCATCATGGGTAAGCGGGTTGAAAAACGCAGAGGATCCGACCATGGCCGCATTATCCGTGCAGTAGCCCAAATGAGGCACAAAAAGTCTTATGCCCGGACAGCGGGTAATCCACTCTTGAAATACAGCCCTTAGAGCTGTATTTGCAGAAACGCCTCCAGCAATGGAAAGGGTCTGAAAACCAGATTCTTGCATCAATCGTTGGGTCTTTAAAAACAGGGTGCGCACAACCGTTGCCTGAAAGCTAGCCGCAACGTTGCCTCTCATCAGCGCCAATGCAGAAGGGTCTCCCGCACAGGCTACTGTTTCACGCTCGATCAGACGCATGACAGCCGTTTTTAAGCCGCTAAAGCTAAAGTCATACGGGTGCTTGGTCACCGCAATGGGTAAGGAATAGGCATTGGGATCTCCTTGTTGAGCCAGCTTATCGACGGCAGGACCACCAGGGAAACCAGCATCTAAAAGCCTTGCCACTTTATCGTAGGCCTCTCCTACAGCATCATCCAATGTTTGGCCCACAATTTCAATATCATCGAGCGCATTAACCTTGACCAATTGAGTATGCCCCCCACTGACAAGCAGGCACAAGAAGGGAGGTTCGAGATCGCTCTCTAAAAAATTAGAACAAATATGGGCTGTCAGATGATTCACCCCAATAAAGGGCCGCCCGGTCAAAAAACTCAGCGCTTTGGCAGTGCCAGCTCCCACCAGGAGAGAACCCACGAGACCAGGACCCAGTGTTGCGGCAAAGGCATCAATCTCTGAAAGTTCTAGTTTTGCAGAAGCAAGTGCTTCTGCCACGCAGGGGTTTACCCACTGAATATGATTCCGTGCAGCCAATTCTGGAATCACACCGCCAAAAGGAGCATGGACGGAGTCTTGAGATTTAACCACACTGGCCAGTACCCGCCGACCGTCTTCAACAATCGCACAGGCCGTGTCATCACAACTGGTTTCAAGTGCCAAGATTCGCATCCCTTCAAAGTATCATATGACACTAGAGATTCAAACGATTTTGCAGTTAAAATAGCGTTAGTCACTTTTTTCAAAGACAGGTTCTGTGATAATGCATGACGCTCGATTCAGTCGATTTTCCCGTTTTTTAAGCACAACCGTCGCTGTGGTAATGGGAATCTCTTTATTTTCAGCCTGGTTAACTTCTCAGACTGCGGATAAACCAACACTCCAAGTGGCATTCTTAAATTACACAGAGCCAGAGAACAATCGGCTGGGTGAGTTTTACTACGCACTCGGCAGCCAACTGGCTGTGCGCGGCCAAGTCGCTCTGGCTGAAGGGCTTTTAGAGAAGGCCACTGTCTTACGACCCCGTCATGCGGAATCTTTTTTGAACTATGGGGTCGTTCTAGAATCCCTGGATAAAAAATTTCAAGCCATTGAAGCCTACAAGGCGGCTGTCAGCATTAATCCTACTCAGACTGAAGCGCACTATCATCTCGGGCTGATGTTAGACCGCACCGGTGAAACCGAAGACGGTATTAAGCATTTACTGATTGCCTATTACCAAGATCCGAAAAACCCTTATATTAACTACGATTTGGGTGTGCTCTACGCCAAAACCAATGATTTCAATCATTCCGCGCTGTATTCCAAAAATGCCGTACTTGCAGATAAAACCTTTGCAGAAGCCTATAACAATTACGGCTATGCTCTCGCTCAACTGGGACAATATCTTGAAGCCGTTGCTGCCATTGACGAGTCACTCAAGCTAAAGCCAGACAGCGCTGCCACTTTGGACAGCAAAGGTTATGCGCTAATGGGGATGAGAAAGATTGACGACGCACTGTCACTTTTTAATCAAGCCCTAGAGCAAGATCCCACCATTGGCGAAATCTATTTACACAAGGGCCAAGCCTTAGAACAGGCCCAAAAAACCGAAGAATCTATTCAGGCTTACGAAAAGTACCTGCTCCTTACCCCAAATGCATTGGATAGAAAACAGGTGGAAGACCGCCTGGTTATTTTAAAGAGCAAATAACAGAAAGAGTATGATGTCAGTTCGACGGTTTTCTTTACGAGTGCTGGTATTGAGCCTCACCGCTGCATGTGCTGCATGTTTGGTATTTCAAAATCTGGTTCTTGAAAACCAGGTTATCGCACAAACCACAGGTTCTAATACCTCACCTGGCGGGTCCGGGGGAGCATCCTCAGGGGGCGCTTCGGGGAATAGCGACAAAGAAGATTGCAGCATAGGCAACGGAAATATTGTCACAGTAAGCCCTACGACCATTAACCCGCAAAACGATTACACTATAACCAACAACCAACTCAAACGCCCTACCACTATTTGCCCTGCTGAAACCCGCTTTGTTCGTCCTTAAGAATCTTATCAATGACTTTAGAAACTGAAATGACTGAGTCCTCTGATCGCGCGCTCCGGCTTTATCTGACCGGATATATGGGGGCGGGAAAATCAACCATTGGTAGAGCTCTGGCTGAGAACTTATCATACAAATTTATCGATACCGATCGACAATTGGTACTGCATTTTCACCGACCCATATCGGAAATATTCAGGCACCATGGAGAATCCGCTTTTAGAGAGGCAGAACTCAACTGTCTCAAAGGCTTGTCTAATCAAGAAAGGGTTGTGATTTCCACCGGGGGTGGGACGTTAACTCGTGACGAGACAATGCAGGTTGCCAAGCAATCAGGCTTGGTGATCTACCTGGAAGCCCCAGTGGATGTCCTCTACGAACGCGTAATTTTCAGCCCCAAAGACCGCCCGATGATTGATGTACCGGATCCGGAAGCCGTCTTTAAAGAACGGTTTTTGCGTCGAGAACCCTACTATTTACAGGCTGATATGACTGTCAATTGCGCCCATAAACCACCCAAGCAGGTTGCTCTAGACATTATTGAAGCGTTAAAGCCCTTCCAAAACCAGGCACTCAGTCCGCAAGATCAGACCGCACGTGAGCAAAACCCAACTGATGTGACCCCACTGTCATGATTCTAAAGACTGAGATTGAAAAAAGCGCTCAAACAGTTCCCATCCACATCCGACCAGGGGAGTTACTCTTGCTTTCAGAGGTTTGTCTGACCCATTACCCCCCAAAAACCAAGCTGCTGATTGTGACTGACGCGATAGTAAAAGAACTTTGGGGACAGGCACTGTCTGAATCACTGAAACAGGCTGGCTATTTAGTCTACACCTATACGATTCCTGTAGGCGAATCTGCAAAATGTCTCTCAGTGATGGAGTCTGTACTCAGATTTGCACTGGAAGCTGGTTTATCCAGACAAGATGCGATGATTGCCTTTGGTGGCGGCGTTGTTGGGGATTTAACCGGGTTTTGTGCGGCCACCTATTTTCGAGGGATCGACTACATCCAAGTCCCTACCACACTACTGGCACAAGTCGATTCCGCCATTGGGGGAAAGGTTGGGGTGAATTTGCACCATGCCAAAAACGGTCTGGGAGCGTTCTATCAGCCTCGCTTTATCTGGATGGATCCCACCCTGGTAAAACACCTTCCCTGCAGACAGCTCAGGGCAGGATTGGCCGAAGTCATCAAGTACAGTCTGATCGAAACCAGTATTCAGGAAGCATGCGGCTCACCAGAAAGCCTTTCTCACACACCACCCCTGTTTACAGTGCTGCAAAAAATAGTTGTTAAAGAAGAAGCTGTTGAAAAAGACTGTTTGGACACTGAGTTATGCGAATTAATCTCCCGCTGTGTGGCGCTTAAGACCGCGGTGGTGAGTTTAGATGAACAAGAAAAAACAGGGCTTCGGGCTTTGCTGAACCTGGGACATACCTTTGCCCATGCTTATGAGGAGCTGAGTGGTTATCAGGATCTGCTCCACGGAGAAGCCGTCTCCCTGGGGCTAGTCAAGGCGGCTCAACTGGCCAGCATTTTGGGACACTTTTCCAGTAGCCACGTAGAAACTATCATCGCGATGCTAGAAAAGTTTCAACTCCCCACTGTCCCCTCACCGTCTCTAGAACCCTTAAAACTCATCGCCCTGATGCGGCAAGACAAGAAGGCCACGGGCAACGGTATCCGTTTTGTCTTACCAGATTCAGACATAGGACGTGTTCGTATCGTGGACGGAGTTGATGAGCACCAAATACTGAATATTTTATCTTAGAAAGTATTCCTGATGCTGTACTCAGCGCCTTTACTTCCAGAAGAAACTCCCTTGGTAATTATGGCCGAAGGTTTTTTGACCAGCCCTAACGGGAAAGTAGCCACTGGTGTACTTCGTTACGGTCGCTGGCCCGTTGTGGCAGTGATTGATAGCTCTCATGCCGGACAAACCACCGATATAGTTCTTGGATTTGGAAAGCCCGTTCCCATTGTCGCTCATCTAACAGAAGCCCTGAAGTTTCAACCCGCTGCCTTGCTCTTGGGGACAGCCCCTCAAGGGGGAGGGCTTCCAACAGCTTGGAAAAACCTGATTGAACAAGCCATTCAAGCCAGACTTCATGTCATTAGCGGTCTGCATGACTTCATTGCAGACAATCCTATCTGGCAAAGCTTAGCAAAACAGAATCAGGTCACGCTTTGGGATGTGCGAAATACAGCAACTCCCGAAATGAAAGCCCTGAACCGGGTGGCACAACTCACGCCAAGGCCTTCTCATACCCGGGTGGTAACCATGGTCGGCAGTGATTGCGCCGTTGGCAAAATGAGTGTTGCCCTTGAAACTGCTCAAGCCTTTCGCACGTCCCAATTTTCTGCCCAACACGCAGCGCTTATGGTGCCCACCGGCCAGACAGGGATCCTGATCGAAGGTTGGGGAGTGCCCTTAGACCGGATGATCGGTGATTTTATGGCCGGGGCCATTGAAACTTGCATCTCGCAAGGAATAGACCGCTTAACACTCTCTGATCCTGGAAAATCCCATTGGCTTTTGGTTGAAGGTCAAGGGTCCCTGCTACACCCAGGCTACTCTGGGGTAACAATGTCTCTACTCCATGGCTCACACCCGGATGCAATGATTCTATGTCATAAGGAGAGTGGCGATAAGCATATTCGCGGGGGTTATCCCGTCGAAATCCCCACCATGCAAATGCTCATCCAGCTTTACGAGACCGCCGCACAATGGGCCAGAGACCCCAACAAACCCAGCGCCCGGGTTGTGGGAATCGCCGTCAACACCTCAGCGCTTTCTGAATCAGAGGCCACGGCTATTTTATCTCAGTACAAGGCTGAAACCGGTCTGCCGGTGACCGATCCCGTGCGCTACGGGGCAGAGTCTCTTGTTAAAGCGCTGATTCAAGAACGAAATGAGCTTTCGCTATGAGCTTAGCGTATCAAGTGCTCTCACTCCCCTTGGAGTTTCCCTTTACGATTTCCCGCAGCACGCTCTCTGTGGCCAAAACAGTCCTGGTGCAGCTGAGTGATCCGGATAATCCAGGTCATGATGGTCTGGGAGAAGCGGTCCCCAGCGAATTTTACGGCGAATCCATTGAGACTGTCCAAGCCTTTTACCAACAACTCGCCCGTGACGAAGCTTTTTTGGCCCTTCCTCCAGAGAATCATCAAGCGTTTGAAGCGTATCTAAACCAATTTCCCGGCAATGCCGCAGCAAAATCCGGGCTCGATATTGCCTTTTGGGACCGTTTTGCCAAGCGTCTCGGACGGCCGCTGCACCAGGTTTGGGGGCTTGATCCCGCCGCCTGTCCAAAAACTTCCTACACCATTGGCATTGCTGATCTGGCCATGGTCCGCCATAAAACAGAAACAGCCCTTTCGAGGGGATATGATGTTCTGAAAGTAAAACTGGGCGGCCCTCAAGATCTTGATACCCTCTCTTTAATCCGAGAATTGGCCCCATCGGCTACGCTACGGGTTGATGCGAACGCTGCCTGGCGGGTTTCAGACGCCTTAGCGTTAATGCCGACACTGGCAACATTAGGCGTAGAGTTTGTGGAAGAGCCATTGCTACTGGATAGCCCCGTCCAGGACTACGAAAGACTCAAAGCAGAGAGCGTGCTGCCGGTGATGGCGGATGAAAGCTGCAAGACGTTGAAAGATATCCCCTTCTGCGGGCGGTATTTCCATGCGATTAACTTAAAACACTCCAAAACAGGGGGCCTGATGGAGGCCATGCGGATGATTCACGCTGCTCGAGCCCACGATCTCAAAATTATGCTGGGCTGCTTTTCAGAATCGCTGGTCTCAATTTCTGGCTTTGCTCAACTCGCCCCCTTGGTTGATTACTGCGATCTCGACGGCTGCCTGTTGATTAGCCAAGACCCCTTCCAGCAGCAAAAGTCACCGTCCGGACAGCCGCTAAAATTTCATGGCTCCGTGATGCAACTCTCCTTGCTGCCCGGCATTGGGATTCCAGAAAATCCCCTGTTACAAAAAACATCACAGCGTTTTTAAGAAACGATTTTTGTAGTAGCTTGTCTTAAAGACTGACTTCTGCCTTCAGTGATGAAGCATGTTCGATGGTGATGATGTAATGGAGACTAGACGATGAACCCGACGATTAATCCTGCTATGAAGCCCGCTGTGTTTCGCCAGGCGCGCACGCCTCAATTTCAAGGTTATCAAATCGTTGTGGGGAAAGAAAAACAACTCGATTCTCTTGCACAAAAACTACGGAAACTCTCCGCCGAACAAGGCTTTCAACTGGCCCTGGATGAAACTGCCATTGCTCGCACCACAGCCGTTCCAGCATTAGCCACCCCAAAAGCCACCACGCTTGCCTCTCTCATAAAACAGTTGGTCGCCCTGGCCAAACAAAGCACAGAGGCACTAAAGCCCAAACCTAACACCACCGTAGAAGCGCTCCTAGATGCGACCGCAGAAGCCACAGCAAGTCTTGTTCCTGCCCTAAAAACCGTCACCTCCCCAGAGACAGAAGCCCTGAACGCCACCATTCTCAAGGCGCTTTCAGAACTGATCAAAGATCTTTCCGGGCTGTCCGTCAAACCCGACGACCTCAAAAAATGGGGCGAACCCGGTGGCCCCCAAGTGATGGTGGTGTATACCGGCGCAGATGCAGCGGCTTACGAAAATAACCAAGCCGTGTTACTTCCCATCCTAAAAGCCATCAGTGCCGCTCTCACCAAGGCCAGCGAGCTTTTTGCAGAAAATGTCGGAAAACTCAATGACGCGCTTGGTGTAGAAGACCCTCGTCGAAAGCAGCTGATCCCTCGCCTGCTCAAGGGATCGCTCATGGGTGCACTACCCACCCTGATAGCGGCACTCCCGCCAGAACTGCAAGATGTAGAGGGGCTTAATGCCAAACTTGAGGCACTGCAAAAGGACACAGATGTTGAAAAAGCCTTAGAGCCGCTGTTAATTGATATCGGCCTTGCTGTCG
Organism: Cyanobacteriota bacterium; assembly: GCA_019751815.1. Lineage (GTDB taxonomy): Bacteria > Cyanobacteriota > Vampirovibrionia > Vampirovibrionales > Vampirovibrionaceae > JAIEMW01. The sequence goes on from JAIEMW010000001.1 coordinate 1,027,190, forward strand.
CTAAAGCCAAGGGAGACAGCATCCCTGCAGATGCCCCAGCCAGCCTCACCCCAGCCCAAGTGAAGTCTCAAGTATCAGCAGTGTTAACGCTGGCTGCCGGTAAATTGGGACTCCCTGAAGCCTACGCTACAGCCGTTGAAACGAGTTTGTCAGGCCCACTCAACATTGCCGGTGACTTACTGCAAACCGTTAAAGATCCCTTGAACCTGCCCAAACTGCTCTCAAACAGACCCCGCCCGGTCACCGTTCCCCGCATGTATTCGGCCTTAAGAAAACCGGTTGTCACCGCCGCAGGGGCTCCCTTGGTCTCCACCAAACCCATTCGATTAAATTTAGAAGCTTTCTTAACCGTGATTGGAGGCGCTTTGAAAGCAGGCCGAGATGCCAGCCAGAATTACGGCATTAAACTCACGTTTAAGCCCAAAGCCTATCAGTATCCCCCTCAAGTGGTTCAACTCGCAAGGCAATTGGGCATCACCCCTGCAGAAGCAGCGAAGCTATTTGCCCCCAAATAGTGGTTTATAGCCCGTAGAGATAATACAGTAAGGTACGAACACCCACCCCCGTGGCTCCTTTGGGCACCTCAGGCAGATCTTTGCTGGTGTAAGCTGGGCCTGCAATATCCAGGTGAGCCCAGGCGCGGTTGTCTTCAATAAATTCCTTTAAAAACATCCCGGCGGCCGATGTTCCGGCTTCTCCGCCGGATCCTGCATTGATGAGATCGGCCACATCACTTTTCAGTGCATCCTTATACTCATCGTACAGCGGCAGTTGCCAGTATTTTTCGCCGGCCTTATCGCCCGCTTCTCGCAACTTATCAATCAGTTCTTGCCCGGTCCCAAGAATACCTGAGGCCACTTTGCCAAGAGCCACCACACAGGCCCCTGTCAGTGTAGCCAGATCGATAATCTCATCCGGCTGAACCTCTTTTTGAGCATAGGTTAAGGCGTCACATAGGATTAAACGACCTTCTGCATCGGTGTTATTTACCTCGATGGTCTTGCCTTTCATTGAGGTCACAATATCCCCGGGCCGGCTGGAGTGCGCACTCGGCATGTTCTCACAGGTGGGCACAAACACATCCACCTGGATGTCCAATTGACCAAGTTCTGCGATGGCGCGGATGGTACACAGGGCAGCTGCGGCACCGGCCATGTCCATCTTCATCAGCTCCATGCTTTTGGCAGGCTTTAAAGAAAGGCCGCCACTGTCAAAGGTAATGCCTTTTCCCACAATGGCCACGCGTTTACGCGGACTCTTGGGCTTATAAGACAGGTGAATCAAGAAAGGCGGCTCATCACTACCCCGGGCAACCAGATGGAAAGCCCCCATGCCCAGTTTTTGAATATCTTTCATCTCCAAAATCTTGCACTGTAAGCCTTTAATGGCCTTGGCTTGATCTCGTAAAAAAGTGGGCGTGATGTGATTGGGAGAATCAAAGACCCAATCCCGAGCCAAATTGACATTACGGGCGATCACCTGACCCCAGCGAATGCCTTCCTGAACGGCATCTATCTTGTTCTCATCCTGCTCCACAATGGTGATCGTCTGGATTTCGACCGGGGCTTTTGGGCCCTTTTCATCGGTATCTGCTTCAGGCGTCGCCTGATTCGGCGCCGCAATTGACCCAGTATCTGCAGCATTTGACCGTGTTTTATGTTTGGTGAATTTGTATGCCCCCAGCAGGACCCCTTCTGTCAGCAAGCGAGCAGCTTCTGTTGGGTTGAACCCACCGATGCCTGCCCCATGCAAAATGGTGGCGACGGTTTCGATTTTTAAGCGCATGCAAGCTCGAATCGCGGCGGCAGACGCACGGCGCAGTGCTTGACTGTTTAAATCCTTGGCCTTGCCCAAGCCCACCAAAACCACATAGCGGGCGCACAAGAGCTGATGGGTGTGAATAATAAAGGTTTCACCCAACTTTCCAGAAAAGCGTTCACTCACTTCCAACTCACGGGTGATGGCCCCTTTCAGCGCCTTATCCACGGCTGCCGTCGCGCCGCCTGGTTTTAAGACACCTTCAAACAAATTCACCACCAGGACATCGGCATCAAATTGCACAATATCCTCTGGCACCACGGTCAACGTTAAAAGCGGGGAAGTGGTCATAATCGTGTCTCCTTGGGGCATCTCCTTGGGATTATTTCCTTGCATGATACCGTGCCTGAAAAAAACTGTCTTGCGAAAAACTGTCTTGATTTATAGTAGCGAGGCGATTACTGTCATGTCCAGAGTGATATAGGCACTCGACTCATGGGTATACGTCACGTGCCCAGGATACGAATCGGGAATCTTTCGGACATACCTCACTGGGGCATAGACCACCGGAATGTGTGTCCCCGATCGACCCTCACTGAAATATACAGCCAAATTGAGGGCCTCTAAGAGGGTCTGTGGGTATGTTTTTTCGAGAAAATCACTGGGTTGTGCTTCCGGTTTTTGGGCTTCTTTCTGTATTTGAACCACCACGTGTGAGCCAGGCATATTCTGGACATGGGCCCACCAATGGTAGGGAGCGGCTTCTTGGGATAGCAACTTGGCATTGCCATGTCCTGATCGCCCCACAAGGATAGGAATCCCTTCTGAGCTCAGCACTCTTAAAATACCAGAGGCCTGTGGTGCTTTTGATTGGCCTGTTTTTGCCTGGCCCTTTTTAGACGCTTTACTGGGAAGAGCAGACGTGCGCTTAAGCCCTCTAAACGCCAGATAATCAGACAGGCCGTCGAGAGTAAACCACTCATCACGGATCGCAATGAGGGCTTCCAGTGTTTCTGCCTGTGCCACCCAGAGCCTGTTTTCTTGCAAATACTGCTGTATCGATTCCAGCTGGTGCCGTTGCGTGAGTGCATGGGTCCTGCGGGCTCGTTCTTTTTTGGCCCGCTGAAAGAACCAGGCCGCAACATCGGCCCAACTGCTTGCATTGACAGCACTGGGAGGAACCGTCAATGAGAATGTGCTATCGCTATAAGGATCATTTACAGAAATAGTCTCTCCTGCTAGGCGTGCGGGCTCTATTCCGGGGAGTGCGTCAGGGATATTCATCCAACTGAGTATTTTCTGACCTGTTTCAGTCTGGCTTTCGAGCAAACCAGAGTCATCTGGGCGCAGTTCTACTAGTCGGGTTTCAATCCGACCAAGGGCCTTTGTTAATGCGTCTAACAGACTCTGTCTAAACCGACTGACAGTGGCCAGAGTCAGATACGCTTCTGCATAGGCTCTGAGCATCTGAGATACCGTTTCATAGGGCAGCGTCTGGCAATTTTCAGACAAATCTACCTGATTTTGTAATTGATTTTGGGCTCGCAACAGTCCATAACTCAGCGGCATCGAGCCCTCAAGCACCGTATGCGGCTTAAAGTATTCGGCCAATGGATTCTGCTGGATACCACGCGCCTGTAAAGACACCAAAAATTGGTATAAAGCGGCAAAATCGCCTCGGGTAATTTCACTCACTCGGGTCAACAGCCGGTTACCCAAGCCCCAGTAAGTTCTGCTCAACAGTGCGGCAATTTCATCGGGCGATTCTGCCGAGTGCTGTCTAAGAAGGTCACAGAACTGTGCTTCGCTGGTGTCTATCAAGCGGCTTTTCCCTTGGGGTCTGGGAGGCGGGATATAGGGCAAGCCCGCAGCCACCTCTCGGTAACGGCTCATCTTGGCACTCACCGTATGGGCCACCCCCAGCATTCTGGCGGATTCTGGTTCTGTAATATCCACCAGTATCATATTGGTTTGTTTCCCCATCAGCTCGAGCGACAACACATAGGTGACCGCCTGTCCCAGCTCGTTAAAATGATCAAAGCGGAGATCAAGCACCCGTTCATCTGGATGGCTCTTGATATAAGACAATTTTGCGCCTTGCAACGCTTTACGCAGCTGCATACAAAAACCCGTCGGACGTTCAAAAGGCTCTAAAACCCATTGGTTCAGAGCCTGAGACCGGGTTAAAAAGCAACACGGCGACTCGGGACTGAGTTGAATATAGAATCTGTCAGGCTGCCCAGCAGAGAGCGCCCCCCCCCAGAACTGAATCACAAATTCTGTCCGGGTGAGGTGCTGGATTTTACTGACACGGGTGCCGGCCAGTTGCTGATTAAGCTCTTCAGCCAAAAAGGCCAGCGTCACCGCATCCAGTGCTTGAAAAACTGGGGCCTGAGTACTGGCAATTAGGGGGGTGGCCATCGTCAGTCTTCGATGATATTAGGCGTTTGCACGGGCCAAAAGCGATGTGGTGGAGCGACCCGGAACCGTTGGGATAAACACCAGCCGAGTACCCACGGCTTGCAGCGCCTTGGCTTCTGGAAGTGTCTCTTGATCATAGTCCCCACCTTTCACATGCACATCTGGATGAAGCTTCACCAGCCACTGCTCAGGACTCTGGGCATCAAATATACAGACGTAATCGACACAAGAGAGCCCTGCCAGAATTTCTGCCCTGTCTGCTTCCGTGTTGATCGGCCTTGTTGGACCTTTTAAGGCACTCACTGAGGTATCACTATTCAGCAGCACAATCAATACGTCACCAGTCTGTTTTGCGGCTTGTAGATAGCGCAAGTGCCCTACATGCAAGAGATCAAAACAGCCATTGGTAGTGACGACTTGCTTACCAGCAAGAGCAAAAGCCTCTCGCTCTTTCAGCAAGTCGTCAAAAGAAAGAACGCGTCCCACGGATCTGGGTTTATTGTCCAGGAGCCGGAACTGCACCAACTGGAGGTGCTTGTCCAGGTCCTTCTGGAGCACCTTGAGGACCGCCCATTTGGGGTCCAGCCGGCATTTTGGGTTTGTATTTATCTTCAATTTCGATTTTGGCGACTTTTTTCTTCTCGGCCATCCATGTTTGCAGCACCTGTTGGCGCTTGCTGGATTGCACCATCGAGACAATATCCTTTTTCACCGCATCAAAGCTTTGTTTGTGAGGCTTCATCACATCATTGACTTCAATAATGTGAAAGCCGAATTGGCTTTCTAACACATTGGGGTACAACCCACCGACTTTGGTCTTTTTGGCGGCGGCCCAAAAGACGGGATCAATAAAGCGTTGCTCAACATAATTCAGGTCTCCGCCTTTGGTTCCTGAACCCGGATCTTCGGAGTATTTTTTCGCCAGATTCGCAAAATCAGACTGATTGGCCTGGACTTCTTTGAGGACTTTTTCTGCCAGTGCGCGTTTTTCTTGACGAACTTTTTCAATCTCCACCTGAGCTTCAGCATCTGAGAGCTTCGGGTTCTTCTCCAGCAAGGATTTTTTCAATTCTGGTTCAACCACTTTAAACAGGATATGGCTGGCTTTAATCCGCTCAGGCACATCAAATTCCGTGGGATGAGAGGCAAAATACCGCTCAGCTTCAGCGTCACTCACCACCAGTTGCGAGGCACCTTGTTTATCGACAAATTTTTGGACCAATAGCTCCATCCGCAAGGCTTTGTCAAAGTCCGCTTCTGTCACCTCATTTTGTTTAAGAATGGCGAGAAACCCATCACGGCTCCCCATTTTCTTAATCTGCTCATCTTTAAACTTGGCCACATCGGTATCTGCAACCACCACACCCAGTTTTTGAGCGTCGTTTTTAATCAAGGTGGTAAAAATAAGCTTGTTGAGTGCCATCTGACCGAGCACTTCTTTGATCATGGGATTTTCTGCCTCAGATCCGCCCTTGCCATCAGCATTTTTTTTGTGAAGGTCGATGTGCATCATTTTGGCAAATTGAGCGGTGGTTTCATCATACTCACCCTTGGTAATCACGGTGCCGTCAACAGTAGCCACCTTTTCTTGCAGCAGGGCACAGCCACTCAGGGGAAAAAGGCTTCCCAGTACCAAAGTGGCTGCCAGTGCAGCTGTAAACAACGTTTTTTGTGCCTTACCTGAAGTATGTGCCGTCATGATCCAAAGGGTCCTTCCAACATTTATTTATCTAGATCTATATCTGTTATCTGGTCTAGCTTTGCTGGCCAATCAACACATGGCCCAATAGCCCGCATGAGATTCATCTGCATCTCATCGATCTCTTATCTGTATCAAGGGGCATTATAACGAGAGCGGACTCTATAATAAAGAAGTGATGATCCTGCCTCAAATTTTGTCCTGCTTTCAAGAAGCTGCCGTCCTGTTCTTGGAGTACCTTGATGTCCACAAGAACGTCTCTCGCCATACTCTCAGGGCATACACCCGAGACCTTCAAGAGTTTACAGCCTGGTTAGGCACCCATATCGAATTGACGCAGAAAGAAGTCAGTAGCGAAGAAGAACGCAGCCCGATTGAATTCACTCAGCCGCAAGCGCTTTCGAGCTTTTTCAGAGCGCTTCCGAATCGTTACAGCGTGTTTCTCTCTGCTCGTGGACATGCACGAACCACGGTGGCGAGAAAACTCTCTTGTACACAATCGTTTTTTAAGTTCATCACCAAAGAACGTCTGTTAGAAAGTCTAAGCTCGACTGAAGCAGCATCCATCCCTAAGCTTCCCTTAACATTTCACCGGCCTAAACAGCCCAAACAGCTTCCTCATTTCCTCACACAACCCGAAGTTTCACAATTACTCTCTACCTGTTCTCGTATCCAAGACGAAAACAGTGCTTCCTTCTTTCCACTGAGAAACCGGGCGATTATTCACATGCTTTTTGCCTCTGGTATCCGTGTCAGTGAACTCACCCAACTCAACTGGCAAGATTTGGACTGGACCCTGGGTGAGATCAGAGTGCTTGGCAAGGGTCAGCGAGAACGCATTGCCTTTGTGAGTGATGCCGCCCTAACTGATCTCAGGCAATATCATGCTCTTAGTCCTCATACACAGGCTGAAGATCCCGTTTTTTTAAACCGCGACGGTACCAGACTCACCCCCAGAAGTGTGGCTCGACTCATCAATCAAGTGGGTGAGCAGGCGGGTCTGAGTAAAAAGCTTCACCCTCACCTGTTTCGCCACAGTTTTGCAACATTCTTGCTCAATAACGGCGTGGACCTTCGGGCCGTGCAAGAATTACTTGGTCACGTGAGTATACGAAGCACGCAAATTTATACCCATGTCACCACAGAAAGACTCCGCAAAGCCTACCTGTCCGCCCACCCCCGAGCCAAATAACAAGCTTAAAATAAGCAATATTAGAAAGCCCCACCCACCTCCATGCAATGGCTAAAAGATTACTTGATTGAATCACTCCTGTTTATCAGCTTTGGGGTGTTGTTTGCGTTCAATTTGAATGAGTTTAGTCTGTTTGAACACCGAGAAGAGATCTATTATTTTCTCAACGCACAGGCGCTCAATGCTCACCACACTGCGGGTTCCAGTTTTTCTTTGATGCCGCCCATGCTCAGTTGGATACTGTCCTGGATATTTTGGATATTTGGTTCTTCACTCGTCAGTGCCCACTCTTTTTCATGGCTGATCGCAATGCTCACTCTGATAATCACCTATTTTATCTCTCAGCACTTATTTCAACAAAGAACCATTGCCCAGCTAAGCACTATTATTTTAGGCACCAGTCTGGGATTTTTTAAAACTGCACAGCTCACTCAAACTGATGCTCTGTGTACTTTATGGATAGTGCTATTTTATGGAATATTTTTACTCTGGCAGGAAAATGCACACCGAATCAGAAGTTTCCAGGGGGAATCTCGGGCAACTGTCAGGCTTCTCGGCCTGATCACCGGAATCATCGGGCTCAGCAAGGGCTTTTTTAGCATCCTACCTCTCGTATTGTATCTACAACTTTCACGTGGTTCTCAGGGTTATACAGGGTCAAATTTGACCAAAGGACACGCAAAATTCTGGCTGGATTTTTGTCTTTCTCTGTTTGCAATCATGGTACTTCCTCTGGCCATATTCATTTCACCCGAATCGCTTTCTAAACTCATCTTTCCATTTGGCTGGGATGTTAGCCAATTTGCAATGAATTCAATAGATTTCGGGGTGATCAAAACCGTACTATTTGCCGGGGTTCCTTGGTGGTTATTCTTTCTAGCCGGCGCACTCTCCTGCTGGATGCAACGTGCACCCCATATCAAAAACCCGCGTGATGAAGCACAACGTCGTCGTCTCTTAAAATTTTGTCTCTGGTTACTTCTTTGGCATGGGTTATTTCCCTTTGCCTTTCTCCCCTTCTTTTCAATATTTACTGCCCATTATCTCTACGCGATGAGCAAAGAGCCCAAAGGCTCAGGGCTATTTCGAATCGCGGTGGAAAGCACCGTTATTATTTTAATGAGTTGTGCGCTGGTCTTTGTTGTCGAGATCTTTCAAGTACTACCAGATGGCTATCCTGGTTCGCTTTGGAACCTACCAGGCAACGCAACACTTTCAGAAATTCATCTCGGTGATCACTTAATCACTCTCCCCTTTACGATTCCTATCTGGAAATTATGGTTGACCCCACTCCCCGCAATCTTACTTCTGGGGGGGATTTTAACCTACCTCATGTTGATTCGACACCGAACCCAGTTTATAGCAGAAACACTGGCCATTAGCATGATGTTTGCACTACTCTGCTATAACACGATCACAGCACCTGTTTTAAGACGCTCTGTTTGTATTGATTTTTATAAGACCATTACACAGGTTGAAAAACAATATCCCAATCAACTAGCATCCACAGCGATTTACGGCAGCGATCTTCGCTCAGCCAATCAGCGTCTCAAGCTTAAGTTTTTACTTCAATCTAATCCACAAAATATGACTAACCCACACAATCTAGAGAATAAGGCAGCCTTATTTTCACGGTTTCTCACCTGGCAGCGTCATCCTGCACTCAATCAAATTAACCTGATTCTGCTGGATGAAAAAGCGTATTTTCAATTACCCGCAGACTGGAGACACCATCTCAGAGTGGTTGAAAGCCATTGGGTGTGGGAACTACTCCCCCTGGAATTGTTTCTTCCCAAAATCATAAAAGATCGGACCAGATTAGAAGCGGATAGCGTCGATCACAGACAGTATTTAATTTTATTTCAATTGATATAAAGACTGGTCACAAAATTAATCATCCGCCCGATTAAAAAAGCAGTGGCTAATTGGCGGTGCCATAACAAGCGATTTGTTTTACCTTTGACTATTTGAACACCCGAGATAATTAAGGCAAGATACAATAACACCACAATGAGTGAGGTTGCGACATGAAATGCAAGCAGAGCAGAAGGAAGCCCTGAAATAACTTGCTCAACAGCTTTTCGACTAAATTCTATATACAAAACCAGACTCATATCGCAAACAAATGCCAGGAGCATCACAGGGATATGAATTTTTCGGTTTTTCCGAAAAAGGATACCCACTGCGATTATGAGCAGCACAGCAAAGGAAAGTGGAATTAAGTTCATGAATGATTTCGCCCTATAGCATTTCACTCTATATTTCAACAGCTCTTATTATAGCGAGATTTAATACGGGTGACAATTTACCCAGGGATGTGTCTAAAAGCAGCAATCTAGTTCTAATTTACTATTGAATTCACCCGAAAAATCACTCATAACTAAAAATGAGTTTAAATTGGCAATACTACTGATAGCGTTCGCTGTCAAGCACGGCTGGATTTATGCTGATCGAGATAGGACATAATCTATGAATTACAATACCCTAGAAATTGATGCCTTTAAAGAAATTGGCAATATTGGCAGTGGAAACGCTGCAACATCCCTATCAACATTACTAGACACGATGGTCGATCTGGAAATTACCGAAATCAATGTGGTTTCCATTCAGGATTGCCAATCGATGGTCACCACTGAAGGACAAGGATTTTCTGTCATTCACGAGCTGCACGGGGATCTCAACGGTATCTTCTGGTTTGTGATGAGAGAGGAGGATAAACAATTTCTGGCAGAATGTATCGCCGGAGATCTCAATATAGCCACAGAATTGGTCCTCGAAGAGGTCACCAACATCCTGGGAGGTAATTATCTCAAAGCGTTGTGCGACATGTTGTCTCTAAAGATCGATCTGAACCCACCCATACTGAGCGAAATTACCTCCTATCTCGGATCATATGAAAACCGAATCAACCAAGAACAAATTTTATACATCAAAAATAAACTGACCATTAATCAGCAGAGCGTTTACTGTTGTATCAATTTAATTTTAGAACCTGATTCGTTTCAATTCACCTTGCAAAAACTGGGTGTCTCTCACTAAAGCAATCACTCTTGTACCTATCAATTAGCGGCGAAAGGAAAAACCGATGTCCAGAAGGATTTTAATCGTTGATGATGCCACATTTATCCGCAGTTTACTGAAAGATATCCTACTAAAAAATAATTTTGAGATTGCTGGAGAAGCAGTCAACGGGCAAGAAGCCGTTACCCTTTATCAACAACTCCAGCCGGATTTGGTCACGATGGATATCACCATGCCAGAAAAAAGTGGACTGGAAGCTCTCAAAGAAATTATTCAAACCTCACCGAATGCGAAAATTATTATGTGTAGTGCCATGGGACAACAAGCAATGGTATTGGAAGCGATTAAGTCCGGGGCCAAAGACTTTATTGTGAAACCTTTTCAGCCGGACCGTGTGGTAGAGGCACTTGAAAAAGTCCTGAGTCACTAAGACTAAAACGTAATTTTAAAAAAAGCCTTTCGAAGTAATAATAATCGAAAGGCTTTTTTATTAAGGCCTATTTATTACGAGTGAGTCATCTCATCCATATAATGCATCATCTTTTTAAGCCAATCACCTTCGCGAATGAGAAACAAATTGGCTCCTCGGGCTGAGGCTTCCATTTCCAGCTTTTTCTCGTTACTCACTGCATTGGATAGAACAATGATGTTCATTGATAAATTACTCATAATGGCTGCTTTTTTGATTTCATCGAGCACATCGAATCCTTCACGGTCCGTGGGCATAAAGAGATCAATCACTGCAAAGGCATAATCCTTATTTTTAAATTCTTCCATCGCCTCATCCAGAGATTTGACGATCATGATGGTAAAGCCCATTTTGGCCAACGCCAGTTTGAGTTGGTGATTGATAATGCCAAGGGAACCAATGACCAAAATAGAGCGCGATGCGGAATAACTGCCTAGATTCTGGCTGTTTGAAACAGTGAAACTCGGTGGGCTGGTATTCAGCATACCTTGAAATTTCAACACAATTTTTTGAAGATCTTGGGTCGTGATATGCGACGACGTTAAATGGACGTTACTCAGGGAGAGTAGCTGATTCATAAACTCTGAGAATTCAGGATCGTCGATCTGAAACTCATAGGTATGACTTTGTCTGGTAGATATTTTCTGAGGAACACCCATAAACAGAGACCTTTCTTTTATTACCACCTTAACCCTTATTAACAGTGGCTTCGATAGTCCTTTGGAATCAGTCTTATGAAACGGGCGGCTTACTAAAATTTAGAGATTGTTTGCGATACCCCTTTAGGCAATGCCTTTAGAAACGTGGTACTTAAAAAATTGCGAGAAAATCTGCAAGAAAGTCTGATGATGAAGTTACCCTCTTTTGAAATGTTGCCACTATTGTTGCAAGCCAGTCATAGAGTACTCACCGATCTCAACAGTGTCACCGGACTCTGTGAGTTGCTTTCTCAAAATCATTGTCCTCAAGATCAACAAGAATACCTGCTCACTGTCACCAATACCATTGAGCGCATTACGATGTTGGTCAAGGAGATTGTCTCCTCTTCAGATCTACAAGGTTGTGAGGAGATTTATGAATCTTTTCGCTTAATGCCACTCGTGATGAACTGCCTTGATAATACGGCCTTTGCCCGTGAGTATCATGAGGTGCAGTTACTCATCCAAACACCGTTCTCTGAAACCTTAGAATTAGAAGGCCCGCAACTGGCCGTTCATCATTGCTTACTCAAGTGTCTTCAAGTGTTGGTACCGATGAGTGCAGGAAAGAAACTCGTATTTAATATTGCAGTGGATATGAAACCGTTTTCTCTTTCTCCCCAAAAGACACGTCTTCAAATCACGATGGCGCTTGAAGCGGTGGAAATCACTCAGCTGCGTCAAGCCTTTTATCAAAGTGATGATCTGGATGTTTTCCTTTTTCATCAACAACTCAAACGCGCCGGATTGACACTGAAAATACAAAGCAATCACAAAAGGAACAACACCGCAGCTAGTACCATCACACTCACAGGAGAGTATCTTCAAAGCGATCCGGGCAAACAACACGTACCGTCCACTGTCAATCAGATTCAGCATATCTTACTGGTCGACGATCATGCTCTCAACAACCATATATTATCGAAATTATTAACCAGTGTCGGGTATATGGTTTACATCGCATCCAGCGGGCAAGAGGCCTTGACCTTATGGCAAAAAAATCAAATCGATCTCATTTTAATGGACTTGCACATGCCTGAAATGGATGGTTTTGAGACTGTTTCAGCTATTCGCGAAATAGAAAGACAGACAGATTCACATGTTCCTATTCTTGCGCTGACAGCAGCGTATCACTACCGTTATCAAGCTCACTGTTTGGCGTCTGGCTTTGATGCGTTTCTCACCAAACCGATCAAACTAAAGCAATTGCTCTTATTGATTGACCATTTAAATACAGCATCCAAAAATAGCGTCTCAGAAAAAAATCTTGGGTCACCACAACACCATTTAGACTGGTATTCTTTAGAGCAGGATTTGAGTGCAACAGATCCTGATCTTCAAATAGATTTGCTTCAAGAAATCCTGACACTCTATCTATTCGATACCAAGGAGATTCTCGATCAACTCGAATATTCACTCGCCAGTAATATACTGGAGACTGCCCTGTCATTATGTCATGGACTCAGAGGGACCAGTCTAAATATTCATGCACAGCAAATGGCTGAAACGTGTCACCTCCTGGAGAAAATACTCCAAGAAAAAGATCCGCAAAACTCACCACCTGAAAGCGACACCAGGCAATTATTGATAGACGCCTTGTTTGGCCAGCTATGTAAAGCCTTTGAAGCACTCAGGACGGAAATTCATCAACATTATCCTGAAATTTTGACAGTCCCTAGGGCGGGGTAATTGATAGGGCCATTATTGAGAAGGGGGAAGGTGTTTGAGAAATTCTGATCGCGACGCTGGCGGGAGTTTCCCGTTGCGCACCGGCAAAATAATGGCATCTAGTGCAGTGGCCTTGGGTAGGGCAAACATGCGGGAACCTGCTGAATTCACACAGGCCGTATCCTCTGTTAACGCTTCCATTAAGCCATTTTTGTAAATTTTAAGTTGGGTCCCAATGCGGCAATTCAACCCACCTGTTGCGGCCAAATAGTTACGACAGTCCAGATACCAACGGTACCAGTCAACATCTTGCTCTGCGGCAACAGCCGACTCAAACGTAGACACCCCACCCTGAAGTATTTTAGGCAAACTTTGTGGGGTTATGTTATCGGGTTGAGATTTCGGTGCCAATAAGGCGGGGTCATCTTGCAACACTTGAGAATAAACTGGCAGAAAAGCCGTCACCAAGCCGGCCAAAATTAGCACTTTCTGGGTTCTGTGTGTTAGAAACAACATAAACAGCTCAATCCTTCATTGTCAAAAAGAATCATTAGATGGGAGCAACTATAGAGGACCCATGTCTGATCAAAATGTTCCCTTTGTAGTATACTAGAGCCTGATTTTTATGCCCTAATTTTTGGTTTTTTGTATTTGCCTTGGGGGGAGTGACCAAATCATCTTATGCTGAGCCGAATGACACCCTTGTCCCTGGTGCCCTTTTCGGGGCAGGCCCCTGCTCGAAAAGGCGAAAAACCAGAAGAGAACTGGTTTCACGGGAAAGACGGTTCGCGAGCTGAACGACTGGCAACGAAGCTGGGTCTTGCGCTGCCACACTCCGAGCGACCTGTTCAAGCAAATCCATTAGCACCGCGGTCTCCGTTTCTTCCCGGGCTGAACCGCTTTGCCGTCATTGGTGATTCTGGGAGTTGCAATCCCACGCAAGCAGCAATTGCGATGCAAATGAAGAAGACATTTGACAGAGCCCCCTTCCAAACCGTTTTGGCCCTGGGCGATAACGTTTACGAGAATGGAGAGCCTGCGCATTTCTATCAGGCAGTTTATCAGGCCTATCAAGCATTGTTTGAGTCCGGTGTCCGCTTTCTCCCCGTAATGGGAAATCACGACGTTCGCAAACGCCACTTATCCTATCTTGGCGAGAAACAGCTTCGATACTTCGACGTGCCGCGTTACTACCGCTTTCAACTTGCCAGCGACCCGCGCGGCAAAAATGCTGTGGACTTTTTTGCCATCGATACCACGGTGATGCTCCCAGGCTACGATAAATGCTACGAGAGCAAAGAAGAAACCAAACTGGCCAGAGCCATTGCCAAAGAACAAATAGAGTGGCTAGAGCGTCAACTCAGCCAGAGCAAGGCTGCCTTCAAAGTCGTCTACGGTCACTATCCGATGTACAGCAGTGGGCCCCATGCCCAAAAAGAAGGCGAAATCCTGGCCAAACTGCAGAGAAAACTCGAGCCCTTGCTGATAAAACACGGTGTGGATTTATACATGGCCGGGCATGAACACCTGTACGAGCGGAGTGAACCCATCCACGGGGTCACCCATGTTGTCAGCGGAGCGGCCGGAAAACTGGACAAAGCCGATTTTTCCACTCCCGCCAAAAGCTTTACCCGAGCGGTTGGTGCTGCCGCCAATCACTTTATGCTATTTGAAATTAAGCCTCAAGGACTTGCCTTTCAGGTGATTACTTCCGACGGCAGTGTGATTGACAGCGGACTGCTCACCAAAAAAGCAGCGCCAAAAACCCTGGCTTACGCTTAAAAATTTATACTTGAAACACCAGATACCCCATACGGTAGAGGAGTTTCAGCCACTGGTGTACTTTCTCTTTAGAAACACCGGAAATTTCCACCACGGCGGCCACTGTATGACTGCCGTCGATCTCATTAAACACCTTGCTTTCTTCAATACTCATTGCAAGCGGGGGAAAGGGCACGCGCTGGATGGCAGGCATTTTTCCGGCGGCCCAATCGGGATGATGCACTCGGTTAATTCGGCGAATCGGCACTTGCTGCCAGAAGGCAGGGTCATTGGCATCCACGGTCACTTGGGTAGCATCCGTAAATGGAGAGTCCGCATGGCGGGCGTAAAAGGTATGCATTGCCAGCCGACCATGAAAAAGCTCCATGAGAGGCCATACTTCCGCCTCGTTGGGATGATTGGCCAGGAGTTCCCGTAGGGGATGCCCCTCACTGATCTGCCCTTCGGGATAGTAATGGTAGGGGTCCACCCAGCCTCGAAAACGAAACCCAGTCGACTCCAGTAAATCAAGACAGCCTTTGACCGTATAGGCTTGATCCACCGGGTGCAGGAGCAAATCAACAAGCCCAGCGTCATACTGAAGGTCTTGAGCGGTTTTCAACATGGGAACAGCTAAATGCTCAGGAGACAATTCTTGAAGCACACTGCGCACAAAGGCCACATCCTGCGGGGTTTGCCCCACCCCAACGCGCCGAAAGAGATCTTGCAGCATATAGATGCCCGCTCTGCCGAATTGGCCGTAAAGCATCAGGGCAATCACCCCGTGAGGGCGCAACACGTGTTTCAGCGCGCGCAATCCTTCTTCTGGCTGAGCCAAATGGTGGATCACACCGCAAGATTCAATAAAATCGAACGTTTGCCCCAGTGAGGCGATTTCTTGAATGGGCATTTGATGCAGGGTGAGATTGGCAAGCCCGTGTTTGTCTTTGAGGAACTGTTCGTGCGCCAGACTCTGAGAACTGAGATCGATTCCAACCACCCGTGCCTTTGGGTGTTTATAGGCATAGCGAGCTGCCGCATTGGCCCCGCACCCTGCCACCAGGATATCAATGGCCTCCTTGGCCTGATCTTGATACCAACCATCGGGCCAGTACATCCAATGATTCTCATGAACCGCTGTACCATCCGTCTTCCCATCCGCACAGTAGGCTTCTAAATCCTGAATCGGCTCTGGGTAAATCCATTGTTCATACTGGGCCGCCACAATGTCGGTTGCATTGGGGACAGATGCATTGGAAATATCAGAACTCACACGCAAGGCCTCACTGAGTTAAGGGGGTCACTACAACAGGTTCGCAAACTGCTTCCAATAATCGTAACACTGGCAATAAGGTTGTGATCGCGTGCACCCGAAAGAGAACCCTGCCGGCAAGATTTTGACCCGGCTCTGTCAGCAGTCCTGATACTGCCAAAGCCATCCCGGCTGCGGTGAGCGGATCCCGCTCGAATTCAGCATGGACCACAGAAGCGAAAGACGTTTTTGCGGCAGATTCCGGCAAGGTTAGAAAGGATTTTCTGGAAAGCCCCAGCACCCACGATCGGGTACGCGCGGGATCGATACGCGGCCAATCCCGCAATAATTCCAAATTATGGCTTTCTCGCTTTCCAAACCCAAAGCCAGGATCCCACCAAATATTGGTGTCGGAGACCCCGTTTTCAACAGCCAATTGTGTTTGCCGGGTTAATTCATCTCTAACCTCTTGCAGTACATTTTCGTAGCAAGGGTTATCTTGCATCATTTCTGGTGTGCCTTGGCTATGCATCAAGACGAGTTGCGTGTTCTTAAAATCAGCAACTGTTTCGAGCATGGCAGGGTCAAACCTGCCCGCAGAGACATCATTGATCATCCAGACCTCACGCTCACACGCGGCTTTGGCGACTTGAGCCGAGCGCGTATCCACGCTGAGACGGGCTTCTGGAAAGCGGGACTGGAGTGCCTCAATAGCCGGAATAAGCCGAGACAGCTGAACTTCTGATGATACGGGCAAGGCACCGGGGCGGGTGGACTCAGCGCCGAGATCAAAATGGTTAACCCCCATTTTCAAGCTATTTTCGACTGCTTGGCATAACCCGTCCAATTTCAGGCCGTCTTCTTGCAGCCAGGCCCCGCCGTCCGAGAATGAATCGGGCGTCAAATTAAGCACCTGCATTAACTGAAAGACTGGCATCCCAAGATTACTTATTTATAGATTACTTATTTATGCGTTACTGGCAATAAAGTCCCAGGGGCATTGTCTTGACGAGAAACCCGCATCATCGAATCAATACAGCGTCGCGCAGGCGTTGCAATCTCCTCTGGGATGTTGATTTCGGGGACATCGCCCAGCAAGGCTTTTTTGATGTTCTCAAGCCGGGTCAGCTTCATATTCGGACAAATGGCTGAGGCCCGTGTGGGCGTGATAAACAGCTTATCAGGGCAGTCTTGCGTGAGGCGCTGACTCACTCCGTCTTCTGTACAGATAAGAAAGACACGTCCGTCCATCCCTTTGGCCGCTGTGATAATGGCGGTTGTACTGCCAATAAAGTCGGCCAAATCTTTAATGGGGTCGTCGCATTCTGGATGGGCCAGGATTTTAGCATCGGGATACTGGCGTTTCAGCTGTTCGACATCCCCCAGTTCCATCCGCATATGGGTCGGGCAGAACCCGTCCCAGTATGTAATCTTCACCTCTGGTACCTGAGTCTGCACGTAGCGAGCCAGGTTACGGTCTGGAATAAACAGCACTTCTGACACGCCCGATTCTTCAGCGGCAAAACGGGTAACCGCAGAAGCATTGGCACTGGTGCAGCAGTATTCTGAGAGGGATTTGACCTCAGCAGACGTATTCACATATGCAATCACAGGGAGACCAGGATGTTCTTCTTTAAACTGTCTCAAATCATTCAGCGTGATCATATCGGCCATAGGACAACCGGCGTTGGGGTTGGCCAGATACACTGTTTTACTGGGAGACAGAAGCTTGGCGGTTTCGGCCATAAAGTGCACCCCGCAGAACACAATCACATCCGCATCCGTTTCGGCCGCTTTTTGACTGAGCCCCAATGAATCTCCGTAGTGATCAGCGATGTCTTGGACGTCAATGCGCTCATATAAATGAGCGAGTATCACCGCGTTGCGCTCTGTTTTGAGCGCTTTAATTTCTTGGATGAGCTGATGTTTTCTTTCTACAGCGGACAAAAATCCGGTACCAGATGAATGAACGACAGGGGCGGACATACAAATACCTTTCTGTGAGAGCCAGGGGTCTGTGAGTGCCAGAGGATTGATTAAGACACAGCTTAGCGAAAAGGCTCTTTCATGTAAAAAGACGTTGCTGGAAAGAAAAGGCTCCCAGAAGCAGGACATGCCAAACAAAATTGAAAGGATTATGTTCAAATCTGAGTGGAAACTGGAATTTTTTACACTTGTCGTGGATAGAAGCAAGCCCCATGGCAAGTCTCCATTTTGAAAGTGAATAAATCCCTAGAAGTATTATCGATACAGTATCTTAACCCTTGATATCTCTCGTATAGCTTGGGGTCTATTCTTCCAAAATGACAAAAACGACTGAGACAGAAGGGGGCAAAGTACTTGCTTTTGTTTAAAGCCTCGGTATAATGAGTTCTGTTTTATAGGAAAGGAGGTGTTACTCATGAATAAAGAAGAATTAGTACAAGAGGTTGCCAAGAAAACCAAAAACTCTCAGAAATTGGTAGCTGAAATCGTAACTTCCACCTTGGAAGCAATCGAAAAAACCGTTTCCAAAGGCAAAAAAGTGACCCTGGTTGGATTTGGTACTTTTGAGCCCCGCAAACGCGCTGCTCGCACAGGCCGTAATCCCCAAACAGGCCGTGAGTTGAAAATCCCAGCGAAAACCGTTCCGGCTTTCTCTGCGGGTAAAAAATTCAAAGAGCTCGTCTCCAAGTAGGTCTTCTCTACCAGAGACCCGTTCTGGATTAAATACCAGCAAACCCCTTTTGGCAGTTCTGCTGAAAGGGGTTTGCTATTTGCAGGGGGTTTGCCTTTATAATAAAATTAAAACATGCCTCAAACACAAGAACCACAAGGCTCTTCAGCCACCCCCCTCCAACAAAAACAGATTGCAGTCTTTCTCGACCGCGACGGGACGCTGAACGAGGAAAAAGGATACTTAAGACAAGTTGATGATTTGGTCCTGCTTCCTGGAGCTGCAAACGCGATTCGGCGGTTAAATGATGCAGGGATTCTGACCGTCCTCACCACCAATCAAACGGGGCCCGCTCGAGGATTTTATGGAGAAGACCATGTGCTGGCCCTTAATAAGCGATTGGTCTCTCTGCTAGAGAAAGAGGGGGGGGCCCATCTGGATGCGATTTATTACTGCCCCCATCTGGCCAAGGGAAGTGTTCCAGAGTACGCCCTAGAGTGTGATTGCAGAAAACCACAGACGGGTATGATTGATAAAGCCTGCACAGCGTTTCCCGGCATCAACCGAGAACTTTCATACGTCCTAGGGGACAAGGCCAGTGATGTCGAATTTGGCCACAACGCAGGTTGTAAAACATTTTTGCTAAAAACAGGCTACGGAACCCGCGTGCTTGAGGGGAAATACCAGGTACTCTCAACAAAACCAACCTATGTGGCGGACAGTGTCGTTGAGGCGGTCGATCTCATTTTGCAGTCTGTATAACAAAATACGACACAAAAACCATGGCCAATTATGACTTTAGTGGCTTTGGGCTGTTTGATCTTCTTCTTTCAGCACATGTTGCAGCAAGGGGTCTTTACTTAAGGCTCCAGACAGCCACTGGCGAATATCATGGGCAATTTCTCTAAAATGCGCCCTCAGTCGAATTGTCAGCCATTCTCTGGGACTCGGGAGTTTCCCCCCATTAGCCTCCATAAACAAGGCCAGTACGTGCTTGGGATCCCGATCGATGGCGTCAAAATTGGTTCTTACATCAGTCATAATCCGTTTTCGTTTGGGCTCTTCGAAAATAAAGGCGGTATTGAGAGCCGACATGACCATTCGCTTCCGGTCTCTGTGCAGCGCTTTCATATGTTGATCCGGATGGGTAAAGAGCTTCCCAAACTCATTCTTTAGGTGCGTATTAGAGACCGTGAGGTTATCCGTATTAATGGAGACCTGGACACCCAGTATGGAAAGGAACACCGCGGGATGCCGCTTGAAGTTGGGGACCCCCAAGGTCTGGTTATTGCTTTTGGGGCACATTTCCAGACCAATACGATGCTTGTAAATAAATTTCAGCAGTGGCGAACTATTAATGATGTAGCGTCTTCTACTATTGGTCAGCTTATTAAACCATTTTGGATCCCGCAGAGCCTCTTCAAACGCGTTTTGCAGCACAATAGAGCTATCAATCAAGTGAATCCCATGGCCAAGTCGAACGGGCGTCGTGCCAGAAGGGTCCCAGGCCATTTCCAGCGCTTTGGCCATGGAGTCATACCCACTTAAGGCATGGGATCCTGTCCACTCTGGATATTTCGTTCTCAATGCCTGGTCAAGTTGCGCAGCCCTGGTGCTCGTTGCCACTGGCAGAGGACCTGACTCGTCCACTTCACCGGCATGAATCGTTATCCCAATTCGCTCTGAGGACTTTGCTTGTTTGTTGTAAGCCTGTATTAATGAGAATGCCTCTTTAAAGTGGGGCATATCAATCGGATAATCGCTTTCCGACCCAGCAATATCAAAGCCAACCACGGGTAAATGCTTTTCTTGTTTCATCCGGATCGTCTCACGGGCAGCCCGCAAGACATATTCAGGATCAGGATGATGCCGCTTGGCGGTGATCAAAATACCAAAGGAAAGACGTTTCCCGTTCAACGCCAGAATTTCTCTGGCATCATTGAGGCCTTCTTGCACCATGCGAATAAAAATTTCGGGCGGAGCCCCTTTATCCAGTGGGTCTATTCGGGGTTCGACGTAGCGCACATTCTGCAAGCCAGACATCAGCCCGTAATTAAAGGCTGCCTTATAGACAGCATCTAAATCTTTCACAAACGGTAGAATTTTTGTGTCGTAATGCTGGACATAGTTCGACAGACCCGTGTTTCGGGCTTGTTCTATCATTGCCTCTAACTTTTGAGGATCGCCCAGAGCCGCAGCAACCAGTGCACGGTCTTCGGTGGATAGCCCTTCTATGGCATTGGGTGCCTTTAAAACTTTGACAATGCGGTCATACCGCAGGCTGTCAAGCCATTTTTCAAACTTATCCCAATCTTGCTGACCTGCAGTCGGTTTCCCTGTCCTAGAGCCGGTCAACTCTAAGGCCCTCTCTTCAATCATGGCGGCCTTAATTTCTGTCTGAGAAATGGAGCCTGAGAGATGAGCGTGAAGTTCTAGGGCGGGTGTTTTAAGCAGTAGTCTATAAATGGGATCCGGAATCGTCTTTTTCCTGATCTCAGAAACGTCTTCGACAGGTGGCATGCCTGAAGCCGTTGCCACAGGTAAATTAGCAGCAAAACTAACGACCTGGGGCTTAGCCAAGGCAGCAGAATGTGGGTATCGGGCGATTAGCTTAAGCGCCATAGATCCTTAACCAAATCCTTCACCAGAGAAGCTGACTCATCACAAATAACACAAACCCCCCGAACTGATTGCGCGCTTTAGGTCATCAGTCACCAATTCGTAACCCAATTCGTTACAAGGATCTTATTTTTTATTGGTAGCTTTTTTATGACAGTTATTGTCTCTGTTTTCATGCTACCGTGTAAAAACGCCTTTGATAAGTAGATAACCCTTTTGAGAGCTTAGACCACCGATGAAAGCCCGACACGTAGCCCGCGAACTGGCATTAATGACCTTATTTCAGCTGGACTCACAGCTGAATGAACCCGTTAAAGATGGACAAAATTCTCCACAGTTTGACCCGCTATCAGGTCGGGATCTGACCCTTTCGGCTGTTCGAACGCTGGTCGATCAAGCCCGAGAGATGGTTCAAGACGCTGCCAGTGATTTGGCCGCCGTGACACATCAAATTATGGACGAAGAAGCAAGGCACTCGGTCAATGCCGACGTTGGTTTTGAAGATACCGTTATGGCCGCCCCATTACCCAACACACGGCAAACGGTTGAGAAAATTGAACGCTGTCTTCAAGCCGCAGAACTCCTGACTGAGGCAATGCGAATACCTGAATTTGCAGTGTTAAGCCAATACGAAGACGTTCAAACCTTTGCCAATCGTCTTCTTAAATGGGTCCATACAAACCTCAATACCATTGACACCACTATCGAGACTCACAGTAAGGAATGGCGAGTGAACCGCATGGCACGAATGGATCGTTGTCTCTTACGTTTGGCCGTTGCTGAACTGCTTTACGCCAAAAATATCGACCCCGCCATCACGATCAACGAAGCGGTGGATCTCGCCAAACTCTTTTCCAATGAAGAAAGCTTCCGCTTTATCAACGGGGTTCTCGGCAGCGCCCTCGAATCACTTAACGTGATTCCAGAACCCCTCAATACTCAGGCTTCAACCTAAGCCAAGGAGTGTATTGAGTGTTTGGTTGGTTCAAAAAGCAATCCTCACCAGAGAGTTCACCTCTGGCTGGAAACCTCCTCAACACCAGTAAGCAATTGTTGGGTTCTCTCTTTGGGGCAACAACGCCGAGTGGGCCGGGTATCAGCGAGACTTTAAGCCCTCTGGAAATTGAAGAGCTGATAACTGAACTGGAAGAAAACTTAATTAAGGCCGATGTTGGTGTTAACACGGCAGTGGAAATCTGTGACCAGCTCCGGCAGCAGAAGTCCAAACTCCTTAGCAAGGCAGCCCTTATCTCAGCGCTAAAACAGGCATTCACGGATCGTCTGGCCCCTGTCAAGGCGCAACAAAGCATTGCATTTAATCCTCAAAAGCTCAATATTTATCTCTTTGTGGGTGTCAACGGGGCGGGTAAAACAACCACTATTGGCAAACTGGCCCATCAGTTTGTGGAAAACGGACATAAAGTAGTGATTGGTGCTGGCGATAGCTTTCGCGCAGCCGCCGAAGACCAGCTAGCCGTCTGGGCTGAGCGGGCTGGGGCCAGTCTGGTTCGACAAGACGGGGCTGAAGCGTCTGGGGTTATTTATGACGCCATTCGTCGTGCCGTAGACACTCAGGCCAATGTGGTGTTACTGGATACCGCAGGCAGACTGCAAAACAAGTTTAACTTAATGGAAGAGCTGAGAAAAATCCGTGCTGTGATTGACAAAGCGCGCCCGGAAGAGAGCATTTTCGAGTCTCTCCTGGTGATTGATGCAACCACAGGGCAAAATGCCCTTAAACAGGCCAGTGTGTTTCAAGAAACCGTGGATCTCTCCGGGGTGATTCTCACCAAGCTGGACGGCTCTGCCAAAGGCGGGGTTATTCTGGCGGTTGCCCACGAGTACAGGCTTCCGATCAAGTGGGTGGGTGTGGGAGAAAAAATTACCGATCTCCAGCCCTTTGATTCGGACGCCTTTCTAGAGGCACTGTTTGCAAGTCCCGCTGCCTCTCAGGTACACTAAAACCCACGATGATGTTTGACGATTTATCTGAACGGCTTCAGTCGGTCTTTGCGGGCTTTTCTCGTGAAAAGACCCTGACTGAAGAAAACATGGCAGACGCCCTGCGGGAAATTCGCCGCGCGTTGTTAGAAGCAGACGTGAGCCTGCGGGTGGCCAAGGCCTTTCTCACCCGTATCAAAGAACGCGCCGAAGGCGAAACGGTGCTAAAACAGGTGAATGCATCTCAGCAACTGGTTAAAATTGTTCATGATGAAATGATTTTACTACTGGGCAAAGAAAATGTCCCACTCAATTTCTCAGGAAACCCTTCTTTAATTGTTCTTTTTGGGCTTCAGGGGTCCGGAAAAACCACCAGTGCTGGAAAATTAGCGCTTCATCTTCGCAAAAAGGGCAAAAAACCACTACTTGTAGCGGCTGATGTCTACCGCCCTGCGGCCATTCAGCAGCTGATCACACTGGGAAAACAAGTTGGCATTCCTGTTCACACCATTGAAGGTTCCAATGATGTGCTGGCTATCGCCCGAACCGGGGAAAATTTTGCCAAACAGAACGGGCATGATGTGGTCATTATTGATACTGCCGGTCGTCTCCAAGTAGACACCGCCATGATGGCGGAATTATTACTGTTAGAACGCAGCTTACAACCAGTGGAAAAACTGTTGGTAATTGATGCGATGACCGGGCAAGAGGCCGTTAATGTAGCCGAAGCCTTCAATACCCAGCTTCAAATGACCGGTTTAATTATCACCAAGATGGACGGGGATGCCCGCGGCGGTGCTGCCCTTTCTGTCGCAGAAGTAACAGGGCAGCCGATTAAATTTATCGGCACCGGAGAAACCGTGGACGGACTTGAGCCGTTTTACCCTGAGCGACTGGCCACCCGAATTTTGGGCATGGGTGATGTTGTCAGCCTGGTGGAAAAGGCCCAAGAGGCGATTGATCAAGATGAGGCCAAACGCCTTGAAGAGCGGATGCGTAAGCAGACCTTCAGTCTGGAAGACTTTGTACAGGTTCAAAAACAGTTTAAACGCTTGGGTTCAATGGGCGATATCTTAGGAATGTTGGGCATCCCGGGCCTTGGAAAAGACCAACGAGAGCTGCTCAGCTTTGAAGGCGACAAGATGATGAAGCGTGTGGAAGTGATGACACAAAGCATGACGCTGGCTGAAAGGCAAAATCCAGATATTTTAACCCCCAGCCGGCAAAAACGCATCGCCAAAGGGTGTGGGATGAGCGAAAAAGAGATCCAAGACTTTCTCAAACAGTTCAATCAAATGAAAATGGTGATGAAGCAATTTAGCAAACTCACCGGCAAAGGCGGTCCTGAGCCTGAAAAAACGGGATTCAGCCTTCATATGCCGCGCTCTCAGAAAAAGAACAAAGAAA
The DNA here is from genome assembly GCA_019751815.1 of Cyanobacteriota bacterium. Classification (GTDB taxonomy): domain Bacteria; phylum Cyanobacteriota; class Vampirovibrionia; order Vampirovibrionales; family Vampirovibrionaceae; genus JAIEMW01. The sequence goes on from JAIEMW010000001.1 coordinate 1,051,752, forward strand.
AAAACAGAGCCAACCAATTGGCCAAAGGACTGGGACTTCCTGCCAATTTCGACCCCAGCAAAATGCCCACAGGCTTTCCCAAACTGCCACCAGGGCTCGGCGGAAAATTCCCCTTTCAGTAAGGAGTGTTCGCCGGACCATACCCAAACAGAAACTAGCCAGCACTGGCTTTTTCTGCTGTTTTCCGGTATAAACAATACTGATTGTGAGAGACTCATTTATTGAGGGAATTGATAGGGGGCGGATTGCGCATGCCAACCGTTACGGGGCGAACATCGACCATGACTCCTCGTTTTTTAGGGAGTCAGCCACCCAGCAGCCATCTTTACGGTTCTATGCTGCTAGAGGCAATACAAAAAGGCAATGACGCTGAGGCGCTAAAACTGATCCAGAACAAGCCCACTCAAATTGCCAGTTTTGATGCAATCCGAGACGAAGAACAACGAACCCCACTACTGACGGCTATTTTATGCAAACGTCTGAGTATTTTTCAGGCCTTACTGAAAGCCCATTCTTCAGCAGGCGCTAGTGTAGATGCCTTTGATAAAACCCTCTCCCACGCACTCATTCATGCCGCCCGTAAAAATCTGGGGCCGGAATTTCTCACCCCCATTTTAAATCAGACCCGCCGTCCCATTGATACCAAAGACGGTGAAGGGATGACCGCCCTGATGCATGCAGCACTGCGCGGGAACCCACAGACTGTGCAAATGTTGTTACAGCGCGGTGCTCGTGTGGATGTCACAGACAACACCGGCAAAAACGCCCTGATGTATGCCTGTATCCACGGCAACCCAGATTTGGTAGAAGTCTTGGCAAAGCACAGCAGTGCTTCTCTCAATGCCGTCGATTCGGAGAATCACTACTCGGCACTGATGCACGCTATTTCAAGCGAACAAACAGAAGCAGTCCGGCGGTTATTACGTCACGCCACTATCGACAGCAATTTAGCCGATAAAGAAAACCAAAAGACAGCCCTGATGATGGCCGCTGAAGGCGGAGATCCTGACTTAACAAGACTCGTGGTCTATCACAAGGGGACGGATCTCAATAAACGAGACCTGAAAAAACAGACCGCGTTCCACTATGCTGTCCAAGCAGGCAAAATCCAAAATGTTCGTGTTCTGGTGCATCATCAGGCCAACGTCAATGCAGCGGATCAGGATTTTAATACCCCTCTGATGCGGGCAGTGACTCATCGAAAACCCTCTTTAGAAATGGTAAACGCTCTCTTACAGGCACCCACTATGCTCGTGGATGCCCGTAATAAGGACAAACAAAGCGCCCTGATGCTGGCATCGGCCAAGACCAAAAATATGCCAGGCATTTTGGAAAGCTTGCTGAATAAAGGCGCTAGTGCCAGTGCGATTGACGGCGAAGGGAAACCTGCCTTAATTTATGCTGTCGAGCATGAGCGCTTTGAATACATCCCCGTCCTATTGCCCAAAACCGATGCACAGATTTTGGGTCTGTGGCTCCACCGACTGGGAATCGAAAAGGCAGGTCGCACCGAGCTTCTCAAAACCAAAGACAAGCTGATTGCCGAACTGCAAAAGCTCATTTTGCTGCAAAAACAGCAAATCGATGAGCTAAAAAACAAGCCCTTTAATCCCGGTAATAATGAGAATGACGGGAATAACGGAAACACTGGCGGTGAATAATACGCGATGACTAAACGTCGAGATTTTTCACGTGGTGGGCGTTGGATTCAATAAAGTGCCGGCGGGGTTCAACCCGCTCACCCATCAAAATATCAAAGAGTTTATCAGCTTGGGCGGCTTCTTCAATTTCAACACGCAACAGTGTCCGGGTTTGGGGATTCATGGTAGTGTCCCACAACTGCTGCGGCATCATTTCACCCAGACCTTTAAAGCGCTGGAGCGATGTGCCCTTTTTACCGCGCTCTTCGACCACGGTTTTGAGCTGCTCAAAGCTGTGAACCTGAACTTCGTCCTTGCCAGCAACCACCAGGGTGAGGCCGTCTGAATCCTGATCTGGGAAAAACTCGCTGAGCTTTGGATACAGTTCGATAATGCGCTCAAACTCAAGGCTATCGAGAATATCCACGGTAAGCATGAGGGTCGAATCTTCCACTTTAACAAGCAGAGAGACCCGCTCTTCTTCGGGATGATGCTCAAGCTCAAACTGATAGGACGGGAAACGGGCTGAAAGTGTGGTAATCCATTGACGAGCGGTTTCTTCGGATTCCAACACAGTGGATGTGGTTTTATTTTCTGCCAGGTAGAACAGTAAATCCTGAGGAACCCGGTTAATACTGGGATAACGACGCGCATTCACAAATTTAGCAATATCAAGGAGTACCGCTTGAAGGGCTTCCCCTTCAACAACACGGCCCTTTTGGCGGGTCATCAATTGTAGTCCGTTCACGCCTCTTTCAGAAAGCAAACGGTCTAAGGCACGGTCGTTGTATAGGTATTTCTCTTCTTTGCCCATCGTCACCTTGTACAGAGGCGGTTGAGCAATGTAGATATAGCCGTTTTCCACCAGTTGACGGGCATAACGGAAGAAGAAAGTCAGTAAGAGGGTACGGATGTGGGCACCATCAACATCAGCATCGGTCATGATGATGATTTTATGGTAGCGAAGCCGCTCCATATCAAACTCATCTTCCATCCGGGAAATGGTAATACCCAAGGCCTGAATCAAGCTCTGGATCTCATTGTTGTTGTAGATTTTATCCAACCGGGCGCGCTCTACGTTGAGAATTTTTCCGCGCAGGGGCAAAATTGCCTGAAACTGACGGTCTCTCCCTTGCTTTGCACTACCACCGGCAGAATCACCCTCAACGATGTAGATTTCGCAGCGCTCAGGTTCATGAGATGCGCAATCAGCCAGTTTTCCAGGTAGGTTAGAGGATTCCAACACTGTCTTCCGCCGTGTCAGCTCTCTGGCTTTACGGGCGGCTTCCCGAGCTTGGGCCGCTAACACGGCTTTGGAAACCATATTTTTTGCGAATTTGGGGTTTAATTCCAGCCAATCATTGAATTTTTCGCTCAGGACATTCTGGACCAGGCCTTGAACTTCACTATTACCCAGTTTTTCCTTGGTCTGGCCTTCAAATTGTGGATTTGGTACTTTCACACTCACAATCGCGGTCAGGCCTTCACGCACATCATCCCCAGACAGATTAGCGTCATTGTCTTTTAACAGATTATTCTTACGGGCATAATCATTAATACAGCGAGTTAGGGCGTTGCGAAACCCGGTTAAGTGGGTTCCCCCGTGTTGTGTGTTGATGTTATTAGCAAAACTCAAGACAGTTTCACTATAAGAGTCTGTATACTGCAGAGACACTTCGACCAACACTTGCTCACGCAGATCTTCTGCGTAAAATGGTTGCTCAAAAATAACCGTTTTAGACTCGTTGAGGTATTGCACATAGCTACCAATCCCACCTTCGTAATAGAAGGTGTCTGTTTTCCCCGATTTGGCATCGGCAAAAATGATTTTGAGGCCCTTGTTTAAGAAGGACATTTCCCGCAAGCGAGTACTGACAACGTCGCGGTCAATTTCGGTGGTCTCAAAGATATCGGCATCGGGCCAAAATGTGGTTTTGGTTCCTTTGGCGCTGGTCTCGCGAACCCGCTCCACATCATGTTGGGGGATGCCGCGAACATATGATTGCTTCCAGAGATAGCCGTCTCGGGAGACTTCCACCACCATTTTTTCACTGAGCGCATTCACAACAGAAGCACCCACGCCATGCAGACCACCAGAGACCTTGTATCCACCATCTCCAAACTTGCCGCCCGCGTGAAGCACCGTGTGAACAATCTCTAGGGCAGATTTTCCACTTTCTTCCTTGATGCCTACCGGGATACCCCGGCCGTTATCCTGAACGGTGACACTCTCGTCATCGTTGATGGTCACATAGATTTCGGAACAGAACCCGGCCAAGGCTTCATCCACAGAGTTGTCCACAATTTCGTAAATAAGGTGATGAAGACCTCGTTGGCTTGTAGAGCCAATATACATCCCAGGACGAAGCCGAACAGCTTCCAGGCCTTCCAAAACACGAATTTGATCAGCACCATAAGAGGGCTGTGACGGGGGTTGTGTGGTCATTGTGGTACTCTCTGACATTGAAGCAAGTGTCCTAACATTAAATACTGACGATAGACACAGAAAAAAAGGCGGATTCAAGACCCTCAGAATAACACAAAGACAAGCTCACCAAGGTTTTGTTGAGTGCTAGTCAGACAATTATTAACAAAAGCGCCCGTGGCCCCCACTTGAAATTACAATTTAAAGATTTTGTTACAAAGATCGATACGTTCATTAACGATTCCATACGTGAGGTCAAGAACAAACGAGGTTGTTGTGAATATGGCGCGGATTCTGAACACCTATCCCTTGCATCGGTTAACCTTACTCTGGTTAAGCGGAGCACTTGTCTTGGGATTGGTAGGAATGACGCCGCAGCAGGATACCCAAGCAGCCAAAAAGAAAAAAGACAACGGTGCTGCAGCGGATGCCGAATTACAAAAAGGCTTAGAGCCACTCAATAAAAGTCTCTCCGGCATGCTCGTCAAAATTCAGGGCAGAATGCTATTTTCACCCAAAGAAGCGGGCGAAATCGCAGACATTAAATACAAACTGTTTGATTTGATGAAAGACAACGGGAAAAACCCGCTCCTGGTCAAACCCCTGTATCAAGCCTCCATCATTTATATCAAGCGAGAGCAATACGAGGACGCCTACGAGCTCTTAAGCTATCTCAGCAACACGTTTCCAGATAATCCCTATGCGATGAGGGCCAAAAACCAAGTGGTGGCCCTTAAAAAGAAATTGGGGGACGACTATTTTCCACCTGACTTAACTGCTTCAGCAGACACCAGTGGGGCTAACCCCGCCGCAGGAGCAGGAGGAGCTGGCCCAGCAAGCGCTTCCGCTTCTAAAAAATAAATAGTAACAAACCCTATAAACCGTGTTTATTTTCTTCCAGACCAGGGCAAAATAAATGAAGATAGGTAATTTTAAAAAACACCACACAAAAACCCCCAAACACTGAATACCGGTTCGCTTCTCTGAAATAACTATTTCGTTTAAAATAATAAAATGACAGTTTAAGGTCCTTTTGTAGAGTCTGCTTCGCTTATTATCAGCCACGGGAGAATTGGTTTTGCATTCAGCTATTCTGAAAAATCTCAAGTATAGAAACGCTACAGGCTTCACCTTAGCCGAACTTTTAATTGCTCTCGCCATTTTGGGGGTTATCGCCACGTTTACTATTCCCAAAATTCTCGATAGCGGACAAAGTTCTAGAAACAAAGCCGTTGCCAAAGAGATGGCCTCTATGATTGCCGGGGCCTACACCTCTTACAAACAGCAAATTTCTCCCATTTCTACCACCACGGCTGGAACGATCACCCAGTATATGAACTACGTGAGTGCAACCACAGTCGCCCAATATGGTGGGGCCTCTACCCCCGCTGATGGTTCCAACCCACCCCAAGATTGTTCCGCTGGTAGTGGTGTGGTCTGTCTGGTTCTCCACAACGGCGGCATTATGGAAGTCGATACCGATCAATCCTTTGGCGGTACCAGTAACACGGTCAATGGCTGGCACATGAATGCCGATCCCGACGGAACCGGTAACAGTGCCGGTTATGTCACCTTCATTATGTATTTTAACGGACGGCTCACCACAGGCGCCGTTGCCAAAACAGAAGGGACTTATACAGCTTCTGCTAGCGGTGGTACACTCACCTGGAACACCACTGACCCGACTTATATCTCTACTTGGAATTAGTAAACTCAAACAAGTAGAGCAAATGATGTGATGATACCCACAGCGGTTTAAACGCTTGTGGGTATCTGTCTATTAGGCCTCTGGCCGGGGTACTTTGCGGGCCCATAATGATTCCTTGAACCAGTTCTGGCTCTACCAACAAATATTTCACGTGATAATGCTGAAAACAGCGGTATAAATCGACATAAGATTGCTCCGTGACGCGCCCTGTCTTTTTATCCTTCTGCAATACAGGCAAGTAGAGATAAAACATGGGCCGATCCGTATTGAGATACACCACGGTTTCCCAACCTGCGGCAATGGTGTCTGTTTTACCCGTCATCTGCTGGATGAGTTGAAAGGCTTCCTGGTAATCAGGCCACAGCATCTTGGTTTCAGCCACATCCAAAAGATGATTTTGGCGGGCATGTCTCAAAAATTCGTAACTATGCGACGTTGTAAATAAGCTAACAGCAATAAGTAAGGCCAAGCCAGTGAAACTGGCTGGTTTCACCCAATTTCTAGCGCTCCAGTTAGCCTTTGTCCAGTGATATATGGGTAGGAAAAAAAACAGCCAGAGCAAGGGCAATACCACCAACAAAAACCGGGTCATTTGCAGCTGATAGTTCCAGACCATAATCAGAAGTAGGTAGATAAAGGCATACAAGCCTGCCAGACCAAATAGGCGCCGGTTACACGCCTGAATTAAAGACAACACCCAATAACCCAACAGACCATAAACCACGGTAAAATATCCTGCAATGAATACCCAAAAAGCCCAGGTCGGAAAGCTTGCATACCATTTTGGGAAAATCACAAAAAAGTCGGTCACGATCGGAAACATCATTTGCGCACAAGCACGACTTAAAACACCCAAGGAGCGGGCCAGTTGATCCAACACATCCCAGTGTGCCAGGTTATAGAAAAATTCCATGCTGTAATCGCAATAAGCAGAGAGTATCGGCCGTGTAAGCGGAGTCATTGCTGGGGTAAAGTGGTTTTTCCAGAGTGTCCAAGGTAATAATGTCAGTATAAAAACCGTCGCACCGTAAATAAGCGCTGTTCGCCATTCACGCCGAAGCAACAGTAACAGGGTGACAGCCCCAATCAGGGTAATACCCACCGCCCGGGTGTGAAACATCAGTGCCGAAAGCACCACCCAAAGCCAAAGTTTTATTGGTTTTTCTGGTGCAGTTGTGTCTTGTGCTTCCAGATCTTCAGAGACGACCGAAAGCAACGCAAAAGAAAGCAGCATAAAGAGCGCTTCCGACATCACGCTGGTCGTAAAGTACAGTACATAGTAGTTCATGGCGGTAAATGCCATGATGACTGCACATAGCCACGGGGGGAGTTGATAGGTTTTTCGGCAAAACCGCCAGAAAAAACCCATGGCACCCAGAAAACAGAGAACGGAAAACGTTTGAATTCCAAACAAATTCTGCGGAAATTGAGGATATAGGCGCCACAAAAAGCTGAGCACCCAGGGATAGAAGAAAGGGTATTTTACTTCCACAGGTTGGGTCACAAGATGAATGAGGTGTGGACCTTGGCCGCTGGCAAAGGCTTTTGCCATAATCAAGTACACCCCGTCATCGTGGATAAATCCAACCGCCTGGCTCTCAAAACATGAGAGATAAAAGCCAGAAATCAGTGCACTCAGGGTGAGATATATCCAAAAAGACGGTGATTTTACCAGTTGCTTTAGCCGATTAGCCAAGCCCTATCTTTCTTTCAGAAGGATCGGGGGCAATTTCTTGAATCGTGCCGTAAACTTTACTTAGCAGCTGGCAAACGTATTCAGCCGAAACGGTTTCACCACTGCCCTTAATACAGCTGGCCACAATATCTTTGGCGGCCATTAATTTGGCTTCGCGACTAACGTGTTCGAGTCCCATAACCATTGAGTACCTCTCATATTCAAAAAAACAGTATTAAAACAGAAGCAAAACGACCCATTCAGAACGGAAGGGACAGGATTCGAACCTGCAACCCCGCAAAGGGCAACCGCTTTCAAGGCGGCGTCCTCACCACCCGGACCCCTTCCGTACCGTGGGGTTGTTTCATAATAGCAGCTATTTGCCCAGAAATTTATGAATAATCTTATCCAACTCATCTTCACTGACCTCAACATGTGTGACGCCTGAAGAAGACGATGGGGGATTGACTGGGGTAATCGTCGAGGTCTGTTGTGGTGTTTTTACGGCCTGATTCACCGCCTGTCGGACCGCGGGGGGTTCCTCTATTTTTGTTGACGGGCGCAAGGGTAAATCGTCGACAGGATTAATGTACGACTTAATAATTTGCTCAGGAGAGGCTTTCGTATTAATCGGTCGCGCCTGGAAGGAAGAAACTGAAGTCGGCGTAGTATCTCGCGTATTATCAATCGATCCAATCGGGCTGCTGTAACGGTCAATCGTCTTCACCGGTTCAACATCCGGGAAAATAGGCTTCAAAATAGGCTGCGTGGGTATTAACTTTTCAGCAGGCCTGAGCGACTGATCACCTGGCTTTGCAGGGCGAATATTACTGATCGCATGAGGATAATCAATCGGCTTAAAGTTATCGTCCACAATATGGGGGGTGATCATCACCACCAGCTCCGTCTTGGCTTTCACCCGATCTGCATTACGGGCAATCGCCCCCGCAATAGGCAGTGAGGATAACCCAGGAATCTTGTTAATCAAGTTTGCATCGGACTCTTGAATCAGACCGCCCAACATAAGGGTTTCACCATCCTGGACCATCACATTTTCCAACAGTAATTCGCGTTTTGATGCTAATTTTCCTTCAACAGAGCCACCCGCTCTATAAGATTCACGGATATTGGATACCGTCGGTTTAACGCGCATTGTGATTGTCCCATCAGGAGAGACACGTGGCAGAATATTCAAGATAACCCCAACTTCGCCTATGTTAGTCGTCACAGTTGGTGCAGCCCCAGCTACTTGCGTCGTTGTGATTGATTTGATGACCTCATCGACGATACTGACAATCGTTTCATGATCACTGGTGGTTAACACCGTCGGATTGGCTAGCACTTTTCCGTTCTTATTGTTCAGTCCCATATTAAATTGCAACGCGTATCTGGAGAATACTGTTGGGTTGTTTATGTCATTGTTTTTGTGCTGAAAGGCAGGAATTAAGGCTCTATTGGTTGTTTGGTACAAAGTGGGCAACAACCCTGACGCTTGTTTGGCGAAATCTGCCAAAAGAAACGGAGAAGTGGTTGAAACGCCCGTTGTGGGGTCAATTGGGGATACATTGACCAGCGAAGTGTCCTTTGTTGGATCAGTACCACCAGTATCCGTAGGGTTAAACGTAAATCCCAGTTTAGAGTTAGGTTTGGATATCCCAATACGAGGTTTAAAAAACACCTCTTTTGTTTTGTTAATTTCGACCAGCGCCACATCCAACACCACTTGAGGTACTTTTCGGTCGATTAATTTGATCACTTTTTCCGCAGTAGCAATCTGTTGGACAGTGCCTAATAGAGTCAGTGTATTCAGGCGACCATCAGGTACCAAAATGGGCCCAACATCTGAAACTCGAGCCGTGACCTGACTTCGATTCATGGTTCTCACTGTTTGAGACGAGGAAAGACTTCCACCTGAAGAACCACCACCGCCACCTGAAGAACCACCACCGCCACCTGAAGAACCACCACTACCACCGCCTGTGGAAGTACCACCTGACCCTTCTGCAAGTATGTCAGTCAGTGTATTTAAATTCTGGGGTTGATGATTAAACCCAGCTGAACCAGGGGTACTACTCCCGCCACCGCCTCCGCCGCCAGCTCCACCGGAAGCTCCACCGGAAGCCCCACCGCCAGCACCGCCGCCGCCAGAAGAAAAAATTGTCACCCCTTCATTAAACACACTGGCAGCGAGATACGAAGCCACATCATAAGCATTCATCTGGCTCATCCGCCAGGTTTTACTTTCTCTGGGACGATCCACCGCAGCCACATAATCTTTCACAATAGAGATATCCGAGGGGGTCCCTATAACTAAGATGGAATTGGAATTAAAGTCTGGGGTTACGGGTTGCCCTGAAATACCTGAGCCTGAAGTACCGCCACCGCCTCCTCCTGATGAGGCACCACCAGCAGCACCGCCGCCACCTACTGCGCCAGCGGCATTAGCAAACACCGTTTTCATCAGCAAAGTCGAAACCACCCCTGCATTGGCATATTTCAACGGGATGACTTCGGTCACTTGACGCCTAAAACCGGAAGCTTGGGGTGAATCAGAAGCAGTGACCAGCAACAAACCGGAGCGGTAACTATATTCTAGTTGGGCCAAGCTTTTAATTGAATCGAGTGCATCACTGACAGAAACCTGATTGAGATCAACACTAATATTTCCTTTGATACTGTCATCCATGGCCAGATCGAAACCCGCTACTTTAGAAATTGCTTTAAGCGCATCGCGAACGGTGACATCACGTAGCGACATATTCACTTTTCGTTGGGCGTTTTTCACTGCCAACGGAGGGTTCACAGATTTAGGAGCAACAGTTACTTGAATATCACCGGTAATCACTTGTCCAGTAGCAGCCATAATCAGTGTATTACAGCCCAAAAGGGAGACACTCAAAAAACAGCTTATAGTTGCAGTTATCCGTCTTTTCAACATCATGCTAAGAGCCCGCCTCTTTGTCATTGGCACCTTGAATGATGATGGAGGCATCCTCATCACTGATGTCAAGGCTATGCACTTGGGTGAGTGATGCAGGCGCAAGCAAATGCGGCGTAATCATAATCATTAACTCAGTTCTTCTTTTGGAAGTGGATGCTGAACGGAACATTGATCCCACAACCGGCAAATCTCCTAGCACTGGGACTTTATCGGTTGTGTTGGTATCATTCTGACTGATAAGACCACCAATAATTAATGTTTGGCCGTCTTTCATCCGAACATCTTGGACCAGAATATCTCGCTTGCTCAACAAGGTTGTTCCACCATTTGTATCAGAAGGCCGCTCCAAAACGGCTGTCACAGAAGGACGAACTCGCATCCGGATTGTCCCGTCTTCGCCCACCTTCGGGATTACGTCTAAAACAATTCCGGCTTCACCGATAGCAATTGTCGTTGTGGTTGTACCACCGCCACCACCAGCAGCAATTGTGATTGTTCTATTTCTGAGAATCTCATCCACAATCGAAATGACCGCTTCATTATCATGAGTGGCAATCACGGTTGGATTTGCCAGTACTCTTGCCTTATTTTGCTGAATCACCGCATTGATTCTCAATACAAAGCTTCGATCGGCCACTGCAGGTCTATTGGTCCAACCGAATCCCGAACCAGCAAGAGTTCCTGCAGAACCTGCAATTTCTGTTGGCAAGCCAACCTGACCAGGGGGTATTGGATCAGGAAGCGGATTTAGCGGAGGACCGTTGAGAGATTGCCTCAGAGAAGCATCTGGGCCGTTGTTAAAACCAGCCAAAAATTGCTGTTGCTGCCCACCCAAAGATGTTTCTAAATCCTTTCGGCCGCGTTCTGATATTTCAATCAATGACGCCTCAATAGCGACTTGAGGAAGCCTGGCATCAAAAATCGGAATCATTTTTTCCGCACGAGCCAACTGCTCTGGTGTTCCCAGGATAGTCAGCGTGTTTAAGCGCGCATCTGGAACCATCACCACACCCACCGGGTTGATAGACACATTGACAGAAGACTTCACTGTACCGCGAAGGGTCAGCGATTGAGAAAGCAAAGAGGAACCTCCTCCAGAACCACCACCAGAACCGCCGCTACCGCCGCCACCACCACCGCCACCGGCACCAAATGAGTTCACACCACTGCCTTCAACCAAACTTTCAGATTGAGTCAAGAGCGATACAGCTGTAGGGTTATACTGACCCGCAGTCACAGTCCCACCAGCCGCACCACCACCAGCCGCACCGCCACCAGCCGCACCGCCACCAGCCGCACCGCCACCAGCCGCACCGCCACCAGCCGCACCACCACCAGCCGCACCACCACCAGCCGCGCCACCACCAGCCGCGCCACCGCCGCCAGCACCACCGGAGAAAATAGTCACCCCTTCGTTAAACACGCTGGCTGCCAAGTCGGAGGCCATCTGCACTGGGGTGACATGACTCAAGTAATAAATTCGTCCTTTACGGGGGATATCCAAGGCTTTGATTGTTTGCTCAGCAAGCTCGATCTGACGTTTTGTGCCAACAATAATCACACTGTTGGTGGCAGGTTCTGGCATGGCATTCATCACGGCACCCGCCCCCCCAGCACCACCACCAGCTCCGCCAAGCGCTCCTGCAGCTCCACCGGCACCTGCAGCATTCGGATCTGGTGCAAAAAGTGTTTGATTCAAAAAGCCGGCCATTTTATAGGCTGTTGCATAATGCACCGGAATAATTTTGGTTAAAGCCCTGTCCAAACCTTTATCTTTGGCGGAATCTTTCGACATGGCCAAAAAGATATTCCCGTTTTTCTGAACAAGTGCAATGTCCCCAATGGCTGTAATAGACTGCATCGCATGATTTAACGTCACCTGCTTCAGAGACACAGTAACATTTCCCTTTACTGAGTCATCCAACATCAAGTTAAAGCCACCTTGACGGGCCATTTCTCGCAACAGGTTACGAATATCAAAGGCTTCCACATCGACACTCACAATTCGACCGCCTCCAGGCAGATCCAACTGATCCGCCAAAGACAGATCATGAAGCGGAGAGACTTCCTGCATATCCTGAGCGTACAGAGCAACAGGGGAGACAGCCAACCCAAATGCTAGACCCAACGCCAGAAATTTCAGTCTTAAAACATCTGTCAACATCTACAACCCCTTCATTTTCTCTAGCTCACTGAGCTCCTTGGGGCGCCTAATACCCGTCGTCAAAGACGAACCACCATCCCCGTCATCAGTAAGACCAGAAGGAGCCCCACCAGAACCGCCAGCAGCAGGCTCACCACCAGGTAAACCACCCATTCCAGGGATACCAGAAGAACCTGACGATGCGGCAGTCACTGTATTATCCCTAAATGAGGCCAATGGTAATTCACGCACCTTGCCGTTCACCCGCAATAGCAAGCGACCAGATTCTATCTTACGAATCTGGTAAGACCACTCGTTCACCGAGAAGGACTCACCCACCTGCTTGACAAACGTTTTTTGAGCCGAACCCGATTTGGCCATAATAATTGCCACAGGGTTTTTAGCCGGCATTAAACGCCCAGAAGCACTCACCACGTCACCAATCACACCCGAATACTCCAAGGGCTCCAAAGGATCTTTTTCAACCACCTTTACCGGACCCTGCTGAACAACAGGCACCGCATCGGCTGGCATAAAGGGATCAAGACGGCCTAACTTCAATGCAGAAGTCGGCTCATCATCCCCAGAAGGCATCGGAGCCACCACAGAACGTCCAGGAACAACACCCTTAGCACCGTCCACAGCCGCGGCCAACAACAAGGTATCTGCATCCATTTTTACAGACAGCGTATTCACCCGGCCCTCTTCTTGCAAATGTCCGTCTATATCTTGATTCATCCGGTGGAGCACATCCAAGGTTTGCCCCAATTGCCCCGCCCGGTAGCGAACATTATTAACGCTTGCAGGAGAAGACTTGACCGCTCGTGCGGAAACACCTAAACCCTGTCCACCCTGAGAAAGCACAGCAACAATCAAAATCACCGCACACATCCCAACGGCAGCAACGCGGTAATGACGCAGGAGTCGAGCAAATTGCTCAACGAGCCAGAGCGAAAACGCACCGAACCAAATCATCCCTGACATTAAAGGACTGAGCATCTGGGTCCTCTTTAAGGTCTCTCTATCCTGATTTGTAAACCGAAATCCTATAAATCCTATAAAGATTATATCCATCTGTGCCAAATCGGGGAACACCCCACGATTTCATGCGATCTCGTTCACTCGGCATGAATACAGTCAGGGCTTGGCGAAAAAGCGCTATTGAAATAACGCCAACAAACTCTCAGCATAAGGCGGATAGGCGATCCCCTTCTCTGTGATCACACCCGTGATATAGCGCGCCGGGGTGACATCGAAGGACGGGTTAAACACAGGGACGGCCTGAGGGGCTAACCATACGGTCATATCGTTATCGTCCCCTGAGACAACACAGCGAACCTCATCAGGATCTCTCTCTTCTATGGGAATCAAGCGTCCCTCCGCGAGAGACAAATCAATCGTAGATAAAGGCGCAACAATATAAAACGGCACCTGATGCGCTGCAGCACTGATGGCCAACTGGTACGTTCCTATTTTATTGGCTGTATCCCCATTGGCTGCAATTCTATCCGCGCCCACAAACACCGCATCAATCCCAATATCCCTCATCACCACGGCGGCCATCGAATCTGCAATAAGCGTCACAGGAATCCCGTCCTGCATCAACTCCCAAGCCGTTAACCTCGCCCCTTGAAGTCTGGGTCGCGTTTCATCAGCATACACCCGGATAGTGGGGTCAGCTTCATAAGCAGCACGAACAACCCCGAGTGCAGTTCCGTAACCACCGGTGGCCAGTGCCCCCGCATTACAATGGGTCAAGATTTTGGCCCCTTTTGGCAATAAAGCGGCCCCGAAGCGACCCATTTGCTGGTTTCCCTGGTAATCTTCTTCATGAATCGCCAGTGCCTCTTTCTGAACCGCCTCTAAAACCGCTTTTAAAACCAATGGATTACACTCTGCGAGCTGTTCTTGTAACACCTGCATTAAACGGTTTACAGCCCAGGCTAAGTTCACGGCGGTTGGTCGAGAAGCCTTCAGTCTGGTGGCGATTAAGGACATTGACGCCAACAGTGAGGTTGCATCAGGGTTACTTTGGACGGCCTCGTGCAAGGCCAACACAAAACCGTAGGCCCCGGCAATACCGATGGCGGGGGCACCCCGCACTATCATCTGTGTAATGGCCTCTGCCATCTGCTCTGCTGTCTCAATGCGAGTGTAAACAACCGCACCTGGTAGTTGACGCTGATCTAACAAAAGCACATGCAAACGGTCATGAGCATCCATCAGCGTTACAGCCTGCACTGTGTCCGTGGCATAGGTGGAATGCATCACCTTAAACTCCTTCAAGAAACGATTATCCTGAGTATAGTCAGTCTAGCAAGTAAATACGTCGACATAAATAAGGCCGCAAAAACCAAAGAGGGTCTCTGCGGCACTATATGATAATGAATCACGAACTACTTGCGGGGTTTCAGAAAATCCGGCAAGTCCAGAATTTTGCGAGCGGTTTCTTGCACAGCAGCTTGTGCCGGGGTGCGTGGAGAACTAGAAGAAGACGCACTGGCAGAGGTTGTCAGAGACGTCTCGCTCAACCAGGCTGGTACCGCTGAGGGCACAGGCGAAGGAGCGGTGTTACTGGCAGAAGTCTGCTGGTAATTCGCACCGACCGGTGCCGCTTGTGGGGTGCTTTTCTGGGCTATATTATTTTGGGCCTGGGCGCCAACCCCTTGAGCAGTGCGTTGTGTTTCAAAAGGCGTCCGTATCGTATCCGGTATTTCAATGCCACGACCACCCCGTGCTTTGAGATCAAAGCCTGTGGCGATAATGGTAATTTGAATCTCACCTTGCACGCGCTCGTCAATGACGGAACCAAATATAATATTGGCATCCTTATCAACAGCGTGGTAAACCACTTCAGCCGCTTCGTTCACTTCATGCAGCGTCATATCTGGACCACCGGTGACATTGAAAATCACACCACTGGCACCTTCAATCGAGGTTTCTAATAATGGTGAATTCACCGCCATCCGGGCTGCCTCCAAGGCACGGCCTTCACCGGAGCCTCGGCCAATTCCCATAATGGCTGAACCGGCAAGACTCATCACAGCCTTAACGTCTGCAAAATCGACGTTAATCAGACCAGGCACGGTAATAATGTCTGAGATGCCTTGAACACCGCGTAACAGAATATCATCCGCAATTCGGAAGGCTTCCTGCATCGTGGTTCGGCGCTCAACCACTTCAATCAATTTATCGTTCGGAATCACGATCAGGGTATCAACGGCTTCTCTGAGAGCTTCAAGCCCTTGCGCGGCTTGCTGTTGACGTCGGCGTCCTTCAAATGTGAATGGCTTGGTAACCACACCCACCGTCAGAGCACCCAGGTCTCGGGCAATGCCCGCAACCACTGCAGCAGCCCCCGTGCCTGTACCACCGCCCATACCGGCAGTGATAAAGACCATATCAGCCCCTTCCAAAGAAGCCGTAATATCATCACGACTCTCTTCGGCTGCTTTTTGTCCAATGGCTGGATTCCCACCTGCTCCTAACCCACGTGTAATTTTTTGTCCCAATTGAACCCGTTTGTCACTGCCGGCCATTTCCAGCACTTGCGCATCGGTATTCATCACCCAAAATTCAACACCCGTCATACCGCTTGCAATCATCCGATTAACAGCGTTGCTACCCGCACCGCCGACACCAGCGACTTTAATGGTGGCGCTCAGACGCGGTGGGATGGGATCAAACAAGGAGGCTGAGCTTCCCAAATTCAGCTGCTTACCATTTCTTGTCTGTTGGTTGTCCATAACGAGACCAATCCCCTTGATATTCATCAATAAACTCTGGCTAAATACTCGGATTCCCGTCATAAACCTGGCATGACAGAACATCCCGTAACTCTTTAAGAATCAGTAAAAAGTTTAGTACGTTAACTCAGTACCAGTCATTATTGTATTAAAGCCGTTGATTTGAAAAGAATTTTTGAGAAATGTAAGAAAGATTACTAAACAATTTGACACCAAACACGATAAACAGGGCGATATACAGATCCACCCGCATTAACTGACCCATTTTAAGGAACAATGCTGCCAGCAACAGACTAATCGCATAGTTAAACGTAATTGTTTTCCAGTTAAAATGCCCTTCCAAATAGTGGTTTGCCCCTTCAATCAATAGATCCACTGTTACAATGAGTCCCATTGCCAGATAAATCGATATTTCTTCTGTCATGGTGAACTGAATACTATTGGCTGTCCAAAAGCCAACCACGATGGCCAGAACAGAAAGCACTAAAAATTGGAGAGAATGCGGCATTTTCATCAGAGGCTCATTATAAGAAAGAGCGGCTTAAACTAGCAAGCAATCGATTTATGAGATCCCCGGAATACTCACCTTCTTTTGGGCAATATCCACCGAAATCCCGTAAGATTTGAGATAGTTAAAGTAACTACCCCGCTGATCAAGTCGCCGTATTTGTTCTGGCTTTAAGCCCGCAACCTTTAACACAAACGGTGGGCTCATGCGTGTCTGGTTAATCAAAATAATCGGCCCAGCACACGTAATTGCCGTGCCAGAGAGAATCCGTTGATCATTAATTGAAACGGCTTGCGCCCCCAAGGACCATAGCGTATTCATCGCCAAAACCAAATCCGTATTATGAACGATTCCCCCATTGGGATTCTCATTAAGGCGACTCAAGGACCGGGACGTTTGTGACGGAGCATCTTTTAAGGTTATTTCTAGACCGTCCCCCAACCAGGGTTTGATCCCTGCAATGCTAGAGAGGCGGTCATACTTTCGTTGATATGTATATTGGTACGCCTGCTTCAGTTCACGGGCAATATCATGGTTTAGCAACGCAATTTCAGACTCCAAGCGGGTATTAATCCTCTCAACCCGGTTTAAGGCCGTGGATAAACGCCTGGTTTTTTTAAATTGCTCTGCTGAAAACCCTTGGTAAGCAGTGCTTTTACGTCTTAAATCACTGGAAAAGTTAATAAACACGCCCAAGATTAATGCCACAAAAACCAAAAACCAAGCAAAGGGCGGAAAATACTCTGCCATTCTCTTTACCAGAATTGGGGCGGGCTTCATAGATGTTTCCTGACAATGAACATGAATGAAATGAAACACAAATCAAATATCTAAACATATCTGTCTATAAATATGCCTAAAAGGGGGATTGTTTATCTAGCCATGACCTCATAGACTTTTATCTATCGCTTTTGTCTAACGTTTTTGATCGTATACTGATTCAAACCGTTTTTTTCACTCTTAACTCTTATTTGGTTAAAATGTGCCTTGTTAAAATGCATCTTTATGAAGTCAGGTAATTGGGTATGCCACCAGGACAACCGCCAAAAATCAGTCTTAGAGATATTCTAGCCAAAGTTGATAACCTTCCCAGTATTCCAGAAGCGGCACTGCGTCTTTCTCGGATGATGGAAGACCCCAATGTAAACGCAGAAAAACTGGCCAACGTCATTCGGGTTGATGCCACAATGACCAGCCATGTCTTGCGTCTTTGCAACTCTGCCGCTTACGGGTTTTCACGACGAATCCAAACGGTGAAAGAAGCGGTTGCCATCCTTGGGATGAATACGCTGCGCAGTATTGTCTACATCATCATCTCAAAGTTTGCCCTCGATCGCTCAGTTCCGGGTTACGGACTTTCCAGAGGTTCACTCTGGTTGAATGCCATTACGTGTGCTGTTTATGCCAAACATTTGGCTGAACAGAGACGACTGATTGACCCAGAACTTGCTTTCACCGGGGCATTACTCCGAGACATTGGAAAAATCATTTTAGGGGAGTACGTTGGCCCAAATTACGCCAACATTGAGGCTCTGACCTCTCAGAAAAAAATCGATTTTGTCGCCGCTGAAGAGGAAGTCCTCGGCATTAACCATGTCATGGTGGGGATGAAGGTAGCTGAACACTGGAATCTCCCTGAATCCCTGGTAAAAGTCATTCGATACCACCACTCGCCTTCCCAGCTCAAAAAAGAAGCGATACTCGACAAAAAACTCCCACCACTAGTAGCCTATGTCCACCTAGCCGACGCGTTCAGCATGATGGTAGGCAGCGGTGTTGGCAGTGACGGGATGATGTACTCTTTAGATCTCGAAGCTCTAAAGGAAATACAGGTTGTACCCGATCAACTGTATCTTGATCTCACTCTAGCCAAACTCATCGACCTTCAGCACATTATAGATAGTTTCACCGAAAGTATGAACAACATCGAAGTATCGTAGAAAACCCTATCAGCCACCTTGAAGCCCATCACGAAACCCACAGCTATGCCGAACAAAGTTATGGAACCAGTCCCGATTGGGACAATCAAAGTCAGCAAGAATCCGGATGTTGTTTATAGCATCGGGAACCTCACCAGTGGGATTGCGATTACGTTATACGACTTAAAGCTTAAAGTAGGTGGGATTGCCTATATTTTATTACCCGAAAGCAGTATCGAGCAAGGCAATCGAGACGCCAACATGCTGAAATATGCCGATGTGGCTGTTCCTGAACTGATTAAAAAATATCAAGAAAACGGAGGGCTAAAACAAAATGTCCTCGTCCGTATCGTCGGTGGTGCGCAAATGTTTAACTTTGGGGGCGGTGCCAATTCCCTCAACACAGGGTCTCGCAACGTCACGGTGATTAAAACACTCTTCACCAAACTGGGGTTTGTGGTGGATAAGGCAGAAGTGGGTGGCAACAAAACGCGCCAGTTTAAATTCTCACTCTCTAGTGGCCAGATTCAAGTCAAGCAGATGGACCGTGAAGATTTAATCATGTAGTAAATGTGAAGACGTGTATCACTCCCGCTTCAGTTCCCGTGCTTTTCGCTACAATAGATTAGATTAACGCTTGCCAAATACGCTGAGTTCCTTGAGGGAACCTTCCGCATGTTTTGGCTTCTAGAAGCTTACATCACTCCTAAAAGCTTGATTAAAGGTCTCTTACCGATGCGCCGTTCGTTTCGTGCCTTGCTTGGCTCAATGCTACTAATAACAGCATTTCAATCCTCCTTAACTCCTGGTTTGGCTGGCTCCCGTGGGCTCAGTATTCGGCAAGATGCCAAGAAGCCCTCTATCAATGTGACCATTGACCCAGGTCTCATTCCTGATGCGCAGATACATCGCTCTGACACTCAAATGACCATTGAGTTACCCGATAACGCCTTTAGTACCGGGAACAAACCTGGTTTTGACATCCCGGGAAGCCTGACTTCCAGTGGAGCTGTAAAAGTAGAGCGGCGTGGAAAAAGCACTGCTATTACGATTAATGCCAATCAGATTTATATGAATATTGAAGAATTAGACGATCCCACCCCTGGAGGGACCCAGGGCCCTACGGCCAGCTCACTCAAGAAAGTGGACTCTGTCTTACTCAATCAGGCCGCCAGAAAACAGACTTTGACCAAAAAACCAGATCCCTCCAAGCCAGAGCTAGGCCTGTTAAATAACACAAAGCCAGTGGGCACGAATCCTAAGCAGACTGTTGGCATCAACCAAAAACCACAGCCTATTCAGTCTATTCAGCCCCTTTCACAAAAACCCTTGGTTTCCCAGCCGACTAATTCCCTAGCCTCTACTGCTGTCACTCCCCTTAACAAGCCTGTCAGCGTGCCTGCAGGTTCAGCGACACAAATCAATACGGATATTACCGCTGCGACTACCCCACTCCAGACCACCCAGACACAACTCCCACAGGGAGAAAAACCTATTGCCACATTAGATCCGCCTGCCACACAGACAGAAGCCCCCGTACAAGAGTTAAAAGAGGGAGACACGGGTATTCCCTTGGCTTCACTCACCAGACATCAAGATGTGGCCAGTGATCAAGGGATTAACCTTGGCCAGATTATCGTGTCTGTTCTTGGGGTCATTGCCATGATAGTTGCCGGGCTCAAATACGGCCTGCCATTTATGCAAGAGCGTTATCCACTCTGGTATCAAGCTTTTCAAAACAAGTATAAAGTCTCTCCAGAGGTTGGGGACGCACCCACATCATTTCAGACTGAAGTGAGGGCCAAACCCGCAAAAGCGTCAAAACCCATGCCTCAAGGTGATGTCAACAAGCAACAATACCTGATGAGAGCCTACCAAAATCAAGGTGAACACACTGATAATCATCAATTTGATGTGCTCAGTTCGGCCCAACTAGCCAAAGGGAAGGATCTGTACCTGGTTCAAATCAAAAATAGACAGTTGGTCATTGCCACCACCCCGTATTCTGTCAATTTACTTACAGAGTTTGCCGATGACCCCTCGCCCTCTGTTCGTGGAGAGAACAACATCCAACTTCCAGGGGAAACCACCGCTTATATCGAAAAATCGAAACCGGATTCAACATCAGCGGACAATGCACTGTATCAGAAATATTTACCAGGCCAGCAACATGCTGAAACGACAAACCGGGCCAAAGAAACCTTTAACCGTATCAGTCATGACGCTAACACTCACAATGAGACGCATAACGACTCCCACTCACTGGCCTCTGACACCATAGAGCCCGAATCCGTCGTTGTCCTCAAAGATTATGACGACGAGTACTAGTGAATGGCGAAAACGCAACAGTATTTCCAGTGCACTCAGTGCCAGGCACAATCCAGTTTCTATCTAGGCCGCTGTCCTGAATGTGAGGCCTGGGGATCGCTACAAGAGTGTGTTCGTGATGTTGAACCGTCTTCTTCTGTCACAAAACAAGGGTCTCGGGCTGTCAAAGGGCTCCCCGTCTCAAGTTTGATGCCGCTCAGCCAAGTGACCGCTGAACAAGGAGAACGCTTTTCTTCCGGCTTCCAAGAGCTGGACCGCGTCCTGGGTGGCGGGATTTTACCCGGCGCCTATATTTTATTGGGCGGCGATCCCGGCATTGGGAAATCTACGTTGATGCTTCAAACAGCACTTCAGCTGGCTTCTCCTGAGCTGAGCATTCTCTATGTTGCCGGAGAAGAATCGCCGTATCAAATCAAACTGCGGGCTGAGCGCCTGAGTCAAGGCCAGAAACAAGCCCAGAAACAAAATAAGCATCAGGCCTTTGACCATATTCATCTGCTGGCTGAGAATCAGCTGGGGAAAATCATCCAACACATCCAAAGTGAGAAGCCACAAGTGGTCATCATTGACAGCATTCAATCCATCTATACCGATGATCTCTCCGGCACCCCGGGCAGCCAGAGCCAGATTAAAGAATGTGCCACCCGTCTGATGAGCGTGGCCAAGGGACTGGAAGTGACTATTTTTATCGTTGGGCATGTTACCAAAGAAGGAGCAGTCGCCGGACCAAAGTTACTAGAGCACACTGTCGATGCAGTCTTGTACTTTGAGGGAGACCCTTATCAGCCTCTCAGACTGATCCGCAGTGTGAAAAACCGTTTTGGAAACACCCATGAACTGGGCGTGTTTGAGATGGGGGAAACTGGACTGAAGGAAGTCACCAATCCAAGCGAGCTATTTCTCTCTGAATCGACCTCTCATCAAAATCCCGGCAGTGTGATTGCCGCAACCGTTGAAGGCAGCCGGCCTTATCTGGTTGAAGTACAGGCCCTGGTAGGTCAATCATCTTATGCTACCCCGCGCCGTGTGGCCAACGGGGTGGAATATAACCGACTCCACCAGATTATCGCCGTCCTGGAGCGCCGGCTGGGGCTGGATTTTTCGCATCAGGATATATACGTCAACGCAGTCGGTGGTGTGCGTATCCAAGAGCCTGCTGGAGATTTAGCCATTGCTCTGGCCATCATCAGCAGTGCGCGTAATCTCTCCATACGAGGCAGCACCGTGGTGACAGGAGAAATAGGCCTTACAGGGGAAGTTCGCCCTATCCGCCATCTGGAAGCCCGTATCAGTGAAGCCCGTAAAATAGGCTTTCAACACATTATCGTGCCTCAAACCACTACCAAGCACAAAAACCCCGCCCTCAAAAATCCACAGCTTGAGATGTTAACCGTTCGCAGTATCATGGAGGCAATCACGGTCAGCTTAGCACCGAAGTCTCACGAAGCACTTGGAGAACCTGTGGCATGAGCCCTGAAACCCAATCTGGAGCAAAAATTACAGCACTGATGACAGTGCCAGATATTTTGACGCAGTATCCGCAGACACTGCCAGTGTTTAAAAGCTACGGCCTCAATCCGGAAGGGTATATGGCACTGCAGTACGAGAATTTAAATGCCACCAGCCGAGTGCATCAATTGCCCTTAGAAGCCCTACTGCAAGAACTGAACTCCCTGGTCTAACTTCATGAGCAGTCACTCTGCTGGTAAGCACGCGATTGCTGAGACAAAGCAAAGCCCTCATGTCGCCATTATTTTGGTGAATTACAAAGGGGCTTCAGATACGCTGGCCTGTGTGGCCTCACTGGAGCAACTGGCCTATCCTGATTTTTCTATCTGGGTGGTGGAAAACGGTTCTGAAGACAGCTCTGAAGCGTTGCTTCGAGAACAATTGCCTGGACATGTCCATCTGATCGTCTCGCCAGATAACAAAGGCTTCAGCGGGGGAAATAACCTGGCGATTCAAGAGATTCTTAAGCAAGAAAGTCTTAATCCAGATCAGCCTAAAACAGCCTATATCTGGCTCCTGAACAATGACACCACCGTTGAGCCCCATGCACTCAGCTACTTGGTCGAAGATGGACAAAAATCCGGGGGCATTGTCGGCTCTTTGCTGCTGTACCCCGATCATCAATACCAACAAGTGGGAACCGTGTTCCAATGGCTGACTGGAAGCTCCAGAGGGGTCAGTCAAGAACAGCTTAAAGAAGGAATGACAGTTGATTCTGTCTCTGGGGCGAGCATGCTGATCCCAGAGAGTGCGCTGCGCCGTGTAGGATTAATGGATGAGTCGTATTTTCTTTATTTTGAAGACGGGGATTATTGTCTTCGGGCACGCCAAAAGAATTATCCTGTCACCGTCTGCCTGCGTTCACGGATTTACCATAAAGAAGGGGCCTCAACAGGGCGAAAAAGCTTGGCAACTCAGTATTATTTCCATAGAAACCGAACCCGTCTCTTTCTAAAACTGGCCAACCCCCTGCAGCAAGTCTCTATCATTCTCTACTTGGGGTTTCGTCTGCTCCGTAGTAGTGTAAAAGCCTTGCTGAGCAAAGATCCCCAAAAGCAACTTTCCAACCATATCATATGGCTCGCCGCCAGAGACGCACTCAGTGGTATCGAAGGTCGATGCCCTTATAATTTAAGCCATGATAATTACCCAGCCCCTCAACATGGAGCCCCCGCCTGATGAGTTTTGAAGACCAAACGCCCCAAATGAAAGCCCTAGTCCTTGCCGGCGGAAAAGGCACCCGCCTGAGACCTCTCACCTATGCGATGGCAAAACAGCTTGTGCCTGTAGCCAACAAACCCATTTTGTTCTACCCGCTCGATGAACTTTACGGCGCAGGGATTCGCGAATTTGGGATTATTATTAGCCCAGAAACAGGTGATAGTATCCAAGATGCTGTAAAAACCTGGCAGCCCGCAGATGCCACCATCACCTTTATCTTACAGAACAAACCATCGGGACTTGCCCATGCGGTGAAAACCGCGCAAGACTTTATTCAAACATCTCCATTTGTGATGTATCTCGGTGATAACTTAATTAACGGGCAATTATCTGCGCAAATTGCTGATTTTTTTCAAAATCCCTGTGAGGCTTCAATACTCCTAACGCCCGTGGATAACCCTGCTTCATTTGGGGTTGCAGAACTAGATGCAAGCGGGCAGGCTGTCAAATTAGTGGAAAAGCCTAAGAATCCTCCCTCAAATCTGGCACTTGTAGGCGTGTATTTATTTCAACCCAAAATTTTTGAGGCCATTGACCAGTTAAAACCCAGTTGGCGCGGGGAGTATGAAATTACAGATGCGATTCAGACTCTGATTGACTGGAAATGTACCGTGAGAACCCGAATCCATGAGGGATGGTGGCTTGACACCGGGAAAAAAGACGACCTACTGGCCGCAAACCGGATTGTTCTAGGCGCCTATCCAGTTGAGTTACAAGATAGTTCCAGCACCATTGATAGCCATTCGATACTGAAGGGGTCCGTCTCCATAGGCAAGCAGTCTCAAATCATCCGTTGCCAGATAGAAGGACCTGTGAGAATCGCTGATAACTGTGTCCTACAAGACTGTCAAATCGGTCCTTACACCAGTATTGGCAATGGTTGTCAGTTAACCTCTATCACACTGTCAAACAGTGTGATATTAGAGCGCTGTCAGCTGAAAAATGTGCAAGGCCCGATTAGCGAAAGCTTGATTGGACAAGATTGCCAAATTCAAGGAACCCCAGACCGGACCCACCAATTTCTGCTAGCCGATCACTCCGTTTTACAGGTCTAACGTTTATTCGCCCCCGCAGCAGCCAGATTTGCTTTGGTCTGACTTACTCTCAGTCTCTAGATGCAACAGGGCTTCCAAGTCCTCTGATTCTGCCAAGAGGTTTGGTGCTCTGCGAAAGACAGCCAGAAGTTCTGACATCGCCCGGGCTTCATCCTTGTCATTCACCGCTTGAACCACACAGGTGGCCAAATGCTGGCGCAGCATCGCCTCAGATACTTTCTCTAATGCGGACTGAACCGCTTTGATTTGATGAAGCACGTCAATACAGTAGCGCTCTTCATCCACCATGGTGGCAACGGCTTCGACATGACCTGAAATACGCGCCAAGCGTTGGAGAATAGGTTTTTTGTTATCAGAATTAAGTGCCATAAATCATGCAAAGCTCGCACTGACCAGTGTTAAAGCGGTTTCAAGTCGGGTCATCACCCGGTCTTTGCCCAAAATATAGAGCAATTTAGAAAGATCTGCCCCCGAGGTACGGCCTGAAAGTGCCACTCGCAGAGGCCACATCACGGCTTTTGTCTTTAACGGGGCTTGCTCTGCAATAAAGGCCTTAAGTTCAACAGCCAAGGCATCAGGGTTGGTGAAATCAAGACGAGTCGCCCAAGAAGTAAGTGCGGCCTGCAAGACTTGGGTCGCCTCTGCCGTCATGAGCACGTCTCCGACCAGTTGCGCGTCGTAAATCACTTTTTCTCCAAAAAAGTAAATCACCGCCTCAGGCAGATCAGCCAGCGTGGTAATCGGTTCACGAACAGCATCCAGGATCATCTCCAAACGCGCATTATCATACTGGGTAAGGTCGAAGTCCTTAAGATAAGGTTTTGAGCGTTCCAGCAGTTCTGCCAAGGGTAGCTGACGAATATACTGCTTGTTCAGCCAGTTGAGTTTCTCTCGGTCAAAAATCGCCGGGCTGTGGGCAATCCGCTCCAACGAAAACTGTGAAGCAATGTGAGACAAGCTGGCCACTTCCTGACCGTCTGGGGCAGACCAACCCAGCAACGACAGAAAGTTGCAAAACGCTTCAGGCAGATACCCTTGTTGAATAAATTCAGAGACTGCGGTTGCCCCGTGACGTTTGGAGAGTTTGCTGCGATCGGCAGACAGGATCATCCCCACATGGGCAAAGGCGGGCATCGCAACCGGGCTGAGCTTGAGTGATGCAAAGGCCTGATGGAGTAAAATCTGCTTGGGGGTATTAGAGATATGATCTTCGCCCCGGATCACATGGGAAATCTTCATCAGGGCATCATCGACCACCACAGCGAAGTTATACGTCGGTACCCCGTTGGATTTCATAATCACAAAATCCCCAATCAGATCGAGATCAAACTCAATGGGCCCTCGGATAATATCTTGTAAAACAAGTTGATTCGTTTCCCCTGGAGCCGTTCGCGGAATCCGAAAACGCAGTGAGCGGGTTCGAGAAGAATCCGCCGCCATTTCAGCCAATCTTTCAGAAGAAGGTGCCTGGTAAACGTACGCTGTTTTGGCCGCTTTCGCTGCTTCGCGCGCGCTTTCTAGCTCTGCTTCTGTCTCGTAGGAATAGTAGGCAAGATCAGCTTTCAGCAAGGCATCCGCCCATTGCTGATAAATAGCCAAACGTTCCATTTGCGTGTAAGGAGCATACTCTCCCCCAACATCTGGACCTTCATCCCAGGAGAGGCCCAGGGCTCTTAAGCTGTCATAGATATTTTGAGTGTACTGTGCCAGAGAGCGCTCAGTATCCGTGTCTTCAATACGCAGAATAAACTTTCCGCCGCAGGCTTTGGCAAATAAGTAGTTAAACAATGCGGTTCTGGCCGTACCGACATGTAAATTGCCAGTTGGACTAGGGGCAATACGGACCCGAACGGGGGCCTGAACATCGGGTTTTACAGCATCAGCCACGGTAAAAACTCCAAAACTATCGAGGAACGCTCCCTATTCTACAGGAAGGAAACGCCAGAAGCGAATACTCTTGCGCGAATACTTTTGTTAAAAAAAGCGTTAGCGTACCAGCGAAGACAAGCCAATAAATGCATTGGACGAGGAGGAAGGGTCTTGACTGGGGATAATCGACTTCTTGAGCACACTGAGTGTCACTTTGGCGATGCCAGATCCCAACATCCCGATTTCACTGGCGGCCCCTTTAGAGAGATCAATGATGCGATCCCCTGTGAATGGACCTCTATCCGTGATTCGGACCAAACATGCCTTGCCCGTTTTGGCGTTGGAGACGCGAACCACTGTACCAAAGGGCAAAGAGCGGTGCGCTGCGGTCATCGCCATCATATCGAAACGACTTCCATCAGAGGAGCGGTGTCCATTAAACCCAGGGCCGTACCAAGAGGCCAACCCCTTCATAATCGATCCGGTCTCTTGCAAGACTAATTTTTTGTTCGAGTCCAGCTTGCCGCCCTGTAAACTCTTTAATAGCTTGGCATCTGGTCGCGGGACTATCAAGCCCCGATTGGCAGTATCTCGATTGCGATCGAGCGTTTCAGCTCCTAGCAAGCTCCTGGTCTGGTTTACCCAAATCATCGCAAGCCCCTGTGGGGGATTTTTAGACTTTTGTGCGGTTTCCAAGTCAACCACGGCCAAACGCTGATGGTCTGCCATCACTTGCACCTGGTTGTTTACCATAGAAGGCTTAATTTGCCGTGGGTTCCCGTCTTCATCTAAAAAACGGTACAGACGGTGCGCGGTTTCTTTTGCCCGGAGATAGGGCGTCAGGTCGTTGAACGTGGAACGATACCGAAGCGCTTCTTTTCCATTGATGAAGACACTGGCTTCTCCGGTGTCACTGGATTTCTTAACAGAAACCAGGACCGGCTTTCCCGACACACTGGTCACGTAGTCATCCGCAAAAGAACGGACATCAGTCTTAGGGTTAATCGATTGAATGCTATTCGGGTGAGCGCTATTCGGCACGTCAACCGTATCGAGGGTAGGTTGCTTTGCCGTCAATGTTTTTTCCAGTGATTTTTCAGCAATCTTTTTTTCTGGAAGCTTTTTTTCGGCAGGTTTTTTTTCGGGCTGCTTGACCAGTATTTTGGTCTGGGTCTTAACAGACACCTTTTTGGCAGACACCTTTTTGGCGGGGAGACCACCTGGTGTTTTACCAGGAAGACTCGCTTTAGACTTTTTATCTAGAGATTTGCTATCTGGAGCCGCTGCTGGTGTTGGCGCAACAGAGACCAGAGAGATGAGCACTAACACAGTGAGAACTAAAACAGGGAGCGAGGATAGAGAAAAATTAGGCTTTAAACTCAAAACTCAGTTCCTTCTGTCAACAATAACGGTTATTTCTGTAGAGCAAACGATGAAAAAGACGATGAAACAGGTCTATCAGAAACAACTTCATTTGCATCAGGACCGCTTTATCAGCGCTTTAGATACTGAGACGCCTTACTTTACCCCAAGTATGTTTTTGACTCAATCCATTATCTCGACGAGGGCTCTTTGTTATTTGTGTGCAAAACCACCGTCAAAACCCTCGTGTTTTCTCACTTTTTAGGTTTTTAAAAAACCTAAAAATGAACCATCTGATCCCGTGTCGTATGAGCCCGCTCATTTTCAACAGGGGTGAAGGTTTTTTATGAATCCGACAACCGTAGTGTTAATAATTGTTAAGTACTGGGATTTTAGACCCTGCCCATTACGTTCATGGAAACGACTGTAATAAGCCCGCACTGCTCGCTGATTCTTGTTCTAGAAGGTTATATGATTGGGGTGTATGATTGGGAGTATATGATTGACGGTCACACATCACACTCTGGCTGCACTCACTCTCATTTTCCCACTCACAAAGGAAGAAATGAGGGGCTCAGCCAACAAAAAAGACTCTATTGGACCCTGCTTCTAACAGCCGGTTACGCTGTGGCAGAGGTTGTGGGGGGGTATTTTTCTGGCAGTCTCGCCCTCATCGCCGATAGCGGTCATATGTTGACTGACGCCGCTGCCATTGGGATGGCCTTATTTGCCAGTTGGCTTAGCACACACCCAGCAGGACCCCAAAAAACCTATGGCTACCACCGCCTAGAAATCTTGGTCGCCTGTATTAATGGGATGACATTGACCGCTGTTGCACTTTGGATTGTCTGGGAAGCGTTTCAGCGGTTTCAAACCGCCACCCTAATACAAGCGCCCTTGATGGGAGAAATAGCCCTGGGTGGCCTGGTGATTAATCTAATTGCCGTAAAACTGCTTCATAGCGATAGTAAGTCCCATCTCACCACCCATAGCGTGTATCTGCACATCATTGGGGATCTGTTGGGTTCTATTGGCACGCTCATTGCGGGCGTGGCAATTTATTTCTTCCACTGGAACTGGGCAGACCCCATTATTAGCCTTGTCATTGCAGGATTGATTTTATGGAGTACCACACGGTTATTGATTCAAGGTGTTGATATTTTACTGGAAGGTTCTCCCAGTCATATCTCTGTACCTCAAGTAAAATCGGTCATGCTCGCACAACAAGGGGTTGAAAGTGTGCATGATCTCCATGTGTGGACAATCACTTCCGGTAAAGATGCCTTATCAGCCCATGTTTCGGTGTCTGAAGGGACCGCCTACCCAGAAATGCTGACACGATTACAAGAAGTGCTTAAGCTCGAGTTTGGGTTAAGCCACCTGACACTTCAGCTGGAGCCTCTGGATTTTGAAGAGGACGAACTTCACTTCTAAGGTGCCATACCAATAAGGTCGCCAGCACCAGGAGAACGCTCAATCCGCTTAAAGTGGTCACAATCCCCAAATGGTCACTCAGCCCGCCCAATACAGGCATCAGCAAACCAGCCAGCCCAAAACTAGAGCCAGAAACGAGTCCAGAAACAACATTTTGCTGTTTTTTAACCCGTTTAAGCGCCAAAACCAGGTTCATTGACAGGGACATTGAGAGCAGTCCAATCACCGCGATAAACAGAACAAACGCACTGTTTCCAGTGGTGTTCAGCATCCATGGCAATAGGACAATGGGGGGGATAAATGACAATAACAGGAGGTTAAACTCTCCCTGTCCGTTCTTAAAAGAATCTGCCCAATGACCCGCCCACACACCCAACGGGCCTCCCGCCAGTGAGGACAGGGCAATCACCCAACCAATCGTTTCTAAATGGACACCCTGTTGTCGCCACAAAAAGGGCATAAACGTGGGTAAACCCACCAGAACCAAGGCTCGGATCAAACCCATTACGGACAAGATAACGAGAAAGCGGATCTCATCCGGCTGCCATGGCAGAGAATGCTGCTGTCTCTCGGAAAGTCTTGGCCTCATCCATAATTTTTCTGTCCGGGTGAGGGTGCCAAACAGTAGCACAGCAAAAACAGCAGTCAAGGCTACCCACCGGAGTGAGGCCAACCCAAAATGGGCTGCCAATATTGAAGAACAGAGCGGACCCAAGGAAAAACCCACCGTGCCACCAGTAAAAAACAAACCCATCATCAGATTGGGATTGGCCTTGCCCAGCCGGTTGGTGGTGCTCATGGCTTGTGGGTGGAAGAACCCCACCCCGGCGTAGCCCACAAAAATCAGCAAAAGCAGGTTTAGAAAGCCCGATCCTGAACCTATAGAGCCAGTTCCTATAGAGCCTATCCAGGGCAGACATAACGCCCCCAAAACAAGCCCCAGTAACACTGCATTGAGTGTTGGAAAACGGTCGCAGCACCAGCCATATAAAGGCTGGAAAACAGAAGAAGTCAAACTGGAAACCAGCAGCATCAAGCCAGTTTGAAACAATGACAAGTGTAAAACTTGGGCAATCAAAGGCAGGACCGGGATCATGAACCCTGCAAAAAAGTCCGCCATCATATGCCCCAAACTCAGGCGCAGCATCAGCTTTTGCGTTGGTCTCATTAGTTAATTTGCTGCGTACAAATTCGGTTTCGGCCTTCCAGCTTTGCTCTATAAAGCTCGTCATCGGCCAGTTTGATCATTTTATCGAACTGAGAAAGTCCCTTGGCGTCTTTTGCCTGGAAGTCTACCTGACAAACACCTTGACTGATGGTGACACGAAGTCCAGGATCTTCATTAAACTGAAGGTACTCAACCTCTTTTTTGATTTTTTCAGCCACCTGTTGAGACACTGCGGCATCTTTGGCCGGTAAAATGATTGAAAACTCTTCGCCCCCAAAGCGGCAGCAATAACAATTGGCAGGGGTCGCATTTTTAGCCACTTGTGCCACGGCCTTTAAGACCTTATCCCCCATCAAGTGCCCATAAGTATCGTTCAATTTTTTGAAGTGATCGATATCGAGCATAATGATTGCCAGTTCTCTCTGAGACTTCTTGGCCTTCTCAAACTCATCCCGCACCTTTTCGATGAAGAAGCGCTTATTGTAGACATCGGTCAACTCGTCGGTGATCACCTTGTCCTTCAGGTTGGTGGCTTCTTTGGTTAAATTACGGTAGTCCGCATTCAACTTCATCAGATCCATCGCCCGTTTTTCCAAGGCTTCTTGATAGAGTGCCTGCTTCTTCTTGGTAAAAGAGAACTCTATCAGAAGGTTCCAGACAATATTTCTGAAAAAATCAACAATATTGTCCAAGTAATTGGCAATCAGCGCCAAAATTGGCACCATCATCAGGGATTTCCAGTCGAATATCCCGGCAAATAAGTTGCTAATCCCCCCGCCTTGAATCCAAGGTTTGACAGAAGCAGGCCAAGGAAGACTTGCCGTCCAACCCATCAGCTGAATAGACGGCGTGAGGGGGAAATTATCGGAGTTAATCGGGGCCCACAGCATCCCCAGTAAGTTAAAAACTTGCGTTAATGGCCACTCAAGCATCTCTGTAGAGAGGTAAATCCAATTGATGAAATCCCGCCAGTCTTTGTATATTGCCAGAGCACTGTCCGCGTTTCCATCTAGCGGCAGGGGATCCGCAATCAACAGGCCAAAGCGAATCAACAGCAGGAAGACTAAGGCCGTCACAATGGTTTGTTTTATCTTTTGATACACTAAGAGACCTCTGCCAAGCAAAAAAACCTGTTATGCCCTTAAAACGAAATGTGGGTACTCACCGTCTAATATATCTTACGACCACCCCCTAAGGAAAGTTTAGAGGGAAGACATGAAATCTTTGCAAAATAAGTCCGATTCCATCCCATGCCGTTTCACTAAAATTATCGCGGAATACGCCTGTGTGTGACAACCTCTGAGCATAGGAGTTTATGAAAGTATTTCGCTAGCAGCAGACTCTATCAGACGTTGAATCGGCTCAGGCTCTTCGGTGTAAACACTGTCCAACTTTTTGTCAGATCGGTAGCCCAACTGCTCAATCTTTTGTAACTGCGGCAACACACCTTGCTGCCCTTGCAGAGACCTGTATGCATCTTCATACCCACCAGCTAGGGTGTTAAAGGCTTTACGCAGGGAGAAAAAACGAGTTAGGAAAAGGACCAGTCGCTTATGGAGTTCTTTACCCAACAGCTCCATCTCCTTGGCATGTTCATTGAGGGTGACTTGACGCCAACCATCCGCCACCACTTTGAGCAGGGTCATTAAGATAATGGGCGTGGCCAGAATCACCCCTTTTCGAAAAGCCTCTTCAGAAAGCGTTGGGTTATACACCAATGCCTCTTCCAACATGGATTCTGTCGGAAGATAGAGCACGACGAAATCAACAGTACTGCCTAATTTACGGTGATAGGCTTTATCACTGAGAGAATTGATCTCCTTTTGCAGGGCATCGTAATGGTTTTTACGTTGCTTGTCCTGCTCTTCTGGACTATCTGCCTGACGCAAACGCTGAAGATCAATCAAGATAGTTTTAGCATCGACAAAAAGCTTATGGCCGTTTGGTAAATTGACTGTAATATCGGGTCTAAGTCCTCTGTCAGCCTGCTGGGTGTCATAATTAATACCTTCTCGCAACCCCGATAAATGCAGGATATTTTCCAGCTGGAATTCGCCCCAATCCCCCCGACCTTTGCTGTTACTCAGCGCATCGGTCAGGTTTTGGTTGGCCTTTTTAAAGTCTTGGGTGTGTTTGATCAGCTCGGTAATTTGGGTCTTTAGCGTGGTTGTCTCTTGCTGATACTCTGTTTCAATTTCTTTGATCCTCTTTTGATAAGCCTCAATCATTTCGGAGACAGGTTTAACGGACGCTGTAAAAGATTCTTGGAAGGTTTTGTTTCGCTGATCCGCTTGGAGCTGGGTCATCTCGGTGAGTTGTTTGAGATGAGCACTCAGTGTCTCTTGCCCCACGGCCTTAAACACATCGCGCAGCTCGGCTTCTTGGGATTTGGCTTGTCCCAATAAGGTTTCTGCTTCCACTTTGGCCGTAAGCAAGGCCTTGTTTTCGGCCTGCAGTGCTTGAACCTGCTCTTGTAGAGCAGTTAGACCAATTGAATCAGTCTTATCCTGGATTTGTCCCTGTTTTTGTTCCCAACCGCCTCGGAGGAACCACCCGGCAAAGGTCCCGAGGGCCAGCGAAAAAACGGCCGCAAAAACGGTAATGATAAACTCCTGACCTGAAAACAACATGCGATGCAGTGTGTCCTGTTACTTCAGCCAAAGCACACACTGTAGCAGATTACCGCTTGTAATGATACTGCCATTGCTTGGTTGCTTTGCACTGTTTACAAAGGGCGAACTGATTCATAAACATGAGATCCGCCACAAACTGTTGCTCCGCCCCATTGACGGTGGCCACAATCAACACATCCTGATGTTCGTTTAACTGAACATCAACACTGCCCGCAAAATCAGGGTGAAGCATCAGCTCAAATTCACCAGAACCGCAGGTCTTACACAGAAACATGGATTGCTTCACGCCCTCTTCTTTCAGCGTCACACGACTCAATGTGTCTGAATGGTAATCGATCATGATGGTGTCGTCACTCCCCTGCTCAGAATTATTTTCGCAGACATTGGCTTGCCTGTTATTCCCCGTCTAATTTTCTAAAATCACATTTTTTCTAATATCACATTCAATATTCTGCTCACTCGCAGAAATGACTCAGTAAATCCTAATAATAAGGTATTCCCACACGGTCATCTTAACTCAAGACAGTTACTTTTATAACAAAATCACGTGATGATTCCAAGCCCCTGTATTAAACTATGGTTACAGAACAGAAACATGGCACCCCTATGACAGGAACACAACCGTCACCTCTGCCAAAAATTCGATTGGCTCTGCTGGGTTCTACAGGGTCCATTGGCCAGCAAACACTAGATATTATTCGGGCTTTTCCCGATCGTTTTGAGGTGGTTGCGCTTTCTGCCGCGAAACAGTCTAAAATACTCTACCAACAGTGCCTAGAATTCAAACCCAAGCGGGTTTGTCTCTCTGAACTGTCTGCCGCAGAAGAGCTAAAAGTATTAAGGCAGCCTGGTTATTGGGACGGTGATGTTTTTTCTGGAGAAACGGGTTTATGCGATCTCATCGCCCCTGACGATATCGACGTGGTGGTCATCGGCATTGTCGGGATTAAAGGCCTTTTTCCGACACTGGCCGCATTGCAATCCGGCAAAAAAGTGTTTACGGCCAATAAAGAAACCTTTGTTGCCGCTGGCCACCTCGTAGAGCCCTATTTACAGCAGATTATTCCTTTAGACAGCGAGCATTCTGCGATTCACCAATGCCTATTTTCTCAAAATTTAGAAACACTTCAGCCAGAAAAACCCTTATTTCCTCACCCGCACCAGGCCAAAAAGAAGATACAACGGTTGATTTTAACCGCTTCTGGCGGTCCTTTCCGAGATTATCCTTTGTCTAATTGGGATAAAATCACCAAGACGGAAGCACTCAACCACCCCAACTGGGTGATGGGCCCTAAAGTGACCATAGACTCAGCCACTCTGATGAATAAGGGCCTTGAGGTAATAGAAGCCCACTGGCTATACGGCCTGCCTTACGAGCAGATTCAAGTCTTAATCCACCCACAAAGCATTGTTCACAGTGCAGTCGAAATGGTAGATGGCTCTATTCTTTCCCAAATGGGGGCTCCTGATATGAGAGGTCCCATTTTATACGCGCTGAGTTATCCTGAGCGATGGGAAACCCCTTTTCAGTCGACGCGTTTAGATTTATCGATGCTACAGAATCTTCAATTTAATCAGCCCGACCTGGAGCGATTTCCATGCCTGTCGCTTGCCTATCAAGCCGCCAGTTTTGGCCCCACTGGCACCACAATTCTCAATGCAGCCGATGAAGTGGTGGTAGAGGCCTTTCTCAATGAGCAGCTCAGCTTTGCCAAAATCCCGTTTTATATTGAAAGCGCGCTTAAACGATTTGAAGCGGATAATACCGGCTTTAAAGCAGACAAAAATGACGGCTTACCGACATTAGCAGAAATTCAGCACTGGGATAGCTGGTCACGGCGCATCACCCAAGAAGCCATATCCAGCAAGCCCTGCTTGGCTTAGCCTGCAAATTCTGAGGCAAAATCACTGGGGCTGGCTGTCAAAATTTCCACCCGAAGATAAGGCTTACGGCTGGTGCCTTCCCCCAGTCTTACGGCGTAAAACACACCAATATCCTGTTTAGCATCCACTCTGGCAGCAACCGCAGTCGGCAAGTCCAACAGGGCCCTGTATACAGCGTGGGTATCCCGGGTTTCATCAAATCCAACAAACGTGCGGTCAAGAAACACCCTTAACACCTTGGGTTTCTCTCCTACAGCAGGTCTTTCTAGATAACCCACTCGCTTTTTCTCAAAACCAGCGGACTGTAATTTAAACTTCACTTGGGTTTTCAAGGGCAACGCTCTGGGAGCGGGAATTTTATTGGGTTTTTTGGCGGCAAAATGCACTGTATCCGGAGAAGGCAATGTAAGAGACTGCTGCCTGAGCAACGCGCTGTGTTTTTCATGGCCCAAATTCAAACTCGCAAAGGGGGCTTTATTCGATGGTTGCAAACTCAAGAACACAAATGAAGTCCTTTATAAGTCAATTTTTCAATTGCGCTCATTGTAACAGAGAGAACACCCAGCACCAAGTTCACTTCACTCAGTGTGACAGAATGCAACACAAGCCTTGGGGAGGACCCCTCCTTTTTGCTAAGCTTACGGTATGACACAAGTAGAGACCTACATCCCTCTGTACCGTAAGTACCGCCCACAGTCTTTTGCAGACTTGGCGGGGCAAGCCCCCATCTCACAAACACTCAGCAACGCCATTGCGATGAACAAAGTGGCGCATGCCTACCTCTTTTGCGGACCACGAGGAACAGGAAAAACCTCTACGGCTAGAATTTTCGCCAAATCGCTTAACTGTGAATCAGGTCCCACAGCAAGCCCTTGCCAAACCTGTGCGAGTTGCATCAGCATCACCCAAGGCAACGCCCTGGATGTGATTGAGTTTGACGCTGCCAGCAACAATAGCGTCAATGATGCACGTGAGCTGATAGAGAACTGTCAATTTGCCTCACTTTCAGGCAAATACAAGATTTATATCATTGATGAAGTCCATATGCTGAGCAACTCTGCTTTTAACGCGCTATTAAAAACCCTAGAAGAGCCTCCCAGCAATGTCATCTTTATTTTTGCCACCACTGAGGCTCATAAGGTGCTTCCTACCATCATCAGCCGCTGTCAGCGCTTTGATTTTAACCGGATTACGGTAGAAGACATCACCGAATGCTTAGTCCGGATTGCTCAAGCAGAAACGATCAGCATTGCCCCTGAAGCACTTCTGGCCATTGCCCGACATGCCAAAGGCGGCATGCGAGATGCGGTTGGTCTTTTGGATCAAGTCTCTGTGATAGCCCGTGCCACACCAGGACACACCATTGACCGTGAAGATGTCAACCGCTTTATTGGTGCCTTGGGAGATGATGTACTAATCTCTCTAGTCAATGCCATTGCCGATCGAGACGGGACTAAAATCTTAGAACTATTGGCCACACTACTCAACCTTGGTGTGGAACCCTTGCAATGCCTGAAAGAATTGAGTGTGTATCTCAGACACCTATTTTTGGTCAAGAGCTGTAAGGGAAGCCCTGCAGGAGAGCTAGAACGCATTGGCACAGTTCTTGGCATCCCGGATGAACTGGTCCCCTCTCTCACGTTGCAAGCAGAAAAATTTGAAGTGGAAGAACTGCCCCAGGCACTTCATCAGCTGGCAACCTTAGAAAAGCAGTTGCGGCAAAGCCAGAATCCACAAATCTGGCTGGAAATCGGTCTTCTCGAATTGGCTTTTCGAGAATCGATCCACGCCACACGCGATCTCATCGCCAGAATTACCGCCCTCGAAGAGGCTCTTAATAACAGTCCCCAGGCCAGTAGCCAAGCCAGGCCACAGCAAAATTACACAGTACCTTCCAAGCAACCTCAAGCCGTATCAAGGCCCCAGGCCTTACCTAGGGCACAAGAAGACTACAAACAGACAAGTCAAGCCGCTGTTTCTAATACATCTGTAGCTAGTTCTCAACCGCCTGCCGGCGTTCCTGATTGGCAGGAAGTGTGCCGTTTAATCGCCAGCCCTCCCGTCAAGTCCCTTGTCAGTCAGCATACGCATCTGCTCGAATGGACTTCGTCCCAAATTACCTTGGGATGTGCCAGCGAACCCAATTTAAAACTCATCAATGACCCCAAACGGATGCTGCATCTGAAAAAAGCCGTCGAACAATTTATGGGTCATCCCGTGGAAATTCATCTGAAACTAGTCAAACCCGGTGCCGTATCCGTTCAAGCTCAGGTTCAGGTTCAGGCACAACCCCAAGTTCAAACATCCATTCCAGAACAGGTTATTCCAGCTGAACAGACTTCTCTGGTCCCCCCCGTTTTTCCAGCAACACCAAAAACAGCAGATTCTGAAACAATCCATAAAGGAAATGAACCCCCTCAAACTGTCACTCCAGAGAATTTGAACGTATTGGAGCCCACAGCATCAAACGATCCTGCACCCGGCGCCGCCTCGTTTAATGACTCAGATCCAGATTTGGAGGAAGCCCTATGAAATTGTCAGACATTGATGAAGAAAAACCAAAAGCATTAAAACTTTCGGATATTGATTCGGATGTCCCCGTTCCATCAGCGTCAATGATGCAAGAACGCGCTCGTGGAGAAAGAGACATTGAAAGGGGGTTTAAGAAAGCACCAGA
>JAIEMW010000004.1 GCA_019751815.1 Cyanobacteriota bacterium
TGCCAAACCTCCCCGTCGATGTGGACTCTTGGGGGAGATCAGCCTGTTATCCCTATGGTAACTTTTGTCCGATGAGCCACGGCCCTTCCATTCGGAACCGCAGGATCACTAAGCCCGACTTTCGTCTCTGTTCGACTTGTAGGTCTCACAGTCAAGCGCGCTTCTGCCTTTACACTCTTTGGCCGATTTCCATCCGGCCTGAGCGCACCTTTGGGCGCCTCCGCTACATTTTAGGAGGCGACCGCCCCAGTCAAACTCCCCGCCTGCCACTGTCCGGTCACCGGATCTTTGCGGTCAACCGTTAGAAACCCAACTTTGGAAGAGTGGTATCTCAAGGATGGCTCCCTATAGACCGGAATCTATAGATCAAAGCCTCCCACCTATCCTGCGCGACCAAAGTCAAGTTTCAATGACAAGTTAGAGTAAAGCTCAATAGGGTCTTTCTGTCCTGGCATGCGTAGGCCGTATCTTCACAGCCATTCATATTTCGCCGAGTCCCTCTCCGAGACAGCTCCCAGATCGTTACGCCATTCGTGCGGGTCAGAACTTACCTGACAAGGAATTTCGCTACCTTAGGACCGTTATAGTTACGGCCGCCGTTCATCGGGGCTTAGGTTCCCAGCTTCGCCTTGCGGCTAACCGGTCCCCGTAACCTTCCGACACCGGGCAGGCGTCAGCCCCTATACATCGTCTTACGACTTAGCAGAGACCTGTGTTTTTGGTAAACAGTCGCCTGGGACTATTCGCTGCAACCCTATCCCGCTTCAGCTGAATCGCTTACACGGTACCAGGGTACCTCTTCTCCCGAAGTTACGAGGCTATTTTGCCGAGTTCCTTAGAGAGGGTTATCTCGCGCACCTTGGTATTCTCTACCTACCCACCTGTGGCGGATTACGGTACGGATACGATGTAGTCTCACTTGCGAAGCTTTTCTCGGCAGTGTGGTGTCTGTTCCTACAGGTCCGTAGACCTTCCCCATCGCGCCTCACGTCTTAACGCCCGAGCGGATTTACCTACTCGAACTAGCTACACGCTTAGACCAGCACATCCAGTCGCTGGCGAACATAACCTCCTGCGTCCCTCCGCAGCTCAATAACGACTACACCATAGCTCAGGAATATCAACCTGATGTCCATCGACTACGCCTTTCGGCCTCATCTTAGGCTCCGGCTAACCCCACGCGGACGAGCCTACCGTGGGAAACCTTAGGTTTTCGGTGCATTGGATTCTCACCAATGTTTTCGCTACTCAAGCCAGCATTCTCACTTCTGCTTCGTCCATATGTCCTTACGGTCATACTTCAACCTACAACAGAACGCTCCCCTACCCAGATAGACTCATCGTCTACCTGCCATTGCTTCGGTATAGTGCTTTAGTCCCGATTATTTTCCGCGCATTATCCCTTGACCAGTGAGCTATTACGCACTCTTTCAATGGTGGCTGCTTCTAAGCCAACATCCTGGTTGTCTAAGGAACAACACCTCGTTAACCACTTAGCACTAATTTTGGGACCTTAACAGATGGTCTGGGCTGTTTCCCTCTTGACCACGCAACTTATCTCACGTAGTCTCACTGCCGGACAGTGACATTACTGGTATTCGGAGTTTGTCTCGATTTGGTACCCCGTTCTAGGGCCCGCACCGAATCAGTGCTCTACCCCCAGTAAGATAAATCCGACGCTGTGCCTCAACGCATTTCGGGGAGAACCAGCTAGCTCCGGGTTCGATTGGCATTTCACCCCTAACCACAACTCATCCAGGAATTTTTCAACATTCAAAGGTTCGCACCTCCACGTAGTGTTACCTACGCTTCACGCTGGTCATGGTTAGATCACCCGGGTTCGGGTCTAACACCAGTAATTAAAATCGCCCTATTCAGACTCGCTTTCGCTTTGGCTCCAGGTATCAACCCCTTAACCAACTACTGATGTTAACTCGCTGGCTCATTCTTCAACAGGCACGCCATCACCCTATTAATAGGGCTCTGACAGCTTGTAAGCACACGGTTTCAGGTTCTATTTCACTCAGCTTTCCACTGTTCTTTTCGCCTTTCCGTCACCGTACTAGTTCACTATCGGTTACGAGCAGTATTTAGCCTTACGAGATGGTCCTCGCAAATTCATACGGTATTTCACGTGCACCGTACTACTCGGGAGACATCGAAGGAGACCTTTCGCTTTCGTCTACGAGGCTATCACTCTCTATGGCCCAGCTTTCCAGCTGTGTTCTACTAGCTAAGGTTTTGTAACTCCTTTGTGGACATGTAGATCCACTTCGCGTTCCCATGACCCCGACCACACAACGCCTACACGCTATGACATGTGACCGGTTTAGGCTCATCCCCGTTCGCTCGCCGCTACTAGGGGAATCCCTGATTTGGTTTCTTTTCTTCCAGGTACTAAGATGTTTCAGTTCCCTGGCTTGCCTCCGACACCCTATGTATTCAGGTGGCGGTCACCGAACTTCATTCGGTGGGGTTGCCCCATTCGGAATCCCACGGATCATGGCTATATTGCAACTCCCCGTGGCGTATCGCCGCTTAACGCGTCCTTCATCGGCTGCTCGTACCAAGGCATTCGCCGTGCGCTCTTGGTAGCTTTACCTAGTTATTGTGTTGTTAATAACTAAGTCATTGGTTCATCCGTCTAACGAGACATATAAAAATGAGATTTCTAAACGAAATATTTTTTTACATGCGTTATCAGAGATGAATCTGATTCGTTTTATTGAATCTATACAGTTGTCAAGGTACAGACAAGGTCGTCCTCTTTATGGGAAGAGGCATACCCTGATAACCAAATAATCGGAACCGACCTGTTTCATCCCGTCGTCTAAACAATCTGGATTGCGAACGAGACCGTAGTAACCGTTGATTGTTTAGCGCCAAATCCGAAACGAATTTCGTCTTGGCGACGCCGACCTGGAGTACGAGTCTCCATAAATGAGACTCATGGTCTCCTTAGAAAGGAGGTGATCCAGCCGCACCTTCCGGTACGGCTACCTTGTTACGACTTCACCCCAATCAAGAGTTCTGCCTTCGGCGGCTCCCTCCTAAAAGGTTGGGACACCGACTTCGGGCGTAACCCTCTTTCGTGGTGTGACGGGCGGTGTGTACAAGGCCCGGGAACGTATTCAACGCAGCGTGCTGATCTGCGTTTACTAGCGATTCCGACTTCACGGAGTCGAGTTGCAGACTCCGATCCGAACTGAGGGGAAGTTTAAGGGATTTGCCAGACATTGCTGCCAAGCTGCCCGTTGTCTTCTCCCATTGTAACACGTGTGTAGCCCTGGACATAAGGGGCGTGATGATTTGACGTCATCCCCACCTTCCTCCGGTTTGTCACCGGCAGTCTGGCCTGAGGGTTCAGCATCTTCCGACCTGTAACAACAGACCACGAGGGTTGCGCTCGTTGCGGGACTTAACCCAACATCTCACGACACGAGCTGACGACAACCGTGCACCACCTGTCTTACGGCTCCCGAAGGCACCCTCACATTTCTGCAAGGTTCCGTAGATGTCAAGCCCAGGTAAGGTTCTTCGCGTTGCATCGAATTAAACCACATGTTCCACCGCTTGTGCGGGCCCCCGTCAATTCCTTTGAGTTTCAGCCTTGCGGCCGTACTCCCCAGGCGGGATACTTATCGCGTTAGCTTCGGCACTGGAGGGGTCGATACCACCAACACCTAGTATCCATCGTTTACGGCCAGGACTACAGGGGTATCTAATCCCTTTCGCTACCCTGGCTTTCGTTCCTCAGCGTCAGTTGCGGTCCAGTAACACGCTTTCGCCACTGGTGTTCCTCCCGATATCTACGCATTTCACCGCTACACCGGGAATTCCTGTTACCTCTACCGCACTCTAGTTACCCAGTATCTGGTGCCGTGTCGGAGTTGAGCTCCGGTATTTAACATCAGACTTAAGTAACCGCCTACGAACTCTTTACGCCCAATAATTCCGGACAACGCTTGCATCCTACGTCTTACCGCGGCTGCTGGCACGTAGTTAGCCGATGCTTCCTTTGCAGGTACCGTCATTAATTCTTCCCTGCCGACAGAAGTTTACATCCCGAGGGACTTCATCCTTCACGCGGTGTCGCTGCGTCAGGCTTTCGCCCATTGCGCAAGATTCCCTACTGCTGCCTCCCGTAGGAGTGTGGGCCGTGTCTCAGTCCCACTGTGGCTGGTCATCCTCTCAGACCAACTACTGATCATCGCCTTGGTAGGCCATTACCCTACCAACTAGCTAATCAGACGCAGGCCGATCTTGTACCGAAAAAACTTTAAATATCCGGAGTCTCACCGAATATCTTATGCGGTATTAGCACCGGTTTCCCGGTGTTATCCCCCAGTACAAGGCACGTTACCTACGTGTTACTCACCCGTCCGCCACTGAAGTACCCCCGAGGGGGCCTCTTCGTTCGACTTGCATGTATGAGGCGCACCGCCAGCGTTCGTCCTGAGCCAGGATCAAACTCTCCATAACAGAATTCTTTTTCTTGATTAAGAACCGGCAACCGGCTCTCGATTAGAATAAAATTCTCTTGGAACTGGCTCTCGCTTTTTGTGAATGAAACGAGGGTCGTATTTTGTTCCGATTATTCAGTTGTCAAGGTACAGACCCACTGATACTTTTGAAAGTCAGGCAGTCCGTTTATTCTCGGGATATTCAGATTACAAAACAGTATCCTGAACGACCTAATTGTAAAAGACACACCTGGTGGGTAGGGATTGGTATGTTAGAACAGTCTGTTTTAGAAAGTCAACACTTTTTTATTGAAGGCCTTGAATAAGAGAAAACTCAGTCTTGGCCGTCACCATCCCTGGAGACTTAACAATAAACCAAAAACCCCAAAGATCAACCCCAAAAACAACCCGCTCAAGCCCATATACACATAAAGTTTTGAAACAGATCTACCTGCGCTCATACACCACATAGGGATACGCCTCAAACACACGCTTGTAATGCCCCAAAACCCATTGCCTAAACTCAGGTATCAGATTCAGCCTCTCGCGAGGGATATTTCGGTATCTCGGATCGTTTTCTTTTGCTAGGACAGATGCACGATCCCAGATCATCCATTGAGGTGGTTTCTGCTGCAATTCTCGTAAAGCAGTATATTGCTTTCTAGGAGGGTCTAGAACAGGCATTAAATACCGGTATTTGGTGGGGTTCTCGGCTTCCAGTGTTAAATAAAATTCCGGAGAACTATTAAATACAAATAAGCTAACCGGCTCATTCTTGGGTGTATTTTCTGCAAAAATCCATTGAGTAACCCTGTTTTTGTTGAGAGCTTGTTGAAGGTTCCCTTCTACTATTAGTGGCAGCGACTGCCCATGGGAAAAAACCACTCTCTCCTTCTCTCCCTGAGCATTCAACAGGCAGGTGCCTAGTTGTAAAATATAGACTATAAATAGCAAAGAAAGGACACTGCCCAATACATTTTGGAGCCAACACGCACTAAAGCCTTCTACCTTGTTGACATACCTTGCCAAGCCAAAGAGGCCCAGCAATACCAAAAACCAGCTATGAAACCCAAAGAGATAGGTTGACGGGCTCGACAGGCTCGCGACAAAAAAGCCAAGGGCCGCCAAGGCCAATAGGTTTTGATACTGGACTTCTTCTCTGCCCGTTCTCAACAGCGACCAAACTGCATACAGTCCCCCCACCACCAAAAGAGTTATTTGCATCAATACACAGCTCAGCACCGCCAAAATCACAGGCTTTAAAAACCACACTGTGCTGGCCAATACATCACACATATTGGGTAACAGGGTGGAGACATTAAAAAACAACGGCTGGTAGGGGAAGCTATCCAACTCTTTGTACCCACTGTGCAGCAAAAACCCAAGCACAGAATCAATAAATACCGGCCACTCCCCGATAAACACAAAATACAAGCCCACCAAAAACACAGGTAACACACAGGCCAGCACATACACTGGCAACTCTTTTCTAATTTTCAGTTTCCACAACAAAAACAAAAAGACACTGCCCCCCACCAGCACACCCAAGGTCTGTGTGAAACAAGAGGATAATCCAAAACACAGCCCGCTCAAGATTAGCCACACCCACGGACGGCCCGAGTCGACTTTATGTGAACTACCAACATAACGCCCCATACAGCCAACTCCCCATACTGCAAAATGCGCACTATACAGATGGTGGGTTATCTGGAGCAACAACATGGGAGAAGCAAATAACCAGTTTGTCATGGACAGCCTATATAGCCAGCGCCATTGCGGTTTTAATGCAAGTGTTTCCATAAATCCTTCCATCACCTGCATACTCACCAACCACAGCAGTAAATTCAGCCCTCGTAAAACCAGCCACAACTGGATGGGCAAGCCCCCTCCCAGCAATTTAATTGTCCCAGCAATCAACAACGCTGTCCCGGGCATCACAAATTCAAACACATCACGGTATAACAGTTTTCCCTGGGCCACCTGCCATCCTGTGTACACCATCACAGGCTCATCCACCAACGGGGCACTCCATAATAACGGCCAGGCGATACACACCACCAGCATATAGAATACCCAGTGCCAAGGCACCTGCTTCTTTACCATTACGTTCAACTTGCCCAAAGTGAACTGACTAAAGGAAAGCACACAAACTCCATTTCCAATCACCTTTTGTGTTAATTATCTCACAAAAGAAAGCCCGCAAAACCCAAACGGCTTGCGAGCTTTAATAGAAATAGAAGA
Organism: Cyanobacteriota bacterium; assembly: GCA_019751815.1. Lineage (GTDB taxonomy): Bacteria > Cyanobacteriota > Vampirovibrionia > Vampirovibrionales > Vampirovibrionaceae > JAIEMW01. The sequence continues at coordinate 6,705 of JAIEMW010000004.1, forward strand.
GAAGAGAGAGAGACAGTAAACGGCTCGCGATGGTCTAAAAAACCATCCCGCCCCGTATTTGCATAAAAACAAGCAGTGTGTTTTTTGTGCGCGCACTCTCTTATAGCGAGGAAGCCGAAACACCCACGTTTAAGCGCTCTTTTGCGGCTTTCATCAGCCCATAAAACAAGGGATGGGGATTATCCGGTCGTGATTTAAATTCCGGGTGATATTGACTAGCCAAAAACCACGGATGATCGGCCAGCTCAATCACTTCAACCAGCTTTCGATCCGGTGACAGCCCTGAGATAATTAACCCTGCCTGGGTCAGGATGTCCCGGTAGTCATTATTGATTTCAAAACGGTGTCTGTGCCGCTCCATTACCACATCGGCCTGATACGCCTCAGCCGCCTTGGTCCCTTTAACCAGATGACAGGGGTATTGCCCCAGGCGCATTGTACCGCCCTTGTCTCCCCCTTTATCGGACAGCTCTTTCTGCTCATCCATCAAATCCACAACAGATTGATCGGTAGAAGCGTCAAATTCTCGGCTATTGGCCCGAGAGAGATTAGCCACATTACGGGCAAATTCAATCACCGCGCATTGCATGCCAAGGCATAGTCCCAAGAAAGGCAATTTATTCACCCGGGCATACTCAATCACATTGATTTTGCCCTCGATCCCTCTAAAGCCAAAGCCGCCAGGGACCACCAGGGCATCGACATCAGACAAAAAGGCCGCGGCTGTTTCGCGGTCTTCGCAATCTTCAGAATTAATCCACTTGAGTTCCACACCGCAGCCAACAGCAGCACCGGCATGTTTCAGGGACTCAATTACAGAGATGTAGGCATCACCGAGCCCCGTATATTTTCCGGCAATGGCGACACGAAGTTGTTGTTTGGGCTCTTTAATCGATTTCACCATTTGGGTCCAGGCATCCAATTGTGGCTCTGTATTGGGGAGGCCAAGACGTTGCAGAACCTGAAGTGCTAAGCCTTCACGTTCTAGAGCCAGTGGGACCTCATAAATCGATTCCATATCAACGCCTTGAATCACCGCTTCAGGATCGACGTTGGTAAATTGCGCTAGTTTCAAACGCTCGGATTCTCCAAAAGGCTGCTCCGTCCGGCAGACCAGAATATCCGGCTGAATCCCGATGCTTCTGAGCGTATTGACACTGTGTTGTGAAGGCTTGGTCTTTACTTCGCGAGACGTTTTCAAGAAGGGAATCAAGGTGACGTGGATAAAGCAGGTATTCTTAAACCCCACATCGTAGCGAAATTGACGAATCGCTTCTAAGAAAGGGAGCCCTTCAATATCTCCAACGGTACCGCCAACTTCACAAATCTGTATGTCAGGCGCCAGAGAGACGGCCGCTTCTTTAATGCGGCTTTTAATCTCATCCGTGATATGCGGAATCGTCTGGACGGTCGCCCCCAGATAGTCCCCTTTGCGCTCTTTGGAAATCACGCTGAGATAGATACTGCCAGAGGTAACGTTATTAATCCGGGTGAGATTCGTGTCAATGAAACGCTCATAGTGTCCGAGATCAAGGTCAGTCTCAGCCCCATCATCGGTGACAAACACTTCCCCATGCTGAAAAGGACTCATGGTACCAGGATCCACGTTAATATAAGGATCAAACTTTTGAATAGAGACTTTAAAGCCACGGGCACGAAGCAGCCGCCCAAGCGAAGCAGCGACAATCCCCTTACCCAAAGAGCTGACCACACCACCGGTGATAAAAATGTACTTCGTTGAGCCCATAACGTTAGTGAATCCTTTGCCTTTAGCGTTTCAAATCATATTTTATCTAATTGCTATTTTCTTCGAGGATTTTCGGCACTCTGAAAAACCCTTCTTCCTCTTCAGGGGCATTCTTTAGGAGTGCTTCTCTCGTATAGTGCTTGAAAGCCAGATCTGGTCTGGTCAATACGGCCTGTTGAGGAATATCCGTTGCCATCGTCTCGTCCATGAAGGCATCCAAAGCGGGATCGTCTAAGGGGAGTGTATTTAACTGCTCCACCAACGTCAGAATCTTAGACAGTTCTTCCGCATAGCGGGCTGCATCTTCAGCAGAAATATCGAGCCTGGCTAGTGTCGCCACATGGGCCACTGCTTCGTGAGTAATCGTCAACGCCTGTTTCCTTTTGCCCTTAAATAAAGTCTCAATGATTCATAAAATCGCAATTCGTCATGTATTATCGCCCAAGGCCACAGTATCTGACAAGCCAGCAGGGCCGCCATCCGTTACCAATTCGTAAACATCACGTCAAAAATATCAAGGAGAATCAGGACTCAGCGGCAAATTCACCGCAAAATGCTTCAACCAGTTGCGCTTTCACACACGTCATATCCACTTGATCAGTGACGAGATCTCCCAGACGAGTCATTTGAGAAGCGTTTAGCCCGCAAGGATTAATCTGTGAAAATTCGGTCAAGGGGTTGTTGATGTTCAAAGAAAGCCCATGATAAGTCACCCAGTGTTTTACAGCCACACCAATCGACGCTATTTTTTTATAACCTATTTTTTTTGAGGTGATCTCTTTACCCCCTGATGAACTTTCCACCCAAACACCGGTATAGCCCGGTTGACGTATCCCTTCTATGTCATAAGCAGCCAACACAGCAATCACAACAGTCTCTAATCGACGCAGATATTGGTGCAAGTCTCGCTCGTGAGGGTAGAGACGGTATATCGGGTAGACTACCAACTGCCCAGGGGCATGGTAAGTGACATCTCCACCTCGTTCAATGGAAACAACAGCCGTTTCAGGCAGCACCTCCAACAGATTTTCTTCTTTGCTAGCTCGCCCTCGAGTAATGACGGGATAATGTTCCCCCATTAAGAGAATATCAGGCTGATCGGGATCATCAAAATTATCTGTTAACGTATCTATCCAGATTTTTTGCTGGGCATAAATAGAAGCATAGTCAGACAGACCAAAATCAATCACCTGGAGTGAACGCTTTGCAAACGCTGTCATCTTAGGAATACGCTATTTAGTCGAAGCGACAGGCACTTTAGAGGGTGTTTTTGCCTGATAAATATGAATGGCTTTTTGATGAACTGCTTCTGCGGCCTCCATAAAGGATTCTGGCAGCGTGGGATGGGCATGGACTGTCAGAGAAATATCTTCTGCAGTGGCGCCCATCTCGATGGCCAGAGTCGCTTCTGCAATCAATTCTGAAACATCAGGTCCCATCATATGAACGCCCAGCAGGACATCCGTCTTGGCATCGGCAATCACTTTGACAAAGCCTTCTGTCTCATTCATCGACAGCGCACGTCCAGAGGCCTGGAAGGGGAACTTCCCGACACGAATATCATACCCTTGCTCTTTGGCTTGGGCTTCTGTCAATCCAACCGTTGCTACTTCAGGATCCGTAAACACAGCCCCAGGCATTGCCCGGTAGTCCAGAATTTCAGAAGATCCCGCGATCACGGCCGCAGCCACCAAGCCTTCTTTGGATGCTTTATGCGCCAGTAACGGGGCTGAGGTCACATCACCAATCGCAAAAATATGGGGAGAGCTGGTCTTTAACTGCTGATTGACCGTGATGAATCCCTTATCATTGGTCTGGACACCGGCCTTATCCAGAGAAAGTCCAGCGCTATTAGGCCGTCTTCCCACAGAAACTAAGAGCTTATCCACTGACACCGTTTTCTTTTCTTTGGGAGTTTCTATTTCCAGCGTGACACCCGCCTGTTTATCAGAGGCTATTTTCGCAGACAAGACTTTCGACTGGGTGAAAACCTGGATCCCTCTCTTTTTGAGAGACCGCTCTAACATCTGAACAATGTCTGCATCGGTCCCTGGGAGAAGTTGCGGCATCATTTCAATCACAGTCACCTGGCTTCCCAATTTAGCATACAAGCAAGCCATTTCCAGACCAATCACACCGCCCCCCATAATCGCCAAAGAACTTGGCACCTCAGTAAATTCCAAGGCCTCTCGCGAATCAACAATGGTCTTACCGTTGAGTTCAAAGCCAGGGATTTGTACCGGCGAAGAGCCTGTGGCAATAATGGCATGTTTAAATGCCAGCGTTATCTCAGATGCGTTTGTATTAGAGGCAATACTGAGTGTATGAGACCCACTAAAGCGGGCTTCTCCCATAATCACTTGCACCCCGTGGGATTTGAGCAAAGAGCCAATCCCTCCGGTCAATTTTTTGACCACATCGGCCTTCCAGGCCTGGAGTTTTGGCATATCCAAAGAGACGGAGCCGACGGTAATCCCCATCATATCGACATGCTGGATTTTTTCGTATAAAGAGGCAACGTAGATCAGTGCTTTAGAGGGAATACAACCCCAATTGAGGCACACCCCGCCCAGAGCCTCTTTCTCTACAATGGCGACTGATTGTCCCAATTGTGCCAGACGGATAGCAGCCACGTAGCCACCAGGACCTGAGCCTATCACCACCGTATCGACACGGGTTTCTTGAGCGGGCATCAACAGAACTCCTTTACAGCTTATAAACTAGGCTCTAGCAGCATCGCCACAGGGGCTTCCAAAAACTGGATCAGCCGCTTCATAAACAGAGCTGCTTCTGCCCCGTCCACCACCCGGTGATCACAGGACATCGAGAGATACATCATATCGCGGATCACCACCTGATTGTCCCGAACAACCGGCCGTTTTTCAATCTTGTTAATTCCCATAATGGCCACTTCAGGGTGATTAATAATGGGAACACCGAAAATACCGCCAATAGAACCAATACTGGTGAGCGTAAACGTTCCACCTTTGAGCTCATCAAGGGTGAGTTTCCCAGCACGGGCCTTGTCTGAAAGCTGTTTAATCTCTTCGGCGAGTTCAAACACTGATTTTTGGTCAGCAAATTTCACCACGGGCACAATCAACCCTTGGGCTGTCGCCACGGCAACACCCATATGGAAGTGTTTTTTATAAACCAGCTCCTGCTTAGCATCATCCAGAGAACTGTTAAGTACAGGATACTCTTTTAAAGCCGCTATCACCGCCTTCATGATCAAGGGGAGATAAGTCAGTTTGACACCACGTTGTTCTGCCAGAGGGGCTAACTGGTCTTTAACCGAACAAATTGCGGTCATTTCAACTTCTTCGACGTAGGCAAAATGGGGGGCAACCTGCTTGGCGTGAACCAGATGCTCTGCGATTTTTTTCCGCAACCCTGCAAAGGGAACCCGCTCTTCTCTTTCAATACGTTCCAGTTCAATCCGCGCCAAGCGGTTCAAGTTCGAGCGTGGAATGCCACCCCCAGCCTGTTTAAAATTTTGGACATCCGTAGGGGTAATACGGCCCTTGGGGCCTGTGCCTTGCAAGGCATTTAGTGAAACACCCAGTTCCCGGGCCATCTTTCGAGTCGCAGGCGCCGCCAGCACTTTACTGTCGTATGCAAGAGTGGCAATAGATTTATTGTGCCCATTGGCAGCCAAAGTCTCAGAAGCCACCGCAGCAGGGATTTTGACAGGCTCAGTAACAGAAGCGGCTTGAGTTTCTTTTGCAGGCGCTGCCCCAGTCTCAGAAAAGACAACAATCACAGAGCCCACTTTGACCGTTTCCCCGGCCTTTCCGCGAAGCTCAGCGACAACACCCGTATAAGGAGACGGAATTTCTGCAGTCACCTTATCGGTCATTACTTCCACCAGAGCTTGATCTTCCTTCACACTGTCACCTGGTTTCACCAGCCATTGCACGATTTCACCTTCAGCGATTCCTTCGCCAATATCGGGTAGCCTGAATTCAACGGCCATGAGTAAACTCCTTCAACATATTGATTTAGAAAGTCTTACTGATATTGCAATACTTCTTGCATTGCCTGGTATACCCTGACAGGGTGGGGCACATAGACATACTCAAGCGTATACGGGAAAGGGGTATCAAAGCCACCAACCCGTTTGACTGGGGCTTCGAGCGAATCAATGACATTTTCAGCAATCAAGGCTGCCACTTCCGCCCCGTAGCCACAAGTTTTAGGCGCCTCGTATACCACCATTGCCCGGCCCGTTTTTACCACAGAATTTAAGATTGTCTCTTCATCAAGTGGGTACAACGTTCTGAGATCAATAATTTCAACACTATAGCCCTCTTCTTGGATTTTTCGAGCCGCTTTCTCGCAAACATCCACCATGGCACCGTAGCAGAAAACGGTCAGATCCGTCCCGCTTTGTACCACTCGGGCTGGGCCGATAGGGACCGTATATTCCCCGTCTGGCACATCTCCTTTCACAGAGCGATAGATTTTTTTGGGCTCCATAAATATCACCGGGTCCTCACCGCGAATCGCTGAGGCGAGAAGCCCTTTGGCATCATAAGGTGTTGAAGGAATCACCACTTGCAAGCCTGGAGTGTGGGTAAAATAGGCTTCTGGACTCTGAGAGTGATACAGACCGCCCCGAATACCACCGCCATAAGGAGTTCTGACCACCACAGGACATGGAAACTCTCCGCCAGAGCGGTAACGAAACTTGGCCAATTCCGACACAATCTGATCAAAAGCGGGATAAATAAAGTCGGCAAACTGAATCTCAGAGACCGGCTTCAGCCCGTAAACCGCCATACCGATGGCTGCACCGATAATCCCGGTTTCAGACAAGGGGGTATCCATCACCCGATCGGGACCAAACTCGCTGTAAAGTCCTTCTGTGGTTCTAAAAACACCACCATTCACGCCCACATCTTCTCCCATCAGAATCACCCGGTTATCCCGGCGCATTTCGGTTCTCAGAGAGTCATTAATTGCTTGTAATAATGTCATTGTCGGCATAACGTCTGGTATCTCGCCTCCATTCAGTCAGTCAATAAAACTATCTTTTGCTCAAGTTATAAGGGGAATTCACCCTCATTACTCAGCTCCAAACCACTTTCACGTGCGATTAATTGGTCTTTCTGCCGCTCCAAAGAAGCGGGCATCTGTGCATAGACATCTTCAAACAAGCTTTCCCACGACGGTTCAGGCTGTTCTTCAGCTGCGGTGGTAAATTGATTGATGCGCTCACGGAAAGATTCCCAGATTTCTGTTTCGTAGGCTTCGCTCCAGATGCCAAGCTTTTGCATATAGCGCTTCATACGCTCAATCGGGTCTTTCTTTTTCCAGGAATCCATCTCATCTTGTGAGCGGTAACGACTGGGATCGTCTGAAGAGGAGTGAGAACCAGCACGGTAGGTAAATAACTCCAACAAGGTGGGACCTTCCCCATTGCGTGCTCTTTCCGCCGCTTCTTTGGTGGCTTGATAGACAGCAATCACGTCGTTTCCGTCAACACGGATCCCTGGCACCCCGTAGCCTTCTGCCCGTTTGTATAACAACTCGTTACCTGATTGCTTCTTCACCGGAAGCGAAATGGCATACTGGTTATTGACCAGGAAAAACAGGACAGGCGCTCGGTAAACGGCCGCAAAATTGAGCCCAGAGTGGAAGTCATTGGAAGAGGTGGCCCCATCACCAAAGTAGGTTGCTGCGATACAGTTATCCCCTTTGATTCTTGCCGCCATGGCACAACCCACAGCCTGAATAATCTGTGTCCCAATAACACTGGAGATACTCACAAACCGCTTATCTTTAAACGTATAGTGAGCGGGCATCTGGCGGCCTTTGGCGAGATCGAATTTATTGCCGTAGAGATGTGAGGCCATATCTTCCAGCTGCACACCACGGTACATCGGAACACCGTACTGGCGGTAAGACGGGAAAATCCAGTCTATGTCTTGCAAAGCAGCCACAGTACCAACCTGTGTAGCTTCTTCACCAAAGGAAGTGACGCAAAAACCAATCCTACCTGAGCGCTGGAGTTTTAAAGAACGTTCATCATAGACTCGAATCGCGACCATGCCTTCGTACATCGTTTTTAGATCAGCCTCAGACAGACCTGGTGGTAAGGTAACCTTTTTGGCATCATCCTGCATCACTTGCAGCAACGGTTCGGACATGACTGACATCTCCTATTACTTACAAAGAATATTCTTGAAGGATTTTTTTGATAAAAAATTCACCGGCACGGTAGGAACTCCGTACCAATGGGCCTGAAGCACAATACAGAAAGCCCAATTCCTTTTCGGCAATTCTGCCCCAATACTCAAATTTTTCAGGTGTCACATAGGATTCTACGGGTAAGAGCTTTTCATTGGGCTGTAGGTACTGGCCCAAGGTCAGTAAATCCACCCCATGGGCCCGTAAATCCTGCATGCATTGTAGAATCTCATCGTCTGTTTCACCCAGACCCAGCATAATCGATGACTTGGTCAGACATTTTGGCGCGGCCTGTTTCGCATATTGCAGCATATCCAAGGTCTGTTGATACCCCGCCCGGCGGTCCCGAACGGTATGGGTCAAACGCTCCACCGTTTCTATATTTTGGGCAAGGACATCAGGGCCCGCATCCAGCACGGTTTGAATTCCGGCGACCTGACCTCGAAAATCAGGAATGAGAACCTCAATCCGAATACCGGGTGACTGGCGCTTAACTTCGGCAATACAACGGGCTATATGAGCCGCCCCACCATCAGGCAGGTCGTCTCTGTCCACCGAGGTGATCACGACATAGTCCCAAGAAGCCTGGCGAATGGTTTGTGCCAATTTCATGGGCTCTTCTTCATCAAGCCAACCATTGGGATTACCCGTTGAGACGGCGCAAAAGCGGCAACCGCGAGTACACACATCACCCATCACCATAAATGTGGCAGTGCCCACCGTCCAACATTCCCCAATGTTAGGACATCTGGCCTCTTCACAAACAGTGGCCAGCTTTAGGGATTCTCTTTGTGACTTGATCCAGGTGTACTTTTCACCTGAAGGCGGCCTTACTTTAAGCCACGACGGCTTTCTCAGGCGTGTATCCTGCGACGCGTTAATCGGAACATCCCTTTCCTGGTCACTATAAAAATTACAATGGAATAAACACGAGAAGAGAGTTATCACGGTCAATAAAGACAAAAGGGATCATGTTGTGTTGCATGGCATTATACACAAAACAAAAATTTTTCGTGTGAAAACCCTTGGGCTGGAGTGATCGTGACCCTCTCAGTTTTGCCCCCCACACAAGCCGTCAATTCCCATCGTGACATGAACCCTCTCAAACACAGCCACATATGCTGTTACATTTTGCAACAACACCTTCCACCGTCGATCAAAGGCTCGTATGATAAAAGTCGATCACCAGTTTTACTGGTGAGACAAAGGATAGAGAGTTTTCATTATTGATACTAAAACCCCAGACAACGTCTTGTGGTTTTTCTTTTTATAGGGCTAAAGACATGTCAGGATCATGCTTTCGCGGTTTTTGTCATGCTCAAACCCCATGTGAGGCGGCTTTAATCCCTTTTTTAAAAAGGCCTTTAAATGCATCCACTAGCGTCCTGCCTTCAAACTGAACACTCTGAGTGAGCCAGTTTGTGGCTGATTTCTTACGTTTCAGAATAATGCTATCGACGCCAACCAGGCCTTCAATAAAATGCTTTAAAAAGAAGGGGATCCCGGTAAAGAAAGTCGCCACCAATTCTATCCACCCCACGGGACGCAATAACGTCTTGCGCAGCATACGGCCAATGCCTTTAAACACACTGCCCTGAAAGAACCCTTTGGCCACTTCGCCCAACCGTTCACGGCCGGCTTCAAACAATTGAAAAGCCTTGCCGCCTTTTACGCGTTGGGAAACTGTTTCTGCAACAGTTTCAGCGGCTTCTGTTGCCACTTGTCTGGCTTTTTGAGGGCCCGACATTTTAGGATTTTTGCCCGCGGGTGATTTAGCTTGTGCTTGCTGAGGCGTGACTTTATTAGGCTGGACTCGCATAAGAATGGGTGCCCTCCAATTGATATCTGTCTGTGGGTGTCTGTTCTGGGGGCATAAAGACGGTTGAAGCAAAGTTGGTGCGGAATTGTAATTTTTTATGAAGCCATTTGAAAATCTGGCTTTCCAGACATTTGATTGATATAAAGCGGCTTGTTGGCACTGTATTGCGGGCTAAAATAGTCCATCACAATAATTTCAGTTCGCACCCCAGGCTCAATATTAATCACCAGTCTATCAACCAGCGTTCTCATCAGATAGACTCCGCGCCCATGAGTATCTAAGAGCCCAGCACCGCTCACATTGCGGTCTAGCCAATAGAGAATATCTCCAGCAGAGATCTTCCCGCCCTGATCGCTGATACAGACAGCCACGCGCTCAGAATCTTTACCGTACTGCACACTCACGTATTCGTCAGGCAATAAGGCCTCAATAAATTGGCCTTTTTTGTATTTATCCGTTCCGTCTTCATTGCGGCTCACGTGATACACCGCGTTGGTGAGCGCTTCTATCAATGCTGTGGCCAAGTTATCAACGTCTCGGACATGATTGGCGGTAAAAAACTCTTTTAAGTGATAGAAGACAGGCATAATACCGTCGCTGTTGGTAATAATTTGGGTTTCAACTGGCGTTCCTGGCTCTAAATAGCTTGCGATTCCCCACGCTTTTTCTGGCAGGAGCAAATGATGCACCGCTGAAGAGAGCTCCTCAAAATTAAACGGAGCGGTTTTGGCAATAATATTGTACACACCCAGTTTTTTGGCGGTGCGGATGTAGTCTTCCACCTGATAGGCGGTCATCAATGCGGTTTTGACAGCCGGGTATTTTGCTTCTACCGACTGTAGAAACTGGAACCCATCCTGGCTCGGCAAATTAATATCAGAAATCACCAGATCGTAGGGTGTATCAGGATATTGGGAAGCTCGTTTTTCCACACACTCTTGAGCTCTGGGAATGTCAAGAGCAGAATCGACGCTCAGCGTGTAGGCCGCCTCATGATAATTTTCCAGATAGTTGGCGATGCTTTCGCACACAATCTCGTCATCATCCACCACCAACAGGTGATAGTGTGGCTGCGGGTCTGCTTGCTCTCTCATACGACTATCCCTTTATCGTTATTATTCTCATTCAAAACCGACTTTAAATTACAGCCTTTATTCATTCATTAAATCCTCTTTTTGGGTGAGTGGCAGCGCCACATGGAAAATAGCACCTTCTCCAGCCTTACTGGTGACGGTTAAAGCGCCCCCATGCTGTTCCACCGTGCGGTGACTGATGCTTAATCCCAGCCCGACGCCCTTCACCCCTTTGGTACTAAAGAAAGGTTCAAACACCCTTTCCAAAGCCGTTGTATCAATGCCAGGGCCGTTGTCTGCCACATCAACCCGGATCATGGTCTTATCTGCCCGCTTTAGCAGATGATAGCTAACCCGAATCACCCCTTTACCCCCGGTCGCGTCACAGGCATTTTTATAAAGGTTATAAAACACCTGCTCCAATTTCACCCGGTCCACCAAAACCAGGCAGGCATCTTTCACCATAAATTCTTCCGGATCAGGCAGCGTAAGGAGTATTTGAACTTGTGAGAACTCAGGATGGGTCAGAATCGCCTGAGTTACTTCTTCCACCAGGCTAATCAACGGTACCATCTGCAAGTTCAACTTACTGGGACGAGAATATCCCAGGAGATCGCTGACCAGAGACGCCCCTTTTTTGGCTGATTGGTCCACTTTCTGGATTTCGCGAAGTGCCGCATCCAGTTTGGTGATAATAGCTGGCTCTGCAGATTGTCCTAGCTGGCGTTTAAGTCGCTCTAAGGTCATCCGGGTGAGTTCAGCACTCATGGATATCCCTGTAAGCGGGTTATTGAGCTCGTGGGCCACCCCGGAAATCATCGCACCAATGGAGGCCAGCTTTTTGGACTGATAGAGCTCTTCGCGGATTTTGTCAAAAGCCAGTCGGTCCTTCATCACCCGGGAAATATCGCTAAAAATCAAAACTCGCATCATCATGCCCGACTCTAGAGGGCTGGTCTGAAGGCTGTAACCAATCACACTGGGCTCATTGCTGTCAGGCAGTAAAATTGTTCTTTCTGCCCGTTTAATATTGGTCTTGGTTCCATCAGTCACTACCGAAAGTAGAGCCAGAACCGGCTCAGGAAAATCACTTATATGGCGAAAGCTCTGCTGCGGATCGAGATGCAGGATGCTCAGCGCACTTTTGTTCATGCGAATAATCTCACCTTGGAGGGTGGCAATAATCAGTCCAGAAGGAATGGCCTCAAAGACCCCTTCCAGTGCGACTATATCGGTCTCGCGCACGATGAATCTTTCACTATTGCTTCACGCACCAAACGGTTATCCAACGCCTTAGCCATCATTTTTTTAAATGCTCTTGTATTCTTCGTCGTCCAAAATCACCATGGCTTGAATGGTTGCTTTGGTATCGAGGCGAATCCCAACCACCAAGTAATGATAACCCATTTTTATTCTGCCAAACTGCCGTTCATCTCGAAACCGACCTATTAGCTCTTGCTTGGGAGCACACAGCAGGGCATCTCGCTCTGCAATTTTGATGGAGCGAAACAGCATCGGGTTTACCCGATCATACACCAGTTTTAAAATCACGTGGCTGGGCCGCACACCGGCTTGTTCTGCCAAGGCTTGTCGAAAGCGGTCTTTCATTTTGGCGCCAAATCGGTGCGGGGGAATCGGGTGTTTCGTTAAGGGCATCGCCACCAATGGGGGCTTTACGGGGCTAACCCGGGCGAGAAATTGATCCAACCGCCGGGCCTGTGCTGTCGCTTCCATCAGGGTGGTGATAACCATCCGGCTTTGGGTGAGTGTCTCTGGAATAATCGTCCAGTTTTGCCAGTCTTCAGATTGTATTTCCTGTATTTCCTCCATTTTCCCTTTTAAAGGGTCTATTAAGGGCTCTATGGGCCAAGCAAACTGGCGTGGATTGGCAATACGATCAAAGCTGATTCCAGTAATTTCTGGCAGCGTCTCATCCACCAAGGGTTCGTAACATGCCACTGCTTGCCACTCACAACTGGCTTCTGGAGAGAGTACCGCTTGTTTGACCAAAGGTTCTTCCAGCACCGTCAATGAAAATCTACTGTGTTGCCGCCAGGCATCTACCACCGAGACATGCGGGGCTTCTATCACCACCCCATGCAGTGCGGGATGAAAATCTGCTGAAAACACCGTGAGATCCGTGTCAATCGACGTAGGCCACGCAAAAATACGAAGCTGTTTGCTCAGCAAGGAGAATGCCGCGCGAAGCTCATTCAAGATTTTATCGCCTAGACCCGGGCGATCCCCGCTTCCTGACATATCACTTCCACTGCCTTTTGTACCCGCCGAAGCGGTTCATACACATCCATATAGCGGCTGGCCTCAATCAAAGGCTCATACACCGGGGCGGGTTTTGGCTCCTTGGGCAAGGCGTCTTGCCCCGGTAAGGAAGGTGATGTTTTGGGTGCCTCTAAAGCAACGGGATCAGCAAACTGAAGACGCAAGGGAGGTGTTTCGCGTGTCACCTGGAGCAAAATTTCTGTGGGCGCTATTTCCTGCATCACACCCACTTCTCCAATAGCAGATGATTTTGTCTCCGACATGCGAATCACAGAAAATGTTTTACTTTTATAGCTCAGCAAGCTCTCATCTTCGACCAAGAGACACTTAAACTTTGATTCGACGCTTTTTAGGAGCGTTTCTAAAATGACTTCGCGCTTGATATAGCTATTGAGTACTTGTCCGTAAAGAATCTGCTGAATCTTAGTCGGCTGTATGGGCTCAGTATATCGAAACTCTTTGGGTAGACCGTAGCCGTCAGTCACCATCGCCCCACCAATATAGACATTGGGCACAGGTGTGGCAATTAACAGATAGGTCAGACGAATCTCTTCGGGTTTCATCATTCCCCTCTTTATACTAACTTACTGGAAACTACTGACTTAATTTACTGCGAAGCCTTAAAATAGCTTGTGCATGAAGTTGGCACACGCGTGATTCTGAGACACTGATGACCTCTCCAATCTCTTTCAGGGTCATGTTCTCGTGGTAATAAAGAGCAATCAAAAGTTTTTCTCGTTCTGGCAATGAGGCAATCGCTTCTGCCAAACGCTTTCTCAATTCAATGGCCTCAAGTTCACCTTCGGGATCCGGGCTATTCTTGTCTTCAACCGTGTCAATCAAAGAGCTGGTACTACCGCCAGAATCATCGCCCCAGTTCTCATCCAGAGATAACAGTAGATTACTACTTTCGGCGACAATGCTCTCGACTTTGGTCTTTGTCACGCCCATTTCTTTAGCAATTTCGTCATTGGTGGGAGTTCGGCCGAGACGTTCTTCCAGTCTCGCCATAGTTTCAGAGAGATCCTTACTGCGTTTACGAACCCCACGAGGAATCCAGTCCTGGAAACGGAGCTGATCAATTATGGCCCCCCTGATACGGGTAACCGCATAGGTCTCAAACTTCAATCCTCTTTCGGGATCAAAGCGTTCTACGGCCTCCATTAAGCCCATTGTGCCGTAGCTGATCAAATCCTCTTGGGCGATACTGACCGGTAGTGTAATCGGTAGCCGACTGACGACATAACGCACTAAATGCAGGTATTTTAGAATCAGTTTTTCTCGAAGTTGTGGGTTATTCGGGTTTTTCCGGTATGAACGCCACAGCTCCATCAGCTCCTGAGCCGCATTAGGGTCAGGCGCTGCCTTGGTCGGTGAATTAATGGTTGGCTTGGAAGCCGTTTTAGAAGCCTCTTGGGAAGCCTCCTGGGACGCCTCTTGCGACATCAAGTGCTTTCTTTCAACAGTAAAAAACAGTCAGTAGTTCTTGCATGTATTATAAAGCCTTCATTACAGAACCCCTAGCTTGGATGCTCTTTCCACTCATAAAATCATCCATATGAGGCAGATGACAAGATCTTAATGTTTGGGACAATTTTCTCGACTCGGGCACGTTTGTTTGAGATAACCCCTTCAACCTTGTTTTTTGTCATGTTTTTTGTGTTTGTTTCCGTGTCTGTATTTGTGTGACTCAGTTGACGATGCTTCCGCCAACACTTGGCTTATCCAGCCTACCTCGCACCCTCAATCAGGGGACGAGCAATGCATTTGCAGGAAAGCATCCTGTCACTCCTGATTTTTATAGCCCTCCCCATTTCCACAGACCTTTTGGGGACACGTTATTCCTTGGCAGTAAGCCCGAAAAACGATCGACCCTCCCCCACCCTGACACCATTGAGCCAAGAGAGGTTTTTAACCGACTTGAAGCCTTTCAAGATGTTCTCAACTCCCTACCCGAACTCTCCAAATACGGACCTTTCGATATTAAGAGACAGTTTATTTCCTTACCGTCATCCGTGAGAAAACGAATTACCCGGGTGCTCGCCAATCCTCAAATGACCCCAGACTTATTACAAACACTGAGTAAACAAAGACAGCTAGGGATTATTGAAGAATGTGGGGATTTACTCTTCGAGTTTTCGACACTGAGAGCAATACAGGGAAAGGTATTTCCAGACCCTTTAATGGAAGCCGTCACACACTGGTACCAAAATACGACTGACAGAGAACTTCCCTTTCAAGACCGCCTAGAAAAGTTGGTCTCAGCCTTGAGTCAGCACTGTGATAACAGGCCCATGCATTGCTTTGATGAAGTAGGCCTATCTCCACAACTTTCTAAATCAGACACTCAGACGATCATGGCACTTTTATTAACCAATCATGGATACAGCCAAGGCGACCCAGCGTACCAAGACACGAAGAAACGGGTCCTCGATGAGGCCCATGAACTCAGTGACCAGATGAATCTGGGGGCCTTGCGCCGGAGTCTGTTTCGACTGACCGTCAGAGCTTTTGTGGAGTTTCCCTGGTTGCCTGCCAGGTGGTTCAGTGTGCTCCCGCTATATTGGTCTAGAAAAGCACTCAAAATAAATAATCCCGACTCATTTACGGAAGCGCTCTGCTGGCAGAATGCGCGCAATAAAATATTGGGGCGAAATGAGTTTTCCTATCTCAGGCCCGATCTCACCAGGCTGCAACGCAAGCAAATTTTAAAGCCTTTTGAAACCCTCCAAGAAGTTGCCCTGTTGCTTCCCTTGAGGAAGGCCCCTGAATGAAAATTCTACCCATCCAACTGACATCCATACAGCTAGGGCCAACCCCAATCACGGCCTTGAAAACACCGCGTGTCAGTGCCTCCCCTGCTGGCGCTTGTCAGGACTATGCTTCAATTACCTTTGGGAGTCAGTCCCCATGGTTGCCATTGTCAAAGGCGCTGAAGAGGCACCCAGGGCTTCAGGCCTATCAAACGGAAGATAAGCCGATCGATTTACAAGCCTTATTGGCAGGCTTCCCCTTAGAGACACAGAAGCGACTGTCTTACTTGGGGAAAACCGTTCGTCCACAAAGCATACAAACCTTTCAAAAATCTGGGAAACTGGGCATGTTGGAAGAATGTGCCGATCTTATTTTTGAATTCTATAAGCATCGAGGCCTGCAAAGCGGTCTGATTCGTCAAAAACTTCTGGGGGAAGCGCGAGCAGCACTAAGTGAGCTGCGAACCCTACACGGAATTGGCACCAGTGCTCAAAAACCACACATTCCTTACACTGTTTTCCAAGAGGCACTCAAACGGGTGGGTCAGCTCATTCCCAAGGGAACGTATCAACGTTTTGTGGATGAAATTGCCTTACAGCGAGGCGACCGTGAACGTCTCGACAGCCTTATTCCACTGTTAATCTTGAACACAAGCTGGTGCCTTCAGACCCCAGAGTATCAGAATGTGGGAAAACGGCTCCAAGATGAGTTGGCAGAGCTAAAGCCGTATCTCACTCCCGCAAAAAAATTACTGCTTTCAATTTATGTCAGTGTATTTGAGGCTTGTGACTGGCTGCCCACTGCCTGGTTTGCCTGGCTTCCCAAAAAGCTCACAGCACAGGCCTTGGGTCTGGGACCGATCAAAATGGAAGATCTCTACCGAATCCAAGACAACAAACAGCGCGGACGCCAAGAGCTGGAGTTCTATCACCCTGGATTGAAATCAACACAGGCGAAACCGCAACTAAAACCCTTTGAAGCACTGTTTGAGGTGAGCATTCTCCAAGAACTTCAGGCCCGGCAATTGTCCGCCTGAGCGTTTTAGTGCTCCTGAAATTTTAGTGCTTTTGACCCTCAAAAAAAGGTCTCAGTGTTAACAGGGCCGTATAGGTTGGCAACACGTACAGCGTTTGTCCACTGTCCATTTTTTCGACCGCTCCCATGACCGCCTGAATAGGGTCAGTCTCTATGGTTAGCATCACCGGATCCAGCCCGGCGTACTTTAACCGGGTTGCCATATCCCCGGCTCGCGTCCCCGAAACCCAGATAGGTCGTTTCTGTGTGTTGGACTTCTGAGCATTGGACAAAGATTCAAACTGAGCATCCCAAATCCAGGAGACATCGCGCCCATCGGCATAGTTATCGTTCAAAACCACGCACAACTGTCCATTCGGGTCTGATGCTACCAATTTTAATACTTCGGATGCCCCAACAGGGTTCTTAATCAGCATCACCATCACAGATTTTCCTTGACCTGCTTTATCTCTGAGGGTTAGATGTTCTGCCCGTCCAAAGACAGTCTGATAATCCGTCAACGCCTTTTGACAGGCTGGCCAGTCCAGTGAATGACCCAGGGGTGAGAGTTCTAAAAGCTCTTTCAGCGGCGCCAACGCTGCGAGCAAATTATAGACGTTGAATAAGCCCGGCAGCGGGAGTTCTATTTCAATCGTGTCTGCTTGATACCACTGTAGCGTGACAAGAGAACGGTCCGGATAAAGCGTGACCTGTGCCGCACAGACATCGGGCTGCGGTCGAGAAAAGCCACATCGAGGACAATGATAATGCCCCAGATGGCCAAAATGAATCTGCTGATAGTGCAAAGCCGAATTACCAGAGAGATCCGTCTGCTCGGCACAGCGAGGACACGTCGTCACCTCTCTGGGGAAGGGTACCAGACTCGCCAGAGTGTTACTATTGTCCGGGCTATTTTCAGGGCGAGAATCATTTTCTCCGTAGTAAACGTGATCAATCCCAAACGTTTTCACACTGAAGGAATCGTGACCACCCAATTTGCTTCCAGCGCCCAAGTGCGTTACCAAAGGATCATCGGCATTTAAATACAACGTCTTTGGCTTGGCCGAATCAATCCCGTCTAAGATCATCCGTGCCGTTGTGTCGAGTTCCCCGTATCGGTCCAGTTGATCCCGAAAGAGGTTGGTCACCACAATCGATTGCGCGGGCATTTGATCCATCACTGCGCGCAGTGAGGCTTCATCGACTTCTAGGACAGCTGCATCCGCCGTGATTTCACCCCAAGTATTTGTCTGCAGAGCCAGCGCTGTAGCAATCCCACCGAGCATATTAGCGCCAAGATGATTATTGATGACGCAAATAGGCGGTTTCAGCACACTGAGTAGTGCACTCATTAAGCCCGAGGTGGTGGTCTTCCCATTGGTCCCCGTGATGGCAATCACGGGCTTAGATGGCTTAACACCATTGGAAGCCTGCTGCCAGCTTTGGCTCATGGCCTCTAGAATTCTGGGATTAAGCCCAAGCAGAAGCTTACCCGGCAGACTCGTCCCTGCCCCACGGCCGCTCAGCCGAATCAGTCCAGCAAGACCTTTACTGAGGAGAACGGCCAGGCGTGTCAGCATCACTAAACAGAAGTAGCCGTTGCTTTTGCCAATTGGTTGTATGTCACACCATGCTCTTTCATCCGGGATAGGGCTTCTTTCAAGCGATCTTCAGGCACAGTGAGGGCAACACGGAAGTAGCCTTCCCCCTGAGAGCCGTATCCAGTCCCTGGAGGAACCACAATCCCGCAGCGATCTAAGAGCAAACCAGCAAACTCAACACTGGTCATCCCTGTCGGGACAGGCACCCACAGATAGAAAGTGGCCTTGTTGGGTTTAAAATCCCAGCCCAGTTCATTGAGACCCGCCACAAAAATATCCCGGCGGCGGCCGTAGATTTGATTTAAATCCTTGGTCAACGCATCCGATTTATTCAGACCCGCAATGGCGGCCTGTTGCACGGCCTTAAAGACACCACTGTCTGTATTGTTTTTGACTTTGCCTAAGGCGGCAATGCCCGCAGAATTTCCCACGGCAAACCCAACCCGCCATCCAGTCATATTGTACATTTTACTGAGACTGAAAAATTCAACACACACCTCTTTGGCGCCTGGCACGCTCAAGAAGCTGGGTGCGCGGTAACCATCGAAGGTCATCTCAGAGTAGGCATTGTCATGGCAGAGCAAAATATCGTATTCCCGGCAAAAAGCAACACATTCAGCCATAAATGCATCTGTAACAATAGCTCCCATTGGATTATTGGGATAGTTTAAAAAGAAAAGTTTAGCTCTACGGGCAATATCTGCCGGAATGCTCGCCAAATCTGGCAAGAAGTTATTTTCTGCTGTTAACGGGACCGTATAAGGTTCTCCACCACAAAGCAATGTGTAATTGTGGTAGACAGGATATCCTGGTGACGGGCAAAGAACGACATCACCTGGGTCTACATAAGCCAAAATAGTATGCGCCAGTCCTTCTTTTGAGCCAATCAAAGAGAGTGCATCTGTGCTTGGGTCAATAGAAACACCAAAACGGTTCTGCATCCATTGTGCCACAGCAGATAAAAAATCCTTGGTCCCGTTATAAGGAGGATAATTGTGCGTTGCGGGATCGGCCACGGCCTCTTGCATTGCTTTGACGATCACAGCAGGTGTTGGCAAATCAGGATCGCCCACACCCAGGCTGATAATGTCGACCCCTTTGGCTCTTGCTGCATCAACCTTGCGATCTAGCTCTGCAAAGAGATAGGGTGGGATTTTACCGAGTTTTTGTGAGGGCTGTGGCATATCCTTGGGAGTCCTTTCTGAAACCGTGTTGATAAAGCTCAAAACGCTAAAACTCAAAACTCTGAAAAGCAAGGCCTATAAGTGTGTAAAGCACTCAAGATGACGCAGGCTCACTTTTGGTTTAATTTATATCATGAAAACAGATTGTGAACCCCTTGTGAGCCGCATGAGCAACCAGGTTACTCCTTCTGCAAGCCGTATGGCTGCCTATTATACACTTCCTACCTCAGTGATCGAATCTTCGAACGCGGTGGACTTTATCTGTGAATATCTCTGGGGTCTCGAGGGGATTGAAAGCGTTGAAACCATTCTCGACGGGGAGATAGGCTCAGAAAAACCACAAGGACTTATTGTGATTTTTGACCCTGAAAAGACCCAACCTGAGGATTGGCTGACACCATGGCCAGACGCATGGTCAGCTCACTCAGAGCTATCCAAAAACAAGCCATTACTAGGTTGCGTCAAGACAATCATGCCAGAGGATTGGGAAAGCAGCTGGAAGCAGTTTTGGCACCAAACCGCTGTGTCAGAAACCCTTTGGATTTGCCCCAGTTGGGAAACTCCGGCTGATATTTCTCCAGGGGCTTGCGTGATCACCCTCGATCCGGGTAACGCCTTTGGCACAGGGGCCCACGAAACCACGCGACTGATGCTACAAAGCATGGAAAACTTATCTAGTGAGCTTACAGCTAGTGGATTTAACTGGTCTGACAAACAAGTTTTGGACGTGGGTACCGGGTCTGGCATCCTGGCAATTTATGCCGCACTAAGGGGATGCCGAAGTGTACGCGCCATTGATAACGATTCCGTGGCTGTCCGGGTTTGCCGAGAAAATGCCGCCCTAAACCATGTTGACTCTTATATTACCGTCGACGATCTCCCGCTTTACGATCTCTGCTTGACTCGGTATGACCTGATTGTGGCCAATATCTTGGCCGAAGTGATATTAGAACTGTTGCCAGAAATGCTGTTACGGCTTGAGCCTGGTGGCACTGTTTTATTTTCCGGACTGATCGAAAAAACCTATCCTGCTGTTGAGCAAGCAATGACAAAGGCGGGCCTGGAACAGATTCACAAAAAGCAACTTGGAGATTGGTTTTTACTGCATGGGAAATCCCCTTATTAAACCCCCCAGACGCTTTTTTTTAGAGCACTCCTTGATAGAGACCCATGAAGGTCTGTATCACTGTGATGACGATTTTCTGGTTGGGCATATTAAACAGGTATTAAGGCTTAAAGCGGGTCAATCTCTCCAGTTGATTGACCCTGAGAAAGCCGAACTGTTGGATGTTATCCTCGAGAGCTACCCAGGAAAGCATACTGCCCGTTTCACTCTTGAGAAAAAAACCCTTTTGACCGAATTAATACCCCCAGCTCAACCAACTGTCGTCCTTGCCAGCGCACTGCTCAAAAAAACAGCCTGGGAGTGGCTTCTTGAAAAAGCGACCGAGCTTGGCGTTACCCGCATTATCCCTCTGCAAACCACGCACACCGTGGTTGACCCATCAAAGGACAAAGAGGAAACATCGTTATCCCGCTGGCGCAGTATTATCCGAAGAGCGTCAGAACAGTGTGAGCGTTTGGTACAGCCAGTATGCGCCCCCCTATGCACACTGGATTCTCTGCTGTCGGAGTCTCAAGATAACACCAACGTCCCCTTGCTCACATTCGCCCTGATCGAGCGTTACCCGGAACAAACAGAGCCTGATAACCGGCAAAATCTTATCATTACTCTGGAAAAAGCCCTTCAAAAAAGCACCAAAGCCCCTACGATCATTCTGATGGTCGGCCCTGAAGGTGGTTGGCACCCAGATGAGCAACGTCGTCTAAGCGAACAAGCGGGTGTCATTCCCATTTCTCTGGGAAAAGCCATTTTAAAAAGTGAAACCGCGTCTATTAGTGGTCTTTCTGTCATTAATCAGGTCTTGCAGCAGGTCTTGCAACTATCATGAAGCAACTAAACCCATTGGTCACACACCCTTTATGGCGAACGCTTGCTGACACCACAACTGCTGAAGGTATGCAGGCCTATCTGGTGGGTGGGGCAATTCGAGACTGCCTTCTCGGCAACGTCTCCTCTGATAGCCCTATCAAAGACTGGGATATCGTGTTGACGAGCAAGACTGGCGATTCTCCTCTTGATGAAACACTTCAAGCCCGCGTCCGTCACCTGGCCCAAGCGATATGCACGCAGTTAAAAGGCCATTATGTCCTTCTAGATGAAACTTGGGGGATTCACCGAATTGTTTTAGATGAAGATAACCCGGTTTTACCCCAAGGCGGCTGTATTGATCTCGCCTGTGCTCTCGATAACTCGATCGAAACAGATTTGGCCCGCAGAGACCTTACTATTAACAGCATGGCCATTCCACTCACTACTGATACAAGCGCTTTTAAGCTGATGGATCCCCACGGGGGACAAGCTGACCTGGAAACACAAACGATTCGGATGCTGAGTGAAGGCAATATGATAGAAGATCCGCTGAGACTCCTCCGCGTATTCCGCTTTGGCACGTTATTTTCAAGCCCACAATGGCATCTAGAAACATTGGCCTGTGTGAATCAACACCGAGCACTTATCAATCAGTCAGCGGCAGAAAGAATCCAAACGGAGCTACTCAAGCTTTTCAGCGCCCGGGTTTGTTTTCCTGCAGTCGAGGCGATGGCCCTTACGGGACTATTAGAGTCGATTTTTCCAGAGCTCGTTCCCACACGCGAGGTGCCTCCCAACACACACCACCATTTGGGACTGTTTGAGCATACCTTAGAGCTAATTCGGCAAAGCGAACACCTGTTTGAGGAACTCCCACAGACTGCACAAACCTCATTATTAGAGAGCTTGAACGGCACCGTGAACCGTTTTGGTATTGTAAAACTGGCTTGCCTGCTCCACGATATTGGAAAACCTCAAACCATGCAGGTCCTCTCAGAATCTAAAACCACGTTTTACGGACATGAACAACTCTCTGCCACCATGGGAGATGAGATTTCACAGCGCTTAAAGCTCAGCAGCGATCTCAGTCAGCGCGTTCATCACCTGGTGCGTTGGCACCTCTATCCTTGTCAATTTGGCCCAGAATCCCCTCTCAAATCTGTCTTACGCTTTTACCGACGGATTGGAGAGGCTGTTCCTGATTTAATCTTGCTGGCCCTGGCCGATCGCTACAGTACTCAGGGTCCTGCTATCACACCCGAGATGATGCAGACTGCTCACCAGAACCACTTATGGTTGTTGGACGAGTATTACGCACAGAAGCCCGTGTTATCGCTCCCAAGACTATTGAACGGGAACCAGATCATGGAGGCACTTCAAAGACCACCGGGGCCTTGGCTCAAAACGGTTTTAGACACATTAACCGAAGCCCAACAGTTGGGGGAAATTCAGACTGAGGAACAGGCGCTGGCCTGGGTAAAAAAGGCGCAAATTCCGGAGACACAAATTCCGGTCTAACGCATTTTACTTATAAGAATTTACCGTCTTGCAGAAAGCCTTCGACGCCTTGGGCATTCTCAACATCCAGTTGGGTAACCCCGTTCACCGTATGGGTCCAGTAACGAACCGTCAGTCGCTTGTAGTGAAGCAATAGATCTGGGTGATGGTCTTGTTTCTCGGCCCATTTCCCTATGTCATAAAGCCAGTTCAAAGCTTCCAGGTAATTTTTGGCTTCTATCGAGCGCTGAAGCCCACCGTCCACCAAGGCCCATTCTGCGAGCTGTGAAGAAAGTTGCGTCTCTATTTCTTTGGGAGAAAGGGCAATCGCTTGACTCATCGTTAAAAACCTCCTGTTGTCGGCACTGTTATTGATTCAGAGTTTGAATTTGTTCAGCATAAGCCAGTTGGCGAACATCATTGATGACTCTTCCAGGGTTGCCGACAACAACAGCATAGTCCGGCACATCTTTGGTCACAACAGAACCAGCCCCGACCAAGGCATGAGCACCAATAGTCACACCAGGAAGCACCGTGGTATTGGCACCAAGCTTGGCATAGGTTTTAATCAGAGGGCCCTTCAGCTGCTCTTTCGCGTCTGGCGCCTTAGGATAACGGGCATTAGTCAGGGTAACCTTGGGCCCCAGCCATGCATCGGCTTCTATCACCGTGAATTCTGGAATAAAGACCCCACTATGTATCCGGACTCTATCACCTATCTTGGTATGGTGTTCAATTATAGAGCCAGATCCCACGCTGATAGAGGCACCCAACTCATTCTGCTCTCTAATCAAGACGTGATGCCCTGTTTGAAAGTCCACGCCAATGGAATTCCCCCAATACAAGACTGTATGGCTTCTTAGACGGAAAGCACCGGCAAAATACACCTGTGGATCAGCATCGACATCAATGCCTTCTCCCACTTGTGAATAGGCCCCAATCTCACCAGGGAATGTCTCGCCGCGTAAACAAGCGGCCAATGGATGTACCCAGGCGGTAGGGTGAATTCCAGAAAACTCAGCAGTCATCGGCTAAAATCTCTTTCACAGGGGAAATACAGGAATTTTAATATGGAAAACGGGGATCTGCCCAATTGCGGTCATCCACAAACAATCGGTGCCACCATTCTAAGCAGAGCATAGACCAAAGTAAAAACCGCTGTCCTGTCCCAGACTCATCCGCCATATGGGCATCCCAAGTACGGGTAAAACCTTCTCTAGTGACTAATTGACGGTCAAAAAACCGATCGGTATCAAGAATACTCTTGAGATAGGGCTTGCTTTGATGCCGAAACCAATGCGCTTCTGGGGGAGTAAAGCCTTGTTTACGCCGGTTGAGAACTTCTGGTGGCAGCAGCGTCGAGAAGATCTGCTTCAGAACCCACTTGGATTGACCGTCCTGAGTGATTCTCCAACTTGCAGGGAGTGTCATCACACGATCTACCCAGTTGTGATCTAGGAAGGGAACTCGTGTTTCCAGTCCCACAGCCATCGAAAGCCGGTCTTCTACAATCAACAAACCGTGCAGAAAAGTCTGAATATCAAAGGACAAAGCCCGGTGCAGGGGATGTGTCTGTAAATCAGACTCTGTGTTGACGAACTTTGCCTGGAAGCGCTGCCAAGTGAGTTCTTGTTGGTCACTGGGGTTACCGAGTTCTTGGCAAAAACGGGCAGAAAAGAACTGTTGCTTATCCTGATCGCTTAGCAGCCGTGTCCAGTGCTGATAATATTTTTTGGTGAGTGACAGGCTATCCAGTTCTGCGGCTTCTGGTTGCATCAACCATTGATACCGCCACGGGTAACCAGCGAAAAGCTCATCTCCACCTACCCCAGATAGCAATACGGTGACATCCTGACGCGCCCGTTGGTTAATAAGCAAGTTTTGATAAGAAATCCCCACACGGGGATCATCCAGAGACCACATCACCGTCGGCATCAGAGTGGACAATGCTTCTGCATTAATCTCAATTTCTGCATGACGAGTCTTCAGTTGAGAGGCCAACATCGCCGCTTCAGGGCGTTCATCAAATAACGCTTCCACTCCTGAGGCCCCGCGCGTGTCAAAACCTGCGGTAAACGTGGGCATTCCTGGCAGACTGATAACAGCCGCCTGTGTAATTGCCCCCGTATCCATACCACCACTCAAAAGGCTTCCCATAGGCACCTCACCCACCAATTGGCGAGTGACAGCCTCTTGAAACAGGTCTCTATACTCACTTAAAGTCGTCTCACTGGGGGTGATTTGGGAAGAAGGCTGAGAGTAATCGGCAGTCAAAAACTCTGGAGACACTTGAAAATTGGGTGACCAATACGTTGAATACGTTAACTCCCCTGTCTCAAGCCTATAATGTGCTGTTTTACCCGGTGGAAAGCACTGTATATCAGTCACCCAGGTCCGTTCATCCAGTACATTCTGGAAGGTAAAATAATCCCATAACGCCGTATAATCCAACTGAGGAGGGTGATTATCGAGTGCCATCAAGGACTTTAGTTCTGAGGCGAAGGCAAGTCCCCCGTCATCAAAACGACGGATATACATTGGTTTAATCCCAAAGCGATCTCGCGCCAAAAAGAGCTTATTCTTAGGCCTATCCCAAATAGCAAAGGCGAACATGCCGTTTAGCTGCTGGACCATCGTTGGTCCGTATAGGTGATACAAGCCCAGCAAAACCTCACTATCAGAAGAGGTAATAAAATTGAGCCCTTGCTGCTCACATTGAGCTCTGAGTGCTTGAAAATTGTAGATCTCTCCATTAAATACCAGCCAGTAGCCCCCCTGGTGAAAGGCCATTGGCTGATTCGCTGAATTGGAGCGGTCTATGATAGAGAGCCTAGTATGCCCAAGGGCTACCTGTAAGCCTGAAATAGAGTTATTTTCGCGGGAATGTTGTAATGCATGAGCACTGGTTTGCTGAAGATCAAGAAATTCTGAACTACCATTTTCCAGAAAAATTCGTAACGCTTGAGCATCCGGGCCCCGGTGCCTTAACAACTCCACGCAACGGGCCAGTCGAGGGATTGTCCAATGTGAGGGGGGAGTTTTCCCAGGAAACAGCCCAAAAATGCCGCACATCGCTAAGAGGTCGCTACTTTATGGGGCGCAATCACAACCTGCATCTCTTCTAATCGTTTCATTGCTGACTCAAAGTATTCTTTTACATTGCCCTGAGCACGAATCCACTCAACGTAGTGAGACAAGCCTTGTTCTAAAGAGACCACGGGCTGCCAGCCCAGTTGATACAGGCTGGAGGAATCGTGCACAAAATGCCGCACATCACCGGGGCGAAAGCTTCCTGGAAAATCGGCTTCCAAGGGCTTTTCGTATAAGGTCGCCAGCGTTGAAACGAGATCAACCATCCGCGTCGGGGTCTGAGTGCCCACGTTATACACCTGATAGGCCGTTTCAGGGCGCTGCATCACAAACAAATTGGCGGCTGCATTATCTGCCACATAGAGAAAATCTCTGGTCTGCTGACCGTCCTCGTAGAGAACAGGCTTCAAATCATTCAAAAGCCGGGTAGAAAAAATAGAAACCACACCAGTATAGGGATTAAAGATCGACTGACGGGGTCCGTAAGTAACCGCATAGCGGAGTGCCACCGTGGGAATATCCAACTGTTTCCCCATCCCAATACAGAGACGTTCTTCGGCAAGTTTGGAAATCGCATAGATGGTTTCACCGCGCAATGGAGCAGTTTCCGGGGTAAGCCCAGGGAGCATGGGCTGATCACACTGCACACAGCGAGACTCCCATTGGCTGTGCATCAATTGTCCTCGAGACCGCATCGCGGGGTATTGCGGGCCGTGTTCCAGACAGGAATACACCCCTTCACCATAAACAGCTTGTGATGATGCCATCACCATTTTCTCAACAGGCAGTTTGTGCTCACGAATTAATTCAAAAATACGGGCCGTCCCCGTGCTGTTGACATCAATGTATTGGGTCAGCGCAGTGGTAAACCCACCAAAGGCAGCCTGATGGAAGACCCATTCAACCCCTTTGAGAGCTTCCAGAACCTCTTTCTCTGAGCGCATATCCCCATGGATAAAGCGAACGTCTTGCCGGTTGGGAATCCACTCAGGTTTTCCGTGTGGGTGTGTCTGTGGTTCTAAATTATCTAAAATAGTGACATTATGCCCTTCTTTTAGCAGAAGATCGACTAGATGTGAGCCTATCAGGCCTGCCCCACCGGTTACCAACACCTTTTTTGAAGACATCACGCCATTTCTCCTGTCATCGTAATTTACCGCCGGGTCCAAACCCACCAGAGCATTTTGAGGAAACTGCCCGGCACCTTGGATAAATCCTTTAAATTCAGCCCCTTGGCTTCTCCTGTTCGTCGGGGGTGATGATCAATCACTGCTTCTCCCACTGTGATAGCTAGTTTCTTCGATTGTATCAGCATATCCACAGTAATAAAGGCATTTTCAGCTGTCACATGAGGTAGTAGCGTTTCCACCGCTTTGGCAGAGAGCATTGAAGCCGAATCCACATCATGAAGGCGAATACCCAAACATGTCCGAACCACCAGATTATAAAGACCACTGATGAGTCGACGATGAAAGGGATCGGCCCGGTGAACCCGCCAACTGTAAACAACGTCTGCCCCTTTGAGAGCCTCTGCCAGAAATTTGGGGAACTCTGCAGCGGGGATTTGGTGGTCTCCGGGAATAAACAGTCGGTAATCGCCTTTGGCAGCACGAAAACCAATCAAACTGGAAGGATGACACCCAATGGTTTTTGGGTTGGTGATGACTTTGAGGTGTTCTGGATACTCACTTAATAAGGCGGACAACTCTCTCTGTGTATTGTCTGTGCTGGCATCATCAATCACAACCACATCATAGACATCGGTCATAGAAGATAAGACCGTCATAGATTCTCGCACCACACCAGCGATAGCCCCTTCTTCATTGAGGCAAGGAATCACAATGCTGAGAGAGGGTGATTGACTCATAGGGGAGAATATCCGTAGAAAGTACGAAGCGCCTGAACAACCCTTAAACACTCTTCTTCAAGCATTTCCGGAAATAACGGCAGAGAGAGTGCTTGGCTTGCCAATTTTTCAGCATTGGGAAAGCGCCCAACAGGCAAATTTAGATGGGCATAAGCCGGCTGTCTGTGTAACGGAATGGGGTAGTGTATCCCTGAGGCGATGCCTTGTTGCTTCAACGCTTGCATCAATGCGTCACGGTTTTCCACTTGGATCACAAAAAGGTGGTACACGGGCTCTGAGCCCAGCAGAACTTGAGGCAGCTTTATTTCAGAAACATCCGCTAGCATCTGATGGTACTGAGCAGCCCAATGTCTGCGCTGAGCATTCCATTGATCGATACAGGCCAGTTTCACCTGAAGAATGGCTGCCTGGAGCGTATCCAAGCGACTGTTGACCCCTTCGCAAAGATGTTCATACTTACTCAATCTACCGTGATTGGCGAGTTTCCGTACTTCTTCGGCGAGATCCGGATCGGCTGTCACAACTGCCCCCCCATCTCCGAAAGCTCCCAGGTTCTTTCCAGGATAGAAACTATAAGCCGAAGCACGACCAAAAGACCCCACAGACTGATTATTTAGTTTTGCCCCATGGGCTTGTGCAACGTCTTCAAATACTTGGCATTGATAGCGACTTGCCAATTCCATAATGGCAAGCATATCACAGGACTGGCCGTACAAGTGCACGGGAAGAATCGCACTGGCTCTCTGTTCCGCCAAAACGCTTTCAAGGGCACTGGCAGAGAGACCGTATGTGTCGGGGTCAATATCTGCAAAGGCAATTTGGTATCCGGCAGCAGAAACCGCTTCAGTGGTAGCAATAAACGACATTGGCGTCGTCACAATCACCGATTTTTCCGGGAGCTTGGCTGCTCGAAGCATTAACGTAAGCGCGTCTGTCCCGTTACCCACACCCACACAATAGGGAAGTCCAACCCATTGTGCAAAGGCCGTCTCAAATTCTGCCACCGCTTTACCATGAATGAAGTCGGCTCTGGACATAACACCGGCTATTGCTGCAGAAATGGGCTCCTGTAAGGAGGCAATTTGCCGATGCAAGTTGACCAAGGGAATAGGGGTTAGGGTTTCTGATGTACTGGTTTCGACACCCACCATTACGACACCTTTTCTCCCAGAAGATATTGAATTTGCACAGGAATGCCACCCTTTTGGAGAGAGACTTGCGCTGCCTCCAATACAGAGACTACCTGACAGCCTTCTTCCCAGCCTGTTTTTGGTTTTGGATGACGGCCTAAAGCACAGTCTATAAAGTGTTGTGTTTCCACTTTAAGCGGCTCAGTGAAAGAAATATGAGGAATGTGCATATCCCCCGTGCGAATAAGGTACTGGAACTCACTAAAATTCTGGAATTCTGGCTTAGAACCGTCTTTTAACACTTTATCGATGCCCTTGTCATAAATAACTATTTTCTGATCCAGGCTCACATCATCGTATACCACCATTTGCCGGCTTCCCACCACTGTAACTTGGCGACGTTTTTGGGGATCCAGCCAACTGGTATGGATGTGCGCCATCTTGCCTGAAGGGAAATGGAGACTGACAAAAGTCACATCTTCAACTCCGGGGAGAATGTAGGCATGTCCCGTCGCAGACACAGAGCTAGGCAGTTCATCAAACAGTTCTAAGGCAATAGCGACATCATGCACAGCCAGACTCCAGAGAGCATTCACCCGAACCTGAAGCCTACCCAAATTGAGTCTTTGCGCATGTAAGTACAGCGTCTCTCCAAAATCGGGCTTAGAAATTGTCTGCTTTAGATGCGCCACAGCTGGATTGTAGATAAAGGTATGCCCCACCATAAGGTGTTTTTTTACCTGCTGAGAAAGCTTACCAAGAAATAGACAGTCTTCTGCACTGGTTGCCAGAGGTTTTTCAACAAACACATGTTTTCCGGCGGTCAATGCCGCTTCTGCCAGAACACGGTGAGAATCAATATCCGTCACAATGGCTACTGCGTCAATTGAAGAGTCTTCAAATACCCGACTAGCATCATCTAGCAGCGTCACTTGCCGCTGTATTTGAGCTGGAAGTTGAGAAAGACGTTTAGCATCACGGTCACACACAGCAACTAGGTCGCATTCTCGGTTATCAAAAAAATTACGGATAATATTGGGGCCCCAGTAGCCCGCACCAATCACCGCCAGGCGAAGCTGTGTGGGTGTGTCATTAAAATTATTTGTCTGAGTACCACCAGCCATGGGCTTACCTACAATCTCTATAAAAACGGCCTTTAAAAAAATGTATGTTTTCTCAGCCCACTATAAACCAATCGGACTATAAAAATAATCCCTCTGTCCCCGTACTAATGAAGGGTTTCTTTGGTTATGCTGTATATGAGTCAGCCACGGTTAATACCGTCAGTGTCTTCACTTCATTTGGCTCAATTTTATGGCTCGATTTTATCAGTCCATCTCATCACAAACCCACTCACCGTCTCTATCAACTGCTTTTTCCGTTGGAATGATTTGTCCGTTGGAACTCTTGACCGAAAACCGAAGATTTTCCCCTTTGTCCCAGAAGGGTTTTTGTCTAAATTGAAACTCGTCTGGTAAAAAAAATATTCACCAGATGAATGTATGGAGATTCATTCAAAGTCCTGTGTTTTTTAAATCGCTAATTCCTCACCCCCTTTGTTTTTAAGTGATTCTCTGCATTCCCAATGCTATATTCCATTCTAAATCTTGTGTTCTGTATCGTTGATTCCAGAAGAAATTTGCATCAAGTTAAATTGAAGATCCAATTTTGATGAAAAACAGTCTTGTTTTTTGATTGCTCTGAGTTCGATGAAAAAACATCCTGAAAAATAACCGTCTTTAGGGGCCAAGCATGGAAAGTGAACTAAACAAAATCGAATCCACTTTTTTAATGGCTAGGCATCGACAGGGTGAGAGCCCCGTGGTGCCTCATCCATATCAAAGTCACAAAAAACACATCCCCCAAAAACACATTCTGTTAATCGATCCAGACGGGGATAATCTCAAGCTGCATACAGAATGCTTGCGTTATGTCGAGTACCAGGTCTCTAGTGTTCAAACCGGGTTTGAGGCTTTGGAAATTCTTATGCCCGAAATACGCACATTTCCACAATTACGAAACCGCATTCTCAAACTTTGCGCTAGTCATTCCGCCAGTTTTTCAAAACCTGTCACCAACACACGTCAGACCGTCCAGCTTTCTCAATATTCAAAGACTCAGAATTCCCAGATGACAAGCAGCCCTGTGCTACCTGATTTAATTGTGCTGGATTTGCGCCTATCCGATGTATCCGGGCTATGGCTCACCCGTTTTCTTAAAGAAAACCCTACCACAAGTACTATTCCTATTCTGATATTCACCGCCCTCACGCTCAAGCATCATGAGAGTCAATCGTTTGAAGCCGGTTGTAATGGTTTTTTGGGGAAGCCCGTTTCCATGAAAACGTTTTTATCCACTATCGATCAGATTTTTAAAGAAGACCATACGATTGCACCCGCAAAAATGAGCCCTCAAAGACAGCCTCAGAGACAGACTCTGATGACTAGCGTCCAAGAAGCCACAAACATCAAGCATTACCACTTGGAATCCGCCAGCTAGTAACGAATGGTAAGGTAACCCCTCAAAATAGAAGGACCGTCCCGTATGCAGATACTACTAATCGATGATGAGCCACAAGTGATTCGAGATATGCTGGTGATGTTTGGCTATGAGGTCGATTCAGCAAACGACGGGTTTGAGGGAATTCAAGTTTTTACCAAAAATTATGACCGCTATGACTTGATTATTTTGGATTTAAATATGCCTAAAATGGATGGATGGTCGGTTTTAAAGTTTATACGCTCCAGTGGTGACCGTCCCAATATTCCAGTGATGATGCTAACAGCCAATCATGAAGAATTGGCCATGATCTCCGGTCTCCGCCGAGGAGCTGATGAATATCTGACAAAGCCCATCACCCCTGGACGCTTATTGGCTCACATCGAAGCACTGATGCGTCGAAGCCGCTGGGAACAAGAAGCGGCAGAAAGCATGAGCGATCCTCAAGAAGAAGCCCTAAAAGGTGCCACAGATCTCCTCACGCAACGCGAGCGCGAACTGCTTCGCTATATTGTTCAGGGTTATTCTAACAACCAGATTGGGGATACGCTTTCTATCTCAGAAACCACGGTAAAGAACCATCTGGCCAATATTTTCAAAAAACTCCATGTGGGTAACCGCACGCAAGCTGCATTTGTGGCCCAAAAATTAAAGATGGTTTAAAAACATCCGCATGATTTCTGCCGAAACACTCTCTCAAGGGCTCGAAGGCTTTTCAATCACATCCACATTAAACCGGTTTTTTCAGTCAACCGAAACGCGTCAGGCATGTCGAGACCTGTTAAGTACTTGCGGGCAACAGTATTCTTGGCGATCTGTTCACCTGATTGCACTCTCACTCGAGTCCCCTCAAAGTCTCTATCAACCTGTTTTGTGGACCGAAAGTCTATGGATTGGGTATGAGAGCCGTCATGATTTTCCGGACTTAGACTGTCTCCAACAAAATAAGCACACTATTATCAGTCGAAGTATTCTCAATAGAGTCATTGGCCCACAGCAGACAAAAACGCTTCATTACAAAGATACACCCGTCGGTGTGTTCATTATCGAGAGAGATCCGCAACAGAATGGCTCTGTAATTCAAGAAAACTATCTTGAATTAGAGTCTGTTTTAGTGGAGATCCTCACACAGCGGTTATACGTCGATAACTGCGGCAGACCCATTGCCCCTAATACAGACTATATCAGCACGATGGCTCACGAACTAAGAACCCCCCTTCACAGTATTATTGCCAGCTCCAGTATGGCCTTAGAAGAAATGTTGGGCCCACTGACGGACAAACAAACAGAGTATCTCCGGCTGATTTATGCCAGTGGGGAGCATCTACTCGAGTTAATTAACAATCTCTTGGATATTTCTCGGCTACGATCAGGGAAATTAAAGCTCAATCACGGCATGCACGATCTAAATGAATTAATAAGCCATGTCCAAGGGGTGGTGGAGAGTTTATTCTCTGTTAAATCTCAAACCGTTTGCTGGGAAGTGTCGCCCCATGTCCCAAAATCAATTTGGGTCGATAAAACCCGGGCCGCACAAATTTTGATTAACTTACTATCCAATGCGCATAAATATTGCCCCAAAGGCGCTCATGTCCATGTACGTGTCTCAAGAGACAATACCCATGTGCAATTTGAGGTCGAGGATAATGGCCCAGGGATTCCTCAGTGTGATATCGAGCGAGTTTTTCTGCCGTTTGAACAAGTACATTGTCAAGTATTAAACAAGCAAGGCACAGGGCTAGGCCTTCCCATTGCCCGAAAAATTGCGGAACTCCACGGCGGCTCGCTCACGTTATGCAACAGACAAAACAAGCAAAAAGGCTGTTGCTTCTGCCTTCGACTGCCTACCGAAAATCTCTCTCGAGATGTATCCTAATACACGGTTGTTCTTGGCTGATTATTCCCTAGAATATAAACCAGAACTCCATTTTTATAAATTAACGCACTGGGCGCTAAGGAACACATGCCGTGGTAAAACTGATTTCTTGGAATGTCAATGGCTTGCGGGCCGTGACAAAAAAAGGGTTTTTTGACTGGGTGTCTCAAGCGCAACCCGATATTTTAGGTCTACAAGAAACCAAAATCAGTGGCGATCAACTCACCCCAGAACTGACTGAGCTTCCTGGCTACCACAGCTTCTGGACTCATGCCGAAAAACGGGGATATAGTGGGGTTTGTGTCTATACAAAAACCAAGCCATTGCAAGTGCAAGAAGGACTTGGGCATCCAGAATTCGATACAGAAGGCCGAGTGCTGGCCCTGGAGTTTGATGATTTTTGGTTCTATAACATTTACTACCCTAATGGGCAGCGCAGTGATGAACGACTCCAATATAAAATGGCTTTTTATGACGCCTTTTTGACCCGCTTTAACGAGAGATTAAAAGACGGCAAGGGCCTCATCGTCTGCGGCGATTTTAATACGGCCCATCACCCCATTGATTTGGCCCGTCCCAAAGAAAATGAAAAGGTATCGGGCTTTCTTCCGATTGAAAGAGCCTGGATGGATACTTTTGTCTCTGCAGGTTATATAGACACTTTTCGCGTATTTGAAAAAGGCCCTAACCATTATAGTTGGTGGAACATGCGCTCTCGAGCCCGAGAACGCAACGTGGGTTGGCGAATTGATTACTTCTTTATCTCGCCCAATTTGCTCCCCAAACTCACCGGGGCTGATATTCACGCCGACGTGCAGGGTTCAGATCACTGCCCTGTGTCTATAGAGCTTTGCTCTTAGTTTTTTATTGACCGTTCTGGAAGGCGATTAAATCAGCAACTGTCTGAATAGAAGGATCTAGCCGTTTCAGCAGGGCAAAGAGAATCCCGGCACTCATCCGGACGTCACTTTCTGCTCTGTGAGGGTTAGGATTATAGACCCCGCACTGGGTGGCGACCACCACACCTTCATAACTGGGAAGACCGGGCATCAATTTCTGGGCCAGCTTCTTGGTACAGAGTGCCGTTTCTGGGTTTACACGAGGCAGGTATGTTCCCAGACCTGTCTGGTCCAGCTTTTCTCTGAGAAAGGAGACGTCAAACTGAACATTATGGCCCACCAAAACCGGACTTGGCCCCATAAATGCACACAGCTCACTCAGAACGATCACAGGGGCTGGGGCACCTTGAACAAGCTCATTCCCAATCCCGGTTAACTGTTCCACTTCGGGAGGGATGGGTTCTGTTGGTTTCACCAGCGTGGTGTATTTACCGGTGTCCACATTTTTAACAAACTGAATCGCCGTGATTTCAGTAATGGCATTTTTTTTAGGGTTTAGCCCGGTGGTTTCTAGGTCAATCACAGTGTAACAGGCGTCAAATACAGATGCATTTAGAATATCTTGGGCACTTGAGTCTGTGGTCACTGGTTGTGTTTCAATTGCACAGCCAAATAAGGATTGTTGCATATACCGATTAACCCCTAAAAAAGTCTAAAACAGGAGATGATATTAAGTCAGTAAGCACCCATTTTCAATGAAAAAATCCAGATGACTTGAACCCGGCTACGTCTTTGTTTACAATCGAGCGAAGTCACTTTCTATTATTCCAGTAAAGCCAAAGCACAGAATCAGAGGGACCTTATGACCACGACGGCCGACCAGATTCAAAAATCCACTGAAGATAAAATGCACAAAGCCATTGCGGCAACTCAACATGAGATGAGTGCAATTCGCACCGGCCGAGCCAATCCGATGTTACTTGACCGGATTAGCTTAGACTATTACGGAACCCCCACCCCGTTAAAACAGGTGGCCAACATTTCGGTTAAAGACGGGAGTTCTCTGGTTATTCAACCTTATGACAAGTCCCAATTAGCAGAAATCGAGAAGGCTATTGCCAAATCAGACTTGAATCTCCCCCCTAACAATGACGGTACGGTGATCCGCATCAGCATCCCACCTCTTTCTGAAGAGCGCCGTAAGGAAATGGTGAAGTCAGTTAAAAAAATAGGCGAAGACGGGAAAGTGGCTATCCGCAACATCCGTCGTGATTCTACAGATGAGATTGAGAAGCTGAAAAAGTCCGAAAATCTCTCTGAAGACGATGTAAAACGCCGACAAGAGCAAATTCAGAAGCTCACCGACCGCTTTACCCAAGATATGGAACGACTGGTGAGCGAAAAAGAAAAAGAATTGATGGCTATTTAGCCCAGAGATTTTTTCATGGACTCTACTTCAAGCCAACCTACCCCGGTTAGCCCAGGTATTCAGCGGTTAATGAGCCAAAGCAACCGAATTCGTATCGGTCTGTTCGCTTTTTTTGTTCTGTTTTCTGTCACCTGGCTGGGTGGTTGGGTCTTCTCACTGTTTGTTGGGTTGATCTTCCTGATGTCCTTTCAGGAACTGAACGGCATTTTTCGGGCCAAAAATATACAACCCTCTCAGGTGATCGTCCTCACTACAGGCATTCTTATGCTGCTGGCAGCCAGTTTCGGGCGAACTCACTTTTTTCTACCCATCCTCACCTTAGGAATTTTGGCAGGCTTTATCCGGCTTTTGTTTCGTCACCCCAGGGCCAGTATCCACGACATTGGTGCCACCTTTCTGGCCATCTTCTACGTCGGTTTCCTCCCCATGCACTTTATTCTGCTGCGCAATCTGGGAACACCTCCTGGTGATATCTCCTTCAACCCGATCAAAGATGCGGGATTTGGCTATATGTTGCTCACCTTTCTAGTCATCACTTCCTCTGATGTCGGAAGCTATTATGCAGGCAAACTTTTCGGGAAAACACTGCTCTATCCAGAAGTAAGCCCGAAAAAAACGCGCGAAGGTGCCTTTGGCGGCCTACTCTTTGGCTGTTTTATGGGCATACTTTTTACACAGTTTCAAGGACTTGCGCTACCCCATGCGGTGATACTCTCACTGCTTGTTATCATTGCGGCGCAACTGGGAGATTTATTTGAATCCTTACTCAAGCGAGACGCAGGCGTGAAGGATTCTGGGAAATTACTACTGGGCCACGGGGGCTTATTGGACCGAATGGATAGCTTTATTTTTTCGGGGGTCGTATCATATTATTATATCTATTGGGTAATTCTCGCTCAGGGCATGGCGCAAGACATTCAACCCTTTCTCCACTCCCTGAACGGCCTTTTTAATCGTTAATTTATCCTGTTTGCTAGTTCAGAAGGCCTCATCTCACTATGGACGATCGCCGTCGCCTGCAACTCGACACGCTGATGGAATCACTGGATCTCTCACCCATTGAGACACCCTCTGTCTATGATTTGTTTGACCGTGCGCTGACACACAGCTCCTTCACCTACGAGAACAAGCTTAACTCTCTGGAAAACTATGAACGCTTGGAGTTTCTGGGGGATGCGGTTCTGAAACTCATTGTGAGTGAATACCTCTTTGAACGCTTTCCAGATTATCGAGAAGGAGAGCTGACCAAGATACGTGCGGTCATTGTGAGCGATGCCACGCTGGCTGATTTTGCAAGGCTGATGGAACTTGGGGAATTTATGGTGTTCGGCAAAAGTGAGGCCCGTAATAATGGGGCCAATAAGGTTTCCAATCTTGCCTGCGGCTTTGAAGCCTTTCTGGGTGCTCTCTTTCTGGACGGCAGATTGGTCGAGATTCGTCACTTACTGGTCTCACTGCTGGAAGAGCAAGTGACATTGGTTGATATGAGTAAGACGAAGGATAACTATAAGGCCGTTCTACAAGAACTGACTCAAGCTGAAGGCCACGGCATTCCAGCATACAGAACTGTATTGGAAGAGGGCCCCCCGCACAATAAAACGTTTTTCATTGAAGTGTTAGTCAACCAAGAGCCCGTCGGGCACGGACAGGGGAAATCAAAAAAAGAAGCCCAGCAAAGTGCGGCTAAAATGGCTCTGGAAGTGTTTAACGCGCTCGAAGAATAAATTGAAGAATCACGAGAAGAATCCATTGATTTTTTTAGCGGGCAATTTTACCCACTTGTTTGTTTTTATTAAAATATCAACCGATTCATATGCCGATTACTGACCGGTTATTTACGACTGGTCTTCTGACTACGCAAGATAGAGAGTGTGACAAGCCCGCAATGTCTATTCTAAACACTGGATACACCCAGCTTGCTGCCCGTGCAGCATATTCACCCAGAACAAGTGGTCCTGCTGGAGCAGACCCCTCTCGCTATGCGGAACTATCCACAGGTCTTGCCAATACAGTAACCGGAAAAGAAACCCCAGAGGAATTAGTCGCCCTCAATGAAATTGATAAACAATTGAAACTGAAACTAGAAAAAAGCAAAATTCAGTATGAATGGCAGAATGGTTTTAATGACTGGCTATTACAAATCAGCAAAAAGAATGTTGAACAAGCCCAACGCCGTGTTGACGCTGGTGCACTCGGTTAATACAAAAATCAAGGCAAAACTACCTGCAAATACCAATTTTTAAATCTATTGCTTGAGTGAAACCCATTTTTACCGATATCGCGTTTAACGAGGTATCGGTTTTTTATTTGTTTTACTTTTTTTATAATCTTAAAATGGTAACTAGCACAAAATTTTTAGATCATGTTTTTATGCCCTTGAGAGCAAATTTCAGGTACTGACCTGTCTATCATTTCGTTGCTGGGTTAAATACTTAGGGTATGTTGTTATTAATTTCGCTCTCGTGATGTGTAGCACAACAATCTTATTCGTGGGACGGTGAACAATGAGTATTGCAACATTGGCAAGTAGCCTGATGGCGATTAACGGGATGCACCAAGCCAGTGCAACCCTATTTGGCGCAGCCGCACAGCAGCAGGGATTGGCATATCGAGTGGATCCCAGGCTGATGTTTTCGGGTGATTATCTCACGCTGTCCAAAGTCGACAAGCAACTCACCCTCAGGCAACGTATTGCAGCCTTTTTGTATGAAACTTGGCAGCAAATTTATGAGCGGGCCCGCCTGCAAGAGCTAAAAGATCTCTTGATGAAAGAACGGTTAAAAGACGCTGGTGCGCTTTACGTTTAAATTTAAATTTGCTTAATGTACACTTCCGATTGAAAGGGTAATTCGGGCGTGCTCTGGGGTAAATCCGGGTCAATATTATCGCCAATACCTTGAACGGATTTTTTGATCCGACTGCGGGTACTGGCTGTTTTTGAAGCTGGGGGAGAATTACCTAAACGCTCGATCACCTTGGTGGCCATTTTTTCTTGTTCCAACTCTTTCTTTAAACGCTCATTCTCAGCGTTTAACTCCCGAATAGTCGCCTTCAAGACGGACAATTCAGACTCTTCTTTTTGCTTCTCAATACTTCGCTTTGCCACTGCCTCTGTGAGTTGTGAGATGGCCTTTTCGAGTGAACTATTTTGGGTGGCCTGAAAGACCAAACCCGCCTCTGGAGTGGCTCCAGCATGTTTACAAAAGCGCTTTCTAACCTTCAATAATTTGGTTTTCCCCCGGGCGTATAAGTAAAATTCACCTGGATTTAATGCCTTAATTTGTGCAAAAGAAATACCGGCTTCATTCAAAAAAGGCCGAATCGCTTTGTAGTCCTGTTCTGCTGTAATCCCGCCAAACCAAAAGCGATTACACTGACTCAAAATGTCCTTGCTGATACTGGCTGGGCGTTGTGTTGCCCACAGGCTATCAATGGCTCGTTTTCTGCCCCGTTTTGCAATCCGTTGACTGGGCAGTAAGGGATCGAGAAACTTTTTTCTACCCGATCGGGTTGTTCCACCAGAACCGCCACTGCCAGCGACACCGGCTGTTTTTTGCGGGGCATAAATTTGCGCTTCTTCAATCACCAAGCGTATTTTACGGCGGTATTTTTGTTCCGCATGAAACAATTTATCAGCAATGATGGCATACAAGTGTTGCTGTTCTGCATCCAGATACTCTGAGAGATCAAACACCGCAGAGAGCCCAAATTGCAGCATCGAGTCAATATATAATTCGATCCCTTCTTCTTCCAATGGCAGATTGGCGTGCTCACCACCAATAATCATCATGGGATAACGCTCTGCCAGTGTAAAATGTTCTCCTTCGGGATCGATCACACACAAAAGCCCACCGGTTTCGAGTGTTTCTTCCATCAAAACGCCGGTTAAGTAGGATTTTCCCATCCCGGATGAGGCCAATATAGCGTCTCGCTCACCCACAGCGGCAAAATCAGACAGCGGCACACTGAAGTGGGGAGAAACGCGAAGGGCTCGCTGAGACGGGTTACCTGTTGGAATGGCGGCCATGGATTTTTTGATAAAGTCAAACATCTGGGCTCTTACTCTCTCTGAAAACCAGCGAACTCTGGCACGTTCTAAAAACGACTGGTTATATTTTAGCGAAAAAACCGTCCTAGCAGGTCAGGCAAATAGAGGATATTCGTAAAACCTGCAGCGGAATAATGACAATACCTCATCACTCAGCAAAAGACAGGCTTTAAATCAGCAAATCTTCGCAGAAGGCCCCGTAGGATAGTTCCGGATGACGTATCTGGATTTCTAAAATCCAGATGCCCGGCTCTACTGGCTCTGGATAAGTATTCAGCCCAGCTTTCCAGCCAGTGTGAGGGAAGGTCCCAATTAAGTGCCCGGCGGGTTCCAGTTGGAAGACATAGCCTGCCTCTTTTGCCAGTTGGTGAATATAGTTATACAGGGCGATTCCGGTTGGGCGTTGCTCTTTCCAAAAGGCCCTTGATAGTGTGTTGATCCGCTCACACTGGTTTTTGAGATCGATATAGAGGGGGTTATCACCCAAAACAAGGGTGCAGCCCACATCACCTTCAAACTGGAGACCGTCCACTTCCAGAGGAACCGGACCGATATCAATAGTGATAATATCACTTTCTTGGAGTGTTTCATCCGTTTGAGGTTTGTCTCGAAAGGTCAGAACCGTATTTTTGCCAAAATAAATATAAGGACGGTGCCACAGGGTGGTCACACCAGCCGCCTCAAACACGTGCATTGCCGTCCGTCGGGCAACAGACTCTTTCATGCCGGGTTTCAGTTGCTCTGCGATTCGAGCCATCATCTGGTTGGCCAACTGTGAGGCCTCTTGACTGCGAGCCAGAATTTGTTCTGTGGCATAGTGTTTAACTGCTTGAACGGAGAGGGTTTCAGAGACTGTCATAATCAAAAATCAAACCTCGGTTATGTTTTGCTGGTTTTAGCTCACTGGTTTTAGCACAAGTGATTCTAGCACAAAGCCACTCGTGTATAATGTCCGGGCAGGCCAATAAATAGACAGGAGTCAACCCCATGACGAACACTCACTCAGAGCCCAGAAAAGGGAGTACCATTATCGGCGGGATCCCCTGGCTGGCCAGAATGATTGACAAGGCCCGACTGGAAGCCGCAGGCGTCATCGACACCTATGATTTGGAATACCCTTGCCCGATGGACCGCGGCCTTTTGGGTCAGCTGGGAATTGACGCAAAGACATTTCAGACGCTGGCTGTTGAAAACCCCAGTGATGAAGCAATTTTGGCAGCACTCAAAGAAAAAGGCGCTGCCATTCACTAGCGTTATATGAGTGATCACAAACACTTCACTGCCTGAGTCTCCTAAGATAAAGGGAGCTGTATTTTTGATGGGAAGTTGTTTTTGTCCCATTTTGAGCAACCCTGTATTGCTGTCTGTTATTGACTTTTTATGAGGGAGTAGCCCCGTGTCTGACTCTTTGCAAGCCATGAAATCCACCCCCTTGAAATCAACCCAGGGCTGGATCACGTTTCGAACCGACGCCTGGTGGGTTGAGCCACTGTTGACGTTAATTATTCTTGGCTCTTTTGGGATGTATGCCACCTGGGCAGCCTTGCAAGGCGTCAATTATCAATGGGGACCCTATCTCTCACCGTTCTATTCTCCCAATCTGGTCGAGTGGTTTCCGCAATGGTTTGGCAGCTGGCCTTTTTCTCCTGCAGTACTGATTCTCCCCTTTCCGCTTGTGTTTCGAGCCACCTGCTATTACTACCGTAAGGCGTATTACCGCTCTTTTTTCACCAGCCCGCCAGCCTGTGCTGTTGATATTACGGGGCAAGCGCCCAAGAGCCCTTTGGCATTATTGCTGGGCCAGGGCAAAGGCTACACCGGAGAAACCGCATTTCCTTTGATTTTGCAGAATGCCCACCGTTACGCCTTCTATTTTGCAGCCCTGTTTATCTTTATCCTGGGCTACGACGCCATTAAGGCCTATGTCTGGACCGATGGTTTTCATGTAGGGGTTGGTTCTTTGGTGCTCACCATTAACGTTGCCCTGCTCGGTCTTTATACCTTCTCTTGTCACTCCTGGCGGCATTTACTGGGGGGCTGCATTGATTGCTTCTCCTGCGACAAAATGACACAGGTGCGTCACAAGGCCTGGGAGCGTCAAAGCCTTCTGAACGAGAAACATATGCAGTTTGCATGGGCCAGTCTGCTTTGGGTGGCCTTTTCTGATATTTACGTTCGCCTTGTTTCCAGCGGCGTCTGGACCGATTACCGTCTTTTCTAGAGCAGAGGCTTTTGATTCATGACCAGCTACAACACAAAGTACGAAACCCATACACACGACGTCGTCGTGGTAGGTGCCGGTGGTGCGGGTCTGCGCGCCGCTATTGAGGCTTCTTCTCAAGGTCTTTCCGTGGCCTTGGTGTGCAAATCGCTTTTGGGAAAAGCCCACACCGTCATGGCGGAAGGCGGGGTCGCTGCGGCAATGGCCAATGTGGATTCTGCCGATGGTTGGCAAACTCACTTTAAAGACACCATGAAGGGCGGAAAGTTTTTAAACAATTGGCGTATGGCCCAACTCCATGCGCAAGAAGCCCCAGACAGAATACGTGAGCTTGAGCGTTGGGGTGCTGTGTTTGACCGCACGCCGGATGGACGAATCTTGCAGCGTCCTTTTGGCGGGCATACTTACCGCAGACTCTGCCATGTGGGTGACAGGACCGGTCTGGAGCTGATCAGAACGCTTCAAGACAAAGGGGTTCACTCTGGCATTGATGTCTTTATGGAATGTACGCTCACGCATCTTCTCAAGGACGGTGACCGTATCTCTGGTGCCTTTGGATACTGGCGTGAGTCCGGCCGATTTGTGATTTTCAATACCAAGGCGGTTATTTTGGCCACGGGTGGTATTGGTAAAGCCTTCAAAGTCACCTCCAACTCTTGGGAATATACAGCTGACGGGCATGCGATGGCCTACAATATTGGCGCCGAGATGATTGATATGGAGTTTATCCAATTCCACCCAACCGGCATGGTATGGCCCCCCGGTGTCAAGGGCATTCTGGTCACTGAAGCGGTTCGCGGGGAAGGCGGTCGCCTCACCAACAACAAAGGTGAGCGCTTTATGCAAAACGTGGACCCAGAGCGGATGGAACTTTCCACCAGAGACATTGTGGCCAAAGCCATTAACCGCGAAGTCAAAGAAGGCCGAGGAAGCCCACACGGTGGTGTTTTCTTGGATATTTCGTACCGCGGTGCTGATTACATCAAGAAAAAACTGCCCAGCATGTACCATCAATTTATGGAACTGGCCGATGTAGACATCACCAAAGGGCCAATGGAAGTTGGCCCCACCACCCACTACACGATGGGCGGTCTGAGAGTGGATCCAGAAAGTCAGCAGACCAATATCCCTGGTTTGTTTGCCGCTGGTGAAGTATCCGCAGGGATGCACGGTGGCAACCGTCTGGGTGGGAATTCCCTGTCTGACCTCTTGGTATTCGGTCGGCGCGCTGGATTGGGCGCTGCGGAATTTGCAAAAGCCACACAGCAATTCCCCAGTATCAATGATGCAGATGTTGAAAAGGCGATTGTTGAAGTTTCTGAACCCTTTGAACGGGACAAGGGTGAAAGCCCTTATGCTGTTCACCGGGATCTCCAAGACTTGATGCAGAATAAAGTTGGCATTATCCGCAAAGAGGCAGAACTTCATGAGGCCGTGACTGAACTGCAAGCCCTTAAAGAACGTGCCCGGGTCTGCTCAGTAGAAGGATCGAGACAATTTAACCCAGGTTGGCACTTGGCGCTGGATTTACGCTCTATGCTGATAGCCTCTGAAGCTGCCGCCCGCTGCGCGCTCCAACGGAAAGAAAGTCGTGGAGGGCATACACGAGAAGACTTTCCCGAATATGATGCCCACTGGAGCACGGTCAACTCAACCATTCGCAAAGACGGTGACGCCATGGCTGTTAGCACGTCCCCCCTGCCCGAAATGCCGAGCGAGTTAAAGCAATTGTTTGAGGAGGCGAAATAAGAGCCCTATGAGCAAACAAGCGGTTTTTAATGTATACCGAGGCAGCCAGGAAGGCGGCGACTTCCAAGAGTTTACCGTTCCCGTCGAAGAGGGCATGGTGGTTTTGGATGCCATGCACTATGTTCAAGGTTTTCTTTGCCCTGATTTAGCGGTTCGTTGGAACTGTAAAGCGGCAAAATGTGGCTCTTGCAGTGCTGAAATAAACGGAAAACCCGGTTTAATGTGCAAAACCAGGATTGACGATCTGCCAATTGAGTCCCCTGTCTCTGTGCAACCGATCAAATCCTTCCCCATTATCAAAGACCTGGTGACGGACGTGTCCTGGAACTTTGAGATGAACAAGAAAATCACACCGTTCACCCCAGACAACGAGGATGTCAGCAGCTGGCGCTACTATCAAGAAGATGTGGACCGGGTGCAGGAATTCCGCAAATGTATTGAGTGCTTTCTCTGCCAAGATGTCTGCCACGTGATTCGTAACCACGAGCAAAAGCCCAAGTTTGTGGGGCCTCGCTTCATGGTTCGCCTGGCCTCTTTAGAAATGCACCCGATGGACCGTGT
Organism: Cyanobacteriota bacterium; assembly: GCA_019751815.1. GTDB lineage: Bacteria > Cyanobacteriota > Vampirovibrionia > Vampirovibrionales > Vampirovibrionaceae > JAIEMW01. Next base: position 51,108 of record JAIEMW010000004.1, read on the forward strand.
GGACCGACTTCCCTTTATCAAGGAGGAAGCTGGGATCGGGCTGTGTAACATCACCAAATGCTGTACAGAGGTCTGTCCCGAAGACATTCATATTACCGACAATGCGATTATTCCGCTCAAAGAACGGGTTGTAGACGAGTATTACGATCCTGTCGTTGGCCTGCTTCGCGGCATTGGGATTCTACCCAAGCGGAATAAGAAAAAACCCTAGGCAAGCTTAGGCAAACTGATTCAGGCGTTTTTTGGGCGCGTTATTGTTCAAGTAGCGCGCAATTGTCCGCTGGTTGAGCGGATTTTGTTCGATGGCGGCAAAGGCGGCCTCCACATTTTTGAGGGCCCTGGTTTTTTCCATTGGGGTTAAAAAGGCAGCATTAACCCCGTTTCGGGTGAGTTGCTTAATTTCGTCCCACGATGTCACTTGATGATGGGCCCACAGTTGGCCCAGTTGCTCTGTGAGTGTGATTTTTGACATCATCCGGTTATCTGTACTCAGGCTCACATTGAGTCCCTTTGAAAGCATCTCTTTTAAGGGATGATCCCCGTAGCCCTTCACCGCTTGTATTTGGACATTGCTCCAAGGGCACAGTTCAATGGGCAATCTGGCAACCTGGCTATAGGCCAGTAGTTCAGGGTCCTGCATCAGTTGAATCCCATGTCCAATCCGGTCTGCGCCCAGTGCCAGCGCTTTTTTTATTGAATCGACCCCAGACAATTGATCCGACATGGGGGTTTCACCGGCATGAACCGTCAATCCCAAACCCTGTGGTTTCCCGTACGTTTGGATATACCTGAGCGCAGCGGCATGTTTATCGACCGAATGCTGCCCCTCCGAGCCGGCCAAGTCAAAGCCACGAATTAAGGAGCCGGGTTTTCGGGAAAGTTCGACCGCCAAACGTGCTGATTCTAAAGAATCTTCAGGCGTGCCTGCCCGTTGGGCCAATATAATGAGGCTGCCCAGCATCTCAAAGCCATAATGGACTTTGGCTGCCTGCAGCCCGTCTTTTAATGCTCTCTCCACAGCCGCCACAATCGCTTCTGGAGCGCCACCCTTTTTGAGAATACTGGTTCTGACTTCAAGCACGCGGACATTTTCTGCAGCCGCTTCGGCCACAACAGCCCGAGTTGCCCGGTAAAACTGGTCTGGGGTTTTCACATGGGCAGGGACTTTGTAATAGGTGGTCAAGAAATCATCCAAATCCACAAAGCGGTCACTGACTTTGGCCACTTTGCTGACCTCTTTGCGAGAGAGACCGTTCTCTTTCATAAACTGCCGCAGCAATGGCAGCGGGGTAGAGCCGCCCAGATGAAGGTGCAGTTCGGTTTTTGGGACCGCATTAAAAAGTCGCTGAACCGCCAGAGGGACAGGTTCTTTGAGATCCGCATTGGGATCTCGCTTTCTTCCATGGCGCCCCGAAAAAACCAATAATGGCGCAAAAGGCAGTTGAATGGTCTGAAATCCAGCGTTCAAGGGCACTGTCAGGGCCTCGGTCTTATTTTTAACACACTCGAAACTTTTCTTTGAGATTTCCCGCCCCCATATTCTACGACTTCCATCGAAAAACCGGGATATTCTTCCCCGAGTTTGTAAACCCTTGTAACAACCCAGCCCACCCCCGTGCAACCATGGCCCATGTTCGGTATTAATTACAGGAACTCATTGTGAGAAATGTGATGGGAATTCCTGTGAAGCTTGTTGAAAAAACAGCCCAACTACCTCAGCCAAAACTCTCTCAACCCAGATTTGGGTGGGTAGATTCGCTGCACCGAAGCATTGAAAGCGTTGCCCCAGAATGGATGCCTGACTCGAGTTTTAAAACGTTTTTGTCCCGCAATGCCTACGAAGTCAGTTTTCATTCTCAGTCGCTTGATGTCTTTCAGCCCGGGCCCGCTCATTACATTGGACTGGATCAACTCCGCGGCAAGAAAGCGCCGGCGCACCTTAGCACGGACTACGGCGGCTTAGCCAAGTGTGAGCTTAGTGAAATCGAAGCTTTCCTCCCAGAGCATAGTATCCCCAAAGACTGTACCTGTGTGGGTGAGATCGATCCAAATCCCTTGCCTATTTTTAGAAGCCCCGCTGCCCTAAAACATCTAACCGCCCCTCACCTAAAAGCAAACAAGGGGAAACCCTTCCAGCATAACCCATTCCAGCACAAGCCTTTTCATAGCGGGAAAAGACCAAATTTTACACCTCAGGACGATAGACCCCAAAACGTCTATGCCTCCACATTACAGGCCTATCACGAACTTGTAGCGCTGTTGCAACAATCTCGCAGAGCCCTTGCAACAGGCGATTTTCGTCAAAAACGGCAGTACCGAAACGAATTGGTAAAGGCCAGTGCCAGGCTCGCCCATTATATTGGGGATCTCTGCCAACCCTTTCACACCCATGATGTGGACTGGAAACTGGCGGATCGAAAATTCCCCGCGGCGCACATTGCCGCTGACGGCCTCATCATTGATGATAACCAGTTCGACGTAGTCCATCGTTGGGCTTTGGCCGAGACAAGCCGGGCAAAAGAATCTCATAAAACCAACGGCCGTCTGATAAACCAAGAGAAACGAGAAGAATGGCTGGCCAACCTCTTGAATCAATCCTACCGACAATTCTTCTATTTTGTGCTGGGGGATAGGCAGGCCCGTCAACTCGCGTCTTCCCAGCCTGGAACCCCTTATTGGCAGCACTTACAAAGCCTCTGGAAGCCTTTAATCCTGACACAGCTGACAACAGCGACAGAAGCGATGGCGACATTGTTGGAAAGCGCCTATCAAGCAGCAGGAAAACCAGATTTGACTGGTTTCTTGCAGTAGACTGACTGAATCGCTAATGGGCGACTTTGGCGGGCACGGCTTCGTGGGCTTCGAGATATTTTTCTGCATCAATGGCGGCCATACATCCGCTGCCAGCAGCCGTAACGGCTTGCCGGTAACGTACATCTTGAACATCACCACAGGCGAACACCCCCTCAATGTTAGTATGGGTGGTTCCTGGTTGAACCAAAATATAGCCCGCTTCATTTAAGTCGAGTTGACCTTGGACAATGTTGGTATTGGGCTGGTGACCAATGGCAATAAACACCCCTTGTGTTGGGTATTCACTCACCACACCAGACACCGTATCTTTTAGACGAACGGCTGTAACACCGGTTTCAACAGTCCCTAAAATATCTTCGATAGCAGCATTCCAGACAAACTGAATTTTGGGATTGGCCTTGGCACGGTCCTGCATGATTTTACTGGCTCTGAGCTGATCTCGGCGGTGCACCAGGGTGACTTTATCGCAGAAACGGGTTAAGAAGTTGGCCTCTTCAACCGCGGTATCCCCGCCACCAACCACCACCACTTCTTTTCCTCTAAAAAAGAATCCATCACACGTGGCACAGGCAGAAACCCCGTGGCCCATCAGACGGGTTTCTGATTCTAAACCGAGCAATTTTGCCGAAGCGCCTGTGGAAATAATCACCGTTTCGGCCAAGACTGTCTGCTCATCCGTCTGAACCCGGAAAGGGCGGACAGAGAAATCAACAGCCGTCACATAGTCTGAGACCAGTTCTGTACCAAAACGTGCGGCTTGAGCCTTAAATTTCTCCATTAATTCTGGCCCCATAATTCCCTCGGGAAATCCAGGATAATTTTCCACATCCGTCGTAATGGTTAATTGCCCACCTGGCTGGAGTCCCTCAAAAAGAATGGGTTTAAGATTGGCGCGAGCAGCGTAAATAGCTGCGGTATAACCCGCTGGTCCTGACCCAATAATGACGACTTTATAGACGTCCGACATGGCTAACTCCTGTGTAAGGATGGTGACAGAATTACATTGGCGTTGGCCATTCTAGCGAAAATGGTTTTAAATGGCAAAGAATCTAATGGTAAGACAAGAAATATTAAGAGATGTACAAACCCACGTTTAAGCAATTCCACATGATGGCATAACACCTTCAGTTGAAGTATGGAGTGAGGCCTTTTTCTAGCATCTAGAGAAAAGCATCTCATTCTGATGATTCATGTTGTGTGTGTGTTGGTAAGCTAGGAGTGTGTGAATGAAAAAATTACATGATCTCGGATTACGTTTGGCTGCAAAGTCTTCTGTATTAACGCATCAGTGGACAAACAAAAAAGTAAAAGGCCAAGGGGTGATTGAATATGCCGGCGCCTTGGTGATTGCCGCTGTGCTTGTTGCTGCCGTCCTTGCTGTAGGACCTGCGGGTATTACCAATATTTTTAACACCATTATGACCAGTGTCCAAACCTTCTTTACGGGTCGTCTCCCGACATAAATAAGCACTTTAAAAAACGAACGATCGTACTCATATTCGACGTACTGGCATGCAACCGCATGTCTGGAAACAATTTCTTGCGATAGGTTAGAAGCTAATGAAAAAAATCTTGAGAAAACGACATCAAGGCCAGGCCATTTTTGAATTAATCCTCGGGATTATCATGTTTGTGCTGATGTCGGGTGCCATCATCAGTATTAGTACCTATTTATTTGTCCAACATGCGGTTGTCAGTGCGGTCAGAGAAGGGGCTCGATCTGCATCATTTAACAGTGATTTAGCCAGTAGTAACCCTCAAACAGGGATAGATGCGGTCAGAATTGCAGTGCAAAATTTTATGACACAGACCACAGGGATTAATCTCACCACAGGGATGATTACGGTCATTCCTCCGGATCCTGCGGGAACATTTGGCCAACGATCGGTCAGTGTCACGATACGTTATCCAATGCCTAACCCCCTCCCCATTGGGGCCTTTATGAGTGCACTGGGTGCAAACGGAACCCCATTCAATCAGTTTAATGTTGTGGCAAGAGCCGTGATGCGCTACGAAGAATGAAAATAAAGAGAATAAAAAATCAAATTAAAAAATAGAGCGAGAAAAAACCTTACATGAACAAAGATGAAGCAAAATAAGCCTTCTTTAACCTCGGTCCAGCAGTGTGTGTTAAGCTAGTAAATGGCTGAATGCCACTCCCTAAAGGAGTATTTCTGACAATCCACCAAGCGAATATTTGTTGAGCCAGTAAAAGTTGAGTTAGTGTTGTAACGATTAGGATTCTTGATTAATGGGCCCACTTCCACTAAAAACGGGGCACCTGTTCTTGCTAGGCGCGTTTATTATGGCCATTATCACAGGTTCTGTTCTATTGAACCTGTCCAAAAGCAAAACTCAGGATCAGACCACTAAACCGCCCAGCAAGACAACTGCCATTGTTGTTGCTGCTCAGTCCGTTTCGACAGGGACCTTACTGAGCACTGAGCATCTTCGTTACATGGAATGGCCTATTGAACTCCTGCCAAAGGGACACTATTTTACGTCTTTGGGAGAACTCTCGGGCAGGGTGGCTAAAACACCTTTTCTGGCAGGTGAGCCCATTGTGGCGGAGAAAATTTCAGGCAACCGATCTCAGGGAGGTCTGCAAGTCCTCATCCCGCCTGGGATGAGGGCGGTGTCGGTTAAAGTAGATGAAGTGAAAGCTGTCGCTGGTTTTGTAAAGCCAGGAGACCGTGTTGATGTATTGGCGGTGTTTGATGTGGATGTCGATAAGGCCAGCGGAGAAGACCAGGTGAAAGAGAGAGTCAATGTAGTCCGAACCGTGATCCAAAATGCCTTGGTGGTTGCAGCAGCCCAGAGTATGGTTCGTAATTTTGAGTCTGACTCTTCAGGAAGAGAAACCATGCAAAAACCCGGTATGAATTCTTTTGATTCTGATAACCTAGGCCCGCATCCCAAGCAGCGCCTTAATGAAATGGACGGGGTTAATGCCCCGCAATCTGGCAGTAATATTTCTGAGGTCCCTGCTGCGCCTGAACCAAAAAAATCTGCAGAAGATATGGCCAGAGACCGCCGAGAGGCAATGAAAGATCAAGAAGATCGAGATCGAAAAGCTCGGCAAATCTCTTCTGTCACTCTGGCACTCACTCCTGAACAAGTTGAAGCCTTAACATTGGCAGAAGAAACAGGCCATATTCGCTTGGTGCTTAGAAATGAGAATGACGCGATTCAGCAACCAACAAAAGGAATCTCAAGTCCCGAACTCATACTCAAAAACATTGGTCCCCTCAATTACAGCTGGAACAAGCTCACACAAGGGAAAAAATTGAGTTCAAGTAATCGCTATGTGGGGCCCCAGGTGGAATTTGTGCAAGGCAGCAACCGTAATTTTGTGAATTTTTGATCTGCGCCAACCCAGACAAAGGACACGACATGTTTCAGATATTCAATTCATTCAATAAACGCTCTCTAAAAACAGGTATTGCGAGCACACTGTGTATCGCGTTGATTCAACATATCTGTCTGGCTGCTAGCTCTGTCAATTCTATTCCAACGGGTGTGGTTTCTTTTGCTAATGCCAACACTGTGGATGCGATGCTGAAAAAAAGTAGCGGCCCTCTTCATGCAAAATCGGATTTAATTCAGTCTCATTTGGCAATGCAGCTAGCCTTAAGCACTGTAAAAAAGCAGCATCTGAGTGATTTAGTGACTAACAATTCTCAACAAATGCCAGTGAAGAATACAAACTCTGCGAAAAAACTCGTTAAAAGTATACCCAGTGCCTCTTCTAGTGTGCTGGCATTAAACACCAGTAGTTCTGTGGTGATCAAAACCAGTATTTCAAAAACATTGGATACGATTGATGTTCCCGTGGGGAAAGCCAGTATTATTACGCTAAAGCGTCCGGCAGCCCGTGTCACAATTAGCGACCCCAATATTGCCAGTGCGCTTATTTTATCGCCAACACAAATTCAAATTGTTGGCAGCAAAGTGGGTGTTGCCAATCTCGTCCTCTGGGAAAATATTGGCAACAGTCACTATTCGATGATTGATCTCAATATTCACCGAGATGTGTCTAACTTAACACGCCAGTTAAAACAATTAGACCCCAGGCTGAATGTAGAACCTATCGCTGCCAATGATACGGTGATTTTATCAGGCGATGCCGAATCGATGGAATCTCGTCAAATGGCTGTCGATTTGGCAAGAAGTTACTTCCAAGGCAGTGATAGTGGCGGCGCTTCTTCACCCTCTTCTCAAGGTGCTTCCGGCAATAATTCGGGTGGAAATTCAGCTTCTTCTGGTAGTTCTGGTTCCAGTAACTCTTCTAGCAGTGGCGCCAGTTCAGGCTCTTCATCATCTTCTGGGGGGAGCAGTGGCGCTCAAACTAGCAGTGGCTCTACTGGGACATCACGGGGTCTGCAAGGGAATAACAGTTTTTCTCCCGGCTCCTCTATGCCGGGTTCTGTTCCTAAAATTATTAATTTGATTCGAGTGCCCGGTATTCCCTCTACCAAAGCTGCACTGGTTCAACAGAAGTTACTCGCCATCGATCCCAACATCAAGATGGATGTTATTCCAGGGGCAGATGGGGTCGAAAAAGTGATCTTAACCGGACGCGTCAAGAATTCTTCGACGATTTCCAAAGCAATTAATACAGCCAGTATTTTTTACGGCACACCGGGAATCAAGGTTTTAACTGGTCCTGGCGGAAACGGCGTCCGTTCTTCTGGAAGTGCTGATTTTCAAGATGATAAGAAATTCAGTGATAATGTTGATATTAATATTTTGCAAGGGTCCGTCATCGCAGACTCTTCTGGCAATGTGATCAGCATGATGCAGGTGGCGTATCGTCCTCAGATCCGGTGCAAAATTAAATTTTTAGATATCTCTCGAGTGGCCCTAAATCAGATTGGCCACAATTTAATCGCCAATTTTAATGATGTTCAATTAGGAACATTTAACGGCAGTCAATCCCCTGCGACCGGAAAAAGTATCGCCTCATTCGATCCCAAGAATACAGGACAAGTCATTTCTAATGCCATTACCCGCTCTAACAGTGGAACCAGTACGCAGAGTAGGTCACAAACCTTCTCGATCAATCCCGTTTATGGGGACGGTGTGACACAGTTTATCAGTGTCAATCAAAGACTGGGCGCGGTGATTAGCGCTTTAACAGAAAAACGCAAAGCGAGATCTCTAGCCGAACCCACGCTCACATTGCTGAGTGGTGAAAAGGCGAGTTTTCTGGCCGGCGGAGAAGTGCCTGTGCCTGTTCTTGGCTCTAATGGTCAAATTAATGTGCAGTATAAAGAATTTGGTATTCGGTTAAATATTATTGCGACCATTACTGAAGATGAAAAAATTCATCTTCAGGTCTCCCCCGAGATTAGTGAGCGTGACGATAATAATTCGATTACCACCAATATTGTGACTGTTCCTGGTTTTAGGACCCGTCGACTCCAAAGCACGTTGGAGCTTAGAACCGGTGAAAGCTTTGTGATGGGCGGGCTATTCAGTCAAGTCGATCAAGAAAATTTTAGTGGCTTTCCCGGGCTAGGAACATTACCAGTGATTGGTAGTTTTTTTAGAAATAAAAATAGCAATAAAACTGACAGTGAGATGATTGTGATTGTGCAACCTGAAGTGATGATGGTAGAAAACGATCTGCTTCCAGTAACAAAATAAGTTCTATTTCCCTCAATAAATCCAAATAAAAAAGCGTTGAATGGAGTGTGTGGCCAGTATGTCTAAGCATAACGGGATAACTGCAATTGCAGTCGCGAGTTCTACAGAAGTGAGAACAGCACTTTATGAACAATTATCCAGTCTGGAAATGATCCAGTTGGGCGGTGTTTATCTAGAGCTCTCAGAGTGTGTCCGGATCTTGCGAGAACGGCATATTGAGTCTCAGCCCGATGTATTGATTATTGATTTTACCGGGCGGGAATTAGATGCTTGTTTGATGGTTCAGGCACTAATGCTGGAGTATCCGCATCAGTTGACAGTGATTGCCTTACACCGTCAAGTAGAACAAGAAATGATCCTGACGATGATACGCAGTGGTGTGAAAGATGTGATTCATTACCCCTTGGAGAAGGATAAACTAGAGCATGCATTATTGCGTCACAAAGAATGGTTAGAACGCTACCATCAGCATCAAGCGGAACAACTCAAAAAACAAAGTCAATTGATTGAGCAAAACAATCAAGATACACAGAACCGGATTATTACTGTTTTCTCGAGCAAAGGAGGTGCAGGATCTACAACCATAGCGGTCAATTTGGCGTACGAGTTATCCCAACTGGAAAAACAATCGGTTCTGTTACTCGATATGGATCAGGTTTTTTGCAATGCGGCCTCTTTAATGAATGCAAAACCAGCTTACTCTCTGGGAGAACTTGCCGGTACCCCGCTAGAAGATTTAGATGACAGTCTGTTTGAACGCATTATCTACGAGCAGGATTCTGGTGTAGATCTGATTGCCGGCTGTAAACACGTGTTGGAATCCCACGATTTAATTTCTCTAGAGCTTTTAGAAAAATTATTACGCTATCTACAATCACGTTATCAAACGATTGTGATTGATTTACCCACCCATGTATTGGATCCCTATCATCAATTTTTAGTGGATGCGGCTACAGAGGTATTATTGGTCTCCAGTTTGGATATTCCTGGACTTTACCGGACAAAGCAATATCTCGATCTTGCGCGTCAACATGTTCCCGTTGAAAAGATTAAACTCGTGCTGAACCGCTGGGAGCTTAAAGCGGCCTACGGCATGAGCAACCAAGCTCTCGAACAAGAATTTGGTTATCCGGTTTTTGCGAGAGTATCGAATGACTGGGATCTCAATGTTGAGGCCAACAGTATGGGTTCATTTTTTTCAAAGCTCAAGCCTCAGTCGCCTCTCACAAAATCCATACGGCAATTGGCAAGCCAACTTCAACAAGCCACGAATACCCCAGAGCCTGAAAGAGTGGGTTCAACACATAAGGGCTTTCTTACACTGCTGTTTGGGGGTAAACTAAAGAATAAAGAACAAAATCTGAAGGATGCTCCGTCTAATGTCATTCAGCAAGCATAATTGGGGCAGCTGGTCTAAAACCCCGGGGGCAAGCCCAACCACTGAAGGTAATCATACTGGTATTGAGCAAACCGCCAAGCCAGATACTTCGGCAGTTCGGGGCGATGAGTCCAAGTCATCGAGAGCGGGACAAGATAAGAACGAGACCGATATCAAGACAAAAATTCACCGCAGGCTTATCGAAGAAGTTGATTTAAGCAAGCTCAGTGACTCTGACGATCAACAGCTACGGCTACAAGTCAAAGACGCGATTAATCACCTCTTGCTTGAGGAAAGTGCCCTGCTGACGACAGTGGAGCGGGAACGCCTGATAGAAGAAATCCTCAATGAAACCATGGGATTGGGGCCCTTAGAGCCCCTTCTCAGAGACAGAAGCATCAACGAGATTATGATCAACGGGCCCAATCTGGTCTTTATCGAACGGGGCGGTAAACTCGTTGAGAGCAACACACGATTTAAAGACAATGCCCATTTAATGCAGATCATTGACCGTATTGTCTCTGCCGTGGGCCGACGCGTGGACGAAACACAACCACTGTGCGACGCCCGTCTGAAAGACGGGTCTCGCTTTAATTGCGTGATTCCACCTCTGGCACTCGACGGTCCCCTTGTCACCATCCGAAAGTTCTCCAAAGATCCCTATAAAATCGCAGATTTAATTCGCTTTGGCAGCTTGAATGAAGCCGCTGCTGATTTGCTCAGAGGCTTTGTTGAAGCGCGGTTAAATATTGTCATTTCTGGGGGTACGGGCTCCGGTAAAACCACACTGCTCAATGTATTATCCAGTTTTATTCCCCACGATGAGCGCATTGTCACCATTGAAGATACCGCAGAATTACAACTCCAACAGCGACATGTTGCTCGAATGGAGACCCGTCCAGCTAACATAGAGGGCAAAGGTGAAATTACACAGCGCGATTTGGTAAAAAACTCCTTGCGAATGAGGCCTGAGCGAATTGTGCTAGGGGAGTGTCGTGGAGGTGAGGCCCTGGACATGCTGCAAGCGATGAACACGGGCCATGATGGCTCTCTCACCACACTCCATGCCAATACTCCAAGAGACGCGCTACGCAGAATGGAGACCATGGTGATGATGGCAGGCTATGATTTGCCTATCCGGGCGATTAGAGAGCAAATCGCCTCAGCAGTGAATGTGATTATCCAAGCCACTCGACTCTCCGATGGGAGCCGGCGGGTGATGAACGTGACCGAAGTGGTGGGCATGGAAGGCGATATTATCTTGCTTCAAGATGTCTTTATCTTCCAGCAAATGGGTTTGGATGAAAACGGTAAAGTGATCGGTGAATTTAAACACACTGGCGTCAGACCTAAGTTTATGGATGCTCTCATAGCAGCAGGTGTTCATCTGGGTGAAGGTACCTTTAATAGCTGAAGGCCCGTTTCTTCGTTAATCTTGCGTAAAGTTGGGTTTGCTTTATACACGGACTGGGCATAATACCTATAGGTATATATGTTATGTGTGTGTTGTTCTTTTTCCAATCTGTTCTAAGTTATTTCTAGGGCTTTTCGGTTCTTTACGAGTGAGTGTGTGACCGTGTTAAATTTAGACTTTATCCTTATTTTAGGCATTGCACTACCCGTCTTCTTATTTTTGATGGGTCTGTATAAAACCATGTTTGAAAAACATGTAGACGCCCGAGAAAAAGTAAAACAGCTCATTGCCAAACAGCCACAGCGATCTGTCTATACACAGTCTTCTGTTTTAATGGCAAACAGCAACTTACCCCAAGCCTCTATCTTAAGGAAAAAAAATCAAAACAAACATAACTTTCTCACCACACTCGATCAAGATTTAGAGCGGGGGAACTTGCTCATTCGGGGCTACGAATATGTGTTTATTTGTCTAGGTTTAGGCGGTCTATTATTCATTTTGAGCATGTTATTGTTCGGTCAATCATTCCTGGTGGCACTATTAATAGGGGCTGGTGGGGGCTTTTCTCCCATGGGATTTTTAAAAGTGAAAATCTGGCTTCGCATGAAAAAAGCTGGGGAACAATTTGCGGATGTCTTAGACGCTCTAGGAAATTGTTTTAAAACAGGGTTTGGTTTTAACCGGGGCATACAAACCATTGCCGAAAACTTTGAAGACCCATGGGGGACTGAATTTAACAAGATGGCCGTGGAAACCAATTTGGGCGCCACCCAAGATCAAGTACTGAATAATCTCGCACGCCGAATTCCATCCACTGATGTGGATTTATTCGTGACGGCGGTGAGTATCCAGAAGGAAACGGGCGGCAATATGGCAGAGATTCTTTCAACCCTCAGCAAAACCGTGCGGGAGCGCTATAAGCTGTACCGTAAAGTATCGGCCATCTCTGCCCAGGGAAAATTATCAGCGGGTATAGTCATATGCGTCCCGTTTTTTTTGATGCTGATTATGTATGCTTTTTTACCCAAAGCAATGATGGATTTTATCACCAACCCTGTCGGGATTGTGCTCATGATTATTGCTGGTTTTTGGATGATCTGTGGGATTTGTGTGTTGTTTAAAATCGTCCAGGTCGAAGTGTAATATAAAGTCGAAGTGTAATATAAATAGGACTGAAACACGGTGGAAATTGCGTTACTCTTACTCTGTATGATAGGCACTGTCTTGATGGGGGTGCTGGGGATTAAAAGTACCCAGCAAGAAGCCAGTACAGTTCAACTCCGAATTAGTGCGATGACACAAACCAATTATCCTGGCTATGACCCCAGTAAACAGCTACTTCGAGATCAGGCCTTAAAACAGTCGTTTAATGAGCGGGTACTCTTTCCCTTTGCGCAGTCCATTTTTGATAAAACCCAGCAATTTATTCCACTCACAAGCCAGTCTTGGGTCAAGAAAAAACTCATTCAGGCAGGGTATCATAAGCCACACTACCCCAAGATTTTTTTGGGAATTCAATTAATTTGTACGCTCACAATTTTTGGCACCTTATTTGCAATTACCAGTCTATTCGGGCAATTTGGCGGTATGATCAGCATTTTAGTCTCCGGTTTTTTTGGGATGAGTGGCTATATAATGCCCATGCTGTGGTTGTTCCAACAAGCGCAAAAGCGACAAGAAAGTATTCAGAAAAGCTTACCTGATTTTTTAGATCTGCTGATTATTTGTGTCGAAGCCGGTCTGGGCTTAGATACTGCCATTCATAAAATTGTGCAGATTAATAACGAACGCACCTCATCCTTTCTGCGCGATGAGCTCATTCGTTATAACAATGATTTGGCTCTGGGCAAACCACGACGTGACGCGATGGTCGATATGGCCATCAGAACCGGTGTGGAAGATTTACAGATGATTATGAATGCCTTGGTTCAAGCATTTGAAATGGGTTCCAGCGTTGCTTTTACCCTGCGTGTTCAAGCCGACACGTTGCGAAACAAGCGCTTGCAAAAGGCCGAAGAAAAGGCCAACAAGGTGGCCGTCAAAATGGTTTTACCCATTTATATTTTTCTATTTCCGGCCATTTTTGTCACCATTTTTGGGCCAATTGGCCTGATTATGATTAACACCATCATGGAGATTTTCTCCAAAGTGAGTCTTTAATTCATTTTCATCAAAAATAAAAGACTCTCTCGCTATGCAAGTCGCTGCTTTACAGATAGCCATGCTTTGCGTATGATAAGCGCCTATTTATGGATTGTGTTCAGGTATATTTCGTCACTTTCAGAAACTAATTTGCGTTTGCCGTCTGTTTGTCGGCGTTGTTTCTGAGCTGATGTGTATTTCTGACACGTATGGATTGTTTGTTCGAGAGAAAAGGAGATTCCACTATGGCAACAGCCGTTGCAACAAAAACCTACAAAAACCTGATTGATGGGGAGTGGTTTGAAAAAAACGAACAGTTTGATGTGGAAAACCCTGCCACCCGTGAGATTGTCGGGCGTGTTCCTCGCTGCGACAGAAAAGACGTGGACAGAGCCGTCAAAGCAGCACGTGTTGCCTTTGAATCTGGGAAATGGCCCAAAATGTCTGCTGGAGATCGCGGTCGACTCCTCTACAAAATCGGGCAATTGATCCGCGAGAACGCTGAAGAGTTTGCCCGTTTAGAATCCATTACCAACGGCAAACCCATTCGCGAAACCCGTTTAGCCGATGTGGCATTAGCAGCTGACTGCTTTGAATACTATGCCGGCTACACCAACAAGATCCACGGGGAAACAGTACCAACCCCTGGCAATAGCTTTAACTACACCCTCAGAGAGCCCGTCGGTGTGGTTGCCCAAATTATTCCCTGGAACTTTCCACTCTTGATGGCAGCCTGGAAGATTGCCCCCGCCTTATGCGCCGGCAATACCGTCATTTTAAAACCAGCCTCTATCACCCCACTCACCGCCCTAAAACTGGCTGAAGTGATTACTGAAGCCGGCGTTCCTCGCGGTGTTGTTAACGTGATTACTGGACCTGGGGCTGAAATTGGTGAGTACCTCGCCAGCCATCCAGAAGTCGACAAGGTGGCCTTCACCGGTGAAACCGTCACCGGCCGTCTGATTATGCAAATGGCTTCTGGCACAATGAAAAAAGTCTCTCTCGAGCTGGGCGGCAAATCACCCAACATCGTCTTTGCCGATGCTGACCTCAATAAAGCCGTCGACGGAGCTCTGTTTGGTATCTTCTTCAACCAAGGCCAAGTTTGCTGCGCCGGTAGCCGACTCTTCGTGGAAGAAGGTATCTACGACGAGTTTGTGAAACGCTTTGTTGAAAAGGCTCGTAAAATCCGCGTCGGTGACCCACTGGACGAAAACACCCAGATGGGGGCCCTTGCCAGTGAGTCTCAGCTGAGAAAAGTTTCTGAGTTTGTGGAAATTGGCCAACGCGAAGGCGCCACACTGGCTTATGGTGGTAACCCCATCACCAATCTGCCTGGCTACTTCTTTGAACCCACCATCTTTACCAATGTCACCAACACCATGCGTATTGCTCAAGAAGAAATTTTTGGCCCCGTGGTCTGCGTGATCAAGTTCAAAGATGAGAAAGACGCCATCTTCCAAGCCAATGACACCATCTACGGTTTGGCCAGTGCCGTCTGGACCCAAGACCTCACCAAAGCCCACCGCGTGGCTCGTGCGATCAAAGCCGGCACCGTTTGGGTGAACACCTACAACCAACTGCCCAACGAAGCTGCCTTTGGTGGGTACAAGCAGTCCGGGGTTGGTCGCGAACTGGGCGTCCACGCTTTGGAACTGTATACCCAGGTTAAAAGCGTTTTTGTTGATCTCAACGAAAAACCCATGGGCTGGTATGATAACTAGTCCTTAAAAACTAGCTTAAAAAACGAGATGGAATGCCCGGTGAGGTTCATCGGGCGTTCCGTTTTAACACTTACTCATGAGTATCCCTCAAGACAGGACTGGCATGACAGAACTCGTATCCCCCTCTCCCTCACAATCCAATTCGTTGCAGACCATCGTGCTGGAAGAGCCCGCACGGACCGTGTTGGCAGAAATCCTGGAAAAATTGGCGGTAGACCGGGCCGGAAGACCCAGTGCTATTTTAATTGGTGGAGGGTGTTGCGACGGGCTCCAAGCACAATTGGTCGATCGTGGATTGATTAACCGCTTTAATGACAAGCATATTGGCTGTATTGCTATTGCAAGCAGTCTCACATTAGACGTCTTTGCGGCGACCAGTGCTGCGTATCTTGATAATGCAATGCTCACGCTGGCGTTACTCCCTCTACCAGCGGATCACAGCAGTGATAGCGTCTCACTCGAAACCCGTTACGGCTTTCAATTACAGATGCAGCAAAGCGCCTGCCTGAAATCTTAAAGCTTTCTAAAAAACAAACGTTTTTTTAAAAACTGGGTTTATAGTGAATGTATCAAGAGAGAGGCGTAATCAGAGAGACGATCATTAAGAGTCGGTATTGATTTCTCACTCTTGATAGCCAAACACAATGTTTTACTTCTCTTTTTTTAGTTGCTTGCTCTTCTTCTATTCCGGGAAATCATAGGCTGGGGTTCATTTCAATCAAAAATCGGTGAAGTCGTTTCTAAAAGCTCGGGTGTTGTTTTGAACGCGCTGGCCAATCTTAAGAATCTCTCAATAATGTCAGCATCAATTTTTTCTCCCCGATGGGTTTTATACTAATAGAGGTAGTATTCGAGTTTTTATTAAGGAGTCTCATTTGCAAGGCATCGGCTACAAACCGCAACAGTTTCAGTCCAGTAGCAATCCGTTTGCTGGTTCTGGTGCTTCTGGCAGCCTGCAGCAGGCCCGCTTTGGCCAAAGCCAACGTCCTTCTGGCACCAGTCTTGCAGAAAAAGGCGCAGGGGCTCAAGTCCCTCAAGTCAACCTCCTTCGCGGAGCAGACGCCACGATGCCCCAGGGCAATTTGCTTCAGCCAGCTCAAAGCGTGAAACCTCGGCCTGCTTCTCAGATTCAAGGGGCCACCAGTATTAATCAAGCCGCCTTCGGTGGCATTGGCCCAAGCCAATCGGCTGGCGCTCAGCAAGCCCAAGCCAATCCAGCAAATGTCCAAGGCAATCTGCTACAACCTAGTGCAGGCATTGGGCAAGGTAACAGACTGTTTACTTTGGCCTAACGACAATTTTTTAAATCTCAAAACCCCTGTCAGACGGCAGGGGTTTTGCTTATGGCGTGATTCTCTTTGTGCTACCGTGTGCTCAAGAGAATATCAATACTATAGAAACCCTTTGTGATGACTACCAAGCAAACAGTTCCAGAACAGGCAACACCAGAACAGGCTCTCATTCAGACCATACAGGCCCGGCTTGGGGAAATTTCAATGGGGCAAGATTTGGGCGGGCACTTTCTGGGAGATGATGCCGCATGGAACCCAGAAACCCGGACTGTTACGACCACGGATCTATTGGTTGAAGGACAGCATTTTGACACGGGCTATTTTAGCCTGAGTGATATTGGCTGGAAGGCTATGGCAGTGAATTATAGCGATATTGCTGCGATGGGTGCCTATCCAGACTCTGCCCTGGTGAGTCTGGGCCTGCCAAAAACCAGTACGAACCAAGATATTAACGCCCTGTATGACGGCATTATCGATGCCTTAAAGCATTTTGGCGGTCAAGTGATTGGGGGAGACACCGTCGGCGCCCCCTGCTGGATTGTGAACGTTTGCATGTCAGGAAAGCTCAGGCCTCAAGATGCCCCTGGATTTCGCAGCGGCGCACAGGCCGGGGATATTATCATGTCAACCGGCTTTCATGGACTAAGCGCCTTGGGCCTGTGGGCCTATCAAACCCTGGGGAAAACAGCGGCAGAGTCCCGGTTTCCCGTTGCCACAGCCCATCACCGAAGACCCACCCCACAACTG
Organism: Cyanobacteriota bacterium; assembly: GCA_019751815.1. GTDB lineage: Bacteria > Cyanobacteriota > Vampirovibrionia > Vampirovibrionales > Vampirovibrionaceae > JAIEMW01. The sequence goes on from JAIEMW010000004.1 coordinate 68,268, forward strand.
AAAGCTGGTCAGCTACTGAGCCAGCTGGCTGGAGAAAAGATATTACCCCACTACAGCCTGATGGACAGCAGTGATGGATTGGCAGATGCGGTGCTCCAGCTCTGCAGCAAAAGCAGTCACAGCGAGTCAGGCAAATTCTTAGCGGGTACTATCGAAGAAGCTCGTATCCCTGTCCATCCCGAATTAACTGCGGCCAAAGACGCCTTTCCTGAGCTTTCTCTTCTCGATCTCGTACTCTACGGTGGAGAAGATTTTGAGCTGGTCGCCACAGTCCCTAAAACGCTTTCTGAGAATGCGAAGCACACGAAAGAGCTTGCCCAACTACTTGCCCAACTATGGAAGTACTTTCAGCCTATTGGATATATCTCGCCTGAAGAAAGCACGTTACTAGAAAGCACATTACTTCACTCTTCTGGAGACAGAAGCCGTCTGGATTCAGGGTATATATTCAACCATTTTTCCGGCGAAGCTGGGCTACGCTCCTGATAAAATAATGGCTGGTGCCAACTCATTGCGAAAGGCCAAAATGACTTCTCCTGAAAATACAGTTTCTGACAAAACACCCCCCCTGGCCTGGGCACTGGTTGTCGCCGGTGGCGTCGGTGTTCGCTTTTGCGCTCCACATTCTCACCACCCGGATAAGCTCCTCGCCACGTTAGGGGGAACCCCTTTACTGGTAAGAACCATGGAGGCCTTTGCCAAGGCTCACACCATTGAAGGCATCATTTTGGTTGCTCATCCTGATAAACGGGTTCGCTACAATGAGATCCTTCACCAATACGGAATACAGAAACCACTCCATGTGGTCGATGGAGGGGAGTCACGAAGAGCTTCGGTCTATAACGGTCTCTGCGCCATGCAAACGCTCAGTAACCCGCGTATGGTTGCTGTTCATGATGCCGCTCGCCCGCTGATTGACCCGGAATGCATCGACCGAGCCGTCTCAAAATTAGCGCATTCAGAAACAGCGCAAGGTGTTGTCGTGGGTATCCCTATCCACGATACAGTCAAGCGTGTCGATTCAGAAGGCTCGATTATCCAGACCGAAGATAGACGCTCACTTTGGCGAGCACAAACCCCCCAAGTGTTTTGGCTCAACGCATTAAAACGGGCCCATGAAACAGCCAGTGCAGACCTTAGCGTGACGGATGATAGCCAATTGATAGAAATGACCGGCACAGGTCCGGTCGAAACTCTCCTCGGCAGTGAGTTCAATCTCAAAATAACCACCCCAGAAGATTTGCTCACCGCAGAGTCCTGGCTTCACCGCCATCAGCACCCACACGAAGTCCATCATCGTTAATTCTTTAAGGCCTGATCGTTTATGTACACTTTTATCAAAGGTCAACTTGCACACCAGTCGGCGAATTCACCCAAAGGCGCATTCTGGTGGGTCGATGTCAACGGCTTGGGTCTGGAGATCGCAACCACAGAAGCCGAAGTCCACGACGCGGGTTGGCAAATTGGTGATAGTGTTTTGATCTACACCGCGCTGATTGTCCGGGAAGATAATTTATCCTTGGTGGGTTTTGCCACTCGCAGTAAGCGGGATTTGTTTCATATCTTGCAAACCGCCAGTGGTGTTGGAGTTAAGGTGGCACTTTCGCTACTAAACCATCTGAGTGTGAGTGAGATTGTCCAAGCAGTGCTTGCAGAAGACCATAAACCACTGACTCAGGCCAAAGGAGTTGGTCCGAAATTGGCACAGAAAATGACCCTTGAGCTGAAAGAGAAAATGACCCAGTGGCATGACACAGCTGATTCCAGCCTAGAACAGTTTCAGATACAACGCGGGAAAAACGGAGAAGGGGCTTTCGACGATGCTGGCAAACTAACACCTGCTCAGCTGGCTGCTTATCAAGAAGCCCAAAGTGTGATGTATTCCCTGGGCTATACATCAGAAGAAGTGTCCAAGAGTTTTCAGAACATTTTATCTCCCATAACGTCTAAACAAGATATCAACGCAGATTTCAGCTCAGAATGGATCCTCAAAGAGGCATTACGGTGGCTCGCCAAACACGTGTAAACGGCTTCATTTACCTGGCTCTATGAGAGATAACATTCAATCTGGCCTCAACTTTTTGGATCATCCGTCGATACCAGTAAACAGAGACAACAGCAAACAGATCAGAAACAGAATAAAAATATTTTGGAACAAGCATGGTCTGATAAAATTTTTGTAGTCTGGAAGTGCCACCCCCCAAGGTAAAAATCTATCATGCCCATTACCTCGTGCTATCAGTGCAAAACCTCTTTTAAGCCTCGCAAGGGAGAGCCTCTTTGCGAGCTTTGCCACATGAAAAGTGTGGCACACTATCAGAGTGTGTACTTTCGAATGGCCAAATCCATGGAAGTAAAGGGGTTTTCTGTCGACGCGCTTGCCAAAGCGGTTCGGCTTAAAATTACCCCCATTCAAAATATGATGCACTTTTGTCTGGATAACCAAAACCGGGATTTGCTGCCTGGTTGGGAAAAAGGAAATTGTTTTCTCTGTAATGAGCGCGAAGCCTATGAGCTTGGGGAACCCTTTTGCCATCAGTGCTTGGGCCGAGTTGAGATCGCGCTCAACCAGGTTTTAAAACTCATTGAAAAAAGCAATGTGGGCAAGCCTACAACTTCGAGCAAGAAAAATGCGGACTGTGTTATCTGCTTTCCGCCTGAAGAAACGGCTCAAGACCAAGAATCGAGCTCGAATGCTCAAAACAGGATGGTTTGCTACCGCTGTTATCAAAGCATCAAAAATGAAAGCGACTACTATAAGCGCTATATCCCAGAAGGAATCGCCAGCTTTGAGGACTCCAGCGGATCGTATACCCTCAGAGCCTCAGACAGAACAGCTTCGCAAGAGACCAGAACATCCAATCCACTTGATAGTTCTGCCAACCAAGGTTCGCCTTCAAGCAATCCGACCAAGCTCAATAAAGAAGCACTGAACGTCTTACGTTTATTGAACCAAGATGATACGATGATCACGGCCGATCTCGCCGATCTCAATGATAGTCTCGACCCCTTCCCTCCTTCTCCAGGCGGAGAGTTTTCCGTGCCAGAGCAGCCACAGAGACGCTTTGAGTTTAAATCTACCCCCGAATAACACATTGCCCGAATGACGCATTGCCTGAATGAGTCGTCGTCTGCTATCATCTCTCCTTCTATATTATTCATGTGTCGAACCGAAGAAAGTGCATCACCCCAATGAATCTAACCAATTGCCGTCAATGCGGCAAGCTTTATCAACGAGGCGTCGGCTATTTGTGCCCCGACTGCCAAAAAAACACTTCTGATACCTTTCAAAACCTGGTGACTTACATTAAAGAAAATCCCAATTTACATTTACGGGAGATCGCCGCAGCCTGCCATGTCTCTGAACGAGAACTGGAGTCACTGGTCTTTGACGGCAAATTGGGAGCCACCTCCACGCTGGTTGTCACGGACTGTAATAGCTGTAAGGCCACTGTGACCCACACACAGCGCAAAGGACGCCTCTGCCATAAATGTTCTGGAAAACTGGATCTTCCGACCAGTAAACCGGAAGACGAAAAAGGCAAGAAAACCAACAAATGGATGCGAGGCAAAGAGCCAGAGCCAGCCTCTCCCCCTACTGGCACTGAAACTGAAGTGGCAGGGCAAAAAGGCGTGACAGTCGACGGAGATAAACTCTCCCGCACTGCTTTGGACCATCATGAATTCAAACAGGTCTGGAGCGATGACATATAAGTGATTTCTTCAGAAAATGCCAACAAAAAAGCCGCTATACCAGCGGCTTTTTTAATGAAGTCTTTGTAACTGCTCTTAGGCGCTTACTTCCACAGGAACCACATTCACTTTCAATGAAGTTTTGCGGTAGCGTGTGAACTGGACATGACCAGCAGTCAATGCAAACAAGGTATCATCCTTGCCAATACCCACATTCACACCGGGGTGAAACTTGGTGCCGCGTTGGCGAACGAGAATATTGCCGGCCTTGACGTTTTCTCCGCCAAAACGTTTAACACCCAAGCGCTGGGCGTGGCTGTCACGTCCGTTCCGTGTAGAACCTACACCTTTCTTATGGGCCATGGGTTATTCTTGCGCCTCCGTTACTTGATTATTCTCGACCGTCTCATTACCCGCTTCTTTTGCTGTGGCCGTCTTTTTCACGGTTTTTTTCGCAGCTGTTGCGGCCGGTTTTTTCTTGGCCACGGGTTTTTCTTCGGTTACGGCTTCAACTGCTGCAGCCTTAGCAGGCTTTGCTTCAGCACCCTTTGTGGGTACTGATTTTGCGGCGGGCCTTGGTTTGGCTTCAGGAAAAACATCAACGGCAACATTGGCTTTGCCTGGAAAGTTTAAAGAGTCAATCATAATGCGAGTAAACTCTTGACGGTGACCGTTCTTACGGCGATAGCCTTTTTTACAGCGCATTTTATAAACCAACAATTTGGGCCCACGCAGGTGCTTTACCACGGTAGCTGTGGCAGTAGCGCCAGCAATATAGGGTGCGCCTACCAAGGAATGCTCTCCAGCGGCTACCAAAAGCACAGAGGAGACGTCAAATTTTTCATTCGGCTCTTTATTAAGCCGGTCCACATCCAGATAACGACCTTCCTGGATTGGGTATTGTTTACCATTGATATCAACGACTGCGTACATAGTGGGGTTTACCTATCGTTTTGTGATTAAAATCAGAAGCTGGGTGGACACCGGGGCTGAGAGAGTATTTAACACGCGAATGACACACCGGAACAAACAAGAACATTCACTATATCAACAGGAAAAAAGGGTGTCAAATAATGAGGGGGACAAAAAACCGGCTATCGTTTTAGGCCGTGACGGCAAACACAAACAATAACCGGTTATTTCAAAAAAACTACTGGGCGTCTCCCAGACATTCCAGCGTGATCCGACGATCAGGAATCATCATAGAGACAATCCGGAACTGGTAGGTGTCATTGATGTTGAAAAAGCGACCTGACGCGGAATTAAAGCTACAGTAGGCTTCCACTCCGGGGGTCAGTTCCACCAAAACCCCAGAAGACAGGGCTTTAGAGACTCGACCGTTTAACACATCAGAGACTTTAAAGATGGTGTCCACGGTTTCCCAAGGATCTTGCTCCAAGCGTTTTTTGCTCAGGCTAATTCGCTGTAAGCTTTGATCCACTGTGAGCACAGAAACCGTAATTCGCTGACCCAGTTCCAACACCTCTGAGGGGTGATGAATACGGCGCCAGGAAATTTCAGACAATGGCAACAGCCCGTCGATACCGTTGATGTCAACAAAGACGCCAAAGTCTGTAATTTTGACAATCTCGCCTTCAACGACATCACCTTGATTAATCTTCTTCAAGGTTTCAGCCCGCTGTTCTGCTTTTTGTTCAAATACCGCAGCACGGTTGCTCAGGATCAACTTGTTTTTGGATTTATCCACTTCCAAAATCTTGGCCAGCAGGGTATCTCCAGCAAGCTCATCCAGTGTCTTTGCAACTCGCAGTTGGCTAGCGGGAATAAAGCCTTTCAGCTCCATCACACTGACCAAAATACCGCCCTTGGTGGCGCCCGTAACAGTCACTTCCACTGTTGTGTTGGCATCTTTTAGTTCTTTGAGTTTATCCCAGCTCTTGAAAGAGGCGACCCGACGGATGGAGAGCAGGTACTGCACTTCATCATCGGTTTGGGCCATCACATACAGGTCTTTAATTTGACCGGCTTGAAATTGAGCTTCCAAATCTTCGCTATTGAAGCAGTTGGGAATCTCTTTGAGGGGAACAAAACCTTCGGACTTACCACCCACGTCGACCAAGAGTCCGTCTTTTTCGACACGGATAATTTCTCCCACAGTAACAGCTCCCGGACGGAGCTCTGTTTGGAAACTTTGCTCTAATAATTGGGCAAAGTCATCTCGTAACTCATTATTTTCGAGGATTTCAGAGGGTTCAACAGTACGTGTAGACACTGTGGGGGTTGTCTCCTTTCTGGGGGACGAGGTTAACGGCATAGTTTCTGGTTTATCCTCAGACAGATCGACCGTCTCTTGCGAGTCGCTGTTCAATTTTTCTGGACTGGACTCATCAAATAAATACATTGGGTAAATACATTCGGGTGACTGTCTGAAATTCAAGTGTTCTTATTGGAGTTCTCTTGGGGGCATTCAACCGGGATTGTGGATGAATGTCAATAGTTTTAAAACAAACATGTGTTGAGAATTGTCCAATGATCTCAACAATTCCCCTCACGTAGCAATGGATGATGGTTACAAGGCCCCAATATAATCAATCACTTCTTGAACCAACCACTCTGGGGTAGAAGCACCGGCAGTGACACCCACAGTTTGTGCTTTTTCCAACAAGGCTGAGCCCTCAAGCTCTTGGTAGGTCTCAATATGAACCGTAGGGGTTCCCTCTGCTTTACAGATTTCAGCCAGATGGGTTGTATTGGAGCTGTTTTTACCCCCAATCACCACCATAAAATCGACTTTACTAGCCAGTTCCAAGGCCGCGTTCTGCCGGAAGTACGTTGCCGGGCATATGGTATTAAATACCTTTAACTCTTTACTCAGCTTGGAAAGCTCTTTGACCATATCAAAAAACGTTTCTTCCATCTGGGTGGTTTGAGACACAATCCCAATGCGCCTGCGGGGGATGTCTGTCAAAGCATTTTGCAAATCACTCACCTGGTTCACACAAACGATATGTGCTCCCGGGACTTTATCCTTAGCATGTGCACGAATACCCACCACCTCAGGATGATCGGCTTTGCCAACAACCACCACAGTATAGCCTTCTTCTGCCAGTTCAATCGCCTTGTTTTGCACCAGCCGAACATCAGGACAGGTTGCATCCGAAACCTCAATCTGGCGGGCTTCAGCGGCTTCAATTAATTCTGGTGAGGCTCCATGGGTCCGAATCACACACACGCTTCCCTCCGGCACCTCATCTAGTGATTGCACCGTCTGGATCGATTGCTCGCTCAAATGATCAATCACCTGTTGATTGTGAATGAGTTGTCCCAGAACGTAGACCGGTTTTTCGCTGGACTGCCCAACAGCCAAAGTCTTATCTACAGCCTTTTTGACACCATGACAAAACCCGTGATGCTCTGCCAAAAGGATGGTTTTTTGAGTTTGCTGACTTTTGGACGGGGTCATTGTCATCTGTATACACCCTTTATTTGTATTGATCTCTCTCATTGTGCCCAATGAAAGCATTTTTTTCAAGATAAATGATTACTATCGGTAATCGATGCCATTGCTTCACTCTCTTTAGCATGGGGTCATAGCAAATACGCTTAAAGGCCTATCACCCGATGCTATAATGCAATCAGGCCCAATCCAGTAAAGGCACTCCAATAAGATGGCACGTGAAAACAGCAACGACCATATTTTTACTCCAGAGCTAGATCAGATGCTGGCTCAATACGCAGCCAGTGACCCTGGAACAAGGTCTCGGGACCGCCTTAGAGAGCATTTGGTCGAGGCCGTGATGCCTTACGTCAAAAAAATCGCTGGCGGCCTTGCTCGCCGCAGCAGCGACCCTGTGGAAGACATCACCCAGGTTGGCAGCATTGGCCTGATGAAGGCGCTTGATAAGTACAACCCCAATGCGGGTACCAGTTTTAAAACCTATGCCACTTACCTGATTACCGGGGAAATTCGGCACTACTTACGAGATAAGTCCAGTATGATCAAGGCCCCCCGCCAAATGTACGAGCTGTACTACCGCGTCAATCAGATTATTCAACGTCTGAGTGATGAACTGGGCCGGATGCCAACGGATTTAGAGATTGCCGAAGAGCTTCAATGCCCTGTTAACAAGGTCACTCAGGCACAAGAAATTGATAGACGACGCCAACCCATCTCTCTCGACCAGTTTGCCACACAAGAAGGAAGCTCTGAGACAGTTTATATCGAAAGATTGGTAGACGACCGCTATTATCAGTTCTTACTGAATCAAGAAGACAAAATTACGATTGATAACGTCTTGGCCAAGCTCAAAGAAGAATACCGAACCGTGATTGTGATGACCTATTTTGAAGACTTAAGCCAGACAGAAATCGCCCAAAAACTGGGTATCTCCCAAATGCAAGTGAGCCGCCGGCTTCGTAAAGCGCTCGATCTCATGTCCCAAGCACTCAGCAAGTCGGAAAGTAATCAGGGACAATCCACCGAGAGATCGCGTACCTGATGTCCTACCTGGATACGTTTTGGTTTTGGTGTGTGCCCGTTTTGGGGCTGATGATTGGCAGTTTTCTCAATGTAGTCGGGCTTCGCTTTCTCAGTGAGGAGTCCATCACTTTTCCAGCCTCTCATTGCACTCACTGTAATACGCCGATCAAGCCTTATGACAATATCCCTGTTCTCAGCTATCTTCTCTTGGGTGCCAAATGCCGAAGCTGCAAAGTCCCGATTAGCATCCAGTATCCGCTTATCGAGCTGTTAACCGCTGTTCTGTTTACTGCGTGTTATTGGATCGGTGGTTGGCAATGGGGCACGCTGTTTCTTTGGTTTCTGATGGCCAACCTGGTTGTGATTATTATTACAGATGCCCGAGAAAGCCTGATCTTTCAGATTAACTCACTCTCTTTGGTCCCGGCTGGGCTCTTGTTTAACTTCTTCGATCTGGGACACCGTGCACTGGGCACCTGGACGCTCAACCTGGGCTTGCTCACAGTTGACTTCCCGATGAGTTTTACGGATGCACTGTTAGGGATACTGGTGGGTCTGCTTCTGTTTGAGGGCATGATTTTGCTCAGCCAGTTGTTTTTAGGAACCGACGGGTTTGGGCATGGGGATACCCACCTGATGATGGGAGTAGGCGCCTTTATTGGCTGGCAAGGATGCTTACTGGCGATTGTTTTGGGCTTTATTCTGCAATCGCTGATGGCCATTCCCATTATGGTGATTCAATGGATCAAGGCCAAGGACTACCTCTCGTTAGGCACCGGTGGTGCGGGTGTCGCCTTTGGACTTCTGCCCCTCTGGCTGAGTGAACTAAAACTTAGCCAAGGGATGCTCACAATGGCTTTACTGGCCTGCATGGGTGCCACACTCACCTGCCTGATTATATTCTTGCTACAGATCAAAAAACGGCAAAGCTTCACCTATATGCCGCTGGGGCCCGCCTTGGTCTTGGGCAGTTTAATCGTCCTATTCTTAGGTGACAGCTTTGTCAGCAGTATCGCCAAGATATTTCATCTGGCCTGATATCTAACTTGAAGCACTAATACAGCTGAACGGGACCGGGATGCTCACGGTTCATATGGATTGTATCCACAAAGCGAACCAAACCGGTACTATAGGTGAGGATAATACTATGTGTCCGGGCACCTGTCCCAAAATAGCTGACCCCTTTAAGCACTTGACCGGTGGTGATCCCACATGCGGCAAACACAATCTCTTTGGCAGGCGCCAGTTCTTCGGTGAAATAGACCTTATCCTCCGATAAATCAGTCAGTCCCATTTCAGTGGCGCGTTTTTTCTCATCTTCATTCCGCCAGCGCAGTCGCGCTTGGATTTCTCCGCCCAAACATTTGACGGCTGCTGCACTTAAAACGGCCTCAGGGGCTCCACCAGTCCCCATCACCAAATGGACTCCTGCTCCACTCAGCGCCGTGGAAATCGCCGGCATCATATCCCCATCCGAAATAAGCTGAATTCGCGCACCCGTTTCTCGGACCTGCTTGATCAATTCAGCATGGCGGGGTCTGTCAAGTATCACCACGGTGAGATCTTCAATCTGCCGGCCCAGGCTCATCGCGACCGTATTGAGGTTATATTTCACAGGGGCATTAATATCGACTTTGCCCTTGGACTGAGGACCCACCACCAGTTTATCCATATAGGTGTCCGGCGCATGAAAGAGCCCTCCTTTGGGAGCCAACGCCAGCGTTGCCACGGCGCCTGGCAGACCATGAGCAACCAGATTGGTTCCTTCCAAGGGATCGACTGCGATGTCCAGCTCAGGCAAATCAGGGCCGCCTTGGCCCACCTTTTCGCCAATAAAGAGCATTGGGGCTTCGTCCCGTTCCCCTTCTCCAATCACAATGGTGCCGTTAATGGGAATGATTTCCAGTGATTGACGCATGGCGGTGACCGCTTCTTGATCGGCTGCCTTCTTATCACCCCGGCCCATCAAGCGTCCGGCGGCCAAAGCAGCTGCTTCGACAACTCCCAGCATTTCTCGTGCCAAAAACCGTTCAGTCGCATTGGCGCCAAAGCCTTCTGGCTTCCAAATTAAGGTATCCGGGTTCATCGTATCCGTCACGTCAGCCACCATCTTAAGGTTTCCTTTCCTCTAAAAAACTGTCTATCACTTTATTGGGATCTTGATTTTTCACGACCCCCAATACCAACACCCCAATTGCCACGAGCATCACAAGCACCGGCAACAAGTAGGATTCAAAAGACTCCACAGGAACACTGAGAGAATCGGAGTTAAGACCCTCTGGGGGTAAAAGAATCCCAGCTAACGCGCTGGAAACATAAGACGCAGCTGTCCCGCAAAACAAGGCTCTTAGACCAAGACGAGCAAGATCTGCCTTTCGAGAAGGGGCCATCTCCCCAATCCCGCCAATCTGCATCGCAATCGAACTAAAATTGGCAAAACCGCACAAGGCAAAGCTGGCAATGGCAATGGATTTTGGAGCAAGGGCTTTGGCTGTAATGAGTGGCGACAAGCTCGTGTAGGCGACAAACTCATTCACCACCAACTTTGTCCCCATCAAGCCACCTACTAGAGTTGCGTCCTGGCTCGGTACGCCCAAAGCCAAGGCTACCCAGTAAAACAAGGCACCTAATATCCCTTTTAGCGATAGTGCTGATAAATCCAACCCTAAGGACTGAGCACTCAGGCCCATCCCCGCAAGTAATAATCCCAGTTGTGCAATCACAAAATCAAGCATGGCAATGAGAGCGATAAACCCGATCAACATAGCACATACATTCAAGCCAATTTTAAGGCCATCTGAGGCCCCATGAGCCGCTGCGTCAATGACATTAACTGTATGGGTGTCAACGGCAACTTTGACCTCGCCTCGTGTCAAAGAGGCTTCGGTTTCTGGATACACGATTTTAGAAATAACCAGGGCCCCGGGTACCGCCATAATGCTAGCAGCCATAAGGTATTCGGCAGGAATCCCCATTTGGATATAGACCGCCATCACCCCTCCCGCGATACAGGCCATACTACCCGCCATCACGGTGAGCAATTCAGACTGAGTCAGCGTATCCACATAAGGTTTAATCAGTAACTGGGCTTCAACTTGACCAACAAATACACTGGCTGTGTTTGAAAGTGCCTCTGCCCCACTAGCACCTAACACTCGGTTGACCGCCCAGGCGATCGCTTGGACCACACGCTGCATCAGCCCAATATGATAGGCAATGGCGACCAAGGTTGCCACAAAAATAATGGTGGGCACCAGTTTAAACGCAAAAATAAAGCCTCCGGCGGGCCCAAATAAAGAGACCATCTTGGCTTTATCGCTGACCAAAGGACCAAAGACAAAGCCCCCCCCAGCATCGGCAAAACTCAAAATCCGCTCTACAACCTGCCCCAACCAGTGAAATAACTGTTTCCCCATCGGGATTTTCAGGATAAAAATAGCCAAAACCACCTGCAGGGCAAGGCCGCTACTGACCAAACGCCAAGAAATGGCTTTACGGTTATTGGAAATCGCATAGGCCACGGCGTATATAAGCCCAATACCCAAAAGGCCTTGTGCTTGCAGTGTTTGTGAGGGGTCTGCCCCCAGCGCTGAAGAAATAGTCGTTAGCACGATCAACTCATTACAACCCTAAAAAATATCTTTTTGAACACATTATTCACTCAGTTGTCATTAGACACCAAACAGGCCGTGGCTTCAATGAGCTAAGAACTTTCCCACAGCTAGCAACGTTCGAGCAAAAGCCGCTTGATCAGACTCTAGGGTAGAATAGCCAGTGTGATGAGTCACCACTTCAATAAGCCCCTATCTACCCTTAACCCAGAGGAGGCCGTAGAACTCGCGTTCTTAAACGGGCTCGATATCAGTGTGCAGAAACTGGGGCTCTCTCGAATGGCCCGGCTATGTGAGCATTACGGCCATCCAGAATTAGCCTTTCCTTTTATACACGTCGCTGGGACAAACGGAAAAGGCTCTACAGTGGCAATGCTCTCTTCTATTCTTCATGCAGCTGGCTACAATACAGGTGCCACAATCAGTCCCCATTTGATTGAGGTCCAAGAGCGGATTCAGCTGAACGGACAGCCGATTTCCCGTCCTGATTTTGCACACATTTTGCAGACCATTCGGACTGATTGTAAAAAGTCTCTTCCCCGCGAAGATTGGCCTACCTACTTTGAATGCCTCATATTAATGGCCTTTCTGTATTTTAGAGAGCTTCATGAAAAGGAAAAACTGGATATTGCCCTTATCGAAGTGGGCCTAGGCGGCCGGCTTGATGCAACAAACATCATTCCATCCCCCTTATTAACAGTCATTACCCATATTGGCTGGGATCACATGACGCATCTGGGGGACACACTGGAAAAAATTGCCACCGAAAAAGCGGGGATTATCAAAGCAGGCTCTCCTCTGGTGCTGGGTCCTCAAATTACAGGCCAAGCGCTTGGCGCTATCCAGGATCGGGCCAGCCAAGCAAACGCATCTAAAGTCATTCAGGCCAGCAGTGAATCGCTCACTTGGCTCTCGTTAGACACAAACGATAGCCCGCCGGTTCTCTTGAATCAGAAGACCCAACAGCAATACAAGATGCCACTCCAGGGGCTTTACCAGAAAGATAATTTGGCCACTGTTTTGGCCAGTATTGAACAACTGAACGCCCTTGGTTACGCAATTTCAGAAGAAGCCATTATCGAAGGCCTTGCTAGTGTGTCTTGGCCTGTGCGGTTTCAGTCTTTCCCGCAAAGGCGACTGTTTCTTGATGGCAGTCATAATGTAAACGGCATGGAAACACTGGCCGAAACCATTGCAACACGAATTGATTCAGCCTTACCCCTGATGCTCATTCTCTCTCTTCAGGAAAATCGAGTGATAGAGACCACACTGGCCCCCCTACTGAAGGTGCTTTCTACTTTTAACAATCCACAGAATCAATTTTATTGTATTCAAGGACCTGAGTCTCACCGCTACCATGCGGGGGCTGCCTTACATCCCTATGTTGAGGAGAGACTATCCCCAAATTGGTCTGTTCATTCAGAGTTCCACTTATCGAATTTACTGGAGTTAGACAAAGCAGACAGTCTACTTTCTTCCTGGAACGCAAGAAATCCTGAGGGATTCTGCATCATGACAGGTTCACTCTATACAGCGGGCTTGTTTCTCAAAGCCCTCAGGGAGCTGTAGCAAAACGTTACGTTAACAAATCGTTGTACCTCGTTGTCCTGGGGCAGAAGCCTCCCTATACTGAGGGAGACGTCTGCCCTGGAATAGAAACCCTTAAAAAAAGAGAGAGTCCTACTCGCTATGAGCTCAATGCAAAAAAATCTGCTCAAACTTCTCACCTTTGAAGTGTTTGAGCGCCTTTCCCGGTTTTATTCTCTCCTAGAGCGCTACGGAGAAGAAGTGCCTGCTGACAACCAGCCCATCGTGGCTTATATTGGTAAGCGTCTAGATAGCCTCCGTGACCAGTTGCTGAGTGAAAAAGCGGAGTTTAGGCTGCTCTATAGCGAGAATGCCAACCCTGTTTTGCTGAATAGCGCACAGGCTTCTGCCATGTTGGAGCGGTGTTTGTTTCAACCCTACAATACGATGAATGAACTGCTTGCCTTATTCAGTCGAGGGGTTCGTTGTGAGGTATTGCCTGAACTATTTATTGCATTGAAAGAATTCCCCAGCCCATCAGATTTTGGCCTCGTCGGGACGGGGCAAGGCCCTTTTTCGAGAAGTATCTTGCTGGCCCAAGAGTTGCCCCATACCATCGAAGCCGCTGACTGCCCCTACCCCCCTAGTGAAGAACTGATTATTGAGGCCCTGCCCGTTTTACAGCAGGCTTCCCCTCTGGGTTGGGTTTGGCTACTAAGACGTCAGCTGAGCGCCTGGGTAAACGGTAATGAGGCATTAGAAGCGTTTCGAGTCAAAAATAAATCCGTGTTTGAGGATGTGGCTTTCTTCCGTAGGCTGGTGTTTCACCTGGCTGAAGTTCGAGTATTTGGTCCTGCAGCGTATTATTTTGGTCTGACAGAGGCACTGGTGCAGAAAGACCGCGCTTATTTTGAACGCATTGAGCCGGCCATGTTCTTTGCCGTGAACCATGGTCATTTCATCGAGAAGAATTTGGTGCTCTTTCACGAGGCTTCAGAACATGCGGGTAGTATTCTAGAGAATGCCGTGGTCTTGGGCGGGATGTCTGAGCGCTTTCTCCACAAAGATCATATCCAAGAGCTACTCCTGACGCTGGAGAGATTGCTGCCAGACAAAGTAGCCTTCACTGAAAAGCAGTTTGAGCGTGCCGTTTTGCTGCAAAACAAGCTTGAGGAAGACATTTTAATCAGCAGCTCTTCGTTTTATCCTCTCACTGAGGCTGATGAACGGCTTCAATTGTTTAACGTGGCCATTGAGAACGGAACGGCCCCTGCAGATGGGGTGTATGAAGTGCTCAACATGGTAGAAGAGGCCCCCAGCCATGTGCGAGAGATTCTCAACGCGGGTTGGATTCAGAAGCTGGAGCGGCACTCCGCATGGTTATACACAGCTTTAGAAACAGAGGACGGCTTTGAGCGACTGAAAGATTCGGTCTCCCATTTGGACGGGTTGCTGCTTCGCTCTATCGAAACCGCTGAACTACACCGCATGCTCTTGTGTTCGGCTTAAATAGGATTTAAAAGGAAATAGGCGCATGATTTTAAACGAACTTCAAATTTTGGAACGCTTGGTCCATCCCGACCCAGAAAAGCGGATAGTGATTACTCCGTTGGTGAATCCGACCGAACAGTTTGGGCCAACTTCCGTGGATTTAAGGCTAGGCACTGATTTCCAGGTGATGCGCCGCTCCAATCTGACCCATCTTGACCCGATGAGCGCCTGTGCCGATATGGGCCGGGGCCTGCAACGGACAATGCAGCATGTGAAAATCAGGCCCACAGAGCCCTTTGTGCTCCATCCCGGTGAGTTTGCTTTGGCTTCAACCCTAGAGTTTGTGCGTATTCCCTTGGATTTGGCTGCCCGCCTAGAAGGGCGGAGCACATGGGGACGGCTTGGTCTGCAAATTCACGCCACTGCTGGGTTCGTTGATCCTGGATTTATTGGCGCCCTGACGTTTGAGCTCTCCAATGTGAGCACCATCCCGCTGGAGCTTTATCCCGGGGTGCGGATTTCACAGATCTGTTTCTTTGAAGGGGCAGCAACCGCGTTACCCTACGCCCAAAAACGGTTTACCAAATACAGCCGAAAAGCCTCTACGGCCTCTTCTCAGTTTTTCAAAGACCCTGAGTACCAGCGGATTCGCAACGCTCAACTTATTTCGAAGTAAGCGTTCTCATCACGGACTCAATTTTGTTGAGATCCACCGTTGTTCTTGGATCTAGCCCTTCTATGGGATCTTTTTTAATGCCAGCACCCAGTAGGATGCCATCCGCTGCTTGGTAGTAGGCTTGGGCATTGTCTCTATTGAGCGCAGTGCCAACCCACATGGGGACAGGGAATTCTTGCTTCAATTGTTCAATATCACCAGGGGCGAGCTCTTGCTCACTTAAGAGGAGGGTTTTTTCCATGGGGTGCTTCAGCATCGTTTGAATTAGATGTCGAAGATACCCAAGAGGGTCTCGCCATGGGGCTTCTCGCTGCGGAGCCGGGACAACATTGTTGATAGAGACATCCAACAGCCACATCGGGGGGGTCAACAGTTTCATTTGATGCTGCGTCTGCAGCAGTTCTTGCAGGCAACCGCCGACCATACCCGCTTCCGTAATTCGGGTACCCACCAAAACAGGGATACGGATAAATGCGGCTTGCACATTCATCGCAATGGCCAGTGATGATTTGGGATCGTTATTGAGAACAGAGATACCCAGCGGCAGCTGCGTCAGTTGTTTCACCCGTTCTGCAGCAAGTGCCATCAGCACAGCACCGGCAGGATCCAGACGCGGCTGTGTATAAGGCTGATCGTAAAAGTTTTCAAACAAGAGGGCGCTGACGCCACCACTGGCCAGCGCGGCAGCTTCTTGCTCAGCGCGGTGGATCACCTCATCCACGTCTCCCGACCAAGCGGCAGATCCCGGTAAGGGTAACAAGTGAATCACCCCAATCACCGGTTTTTTGGCAGGTTTGACCGTTGGGTGATTTGCATCTTGAAGCGTTTGAATGGGTGTCGAAGGTGACATTTGGATTTAAGCCTGTTTTATGAGAGTTTTACGGTTGAGGGGAACAAGTATGGTATCTTATAACCCACACGGACCCCACGCGGACATGGTATGACACGGAATTCTCTCATAAAATAAGCCCTGAAACCTGCTTTTTTGAATTTTCTCCCTTGCCAATAGAATCTACCCCAAGAGAAACCAGCCCCCTGATGAAAGAAACCTCCCTAAAAGCTTCCTTAAACCCTCTCACCACCCCGGTTATTGCCATTATCGGTCGGCCTAATGTGGGAAAGTCCACATTGGTAAACCGAATTTTGGGAAAGCGTCAGGCCATCGTGGACGATCAACCTGGTGTCACCAGGGACCGTGCCTATTTTCCCAGTCAGTGGAACGGAAAAGACTTTATCCTCATGGACACCGGAGGCCTTGTGCCTGATGGAGACGGTGCATTTGAAAGTGAGATCAATCAACAGGTACAAATGGCACTTCAAGAAGCCCATGTGGTTGTTTTTTTGGTAGACGGAAAGTCGGGTATCACCGCTCTCGATTCTCAAATTGCCCATCAACTAAGGCAACATAAGAAAAAAGTGCTGCTGGCCGTCAATAAAGTCGACACCTTCGACGATCAGCCCTTCATCCACGAATTTCATCAACTGGGTTTGGGACAGCCTGTGCCCGTGTCTGCCTTACACGGCAGTGGTGGCGTGGGCGATCTCTTAGATGCCATGGTACTGGAAGGCTATGCTGAACTCGAAAAAGAACGTCATGAAGACGACACCCCCCTAGAATCTTCGGGGATTATGCGTGTGGCCTTGGTGGGTCGGCCCAATGTGGGTAAATCTTCTATTTTAAACAAACTTGCAGGCAAAGAGCGTGTGATTGTCAGTGATATCCCTGGGACTACCCGTGATGCCGTCGACTGGACGGTGAACTGGGAGGGCAGGCCCTATACTTTTGTGGATACTGCCGGAATTCGCAAAAAAGGGAGAGTGGACTACGGGGTAGAACTGTTCTCTGTAGACCGTTCTATACGTGCGGTTGAAGAATCGGATGTCACCGTGATGCTTCTCAATGCTGAAGAAGGGGTGACTGAACAAGACAAGAAGATTGTAGAAATAAGCCATAAAGCAGGCAATGCCTTGGTGTTGGTCATGAACAAATGGGACCTGGTTGAGGATAAAAATACCCATTCCGCCCAAGAGTTCAGCAAGAAGGTTTATGCTGAAATGCCCCATGCCAACTTTGCCCCGATCCTGTTCACCAGTGCCAAAACGGGGCAACGGCTCCACAAAATCTTTGAACACATTGATAAAGTGTTTGAAAACAATCACCGTCGAGTGAAAACCAGCTTGGTGAATCAGTTGATTACTGAAGCCGTCAGTTTTAACCCACCCCCACGGATTAAAAATAAGACGTTAAACGTCCTTTACTCAACCCAGACCAGTGTGGCCCCCCCCACATTTGTGCTCTTCGTCAACAATGCTAAACTGATGAAGGACTCCTACCGCAGATACCTCGAACATAGACTGCGGGCCAATATTGACTTTGAAGGAGCCCCGATTCGGATTCTAGCCCGAACCCGCGGGGAAAAGAAAGACTAAAAGAAACCCGTTTCTGACTAAGCGATTCTGTCTAAGCTATAACGAATGACGATGTTGACTGCCACTTCCTTCACTCTTGCCTCTTACCTACTCATCGCCTACCTGCTAGGCTCAATCCCTACAGGATATTGGGTTGCTAAAAAACTTAAAAACATTGATATCCGTGAGCACGGAAGTGGCAACACAGGTGCAACCAATGTTGGCAGAGTGGTTGGCAAAAAAGCCGGGTTATTTGTATTGCTGATTGACTTTCTCAAGGGATTTTTACCCGTCTTGGCTCTGCGTCTATGGTTACTCCCCGTGGGGACCCCCGGATTGCCAGTACCCGCTGAGTGGATTCACACCGCTGTGGCTATTTTGACCATGCTAGGGCACAGTCGCTCTATTTTTCTAAAATTTGCAGGTGGAAAAGCCGCCATCACTGGGTTGGGTGCTGTCATTGCACTCATGCCTTTGGCAGGGACCATTTTAGGTGCGTTGGCCTACACCATTATTAAACTCTCCAAAACTGTTTCTATTGGATCAATGACAGCCGCGATCATAGCTCCATTTTTGGCTGCATTGATGGGCTACCCTGTTGCTTATCAGACATTTTCTGCTCTCAGTGCATTACTGGTGGTTTACTTACACCGCAGTAATATTAAACGACTCCTGGCTGGGACGGAAAACCGACTATCATGAAAAAGCTGACGATTATGGGTGCAGGCAGCTGGGGCTTAACCCTGGCTTGGCTGTACGGAAACGCCATGGCCTCTCGTGGGGTTGAAGTTTGCCTTTGGTCCAGATCCAAAGACAAAATAGAGACCTTAAAGCAGACCCCTCAAATCACCTTTCCTGTTTCCCTCACCCTACCGCCCACATTGCAACTGACACACAATGTGGCAGAAGCGGTTGAGAACGCAGATATCATCTATTTGGTTGTGAGCAGTAGTGGCACTCGCTCAGTACTAGAACAGATGAAAGAGACCCGACGGGTAAACCCACAAAGCATTTTAATCAACGCCTCCAAAGGCCTGGAGCTGCCCAGTTTAAAATCGCTCAGTACGGTCATTCTGGAAGAGTTTCCAGACAATCCCATTGGGGTGTTATCCGGCCCAACCCTTGCCCCAGAAATCGTAAAAGGCCTGCCCACAGCCGCTGTGATTGCCGCCTATGATATTCATCTGGCAGAATACCTTCAGGCACACCTGAGTACAGAAACACTGAGGCTTTATTCCAACACTGATCTTGTGGGTGTCGAATGGGGAGGGACGCTCAAAAACATATTTGCCATTGTCAGCGGGTATATGCACGCCCAATCACTAGGAGACAATGCTATTTCCGCCTTAATCACCCGAGGACTTGCGGAAATGACCCGGATTAGTCTTACGATGGGAGCCAAACAAGAAACCCTCTATGGGCTCAGCGGACTTGGAGATTTACTGGCAACGTGTAACAGTCCTTACAGCCGAAATTTTCAGGTTGGCTTTGGGCTTGCCCAAGGGAAAGACCTACAGACTGTGCTGACTGAGTTAAACATGGTGGCAGAAGGCGTCCGTACCACACAGGCTGTCAGCCAACTATCGGACCAATTAAAACTCGATACTCCCATAGTGAAAACCGTCGAGATGTGTTTTTCCTCGGTGATCTCACCAGAGATATTGATCAAAAGCCTGATGAGCCGGAAACTTCGCTCCGAATCTTTTTAAAGAGTTTCCATACCTTAGGGAGCCTGGACACCCACATGTTGCAGTTGCAGGCTTAAAATCAAGGCCATCATCTCCTGTCTGTAACGACCATCTGGAGCGAGACTCACGTATTTTAGACCGCAAGACAGGGCCTCTTCATCCCGGTTCAACTTATGCAGGGCCAAGGCCATCAGATAATAGGTCGTCGGATAGGATGGATTGGTTTTTATGGACGCTTGATAAGACGAAAGTGCCTTATCGTAGCGCTGATTTTGGAAATAAACATTGCCCAGATACAGGTGAGCCCAGCCGTTATCAGGCTCCACTTTCAGAGCCTCCTGATACACTTCAGCAGCCTGGGTCAGCTTATCCTGGGAGACATAAAGATTCCCAAGGTTCAGTCTGGCGAAATTGTAGGACCGGTCATACTGTAGAGCTGTTTTATACGCCTTTTCTGCCGCCTTAAACTGATTACTTTTTTCGTACAACAACCCGAGGTTGTTATAGGCAAAGACAAAACGCGGGCTGAGATGAATGGACTTTTCGTAAAGGAGAATGGATTCTGTATAGCGTTCTTGTTGGTCGTA
Source organism: Cyanobacteriota bacterium (assembly GCA_019751815.1). Taxonomy (GTDB): domain Bacteria; phylum Cyanobacteriota; class Vampirovibrionia; order Vampirovibrionales; family Vampirovibrionaceae; genus JAIEMW01. The sequence continues at coordinate 88,391 of JAIEMW010000004.1, forward strand.
GACACTGGCCAAATTAAACAGAAACACGGGGTTATTGGGTTCTAATTCCAACGCTTTTTGATAATAGCCAGCCGCTGCATCAAAGTTTTCTTGCATCAGGGCTGCCTTACCCAGGCGAAAGTAAACCACCATCAAATCTGGATTTAACATTTGAGCCCGCTGTAATAGCATTTCGGAGCGTTTTAACATCGATCGACGGGTAGCGTCGTCCAATTGTTCTTGTTTAGACAGCTCCAACAAGCATAAGCCTAAGTTATACAGAGCAAAAATGTTGGTCGGGTTAGCCTCTAAGGCATGCTCCAGATAAGGTGTCGCCTTAGCAAACTCTGCCGAATCCATTGCGCGGGTTGATTGGTACAGATCCCAATACTCTGAGCTTGCAAATGAAGAACTATCCAGCTTAGAGATGGGTGCATGAACCATGGACACCCGATTAAAGGCCCAAGCATGGCTTGTCAAGACAAGACTGACGGCTAAGATGCCCATCGCTAACGACGCAGACATCCATTTTTTTGGGGACACGAGATAAAACATATAAAACGATCTCAAACTTCTATCCAGTTTTCTGGCTGGTATTCAGGGGTGTTTTTTAGAGTTTTTCAGGCTAACCGTGTTTTATATTCTGGGGACACATGCAAATAGGCATAATTCTATACTCTTTGCATTTTACTTTATTTTATATAGTTAATCTAGTCTTTACCTAAAAAAACAGGTTACAAAAGTATATATACAGCCCTCTTAAACCCTAGTGAGACAGTTGTTTTCAGCTAATACCTCTTGCCTAGTGGCTTTGGGTTGGCTTTTTCATCAAAATAAGTCAAGATAGAAGGCAATGGATAGAGATCTTGAATTGCAATGCCTGTTGCTTCATCACATTTTTAGATTGTCCCAGTCACTGAGACAAGGAGAATCCACGCTGGATGAGCTTCCTAGCTCAGCAGAACTCGCCAGAACCTATAATCTAAGGGTTGAAACAGTGAAGAAGAAATTAAAGCACCTGCTTCATTTGGGTCTGATTCACGCGATCAGCGTCAGCCCCAAACGGTATCGATTTGATCCGTTTGGATTCTCTGAACTTGATGTTGGCAGCGAGATCTACCCTATTCTTCACGATGAAACGTCTATCTATTACTTAGACATTTGAAGTCGGCCAGATCGTCGTGCTATCAGAAAGAGATTCTTCTGTGTTAGCCCACTCTAAAATGGCTTCCTGAAAGTTAGCGCCTCGCAAATCTGCCCCCACGAAGTTGGCATCTTGGAGTTCCGCTTTGCAAAAACTAGCCAAAGAGAGCTGTGCCTCTTCAAAAGAAGCGGTCTTCCCGCAAACTCCGGTAAAATTGGCTTCTGAACAGTCACTATTGTTAAAATGGGCGCCTGTCAGATTGGCAAAAGACCAATTGGATTCTTGAGCAAGCGCCATAAAAAAATCCGTCTCGACGCAAGAGGCGTGCATGAAAGAAGTCATCACCAGAGAAGCATCTGCCAGATAAGCCCGGTCCAGACATGCCTCAGTTAAATTGGCATTACTGAAGTTAACACCTGCGAGATCTTGGTCAGCAAAATCAAAACCACTGAGATCCACAGGGGCATATGCCGCATCTTGACGAAGTTGGTTAAAGGCCGCCACACCCTGTTCTCGCAGTACACGGTAGAGTAGTTCGGCCTCAGTAGGCTCTTGGGGTATATTTTTTGAAGGCATAGAAGACATATGGGTGTATCCACAGGAAGAAACAAAAAACAGCAACGAGCAAAGAACAGCAACGAACATTATAAGCACATACCAACAAACGCTAGCAATAAATTCTGGCTATTTTTATCCATTTCTCGCATAATCAGGCTGTAAGTCACGAGTACACTGACAGTAAGGTCTTTGCCATGTCTTTTCCTCCTTCCAACACCTTAGAACTCTCCAGCGATATGATTAGGCGCTTGCAGCAGCTCAACATTCGCGAAGGGGAATACCGCAAAATATGCAACCACCTGGGCAGGCAACCGAATGAGAATGAATTGGGAATGTTCAGTGTCTTGTGGAGTGAGCACTGTTGCTACAAACACACCAAGCATTTGCTAAAAACACTGCCAACACAAGGAAAGCGTGTTGTGCAAGGCCCGGGAGAAAATGCCGGCGTGGTTGATATTGGAGATAACATCCAAATTGCTTTTAAAATCGAGAGTCACAACCATCCAACGGCTGTAGAGCCCTTTCAAGGAGCTGCGACTGGCGTGGGAGGTATTCTCAGAGATATCTTCACGATGAATGCTCGACCCATCGCCCTGCTCAATAGTTTACGCTTCGGCCCAGCAAGAAGAGAGCCTGGTGTTTCCATTACCCAGACTGAGAGAAACCAATATCTACTCAGTCAAGCGGTCTCTGGGATTGCCCATTACGGAAACTGTGTTGGGGTTCCCACCATTGGAGGGGAGTTGTTTTTAGATCCCTCCTACTCGGAAAACCCTCTGGTCAATGTGCTTGCAGCCGGTGTTGTTTATGACAACAACCTGATGCCCTCTGGAGCAAAAGGGATAGGAAATCCTGTACTCTATGCAGGTTCTGCTACTGGGAAAGACGGCATGGGCGGGGCGGCTTTTGCCAGCAAGGAATTGGATGAAAACAGTAATGAAGACCGACCTGCGGTGCAGGTAGGCGACCCCTTTGCTGAAAAGCTCCTAATTGAGGCGTGCCTCGAAGCATTCCAAAGTGGCTGGATCGTCTCTGCGCAAGATATGGGAGCCGCTGGACTTACTTGTGCCACGGCCGAGATGGCCAGTAAGGGCGATATGGGTATGACCTTGGATCTCGACAAAGTGCCTGCCAGAGAACCAGGGATGAAGGCCCATGAATATCTTCTCTCTGAATCGCAAGAGCGGATGCTGTTGGTAGTAGAAGCGGGCCATGAAGCGGACGTCATCGCTATTTTTGACCGCTGGGCTGTCCCCACCGCACTGGTTGGTGAAGTCACCGACAACGGGCGGGTGGTGATCACCCACCATCAAGAGACCGTGGTAGACCTTCCCGCAAAACTGCTTACTGACCTTGCCCCCAGTTACGGCAGTACAGAAAGACCCTTAGAGCCTGAATTTGCCAAACAGCGCCGAGAAGCGTCTCCTGATGAAGGGATTCCTGATCTTCAGAGCGATGAAGATATCACCCACTGGGCAAAGACGCTCCTTACTCAGCCCAATATCGCTCCTGCACAATCCATTTTCCAGCAGTATGACCGGCACGTACAAAACGGGACACTCCTTTCTTCAGAACACAATAGTGCTGGGGTTATTCGGGTCCGTCAGAAAAATCAGCATCACAGTGGAAAGGCCATTGCACTGTCTACAGATTGCAACCCCCGATTCGTCTTCTTAGAGCCCTTTAAAGGGACCTTGAGTGCGGTCAGTGAAGCCTACCGAAACCTGATTTCAGTGGGTGCAGAGCCCATTGCGGTTACCAATAACCTGAATTTTGGGAATCCTGAGAAGCCAGACGTTGCTTATCAGCTTTATTTCTCGGTTCTGGGTCTGAAAGATGCATGCCAAGTATTTGACACCCCTGTAACCGGCGGTAATGTCAGCTTGTACAACGAGTATATCGACCGACAATCACCCGAATCTGAGCTAAAAGCCATTCTGCCCACGCCCGTTATTGGGATGCTAGGGTTATTAGAGGACGATACCCGAGTGATATCCCCTTGGTTTAAGCAGGTAGGAGACCGAGTTGCCCTTGTCGGCCGTTTTATGCCTTCCTTGGCTGGTTCCGAGTATCAGGTGCTGCGACGAGAAAACCGTATTCAAGGCTCCCCTCCAAGTGTTTCCTTGAATGATGAGCGACTCCTCGGACAATGGGTACTGGGGCTCATTCAGCAGAAAAGCGTCCACTCTGTGCAGGATTTGTCACTGGGGGGTTTACTGATCACCCTGATAGAATGCTCTCTGCTCAAAGGTAGTCATATAAATTCGCTCGCCCCTGCCAAGCTTGGGCTTACGTTGGACTCGACACCCTTTGAAACGTTGCTAAAGGCTACCGGAAGGCTGGACACCTGCTTGTTTGGGGAGACCAACGGGTGCTATTTAATTTCCTATGACCCGACGATGGAAGAAGCCCTCCAGACCAGTTGGGCACAGGAGATTACCAGTGACCCCTTACATAAAACCCAGGCGGGCTTTTACCCCCTTGGCAGCTTAAATGATACCGGTGTGATTTCATGTAAATCCTCATCTGGGTCATGGCAGCTCGATATGGCCCATCTCAGTCCAAGTAAGGAAACCACCTCAACGAATGTCTGATGTTTTAAACAATCTGCCGCTAAAAACCGGCTTGAGAGAAGCCTGCGGGGTCTTTGGGATTCTGCTACCTGAGCAAACCCGTGATAATACTGCCACACCGGGAACCAAACCCTTTGCTACTGCACCCTTTACCACGGCGATAGGTCACAATATCTATTACGGTCTCTACGCGCTACAACACCGCGGCCAAGAGAGCTGTGGGATGGCCGTTTTTGATCACGATCAACTCCGTATTCATAAGGATATGGGACTGGTGAACCAGGTTTTTACTCAAGCCTTACTGGACAAAATGACTGGGCAGGTCGGTATTGGCCACACCCGCTATTCCACAACGGGGAGTAGCACACTGGAAAACGCACAACCTGTCGTGGTTCGCTCTTCTTACGGGGCCATTACTGTTGCTCACAATGGGAATTTAACCAATGCCCACGCACTGGCTACCTTCTTAAACAATGCGGGTTATCCCCCTCTGGGTGACAGTGACAGCCACCTGATGGCAGAACGTATTCGCTATGAACTGGATAAGCAACGACTGCTGCCCCATGCCACAGAACATTCTCGATTAATCGAAGCGGTCAGACTGGCCTTATCCGAGTGCCAAGGTGCTTTTTCGGTGGTGATCGCCACAGGAGACACCTTGATTGCCGCTAGAGATCCCAATGGGTTTCGTCCCTTCTGCCGGGGTGTGATGCCAGGAGGGGTTGCCATTCTTGCTTCAGAAACCTGTGCATTGGATATTGTTGGCGCTGAATTCGTCTGTGACATTCAACCAGGTGAATTATGGTGGATCAACCGCAGCGGAGAAAGTGGTTCTGAACGGATTTCACCTGACGCTGCAGCCAATGGCTGTGTATTTGAATTGGTTTATTTCGCCCGACCTGACAGTCGTTTTCAGCATAATGAAACAGAATCACGCAGTATTTATACCTACAGATTGGCCATGGGAAAACGCCTGGCTGAAATAAGTCCCCCTGTTGAAGCTGATTTTGTCATCCCCGTACCGGATTCTGGTAATGTGGCAGCGGTTGGATACAGTCAAGCATCTGGTATCCCCTATATGGAAGGGCTGATTAAAAACCGTTATGTGGGTCGAACGTTTATTCACCCAACGCAAGAGCTTCGACAAAGAGGGATTCAGCTAAAGTTAAACCCTCTCACGGATGTTCTCAAGGGGAAACGCGTGGTTGTGGTGGATGATTCCATTGTTCGAGGGAATACCAGTCAAAAAATTGTTCAAATGCTTAGAGCATCAGGCGTCACTGAGGTTCATCTACGGATTTCCTCCCCACCAGTCAAACATCCCTGCTTTTACGGCATAGATATGTCTCACCCCTCAGAGCTATTGGCCAATCAGATGACACTGCCCGAGATTCAGGCTTGGCTAGGCGTAGAAAGCTTGACTTATCTTGGGGTAGAGGACTTACGGGCAATTGCCAATATTGAAGCTCCCTGCATGGCCTGCTTTAACAACCATTACCCTGCCGGAAAGATAGAAGAACCAGACTTTCAAACACTCGGTCTCTGATCCGGTACTGCACCGGAGAATTCATTTGGCTCGCCATTATCTCTCTTGCTCTCTTTTTGCTACAATAACCCCGTTCAATGATATCTTTTTTGTGTGTGATTAAATTTGAGTGAGCCTTTTTGAATGAGCATAATAAGCCCATTATCTGCGAACCGCCTTGACTTGGGACCGTCCCCTTTATCCAAACGCCATCTGCCTGAGTTTACGGGTAGTTTTCTCAACATCCCGATTAAAACCGATACGGATACCGTTTTTTCTCATCAGGCCAAGGCAGAAGCTTATGCCCGCCAAGAGGCCACACACCCACCTAATGAATGGGAACCACCGAAGACACCAGCGTTTATGAGCATTCCTGATAATGCCAACGGTACTACACTAGAAGTACTGAAAAGACTCCTTCAGCATATTAAGGACCGTTTTCCTGGCGCCACTGGCAATATTCGTACCTATCAATCCAGAGACGGCAAACCCATGGCCCGCATGGATACCTCACACCGGCTAGAAGAGAGCCCTGAAGGAATTATTGATATGCAATACATCGACCGGGGACTAGCAGGTGCCCTTACCAACCATGGGATTCCCTTTCGATATTTAGGGAACTATCTCGAAGATTCTGGATCATGACCGGAGCATGATATGATTGCAGGCATTCAAGATTCTATGATCTGGTGGGCGAATGGCTATCACCGGCCGGCGCAAGACCAACGAACCATGTCAGGGCGGGAACGCAGCAGCATTAAGTTGGCCCCTACGGGTGGCTGTGTTGGTTCTCATTCTTTGAGAGTGGTCCATTTCGGTTCACTCTCCCCATCGAGTAATCCCAGTGACAGAGAGAGCGAGCAAACCACTGTGCTAAACCCCAGCCCCTTTAGTAACTCAGAACCTGAACCGCCACCAGACTCCCTCGAAAACCCGAAAAACGCCCTGCTCGGGCTGATCGATTTTCTCCATGCCCAAGCGGTTGAGCAAGGCAAAGCCTGCTATACCGACCCGCTCAGTGGCTATCAGGTGATGACCCGTGATTCTTTGGCAAAGCGCGGGTATTGCTGCAAATCGGGATGTCGTCACTGCCCCTGGGGCTTTACCCGATAATATTATTTCGATTCATTCTCAGCGGGTTGAGGGCTGGGAGTAAGTGCTGGCTCTGTCTTTACTGATGTCGCGGGTGCTGCCAGGGGATCAATCACCCCATACGTGCCCACGCCACCGAATTTAATGTTATCCAGCTTCTCGCTTAATGTTTTCACCAGACGAAGCGCCGTGGTTTGGACATTGTTAGAACTAGGTATCTGGTAAGAGACAAGGGGGTTGCGACGAGGCGATTTCACATGCACCATCAGCTTGGTACAGCGTCGGATGCCGGCACAATCAATATGAACCTGCACATCGGCATCATCAAATTTTCTAACCAACTCCATCTTGCCTGATTCGGCCATATATTTGTCCAAGTATTGATAAAAGAGGGTCTGCTTTTCGGGGACTATCGGGAAACCAAAAATCACATTGGGTGGGTAGTCTTTACTGAAAAAGAAGATATGCGTTTTTTTCAACGGGGCCGCTGGTGTGTCTTCTGCCAGCGTCTGTGCAACGGGTGCCAGTAAAGCAACGAGACAGGAGAGAAGCGTCAAAAGACGCAGCCCGTGAAACGTCGCAAACCGGGAAGTCGGCAGAGCGGAGGTAAGCTGTTTCATGGCAGGCTGTTTCATGGCAATCTCTCTCATTTCCTAAGCGAACTATTGCTCCATTATAAAACAGGCTGAGCCTTTTAGCGTGTGAAGGATTTAATTAAGCAAGTTTTTAGTCACGTTTTTGGATGCAAAACATTGTTCTAACAGCCCGGCAATCTTCGTTTCCAGTCCAACGGGCATAAAGTGAAAGCCCGCACTATAAGGCGCCAGCGCAGCCACCAACTCCTGGCAAAAGGCAAAACTTTCTTGCAGGGGATCAGTCGCACCCTCAAGTCGCGCAATCACCGACTCAGGCACATCAATCCCTGCAATACTCTGATTCATCATTCGCGCCATTTCTGGATTTTTGAGCGGGATAATACCAATCAACACAGGGGGCACAGCACAGCCTAGTCTGTCACAGACAGTCTCTAGCTGTTCATTCATCGCCAGAACCGTATTAACATCATACACCGGTTGGGTCTGGAAAAACTGTACGCCACGTTCCAGCTTTTGAGCCAGCCGCAATTGCTGGGCATGCTTGTTTAAACGCAGTGGATTCAGGGCTGCCCCCACTGTAAATTGAGTACCACTCTTCTTGAGCGCCTTTCCTGTGGCATCGTCGCCTCGGTTTAACGCCTGAATCAATTCTAGTAGCCGAATAGATTCCAAATGGAACACCTGCTGGGCCAAATCTTTGTGATCCCCAACCTGAACCGGGTCTCCAGTCAGCGCCAGCACGTTTCGCAAACCAAGCGCATAGGCACCCATCAAATCAGCTTGCAGTGCCAACAAATTGCGGTCTCTGCACGTTAATTGCCACACTGTGTCCACGCCGGTCTCATCTTGAATCAGCTTTGCCGCTGCCAAAGAACTCATCTTGAGAATGGACCGCTGACAGTCGGGCACATTAATGGCATCGACCCAAGGTTTTAAATCCAACACCCGCTGAAGCATGAATCCCATATCCGTCCCCTTTGGGGGTGAGAGTTCCACGGTGACCACGGGTCGTGTGTGGTGGTTTAGGATGCCTGCAAACGTCATTGCCGAATTACTACTGTGCCACTGTCTGTGCAAGTGCTGGTGGCAGTAAGTGGTGGTAACCCGTCACTTGTTCAATCGCCCGAGCGACCTGAAAAATTTTGTTTTCAGAAAGACGAGGGCCTAAAATTTGCAGTCCCATAGGCAACCCGGATTTATCGAATCCAGAAGGAATACTAATAGCAGGGATTCCGGCTAAATTTACAGGGATTGTGGCGATATCAGAGAGGTACATGCTGAGCGGGTCAGATGCTTTTTCCCCAATCTTGAACGCCGTAGTCGGCGACGTGGGACAAATTAACAAGTCGACTTGACCGTAGGCTTCTTGAAACTGCTTACGCAGCAATGCTCGTGCACGTTGGGCCTTACCGTAATAAGCATCGTAGTAACCAGAGCTGAGACAGAAGGTCCCAAGCATAATTCTTCGGGTCACTTCAGGGCCAAAGCCTTCTGCTCTGGTTTTACGGTACATGGCATGGACATCTCCGGTTGTTTTTTTACGTTGACCGTAACGAACACCATCAAAACGGGCGAGATTAGAGCTTGCTTCTGCCGTTGCAACAATATAATAGGCAGCTATGGCAGGCTGAATCCCTGACATCGAAATTGTCTGGATACTGGCACCCAATTGTTTTTGGCACAACTCGATCATTTGGGCAAAATTTTCAGCCACTTCGGGCTGCATCCCTTCACCATTTAGCTCTTGAATCACCCCAATACGAAGGTTACTGGGCAACTGTTCAAGAGTGGTCAAGTAATCAGGGGTCTCTGTTTTGAGTGTGGTTGAATCCAACGGGTCAAACCCAGCGATTAGTTGAAGTAACGCCGCCGCATCTGCCACATCACCGGCAAATGGGCTGATCTGATCCAAACTGCTGCCAAAGGCCACCAGCCCGTAGCGAGAAACCAGTCCGTATGTTGGCTTCATCCCAACCAGTCCGCACAGTGAGGCAGGTTGGCGAACACTTCCGCCTGTGTCAGAACCAAGAGATAAAGGCACCATTGCCCCAGCGACAGCCGCAGCTGACCCCCCTGAGCTCCCACCTGGGACACAATGATGATTCCAAGGGTTTCGTGTCACCTTCAAGGCACTATTTTCTGTGGAACTCCCCATCGCAAACTCATCCAAATTCGTCTTACCGACGATGGGCAGTCCAGCCGTCTTAATTTTTTCAATGACTGTGGCATTATACGGAGAGATATACCCGGTTAAAATATTGCTGGCACAGGTAGTTGGCATGCCAGTGACGTTAATATTATCTTTAATCGCGATTGGCACACCTGCTAGTAGAGGCAATGTTTCTCCTGCAGAAACTTTGGCATCAACAGCAGCGGCTTCTGCCAAAGCTGTTTCGCCATGTACGGACAAGAAAGCGCCAATATCTAAATCTTGCTGAGCAATTGCCTGAAGTGATTGCTTCAGCACACTGACTGCGGTTATTTTACCTTCTTGTATCTGACGGTGAATTTCTAGCGCGCCCTGAAATGCCACAATGTTTGTCCTTCATCACGAGTATTATCTGAGTATTGTACCGTAAGCCAACAACGCTCCAGCACATGTGTTGATACATGGTGAGAGTATATCCAAAATATATAACGTATTGTAACAATTATGACGAGAGTCGTGCAAAACCGTCAATTTTTCCCGGTTTGCTGTTTTTTTATTATTAGAGGCACGTATATTTTCTCAGCACGGACTGAAGGGGTTTAGTAAAAAAATGTCATCTCCCGCAGTAATTTGGCAACTTTCAAAGGATTATTTCAAGCGAAATAACCCGATTGAAACGCTCGCCAAAACCATGTTTGAGACAGCGTACAACCTCATTACCTTCAACAGCAAAATGAAATTGCTGAAATACAAATTCATGCTGGCCCAACAACAGCTCAACAACATGGAGCAGTTTGTGGGTCAAAACCCGTATCAGGTCTCTAAAGGTTCGCGCTTCGACCGCGCTTACTAGACAGAAAACCTGGTTTTTATTCCGTAAAACACAGTCAAAAACTCATTACTAGGGGAAGTCACAAACACAGAAACCAAAGGGTGGATAGTTAGACCATGGGGTTCGCAGCCAATCAGGCCAGATTATTGGCACTGGTCGCCAGAAACAGCGATCTTCAGTTGGAGATGCAATTCATTAACCAGAGACGCATGGCCCTAGGGAACATGATCTCGGGCGTGATGGACTTGCAGTCCAATTTGGCTCCCGATTCGCAAGCCAGTAAGGTGTTGGATGCCAAAATCCGACAGCTTCAGCAGGCGGATAAACTGCTTGAGATGCACCTAAACACAGCGACATCGCAACAAAAAGCAGTGGATACCCAAATTGACGGTGTCAAACAGCTGATAGATAAAAACATTCAAAGAAGCTTTAGTTTCGGGGGCGGTCGTTAAACCCGGCACAGCCTAAAGTAAACCAAAGCCACTTTGCGTAAAACCTACCCAAGCCTGAAGATAAGAAGGCTTGGTAATTGGCGTTTCTTCTCACTATAATCTGTTGTTAATGAGTCACCCCTTTTTTAAAACCAAAATCCCTGCCAGTAACGAGCGAGCGCGACTAAAAGCCGCCCTCATGGCAATTTCTGGATGGTCTTGGACGGTTCTGACAGAGCAATACTGTGAATACCGACTAGACGGAGCGCCTCACTCTTCAGAAAATACGGGCTGGATTCGAGTCAAACAGTATCAAAACGGGACGTTTACTCTCGAAAGTGCAAACGCTTCCTCTTACAGCAGTGTTTTGGCCCTCCTGGGATTTGAGACGACAGTGACTGCAGTCATCGAAAAAACAGACACATCTGCCAGCCCCATCACACCTAGCCCCATTCCCGAAAATACCAGTTATATGGGCAGTGATGAATCCGGCAAGGGTGATTATTTCGGCCCGCTGGTGATTGCAGGAGTCGCCGTCACGCCAGAGACAGAAAAATTGTTAGAGTCGATGGGTGTGATGGACAGTAAAAAGCTAAAAGACAAACAGATTGGGATATTGGCTGCACAAATTCGAACACAGTTGGGCTCTACAGCCATCAGCATTGTGGAAGTCAGTCCAAAACGCTACAATGAGCTTTATCAAACCTTTAAAAGTAAGGGACAGAACCTCAATCATCTCTTAGCATGGGGACACGCCACGGTGATCGAGAATCTCCTCGAACAAGGAAATCCTTGCACTTGGGCTGTGGCCGATCAATTCGGCAGTGAGCACTATATCAAGCAACAGCTTAAGCCCAAGGGTAAAACCATTCATCTCCACCAACAGCACCGTGCGGAAGCAATTACAGCTGTTGCCGCTGCCAGTATCTTGGCCAGAGATCGCTTTGTCCAAAAACTCCAAAAACTGTCGGCCGAAGCCGGCAGTCCGCTTCCTCCAGGAGCCAGTGCGGCCGTTAAGGCAGCCGCCCGGCAATTGGTTCTAAGCAAGGGCGCTGCCTATTTAGGGCAAGTGGCAAAACTGCACTTTAAGACCACGCTCGAAGTCACCTGAAGCGAAGTCACCTGAGGGATAGAAACTGAAACAATTGCAAATTTCATATTTGTATCGTAAAACTCATGGCAGGCAATAATGTCGACTTGTTTGATATTGGCGCTGTGTTGGGAAACCGGGTGAAACGCCTGGACTGTGCCGCAACTGTAACTTGTCCCCCCCCCTTAGACTGAGAAGATTAGACTAAGAAGACAAGAAGTCAGAACACCAACGCTGCAGCCGCTGAATTTTCATTTTTTTCGACTCACCATTATTGCTGTACCCCCCTGCGAGCACAGGGCGTATCCGAGCATCATGTATTGAGTTTGCCGCTTCCCATAGGAAAGCTGGCAATGCCCGGTCTTCGCGCCTGACTCTCTGGGAAATTTCCTCTCTCAGGAGACCCCCATTCAGGAGACTTGATGCAACCGGTCACCAACAGTTTTTATAGCACGATCAGCCTGCCTCAAAGGTCGTCTTACACTGCAAATACTCAGGCTTTTCAGGCTCGCACTGCCCCCACTGCGGCTGTAACCGAAACACCAGAACCCTTGGCGATTTTTCCATCAGTGGGCAAAGCGGTTGGATTAGTAAGCGCTGGATTTTTAACTGCCTTATCTGGCCATTGGCTACTCTCCTCTTCTGGAAAACCCTTTAAGTCAGTCCTTCCAGCTATGCCAGGTGTCGCTTCTGCTCAACGAGAGCACCAGGTCTATTTGTCACTCAATGATAACGCCACCTCGTTGATGGGGATGGCGTTTTATAATCCCGCTCTGCGCGGTACTCTTGTTGCCTACGTTGGCGCCAGTGTGCTTGGGTATCTTGCCACCAGTGTGTTGCAAGGCACTCAAGAGGCCTGGGTGCGTCAGCGTGAAACCGACATTCGGGCGCAACTGGTAGAGCGTCTTCACCAGGTATTCCGCACCAGCATTCAAAAAAAACAACAGGCTGATGCCTCACTCAAAGACGGCGCCAAGGCCAACATCCGCGCTCTGCTTGTCAAGCACCATATCACCAACCCAGATGCGTTTTTGGTGGACTGGGCTCAGCCAGAATCTGAGGCTGCTCGCCAACGCATTGGTTTTGAGCCAACACACCGAACTGTCACCACCGCGTTTGATTCTGGCAGCCGGCGCTTTTCTCGCGGCTTTGCATTTCAAGGACTGTCGAATCCAGACCCGCAAGGCTTTAGCCAAAACCTTGGTTTCAACGCCGATGAACAGCAGCTTGCCTGGGCGATTCAAGGTGGCCTCTTCACAGCAGGGCTGGCACTGGGCGGGATTGTCTGCGGCGTTCGTCAGTGGTTCAATAAACGGCTGCGCTCAGCCGCAGCCATTGTCCAAAGTCAAAAACCCCTCTCAAAAAGACTGAAGAACACAGCGCCCGTCCAACACAAAGTCATCGAAACCATCAACGCGATGAATCTAGAAGCGCTCTTTCTGATGAAAGACAAACGGATGCTCGGACTCTTTTTGGTGCTTGGCGCGGTGGGACAGATAGGCAAATTGGTGTTAGACGGCCTGAGAAACATTGAAGTAACCCGCGTCAACGCCATCACCGAATACCGCTATCAGGCAGAGAACTGGCTCCGCAGAGACCCCGGGTTTCACCAGATTGCCGAAGAAGAAGCCTTGCGCCACGAGCTTGCGCTGCTGGAAAAAGACTTACCACTGCTGAGACAAGCCCCCAGCGGCGTATTACAACAGCGGATACAAACCCTATTAACCAATATTGGCCGTAATTCTGCACCCAAGTACTTCCTAATGACCCCACCGGTCAATCTGGTGGACGCCCGAAGTTAACCCGTTATTGGGGCAATTTATTGAGGGCTGAGCAAGTATTGGTAAGAGTAAGGCACCACTTGCTGCGTCAGTTGCTCCAGGGCATCGGCGTACAAGCGGATTTCATACTGGGCCCCGGGATGCTTTCGCAGGTGGATAAAATTCACCAAAGCCTGTAGAGAGGCTGTCCAGTAAAACTCGGTGTAAATCGAGAGCGGCAGTAAGCCTCTGGCTTGTTCTCTGGCCACACCGGCGGCGATCATCTCTTGGTAGAGTTTCAAGGCACCTTCACACTGCTGTATATAGGCTTTTTGAAGCTCATTTTTTGGATCGTCCACGCAAGCATCAAGAGACGCCTGCTTATTGTCCGTGGATTGGGCCCGAAAACCATCAGGCACATAAAAATCAAATTCTGAGGCATCCACATAACGCAGACTCACCTCATTCCAGGCATGATCCACACTGGCCGCTTCGGTGTAAGCAATCCCCACCACGTGTTTATACCATTGACGGGCCACAAATTCTGGGACTTTACAATGGAACTGGAGCTGCACATGCCGAAAAGGACTCCAATGCTTGTGCTCAGCCAGATACTTAATGAGTTTAATGTCCCCGTCACTAAGTTCTGTTTTTCTTTTCCCAAAAGAAACCCGGGCGGAGTTGACCACGGTGAGATCATTCCCCAAAGACCCGATCAGCTCAACAAAGCCGTGATCCAACACCGGAATATTGGCGGCATTAGTTGCAGAACACGCACTCATAGGGTCTTCAATCTTGATGGGGGGTGTCATTGCCGAGCCCTCTCTATCTTATATTAACGGGATTTTATTCTTGGACAAAAAATCCTGTTTCGATTCTATCGTTAAGCCGAACGCCATGGTTAAATTACGAACGGATGTTAATGCACACAATATGAGTTTTGACTTGATTTCCTCATGGCCTCAATGAAAGCACCCTTTAAACACTTAAGCGTGATTGGCTTTGGGCTGATCGGGGGATCTTTTGCGATGGCCGCACGAAGTGTCTACCCGGATTTATGGATTCAAGCCATTGATCCCAGTAGCCAGACACTGCAGTATGTCCTGCATCACGAGATCATCAATGAGGCATCGCTAACACTGCCAGACAGTTTTGCAGACGATCATTTGATTGTGCTGGCCACGCACCTTAATCAGAGCCTGGACATCCTGGCACAAGTGGCACATCGTGTGGAAAATAAACCCATCGTTGTCACTGATATAGGCAGTTGCAAGCGGGCGATTTGTTCCCGAGGGGAGACCCTGCTGCCGCACCAATTTATTGGTGGGCATCCCCTGGCCGGTAAAGAAAAAAGTGGGATTGAGTATGCCAGTGCCCTGTTATTTACGGGGAAGCCCTATGTATTGTGCCCTTCAGCATCCGTCTTCAGTGGTCATCTTCAGGCAAACCAGCATTATGAGCAGCTCAAGCTGTTTTTAAACGGCTTGGGGGTGCATCTTAAAACCCTGGATCCAGACAGCCATGATCGATACATGGCCTACATGAGCCATTTCCCACAATTGTACGCCATTCTCCTCACCAATTTACTCTATCAACACGAGCCTGGAAGGATGTTGGGTTTTCATGGCGGCGGTATTGATGACCAAATGCGACTTTCTGCCAGCCCGTATCCTATGTGGCGAGATGTTTTTGAGCAGAATCACGACTATATCACCCAAGTTTTACGAGAGTTTCAGACCCTAACTGCTGAGAGTCTCCAGGCGTTGGGAGCGGTCGATCCAGCAGGGGCGCTCAAGCAAGATAAGGCCAAAATGAATCTCTGGTTTGACCGGGCACACCGGATTCATCAGGAGTTTTATCAAACCCGGGGCCAGACTTAGGGGCAAATCCTGGTCCCCTCATGTCAGTTTCAGGCCAGTCTTGGGGGGCCGCTTGCCAAGCCCATCCCTTTTGCTATACCCTTATGATCCTCCTGGGGCATTAGCGCAGTTGGTAGCGCGTCTCAATGGCATTGAGAAGGTCAGGAGTTCGAATCTCCTATGCTCCACCAAAAAACCCCCGAGCCTAAAAAGCATTGGGGGTTTTTTGTTGTCTATTTTATTGCTTATTTTTGAGGAGCTGTAGGTGCCTGCGCCGGCGTTGTTTGAGAAGATGGCTGCGGGGCACTATTCCCATTTGCCCAATTCAACACCTTGTTAGCACCAGCAAATGCCAAACCAATAGCCACTAAGATACCCAGTGGGTATAGAATTTCCTTTACGTCGCCTAAGAAGCCTTCTTCTTTGTTGGGATCTGAGCTATTTCCTGCGAAAAAAGGCTGTTGCTGTTTGGGTAACTGCGGGCGCAGGGCTTGGGATTGTCGGGTTGGTGAAAAAGCGGTTTGCACGTTAGAGAATATTTTCATGATGTAACACTCCTTAAAAAACACTCTTTCAATATTAAATTAAGGCTTTTCTGCTTTGGCGATCACTGCTTTCAATTGCTCAGTGGTGATTTCTTGGACATCTTCCATAATGATACTGGTCGGTGCATCCGGGTTGGAGAGTGCATCTGGGGCAATCCCTTTGATCGCATCTTTCACCACAATGGGGGTAATGCCCAACATTTTTAAGAACGCCACGGCACCTCGGACGCAGTAATCCGTTGCCACCCCGTAAACCAGGGCCACGTTACGGCCCGATTTTTTGAAGTTATTAAAGAGTTGATAGGCCTTGGCGTTGTCCACAATGTCGAGGATAGGGGCTTTGGTCTCTGGGTGTTCCCCAATAATCCCGCGGTGTTTATCCACATCAATTGCATTTTTTCGGATCTCAAAGGTGGTTCCTTCAGCAACCAAGGTTTTAATTTCTTCCGCTGAAGGCACATCTTTGATGGATTGTGCTTCATCAATCACATGCACGCTGTTGCTAATATTGGCACCATCGACAAAATCCCAACCCGGGGTTCCCTTCACACAGTGGCGCTTGGAGAACGTTCTAAAGATGCTGAATTCCGCATCATTGGTCTCATGGGTATCTATGGATAAAATATGCAGGATGGAAAAGGGTTTTTTGCCCAACACAAAATCTGCAATTGCATTGGTTAAGCGTTGCACAAAGGCAATCACTTCCTCTGCCCCAGGGACGTATAATCCGTCAAACAAACCGTTTTTAATTTGATGCCGTGGGAGCATAAAGTCTTTTTGGAGATCCACCCCGTAAGCCATCACCCGGTTCTCACGAAGCGCGGTGACCAAGGCGTCTGATGCCTCATCATTCCAGGCTTTCAAACCAAAACGAGGCCCTACTGGAGATTGGGGTGCTTTGCTCGATTTTGCGGCAGCCAAAGCAAAGGGGCTGACACGGACAGAGAGAGAGTTAACAGGAGGGGAAAAGGTTTGCATCGCCTGGACTCCGTTTTGATAGGTAACTGTGTTGATTGACCACACGCACAAGAACATTTGTTTGATTTCTTCCCATTGTAGGGCGTCAAGCCATTGAAACAAGTGATTTGCCACATTTGTAACAATTCCGGCTCTGATTGCTACAGTCTGCTTTGTAAGCCCATTTTCTGGCAGGCGTTTATGCTAGATTTATCTTCAAGTAAATTGAGTTTAAATTACATGTGTGTCCTTAATTGATGGCTTTCATAATGCAAACATTGTCTCCATTGCCTCAAAATTCGGCGCTCTCTTTAAACGCCCGTTCAGCTGGTGAGAATTCAAGGTCTACTCAGTCTTTACTAACTAAACCTGTGCTGCTGTTTTCTGGGCTTCCAGAAGAGATTGAAGACACATTAACTCGGCTCAAGCAGATGGCAGCGTCTGGATCTCCCAGGGCCCGTCACCGAGCGTTTGCCGATGCCCGTGCGGCACTAGAGAGAGTGGGCGAATCACTTGGTTTTATCGCACCCACCCGCATCCCCCGGCCGGTTGAATGTGATAACTACATCGCCGCCAGTGATGGCTATATTAGTCCCGATGCCCGAAATAACAGTACGTATCACATTGCGTTTCGACGGTTAAAAGCCCCCTGGGCAGACCAATTGGGCATTAAGCCAGAAGATCAAAGAATGGTCTTTTACGGCTTGCAAGAAGTGCTTCGAGACTTGCTGCTAGACCCGATCACCCCGCAAGAAGTGGATGAAGCCGAATCATTCTACAAGATTGCTCACCGAGGCAAGCCCTCTCACTTTAACCGCGCCCTGTGGGATCAAGTGGTCAGAGACTACGACGGCTTTTTACCGCTCAAAATTGAAGCGCTTCCAGAAGGCGCTGTCTCTTTTCCAGGAGAACCCGTGATTCAAATCACCGCCCCACCCGGCATGGGTCATCTGGCCGCCTGGTTTGAGAGTAAGTTAATTCAAGTATGGGCCACCAGTGAACGTGCCACCATGCTGCGCTACTGGCTGGATTACAACAAAGCCCTGGTACAGCAGTGCAGCCCGAGCTTGCTACCAGATTCTGCCTTAACCAACAAAGCCCAAATGAGGCTGGTTGATTTCAGTGACCGCTCGAGTATGACTCCGCAAGAAAGTCAGCGGCTGGGTTTGGCCAGCCTCACCAGTTTTCCCACCACGTCTACCAATTCAGCGGGATATCTGGCCTGGAAACGCTCTAACGGCGACTTCCCGTTTAACGTCTCCATGGATTCTCTTTATCACGGGGTGGTGCAAGGCTACAAGCATGAAAAAACGGCCTATAGACAGCTCTTTGATCATAGCCGCGGACGGGCTGCCTCTTATGTTGCAGACTGCTATGATTTCCGACGCGCTGTGTCTAGCTATTTAGTGCCCCTGGCCAAAGAAGCCGCCGCACTCAATGACGGAACATTGGTCTATGCCCGCCCAGACTCTGGGGATGCCTATGAAGAAGTGAAATTTGTGCTCGATGAGGCCGTTAAAGCAGGCCTTTACAAAGACATTGTCACCCACGACGGAAAAAAACTCAAAGCCATGACCACCCTACGCGTGGTTCAGGCAGACGGGATGTCCTTTCAAAAAATTCAAGAAATTGACCGTCGCTTGATTGAAGCCGGGTACTCGCCTGCTGAATCTGTGGTCTACGGGGTGGGCGGCTTTCTTCACGATTCGCTGTCTCGCTCTAATTTATCTGCGGCACAAAAAATCAACGCAGTGGGTTTTGAGCAGCGTGCTGTGATGAAATGCCCGAAAGACGGTGCCGGCAAAGAATCCATCCCCGGCCGGGTTAAATTGGTGCGCAGCTTAGATAAAAGTCCCAGTGTGCGTCAAGAAGATGAGCCGGGAGAGAATGCCTTAATCACCTGGTACAACGGCATCGACAGACAAGAATCGGGGCAAGGATTAATTTATCAAGAAGATTTTGGTCGTGTTCAACGCCGGGTGTTGGAAGACTTCCACCGCTATCCCAAGCCCACACAGCTTCATAGTGAAGAGATTCGGACCTTGGTGACAGCATTAAAAGACCAGTACCAAACCCAAGCGTCTTAATTAAACATGCGTTTTTTTATTCGGCGTTTTTTTATTCGGCGTTTTTTTATTCGGCGCTTTTTTATCCGCTCTGGCTTTTTTATTGCCCCAGTTCTTAATGCCCCACAGGGCATTCACCGATTTTGCTGATCCGATCCGGCGAATGGCTTCGGCTAACATTTCCGACACAGACAGCTGGGTAATTTTGTCACCCAGTGACTTGCAGCGCTCTGGCAATGGAATAGTGTCTGACGTGATTATTTTTTTAAAGGGGAGGTCTTTCAAATTATCTGCCGCAGGCCCGCACAAAACCCCGTGAGAAAAGAAGCCCCAAATTTCTCGAGCCCCCCCGTCCAACACCGCCTGCACCCCATTTTTAACAGAACCGGCCGTCGAGATAATATCATCGAAAAACACCACGATTTTTCCATTAACATTTCCGACCAAACGACCAGACTCAACCTGAGATCCACTGATTCTCTTTTTGGGCGTAAAGGCAATCCCCGCACCCAGGGCATTGGCCAGAGGTTCTAAACGACTCACCCCACTGGCATCTGGGCTGACAAAGACCAATTCATCTGGCTTTATTTTTCGGTCTCGGATCAGTTTACTAAAATAGTTATACGCCAGTGGCAACGTCGGGATGTTATCAAAGGGCCCATCAAAAAAACCACGTGTTTGCCCTGAATGCAAATCAACCGTGACCACACGATCTACCCCAACCGCCTTCAAGGTTTTCGACACCATACTGCCCGAGATGGGTTCATGGATTTCATCGGCCTTACCGTCTTTGACAGGGTCTTTGGGTAGGTCCTGTCGGGCATAGCCGTAATAGGGCATCACCGCCGTAATAGTGCGGGCACCGGCCCGTTTAAACGCATCCACCATAATCAACAGCTCAACCAGGTTATCATTCACCGGGGCACAGGTTGGCTGAATCACAAAGACGTCTTTATCCGTCACATCGGTTTGAACTTTGACTTCTACTTCACCATCTGGATGGCTTTGTACCTGTATGGCTGATAAGGGGAGTTTCAGGTGCTTGGATATTTTTGCGGCCAACGCTGGATTGGCCCGGCCGGTAAATACCCGGACATTATCCAAATTTTTGGGTGTTTTTTTACCCGCAAAATGCAGTGTACCGGGTGTGGAGATAGTATTCACTCGGCCAGAAAAAAGCAGTGGATTTATGCCAATCGTCATCACAATTTACCCAATATTGGCTGGATCTGAGGCAAAGGCGCTCAAATCATCGACACAGAGGTTATTGCCAAACGGCGCAACGCCACGGTCTTGCAAGCGATATTTAATTTCTTTGTGCTGCTCTTTAATCAGCTCTTCCAGTAAATTGAGCAGCATCTTGCTTTTGGTGGCTGTGGTCACAAACGTGATCACTTTACCGTCCATCACCTCATTGAGGGGATCTTTTTCCACAGGTTTTTTGGGATTATCCACAATCTTCACCACCATCAAGGCCTTATCCACATCTACCCGGGAAAACTGCTCTAGCTTAAATTGATAGCCCATGATCGAAGCATCACTCAAAATGGCTTGGGCTTCATCGAAATTTTTCAATGGCGCCTCCGGCGGTTTGACTCCCTCATTGGCTAATTGTCGGACAAAAGTGACCAATTTATCGATAATAAAATGGGGATTGCCGATTTGTTTGCCTTGATAACGGAAATTTTCACGGACCTCATGCTCTTCAATGGCAATGAGTGCTACCAACAGTGTCTGCAGAATTTGCCCCCGTTTATAATGAGGCAGAATCGGCCATTTTCTGGCCCCTGTGCGAAGTTCTGCCTTAGAGCCAGGGACATCGACATCAGGCGCCATGTACTGCACCTGCAAGCTCATATTGGCAGGGGTATCCCCATGCAAAACAAAGAAGTACCCGTCTTTATAGGAAAATTCTTTCAGCATTGCCCGCACAGTTTCTGGTGTCTGCAGTATAGGCGCTAATGGAGTGGCGGGGCTAGCAGCGGTTGTAGACCCGAACCGCAAGGTGGGTTTAAATTGTGGGGGAAAGTGACTGTTTGGCTGTTGACGCGTTTGTAACTGAATCACAAAAGATCCTCCTAATAACACACCGTCTTGATAACACACCATGCGGTTTCTATTGCTTGCTATTTCTATTGATTGAATAAAACACAAAGGCAGCCAAACATGATCTGCCTCATTTTTTTGCTCAAGTTATTACAAAAAAGATACATTCATCGCCCCAAGGAGCAGCATAATTCAGCCATGGCCAAAATCCACCGATAAAACGGATTGAGAGCAAAGGTTATTGAGAATCAACCAAACGAATGCCAAAGTGCGGATTTACACTTATTGAACTCGGTATTGTCGTCGCCCTGATAGCCGTCATGGCGGCCGTTGCTGTGCCCAAATTGGCCAACACCGATGAAGGGTCAGAAGGGGCTGTGATGAAAGATATGGTCTCTCAACTTTCAACGGCTGCATCCACCTACACACTGAGAACCGGCAATATTCCCAATGATTTTTCAGACTATGTCACCACAGCCCCACTGTCAGAATCTTCGAGTCATTACACACTCAGCACGCACGATTTTGGCACACAAGCCAATGGCGAGGGCTGTATGGTGATTGGGGCACAAATTGTTTGCCAAGAGGTTTTTCGCTCTGCTGAAAGTGCCAAGTATGACTTTAACGATGGTGCAATCACCCTAACAGCAGGATCATTGGGATTATAATCAGCGGGGGGATTATAATCAGCAGCTAGGATCTTGGTTTCAGCAGGTCATAAGCTGTTTGCAAGGAGCGCTCGTCCGTAATATCAACCACGGGTCGGCCAGAAACATCATGGGATTTTCGCGCCCACACCTCACTGAGGGTCTGCTCTGCCTGATACGCTTTCGCAGGTTCTTCTGGTGTCGGAATAAAACTGCTCCCTGGCACATGGGCCTTCTGTTGAAAGGCGTCCTCTCGAAAAGTCAGCGCGTCCTTGCCGGTTAGCACCACAAAATCGACATCGCGTGGCTGCACTATTTGATCCAGCCTCAACGCAGTGCTATCCCCCATGGCTTCTGCAAATTGTTTGAGCGCAATGGCCTGCGATCGCGTATCGCCACCCTTATTTTGAGGCTGTTTAAAGCGAAATATATGACCAAATTTTACGGTGCTATTAGCGCTGGAATAATTGAAAGACATGGACTTTCTCCTATTTAGAAGTCTATTCTGAGGGGTGTGGGTTGGCTGGATAGGGGAAATGTTCCTGAGGAGAGAGGTCTGGCTTAAAGTGCTCTGGATTCCGGCTGAGAACAACAGACTGAGAAGGACAGAAAGATTGTTGTTGCTTTGCATAAATATCTAATGCCCGTCTAACCTCTTTGGAGCGGCCCAGGCCGCCGAGATCAACACGCACATCATCCACATAATTATTATCCCCCTCATCATAAAACCGAAGTCGTAAATCAGACAGACTCACTTCAGCGTCTCTGTCATTTTTGGGGGTTTTGTTTTTTTGGGGGGCTCCTGGCTCCATATTTGTTTGATCCTCTTCGATAAAGGCGGTCAGTTGCCATCCAATCAAGGGGTTTGCCATATAAAAAGGAACAATGCCTTCCACCTGTTTAGAATTTAGATATATCCCGTTGGCAGCTTCTTTATAGGGCCCATGCAAGCTAGAGATAAAGCGATCATCCTCTGTCTCTGGAATACCTGAGTATGTTTCTTCCGAGAAAATCTTCAAGGCATATTTTTCATCCCCAATTTTTACCCGAAAGACTGCGCCGAAACTGCCGTCACCCACGCGGGTAAATGCCACTGTTTTGATTGTATTGCCTTTGGCATCTGTAATGGGCTTGGGCAGAGGGGCCACAAAAAGACGTTGGTCCAAATTCTTGGTGGTTAAAACCGTGTGCATCCGCTTTCCTTGGGCATCTAACCACTGGCAAACTTCCGCTTCTGAGAGACCCATTGCCTGCTGAAGGGTTTCTGGTATGTAACCCATATAGGGATTCTCCGGTTCTTTGGCCAAGAGTTTTTTGACAGTTGCTTCACTGAGCAACTGATTGGCAGCCCGACGTGTGGTAATCGGTCCGCCAAAATAAAGCGGTTTGGCAACATGGGCCCGGTAACCCACCCGCATGCCCCCAAAATCGTAGCGCAGCCCGTCAAAGTCATTACTGGCCTCATCCGTAAAGTGCAGCTGCAAGGATTGATACGTAGGTCCAAAGCGGGGGGCATGTCGTATTTCAGCGTCAAGATATTCTTGCAATAGCCAGTCCCCAGAAGGCTTGGCGCAGTAAAACTGCACCACATCGGACACCCCACGCGCATTAAGCCAGAGTCCGTTAGCAGGCTCTTTATAAGGCCCATGGTCTTGATAATTTCCGGGATTCCCTTTAAAACACTTCAGCTTCATCGTAAAAGGTGTCTTATCCGGTGCACTTAAGATGACTGCATAACTATGCGCATAAGTACCCACACCCAAATACCGCACTTGCAAGTTTTTTAAGCGGGTAACCCCGGACTCTATGTCCATAGTGCGGTCGGGAATCACTCCCGGGTGTCGCTTTAAATAACGCGCCAGACTATCCATCTCCTGCATAAACTCAAGCGCACTCAAACCACTGATTTTCAGAGCCGTCTCTGGCGCTTCACCCACAAAACTGGCGTCTGGCCCACCCGTTTTTTCCTCGGCAGCAAGTTTATCAGCAAACTCTTTTCGAGACAGAAGCGTTTGCCTAGCCGCGGCTGTGGTAATGGGGCCGCCAAATAATAGGTTTGGTCTATTCACACTCACACGGTTCACACACCGACAGCCTTTATATTACACACACATTCACACAGATTTCTAAAAGAAAAACCAAACTTTCTCAACAATTGCTTCTGTGCTTGTGGCAAAAAAAAAAGTTAACGCAAATTAGGCCAGCCGGTTTAAGTGATTTCCTGAGAAAGCAGCTGTTGGAATATCCCGGTATTCAACCGGTTTGCCTGCCTTTTCAGCCGCTTCGATCCCGTATTCCATGCCGCGAGAAATTCCTCTGGCTGCATAGACCACCGTTTTATCTGCCACTCGGCGCCAGGCGAGTCCGGCATCAATGCCCAGTTGTCGCTCGGCGGGATTATTATCATCCAACACGCCCGGCTGTGTATAAAGCAAGTGGCTGGCAATGGGGGCCTCTCCCCGTAACAGGCTGTCTCTAAGAGCAGCTCTGGCATATTTGAGATGACCTTCAGCCGCCTCTGCGGTGCTGGCAGCAAACGGAGACTCAATAATCACCAGGGGCTTATTGGTCGATAACGTCGTAGGCACAGCAGTTGCCTGTGTTTGACCAAAACGGGGATGAACCAGTTTTAACATCTCAGTTTTCCTTACACACACGTAACACACATAAACGACGACTCTAGCAGAAACATGGTATTTAAAACAGTATGAGTGATTTGACCCACCCAATCACACCTGTCCAGGCTGCTCTAAAGGCAGAGCGGCGAACACGCTCAAGCCCGCCGTAATCAAAACGGACATGACGAATACTATTATCCAGATCGTCGTCTAAAAACTGTAAGCCTAAATCCTGATATGTGGGGCCCAACATCTGTCCAGTATGAAAGACAAGACTATTGTAAAATTGCTGATCGTCGTCTAAGTAAGCTTTGGCGAGCCAGCCTTTGAGGGGATGCGCTGCATAGAAGGGAACCACGTTGGTGACATTTCTGGCAGTGAGGAACAGCCCGTTGGCGGCTTCTTTATAGGGACCGTCCTTGGAAAACGCCTTCACTGTATCGGATGTCGGCAAGAAATCCTGCTGAGTTTCTCTCTGATCCTCTCGCAAACCGTAAATCCCAAGCATGGGTTTAAACACTTTCAAGCACAGTGTTGCTTCACCCACTTGCACGGCAAAGCTTTTGCCAAATGTTCGTTCTCCCAGAAAGATAATTTTTGCGCCTGGGGGTAACGGTACCGTCAGCGACTCATTCACGATACGGATGGACTCTTCTCGGGTCAGACTGTCTACCACCCATGAGCTCCGCAGGATCAGCGCCAACTCATCGAGTTGTTTTTTTGCATGGCGATCATCCAAGCCAACAGCCTTTAGCCACGCTTTCGGTAATTCGCCCACGGTGGTATCGTGAGGCTCTTTGGCCAAAGCGCGGATAAATTGATCCCGACTCAAGAGTCTTTCCTGAGCCTTCTTTGTCGCCAGAGGCCCAGCGAAAGTAATCTTGGAATAAGGCAGAGAATGACAGGCAACACGAGCGCGCATCTGGGAATATACCTCTGGAAACATCATAAATGGAGATACTTGATTTACATAAACCCAGAGACGGTCAAAACATGCCGTTGTGCTTTGAACTACATTTGGAAGAAATCTACTCAGGCCAAGAGATTTAGCTGTCGCATCACCCGATCGAGCTGTGCCGCACTGATGATTCGGACTGGAGGTTTTCCCTCTGCATCTTTTTCAACAGAAACCCAGTGCGCTTCTGGATTGGGTGCCGGACTGGGTATGTGTTCTCCGCCTAAATCACTCAGTAAATCTGGTCCAAGCTGCTGAACAATGGCTCCTGCCTGATGTCGAACACGAGATAAATTGGCATGCTCACCCGCCGCTAAATAGGTGCGAGCATCTTGCCCCGTTAAGACGATATCCGTATAGGGCCCTTCCGGTGAGGTAAAACGAACGGCAGTAGTCCCTTGTCGGTCTAGAGCATCATGAAAAGAAATCGCAGGATTAGGGCCCGCCTGAGGCGCACTGAGACCACGCTGACTGACATGCCCGTGGGGTGCTCTACCGGCCTTCCCTTCTTGAAAAGAGGTAAAACGGTAGATCCCGGAGAATTGGGGCAGACTGTTATAGCAAGACATTCAAAACACCCAATCTTGATTGAAAACCTCAGTTTAAAACAAAAAACAAGTTCACTTCACACGAATACCATTGTTTTAACAAAGTTATCCCCAAAAAGCAAAAGACTTTTATCGAGGGCTTTAAAATAGCTTAAACAGTGGCTTCCAGGCTTAAGAGTGCCTGTTTTTTGGCCAAACCCCGAGAATCCTCAGTCGTTTGCCCCAAATATCCCCCCAGCTTTCCAGAGCTTTGCACCACCCGGTGGCAGGGCACCAAAATAGGCAGAGGATTGACTCGATTGGCTTGCCCAACCGCTCTGCTGGATTTTGGGGAGCCCACTTGTCCAGCCACCCACTGGTAACTTCGTGTTTCACCGACAGGAATTTGCCGGAGTGTTTGCCATACTGAACGTTGAAACGGTGTTCCCTGTGCCGAAAAATCCACAGGGATCTCACTCAGCGCATCTCGATTGCCTGAAAAGTACTCCTGAAAAGCCTGGCGAACCCTTTGAGAGAAAGGCGTATTCTCCTGATCCGCTTCTGTGCTAGGTGCTTGTGATTGAGCATCAAGGAACGAAACCTGAGTCACACAATCGTCTAGAATCGTAATGGCCAGACGCCCAATAGGAGTGCCCAAGGTTATTACCGACTGCAATGGAGTGAAAACGCTCATGAGGGTTTCTCCTTACAAGAAAAAGGGCAGAATCATAATCACAAAGGGCAAAATCCGGCCAGCCGTCTGAACCGGTGACCGCTTAATAATATCGGCATTATTCCCAGAGGCAGAGGCCACAGCAATAATTCGTTGCAAACGTGCATCCGCAGGAGTCCCATCCGGGGCAGTCTGATGAAATATTTTCCCCTCTAGACGGGCCAAACGTTGATCTACTGTCTCGTTGATAAATGTTTTGCGAAACACCTGCTGTTCCACTGAGGCCAAAGCTCTTTGAATATCAGCAATTGAAGAGGTGAGTGAATTATTGTCGCCACCCAAATCACCATCACTCAAATCTCTGAGAGGGGTGACAGACGGCGTGCCCCCTAAATCATCACCACCTAAATTATCCCGACTAGTATAGACCCCGCTGGGGTCCTCCCCAGAGGGAGTCCCCTGATTGTAATTGAGGCCCAGCGTATCAGCAAGCCGATCGGTGCGGGCCTGCAAGGTTCCCAACTGCCCTTGACCGTACATCTGGGTTTCTAAGCGGGCCAGTCGTTGCGAAATATCTTCTCGAGCAAAGTTTTTTCCAAAGACCCGTTTTTCCATGGTATTCACAGTGGGGTAATCGTCTCTATCACTATTTTTTGGATCACTATTTTGGGGATTATTGTCTTTTAGATTAGGCGACTTCTTTTTAAAAGAGGGTAAGGGTAATAGTTCTGGCTGAATCAAATGCGGCAGTTTTGGGAGAATACTGGTTTTGGGAGCGATAACCTCAAACTTACTTTTTTTTGAAGCTTGATTGGGTTTTGTGCCGACCTGAGAAATGTTGGGCTGAGAATGTGCTTGCCGTCGAAGCAGGGCTGTTTGTAATGCTCTCAGCCTTGGCTCTGTCATCTTCCCGTCTTGAGGTTGCCCGTAAACCACCGTTTCAATCCGGGTGAGTCGCTGCTCAAGAGACTCATCCGTAAAATGGTTCTTGAATAAAACACCCTCAATCATCGAGACACTGCTGAGATCCTCTGGGGTGATCACCGCAAAAACTGGCATCTGAGACAAGATCGCAAATAGCGCAATCAATAGCAGACACTCGAAACGGCCGCTAAAACAAGCTATCAACACCTTTAAGACAGGATAACGCAACGAAAGACCCTTTTTGGGTGACTACTAATTGACCGGTCTTGATTGTAACCGGCCTTCATTGTCGCATAACTTGTTTAGCAGAGACGATGAATGGAAAGAAAGGTTCTCTTGAAAAAGGGTCTCTTTCAACTCGGATACTGAACAGACAGTGTCATAAACAATTCATCTGTGCTCGGTACGTGGCGAGTGGATTCTATCTTCAACCGCGGGGCATTTTCGAATTGAAACCCTTCACCCAATAACATTTGGGGCTGTTGTAAACCGCCCAGTAAGAGAGGACACCACGTTAAAAACAGTGTATCCAAACATTTTTCCTGTAAAAACGCATACAACATCTGACCCCCACCTTCAATCAGCAAGGTCTCAACGGACTTACTTTGATAATAAGCACACACTTGCAGTGGATAGGGCTTATCAGGAGTGAATGTAACCCAACACAGCTGTTTGGGATAGCGCTGCCTTTGACTCATCGGAATTTCCACAGGTGTAAAAATGGTGATTTCTGTATCGGTTGCTGCTTGCCACAGGGGGGCATCTACAGGCAAGGAGACTTCTAAATCAACTGCTCGGGTCACAATCCCATGAGCGAGTAGTGGCAATGTTTTATCCTCACGGGCATGTAATTTGGGATAAGCCCGAAATGTTGATCCACCGTAAACCACGGCTTGGGCAGCATCCCGAATTGTTCTCAGCCAAAGCAAATCTTCTGCCGAACCCAGGGCCTTGTAAGGGGCAGCAATATCATAGGCAATTCGCCCGTCCGCAGAACTGGCCATGCAAGCAACAATTTTCATAGTTTCTAGTTTCATATTTCTAGCATTAAACAAAATTTTTAAAACGCAAAAATGTTAAAATCTTCCTCAGGCATCACACTCAGCCAAGTGTCCACCCATTCATCGGGGTTATTACTCTGTTCTGTGAGAAAAATGAGATTCGCCAATACAGTGGCCCAATCTCTGGTGCTCACCCGAGCTTCCCACAGATGGCACAGGACGTAATGCAGGGTCTTTAACGACAAATCCCGCTCATCGATCAAAACAGCTATTTCTTGTGGGAAATGCTGTCGAAGCTGTTTCAACAGCGGCATTAAATCATTCATAGACACCAGAGAACCTGCAGAAGCGAGTGCCACCTCATAACAATGGTTACGCAGAACATGGGCTGCTTGTGGGTAGTATTTTGCTTCAGCAGGGGCGATACAACATTCTGGCACCCAGTAACAAGGGGCATGGGTCAGGGGATCAATATCAAAACGGACTTGCTCTCGGATTGTTTCAGCACCGTCGGGGAAGGTTAACTGAGATAAAACCTGATAAAACCCGGGATAGATATATCCGTTTCCCACGTTCTGTCCGCGAATAAAGAGACGGTACTCGTTGGGCCCGACCGCAGAAGTGGGCAGAAAACGGAGTGGTTTTAACGGCATTCCCACATCGCGTTGTATCAGTCCTGGCAACTCACCCAGTATACTCAAGGGGACACTTTTTTTGTCTTGTGTTAAATCACCACTCATTAAATCACCACTCAATAGTGGCCAAAGCGCCCGTCCTAGCTCAACATCAATACTCGTATTAGACGGGGTTAGTCTGATCTCAGTACTGTCTTTTTTCTGTGATTTTTGATCCGTTATTTTCTGATAAATTGCTTGCCATAGGTGTTTCAAGGCCATCACAAACGCCACCCCTCTCATAAACAGTATCATTGATTTATCTGGTGTATTGGAAGTTTAATCAGACGAGACTAAAAATCCAGAAAATTAGGCCGATTCTTGAAATACTTGCCTATCCATTTTCAAAGAAAGCGCCAAAGATTTTCCCAATTTGCTATTTTAGCCGTAGCCGTACATATCGCCCATATCTCCGCCGCCCACAGTGCCCACGGCCTGGACTTGAATATCGGGGATAAGTTCACTGTAAGAGACCACAGAGACCATCGGAATATGGCGATCAAGCAATTGATAGAGCGGCAAACGAATACGGGGAGAGCACAAAATCACGGGCACCCGGTCGTACGTTTGTTGCACAGAGCGGAGAGTTTCACTGGTGGTCTCAATCAATTCTTGTACCTGGAGTGGATTCAATAAGAACATCGTCCCCAGTTCTGTTCGCTGGCAACTGTCATCCAATAATTTTTCCCACTCATTGGAGAGCGTCACCGCGTACATCACCTTGTGTTGATCGGAATGGGTGAGACAAATCTGACGGCCCAATGAGGCCCTGAGACGCTCAGAGAGAATATCGGGTTCCTTGCTAAAACGGGCATAATCACTCAAGCGCTCAAACACAAACATCACATCTTTAATCGAGACTTTTTCTCGAATGAGATTGACAAAGATTTTGCGCATATCGTTGGGCGTTAAAATCGCCGGCACCAGTTCTTGAATGAGAGACGGATCCTGCTGACGCACCAGCTCCATCAGTTTCAGCACATCCATCTTGGTCATCACATCATCCACATACTTCACCACCACCTCTTGCATGTGGGCAATAATGGCATCGGTGGCATCCACGGCTCTGTCTTGCAGTTCTGGCGGGATGTCTTGCGGCATCAGCCAGTAGGCATCTACCCCGTAGGTTGGTTCTTTATCTCGCACCGCATCCGCAGGGGGTTGAATGCCATACGCCTGAAAAAGACTGGCAATAATCATAAAGCGATCGGGGTAGACAGCCCCCGTTGCCACAGGATTATTCCGGATTGAGAGCAAGTACTCGCTTGGGCCAAGTGAGATACTATCCATAATCCGGACATTGGGCAGAATAAATCCCAGTTCATCTGTCAGACGTGAGCGCAGGCCGGCGATTTTACCCAGTAATTGTCCGTCTTGTTCCGGGTCAGCAATACGCAGCAGGTCATTTCCCACCTGTAAGCTTAAAATATCCACACCCAACTTTTCATACATCCGGTTTGGGTTGATTAAATCGGACATACTCTGCTTGGTGGCTTCTAACTGACCCAACTGTTGTTGAACATCACTGGCCAAAAAGACACTAAACGCAATCGCAATGACCAACAACGCCACCGGCAGAAACGTCCACCAGGGAAGCCCCGTGTACCCACCCGTTGCAGCAATCAGCAGTAAAAATCCGGCCGAGAACATCAAACCATAAGGTTTACTCTGCACCTGGCTAAATAAATCTTTCGCCAAACTGTCGCCACTGGCTGTTGAACGGGTCATCATGATACCGCTCGCCACAGCCATTAAGAGCGCGGGAACTTGCGCTGCCAAACCATCCCCAATCGTGAGGATTGAATAAGTCTTGAGCGCATCCCCGATGGCCAGTCCGCGCATCCCCATCCCAATAGCCAGTCCACCAATCAGGTTAATCACGGTGATGATAATCCCGGCAATGGCATCCCCTTTAACGAACTTCATCGCACCGTCCATCGAGCCAAACAGGGCGGATTCTCGTTGTAAATCTTCTCGACGGCGAATCGCCTCTTCTGGGGAAATCAGACCGGCGTTAAAGTCAGCGTCAATCGTCATTTGTTTTCCAGGCATCGCATCCAAAGCAAAACGAGCAGCGACTTCTGCAATACGCTCTGCCCCTTTGGTAATAACCAAAAACTGCACAATGGTGATGATGACAAAGATCACCACCCCGACGACCAAGTTACCGCCGGTAACAAATTCGCCAAAAGCGTGAATCACGCCTCCTGCTTCCCCATGGGCCAAAATAGAACGAGTAGCGGCAATCCCCAGCGCCAGTCGAAACATGGTACCTACCAGGATAATCGAGGGAAATGCGGCCATATCAAGCGGCTTTTGAACATATAGAGACATCATCAACAAGACAATGCCAAGCGAGACGTTCAAGGTGATCACGATATCAATCAAAAACGGGGGTAGCGGCATCAGCAAGACTAAGACCAGGCATAAAATGCCTGCACCCAGGATTAATTCGCTAATGGGTGGGACTTTAAATTGCTGTTGTTGCTGAGGGAAGGCCATACGCGGCTCGTTCTTATCCTTTTATTCTTTGTGAGGCTTGTTACTACTAATCATGATATACCGGTTTTATTCAGATTCAGGCATGTTCAGCCAATCGTCTGTCTCTGTCTGCCAATAGTCATCACTGCCCAAAGGGGTTTCAATATTAAGAGGACTGTCGCTTGTGAAATGGGGCTCACTGGAATCCAACGGTTCTTGAGCCACCAGCTTCACCGCGGGCGGTAAATCTTCTGTTGCATTGGAGCCAAACAACTGCCTGAGCATCGCAAGTCTTGTTTTAAAGGATGCATCAATCAAGCCACTGTTGGTTTCTACCCAGCAACTTCCCGGATCAACACCAGGGTCATCACTCACCATCACTTCAGCTTGCAAATTTTCGATGGGATGTTCTTTTAGCTGGGATTTTACCAGTAGAACATCATCTGGGTGAACTTTCACCAGGATGGATTTGGTGCCTCTACCCACTTTTTGAATGGTATCCAGCACAATTCTCATCACCAGGGTCTCATCGCAGCTGACTTCAGTTTTTATAATCCGCTCTGCTATCTCCACCGCGATAGGACCAATTTGATCGGCGACAGATTCTAGGACTTCAGCCCGACCAATCAGTAATTGACTGAGTTGTTCTTGCAGTTGCGCTACTGAGGCTGATGCATCAATAAGCCCGGCTTGATATCCTTCGTTTCTGGCTTGTTCTCGGATTCGTTCTGCTTCGGCATAGGCCTCATTGATCACCTGTTTCTCTTCCAGGCGTCTATAGCTTCGTCTTCGATCAATCGCACGTTTTTCGGGAATTTCTGGACTCGCCATATCAAAATCATTGGCATCCCAAAACCCCACATCTGCTCCAGTTGCAGAGGTCACAGAGGGATAGATCATCTGATCCGGCGCCATACTCTGGCGCTGTTGCTCTAGTTGCTCTACTTTCTTGCGTTTAATGATCATGCCAATAACAATCTCAAGGTAAAAATCTCTCGCTAACTCACCCGTTTTTCCAAGTAAATACAGAGCGCTTCTTGTATTTTAGGCGATAAAGGTTTAGAAGTACTGAGGGTTCTTGAAGACGACGTTTCGCCAGGAAAAAATAGCGGTTCTTCGCCTTCATTAGCCTCTGGAAACAAATTTTCCAGTAAGTTTTGAACCGCTGTTCTCTCGCGCGTAAGTAAACGGCACAATGCCTCTTTCGATCGGGCTTGACTCAGTGCCATTAGACGGGGGTGAAATTCATATTTGCTCTCCCCAGATTGCGCCGAGTCCTCCGCGACAGAGGCACTCGCTCGGGCTTCTTGCATTAAGAGCTGTTTAAATGATTCCAAGTAGGACCTCACCGAAGCCACATCAAGCTGTTGGACCACCAGCTCTGGGTCACTGTAATAACGAATAATCTCTTGCTCTTCTGCCCCGAAGCGTTTGAGAATAGCACCCACTTTTTCCGCAGGCAGTGTGGCGACCAACAAGGCCACTGCCGCGTACTTATCATAAGCACTCGGGCCTTTCATCACGGTTTGGCTATCTAAGGGGATTAGGCTACCTGCAGCACTTTCTTCTGGTGGGACAGGGATATCTAAGAGAGCCGGATCCTGAACCAGCCCTTCTTCTTGCAAAGCATGAAGTTGGGCTTTTGAAATCTGCTCAACCGCTTGCTCATCCGGAATAATTGGCCCGTTTTCTTTTTCATACTCATTCACATAATGCAGCAGGGCACTTTCAGCGGTTTGTTTCACAAATTCAAGCTGCTGCTCTCGGCTAAACTGAAGACCTGGAGTGTGCTCTTGCCCAAAGGTAGAGACCACAATTTGCTGCGCCTGTTCAAACACATGCTGAGCTGCCTGTTGATGAAACATCGGACGCAACTCATCGGGGATGCCCAACTCCTGGGTTTTTTGTGCGGAGAAATACATCGCCTCTGTAAAGAGATCGACAATTTGGGCCGCATTTTGATCATCGTAGGGGAAAATTTGATCTGTCCCGGCAACCGGAATCCCGGAACCCTGCATCACGAGATCGCCGGCAATTTTAGACAGGTTGTAGAGCCCTTGAGCCTCCTCTTGCGCTTGCTCTTGGGTCATTCCCCGCTCAAAATAACGGGGGAAAATTGCGGATACTACTTCGTTTGCGGCTTGTTCCGGATTAAACTGCTCAATCGGCATACTGTCTCGACCACCACCTACTACTTAACTGACCCTGAAATAATCTAAGTTGATTCAATCCAACTTTGAATCTGCCTGTCAAAATCCTCATCGTCCAGACTGTCTTGAGCGACAACGGCCTGAATATCTGCCAGTGTTTTCCGTAAATCGTCCACAGACTGATCGCTGGTTTTCTCTCCATCACCCACACCTAGGGTGCCCGCAGCAACTGGCTGTTTTTGCTGGAGTTCCAGGAGCGTTTGAGTCTGTTGTTGTGTCGCCTGGAGTTGAGCTTGCTGTTGGGCTGCAAAGTCTCTGAGTTGCTGAACTTCTTGGCGGGTTTGAAGTAACTCTGTCTGGTTACCTCCTCGACCACCGGTCATCATAATCAAGAGGAGAACTATCAAGATGGCTCCGCCCAAAACCCATAGAAGCCAGAAGGGGAACTCACTTTGCTCTCCAGCCTTATTTAACGGCACCAGAGACGGCTGAGAAAAATCAATTTGAGCAATACTGACGCTATCTGTTTGCACTTTGGGGCTGGCTGCCCGTGCGATCAGTTGCTGAAATTCTGCCAAAGACAGGCTTTGTGGATATTTTTGCCGATCAACCGTAACCGCAATGGAGATATCTTCGGTCACCCCAGGCAGGTTGGTTTCCATCCATTGGGTTTTGGTATTGGCGTAGTTCACTTCAACCCCGTCACGAGTGTAACCACGGTTTGAGTTGCCATCACCACCCCCTGAGCTGGATTGCATGGAGCTTGGCAAGTAGCTACTGGTGGCCCCACCAGACCCTCCACGGGAGGCAGAACGTGCGTTGAGCCGTTCTGTAAATGACTGCTTATTGGTCACCACTGAGCGGTTGGGATCAAACGACTGCACCATGGTCTCTCGAGGAGATTCACGTAATTGTGTGCTCACGGTCACCACATAATGACCGGCGCCGATCAGTCGATCCAACTGGCTGGATACTTTTTGCTTCATATACTGGTCTTGTTCTTCCAGACGGTCCATCATCTCGGCACCAGAGTCCAACACACTGCTGTAGGTATTGCCGTTGGTGTCAGATAAGGCAACATGCGCTGCTTCTAGACCTTGGATACTGCCCACGATTAAATTAATAATGCTGCGGACCTTATCTCGGGTAAGTCTTTCCCCTGTAGGGATCGTCACTTGAATGGAGGCGGACATGGCTTTTTGTTGCGAGCGAAAAATCGTAGGCTCTGGAATAGACAGACTCACCGACGCCTCTTCGATGGGCTCAATCTTGCGGATTAAACGGGCGAGTTCCCCTTGTTGGGCACGAATCAGTTTAATTCTTTTCTCTTCGCGAGAGGCGGTTAAGTCCCCTTTGTCAAAGGCTTCCAGCCCTACGTTTTTATCCATCAGGCCAGATTGTACCAGGGTAATTAAGGCCCGGTCGCGGTCTTCTTGGGTGGCCATTTCTTGAAATTCTAAGGTCGCCTTTCCCCCGTCAGCATCTTTGCGGTCAAGCCGGATACCTTCGCGGGCAAGTAAAGCCTGCACTTCGATGGCGCGTCCAATGGTCTCTACAGTAGCCAGTGTTCTTTGATTGGGCTTTAGAGTGCCGCCCCCTTTTTCCGGACCCGTACTCCAGGGATGCCAAACCAACATTAAGACAAGCAGCAATACACTGCCGGCAATAATCCCAATCATTGCATTTCGGTTTTGGAGGAGTGCAGCAATTTGCGGAGGCATGAGTAAAAACGCTTTCTCTCTTTATCGCTATCGCTAAATGACGAAAAACACCATTCCCAATCCCTATATTAGGGATCATCCATGATCAAGCGTATCGACTGGACAGAGGATTTTTATAAAAAAGGAATATTTTTTGAGTGTTTTTTGAGTGTATTGATTAAATCTGAATTTGCAGGATTTTGTCGTAAGCCTGAATCACCTTGGTGGCAATTTGAGTTGTCACGTTCACCGCAAGTTCCGCTTTGGCATTGGCAATCATCACATCGTGTACATCCACACTACCTGTGGTCACAGCCTCTCGAACCAAGGCATCTGGCTTTTGTAAAACCTGATCCACCTGGCCAATACTGTTCATCATGACCTCTTTAAAAGAAGCCCCCTGACTTGCAGGAGAGGCAAAGACATTTTGACTGACAGCCCCAATGGCAGACATACCGCCCGATAATCCGCCTGAAAAACCTTCTAGGCGAGGACCCATACTCAGCTTTGGCACATAACCTTCGTTCATATGTTGAATGACTCCTGTCGATTACGCTTGTTTTTCGCGAATGTACATCGCCAAAATATTGCGGACGTAATTCTGGGTTTCTTTATAGGGCGGAATCCCCCCATGTTTATCCACGGCACCACCACCTGCGTTGTAGGCAGCCAGAGCCAATGGAACATTTCCGTGGTAGCGAGCCAATAGCCCTTTTAAATGCCGCACCCCGCCAGCGAGATTTTGTTCTGGATCAAGGGGATTCTCAACACCCAAACCTTTGGCTGTTCCAGGCATCAATTGCATCAAGCCTAAAGCACCGGAACCAGAAACCGCATTGGGGTTAAACCCAGATTCTTGCCGAATGAGTGCCTTGACCAGCGCTGTGTCCACCCCGTTTTCACGGGCGTATTTTTCAACACTGGGCATAAAGGCTCGAATACGATCTGCCACCGCTGCAGGGACTGCATCAACCACCTGACTGGGGCGAAATGCAGAAGCGTCCATTAAAGAAGAGTTCATGAGCGTTCGTTTAAACCCACCGGAAGTTGCCCCCGTATTGGGTGCTTCCACCGCGCGGAGCATGTTCTCTAGCTGCGCAGCACGAGCCTCAATAGCAGCAGGACCACTTGTATTCATCAGATTTTGAATCGAAAAGGTATTCATTAGATTCGGTACTCACTCATTTTCACGACGACTATGGTCTTAATTACTGACCGCGGCCAATTTCTAGGGCTCTATTTGCCATTGCTTTGACAATCCCAATCACAGCCAGATTGGCCTCATAGACTCTAGATGCCAGTGTGGCGTCTGCCATATCCGCCATTGGATTAACATTTGAGAGCGTTAAATAGCCATTTTTATCGGCTTCTGGATGAGAGGGCATATAGATTTTTTTCCCAGGTGTGGGGTCTTCAACCGATCCATTCAAGACAACCCCACCTGGAGAGGCCGAAAGGCCAGATTTTAAGACCCCGCCGCGCATTTGGGAGATCATATCGTCAAAAGATACATCCTGATTTTCTGAAAGCACAGGCACTTTACGGACATAGTTGGGCGTGCCCAAGTTGGCAATATTGTTGGCATAAATCTGCAACCGATCGGAGGCGGCACTCATGCCTTGGGCTGCAATGGAAAGAGAACTTTTTAAAGACATCGCTTACTTACCTCCCAACTTGGCTGGCGGTTTTTAGGCCCGTAAAAATCGTGGTCAGCCGTCGGGTGGCCATCCCGAAAAACAGGTTGTTCTTTTGCATCTCGATCAATTCGTTCTGCAACTTCACTGCACCGCCCGTGCTGATAGCCTCTTCTGTCACGGGACTTGCCCCCATTTTTTTGGAAAGTGCCGTCTCAAACGGGCTGTTCATATGATTCATTAAGTCTGCAAAGCTCACCTGCTGAGCCCGATACCCAGGCGTGCTGGCATTGGCAATGTTATTGCTGACAATTTTTTGACGCTCGGATATCGCATTAATCACTTGGACAGAAGGCAACATATTGGACATTGCCCCGGTTAATGCTTCTAATGGGTTGTAGGGATTTGACATGATATGGCTCACTCCAGATTATTGGTGCCCATTATTGACGCAGATTGACTGCCTGACGGTAAATATCGTCTGAGAACTTTACAATCCGTAGGTTGGAGATCATCTGTGCATTCAAACGCAGCATCTGGTCTACTTGGTGGAACATGTTGACATTGGTTCGCTCAAGGCAGCCCTGTTTAATCTCAAAGCCCGACTTGATTTGACTGGGATCTCCAGACTCTTTGGTGGCCAACAATTTGTTGTTACCCAGCATCTTGAGACCTTCTGGGTTGGCAAACGTGACCAATTTTATTTTTCCGAGAAGCTTTGGGGTTTGCTCCCCTTCGATACGGGCCTGAACTGCCCCATCTGGCTGGATTAATATCTGTTGGTATTGCAAGGGTAGCTGGATGCCGTCACCCACCAAGTCGCCACGATTCGTCACCAAAAAGCCTTGGCTGTTTTTTGCGAAACTACCGTCTCGAGTATAAGCCACTGTTCCGTCGGGTTGTGTGACCGGAATAAAGCCATCACCTTTTACGGCAATGTCCAGCTCACGTTTGGTCACCATCACACTTCCTTGGGTGTAGTCTACCCGAAGTGTTTGAGAGATTACCCCGTCAGGACGAAGGTACTGTTCAAAACGGCGGGCTTTATACCCAGTAGTATTGTAGTTTGCCACATTGGTGGTCACCTGATCTAAGACTTCCAGGGCCTTGATCCCATTGGTAGAGGCCAGTTGCATAATATGCTGAAGCATTGAGGTAAGACCTTTCGTTGGTTTACTTACTGGGCTCTGCCCAATTCTTGAATCATGCGCGACATCGTGTCGCTCTGAATAATAAAGAGCTGTCGATTCGCCTCAAACTGACGTCGCAGCGGGAGAATACTGGTAAACTCCTTGGCCAAGTACACGTTGGAATCTTCCACGTAACCCTGCTTCACATCCACGTCTGAGAGCAGAGAGCCGTTCATATTGGCAACGGCAATGGTGCCTTGCGAAACCATTTTTCCGGATTTCGCATCAAACACATGGATTTCTCCGTTACTGGAGACAGACAATTGTTTTTTCAGATCTTTGGGAATAATGCTGAGCTGAAGGGGTTGCCCTGAGGTAGATAGGACCTGTTTTCCGTCCATCGAACGCAGGAAGCCTTGCCGATCAATTTGCATGCGCCCGTCACGCGATAGCTCCACAGAGCCCAGTTTATTGAGCCGTTGAAAGTAGCCTTTCATATTGAGCGCCAAATCCAGAGGCTGTTCTGTCAGTCTTAACCTTCCAACCTCTGTACTAGTAACACTGTCCACCCCATTGGGGCCCAAATGTTCTGCAAAAGAGGTGACCACAGGGTCTTTACGTTGGTAACCGGGCATACCGTAATTGGCAATGTTATCTGAGTGGATGTTGAACACAGCCATTTGCGTCACCATTCCCCGAATGGAAACTGTCATGCCGTCATCCATAGCGCTCACGCGACCACTCAATGTCATATCGATGCGATGCCCTTCTTAAATCTAACAAGCTGTTGAGAGTGTGTTGATTTTTTTGGCTGTCACAATCGATTTCGTCGAGAGGTTCATAAAATTTAACAAATAAAGCACTTCACTCGAAAAACTCCCACATTTGGGGGAGAGCCCGAATGAATTCAGTTGTGTTACCGGTAGTTCGTAAACTGAAGGGGGTGTGCCCAATCATCCGTTTTGGTTTTTAAGAGTTGAATCACCGTCTGAAGATCGTCAATACTCTTGGCACTCACCCGTACATGATCCCCCTGGATAGACGGCTGCACTTTGAGTTTAGCGTTTTTAATTTCGGCCACAATTTTTTTGGCCAGATCTGTTTCAATCCCCCGTTTCAGTTTTACCACTTGCCGAACCGAACCACCCAAGGCGCTCTCAATTTTTCCCGGCTCCAAGATCATGGGGTTGAGTCCGCGTTTAGCCACTTTGGTCGCCAAAATATCATAGAGGCTGCTCAGGCTGTACTCGTCTGGACTCAGCATCGTGATTTGCTTTCCCTCATCCAGGGAGAGTTCATTCCCTTTGTCTTTTAAGTCGTAGCGGGTGTCTACCTCACGTCGTGCTTGATCCAGGGCATTCACCAATTCCTGCTGATCGAAATCCGATACCACATCAAAACTTGCTTCTTTGGCCATGGGGGCAACACTCTCCTTATACACTCTATTTTTCGTTTGTTGCATTATAGAGAACATGGACACAGCACTGCAACTGCTCCTGCCCATGCTGGCAGGATTTTGGCTGGGTGGCTGGTTATGCCAGACTCTCCAGTGGCCAGCCTGGTTATCCTTGGTATTTGGACTGCTTGGGTTTGCGTTTGGCTTTGCTGCTGTGTATAACAAAACACTGCCTAAATAGATTTAGAGAAGTTTCCCCAATGCCTGACATGTTTACCAAACTTACCAAATTCGCCCAATTTCCTCTTCTGGAGCCGAATATCAAAGCAAAAATATTTGTTCTATCGATAGGGACAGGCTTAACGCTCATTCTCCCTGAGATTTTACAAACCAGCTGGCTGTTTGGGCTTGTGCTCGGGATTGTGTATCAGATCAGTCAGGACATACTCTTACGGCGGCTTAGTCAGAGTAAACTAAATCCTTCATGGACCCCATGGATGTTGATTTTGTCTTTTCTGCGGATGGTGGGAGGGGCTTATCTCATTGTCTGGGCAAGCCATGGAGATTTTATGAGAAGTACGATTGTCATTTGTGGATTTTTGGGTTACAACCTTGCCATTGGGATAGCACCTGCCTTCTTTAAAAGGCAAGCAAACAAACAACACCCAAACACACTCCTGATTAACAAGCGTTCTCCCTAAGTCTATCCGCCCAGTCATCGTTAATAAGCAACAGGATCTTTATTGCCCGATGGGTCATTTCTGGGAAATTCAACTGTTTGGACTCGATGTCCACTTTAGTACGCTGATTATGGTGTGGGCTGCTATGGCAGTATTACTTGGGTTTGCCTTTCTTTCCACGCGTCAATTGAGTGTTGTGCCGGGACACACCCAAACAGTGGGTGAACTTTTTTATGATTTCTGCCGGAGCATCACCTTTAGCACGGCAGGGGCTCGCGGAGATGGGTACCTCTTTTTTATTGGGTCTTTGTTCTTATTTATCCTGACCGCCAACTTGATGGGTCAATTGCCACTCAAGCTGATTCACATCCCTCAGGGAGAATTAGTCGCCGGGACAGCCGACTTTTCGACCACGCTGGCACTGGCTCTTTTGTCCGTGATTATGTACTTTGCCATTGGGTTGAGCCGTAAGGGTTTATCGTACTTTAAGCATTATTTTCAGCCCTTCTGGTGGATGTTACCCCTCAATATGCTGGAAGACATCACCCGCCCAATGTCTTTATCAATGCGACTTTATTTTAATTTGCTCGTGGGTGAGATTTTGAGCATGCTCACGCTAAAAATTCTCCCTGTGGGTCTGCCCTGTGCAGTCATCGCCTTTGAACTTTTGGTTGCCCTCATTCAGGCGTATGTTTTTGCACTTCTCAGTGCGGTGTATATCAGTTTGGTGGCAGATGAGCACCATTAGTTAGTGTCTTTTTTATTGGATATTTAAGGAAAGGATAACCCGATGGATCTCAGTAGCGCATTATTAGGTGGCCCCTTGGCCGTTGGCTTGGCCA
The DNA here is from genome assembly GCA_019751815.1 of Cyanobacteriota bacterium. GTDB lineage: Bacteria > Cyanobacteriota > Vampirovibrionia > Vampirovibrionales > Vampirovibrionaceae > JAIEMW01. The sequence goes on from JAIEMW010000004.1 coordinate 129,625, forward strand.
GTATTGGCCCTGGAATTGGGATTGGTTTATTATCAGCCGCCTTCTTTAACAGTGTGGCCCGCCAGCCTGAAGTTCAAGGCAAATTACAGCCCTTGCTTTTCACCTGTATCGCCTTTATTGAACTTCTTGGTCTGCTCGGTTTTGTGGCCTACTTCTTGTTCGCCTTCAAAATTGCCCCCATTGTTCAATAGTTGCAATAGTTGCAGTAAATTCAGTAATATCAGTAATTTATAAGGCTCTTCATCCGTGCTCGGTACGACGCTTCTTGTATTCATTAGCTTTGTTCTTTTCATGTTTGCCATGAGAGCTGCTTTTTTTGAGCCCATTCGTCAAATTAAAGCAGCCCGTGAAGACAAGATCAAAGCGGATACAGATGCGGCACATCAGCTCAAAGCCTCTGCACAAAGCGTGTCTGAGACCTATCAAGCATCTTTAACAGAGGCTCGAAAGCAAGCCCAGAAGCTGATTATCGAAAGACGTCAGCAGGCCAAGGTGCACGCCGGTGAAACCATTGCTGTTGCCAAGCAAACGTTTGCCAGCACATTGGATGAGGCAATGAAGTCTCTCGCTCAGTCTCGAGAAGAAGCCTACCAGTCCCTTCAGTCGGACCGAGATCAACTGACACAGCTTGTGGTGAGTAAAATCACCCAAGCCAGTGATAAGATTCCCGCCGGTTCGCATTCGTAACCTAAAATAGAAAGTCGTCTGATACGTGTTAACTGTGTCCATCCTGATTGCCGAAGCCCCTGTTACTGCTGAGACAGCGGAAACCGCCACTGCTTCGACGCTTGCAACTGAGTCATCAGCTAGCCACGAAGAAGCAGGACCGACGGGGAATTTCTGGCTCGATTCGAACGTGGTCAACATTGCCGTTATGGTTGTGTTAATGGTTATTCTTGCCAAGAAATTTAATGTGGGTGCTGTGTTTACTGAGCGTCGTGAAAAAATTGCCGCTGAAATTAGTTCGCTGGAAGCTCAAAAAAAAGCAGCACAGGCTGAACTAGACGATCTGAACCACCGCACACAGAACTTGGAGAAAGAAGTCTCTAGCATTCTCCATGAGGCCCAGCAATCGGCCGAGTCATTGTCAAACAATATTTTGGCGGAAGCCCAAGCGGAATCGCAGAAAATTGTGGAAAATGCCAAAAAACGGGTTGAGTCCGAGCAAAAATCTGCGCTCCAGGCCTTAGAAAAGCGCTTAATGGATGATGTGCTAAATGACGCCAGGCACTTTCTCCTCACCAGACTCAGTCCTGAAGATCAGCACCGTTCTGTGGATGCCTTTATTGGCTCCCTGCCTACGTTAAAACAGTAACAGAGTAAGAGTATTCGCCGATGTCCAATCACCTACACAACAGCAAAATAGCCAACCGATACGCCAAAGCACTCTTTGAGATTTCTGCCGCAGCGGAAGCTGATGCCGTCGTCTTAGAGAGCCTTCAAAACTTTGCGAAAATTGTGGCTGATTGCCCCGATCTCATGAAATTTTTAACCAATCCTGTTATTCCCTCAGACGAAAAATTGGCCCTGCTGACAGAGCAGTTTAAAGGGAATGTGCCCGAGCACGTTTGGGGTTTACTGCGCCTGCTGCTCCACAATGAGCGCTTTGGAACCTTGCTGGCAGTGATTGAGCAATTTGAAGCCCTGTATAACAAGCGGCATTTTATTGCCAATGCCCAAGTGACTGCGGCAAGCCCGTTAAATCCCCAGCAAGAAGAGAAATTGGCCCAACAGCTAGAAAATCTTTTTGGATATAAAACCGTTCGCGTCCAAACCCAGGTGGATCCGGAAATTTTGGGTGGTTTGGTCGTCAAACTCTCTGATCAAATCATTGATGGCAGCTATGCCGGTAAGCTGGCTGCACTGGCAAAGACTACTTAAAGACAACGAGAAGGAAATAGTCCGATGGCGACATTACGCGCAGAAGAAATCAGCTCCGTTTTAAAGGAAAAGCTTACTCGCTTTGAGAGCGAAGTGACTGTCAACAATGTTGGTACCGTCCTTCAAGTGGGTGACGGGATCGCCCGTATTTACGGTCTTCGCGGTGCGATGGCCGGAGAATTGATTGAGTTTGAAGACGGCCATAACACCATGGGAATGGTGTTGAACCTGGAAGAAGACAACGTCGGGGCCGTTATTCTCGGTGAGTACGTCCACATTCAGGAAGGCCAGACGGTCAAATCCACCGGACGTATTGCCTCTGTCCCTGTCGGAAAATCATTGATTGGCCGGGTTGTTGACCCACTGGGTCGTCCTTTGGATAACAAAGGCGGGATTGATGCTGAAGGCTTTCGCCCTGTTGAAAAGAAAGCGCCTGGGATTATTAAACGGAAATCAGTTCACCAACCGCTTCAAACCGGTATTACTGCTATCGATTCAATGACACCGATTGGTCGTGGTCAGCGGGAATTAATCATTGGAGACCGTCAGACCGGTAAATCAGCCATCGCCATCGACACCATCCTGAACCAGAAAGGTCAGGACGTGATCTGCATTTACTGCGCCATCGGCCAAAAAAGCAGTTCCGTTGCCCAAATCGTGAAAACACTGGATGACCGCGGGGCTATGGACTACACGATTATTGTTTCTGCCTCTGCCGTTGATCCTGCCCCGTTGCAGTACCTCGCTCCTTTTGCTGCGGTCTCTATGGGTGAGTTTTTTATGGAACAAGGTAAGCATGTCCTTGTGATTTACGACGATTTGACCAAGCACGCTTGGGCTTACCGCTGTATGAGTTTGTTGCTTCGTCGTCCACCAGGTCGTGAAGCGTATCCTGGAGATGTGTTCTACTTGCACTCTCGCTTGTTAGAGCGTGCTGCCAAACTCAGTGACGCTGAAGGCGGGGGCAGTATTACTGCGCTTCCCATTATTGAGACCCAGGCCGGCGATGTCTCTGCTTACATCCCTACCAACGTTATCTCCATTACAGACGGTCAAATCTTTTTGGAGTCTGATCTTTTCAACGCCGGTATTCGCCCGGCCATTAACGTGGGTATCTCAGTTTCTCGGGTTGGTGGTGCGGCCCAAACCAAGGCGGTTAAGTCTGTTGCGGGTAAACTCCGCTTGGATTTAGCGCAGTTTAGAGAGCTCGAAGCCTTTGCCCAATTTGCCAGCGATCTCGATAAAGCCACCCAAGATCAGTTAAAACGGGGTCAAAAACTGGTTGAATTGCTCAAACAGCCACAATATTCCCCCTTATCTGTCGCTCAGCAAGTTACTCTATTGTATGCTGGGAACAAGGCCGTTTTGGATTCAATTGACAATGACCGGATTCCCGCCTTTAAAGAGGAGTGGATTGCATACTTGTCTGCGAATTTGTCTGCCTTAGAAACAAAGCTCAATCATGGTGATAAACTCTCTGATGAAGATGAAAAATCCTTGCTAGAGCACCTCCGCAAATTCAGTGACAGCATTTTCTCTGGCACCAGAGCCAGTTAAGACCACCACAATTGACAGGAACCCGTCATGCCTAACCTGAAAGACATTCGCCGACGCATTAAGAGCGTCAAAAACACGCAAAAAATCACACAAGCTATGCGTATGGTGGCCGCCGCCAAAGTCAAAAGAGCTGAGAATAGAGTAAAGGCCACTCGACCCTACGCACAAGCGCTGCTGTCCGTGTTTCGCGATGTCTACACCGCATTGATTCCGCAAGCAGGCGGTCTGTCTGGTTCTAAATACGGTGATCTTTTACAACCCCGAACCGTAAAGAACGTTGGGATTATTGTGTATAGTTCTGACCGCGGTCTTTGTGGGGCGTTCAACTCGACCATTATTCGTCAAGCCTTCAAGATTGAGCGCGAGCTGCTTGCCAAAGGGCTGACCCCCAAGTTTTACCTGGTCGGCAACAAAGCAGTTCAAGCCTTTAACCGCTATAGTGAATCTCCTGTTTTGGGAAAAATCTCCAATATGACTGCTGCGCCCAGTATTCATGATGCCAATACGATTGCGAGCACTGTTATTGATGCTTTTTTATCTGGTGAAATTGACCAAATCGAAGTGCTTTCGACACATTTTAAGTCGATGATCTCTTACAAAGTTGAAACAACCCCTCTTATCCCAGTGATTCTCCCTGAAGATGTCCAGACACGATCTTCAGAGACAGGACTTTCCGCAGAACTCTCCTTAGAGCCCAGCCCAGAAGAAGCACTGGAGCGCTTGGTTCCCATGTATCTCAGCCAAAGCCTCTATGCTTTGCTGTTAGAGTCTGCTGCCAGTGAACTGGCTGCCCGAATGACAGCGATGGCCAATGCCACCAACAATGCCAGCGACATGATTGGCAAACTGACGATTTTATACAACAAGGCAAGACAGGCCACCATCACCCAAGAGTTGCTTGAAGTGGTGGGCGGAGCTGAGGCTCTGAATTAAAACAGAAGAATAAAGAAAAGCCGCCGGATGAATTGCTTCATCAGGCGGGTTATTCCATTTAGGAGAGGGGTTAATGTGTTCGAGTGAAAAAATCGGGTTTGCTTTGTTTGATTGCCGTTCCCATAAAGGGAGTCCATTTTGCCTTTGGTCTGGCGGTGTTTCGGGGTGTTAAATCACCGAAAAAGTCCGAAAACATCGTATTTTCGTTAAACGGTGTTTCCCAGCCTTTAGCAAAGAGGGGAAGCTTTGGCAACACGGTAGGAGAAAACATAAGAACCAGGACCTCAAATTGAATCTGATATGCTGCTTGAAATATTGACTGGTTAACAAGGGCACTCAGACGTTGAGACTGACCTTAAGTTAGTGCGTATCGCGTAACTTATTTAATAACAAGTTAATTGTAATAACAACACTAACTTAACGTAAAGTTTACACCAAGATTCCAACCTGTCAACACCCATACCCTGTATGAGATATCTCGTTTAATGAGGTCTGAAAGGCAAAAGGGAAACGGGTCGAATGCGACCTTCCGCATTTTTCTAAGAGATCGCCCAAAGAAATCACCCAGAAGCGCAAGTTCTTGGAATCAGAAGGGACTAGAAGGAGAGGCTGTCTGTGGTACAATTCAAAAGCTCCAGCAGCTTCAGCTTAATAAGCTTGTTTCAGTAAGCTAGATACAGAGACCCGCCCCTCCATGCTCGATTGGCTCAATAAGATACTGGGTGACCCCAACCAGCGTAAAATCAAGAAACTCGAGCCAATTGTGGACCAGATCCACGACTTGGAGCCCGAGCTGCAAAAACTCAGTGACGCTGACCTTCGGGCTAAAACCAATGCGTTTCGCCAAGAATTAGACAACCGGGAACGCTCAGAGAATCCCAAAAGAGACCGTGAACTAGAAGCAGCGGTTTTAGAGCTCATTCTTCCTGAAGCCTTCGCGGTGGTTCGTGAAGCAGGCCGCCGGGCTCTGAATATGCGTCATTTTGATGTGCAAATGTTGGGCGGAATGGTGTTACACCGTGGCGGCATCGCAGAAATGCGAACAGGGGAAGGCAAGACACTGGTGGCAACGCTTCCGGCCTATCTCAACGCCCTCAGTGGTAAAGGCGTCCATATTGTCACCGTCAATGATTACCTTGCTCGACGCGATGCCGAATGGATGGGAACGATTTATCAGTTTTTAGGCCTCTCTGTGGGTCTGGTGCTCTCTCAGCAACGAGGCTTTGATAGCGCCGCAGAAAAAAAATACGCCTATGGCTGTGATATCACGTACGGCACCAATAACGAGTTTGGCTTTGACTATTTAAGAGACAATATGGCGGGCTCACTCTCGCAGCTGTGCCAACGCCCTTATAATTACGCGATTATTGATGAAGTAGACAGTATCTTGATTGATGAAGCCCGGACCCCACTGATTATCAGCGGTCGGTTGGAGCAATCTGCAGATACTTACCGGATGATGGCCCGTATTGCCCCGTCTTTACAGAAAGAACGGGATTATACCGTCGATGAAAAAGCCCGCAATGTCGTACTGACTGAAGAAGGGATTGACCGCGCCCAGGAACTATTGAACGTTGACGATCTCTTTGATCTAAAGACCAATTTGGCCCATCACCTTTTGCAGGCCCTCAAATCCAAAGAGCTCTTCCGCCGGGATATTGATTATGTCGTTAAAGACAATCAAGTCGTGATTGTGGACGAGTTTACCGGTCGTTTAATGGAAGGCCGCCGTTGGAGCGACGGGCTTCATCAAGCTGTGGAAGCCAAAGAAGGGGTTTCCATCCAGGATGAAACACAAACCCTTGCCAGTATTACATTCCAGAATTTATTCCGGCTCTATCCGAAACTTTCTGGGATGACAGGTACTGCGATGACCGAAGAAGCTGAATTCGGGAAGATTTACAACCTAGAGGTAACCGCCACACCCACAAACCGGAGTGATGTGCGGACAGACTACCCAGATGTGATCTACAAAAACGAGAAGATCAAGTTCTACAAGGTGATTGAAGAGATTGTGGAATGCCACGAGCAAGGCCGCCCAGTCCTGGTTGGTACCACTTCTATTGAGAAATCTGAGTGGATTTCCTCGCTACTCACCACCCCGATGGAGTTAACCCAACATCTCCGGGAAAAAGCCGGTCGTTTGGTCAAACAGCTCGAAAAAAACAATGAAAAAGACCTTCTCGCTGAATTTTCCAGCCTGCTTCGCTCTCCAGAAGCCCAAAGCCCGAGTGCATTTTCTCAAGCTGCGGAAAAGTATGCTCAAACAGAGCTTGCAGATTGGTTTAAGGGATTTGAAAAAACCTTGAATACAGTCTTAGCAATACGTAAGGGGCTTCCGCACCATGTGTTAAACGCCAAACATCATGAGCAAGAAGCCTTCATCGTCGCCCAAGCCGGTAGATATCAAGCTGTCACAATTGCCACCAACATGGCGGGCCGCGGAACTGATATCCTGCTGGGTGGTAATCCAGAATACCTTGCAAAAGCAGAGCTGGCCGAAAAAAATACCGACTGGCGAAGTCTGGCACCTGCCGACTATGAGCAGCTGGTGAGAGAGAAAAAGGCCATTACGGAAACTGAAAAAGCCAAAGTTGTTGAAGCCGGTGGGCTTCATATTATTGGCACAGAACGACACGAATCGCGCCGTATCGACAACCAGCTTCGCGGCCGGGCTGCTCGACAAGGGGATCCTGGCTCTACCAAATTCTACCTCTCTCTCGAAGATCATCTGATGCGTATTTTTGGCGGTCAGAAGGTGGCCGGTCTGATGGATCTGCTTAATGTGGATGAAACCATGCCCATCAGTGCAGGGATGGTCAGTAAGGTCGTCGAAGGTTCACAGCGTAAAGTAGAAGCCTACCATTTCGATCTGCGCAAGAACATTTTGAAATACGATGACGTACTGACGGAACAGCGCCGTCTCATTTACGAGCAGCGTCGTCGCGTGCTCGAAGGGCAGAACCTGCGCGAGCAGATGCTCAATATGATGCAAAACGCGATTGCCCGGATTGTGCCAAGACATATTTCTGCCGAGCGCTCTCACCGTGACGAGGAGTGGGACACCGATGTCCTTCAAGCGTTAATGGCTGAAATGTCTGCCCTTGTTCCGGCTTTGGCTGACGTTGAACCCAACACCATTGCCAAAATGGCCTACAAGGATATTTTGAACACGCTACAAAGTAAGGCTCAAGAAGCCTATGAGGCGCTTGAAGCCGAAATGACTCGAGTCGCAGAAGAGTTGGCAAGCACTCACGGGATTCGGTTATTGGGCCTCGAAGATGAGCGTGCTGATGAAAATCCTGATGAGAGCGCTAACGAAAGCCTTCCACAAGAGCCAAACCCCTCCACTGCATCCCTTGCCAATCGACATCCTTTGCGCCGAGTAGAACGCGATGTGCTTTTGGCCGTTGTGGACGCCAAGTGGATTGATTATTTGCACAACCTAGACTCTTTGCGCGAAGGGATCGGCTTGAGGGCTTACGGCCAAAAAGATCCCCTGATTGAGTACAAGCGCGAAGCCTTTGAAATGTTTCAGACAATGACCTACGATATTCAAGAAGAGGCGGTTTCTCTGTTATTTAGAGCCCGTATTGAAATCCAACTAGAACAATTGCAAACCCCGGTGGAAGAAGAGTTTGTGCCCACCGCGCTGACTGAGGCCATGGAAGAAGCCTCTCTGTCTCACGAAGATATCGGCAGCTACGGAGTCGATACGGATGAGCAGCTCAGTGCCGCTGCTGCAGGACAGCCTGTCTCTGTTGCACAAAAACCTCAACGCAATGACTTCTGCCCTTGCGGGAGTGGGAAAAAGTTCAAAAAGTGTCACGGGGCTTAAAGTTAGCCCTGCACTCGTCAGAACTCGTCGCGTTTATTCTTTTTCAACGCTGATCACCATGGTCCAACACAGAAGACCAATCGGCGGCAAACAGCGAAAGAGAAAAGCGTCTAACTGGGCCAGAGGTTGAAAGAACCATTGGTATTTGTCCGCGTCGTACAATACTTTCTTCCAGTAGCGTACTTTCCCTGGGTGAGCACGTTCTATCAAAAAGAAGTACAAAAATACGACCAAGGTGGTCAGCCAGAAGTAATGCACGGTCGTCTTAGGGAAAAGGTCACGAATAGACTGAACATCAGCGAGCGTGAGCGGCTTTTCGTCAACTGTCCGAACCTCTCGGGCCATATAGCGGTAAACATTAATCACCGGGTTATACGGCAAGGGCTCGATAAAATAGCCTTTACCCCCAACACGAAGCAGGCGCTGGACTTCTTTCATCGTGGGAGGGATATCAACGTGGTGAAGAACGCCGTTGGCAAAGACAACATCACAGCCATTCTCCTCAAAAGGCATCGCTTCTGAGGCACAGACTCTGGCATCAATCTGCACCTGATGATGTGCGGCCAAGGCATGGGCACAGTGAATAAAACCAGGTGAGATGTCCGTCGCTAACACACGGGCACCTTGCTTTGCAAAATAGACAGCCGATTCACCGGCCCCACAGCCCATATCCAAGACCGTTAATGACTCTAGTGGACCGAGGGACTTGGTAATGTCTTGAAGAATAAACTGGGTTTCAATCGCCGTCTTGGCGGTAAAGGCTATGGCCGGATCTATGGCCTCAATTTCAATCTCTTTGGCCCATTGATCATGAAATTCTGCCTCACGTTGTTGTCGTTCTGTCATCAGATTAGGCTGCAAAACGTGAGACTCCAGGCCCAGTTTAATTATTACTGTATTCGCGGAAAATTAACGAGGCGTTGTGCCCACCAAAGCCAAAGGAATTGGTCATGGCGGTGGTTAGTCCTGGCACTTCACGGCTTGTGTTTGGCACGTAATCGAGATCACACTCATCATCAGCTTCTTGAAGGTTAATCGTTGGCGGAACGCGCTTGTTATTGATGGCCAAAATAGAAACCATTGCCTCTAAAGAGCCTGCAGCACCAAGTAAATGCCCCGTCATACTCTTTGTGGAACTGACGACCAGTCCGTTTTTAGCATACTCACCAAAAATACTTTTAACTGCCTTGGTTTCTGCAATATCACCCAGAGGGGTACTGGTCCCATGGGCGTTAACGTATTGAATCTCTTGAGGCTGAATCCCAGAATCGCGCAAAGCTGCCTTCATCGCGCGGGCAGCCCCGTTACCATCGGGCGGAGGCGCCACGATGTCATGGGCATCTGAGGATCTGCCGTACCCAATGAGTTCACCGTAAATCTTGGCTCCCCGGGCTTTCGCATGGGCCAACTCTTCCAGTACCAATATTGCGGCACCTTCCGACATCACGAACCCATCACGGCCCTTATCAAACGGGCGACTTGCCAAACTGGGCTCATCATCTCGCTGTGACAAGGCGCGTGCCGCAGAGAAACCCGCAACTGAGAGTGGGGTAATCGGCGCTTCGGCACCACCGGCAATCATCATGTCGGCTTCGTCGTTTTGAATCATCCGCATCGCATCCCCAATGGAGTCAGCCCCTGTAGAGCATGCGGTCACTATTGCTAAATTGGGTCCTTTGGCACCCAGTGCAATGGAAACACGGCCGGCGCCACTATCACAGAGCATCATCGGGATAAAAAACGGACTGGTTTTACCGTAGCCCTTATCCAAAGCACTAATCAAGCTATTTTCAATAGTCGTAATCCCGCCAGCGCCTGTACCAATAACCACTCCCAGACGTTCAAGATCGACATTACCTTCGGCCTTGGCGTCTTTGTATGCACTCATGGCCGCAATCATCGCAAATTGCATAAAGCGGTCCATCCGACGTGCTTCTTTCTTGTCCATATACTGGGTGGGATCAAAATCAATACATTCTCCCCCAATACGACAGGTCATCGCCGCCTCAGGAATCAGTGTTAAGTAGCCTATGCCACTTTTTCCATTGATTAAATTATTCCAAAGAGTTTCTGTATTGTTGCCCAGCGGGGTGACAGAGCCCATACCGGTCACAACAACACGACGGCTGTGTAACAAAGTCATTCTATTTTCCTATCGTCAGCTGGAGAAGCGCTACTGTGATAATAGCTGCAGTGTGAGACTAGCTGCTGTGCTTCTCGATGTAATTCACCGCATCTTGAACGGTTTGAATTTTTTCGGCTTCTTCATCCGGAATTTCAATATCAAACTCGTCTTCAAAGGCCATCACCAATTCAACGGTATCCAAAGAATCAGCACCTAAGTCTTGAGTGAAACTGGCCGGTCCGACAACAGCGGCTTCATCCACGCTGAGTTGGTCGATGATGACTTTTTTGACGCGTTCTAAAACCGAAGTGGCAGTGTTTCCCATGATGAATCTTCCTTCTGTTAAAACTGATGTACGGTAAAATTCCTTACAGCGTCAGGCCACCATCAACCTGGATAACCTGTCCGGTAATATAATCCCCCGATGTTACCAGAAAAAGAACCGCTTTTGCAATATCTTCTGGGCTTCCCAGACGACCCAAGGGAACGTGCTCCAGTATTTTTTCTACCGGGAGATGGTTGGTCATATCGGTGCTGATAAAGCCCGGGGCAATTGCATTCACCGTCACGTTACGGCTACCCAATTCTTTGGCGAGAGATTTGGTAAAGCCAATCAGTCCAGCTTTACTGGCCGAATAATTGGTCTGCCCTGCATTCCCGTAAATCCCACTGATACTGGTCATATTAACAATACAGCCGCTACGCTGCTTCATCATCACTTTAGCAGCCGCACGTGCCGTGTAAAAAACACCGGATAAATTGGTGTCAATCACTCGCTGCCAGTCTTCATCGCTCATCCGGACGAGCAAGGTATCTTTGGTAATCCCCGCGTTGTTGATCAACACATCAATACGACCCCACTGAGAAATGGTCTGATCAATCAACATCTGGGCTTCTAAGGGATTTCCTGAGTTGGCCTGAATTGACAAGGGCTGGCGACCAAAAAACCGAATCGATTCTTCTACTTCAGAGGCTGCTGCTTTATTTGAGGCAAAGCTAAACGCCACATCGTAGCCTGCTTCAGCCAGAGCAACGACACAAGCACGCCCGATCCCTCTAGAACCGCCTGTCACAACAGCGACTTTTTGCGATCCCTTATTTGCTGCATCCGACATGATTGTCTGGCTCCTTTATCAATATGGACATTTTAAACTGAACAGACGCCCGCTGCCGATTCGGCAAAGTGAGCAATCGCTGCTTCTAGAGAGGGCTGATCGAAAACATTAATGACCAAAACTTGCGGGTAACTTTTTTGCATCATCCCGCCCAGTACTTTGCCAGGACCAAATTCAATCACCGTATTCACACCCAAATCCTCTATCAAGACACGCATCGTTTGTGTCCAACAGACAGAGTGATTGATTTGCTGACTTAGTTTTTCTCGGCACTGATGGCCTTTGCGGGTAGGGGTTGCATCCACGTTGGTCACCACAGGCAGACGAGCATCGGAAAAGCTGAAGGCCGGCTGGCTATTATCAATAAAAGCTCTAAAATCAGAGGCCGCAACATCCATCAAGGGAGAGTGGAAGGCACCACCCACAGGCAGTGGCAATACTCGCTTGGCCCCTGCTGTTTTCAGTTCTGGACTCACCGCCTCAATGGCGGCTGCGTCACCAGAAATCACAATCTGTTCTGCCGTATTATAGTTAGCCACAGCAATCACAGGCCCTCCTGGATTGGCAGCTTTGTATTGGTCAATGACCTGATTGGTTTTTTCTTCTGAAAGCCCCAGTACAGCACTCATCGCACCTGAAGGCGCTGTCTCCATCAGTGCAGCCCTTTTGGCTACCAATTTTGCGGCTGTTTCAATATCCAACACACCTGCCGCTACAAGGGCGCCGTATTCACCCAGACTATGCCCAGCTGTAGCAACCACATTGGCAGGACTTAACTGATCACAGTGCTGAGAAAACAGCTGCCAAGCGACCAGCGAGGTGGCCAAAATTGCGGGCTGAGTATACACCGTCCGCTTTAATTCCTCAGCAGGTCCCTCAAAACAAATGTGACTGAGCGCTTGCTGCCTGGATTGGGTTTGTAATAACTCCTCCACCTGTCGATCAAAAATATCATACACCCGGCGTGCCTCTGGATAATGTTCTGCCCAATCTTTCCCCATGCCAACGGCTTGAGAACCTTGTCCTGGAAATAAATAAGCAATATTAAGTGGTTTAGACTGATCTGCCATTATTCAGGTCTCCTGGAAATGCTCCTGGCTAAATACATGCAACTTAGGACTAAGGACTCGATACCAGAGTTTGTTGTGCGTTTTGAGATGACTTCAGTCTTTGATCCACACAGGTCCAGCGAAGGATGGTACTACCCCAGGCAGCCCCAGCACCAAAACCGCACAGCAAAATCACCTGACCTGGTTGAATACGACCGTCTAACACGGCCTCATTTAATGCCAGAGGGATTGATGCCGCTGATGTATTCCCGTATTTATCAAGATTGGCAATCAATTTTTCTTTCGGTATACCCAATTTTTCTGTCATAGCTTGCATAATTCGGATATTGGCTTGATGAAGCACCAGGTAATCAATATCCTCGATTCGGAGTCCAGCCTGCTCTAAGGATTCGCGGATGGAACTGGGAACAATGCCGACCGCAAATTTGAACATTTCCTTACCATTCATATACAGGTAGGGGTTCACTTCTGGCTTTTCTTCCACCAAGGGACAATTTTTGAGTGTTTGGTAAAGTGTGAGCTCAGGCCCCTTGGATCCATCTAAATGCAGGTTAGCCGACAAGAATTGATCAGGCTCACCCGGATGAGCACTCAATATGGCTGCCCCAGCCCCGTCTCCAAAAAGGATACACGTATTACGGTCACTCCAATCAACCACCCGGGTATGGACATCGGCACCAATCACCAATGCATTCTTATACATTCCCGTCTTGAGAAATTGACTGGCAATCACTACACTGTAAACAAACCCACTACAGGCAAGAGCCATATCAAACCCTGCCGCTTTTTTGGCACCTATGGCAAGCTGAACTTGACACGAAACCGCTGGATAAACCGTCTCTGAAGTCGAAGAAGCGACGATAATCAAATCAATTTCTTCACCACTCATACCCGCACTGGCCAACGCCTCTTTGGCAGCACCAATAGCCAAACTTGCAACTGTTTCATCCCCAGAAACCATATGACGTGTTTTAATCCCGGTTCGAGACACAATCCATTCATCAGACGTCTCAACCAGCGTTGAAATCTCCTCGTTGGTTACAACCCGCTTTGGAGCAAAAGCGCCCACACCGGCCATACTAACGCCAATGGTGGAAGACTGCGACTGTGTTTGAGACATTGAATCCATTGCTCCTATAAACTCTTTTTTGGCTGGATATAAATTGGATTATGTTTGATATTGCGGATGTGTGGGAGGACTAGTTGAAGTGTCTGTTGGAGAAGTGCCTGTTGAAGAAGAGCCTGAATGATGGCTGACCGAATCTGCCATTTGCCCGCTAATTTTCGATAAAACCTCAGTATCAATGGCATTTTTTGCCACCCGTATGGCATTCTCGATAGCAACAGCAGAACTACCCCCGTGGGCAATCACACAGATTCCTTTAACACCCAGGAGCAAGGCCCCACCAAAAATCTCGTGATCGACATGTTGCTTCGCCCGGTCAAAGGCACCCTTAGCCAGTAATGCACCAGCCTGTGTGGTGATATTTCTTTTTAGCTCTTGTTTCAGGAAAGAACCAAACATCTTCACCACGCCTTCGGCGGACTTAATCGCTATATTCCCGGTAAATCCATCGCAAACAGCCACATCCACGGTACCTGCAAAGAGATCTCGGCCTTCAATGTTGCCAATAAAATGAATACTATGGTCGTTTTCCAGGAGCTTAAAGGCTGAATTGACAAAGGCATTACCCTTACCGGCTTCTTCCCCAATATTGAGCAGACCCACACGTGGTTTTTCTTGCTGATACACGTTGTGCATAAAGACAGAGCCCATTCGAGCAAACTGCAGAAGCATTTCAGGAATACAATCTGCATTAGCCCCACCGTCAATCAACAAACAAGGGGTATTCAGCGTAGGCAGTGTCACCCCAATCGCGGGTCGGTCAACCCCGTGAATACGGCCAATATAGAGCAAGGCCGCACCCATGGCAGCACCGGTACTACCTGCCGCCACCATGCCTTGGGCTTTTCCAGAAGACACCTGCTTGGCAGTCACAACAATAGATGCATCTTTTTTCTTCCGCAGCGCTGTTGCGGGGGATTCATCCATCTGAATCACGTCTTTTGCCTCTACCACATCAATGTAGAGTCCTTGCGTATCTAAATCACGCAATATGGGGTTAATCTGAGCTGGGTCCCCCACCAAACGAATGCCGACTTTGTATAAACGAGCACCGAGAACCGCGCCTTTGACAATGGCCTCTGGGGCGTGATCCCCCCCCATTGCATCAATGGCAATCCAAACCATAGAAGGATCCCCTGAGACGTCCTGAGGGGCGTCTGGTGTGGTTTGGGGAGTATGTGGAGCAGCTTCAAGACTCACGGGGCAAAATAACCTTGTTGCCTAGTCGTGATCGTGACCCTCGTGGTCGTGGTCATGATCGTGGTGGTCGTGTCCGGCAGTGGCAAGCGCGCGTTCTTTGACAACGCGGTCTTTATAGAAACCACAAACCCCACACATGGTGTGTGCTAATGTGGCGGCACCACAGTTGGGACAAACAGACATGGTCGGAACCGTTGCTTTCCAATTGGCTCTTCTATGGGCTTGCTCGGAATGGCCGACGCGCTTCTTAGGAACTGGCATAACTTCTGGACTTCCTTAATTGCAATAGGGGAAAACAGGTTGCAAGAGTTCAATTCATTTAAGAGGCTGATTATTTCAAAAAAATATCCACGCATCAAGTTGTCACCGTAATCGTAATAATCAACCCAGAAAGATACCACGCCACTATCGTGGTAAACTGTGTCCAGATAGCCCTAGCCAGGGCAATTTAACAGCCTCTTTGGCCTTATTTTTGGTGTGTCCCCCAATAATGTGAATCCCAATGAGACGGATGACTCTCATGAACACAACACTCGCCCAAACCTTGAATGACATCACAAACAGCACCAAAACCATGGCAGCCGCTGCAGTCACTGCAGATGGCATTTTGGCACCATGTGAGATAGCAATACCAAAGACGCCTGAAAACGGGGCCTTGCTTGAGGTTCTGGCCAGTGGTTTGTGTGGATCTGATATAGATAAATTACAGCCCAGCAAAAGAAAGCCCGGGCAAATTCTGGGCCACGAGTTTGTGGGCCGTATCGTCGAACTGAACTCACTGCCAGGTAAAGTCTGGCAAAACCGAAACTGGCAGATTGGTGACCGTCTGGTCAGCTCTCACCACGTACCATGCCTGACATGTGAATTGTGTCTGCAAGGCAAAGAGCCGATGTGCCCCTCCTTTAAGCAAAGCAATATCTCCCCGGGTGCTTTTTGTGAGTGGACAGCGATTACAGAAGCCCACTTAAACCACACTGCCTTTAAAATCCCGGATGACATTACAGATATTGAGGCCACCTGTGTAGAACCACTGGCCTGTGTGCTAAGAGCACTCAGAAGACTTGAGGGTTTTTTGATAGGTATGCGTGCTGGGCATTCAACAGACCCTAACCCAGCAGCACCCCACGTGGGCGTTATAGGGCTTGGCTTTATTGGCTGCCTGTTTGCCATGGCACTGCATACCCATATTGCCGGGAAAGCGCCGCTCACCACTCACCCAGTCGTCGGTTTTGAAAAAAATCCAGAGCGCTTTAACCTGGCCAAAAAACACCTTCAAGTGGATCCACCCAGTCTTGAAGATCCCTCATTAGACGTGATCATTCTCACCGTCGTCACCCCCAGCACTTTGCAATTAGCGCTGTCTCAACTACGAGACGGGGGAACGCTACTACTTTTTGCCTCACGCGGTGACTCTAATGTCCCAGAAAGCAAAGATTGCCTTGATCCCAAAACGCTTTATTTCCGGGAAATATCTGTAATTACAAGTTATTCACCGTGTCTTATCGATTTGAAAACCAGTGCGGATTTGATTTTTAACCGACGTATTCCCCTCCAAAATTTACTCTCTGACAGTCCAGTACTCACCGTTTCGCTGCAGAACCTCCAGTCTGCCGTCGAAGACTATCAAACAGGCAAGCTGTTCAAGGTGATTGTTGACCCCATGTTATCCAGAACCAATGACAGGAATTGAATGACTCTGACTTTAAATACTGACCAGATGAAGGCCCAGATGAAGGCTATGATGTTTCATCAGCCTGGTGTGGTTCACTATGAGTCTGTGCCCAAACCCACCCCTGGTCCTGGCGAAATCATCGTAAAAATTGGGACTGCTCTTACCTGCGGGACCGATCTGAAGTGCTTTAAACGCGGCCATCCCGTTCTGCTGAAAAATTTTCCGTCCCCCTTTGGTCATGAATTTTCTGGGACCGTAGATGCAACTGGCGAAGGGGTCACGCAATTTCAGCCAGGAGACCGGGTTGTGGCCGCAAACTCAGCGCCTTGCTTTGATTGTTTCTACTGTCAGAAAGCGCAATTCAATCTGTGCGAACAGCTGGATTTACTCAACGGAGCCTACGCTGATTTTATGAAGGTCCCGGCTCAAATTGTGGCGGTGAACACCCACAAAATCCCCGAAAGCCTTCCCTTTGAACTTGCCGCCTTTACAGAGCCTCTGGCAGTTTCATTGCGCGGAATCGAACATTGCAAGATCAAGCCAGGAGATCAGGTGGCTGTGATGGGGCTAGGACCCATAGGGCTGCTGATGGTTCGTCTGGCCGTGATGCAAGGCGCTATCGTGACTGCCTATGCCCGGAATCCCTTGAAACGTTCTTTAGCAGAAACCTTTGGCGGGGCCAATACGGTGATCGATCTCAGTCAGTATCCCAATTTTTTTGAAGATCCCACAGCTTGCCTCCCTAAAACACTAGAAAACAGAGGCTTTGATGTGGTAATTGAAGCCATTGGCTTACCAGAAAGTTGGCAGGCCGCAGTTCAACTCGTTCGCAAGGGGGGACTGGTCAACTGGTTTGGTGGGTGCCCCAGCGGGTCGCAAGTTCAGCTAGACACACGACGCATTCACTATGATGAGATCACACTGATTAGCCTGTTTCATCACACACCTGCCCACGTAAAACATGCGGTTGACTTACTGAGTAGCGGGGAATTAAACCCCAGCCCTCTGATCTCGGAGCGCTTTGCAATGCCTCAGCTGCTGGAGGCCTTTCAGCTGCTGGAAGCCGGAAAAGCCATTAAAGTGGCACTCACCCCTCCGTAACCCTGATGTAACAATTGCAACAACAAGCCGCAATTATACCCATCCAGCGTTTTTAATTTATATATAATATGAATATAAATATCAACACAAAAATCCATTTTTAGGTTTCAGGACAGAGAGAGCAACCATCGATGAAAAAACAGGCCATGAAAAAGCACGCCGCTGAAAAACACAGCGAAACGCACCATCATGAGTTGGCCGCTGCTGAGCAGGCCGTTGAGACGCTGACCGCCTTTGGAAAAATTCAACAGTTTCAAGCCGATTTTTTGGCCTGGCTGGATGACAGCCCCATTGAAAGCGAACAGCATAAATTAAGACTGATTCGCTAAGGCTTTCGCTATTTATCGAAAATTTTAAAAACCCGTTATCTCAAATGAGAGACGGGTTTTTGTGTTGCCACATCATAGAAAGAAAGGCAAAAAAAAAGTAGAGCGGGGGCTCTACTATTTAAAAAGTCACTTAGGGGTGGGAGGTTTGGGTTGGAAATCTATCAAAGCAATCATTAGGACTTTTAAGCAGACACTGCTGGAAGCCGAATGATTTAAGGGTTAAAAGCGAAAATGCTTTATTCTCTCTCTTGTCTTAATAAAAACATTGGAATGATTAAAATTGCCTAAAGATATAAAAATAATCTTTAAGGGGTGAAAATACCCCCATGTTGAAAGAATTCAAACAGTTGTATCCCAGTGCTCTACAAGGCTTAGACGCCATTACAAAAAATTGTAACAAGACTGACACTCCCAAAGCCGTAGCGCTTTCGGTGAAGTCTATTTTTGGTTTTTAAAAAGCTTCGGAGAGGGTGGGATTCGAACCCACGGTAGAGCTTTGGACCCTACAACTTCTTAGCAGGAAGCCGCTTTCGACCACTCAGCCACCTCTCCAATGAGCGTGTAAAGCTTTAAGACCGGTTTATTGGACCCAACGTTGGTCTGACGTCAGCCGCAGTTTTAAAGCCTGAACTTGAACACTGTACCGCCATGATCCGGTTTTCGTCAATCGTACGGCTGAATCAACCGGTACGTGTCTCTTTACAAAAGATGCGTTGTGAGCCGCCGTTATTTGCAGCATGGGCCGAACTTGCCCTATACTCCTATACGTTTGGCCTACGCGTTTGGTATGAAGGAAACTCGCTCGTGACACATGTGGTAATTGTTGGCGCCCAATGGGGCGATGAAGGCAAGGCAAAAATTACAGACATGTTGGCCGAGTCCGCCGATGTCGTCATTCGCTGCCAAGGCGGGTGCAACGCAGGCCACACTGTTTCCCATCAAGGCAATGTGTTTAAGTTTCATCTCATTCCCTCTGGCATGCTTTACCCCAATAAACTCTGCATTATCGGTCCTGGGACTGTCATTAACCCCCACGTGTTGTTACAAGAAATCGACACCATGCAGGCCCGAGGGTACTCAACTGCAAACCTTCGCCTCAGTGATCGGGCCCATTTGACCCTCCCCTTCCATGCACTGCTGGATAAAGCCCGAGAAAATGCCTTGGCAGGCAAAAAAATTGGAACCACTGGCCGTGGGATAGCCCCAACGTATATGGATAAAGTGGGTCGTAACGGGATTCGTATCGGCGATCTCTACGCACCACAGAGCTTTTTAACCGAGCGTTTAACCCATACCCTGGAGCAAAACAAAGCTCAACTCAGTGCTTTAGCTGTAGATATTCCCACACTTTCCGATCTACAAGCCTTTTGCAAGGAGATTGCCGAACAACTCAAGCCCTATGTGTGCGACACTGTCGCACTGGTTCATCAAGCCATTAAACGCGATGAGAGCCTCCTCTTTGAAGGTGCTCAAGGCACACTGCTGGATGTGGACTACGGCACCTATCCCTTTGTGACCAGTTCTAATGCGACTGCGGGTGGCGCCTGCACGGGTAGTGGAGTTGGCCCTTCTCAGATTGATCAGGTGATTGGGGTGATGAAAGCCTACACCACCCGTGTAGGGGAAGGTCCATTCCCCACCGAACTTCACGATCACATTGGCAAACATCTCTTAGAAGTGGGTCAAGAGTTTGGAACCACCACAGGCCGCCCCCGTCGGTGTGGTTGGTTTGATAGCGTACTGGCACGGTATAGCACTCAGGTAAACGGATTGACCGGGCTTGCCATCACCAAAATAGACGTGATGGACGATCTTGATGAGATCAAGCTTTGCGTTGCTTATGAACACAGAGAAACCAAGGAACGTTTTCATCAATTCCCCAGCCATATCACTACTTTGGCTGAACTAGACCCTGTTTACGAAACCTTCCCAGGCTGGAAACAGCCTCTGCAAAACATTCGTCGCTATGAGGATTTACCGACAGAAACCCGACAATACCTGAAGAGATTGTCTGAACTCTCTGAGGCGCCGGTTCAAATCCTGAGTGTTGGACCAGAACGGGATCAGACCATTATTCTGGAAGAACCCTTTCAAAAGACTGCTTCGCTGAAAAAAAAAGAGCATAGCCACGGGGCCCAAGAGCCCAGCTTGATCTCCTAAATGCAGATTGTGACTGAACTCAAGAAGAGAGTCGTTTCTGCGCTTGACTCGAAGGCTCAGATGCGGTTAGATTTTGCTCTGCATCGTTTCGAATTTTTACTGTTCGGATTCGCGTGTTTAGCTCAGCGGTAGAGCACTCCCCTTTTAAGGGATAGGCCCTGGGTTCAAATCCCAGAACACGCAATCCAAAACCCCACTCAAAAACGACCCGACAAGTAAGACGCTGGGTCGTTTTTTGTTGGGTTCACCCTGGGGCCCATTTATTAAAAAAGTATTAATTCGCTCCCAGAGCATCAATTCAGCTTTTTCCTTTGTTTTTATTAAATTAAGAGAAACTACAGCATCGATTGTGAGTGAGTGTGAGCGTTTAAATTCGTTTTTAGATGCGCGTATTTTTACGCATCTATTTTTACAAATTACAGTGTTTACCAGCAATTGAGATGTCAGGTATTCAAACAAAACACGCGAGGAGAGGGAAAGAGACACATGATGAATCCTTATAATATGAACTACCCGGTCCAGTATGGCTACCAGAACAGCTTCCAAAACAGCTTTCAGCCCGGCTTTCAAACTAATTTTCAATCCAGCTACAGCAATTATTCCTCTGGATATGGCGGTAGTTATAACGGGTTAATTCAAGCCTTGACTAGTTTATACAGTTATTTGTCGCAACAACAAGGCGGACAGCAAGGCAATTTTGCACCCCGCTTTATGGACACACCCAACCCTTATAACACCAGAGGCCATCATCATTACCACCGTCATGACGACGACATTGACGTTCGGCCTGTTGCAACAGCACCTGCACCAGCAGCCCCAGTGGTGAACACAACACCGCCTGTAGCAGCGACTACGCCAGTTACCCAGCCTGGGCCAGCGACCGTTGTGGTCCAACCTGAGCCGGCCCCCTTTACCCGAAGCAATTTAACCGCGCTCAACAATGCCAATAGCTGGATCGCGACCTGGGGAAAAGAGCAACCCGGGCAGGTTACCCGGCAAGAATTTGCATCAGCGATGGGAAATTACTTTAGAACATCCATCCCCACCGCGGGTGTGGCCTTTGATAACCTCAATCAGGACAATAAGCCGCTGATGGGACTGCGGGAAATGGCCACATGGTACTTGGCGCTTCAACATTCAGGTCAGGATATGAACTCCTTCCAGCGCAATCTTGAAGCGTCCGATCCCAACACGATGACCCTTGTGCGTAACGACTTTGATAGTTTTGAAGGAAACTACCAATAACAGAGTGAGAGAGGAAATTTGAAGTGTCATACTATGGATTCAATACCACAAGAATGAATTATGCTCCGAATTATGCTCAATTTGGTGCTGGCTATGGGAACAACAGCAACACCTTTGCCATGAACCCCTATGCTCGCTTTGGCAATTTCGGCGGTGGCATGCCTCAAAATACCAACGAGGGCTTGTTCCAATTGCTGAACGCGCTATTCTCATCTACGGGCAGGCCCGTCAATGGCTATCACCGCCATAGCCGGCCGAAACCTGCTGCTCCTGCTCCAGTTGTAACACCAGCACCGACAGTAACACCGGCTCCCGCTGTCACAACTCCCCCATCGGGTACAATAAAACCCAACAATGAACTAACCCCATGGCATGTCTGGGCGCTTAGCCAGGCCAACACATGGATAAACTCTGCCGATACAAACCACGACGGCCGGATTCAGCGCGATGAGTATGCCACGCAATGGGCGCAGCATACGGGTGGTACTATCGATGGAGGCCGCACAGCGTTCGAACATCTGAATCAAGATCACAAACCCGATGCAGGTCTCAGAGAAATTGCCACTGCCTTCTTAGCGTATCAACGCTCTGGTCTGTCTGCGGTGCAATTTAACACCGCTCTGGGCAACAATAACGCCAACATCGTCCAGTCTGTTGCCGATGCTTACGACAGCTTTGGTGGCTAATGGGCCACTAAATGAGCTGACTGAGGTTGAATGGCCAAATCCAGTTTCTGCAGCAAGGCGGCATCATCTGCAGCCTTGTTGTTGTCTGTGGTGAGAAGCTTTTCTCCACTAAAAATGGAGTTGGCTCCCGCGTAAAAGCACCAGGCCTGTGCTTCATCAGACAGGGTCAGCCGACCGGCTGAGAGCCTGATTTTAGCACCCGGCAAGGCCAGCCGTGTCACAGCAATGAGTCGGACTAACTCAAATGGGTCTACTGGCTGTTGGGGATTTTGGTCCGCCAAAGGGGTCCCAGAAACAGGCACCAGGCAATTAATCGGGACCGATTCAGGTGGCGTCTCCAGCTCGCACAAGGTGAGCAAAAATTCCAATCGTTGATCGATGGTTTCACCCATCCCCACAATGCCGCCGCAGCATACTTGAATCCCAGCGTCTGCCACATGCTTCAAGGTGTCGAGTCTGTCTTGAAAGGTCCGAGTGGTAATAATCTCGGGGTAAAAACTGGGGGCCGAATCAATATTGTGGTTATACGCAGTCAGTCCCGCTGCTTTTAGCTGAACCGCTTGTTCTGAAGTCAGCATGCCCAGAGTCACACAGGCTTCAACACCTTCACTCTGAACGGTCTTCACCAGCTCCAAAACATGCTCAAAAGCCTGTTGATGGGGTGGAGTCCGCCAGGCTGCTCCCATACAAAACCGAGAGGAACCGTTGGCCTTGGCTTCTAGCACTTGTCCCCGGATTTCTTCGACGGAGGGGAGATCCCACGTCTCGATACCGGTATTGTAGCGGGCACTTTGAGGACAATAGGCGCAGTCTTCTGGGCAATGACCTGATTTAATATTAGACAGTGTGCACAACTGTACTTCTCCAGCTGGAAAATACTGGCGGTGTAGCTGATGTGCCTGATTGACCAGGTCAAAAAAAGGCTGATGGTACCAAGCATGAAGGCGAGAAATACTCATCGCGGGTCGGCTCTCCTTTTAACACGTCTGGACACTGTAACACCGCACACACAAAATGAAAAGACCGTTTCAAGAATTCCAATGAATCGGATGGCCTCCGAGGTTATACCTGATACAATGGGGCAAGAGTTCCGTTTTAATTCGTACAAGAGGCAAATGCCTCGGAAACTCCTGACTGCTATGGACTGTCATATCACATTACCAACCAAAGCCCGTCGTTGGTACGACCAAGATCCGACCTGTATTCGGATGGTATTGGTTATTCGGGAAATTTCACAGCCCGAAATTCGAGAAGCCTCCTCTCGCCTGCTCTTGCAAATGGCTGAGAAAATCCTGCATCAAATTCAACAAAATACACGCGGGGGGCCTGTTTCACTGGGGCTGCCAGCGATTCAAGAACTTTTTCTGTCCCGCCGCGAACAACGCCGGTGGTACGATATTGAACCCACCCTGAAAAAAGCTGTTGGTACCCTATATAGCCTGCCTTCTGTGGGGCTTTCCGCACTGGCCTTCCAGTTGACAGACACGATGGAGCTTCTGATGATATACTCCTATGCCTGTCAGCGATTGGATCAGCCTCCAACCGCCGAAGATCTGACCGAAATTATTAAAACAACCCTATTTGAAGGGCGAGATATCGCCGAAGACTTGCTGACCAATATTATTGGTCAAGATATTTTTGAAACACTCAACTGGGAGCTTCAGCAAGCCGCATTGGGTGAAAAAGAATAACTAGGGGATAAATAAAACCACATCCTGCCAGTAGCTGGTCTCAATTTCCACGCGCTTGAGAAGCCCGTCTTTACCGGCCTGAGCCAACAGGTCTAGAAAGGAAAACTCTTCCTCAGGCGAAAGTCCGTTTTCGCCGTATAAACAAAGATATAAACGACACCGATCGAGCGGCGGTGCCTTATCCACGCGGGTGGCGTGTTCAATCAGTGATTGAAAACGAGTGTAGAAAGTGTCCCAGTCTGGATGCTCAGTGTTCATGATTGAATCTCGAATATTCTCTAAATTCTAATCTCTATTTTTGGAAAACCGTGTGTTGAACAGCTTGGTCCAATAGCGCGTCCAAGCCCTCCAGACTTATCTTGGCCTGTTCCTTCAGTAGTGCAATGTCGGGGGAAGGGTATTGCTGATAGTAACGATGAATCACCGCTTCGTCTAGGTATTCCAGATTTTTGACTTCGCAGCCTTGCAGCCCCAGTGAAGAAATGAGACTCTGTACCTTGGGATCGTAAATAAGTCCATAAACAGGAACCCCCATCAGCAATGCCAAAAGCAAGCTGTGATAGCGCATACCGAATAAGAAATCGCATTGTCCAATAGTAGTCACTACTTCAGCTGGATCTACCCAATCACACACATCACCGCCGGCAGCCTTCATCTTAGCCTGGAAGCTTTTGAGTAAGGGCTCATCTTGATTATTCTGAAATGGCAAGAGTAAAAACCGCACAGGTTTGGAAGAATCGCTCACCCAACGAAGACAAAATTGAACAAAGGCATCGAGCCCGTCACTGGTGAGATCTTTGCAAGGCCGCAGTGACAGGCCAATATAAAAGGCCTTGGTGGCACCCAGTTGATTGATCTTGCGTCCGTCTGTTTCAAGCAGCCAGACTGGATCTGCACAAATAGTGGGCATTTTACCGGCAAGCCGGCGAACTATTTGGGCACTCTGTTTATCCCGCACACTCACCTGGTCAGCTGCTTGGAGAGCCAACTGAGTAATCAGTCTGGTAAAAGCACCGGTTAAGGGGCCCACCCCCTGACTCCAAAACAGAACCGGGACTTTCAAAAATTTGGCGATTAAAATCAAGCCCCCGTAGTAAAAGGGGCTAAGCGGCCCGGACACATCCTGAAAGAGTCCGCCTCCGCCACTTATTAGGAGTGTGGCTTGGGAGAGGCAGTCCAGGATATCGATAACATTTTTACGGTCCAGGGCACGAACCCCATATGTAAGGGCTGTTTTTTCAGGCTGCCCGGACAGAACCGTTATCTGAACTTGGCGGCGTTTTAGCTCTTGTAGCAACACTTGCAGTATCAGCTCATCACCCAAGTTGTCAAAGCCGTAATACCCTGATATCACAACGTGTGGCTGGCTATCAGGATATATTGCTGTCATTGCTTTCTCACTGACTGGACTGTTCATCATGCTTGTCCCATTAAATACTGTTCTAAGTAGCCTTGCAGTGAGGTTTCCCAGGTTGGAACCACCAAAGGAGTTGGATCTAAAACCGAGTAGGAGGGTCGCTTTGCGGGTGCTGAAAATGAACTCCCCAACACGGGCCGGATATGATCTACTGACAGACCCGCATTTTGGCAAATCCGAACAGCCTGATCGAAGCGGCTGACTGATCCAGCATCCGCCGCATGATAAATACCAAAAGCACCTGAGGTCATGATGTTTTCAATCATCGCACACAAACTACCTGTCCAGGTAGGAGAGCCTATCCAATCCTGAACCACAGGGATTTCTCGGCCTTGGCGTGCGGCCTCCAACACAAATTGCACAAAATTATGACCGTATTGACCGTAGAGCCAGCTGGTACGAACAATATAATAC
Organism: Cyanobacteriota bacterium; assembly: GCA_019751815.1. GTDB lineage: Bacteria > Cyanobacteriota > Vampirovibrionia > Vampirovibrionales > Vampirovibrionaceae > JAIEMW01. The sequence goes on from JAIEMW010000004.1 coordinate 155,185, forward strand.
ATTTCAAGATGTTCTTGAACAGCTAACTCACCGTAGTATTTGGATTTTCCGTAAATACTAATCGGATTAGGGCGGTCGTTTGAGAGATAGGGTGTTTTCTGCTCCCCGTCAAACACGTAGTCAGTACTAATATAGACAAAAATACAGTCCAAGGCTTTGGCCATTTGTACCAGCGTGTGTGTGCCGTCCTTGTTAATACTCATGGCCAGTTCAGGCGCACCTTCCGCCTTGTCTACCTGAGTATAGGCGGCGGCATGCAAGATGATATCCGGCTGAAACAAGGCCACTTGCTCAAACAGTTCTGTGTAATTTCCCAGTAAATTAAACCCTGCACTGCTTGGCGTGGCCACATCATACCCTTTGGCCTTAAGGTATGCTGCCAGATCACGGCCTAACATGCCGTGTCCTCCCGTCAGCCAGATGCGCTTGAGTGACAAATCACACTCCTTTTCCTACGTGCCCGTTACTTGCTCGATCTTGCAGCAACAGTTTGGGTCTCTCGTGCTAAGCGTTGCTCCAATCGACGAACCCATTCCGGATTCTTTCCGTACCAGAGAATGGTTTCTTCCAATCCTTGATCAAAATTCACGGTGGGCTGCCAGCCGAGTTGTGTTTGAATCTTATTGCTATCAATCGCATAGCGACGGTCATGCCCGAGCCTGTCTTCCACAAAAGTAATCAGAGACTCTGGCTTGTCTAAAGTCTGCAAAATGCACTTGGTAATGCTGAGATTGGATTGCTCATTATTGGCACCAATATTGTAAATCTCGCCGGGTTGTCCTTGATTCATCACCAGGGCCAGTGCCCGGTTATGATCGCTGACATGAATCCAGTCCCGGACATTCAGCCCGTCTCCGTAAACCGGCAGTTGCTTTCCCGCCATGGCATTCAGCACAAAGCGAGGAATTAACTTTTCTGGATACTGATAGGGGCCGTAGTTGTTGGAACACCGGGTGATGCACACCGGAAGCCCGTAGGTCTTGAAATAGCTCATCACCAACAAATCGGCCGAAGTTTTACTGGCAGAGTAAGGACTACTGGGATCCAGCGGCGAAGTTTCCGTAAAGGCACCTGTCGACCCCAAACTACCGTAGACTTCATCTGTTGAAACCTGAATAAATTTTTGAATCCCCGCCAGACGAGCAGCCTCCAGCAGGGTTTGTGTGCCAACGACATTGGTACTGATAAACACATCGGGACCGTCAATACTTCGGTCCACATGGGTTTGAGCCGCGATATTCACACAGATATCCACCCGATTCATCAGCGAGCGCACCAGGGCTTTGTCGGTGATATCGCCGTGGATAAATTCGTAGCGGGGATGCCCCTCTATGCTGGATAAGTTGTCAAGATTACCGGCATACGTGAGCAAATCAAGGTTAACAATGCTGGTCTGAGGCTCGTTTTCGAGAATATAACGGACAAACCAACTGCCAATAAAGCCGGCACCACCAGTAACCAGTAGGGTCCGTTTGGGTGTTGAAGGCGTTAATGAGGATGCGGCAGTATCGTTCACTGTTTTAGCCTAATCTTTTCAGACGTTTTCTTCAGCTTGTTTTCTATCAGCCATCTTTACGTGCCCAGTCGTAAGGCACGTCATTGTCATGGGGATCCACTCTAAACTCATCAGGCACTTGATAATTATAGGTCTGATCAGGCACATTCACTACCAAAGAGTGGGGAGCGTGACACCCTTTAAACCCATGGAGCACTTTGGTGGGAATTTGCACCAACATGGGATTGCGTTCGCCAATAAAAAACTCGTTAATGAGGCCGTAGGTCGGAGAATCTTCACGACAGTCGTACAGCACCAGTTTAATAAGCCCATAAACGCAGATAAAATTATCGACTTGATTGTCGTGATAATGCCAGGCTTTCACCACACCATCATTCACTGCGGTGAGGTAGGTTTGCCCAAACCCTTTAAAAATAGGGTCGTCACTGCGGAGCATTTCCATCAAATAGCCGCGCTCATCGACAATGGGTTTGAGAAGCTTTGTCTCAACGCCCTCGATTCGCTGCTTGGTAGGGATTTTGAAAGCAACTTTTTCCATGCTGGTCACTGTATCATTCTTGCGTTCGAGAAACAAGCCGTGCAAAAACAAGCCCTGCTTATCATTAGGCCGACTGTTTCAGTAAAGCGTCCAGCTGATCCATAATCGCCTGAGGTGCCACGTAAAACATATTTAAATGACTCGCCCCGTTCACCCGGAGAAACCGTTTGTGCTCTGCTTGCTTGGCCGCCTGAAACAAGGATTTGCCCATCTCATACGGCACCAATGAATCCTGCGTGCCGTGGCATACTAACAGTGGCTGAGTAATTTGCCCAATCCTATCTATCGACGGGTAGCGCTGTTCCATATGGGCTTCTGCATTAAATACCCACTTGGGTATAAAAAACCGTTCCTTCACCCGACTCACCACATCTGTCAGCCGGGTAAAAGAAGAAACCACCACCAGCGCCCGGTACGGAAGTTGAGTCTGACTGGCCACATTCAGTACCACGGCCCCGCCTAAGGAGTTCCCCATTAAAATCTGCTGATCAAACGGAACCCGCCGAGCACGGAGCAAATAGCGACTTGCCGCTTCAAGATCCTGAGTCAATCCCACTTCTGAAGGCTTGCCCTCGCTTTTTCCATAGCCCCGGTAATCAAACCCCATATACCCATAGCCTCGTTTAAGAAGTGCTCGGATGACATCTTCCGTGTCTTCCATAATGGCGTTCATCCCTTGGGCGTATAATACTGTTGGCATCCCGGGTTTACTGGGTGGGGCATACCAACCGGTAAGCTTGGTTCCGTCCAATGACTGAAATCGAATTTCGGTGAGTTTTTTGCTCAGAGAAGCGTCGCGAAGATTGGCCAGTGAGGAAACCCCTTTGGCGTTGTAGAGAAGGGCCGCCTCAACCCGTTTATGAACGGCTTTTACTGGGAAAAAAGAGGCCAACACAACCATCGCCATAATCTTGAGTGCCACCCAAGCTTTTAAAATGATGGTTCTCAGCCGCGGCCATAGTCGCCACTTGGAGACGGGCTCATCTGGCGGGATAGGACCACCCCTGTTGACAGTGGCAGCTCGGCTCGCCCCAAAGCAAAACTGACTCCGGGGGAACTGGTAGCGGAGGGTCGGACGGGGGTTAATATTACTGGCAAAAGGCATCATTTCAAGAGTCTTTATCATCAGACATAAAAAAACCAACACACCCGATTAATTGACCCTAATATTTTCAATTGCCTCTCATGAATTGCCTCTCTAGCTTCATTCGCTATAAGATAGTCCACAGATAAGTTTGAGGTTCCAATGCCAACATTTCCTTTTGACACCCAAAAAATCATCCCCATTGGCAGCGATCATGCCGGCTTTGAACTCAAAAAGCACCTGATCCCGTATTTACAGGAAAAAGGCTTTATTATTGAGGATTTGGGCTGCTTTGATAGTTCTCGAGTGGATTATCCCAGTGTTGCCAACGATGTGATGAGCGCCTTTAAACAATATAATAGTGAGCGGGCTATTTTATGCTGCGGTAGCGGCATTGGGATGGGGATAGCCGCCAATCGATTTTCATTTGCTCGCGCGGTCGTGGCCAACGATTTATTCTCAGCCAAAATGAGCCGGCGGCACAATAACAGTAATGTCCTGTGTCTGGGAGGACGTGTCCTGGGTTTAGATCTGGCCGTGGATATAGTAGATACATGGCTCAGCACCCCTTTTGACGGCGGCCGCCATGAATCCCGCGTCGCCTTACTCGCCAAGTCCCGTTCATAAGGAAACGATGTCATGACGTTTAATAAGACGCTTAACTGGTTCAGTGCCCTACAAGAAACAGACCCTGCCGTCTATCAAGTACTGTTTCAAGAACTCTTACGGCAACAAACCACACTAGAGATGATTGCCAGTGAAAACTTCACCAGCACGCCCGTGATGCAGGCCATGGGCTCAGTGCTGACCAACAAATACGCAGAAGGGCTCCCGGGAAAACGGTATTACGGCGGCTGTGAGTTTGTGGATGAAGTCGAGCGCCTGGCAATTGACCGGGCTAAAGCCTTGTTTGGCTGCGATCATGTTAACGTGCAACCACACAGTGGTGCTCAAGCCAATATGGCCGCTTTTTTGGCGGCTGGACTCCAACCGGGCGATACCATTATGGGGATGAATTTATCCCACGGCGGCCATCTGACCCACGGATCTCCCGTTAATTTCTCTGGACTATTCTACCGTGTGGTTGATTACGGGGTGAACCCTGAAACGGGTCGTCTAGACATGCAGGCCATTGCAGATAAAGCCCGCAAAGAAAAGCCAAAATTACTGATCTGCGGGGCCAGTGCCTACGCAAGAACCATTGATTTTGAAGTATTCCGTGCTATTGCCGACGAGGTTGGAGCAGTTGTTTTAGCCGATGTCGCCCATATTGCAGGCCTCATTGCAACAGGGTTACATCCAAGTCCAATCCCTCACTGCCAATTTGTGACTACCACCACACACAAAACACTACGAGGCCCTCGAGGCGGCATTATTATGTGCCAAGAACCATGGGCCAAAGCGGTAGACAAGGCTGTCTTCCCTGGTCTTCAGGGTGGCCCTCTTATGCACGTGATTGCAGCCAAAGCCGTTGCCTTCCTGGAGGCCCTACAACCTGAGTTTAAGCAGTATTCAACCCAGGTTGTCCTCAATGCTCAAACACTGGCCAGTACATTGATTGAGAATGGGGTGCCCATTGTCAGCGGCGGCACCGATAACCACCTGATGATGTGCGATTTACGCAGCCTAAAACTAACGGGAAAAGCCGCACAAGCCTTGTTGGAAGAGATCTCTATCACTGCCAACAAAAACACCATCCCCAACGATCCTGAAAGCCCCTTTGTGACCAGCGGCATCCGACTTGGCTCTCCCGCACTCACCTCTCGTGGGTTTGATGCCCGTGCCTTTGAGGCTGTCGGTCATATTATTGCAGACGGTCTCCAGCAAAAATCGCCACAGGCGTCTCTAATAAAGCGGGTTCAAGAACTAACAGAACAATTTCCGCTATACCCAGAACTGAGCCCGTATTTTAATCCTCAAGATATTCAACAAGCGGAGGCGCTTCGCCATTAATATCCCCATTTTACTTCTGGGATTTTTTCTGGCACTTGCAGCCAGTCTTATTCTGGTTCCTTTGGTTCGTCAAAAAGCCATACAGGCAGGATTTTTTGACCAGCCCGGAGAGCGAAAAATTCATACCAGCCCAGTACCCCGACTCGGTGGTATCGCTATTTGGGCCGGGTTTATGCTCACCATTGGAACGCTCTTGATTGGATTTTGGCATTATCCCCATGGTAATGCAGTGGCAGGCATTCTGGCGGGTGGTACCGTTATTTTTCTTCTGGGCGTGGTAGACGATCTCTACAATCTCTCGCCGTATGTCAAACTGGTCGGCCAATTTGTGGCCGCCCTGTTGGCGTTTTATATGGGCGTGCAAGTAAACACACTGGATCTCCCGGAAAGCATGCTCTTGGTTCTACATTCTTTAAGCTTGCCAGTCACCGTTCTTTGGCTGGTAGGTATTTCCAATGCGATTAACCTGATTGACGGGGTGGACGGCCTGGCCGGAGGGGTGATCACCCTTTCTGCCATCACGCTTGCAACCATAGCGGTTTTCACGGATCAGCCTGTCGCAGCCCTGCTGGCAGCGATTTTAGCGGGAGTGAATCTCGGGTTTTTAGTTTACAACTTTCATCCCGCCTGTATTTTTATGGGCGATAGTGGAGCGCTTTTTTCTGGTTTTACCCTGGGATGCATTGCGGTGACTGGGGTACTTAAAACCAAGGTGGTGGTGATGTTGGTGGTGGTGATGATTTTCATCCTGCCGATTGCCGATATTTCAATTGCTGTATTTCGCCGTCTGCTCCAGGGGAAAAATCCCTTTAAACCAGACGCAGAACATATCCATCATAAGCTGCTTCGCGCGGGTCTAGGTCCGGTAAAAACCGTGGTTTACCTTTACGGGGCCTGCATAGCCGCCGGCATGTTGGTGACAGGGTATGTCAATTATCTGTGGAACTACCTATTATTGATTGTCGGTGCCTGCCTTTTGGCGACTGTCCTCATTCGTGCCCGAAAGTCGTTGCATTCAGACTTAAAGCGATAAATTCTTTCGGCTGCTTGACAAGGGTTCTGACTTTGCCCGAAGATCATGGACCTTAAAAGTACTAAACCGGGTCTGGCACCTTAGCTCAGTTGGTAGAGCAGAGGACTGAAAATCCTTGTGTCCGCAGTTCAATTCTGCGAGGTGCCACCACCCGGCCGGTTTTTTGGGAACATGTGTACTTAGAAGGGAGTTGTTCTTTTGAGAATGCAAACCGTACTCACCCCTTCTCTAGGCGTTAACGCAACCAGCCGAAAAGCACGCTTTGGCAATGCCTCTTTGCCTTCCATCCCTCCACTAACAGGCCCTGAAAAAACAGCACTGATAGAAGCAACCGAGGGGCTTATCCAACAAGGCAAGCAAGACATCCGTGGATTTATGCTGCCGCAAGCCACATTGGAACAAATCTGGGTCATTTGCCCCAATGATCATGCTGTAAATGCAGAACGAGAAAACCTAAAACGCTCTCCCAAATGCAATTACAATGCAAAAACTGGCCAAATAACCCGTGATGACGGGAAACCCGTCTTTGTGACAAGCTATCAAAATTTCTTGAATTTACTGCGAGCCTAACCCCGGCAGAGCGAACTTCCCTACAGACAAATCACGGTAACCAAAACACGGTAACAATGCATTGCTACAAGTGTCTTTTTAAGGGATACTTCTGTCACTATGATGCGGCACAGCGTGTAACGGAAAAGGGAAACCGTCCATGACTATCAGCGTGACTAGAAGCAAGATTTCAAGATTTATTCGTCCAAGCAATTCTCCCCAGACTCTTGGCAATACGGGCCTTCAGTCGATTTCGCCAAAATTTTCGGGGAATTATCTCGTTAAGATGCAGCCTCGACAAGGCGACACGGACCACCAACCTATTGAGCAAACGACTTTGACTACTATTTTAGCTGCGATCAGTGCTGCTTTTAAAGTCCCCGTTGAGGTTGAATACGAAGACACGACCCACAGTAAGACTTCTTTTGCCGCAGACGGCACACCAACAACCCGGGGCCCTTTTGAGATAAGTATAGCCCGTGTGCAAATTCATACCCCCAGACCTAGCACAATAACCGATTTCGCCGATCTGGACCCTTTTAAACAAAAGCCCCCTGTAGACGGGGATGACGCCTTCCAAAGGCAATTAACTGAAGCCAAGGTAGATTTTTCCAGAGCTTAAACAAGAAGGGTCGCTTACCAATGAACTTCCAGCAAACGTCTCTCCCGCAGCTCAATCTCCGCTTTGGTGCCGTTTACCACCTGCTCAGCCAAGATCCCGGGAAAATCCAGACGAGAGTCGCTCAGTTAGATACGAGTGAAGCCTATATGCTCTCCATTTTTGGTGAGATGCCCAAAGGAAGCAGCTGTTGTAGTGCCAACAAAGCACCCAAGACCTATGCCTGGGCACTCACTGGGCCAGAAGCCAAAGACTGCTTTGAACGCATTGGGGTGAGCCTGCCCACAGGAACAGGCAATACAGCGCCTGTCAATAAAGCCTCTGTAGAAGCTGCACTCGATGCCTGGCTCGATAGCGTCCATGGCTCAAGAGAATTCACCCCCCTGGGACTTGCCGCCCAAGGGTATGTCCAAATGCACAACGCCGCCAAGCGCCCCGTGATCTATGAGGATTTGGATTCATGAAGACAGCCAGCCAGCACACTGTTACAAACCATTCTTACCCCCGTTTTGCTGCAATCTACAGAATTTCCAGTACCGATCGGGCCGCGGTCAAAGCCAAGCTGGAGGAACTGGACAGAACATCCCCGGATTTTGCCTTTATTGGCACCCTGATTGAGCGGCCCAGTGCCGTCCCTCCTGTTCAAGGGTTTGCCCTCAGCGGACAAGACGCCATTGATGCCCTCAAACAAAACCTTACTTTCGGGGTTTTACCTGCTAGCGTTACCACAAAGCCTACTTTCGACGCTGCCCTCAAAGCCTGGCTGGACGCTGACCCGCTCAACATCACCAAATTCAATCTGGGCATCCCCGTCACTGTGATGCGTCACGCCAAAGCCAAGAAACCCATGATTGATATCACCGTTTAAGGTGGTTAAATAGAAGACTCGTTTCCGAACGAAACCAGTTTAATAAGGAAGACATTGGCGTGCCGATCGCTTGGAATACAGTATGGCCCTTAGTGTTGATGGCCTTTGGCTTTGGGTTGATCATCCCCTTTCAGGCCGGGGTCAACAATGAGCTGGCCAAGGCGATGGGGCATCCCATTCCCGCATCCCTGGGTACTTTTATTGTGGGTGCACTGGCCGTTTTAATGATTGTGCTGTTTGGTTTTTTGCGGCAATCTCTCCCCCCGTTTCCTTCTGTACAAACCTTGCTCAGTATTCCCTGGTGGATGTGGCTTGGCGGGGCACTCAGCACGCTGTATATTCTTACCACAATGGTAGTTGCCCCCAAGCTGGGCGGTGCAACCACTTTTGCACTCATAGTGACGGGACAGATGCTCTCTTGTTTGGTTTTTGATCATTTTGGCTGGATGAATTTCCCGGTGCATCCGATCAATACCTGGCGTTTGTGCGGTGTTGGTCTCCTGCTCGTGTCGATTGTGATTATCCAAAACAATTAAGACAGCCTAGAGCTCGGCGTGCACTTTTTGCTTGTGTACTTCTTCCTTGTATACGGCGTACACTTCTTAACAGTTTGTTATATCTGCCGTTTTTACTAGCATCTCATTCGCATTTCGAGTTTTATAAGAGACAATACAAGATTCGCACAGTGTGCATTCTTCAAAACAGTAATCAACGCTTGATAGAAATTCTCTAACCCAATGCTTTCTTTAACATTGAAAAACACCCCAACAGGCAACCCTACCCCCGTGTCACCGGAGGCTTTATCGTTGCGCGATAAACGCCGCCGTCGCCGTACAGGCCACGAGGGAACCGCCATTTGGTGCAATCTGTGTTAAGCCAACTAAAGCCAAAACAGAATTTACCCAAAAACCCCGGAACCTCCCTCGTGTAGAACGAAGATTCCGGGGTTTTTTGTTGCTAGTTCTCTCCTTACGTTACTGTATGCAAATGGGTAATCAATCAGCCGGATGCTTAGCCAGGTTTTATTCAACCCGAAAGTCAACCGCTTCATCTCCAAACTGGACGATGAGAAGTCGATGTTTTCGATCGCCATCCGGGACGGGGTGGATAATGCCGGGCGAACCTACCAAGAGTGGAAACGGAGTCCTCACGGGGGTAGAGAAAGGCTCCTAGAGGAAGTCCTTACCACACTCATCTGGGGCTTTGGCATTAACTTTATGAAAAGCCGGGTTTACGATCCTCTCGTAAAACGGTTTACCGCGGGTGCAAAACAGTCGATTCAGTATCCTGATGTGGATATGGCCCTCTTAGGAGAAGCTTCAGCCTCTGTGCGGACGACTCCAGCCCTTAAAGACACGCTGAAATCCCAATTCCCCAAAGCCTATCAAGCACTGGAAGCCAGTGGATTTAAGCTTCAACCGACGCTTGCAGACACCTTGGCAAAAGAGGCCCCGGGGGCCTACAAACTCTTAATGAGCCGGGCCGAGCAGCGACTCACCACGGGTATTGTTGATCAATTTTCCAAGAAATTCCCCGATGCTTACAAAGGGCTTAGAGAAGTGGTGAGCAATAAAACGCTCCAAAACGCCTATCACCACTCCAATGTTGCTAAGTTTTTAGTTGCCACAGGGATTCCCGTCTTCTTAATTGGCTTTGGTATTCCCACACTCAACCAATGGCTCACCAAAAAAGCCCTTACTCCCAAAGAAGGTGGAGCACAGCCCCCCACTTTCAGTGCGAATGGATATCAAGGCCAGCGACAAGGAACACTGCAAGGAACTCTAAAAAGAAAACCCACCGGCTTTAATGCCTTTGAACAGGCGCTGTATCCGACAAAACATTTCGGGAAAGGACCGCAATTTGGCGGCTTTGAATCCGTAGGCCTAGCAGTGTCCAATATTTTGCAGCAAGAACGGTATAATACCCTGATTGTTGACGGGATTATCAGCGGCGGACGGACCTATAAGGCAAGAAACTGGATCGAGCGGGCTGAAATTCTCTTCAGAGAAGCCACGATTATCTTCTTTTTGTACTTTGCCCAGCGACCCATTCAAAACCGGATTGGTCATATGCTGGACAAGGCCTTCCATGCGGTGAGTGAGCTTGATTTCCAGGCGATGCGGAGTATGCACGAAAAGTACAAGACCTGCCATTCCGCCTTTCATAGTGACTTAGCAAAGGGTATTAAAGAGCTCTTTGGCGGCAAAGTGCCAGCGCCTGAAGCGCTTGCTGACGTAGAACAGGCCGTACTAGAGCGAATTCGGGCCTACTTCTTGAGCGGTCGAACAGACAACCTGTTGCTAGAAAGCGCCAAAATTTCTCATTGGATCCCCACATTTGAACACGCAGTGGCAGGCAAGGCGCCGAAGACACTCTTGGATCTCACCAAAAGAATTCACACCGAAAAGATTCTGGCCTTTGCACACCACCTGGAGACTTTTGCCGCGCAAGTGAATAAGACAGCCAGTGTGGCAGGTAAAACCATTAGTCAACACTCCAGTGCCGCTGAGAAAGAACTTTTCAGCAAGGCCTTTAACGGGCTCTTACGGCGATCTAATTGGGCGAGACTGGGTTCTTTGGTTCTGGCCAATGGGGTTTGTGCCCTGTTTTTATCTTACGTTGGGCCCAAAATCCAGCACTTCATCACGTATAAAATTACGGGAAAAGACTATTTCCCTGGGTTAGAAGCAAGTAATTAGAACGCCAGTAGCTATTTTACCAGCCGTCTGGGCTTCCGCCTTGACCGGCTGCCGGGTTCCCATCTGTGTTAGTTGGAGCATTTCGCTTACCGTAATACCCTTGTTGGGCCTGAGAATTATTATAACGCTGGAATTGGGACGAGCTAAAATCGTGTAATCTTTGTAGGGCAGGGCTATCATTGGTAATCCCGCCTTGAGCCGCCTGCTCTTGAAGGCCCTGTTGGATCTCCTTGGCTTCTTTCATACACTGGTCATAGTCTTTTTGGGAGATCTCACCGGTCTGTTTCATGCCGTTGCAGTAGTCAATGGCCCGGCCCAATTCTCGGTTGGCGCCCCCTCTGGCGCTAACAGGCGTGATTGTTTGCACACCCAGGCCAATGCACAGGCCGACAGAAAGACACAAAGGGACAAGCATTTTTCCTAGAGACAGGTTGTTCACGGGAATTCCCTCCGATTCTAAAAACACTCGCGCTTAAATTACTATAACGGAATTTTCCTAGAGTTTACACCCCCTTAGGGACTAAGCCCTAAGGGGGTGTACTACACACGTTACCACTGAAAACTGTGAAGCTATTGATCGTGATGCTGCCAGTAAACCCCACCCGGAGGCACAGTAATCACATTGGGAGGACACCACTGCCGGTTCCAGTGATTGTAGCGCGGTGGGCAACTGGGCTCAATAAACACAGGCGGTGGGCAATACACTGGTCGTGGATCCTGGTAAATCACCACGGGAGGTCTTGGGCGGCAATAGGGATCGTTATCAACATAAATATATCCATTCCCTGCACAGCCCCCTGCTATAGCGGCACCGCCCACGCCCACTGTTGCGGCTGCTACTTTGGTGGCCCGGTGATGAAAGAGCCGTTGCCATAAACTGGGTTTAGCTGGCTTTGGTGCAGGAACATCTTCAGATGGATTCTCAGAAGCCTTAAAAGACTTTCCAGAAGCTTTTCCAGAAAAGGCGATTTGGGACGGGATTAGAGATGGAAACGTATTCGAGACAGACATCATATGAAATAAACTCCCCAGTTTGTCTTGCGATCAGCATGAAACTCGTGTGCTACAGTAAAGGCCAAAGGCGAGTAAAAATTGCGTCCGCACTTTTCGAGAATTTTCAGCACTTGCCTTGCAATGGCATTTGCGGTTCAATACCGTCCTACACGCTTTACAGATCAAAAATCAAAGGAAAGCTGCAGCGAATGCCACTGACCAAAGAGAAAAAACAAAGCATTTTAACAGACTACCGCCGCCATGACAAAGATACCGGCAGTGCCGAGTCTCAAATTGCCTTGCTGACAACCCGTATCAACGAGTTGACCGAGCACCTCAAAATCAACAGCAAAGATTTTGCTTGCCGCCGCGGCCTGATGAAAATGGTTGGACGCCGTCGCCGTCTGCAAGCGTACTTTAAGACGCACAGCACGCCTGAGCAGTACAAAACATTGATCACCAAGCTCCAGTTGAGAAAGTAATTTTTCTCTGGAACTACCCACTTCTAAAACCATTTATAGCGAGTCTTTCGAGACTCGCTATTGTCTTTTAACGGGTTAAGACAAGTCTTAGCGCCAAAGACTGGTGTTTATGTAATGCTTGCGCTTTAATAAGACGCTTAAGACAAAGATGATAACAATACGAACAATTCATAGAAAGAATATAGACACATGACAACGTCCATTGGGCATTTAACCAATATAGAAACCCTGAATTTTGAAATTGGCGGGAAATCCCTGTCCTTTGAAACCGGCCGTTTGGCCCGTTCTGCAGGTGGCGCCGTGGTGCTTCGTTGCGAAGACACGCTGATTTTGGTGACCGCCACAGGCAGCACCAAACCTCGCCCCGGCATTGATTTTTTCCCCCTCCTGGTTGATTTTGAAGAAAAAATGTACTCAGTCGGGCGCTTCCCCGGTGGTTACATTAAACGTGAAGGTCGTCCTTCCGAAAAATCCATCTTGGCATCTCGTTTGATTGATCGTCCTATCCGTCCGTTGTTTCCTGACGGGTACCGAAACGATGTGCAAATTGTGGCCACCCCGATGAGTGTGGATCATATCCATCCTTATGACGTTTTGTCGATTCTGGGTGCCTCTATGGCCCTTGAGTTATCCGGGCTTCCTTTTGAAGGTCCAGTAGGTGCCGTTCGTGTGGGCCGAATCAATGGGCAATTCATTGCCAACCCAACCTACGCTCAAACCCAAGATGAGAGTGACCTGGATCTGGTCGTGGCCGGAACCGATGACTCCATCATGATGGTTGAAGCCGGAGCCACATTTGTCTCTGAAGCCGATATGATTGCAGCAATTGACTTTGCTCATCAGGAAATCAAGAAGCAGGTTCAAATTCAGAACCAATTCAAAGCCCAGTGCGGTGTCACCAAAAAGGCATTTGTCCCTGAGTTCGACCTTAAACCTCTATTTAATTTCGTCGACGGGGTTGTTCATCAGGCTGTATTTGAGGCCTATCACGATTTCGACCGTGATAGCCGCAAGGAAAAACTGGACAAGGCCAAAGAAACCCTGAAGGAAGCAATTGCGGCATTGCCTGAGACCGATGCCATCAAGAGCTTCCTGACAGAGCAACCGCTGGATCATCTCTCTGAGACCTTTAAGAAGGTTGAGAAGAAGATTATGCGGGCCATGATTACGGAAGAAGGCGTTCGCGCCGATGGCCGGAAAAATACAGAAATTCGCCCGATTACATGTGAAGTGGGTTTCTTACCCCGCGCTCACGGATCAGGCCTGTTCACCCGTGGAAATACCCAAGTCCTTTCTGTCTGTACTTTAGGCTCTCCTGGGGATGCGCAAGAGCTGGACGGTGTGGATCCCACCAAAGAAAAACGCTGGATTCATCACTATTCCTTCCCTGGCTTCTCCGTAGGTGAAGTAAAACCGATGCGGGGTGCTGGCAGACGAGAAATTGGTCACGGTGCATTAGCCGAACGTGCGATTGCCCCAGCACTGCCAGACAAAGAAACCTTCCCCTACACGCTTAGAGTCAACTCTGAAGTGTTGGAATCCAATGGTTCAACCAGTATGGCTTCCACCTGCGGGACATCCTTGGCGTTGATGCAGGCTGGCGTCCCCTTAAAATCTCCCATTGGCGGGATTGCCATGGGCCTGATCAAAGAAGGTGACAAGAGCGTAGTCCTTTCCGACATCCAAGGCGTCGAAGACTTCTTGGGCGATATGGATTTCAAGGTGACAGGGAATACCGAAGGGATTACCGCGCTACAGATGGACATTAAAATCCGCGGAATCTCGGTGGATATTATGAAGACAGCTCTCGCACAAGCCCGAGAAGGCCGGATTCATATTCTGGGCAAGATGGCTGAAGCCATTAATGCTCCCAGTGAGACACTGTCTCCTTTTGCGCCTCGAATCCTTACCATGCGTGTTGACACAGACCAAATTGGTACTGTGATTGGCCCTGGTGGTAAAATGATCCGCTCCATCATTGAAGAAACCGGTGCCACGATTGATATCGAAGACAGCGGTCTGGTCACCATCACCTCTGTGGGGCTCGGCGGCGAACAGGCCCGCGAAATCATTAAGCGTCTGACGATGAAAATCGAACGCGGGATGATTATGCCTGGCAAAGTCGTTCGGATTATCCCGATTGGTGCTTTTGTGGAACTGGTTCCCGGCAAAGACGGCATGGTTCACATCTCTCAAATCACCCAGGCCCGCGTCCAAAAGGTGGAAGACTACCTCCAGGTCGGCGATCAGGTCCTGGTGAAAGTGGTTGATATAGATGACCGCGGTCGGGTCAACCTCTCAATGAAAGGTGTCACCCCAGAAGAGCGTGTTGGCTTTGAGCACATTCCCCTTGTGCCCCGTGAGCCCGCGTCCTCACCTGCCGCTCAATAAATCATTCATTCATCTCAATGACACTGCCGTTGATCCAAGCCCTCAAGGCCTACGACCAGCGGCAGTGTTTGCGTTTGCACATGCCAGGACATGCTGGACATCCCGTGATCGAAAGCCTGTTACAGCAGAGTATTCCGGGGATAACACCAGCCACCTATATTTTTGACCAGACCGAAGTAGAAGGATTGGATGTCCTGGGAAATCCCACTGAGTGCCTCCAAGAGAGTCAATCAATGGCGGCAGGCGTGTTTGGGTGTGCTCATAGTTTTTACCTCACTCAGGGGGCAACCACCGGCTTACAGGCGGCGATGCTCTGCTTGTTTCAGCCAGGGGATAAGGTCCTTCTACCCCGTAATGTTCACCGGGCCATACTCAGCGGTTTGATCATCAGTGGGGTAGAACCCATTTGGTTTCTGCCAGAAGCGCTCGGGGATTGGGGACTTTGGGGAGCTGTTCAGCCAGCGACGCTGGAAACCCTAATGACACAGCACCCAGAGGCCAAGGGGTTAATCCTCTCGTCTCCTACCTATGAGGGTCTTAGTAGTCCTGTGCGCGAAATCAGCAGGGTCTGTCATCGCCATGGCCTGAAGCTGATCGTGGATGAAGCGCACGGTAGCCTCTGGCCCTTTGCTGGTTTTTTACCAACCAGTGCTTGCCTTGTTTCCGCCGATGTGGTGATTCACTCACTACACAAAACGGCTGGAAGTCTTACGCAAACGGCAATAGCGCACATCCCTTTTGGCTCCTGCTTAGAGAAAAAACGTGTTCAATTTCAAGAAGCACTGAACACACTCCACACCACCAGTCCTTCGTACCTACTGCTCGCTCACATTGAAGCCACCGTGGCTGCTCTGGGGTCAACTACGAAGATTCAGGAAAAACTACAGTCATTACATCAGACGATGTTGCGTATTCGCGGCGAGCTAAGCCAGAAAACCGAACTCTCCGTCCTGGGCGGCACTCAGCCAGAAGAAATAGGGCAAGATCCCTTTAAGCTATTTTTGCAACACCCCCGTATTAACGGGGACGACTGGGGGGTGGTGCTTGAAGCCACAGACGGGCTGGCTTATGAAGCCTGTACACCTTACGGCGTTCTGTATCAGGCTGGTCTGGGCACGTCTGAGGAGCTCTTGAATCAGATGCTGGTCAGGCTGATCGCAGCCCACAAGACTTTTAACCAGAAGCCCACACAACAAAAACCTCATTTTTGGGAAAACAGCGCCTGTCTTCCTGTGCTTGCCATGTCCCCCCGCGAGGCCTTTTTTGCCCCGAGCGTCTCCATTCCCAAAGAGCAGGCCCTCGATCATATTGCTAAACACACAATAGTCAGTTGCCCCCCGGGGATTCCGGTTTTGATGCCTGGAGAGCGAATACAACCACACCATTTACCGCAAATGCCTGATACGGTTTGGGTAATTTGTGAATGATCTCTAGGTGAGTGATCTCAAGTGATCTCACATTTTTAAACATATTTTTTTGAAAACTTGAGTCTGCGGCCCCGCTTCGCTAGAATAAACGTTCAGCCAGTAGGCATTTTATCTATTGGATGTGATCGAAGATGGCGAGTGTCGCCAAGCGGTCAAGGCCCCGGATTGTGGTTCCGGTATACGTGGGTTCGATTCCCATCACTCGCCCCATCTTCAGTCCATTCAAACCAAAACGGAGTGTGTGTAATATGATTCCAGTGACCGTGAACACGGCATTTAGTCAGGCTGTGCGCCGACAGCTCAAGCCCGTTGGTTTGCCAAGATTCTCTTGCAGCGAGACCCCTACACCGCCTCAAACAGGGGGGCCGCAAGCAGTGGCAGCCCCTACTGTTAGAAAAAGAACCCTACTTTCTTTAACAGAGCGCAGTGCCCTGGAAACCATCATTCCCACATTGCGAAAAATCGACAAACGCAATGCCACGAGCATCGACGGCATTGTGAATAGCATTTACCGAAAATTACATCCCCGCGAACGTGGTGTGATTGTTTACGGCGGCAGTAAAATTAAAGAAGGCACCCCAGAGTATCAAATGGCCTATGAACTGGGCCAGGCCATTGGAAACACTCAACTGGCAGGCGGTCAAGCACATATCGTTACCGGTGGTGGCCCTGGGGCCATGCGTGCCTCAGCGCAAGGGGCGCTATCCGTCAAAGCCCACTCTGTCGGATCTGCGATGCACTTTATTGGCGAAGTCCACGAACCAGAATTGTTCCCAGAATTCTACATCCACCCCAACTTTAATGAGCGCATCGACGGACGGGGAGGCTATCTTCACCGGGGTGCCTACACCATGGTCTTACCCGGCGGGTTTGGTACGCTGCGAGAAGTGGTAAAAATCGCCGAGGAACTGGCCTTTAACAACACCATTTATCCTGCCCAAAAACAAGTCGTGTTGATCAACCAGAACAACTTTTTCACTGACCCAAATGGCTTTATTCCACACCTGGATTACCTGATCGCCAAGAAATTAGCACGCCCAGAGCTCAGAGCCATGTTTAAAATCGTTAACACCCCAGCAGAAGCGGTTCAGGCCATCCAAGATCCCAATATCCCCTGGACACCTGGGCAAGAAAAACCCTGAAGCTTATAATAACGGGCTATTAAAGCCCTGGTTACTCAAACAGTTTTTCAATGGCAGCATCCAGCTCAAAGCGACCATTTTGATAGCGGTAAACGTGCAGAGGATGCCGCTTGTTGCTTGCATATTGCCGAACGACGAGTTCTGGAATCCCGTTGGCATCAAGGTCTTCCACCACTTGATACGCATTCACCCCGGCACTAAAATGGCACAGCGGCTGTTTTTGAGCGTTGTACAGCCAAAATTCTTTTGTCGACTTTTCTGAACCTGTGGTGAGGCCCTCTGAGAGTTCGCTTTTGTGCAGATACAGGTAGAACGGGGACTCGCCTGGAACCCAATTCACGCGAAATGCTTCTTGAAGGCCTGCTTCTAATCCTTCTCCGGGCATCACTTTCTCAGGCACAGCTTCGGCCAACAAGGTTAGGCTTTCTGGCAGTTTATTGGTTGCAGACTGCTTTTTAATCTCAGACGACTTGCCAGATTTCTTATCAATAGCATTCCCTGAAGCATTACCTGAACTTTTCCGAGCAACTATCTCCGCTGGAGAAAGCATTTCCAAGGCACCGGCCATCGATTTTCCATAAGGAAGATACTTTTGGCTGAAATCTTGACGGGTGAAATCCGCGTACGCGGGCACGCCTGAGAGGCGGTCCACGGTATCAGCAAAAGCAGGCCAGAAACCGGGCTGGTGCATTTCTGAATCCCGGGTCACTGCATCAATCAGTTTATACGTCACATCGAGTTTCCGCATCGTCATTTCAGCAGGGGACGATGCCTCTTGTCCTAAGTCCACATCCGCTTCTGCCAGCGCATAGGCCAAACTGGTAAACTGATTTTTAAGACGGTCATTTGCTTTTCTGAGGAAAAATAAGCCGGTTTTATTGTTTTTGAGGACTATTTGACCGTAGCCTTGATCGAAAAAACGAACCACATTCTCTGGCGCCAGCTGTTGCCGTTGAAACACCCATTTTAATAGGCGTTCTTGCTCTGTGGCATTTAACTCTTTAGATGCCCGGCGGAAGGCTTCCATATGGACCAACAAATGTTGATCTTGTTCAAGAGCGGGAAATAGCGTTTCAGCTTTTTCTAGCTTTTCGGGCCAGAGAGTGGCTTCGTGATAGGCCGTAACCGGAAACACAATTTGATGCAGCAGGTCGACAGAGGAAGTTGCAGCAGAATTTACAGTCGATGTGGCCGTGATAATCACTTGCTTTGGCGGATCTTGTATCACCGCTTTTGGTAACACCGTTTTTGAAGCCTTGCTTGCAGCCTGTCCCTTGATAAGCTTTGCATCTACTGCCATATTAGACCCGTGAATGCCGCCCAGGCCTATGCCCAGAATAAAAAGAATACCCACTTGCAGAACACTCGTTTTGCTGGTGTATCTTGCAAACCCCATTATTGTCGTCATTGGATTTCCCTGCTCCTGGCTTCCCGGCTTCTGGTTTTACCTCATTTATTGTACACAGAAGCGCTATATCAAAGCACTGTCTCCGGGTCAAAATTGTTACATTTGTCGTTTGAACTTGAGGTGGGCAGAATGAGTTGGCAAAACAAAAGGCAGTGGCCTCTGTGTCTGTTTGCACAGACTAGTATGCCCACTGCCAAATAATGTGTGTGTGTATGATAGAGATTAAAACGTCTTAAATCAGTCAACTAGATTTAAAAAATAACTTGAAGACTAGCCATTGCGGCGGGAAACGCTTGGGTTCACCCAATCCATGCCCTTGTTTATCGCATCTTGCATGACATCTTCAAACACGTGCTGATTTTTCACGTTCACTTCTTGCCACTGTTGGGCATAGTCATGAAACGATTTGACAGACCCTTTTTGCAGCTGCATCATTTTTTCAAACCAAACATTGGCATATTCCAAGTTCTGATTTTGGATATCGCGGTTAAACTGCTGCATTAAAGAAACATGGCTCTGTTGGAAATTCATCCAATGGCGCATCCCGTTTGAACCCATAGCAGACAATGCGGCGATGTGTTCATTCATAGCATGAGTGTAATCTTGAAAGGTATCTTTGTGGTTATTCTGGGTCTCGCGGTTCGTTTCTCTTGACTTGGTCTCTGGCATGGTGTGTCTCCTTATTCAGATAGTTTATTTTGCATATGCACAATATAAATCCAGTTTAACCGCTGAGTTTTGATCCCGTCAAGGGGGTATCGCAAGACAAACCTGTTACTGCTACAATACCGACTGTTATGACACCTTCTCTTCGCACCTACAAAAAATACAGTAACCGCCGTCTCTACGATGTGGCCCAAAAAAGCTACGTGACCGTTGAAGCCATGGTTGAGCACATTCAGGCTGGCGGGTTGGTCAAGGTTTTAGACGCTACCACCCAGGAAGACATTACACAAACTGTCTTGCTTCAAGTGGTTTTGGACACCCAAAAACAGCACCTTAATGCTTTGCTAACCACCCCACTCCTACATCAAATGATCCAATTCCAAGGTCTGGCGCCTGGTAAGCCGAACGACCCGTTGATGAATGATTTTTTCCAGAATAAACTCCCTCACCTCATGAATGCCTATGTGCAGTGGCAGCATAATACACAAAATCAATTTTTTGAGTGGGCCCAATCTGGCTGGAGCACACCTTCAGGGTGGGGAATGCCTTCTGCCTGGGGGATGCCCCCTGGGTTTAATGCGGGTCGTGCGCCGAACCCTCCCGCTTCAACGTTCTCAGAAACGCCTGCAGAATCTCCTGAGAATACCCCAGAATCCCTGACTGAGCTGAAAGCCAAAATTGCAGAACTGGAAGCCCTGATCAAAAAGAAGAAGGTCTTGAAAAAAGAGAAGAAACCACGTTAAAATAATCATAGCCAGTTTTGCTGCATCTGCACAAAATCCACACAAGCCATATGGCGGGATAAGGGGTTTATTTACATAATAAGGAAACATTCTCATGCCTAGCAAAAGCGCCTCTAGCGCCCATGAAACCGATTCCAATTCGCAAGCCAATGCGCAATATCAGGCCTGGCTTGGGATGATGCAGCAAATGACACGAGACAATATGCAGTGGTTTCAAAATTCACTGGATATGGCTCAAAATTTAGCTCAAGGAACAGCCCAACAAGGATATCCCTTTAATACAGAAAGAACTGGGCCCCAAGTGGACCCGAAAAGCATGTATGACGCATGGCTCAAGAACTGGACACAGCATCTTGAATCCATGATGGCAGGCGCTGAGTTTTCTGAGCACAGCGGCAAAACACTCCATGCGGCTTCAGAAGCCAAACAAAACATGGATCAAATGCTGCGTCAATACTGGCACTCTCTGCAACTGGCGAACGCTGAGGATATGAAAGAAGTGTATCTCAAGCTGTACCAAATGGAACGGCGGCTCGATGACTTGACCGATATGCTCCACGACTGGATGAGTCTGCAGGAGAAAAATGCACCTGCACAAAAACCGGTAACCCCTGTCAAAAAGCCCACTGCTAAAAAACCTGCTGCTAAAAGACCGACGAAAAAAATGAGTGAGCGCCCATGACTACGACACAAGAAAACCCGTTTTTGGAACAATTTTTTTCAACATTTTGCCCAGAACAATTTGAGCGTGTGCGCCGTGGGTTTGAGAACACACGTAATTGGTCTCCACAAATCGCGCAAACTCCGCATCGAACGGTCTACGAGATTGGCAAAGCCAAATTAGTTTATTACCCACCTGCCGCTGAGGCAGCCGTAAACTATTTACCACCGGTTTTGGTGGTGTTCTCTCTGATTAACCGTCCCTATGTACTGGATTTAAAACCGGGGAAAAGTGTAATTGAGCAGCTTGTGAAGGCTGGTTTCCCGGTTTATTTAATCGACTGGGGCTCTCCTGGGCCTTCCGATCAATTTTTAACCCTGGATGACTATGTTAACCGTACCATGCGTCGTTTCGTGCAGTGGATTCAACGAAAAGACAGTGTAGAGCGTGTATCGATGCTGGGGTACTGTATGGGCGGCACGATGGCGGGCATCTTTGCGGCACGGTATCCTACCTGGATTGAGAATTTAATTTTAATGGCAGCCCCCTTTGATTTTGGTTCTGGCGACGGGCTGTTAAACCGTTGGTCTGACGAAAAACACTTTCAGGCGGGACATTTAGTCGCTGCCATGGGCGGTAATATCCCGCCTTGGTTTCTACAATCGTGTTTTACGATGTTGAAACCAATGCAAAACACAGTGGATAAGTATGTCAAATACTATGAGAATCAGGATAATCCACAATTTGTGGATGATTTTCTCACTCTAGAATACTGGCTGAATGATAATATTCCTTTGGTGGGCCCTGTCTATCAACAGTTTGTGGAAGATTGTTTTCAGCACAACCGCCTCATTCAGCAGAAAATGCCCCTTGGCAACCAGGTGATCGATTTAACGGCCATTCAATGCCCTGTGCTGTCGTTGGTCGCAGAGCATGATCATCTTGTTCCCCCTTCTTCCAGTAAAGCATTGCACGATCATTTGGGGCCTACCCGCTCTGGCAAAGCGGATAATACGGTCATCAGCTTTCCTTCAGGCCACATTGGTCTTTCTGTCAGTGGACGGGCAATGAAAGAGCTGTGGCCACAAGCGTGTCAATGGCTGCAATCCCGTTCTGAGCAAGCGCGTTCTCAATAAGAAACATCCTACAGGAGACATCCGTAATAATGAGTCAACCCAGTCACTCCGGAGCCAGCGGCCTACTCAATCCCCATGCATGCCGTGCGGGGGATGCCGCCCAGATGAGCCTACCGATTACGGAGCAAATGGTACAAATCTATGCCGCCCTCACGGGGGATACAAACCCCATTCATACGGATCCTGAAACCGGTCGTAAAAGTATGTTTGGCACCAACATTGCACACGGCATGTTGGTTGGCAGCTTTTTTGGCCCCGTGATTGTAAACCAACTGATTGGACCAGGGGCCATTTACCGCAAGCAAACTCTGGAATTTGAGGCACCTGTGCCCATAGGAGAAGAAATTACCGCCGTCGTGAGCGTAAAAGAGGTCAAAGCCAGAGAAGATAAGACCGTCTATATTCTGCAGACGGAGTGTTTTCTATCCAGCAATCAGTCAGGCACGCGGGTCATTTCTGGAGAAGCCGTGATTGTGGTCTTAAAGTCTTAAAAAGATTGTATTTTTTTCAACAACAGCCGATACAATAGAGTAATCTGCCTTACTCGCGTTGGAATTGAGGATTTTTTGCGTGCACGAACCGCATCATGAGCGCCCTGGATTTGACAATCACCGCGGCGTCTCCACCTACATTCACGAGTCTTCTATTGTCGAACAGCCTTGTCAAATCGGCGACAATACCCAAATTATGGCCTTTACCCACATTATGGCCCACGCCATCATTGGTCAGTGGTGCCATATCGGTCATCATGTCACGATGGCCTCTGGCGTGGTTCTGGGAAACCAGGTCCGCGTCATGAACAATGCCTTGTTAAACAGCGGGGTGATTCTTGAAGACGGGGTTTACTGCGGACCCAGTACTGTCTTTGCTCCGCCCAACCGAATTCGCGGTTTTCAAAAAAACGTCTCAAAAATTAGCCCTACGCTGATCCGAACCGGGGCCTCGATTGGCCCGAATACCACCATTGCCTCTGGCATTACGGTCGGTCAATATGCCTTTGTAGAAGCCGGGACTGTTATTGATAGAAATATTCAGGACTTTGCGCTAGTATACGGTAACCCGCTCCAATTTGGCGGCTGGCGGTGCGAGTGCGGTGAAGCCCTCAGCTTCCCTGAGAAAGATCCCGGTAAACTAAGCACCTGTGATGCCTGTCACCAGCGCTACCAAATGAAGGCGGTCGGAAAAAACCCAGTGATTCAAAAGCAACACGCCTCCGTCGTCATTCGAAAGCAAGCCTTCTCGTGATCCCGATTCTAGATCTCACCCGACAATACAACAACCTCCAAGCCCAGATAGAGCCCGCCGTGCTCTCTGCGATGGCCTCTGGGCAGTATATTTTGGGGCCCTACGTCCAGGCGTTCGAGGAAAAAATTGCGACCTATCTCGGTGCCAAACATGCCATTGGTTGCGCCAACGGCAGTGACGCCCTCTATCTGGCGCTTCGGGCACTCAAGGTTGGCCCTGGGGATGAAGTAATTACAACGGCATTTAGCTATGTGGCCACATCCGAAAGCATTGTCAGAGCCGGTGCTACCCCCGTTTTTGTGGATATCGACCCGCTCACCTTTAATTTAGACCCGAACCGTATCGCCGAAAAAATCACCCCAAAGACCAAGGCTATCATGCCGGTTCATCTTTACGGGCACGCGGCAGAGATGACTGCGATCAAGACTCTGGCTGAACAGCATGGGTTGTTTATCGTGGAAGATGCCGCGCAAGCAATTGGCTCACATTATCAAACCCAAAAGGTGGGTACCATAGGTGATATTGGCTGCTTTAGCTTTTTTCCTACCAAGAACCTTGGTGCTTTTGGGGATGGGGGCTTACTTACCACCAATGATGACTCCCTGGCTGAACGCCTCAGAATGCTTCGGGTTCATGGGAGCCGAAGACGCTATTATCACGATGAACTTGGGATTAATAGCCGACTGGATGCCTTGCAAGCCGTTATTTTAAGTATCAAGCTAGATCATCTCAATGCCTGGACCGCCCGCCGCAGAGAGATTGCTGATTTCTACACCAACGCATTTTCACCGTTGGCAGAGAGGATTGAAACACCCCAAATAGCCAGTTATACTGACCACGTATTTCACCAATACACCTTAACCTGCCGAGCCCACAGTCCTGAATACCGAGACACACTGGCTCAGCGCTTACAAGCAGCTGGCGTGCAAAGTATGATTTACTATCCACTGCCCCTATACCGGCAAGAGACACACGCCAACTTATCTCCCAATTTAGCCAAAGCCAGTGAGGAATATCCCGTCACAGAGAGACTGTGTCATCAAGTACTCTCACTGCCCATGTTCCCAGAAATCACTGAAGAAGAATTGACTCAAGTCGCCCGTGCTGTCACAGAGACGGTAAAAACTCTGGCAGACACCCAATTAATTGCCAGCTGCTAGTTGCCAGTTGCTAAATTCGAGCGGATCGTCTGGATTCGCTCACAGTGCCCGCCTCTTGAACTGAAAGCTCTTGCTTTAGGACGGCTTGTCGGGCGCGAATTTTAGTGATGGCCTGCCGAATGGTCATCAGGATAATCTCTTGTTGGGCCTGAGTCTCCAAACGTCTGAGCAGGGCAAGCGCTTCAACACTGATGGCCATTTGTCCCAGACTCCGGGCACACATCCATAACAAGGCTGGCGCTTCGGTTTCCAAATCTTCTTCGCGCTTGTGGATAAAAGAGAGCAACACATTTTCGGCTTCAGGACTCACACGACGGCCCATGGCCCGAACGAGCAAGAGCGACATCTCCTCTTCTGAGGCGACCACACTGTGCTCTAAGGCCTCCATCAAGATATTCTGTGCCACAGAATGCTCCAGCTTTGCCAGGCGCTCAGCAACGGTCATTCGCACTTCTATCTCGGGGTCTTCAAACAAAACACGACGAAGTAGCTCAAGACTATCGGCGGTACCCAGCAAAACACAGCCTGTAACTGCTTCTTTTCGCACAGCAGGATCGGCATCATTCAGCGCCAGGTGAATGGCGCGTTTGGCATCAGCAGAAAGAATCTGGGATACCCCCTGGGAATTGTCGTGCGATGAGGCATTGTCTTGTGAATTCTGGATGTTGGCTTTAAGCTTGCTGCGCGTGCTTTCCAAGAGTGATACCAGGCCCTGAATCGACATTAAGCGAACGGGAGTATGGGCATCCACGAGGCCCTTCAGGAAAATAGCCTCTATGGGGTAACTCCAACGGTAACGCGAAATGGTGGCGTAAACTTCTGCCCGCACCACCTCAGACTCATCATCCAGAGAGGCACACAGTGCATTAAAAATACGGTCGTGGCTGGCAGAATGATAGATTCGCTCGGAGAGAACCATTAAATTACGGGCTGCATACTCCCTCACCATCGGGTTTTCGTCATGAGTCAGTGCTTCAATGGCTTCATTCAGAGCCGCTTGAGACTCTAACAGCGCCAAGTTATTCAACGCATTCACCCGAACAATCGGCGCCTCGTCGTGTACGTGCTGTAAAAAGGTCTCTTCCAGAAAGGCCAGCATATCGTGATTGCCGAGGGCTTCACACAACGCCAGGACTTCTTTTGTTTTCTCACGGTCAAGTTCTCCCGATTTAATCGAGAGCGGGATCACCCGCTTCAGATAGGTCAGCTTGTCTTGGGTCGGGATGTCTGATTCAACTGGGGCCGCAGCTTTGCGCTGTAAAAACCGATAAACAGGCAAGCTCTCAATTTGGTAGTAGGGGATACTAACGGCCTGAGCTCGGCTACCAGAACTGGTGTGTTCTGATGGTGGTGCCTCAGAAAGTTCTCCCAGAAACCCGTGATAAAACAGGGCATTCAGCATTTGGCACAAGAGCCATTCATCGCTTTTACTCGGACCTTCGGCTGTTTTCAGCACCTTGGACACCACTTCTTGCAGTGTGAAAGGACGCTCTCCGTAGTCTCTGACCAACACACTCAACAGCCGGTTCAACAAACTCTCATTATGGAGAAACTGCAATTGAATCCGCGTCAAAGAGGACTCAAAGAGATCCATCGTAATATCTTCCAGCTGGAGTTGTTGGTAAAATGCCCAATCAATCCGTGTGACACTATTGGCTTGAGCTCTTTCCAGCAAAAATTTCTGTAGCTTAAGCATCCAATAGGGATTAGAGTGTGCCACTTCTATAATTGCCTGATAAACAGGAGTATCTACTTCAATACCAGCCTGTTCAAAAGGCTGATTGAGCAGTTGCAGACGTCCCTCTGGAGATAATCCGGACAATAAAATAATTTGAGAGAATTCACCAAACAATTCTCGACCCAGACTATAGCTTTGACCCTGAGACTCACAGGAAAGTACCATCATGCAAGGATAATCCTGATCGGCTGTCTGCTGACATTCCGAAAACCAGGCTGTCACAAATTGCTTCAATCCCTCACGTTGCACTTCGGGAAGATTCAAAGTCGCTTGCCAATTATCAAACAGCAGAATAAAGGCGCTCTGTGTGCCCAGCAGTTGCTCACTCAAAACAACAAACAGGTGATTCAACCACTGAGCCATTTCTATGGGGCTGAAATCCAAACCAGTCGTTTCTTTTACGACAGGGCGTTGCAAAGTTTGCTTTTCACTCTCCCAGTGGGTCTTGACTTGATTGGCATACACCGCCACATCCGCAAGCGGGGTGTCTATTGGCGTCTCCAGCATAATGGCCACGTTCAACCAAGGATTGGCAATCATATAGGCCATTTCTTCAATTTGTTCTTGAACCGAGAGTTTTAGCTTCTTTGACGGCGGTACTGCACTTCGCAAGGCTTTCACCAGGTTCTCATGTTGTATCGCAGTTTTTCCACCAATACTTTCTTGTATTTTTACCAACGAAATCGCCCGTCGCAAGTCCGCATGTTGCCATTGGAAGCCCAGCGTATGGGTTATTTCATTGATATTTGCAAGCGTTTCGTCCAAAATACTTTGTCCTAGGTGTTGCAGGGCGGCAACAATATCCAAGAACAGTGTTTGGGGGGTTGATAACCTGATATGCCTAAGGTCCAGAACACGGGTATTGGGTTCTTTCCTCAGTCCGCGACAGAACGCTTCAATCAGAGAGGTTTTTCCGATACCTGGTTCACCGGAAATAAGCACCGTTTGGGCTTGGCCTTGTTTTGCTTGATCCAAACAGTGTTGCAGGGTTTTTAGCTCTAAAACCCTGTCTAGATATAGGTTTGATTCTGAAAAAACGGTTTCTGGCCGACTGGTCACACTCACAAAAGACGATCTCCGATTGGAACTGCGCTCCGGTATTATATAATAAAGACCCTATCAGGCCGATTATCTGAGAAAGTTGTCACATCACTATGACCGATGAGCAAGAATCCTCCATTGCTGATCCCTCTGAGGACTCATCCACTCTGAACGCTGCTTCACTCAGCGCTCCTGTCCGGGTGGTCATTGTCCTGGCAGCCAGTGCTCTCACGGCTGTGATGCTTTGGTTTCTTTTTATCACACCAAAGGCCCATGGAGAGGTGCATGCAGGCTCACCTCAAAATCTAAAAATGCCTTCTTTGGTCACCCTGAGTGAGGCCTATACGTTTCTCACCCCGGTGCCCGTTGGGCAAAAAGCCCCGGTTTTCAGCGAACGAGACGGTAACGGGAAAGCAGTCCACCTGAATGATTTTCGAGGGAAGAAAAACGTGGTCCTCATTTTCTATCAGGGTAGCTTTTGCCACGTTTGCGGCAAGCAGTTGGAAAGTTTTCAAACCCTGCTAGATAGCTTTAGCAAACACAACACCGAGGTGATTGGTATCAGCGCTGATGACGATCTACACACCCAAGAAACCATTGGAGAGCACGGCATCACGTTTTCGCTTATTCCAGATCCTCAGAAAGCTCTTATCAAGCTATACGGCGTCCCCAATATGGCAAAAAACGGTCTGGCCTGGCCCTCACTTTTTATTGTGGATAAGCGTGGGGTAATTACCACCAGCTATGCCACCAAAGACAGCCACCGACTGTCTGGGGCAGAGACGCTCAGTCTGATACAAAAACTAAAATAAGCCTCAAAGCCAAACCTTAAAAGCCGACTATTTGAGCCAAGGGATCATCGTCCATCGGGACCTCTGCTTCCAGCTCATCCCAAACGGAAGTTTCACTCAAGGCAGAGCCAGTACCGGCAGATCCCGCAGTACCCGACCCAGTTGGGGGTTGAGATTGAGACCCTACCCCTTGAAGCCCAGTGGCTATCTGAGGCTGCTGAACGGACACGCCTCCAGGCGGTGAATGTGAGGGCTGATTTTGGATATTGGTCTGCCAAGCAGTACTGGCAAAAACAAGTAACAGTACCCCAGCCGCAATTGTAGAACGAGCGGCAGGACTGGAAAACAGCTGCCATAAGGATTTTGAATTCTGTATTGGTCGTGCTTCTTGGTGCAAACGGGCTTCTAACTGCGCTGTAAAATTCTCAGGAAGAGGTCTAGGCTCTGGCAGCGATTGAACCGCAGAGACCACGGCCTGATGAAAGGCCTGCTGCTCCTGCCAGTTGTGCTGGCAGGTATGGCAATCAGCCAGATGGGCCTGCAGTGACTCAGGAAGGATAGTAGAATCGATACTTTTATCTAGCAAATATTCTTCTAGTAAGTATCCTTCTAGCAAATCGCTCAATTGAGCGCATGAGAGCGTCATTATATGTTCTCCTGGCATTCAAGGGATAAAGAAATCAGTCCCGCTTTATTAACAGACTTTTTTAAGGCTTCACGTGCCCGTTTCAGCCAAGTTCTCACTGTGTTTAAGGGGACTTTCAAGCTTTCTGCCATTTCCTCATAGCTAAAATCCTCGTTATACCGCAGGAGTAAGACACTTCGGTATTTAGGGTCAAGCTGGCTCAGAGCTTGCTGAATAACCTCAATGGTTTCTTGGTTTTGCATTTTTTGGTCCACTGTACTGGCATGATCCTCTTGTATCAAGGAAACGGGCTCTTTCCAGGTGGGTTCTTCTTGCAATGCAGAGAGCGAAACGGTCGGGCGTTGCTTTCGCAGAGCTGAAAGGGTGATGTTGGTGGCAATGCGAAAGAGCCAGGGCTTAAACGTCCGGTGTTCATCAAACAAATCCAGTTTTCGGTAACACTGGAGAAACACATCTTGGGTCAGTTCAGCGGCCCAGGATTCTTCTCGGCAGAGCCTGTAAATGTAGTGATAAACCGGTGTTTGATAACGGGTGAGCAACTGACGAAAGGCCCCTGAGGCTTTACCAGGGTGATGACGAATTTGCTGGATTAAGTCACCATCAGTGAGTTCAAGCAAGGTCAAAGACATTTGTCAGTTGCTCCGCTGAAAGGGATTGAAATTCGGGTTCGATACTAGAGCCCTGAGTCTGGATCAGAACCTGGCTGTGGCGAAGCAGAAGCACTGCTGCCACCTCGCTGCGTAAAGCGGCGAGAGAATCGACCACCGCCAGCACCTTGAGCACCTCTGCCTTGCAAGCCTTTTCCTTGAAAGCGTTGTCCCAAACCAGAGGCAGCTTGCTGCTTGCGCTCCATGAGTTTCTGGAACTGCTCTGGTGTCAGCAATTTTTTCATCTGAAACACAGAGCGAATCCGCATTTCATGCATTTGGTTCATCAATTGGCCCAGTTCTTGCTGTTTGGCCAAAGCCGTTCCTTCATCAGCATTAGGGCTATGCATGTACTGCATAAATTCCTGACGGCGTTGTTGGATTTGTTCTTTGAGGGCTTGGGCTTGTTGGCGGTTTTGTTCGTGCATGGTTTTAAACTGCTGCAATTGCTCAGATGAAACACCCATTTTTTGCAGCCGCCCTTCCATCTCAGCGCGACGTTGCTTCATTTGCTCAGGTGTTTGGCCATGATCACCGCGATCGCCGCCAAAACCACCCGAGAATCTATTATGCCCCGTGCCAGAAGCATTGCCAGGATCAGCGTAACTCATTGAAAATCCACTGAGTAGAATACTCACCGCTAAGGCGTTAATTAAGTATCGGGTTGCTTTCATCACTTCACATCTCCTGGTTAGGGTTAAAAAAACTCGGCCGTAGGCGTCATCTGTCTCTATTTACGCAATCGGTCCTAAAAAAGTTTCAAGCGTTTTCAGAGGCAGGGTTTTTCTGATGCAAATTGATATGGATCGGCCTTAATCACTTTGGTGAGTGCATCCCAGAAAGACTGTTCATGCTGCCAGGCAAGTGCGTAGTCACTCTCACTCCCCAGCAAAGCTGCGGCCGCATCAGCTTGGTGCATACACCATACCTGAATACTGCCTAACCCTTCTATCATCAATTTTTTTCCAGCAAACATGCGCATTAAACGCCCCGCACCAAACGGCATGGATGGATTGACACATGCCCGCGAAAGCCACAAAGCCATCCGCTCGGCTTTTTCAAAAACAGCCTGCTGATAAGCCTGATTCAGGAAAGGTTTGCTTTGTTCTAAACCACTTTTCTGGCCGACTTCCAGCCACCATTCAGCCATCCGGGTTGCCAGGCCTTCTAGGGGATCAAAATCAGCAGGATTGGGGGCATAACCAGACACCCAATCGATTACGTCAGCTTGCAGAAAAGCGCCATCCGACTGTTTAAAGTCTTGAATCCCCTCACAGAAGAGCGTAAACGTATCGGGATCAAGCTGAAAGCCATAATGAATGAGATTGAGCAACTGGACAGGGGGCAAAGAATAGGCAATGGTTCTAGCAGTGGTAGCCGGCAGATACGACAACACGGCTTCGCCCACTTCAGTAAAGGAACGGTCCACCCAAGTGGCGGTTGTATCTCGGCCTACACCCAAAGGTCTTAACAAGGCCGCTAATTTCATCGCCAAAGGCAGCGTTACTCGCTGTAAACTGGCAACCTGCGAATGGGCAGAATGCTCCGCGATGCTATGGATAAAATTCATGCAGCCGTCCTAAAGAGGGAAGAATCACTGAGAGAACCCCGAAATTGAAGCGTGGCTGGGTCTTTTTTGACTCCTGTTTCTTCAACAGGTGGGTGTCCTCCGTGATCAAGCGCTGTTTCCAACACAAGGGCAAGCCCTTCAGTAGGTTTACATTGCGACCAAGCGAGTTCTGGACTCCCGTTTTAAAGGTGTAGAGCAAAAAAAACGGTCAGCCACATTTCGGGGTATCCCTCAGTGGGTACCGTTTTATTATCGCACAATCCTGTTCACACCATGCAATTCTTAAGGGCCAAGCAAGCGAATCTCTAGCGGGTTTCTCTAGCGGGTCTCTTTAGTCTCTAACAACCGGTGAGCAAGAACCGTATGAATCGTGTCGTGTCCGGCATGACTCTCAGATTGCCGCTTCTCTTTATTCGCCATGATCTCATCCATAATGGTTAATGAATCGTCCAACAGGCGCTGTCTTTCTTCCGTTTGAATCTCTGTTTTCTTGTCAACAGCCAGCGCTCGGCACTCCGCCCAAAGACGTTTCCAGAAAAGACCCGAGAAAATAGCGATGATATTTCCGTGCTTTTTGGACATACCCAAGGACTCCTCGAAGTTTTCACCTGCCGGTTGACATGAATCCGACACCAGTGACCGTTGTGAGTGAGTGAATTTTCTCTTTTTTCTCTCTCAAGCACACGAAGGCTTAGGACTCATTATGAGCCTTGCCCCAATCGGTGACATCACCCAAACAGAGGACCTGTCCAACAGAGAACTGACGGGAGCAGGGTATGTTTGAAGCACACGCAACGAGGACACAGCTAGTACATCACTAGCACAAAAAACCCTTCAGCGTGTTTTATGGAGTATATTTCACACAGGCCAAAACCGTTCAATATAGAATCGATCCACAACCACTATGCAGCTTAAGGCTTACAAAACGGGAGAATCTATCCCCGGAGGGTATCCTGTCAGCTCTCGTCAGCTGATAGAAGCGGGTGACGTCGTTGCGCGACGTCAGCGGCATTTTAGCCCTTTTCTGCAGCACACACAGCCCGATCCCATTCCCTCTCAACGGGCCTTTATTGCGAAAAACTTTACCCAGCACTTTTGGCCCAGCTATGAGCTAGGCTTTGTCCGCTATTTTGAAGAATGGCGAAAAAAACCCTTTAAAGCCGTCAGCGCCATTGCCATGGGCACCGGCATCGGCTTACTGCTCACTGCGTTTCGGAATCATTCTCATGTTGTGAAGGGAGTCTTTTTACTCGGCCTCATGGGAATTCCTGTTTTTTCTGCTGTGAAATACCTCCCTGAGATGAAAGCCGCTTATAAAACGGTACAAGAAGGAGAGCCTACTAAGGGTTTAGAGCAATTTAAAAAAGCGATGGACGAGCTCGTCTACCAAGTCGGTCATGTCTACCTAAAACCCCTTACCCTGGGGCTGATTATAATCGCTCCCTTACTGGCACTCCCCCGAATGGCGAAACAGCCGATCAACTTCTTTGAAAAAGGGATGCAGCGGCTACTGACCTCTATGGGACCCAACAATACCAGAGTTACCCACTCATTTTTAGAGCCTATTCTCAGTCGGATTGATACTTTCGCTAACTGGCTGATTCGCTTAACCAAGCCAGTAGAGAACACCAGACTGATGAAAGGGCTGGCAGAAGCCGCTGGCGTAAACAAACATTAAGTAACGAATTGGCGCTAAAGCCTATCTGCAAGATATATACTCGAAATCTATCCTGAATAAAACACGTATCCAGTACTGATAGGAATCCCACTAAGCTGTAACATCAACTCGGACGGGCAAAATTAGACTATTGTTTTTTAAATGATACAGGTCATAATGACATTATCAGGTGGAGGTGGTTAGCGTTTTTGACAAAAACGACACTTTCCGGCACTGAGTTTTTAGTGTGTGTGTAAACCCAGTCATTGGTGGTGGAGAATCGAAATCGTGTTAACGTCATCGCGGCTCTTTGAGTCTTTGGGCGAATATCTGGGCGACTGTCTGGCCTCTGTGCATCCGCAAGAAGCATTTTTAACACAGACAGGGCTCGATTCCGTGGTATTCAATCCTGCGCCCTTAGCCCAGCAGAAGCGTTGGTCCATCGCATCCTAAACCATTGCGTCTTCGCTTTTTTTTAAACTGCTTTTTTAGTTTTTGCTTGCTCTCTCTTCTTCATTTAGGTGTGTATTGAACGATACACACCTTTTTCTTTTTTATATACTGGCTCTTATTGGAGTGACACCCCCTTGCAAGCAGAAAAAGCCAGAGACACGGCACTCAAACGAGCCGTCGATTTTGAGCAGACCCGTCCCCTTCACGCGGGTGTATATTACACGCCACCGCTCTTAGCCAGGTGGGTTACTGCGTTTTGTCTGAGTGCCTATTGCAAGACCGGCGATTTGAACGCGCCAACAATCATCGATCCAGCCTGCGGCAGTGGTATTTTCCTGGCCGAGGCTCTGTACTTTTTGTGGCACAGACGACAAGAGAGTGCCTATACCCTCTGTAAAACCTCTATCTGGGGAGTGGATACGGACGCTGAAGCAATAGAGACGGCCCGCCATATCCTTCTTGAGCTTATTTGCTCCCTAGACACCATTGAAACAGCACAGGATAAAAAACGTGTCACAGAGATGCTCATCCAACAGATTAGTGTGGATAACCCTCTATCGGCAGACACCCGTATCCCTCTGGCTCATTGGGACATGGTTCTTGGAAATCCTCCCTATATGCAGCCTGTCAGAAAGCACTCAAAAATGAGTGACACGGTTCTCAAAGCTTATGCACCGGGGAAAGCCGACTTGTGTGATGCCTTTGTGCTTTTGGGGCTAAAGCTCTTAAAAGATTCTGGGCATTTTGCCTGGATTCTGCCGGCGTATTGGCAGGATCGATACACCTCAAAATATCTTAGGGAGGTACTTCTCAGCCAAAGCAAACTTGAATATTACTGGAGTTTTGACCCTAAGACACCGTTATTCTCAAGAGCCACAGGGCATCAGAGCAGTATTTTAGTTGGATGCAAACAGAGCCAAACTCAAATGGAGTCTCAATCTCTCATTGATGGGGGAACCGGTCATTTAAAAAGCTTGCTCTCTATTAACCCTGAAGATAAAGAATCACTGCCAAAAATAATCCTGAAACAACAAGGGAAGCAGAGCGATTACAGGGTTCAATTATTTTTTAACCCCCTAGAACCCAGCATTTTAGAGAGGCTTTCAGGAAACGGAGACGCGCTGCTTCCCCCAAGCACCGTTCAGCAGGGGGTTATCCTGCCGCAAGACAGGCTCACACAAAAGGCTTGGAAAGATTCTTCTGTGAGCCAACAGACCATGGCCAGTCCAGGGGCGCCGATCTTCATTTTTTCTCAAGATGAAATAATCAACATGGCGCTGAATGATACAGAGAAGCAATGGTTTCGGCCCTACTGTAATCCTAAATCCTTTCAGTCCGGCGACTTTCAATCTGGGATTATTCGAGAATGGCTTCTTTACGCTAATCAAGACTTTAGACGCACTATAAAAACCCGACCCAAGGACTTTCCATGCTTAAAGCAGCATCTCGAGAGAATGGCACCATGGATTACGTCCAGCAACGCTCCCTACGGACTTCACCGAGCCCGACAAGCTACTTGGTTCGAATCCCCTCACAAACTACTGGGGCTTCGCCAGTGCAAGCAGCCTGGGTTCATGTGGCTACCGCAACCCGCTTATGTGAATCAAAACTTCAACGTGATTGATGCGAATCGCTTCCCCCATGAGTCACCGTTTTACCAGAATCCGGCAACACTCTGCCAGGTCCTCAATTCCATCGAAGCAGCATTTTGGTGGTTCCACACCAAACGCAAGGGCGACCGGCTTCAGCTAGACAAAGACGCTTTGCTCAGCTTACCAGCAGCTATTATAACCCCCTTAAGCCAAACGGAAACCCGGTATATCCAGGACTGGGCTGTGCAAAACGGGTTTTATAATTTTTAGTTACTCTGGGGCGGATTCACCGTAGGAATGTCGCCCGAGGTCACTGCACTGGGCAGGCTGCCTGTCACAGCTCGATAATCAATATAGCCTTGGGCATTCACCGGGACAGAACTGGTAATGGGGGCAGCAGGACTGGGTTGTGCCATATACATCACAGACGGGTTGGCCTGTGCCTGGATTGCCAACTGGCTTAGATAACTTAAGCCCGCCAGACCGGACACAAGAAGGAAGGTTCCCATCAAAGAGAATTCCATCAACTCGTGGCCTTTGAGAGCCACTCTAAACTTCAAGCAAGACTTCACAGGAAACATCACGGTCTCGTATATCCTAAGGAAATTGTCATGTAAATCATCTAACCCCCGCCAGGATTGGGAGTCTCTTTCATCTCTTAGTAGTGTTATCGACGCCGC
Source organism: Cyanobacteriota bacterium (assembly GCA_019751815.1). Taxonomy (GTDB): domain Bacteria; phylum Cyanobacteriota; class Vampirovibrionia; order Vampirovibrionales; family Vampirovibrionaceae; genus JAIEMW01. The sequence goes on from JAIEMW010000004.1 coordinate 190,313, forward strand.
CAACCCAAAATACAGAAAGACCGCGAAATGTTACACAGTTGTTACGGTCTTGTTACAGCTGTGCTGTGACAACAGATACGACTCCACTTGCCTTGAGACCCGAGTGGCATATTTCACACAATCATTGAGGGAAACCCCACCCAGATAATTCCCCACCAAATACAACCCACTGGCTTCCGGGTGAGAGTCCAAAAAGGACTGTATTTGCTGCACCCGAACCGTATGCGGTGTCTGACTATGAGTATATTGCGGAATCGCCCGTCTGTAACGAATCACCGAAGACCAGGCTGTCTGAATGGAAGTCAATTGCGGGAAAAGCTTTTTCAGATCAGCTTTCACCTGATTCAGCACGCGTTCATCTGACCATTCTGAAGTTTCTGGATGGTGAGCACCTCCCAGAAAGCAGCTCAGCAAATGATACGGACCAACGGTACTATCGTGAATTTGCACCCGCTGAGGAAAGAGACTGCTTGTCCAGATAGCACCCAGCGTGATGATATCACTCTCCTTTCTGGGGACAAGACAGCCAAACCCGTCCAAGTTAAGACCAGGAGCCTCATAGGCCAAGTGAACCACCGACATCGGGGCATAGGGAATCGATTCAAGCGGGTCAACCAATTCAGGAAGAGCCTTCCCCAGCAAACGCGCGGTCACATCGGCGGGGGTTGCCAAAATCAGACAAGGCGCATGGTGAGTTTGACCTTCGTTTGTGTCTACTTTCCAAGTCACAAGCGTTGATTCTAAACTATGCGTGACAGACTGGACGGTTGTATTAAGACGAACAGAGTCAGCCGGAAGGGTTTCTACCAATTTTTTTGGTAAAGTGTCCATTCCTTCTGGGAAATTATACAGTCCGTAGGGACGTTTTTTAGTCGGAATTTTATTTTGCTTAAAGCGCCCAAACAGGAGTCCCTTCAAGATACTACCGTATTCTTGTTCCCATGCCACCAGCTTGGGGAAAATTGCCGCTGCCTCCAACGTGTCTGGGTTGCCCGCATACACCCCAGAAAGAAAGGGAGCTACCAGGTAATCCAGAACTTCTGAGCCAAAGCGGCGACGAATAAAGGCAGAAACAGACTCATTTCCTGTTTTGTCGGGAATCTCTGTTCTAAACGGCTCAGTGAGAATTTGCCATTTCGCCCGAAGACTTAACAAAGGCGTGGTCATAAACCCCCATAGAGACATCGGCACTGGTGTTAAGTGTTTATTTTTGAAGATATATCTGTTCTTGGCGGTGGAAGACGTTGACTGCAAGGGCAAAGCAAGTGCTTCACACAAGGAAATCATCTCACTTCCTGAACTTTGGAAGGTATGTGGGCCTTCTTCAACCAAAAATTCGGCAAGAACAGAGCGATCAGACGAGTATAACGTCTCTTTGCAAGAGCGAATCACCCCACCCACATAGTCGCTTGCCTCTAGCAAAAGAACTTTCCGGCCCACTTGATTCAGCTGGTAGGCGGCTACCAGGCCAGACAACCCTGCCCCCACGATGATAACGTCCCATTCGGCCTGTCTCATCAGTATCGTCTCATCCGTATCGCTTAATTGAGCGTGAGGGGGACAGTTTTAACACTGTCGTAGTCCGGTAAGATTTGTCTTTGTGCGCCTTGCAAGGCTTCTTGGTACTTGTGATCAGACTCTGTCATGGCGTGACACACCAGATTGGCCATCGTGTGAATAAAACTCGGGCGGTCATTCATCACCGGAGCCCGGTGACAATACTGAATCCCAAGGTCATGCGCCAGATTGACGTAATCACGATCAAGTTCTACCAAGGTCTCTACGTGATCGGAAACAAAGCTGATCGGCACAATCAAGATATTATCCTGATTTAAACCGGCATAATAATGCAGCACCCCGTCAATATAAGGGCCCAACCATGGCATTTTTCCCACGCGACTCTGAAAGGAAAGATCCCACTCATAGCTTGGAAAATACTTTGTCATCACTGTTTCTGCACTGGCACGAATCTGCTCTGGATACGGGTCCTTTGTCCGTTGGACGTGCTTGACCGGTAGACTGTGTGCACTAAAGAGGATGCGAACATTTTCTTTGGGGCATCCCCAGGTATGCTTATCCAGCCCCTCTTGGATCGTCTCTGCAAAGGCATCTAAGTAGTCTGGGTGGTTATAGTAGGGCTCAATCACCACATTGGCAATGGGGTAATTCACCGCGCTCAGTGCCTGTTGCAAGGCATTGAGACTGGATCCCGTGGTGGTGTAAGAGAAATGTGGATATAAGGACAGAATGATCAGCTCTTCGATACCGTCTTGCTTAATACGCGCCACAGCCTCTTCCGTAAAAGGATGCCAGTAGCGCATTGCGATATACACAGGGATATCCTCTCCCAGGCGCTTCGATAATTCTACCCGCAAGGCTTCTGCCTGTTCTTGGGTGCGAGGGAGTTGGGGAGAAAACCCACCCATATGTTTATAGTTTTCTTTTGATTCTTCTCCTCGAAGGGCCACAATCAACGCGGCCAGTGGCTTTTGAAGAATGGCAGAAAAGGGCAGTCGAATAATGTCCGGATCGGAAAACAGGTTATACAGAAAGGGTTTCACGCTGTCTAGAGAATCTGGCCCGCCCATATTGAGCAGTACTATCCCACGTTTGGGCTTTTGGTTTGTAAGCTGTCTTTCGTTCGAGTCCATATGCATTTAGCCTTTTATACTTTTATATGTTTTTATCAGAGTGTTTTTGAGAATACTGGTGACGCTTGAGACTGTTCTGGCGATGCCTTGAGATACGCATCAAACAGCATCGCAATATTGCGGCTGAACACCCGACCCAAAGGGGTCAATTCAAAGCCAGTGGCAGAATCCAGATAGCTTAAGAGACCGTCATGTTTCATTGATTCCAGCAGGGGCATGGCCTCAGGAAATTTTGCTAAATCTTCCCCAGTGAGTGTTCCCTGACACAAAATTTGTAGGATCACACTGCGGCGGTAAACATCGTCATCAGAGAGGGCCAGACCCCGCATCGTGGCAAATTCACCGCCCTGCACAGCTGCGTAATACTCGGAGATCTGACGCCAGTTTTGCCCGTAATGACGGTTTAACCCACTGATGGCACTCACACCAAACCCGTATAATTCACAACCGGCCTTGGTCGTATAGCCCATAAAGTTTCGGTGTAAGCTTTTTTCCCGCCTGGCCACGGCCAGTTCATCACTGGGCTTGGCGAAATGATCCATCCCGATATACTCATAGCCGGCATCACTCAGCATCGACAAGGCCAATCGAAAAATCTGAAATTTTTGCGGGCCTGACGGCAAGCTGTCTTCTGGGATATGACGCTGGTGAGGGCTCATCCACGGCACAAAGGCAAAATTGTAGAGTGCAATCCGATCAGGGCTGAGGCGAAGCACTTCAGTCAGCGTGGTTTCAAACGTCGCCACTGTTTGGTGCGGCAGACCGTAGATTAAATCAAAATTAATCCCTTCAAAGCCCAATTCCCGGCACTGATTCACCATCGCTTCTGTCATAGAAACCGGTTGTACCCGGTGAATCGTCTCTTGCACAAGGGCTTCAAAGTCTTGTACGCCCAAACTAATTCGGTTAAAACCCCATTCCCGCATTGCTTTAATCTGCTCAGCGGTGGTGACTCTGGGATCAACCTCCACAGCGACTTCTGCATCGGGAGCTAATTTAAACAGCTCTTGCGTTTGGGCCTTAAATAATCGTTCCATTTGGGCAATTGATAAAAACGTCGGGGTACCACCGCCCCAATGGAACTGTTTCACCGGGCGACTGGCATCCATAAAAGAGCGTGTGTGTCGCATTTCCTGAATTACGGCATCAACATAAGGGTCGGCTTGGTCATGATTCCGCGTGATCACCACGTTGCAACTGCAAAAGAGGCACCGACTTTCACAGAACGGGAGATGTGTATAAAGTGAAATCGGTAGATGACTGGCGGGGATGGAAACCGCCTCCTTCATCTGGGCAGCACCAAATTCGTTTCGCCATTCAGGCGCTGTAGGATAACTGGTATACCTTGGACCGTTGGTATTATACCGGTTCAGCAGGTCTTCATTCAGACCTTCAAACAAAATAGTCGTTTCAGATAGGCGTGTCATCAGGTTACCGGGGTGTTTGGTATTGTTTTACAGTGATATTGCTTAACAGTATCTACCACGAGCCGAACGTTATCAACAGGGGTTTGGGGCAGAATCCCATGGCCCAAGTTAAATATATATCCAGTGTCGCCGCCTTCTTGAAGTAGTTTTTGCACCATGGGCGCAAGAGCAGACGGATCGGCAAATAGCGCAGTGGGGTCCAGATTGCCCTGGACTGCGACGTTTTTTGGCCGAGCCTTGGCAATGGCTGTACTCAGCGGGGTGAGTGTATCCACACTCATCACCGTGGGGGCTGTCTCCAAAATGGCATCGATCACATGCGGAGAATTGTTCACATATAAGATAACGGGAACTCTGTCTGTCGGCAGAGACTGAATAACTTGCTGGTGATACGGCTGAATAAATTGTTGATAGAGCGGTAACGGCAAAATCCCTGCCCAGGTATCAAACAATTGAACCACTTGGGCGCCCGCTTCAATTTGCGCATTTAGGTAAGCACTTACCGCGATGGTGATTTTCTCCAGCAAACTATGCAGCCGTTGAGGTTCATTCCACATCAGCGACTTTAAATGGGTAAAGTTGCGGGATCCACCCCCTTCAATCATATAGCTGGCGAGTGTCCATGGGGCCCCAGAGAATCCAATGAGCGCTGTCTCCGGTTTATTGGAAAGTTCCGCCCGCAGCGTCCCCAGGATTTTCATCACATAGGCCAAATCTTGATTGGGATCAATTGCTCTAAGCCGCTCAATATCGGCGGGTGTCCGAATGGGATGATCAAACACCGGGCCCACGGATTCCGTGAAACGCACGGGGCAACCCATCGCTTCTGGGATGACCAGAATATCCGAAAACATAATCACCGCATCCATCCCAAAGGCAGTGAGTGGTTGCAAAGAAACCTCTGCAGCCAACTCTGGGGTTTTGCATAAGTCTAGAAATGAGACCTTCTCTCGCACCGCACGGTATTCCGGCATGTAGCGACCGGCTTGGCGCATCATCCACACAGGGGGACGATCCAAAATGTCCCCGTAGCAGGCCCGAACCAGCAACGGGTTCGCCAAATCTTTTCCAACAGCGCGTTCTTGATCTTGGGTGGCAGAGACAGAAGGCATCAGGCAATTTTCTCCCGCAAGATTTTTCTTAAAAACCAGGACACAGATACAGCTTTGTGCGTTAATGTGTCCCCTATCCTACCGCAAAGCCGCCAGAACATGTACTTGGAAATTCTGGTGCTTCAGGGGTGTTATCTTAATACACTTGCTTCCTTCACACTCGCTTTCGCTTGATAAGCGCACTGTCCCTGGAGAATCAGTAAAAACCCTGATGCCAAAGCCCTTACCCATAACACCTCCTATTTTACCCAACCCGTACAACCCATCGGGCTGGAGTCGCTGGGTGCAAAACATCGGGGAAATGGATCAAGCCCGCCTATTAGTGCATTTAAATGGGATGACCTACGTCCCGGCCGCCATACTCACTCCCATTGTCACCAATATCCAGCTTAAAAAATCGGGTTTACCAGATAAAGAGCGGCTGCTTTTGGTTCGACAAGAGATTGTTCGCCAATGCGTGAGTGCAGCACTGTGGTTTATCTCCTATTACGGCGGTGTTTGGGTCACTGGCAAAGCCTTTTCCGGAAAACCCGTTAAAACCATAGCCCAATTTGTGGGAGGTATGGCACTCAGTACCATTAGTCACGGGTTTATTCGGCCGCTGATCACCAATGCCATCTTTTTACGCTGGTTAAAGCCCGAAAAAGAGACGCCAGAAAAAGAGACTACTTTGCAGCCCGCTTTAAATATGCCAGTATGGGGGCCACTACATAATACCCCACCGCACTCATTCCCACGCCCAGCAAGGTGGAATACGGCCACTGCGGCCAGTAAAGAAATTCCATTGAACTTACCCAGTGGTATTGCTGGCTGGCCGATAGCAACACCGCCACAGCCCCCAGCCCCATGGCCCATAAACCAGAATTACGGCCCGAATCACAGCTGGATTTCTCCTGCCACAACAACCCCACAATGGGCACAAACATACATGACGCATAGATATCAGCCGATATCCACAAGATTCGAATAATATCCTGGAAGCACAGTGCAATCACCACTGCGGGAATCACCACCAATACCGTCGAAATTCGACTTACCCAGATAAGTTCTTGCTCTGGGGCATTGGGGCGAAACATTGCCTGGTATAGATCATGGGTCACTGTCAGGCTACTCACATTGATGGATGAGTCCATAGTCGAGCCTACGGCAGCCAATATTCCCAATATTGCTAAACAAAACAATGCGGGATGCGGTAACTGCGTTGCCAAATAAACCAAAACAGGCTCTGTCTTTGCCGCAGAAGAGACCAACAGCACACTGCAAATCCCAATCAGTAAAACGCAGACAAACAAAAATGCCAGACAAATAGTGGCACGCCAGGCGGCCTGTGCTGCCATCGTCTCTGAGCGGCAAGAGGTCATCCGCTGCCACATTTCTGGCGCAACGGACCAAGCCAGCACAAACGTTATCACCAGGGCACAATGATGCCACCAGTCCACATCGAGACGCCAGAAACTGGCACCCTTTAATTGGGTAATCGCGGCGACGGCAAGATCAACCTGAGGATAGTGTTGCCACACCGCCCACAGAGAGAAACACCCTAGCATCAACAATGCTGTCGTAAAAAACAGGGTCTGTGTCATATCTGTTATCACCACGGTAAAGTACCCTCCCAGGGCAGAGTAAGAAACCACAAATATGGCAAAGCAAATGGTGGCAATCGAAATATCTACATTTAAGACACTGTGCAGCAATTGTCCGGCCGCGACCAGTTGAGAGCCAACCAAGGTCGTACTAGACGCCAGGACAACACAGGATAATAATGCCCGTCCGGCCTGTCCGTAGTAATTTGCCACCGCTTCTGGTTGTGACATGGCTTGTTGACGGTTCACTCGCTTTGAGAAAAAAGCGCTGATCACCATGCAAGAGAGTAACGAGGGGATGGCTAACTCCCAAAGTCCACTCAACCCGAGTTGGTGGTAGGCGTTTACAGAGCCAATTGTGGATGCAGCGCCAAACCAAGCGGCTGTGAATGTAAAAGCCACAGGCCAAGCAGACAAACTCCGACCGGCCAGGAAAAAATCCAGTATCGATTTTATTTTGCGGGAGAAAAACCGGCCTAGACCGAGTATCAATATTGCATATAGCAGTAAACACCCACAGACCCAGGGCAGGAAAGCAATCATGAGAGGGGCTCACCGTCCAAATCCAATGCTTCAAATAAAGGCGGTAGATCCAGACGCAACAGGGTGTCTTTTAAACACTGACACAGGCGTTGACGATCGTGTTCACGGGTTAAATCCACCTTGGGAACCCGGCCCACCAAGCGAATATCCGCACTGGCTACAATCTCCGCTAACATTTCCTCATGTACCCGAGAAGCATCCCCGCACTGATTCAGCAATAGACCGCTCAAATCTTCTGGTGCAGTGTGCAACGCTCGAAGCGTTTCCTGTAAATCCGTATGAGCCGCATTTAAAACCATCAATGAACAAAAATGAACCGGCAAGTGATGCCAATCTTCTGCTTTAGACATAAACCCAGACAGGACGGGATGTATCCCGTCAATCAACACTAAATCATACTCTTGCACCAAACGAGAAAACCCATAGTAAAAGGCCTTTCGAGCTATTTTAAAGTCAGGGTTTTCAGGAGAAAACAGCTCCGGGTGTTTGGCATCGGGCTCTGCTACAGGGCCCAGTAGAAAGAGATCCCACTCGTCAGACACAGAAACCAGCCCGTTTCGGACTTCCCAGTCAATGGCTTCCTGCACTGCTTCAAAAGGTTTCTCTCTCCAGGAAGAGAGATGTCCGCTAAGCCAAGCCGTGGCTGACGATTCTCGGCACACTGTTTCCCACGTTGTGCCCACCGGAAGTAACAACCGGGAGATACCACCCGCAGGATCCGCGTCAATAATCAAAACGCTAAAGGCTTCCCGCAATTCTGGGAGTAACAGATCCATCAGGACCGTTTTTCCGCTCCCGCTCGGCCCCAGCCACTGCAAAATAGAAGTCTTTGTTTTGCCTGGGGACATCTGCTTCATAAGAAATGCTAAACCCCTTCAGGATTAAACGCGTTTTAACGCTTGGCTCAATGCTGCTTCTAGCGTTTCAATTTTTGCTTGTAAGCTCTGAATCATTGCCTGAGAACTTTCTACTGAGACCTCCAGCTTCTCTTTGGCTCTTTCTGAGCGCTTTCTCTGACCCTGAATGATCTGTCCACGGATTTCACACAAGAGCGCTGTAGAACCGCTAGCCAGCAACAAATAAGCCGGCGGCGAAAGAACGGCAAATTGAGGAGCCTGAACGGAGCAAAATAGGGCGTAGCCCAAGCCAAAAACACCACCCAGCAGCAGAATTATTTGCTGAAACGAAAGCGCCATCACGGTCTCCTTTCTATTAGCGTGTAACTAAAGAGTGTGATTGTAATACAACGTTAATACAAGGCTGTCAAATGAGCCCAAGTGTCTACCAGCCGTGGCTCCATGGGTCGCTCAAACTGTAAGGGTTTTCCACTGATTGGATGGCGAAAAGCCAATTGAAACGCCTGCAATCTTTGCCCTGGTGACTTTAAACCCAGTTGCTGAAACAAACCAGAACCATATAACATGTCTCCCACCACTGGATGACCAATAGAAGCCAAATGAACCCGGATTTGATGGGTTCTCCCTGTTTCCAGAGAAAGCTGGACCAGAGAGAATTGGCGTTGTATCTGCTCACGTACCTGCCAATGGGTAACGGCCCGTCTGCCTCCTGGCACATTTTCCGGGACAATTCGCATTTTATCTCGATGTTTGGGGTCTCTGCCAATCGCCGCGTTCACCGTGCCTGCTTCTGTCTGCAGCTCGCCTTGGACAATGGCCAGATAATCTCTTCTGGCTGATTTGTCTTTTAACTGAGCGGATAATCCCCAATGAGCCGCTTCCGTTTTAGCCACCATCAGGAGTCCAGAGGTCTCTTTGTCCAGCCTGTGGACAATCCCAGGGCGAAGTACACCATTAATTCCTGGTAATTTCCCTTCACAATGGTATAACAAGGCGTTTACCAATGTGCCTGTAACTTGTTTTCCGGCTGGGTGAGTTAACATTCCTGCTGGTTTATTGACTACCAGAAGATCAGCGTCCTCATACACAATCTTGAGATCAATTTCCTCTGGGATTAAGTTCATCTGTTGTGGCTCAGGAACAGAGAGCGTTACCTTTTGGGCGAGCTTAAGCCGAGTTGACACCTTAGAGCAAGGCTGTGAGTCTAGCAAAACACAGCCAGACTCAATGAGATCTTGAATACGCTCACGAGAGAATTGGCCCAAAAGCTCTTGCACCAAGTATTTATCCAGACGTTCATCATCCTGATCTTCGGAGACTTGAAACACCCAGGCTTGATCGGGCTCTTGCGGGGTCGTCATGGTGAGGAATGCTCCTGGAAACGGTGCCGCCAAAACGAACTAAAAACCAGGACGACACCACTAAAAATAAGCATATCAGCAAGATTAAAAATCGGAAACCCAACAGCCACAATATCAATATAATCAATCACAGCCCCGTAAAAAAGACGATCCCATAGATTGCTAGCTGCCCCACCAAGAATTAGCCCGTAGCCAAATGTCTCTAGCATCGTCAACTGCTTCTGAGAAAACACAAAACAAAGAATACCGAGAAACAAGATACCAGAAACCAATAGTAATAAGCCCGGCTGGTCTGCTCCAAGACTAAAAGCTGCACCTGTATTGTGTGTTAAAGTCCACTGCAACAAGGAAGGCAAGCAAGGCAGGGACTTCCCCAGAGATAGCTTGCTTATTGCCCAGTATTTACTGAGCCGGTCGCAGCCGCCAGCAATTACAATCAGTACCCAAAGCCCTAGTCGTCCGTTCAGAAACATCTCACGAACTATGGAGTGGAGGGAACTTGGGGCTGCGGCTTATCCGTATCAGAAGGAGGGGCTGCGGGAGGAAGTTCCTGAGGGCTAATCGTTCCCTGCATTTGCAGAGAATTTTCCTCATCTGATTTAGGCTGCTCTGCTTTAGCAAGGTTCACTAAACCACTGGCAGAAGTCGAAACCAGCTCCGGCTGTTTTAAAGCATCTGGCGAGGCAACACGAGGCAGCACGTTCACCCGTTTAACCAAAGTAGCCACACCGGTAAAGCGAATGGTCGGTCTCTCTTCGGCATCTTGGCCCACTTCCGTCAAACCAATGGTCGCTGTCACCATCTCATTATGGTTTGTCTGGTTCGCCTGGAAGACTCGCTCTAAACTATTGTGCCGGTCAGATAATGAGCGAAAGCGCTCTTTTGGCGAAGTTTGAGGATATTGTAATGACTCTTTGGTGATAGAGGAAATGACCACATTGCCCGGCAATAGGTCTACATCGATTTTAGCGGTGTAGGGTTCCCCAGAAAAGACCAGGTCTGGGGCAGACAGGTTAACCTTGAGTTTTTGTGCCTCTCCGTAAGCAATAAAGGCATTTTCATAGACCGTAAAATCACTCTGGATTTCCCATGTCTTCCCAATTCGGTGCAAGAATAACAATCCGCGAGAACTGCTTTCCATTTTGCCTGTGGCGTTCATCACGGCTTCGTCCGTTTTAACACTGGCTTTGGCAGAATCCAGACTTTCAACCGTCGCCCAGTCTCCGTTAAAGCGAATTTCAAGGGTTTTAGAATCGTAATGGATATCGGGATAGGTTTTCCAGGTATCTTGAATTAACTTCTGCACATCAGAAAGCGGCAGATTGTCCCCACTGGTAAACCGAGCTGAGTAATGCTTCAAGACACTGTCCATATCATGGCCGTTGGATGCGTCCATCAGCTCGTGAATAACGGTTAAAACCTCCTGAACCTCAGGTGCTTTGGCATCGATACCCACCACATGAATATCCGCTGTTGCGTACTTGGCTGCTGGAGCGGCAGCCATTGCCGCGTGATTGAAAGAGGCACTGAAACAAGTCAGTAAGCAGACACCCAGAACCAGGTTTAGTGCATTGTTTACTGCATTCATTCGCTCAAAAAAAGGTCGCATCGCGGGGGCATCCTTACATCAGTGTGAATTGATCATGCCCCTCATTCTACAGCAGAAAGCTCAATTCAAGAAACTTAATAGCGAAGGCTGAATGACCCGAGAAAGGACCTGCAAAGAACTCTGATACACATTTTGTTGAAAGTTCAGATCAGAGATCGTTTTCGGTAAATCCAAATCCTGAATACTGGAATATTCTTTGGTAAACGTATTTTTTCGTTGATCTAAACGGTTTTGAGCCAAGTCCAGACGGTTTTGAATAGAACCCACTGATGCCTTCTGGGCATCAACATTAGTCAGATCGGTGTCCAAATCATCTAAACGAAGCCGAATTTCTGGTAAATTACCGGCCTGGAGGTTCAGTTTGAGATTGACCAAAGTTTTCAGTAAACCCGTAGAACCCGCTGCAAAGGTAGGGGGGTCCCCGGCAAAGGTGACAGCCACATGACCAAACACAGCATCCCCGTTAACGTTAATGGTTTGAGCTACCCCGTCGCTGATCTCAATCTGGCGTTCGAAGGAGCCAGCCACATTGGCAGAGCCTGTATAGGTCACATCATCCACGGCCCGTGCAAAGGGAGCCGATCCGTTATTAAAGCCGGCAAAGATAAATTTGTCGCCCACTTTTGTGTTAGCAACTTGGACGGCCTGATTAATCAGCTGATCAATTTCTAGGGCAATCGCATTGCGGCCCTGTTGGTTGGTGGACACGTTGGCCCCTTGAACGGCTAATTCTTTAGCGCGCGCAATAATATCCGTCACCGAAGTGAGAGATGAATCAGTGGTATTTAACTCAGAATTGGCCTGTGTAATGTTATCCGCATAGCGTTTGTCGTAATTGAGCGCATCCGTCACAGACAGCAGCCGACTAAATCCCAAAGGGTCATCAGAAGGACGGTTAATATTTTTATTGGTGCTTAATTTTTCTTGCAGTTTTGAGAGCAAGCTCGAATTGGCATTGAGATTATTAATACCCTGATTTAGGAGAAAGGAAGTTGAAATCCGTCCGACACCCATGACAGTGGTGCTCCCTTAAACATTACTACTGAACAATACTCAAAATACTTTCCATCATTTGATCGAAAGTTTTTACCATTTTGGAAGAAGCCTCAAAAGCCCGTTGATAACGAACCAAATCAACCGCTTCTTGATCCGCATTGACCCCGGAAACACTTTGTCTTTGTTGATCCACGTTATTAACGGCATTGTTTTGGGCTGCATAGCGTGAATTATACTGGCTGGCATCAACCCCAAGTGACGAAAGAGTCGAATTTAAGTATTGATCGAATTTAACCCCGGCCACTAAGCCCGTTGTTTTAAGTTGAGCAAGAGCCAAAGCGTTTCGTCCGTCACCTGGTCCAGCAAAGGCACCTGCGCCACTGGCAGCAGCCAATAAATTCGGGTTAGCCACAATGTTACTATTGGCAGTATAGCCAAAGATAGCTAAAGGCGGTGTCACAGCGGGAGGCACAATAATTTGATCGTTGGGGGCAACAGGAGTCGCTCCGGTTAAATCACGACCACCGGCCTGAAGGGCGTTTACTTGCGAGACCACGGCACCCAGCAGCGTGTCTAAATTAACCAGTAGCCCTCGAACCGTTGTTTGCCCTGGACTGGCATTACCGGCCACATCCACATACGCTTTCAATTCTCCACCTTTAATAACGTTGGTTATATCTGTTGCGGGTGCAGTGACTGTTTGAATTAGTGTGGGTGTAAATTCTGAAGCCGGTGCTGCAGCTGGGTTTGCAACAGCCTGCAAACTATCGAGTTGCTGAACGCCACTCACCATTAAATGGCCCGCAATCGTAACGTTCACTTGATTATTGGCGGTGTTATCGACCGTAATATCAATTTTTTTGGACAGTTGATCCAGAATCTGATCCCGTTGGTCCATCAAATCATTGGCCTGACCACCCGCAGAAACCACGGATAAAATTTGACGGTTCAGATCGGCCACACCGGCCAGCTGAGAATTCACTTCACTAATCCCAACACCCAAACGGCTACTGGCGATACTACCGGCAACGGAACCACGACCGACCAACTCTAGCTGGAGATTATCCAGTTGGGTGGCATTATCTTTAAAGGTATTCACCATATCCCCAGCCCGTTGCATAAAACTGGTTCTCGCAGCGGCATTTTCTGGGTTTTGGCTTAATTGCTGAGCGGCAGAAAAGAACGCCTGTAGTGAGGTATTAATTCCGTTATCACTGGGCTCTCCCACAAACGACTCGATCCGTCCAAGCGTACTTTTTTGTTGTGCATTAAAGCCTAATGTACTATTTTCAGCGCGAAATGACCGATCGAGATAGACATCACGAATACGGCTGATGCCTTGTACAATGGGCCCCTGACCCAACTGCAATCCATTTAACGGACCTGATAATCCAGGAATGGAGTAGGGGTTTTCTGTCACTTGCACAATTTGTTGACGAGAATATCCGGGTGTATTGGCATTGGAGATGTTATGACCAATCACATTCAAGCCGGTTTGCGCGGCAATTAAACCACGCTGAGCGTTAAATAGGGAAAAATTACCCGGAATGTACATAGGGTTGGTTCTCTCTCTCTTAAGTGTTTTTAGTTAGCCAGACGTTTGTATTGTCGAGTGAGTGAGATCACCCGATGCTGGAGACGATAAAATGGTTTGCTTATTACCACGAGGGGTATAGCCAGTTGCTTCTGGATTTAACACCGATGCAATATATTCCACCGTGGAGGAAATCCACTGAATGGAAAGTGAGATCAGTCCCCGATGACTTTGATTCATCGCTTGTGCGGTTTGCACCTGCCCGCGAAGTTCTTGACGCATTTGATTCAAGGCATGGGCATATTCTGGGCGAAAAGCAGTTAATAACTCGCTTAACGGGCGGTTGGGATCCAGCCCGTTCTCCTGAAGTAACTCTGTCCTTTGTGCCTCTAATTGACGCAGCTGTTGTGCCAGTCCCGTTAAGGTAATATCAATTTGCTGGAGTTTCCCGGCATCCCCTGCAATCAGTGTGGTATGCTTTTCCTGCAAATTCTGATTTACTTCGGCGTAGAGAACTGATTCTTGCTTCAGCAACGCAAGCAATTGTTCTGCGGTAATATCGGCGGGATTGTTTTGTTTATCTGAGTGCGTCATCGCATCGGTTTCCTTATTACTATTTATTAAGCCCTTTAGTCTAAGCCCTGTAGTCAGCAAGTAGGCTGCTGCCGTGAAAATAAGCCCGTTCTATATCTTTGTGAGTGACACCAATAAGACCGACCTGTTTTGCCACTGATTGAATATCTTCAAAGGGGATAACCGGTGGAGAAAGTAAGGTAGACGTCTTAGTGGGTGTTACTTCTTTACTGGATGGGGTCTTTAGATTGGCATCCAGTGCTGACTGGAAATCATCCTCCTGTGATAAGGACTGTGCATCTTGTCTGGCACGAGGGCGAAACGCCTGTTGAACCTGAAAAGCTGAAAGTGATCGAAATCCCTGAATTGACTCTGTCACTGTAAACCACCACCTCTAGATTATTTAAGAATCGAGTTTTTGTGCTTTCGCGGATTGTTCCATTTGTTTGTAAACTGTTTCTGCCAGACCCAACCCGCTACCGCCAGCCCGCTGGCTCATTTGCAACGCAATTTGTTGGTTGAGCATCCCCCGAAACGATTCTTCAGCAGGACCACCCGAGAACATCCCGTCGTGCTGAACCGTCTTATCCATCGCATCGACCAGCTGTTGAATAAAAATGGCTTCAAATTCCTGGGCCGTTTTCTTCATCTTGGCCTTATCGGCCGATTGGCTGGAATGTGTCGCCGATTCTCCCAACTGCTTAAGTTGCGTCAGGTTTAAAGACGTCGTATTGGGTAAATTGCAGTTCAATCCGTCCATATAGTTCTCATGTTGCCGCTTTTGTCATCAAACGTATTCCTCTGTTTGGAGGATCTTTTTAAATAATCTCTAAAGTGGCTTCCAGACTGCCTGCAGCCTTCAGTGCCTGCAAGATGGAAATGAGATCACTGGGGGTGACCCCGATATTATTGAGCGCCGTCACCAGGTCATTCAATGTGGCATTGGCCTTGAGCTCAATCAAAGAACCCGTTTGTTCTTTAATATCAATTTGGCTGTTGGTCACCCCGATACTTTGACCCGATGTGGCCAGAGCCCCTGGCTGAGAGACCGCATTGGTTGTATTGACGGTAACCGTAATCCCACCGTGTGCCACTGCTGCCGGTAATAGATGGACACCGTTACCAATCACAATAGTCCCCGTTCTTTCATTCACAATTACCTTGGCCACTTCCTGGGTAGAGTCGACATCCAGATTCTCAATCAAGGACAAGAAAGCAACCCGGTTGTACTGATACTTTTCAGGCCAACTAATCCGGACTGTACCACCGTCCACCGCACTGGCAGGGGAAAGTTTTTGGCTGACAAGATCGGCAATCCGACCCGCCAATGTATAGTCAGAACGGTTTAAAACCAGATCAAACCCAGTGTCATCACCCAAATCAGTGGCAATATCTCTTTCCAAAATCGCCCCATTCGGTACACGGCCCGAGGTGGTAATGGCCGTTCTCTTAGAAGAACCACTGGCTGAGACCGAGACCCCACCCACAGAGATAGGACCTTGAGCAGTGGCAACAATTTCCCCACTAGGAGCCTGTAGTTGTGTACTTACGAGTACACCGCCTTCTAAACTTTTGGCGTCCGCCATCGATGAAACCGTAACATCTAAGGTGTCCCCGGATTTTGCAAAAGGAGGGACAATGGCAGTGACCATCACAGTGGCCGCATTGACTGCACGAACGTCGTTTTGGTTGTTGAGACGGCCACCAAAATTTTGGATTAAATTATACGACGTGCTTTGGGTGGAGATACTTTGGTCTCCGGTTCTGCTTAAACCAACCACCAAACCAAACCCAACGAGTTGGTTTGATCGAACACCCTTGATATGGGTGATATCTTTAATCCGCAATTTACTGGCATAAGTCGGAGAAGGAACAACCAGCGCTGAAGAAGCAAGCAGTGCAGCCGCCATTACAACCCGACAAAATTTATGGAACTGTGACGAAATCATGATCATCCCTGAGCACCTCTCTGCTTGACACAATAAAAATCTAGTTAAAAAATTGATACATCTTGTTAATAAAGCCATCGTTATTTTGACGGCTGATCACCCCACGCCCGCTTGAGGCAATTTGGAAGTTGGCCACTTGCGCGGATGGAATCTTATTGGTTTTATCCAAATAAAATGGGTTCACAATCCCTGATACTGTGAGTTGAATATTTTCCTTATTCATCAAGACCATTTTTTGTCCTTGTATGACCAGATGGCCATTGGGAAGAACTTGCACGACTTGACAAGTAATTGAATCTTTGAATGAGTATGTCCTACTGGCATCTGTTGTGTTGGTAAGCGCATTGGCATTATTGACACCGGTAATGGTGGGGACGTTCAAGCGCTTGGAGACACCTAAGTTGTGGAGAATTTGATTAAAAAAAGTGGTTCCATTTTGAGTTAAGGTGTGGGTTTTTCCGACATCAAATTTGGCTTCGTCTTTACTTTCTGTGGTCTCACTAATCGTTATGGTCACAATATCACCCACCTGATTGGGGGTTGGAGGGGCATACAAAGAATGACGAATGTAGCCAGGCTGTGAATACGCTTGGCTTACATTAGCGCGAAATAAGGATTCAGCCTGCACAGATGACGTATTAGTAACGGCACTGAGAATGCCGATAGACATAGCGCACACTGCCATAAAGGATTTAATTCTCATCTCTCTTGTTTCCCTAAATTCTGCTAACGAAATATTAAATATTGACCTCGACATGATTTTTTTTGACCACACGAGCGGTATAGTATCTATCTCGGTTAAGTCTGTTTTGTACCCGAACCGTTTGACCAATCCGCCCTTCATCGAGAGCAATTCCCATCAACGTAATTTCAAAGCCTTTATCACATTTCAGCGTCACCCACACTTCTTCATTTCGGCGAACATCCGGTGGGATCAGAATTTGGCGCCTATCAAGCAAATCTCCGGGGCGTAGCGGAATACGAGCTGCATATTGTGGCCATTCATTGGGCGGCATGGAAACAAGATTGGGGAGCTGAATACTAACATCTCTGTTCTCTTGGGCGACATCCGCCCGTTCTATCAATTGCCCCGGCATAATGGCATTACGCAAAACCCAAACCGGTTTTTGGATGGTGATTTCAACCGGCACGGCCAGATCAACTGACTGTCCACCTTCCATAAGACGCGCTTTAACAATCACCCGATTACTATAGAAGTGAGCCAATGAGGAGCTGAGTTCCCACTGGACGTGAGCCGGGAGATCCGCAGTTAGAAACTTGACTGGCGCCCCCAGAACACGACCTGATTTGATCGTCACAGAGGCATTCGTCTTGGGCTCTAAATACCGCGACTGAAGTTCAGCATGGACAAATTGTGCGATTTTTTTTTGAACCTGTGTCTCGTTTATCTGCACTTCTGCAGAAACGACAGAAAACAACTGACTAGGCAAGAGAGCGACGACAGCCCACATGGCGATGCAAACATGAGCGCGCAGTCTATCTATTAAGAGGGGGAAACGCAAAATAATTGCCTTTATTTTAATCACGAAACCTATCGAATAATATTGGTGACAGATTGCAACACCTGATCAGATGATTTAATCACGTTCGTATTGGCTTCAAACGCACGTTGAGCCGTAATTAACCCGATCAATTCTTCGACAATCTGGACATTGGATGTTTCAATAAACCCTTGATTGGTAGTTGTACGGGCAAAATCTCCTTGTCCCGGTTGTCCCACAATAGGGGTCCCAGAAGCAGGGGTTTCCACAAAAATATTACGACCAATACTTTCCAAACCAGCAGAGTTAGAAAAACGGGCCAACTGTAATTGAGCCACTTGACTTAATGTTTGAGAGCCCGCTTGTCGAATAGAGACAGCTCCGTTAATACCGATCGAAACTTCGGTGGTATTGGGAGGAATAATTACACTGGGAATCAGCGGATAGCCATCACTGGTCACCAGGGTACCATTGGCATCCCGCTTAAATGTCCCGTCTCGAGAGTAACCCACTTCTCCACTGTTCAGTTGGACTTGGAAAAAGCCCTCACCTTGAATCGCTAGATCCAAAGAGTTTCCAGTTTGAGTAAAAGCACCTGGGGTGAACACCCGTTGTGTGGCAGAAATACCCACACCCAAACCCACTTGGATACCCGTTGGTGTGGTCGTCCCTTGTTGTCCCAAAACGCCCGCTGCACGAAATGTTTGGCTGAGTAAATCCTGAAATTCGGCACGAACTTTTTTATAGCCATTGGTGTTCACGTTAGAGACGTTGTTGGCGATAACATCAATATTAAACTGTTGGCTTTGAGCCCCGGTGGCTGCGGTATAAAGTGCACGTAACATCGGATTTTACTCCCTATTTTATTAATTAAATCTGGCGTTAAATTCTCTCTCAATTATTTATAGCGGCCGACCTCATTGACGGCCTTCTGAAGCGTTTCGTTATGAACCTGAATATTTTTTTGCAACATATCGTACGTCCTAAGCCCCGTAATGGAGTTGACGATTTCATTAATCATGTTGGTATTGGATAATTCCAACTCTCCCTGGGTCAGACTGTAAGGAGGGCGCTTCGAATTACTGGGGGCCGGTAATTTTTGCGCCCCTTCTTGGGCCCTATACACACTGCCGCCAACACGATCTAATGCCTGATTATTGGCAAAACGAGAAATCTGAACATATTGAGGAGAAGATCCTTCCGCCCCAATTTGGCTAATTAATCCATTGGAATCAATCTTAAATTCTTTTCCCAGGGCCACTTTGACATTGCCACCCCCGGCATTCTGTAAAAAATGGCCTTCAACGGTACGGATATTTCCATTGGCATCCAAATGGAAAGACCCATTGCGGGTATAGAGTTCTTCACCTTTGTCATTTTTGAGCGTAAAAAATCCATCCCCTTCAATCGCCACATTCAGAGGATTTCCAGTACGCTGTACCTCACCTTGACCAAAATTGGTGGTGGTTGCATACACGCGCTCTCCGTTGCTGAGCTCTCCAATTTGGGTAGAACCCTCAGGAGTTAAGCGCTGCATCAAAACATCAGAGAAATTTTGAAAGTGAGCCGTACTCTTTTTAAAGCCTGCTGTATTCACATTGGCAATATTATCGGCCATAGTATCCGTCATCGTCATATTGGCGATCATGGCTGATGCGGCTGTATAAATACCTCGTAACATCCCGGTTTATCCTCTTAAAGTTTTGGCTGAAAATTAACTGTCATCAGACTGGCTAAATTGCTGGTAGAGATTCATGACCCGTTTAACATACTGTTGTGTTTCTTTATACGGAGGAATCCCCTTATGTTTATCCACGGCACCGGGGCCTGCATTATATGCCGCCACAGCATTGGGTACGGAATCATATTTTTGCAATAGTTGCTTGAGATATTTTGTTCCCCCTTGGATATTGTCATCGGGGTTAAAGCTGTTTTGTACACCCAAGGTTTTTGCCGTTGAAGGCATTAATTGCATTAATCCACGGGCACCCACAGGAGAGACCGCATGGCTGTTAAATCCAGATTCTGCCTGAACAACTGCTTTGACCAAATTGGGATCAATCTCCTGCTCACTGGCGTGATCTTGAATTAAATCCAATACTTCTTGGCGTGAGGCACTCGGCGGGAGCGCTTCTGTTTCTTGATTCAAGAGCGATTGAAATGTTTGTCCTTCTTGATTGACAGGTTGAGCATTTACAGCAGGTTTTGGCGCTGCTTCAAAGCGTTGTTGAATCTCTTCAATTCTGAGTAATGCTGCCTGTAGACTATTCAAAATTTACCCGCCTCGCTGGTTACAGCGAAAAATTGCCTCTATGTTTATCTCTCTGTTTTGATGAACCCATTGCTTCTTGTGTGTAGAAACACTGTCACTGGATCGACAATAAATCCAAAACAGTTTGTCCTACATTTACAGTAAACTTCCGCATCTGCCTTTTCATCCACCAGATGCAGGAGAGCCACGCTAAACAGTAAAAACTCCCCCAGACAAAGGACATGTATAGTGGTTTAAGCGCGAACTGGTTTACGCTAGAATAAGCGGGATTAAGCTAGAATAAGATGGTAAATCCCCCCGTTAAATGCAATTTAAGACCCAGGAGACCCTTCCAAATTCATGGCGTCCCTTCCAGCCCCACTCAATCTAAACGCTCCAGGCATTACCCCACTTAGCAGTGCGAAACAGGCCGCCATTTTGATGTGCCCTCCAGACTACTTTGAGGTGGCCTATCAAATTAATCCCTGGATGGACGCAGGGGTCCCTCTCAATCTGGACTTGGCCCAAAAACAGTGGCTAACACTCAAGCAAACGCTGGAACAAGAAGCCAAAACCAAAATTTACACGCTGCCCCCTGCCAAAGGACTCCCCGACTTGGTGTTTACCGCCAACGCTGCTTTTGTCTACCAGGATTTGGCCGTAATCGCCCATTATAAATATCCCGAAAGACAGCCCGAAGAGCCTATTGCCCGACAATGGTTTGAAGAGCAAGGATTTCGCATAGTCACTCTTCCTCCTACCCTATACTTTGAGGGCGCAGGAGACGCGCTCATTTGGAATGGTTACGTTTTTGCTGGATACGGCCCTCGTACCAAGATGGAATCACACAGCTGGATTAGTAGAGAGTCTGGCCTCCCTGTTCTGTCTCTCGAACTCGTTAATCCACGGTTCTATCATATCGATGTGTGCCTCTGTCCTCTCAGTGATGGGCACTGTCTGTATTTCCCAGAAGCCTTCTCTCATCTCAGTCAACTGCTGATTGAGCGGACCATCCCGGCAGATCATCTGATCCGGGTCAGCGCAGAGGAGGCCAGCCATTTTGCGTGCAATGCCGTCAATGTTGGCAATGTTGTTGTGTTTAACCAGGGCAAACTTGATAACAAGAGTCCTAACGAGCTTCAGGGCGGGCTTCAGGACACACTGACTGAAAGAGGATTTCGCGTCATCCCGCTCGATCTCAGCGAGTTCCTCAAATCTGGCGGGTCAGCCAAATGCCTGACACTGCGAGTCGGATAAAGATTGACTTATTCAAATAAACCAGCGAGACGCTTGGTATCAAAGCCCTCTTGATGGTGGGTTAAAACCACTTCGGTTGAAATCCCACCACGGGGGGTAAAACTTCCGGTAATTTTAATATACCGAGGCTGACAGACGGCCAAGATGTCATCGAGAATCTGGTTTACTGCGTTTTCGTAGAATATACCGCGGTTTCGGTAACCCAACAGATAGTATTTAAAGGCTTTCAGCTCGATACAATTCGTATCCGGCACGTACTCCACTAAGATAGTTCCAAAGTCGGGGAGCCCGGTTTTAGGGCACACTGAGGTAAACTCTGGGGTCTCAATCCGGATTAAAAAATCACGGTGGGCATTTCCATTAGGCCACACCTCAATAGCGTAATCAGTTCCAGCCTGTTCAGTCCGTGTCTGTGTCGTTGTTTCAGCAGTCATCGTTGAAAGCCCATTCCCTTGTTTATCGATCTTTCGTATCAAGTAAGGGCATCATAGTACGGGCAGAGAATACCTGCAAGACAATGGGTTATGGCCGATCTACCTGGCTATTTTAGCTGACTATTTTAGCTTTCTTGGGGAAGCGCATTTTGCGGAATAGTCAGAAAGGAGTCAATTGGCAGTGCCAACTCTAACGGGGGATCAGAGGCCACGGGATCACAGGCAAGTTCCGCATGGGGTGTCTCTGTCTCTGGCAGTTCCCAGGCGCTCTCCTCGAAAGCCTGTTGAAAGGGACTTTCTGGAGAAAGATCAAGGACAACCACTTCCAACTCTGGCTCTGCCGATATCATTTGTAGCGGAATGGCCTCTGCCTGCATGGAGGGGGCAAATACAGGTTCTGTAAAATCGGATTCTTCAAAATCTGGCTGCGTAAAATCTGTTTTTTCAGCAGGCGAGACCTGGCATACCACTTGCTCCCAAATCACATCTGAAGGATCTTGGGCCTGGACCATCGTTACGACGGGTTCTTCCGGCATCCATCCTTCTTGCTGGTCTGGGGGAAAGAGATCATCCAGATTCAGAGGCTCTTGCAGATTCAGCGGCTCTTGATAAAGAAACACGTCTGGCATCTCTTGAACTTGCGCTGTCTGAATACCCGTTTCTGGCTCGTCTAGCTCCCGGACACTCAACTCTAGTATTTCAAAATCTGCCTCAGTCAATGTTGAACTCGTATCTTGCTGCATCGTGACATCTTGCTGCATCGTGACATCTTGCTCAGTTGCCAGCGCATGGCTTAACGCTTGAAAAGAGTCAGATTGAAAAGAATCAGATTGTAGGGAGTCTGATTGAAATGATTCTACCGGCTCTTGGTATTCTGCTGTTTGGATCTGTGATTGAAACACAGGCGGCATTACCCAGGATTCTTCCCAAGAACCCATGTTTACAAAGGCATTTTCTGGCTGAGAGTATACCCTGGGCGCAGCAGTCGTGCTTGCTGAGGGTGACTGAGCAGACATTACCGGAACCGTAACGCTGACATTCGTGTCTTCTTGATTGAGAGACGATGCTGGGTATTCTGTAGGCTCAGGTTTCAAATTTTCTGGTTTCAAATTTTCTGGCGCAAAACTCTCTTGGACTTGGTACCGGTCCAACCCAAAGCCAGGCCCAGAAACGGGAATCCAAGCAGAACGAAGCTTGGGAGACAGCAAATCCTGTGGATTTAGCTTTTTCTTACTCTTCTCTGAGGGAGAATGAAAAAACGCAAACTTCGACATAGCCTAAACCTCGTGATGCTCCTCTGGGGGACGAAAACTGACAACAAGCGCCAAGTAGATAGTAGACCCATTGACCCAGAAAACACCTTGATATTTTTTATCCAGGCCAGTTCTACTTGTGTTTCCTCTTCGGCATCTTTACGAGCAACTTCAGTTCTGTCGGCAAAATGTAACGATCTCTCTTACAAGCTCAATCGCCCAAGTTCACTCATGAGGCAAGATGATTATTGCGGGAGTAACCTAAGACTTTCCCCAATCCTGAAAGGATTTCCGTCGAAAAAAGACCGACTCCTCCGATTGGCCCTGTGGCACGAAGGTGGCGCTTCTAGAATCCATTTGCTGACTATGCATTTTTTCAGATTTATCGGCCTGTTCTCTACGGTATCGCCAAGCCGTAAAAAACTGGTTAAACACAACAGGCATAGCACCCACCACCACTAAATTGACAGCCAGCGCAAGGGCATTTCGGGTATTAAGATGCTTCAGCAAAGGCTGCATCAACTCTGGAGCCTCTTTGGAAACGGTCTCTAACACCTTTCCATAATTAAGTGGCTTAAAGCGAGCAGCTTTATCCAGTACTTTTGCGTCTACCCGCTCCATCAGTGCCTTCACCAGCCTTGGCGTGGTAATGTAGCCAAGTAAGAACGTCCCAAACTTTGAGGCTTGCTCAATCACCTCGTACTGATCACGACACCCCAAAAACCAACCGAGATAAGAAGGGACACCCCACACCCAGAGCGATTGTTTGGCAGACTTCTGTACCGCATTAATCTGATTGGAATGCTTGCCCACAAAGGCCCAGTCCTTAAACAAGTGCTCCAGTCTCTCTGGGTTGAAAAAGCCGCCCGGTTTCAGCATCAGGTTCCCGCGTCTGGCAATCCACCCTGCGGCGGCCATTGTCCCCAGCATTGCTGCCAACCCGCCGACTAGTAACCCTTGGATAATTCTGAGATTTTTTTGGGCGGCCGTATCAGCTTGTTTTCTGTCTTCGGCCGTCGGCACTTTTGAGCCGCCCAGACCCACCACCTGTTTGTAATCACTAAAGCCTGTTCGACGGATTGTCCGGTAGTTCCTCAAATAAGTGGTTGCAACCAACATAGAAGCGATGAGGGCAGATACTCCAAGTGATTTTCCCAGTTTGGCAATCAGCACGCGCTGCCGTTCAAGGCCTTTCAGTCCGGCCAGAGTTACCGCATTCTGTCCCGAAATCTGGCGTGCTGGAATTCCTGAAAACCACTGTTGAATGTGATTGGCAACCGCACTCCCCAAGGGCAGCATCACAAACAGCGTACTCCCTTGGGTTAATTCATTGAATAAGACTTCTTTACGTTCAGCACTGTTGCGTGTAATCGCGGTTCTGGGCAGTACATTGCCAAAAATTTTGGACAGCAGAATAAACCCAGGCTCGTAGGCTCGTTCAAAAAAGGAGAAAAGCTGGGTCAACGGCCCCACAGAAGTGACCAAGGGCAGTGCTATCGACCCCAAGTTGCCACGAAATGAAACTGTCTGTCCAAGTAATAACGGCGGTTTATTTGGACTTACAGTTATCCCACCCACTGGGCCCATTGTACCGCTTCTTTCTGCCGCTCAATCGCATCGCTATCCATAGCATTAACCGACCACGACACAGGTGCTGATGGGCGAATTCGGGAATGAACCAGGATAATGGGGCCTTCTGCTTCTCGCTTTTTGGTGTCCAGCTTGCCGATTCGAGTGGACAGATACAATCGTCCCTGATCGTCAATATGATCCAACGTGGTATCAAACTGAAGGGCATTATGCACATAGAACGGGGCGAGATAGCTTGCCGTCATGTCTTCTACAACAGACTCCCCCGTGCCAACCTGAGAGCCTTGAATATTTTTCACCAGCTGTTTCATATCTTTTACCGCGTTGGCAGCAGCAATCCCGCCATGACCTGTTCCTTTTTTGTTGAGCATATGGGTGGTCACATAGACATTTCGGTTGATGAGTCTCGTGGGTGACGAGGCCACAGAAGCCAAACTCACCGGCGATTGTGCATTCAGCCTTTTTGCCAACTGTCGGTAAAACCCACCCAGGTTTTGCCCCCATTGCGCTGCTTCTGCATTACATTGCTGTTCTTGCGCTCCGTTGAGGGTTAAACCAGGAACCCCCACCGTTTTAAGCCCCCCACTCCCATGGACACTGGCAGGATCGACCGCGACAAAGGTGGCTTTCCCAGCAACAAATGGGGTTCCAGACTGGGAAGACTGGGCCTCGCTTGACATCACCATAAAGCCCATATCTTTGCCCTTGTTGCTGACCGTATAGGCATGATCCACTTGGGCCTGAATGGTGGCATGGACATCTAAAGGCTGCGCTTGCTGAGGAAGGCCAGGCTTAAATTTCAACCCAATCAGTGTCGTAAATGCCTCATTACCAGAATAAACTTCACCTGTCACAGTCATGGCTTCATCCAAGCGCTCGATGGCAGAACTGACCGTATCACGACCGTCAATCGGAAGCCGGTCATTAATGAAACGGCTACTCTGCATAGACGTTGGTGGCGTGAGTTGGGATATCCCTGAGAATAAATTTTTCTTAGAGACGAAATTTTTAGCCGGCGTCACAGACATTGCAGATGCCCGGTAAGGCAGATGAATGGTATTCATGAATCAGTTCCTCTCCCCGGGGAAACCACATGGCACCCTCTCACAGGGCCTACCCATATCATTTTCCCCTTATTTTTGTTACCCAGACCTAAACACGGTAAATAACTGTTGTCTATTCCTGTTAATGTTACAAAAAACATCCTCAGATGGCGACCATTTTTTCCCGTGAGGAAAGTCGATATAAATATTTTGTAACAAGTATCCTTTTTCCAGGCTAGGCAACTTGGGATCTGGTCTGGCTTTGTATATAATGTGCCCACATCCATTTGATCCAATTTCAAGTCTTGGGAATGACAACCTAGTAAAGTATTTCAAACGGTTTGGGCATAGATACCCCAAACTCACTTGTGTTTCAGTATTATTTGCAGAATGAAAGTAACCTGATCACTTATGCTGTCTCAACTTAAACTTTGGCCTTTCAAACTTTCCTTAACCACACAGGTCTTTCTAGGATTGATTGTGGGTATTCTTCTGGGTTGCTTTGCTCCGCAAGTGGCAGCAGAACTTA
This sequence comes from Cyanobacteriota bacterium, assembly GCA_019751815.1. Lineage (GTDB taxonomy): Bacteria > Cyanobacteriota > Vampirovibrionia > Vampirovibrionales > Vampirovibrionaceae > JAIEMW01. The sequence goes on from JAIEMW010000004.1 coordinate 216,367, forward strand.
AACCACTTTCCACCATATTTTTACGCATGATCAAAATGCTCATTGCCCCTCTCCTGTTTGCCACGCTTACCATTGGGATTGCCGGGACAGGAAACCACAAAAACTTAGGCCGAATGGGACTGAAAACCTTTGTTTATTTTGAACTTGTGACCACAGCGGCTTTGGTAATTGGCCTGGTGGTCGCCAATGTCTGTCAACCAGGGAGTGGAATGACACTCCAATGGCTCAGTCAACATAACGATGCCCATGCACTTCAAGAACTCTCTCATATTACCCAAAATGCCAGTACAATTTCTCATCAATCCCACTGGGACTTATTTATCCAGTTATTTCCGACTTCAGTGATTGATGCGATGGCCCGCGGGGATATTCTACAGCTGGTGGTGTTTTCTGTCTTTTTTGGCCTGGGTTTGGCCGCCGCAGGAGACAAGGGAAAACCTGTATTTACACTACTGGAAGGCCTCTCTGAGGTGATGTTTAAATTTGTCGGCTACGTGATGGCCTTTGCCCCACTCGGTGTGATGGGCGCGATGGCTTATACTATCAGCGTAAATGGGTTTGGGGTGTTGTGGGTCTATGCCAAACTCTTGGGTTCTTTGTACCTCGCCTTGGCATTATTTGTATTTTTGGTGCTTTATAGCGTTTGCGCTTGGGCAAAAGTCCCCTTTGGTCGTCTACTTCAAACCATTAAAGAGCCTTTTCTTTTGGCATTTTCCACGGCCAGCAGCGAAGCTGCCCTGCCTAAAGCCATGCAAGTCATGGAACGCTTTGGGGTGCCAAAGGCGATTGTGGGTTTTGTGATGCCTACGGGTTACAGCTTTAACTTGGACGGCAGTACTTTGTATCTCGCCCTGGCTGCATTGTTTGTGGCCCAAATGGCCGGAATTGAACTGTCCCTGCAACAGCAAATTCTGATGATGCTGACCTTGATGGTTACCAGTAAAGGGGTGGCCGCAGTGCCTCGGGCATCTTTGGTGATTTTAGCTGGGACATTAACCGGTTTTGGCCTGCCCGTTGAGGGAATTGCTGTGATTCTTGGGATTGACCACTTACTCGATATGGGCCGGACATCGATTAATCTGCTTGGCAATTGCGTTGCAACAACAGTGATTGCTCGCTGGGAAGGTTGCCTGGATGATGCCGCAATGGCAGGCATTGCTCCTGAGAGTCAGGGAACGACACTCAAACCACAAGCGATCTAACTCAAGATCAAGAATCCTTTGCGAGATTTGCGCTAAAATCGGGGTATGTCTCAAGTCTCTGATACAACTCATGCGGTTCGCCTGGACGGAAAAGTCGTGGCCGGCCATCTGCTTGCCTCTCTCAGAGACAGCTTACAGAGCGTTATAAAGAGCTCTCAACGGGCTCCAAAACTGGTTGTTGTCCAAGTGGGAGAAGATCCGGCCAGTTCCGTCTATGTCAAAAACAAGATAAAAACCGCTCAGTCATTGGGCATGGCCTCTGAGCACAGACATCTGCCAGAGAGCATTTCTGAGCAAGCCCTGTTTGCAGAGCTTGACCAACTCAATCAAAACCCCAGTATCGATGCGGTATTGGTTCAGATGCCACTCCCTAAACACCTGGACGCACTCTCTGTCATTGATAGACTGGGTGCCAGCAAAGATGTGGACGGTTTTCATCCAGTGCATCTGGGGAATTTGGTTTGCGGCAACCCAGGCGGCGTTTTGCCCTGCACCCCAGCGGGGATTATGCAGATTTTAGAACACTACCGGATTCCCGTCGAAGGGAAGCACGCTGTGGTCATTGGTCGGTCCAACATTGTCGGGAAACCCCTCAGTTTAATGCTGCTTCAGGGCAACGCAACGGTGACCATTGCCCACAGCCGCACGCGAAACCTATCTGAACTCACCCGCTCTGCCGATATTCTCGTTGCAGCGGTTGGGGTAGCGGACCTCGTCACGGGTGATATGGTCAAACCAGGGGCTGTTGTCATTGATGTGGGGATGAACAAAAAAGACGGTAAACTGGTTGGGGATATTGATCAAGCCGCTGTTGGCACTGTGGCTGGCTACTTAACACCAGTGCCGGGCGGGGTTGGGCCAATGACCATAGCGATGCTGATGAAAAACACCTGGACGCTTTACCAACAGCATATTCTACAAGTGTGACACTTTGTAAAATTACGCGCCTGTCTGTGCTTGGTTGGTGTATTCTTTACACCAAAGCGGTTTCTTTGTGATATCGTTCCCTAAAGTAATGACAAACCTGAATCGGAGCCATTCATGAGCTTAGCCACCACCGATGTTGAATTTAAGCACCTTCTCAACCCTCTACAGATTGGCGATTTAAATCTGAAAAACCGGATTTTCATGGCCCCCATGACACGTAGCCGTGCAGGAACTGAACGGGTGCCTAACGAATTAATGGCAACCTACTATGCGCAAAGAGCTTCAGCTGGATTAATTATCTCTGAAGCGACCAGCATCTCAAAACAAGCCATTGGCTGGCTCAATACTCCTGGCATCTTTAATGATGCTCAAGTAGAAGGCTGGAAAACCGTTGTCAGCAAAGTTCATCAAGAACAATGCCCTATGTATTTACAGCTTTGGCACTGCGGCCGGGCATCTCACAGTAGCTTTCAAGACGGCGGGGTGCTGCCTGTGTCCGCCTCTGCCTTGAAAATCGAGAATGATCAAATCCATACCCCTCTTGGCAAACTTCCCTATGAGGTCCCACGGGCCATAGAAACCTCAGAAATTGCCGGGATTGTTGCAGATTACAAAGCTGCGGCCGAAAGAGCCAAGCAAGCTGGTTTTGATGGCGTGGAAATTCACGGTGCCAATGGCTACTTAATCGACCAATTCTTGCAAAGCAAAACCAATCAACGCCAAGATCAATACGGTGGTAGCGTTGAAAACAGACTGTGCTTTCTTAAAGAAGTGCTCGAAGCCGTTTTAACCGTTTGGCCGGCCAACCGCGTTGCGGTTCGTCTCTCTCCTAACGGACGTTATAACGATATGGGCTCCGATGATTACCAAGAGACCTTCCTGGCAGCCGCAAAACTGTTGGACGGCTACAAACTGGCCTACCTGCACATTATGGACGGAACAGGCTTTGGCGCCCCGGAAAACGGCCCCCCAATGACCCTTCAAGATTTCAGAGCCGTCTATTCTGGAACATTAATTGGCAACGTGGGCTATACGCCAGAAACTGCCGAAAAGGCCATCACTTCTGGACTTGCAGATGCCATCGCCTTTGGCCGTCCGTTCATCACCAATCCGGATCTGGTTGCCAGAGTGCAACACGGCTGGCCTCTCAATATTTCAGAAGACATGTCAACCTGGTATGCCTTTGACGCCCATGGGTATACAGACTATCCCGTGTATCACGAATAAACGGGCCGTAATCATCAGGTAAACACCCTGTGTTTGTGCTATATCTCTAAGCACAGACAACGTCGGTTATGTTCGCAATTCTGTATTGAAATAGATAACTTGAAATAGAAGGAAGCCAAAGGATGACAGCAACGATGGTAAAACCATACGAAGCCAAAACCTACACCCTGCAAGGCCTGGATGGTATTTCTCAAGAGCAACTCGAGCAGCATTACAAGCTCTACAGCGGGTATGTCAACAATACCAACATCATCAACGAAAAATTGTCCGAACTGCTCCGCAACGGGCAAGTGGGCACACCAGAGTACAATGAGCTGAAGCGCCGTTTCGGCTTTGAGTACAGCGGCATGCGTCTGCACGAGTTTTACTTTGGCAATATGCGCGCCAACGGCGGTTCACTCAGCGAAGGCAGCCGCCTCTACAAAAAGCTCGTCGAAGATTTTGGCAGCTTCGCCAACTGGGAAAATGACTTCAAAGCCACCGGTAAAATGCGCGGCATTGGTTGGGCTGTCTTATACCAAGACCCCTTCAACGGCCGGCTGCAAAACTTCTGGGTAAGCGATCATGAAAATGGTCACCCTGCTGGCTTCCAACCCATCTTGGTGATGGATGTTTGGGAACATGCCTTCACTGTGGACTACAAGCCCACTGAAAAACCAAACTACATCGATGCTTTCTTTAAAAACATTGATTGGGATGCCGCTGAATCCCGCTTAAAGTAAGCATTCACTTGGTATTAAACCCATAAAAAAACTAAAAAACCCCTGACTGAGCTTAAAGTATCTCGTTGGGGGTTTTTGGTTTTGCCTATTTTTAGGACTGGTTTGGCGTTTGACGGCTTAACCGTTTAACTGCCTTTATAAAAGCAGCCCAGTCTCTAGGCCTGTCACTGACTTCGGCAGGACACCCAATCTTCTCTGTTTCACAGTACTTCTCTGCTTCAGCGTACTTCTCTGCTTCACGATCGACACCGTCCTGTTCTAGATGGGCCACGCCCTTGCTGAGGAGGACCTGAAAGCCATGTACATTTCCCGAAGCATGATGATGAAAGGCCACGGCCACCTGTAACAGGCCTTGTAACAAATGGCGTTGGGCTGTTTGGCTTACCGGAGTCTGCATCCAGGCTGTCTCTAGGTATTCATGGCAGGCATAAAACTGGCCACTGTCCCACAGCTCAGGCACACCCAAAGGATAGTTTGCCAGGGGATAACGCAAGTCCTGATAAAGCAAGGCTAACGATCTAGTCAGGACTGAGTGAACTGGTCAGACCCTGTTTTTTGAGGGCTTCCAAAAACCGCAGTGCTGCTTGGCGTTGAGCTTCTGGTGGAACGACACGCAATAATTCTACCGCCCGAGAGACAACGGGATCTTGATCATACCAACGGTTTCCGAATTTATCAGGCTTAGACATCGCATAAAACTGGTCCAAGGCTTCTTTCCCGACTTGGGCTTCAATTTTTTCAATAAATACTTCTGCTTGCGAACGCACATCGGCCTGAAATGCACGCAAAAGGTCCAGTACTTCAATCAAGACCGGGTCATAATCGTACCAGCGTTTAAATTCAGGCTGTTGGGGTGTGGGGCTTGTCATGGCGAACCTCTTCTTATATAGCCGCTTTTTCGGGGCTATCTTCTTCAACGGGCACACGGATCATATCGGCACCCAGGCTGTTTAGTTTGGGCACCAGGGCCTCATAGCCGCGGTCCAAATGATGTAGATCTAAAATCTCAGTAGTACCGTGGGCCTGCAGTCCCGCAATCACCAACGCAGCTCCTGCTCGAAGGTCACTGGCACGAACTTGTGCACCAGACAGGGCTTCCACCCCAGTCACTACGGCCACATTACCTTCTTGCTGAATTTCAGCACCCATCCGCTTCAGCTCACCAATTTGCTTAAACCGGTTTTCATAAATCGTCTCTTTAATAATGCTGACACCTTCAGCCGTCGTGAGCAGTGCCATCATCGGCGCCTGTAAATCTGTTGGAAAACCGGGATAGGGCAGTGTCACAATATTGGTTGCTTTGGGCCGTTCAGGACACTGAACTCGCAGTGAATTGGGGGATACTGTGGTGATTTCCGCCCCCACTTCTTGCAGTTTATAAATAATCGGGCTGAGATGGGTGGCAAACACATTGTGCAACGTCACATCCCCGTGGGTAGCCACGGCCGCCATCAAGTAGGTAGATGCTTCGATGCGGTCAGGGACCACACTATAGGTCGCTCCGGTTAATGACTCTGGCTTGACCCCGTTAATCACAATTTCGGTGGTGCCTGCTCCGTTCACATCTGCACCCAGCGTGTTCAGGAAGTTGGCCAAATCAAGGATTTCTGGCTCTTGGGCCGCGTTAGAAATCACCGTCGACCCTTTGGCAAGAACGGCAGCCAGCATAATGTTTTCTGTGGCACCGACACTGGGGATATCCAGGAGAATTTCTGCCCCGGTGAGTGCTTTGGCCTTCGCGCTGACGTATCCATGGTTAATCTCGATTTCAGCACCCAGGGCTTCTAAACCCTTCACGTGAAGATCGACACCGCGCTTACCTATGGAACAGCCTCCGGGCAAGGATACTTTGGCTTCACCACAGCGCCCCAGAAGTGCCCCTAGCACTGTAAAGCTTGCCCGCATCTTGCTCACAAGCTCATAAGGGGCTTCTACTGAGGTGAGTTCTCTGGCACGAAGTTGGACCGTATTATCGTTTTGACTGACCTCACAGCCCAAATAGGCAATCACATCCTTCATCACATCCACATCGGACAGTGAGGGGACATTGTTCAAAATAATTTCTGCCGGGGTAAGCAAAGAGGCTGCCATCAGCTTGAGCACTGAGTTTTTGGCACCCGAAATGGCCACATCTCCCCGAAGGGGCTGACCACCATGAATCACAAACTTTTCTGCCACGTCGTTTTGTCTTTCTGGATTCGTGTTTCTGCTGTGCGGGGTCGAGTCTCAACGTCTGCCAAAATCAGCCGCAGCATCTCGCTGTCAATATCATATCATATCGTTACAATCTAGGCAGCGACAATACGGCCGTGACAACGAGGGTTAATCCACAGAAAGAGAGCGAGTACTTTATTTCAGACTTGTTCTAAACCACGCCACCGGTTGAGAGTCGCGCAAAATTTTTGGCATATTCCGCATTCCCAGGCGCGGCTCGAAAAGCGGCTTGATAATGTTCTTTGGCCTTGCCCAAGCTTCCCAACAGTTCATAACAGTGGCCCGCATGTGAATGCAAATCGGCCAGAAAAAGGCCTGCTGTCTGTGTGGTCTTTGCCTCAGCCAAAAGCGCCTCAAAGTGAGGCAGGGCCTTTTCCGGGGCCTTAAGCTCCTGATATAACAAAGCCACTTGACGGCGGTTGACCCCTTGCATAATCTCCTGAGAATGGCTACTCAAGCGACTGACTTCCATATCCAGGGCTGCCAGCGCCTTTTCGGTCTGCCCGTAGTCTTTATGGAGTCTGGCCAGGCGAATATAGTAATTTTCATGGCTTTTTTGTACAGGTGGAAGATTTTCGTAATACGTCACTGCGTTCTGATAGCAAGCGTTGCTCAATGCCGTCCAGTTGATTCCATCCGTTTGATTGGCATTGACTCGTAAGGCTTTATAATAGGCCGCCGTACGGAACTTATCAGACCCATCACCATAACGAACCATCGCTTTGGCGCCGTATCGATGATCGTGAACCCGTTTTTGAATGTGCTCATCTGTCGCCGATTTGGCCCATTCCGCATCCTCGGCAATCCGTTTGAGGCCGTCTGCCAGACTTTGATAAGTCGTAAACAACCCAGAGGCAGTGAACCCATCATATGGGTAGCGCAGCGTGAGCCGTGTTGCCACCAGATAGGCTTCTAGTTTCCCCTTGCTGAGGGCATGGTAGCCCTGTTTAATCAGTCTCTGCCGCTCAGCACCATGGTCTTCATCCGGCACCCAGACCGGGGCTTCTTTGGTTGTTGCCTTAAAAACATCCCACATTAAACGCTGCCAACCGAGCTTGAGTAAAAGCTTTCCCACTCTCATGCGCTCAGAGAAGCTACCTGGACGTGGCATCACCGGATCGAGAAATGCAAAGGGCTCGGGAACCACAGGCAGAGAGGCTTGTGGGGCAGGCGGCTGAGACGCACCCGCATTACCCGCAAAATACACCGTATCACGCTGCTGACCCGGCAGTTTCTGTCCTTTTGCGGGTAGCGCGTTTGCTAGTTGCGGGATGACTTGTTTTGAAATAACGTCCATGGGCCCAAAACCTCACTGAATCATTTACACACCATCATTTACAGACCATCATTCAATCAGCACACACCTTCATTCGATGCGGTGAGTATAGCCCAAAATACGACAGGCGTCAAAGGACGCCTGTGTCAGTGCATCGATGACTGAAGCGGTGACAAAAGCGCTAGGCTTCTGTCTCTTCCTCTGTCTCTGCTTCGTAAGAAATATCTTCGTAAGCAATTTCTTCAGCAGCAAAGGTCTGTGGCTCATTATAGAAACCGGCTTCGGCTTCTGGGCCAGTCAAAATAGCCGCAATTTCAACGGAAACAGTGGCGGTCACTTTGGAAGAGAACTTCACCGCAACGGTGTATTCACCCACGCGGTTCATCGGCGCATTCACGCTGATGTTTTTACGCTCAATTTCCAAACCGGATTTTTCAAAGAGGATCCGGGCAATTTCTTTGGTGGTGATAGCGCCAAACAACTTGCCGTTGTTACCGGCATTGGCTTCAATCTTGAAGGAGCCAATGGCCGTGATTTTTTCGGCCCGGGCTTGATCTTCTTGATTCTTCTTTTCTGCCTTTTGGCGGATCCGCTCAATACGGGTCTCACGGTCTTCAAGCGCTCCTTTGGTGGCTTGAATGGCAAAATGCTTTGGCAAAAGGTAATTACGGGCATACCCATCTGCAACGCTTAGCACATCGCCGCTTTCGCCGAGGGTTTCAACATCTTTGGTCAGAATGACTTTCATAGGAATGAATTCTCCAGTCAGATCAGATAAGGCTCGCTTACACAAGGGACACCAGAACGACATTTATATCACAAGAGGGGATACAACGTCATGCGCCAAGCAATGGCAAGTCGATCTGGCCGCTTCCGTTGACAGGTCAAGCGTTGGCCCGTATACTACGAAATACTACTGAGCATAGTAAGTAGTAGGTTTTGACTGCTTTCTTTGGGAGTTTCGCTGTGGAGGATTTAAGCAGTGGAGGATTTAATCGAAAAGCTGAAAGACATTGGCTTCAATACCTATGAGGCCAAAGTCTATCTAACCCTGCTGAAACATCACCCAGCCACAGGCTATGAGGTGAGCAAAGAGTCTGGGGTGCCTCAAGCACGGGCCTATGATACTTTAAAGGCTCTGGAAAACGCCGGAGTAGTAGTCCCGATTGACGGCAAGCCCGTCACTTATCTGCCAATCTCTCCCTCTGAACTGCTCGATCGGCACGAGCGCTCCTTCAAAAATTCGATTAATTTTCTGCGGGATTCTTTGCCCAATATGGGCAACGAGACCATTGAGCCCATCTTGAATATTCGCGGGTCCGATTCCACATTTAAGCAAATCCGCGACATGATTGAGCACGCCAAGCAATCCATTTTTATTGAGATCTGGAGCGATGACGCACTGGCCATTGAGGATAACCTCAGACGGGCTGCGGCTCGTGGGGTGGATATCAAGATTGTGGGCTACAACCAAGTACCTTTCACCTTTTGTGATGTCTACGCCCACGGGCTTGCCCAGGATATTGAAACCTCTCTGGGGGGTCGCTGGCTGATTATGTCTGTCGATGACAGCGAGGGGATTATCGGGCATGTGCCCACCACGGATTCTAGCCCGCGTGCCGTATATACCCGTAACCCGGGAATCGTTTTCATTATCAAAGAACTTGTCGTTCATGATATCTTCCTGTTAGACGTGGAGAAAAATCTCCAGAACGAGATTGAACACGTCTACGGCCACACGATGATGAAGCTGCGCAACAAGATTTTTGGCGAGCACACCTCTGTGATGGTCCATCATTAGCCACTATTTAAAGGATAGCCTGATGGAAACCCCAGCTAAACCAGTCAAAAAGAACAGTGCCGCCCTTGAAAAAATGATGGGCATTTTGACCGCCGTCTTCTTTGGTGGGGTGTTGCTCTATTCCATTCTGCCAGAAGGGCCGGTTCGCGGCAGTACAATTGGGGTTTTTAGCTGCGGAACGTACATGCTGCTCTACCGCTGGCTCTTCCCGCCTAAAGTGACTGTCAAAAAGCCGGATTAGGCCAGCTATAAAGGCCAGTCAAGCCTTCGTTTCTGTCTTGAAAAAACGTTGACTTTCAATCAGGACAGGCAGTCCACGAATTAGGCAAAAAGCCACTGTCCCGTAAAGCGCAATAGCCACAGGCCATTCTAGTTGATGCTGCCAAGTTTCTCGGATGCCACTGGGTCCCGGTCCTGGCATATGAAGCAAAATCACCAGACTAAAGGCAACTGCCTTACAAGCGGCATAGGTCCAACGACTAAAGCGCGAGCTGACCAGTAATATGCCCACGGGACTTTGCATCATCGACGACTTACCAAAGGCGGTATACCCTTGCTCAGTACCCATCGCACGAAACCCGTCTACCAGGACCCCGCGGACTATCACTGCCATCACCATCCACAGCGGCACCCAATTCAAGGCCAAAAACAACAGCCAGTAGACTTGCTCCACCACCCGGTCGCCCAAAATATCAAACATGGCCCCAAAGCGACTGGTCTCATTGAATTTACGGGCCAAGTAACCATCCAGCCCGTCCATCCAGATAATCAGCACAGTCAAAACAAAGGCCCACCAGTAATGATCGTGAGAGCGAGCAAGCAGCAACCAGGCCACCACAAAGCACAGCAGCATTCGCATTAATGTCACCCAGTTGGCCATTATCTCACCCCGCTTTCTTGTCGTTGATTCCGGTATAAACGCTGATAGGCACGCGCACTGTGTTGCCACGAAAAATCTTGCACCATCGCACGCACCACTGCCTGTTGCCAGGCGGGCTGTTGATGATCATAACATGTGGTCACCTGCTGCATCGCACGGAACAATGCACTGGGGCTGGGCTCAGCAAACCAAAAGCCGGTTGCTTCCTCTGGAAACTGCTGCCAGTCCACCACGGTATCACAGAGTCCACCGGTGGCTCTTACTAAGGGCAGAGAGCCGTAGCGCATCGCCATCAATTGACTCAGCCCACAAGGCTCATAGCGGCTGGGCATCAGGAAAACATCAGACCCCGCGTAGATTTGCTGTGCCATTGCGAGATGAAAGCCCCCATAAAAAGCGATAGATTCTGGATGTCGAGCGGCCAGTTCTCTCAGTGCCGCCTCAAAATAAGGGTCTCCTGTGCCTAAAATCACCCATTGGGCAAAAGGAATGGGTTGATTTTCCCAAATTGAAAGCGCCCCAATCAAGAGATCAATCCCTTTTTGATCCACCAACCGGCTGACCATCCCCATTAAGGGAAGTTCAGGGCGGTAGGGGAGACCAGTTTCTCCGCAAAGAGCTTGTTTACAGGCTGCTTTCCCCTCTAAATAAGTATTATTGTCATACCGCCGGGCAAGAAACATATCTGTCGCCGGGTTGACCAAGACCGTATCAATCCCGTTCACAATCCCGATCACTGTATCCTGACGACTTCGCAATAGTCCGTCCAGCCCGGCACCGCCTTCAGGCGTTTGGATTTCGGCCGCATAGCGCGGAGAGACCGCTGTAATCCAATCCGCATAGCGAATCCCTTGGGCCAAAATGTTTTCCGGCCAGGCAGGCCCCTGATAGCCCACATTGTGAATGGTCAGTATCGATTGTTTAGGCAGTGTGTCTGGGTCACCAGCCTCTCGGGCCTCGGGCAGTAGTTTGGCGAGGAGTGCTGTGTGCCAGTCATGCAGGTGCAAGGTCTCGACGCGGAGATGCAAAAGAGAGAGCGCCGGGAGTACTGCAAAGCAAAAGTCACAGTAGGCGGCCCGCTCCGCGTCAAAACTACCAGCTTGATAAGGCCCGGGCCAGGTCCCAAAGGTGTGGGGGAAGTCTAGAAAATACACTGGGACTGTATTAGAGGCCCCTTTAAGCTCCGTCTGCCAAATGGCAGAAACCCTTTGTTGTAGTAACAATTCGGCACCCAACAGCGTCGTGTCGCTTGCATTACTGGCAGACCAGCAACACTGCCATCCCATCGCATCGGGATCTAAGTTTCCGTAACGCGGGAGCATCACAGCCACAGACTCGCCCAAGTTGTCTAAGGCCAAAGGCAGAGAGCCGATCACGTCCCCCAGACCTCCCACCTTCATCCATGGGGCGGATTCTGCAGCCACAAATAAGACATTGATATCGGTATTTTTCAAGCGGGGCGGCCTGTCTCTATCGCTTTAATATACGGGCGCTTCAATTTACGGGGCCAAGACTTATTGAGCGGGTGAGGGCGCGGCTCCTGCAGGGGCACTCTCTGTCACAGCCACTTTTTCCACACCAGCCGTTTGGGCCGCATCCATCGCATGGGTCATTGCATTGTGAGTGGCATTGGGATCCACATCAATCACCACCCCATCCGGCTTAGCGTTCTTCAATTCTCGAATAGCATTACTCAGCATCAAAGCACTCACTTCTTTTTGGTCGATTGAGAAGCGGTCTTGTCCGTCAATATGGATTTGTACCGTCTTGGGTTGCTCTTTGGTATCAGCCGAGGGCCCCACAGAGGGAACTGCTAGCTTTAGTCCGGGATATTGCAGCATCGGGGCAACCACCATCATGATAATCAGCAGCACCAGAAAGATATCTGTCAGTGGCGTGATATTGATCTCAGTAAAAAGCTGTTTTCTTTTCCCCGTGTTCATGAAGTAGGCTCTTCCGATTTAAGCTCAGACTCCCGCTCGTCGCTGAGGGGCTCTCCGGCAACAGTCACTTTTTGGTATTCGGCATCCCGGGCGGCATTAAAGACTTTGAGGACAGCACTGCTCTTGGTTTTCCCATCAGCACGCACCACCACATTTTTTTCTTCCATTTTGCCGGCTTTCTCTTTTAGAATAGAGACTAGTTCACTCTCATTGACGGCCTTTCCGTCAATGTAGATCCCGCCTTCTGTGGTCACTTCCACAATCAGCTTGCCTTGCTCCATCGCCATCCCGCCTTGGATTTTGGGCGGCTTAATCGACTGGTTTTGCTGCTGCATCAAGGGGGCAACCACCATCATAATGATCAGCAACACGAGAAAAATATCGGTCAGCGGGGTGATATTAATCTCGTTAAACACCTGTTTATGTTTGCCTGAGGAATGCATGGCGGGGTATGCCTTTTTATTCGGTTGATTCGTTCGTCTCTACGGCCTACATACTGCGGGCATAGCCACCACCTGTGGCGGGGCTTTGCTCATCAGCAAAGCTCAAAAAGAGCAATTTCAGAAGCTGGAAGTCGTCCTCATAACGGTTCACAATGGTTTGGAACCAGTTATTGAGGGCAACAGCGGCAATGGCCACACCCAGACCAAAGGCCGTGGCGATTAGAGCAGAACCAATCCCAAACATAATCTGCGGGGCGCCTGTGGCAGACCCTGCCTTAGAGAGTTCACCAAAGGTGAGTAGAATCCGAATAACCGTTCCAAACAAGCCAAGATACGGACAGATGGTGGCAATGGTTCCTAACACGGAGAGGCGCTTTTCTAACTTCCGCCCTGCCAAGGCGACCGTAATATCGTAGGAACGCTCAAAATCCCCATGTTGTTCTTGCAGCACACGGAGTCCTTCTTCAGACACTTCTCCAATCACCCCACCCACTTGGGCACTCAGCACCTGGGCATTTTCCAGATTGCTGCGTTGAAGCTCTCGTTGCAAGCGGTGAATAAACTGCACCACATCGCGTTTATTCTTGTTGTAATAGACCAGGCGGTCCCAGGCAACAGCTGCGGTTAACACTGAGCACAGCACAATGGGCATTAGGACCATCCAGTCGTGCTGAATCGCAAATAAAATGAGTTCCATGGGGTTATATGCTCCTTCCGTGACGTGGCTTGACCATCATAATGCCAATCGACTCTTTGCTCAAGTGTCCGTGCTTCAACTTGACCGAACCCTTACCGAGCACCAGAACCAAGGACCTTATAGTCAAACGTGAAGACAATGGGCACTGATTGACCGGTGTAGGTGGGCGGCAAAGGCTGAAAGGGCGCAGAAACCTGCACCGCTGCAATGGCTGCTAGATCCGCTTCTGGATTTCCAGAACTGGTTTGCACACTGATTTTTTCCAACTTACCCTCTCTCCCTATCTCAAAATTGAGGATGACCAGGCGAGTCGCCGCCCCTCGAGGAGGATGCCAATTTCGGGCCAGACGCCGTTTCAGTTCAGCAACATAGGGTCCAAACTCATTTTGCAGTGCATTGACACCGGGTGTTTTAGCAGCGCCCGCTTCTGGGTTGAGAGGACGTTGGCCTGTTGCAGTGCCGATATGCAGTGCCCCTTCTGGGCTGATTAACAAAGGGCTTGCCGCTTGCGCTGCTTGGGCAGCAGCGGGGTTGGAAGAAGTAACGACGGGCCCACTCGGGCTGTTTTGCGCCGTTATTTGCTGTGTGATAGATGTCATATTTCTGATATCACTCTGCTTGGCAAGTTTGGGGGGAGTAAACCCAAGTAGATAAAACCCTTTGGGGCTTTGCGTTGTAATTTTGGGCTTCGGGGCCTGTTGCTCTGGTTTTGGCTGTTGCTCTGGTTTGGGCTGTGATTCTTGTTGCTGCTTGGGCTGTGCTTGCTGCTGTTTAACTTGCTGCTGAGGTTTTTGAAAGACCGGCTGCTGCGGCAGTTGTGTTTCACTCTCTTCGGGAGAAACTTCACGAGCTGGGTCTGGTTTTCCGCCGGCCTCTTGATTGTTTGCTGCAGAAAATTGAGCGGTGACGGGAGGTTTCACCTGAGTCTTGGGCACAATAATAAATTCAATATCTTTGGGTTGGTTTATGGGAGGCTTCATGAACCAGTCAAATAAATGCAAATTGAGGTGAAATAGGAAATTGAGCAGCCACAACACAAGCGTCAGAAGGGCCAGCCACGCAACGGGTGCCAGCAAATGCATGCCAAAGGAGATTCCCACCGAATAACGAAAGGGTAACTCACCCTCACTGGTAGTGAGAGCGATGCTTCGCTTGAGATTATGAGCCGGACTGGCTAATTGAGAGGCAGATTGAGGCATGGATTGACTCTGATATTAACAGAGGCACGCCTGATGACGACGTGCCTCTGGAGGAAAGTTTAACACAGGAGGGGACTAGCCACCGTAATTATAGTTATACGGCTGTTGCTGATTAGGATCAGGCTGTCCGTACTGCTGATAAGATCCGGGCTGCTGTTGATTATACCCACCCTGTTGTGCTGGATAACCATATCCAGGGGCGTAATTATTGGGTTGATAATTGGGTGCATAGCCCTGATTGCCGTAACCACCTGCTGAAGGAGCAGTGGTTAAGGGTTGATCCAGGACGATATTGACTGGTTGCCCTGCTGGCAAGACCGCTTCTTCTCCTTTTTTGAAGGCAGCATACAAGGCACCGCTACCAGCACCCACGGCTGTTCCAAAGACTGCACCCCGCCCAACACGACCACCTGATAGCGGTCCTAAAGCTGTTCCAAGGGCAGCTCCCAAGCCAGCACCAACCCCCGTATTGAGAGCGGCTTTACCAAGGCGTCCTTTGGTGGTACCGCCACGAATAATGCCTGAGCCGTCTTCAGTCTGAATACGAGCTGACAGGGGGACACGCTGTCCGTTGGGAGTGGTGGCTCCGGTAAAGCGAATCACGAGTTCACCCGGTTTCCCAGTCCGGCCAGCTGACTGTGAAGAGACCACTTGACCTTCCAGCTGACTGCCGGCAGACAGGATGACGGCGCCGCCTGCGGCTAAATCTGACCCTAAAGTGGCCGTGATTTGTTGCCCAGGATAGGCATTTTGACTGCTAAGAGGGGTTTGAAGACTGGCAGTGATGAAGCTTCCTGCAGGGGCAGTGACCACACGCCCTTGCAACGGGGGAAGATTTTGAGCCAAGGCCGGTGCAACTTGAGGGTTAAAAGCAGGAGCCGGGTTATAGCCTTCTGTCTGTGTCAGCGGCGGCAAAGCTTGAGAGGACTGGCTAGCCTTCGGAGTGGTGACCGTTGCCGGTTTACTGGCCGTATTGGTCTGCTTGGCAAAGCCGGGCAAACTGAGACTGAACAAACTGATCAGGGTCACGCCTGTCAATCCAGTGACCAGTAATCGTTGTGTGAAGGGATAACGATGCACCACAGTAAAACTCCTTATGATTACAATTCAATAGGGGGACAAGAGGGGGTACAAGAGCCACGTTTACTAGACGGCAGGCACTCTGGTTTTGTTCCCAAGGCAATTCTCCCCCACACTATAAACAAAGCACTGGTCAGAATCCAGTAAAAAACTATCTGCCCAAACAAGGTGCTCAAGAGAAAAGAACATAAAATTGTAGCTTTGGTGTTTTTTCCCGAAACATACAATAACCTTTGCAAAAGTCCTGTATTTGCCAACGGTTCGCACATGCCTTTGCATTTCCCCGTTAAGTTGAATGGTATTCTATTATATATATGGGACGATATCTGAAGACGTCTCACACCACCTGCACCACCTGTCAGACCGATGGACACCCGGCAGCCCGTGTACTCTTTTGAACTACTTTTAAATCAAATTCAGCACTTGCCTATGTGGGGTAAGCAAGTTTTGTATGCCTTGCTGCGGCAAGAGCTGGAATCATCAATGGCAAAAACCACAATGGATTCTTTCTCTCACGAAGATTTATTGCCCTTATACAGGCCTCAACTCACTCATGCTGGCACACGAGAGCTTGACAGCAATACCGGAAAAGTGTCTACAGGGACGCTTAAACTTTTAAAACTGTCTCAGCAAAATAAAACGGTGATTGATATCTGTATGTCCAGCGCCTGGACCTTGGAGCAGTGTGCCATTTATCTATTGGAAGCCATGGATAAAGAGCTCGCCCTTCGGCCCAGTTCTGGGATTATTATGGGGACGATTAATTATTTGGCCAACCGGATTCGTCTTGGCGAGTACCTGGTGAAAATTGGTCGGCTCAGTGTGGAGCAACTGGACCAAGCGCTCCGCACCCAGCGGTATATTGAAGAATCTCTGGGTGAAAAAACAGGGATTGCCAACGTCCTGATTAATCTTGGCTACATCAATAAGCTCGATAGTGAAGCCATTCTCTTCTTTAAAGAAGAGAGTAAAAAACCCTTCAAACCTCTTCCTATTAGCCCTCAGCCAACAGGCGGAGCCGCAGCCGGCCCGATGATCGATGCGGCGACCTTCGAGAAACTTCAGCGCGAACTGCTGGTGGCCCGAGAGCAAATCAGGCAACTGCAAATCACGAATCAGCAACAGCGGCGCTAGTTTAAGTTACAACCAGTTACAGCAGTCCGCCATAAGCCAGCAGGCCAATGATACCAATTTGCAAGATAAAGGCCAGCCAGGTATTTCGGGTGTAGGCTTTCAGTGATTCATGAAACACCAAGGGGTCTCCTTCTGCTGCCGAAACCACCATTTTGGGCAAAATCATCAGACCGTTCGCCAGCGTTAGCAGCACCATAATAATCACCAGTACCAGTTTGATGTGGATCACGGTTGGCAGGTGCTTCATCCCGCCGAGTTGAACAATTCTGTATACACCGCTGGCCAAAGATAAACCCATCAACCACCAGAGCAAGTTCTGGCACTTTTCGGTTGTCTGCAGCAGCAAGCCTGTCGGTTTTTCGTACTGTTGCCATGTGGGTTTAATAATCAGTAGCCAAGAGGCCAATACCCCTGTCCACAGCATCACGATCACCACGTGAAACCCGGCATTCAACGTCATCAAGATTGCAGGAATATTCATACTGAAGACCTTTCCTTGCTCAAAAAACTTCCTTAAAAAATCTACTTGGGAGCGCTGCGATTACGCGAACGATCTGGGCGACCACTCTTGGCAAAAATTCCCTATTACAGTCTCACAAAGCCAGTGATTCGTCTTAATTCTTTTTTAGTGCTACTTAAAACATGGTTAATCTTTTTATTAACCGTTGTAACAAAAATGAGGCCAAAAACCCGCATGGCGAGATCATCTAACACAAAACCTCGCTCGAAAGGTTTCATGCTCATGAGTAACAGGGGTATATTCTATTCACTTTTTAGGGGAACTACTCGTTTAGGGGGGAATTCATACTATGGGGTTAGCAGCCAGCCACGCAAGGCTTCAAATGCTCACCGCCCGAAAGAGCGATCTAGAGCTGACTGGGCAAATGATCAGCCAAGCACGACAGTACTTGGCCAACATGACCAGCCAAATGTTTAACAACAGTGCCAACTTAGATCCTGACGGTAAAGAAGCCAAACAGCTCAACCAACGGGTCCAAGCACTTCAGGCGAAAGATAAATCCTTAGAGCTTCAGCTCAACCGGGTTGATTCTCAGCAGAAAGCGGTTTCGACTGAAATGGAAGCGGTCAAAAAAGTCGTCGACAAAAACATTGCGATGACCTTCAAAACGTTTATGTAACGAGATTAAAGCGACGCGCGAAACGCTTAGGCTACCAATGGCTAGTCTGCGTTTGACATCGCTTCCAATGTTTGAATAATCTCTTCTATTCGCTGCCAGTTGGCCTTGCCTTGTTGTTCAAAGCCACAGCCAGGGTGATAGATCGTGTCCTTGTGCGGAAACGGGTAAGTCCTGCAACCGACAGGGCGGTCTTCGTGTACCCCGCAGCGACCATCAGCAAGCACAAAACGACATTTAAAAAACGAAACGTTGTCTGGATTCCCGCCACCAAGTTGTGTTGTCTGTTTGACACGATCCACAAATTCAGGGGCCATCTCAACCACTTCTTCTGTTGTTGCATAGGGCTCAAAGACAGAGAGAAAGTCACGTGCCATCTCGGCACCAGGCTCATCGCCCATCAGAGAGAGTTTGCGGATATCATCCACGTTCAAAGACCCTTTAAACGTGGCAATTCGACAGCAGATACCACGCTGTTTACACAGGTGTTGTGGGAGTTTCATCAGTTTTTCGACCTCTTGGGCAAACCCCAAGGGACTTGGCTTCTCTGGGCCTGTCATACCATTACCAACAATTGCTTACCCATGTCTTCTTACCAATGATCTGACCCAAACATCTTCCAGGGTTTCAGTTTTTCTGCAACAAGGGCTCTCAAATCATCCAAGGTTGTTTCCGGACGCAACGGGTGGGTTTTCCCGTCTGGCGACATCTGCTCCAGCACGTAGGCACTGCGTTTCATGTCGCGAATCATGCGCTTTTGGTTCTCGCGCTGCTCAAACTGCCAACCCTCAAACCCACAACCAGGAGGCATAGCAGACCAACCATGGGCTGGCGCCTCACGGCAACATCTCGGACGCCGTTCATAAATACCACAGAGCCCCTCTGCAGTGACAAAACGGCAGTGGTAAAAGGTCACATCTTCCAGCTTCATATCGTCTCGGGAGGCCACAATGTTTAAGACCTGCTCCACCTGGTCTGGGACAGCCTCACGAGCCGCTTCTATCGACTCATAGGGCTCAAAAATTTCGAGGAAGTCGACGGCTTCTTTGTCCCCATTGGCCACCATTTCCTGCAACTTGGTATAGGAAGAATACGTCGTGGCAGACCGGCAACACCGACCGCATTTATGGCAAAAGTCGGGTAAGGGTCCTTGCCCCTCACCGCCCAGCAGGTCTGAATCTGTGCCGTAATAATTGAGGTCGTACATCGTGATCCCAGTATAGCGAATTTTTGTCGTGAATTTTCACGCGTCGGCTGTCATCAATTTCATTTCGACCGTAACCCGGAAAAATGCAATTTCAATTCCGCATGGCGGAAACAGCCGGTCAGATGGTCATTCACCATCCCCACAGCCTGCATCATGGCATAACAGATGGTGGAGCCCACAAAATTGAAACCCCGTTTTTTCAAGTCCTTACTCAATGCATCCGAAAGCGTTGTTTTGGCCGGGAGTTGACTGAGATCGCGCCAATGATTCACCAGCGGCACCGGCTTGAGACCCGGACCCGGTGACATAAAAGACCATAAATACGCGTCAAACGTACCAAATTCCTCTTGGACTTTGAGAAACGCCCGGGCATTCTGGATAGCTGAATTGATTTTAAGCCGGTTTCGGATGATACCAGGCTCACTCAGCAAGTCGTTTATCTTGTCACTGTCGTAACGGGCAACCAGGACGGGATCAAACCCATCAAACACCTTGCGGTAGCAATCCCGTTTTTTTAACACGGTATCCCAACTCAGACCCGCTTGAGCCCCTTCTAAAATCAGGAACTCAAACAGCCCTCGGTCATCATGCAGGGGGACACCCCACTCTGTATCGTGATAGGCAATAGATAACGGGTTTTTTGCCCATTCACACCTTTCAAGCATTGTCAAAATTGATTTAAACCGTACCAAAAGTACGGTCTCCGGCATCGCCCAGACCCGGGACGATGTAGCCCTTCTCGTTCAGTCTTTCATCGAGTGCCGCGGTGACAATTTGAATACCAGGGTGGGCTTTGGTGAGATGCTCTACCCCTTCTGGAGCAGCAATCACGGAGACAAAGCGGAGATTCTCGACGCGCACCCCAAGCTTTTTGATGATATCGACCGCAGCCACGGCTGAACCGCCTGTGGCCAACATCGGATCCAAAATCAAAATACGGGCCTGGCTATAATCAATCGTCGAGGGAAGCTTGTTATAGTAAGTCACCGGCTTTAAGGTCTCTTCATCACGGTAAAGGCCAATATGGTAAACACTGGCAGTGGGCAAGAGCTCTGTGGCCACACTGGCCAGAGCCAAACCGGCCCTGAGAATGGGGGAAATAATCAAGGGCACTTCGGGGGCCAGCACATGGGCTTCTGCCTTACAGATAGGGGTTTCAATAATTTTTTTGGAGAGGGGCAAATCCGCACAGGCTTCTTGCAGAATAAAGGTTGCAATTCGTTTGAGCGCAGAGCGGAATAGCTCATTGGACGTTTGTTGATCCCGCAAAATAGACAGGTTATGCTGCACCAGAGGATGGGTACAGACGGTGACTGAGGCGTTGGTGGCTTGATTGGATGTGGTTTTGGCAGTGGACATGGTGATACTATCCTCTTTTTGGTTACCTGACTGTTTTAGCCTGTCGATTGTAGCACCGTTCTAATTCCACAAAAAGGGCAGGCAAAAAGCGTGGGCACAAAAATACTTGCCCAGGTTTTTATAACTCTGCAAGCACTTTCTACAACATGTCAGAGATCGAAACACCGATGGTCCTAACAGGCAACCCAAACATAAGCTCCACATATTTTACCAGCCCCTTCCCGGCCAGACCCGGTTACACTGGCTACTACCCAGGGGGGTATTATCCGGGATTGCAAACGGTCCAAGCTGCGCCAGTCCTGAAAAGCCCGCCTGAAATCGAGTATGCCAAAATCCTCTTGCAGCAAATTCAGCATTTACCAGGCGATGAAGCTTATTTACGGCAACTCGGGGTAGATATTCTCTTTCAAAACGGGATGGAAGCCGCCCGTCTGATTGCCAGTAAAAATATTCACGTGGATTTTGGTGATATGGGAGATAGTTTGGCCCATGCCCATTGGGAGAAAGAGACCAACCGGATCATCATTAACCAAAAATACCGGGGCGATTTTTCAAGACCCACCCTGTATGCCATCTCTGAGGCGATCTATCACGAAGCAGGCCACGCGGCCCGGCTGGGGGATGATCAGAGTTCTCTCCAAGAAGAAATTAATTGTCTGGCCCTCAATACGCTGGCTCACCGGTTTCACCTGGCCACCGATCCCAGTTATGTTCAAACAGTCAGTACTTCTCGGCTTATTTCTGACGGGGTAGCCCTGTACAACCGACTATTTTTTGATGCCGACCCGAGCAAGCAGGCCCTGGTGAGACGGGTGATTGAAAAATACGGTGAACTCCCCCCGGAAAGTCCAGATCACCGAGTTCCGCTGACTGCTAGCACCGTACCACTGACAGATCGGGTATTGCGCCAGATGAAAAACCAGAATGGCTTAGTATTGAATCAGCAGGCCTGAGCATGCTAGCGTTGGAATATGAGCACTGAGAGCCTGGATACACCACAGAATACTTCCGAAGAAAATTGCCTGTTTTGCCGGATGGTTCGCGGGGAAATCCCCGTTGAACCAATTGCTACAGGAGACGCTACAGACTTGGACACACTCGTGTTTAAAGATCTCTATCCTCAGGCCCCTGTTCACTGGCTGATCATCCCCAAGCATCACACTGCAGACGTTCGCCATGAAGGCTTAGCCCCAGCGTTATCTGCTCGTATTGACCATCAGCTATTTGAGTCCGCTCGAAGAGCCGCCAAAGCCCATAATATTAGTCAGTTTCGACTGGTCCTCAACACTGGGGCAGATGCCGGGCAAAGCGTGTTTCATCAGCATCTGCACTTATTGGCAGGTCGACCGTTTTCCTGGCCCCCCGGGTAAATTGAAGAATTGGCACGGGGACACATGACTTTTCGTCCCTTTGTGTTACGATGTGTTTCGTTTTCATCCATAATACGCCCTAATAATACGCCCCAGAAAGAGGTGAATCCCTTTGGCAGAGATTCAAGTACAACCCGGAGAGAGCATTGAAAGCGCCCTAAAACGCTTCAAGAAAAAAATCCAAAAAGCTGGTATCCTCTCCGAAATTAAACGCCGCGAGCGCTATGAAAAGCCCAGTGTGCGCAAAAAGCGCAAATCTGAAGCCGCCCGCAAACGGAGCCGTCGCTCACGCGGTTAGTTCTCAATTCACCTCGAAGTAATCTCAAACCACTAAAATAGCCTTTAGCAGACGCTAGGGGCTATTTTTGATCGCACTTTTTTAAACTAGAACAGCAAGCGGAACAGGGTGAAGCGTCCGTTGAGCTTTTTGGAGAATTGCTTGAGATTTTCTGTGGTCTCACGCGTATCCTTCACAATCCCCTTCAGATCTTTCCCGTCATCCGCTGACAGCTGCTCCACATGATCCAACACCTTGGACAGTTTGGTGAGTGACCCGTTCAACTGGGTCACACTGTTATCGAGGCGGCTTTGAAGTTGCTTATCTTCGGCAGTGTGTTTAAGCATCGATACCAACTCAGACGAGTTCTTGGCGGTATCTCGCGAGAGGGCAATGGTTTCTTTGAGCGCTGGATCTCGCATAATTTCTGCCAACGCCTTGGTTGATTGCTGAACAGAGGTGGCGGTCTCGAGCAAGTCCTTCTTCAGGTTGGGATCCCCAATCAGACCGTTCACATTTTGGCTGATCTGAATCAAATTTTTAGACAACCCGTCACTGGTCTTCACCAATTGTTCCAGATCGTGCCCAGCGCCCTTAAACAATTGATTGGCCGAATCCAAGACTTCTGTCGCTCGGGCCGTCAGGATTTCCGTGTTTTTGAGGGTGCCGTTGAGAGTCGCAATCGTCTCATCCGATAGCAGTTCATTGATTTTATCGTTGGTCAGTCTGAGGGCCTCAGCCGATTCGAGCTGAATCTCTAAGAATTTTTTAATCCGAAGCGGGTTTTCAATCGTAAAGGCCAGGTTTTTATCCGGTAGGCGAAGAACATCTTCGACCTTACGGGGCAAAATGCGGAGATAATACTGCTGCTGATTGGACAGAGCCAACTCAAAAATGGGATCCACGGGGAGTTCTGACCCAGGGCGTGTGATACGGTACGAGAGTTTATGACGGATCAAATTATCGTCCCGAAAGGTTTCGACCCGCTCCACCCGGCCCACATCCACCAGGCCCTCTTGATACAGAAACTTGACGGGAATGCCTGCTTTGATTGTTTGGGTGGGCATTTTAAAGGTGGTAAGCAAGATTTCTCGAAGCTGAGGCGGTGTGATTTCCAGGAATTTTTCGCCAATAATACCGGACTGCTGAATAGAAAGCTGAGAGCCTTTAGGAACTTTGATTTCTGGGGTATTGATCGTGAATTTGACGGCCACATAATATTTACCGTCTTTTCGGGTGGGCTGAATTGTATCAATAAAGCCAATGCGAATCCCCATAATCTGGACTGCAGCACCTTCTCTCATGCCGTCCACGTCCTGAAAGAAAACCGTATAGGTATCCCCGGTGGTTAATCCTCGTCCGCGCAGCCAAATCATCACAAAAACCAGTAGAAGCACACTCACCAAAGCCAACAAGCCTACTTTAACTGTGGCACTTCGTCGCTTCATCAGGGTTTCAATTGATCGGGGCATACATTATCCTAGATATTTAACTGTTTAGGGGGTTCCGTTAAAAAAATAGACCGCCCTTTCGCTCATTATCATACCGGAAAATACGGGCCGGAAAATACGGGGTCACGGCTTATACCAAATCTCCCGTCATCGGGCCAATCAAACTGGATGTGGCAAACTGCAGTGCATAGGGATTATCTGATACTTCCAGCTCATCGGGTGTTCCCAGCCAGCGGACTTGACCGCCATGGAGGAGGCAGACCCTATCTGCAGTCCGGTGAATCGTAGAATGCTGGTGAGTGACCACCACACTGGCTGCCCCAAGCTGATCTCTCAGGGTGAGAATGTAGTTCTCAATCACGGTTGAGGCAATGGGATCCAACCCCGCCGTGGGCTCATCGTAAAAAATGATACGAGGATTGCTAACAATGGCTCTTGCAAAGCTAACTCGCTTCTGCATCCCACCAGAAAGCTCATTGGGATAGCGCATTTCAATGCCGTCCAGACCGACCAAGTGCAATTTTTCTTTGACCAGCGCGATGATCTCCGGATCGCTCAATTTGGGTTTGAGCGGACCGCCTTTTGGGGCATCATCCGACTCTTCCATCAACGAAAACGCCACATTCTCAAAAACAGTGAGGGAATCAAACAACGCCGAATACTGAAACACCATGCTGTAGTTGGGATCGTAGAGGTGAATATCCCCGGCATCTGGCGTATCCAGTCCACACATCAGGCGCAATAATGTACTTTTCCCGCAACCGCTGGTACCAATAATCGCCAAAACTTCCCCTTCATGAACCTGAATGGAAATATCATCCAGCACAATGCGCCCGCCATAGGCCTTTGTCAGGTTTGAAACATCAATTAATACAGGGGCTGAGGGATTCAAATACGGCTTCCTTAATCGGTATTATCGCTATTTTATTATTCTGACCCATAAACCAGAAATGTGATGAAATAATCCATCAGGGCCACACTCACAAAGCACCATACTACCGCTCGGGTAGTCGCGGTACCCACTTCTTTGGCCCCACCCTGGGTGGAAAGACCAATAGTTGTAGACAAAATCGAAATCGTGTAACCAAATATCGCGGACTTAAAGAGTGCTGTCCAGATATCTTTGGGCTCAGTCTGTTGCCAGACAGAATCCAAAAAGGTATACCAGGGGATGTCTGCTAACCACTGGCTAATGGCCATTCCCCCAACAATCCCGCTGGTGCAGGTAATAAT
Organism: Cyanobacteriota bacterium; assembly: GCA_019751815.1. Classification (GTDB taxonomy): domain Bacteria; phylum Cyanobacteriota; class Vampirovibrionia; order Vampirovibrionales; family Vampirovibrionaceae; genus JAIEMW01. Next base: position 241,145 of record JAIEMW010000004.1, read on the forward strand.
CGTCAGCAGGGGCATGGCCAGTACGGCTGCGACGACACGAGGCATAATCAAGTAGCGAATCGGGTCGACGTGGAGAACCCGCAAGGCATCAATTTGTTTGGTAATCTGCATGGTGCTCAGTTCTGCCGTATAAGCAGACCCCGCCATGGCCACCACAGCCACAGCTGTCATGATTGGACCCAACTCTCTGAGCATGGCAAGGGAGACAAGCGCGCCCACATAGCTAGAAGCACCTTGTCGTGCCATTTCCGTTGCCACCTGAAGCGCAATCACCATCGCTGCAAACGTGGAAACAATCAAGGCAATCCCCAACGTGGTCACCCCGACAAAGGACATTTGCGGGAACACATGTCGCCACTGAAGCTTTCCCTGAGCAATATAGCGCAGAATGTCTCCGGTGATTTCGACGGAGAGGCCAATCTGAAAAAACGCTTTGTTCAATCTTCGGCGCAACAGCTCATAAATGGCCTGTGTATAGGGCAGCAATGCCGGACCGTAATGTGTCCCGTCTACATGAGGATAGTGTTGAAGTCGTTTATATTTCATAGGGCCACCAACTTATCCAGAAGGATCAACACAAAAAACAGCACACTGATTTGACCGTTCACGACAAAAAACGCTTCATTTACTTTTTCCAGAGAGGTCAGGGAAACCAGCGCATGTTGTTGCAGCAGTTTCCAACTTAAAAACAACAACCCCAGCCAGTAAAATATACCCACTGTCTGGGGATAACCCAGCCCAAAAGAAACCAAACACAGTAGCATCAGCCCATGAAAGAGCTGACTCACCTGTAACGCACGGCCCCGGCCCAGCCAAACAGGGATACTGTGCAAGTGATGCTCGCGGTCGAAGTCTTCGTCTTGACAGGCATAAATCACATCAAAGCCGGCCACCCAAAACATCACGGCCAAACCGAACAAAACAGCCCATCCAGACCAAGCACCGGTTAAAGCAATCCAGGCCCCAACAGAAGAAGAGCCGAGTGCCACGCCCAAAACCAAATGCGCCAGTGGAGAAAATCGTTTAAAGAGCGAGTACACTGTCAAAATAACAAAAGCAACGGGCAACAAGGCTTGGCATAACGCAGGCAATTGGTATGTGGCCACACACAGCCCTAGCGCTGCAGCAAGCGTGAGCCCCCATGCTTCCCATTGGCTCATTCTGCCTGCGGGTAAACTACGGTTCTGTGTTCTGGGGTTTTTGGCGTCAATCGTGGCATCCAACAGTCGATTCATCGCCATCGCATAGGTGCGCCCTGAGATCATCGCCAGAATCACCCAGCCGACTGTTTCCAGAGGGGGCCAATGATTTGGAGAGGCGAGCAATAAGGCAGACAAGGCAAAGGGCAATGCAAACACGCTGTGTTCAAACTTGATAAATTCCGACCACTCTTTCAGTCGGCCGAAAACACGATTTTCATTGCTTTGTCGTTGGAACGTCGTCATATCAAAAAAAAGGGTTCTGTCTCACTGACCTTTGGTTTACCCTAGTCCTTCATCTTACTGTAAACTGTTTTGCTTTAAATTGTTTTACTCTCAAAAGGACACCTCTCTTGGCTTACTGTAGAAGAAATGGTTGCCTTACGGCTTGCTTTAAAATTATCTTGTTTGTGGCTCTGGTTTTTTCGTGCTGTCATACCGGGTTTGCGGCGGAAAAAACCCCGCTAAAGCCACAAGCTCTCTCACCGTTCACCAATGAAGAAGAGCGCAATATTTCTATCTACAAAAAACTTAGTCCCACAGTGGTTAACATCACCAGTACCAGCATTACCATGGATGCATTCTATAACGCCATACCACAACAAGGAACAGGCTCTGGTGTTTTTATTAGCCCAGATGGATATATCATTACAAACGCACACGTCGTCGAAGACAGCCGCAGTTTAGAAGTCACGCTCCTTAACGGAAAAACCTACAAAGCAACGCTGATCGGGCTTGATATCAATACCGATACAGCACTCATTAAAGTCACCGACCCGGCCACCCGTTTTCCGGTGATCCCTCTGGGTGATTCTGATCAGCTCCAAGTGGGGCAAACTGTCTTTGCCATTGGCAACCCCTTTGGCCTAAAAAGCACGATGACGATTGGCATTATCAGTAGCCTTGGGCGGCAACTGAAAGCAGAAAACGGCCGCACGATGGATCATATTATTCAGACGGATGCGGCGATTAACCCCGGCAACTCAGGGGGGCCGCTCATTGATTCTCGTGGCCGCCTGATAGGCATTAATTCTGCCATTTTTAGTCCCTCGGGGGCCAATGCCGGCATCGGGTTTTCTATTCCCGTCAACACGGCCAACCGGGTCGCCCAAAACCTCAAGCAATACGGCCGGGTGATTCGTCCCTTTTTGGGCGTGGCCATGCACTTAGAGATTAACCCTTTCTTGGCCCAAGCCTTAAATCTCCCGAGCAACCGGGGTTTACTGGTGGCCCGCGTGGTAAAGGACAGTCCAGCCGATAAAGCTGGCATTCGCGGCGGCACTCAGCTGGTGCGCGCTGGAAACCGGGTCCTTGTTTTGGGCGGCGATATCTTAACCCATATAGACAATCAACCCATTGTTTCCACCGATCAGTTTCTCAATATGTTAGAATCCAAACGTGTTGGAGATCGGGTAACCCTCTCGCTTATCCGCAATCACCAACCACTCAAGATTGCTGTCATTTTAGAAGAACGACCCGTCCAACCTCAGGAGTAACAGACCCCCATGGCAAAAATAGTGGCTGTCGATGATGATCCCGCCATTCTCGAATTGGTTCAGATCAACCTAGAAATCCAAGGGCACGAAGTGTTTACTGCCCCCGATGGAACCAAAGGCCTTGCACTGGTGCAACAAGAGCGCCCCGCACTTGCCATTTTGGATGTGATGATGCCCGAAGTAGACGGTTATACCGTTTGCCAGCGGATTCGCAAAAACCCCGGCACAGAAACCACCCCCGTGTTGCTTCTCACCGCGCTTGGCGTGCTGGATGACAAGGTGAAAGGTTTTGACGCTGGAGCCGATGACTATTTGGTGAAACCCTTTGAAATTCCTGAGCTGCTTGTTCGCGTTCGCGCACTGTTACGCCGCTCTGGGGAACCATCGACAGGCTCTAGTCTGCCAGAAGTTCTTTCTGTGGGAGATATCACCCTGATTCCAGAAAATTTGGAAGTGAAGTTACTGGATCAACGGGTTAAACTCACCCCGACCGAATTTGAGATATTAAACTGCCTGGTCCAAACCCACGGACAGGCGATCTCACTTGGCAAGCTGCTGCAAGATGTTTGGGGATACGCCCCGGATGATGATGTAGAAACCATTCGTGTCCATGTCCGCCACCTGCGCTCCAAACTGGAAAAAGCCAGCCCGAGCAAGCAGTATATTGAAACCATCTACGGGGGCGGCTACCGGCTGATCCCGGAAGGGCTGAGCAAAGGAAAGTAGCCCAGAGCAATCGGGTCATGCATTGACATTGATTTTTCCTTTGGCTACCCTAAACATCTATCATTTATCGATTTTATCGATTTATTTCCTTTTCTGGGTGTCCGCGCCAGTATTTTTAAAAGCCTACAGGAGGTTTTTCCTTGCCTACGATTTCTCAGTTGGTCCGTCGTGAACGCAAACGGGTGATCACCAAAACCAAGTCACCGGCCCTCAAATCCAACCCTCAAAAACGGGGCGTTTGCACCCGGGTGTATACCACCACCCCTAAAAAACCCAATTCTGCGCTACGTAAAGTGGCTCGGGTTCGTTTGACCAACGGGTTTGAAGTGACTTCCTATATCCCTGGTGTTGGCCACAACCTGCAAGAACACTCTGTGGTTCTGATTCGCGGTGGTCGGGTGAAAGATTTACCCGGTGTTCGGTATCACATTGTGCGCGGCACATTGGATGCAGCCGGTGTTCAGAAACGCAACCAGTCTCGCAGCAAGTACGGCACCAAAAAAGATGCCGCTGCCCAAGCCGCTGCTGCTGGCAAAAAGAAGAAGTAAGCCCCAAGAAATAAGCTCACACATAATAAGAAAGAAGGGATAGTCCTCAATGCCTCGTCGCTACAAACCTGCCAAACGTGTTCCGCTTCCAGACCCTATCTATAACGATGTGGATGTGGCGAAATTTATTAACCGCTTAATGACACGTGGCAAGAAGAGTGTGGCAGAACGGATTTTCTACACCGCCTTAGAATCTCTCCAAAGCCGAATCCAAGAAAAGCCCCTGGAAGTGTTTCACAAAGTGTTGAAAAAAGTGAAGCCCTTGGTCCGAGTGAAAGCCCGACGGGTGGGTGGTTCTACCTATCAGGTGCCGATGGAAGTGCGTGAAGATGAGGCTGTGGCCATTGGATCGCGTTGGTTGATTCAATATGCTCGTAAGCGAAATGGTCGCTCGATGGCTGAAAAGCTTGCCGCTGAAATGTTAGATGCATACAACGGCGCTGGATCTACGATTAAGAAGCGAGAAGAAATGCACAAGATGGCTGAGGCCAACAAAGCGTTTGCACATTACCGTTTCTAATGTATTATTTTCCGGGTCGCGTCAGTGACCCGGCTTGTTATTATCCACTTTGTATAGAATCCACACAGACATAAGGAAAACAGACCGTGGCCAGAAAGACGCCGATTGAACGTTACCGCAACATAGGTATTGCCGCCCACATTGACGCAGGAAAAACCACCACCACTGAGCGGATTTTGTACTACTCCGGGAAAATTCACAAAATTGGTGAAGTTCACGAAGGGACTGCCGTTACCGACTGGATGGAACAAGAGCGTGAACGGGGTATTACCATTACCTCTGCCGCGATCACAACATTCTGGAAAAACCACCAGATCAACATTATCGACACCCCCGGCCACGTTGATTTCACCATCGAAGTAGAGCGCTCTTTGCGTGTTTTAGACGGTGTGGTTGCTGTTTTCTGTGCCGTTGGTGGGGTTCAATCTCAATCTGAAACCGTCTGGCGCCAAGCCAACCGTTATATGGTTCCTCGGATGGTGTTTGTGAACAAGATGGACCGCACCGGTGCTCGTTTCGACCGTGTGGTGGATCAGATCAAGACCCGTTTGGGTGCCAATGCTCACCCGATTCAGCTGCCGATTGGTGCTGAAGACCAATTCACTGGGGTGGTGGATCTGATGGACAACTGTGCCTACATCTACCAGAACGATATCGGGACAGAAGTCGAAAAATCTGAGATTCCAGCCGATTACGTTGAAGCGGCCAAAGTCGCCCGGGAATCCCTGATTGAAGCCATTGTGGAAACCGATGACGCCCTGATGGAAAAATACCTGAACGGGGAAGAAGTTTCTACGGAAGCCCTGAAAAAAGCACTGCGCAAAGCGGTTTGCGATGTGAAAATTGTGCCAGTTACTTGCGGTACTGCCTTTAAGAACAAAGGGGTTCAGCTGTTACTGGATGCCATTATTGATTACCTGCCCTCACCGATTGAAGTGCCCCCCATTCAAGGCCTCAAGCGTGATGGTACGCCAGTAATCCGCAAGAGCGATGACAAAGAACCCTTTGCTGCACTTGCTTTCAAGATTATGACCGATCCCTACGTCGGCCGACTTACCTTCTGCCGAGTCTATAGCGGTCACCTCGATGCGGGTAGCTACGTCTACAACGCCACCAAAGACAACAAGGAACGGGTCAGCCGCTTAATCCAGATGGAATCCAGCGACCGTATTGAGATTCCTGAAGTGAACTCTGGGGATATCTTCGCGGTGGTTGGTCTGAAAAACACCACCACGGGTGACACCCTCTGTTTGGAAAATGATCCGGTCATTCTGGAATCGATTCACATTCCTGAGCCCGTGATTGAGGTTGCCATTGAACCAAAAACCAAGGCCGATCAAGAGAAACTCTCCAATTCCTTGTCCAAATTGGCTGAAGAAGATCCCACCTTCCGCGTCCGAGTCGATGAGGAAACGGGTCAGACCGTCATTGCCGGGATGGGCGAACTTCACTTGGAAATTATTGTTGACCGTCTGCTGCGGGAATTTAAAGTGGATGCCAACGTCGGGAAACCACAGGTGGCTTACCGTGAAACCATCACCAAGACCGTTGAGATTGAAGGCAAGTACATCCGTCAATCGGGTGGTCGGGGTCAGTACGGTCACGTCTGGCTGCGCCTGGAGCCCCAAGAGCAAGGTGCTGGCTTCACCTTTGAGAACAAGATTGTCGGTGGTGCCATTCCCAAAGAATTCATCAACCCGGTTGGTAAAGGGATTGAAGAGGCTATGCAGGGCGGTGTTATCGCTGGCTACGAGCTGATCGATCTGAAAGCCACCCTCTTTGACGGTAGCTACCACGATGTTGACTCAAGCGAGATGGCCTTTAAGATTGCCGGTAGTATGGCCCTGAAAGCCGGGGTGCCCAAAGCAGGCCCGCAATTGTTAGAGCCTGTGATGAAAGTGGAAATCGAAGTGCCTGAAGACTTCCTGGGCGATGTGATTGGGGATCTCTCCAGCCGTCGTGGACGGGTTGAAGGCATGGAGCCAATTGAAGGCACTGGGACTCAGAAAATCCGGGCTATGGTGCCGCTCTCTGAGATGTTTGGCTATGCCACCGATATCCGCAGCAAGACCCAAGGCCGAGGCACTTTCTCGATGGAGTTTGAGCACTACGAGCCAATGCCAAACAACATTGCTGAGCCGCTGATCGCGAAATTTAAAGGTCAAATGGCCCAAACCACGTAAATTTATAAATCACTGGTTTTTGTATATTGCACCGGGAGAAACTCCCGCAATGTCCGAACCTCTATACGAGCCTGAATGCGACCTCTCTCTGGGGTCGCATTTGTTTTTTTGTCTTTAGTGTTTTTGTCTATCAGGGCAATCAAGATATCATCCCGCCCAGAGAGCTTCCACAAGGAGGTCAGGCTCTCATAGCGCGGTAGCTTGTGGTCAGTATCGCTGTAATAGGCTACCATGGCCAAGTCTTTCGCGGGTTTTTTATCGGATTTTTTCTCGCTGTTTTTCTCCATCGCGACTGGGTGAGAGAGCCCCATCAGCCCATAAGCAACCGTAAAGACCAGTCGCAGGACGTGGGACAACACACGCTTTAAGGGCTGCCAAATCGTCGAATTGTGAAGTGTTTTTTGCCACTGAGCAAAGGCTTCTTCCAGCTTTTGATACTGCGGTGGGCTGAGGGCTTTGGAAACCGCATCCATATCTGCCGATAAGTAAACACTGTGCTTAGGATAGAGACTGGCGCCCCGTGTCACAGAATAAGGATGACCCTCTTGGGGTCGATTCTCTTTCTTGTCCTTGCTTTCAGCAGGCATCATCAATACAGAAGCCCCTGTTTGAATTTCAGCCCTCACCCCACGGTCAAACGCATTGCCTTCTTCCCAGGCTTTACGGGCTTCCTCAAGCATATCTCGTGTGAGTTTTGCTGGGGTGTATCCGGGATAGTCTTTTTTTAGCGTGGCCATTCGGGTGTTAAACACGGCTTTCGCTTGCTCTGAAAACGCCACCGGCAGTGCGCGAAGCGAAGAGTCGATTCGAGAAGCATCGGGTGTCGAATGATCTGCTTGTTTCGCTCTGTCCTGAAAAAACGGGAGTACAGAGGCCATGGGCTTCACCACCACTTCCAATCGACCGCCCGGGGCCTTGCGGCGAAGATAAATCATCTGGGTGTCGGGATGCACCACCGGGTAGGCCGCCTCAAAGCTTTCCAGACACACCTGGCAAGGAGAGGCATTCATCCATTTGGGGTTTAAAAAATCAAAGCCCACCACCGCCATGGCATCCACCCGGGGTTGTTTGTCTTTCAGTTCACTAGGCCAGCGCTTAAACACTTGTTTCAGTGTCGAGCGCTCAGCGCAGATAAAATTATCCGGGCCAAAGGCGATGTTGGTATCGGCCAGAATCCGGTGAGGTTTTGGCTGATGGTGTTTGTTTTTGCTATTGCCGGTGTGAACCCAGACACTGGCACCCCAGCTTCCGCCCACATCTCGGTTTCGTTTGATTTTCATCGACTGGTGAGCTTGCAAGAAGGCGCTTTTCAGTAAACGTTTGACAGTTTCGGGCTTTACAGCCTCAGGGCGAACGGCTTCTGATGTGCCCTCATACACGATGGGCAGGGCGAGTAGTTGCTCTAGCAGCGCTGAGGCACGAGGCATTGCCGTGGTTTTATCCACTCCGTGGTGATGGGGGACAGCGCGATCACGATTATGGCGATCAAGGCTAGCACCGGCAAACGCGGGGAGGCGATTGGAAATTAAAGGAGACAAAAGCACCCAGAAAAAACCTCTAGCATTTTGAATCTGTCACTGAAAAAACCAAGCCCGCCTCGAAATTGTCACAAAAAACAACGCCCTCTCAATTTTAAGGGCGTTGTTTAACGTTATCGTTATTTTGTTTTCCGCTTTTGGCGATGTTTACGGAGTGGTCCCTGAAGTGCTGGTACCAGATCCTGTAGCATTCCCTCCTGCTACCGCAAAAGCTTTCTTCCCGCTGAGATCTTTGGAAGAGGTGTAAATGTAGGTCATATAATCCTGAATCGTGCGGACCTGCAGTGTCTCATTCTCAATCACCACCACCAGCGTATCCACCCCGCCGCGGTCTTGAGAAAGCCGGCCCAAATTGGGGATATGCGGGACATTGTCATCACCGTAGTAAGCCAGCGCTTGGAGTTGCGGGGGTTGCGCGCCGCCTTTTTTGGCTGCAGAGACCAGCCCAATGTAAGCGGTTCCCAAATCGGCGTCCAAGGGCCAACGACGACTCCAATCCATCCGCTCAGAAGACGTAGACTCTAAATTACCTTGCCCGTCTCTCACCAAAACAGCTGCACCCAAGGGTTTTTTAGACAATTCAGCATAACCGCTTGTCTTGTTGCCGAGATACGCCACTTGGGCCTCTGCCATTAACTGAGCCAATTGTCTGGTCTGAAGTCCTTTTGCAGCCAAGGCCACTTGGGCTTTGGCAGAGACATTCACAGGCAAGCCCAATACTGAAGGTTGTGTTGTGAGAGAAGGCTGTTGTTTACCCCAAAACGGCAGGTAATCTGCCAAGGTTTCCACACGCAGCGCAAACGCACCGGATTGCGGATCTTTCTCCAGGCTGAAGACCTGTGTTTCGGGAGAAAAATATGTCTGTGTGGTCATCCAGCCTTGACAGTCTGCACAGTACTCCATCGCGCTTCGATCGGTGCCAACCGGTTTGTAACTGGAAGAGTACATCCGGGTCACTTTCATCCCTTGGACCAGACCCTCTTTTTTGGCAGGGTCCTGCACTGCCGCCTGAACCGTGGGGACATCCATCCTATCCAGTGCCTGGTTAAAGGCGTTGGTCATCGCAGAGCGCTCCCCGCAGAAGATGTTATCGCGGGTATGCTCAATGTTGGTGCCCAAACCAAAGGTGCCATTGGCCATTTCAAAGCCGCTGTTATAGTAGCGAAGAGAGAAATTACCCACTGCCTGATTTTTAAGTCCGTGTTCATAGGTTTGCAACACTTTGCCAATATGCTGCGCCTTATCCCGTTCAATTTCTGCAATTTGTGTCGGGTTCAGATGCGGGCTGGTCACTCGCAGTGTGACTTGAGCAGGATCAATACTGTAACGCTGCAGCAGCACCGGAATGGCTTCAGCACCAAAACGAAGTTGAGGGGCAAGAACTTTGGCGTTCTGGCTGAAGGCACTGGGGGTAAAGACCTGGCCTGCTGGAGGCTGCGGCAGTGAATATTTCCGAGGATTGACTAAAGAAGCACCGGAAAACGCCGCATTAAACCGCACACGCGGCAATGATACGCTCATGGATGTACTCATGAATGAACCTCTCTCTGGGTTAAATCTCTCACTATCTATTTACACACACACATTATTTCCGGGGCTTACCCCTACTGAGACAAAAATAGTATAAGGGGTGGTCAGAGACAAGCCCATGTCATTGTTTATTTACAGAAGAAGCGTAGACAAAGGGCAGTTCCTCATTCAGGGTACGGACGGCAATGACGGGTTGATTTTGATTGTTTTGGCGAAAGGCGGGGCGAATCATGAGCGTATCCAAGCCCCCCAAACCTTGAGACAAGCGGCCCAAAGAAGGAATTTCCGGCGGGGTAGCGTATCCCATATAGGCCAAGGCGACGACGCGAGAGGAAGTCTCGTTTTTCATCTCCTGACTTTTCAGTGCCTGACTTAAAGCCGCATGGGCCGCCGTTAAATCTGCCGCAGAGGGCCAACGCGGGGTCCAATGCAGTTCTGGGACACTCTCTATATATGCCGTTCCGGCCACATTTTTCACCATCGCCGCGACAGAAGGCATCTGGGTTTTGGATACAACCCCTTGTGCCTGCATTAACAGATTTCTACAGTCATCTTCGCTTATTAAAAGCCTGGCCATTGCAGCCTTTGCTTTGTCTGAGACGTCCAGTGGGAGTTTCTCTAGCAACGCTGTTGTGATACACCCGGCGTTTATTTTGCTCTGGCGGGTTTGTCCCTCGTAATCCTTCAACACCCGCACACGGAGCTTGTACGTACCCGTATTTGCCTCTTTTTCTAGCGTAAGTACCTGGGTTTCTGGAGAAAAAAACGATTGTTTGGCCATCCAGTTTTGGCAATCGGCGCAATAGACACCGACACGGTCTGTGCCAATTGGTTTAGCACTGGTGGAGTACAAGCGTTTTACCCGGTTCTCTTTCAGTAGCGTCGTCGCTCCGCGTTTTAATTTTCCCAGTGTCGCTTTATCCAGGGCTTGATTCCAGGCCATCACCAGGGCAGAACGCTCCCCGCAGAAAACTTCTTACCGGTCCAGCTCCAAATTGGTCCCCAGTCCGGTCGCCCCGTTTTGTAATTCGACCGTTGTGGCGTAAAACCGCCCAGAATGGTTACCCAATAAGGCATTTTTCTGGGCATGCTCATTGGCCTGTAATAAGCGACCAATGATACGGGGTTTATCAGCCTCAATGGTCTCCAAATCAGCCTGGGTGACAAAAGGACTTTCTGTAAAGACCGTGACTGTCTTGGGATCAATGGCATAGCGCCGCAACAGCCTGAGCGCAGGCTCTGCACCAAAGGTCAAGAAATCAGTCCGAGACACGCAGGCGGGGTTCAGTCGAAGCATCCGAATCATTTCCTGGAAGTTCACACACACTGCTACTAATTTAGCATAAAGCGTTGGCATAAAGAGTTTTTGAATAAAATAACTTGTTTTATGATGGTGGGTGATGAACCAGCAATCCCCCATACAAAACCAAAATATTTTAGCCCAAAACAGTTTAACCCAAGCCGCGTTAGGCACTCCGGAGCGTCCTTTTTTAATGATTCCGGGCCCGACGCCGCTGCCTGAGGCTGTTCGAGCCGTTTTGGGAGAACCGGCCATTGGTCACCGCAGTGCCGAATTTAAAACTGTACTGGCCCGAGTCTTTGCCGGGTTACAGTGGGCATTTCAAACCCAAAACCCTGTCCTGATGTACACTGCCAGTGCCACCGGGGCGATGGAAGGGGCGTTTCAAAATACCCTCAACCCCGGCGATCAGATTGTTGTTTTGTGCTGCGGGGTGTTTAGCGCTCGTTGGGCGGATATGGGCGAAAGCCTGGGCCTTCAGGTCACGCGCATTTCTGTCCCTGCAGGAGAGCCCAACACCGTTGAATCACTCGAAGCCGTCTTGACAGCAGATACGGCCCGTAAAATTAAGGCCGTGGTGCTTACCCACAGCGAGACCTCGACCGGCGTCTTAAACCCGCTGGAAGCAATGGCCAAAGTGGTGAGAGCCCACGGCGCCCTGTGCATTGTTGATGCCGTCACCAGTTTACTGGCCACGCCTTTTTACACAGATACTTGGGACTTAGATTTGGTTGTCAGCGGCAGCCAAAAAGGCTTTATGATACCACCAGGCCTTGCCTTTTTGAGTGTAGGACCAAGAGCCTGGGAAGCTTTTGAGCGCTGCACACATCCAGGGTATTACTTCAACTTTGAACGAAACAAAAAAGCCCAGCAGGACAACAATACGGCTTATACCCCAGCCACCCCGCAATGTTTGGCGCTTGATGTTGCCCTTTCACTGATGCAACAAGAAGGACTGGAAGCCATTTGGGCCAGACATCAGAAGCTTCAAACCCAGATTCGAGATGGGGTAGAGGCCCTGGGGCTTTCTTGTCTGGTCCCTCATACACAGTATGCCAGTACTGCCGTGACTGCTGTTTACCCGCCTGTTGGGGTTTCGGTCTCTAGTATTCGCACCTATATCAAACAACATTACGCGATGGCCATTGCCGATGGACAGAAAGAACTGAAAGGCAAAATTTTCAGGATAGGCCACCTGGGACATATTTCCAGTACCGATGCAGAACGGGTGCTGGGCGCCCTTGAAGCGTTTTTAAAAGAAGATCGCTAGAAAAGACTGAATACCCGCATGTCCACGAAATCTCCTTCTCAAAACTCTCCCTCTCAAAAACCCACTGTGCTGATCACCGATCAAATTCATCCAGCCGCTGGCGAGATTTTGGCCGATGTGGCGACCGTCGTCTATGAGAGCACCTTATCTTCTGATGTTCTAAAAGCCCGCTTGGCAGAATTTGACGGGATTTTAATTCGCAGCGCCACTCACATCCATAAAGACCACCTGAGTACACCGGGATCAAAACTGAAAATCATTGGTCGTGCCGGGGTGGGTGTGGACAATGTAGACTTACAAGCCGCCACCGAAGCAGGTGTGATTGTCGTTAACTCTCCTGAAGGCAACACCATTGCTGCAGCAGAACACACATTGGCGATGATGCTTAGCCTAGCCAGACGGATTCCTCAAGCAGACGAGGCTTTAAAACACGGGAAATGGCAACGCAGCCAGTATACCGGGGTAGAACTTTTTGGTAAAACACTTGGGCTAATTGGCCTGGGAAAAATTGGTAGCCGGGTTGCCACTAGCTGCCTTGCCTTGGGAATGGAAGTCCTTGTGTTTGATCCGTTTTTAAAGCCCGAACAAGCAGAAGCCATGGGGGTTTCTTTGGTCACACTCGAGGTTATCTGGAAGCGAGCGGACTTTATCACCATACACGCCCCCAAAACGGCTGAGACCACTCATTTACTGAATCAAGAAACGCTATCCCAGTGCAAAAAAGGGGTGCGCATTATTAACTGTGCCCGTGGCGGCATTATTGATGAAGCCGCCTTGCTCACCGCAATTCACAGCGGGCATGTTGCCGGAGCCGCACTGGACGTCTTTGAACAAGAACCTTTGCCCGCAGAAAGTACCTTATTCAAAGACCTATCCGACGCCCAACATCTGGTACTGACCCCTCACCTGGGTGCCAGCACGGAAGAAGCGCAAGTGAATGTGGCACTAGATGTGGCCCATCAGTTAAAGGCCTTTTTTGAGTCTGGTGTGGCCAAAAATGCAGTAAACATGCCCAGTTTGCGCAAAGAGATTCTGGATCCTGTTCGTCCGTATCTGCTATTGGCAGAAATACTGGGGAAGCTTTGCCGTCAAATTACTGAAGGACCCGCCCAATCGGTTGAAGTGATTCTTAAAGGCGCGATTTCTCCCCATCAGCCAGCGCCGCTTACCCTGGCCGTTTTGAAAGGCCTTCTCTCCACCAGTCACGAGGGGGTGAATTTTGTGAACGCCCGCCTGATTGCCGATCGGCTCGGGATTGAGATCACGGAGTCCAACCGACCCAGTGTGCACGACTACATGAATGCCCTGGAAGTGATTTTAACCACGCAAACACCAGAAGGAGCCCAACGGGTGAATATCTCGGGCACGTTGATTTCTGAAGGACACCTGCGCATTACGGATTTAAACGGCTACCCCCTTTCCTTAGAGCCCAGCGCCCATTTACTGCTCACTCCTCACTTAGACCGCCCCGGCATGGTCGGCAAAGTGTCTACCCTATTGGGTGAAGCGGGAGTGAATATTCAAGCGCTTCAGGTCACCAGAAAAGCAGGCAGCAATATCGCCGGAGGGCAATCTATGATGGTCTTTAATTTAGATTCTGCGCTGCCAGAATCAATGCTCACTGAAATTTCATCAATCGATGGACTCTTTGACGCTCGCTATTTAAGCCTTTAAGCTTAGCGATAATTTAAAGCGCCATTTCCCCCGCGGAAAACGTTGTAGTCAAAGGTGAATTCAACAGCCAAATCATTGTCCGGGTGGCCCACCGGCAAGGGACGAAAGGGTGCTGATAGCTTGACCGCTTCAAGTGCGGCATGATCGGCTTCCACAAAGCCAGAGGTGCCTTTCACATTGAGTGACAGCAGTCGCCCGCTGCGGTCAATCCGAAAGATTACCACCACCTTTTTGCTCTCTTGCGCTTGCGGCGGCTGCCAATGGCGTTTGATTCTGCGTTGGAGTTCTGCCATATAGGCGCCGTAATCGGGATCGGGCAAGGCATCGACGCCAGCTCGGCCACCACCGCCACCTGCAGACCCTGTTTGGCTGTAAGACCCACGTCCACCTGAGCCACTGGAACCATACCCTCCACGGGTACCAGGCAGGCCGCCCCCGCTTGAGACGCTACCAGGAATTTGAGACGGTCCGACACTCCCACTGGCAGAAGACGCACTGCCAGAACCTGATCCCGGTGTGTGGACAATCGGACCCGTAGCGATCAGTTTTGGAGACGGGGCCGAAGGCATTTTAATTAAAGGCGCAATCGGATTGGGCGGCAGCGTGGGCGCCTTGCTCACAGCCGGGGTCCGGGGTGTCGGCAGCTTTGGCGCGGGAGGGGGATCCGCTGTTACTTTGGGCGTCGGGGGTGTGGGTGGTGTGGGCCGTGTCACAGGGGTGGGTCTGCGAACAGGTTGTTGCTGTGCTTTGGGCTGTGGTTGCTTTGGCTGTGGTTTCACCTGCGGGCGGGGCTGTTGGCGGGGGGCTGCTGCGGATCGCTTGGGAGAAGGGTTTCCTGCCTTTTGCACTGTTTCTGCCTGTGGTTGCTTGGTTTTGACACCACCTGAACGGGTCGCATGCTCAGCGCGGTTTTTGGTGTGTCTATCTCTGGGCGGGGCTTTGGGATTTTCCACCAACACAAATTCGATGTCTTTTTTGAGATCGGGCGGATTAAACAGGGGGATATTGATTCCCAGCAATTGAAGAATCCAAAACAGTAAGAACCCCAGACCCACCACAAAGAGATGGGTCAGCACTGCCAAAATAACGGCCGCTTCAAAGCTTAAGGTATGGGTGTCATCATTGGCCATGGGGACTGAGGCGGCCATAGCCATCCCCCCTGGACGAAATCCAGAACCCGCAGGTCGGTTCTCATTGGGAGTCAACTCAATGCTATCCTTATCTCAAGATCCCTTGTGACTCGAATGACTCGCGTTCGCGTTGCCTTATTATAAATGATTACGGCTCCAGTTAAAGTCGTTTAACTTCATTTTTTGTTCCCAAAGCAGGTGATAAAGACAATGGCCCCAACTCACCCTGAGACCTCCCCTCAACCTTTAGCAGTGGAGACCCGTGGTACTCACATTGAAAACCAACATCAAGGTTGGGTGATTATTTGCGATGAAAACGGCAGTGTCAAACAACACACTGAAGGGGCTTTGGAACAATCCGTTTTTCTACGGTCAGCGGCCAAACCGTTTCAAGCATTGCCGCTGCTGAAACGTAAGCTTGAGAAAAAATTCACCACTGAACAACTGGCAATAGCGTGCGCCTCTCATACAGGGACAGATTACCATTGCGCATTGGCACAGAGTATTCTCGATCTGGCTGATTTAAGTGCCACTTCACTCCAATGTGGCCCCCACTATCCATTAGACAGTGAGACACGAACGCAGTTTATCCAGAAAAACATCACGCCTCAGGCAATTCACAATAATTGTTCTGGGAAACATGCTTCGATGCTGTTCACCTGCGTCCAAGCTGGCTGGGATCCCAGTCAGTACCTAGAAAAAACTCACCCTTTGCAGCAAGAAATCGCCCGTGGGATTCAACACTACGGCGGACTATCACAACCTGCAGACACGGCGGTTGACGGCTGCGGGGCCCCCGTTTTTTATCTTCCCATGCAGGCAGGAGCAAGATTGTTTGCTGCTTTAGCCACACAGAAGATATTTCAGCCTGTGGTCGAGGCCATGACAAAACACCCCGAAATTGTGGGCGGAACTGATAGAATTGATAGCTTGTTGATGCAAGCCTCTGGGGGTCGATTACTGGCCAAAGTGGGTGCTGATGGCTTGATTGGGATTACCCACTTAGAGAAAAATCTGGGCTGCATCATTAAAATTGCCGACGGATCAGAACTGGCCAGAACAGTTGTGAGTGTTGAGTTCTTATTATCCTTGCAATGGTTGAGCCAAGAGATGCTTTCAGGCTCTGTGCTAGGGACGTATTACCAGAGGGCATGTTTACGGAAGAACACACAGGAAAAAGTGGTTGGCGAGATTGTTTCTCGCTGGAGAAAATCTCTTAACTGATACAACCAGTAGCACAAGGGCCGTTTTGTTTTGTCTGATTTGCATTCATTTTGGATCCATCAGTTGACGCATCTGTTTGCTCGGAGATAATCCTGTTTAAGCAATGCAAAGGCATCCTTTGTTTCTGCATCTGCCGGTGTAGCTCAACGGTAGAGCAACGGTTTTGTAAACCGTAGGTTGCGGGTTCGAATCCCATCGCCGGCATTGTCTTTACTTTCATGTCCCAAAAAACTGGGCCCAAAAAGCTGGGTAGGTGGCCGAGTGGTTAAAGGCGGCAGACTGTAAATCTGTTCCTTCGGGTACGCTGGTTCGAATCCAGCCCTGCCCACAGTTTTTTAGGCGCCGGTCTTCTGTGATAGAAAGCCGGCGCTTTTTTCTTTGCAGATTTGCACAGTAGACAGGCAAAAAACGTTTATGTTACCTTGATAGCTCATTTCTCCCCGTCTCCCCCGAAGACACAACAGGACCACCTTTATCGTTTGCTTTTTTGCCCATGTGGCGCAGGGGTAGCGCATCCCCTTGGTAAGGGGAAGGTCACGAGTTCAAATCTCGTCATGGGCTTTCTTTTCCCTCTTGTTTGTGTTTTCCTTTTGGGCAATAATCTTCTGTCCAGATTACATGGACGGAGTGTCCAGTTCGGTTTCTCCCTTTTCTGTCTGCCAACGTTTCTTTCACCCAAAGAGACTTCGGCGTTGTCTCTCCCCCCTCCGGCTGGAAATTCGGTTTTCCCTTTTGTTGGTTTTCACATTTTCTCAGTATCAATTATTTTTTATTCCTACACTTATCTAGCTAGTTAAAAAGGAGATTCGCTTCTTATGGCCCGTCAAAAGTTTGAACGCAACAAACCCCACGTCAATATTGGGACCATTGGTCACGTTGACCACGGTAAAACCACATTGACTGCCAGTATTACCGCTGTTTTGGCCGCTTCTGGTAAAGCCGAATTCAAAGCCTTCGATCAGATTGACTCTGCTCCTGAAGAAAAAGCCCGTGGTATCACCATTGCAACCGCTCACGTGGAATACGAAACCGAAAACCGCCACTACGCCCACGTGGATTGCCCAGGCCACGCCGACTACGTGAAAAACATGATTACCGGTGCCGCCCAAATGGACGGTGGTATCCTGGTTATCGCTGCTACCGATGGTCCTATGCCCCAGACCCGCGAGCACATTCTGCTGGCCCGTCAGGTGGGTGTGCCTCAGTTGGTCATCTTCCTCAACAAATGCGATATGGTGGATGATTCTGAGCTGCTCGACCTCGTTGAGATGGAAACCCGCGAATTGCTGAGCAAGTACGAATTCGACGGAGACAATATCTCCATCATTCGTGGCTCTGCTTTAAAAGCCCTGGAAAAAATGATTGCTGACCCCAAAGCTGCTCGCGGTAGCGATCCTTGGGTCGACAAAATTTGGGAATTGATGGACGCCGTCGATGCCAGCATCCCCACACCAGAGCGTGCAGTGGATCAACCGTTCTTGATGCCGATTGAAGACGTCTTCTCGATCACCGGTCGTGGTACTGTTGCCACCGGTCGTGTGGAACGTGGCCGCGTCAAAGTGGGCGACGAAGTTGAAATCGTCGGCATGGGCGACACCAAGAAAACCGTTGTCACTGGTGTTGAAATGTTCCGTAAATTGCTGGATGAAGCAATTGCCGGAGATAACATTGGTGCCTTGCTCCGTGGTGTTGATAAAGACGAGATCCAACGCGGTCAAGTGTTGGCAGCTCCTGGTTCAATCAAACCCCACACCAAATTTAAAGCCAACGTGTACGTGTTAACCAAAGATGAAGGTGGTCGTCACACCCCATTCTTTGGCAACTACCGTCCACAGTTCTATGTTCGTACCACCGATGTGACCGGTACCATCAACCTGCCTGCCGGCGTTGAGATGGTGATGCCTGGTGATAACATCGTGATGGATGTGGAACTCATCACCCCTGTTGCCATTGAAGCCGGAATGCGCTTCGCTATTCGCGAAGGCGGCCGTACCATTGGTGCTGGTGTTGTTGACTCTATCGTCTCTTAGTAATTTGACGCTGAAAGTAGGAAGTTAAGGAATATGGCCAACACTAAAAAAGCAAGTGCCCGTAAGAAGGCCCCCAAGCAAAACCGGGTCCGGATTCGCTTGCAATCCTTTGATCATCGATTAATTGATGCTTCTGCAGAGAAAATTGTCGATGTTGCCAAAAATGCCCAAGGTAAAGTAATTGGCCCTATTCCCCTTCCCACGCAGCGTCAAGTCTTCTGTGTCCTGCGTTCTCCTCATGCGGATAAAAAGTCTCGTGAACACTTTGAAATCCGTACACACAAGCGCCTGATTGACATTCTCGACCCTGGTCAAGACTTTGCCAATCAACTCAGCCGTTTGGATCTGCCCGCCGGGGTTGATATCGAAGTGCGCTTGTAATACATTGGGTATCCTTCTTTTTTAAGTCTCCAGTGGAAAGGTTTTTTTACCGTGGTTTTTCCAGGTTTTATTGGTCAAAAAGTGGGCATGACCCAGATCTTCGATGATAATGGACAGGCATTGCCAGTCACTGTCATTGAACTCTGCCCTCTCACTGTTACTCAGCTGAAGACCCCCGCCAACGATGGGTATGCTGCGGTACAGGTTGGTTATCAAAACGCCAAAGAAAAGCACCTGACAAAGGCAGAAATTGGCCATCTCAAAAAAGCCCAGACAGAAGAAAACACCGGTCTTGTGCGCCGTCTGCAAGAATTTCGCGTCAGCGACAGCGATATTGCACAATACACGTTGGGTTCTGCGATTGACCCCTTTGTGGATGGTTCTTTTTTAAGCGCCGGCTCCAAAGTGGATGTCAGCGGTCTTTCTATCGGGAAAGGCTTTCAAGGCAACACCAAGCGTTGGAATCATCACCGCGGTCCAATGAGCCACGGTTCCAAATCCCACCGTCTTCCTGGCTCTATTGGGGCAGGTACCACGCCGAGCCGTGTCTTCAAGGGCTTGAGAATGGCTGGTCGGATGGGCCACAAACAAGTGACCACACAACAGTTACAAGTGGTTCGAGTCATCCCAGAAAAACGGGTTGTCTTGATTCACGGCAGCGTGCCCGGGGTTGAAGGAACGTTCATCACGATTCGTCCTTCGTTGGGCCTCAAAAGACGGGCGCTCTAGTATTTCCAGTTTCATTTATTCGTTATTAGATAGTGTTACTAAGCAGAACGGTTGAGTTTCGTGTCCTATGGCAACTGAATTAAGAAAAGTTACACCCGACGGCAAAGAAGCCGGCACCATCTCAGTTTCTGAGACAGTGTTTGACATTGCTCCCAATATCCACGTGATGCACCAGGCCGTTCGACGAGAACTCGCCAATGCCCGTCAAGGCAGTGCTTGCACCAAAACTCGCGCAGAAGTGCGAGGGGGGGGCCGTAAACCTTGGAAGCAAAAAGGCACCGGTCGTGCCCGTGCGGGTAGTATTCGTTCCCCGTTATGGGTAGGTGGTGGTGTCATTTTTGGCCCCAAACCTCGTGATTACAGTTTCAATCTCCCCAAGCGTGTTCGCCGTTTGGCCTTACGCTGCACACTGTCTAGCGTGAAAGAAAAAATACGGGTGGTGGAAAGTTTCACCTTCTTGAAAGAAGCCAAAACCAAAGTGGTTGCTGCCTTTTTAAACAGCCTGTTCACCCCAGAGCAAAAATCTGCCAAGCGTCCCCCCAAGGTGCTGATTTTGGCCGATTACAAAAATCCAGAGAACACCAATTTGTTGTTGTCTGCTCGCAATATTCAAGGGGTCAAGATTAGTCTGCCGCACAACCTGAGCGTTCGGGATTTGCTGGATTCAGACTGGGTGATCACCACGCAACAAGCCATTGATGAAATTAACGAGAGGTACGCTGATCATGGCTAATGCCGCCACGCTTTATGACTTGCTGAAACGCCCCATCGTCAGCGAAAAGACCACGCAGTTGGCCGAAATTGGACAGTATGTATTTGAAGTCCGTAAAGATGCCAACAAAGTAGAGCTGAGCAAAGCCTTTGAACTGGCCTTCCCTGGTCGCAAAGTCAATGCTGTTCGACTGATTAAGATTCCCCCACGTGATAAACGGGTGGGACGCCGTGTGGGCAAGACACCCGAACGCCTCAAGGCAGTTTTCTCCATCACGGGTGATCCGATTGAATTATTTACAGAGGTATAAGTAGCTATGGCCATTCGTACATTAAAACCCACCTCTGCCGGAACCCGGGGCATGTCCCGTCTGGAGAGTTCAGATATCACGACCAACAAGCCTCACAAGCCGTTGCTTCGCAAGTTGACGAAGCATTCTGGTCGCAATTCTTATGGGCGCATCACCTGTCGTCATAAGGGCGGCGGGCACAAACAGGCCTACCGTGTGATTGATTTTCGTCGGAATAAATTTGATATTCCTGCCGTAATCAGCACGGTTGAGTACGATCCCAACCGCAATGTCCGCATTGCGCTGGTGACGTATGCCGATGGTGAAAAGCGCTATATTTTATTACCTGAAGGGCTTAAAGTGGGTGATCGCGTTATCAGCGGTCCACAATCCGATATTAAACCGGGTAATGCGCTGCCACTGAAATCGATCCCTCTGGGTACACAGGTTCATAATATCGAGCTCGTGCCGGGTCGGGGTGGACAAATGGTCCGTACCGCTGGTGGTTCCGCTCAAATTGTGGCCAAAGAAGGCGATTATGTCACGCTACGCTTACCCAGTTCTGAGATGCGCTTGGTGAGACAAGGTTGCTACGCCACTATTGGCGTTCTAAGTAATCCCGATTTTAAAAACATGACTGTCGGCAAAGCCGGTCGTACCCGCTGGAAGGGGATTCGTCCCACGGTTCGCGGGGTGGTTATGAACCCGGTGGATCACCCTCACGGGGGTGGTGAAGGTAAGGCACCTATTGGCCGTCCTAGCCCTGTCACACCTTGGGGTAAGCCAACTCTGGGGTACAAAACCCGTAAACGTAAGCACGAAACCAACAAGTATATTGTCCGTCGTCGGACCAAATAACAGCGAATCAAGTAACAGGAGCGCCTTGACTCTATGGCACGTTCACTCAAAAAAGGACCTTTCGTCGATGACCACCTCCAGAAAAAGCTGGACGGTCTGAATAACACCGGTGACAAGCGGGTGGTGAAGACCTGGTCACGCCGTTCGATGATTACCCCCGATATGATTGGCCACACCATTGCGGTGCACAACGGCCAAAAGCACGTGCCAGTTTATGTCACAGAACAAATGATTGGCCACAAACTGGGTGAATTTGCACCCACCCGATTCTTCCGCGGTCACGCGGGCACTGACAAAAAGGCCAAAGCCAAGCGCTAAGAAATAAGCTCAAGCAAACAGTAAATAAGGACTGCTTTTAAAATGGAAGCCACCGCCAAGCAAACTTACATCATTATGTCTCCCCGCAAAATCCGCCGGGTGATCAACACCATTCGTGGGAAACGGGTGCCTGAAGCGTACAATATTCTACGCCTGATGCCTTACCGTGCCGCCTATGTGGTGCTCAAAAAGTTGGTGGAAGCCACCCATAACGCACAGCTAAAATTTGGCGCCAGCCCTGATCAGCTGGTGATCAACAAAGTCTTCGCCGATGAAGGTCCCGCTTACAAACGGTTTAAGCCACGGGCCCAAGGGCGGATGTATCGTCGTGAAAAACCCACCTCCCACTTGACGATTCACGTCAAAGTGGCAGGCTCACCATAAGCGGCTAACGAGGAGAAATACCCCCGTGGGACAAAAGGTTCATCCAAGAGGCATACGACTCGGCATTATCCAATCCTGGGATAGTAACTGGATTGCCGATAAGAAGAATTACGCCAAATACGTCAAAGAAGACGACACCATTCGCCGCTTTTTGCATAAAAAGCTGAAAAATGCCGCTTTGAGCCGTGTTGAAATCGACCGAAAAGCCCAACGGCTGATTATTCGCTTGATTACCGGTCGTCCCGGTGTGGTTGTTGGTCGTGGCGGCCAAGGCTTGGACGTTCTGCGCCAAGAGCTCCAGACCCGGACCAACCGCAAAGATATTCGTCTCGATGTGATCGAAGTGGCCCGCCCCGATGCGGAAGCCCAGTTGATTGCTGAATCCATTGCGCAGCAACTGGAAAAACGGATGCCCTTCCGTCGCTGTATGAAGCAAGCGATTCAACGCGCCATGCGCTCTGGAGTCAAAGGAATCAAGGTGATGGTCGCTGGTCGTTTGGGTGGTACCGAGATTGCCCGAACTGAGTGGGCCAAAGAAGGTCGCATTCCGCTGCACACCTTCCGTGCTGATATCGATTACGGCTTTTCTGAATCACTCACCGTCTTTGGGATCATTGGCGTGAAAGTCTGGATCTTTAAAGGCGAAGTGATGCCTGGCGAAAAAGTGACACCCAACGTGAAACTTCGCACCAATGAAGGTGAAGAAGGCAATGCGGGTGGTAACCAAGGCGCTGGCCTGCAAGCAGCAGGTGGTCGTCGTGGTCGCGGCAATAATCAGCCCGGCGGACGTGCTCCCGGTGGTCCTGGTGGCCCCGGCGGTAATAGACCTGGCGGCGGTGGCGGTCGTGGGCGCGCTGGCAAAGTGGTCACCAAAACCATCGATGATATCGCCCCAACAGAAACCGCTTCTGCTCCTGAGCCCGAGAAAAAAGACTAAGCAAGTATCCATTCATCCCCCCGTATAGAACTCATATAGGATTGTTAAACCGATGTTAATGCCGAAACGAACCAAATACCGCAAGCAGATGCGCGGCACCATGAAGGGTACAGAAACCCGAGGAACCACCGTGCATTTTGGCTCTTTTGCCTTGCAAACAACCGATCCGGGTTGGTTAACCAGCCGCCAGATTGAGGCAGCCCGACGGGCAATGACCCGTAGCGTTCGCCGGGGCGGCAAAATTTGGATTCGTATTTTTCCGGATAAGCCTGTTACTCAGAAGCCCGCAGAAACCCGGATGGGTTCTGGAAAAGGGAATCCAGAGTACTGGGTAGCCGTTGTGAAACCGGGCAAAATTCTCTTTGAGATGGACGGCATTTCTGAAGCCGTTGCTGTTCGGGCCCTTGAACTGGCGGCACAAAAGCTGCCTATCCGAACCAAAATTGTTGTCAAAGACCGTTTACTTGAAGGCGCAGGAGGTGCTGATACTCATGAAAATAACTGAGCTGCGCAATCTCAAAGCAGATGAGTTGTTAAAAGAATTAGAAGCCTCACAGAAAACGTTATTTGAGGCTCGCTTCAAAAAGTCACTCAATCAACTGGAAAACACTGCGGTCTTTCGCACGCAGCGTCATAAAATTGCTCAAATTAAAACCATTCTCCGTGAACAAGAACGCGCCAATTAATAAAGGTCTCACGCACTATGCCCAAGAAAGAAATTGTCGGTAAAGTTGTCTCCAACAAAATGAACAAAACCATTGTGGTGGCCGTTCAGGAAAAGCAACCCCACACCAAGTACGGTAAATACCAAAGCAAAACCGCCAAGTTTAAGGCACACGATGAAAACAACGAGTGCAGCGTTGGCGATGTGGTCAGCATTGTGGAATGCCGTCCGCTGAGCAAAGAAAAAACCTGGCAGCTCAAAACTGTCCTGGAAAAAATCCAGGAAGCCTAGTTCATCAAAAGCCGAGTTTTAAGAAATCGAATTAATTAGGAACCCAGTCCCATGATTCAGCCCCAAACAAGATTAACGGTTGCCGACAACACCGGCGCACTCGAACTGATGTGTATTCGGGTCCTCAGCGGTGGTGAGTATGCCAGTATTGGCGATACCGTGGTTGCCGTTGTGAAAAAAGCCCAGCCCAACGCGGGTGTGAAAAAGTCAGATATCGTCAAAGCCGTGATTGTCCGGACCAAATTTGGTTCCCGTCGTTCTGACGGATCCACCATTTCCTTTGATGACAACGCTGCTGTCATCATCAACAAAGACGGTAACCCACGAGGCACACGGGTTTTTGGCCCTATCGCCCGTGAACTCCGTGAAAAGAATTATATGAAAATCGTCTCACTTGCCCCCGAAGTCCTTTAAGGAGCTGTACTACCCATGTTAACGCGTCAAAAATCAGTCAATAAAAAAAGCAGTGCGCCTGCTCCGGCAAAATTTCATGTCAAAAAAGGGGACACTGTGATGGTGATTGCCGGTAAAGACAAAGGCAAGACCGGCACGGTAAAACGGGTTCTGTCCGACAAAAATCAGGTTTTGGTTGACGGATTGAACTTGGTGAAAAAAGCCGTAAAGCCCAACCCCATGGCCGGAGACCGCGGCGGAATCATTGAAAAAGAAGCCCCATTGCATCTGTCCAAGGTGATGTTGTACGATTTAAAATCGTCTCAGCCAACCCGCATTCGTCGTGGGACAGCCCAAGACACCAGTGGAAAAACCAAGCGCGTCCGTATCGCCAAGAAGTCCGGCGAGCAGCTTGACGACTAGACTCCACAAAGACTAAATTTTTATGTTAGCCCCCAAGACAAGACGAGATTAACCCTTATGGCCACCCTAAAAGAACGTTATGAACAAGAGACCACCAAAGCCCTGATGAAAGAGCTGGGGTATGATAACCAGTATCAGGTGCCTCGCCTGGTGAAAGTTGTGGTCAATGTTGGCTTGGGCGATGGTGCCCAGAATGCCAAAATTTTTGACGGCGGGATTCAGGAATTAACCTCGATTACGGGTCAAAAACCTGTGGTCACCCGCGCCAAAAAGTCTATTGCTGGTTTTAAAATCCGTAAAGGCATGCCGGTGGGCGCCCGCGTCACACTGCGCGGCCAACGGATGTTTGATTTTCTGGCCAAACTGAACGAGATTGCCATTCCCCGGATTCGCGATTTCCGCGGTCTGAGTGATAAAGGCTTTGACGGCCGGGGCAACTACAACCTGGGTCTCAAAGATCAGTTGGTGTTCCCGGAAATTGAGTACGACAAGGTCCAACGACTTCGCGGGATGAATGTCACCATTGTGACCACTGCCGTTCAAGACTCAGACGCCAAAGCATTACTGGCTCATCTGGGCTTTCCTTTCAAAAAAGCGGGCGCTGACAAGCAGCAACCCCCGCAGTCAGCCGCCTCATAAACAGACGTTATCTAGGAGAATTCTTTCGTGGCCAAATTATCCATGATTTTAAAAGAAGAAAAGCGGCAAAAACTGGCTGCTAAAGGTCAGTTGCCAAAAATCAAGCTCCGTAATCGCTGCAGTTTGTGCGGCCGTCCACGGGCGTACTACCGACTGTTTGGAATCTGTCGGTTGTGTCTGCGGAAACTCTCTCACGAGGGCAAATTGCCCGGCGTGACCAAGTCCAGCTGGTAGTCAAAAGTCCATTGAAACTGAAGAGAACCCATCACCGATGAATACAGATCCCATCGCCGATTTTCTGACCCGCATCCGTAATGCTTGCCGGGTGAGTCTTCCCAATACCGAAGTCCAATCCTCTAAGCTCAAGATTGAAATGGCTAAATTGCTTCTGCGAGAAGGCTATATTCGTGGTTACGAGCTTCGAGATCAAGACGGCCGTAAAGACCAACTTCTTCGTGTTCTATTGAAATACGATGCCTTGGGCTTTCCTGCCATTCGCAGCATCCGTCGGGTTAGCCGACCGGGTCTGAGAAAATATTACCGTGTGGATAACATTCCCCGCATCCTTTCTGGGGCCGGGATTGTTGTACTGTCCACCAACAAAGGTCTCCTCACTGACCGCGATGCCCGTCGCGAGCGTGTTGGTGGTGAAGCCCTCTGCACCATTCAGTAAATACGAGTCAGTCAATTTAGTATTCAATCAATTAGAGGTGAAATAACCGGTAATGTCCCGAATTGGAAAAGCCCCCATCCCCATTCCTGATAAAGTTGAAGTGACCATTCAGGATCAGCAAGTGACCGTGAAAGGCCCTCTCGGCACATTGACCCGCACATTTCGCCCTGAAGTGAAGATTGAGCGCGAAGGCAATGTGATTACCGTCACTCGTGTCAACGAAGAGCGTCTGTCTCGCTCCTTACATGGTCTCAGTCGAACCCTTCTCAACAATATGGTGCAAGGCGTCTCTGTTGGCTTCACCAAAAATCTTGAGATTGTCGGCGTGGGTTACAAAGCCGCCGTTCAAGGCAATAAACTTACATTGGCGCTAGGTTACAGCCATCCTGTTGAAATCATTGCCCCTGCCGGTATTGAGATCACCGTGGAAGGCAATACCAAGCTCCAAGTCAAAGGGGCGGACAAGCAAACAGTGGGTGATATTACCGCACTGATTCGCAGCAAACGCCCACCTGAGCCCTACAAAGGCAAGGGTGTGAAGTATGCGGGTGAAAAAATCCGTCGTAAAGCTGGTAAAGCCGGTAAGAAATAAGCACAAGATTTATTAAGGAGCGCGTCCCACGCCATGATTACCAAAGCAAACCGAAAAGAAAATACGCGTAAGCGCCACTACCGCCTGAGAAACCACCTGGCCGGCACCACTGAGCGTCCCAGATTGGCTATCTACCGAAGCGGCAAACATATCTATGCCCAAGTCATTGATGATTCCCAGTCAGTCACCTTGGCTTCTGCCAGCTCCATTGATAAAGAACTGCGGGCCAAGCTGAAAACGGGTGCCAATTTAGATGCCGCCAAAGAGGTCGGTGCCTTGGTCGCCAAACGTGCCAAAACCAAAGGGATTGAAAAAGTCGTCTTTGACCGCGGTGGCAACTTATACCACGGCCGTATTAGCGCCCTTGCTACTGCTGCTCGCGAAGCCGGTCTGGACTTCTAGATTTTTCTTAAATCCAAAACACAGATGGCTTCAACCACCTGCTGAGCCAACCGGATTAACGGAACCACTTGGCCTTGCCCAGGTGAAATTCTGACAACACGCTCAGGTAAAGCGGTTTTTTCTTGTGCGGACTCAGATAATAGGCTCTTTTTACTGGGCTCTGGCAGTGCTTTCATCAAAAGGCTATTTGCGGGATTTTGGGCAGCATTGGCTGCGAGCGTTTTCTGAAGCACTTGTTGAATCACAGGCACAAATGCCTTCGCTTCAGAGGAGTAGCCCACTTCCATCAAGAGCGCCCCGTTGGCATCTGTTTCTAAGGCGATGCGGTAGCTGCCCAATTGAACAGTTTGGATAAAGACTGACAGGTTAGAGATACTCCCACCGCCACTGCCGGTCGGGCGGTCGTCCTGAAGATATTCAGCGATGTGCAGACGAAAGGGCACCTGATCCGCTAGAGGATACCAGGGCAGAAAGGCGAGCAGCTTGGCTTTGAGATCGGACGACTGGACCGCACCTGTAGAGCCAGCCAGTCTATTGGCCGCCTGGACGCCTGTCAATGGGTCGTCTTGAAGAGCAGAATCTTGTTGAGAAGAGGGTTCCAGGCGCTTTTCTTTCAGGATATTTTGACCTTGGGCTTCAAACACGATTTTTTGCACCCCGTTTTGGCCCAAAACCTCTTCTAATAATTGCCGGACTTGACCTTTGGGTAATTTTTCTTCTGGAGAGAGTCGCTGCGCCACTTGAGTCAGATCCACTTCCAGTTGATTCAATCTCTCTGGAGACAGTGTTTTAGCAAAGCCTGTCTCATCTTGAATTTGATACCGGGCTACCGTGGAGCGGGCTTGATAAAACGGAATTCTCACCTGTGGAAATATGGTAGGCAACGGATTTGGTCGCGGCCTATCGGGGCGGGTCATGCCTAAAGATTGCGGGGATATTCCGTCAAACACAGAATCTCGCTGCGCTGGGGTGAGCGGCCCAGTGATTGGCCGAGACGGGGCCTGCATGCCTGAAGTGACGCTACCCGGGCGACCACCATTGGTGTTTCCACCCAGGTTGCCTCCTGTGTTCCCCCCCATATTGCCTGGATTGCCTTGAGAAGGACTGGTCACCATTTTTCCGGCAGCCAACATCCCACTGGCGGTGGCTGTAGAAACTGCTGTATTGGGTCCAGCAGTCGGTAATTTGTTTTGTGCTGCTTGAGACAAAGAGCCAGTCGTACTTGTGGCCACATTGACCGAATTAGGGCCCTGTGGCGATTGAGGAAGGAGATTCCTACTGCTCAGGTTTCTCACTTCTGGTAGTCTTGAATCTGGCTTTATGGGTTCCATAGCTGCCATCCTAACTGAAAGCGATTCTGAAAGAAAATCCCAAGGACAGCGATTTGTGTTCCCCCGAAGCTGTCCTTGGCCGTTCCAACTGGTAGACCCGACGTCCCTTGAGGATCGATATTGGATCTACGTTTCGTTTCCACCCCTAATTGACCCCTTATTACTGTTTTGCCTGTTGTTGCTGAGCCTGAGGAGGCTTTTGACCGCCTCGAGCCTGCACATCGGCTTGTGTATCTCGCAGCGCTTTGGCTGCTTGTGATATTGCACTATTGGACATATTTTTAACCTGGTCCATTTCGGACATATTGCCCATTCCCAAGGACTGCTTTAGCTGAGACAGCCATCCAAGAATAGACGTAGTCCCCCCGAGAATGCCTTGTTGCTGTAAAATCGCGTTAGTAGAATCGTAGGCTTGTTGAGAGCCCTGGGTGTTTTGCAGGCCGCCTGCCGCACCTAGACCAAACCCGGCTCCAAAATTGGCACCGGCTGGACTTTGAGCGTTAACACCAAAAATCCCATTCAGACCTTGATTCGCTCCACCACCAAGCCCTTGCACTTGGTACTGGTTGAGAAGATCTGCGGTAGTTAGCCCCCGCTGTTGGGCATAGTTTCCTGGGTTAACCCCGGCAAACACCCCGTAGCTATTCATTAGTTGACGGTATTGGGCATAGGGATCTTGTCCAAAACCACCATTCACTGTTGCCATGTTATTTCCAATCCTCCCAGAGCAGCAGCCACCCGGCTGAGCTCATTAATCTCTACTGATTCATTTCTACTCAGACAAAACTCAGACAAAAACACCACGAAGTAACATGTTGATAGGCATCACACCCGTGACAATGACTTAAACACACACCCCATCAGAGATAACGATTGATGATATGACGATTGTTTGTTTGGGAGAGAGATTAACCTCTCTTGTCAAAATAAAAACATTCAAAACGAGGGAATTGCCCGCCAAAAGCTTAAGAGAATCTAAAAAAGAAATTTTCAGAAAAAAAAAGGAAGCCCATAAAGGCACGAAAAAAGAAAGGAAGCCCATAAAGGCTTCCAGAGGATAGTCGGTTGATGATTTACCTAGAAAAACAAATGTTAACTGGCGGCCCGGGCCCGAAGCACCGGAATATTGGCCACCAAGGCAATGGTGTTGGATTCACCCTCTAAATTGAGCTCAAGGGCATCTTTGTCAATTTCCACGTACTTGCTGATCACTTCCACCAGCTCATCTCTCAGCGTTTCCATCATTGTCGCTGACAGTTGAGTGCGATCGTGCATCAGCACCAACTTGAGGCGGTTGCAGGCCTCATTTTTGGGCGTGGCAATCGTATTTGTGCTGAAACCCGTCCCCACCGAGGTGATCGGCGCAGGTGCCAGCTCTTGAAATAAACGACGTAACCAACTCATGGTCTTAAACTCCTTATCTTCTCTAAGCTTTATCGTTCTCTAAGCTGATTTCGAGCGGCTAAACAGACCCATCACTTTTTCCATGAAGGTCAATGGGGCATCCAGGTTTAAATAAGGGACATCTTCACCAGCAACACGGCGGGCAATATTGCGGTATGCCTGACCAGCCAGAGACTCATCCATGTTGACCACGGGTTCGCCCTTGTTGGTGCTGACAATAATGTCTTTGTCTTCTGGAATCACACCCAATAGCTTAATCGAGAGGATTTCCAAGACATCATCAATGTCCATCATATCGTTGGTCTTAATCATACTGGGGCGTACCCGGTTGAGCACCAGCTTGTAGTTGGTGATCTCTTCCTTGGCTTCCAGCAAACCAATGATGCGGTCTGCATCACGGACCGCAGACATCTCAGGTGTACATACCACAATGGCCTCTGTTGCAGCAGCAATGGCGTTTTGAAACCCTTGCTCAATGCCAGCGGGGCTGTCCACCAAGACGAAGTCGGCTTCTGTCTTGAGTTGGGCAATCAGCTTTTTCATTTGCTCCACAGACAGCGCGGATTTATCCCGGGTTTGGGCCGCAGGAAGCAGGCTCAAATTGGGCAAGCGCTTGTCTTTTACCAGGGCTTGAGTGAGCTTACAGCGCTCTTCCACAACATCGACAATGTTGTAGACAATGCGGTTTTCCAGCCCCATCAAAATATCGAGGTTGCGCAGCCCGATGTCTGTATCGATCAAGACCACTTTGTGACCCATCCGGGCCAATCCGGTCCCAATGTTGGCGGTGGTGGTGGTTTTACCAACCCCTCCCTTGCCGGAGGTCACCACAATCACGCGAGCCTCCTTTTTGCTACTACTTTTTGCACTAACCATAGTTCGACTGTCCTCTCTGTTTATTGATTGACTAACTAATTGGTAACTTCCTGAAAGACCTGGATCTCCCCGTCAGACACCCGGGCAACTTCGCCCAGACGACTGGGATCCGCGTCTTTCACGTCCTTGTGGTAATGCACCCGGTCCGGACGCCGGGCGATGTATTCAGCAATGCGAAGCTGAATGGCTTCAATCCGCAATGCTCTGATTTCAGCGTGGTACTCTCCCTGGCAACCCGCATGGGCAATCCCACGAAGCTCACCCCACACTGTAATATCCCCTCCAGCAACGATTTCGCTACCTTCGTGAACATCTCCTATAATAAAAATATGTCCCTCAGCGCGAACCACCCGACCGGAGCGGATATTTTGCTTGAGGTAGAGCGTGGGCACCGTCTGCACATCATTTTGATGGGAGGTGACATCGCTTTGAATCACCTGTGATGTGTTTTCAGAGAGCGCTTCTGCTGTTTTCTGACTATCACGCTCTCGCTCAATAGCCTGCTCTGTTGGCTTTTCGCCAGGCAAGGATACCAACGAGTCTTTATTAATCCCCGAATTTTGGCCTAAACTCGAGAGGCTTCGACCCAATAATTCATCCACAGACCCTCGGCGCTCATTAAACAGCTGTATTGGTTGAGTCCCATGACTTTTCTGGGAAAGTCCACCTGCTTTTTGAGCGGCTATTTTAGTCTCGGGCGGTTTTTCTTTGACAAACAAACCTGAGTCCAATGCTGCCTGTTGTGTTTGCGGCAGACTGGCATAGATCACACTGAGTTCTGCCCCGGCCTTTTCCACCAATAACTGAATTTTGGTGAGCACATTGGGCGTAATCAGAAGATTTCCCGTCTCTAACTCAATTTTGACAGACCCACTGGTCGGCGTGGGCAGACCTTCCAAAGCCAACTCCAATAACTTAAGGGCTTGGGCAGAATTGGGGGCTGCACCTAAGCCGATTTGAACAGTACACACGGCTGCTTGCTCTGACTCACTATGCGTTGTGCTTATACTGGATGACACAGCGTTCGACACAGTATTCTTCGACACGGTATTCATCAGTGACGACTCCCTCTTGATGGTGATTATTTTTTTGTCCCGACTGGGTGACGGTTTAGGATAGAAAGGTGTGGAGAGTATTCATGTATTTGTTTATTCAACAATCAATGTAGGCATTATACACAAGAGTATTTTAAAATCGCTAGCACTGTTACGGTATTTAAAGGTAACGTCTTTGCAACAAAAGAGCCCCCACCCATCAGTAGGGGCTCTTCGGTTTTTAAGTTATATAGAAAGAGACTAAATCCAGGTTTTAAGGGTACAAGCCTCTCAATGCCTTGGCTGCAGCAACCCGGCCCACGCCAAGCACCATGGCCGCGGTGCGTGGATCCATATCTTGCTCCTGGGTCAGGTTATATACATCGTCAAAAGCACGTCCCATCAGGTAATAAAGCTTATCAACGACCTCTTGCTCGCTCCAAAAGAGATGTTGGATATCCTGCACCCACTCAAAGTAAGAGACCACCACCCCACCGGCGTTGGCCAAAATACCCGGGATCACATACACGCCTTTATCGCGCAGGATACTGTCTGCTTCTGGGCTGACAGGACCGTTGGCCCCTTCTGCCAGAATTTTGCACCGAATTTTATCGGCATTTTTCGCGGTAATCACATTGCCGAGTGCAGCAGGCACCAGCACATCCACATCCAGCTCCAGCACTTCATGCCCGTCTATCTTTTGGGCATTATCAAAGCCCACCACAGTGCCTTGTTCTCGCACAAAATGCAAGAGACTGGGGATATCTAACCCGGCTGGATTGTAAATGGCACCGTGGACATCACTGACACCGACCACCTTAATCCCTTGTTGGTGGAGATATTTGGCCGTAATACTGCCCACATTACCAAAGCCTTGCACAGCCGCCGTGGCGGTTTCTGGATTAATGGCACGCACTTGTCGCTCGATCGCCCGTTTCACAATATAGGCAACTCCGCGGCCTGTGGCCTCAACCCGACCTTGTGTACCGCCCACGCTGACAGGCTTGCCGGTGACAACACCGGGAACCGCAAAGCCAACAAAGTTGCTGTAGGTGTCCATAATCCAGGCCATGGTCTGCTCATTGGTGTACATATCAGGGGCAGGAATGTCTTTTTCCGGGCCAATAATGGATAAAATTTCCGTGGTGTAGCGCCGGGCCAGGCGTTCCATTTCACCTTGGCTCATTTCCTCAGGGAAACAGCACACACCTCCCTTTGCACCGCCGTAAGGCAGGTTCAACAGCGAGCATTTCCAAGTCATCCACATCGCCAGTGCAGACACTTCGCCGAGATTGACACTGTGATGGAAGCGGATCCCGCCCTTTGTTGGCCCGAGCGTTTGATCGTGCTGAACGCGGTAGCCCATAAATGTTTTGGTCTGCCCGTTGTCGAGTTTAATCGGCACGGAGACGATCAATGACTTTCTGGGATAGCGAAGCCTTTCATGAATCCCGGAATCGAGATTCATCCGGCGGGCCACTTCATCGAGTTGCCGTTGGGCAATCATAAAACTCTCATCGTTATACTCGTACATTGAGTGGTGTCTCCATCCTTCGGTATTGTGGCTGGCAGTATTTTGACCTGAGTTGAATTGCACTTTGACAGACATGAAAGCACTCCCTCATTTCAGCTATGAACACATTTGACTCCGCACATAACCCTAAATAGAATGGACACGATTATGCTCTCTTCAAGCCAGAAAGGCAAGCCAGATTGCGCTTAGACAAGTACCTCAAAATTTCTCGCCTGGTGAAACGCCGCACTGTGGCCAATGAGCTGTGTGACCACGGCCATGTCCAGATCAATCACAAGGTGGCCAAAGCCAGTACCGAAATCAAGATTGCCGATGTGATCACGCTCAAAATAGGGGCCAAGGTATTAGAGGCCCGGGTCTTGATAGTGCCCACTAAAGCCGTCTCCATTCAAGAAGCCGAAACCTTGTTTGAATGGCTCAACACTCCGTAAGTCCCTGCTTTTGTTTCATGCGCCTTGAGACTATAATAAGAGGCCTATCATTCGTGGAGATTTGACATGACCGCTGCAGACCCTACCCCGTTTTCCAACGCGACATCCAATACGCTGATTGATGCCGTCCATGCCCGTGAAATTATTGACTCTCGCGGCAACCCTACAGTTGAAGCTGAAGTATTCCTCTCTTGCGGGGTGAGCGGACGGGCCGCTGTCCCTTCTGGTGCCAGCACTGGTGCCCGTGAAGCCATTGAGCTTCGCGATCACGATCCCACACGCTATCAGGGAAAAGGCGTGCTGAAAGCCGTCGAAAACATTAATTCGGTGATTCAGTCCACCTTAATTGACTGTGATGCCACTGCCCAAGCAGATATTGACCAACAGTTAATTCAGCTTGACGGCACAGAAAACAAAGGTCGCCTCGGCGCCAATGCCCTCTTGGCCGTTAGCTTGGCAACCGCAAGGGCCTCTGCCAACGCGCTGGGTCTTCCCCTATACCGGTATTTGGGTGGTATTACAGCCACAACACTGCCTGTCCCCTTAATGAACATTATTAACGGCGGGGCGCATGCGGATAACCCCTTGGATATTCAAGAGTTTATGATCGTCCCAGTAGGTGCGGCAAGCTTTTCAGAGGCCATTCGCTGGGGTACAGAAGTATTCCACACCTTGAAATCGCTTCTCAAAAAACGCGGGCTGGCCACTGGTCTGGGAGATGAAGGCGGCTTTGCCCCCGAACTCGCCTCAACGGATCAAGCGATCGAGTTTTTGATCGAAGCCATCAATGCCGCTGGGTTTAACACCCAAGAGCATTTTCGCATTGCACTGGACGTTGCCAGCTCTGAGTTCTTTAAAGACGGTCAATATCAGTTGGCCGGAGAAGGCAAAAATCTGAGTCCTGATGCCATGGTTGGCTATTTGGCCCGGCTGGTCAGCCACTACCCGATTATCTCCATTGAAGACGGGATGGCTGAAGGCGATTGGGACGGCTGGAAGGCACTCACCACCGAGTTAGGCTCCCAAGTGCAGCTGGTCGGTGACGATCTCTTTGTGACCAACCCAGTGATCTTCGATCAAGGCATTCGCCGCGGGGTGGCCAACAGTATTTTGATTAAGGTCAATCAAATTGGCACACTCAGTGAAACGCTGAAAGCCATTGCAATGGCCCATCAAAACGGCTACACCGCCATCATCAGCCATCGATCTGGGGAAACTGAAGACACCTTTATTGCCGATCTCGCCGTGGCCGTAAACGCCGGGCAGATCAAAACTGGTTCTGCCAGTCGCTCAGAGCGGGTCGCCAAATACAATCAACTCATTCGCATTGAAGAAGCCCTGGGGTCTGTGGCACGCTATGCCCGACCGTCTGCATTTCGCCAACAAACCATTGCTTCCAATGGGGTCAATCAGCCCTCTGTCTAAAGGTCAGCCTGTTTTTTTAGGAGAAAATAAACCGATGAAAATCATTGTCAGTGGACGTAATATCGATCTCACCAAAGCCCTGAAAGACCGGGTGACGGAAAAGTTTAACCGTCTGCGTGAGCATTTTGACTTTATTCTGGAAATTCATATTTTCTTGAGTGTGGAGAAAAACCCCAGCATTCGAGAAAATCAGCGGGCCGAGGTGACCATTCACGTAAGCGGGGCCGTGATTCGGCTGGAAGCCACCTCTGTCGATCTATACGGTAGTATCGATAGGCTGTTCGAAAAAGCCGAACGGAGTCTTGGCAAGCACAAAACCAAGCTACTTCACCGGGCCAAATCAGGCCGCAGTGCTGGCGGAGAATCCATTCGAAGACAGGCAGAAGCCCTGGAAAACGCGGCCGTTGCCACTGCTGAGTTGGACGATGCCGCCGATCTGGACACTGATTTAGACAATGAGTCCGAGTTTTTCTACACGTATTCTGAAACATCAGAGACTGAAGAATAAGCCGGCTCTCAAAACTCACTTATCAAAAAATCACTTTATCTAAAAATCATCTATTGGGTCGACTTCCCTTTGGGTAGACTCACACTGTAAGATGGAGTGAATTTTGTAAAACGAACCAACAAATGACAGGAGTGTGCTTCAACAATGATGCAAGAAGTGGATGTTTCCTCTGATGAGAAGCTATGGGCGGGGCTTAACTACGCCGGCTGGATTCTATGCTGCGGTCTACCAGTCTCTAGTATCGTGATCTATTTTATGAAACGAGAAGAGTCTGAATACGTTGCCTTCCAATCACTCCAGGCCATTGTTGTTGGTTTGTTGATGACCATCATTAGTTTTTCTCTCGGCTTTGGTGGCGGCTTATTGGGCGCCATCAACCCGACACTGGCCTTGATCACCACCCCCCTATCCCTGGTTTTTAGCCTGATTACTTTTGGCGTTTGGGTGTTTGGTATGTTTATGACCTTTACTGGACGTGAATTCCAACTACCTGTAATCGGTGAGTTTGTGATTAACAACTGGATGGGCGGCAAAGAATAACTGTTTTATTACAGTTTATTCTTGAGTTTCATGCTGAGATAGGCATGAATCACCTGCTCATCGAGCCGTTCTGGGCTACTATCAATCACCACCGCACCCAAGTGCCGCTGTAGGTCTTTGAGACCCTTATCACGCTGTGCCACTAAATCCATGGCGCTGGCTTGACGGTAAACTTCCCACTCCATTTGCGGCATTGGGTTGATATAGCCGTCCAAAGCCCCCAGATCCGACATCGTGACAACCACCAGCAAGTGTCGACCACCCAAGGCCCTTAGACTTCGCTCCAGCACCCGGGAAGCAACCGGATCGATTAAATCGGTGAACAACACCACCAATGAGCGCCTTCTCAGTTGCCTGGACACACTCAGAAAAACCCGCTCATAGTCCGGTTCTGCCTGATTTGGTTTGACATCATAGATCTGCTCAAGAATCAGTGGCATTTTGTGTTTACCCGAAGTCATCGGCACTTGCGCTAGCACTTGATTAGAAAAGACCGTCAGACCGACCATATCTTTACGGGCCAAAGCCACATTCGCCAAAGCCAACGACGCATTGAGTGCCCAGTCAAACTTTTGGAGTCCCGCCACACGACTCAACATCTTACGACCGCCATCGATTAGCACCATAATGGGCTGGTCAACCTCTTGCGAAAATTGGCGAATCACCGGTGTGTCAACACGCGCAGACGCTCGCCAGTCTAGTTTTCGGCTATCATCTCCCGTAATGTAGTATCGTAAGCCGTCAAACTGTGAACCTTCCATTCCCAGACTGCGTTTTCGTAGTTCGCCAACAGAAAGACTCCGCGAAAACTTAATCTGCAGTTCACCAATACGCTTGATATCAGGATAAACGTTGACCCGTTCCGGGCGACCGAGTTTACGAACAAACCAGAGCAAGCCCCAGCGACTTTTAAGTTTGACATGGGTCCGGCTAAAGCGATACTCCCCACGGTCTTTGGGAATCACTTGATAACTCATCTGAAAGCGAGAGAGTGGCTCTACCCGAAACGGAGCGTCAAAGCGCAACACATCTTTCTTTCCGTCCACCCAGGCGTAAAACAGTCGCCACCACCAGGCCCGTTGCTGTTTTAACACGGATTCTGGAGGAATCACCTCAAAACCAACCGGGGTCGCATCACTCACCGCCCCCAGAACGGGGACATTGGCGTTATTAACAATGCTAATCACCACTGTATTGGGCTTACCGATAGAAAGTTTATCTCCCACGCTGCGCCTTAGCTCTATCTGAGTGGTACTATCGGAAACCAAAAAACCATCCACCAACAAAGCAAAGCACACGGCCATATTGAATAAAATAGCAACTGTGGCAAGTAGGGGCACCGAAAAGCTAAGTGTCGTGAGGACCAAGGGAAGTGCCATCAAGAAAAACACCCGCCGAGAGGGTATGGCCTTGGCGCCAAACCCCAGTAACAAGATAGTGATGAGCAAATACACGATTTCTGCACCAGGCGAAAGCAATGTATTGGATGAAAATATGGAATCCATCACGATTTAACGCCGGTAAGTGCGTCGCTTAGACATCGGTAAGCGACTTTTGGGGGAGACCAACATCCGCCCGTCCGGATCATTTTCTGTCACAAATTCTCGCCCTGTTTGGCCTTGGTAGACAGAAAATGCCAAATAAGCCGCTATCATTGCATCCAGAACAGAACTGGGAGCCAGATTATTGGGCATATTCACAAGCTCTAAGCGCATTTTAATGGCCATCTGCAGCGCTCGACAACCCTGCGGGGTTCTTGTCCGAAATGGAATTTCCAGATCGTAAAGCATTTTGGCCTGTTGACCGAAGAAGTAACCCACTGTGGCCCCGTGTTGTACCAATTGATCGTACAATTCCCAAGTTCTATCAGAGCAGCGTGCCGCATAGCTGGCAGAAGCACCCAGTGTTTCTGGTGTATCCACCATCAACTGTGAGTCTTCGTAAGTAATATAGGGCAGTTTTGCAAGATCTTCGTCTGGCTGCAAGGGCCTGGTCCAGTCTTGCAAATGAAGTGGTTTGCGCTTTAACACCAGTGGGTGGTATTTCATCTGTTCCTGACGCCATTTTCCGGGAATATTGAGATTTTTTGGCACATCAATCATCACAATACAGTTTTTTAAGGGCATGTAGGATTTTAGATATTGGATAATGCTGTCATCGGTGGACAGTTTGTCCATGCGCATTAGTTGCCGTTTACGATCTAATGCGACAAGACCTGTCTCCAGAGAGTCACTAGGCGCAAGATCCAACCCAATAAAGGCCAGTTTATCCCCGTGCTGAAACCAGTCTGAGGAGTTTGCGTTACTGAGATCACTATCGTTACTGGGAATCATTGGCGTTGGTCATCATTTTTATTTTTGAACATGTTCTGGGTATCATAACCCAAGCAAGCCCACCCAAGTAAGCCCAATTGTTTACAAGCCTCTGACACACAAAGGAACCCCACTCAGTGCTGAAAGCCGGAATTGTTGGACTCCCCAATGTGGGAAAATCAACACTATTTAATGCGCTCACCTCTTCATACCAGGCTGAAAGTGCAAACTACCCCTTCTGTACCATTGAACCCAACGTGGGGATAGTCAAAGTTCCAGATGCTCGTCTAGAGGCGTTGATTAAACTGGTTAACCCAGAAAAAATTACGCCTGCTGCCTTTGAGTTTGTGGATATTGCCGGATTAGTCCGCGGGGCCAGCAAAGGGGAAGGCCTTGGCAATCAATTTTTAGCCCATATTCGAGAAGTCGATGCCATTGTTCAAGTGGTTCGTTGCTTTGAAGATGACAACATCACCCACGTCGACGGCAGTGTCGATCCCCTACGAGATTTAGAGACCATCCACATCGAGCTGTGCCTGGCAGACAGTGGTTCTTTAGACAAGCGCATTGAACGGCTTCAAAAGCAAGTCAAGCAAAAAGACAAGGACGCTGAGGCCCAAATGGCTGTTTTTTCCAAAGTAAAGCCGTTGATCGATAACGGAGAGCGGGTCTTGCCCAGCGAGTTTAGCCCAGAAGAGCAAAAGATTCTCAAACAATCACAACTGCTCTCCATCAAGCCAGTTCTCTTTGCCGCCAATTTATCCGAAAGTGATCTGGCAAACCCAGCCCAGAACAAGCACTATCAAATACTGCAAACCTACTGCCAAGAACACCACATTGGATTAGTGCCGATTTGTGCCGAAATTGAAGCCGAACTCACCCAATTGGAAGCAGCTGAAAAGCAGGATTATCTCGATAGCTTGGGCGTAAAGACCTCTGGGGTGGATCAGCTCATTCAAGAGGCCTTTAAAACCCTGGGTCTGGTCAATTACTTTACTGCTGGAGTAAAAGAAGTCCGCGCCTGGCCCTTTGAAGCAGGATTTACCGCCCCACAATGCGCTGGCATTATCCACACAGACTTTGAAAAAGGCTTTATTCGCGCTGAGGTCACCGCCTTAAATGATTATGTCGCCTGCGGGGGAGAAAAAGGCGCGAAAGAAAAAGGCCTCACCCGCCTGGAAGGCAAAGACTACCTGATGAAGGACGGGGATGTCGTTTATTTTCGCTTTAACGTCTAAACTCAACCAAACAAAGCCCGCCGCACTGGGGCATGCATGATAGAATCCAGTGATTATTTTTATGCAAACCCCATGAAAGAAATACCGCCCATGCCCGCACCGAGTTCGACCCTTGCCAAAACCCTGCCGCAGACCATGCAGGCGATCCAAAAACCCGCTGCAGCCTCTGGCTTTGCGCTCATCGAAGCTGAACGCCCTGAGCCGGGTCCGGATGATGTGCTGATTCAAGTGTCTCTGGCATCCATCTGCGGGACTGATTTACACATCACCCAGTGGGACGAGTGGAGTGCTTCTCGGATTAAGCCCCCCCTGATTTACGGACACGAGTTTTGCGGTGTGGTCGCAGCCATTGGCCGTAATGTGGACAACGTCAAAGTGGGCGACTTTGTCTCTGCGGAAATGCACCTGCCGTGCAGAACATGCCGGCAATGTATGACCGGAAATTTCCATATTTGCGAAAAAGTGGAAATTGTGGGCATCGACCGCAACGGCTGCTTTGCCAATTATGTAGTCATTCCGCGCTGGCAAATCATCAAACTCCCCGCTTCAATCACACCCGAGGTAGGGGCCTGTTTAGACTCTTTGGGTAATGCGGTTCATGCCGTCTCCAAAGGCAATGTTTCCGGAAAGACCGTCTATGTTGTTGGCTGCGGACCCATTGGCTTGTTTTCCATCCGTGTGAGTAAAGCGCTGGGCGCTACCCGGGTGTTTGCCTCGGATATTTCTCCGTACAGGCTAGAAATGGCGAAGACGGCTGGCGCTACACACGTCCTTGATGCCAGAGAATGCAACCCTTCTGACTGGATGCTAGAGGCCACGCAAGGTCGCGGGGTCGACGTGGTGCTGGAAATGTCCGGGAATGAGCGGGCGATCAACGATGCCTTTCAAGGTCTGGCCTTGGGCGGAACGATGGTACTGCTCGGCATTCCACAAGGCAATGTTTCGCTGAATTTAAACCGCGATGTGATCTTTAAAGAAGCCACTGTCCTTGGGGTTAACGGTCGAGAGATGTTTCAAACTTGGTTCTTGATGTTAGAACTCCTTGAATCGGGACGACTGAATATTGATTTTATTATGACCCACCGCTTTGCGTTGAGTGAATTTGAGACGGCCATTGAGCTGATCGCCTCTGGCAAAAGCGGCAAAATATTGCTCGAACCTTCTTTTTAAATCCCTTCTTTTAAAACGACACACGAAGGACACTGCCCGCCATGACAAGCACAAATCAAGCAGAAACCCCTCAGGCATTAAAAAGCCACCGTCTGGACTTTCTGGAAGCAGAGTGCCAGGAACTTAAAGAGCAACATCTTTTTCAGTCGCTTCGGGTAATGAGTTCAGCACAAGGGGCCAAAATTCAGCTAGACGGCAAATCGGTCATTAATTTATCTTCCAATAACTATCTGGGTCTCAACACCCACCCCAAACTGATTACCGCGGCCAAAAAAGCCATCGATGACTACGGCGTGGGCACCGGTTCTGTTCGCACCATTATTGGCACCATGGATATCCACCAGGCCTTTGAAAAACGACTCGCCCAGTTTAAGCATACTGAGGCAACGCTTGTGCTTCAATCTGGCTTTACGGCCAACAATGCGGCTGTTACCTCCATTTTGGGCGAAGGGGATGTTGTGATCAGCGACAGCCTGAATCATGCCAGCATCATTGATGCCTGCCGTCTGCTGAAGAAGGTTCCTCGTTATGTCTATGCCCATGCGGATATGACTGAGCTGGAAGCACGGCTAAAAGAAACACAATCTGCCCGTAGACGGCTGGTGGTGACAGATGGGGTGTTTTCGATGGACGGAGACATTGCCCCGCTACCAGAGATTGTGGCGCTGTGTGAACAGTACAACGCGATTGTGATGGTGGATGACGCCCACGCCAGTGGGGTATTCGGTAAAAACGGTCGCGGTACTGTCGATCATTTTAATCTCCACGGCCGTGTGGAT
This sequence comes from Cyanobacteriota bacterium, assembly GCA_019751815.1. Classification (GTDB taxonomy): domain Bacteria; phylum Cyanobacteriota; class Vampirovibrionia; order Vampirovibrionales; family Vampirovibrionaceae; genus JAIEMW01. The sequence goes on from JAIEMW010000004.1 coordinate 282,780, forward strand.
ATCCAAATTGGCACGCTATCCAAAGCCATTGGCGCCCTGGGCGGTTACGTGGCATGTACGCAAGCCATGCGCGATATCATGATCAACCGGGCTAGGCCCTTTTTGTTCAGCACCTCTGCCCCCCCTTCGGTCGTGATGACCTGTATGGCAGCACTTGATCTGCTTGAAACTGACACGGCGCTGATCGATCAGCTTTGGTACAACACCCGCTATTTCAAGGCTGGGCTCAAGTCCATCGGTTACAACGTTCAAAGCGATTCACCCATTATCCCGGTGATTGCAGGCACCAGTGAAAAAGCCCACCGTCTCAGTGAGCGGCTCTTTGAAGAAGGGGTCTATGTTCGATCGATAGTTTACCCCACCGTTGCTCTTGATAAGGCCCGGGTTCGAGTGATTTTAAGCGCCACCCACACGCAAACACAGCTCGATCAGGCCATCGCTGCCTTTGAAAAAGTCGGAAAAGAGTTGGATCTGATTGGCCCATAAGAAGCAGGCTTCTGGCGCCTGATTTTTGCTATAATAGCCCTACGAAGTATCGAGAGTCTGGAGTTTTGGTGGTTTTGGCTATCCCTTCCATCCCACGCGTTGTCACGGCTTTGGGGCGAACCTTAGACCGGTTTGCATCCGATCTCATTCGCGTGGAAAAAAACCGTCTCAACCGCAAAGAGCATCCGCTGCCGATGTACCCTCACCGGACATCCATTCCGGAAGAAGATATTAAATACTTACTGACCGCCACAAAAACCCTGGAAGATGTCTGGAGCTTTTTTCTAAAACGGCTGAAAAACGGCTCTGCGATTGATTTTCTCTGCCTTTCCGTACTGGATGAGAGTGGCGATTTTGTGCGCTTGCAATTTATTTATCCTGAACGAGCCGATAACCCACTTGATGGCCCGATTCTATCCATGTCCCAGCGAAATAATCACTTGATACAGGCGTATCAACGAAAAGACACCACATTCACCTCTCGTTGGCAGGATTTAGGAGAAGAAATAGAACCTTATCTGTCCTCTGAGATAACGGAACAGCAGTCACTCAACCTGTTTAGCATCCCCTTTATTGCCGGGAACCGAACCATTGCCCTCATTACGATTGGGTTTCAAGAGGTAGACGCCTTTTCTCAGGCCAAGCTATCTTATCTCTATCAATTGCGCGACCAAATTGCGCAACTGGTCTGGAATTTAACCTTGCAAGACCGGATGAAAAACCAGGTTCAGGTAGACAATATGACCGGTCTGCTGACCTACAGTTATTTTCAGCGTGTTTTAGAGCAAGAAGTCGAAAAAGCACAGACTGCAGGCAGTTCAATCAGCGCCATGATTCTGGATATCAATAATATCCAGGATTTAAATGACTCTCTCGGTCACTCTGTGGGTGACGAGGCCATTTGTTATCTGGCCTCTAGCGTGCGCCGTTGTATTCGAGGGGTCGATACTGTCGCCCGTTACGGTGGAGACGAAGTGGTGGTTTTACTGCCAGATGCCGACACGCAAATTGCCGATGAGATTGCGGACCGCTTTATCCATAGTTTCCGCGATCATTTACCCCCACATCTCAGTCATTTATCAATCAGTTTGGGCTATGCCACCTATCCTGATGAGACCCGGCAAAGCATGGGCCTGTTAAAACTGGCTGATCAAGCACTGCATTTAGCAAAATTCAAGGGCTCAAAAACCGGAGAGTCCATCGCTGTTGCCAGTCGAGAAGTGAACAGGCTGAATGAAAAGACTGTCCTCGAAGTGTTTGCCTCCCATGTGGCGAAAAAGTACAACAGTCACAAGCTCTATAACGAGCTGATTCGCCGAATAGAGCATCCCAGCGAAACAGATACGGAAGCACCCACCACTGAGCATTTAATGCTAGAGACCATCGGCTCTTTGGCAGGGGCCTTAGACGCCAAGGACAAGTACACCCGGGGGCATTCTCAGGTGGTGGCAAACTATTCTGTGGCACTGGCCCATGCGCTCAAGCTTTCTGCAGAGGAAGTGGAGCAAATTCGACTGGCTGCTTTTCTACATGACATTGGAAAAATTGGGATCCCTGAGTCGATTCTCTGCAAAGCAGGGCCTTTGAATGAGAAAGAATGGGAAATCATGAAGCAGCACCCCGTAATTGGGGCACGTCAAATTCTGGCGCCCGTGACTGCACTAAAGGGCGTGATCCCGATGGTGGAATTTCACCACGAGAACTGGGACGGTACAGGGTATCCCAGCGGACTTTCGGGCGAAGACATCCCACTCGGGGCCAGAATTGTCTCGATTGTGGATGCCTTTCACGGGCTTACCTCTGATCGCTCCTACCGCAAAGCGTTACCCATAACAGAGGCGGCTCATATCATCCAGAGCGGGGCAGGCAGTAAATGGGATCCCAGCCTGGTAGAAAAATTTATCAAAATTTTAAATGTGGTTTCGCCCAAAATCCCCTCTATTGCAGACAGCCCCTCGCAAGGCGAGGATAAAGAAACCCCTCAAGAAACCGTGCAAGAAACCGGTTTAGAGACGCCGCTCGGACAATTATCTCTGGTGGCCAGTAAAAGCGCCTGAGCGGGCATGCCTCTGAGCGAGCATGTCAGTTGACAGGGCCAAAGGGCTTCCCTACAATGGGACTCCAGACAAAGGAGAACCCAGCGCATTATGACAACCACCATCACCCAGATTACCTGCGATTTGAATGAGCAAGTGGATAATCGCTACGCCCTTGTGCTCGAAATTGCTGAAACTGCCAAAAAATTGCTTGAAGATGCCAAAGAAAAGCAAGGTCTGGACCTGTTCTCCTCTTCCGGCAGTACGTCCCCAGAAAAAGTGATTTACCAAGCCTTGATTATGAAGGTCAGCGAAATTGATATTGGCAACGGCCTGATCGGCTAAGCTGGCCGTTAACGCCTCATCCCATTCATTGTCTCTGTAAATCTTCCCAACTCGCCTCTAGGCAAGTGTTGAAACAATGATTATAATAACAATTAACGGAAGTCGTTGATTCGTTACGTCAAGGATTTACTAAGTCTTGCATAGAGGCTTGGTCTGCCTATTTGCTTTCCGTTTTGCATCCAATTTTTACACTATTGAAAACTCAACTGATTCCAACGAAAACCGGAGCCGTTTGCGCCTGATTGCCAGAGTTTCTTTCTGGATATTTGTTTCTCGTGCCGCCCCGCTCCGGTTTTTTTAGAAATCTCCATCTCGTTATCCGTTGATATTTTTATGGAGACAATGACTCGCATGAAGTTCATGAAATATGATGCATTGGACACAACCGTTGGCACCTACGGTCATCACAAAGTTCCCAAGTGGTCTTTGAATCACAGCCAACTGTCAGACTATCTTGGCCATCAGGATTCGGTTTATGAGGATCACGTTCGAGAGGAGATAAATCTTGAGTGGTCTATAGAACCTGCCTAATTCCAATTTTGCCTTAACCACTTGGATCCGGGGCACTTGTCTTAGACTCCATGTGTCCTGTAGGATAGGGTCCTGATGAAAGATTTTTTTGGACAATGGCCCTTCCTCAAATGCTTGGATCAAATCGGTCGCTACAACCGCCTGGTTGAAGACTATAAGCGTGCGATTGACTCGGCCCCGGATCATGCCATTGCCTTTATCAATTGGGGCATCAATTCTGCCCAGGCCGGGCAGATGGAAGAAGCGCTCGAAAAATTTGAAAAAGCCACACTGATGGCCCCTAACCGTGCAGAAGGCTACACCAACTGGGGCGTGGCCCTTGCCAAAATGAACCGACTGCCTGAGGCGATCGAAAAATTTGAGACCGCGGCCTCTCTGGCTCCTGAGAATGTGAACACCTTCATCCTTTGGGGAGCTGCATTACTAGAACAAGGCGATGAAGAAGGTGCCAAGACCAAGTACCAACAAGCCATTGAGCTGGCGCCTGATAATCCAGAGCCTTACGTAAATTGGGGTATTTCTCTGGCCCGCTCAGGCGAGTATCAAGAGGCTATTCAGCATTTTAAAACTGCCCTGGCCCTGCATAATTACCAACCCCAGGTTTATTTCCTTTGGGGCGCTGTGCTAGCCGAACTCAACGACTTTGAAGCAGCGATTGAGAAGTTTCGGATCACCTTGCGCTACGTACCAGGCCATGCGGATGCGCACTACTTTTGGGCTGTCGCGCTCAACAGGCTAGGAAAATATGAGGCCGCGGTTGAAAAATCTGAAGAAGCCCTGGCACTCAACCCCGGTAAGCCCGAGATTTATCTCAATTTAGGCGACGCACTGGCCAACTTAAGCCGCTATGATGACGCCATCGTCCATTATGAAAAAGCGCTGGAAATCAATTCTACCTTGGCTGAAGCCCACCTCAGCTGGGGAACAGCGCTCACAAAATCAGAAAAAGCCTTGGAAGGACTTGCCCATTTTGAATGGGTGGCCGCCCACGAACCTGAAACCCCAGGTCTTTGGCACCATTGGGCAATGGCCTTATTGAAAGCCCAACAGTATGACCAGGCACTTGAGAAATTTGAAAAAGCCCACGAGGAAGACCCAGACTATATTGACACCCTATTGAATTGGTCTGTCGCTCTCTTACGGGTAGGCCGTACCGAAGAAGCACTTGCCAAACTGGCAGAGGTAGAGCAAAAAGATCGCTGGAACCCTCTACTTCACTTTTTACTGGGTACTCATTATATGGGACTCTCCCACTATGAGAAGGCGATCGTCCATTTCCAAAAAACCCTGGATGAACTCCCTGAGCACGAAGATGCCGCCATAAATCTGGCCATCGCCCTGTGTGAATCTGGGCAAACCCTGGATGCCATTCGACAATTACGCCCCTGGATCCGCAAACACCCTAATTCAGTTCGTATTCATTTTTTCTACGCCATGATGCTATACCGAAATGGGGATTTAGACGATGCGCTGGAGAAATACGAAACCTGCCTGAGGTTAGACCCCCACTTCACCCAAGCCACGGTCGCCCTGGTCGAAGTGCTGATTAAGAAAAAAGACTACCAAGGTGCATTGTCCCGTCTAGAGACGTTATTAACTGAACAACCCTCTCATGCAGCCGGCCTGTTTCTCACCGGGCTGTTGTATATTCGCCAGGCGCATGATTGGCCAAATCCTTCCGACCCATCGTCTCAAGAAACCATTCAACGTCTTTTTATTCACGCAGGAGACTACCTGGATCAAGCCCTGGTGCAAGAACCCAAACAAATTGACGCCCGGGCAAACAGGGCCTATGTAACCGGTCGACTCCAAGGACTGGAGGCAATGGAATTGGCCTTTAAAACCATTTTAGAAGAGATATCGGGCGAAATGAGTATCGTGCCACCCTCAGATATTGCCAAAGCCCCCCAGAATAACCACCAAGAGCAGGCCATGTTGCTGTTTCACTGGAGTGAGGCACTGAAGCACATGGCCGAAGAGACCCGTGCGGCTGAAAAAAAGTCGGAAGCTCTGGCTCTAGACCCAAGCCTGGAGAAAAATCTGGCGCTCTTCTCTCTTTAAAGCCTTTTTTTCGTAAAACCAATTCTCTCGGGATCACCTTTTCACTATAATGACGGTTCCTCGTATTTCATTTATTCGTTAGCAGGAGACTTTAATGTCTATGACACGTGAATTCACCCAACCCCAAGCCCGCCAAGCTTTGGTAAAACAAGCCTTTGCCGCTAAAAATGCTGTCAAAGTGATTGCTGGCATTGCCAATACAAACCAAACCCATGTTTTAGCCCTTGTTGAGGCGGCCAATCGCACTCTGCCAACAGCCATTGATATCGCCGCAGAGCCCTCGTTGGTCTCAGCCGTCAGAGAAGCGACCGAACTGCCCGTATTCGTCTCCTGTATTCAACCGGCTCGTTTGGCCCGCGCTGTCGAGCTGGGTGCTGATGTGGTTGAACTCGGCAACTATGATGCACTCTACGCCGAAGGCCTCTTCCTCAGTCATGACGAAGTCCTAGCACTCAGCAAAGAAACCGTCACCTTGATCCAGGGACGTGCCTTGGTCTGTGTGACGATTCCAGGTCACTTGAGTGTGGATACACAACGCCGCTTGGCCGTAGAACTTGAAGCCCTTGGTGTTGATTTTATCCAGACAGAAGGCGCTGCCCGCACCGTTGCTGCACAACCCCAAATTCAAGAGTTGAGCGCTTCTGAGAAAGTGCAAATCACCCTGAACAATACCGAAAAACTGGCCCGTGCTACCCGCCTTCCTGTGATGACTGCCAGTGGCATCACCCCTGAAACTATCTCTGCAGCCTTTGCTACAGGAGCTTCTGCAGTTGGAGTGGGTTATTTCGTCAATCAACATCAATCTGTGGACGCGATGACAACCGCCATGACACAAATCTTGCAGGCCGCTCAACTCAAATCAGAGAGCAAAACTGCCGCCACTCTCGCGTCTTAAACCTGTTCTCATCGAGTTTTTCTCTCAAACAGAAACCCACTGTGCTACACACGTCACCAGTGGGTTTTTGATTTTGGATCTTTTTAGAATAAAGGCGACAACGGAAGATATACGATATGCATTCTAAAATGCCAAACCCAGACTGAGCCCGGAGGAAAGTGCTTGGGTAAAAAATCAAGTTAACTTTATTAAAAAATTGAGAAAAGTCGTTTCCCTTCTCTGACAAGCCAAAGCGGTTTCTCACTGATTTTCACAAAAATTCATTAGGGTGAAAGGGACACAAAGCCGGTGGTTTTGTTATAATAAACTTCGCTTAAGGCAAAAACACAACGCAAATCATCAGCTTTACCCAAACAAACACATCAACTACACTTGTTCGTTGACTTTTACAGTTTGGTAGAGCTGTTTTTTTTTGCTTATTTTACTTATCCTCTCTTACGTACCGGAAATAAACGACCTTGCTAGCACAGAGCCTTCTAGAAACTCAAACACTCCGTCAGCAGAGTGAACTCAACCATGTGGCGATCATCATGGACGGCAATCGACGCTGGGCAAAATCGCGTCTACTCCCCACTGCGGCAGGGCATAAGGCAGGAGTGGACGCACTGACTCAACTGGTCCGGTATTGTGGAGAAATCTATTTGCCAGCCCTCACTGTTTACGCATTTTCAACTGAAAACTGGCGCCGTGACACAGATGAGGTCTCCACCTTGATGAACCTATTTGTACAAGCACTGGCCAGAGAGATTGATGCACTCCACGAGAATCAGGTTCAGCTTCGCTTTATTGGGGATCTCAGCGGTCTGCCCGAAGCTGTTGCCGCTGCACTCCACGCGGGTGCTGAGCGGACTCAGTTCAACACCGGGCTTCGCTTTCAGGTTGCCATTAATTACGGCGGCCGCAACGAGATTATTCGTGCCGCAAACAAAGCGCTTGCCTCTGGAAACGGGCTGACAGAGGAAATGCTCGAGCAGCATTTAGACACCGCGGGACTGCCGCCGGTGGATCTGCTCATTCGCCCCGGGGGAGAGTGCCGGATTAGCAATTTTTTGCTCTGGCAAGTAGCTTACAGCGAATTATGGCTGACAGACACGCTCTGGCCAGAATTTACACCAACCGTTTTTGCTGAAGCCATTGCCGCCTATGCCGATCGAAAAAGACGTTTCGGAAAATAAGAAAATAACTAGTGTTGAAAGAAAAATACCGGTGCATTACCACCCGCTTTTTCAGCCACAGGGAAAAAGCACGCCTGTGCCACCAGATAAAGCCCTAAGCTCATCAGCAATACGGTGCTAAAACGGCTCATAAAAATAGGCCAACGGCTTTGTTTGTCGAACCAGACTGAGACCACATCACGGGCGCGAATCAGCACAATACCAAGTACCATCAAGACCGAGCCAAGGCCAAAGCTAAATACCAACAGATACAACAAGGCCTCGGGAAGTTTTCCAAAGCCTCCCAGTGTCATAGAGGTAATGAGCGCCGCAAGGGCAATTGGACAAGGGCTAACACCGCTGGCAAACCCGAGTGAGAACACAGTTTTTAGTGAACGTGGGGTTGCTTGCTCCAGTGGCACAATCACCTCTGGCTGAATATCATCGTGATGGGTATGTTGAATATGACATTCACACTCGTTGGCATCCCTATCCTGCACAAAACGCCGCCAAAACAGGTTCAAGCCAATCGAGAAGATGATCACCCCGGACAGCACTTCCATTCCCCGCAGCAGAGGGCCCTGTTCTTTAAGGAACTGGGAAAGGAGCAGTGCTATAGTGAGACCCAAAACGAAGACAGATAGAGTATGACAGACGGTTACCACCAACCCAAGGACAACTGCATCACGAATTCGGCCCTGTGTACTGGTCAGATAGGCGGCTACCAAAGTTTTTCCATGACCGGGTTCTAAGGCATGAGCCGCCCCCAGCCCGAAAGCCGTGGCAAAAAAGAAAACAGGCTCTAACAATGAAGCGATGGGAGCGAGCATGAACGTTATTTCAGGACCCTTCTAGTCATTAACTTTCTAGTATTAAGCTTCTGGGGCTCGAACTTGCAGAATCAATTCCACTTCCACAGAGGCATTCATTGGGAGACTGGCAACACCAACGGCAGAGCGGGCATGTTTACCAATATCTTCACCCAGCAAAGCAACCAAGCGGTCTGAGGCCCCGTTCATCACTTGGGGTTGTGCAGTAAAGCCGGGCTCACTACTAACAAAACCGGTCACTTTGACCACTTTCTCGATACAGTGTAAGCTCCCCAGATGGCTTTTGGCGACATTCAGGGCATTTTCCACACAGAGACAGGCCGCCGCTTGACCGCGAGAAATAGCCTCTGGATCGTCTTTGCTTAACGCACCCGTTGCCTGCAACTGTCCGTCCTTCAACGGCAACATGCCGGACGTAAACAGGAAATCGCCCACACGAACAGCGGTGACATAATTGCCCACCGGACTGGGAGGTGGGTTTAAGCTTGCTTCAAATGCGACAAGAGTTGAAGTGTTTTGCATTGAATTGGACTCCTGTACTGACAAAACTGATTAAGAAAGTGTTAGGCTGGGCTTTTCGCGAATGCTTTGGAGCATGAGAGCTGACGCCAGCACCATCACACCACCCACCAGCATCGCCACCCCAGTTTGATTATCATACAGGGCAATGAGCTGCCCCACCAGAAGGTTACTGAGGACCCCAGGGGCCGCGATAAAGATATTGAAGGTGCCCATCAAGACGCCCTCTTTGCCGCCAGGGAGATAATCACTCAGCAGCGCAAAGGGAACCGATAATGTGGTGGCCCAGCCAATTCCCATCAAACCCATCAAGGCCATTGCCCACATCGGGGTGGGCGCAAACCATAGGCCGAGCAGTCCGCCTGAGAGACAGGTCAAACCGAGGGTGTGTACCCATTTTTTAGAGAAGCGCCGGACCAAAGGCCCAATCGCCATCGAAAAGACAAAGCAGACGATATTAAAGACCGCATAGCATTGGGAGACCCACTGGACACCTGTTTGGTACCCGGGGTCTTGCGGAGTTTTGGCCCCAAAAATCTGGTGAGGAATAAAGACAGACACATACACAAATAAGCACATCAGGCCAAACCAAGTCATACTATGCATAAAGCACAGTTTTTTGGCATCTTGGGGAAGTGCATTGAACGTCGTCAGCGGGTCGACCACAATAGACCGCCACAACAGTTTAAACATATTGGGTGCAGCCTCTTTTTTCTCACTATTTTCTTGGATAACTGGGGTTTCCGGGGTCAGCAGAATGGTGGCCCCCATCGCAAGGAGAATCGCCATGGCCCCGAGATTAAACAGAGTGTCTAACTGAGTGAGTTGAGAGCTCACCCAAAACGCAATCACTGAGCCCAGTCCAATGGTAGCGCTCATGTAGGCATAGGCTGCAGCTTGCTGTTGTTTTGGCACCACATCTGGCACCAAGGCCCTGTAGGGTCCCTGAGTAATATTAAGACTGGCATCCAGAATCCAAAGCAAGACAGCAGCCATTAGTAAGGAGCTAGAGTGGGGCATAAACACCAAGCTCAAGGCTGTTAGACAAATACCCAGTAGTAAAAACGGGCGACGACGGCCCCAACGGCTCGTACAGCGGTCACTCAAGGCACCAATCATCGGTTGCACAAAGACCCCGGTCACAGGCCCCGCGCAAGAGATCAGTCCCGTCAGTCGGGGATCAGAGCCCAGGCGCTCCAGCAGAGGACTCATTTGTCCCATCTGAATCGCCCAACCAAATTGAATCCCTAAAAACCCAATGCTCAGGGCGAGCAGGCGCCAGAAGTTCCAGACTCGGGGCTGGATTTTTTGGTCGTGTTGCTGATTGTCCAAGAGGGCTTGCGCCATAAAAAAGAGTGTCCTTTGTCATCGCCATATTTGTCATCGCCACACTTAAAGCAGTGGACAGCATACCGCAAACATGTCTGACCCAACATGTCACGGTCATCGCAGCCAGCAAAACCGAGTATTTACCACGCTTGCAAAGCGCTGGGGTGTATTACGATTACTTTTTGAAACACTTGATACCTACCGAAAAACGCGCTTGTCTGGCATTTTATCCTGTTATTTTTTTGATTTACGTTGTGTTTTGCCCTCATTAAAGTGTGCCATTACGATGAAACCCTCTGAACGAAAACTCGGGCTCGAAATTCAACTGTTTATGTTGAGAAACAGTATCACCCTGGAACGGCTCTCCAGCGCCCTGGGAATGACATCTGAAGGACTTTCTAACCTGCTTCATGGTCGTCGGCGCTTTAAGGACGACACGCTCAAAAAATTACTGGCCACCTCGTATTTTGACGGTACTGGGATCACACTGCAACAGCTGAAGGCGTATCGGGCCATGGACGAATATACGGCGGAAGAATTGTTATTGGCCGTGACAGAGTATTTAAAAAACACGCATTTAAAAAGCCCTCCTCAGGCTTCCCCCCATAGCGCTCTGCACATCACGCATTCTGTGCAAGAGGCTTTTTGGCAGGAAGTGACCCGGCAGCAATCTGGACTGAACCCCCTGTGGATTAAAAAACGCTCTTAGAATGGTCCACGCTCATTCAGCCCGTAAGCGGGCAGTAAGGTTTTAATGCGCTCATACACGAGGTTGGTGTATTTCACCAGTTTTTCCATCTCGTAGGATTCTTGTAGACCCAATGGATTCGTACCGTATGGCATACCATGTCCTGGAGACTTCTCAGGCAGCAAGGGATCTCGCATCACATAGAGTTCTCGCACTCTGGCATCAAGCTGATCGCGGCTTTGTGAAAAAAGTCGACCCGCCAAATCAAGGTTTGGCTCAACGGTGCTGCCTTTTGCCTGCACCCAGAATCTGGCCAACTCTCGGTAGCCGTCCTGCTCCTCTGTCACAGAAGAGAGCCCGTCTTGATCTTTAGCATGTTCCATCTCGTGGATTAGGTAGGCAGACATCACGTTAGGAGAGGCAAAGGCAAGCTCTGGCGCCAGTCGTATCACCCCACCCTTAAAGTAATCGTATTCGGCCATATTGGTCACCTGCTTAATCCGCTGAGTGGGAGAAAATTCAACAGGTGTTCGGGCCAATAGATCAACCATCTCAGGTTTGCTACGGCTCTGATAAAACTGCTGCATCAGTGTCCGGGCTACTTGCAGTGTGGCATCTCCCTGGGCTTTAAGCTGTTGGGCAGCTGCCAGAGGATTACCCTTGTTGTTCTCCAGATGCTCCATCAATTTCAGGTTACGCGCAGCGGGATCAAAACTGGGAACCTGACTGAGTACATATTGGTAATGCTTGCGGGCATGATCGTATTGGCCTTGTTCTGCCAGCATTTCGGCCAAAAACACGCGAGACTCATGATCGTAAGGGTCCGCCATCAGCAGACGGTGCATGGCTTCCACGGCCCGGTTGCCGTCTCCTACTGTGACATAGGTTTTGGCCAAGTTATAGTAGGCATCGGTATAAGTCGGGTCAAACTGGATGGCCTGCATATATTCGGCAATCGCCATATCATTCATTTGCAGTTTTCGGTAACGATTCCCCGCCTCTTTATGGCGTTCTGCCTGGAGCCTTTGCATGGCAGGATGCTGCTGAAACGTTGCAGCCGAGTTCCCGTTAAAACTATCTGCCTGAGCTGGCCCTGCCTGGCCTTGTGTAATACTGGCCGTCGCAGGCATATAGCCCGGTCTGGGTGACAACAGGGGTGACATCATCTGGGGGTTGAAATGGCTCGAAGCGCGGGTTCCGTTCAGTGATAGCAAGTCGGTGTTTCCAATGGATAAAATGACGACATGTTTGACAGTCTTATGCCTTTGATAAAACCGGGACATCTTCCATTGTTGCTATTTCGGTTTTTGCTATTTCGGTTTTAAATCAACGACAGGCTGTAATGCGTCATCGTGCTGTCGATATGAAATCCCGCGGCCTGGCACAGCGAAATTGCCTCTTGATTGTTCGGTTGCACTGGAATGCAAATCGCACAATCGCCGCGCTCTCTGGCAAAATCAATGGCGCGCGCCAATAATAACTTAGCCACCCCTTTTTGCCGGTGCGTCGGCCGAACGTAAATATCGTGCAGATACCACATGGATTCCAGTTGTGCGGTCGAAAAACTGGGATACAGCTGAATAAAGCCCATCGGCTCCTGTTCGTCTGCGGCAATATACACCAGTGAGTCTTCCAAGGTCATCCGGGTGAAGACAAAATGGCGCACCTCGTGAATATTAGAAGCAAGGCCCAGGCTCTGGCGGTATTCGTGCACCAGATCCGCCCACCAGTCCATGGAGGTCTTATCCAGGTGCAGTAACTCGATGGCCACTGTGGTGAAGGGAGACAGTGAAGAAACAGGATTTGTCATTCAATTACTGTCGATCAGCCCTAAGGGGTTTGTCAAATAAAAGGGCTTGTTAATTCATTCAGACAGGGGGCACTGACGCGCCCCTTTAGCCTGAAATTCCTTTGGCATAAAATAAGAGGCCTATGACTTCTACCCCCCCCTACAAAACCAACTTGAGCCTGTTCAACAGCCTCACCGGACGACAAGAGCCCTTTGAGCCTGTTGACGGTGCCAAAGTCCGGATGTACGTTTGCGGGCCCACCGTCTACGACGAGCCCCATCTGGGCCATGCCCGCTGCTACATCACCTGGGATGTGTTGTATCGACTCCTAAAATACCTGGGCTACGAGGTGACCTATGCCCGTAATGTGACCGATGTGGATGACAAAATCATTGCCCGTGCCGAAAAAGAAGGCGTTACACCGGCAACCATTACGGATCAGTATTATGACCATTTTATTCAGGCCATGAGAGCGCTCAACGTCCTGGATCCAGACTCGGAGCCGCGGGCGACAGAGTACATTCAGCAAATGCTCGAAGGAATCCAAGTGCTGATAGAGAAAGGGGCGGCCTATACCACACCGGATGGATCTGTTTACTTTCGAGTGCATACCAAAGCGGACTACGGCAAACTGAGCCGCAAACCCCTAGACGATCTCAAAGCCGGAGCCAGAGTGGAAGTGGACTCTGGGAAAGAAGATCCGATGGATTTTGCCCTGTGGAAGGGTGTTTCGGGTGATGTGATCAATCCTTCTGACATGAAATGGGCTTCTGACATGAAATGGGCTTCGCCATGGGGCTGGGGCCGGCCGGGGTGGCATATGGAATGCTCTGCCATGAATATGGCCATGTTTGGCCCCCAGATTGATATCCACGCCGGTGGGGCGGACTTGGTCTTTCCTCACCACGAAAACGAGATTGCCCAATCCGAGGCCTGGACTGGGGTTACCCCCTTTGCCCGGTATTGGCTTCACAACGGCTTTGTCAACGTCAGCGGCGAAAAAATGTCAAAAAGCCTAGGCAATTTTGCCACCATCGGCCAAGTGCTTGCTCGCTATGACGCCAACACCATTCGCTACTTCCTGCTCACACACCACTACCGCATGCCGGTCGATTTTCACGATCAGGCCCTCGAAGGGGCCCAAAACCGGGTGGTTAAATTACACCGGGCCCTCAAATCAGCGGTTCAAAAACTCGGTCTCGAAGAGCAAACACTCTTTTCATCCCTGGTGTGGCCTTACGCCCAAAAATACGGGGATGACGCCTGGCAAGTAGACTTCACTGCCTTTAACACGGCCATGATGGATGACCTCAACACCCCCCAAGCCTTGGCCTGTCTTAACCGGGTGATTGACGGGCTAAACAGCACCGAATTTGACGCTTACCCAAGTCCAGAAGAAGGTCTCAAGAGAACACTGGCCGTTGCTCTGGCCCTCTTCCATATTTTGGGTTTCTCAATTGCCCCCCTCTTTCAAGCAGAAGAAGCCCTCCTGCCAAAGGACAGCCTGCTTGATCTGTACCACGCCTTCCATACGGAGAAAGCCCCAGAAAACACCCCAGCACGTGACCTTTTGACGAGTCTGATTGAACTGAGGCAACTCGCAAAAACCACCAAAAACTGGTCTCTGGCGGATGATATCCGCAACCGACTCAGTGCAGAAGCTGGAATACAGCTGATGGACCGCAAAGACGGTAGCACCACGTGGGAAAAACTGCCTGATCATGTTTGATAATCATGACCCAGAGAATGCTAACACCAAACCAGCTGAGGGACTTCCAGACCCGGAAAACATCCACCCCCGTGTTCTAGCACATTTGGGGGACGGGGTGTTTGACCTGTTTGTTCGAGAAACGGCCCTAAAGCAAGGGATTCAGCAAGCCGGCACCCTTCACCGCTATACCACTTCCCGGGTCAACGCCCAGTTTCAAGTTTTTTTGTTAGATACGCTCACCCCCCACTTGCTCGAAAGTGAGCTTGAATGGGTTCGTCGTGGTCGCAATCTCCCGGTCAGCACTGGCAGACGGTCACAACACAATATTCACAGACAGGCCACAGGTTTTGAAACCTTATTGGGCTATCTCTATCTGAAAAAGCCCGATCGGCTCCAAGAACTTTGGCACGCGATCACGCCTCTATTATCAGAGCTTAAAAGCGTTGATTCCAGCCCACCAGCTGCTGATTGAAACGGCGGATAGCCCCGTCTAAATCATGGGCCCTAGCCGGCCAGCGGGCCACACGAGATTCGTCTACTTTGGCCATGGCCTGATTAAAGGCACCAACAGGACGCCGTATCGGATTATGATCGATCACGCGGGCCACAACGGCATCTGTTTGCTGGGTATACCCCACCAAGCGACGGTTTAAGGGACGAATGCTTTGATGATTTAAGCGTTCCAAACTCCCTGAAGCCTTAAAATCTTCAATTGCTTCGCTGTGATCCAGCGCCATTTCCCGAATATGCCTTGAAACTGCCGCCACTGCTGGCACAAAATAATCCGGATTCATCAGTTCTGCCGCTTGACCGGACCCACGGGCAACCTGCTGCAGGGTATGATGAATACCGTCATAGGTTTGGCGGGCCTGACGGCGGAAGAGTTGAATCCGTTGAGAAGACTGGCCCAGAATGCTGACCACTTTTTCAGTATTGCGGTTGGCATCGTTGATATTAATTTGATGCTCCTCTAGAGACTTTTGCCGCCCAAAAGAGGCGTCAAAGTTGGTGGCTGCAAGCTGGAGTGCTTCAGCAATTTCGATTTGGTAGCGAAACGTATCTTTTAGCCGAATGGGATTCAGGACCAGGAAATTACTTTTGGCATTCACATGAGACACCAAGGAAGCGGGCGGCTTTCGAGAAGAGTCTGGCACCATCAGTTCTAAGCTTTTGGCACCTACCAATCCGGTAAACTCAATGGTAGCTTCTGCATGCTCAGGCACAGGGAGCGTGCCACGATTGGTGCGCAAAACCACATCGACATGATCGGGCTTCAGGATCATCCGGGCAACGTGCCCCACATCCACACCCATCATGCGAACATTGGCCCCTCGGGTCAGCTCGTTGGCATCGCCAAAACTCAGCCGAAGCACTTCGCCTTGCGAAATCCCTCGCCATTTTTGATACCACTCAACGGCAGAAAAGCCCAGTACAATAATGAGAGACCAAAGAATCAGATCGGTTCCAATGGCCCACCACGTCACCATTCTGTGGCGGTTTTTTTTACCCCCCGTATGGCCATGGTGACGGTGCATAATCAACGAGTGCGCCATAAGATGATGCTGAGCTGGTGGCTGAGCGTGAGAACCTCGAGAATGTTCTGAATCTGATGGCGTCATTGCAAATCCCAATCGATAGGCAGGTATTTTCTTTCATTATGATACTGCGAAATTCTCCCCCAAAGGACAGCGAAGCGATCTCAGGCCACCCTCCTTGGGGGTTTTATGAAGTACTGACCTGTCTTTTGCTGGCCTATCTGGCCGTGCCACTGGTGCTCACCTCCGTCATGGAGTTGATTTTGCCCCACCTGCAAGAGAATACGAATATTTTTGTGGCTCAATATTTCCCCATCTTCACGTGGTTGGGTATTTTTTGGATATTATCCCGTCGCTACCAAACCTCTCTCTGGGGCTGGCTGGGGCTAAAACGCGAAAAGCCACTTTCTTACTACGGATTTTACAGTTTAGTCACCATCATTGGCGTGGTCGGCATCTTTTTGCTGCTTTCCCTAATTCTCCATCTCCTAGGACAAAAGCCCCCCTCTCCCTACGAATCGATGGGCAAAGAGGAGATTAAGACAATGACCTTTTTTGCCCTGGTGAGCGCCCCGTTTGTGGAAGAAGTGGTTTTTCGCGGCTTTATCCAGTCTGCCCTCTACCGATATCTGCCCCCCTACGGGGTGATTGTTGTCACAGCTTGCCTTTTTGCGATGATGCACGGGGGTGTTGACATGGAGCCGCTTGCCTGGGTGTATATTGGCTCGCTGGGGTTATTATTCAGCACCATCCGAGACAAAACAGGCTCGATTTATCCGTGTATGATAGGTCATTTGTTTAATAACACACTTGCGGCGTGGAATTTAACCCATCAACTTCATTAAAATATTTTCAATAAGGCATTGAGGGCCATTTTATATCCCTCTACGCCAAATCCACAGAGCACTCCGTCCACAGCCCCACTCATTAAGGAATGGTGCCGAAAGGACTCTCTGGTATAAATATTACTGAGATGTACTTCAAATTTAGGTTTTGAATACAAAAGCAAGGCATCCCGAAGTGACACACTGGTATGCGTCAGCCCGCCTGGATTGATAATGAGTCCAGAAGTGGTGTTTCTGGCTGCCTGAATCTGATCGATCAGCACCCCCTCATGATTGGATTGGACGGAGAGTAACTCCAGACCACTGGCGCGGGCCAGTTGTTTCAGCTCGTCTTCAATTGCTTCAAAGGTCTGTTTTCCGTAAATCGTTTGCTCGCGTTCACCCAGCAGGTTTAAATTGGGTCCGTTGAGCAGGAGAACGGGCAAAGAGCCCGTTTGTGCTTCTGGCATTTTTTCCTTATTTGGCATCAGGCTTTGGTGACCTCACTCGTTGCTTGACTGAGTGCGGATTTACGAAGCATCGCTTCAATAAATGGTTCGATTTCACCGTCCATCACTCCATTGACATCGGCCGTTTCCACCTGGGTACGGTGATCTTTCACCATAGAGTAGGGGTGAAATACATAAGAGCGAATCTGACTGCCGAAATCAATATCCATCGCCTGTCCCTTGATTTGGGCCATTTTCGCCTCATGCTCTGCAATACGGCGGGCGAGCAGCTTGGATTTCAATAGTTCCATCGCAATATCTCGGTTTTGTAGTTGACTCCGCTCACGCTGACAGCGAACCACAATCCCGGATGGCTTATGGAGCAACCGAACCGCAGTTTCTACTTTGTTGACATTTTGTCCACCTGCACCCCCGCTACGCATGGTATCCCACTCAACATCTTCAGGGCGCACCTCAATATCATTGGCACTCACCCCAGAAACCACAGGACTGACTTCGAGTGAGGCAAAGCTGGTTTGACGCTTTCCAGAAGCGTTAAAGGGAGAGATTCTCACCAGACGGTGAACCCCTTTTTCTGTTTTGGCATAGCCGTAAGCATGAGTCCCGCTCAGACGAAACGTCGTGCTTTTGATACCTGCCTCTTCACCTTCGGAAGTATCCAAAATATCGGTTTTGAAGTTTTTGGATTCTGCCCACCGTAAGTACATTCTCAGTAGCATCTGTGCCCAATCTTGCGCATCGGTGCCTCCTGCACCTGCGTTGATGGTGAGAATCGCATCTGACGGGTCATACTCACCGTCCAACAACTTTTGAAGCTCCCACCGGTCCATTTCTCGCTCCAGAGCAGCCAGTTCTTGAGCAAGCTCGCCCAAGACTTCGGCTTCTGTTTCAGGGGATTCTTCACCCAGCTCAACCATCACCTCGATATCACTGAGGCGGGTTTCCCAGTTTTTAACCAGCTCCAAGGCGGCGCGTAACTCATTGAGTTCTTGCAAGATGGTTTGGGCCTGCCCTTGATCGTTCCAAAATTCTGGGTGAATGGTTTTTTCTGCCAGCACCTCAATCCGGTGCTGTCGCTCAGGGGTATCGAGAAAGTGTCGGATACCCACGAAACGGCTGTGTAAAGCCTCAACGCGCTTTTTAACATCGAGCAACATACCCTAAATTCTAATAAAGAAGCCGCACCCGGCGCAATCACCAAGGCGAGAAGAGCAAGCTTGCGGCCAGATATCGACAATCCTTACAACGGCTGTTATCCAGTTATAACCAGCATTTTAGCCCAGCGCTTTAAAGCGCGGTGACACGGAAAAACACCCCAAAACATCCCCAAAAACTAGACTGATTCATGCCGCCATTCCTTCATCACTCATTTTAGTGATTCATTTTTCTAATTCATCCAGGCATGGGATCTGGTTGCGAAAAAAAAAAATTACACTATTCTTTGTAAGACCAAAAGAGAAAACTGAGTAACACGGTAGTGAGTTGAGACCCAGATACGCATTTAGGCCCTGTAAAACAGCCTCGAGCCCTAGAAAGAGCATAGCGAATGAGCCTACCCTTTTTGCAAAAAATCCTGTTTGGCCAAGCCGCCCCTTCGACCTCATCATCGATTGTGCCCACCACCAGTAGCTTTATCACACCCATTAAACCAGTTGAAGCCAGACAAGAGGGACCAAACGCCAGAAAAAACCCGTTTATGACTGCGTTAAACCAACAAAGTCCAGAATTTATGGAATCTTACGGGGTGAACCGCCCGTTAAAACGACCCATGTTTTTGGGTTACCGTGATAACAAGGCCTTATACGGTGGCTCTCGTCTCTTTATTCTGTATTAAGCCGTGCCCACAAAATAGCGACCCGCTTGGACATTTCTCCCCGGGCAGAAGCGGGAGAAAGCACTTCGCAGAGTGGCCCGTACTTCATCAATCGGTTGAGCAAGGCCCCCACGTCATCCGTCTTGTGTTTGACACGAAGACAGGCCACAGATCCATCAGATGCCAACGAGACAGGTTCGACTGTTTCATCAGGATAGGGACGGTAATTGCGTGCCAGACGACCACTCACCTGAAAAATAACCGAGCGCCGGCGCCCTGCCTTTTGGGCCCGAAACGGTAGTTGGCGACAGCGACGAATTTTTTCGATATTGAGGCGGACCTCTTCTTGCGTACTCCAGTCCAGGCCGACCAACTGCAATTGCCTAGCCACAATAACCACTTGACGGGGTTCTACCATCAAAGCAACTGGCGTGGCCCCTTCCACCCAATAATCAATCTCTAAGACTTGTCCTTGTCTGCAAAGACTTTGATATTGGCGCATCAGCTGTCGTTGTTGTCGAAGCAGCGGATTGGTGAAGTTCTCTGAAGCCTGCTGAATCAGTGCCACATCACTTTGATGCCTTGGAGAGAGGTACCAGGCCACACGGGCCAAAAATTGGAGCAACTGCTGATAAAACCTTTCATCAGGGTCTTCACTCATTTGCTTCCCCAGTTGCAGTAGGGTTTGCCACGCCTCTTCGTTCAGCTGGAGCGGAAAAGGGTTTTGCAGCAATTGATAACTAAAGCGATTGGCATTACTGGCTCTTGGGATACAGCAGCCTAAATAGCGAAGGGTGTTCATATACTTGGTGATGGTCTCATTGTTAAAACTCCGACCAATCAGGGGGTTCTCTTCCAACGCGGTATTAATGTCTGGAATCCCGAGCGCTTGGTATTGCACCAGCCTTTGTAGCAAAAACATCACACGGTAAGCAGAAACACAAATATTATTCGCCTCAAAATCATCTCCCAATGAGACTTTTAGCGCTATGTTATTCGGCATACTCAAGCAGTCAGTCCTTCTTGTTCAACAGGATAAAGGGCCTTCATCTGGGTCAAGGTATCCAAAAACTCTTGTCGTAAGCTGAGGGGCGCCTTCACTTCAAACGGCACGCCCAGAGATAGCAACTTCTGCTTGAGAACAAAGAAATTGGCATTCATCAGGCGTAACTCTAAACATGGCAGGCCTTCTTCTGTCATCCCGGCATAGAGTGACTCATCCATCCCAAGGGGTTCGATATTTTCAAGTGTGATTCCAAAAAGTCGAATCCATACCGGGTGCTGCTCGCGCATGCGGGAGATCAGTTCATCTCGAACTGCGAAGTCTTCTTGCTCTCGAACGGCTAGAATCCGGTCCAGACGAAGTGTTACCCAATTTTTGCGCCCTTGTTGCACGCCCTGTACATAGAACACTCCCTGTTGGGCATACACCCTGTCTGCCAAAAAAATCAGTGTCTTTGCCCGGTATTGATCGTGAGGTGCTGAGGCAGAGGCGTAATCAATTTCCAAAAGGTGCAAATACTGAATTGCCGATTCTAGCTGCTGGATTACCGGATCATAAGTCGCATAGTCCATATTACGAGGCCCCAGCAGTTTTTTCAGCTCTCCTTTACCCGCATTTAAGGTTGCTGGCAGCAACGCATGGTGACATAACTCACCCAGCCATCGGTTAAAAGAGAGTACATCTTTGTAGGAAAAACGGGCCTCAATCCTTGCCTTAACTTGCTTTAACAGCTCGACATCAGCTTCTGAGAGGTGAAAGCCGAAGGGATGATTATGTAGTACGAACTGGAAGCCATTAGACGGGGTAGGACGAGAAATTTCACACCCAACTGCGCGCAGTGTATTGAGGTACAGCCATATTGAATCCTCTGAAACCGCTTTCCCCAGCAAAGGATCTGCACAAAATTGGTCGTTAATAGAACCGACCGTTTGCGGCGACTCTCTAAGCCACTGAAAGATTTTATAAATCCGGTAGGCGGTCAGATTGAGCGCGGCTGTGTTTTGAGGTGGACTTTTCATGGGTCTCTCTGTCATTAAACATTCGAATCGTCTCTCGCTAATTTTTAGTGTATCCAATTTTAAGCAGAGATAACATCATATATTTTCGGTTTTACTAAAATTATGCGGATACTTTTCTGGGGGACGAGGCTTTACGAAACAATACAAACACGCTTACTTGGGGCATCTCTTGGATAGAATAAGAAGCATGATGGGAGCCTCACTGCCAATTACCGAAATTATGCAGCACCTGCGCCAGCTATTACTGGTTGATTCCGAGCAGGAAACACCTGTGGTGCAGTCTGTTTCCCTATTTTTTTGGCAGAATATAGCCCGGTGGGTAGAACTCATCGCCCGTGCAGAAGAGCCCTTCACAGTTGCACTAGCCGGGGCTTCAGGTAGCGGTAAATCGTTTATTCGTGAAGTTCTGGTGGACAGACTTTCCAGGCTTGGGCAAACCGCTTCATTCACACAAGATAACTATTACCGAGACTTTGAGGCGGATTTTCCCCATCTTTCTCTGGCCTCTTTTTATGATGAGATCGATTTTGACGATCCGGCCCATATTCGCTTTGATCACCTGAGTCGTGATTTACACCGGCTGAAGGCCCACTCCTTTGGCACAACGCTCGCCATGCCGAAACTGATTTACGGCACCCCCACCAGCAAGCCCACGATTATGCCTGAGGGGATGTCTTTTGAGGTGAGCCCTTATATCGTAACCGAAGGAATTTTCGCCTTTTACGACCCGAGTATTCTGCCTCTCTACGACATCAAAATTTTTGTCGATATCGATGAAAAAGAGCGACGGGCCCGCTGGCTGGAGCGAAACCGACGTGAAAACCGAGGCACAACCGACAATATGTGGCAAACAACCGTCCTTTGTTTGGAAAATTTTATTCTTCCCAGCCGCGAAGTGGCCGATATTGTGCTCAACAACAATGCCCCACAGGCAGCGGTTGAGCAATTCATTCACTCGTTACTGTTTGAGCTCTCTCAAACCGTTGCCCGGCATAAACAGGTTGCCTAATCGCTTTTGACGT
This sequence comes from Cyanobacteriota bacterium, assembly GCA_019751815.1. Classification (GTDB taxonomy): domain Bacteria; phylum Cyanobacteriota; class Vampirovibrionia; order Vampirovibrionales; family Vampirovibrionaceae; genus JAIEMW01. Next base: position 304,841 of record JAIEMW010000004.1, read on the forward strand.
CGTTGTTTTGGGCGGTACTCATTTGCTGATTATACCGGCTCATGGCAAGCGCCACCCCGTCTGTCAGCAAGCAATCAACTGCATCGAGAGCTTGGGTCATTACGGTTGCTAATAATTCTTCTTCAGCGGGTAAAAAGCGGCTGAGCACGTGGGAAGAGAGACTTTGCTCTTGACGGGCAGGGGCACCGATGCCTATACGAAGGCGAGGAAAACCATCTTGCCCTCCCAAGGTCTGGATAATAGACTTCATCCCGTTTTGCCCCCCTGCTGATCCCTTACTCCGAATTCTCAGCGTTCCCAGTGGCAAGGCCGCATCGTCGTAAATCACCAGGCATTGAGTCAGCGGAATTTGGTAAAACTGTAAAAGGGGCTGTACGGCTTCTCCAGAGAGATTCATAAAAGTAGTGGGTTGCGCCAACACAACGGGAATACGATTAGGCCCCATTCCGGTGCCCACAATGGCCTTAAACTTTGACTGGCTTCGCCCTTCAATCAAATGGCGCTTACTGTAGGCTTCCAAAGCCCGAAATCCAATGTTGTGGCGAGTATCCTGGTATTGAGCCCCTGGATTTCCCAGGCCCACAATCAGCCATTTATTTGTCATGGATTGGCGTCGACTCTTTTTTTACTGAATTGTAAAACGCGCAAAAGCGCTCAAGTATTTTGAATATGACGATTCGCAGCAATCCTCATTGTAATACGAGGGCAATTTTAACCTTAAGATTGTTTTTATTTTCATGAAGTGTATTTACTTGCCAGTTTCTTTCACTTCACTTCTATCGATTCGCTTCTTTAGAAGAGCCCCCCTGTTCCTAACGTTCATGCCGACCCCCGCATGAGTGTGTGTGTTCTGTGTCATCGCCTTTCCAATTCTTAATGAGGAGACTCACCATTCGCGTGTTGATTTCTGCTCGGGCCGCCCTATGGGCAACGGCCGCATTATTATTATGCCGCCTTTCACTCATGGCTCTTGGTATTGAGAGTCCTTCGGCCTCGTCCGGGCTTCAGACCTTTTATAACCTCAGTGCACTGATGCTTATACCAGCACAGTGGGTCTTAACCTGTTTACAATCCTGGAATCTGTCCCCCGTATCGGAGCCGATGATCTACCTCGGCAACGGCGGCTTGATTGAGTGGAGTGGTGTCGTCAGCGTGGTGACATTGTGTTGCTTTTTACTCATCGATACGCTCTGTCATTGGATTTTTCAGTGCCAAGTGCCCCAGTGGCTGCTGTCGTGGAGTGCCCACTACATCCATCGATCCCAAAGTCTTTCCCATTTACAAGGCGTCAATCTGCAGCCCTATCCTGCAGTAATGCAACAAATGCCCCCTCAAATGATGCCTCCCCCCATGGCGCCTCCAATCATGCACCCAATGGCGCCCCAAATGTCACCCCAAATGATGCCCCAGATGGCTCAGCAGCTCTATAATATCGGCTCACAGCAAGCTCCTATGGCCCCCATGACCATGGGTTACGGCAGCTTTGACGGCCAAATGAGGGAAGTCACCGTGCTGTTTTGTGATATTCGCGGATACACAAGCCTGGTGGAAAAATACCCGCCCAGTATGGTAATCCAGCAGCTAAATGAGTACTTTTCGGCCATGACCCAAGTGATTTATCATCACCGCGGTCGTCTCGATAAGTACATTGGTGATGGATTTATGGCCTATTTTGAGCCCACAGATGGTTCAGTTGCCTCGTGTGCCCGTCATGGTGTACTTGCAGCACTGCAGATGCGGCATGTGCTGAAACAAATGAACCAACGCTGGAAGCAACAAGGCTACCCCACCCTGGATATTGGTATTGGAATTAATACGGGCCTGGTATTCGTGGGTAATATTGGTTCTCTGATGAAGATGGACTACACGATTATTGGCGATAACGTCAATCTGGCGGCCCGACTCGAACAACTGAACAAGACCTTTAAGACCCAGATCATCATCAGTGAAGCCACACATCAACTGGTGAAAGAGGTGATCCAGTCTAAATTCTTGGGCAATGTGAGTATCCGCGGAAAGCAACAAAGCGTGACTGTCTACGAAGTCAAGAGCAGCAAAGCTTTACAAACTCCAGGACATGGGCAATCTCCTGGTCAGCCCTTAATGGCGGCACACCCACCCATTGTGGGGGCACCCAGTTTTTACGGGACGAGTTAACAATACGCCCGCTTTTTCCCTCAAGCTTTTTCCTCACGTGCCGAAATCTTTAAATAGGGAAAAAACTATCGTTAAAGGACAATTTTCGATGCGTTCAAAATTACAGGTGCCCCAAGTACAGGTAAAAGTATTGGCTGTTCGTCGCCCTGAGTTCTTATCCCTTCAAGCACTCTGGCAGGTACTAAGCCTCTATTGGCCTCTGGCTGTCCTCTGTTTCTGGTGGTCAACCGGGTTTTTGTTACCGGCGCTGAACTCTCACTGAAATCTCATTGACAGGGACGGTTGCCTGTTCAACAATCAGGGGCATGCAATCCGAACTCAGTACTTTATGCCAAACACCCTTGGGCCCGCACCACCGAAGTGTCGGGGCCAAGATGGTTCCCTTTGCCGGCTGGGAAATGCCTTTGCAGTTCTCAAAAGTCAAAGAAGAGCATCTGGCCGTACGCAGTGCTGCTGGATTATTTGACATTGGCCATATGGGGCTGGTGACGCTACAACTGGACGAAGCGAGTCTAGGCGCGTTTAACGCACTGGTGCCTCAAGATTTAAGAAAACTGACCCCAGGAAAAGCCGTTTATACTCAATTTTTAAACGAGCGCGGCGGAATTATCGATGATTTGATTATCTACCGACTGCCAGAGTTAAGTGACTCTCAGCTGAGTGACGCTTTTTCTGGCTGGCTTGTTATCTGTAATGCCTCTAACACCGCAGAAGATATCGCCTGGATGCAGCAACACCTCAGTGTACCGCTCAAGCATCAGACACATTATACGCTGTTTGCTTTGCAAGGCCCTCATTTTTCGGCAGTTTTAGACCGCTTTGGGGTTCGCGCTGAGCAGCTACCCGCCCGTTTCCATGTGGCAGAGCTTTCTGTGAAATTACCGACCGGTGATTCTTTCTCTATTTTGGTAGCTCGTACAGGCTATACCGGAGAAGACGGCGTGGAATTGATTGTGCCCATTGCTTTTGCCAGCGTTTTCTGGGCAGCCTTGATAGAGCAAGGGGCTCCCTTGGGACTGTTGCCAATCGGTTTGGCCGCACGTGATACGCTTCGACTGGAAGCTGCATATCCGCTACACGGCCATGACATTACACCGGACTATACCCCAATTGAGGCAGGCCTTGGCTGGAGCGTGAAGTGGGCAGAAGACAACGCCTTTATTGGCAGAGATGCATTAAACACCCAAAAACAAACCGCCAACCACAAGCACTTTGTGTGTTTCAACCTGAGTGGGCGGACAATTCCGCGACAAGATGATACGATTATGTACCAAGGCAAGGCAGTTGGGGTTGTGACCAGCGGATCAATCTCGATGTCACTGGGCCATCCCATCGCAATGGGTTATGTGGATGCAAGTACGCCACACGCCCCTGGAGATATTCTCCAGATTCAAGTTCGAGATACACTGGCTGAGGCCACTATAACCTCCCGTCCGTTTTACAGCGCTAACCGTATCAAAGGATAATCAATAAGGATCTCACCCCATGGCTGATTCTCACATCATTCCCGATAATGTCAAACTGACCGAAACCCATGAATACTTACGGATTGATGATGATGACCGTGCTCGCGTGGGTATTTCTCATTTTGCGGCAGAACAGTTGGGCGACATCGTTTTTATCGAGCTGCCTGAGGTTGGACAACGCATTGAAAAGGGTGACACTTTTGGCTCCATTGAGTCTGTAAAAGCTGCTTCTGATTTGTATATGCCGGTCAGCGCGGAAGTTGTGGCCGTGAATACTCAGTTGACAGAAGAACCTGAACTCATCAACGACAACAGCTACGGGGATGGCTGGATGATTGAAATTTCTCTGAGCAATCCTGATGAGGTGAACGAGTTGATGACCCCGGCACAGTACTCTCAAATTGCACAATAGTGACTAAATAGTGACTAAAATGTATAATTTTTTACCCCATACCGCTGAAGACCGTCTGAACATGGTGAAAGCCATGGGCCTATCTTCTGAAACACAACTGTTTGATGATATTCCCGCCTCACTTCGGCACGGGATCACCTACAAATATTTGCAGCCAGAGGGCCTGAGTGAACTCGAACTGCAAGAACGCCTAAAACAATTAGCCACGCAAAATACGGCCGGCAGTTACAGCAGCTTTTTGGGAGGTGGGGCTTATCACCGCTTTATACCCAGTGCGGTGAATACCATCGCGTCTCGCTCAGAGTTCTATACGGCCTACACACCCTACCAGCCGGAAGTGAGCCAGGGAACACTCCAAGTGGTTTACGAGTTTCAGACCATGATTGCTGAACTCACCGGCCTGGATGTTGCCAATGCCTCTGTGTACGACGGGGCGTCTGCAGTGACTGAAGCGGCGTTGATGGCAGCCCGGATTACCAAACACAGCAAGCTCTTGGTCTCCAAGACGCTACACCCTGATTACCGTGCGGTTTTGAACACCTACACGGAAGCCTTGGAAGCGCTGACGATAGACACCTTTGACCCCCTTAAGAGCACGGTTGAAAATCTGATTGAAACCTGGCCCACAGACGATGTGGCAGCCGTGATCATCCAGCATCCTGATTTCTTGGGGTGTTTGACTGAGGCAGCAAGTTTTAACGCCCTGAGAGCCTACTGTGATGCCCGTGGCGCGTTGTTGATCGTCTCCAGTGACCCGGTTTCCTTGGGTGTTTTAGAGCCTCCGGGCAGACTGGGTGCCGACATTGTGGTGGGTGATATCCAGCCTTTGGGGAATAATCTCTCGTTTGGCGGGCCCTACGGGGGCTATATGGCCACCCGGCAGAAATATTTGCGCCAACTCCCTGGTCGACTGGTTGGCAGAACGCTGGATAAAAATAACACCGTTTGCTACACACTCACCTTGCAGACGCGGGAACAACATATTCGCCGGGAAAAGGCGACGAGTAACATTTGCACCAACCAGGCCTTGAATGTACTTAAGGCGACAGTCTATATGGCGTTGATGGGGCCCAAAGGGCTTTGTGAGGTGGCCACGCTGTCAATGCAGCGGGCGCATTATCTAGCCAGTGCCCTCAGTAAACTGCCCGGTGTGAGTCTACTGGCACCAGAGCGTGCCTTTGGCTTTGAGTTTGCACTGTCCCTGCCAGCTCCAGCAGAAGACTGTCTAACCTGGATGCGTGCTCAAAACATTCTCGGCGGGCTTTCGCTGAGTGCGTATTACCCTGAATATCCGAACACCTTGCTCATCGCCACCACAGAAGTGAATACCGATAAAGAGATTACCCATTTTATTGATGTTTTTGGCACTTGGGTAGAGAGTTTCAATCTATCTCACTCAAAAAAAGAAGCATCAGGTGCTCTCAAGGCCAAGGAGACCTGCCCGTCATGACAGCCAAAGTGCTTGAAACACCCATTTTTGAGAAATCCAATCCCGGGGCCCGAGGGGTGTCGCTCCCTGTTTTTGGCTTGGATAGCACGGGACTCAATCGTATCAGCGACTTTTTACCCGAAGGTCTCACCCGAAAAAACTTGTCTCGCCTGCCCGAGTTGGCTCAGCTCGACACGATTCGTCATTATGTGCGGCTTTCCCAGCTCAATCACTGTATTGATACGGGATTTTATCCGCTGGGCTCCTGCACGATGAAGTTCAACCCCAAGGTCTGCGACCTTTACGGGCAATTAGACGGTTTTACCCAACTGCATCCCCTCACACCAGAGAGTCTCAGCCAAGGGGCCCTGGAGGTGATGTACCGACTTCAGCAGTATCTGGCGGATGTGAGCGGTTTTGACCGGGTCACACTCCAGCCCGCGGCCGGTGCCCAAGGTGAACTGGTTGGCATGATGATGGTGAAAGCGTATTTTAAAAAACACCAGCAGCCAGAGCGGACCCAGGTGTTGATTCCAGATGCAGCACACGGGACCAATCCAGCCTCTGCCGCGATGTGTGGCTTTGAGGTGATTGAACTCAAAAGCAACCGCGAGGGCGGGGTGGATCTCGATGAGCTGAAACAAAAACTGAGCCCCAAAACAGCGGCCTTAATGTTGACCAACCCCAATACTCTGGGCTTGTTTGAGCGTGATATTCTGGAAATCACCCGACTGGTACACGACGCCGGCGGGCTGATGTACTACGACGGGGCCAATCTCAATGCGGTGATGGGCCAGGCCAAGCCCGCCTTGATGGGCTTTGATGTGATGCACATCAATACGCACAAAACCTTTGCCACACCACACGGTGGCGGGGGGCCAGGCAGTGGGCCTGTGGCCGTCAATAACAAGCTAGCGCCGTTTCTTCCCAAGCCTTACGCCGATTTTGACGGCAGCCAATACTTCTTAAACAACGATCTGCCGGATTCGATTGGCAAAGTCAAAGCATTCTGGGGCAACTTTGAAATGATGGCCCGCGCCTTTACCTATATTTCTGCCTACGGCAGCGAAGGCCTGGCCCGCGTGAGCCAAGATGCGGTGCTCAACGCCAACTACCTCAAAGAAAAGCTGAAGACGATGTATCACGTGCCCTACGATCTCACATGCAAGCACGAGTTTGTGATGACCAGCCAACGACAGAAGGTCACCGATCCGCACATCAACACGATGGCCATTGTAAAACGGCTGATGGATTTTGGGATACACCCGCCCACGGTTTACTTTCCGCTGATTGTGGCGGAATGCATCATGATTGAGCCGACGGACACAGAATCCAAAGAGACGCTGGACCGCTTTATCGAGGTGATGAGTGAAATCGACCGCGAATGCCGGGAAACGCCGGATGTGATTTTAAACGCGCCGCACACCACCCCGATTGGGAAAGTGGATGAAGTGGCTGCCGCGCGAAATCCAGACCTCAATTACTTTTCGGCTGCAAAAGCAGACTAAAGCAGCTTCCTAGTAATTGTTTTCTAGTAATCGCCACCGTCATCGGTATCGTTCAAGCCCAAGTCGCCGCCGCTGTCCCCTTTGTGTTGTTTCACAGGGGTGCCTGCGCCACTGGCAGCAATGGAGTAAATATTGATCCCGGTTCTCATCGCTTGCTTACTTTTGGCACCTGAAGTCCCAAGACCTTGGTATGGACTGCCGTAAGCACCGGCTGTGGTAAACCCGACTGATGACATGGTCAAAACCCTTTCAAAAAATTGCTACTCTCTTAAGAAAATAAAAACAATGTATTAAGACGAATTGCCCTTTCACCTTTTTAAGAGCCAAAACAGTTACATGCCGTTACAGCCCAGGCGTTAGAGCAAGGGTCGCAACCCAGCGGACCAGGGCTCAGACAGCACGTTTTGAAAAGGATGATCGCACTGTAATGCCAGCTTGGGCACCCAGGCCAGCACAGGCACAGGTAAAAACCGTTCAAACATCTCTGGTAAGGTTTCAGTCGCTACATCAACCGCCTGATAGCCAGAGACTATCACCCCCACCACCGGGATTTGCCGTCTTTGCAGGGCTTCTACTGAGAGCAAGGTGTGATTGATCGTGCCTAAATCTGGGCGGGTGACCAAAATCACCGGCAGTGTCGACTCTCGTATCAGTTCAAGTTGCTCCAGATTGGGCGTTATTGGCACCCGAAGGCCGCCTGCCCCTTCTACCAAAAGAACACCCGAACCATCCATATCATTTGAGTACTGATACCCAGCAATGTCATTCAAGATTTGAGCGGGGTCAATCACACAATCCGTATCCACCACAGCGGGTGTCGCCGGGATGAGAAAGTTATAGCGGTTCTCACAGCGAAGCCGGCCGGCCAGAACGTCTTCTGACAGCCAGGTCTGGATAGAAGTAGGGTCTTCTGCCTCGTCCAAACTGGGTGAACCGGTTTGCACCGGCTTATAGACTGTAACCGGGTGACCGGCACTCAAAAACATGTGCGCAAGCAGACCCGTAATCACGGTCTTTCCGACACCGGTATCGGTACCAGCAATCCAGTAGGCTGGTTTCATCATGCTGACTGACGATCTCTTAAACGAGTGTCGGAATTTTCTGCGTCAGGGGGTTTGAGGCAGCGCTTTGTCGAACTTGTATTTGGTAACGGGGCATAATATCAGCAGAGGTGATCACACCGTACTTGCCCTGTCTATAAAGCTCGACTCCTCGCAGCATAAAGCCCAGTGCCGGTCCGCAGACGTTATCCACCATCGTGGTCTCATCACTCACCACAAACTGATGAGAGCCGACTGCCCCGCCGAGTGTCCTGCCAGTGACGGTAACTGTTGTAGAAACCGGTTTTTTGGCGTTTCGGGTATCCACCAGACCGCCCACCGTCACGCGGTCGCGAGAGCAGATGCCGGCCAGTTCCAAGATGACATCATCGGCATGTTCCATCTGGGTCAATTCCAAGAGACCGTCTCTGGCATCCAGTTCTGCCTGGATTTCGGCATCGGTCATTTTGGCGACTTTTTCAGCATTAAAGCCTTCCAAATGCAGTAAATCTTCGCGAATGGTGGCTTTATACGCTTCCCAATTGCTGATACCCACACCAAAGTAGATATTGACAGATAATACTTCAATAAACGATTGGGCGGCCACTGCGGCTGCCGTGGTTAAAAATCCAGGCGTTGCTCCCGCACCAGTGATATACAGAATGCCTTTTTCTTTTAATTGGCCAGACAGCGGCAAAAGTTGTTCGACTGCCCGGGTGCGTTTGAGGGCATCGACAATCACACCGCGAAATGACGTTTTTTCAACAATGGCTTCGATGGTTTGGGCACAGAAACCAACCGGGATATTGGGCAGGGCTTTAAAAATCGCATCGATATTTTCTCCTTCTGCCTGTAATAACTCTAAAATGGCTTCATCACTGGCCACAGCCCCGGGGTATTCAATCACTTGCGTCAGTTGCGATATCTGCTGAACGTCTAAACCAGCTGCATTAAAGGCAAAACCAGAGCGATCGGCAATGGCGACGAGTTGAAAATCAGGACGATGCGGGATGAACTCGGCCATCCCTTTTCCCAGCCCCCCGGCACCCAGAATGGCGACGCGAATGGGTTGATTCTGTTGAGTTGTAGGCATGGCAGACGGTCTCCTTTTTAGGACTCACATGTGTCAGTAGACCCCTATTATACGCCAAGCCCTTATGGGGTTTATATAGATATGGGTTTATGAAGGTTTTTAAGAAGTCATTGTATCCAGATGAATTCTCTCGCCTATGTGGTGTAGATGGCAGACGGCCAGTGCCAGGGCGTCCGCGGCATCATCCGGACGAGGCAGTTTATCCAAAGAAAGCAATTGCCTGGCCATCTCTTGGACTTCTTTTTTTTCAGCCTTCCCACTGCCTGCAATGGCTTGTTTCACCTGCATCGGCGTGTATTCTTCAAAGGGGATCCCTCGCTCTGCCAGTACCAGCAAAATCACGCCTCGTGCCTGGCAAACAGGAACCATGGTTTTGGCATTTTTGAAGAAAAAGAGACGCTCAATACTCACACAGTCTGGGTTGAGTTGATCACACAGGGCGTTTAAATCACGATAGATTTCTGCCAACCGGTGGGCATCGGGTTTACCCTTACTGGTAGAAATAACCCCCCACTGACATCCCAGCAATGTTCGCTTGGAGGGACTTTCTGAGACGGCTCGGGTGAGCAGGCCAAAGCCAATCGTGGCAAGACCGGGATCGATGCCCAAAATTTTGCCAAAACTCGGCTGATTTCCCTTCTCCTGAGTGAGCCCATTGCAATTATCGGTGGATGCTTTCATGCTGGTGATTGTCTCATATAAGCCCGTGAGTTCCTATGTCCACCGCCGACACAACGCCATTATTCAAAGAATCCAATGGGCTTTTTGGTGGGCTTTTTGCTGCCTTGCGTATTCATCTGTCAATGCTTTTTTGGGGGATGGCGACCGGACTCACCTTACCCGGCGTATTGACCCCGTTTTCAGCAGGATTAGGATTATTCACCTGGTTTAGCTTTAACCCTTTATTTCTGGCGTTACTCACCACACCATCCAGGTCCACACGGATTATCGCCAGCTTTTTGTTTGGCTGGGGCTATCACGCCATTGCGCTCATCTGGATATTAAGCCTGCACCCGATGACGTGGCTCGGACTAAATAACGGATTAAGCCTATTGATAAGCATCCTCGCCTGGCAACTGGCAAGCCTAACAGGGGCGCTGGTTCCTGCCATGGCAACTGCAGGCGTCTGTTTGATTGAGCGCGACCGAAAAACAGCACGGCTTCCACTATGTTTATGGCCCATTTTTTGGGTCTTTGGCTACTCCCTGCTGGAACATAGCCAGATTTCAATTGCGTGGGCCAGACTAGAACTCAGCCAAATTGACAGCTCGATTGTTCAAATCTTCGCCAGTGTGTTGATGGGCACCGGCATCACGCTTGCGGTGTTGTATTTTAATCTGTTGTTAACGATGTTATATGGCAATGATTTTCTCAAGAAAGAGTTCTGGCAAGGGGAATTTAGGTCCGTCATCCCGTGTAATCTTTTGATTCTCATTCCTCTCGTTCTCCATGGAATGCACGGTTTTATCCCCCGTGAGCTACCTGATTCGAGCACAACAGCCAATCAATCCCCCAGAACATTCTATAGATTACCTCCTATCAACGTGCTTACAGTTCAAGGAGAACGAGGGATTCAGGCAGTTCGAGGCAAAATGCTGACAGAAAAAGAAGCCTTTTATGAAGCGCTGTTTGCCTATGCTAAGCCCTTAGAGGCGGCTTTGGCTACAATAGGCCCGAAAACGATGGCACACAAAGCAAAAAACCTTTCCTTGGCTGTACTGCCAGAAGAAGGCGCCTTGCCTGGCTGGGTGGATGAGAGCACCCCAGAGAGTAACCCCATGGTCCGTCTTTATCAAGAAATCGCTGATCGCCACAACGCCGTGGTGATCGTCGGAGCTTCCAGCTTAAAAAAAGCCGATAAAACCCAGTATCACAATAGTTTACTGGCGATCAGTCCGCACGCTAGAACACACCCCGTGCAGTTCTATCATAAGACAGTGCTTGTTCCTTATGGGGAAACTGCCCCTCTGGCGGATTTACTGGGGAGATCTTGGCTGACAGACTTACTCGAAGCCACCTCCGGCATCCGGTATGATTTTCTCTATGAACCGGGCCAGAATGAGCATGGCCAGAATGGCTCGCTGTTTGAGATCGGAAAAGACGTAACCGGCGGTGAGCGCTTAAAAATAAGTCCCACTATTTGTTTTGAACTGGCCAGTAATGAGCGTGCAGAACAGATTCACCAAGAAAATCCCGACATACTCATTAACAGCAGTAACTTAGGCTGGTTTCATCAAAACAGCGCGCTCAATGCTCAGTTTTTGGCTTACGGGAAGCTACGTGCTGCAGAAACTCAACGCCCTTTGGTGCTTGCAGCCAACACGGGTATCTCTGCTATAATTGCACCAGGCGGGGCGATCCTCAAACAGACAACGCCCGGCAAACCATCTGTCAATGCTGTTAATTTCGGACCCTCCTTATCACCATGAGCGTTGCACTGCATCAAGAAAAATTGGTTGTGATCTGCTTTTATCCAGCCACCCGGCCACCAGAGCCCGGGGTGCTTCGCCTGGAACGCAATATTCAGTTCGGCCTGATTACCAAACTCAGCCTCTACAGCAACATTATTTGTAAGGATTTGGCCACCAAGAAGAGCAAGCTTGCCATTGATCTCTTAAGTTCGCATAACCGCTTGCACGAAGAGTTGCAGCATATTGCCACCAGTCACCGTGCCCGTTATGTCCTGAGTGGGTCGGTTCTGCCTGTGTTCGGCCAACCTCCTTCCACGTTGGTGGAGGAAGTGAGTCTGACACTGCGTTTATATGATGCTCACACCCAAACAGTGGTCCTGGATATTCAGCATATGCTCTCTCAAATGGAAAACGGGCGCCGTAATCCGGAGAATTTAGCAGCCATGCCGGATAGCTACGAAACTGCCGTAAATTGGGCGGCCACAGAATTGATTAAGCAAATCACGCCTCACGGCGATCTCAGCTCGCTGGACGATTTAGCTTCCTTAAGAATCAGCCGCTCTTATGAAGCCATCCAGTATCTCTGCGAAGGGGATGACCCTGAACTAGCTCTTGAAAACCGAATGAAAGCCCTAGAAAAAGCCACTGAGCTTGATCCCATGAATGAGCTGGCCCATTTTAACCTGGGAAAACTCTACAAATCACTTGGCAATCACCGGCAAAGCGTCCAACATTACCGCAAAGCGTTTGAAGTGAGCCGGGCTTCTGGGAAAGTGCGTGCCTTGTACGCAACAGATGCGGGCATCTGCTGTGCCTTGCTGGGAGAGTATAAGCCTGCCATCCAGTGGTGGGACCGTGCCATTGACATCACCCCAAGCTACATCAACCCCTACATGAACATTGCCCACGCCTACGAAGAGCAAGAAGACTACGAACAATCCGAAAAATACTTTTTGAAGGCCCAGGCCATCGCCCCAAAAGATATCCGAACCGCCTACAGCTTGGCCCGAATTTACTCCAAAATTGGCGAATGGACCAAGGCCTTAGAGCAGTACAAACAACAACTGGCCGGGGATGACTCTGACCCATGGTGCCACAGTAACATTGCTACCTGCTATTTGCAGTTGGGTGACAATAGCAAAGCCAAATTGCATCTCGAAAAAACGGCTCAACTAGACCCAGAGGGTGAAGCCGGTCTATACGCCCAATTGATTCTCACAGAATTGGTCTAGTTGCCTCATTCCCTGCGAAAAATTCCTTAGCACAATTTTTGCTTGAGTTGTTTTTCATGGGCTACAAGCGATTGCTGATTAAACGCGATTCGGCAATGGCAAACAGACTATTTTTTCTATTTCTTGACCACACAGACACTGAAACTTAAAAAGAGGGATCCATACCATGTCACAACAGTTTGCCCCCTATCCTCCTGGATATCCCCAACAAGGCTTCGGGCCACAAACCTTTCCACAGCAAGGTTTTCCTCAGGCACCAGGATACCCTGCCAGTGCCAATATGGCTGCGGGTGGGAATGGAGCCCCTTCTGAAGCAGATCTCAATGCGCTTCTCCAACAACTGGCCATGGCGGATCAGTTCCAGAAAGGTGCGGGTAGCGGACCTTCTTCGGGGAGCGGCGCTGTTCGCGGATTAGATGGGCGGACTCTCAGCCAAAGATCTGATGGTAGCGTTTGGGAAGACGGTTCTTCGAGCGGCGGTGGCGGCTTCTTCAAAAAGCTGGTCATCGGGGCCGTCGTCATCGGTGCCGCTATTTTTGGGTACCGCTACTTCAAAAACACCCAGGCCGCCAAAGAGGTCGGCCAACAGGTCGCAAATCAAACCCAAGGATTCTTGCAGCGAGTTTGGACTGGGATAAAAAGCGGTTTGGGCAAACTGCCCGTAATCGGCAAATGGTTTGGGCAAGGTGCCGAAAAGTCGGCCGCAAGCGATTTGGTAAGCGATGTGGTTGAAACCGTCAAAAAGAAGGCACGGAAAAAGACCCCCAAGGCGAAACCTACAACCAGTAAAGCAAAAACTCCCAAAAGTAAAAAAGCATCCTGAAAACAGTTTCCAACGCCGGATCACGCTACAATAAAAGGGACTTGAACACTGACTATTCGGGTCCCTTTCTTACATGCAATTCAAGCCTTATTTATGCCCACATCTTCAGTAAAACCCCTCGCCTTAAAACCGGGAGCTCGCCTTGCGGTTGTCTCTCCTGCGGGGCCAACCCTGCCGGTTGAAGACCTCCTTCGAGGGAAATCCCTCCTAGAAAGCCTTGGTTTTGACGTATGTTTGATGCCACACAGCGGGGATTCCCAGTTTTATTTGGCAGGAGACGATCGCGACCGAGCAAATGATCTGCTGCAAGCACTGTTAGACCCAGATATTGACGGCATTATCTGTGCCCGAGGTGGGTATGGCTGCATGCGGATTCTCGATTTACTCGATTATGAAGCCCTTCGAGCCCAAGCCAGACCCAAACCGATTATTGGTTTTAGCGATGTGACTGCTCTCTTACTAGCGCTCTATCAAAAATTAGGATGGACTAGTTTTTACGGTCCCATGCTCACTTCCAACCTCATTCATCAAGAGCCAGACAGCTTACATGACCTTCTGGTCATGGTGAGCCTAGAGACAAATCGCTATCTTGATGCCTCTGAAAGTAACCCTATTCCAATTAACAACCGAGATCCTTATCATTGCCTCAAAGCAGGACAGGCGGAAGGACAGCTGGTTGGCGGGAATTTATCGCTTTTAAGCGCACTCTGCGGCACGCCATACCAGCCTGAGGTGCGCGGAAAACTGCTATTTATCGAAGACTGGAAAGAGTCTTACTATTCTCTGGACCGTCAGTTTCAACAACTGCGAATGACAGGGATTTTGGAGCAAGCTGCTGGTATTATTCTGTGCGATTTTTCTGATATTGAGCCCCCTACGGGCTATACTCAAGTAGAAATTGAGTCTAGCTATCCCTTGTCAGAACTACTACGAGAATTAACCCGCGGACTGAACATCCCAATTGGTTACGGATTTTCTGTGGGACACGGGGAGCAGACTGGGACACTCCCAGTCGGGATTATGGCCCGGTGGGATTCGACACTGGGAGCTCTGTCGCTTTTGGAGTCTCCGGTGACTCAGGCTTAACAGAAGGCCGATTTTCCTGAATTTTCGTCTTGATTGGGTTTATCTTGGAGAGGGTTTTCGACCAAAATCCGGTCTTTGGCGGCGGGGCGGCTGTTTCAGTCACTGTTTTTTGTGACAAAACGGGCCCCACATTTTCGGGCGAACTTGTCTGACTCGCCGGAGTGATGGCCGGAATAATAGGTGGTAAATACGTTTCACTATTATTGGCATTTGACGGGCTGGCCAGCGGTACTTGTTCTCCTCCAATGAGCGCAATCCCGTTGCTATGAATCTCAACAGAGAGCGTTTTCTGTACTTGTAACGTCGCCACATCAACCACAATCAAACTATCATTGCCTGCTGTGGTTATCCAAAGCTTATCTTGACCGTTTCCTGAGTATGACACGGTCATTTCTGTAGGGAAACAGCCGTTTTCCAGAGCAATTGTTTTAATTAATTGTCGCTGTTTCATATCGATCACATCGAGTTGGTCCTGTGTGGCAGACAGCACAAAGAGTTGATCCCGAATTCTGATGGCAGAAACCGGTTTTTTCCCCACATCAATCAGTTGTATCACTTGGCCGCTCAGGACATCAAACACCCCCACCTGGTGTTTACTTTGGCTGACAAGCCACATTTCTGCTGGCGCATCGGGTGTGGGTTGATATTCTGTGATCGCAATCGCATTGGGTAAGCCGTCAATGGTTCGTGTAATCTGTTGCGACTTTAGCGGGAGCAGATAGACCTTGGCCAGTGAGTCATCTGTAACATAGACCAAGCCTTGTTCTACAGAAGACGGAGCCATTAAACCACCACGACCGTTTTCAGGTAGTTTTACTGGGGCGCCAACGGTTAAATGATCCGTATCGACCCAGAAAACATTATCCGAATACCGATTGGTCACCAGAAGCACGCCATTTCCTGTTAAACTCAGCATTTTTGTCGGCTTAGATCCCACAGCAAGACGGGTTTTAATGGCATTGGTTTGGGTATCAATCACCACCACTTCATCGTTGGAAAGACAGCTGACAAAGAGCTTAGAGCCGTCATGCGCAGTGGCCAAACTGGAAGGAACACAACGCAGCGGAATCTCATCACGCTTTCGCTCCCGCTCAATATCAAACACCACTAAGGTTTGTTTGTTAATATTAGTCAGATAGGCCCGTTGTCTGGGAGTTGCCCAAGGGGTTGCAAACAGAACATTGGGAGGGGCCTGAATCAAAGAGGCGATTCCCACCGGTTTTGGGTCACCAAAATCGATTGGGTCGGGGGTGTTTGCGGCTTGTGGTTTAAGCGAAGTGCTTGTGGGCTTGCCTTTTTCTGGATTAGCCTGGTCTGGATTAGTCTGGCGTGGGTTATACGGCAAATCTCCCAGTAAAATTTTTAGTTCGATGGGAATAAATAAATTGGGCGGTAACAGTAGGTCTTGCGGGAGGATCCCTTCTTTCAAGGCTATTGGATACGTCTCACGGTAAGCAATCGTCAATTTTCCGGCAGCAGACTGGACCAAGCGAATCAAAAAGTAGTGATGATCAAATTCAATGATATCGGGATACTCACTTTTCAGCGGATCCACACTCACCACCTGGCTAGGGGGGGCTTGGGTGGTATCTTGGGGAATAACCGGAAGATAAGTTTCCCCGTTTGAAAACGTGATCAGCCCGTCAAAACGAATTTGTGCCTTACCATCTTTGGTTTGCACATATTGCAGGACCGCTTGAGGGAGATCTGTGGCGCTGAGTCCCGGCATCAACAGACACCAGGCCAGAACGAGAACGCTTAAAATCCAATATCGTTTGTTCATAAGGGCTTTCTTTGGCAAGCTTTCTTCAGCGACTTTTTTACACATTCTTTTCTTACAAATTTTTTTTATCTTGGACGACGGCAAAGGCAATGAGTGCCACCACACAACCTGCGCCCAATAACAGCAGTAATAACAATATCATGCTCATATTTAAGCGGTCTTTATTTCTAGGGACCAGTTAAGACAGCAGCAGGGACCTTCACCTGTCCCTCAAAGACACTTTTGACTGGGCCGCGCATCCACACCTCAGACTGGAAGCCTTCGGGCGATTTAGGATCCCACTCGATGTCCAACACCCCGCCGGGGAGTTCTATGGCGATGTGATTGGCACTGACAAGACCCAGGCGGCGAGCTGCCACCGCAACCGCACAAGCCCCTGTCCCGCAGGCCAGTGTAAAACCACAGCCCCGTTCCCACACAACCACTTTTAAGTGGGCGCGCTCCGGCGTTTGCGAAATAATTTCCACAAACTCGACATTGGTTTTGGCTGGAAACGCAGGATGTGTTTCAATCGCGGGGCCGTAAATTGCTGGATCAAGATCCGATGAAAACAAGATAGCATGAGGGTTTCCCATACTCACCGCGGTCACTTCGACCACACGGTCTAAGACAGAAAGCGGCACTCGAGCAATAAATCCACCAGCAAGTTCAAAACTGGATTGAGAGGCGGAAACATTAAACGGAATTTCTTCTGGTAAAAAACGCGGCGGGCCCATGGAGACTTTGACGTCGCCTGTTTCAGGATCGAGATAGGTTTTCAGGAGGCCTGCCGGGGTTTCCACTTTAAGCTCCACCCGACTGGCATCACCTTGCCATATAAAATTGGCGAAGCAGCGAATCCCATTCCCACACATTTCTGCCCGACTACCGTCGCCGTTGTAATAGATAAATTGTACATCGGCGGTGTTGGCATAGGCGGCAGAGGGAGGGGCTACCACAATAATACCGTCAGCGCCAATCCCAAAGTGCCGGTCACAGAGATAAGCCGCCAAAGAAGAAAGCTGGTTGAGGTTAACTTCCAGAGGCTGTGACGGGTGTTGAAAGGGCTTTAGTGCTTTTTCTAATTGGGCTAGAGTCATCATGATAAAGTCATTACCAAGCCCGTGGAGTTTGGTGAACGTCAAAAGGGTTTCTGTTTTGGAGGAAAGCTGCGCGGTACTCATCGGTGGGTGTTATTCTCAGATTTATGTGCATTTGAGTGCTGACCGTTATAGAATACTCTGCCATGAGCAGCCCGTCTACCCACCCCGTTAAAACATCTCAGCCTCAAGACTCTTGTATGCCCTGGCTGTGCAATCCGGTACTCCGCTACGGCCTTTTATTAGGGTTTGTTGCCATGGTATATGCCCTGTTTTTCCACCAGCTGGGCAGTTACCCCTTTTTTGATGTGGATGAACCCCGCTACGCCGAAGCGGCCCGGGAAATGCTGGAATCCGGCAACTGGGTGACACCTTATTTTAATTATGTGGTCCGCTTTGATAAACCCATATTCTTTTACTGGCTGATCGCCGGGGTGTACAAAATTTTTGGTGTCAGCGAATACGCAGCCCGTTCCGTCAGCGCCTTGAGTGCCACCTTGATCGTATTCTCGATGCTGGGATTTGGCATTATTGTCAAACAGGCCCGCACTGGTTTACTGGCCGCCATTATGACAGCCTCTTGTTTACAGGTGATTGGGCTTTCGAGAATGTCCATCACGGATATGAATCTCTGCCTTTGGATGACGTTGACCAGTCTTTCACTGTTGCTGGTTGTCCTAAAAGGCAATCGGTGGTGGATAGCCGCAGGGTTTTTTGCAGGAATAGGGGTGCTGACCAAAGGGCCTGTGGCCTTGGTGCTGCCAGGCGGCATCCTTCTGGTTTATTCTGCCCTCACCCAACAGCTTTCTCAACATTTTAAGACCCGGTTTTTTCCTATCGCGTTAATGATGATGCTTGTCATTTCCTTGCCCTGGTACATTCTGGCGTATCAGGCCAATGGCCCGGATTTTCTAGACGCCCTGTTTCTGCACAATGTGACCCGGTTTGAGAGCACTGTTTCTGGCCACGCCCAACCCATCTGGTTTTTTGCGGTGGTGCTGATACTGGGCTTCCTTCCCTGGACCCCATTTTTACTGCAGGCCAGTGTCCGTTATCTATGGCCATTTCGCAAAACAAGTGGTATCAACTCGGTAACTGCCTTTTACAGCGGACTGTGGGCTGTATTGGTTTTTCTATTTTTTACGGTCGCCAACACCAAATTACTGACCTATATCTTGCCCATGTTTCCTGCTGTGGCCCTATTTTTAGCCACCCAATGGCCCGAAGATACGCCAGCAAAAAATGCCAAGCATCCTAAAGTATCCACTCCATTGCACTGGTCAGGTTTGGTGTTATTTATTTTAATGAGTATTCTGGCCCTCGTGTTTTTTACATCGCCCCAACTGTTTATGCCCAAAGAGGCCCGGCATTTAACCCATTTGACACTGAATAGTACGGCAAACAGCATTGCCATAGGGATTTTAACACTTGGATGTCTTGTCAGCTGGCTTTGTCAACTAAAAAAACAGTGGACAGCCAGTGCCTTTGTGCTGATGCTGACGATGAGCGGATTGACTGTGAGCGCGCTCGCGGGAGTGATTCCTCAAGTGAATCAGATAACACAAGGGCCTATGCTGGATTTTGTTGGCATTATTGGCTCAAGCCCTGTGGCAACCTACGAAATTGTGAGACCTAGCCTCACCTATTATTTAAGGCGGCGCGTGCCGCATGTGGAAAAGACCGATCGCGCCACGCTCTTGGAAATTTGGCAAGACGCCCAAAAAACAAATGACTCTGCGATAAAATCCTTGGGGCAATTTTTGCAACCCGGTTTGTTTTTAATCACCAAAACCCGCTTTATAGCGACGCTGGAAACCATCGTGCCTAAAGGCACTGTTCTTGTACCCATAAAGCAAGCCCCAGAAGGGCCCAAGCCCATTTATGCCCTGCTGCTTTTAACCCCAAAAAAAGGACGCTAGACCACTGATGACCATCATGAAAGATGCCACCCCGACCACAGCCCACGCTAATGCGGCGACTTTCTCTGCAAGTGCCCTATCTCAGAATTCTTCACGCCCTTCTTCTTTCCCATCTTCTTCTCCCCTAACTGCTCCTTTTGGGGAGGGTTCCGGCTCTGTCAGTTTTATCATCCCGATGTATAACGAGGAAGAAAACGTCGCCCCGATGGTTACCGAAGTCTACGAAACCGGGCTTCGTCTGAATCGAACCTTTGAAATTATTGTTGTAGATGACGGTTCTAGCGATAGTACGGTGCAAAAACTCCGTGCTGCGATAGATACTTGTCCCATGCTGCGGGTAATCAGCTTAAAGCGAAATTTTGGGCAAACCCCAGCCACAGCCGCGGGCTTTGCCAATGCCCGGGGTGAGTTTATCGTCACCCTAGACGGAGATCTGCAGAACGATCCCAGTCGGATTCCTGAGCTCATCGATATGATGGAGCGTGAAGAGCTGGACATCATCAGCGGATGGAGACAAAACCGACAAGACAAAGCATTAACACGCAAGCTGCCCTCTATGATTGCCAACTACCTGATCGCCATCACGACAGGAGTTAAAATTCACGATAACGGCTGTTCTCTGAAGGTTTACCGGACTGAAGTGGCCAAAGAAGTTCCTTTATACGGAGAGATGCACCGGTTCATCCCAGCACTGGCAAGTATTGACGGGGCAGTCATTAAAGAAGTGCCTGTTGGACACCGCGCCAGAACCCGTGGCCAAAGCAAATACGGCCTCTCTCGTACCTTCAAGGTTATTCTGGACTTGCTGACCGTGCTGTTTATGAAACGCTTTTTTACCAGGCCGTTGCATATGTTCGGCCGGATTGGCTTGCTATTCTTCACAATTGGACTGATTATCAATGCCTCCTTGGTGTATGAGAAACTCGCTCTCGGGCATGATATTGGACACCGACCGTTGTTGATCTTAGGCGCACTAGCATTTTTGACTGGGATTCAGCTCATTAGCACAGGATTAATCGCAGAAATTCAAGTGAGAACGTATTTTGAGTCTCAGCAGAAGCCAATTTATAAGATTAAACGGATTTACGAACAGGACGACGAAAAGGGCTAAGGTGAGCCAAACCGCCAATAATAGCTGGAAAACTGTCCTTAAAGTGGTTTTAAGCCTCACTGTTTTGGCATGGATTTTTCACCAGGCGGGTCTTGAAAAGACCCTGCAATCGCTTAAAGAAGCCAACTTATGGTACGTTCCTGTTGGTGTCTTGATTTATCTCTCCAGTCAGGTTGTTAGCTCTTATCGTTGGCAGTTTTTGTCCCATGCACTCGGCTTTCGCTTGGGACTCAGAACGATGTACGAGTTTTACCTGATTGGCATGTTCTTCAATCTGTGTATCCCCGGGGCGATTGGCGGTGATGTGATCCGGATGGTGTATCTGGCCAAAGAATGTGGACGTAAGAAGCGAGAAGCTTTTCTGACGATTCTGGCAGAACGCGGGGTTGGACTGGCCGCTTTGCTGATTTTAACCTGCATTATCTGCTTTACAGCGGCTGCAAACCCTCTTCCCATAACTGCCCGTGCCAGCGTGATCGTGCTGACAGCAGGATTGTTACTAGGCACCTTGAGTTTGAGATGGCTGCCTATCGACCGCTGGGAAGTCAAATTCCCGAAACTA
Organism: Cyanobacteriota bacterium; assembly: GCA_019751815.1. Classification (GTDB taxonomy): domain Bacteria; phylum Cyanobacteriota; class Vampirovibrionia; order Vampirovibrionales; family Vampirovibrionaceae; genus JAIEMW01. Next base: position 325,952 of record JAIEMW010000004.1, read on the forward strand.
GCTTTGATTAACCAGGCCAGAGTATTCTGGACCGATTCCGATCTCTTGCTTCGCTCCATTGGCATTTCTTTTTGCAATCATGTGGTCATGATCATTCTGCATATGCTGATTGCAAAGGCTATGGGGATTCAAGTCCCTCTGTTGTATATGGTTTGCGTCTACGGAATTGTTTCTCTGGTGAGTGTGTTGCCTATTTTTTTTGGTGGACTGGGGCTACGCGAAGGCGCATATCAGTTATTACTTGCTAAAATAGGGATAGCCCCCCATGTTGGCCTTGCCTTTGGCTTGTACTGGTTTTTAATTATCCTGATTACCAGCGGAGTTGGCGGGCTGGTTTTGATTAAAGGGCATTATAAGACACCCACCGCCAGTGATTCTGATTGGGAAGAAACACTGGAAGCTTCTTAAAGATGGAACGTTTCTCTGATTTTCCAGTCTCGCTAAATTAAACGGAGTTTTTTCACACCCCTATGGTCCTAAAATATCACAGTAACAAACCCTTACTCCTCCTCTTGCCATTACTGGTTTTGATGGCGTGGGCTCGCGCACTGCCATGTTTTGCCGAAGATACTTCTGATCCCAACGCACAGCCGCCTGGACCCACCCCGGTGAATGAATTTGCCCCAGAAGACGTTCGCCCCAGTCGCAACCGCCTTTACGACCAAGGGATGACCATCAGCAAAATTTCCATCGACGGAAACACGCTGATCGAAAGTGCCAAAATCAAAGACGCGATGTCCACGCAACCGGGCAGCCTTTACAGTAAAAAACGACTCCAACGAGATTTGCGCCGAATTTACGATTTGGGCTACTTTACCGAAAAAATTCGGGCAGTTCCTGTGGCCACCGGTGAAGGCATCCATCTGCGCATTGAAGTTGAAGAGAATGCCCCTGTCACGGGCGTCAATGTCCAGGGGAACTCCATGGTTTCAGACAGTGACATTAAATCCATTTTTGCGGATCAAACCGGGATGCCCCAAAACATTGGCCAGTTGAATGAAAGCATTGAAAAAATTGAGAAACTTTACGCAGAAAAAGGCCTGGTTCTGGCGCGGGTCAAAAGCATTCAAGACGATCCGGACGGGACGATTAATCTCGACATTAACGAGGGCCTGCTCAAGAAGGTCCAGTTTGTCGGAAACCGAAAAACGAAAGACTTTGTTTTAGAGCGGATGATGGCCACAAAGCCCGGTCAGGTGTATAACGAAAAACAGTTATCTGAAGATTTAAAGCGGTTGTTCTCGACACAATCATTCTCCGATGTGCGCCGGGTGATCACGGCATCGACCGAGGACCCCAGCAAGTATGATCTCACCATTGAGGTCGATGAAAAAAAGACAGCTTCTATCTCTTTGGGCGGAGGTGTTGATACAGCCACCGGTATTTTTGGTTCATTTGGGGTCAATGACTCTAACTTTTTAGGCCGGGGACAGAATTTTGGCTCTATTTTCTCTGTTGGTTCCGGTTTTATAGGCTCTAATAACGGGATTGCCCGGGCTAGAACTTACCAAGCCGATATTTCTTGGTCAAACCCTTCTTTGTTTAATACGGATAACGCCCTTTCCACCGGGATTTATGGGCGTGATATGGCCAGTTTTAATGTGCCCTTAAGCATTGAACGGCGTATTGGGACAGACGTCACCTGGTCCAGGCCCATTCATTCACTGCCGCACACCTCTGGTAGTTTAACCATGGGCTTTGAGAATGTTAGCCTTAGAGAAGCGGCACAGGATGCCAGGCTACAGTACTTCGGTCTCAACCGAAATAGCCAAGCTCGAAAAGATATGCTTCAAGGCGGCTCTTTTATTTCGATCACACCAACCCTGGCGTATGACACCCGAGACAGCCGTATGAATCCCACCTCTGGCTGGCTCAATACGGTGTCTCTCAGTGGCTCCTACGGATTGGGCAATGACTCTTACGGCACAGCCAATGTGAACCTTCGACGGTACTTTAAGGTTAGAGACGGCGTGACACTTGCATTTAATACGCAAGCAGGCTCTGCCTTATTAGGCTCTCTTCCGGATTTCAATGCCTTTAGAATGGGCGGGGCCTTTTCTGTACGAGGCTTTCAAGAAGGCGGTATTGGTGCAGGCAGTGGATTCTTGCTTGGGACAGCTGAAGTACGCACCGCCGTTCCTTTTTTGGATAAATTTAAGAAGATCCCGGTTATCAACAGTCTCAGCACAGCCTTCTTTATTGACGGTGGGACGGTCCTGGATGAATCAGAGACAAGCCGGCTGTTTAAACGCACTGGTAATGGTGCCTCTATTGGCGCGGGCCTCCGGGTAAATATTCCTGGGATGGGCCCCATTCGTATTGATTACGCCATTCCCATTCTCGGCAGCAACAGCGTATTTAAGCAGACCGTTAACTTTGGGGTTGGACAGAAGTTTTAGGTTTTGGCGATTGTCGTGATACAATCGACGCGCAGTCGCTCACGATTAAGGGGCGAGTTGCTTCATACACACCTACTTATTCGTTTTGTCTTTCGTAGCCCCTAAGGATCGTAAAGGATCGACGCCCATGAAAAAATTACTGCAAGCTGCTCTGTTGTCCGTCTTAACTGCATCCGTGCTGTTAGTCGGCTCTTCTGCCTTCTCTGCTGCTTCGGCAGATACTAACTTTGGCTTGGTGGATTTAGAGAAAATCTACTCCAACTTTGAGAAAGCAAAAGGCGTGATTGCCGATATTAAAGTGAAACAAGCCGAACTGCAAAAAATGCAGGCCGATTTTGTGAAACAACTGGAAGATACCAAAAAGAACCAACCCAAAAACCCTGTCGCTTCCAGTCAGTTGGAAACCGATTTGAGCGAGAAGCTAAACGCCAAAGTGAAAGAATACCGTGATTGGACCAGCGCCAAACAGAAAGAGATCGACACCGATGTGGAAACCATGGTGAACCGGGTCGCCAAAGACAAAAAATTTGACGTTGTTCTCACCAAACAAGCCGTCTTCCAAGGTGGTACCGATATCACCAATGAAGTTCTGGGTCGTTTAAACTCGAATGCCCAATAACGCACCCGCTGCGTTTACGTTCTATTACAGCCGGCTCTGTGTTTTGTGACAGGCCGGCTGTTGTTTTGATAAGCTGGTGTTTGCTGCTTGCATCCTTGACCAATATTTCCAAACAGAGGTGGATCTCCCGTGGTGTTAGACCATGACCATGACGACATAAATACTGTTCCGCTAGTGGAAACACCTGGCACACAGTTACTCCCCTCCTTTGAGGTGGATATTAATTTGGCCACGCCGATGATGCGCCAGTTTTTAGAAGTGAAGCGCCAGTACCCAGGGGTGATTCTGTTTTACCAGATGGGTGATTTTTATGAGACCTTCTTTGAGGACGCCCTGATCGCTGCCCGCGCTTTAGAAATAACACTGACAGGCCGAGAGGCCGGTGCCTTAGGGAAGGTTCCTATGGCCGGTGTCCCCATTAGGGCTGTCGATGGTTATTTGAATAAACTGCTGGCCAAGAATTTTCGCGTGGCTCTCTGTGAACAACTGGAAGAAGAGCCCAAACAAGGCAATCCCAAGGCTGCTGGTAAGTCCTTGGTCTCTCGCCGAGTTGTTCGAGTGCTATCCCGGGGCACCATCACAGAGCCGACGCAACTCAAGCCGGATGAGAATAATTATCTTGCCGCAATCGTCCTGAGCAAAGATCCACAAAAAATCCCGTGTGGACTGGCCTTCTGCGATATCACCACAGGCAGTTTTTGGGTGACTGAACTCTCTTATCCTCAATTACTGGGAGAACTAGACAGAATAAAACCCTCTGAACTATTAACAGCAGGAATCATGCACCGACCTCCTGGTGGGGTTTCAGAATTTATCCCAAACGTGCCCGCAGAACTGTCTCAGACATACCAATGTACAGCGCTACCCGACTCTGCTTTTGAGCAGATTCAAGCCGTGCAGCGCTTATGCGAGATATTTTCTGTCAATAATCTTTCGGGATTTGGACTAGACAATCTTGTGATGGCAACCACAGCCGCGGGTCTGATCGCCTACTATTTAAAGCAAAATTTTTTAGACAGCATCCCACGCTCCGATCGAATCCAGCGCTATCACTTGGAAGAAACCGTGCTGATGAGTCAATCCTCTCGGCGAAATTTAGAACTGCTCTGCACTGCCAAGAACCAGCAATATGAAGGTAGCCTGTTGTGGGTACTCAACCAGACAGAAACCAGTATGGGCGCTCGGCTGCTGCGTCAATGGGTAAGCCAACCACTGAGACAACTCAGCGAGATACAATCTCGACTGGACGGGGTGGAAGAATTGGTGAACGCCCCCGAGGTCCGCTATGAACTCAGCAAACTCTTACCCGGTATTTATGATCTCGAGAGACTGAGCAACAAAATTGTCCAAGCCTCAGCATCTCCCAGAGATTTGCTCGCCTTGCGCCAGTCCATCGAAAAACTCCCAGCCTTGTCCACCCTGCTTCGCGGGATGAACACATTTTATCTTTCCCGGCTACAAACGTTTCCCCCAGAGCTTTTTAAACTGGTTGCCCTCATTGAACAATCCCTTGATGAGTCTCCCAGCCTTAATATTAAAGAAGGCGGGGTAATTAAAAATGGCTATCATCAAGAGTTGGACCAGCTTCGAGAGATCCTTCAAACACATCAAGACTGGCTCAACCAATACGAATTAGAGGAGCGCGAACGCTCCGGAATTAAGACACTGAAAATTTCCTACAACAATGCGTTTGGCTACTTTATTGAGATATCGCGCGCACAAGCCAAGGAAGTGCCAGCTGACTACAAGCGTAAGCAAACACTCACCAATGCAGAACGTTACACCACTGAGCCCTTGAAGCACCAAGAGGCATTGTTTTTAGACGCACAGGCTCGGATTTTTCAACTGGAGTATCAGTTATTTGTTGAACTCCGCCAGCAATTACAGCCCTACGGGAAATTATTACTGGATTGTGCCCAAAGAATTGCTGCCTTGGATGCCCTGTACTCATTGGCCTGTGTGGCTGTGGAACAAGGATATCAAAAGCCGGTTGTGGATGAGTCGCTTTCACTGACAATTCAGGATTCTAGGCATCCAGTGGTTGAAAAGGTATTGCCTTCAGGACGTTTTGTGCCAAATGATTGCAGTCTCAGCGCACAGTACAAACGCGACAAGGCCCCTCAACTGGTTGTTATCACTGGTCCCAATATGGCAGGGAAATCGACGTATATGCGTCAAGTGGCACTGATTGTGTTGATGGCACAAATGGGATCGTTTGTGCCTGCGTCCTATGCCAGAATTGGCTTGGTAGACTGTCTCTATACCCGTGTGGGGGCGGTCGATGATCTTTCCAGTGGACAGTCCACCTTTATGGTGGAGATGAATGAGACCGCCCAAATCCTGAATGGAAGCACTGAGCGGAGCTTGGTGTTGCTGGACGAGGTAGGCCGAGGAACCAGCACCTATGACGGTGTTGCCATTGCCTGGAGTATTGCAGAATATCTTGTGGAACACACCGGCTGCAGAACACTGTTTGCAACGCATTATCATGAGCTAAGCGCCCTAGAAGCAACCCATCCGGCAGTTCAGAACTTGCGCGTGTGTGTGATGGAAAGCACAGATACCCATGGGGCCCCTAAAATTGAGTTTCTCCATAAAGTGGAGCCCGGTGCTGCCCAAAAAAGCTACGGTATTCAGGTGGCACGGATGGCAGGTGTCCCCAATACAGTTGTCCTCAATGCCGAGAGGATCCTCAACGGCTTGCAAAAGGTCCAAGAACAGGTCGGGAAATCCACCGTTCTGAGCAATATGAAAGACCCCGCCGTACTGGACCCCGCCGATGCACAACTGCAACTGTTTTAGTCGGATTTATTGATGAGCACCTCTACGATTGCCGCCATCGCCACAGCCTCTGGTCAAGGTGGAGTGGCCATTATTCGGCTGAGTGGCGATCAAGCTTGGTCTATTGTCGAAAAACTAGTCCATTTCAAAAAAAAGAACATTCAATACCCCGTACAGACAGGCAGGGTCTATCACGGTGGACTGAGTTTACCGAAAGGCCCCGATGAGGGCGACACAAGTGTGTCTGATTCAGCGATGATTGATGAGGTCCTGGTACTATTTTTTAGAGGGCCGCGCAGTTACACTGGTGAAGATATTGCTGAGATCCACTGCCACGGCGGCGCATTTCTCTCTCGGGTGATTCTAAAAGCCTGTCTGGAGCTAGGAGCCGCACCTGCGATGCCTGGAGAATTCACAAAAAGGGCTTTTCTCGCAGGGAAGCTAGATCTCACACAAGCCGAATCTGTGTTAGACCTAATTGAGGCCGCCAATATCCCGATGCTTCGGATGGCCAGCCAAAACCTGGTCAACCGGTCTCTAAACGACCGGATTGAGCAATTGGCCCGTGAGATTTTTGACTTGCAGTCTCCGATAGTGGCCAGTGTGGATTTCCCTGATGAGGTGGATGAGCCTGCCCGCGAGCCCCTACGAAAAAAGCTGGAGGCGTTACAAAAAAGCATTGATAGCATTTTAGAGGCTGCTAGTCGACAAGATATCTTACGAAGACCCTTTCAGGTCAGCCTGATGGGCCGTCCTAATGCCGGAAAATCTTCTTTATTTAACGCATTACTGGCCTCCGATCGCTCCATTGTCACCCCAATTGCAGGAACGACCAGGGACACTGTCTCAGAATCCTTCACCAGTAAGAACGGTACTTCGATTACCCTGGTGGACACAGCGGGTCTTAGAGCTTTAGAGACTACTGAAGCTGTTTCTGTAGAAGCACTGGGAATAGACCGTAGCTGGCAAGCCGCTGAAGCCTCTCAGAGCATTTTGTATATGCTGGATGCCACTAATACCCTGAAGCCAGAGGATTTAAACACCCTCACCAAGCTCTCTTCTCTGGGGGTTCCCCTGCTGGTTGTCTGGAACAAATGCGATCTCTTGTCATCCAAGGTATTACCCAGCAATCCTTTGGCTTTAGAAGCGATGACCCTCTCCGCTGCAACAGGAGAAGGCCTGCCAACACTATTTGAGTGGATAGACAAACAAGTACAGACCCAGTATCAAACTCTTCCAGAGCATTACTTAGCACTCAATCAACGACAAAAAGAGTGCTTTCATCAATGTAGAGAGGCCTTAAATGAGGTCCTCCCGATTTTAACGACACACAGCTTACCCCTGGATCTTGCCACCGTACCGCTAAGTGAAGCCTTACGCGCCATGAATACCCTCCTGGGGCGGGATATGACAGAGGTCATGTTAAGTGATGTTTTTCAGCGCTTTTGTGTAGGAAAATAAACCCTATGAACCTGATGAACATGTCCCTGATGAACCTCCCCTTAGAAACCCAAGTTGCCCAACGCCTGATTGTGGGTTACGACGGTGCTGCGGCAAGAGTTGACACCGCTTCTTTGGTGAGTGAATGGCTGCAACTCGGGGTGGGAGGACTCATTTTTTTCCGAGAAACTTTTGAGCAGCCTCTTGACGGACAAACGCTGGATGCTCATATCGAAGCCCGAACGGTTGCCCGTCTGATCCATACGCTACAGCAACTGGTGCCAGAGAATTTCCCTGTTCCTTGGATGTCGGTTGATCAAGAAGGGGGATTAATCGAACGATTGCCCCATTTTCTATTCCCCAGTGGTATCAGCCCGATGGGTATTGCGCTGCAGTACCAGCACCAGCAAGCATCAAACGAGTTCTGTGCAGAAGTGGCAGATGCCATTGCATATCACCTAAACCTTTTGGGCTTTAATCTCAACTTTACCCCCACGTTGGATTTAAACATCAACCCTCTCAACCCGGTGATTGGCACACGCTCCTTTGGAGAAAATCCTGATCTCGCCTGGAAGCTTTCGCAAATTGTGTTAGACCGGATGAAGGCACGGCATATTCTCTCAGTTGTTAAGCATTACCCCGGACACGGCAATTCAACCCTGGATTCTCATTCGACACGGCCTACTTTTCAGATTGACTCCCGAGAAAGTCAGATATTCTCTCAAGCACTCCAGGCAAAGGTTCCTGCGGTGATGCTTGCCCACGGGCTCTGGCCCGAGATAGATCCAGACTGTAGAGTGAGTGCATCAGCCAGTATTATCCAAGAGAATATTCGTCAAGAGCAAGGCTACCAAGGGTTACTGTTTAGCGACGATATGTGCATGGGCGCTGTGACTCAACATGAAAACGCTGTGGACGCCGCACTTGCTAGTTTTCAAGCGGGTGTTGATGTCTTAATCTACCGTGACCCGGGAGAAAGCACCTGGGCTGTTAAGAATGCCCTTGTTCAAGCACTGGAATCAGGCCAACTCTCTATGACACAGCACCAAGAAGCCCTTGCCCGAATTGAAATGTCGAAAGCCAGCCTGAAGAAATACCAGCCAAATTACACTATTTTGAGTCCTATATTTAAACCAGAAGCGGTTGAGGCCGTCGCTGATCACCTCGCAACCCGTTCCATTACAATGCTAACCCCGATTTCATCCAGTGAAATTGCCGAGTTACTCCCCGTCCCATTGGATGAGCATACCTGGGTGATCCACCCGGAAAGACGAAGCATCTCACACTACAGCTTGGACGAAGGAAGCTCTGCTGGTTTGGCGGACCTGCTTCGCGAATTGGCCAATCAGGACTACCAAGAGAGTCTTTCTTTGCAAGATCTGAATGACGCTGGCGCAGAAACGGACTCTCTCTTGGCAGAAGCTCCCGCCAGTGCTTCTGTAAGTGACTCAAAAGAGCTTTATTCCGAAGAGTTTTATATGGACCCAGAGGTACTCTCTGCCTGGCAACATCAAGACAGCAACAAGGACAGCAACCTTCCTGCTCACCCAAATCCCTTGCATTTAATTGGTTACGACGTCCACTCAGAAGTCGAGCTTCCGAATGGCGGCAATCAAGAGCATTCATCCATCGAACCTTCACACCTCGTATTTATTGCTTACAATAGCGGACTCTACCCCACACAAGAGAAGGCTTACAGGACACTGAAAGAGCGTTTTCCTGACGCAGCAGTGATCTTAATCTCTGCGGGGACTCCCTATGACACTGAATTTTTGCCAAACCCAGATATTCACCTGGCCCTGGGGAGTTACCGACCGGCGGTCCTCAAACGCCTGGCACAAACATTGGCCTGCTATCAACCGGAAGACCCCGCTTAAAGCAGTGACTGAATCAATTTACCTAACGCCGTTCTTCTTTTTTCCAATATAGCCAAGGGGGTTTCCATTGCGGCAACCATTTCTGATTCACTAAAAGGCTGTTCTAGCAAATTAAAGACGTGCACGTAAGGAAATTTTTCCAGTTGAGACAGTGCCGTAGGCGAACTAGATCCGGCAATAATCAATAATTTCCTAGATGCTGACGTTTTTTGGATAAGATGTCCTAGCAGTTTCCCGGAAAAACTGGTCTCATCAAAGCGCCCCTCGCTACTAATGACCAGATTCGCGTTATTCAGTGCCGCATCCAACCCCACCTGTTGGCTGACAAACTCAAAGCCAGAGCACACCTGAACATTGGCAAACAACGGTTTTAGCTGCATCAGGCCATACACCAAACCGCCAGCAGCCCCTGCCCCGTAAAAGTCCTGGGCCGCTCCGCCTTGTTCATCACAGAGTCTGGCCCAATGGGTCAGTCCGCTTTCTAAAAAAGCAACGTCACCAGGTGTAGCCCCTTTCTGCGGGGCAAAGACAGCCGCTGTCCCAGAAGGGCCCAGCAGTGGATTCTCCACATCGGCAGTGATGGTCAACTTAACCTCTGGATACCGCCCGTCTGGTAGTTGCCAGGCATGAATCTTGTGGAGATCAGTCCCGCACAGCACGGAGTTGGTTAACGTGTTCCCCAGTGGTGCATTCCCGTCACCCCAAAAACGAGCGCCCAGGGCCTGCAGACAACCAATGCCGCCGTCTGTGGAACTACTCCCACCCGTGGTGATCACGCATTCTTTCAGATCAGGAAGCGCCCCCAGCACTGCTTGCAAAACTTGTCCCACGCCATAAGAACTGGCATTGAGAGGCTGAAGCGGGACTCCTTTTGGAATTTTACTGATACCGTGGGCTTCACAAGCAACCACAACGGCTCGTCTATTTTCAGGACTATACAGCCAACGCGCTTCACCGTTGAGAAGCCTCGTTGTATATGTCTGATAAGGATATGGCTTATTGTCTTGAGCGTCTAAAATAGCGTCTATTGTTCCATCACCCCCGTCCGCCATGGGGATAGCCAAGACAACAGGATGTTTTTGCTCAGTCAGCAGTAATCGATGCAACCACTCGCTCAGCGCCTTGGCAGATACACTCCCCTTCATCGCCCCACAGGCCAATAAAAGGTGAGGTGTCTTTTCAAGGGTTACAATAGAAGAATCCGTAATACTACCCATGTGCGTTTGGCATTTCCAGACGATAGATCCATTAACAAATAGACACAATATTGCTTGCAGGTTGCAAGTTTTACGCATTTTAACCGATAGAGATACTTAGATCGTATACGAGAAGCAAGAGCCTACATTCAACCATGAGAGAAGAACACACCCTGCCACAGAAACGGTTTCAATTTAGATACCGCCAGAATGACAAAGGTCTTACCTTGTTGGAAATTTCCATAGGGCTCCTCATTATGCTGATTTTGGTGGCGGTGACTGCCCCCAAAATGACCACCTTAGAAGCCTCTGCTGAGCGGGATGTGATTAAAGATTTTGTTCCCAGGCTGTATACAGCCTCTGCCATTTATGAAAGCCGCTACGGATTTAAACCTGATACTTTTAGAGATTTTGTGACCAGTGGCCCACGTTTTAACGGCGGACCGTACACCATTAGTACGTTTGGATTAAGCACGCGTTATCCCAATAATGCCAATGTCTGCTTGGTCCAACCCTATGTCATCTCCTGCAATACACTTGCCTTTAGAAAATGGTGGCTCGTTCGCTACAATTTTCGCGATCCTTATCAACCCGCCTACACCCCAAACCAATACAATCTCTATGTACAACCGCCATTTTGGCCCTATAAGGCCCCCTCAAACACAGAGACTTGGTAAGTAACTTAGTGTAAGTCGCTCATCAATCAAATTTTTTGCGAAACTGGAGTTGGTATTACCTTATTTTGCTGGTAATTTTTCTGGATTCGATTAAAAACAAATCTCAGGGTCTCAGCTTATTAGAGATATCTGTTGTCCTGGTTATTTTGCTGGTCCTCGGTGCCATTGCCTTCACCCGTGTGTCTCCCTTACAGGCAGATTCAGAGCGACATGCGATCAAAGATTTACTGCCCAGACTCTACAGCGCTTCGGCCATTTACACCTCTCGATACGCCCGGCGTCCACAAAAGTTTCAGGATTTTGTGAGCACCACCTCTTCGCTCGCGCCGAACAAGACCCTCTCCCTGGTTGGTTCGGGGACTGATGGAAATTGCAGCATCTCCCCGAATGGGCAGCGGATCACTTGCCCGTTTAAGCAATGGAAAAATGTGCGCTACTGGTTTAATGGCGGGTATTTTTATCTACAAAGCTCTTTTGGTTTTCCTTCGCCGGCATCCAGCAATACGCAAAGCTGGTAATCGAGGCTGAAGACTTAAGCATTTGGGCATTTTATGCGATCGCACGCTAATAGCGCGTGCAATCCATTGGGTGTGGCCTAAATCTTTTCTATTGACCCCTCTGACCCCTCGTAAAATCACTTAGGTGAAACTGCTTAGGTAAAATCACTTGGGTTATATTACCTAGGTGATTTTATTGGTATTACTGTGTTTCAGGAAAACCTCAGTAGTTTTCCTGATATATCATTGTGCTTCCAGAGACGATGATACAAACACAACGTCAGAGAGAAGAAAACAAAAACACAAACAAGCCAAACAAAGGCAGATATAACAATCTAGCCTCTAGCTCTGCTGTTGCTACTGTTGTCAGTGTCTTTAGAGAAGAGAAAAGAAAAGAGGAAAACACAATGAAAAACAATGCACCTTTAGCCCACCCTGCCCAATCCGGTTTTACGCTGATTGAACTGGCCATTGTGGTTGCCATCATCTCTGTTTTGGCCGCTGTGGCCGTGCCTAAATTTGGCAATGCCGAAGCCAGTGCAGAAAAAGGCGTGATTAAAGATATGGTCAGCCAACTCACCAGTGCGTCAGCCATTTACACAGCCCGTTACAGCGGCACTCCCACCAAAATGAGTGATTTTGTGAAAGCAGATGCCCTCGTTGGAGGAGATAGACAGACCATCAGTCTGAAAAATTTTGGCGCCGGTGGCTGTACCGTCAGTGACACACAAGTCAGCTGTGGTGACACTAACTTCAAAAAATGGAAAGGGGTTAAATATGATTTTACAGAAGGACTTATCACAGTGTTGGCAAGCGGTATTTCTGGCCAGAACGGAAACAGTGATGCTTTTGACAGCTAGTTCGTATCACTGATCACTCTTGTCACGGTAACTCCTGCTATTTGAGACTCCTTTTTCAGACATTTTTTCTGCCCCTCTATATAAATGGAGGGGCTTATTTTTGGGGGAGATTTTAAAAAATCTCGGTAAAATTACCGATGGTCCTCCGCCGTGTTTGATCGATTCTGGTAATATGACAAGAGTGAGTTTGAAAATATTGTCTGTCTCAAGTCAACTAACACGTATACATACAAGTAGGAGGAAACTACCCTTTATGAAAACATCCAAAGGTTTTACCCTGATCGAACTGGCGATCGTTGTCGCCATTATTGCCGTTTTGGCCGCTGTTGCGGTTCCTAAATTCGGTAACGCAGAAGCCAGCGCTGAGCGCGGTGTGATTAAAGATATGGTGAGCCAACTTACCAGCGCTGCCGCCATTTACACTGCCCGCTATAGCCAAACACCCACTGGTTTAGATACCTTTGTTGGTACTGGCAACGCACCAACAGGTGTTCAGACTATCGCTGTTGGCAATTTTGGTCGGGGTAACGGTACAGCAACAACTTGTGCCGTAGCTGCTGGTTCGATGACTAACTGTTCCTTTAAAAAGTGGACTGCACCCGTCTATACCTACACTGAAGGGGCTATTTCTATCTCTACAACACCAACTGGCACTAACTCTAACGCCGACGCATTCTAGTTAACCGCAGTTTATAGCATTTCATAAGACCCAGGCTAGCGTGCTATCCTGGGTCTTGTGTTTGAACCAAGGCTTTTAACTAATTAATGCGAAGATTCTTTTTACGGTTGAAAAAATCCATTTTGCCCACCATTTTATTGCCCTTGATGGTGTTGCTGTTGCTCACCCTGATTGTGGGCTACACGGCGTATAAGCAAACCACCGATTGGGAAGCCGCCTACAATGTGGTGGTCGAAGAATCTCAACAGACCCGTTCTGAACGGTTTTTGCTCGCCCGTGTTGTTTGGCACCTAGAGGAAGCGGCTCGAAGTGCTGGCAATCAGACTGAACGGAATTACCACTGGCAAAAAGCCCGCGTTTTGCTCGACGAGTACATTATGAAGCAGCCCCTTCCCCTTCAAGGCCAGCGCCCCGGAGAACCCCTCCCCCTGTTATGGGCTTTTTTGCAGCAGGATGCCAATAATAGCGCCCCCAAAATCAATCATTTTTTAAGCGCTGTCGTGCTCACTAAGCTTGGGTCCCAGCCGCTGTCCTCGACATCCGCACAAGATCTCAAAGCCCATTCGCAAGAAGTGACTTTTTTTATTACCGCTAGCATGATGGCGCTTGGCATGGTGCTGATTACCTTGACCACCCTGGATATCAGCCGACTGGTGAGGGAACTGGCCGCTTCACGCGATCTCAACACCCGGATTCAAGAAGATGAACGGCGCCGGATTGCCCAAGAACTCCATGATGACGTGATTCAATCGATGATCGATCTCAAACGGGACCTGAACCGGGATAAGACCCTTGGCAAGATTGAACGCTTGCTGGATGCGATGCGCCGAATTTGCAATAACTTAAAGCCCCAAATTCTGGACGATCTGGGCTTTGCGGCCGCCCTAGAATTTTTGGCCAAAGATCTGGAAGCACAAACCGGTGGTAGCGTCCGCCTCTCTATGGAAGCGGATCATCTTGAAGCCCTGCCCAAAGAGCTGGAATTACCTGTCTTTCGGGCTATTCAAGAACTGCTGAGCAACACCAAGCGCCATGCACGTGCCACTCAAGTCAATCTCACCGTGGTGTTTCACCCCGAGGAAAGTCCGCTGCTGAGGATTTATCTAACTGACAATGGGTGCGGGTTTAATCCCGAAATAAAAAACAGTGGACTGGGGCTCACCGGGGTTCGAGAACGTATTCTGCAACTGGGTGGGTCTTTTCAGCTAGAATCGACCCCCGGGAAAGGGACTCAAGTCCATATTCGGGTCAACACAGCCCGTTAATTCCCGTTAATTCAAGTATAATAAAAGTATGTCTGCAGAACCCACCTCTTTAGCACCTTTGAACATCGTGATCGTAGACGATCACTCTGTCGTGAGACAGGGCAGCCGTGATTTGATCAGCACACATGCCGAACTCAACGTGATTGGCGAAGCAGATTCTGGGGAAAATTTACTGGGATTACTGAAGCTAAAGCAGCCGGATGTCCTGCTCTTAGACATCAATCTCCCGGGGAAAAACGGCTTAGAGTTACTGGGTGAAGTTAGAGACGCCTTCCCTGAACTGCGGATACTCCTGTTTTCAGCTCACAACGATATTCAATACATCCGCAAAGCTATTGCCCTCAAAGCAGACGGGTATATTTCCAAAACAGTTTCAGAAGACGAGCTGCAAAGACTAATTTTGCTGAGTCGTAACAAGGCCGCACTGCCGATTTACTCCGAAGACATCGCCTTAAAACTACTGGATATGAAGCGGGGAGAATCTGAAAACAAGCTGACCGCCCGTGAGGAAGAAATTTTATTGTATGTCGCCCAAGGAAAAACCAACAAAGACATTGCCGAAAGCTTGATTGTTTCGGTCAAAACCATTGACAGCCACGTGGCCAACCTGATGAAAAAGCTAGGTGTCAGTAATCGGGCGCAACTTACCGCCTATGCCTACGAGCACGGACTGCTTTAAGACCAGTATGCTTTAAAATTGGTATACTAGAGGGTATGTTCCACGTGCCCTATAGACGCCAGAGGATTTCTCCCCAGATGATTTCTTCCCAGGCAATTTCTGACAGACTCTTTTTTCTGACCAGACAGGCCATATCACCCTATGTGATTGGCTTTTTTGCGCTATTACTGAGCTTATGCCCGTCCTATTCAGAATCAGGCACCAGTCAAAGCGCCCAACAGGTTAACAGCATTCAAGTTGACAGCATCCAGTTGGTCAAAGCCCCAAAATCGGAAAAAAATGAAACGGGCAAAAATGAGGCCAGCAAAAAGCTTTCCATCGTGATTGAGAGCCAAAATGGAAGCCCAGTGGCAACCGTCGAAAAAAACGCTCAAGGCACCCAAATCCTGCTGTATCAACCCGGGGCCAGACGAGATACCGGCCTCACCTACCAGGGAAGCAGTCTACTCAGCACACCGGATCAACAATGGGTGGGGCAAGTGGTCTCCAAAGACGGGACCCTGAAGATTATCCTGCCACATCTTTCCCCCCGTGAGGTTTCCGTTAGTGTCAAAACCAGAAGCGGTCAGCCGCTGAAATCTGCTCCGTCTGGTGGACAGACCTCAGCTGGGTCAGAGCCGGCAAAAGACAATCTGACGAAAGACAATCTGACAGGAGAAAATCTGACCACACTCCTGAGCCCCTATTTGAGCAAACCCAGCGTGAGTCAAAGTGTGAATCAAAGCGTGAGCCCGGCAGGCAAAAAGGGGCAGATCCCCCCGCCCCCTCAGTTTTACTTCCCAGAATGGAAGCCCAGTAGTTCCGTGGTCTCACTCAAAGAGCTTTCTGCCCAAAATTTCCAGCCCAAGCCGCCAAGACTCCCGATGGGCCTTCACAAAGACACTGGGGATACGGGCGCTTCAAATTCGCAGGGTTTAAATTCTTGGTTCCTGCCCCCCCCGCCGGAACTGAATCCCGCTACACCCAGCAGTGATACCAGTAATTTGGCCACTGAGCCTTCCACCGCTGCCAGTGTGGGTCCCAGTGCAACGGCAGACCCTGCCCCGTTCAAGCAATTGGACAGCGGAACGGTCTCCTCTCAAGACAGTTCTTCTCAGGACAGTGCCCCTGAAAGTACAACCCGGTTTAAGCAGCCCGCAAACGGCCTAAACGCGCCTATTAAGGTTGCAGGGCTTACCTTTCCCCTGTGGGTGTTGACTGTGTTGACGCTGTGCTTTGGCGGTTTGGGCATCTTTGGGCTGTGCGGCGGGTTGGTCTTCCTTAAGATTTTGGTAGTGCCCTTTTTCCCGGAAAAATCTGTGCCAGAAACGTCTGCTAAAAAGCCTTTGGACACTCCTCTTGCTGAGACCCCTTCCCCAGTGACTGTAAAGCAGGCGGACCAAGCTCCCAGCCCTGTCCCCAGTCAGACGGTTTCCAGTCAGGCAGTTCCCAGTCAGACGATGATTGACGCGATCGATCTCCCTGACTTTTCCCACCCCCGCTCGATCGAAACGGCGGTGAAATTATCCTTGATGCTGAAATCCATTTCTAAAAACCGCCCGATGAAAGGGCTCAGCAAAAAAGAGACTGGTAAAAAAACACGACCTGGTCACATTCCCTTCTTTTTTGCTCAATAGGTCTAGCTAAAGCAATTGCTCTCAGCCATTGCATGGCTTGCTTGGGCAAGAATAACTTTGTGCTATACTGGTGCGGCAATAGCGCCTCGGCAGTGAGGCAGCTGGAATCATCAATCTAGACGGAGGAAAGAAAGGCATGAGCCCTACAATGGTAAAAGCAAACGCCCGTTTAACCTTGGATCAGATGGATTTATCCACTGGGAAAAAAGCCCGGCTCTATCGTTTTCTGTACGAGCATGGCCCTGGCAACGGCACCATGTTGTTTTTACCCATTGATCAAGGCTTGGAACATGGCCCTCTCAACTTTTTTGAGAATCCTGAATCGGCAGATCCTGATTTCCAATGCCGTTTGGCCTTAGAGGCTGGTTACTCAGGCATTGTCTTCCATATTGGGCTGGCAGAAAAATACATGAAGCAATACGCCGGTCGCGTGCCCCTGTGTCTTAAGATCAACGGCAAAACCAACGTCCCTTCGGATGACAATGCTTTCTCCCCTTTAACCGGCAGTGTGGAAGATGCCGTTCGCCTTGGTGCTGATGCCGTTGGCTACACGCTTTATGTGGGTTCTCCTTCACAAGACCGGGATATTCGCCAATTCAACGAGGTTCGCAAAGAAGCCGAGCGCTTCGGGATCCCGACGATTATGTGGGCCTATCCCAGAGGCACCGCCATTGAAGCTAAAGGCGGACGTGATAGCCTCTATGCCGTTGATTATGCTGCCCGGGTTGCCTGTGAACTGGGTGCCGACGTGGTAAAAATCAACTTCCCCAAAATTGAGTCTGCCCAAAAAGACCATTACCCGAAACCCTACAACACAGTGGATTTGGGCTTTGAAGAAACCGTCCAAAAAGTGGTTCGTTCTGCGGGCCGGACCATGGTGTTATTCTCTGGTGGCAGCAAGGTGGGCGACGAAGACTTGTTGAGCAAAGCCCAGACTGCAATGAATGCCGGGGCCACTGGACTGATTTTTGGCCGTAACATGTGGCAACGACCGATGAATGAAGCCCTGTCCATCACCGCTCGGGTGAAAGACATGATGCGTTCACTATAGAGAAAAAGGAGTTATCTGCGCGATGAGTGCCAAAATTGGAATTAATGGCTTTGGCCGTATTGGCCGAATGACCCTGAGAGCCGCCTTGCTCAACCCCGCTATTTCTTTTGATGTGGTCGGGATCAACGACCTGACCTCGCCTGAAGAGTTGGCTTACCTGTTTAAGTACGATTCCGTGATGCGGACTTTCCCTGGAGAAGTGTATGCTGACGGAAGCGCCCTGGTGATTAACGGCAAGAAGATCCAAGTGTTTGCTGAAAAAGACCCCGCCGCTCTGCCCTGGAAGCAACTGGGTGTGGATGTGGTTATCGAGTCTACCGGTTTGTTTACTGATGCGGATAAAGCTCGCAAACACATTGAAGCTGGTGCTAAAAAGGTGATTATCAGTGCCCCAGCCAAGGGTGAAGATATCACTCTTGCCATCGGGATCAACGCCGATGAGTATCAGCCCGATAAGCACCATATTATTTCCAATGCCAGCTGTACAACCAACTGTTTAGCCCCTGTTGCTAAAGTACTGCAAGAACAATTTGGTATTGAAGCCGGTCTCATGACTACAGTTCATAGCTATACAGGAGATCAACGCTTACTGGACGCCCCCCACAAAGACTTTCGACGCGCCCGAGCTGCAGCCATTAACATGATCCCGACCTCCACTGGAGCCGCGAAAGCCATAGGATTGGTGCTGCCCGTGTTAAAAGGCAAACTTCACGGCTTTGCCGTGCGGGTTCCAACGCCCAACGTCAGCATGGTCGATCTCACCATCACCACCACCAAGCCCGTCACGGTTGAGTCCATCAACGCAGCGATGAAGGCTGCCAGTGAAGGTGCGCTCAAAGGAGTGTTGGAATACAGCACACAGCCACTGGTTAGCTCAGACTTTATCGGCAATCCACACAGCAGCATCTTTGACCCTGAGCTCACCACCGTGATTGGTAGCAATATGGCCAAAATCATCAGCTGGTACGATAACGAATGGGGCTACAGTAACCGCCTCGCTGAAGTAACCGCGATGGTGGCGAATAAATTGCCTGTGACCGCTTAATTCATTCGTTGGAGACGCCCCTGTTATGACACAAGCTCATCACCGTAAACGGCTTATTGCTGGCAACTGGAAGATGTTCAAGACGCCCAGCGAGACCGAAGCCTTTATCCGCGCACTCAGTGAAAAACTGCACGGCATGGCTCAACCGCTGAGCACGTGGCCAGAAATTCTGGTCTGCCCGCCCTTTATTTCACTTAAACTGGCCTGGGATACGGTGGATGATACGGGCAAACCTATTTTAATTGGGGCTCAGACCATGGACAGCCACGAAGACGGGGCCTTTACGGGAGAAATTTCACCCAAAATGCTGCGTTCGGTTTGCATTCGCAACGTGCTTGTTGGCCACAGTGAGCGCCGGCAGTATTTTAATGAAACCGATGAAACCGTGAGTGCCAAGACGCGTGCAGCCTTAGCCAACGATATACGTCCAATTGTTTGTGTTGGAGAAACACTGGCTGAGCGTGAAGCAGGACAAACAGATACTGTGTTAACCCGGCAGGTAAATACTGCCTTAAATGGCGTTTCGGCTGAGGAAATGGCCTTTTTGGTTGTGGCTTACGAGCCTGTATGGGCGATCGGCACCGGTAAGGTCTGTGATGCGGCTGAAGCAAACCGGGTCTGCCACTTGATTCGGACGTTAATTGCTGGTCTGACCAATAGCCCGACTGCGGATCAGGTTCGGATTCTCTACGGCGGCAGTGTAAAGCCAGAGAACTTCCCCGAACTGCTGACCCAATCAGATATTGACGGCGGTCTGGTTGGCGGCGCCAGTCTGGACGTTGACAGTTTCTATCAGCTCATCTCCCAAGCGGCCTACTTCAGTGAGGGAGCCATTCACGGGTGCCGGATTTAATCGCCAAACAACTGCCCAACGGGCTGCGTGTGGTGATCGATCCCATGCCTCAAGTGGCATCAGCAACGCTGAGCCTTTGGGTGGACGGCGCTGCTTATTTGAACCAGCCTGACTTTATCCCTGGCCTGCCGCATTTTGTAGAGCATATGACCTTTAAGGGCACACACAACCGCACAAAGGTGGAGATCTTCGAGGCGATCGAGACCAGTGGGGGCCACCTCAATGCGATGACTGACAAAGAGAGCACCTGCTTTTATGCCAAAGTGCTCACTGAGCAAGTGCCCGTCTGCCTGGATGTTCTCTTGGACTTGGTCAGCCGCCCTCTGTTTGACCAAAATGAACTAGCCCTAGAGCGGCAAGTCATCCTGCAAGAGGTGTTGCAACATGAAGACAGCAGAAACCACCCGGTATTTGAGCATTTTATTCAATCTGTTTGGCCGCAACATCCTTTAGGACAGCCCGTTCTTGGCACAACCGAATCCGTGAGGCAAATTGGCCAAAACGATTTAACCCGTTATCACCAGCAGTTCTATCGCCCGTGCAACATGATCCTTTCCATTGCGGGGCATGTGGATATCGACGGCATCTTAGCGCAGCTCTCTCAATGGGAGAGAGCTTTAGATCCTAAAGAGACTGCCCACAAGGCTATTTCAGACATTCTCCCCCATTATCACCCCGTACAAGAGCATCTGGAAAAAGAGATGGGACAAGTCCACTTATGTCTGGGCTCTGGGGTTTTTGGTGTAAAGGATCCCAAGCGGTTTACTTTGGCCGTGATTGATGTGGCCTTAGGACAAGGCATGAACAGCCGCTTACTGAATACACTACGCCAACAAGAGGGATGGATTTACTCAGCCAGTACGTTTGAGGTGATGTATCAACAGGCGGGGCTTTTTGGTGTGTACATCCGCACCAGTGCTGAAAGATTTGAAGCGGTGCAAAAACGACTCTTTGAGAGCCTGGAAACACTGCGAACAGAAAGTTTCTCTGCGGAAGAGTGGAGCCGGGCTCAAAAAAAATTGAGCGGAAATCTGATGTTAAACCTGGAATCTAGTCAATTCAGAGCGATTCGCAACGCCCGTAACGCGCTGTATCACGGCCGGCAAATTTCTGCAGACGAAGTGCGCGATCATGTCTTGAGTCTGGGCCCTAAAGACGCCCATGTGGTGCTGGAAGAATGGTTAGAGCCCTCGTTATTGTCTTGTATCACTGCCGGGACTTCTGGCAGTCCAGAACGATCTAAAGGAGAGACAGCCACATGTCAGAAAATCATGGCCTAAATAATCCCGGTTTTATTCTGGTTCCCATCACCCCATTAGCCCATGCGCCTGAGAACTTACCGGCTTATCAGACGCCTGGATCGGTGGGAATGGATGTTCAAGCTGCTTTAACAGAACCCCTCACCCTAGAACCACTTCAACGGACCCTCATCCCCACTGGCTTTATTGTCTGTATACCAGAAGGATTTGAAATCCAGGTGCGTGCACGGAGCGGTATTTCAATTAAATACGGGATCACGCTGATCAACGGGGTCGGCACCATAGACAGTGACTACCGCGACGAGCTTAAAATCCCTCTGGTAAATCTCTCCAATGAGGCTTATACCATCCAACCCGGGGACCGCATTGCACAGCTGGTACTGGCACCTGTGATTAAGGCCGGTTGGCACGTGCTTCCCTCACTAGAGGCAGAAAAAACCCTGGTCCGACAAGGCGGTTTTGGTTCAACAGGCAGATAAAAATGAGCTACTTCAGGAAAAATCCCTTGCCTGTGCTTTTAAGAGCGCCTTTCCCAGTTCGTTCCCAGCGCTAATCCCTTCATCCATGGCTGAAAACGTTTCTTTCAGCCAGCAATACTGCGTACCGTCAAGATTTAAGAGCATAGCATTCAATTCAAAGCTGCTGTTGGCTTTAGGTAGGGCATACGCCCCTAAGGGAATTTGGCATCCTCCCTGCAACGTGGTAAGAACCGCCCTCTCTGCAGCCATTGCAATCTCGACCGCAGGCTGTTTAGCCGGCGCCAGCAGTGTGTCGATTGCCACGTCTTGCTGACTCGTTTCTATGGCGAGAATCCCCTGGCAGACAGCGGGCACATGCCCGTCTTCGACAGCCAAAAATTCTGCAATCTTCTCCTGCCAACCCAGGCGGTTTACCCCAGCCGCTGCCAAAATTAAGGCGTCAAAACGGGGCGTATCCGGAGCTTCATCGGCATTGAGTTTCCGTAGCCTGGTTTGCAGGTTGCCGCGAACGGTGACGTAATATAAATCTGGTCGGTGTCGCTTGAGTTGCGCCACCCGTCTGAGGGAAGAAGTGCCGACACAGGCGCCTGAGGGGAGATGTCGCCAGGAGGAAATCCCGTTTTTTCTCATACGGTCTGAGAGGATCACCACATCTCGGGGGTCTTCGCGCTCAAAGATTGAGGACAGTAAGAGCCCGTCTGGCAAGGTACCCGGCATGTCTTTCATACTGTGGACCGCCATATCAATCTTATCGCTCAACAAGGCCTCCTCTAACTCTTTAACGAACAAGCCCTTATCCCCAATCGCAGACAGCGCTTGATCCAAAATATAATCGCCTTGCGTTTTAAAGGTCAGTAACTGAGAGGGATGACCGCATGCAGTTAGCCAGTCAATCACCAGCTCGGCCTGCGTCACAGCCAGCACACTGTCTCGACTCCCAACCCGAATCAAGCACCCATCTCCCTAGACGGTCATTAAAGACGGTTTTTCAGGGGGTGTGTTTTCAGGGGTCTCAAAGTCAATATCAAAGAGATGATTAATCACAGCTGTATGATGACTGACGTGATGCTTACTGGGCGCTGCTTTTAAGCGCACAATGGGCTCATGTAAAATACGGTTAATCAGGCTTCTGGACCACTGTTCCCATAGATTGAGTGTTTGCTCATCCGGCTTTTTCCCCGTGGCAACGGCTTCCAACTCTTCTTGTCGAATTTGTTCAATCTTGCTGCGAAGTTGTGTTATGGTGGCGATGGTAGGACGGGCAATAAACCAGCGGTAAAAGGCTGTGTACTCTTCTTCAATAATCCGCTCCGCGTGACTGATCAAGGCAGATTGTGCCTCTGGGCTTAACCGGTGCTCTTCTCCCAAATCATCGGTGTTAATCAAACGGACCCCAGAAAGATCTCCCACGGCAGGATTGACGTTACGAGGGACAGAGATGTCCAAAATCAGCTTCTGGTTACCAGACGAGGGAAAGTCATCTGGTTGGAGCACGACGTGAGGGGCGCCTGTGGCCACAAACAAAACATCCGCCCGCTGAATCACCTGCTCCAATTGATCCCAACCCGTGCCAGCGAACCCAAATTTATCCATCAGCATTTTTAGTCGTTCTTCATTTCGGTTCACAATCGTGATATTGGCTAGTTGTGCCTGTGTCATTTGCTGTTTAAAGGCCGCCATCAGTATAGAGGCCATCTTCCCGCCACCAATGAGCGCAATATGCTTATCGAAGAGATCGGGGTGGATGCTGAGAGCAATCTCATAGGCAGCACGGCTCACACTCACATCTTTAACCGCAATACCCGTTTCAGTTCTCACCCGTTTGCCTATGGTCAGTGCGGCTTTAAAGAGCTTATCGAGGACAAGGCCAGCAGATTTATGCTGTTGTGCTAAGGCCAGAGCATCTTTTACTTGTGCCAGAATTTGTCCTTCCCCAATAATCAGGCTATCTAGTCCAGAAGCAACCCGAAAAAGATGCAACGCTGCATCTTCGTTGATCAACGTAAAGATAGACGGCCGGTAGGCATCATAATCCACCTGTTTTAGTTCACGAAACATTGCCTTAATGGCACTAAGCCCGCGATCTGCTCGCTCTACGGCGGCATAAATCTCAGTTCGATTGCAAGTGGTCAGCACTGCACACTCGTGAACATCTGGATGAGCTTGCAACCAGGCCAAAGCCTTCGGGAGCTGGTCTTCTGTTAAAGAAAACCGCTCACGAACCTCAATCGGGGCAGATTTTTGCCGAACACCGGCGACAATTAATTGCAATGGTGACGTCAAAGTATTCTTATCAAACCTCAAACCTGGTGTGTCGACTGTGGGACCCAGAGATGACAGACACAAGACCATGCAGACACAGTAAATCTTGGCTCTATTTTAATGCGGGCATTAGCATCGGTGTATGAGATGGCTTAAGCTGGGGCCACTCTTTAAAAGAATAAAGACGGGGGTCAGAAACGACCCCCGTCTTTACAAACTAGACCAGTGCAGGGGCTTTCCCTGACTGATTATTGGCCGCAGCAGCGGCCTCAGGCTTTTTTTCAGCGAGTGCCTTTTTCAACAGGTCCACTTTATCCAGTACTTCCCAAGGAAGATCCAGATCCACGCGGCCAAAATGTCCATAAGCTGCCAGTTTTCGGTAGAAGACACCACCGTTTTTGCTAGGCAAATCGCGCAGAGCAAACTGTTGAATAATCGCCGCAGGACGCAGATCAAAGTGCGTTTCAATCAAAGCCGCAATCTGATCATCTGTTAGTCGGCCTGTGCCAAACGTATTGACGTTAATGGAGACCGGCCGGGCCACACCAATAGCATAACCCACCTGGACTTCACATTTATCGGCAATGCCAGAGGCAACAATGTTTTTAGCCACATAGCGAGCAGCATAAGCAGCGGAACGGTCCACTTTTGTGGGATCTTTTCCGCTGAAAGCGCCGCCACCATGGCGAGAGTACCCACCGTAGGTATCTACAATAATTTTTCGACCCGTCAGTCCGGCATCTCCCTGAGGTCCGCCAATCACAAAGCGGCCACTGGGATTGATAAAGTACTGGGTCTTCTCGTCCGGCTTAATCGCCTCGTTGGCAAAAACGGCATCAATCACCAAGCGACGCACATCTTTGTTAATTCGGGCTTGGACCTGATCATTATCTTCGACGCCTTCGATAGCAGGATCGTGCTGTGTGCTGATCACCACCGTATCAATCCGGCTGGGCTTGCCGTTGGTGTATTCCACAGTCACTTGAGATTTGGCATCGGGACGAAGATAAGAGAGAGTCCCGTTTTTACGGACTTCGGACAGCTTTCGCACCAGCTCATTGGCCAAATGGATTGGGAGTGGCATATATTGCGGGGTTTCATCACAGGCAAACCCAAACATAATCCCTTGGTCTCCGGCACCAATGGATTCAAATTCATCTTGAACCTTGCCTTTACCGCGGATTTCATGGGCTTCGTTCACACCACCGGCAATATCAGAGGATTGTTCATCAATACTGGTCATAACGGCACAGGTTCTGCCGTCGAATCCGCCGCCCTTTTCAGCAGTGTAACCAATTTCTTCGATGGTACGACGCACAACACCGGAAATATCCACATAACACTTGGACGTAATCTCACCGCAAACCAACACCAATCCTGTGGTCACAGAGGTTTCTGCCGCCACACGGGCCATCGAATCTTGAGACAGGAAGGCATCCAAGATGGCATCAGAAATTTGATCGCACACCTTATCGGGATGGCCTTCAGTCACTGATTCTGAGGTAAATAAGTAACGCGAAGTGGACATCGGTACCAGATTCCTTTCACACTAACAAACGAGGAAATAACGAATGAGATTACTCTAAGAGGCCCATGTTATAACCCAAAAACGACCACAATAACAGACTCCGCTCAATCGACTGATTGAGACTGCTTTGCCGCCCTGACAAAACGTGCGGTGATGTGATGAGGTCGCGTAATGGCTGATCCAATCACAACCGCCCAAGCTTTTTTTGCAAAGGCCTGTGGTATTTGCGTAGGTTCCCAAACCCGGCCTTCAAGAATCACAGGCCGTGAGGTTTGCGCGGTTAGGCTTTCCAATAATGACCAGTCTGGGCAATTTTCTGTCGCTGCAGCATTGCCCTTTGTCTCTTGCGTGTAGCCGGAAAGCGTCGTTCCAAGCAGATCGAATCCTAATCTATCAGCTGAAATCCCGTCTTCCAAAGTCGCGCAATCAGCCATCAAAAGTACTTGGGAAGCCTTTTGTTTCACAGCCGCCAGAATGGCAGAGAGTGTTTCTCCTTGCGGACGGGGCCGCGCTGTTGCATCCATCGCCACAATATCTGCCCCCGCCTCTATCACCGCAAGCACCTCTTGTAGTGTCGGGGTGATATACACCTGGCTATAGGGATCGATAGGCATCACATCGGGCTTGGTAATACCAATCACAGGAATATCTGGGTACCTTGTCTTCACCTGTCGAATCAACGGCAAATCTGCCAGCCGTAAGCCAGCAGCCCCTCCAATTAAGACAGTCTCTACCATCGGAAACAGAACTGGGTAGAGCGGTTCCGTCTTATCGGCCTGAACAGAAACGATGACCTGCTGTTTTAAGGTTTCCAGAGTACGAGAGAGAGCCATAGGGTTGAGTCGATTCCCTGTTATGTTTCATCACGCTTTGTCACATTTGTCACATTTATGGCCATGGGATGTCCCCAAGTAGCGAGGGTCATGATACTGTTAAAATCAGATCTTGGTGCAAAACAATTTGAGGAACATGAGATTCAGGCGATTTGCCGTTTTTGCCCGCCTCTTAAGTGCCATTACTACCCACTTAAGTAGAGCCAGCAAGTGATTTGGGGATGTTCCTACTAAAAATTATCTTGTCGCCAGTCTTTTAGATTTTTGATGCACACCTCTCATGCTTGCTGCGCAAGTTTTTGCTGGTGCCGGCTGACTTATCTGGTTGATTTCACTGGCTAATTATTTGGCTGATTCATTCCTTTCGAATGCTTTGAGGACCGTCTTTGGTGAGCCTATCCTTATCTGACTTAGACGTAAGAGATGTTCGCGCTATGCTGCACAGGCAGGAGCAAGAGTGGCTCCACCCCTTCGCTTTGCAAAGCGCACAATCCCAAGGACGCAAAGCCACAGAGCCTGACTTACGTTACCAAACCGTGTTCCAAAGTGATCGCAACCGGATTGTGAGTTCGAAAGCATTTCGCCGGTTGAAACACAAAACCCAGGTGTTTATTTCTCCCGTTGGGGATCATTACCGAACCCGGCTGACACATACCCTAGAGGTCTCACAAGTAGCCCGAACGGTTGCCAGAGCGCTACGACTCAATGAAGATTTAACCGAAGCCATTGCACTCGGACATGATCTCGGACACCCTCCCTTTGGCCATACTGGAGAAGCCATTCTCCAAGAACTCTTCCCGCAAGGATTCAATCATGAAGCGCAAAGCGTCAGAATCGCCTCTATCATAGAACCACTGAATCTGACTGCTGAAGTACTGGACGGGATGGCCTCTCAGCTGAATCAGACCACCCCTGGCACATTGGAAGCCCAAGTGGTTAAAATGACCGACCGGATGACCTACCTCCAACATGATGTAGAAGATGCGATTCGCGCTGGCTTAATGCGAGAAACGGACATTCCAGCCGACATTGAACACACCTTGGGGAAAGACCGCAAAACACGGCTCGAGACCATGATTGCCGATATGATTGAGCAAAGTCAGCAACAGTTTGAGAAAAACCAACGGGTGATTACCGTTTCTGAGGATGTGCGAGACGCGATTACCGCCTTAAGACAGTGGATGTTTGATCATATTTATCTGTCCCCCTCTCAGGTGCAGCAAAAGCAAAAGGTGCACCGAGTCCTTAGTGGGCTGGTACAGCATTTTTTAAATCACCCAGAGCAAATCCCTCAGCCAGAGCAAGTCACTTCGGATAATACCCCAGAAATATCTTTGGCCGTTTTGGATTATGTCTCTGGAATGACGGACCGTTATGCCACAGACCTTTACTGCCAGTTGTTGTTACCCACCCCTTACCCTGTCGATAAAGGACTGGACAAGGGGCTCTTCGTATGACGCAGATACTCTCTTTCACTGACGCGGCGGATCGGGTCAAACAAAACCTGGATATCATCGATATTATTTCGCGGAATGTGATTTTAAAAAAAGCAGGACGCAATTATCTTGGCCTTTGCCCCTTTCATCCTGAAAAGACCCCATCTTTCAATGTCAATCGAGAAAAAAATCTCTTTAAATGTTTTGGCTGCGGAGAAGCGGGCGATGCCATTAAGTTCTTAATGAGCCAAGAGCGGAAAACCTACGGTGAGGTTATTCGGGATCTCGCTGAAGAAATGGGCATAACCATTCAAGACGGCCCTCAAGCACTCGATCCAGCGGCGGTTTTGGAAAAACGCGACTTCAACAAAAAAATTCTTGCCCTCAACGAGGCGGCACAACAGCAATTTCAAACTCAACTCCAACTGCCCGAAGCTCAGACCGTACGGGATTATTTAGCACAACGAAAAATCACCCCTGAGATTGCAACCCGTTTTGGGCTTGGCTACGCCAAAGCAGGCTGGCAAACATTAACAGACGCGCTGCTTCAGCTAGATATTGTCAAAAGCACTCCCGATATTTTGGTCTCTGCCGGGCTTGCCATCACCAAGCAAGACAGCAGTCATGGCAGTCTCTACGATAAGTTTCGAGACCGTTTAATGATCCCGATTTGGGATGATAGCGCTCGCCTGGTCGCCTTTGGCGGTCGCGCGCTAAAGTCTGAAGACAAACCCAAGTATATGAATTCTCCAGAGACACCGGTATATAGTAAAAGTCGAGTCTTATACGGGCTGATGCAGGCGAAAGACAGTATCCGACAGAGCAAAAGTGCCGTGGTGATGGAGGGTTACTTTGATGTCATTACCGCGCATTGTGCTGGGGTTACTCAAGCCGTGGGTTCTTGCGGCACCGCACTGACAGAACAACATCTAAAACTACTCACCCGTTTTGGGGCGGAAACCGTGCACTTGGCCTTTGATTCTGATGAAGCTGGCCTGAAAGCTGCTCTCAGTGCAATTCAACTGATTGAGCCCTACTTAAAGTCACACCCACTTCAACTCAAAGTGCTGACCGTGCCTGATGGGAAAGACCCTGATGCCTTTATTGGTCTTCATGGGGCAGACGCCTTTGCAGACCTGCTGCATCGTTCTCAGCCCTACTTGGATTTTAAATTTGAGATGGCCCTGCGCCAGACATCACTCCAGGTCGATCTTAAAACCCGTGAAGGCCGCATTGCCGGGGTGGAGGCGGTGGTTCCCTTATTGGTGGAAATTACGCAACCTGTCACCCGCTCTGAATATATTCGGCAGTTGGCAGAGCGGCTAAAAGTCTCGATTGATGATCTTTCTCTCGAAGTCAGACGGGTTGAAAGTCAGAAATTCCCGACGAAACCACAGTTTTACCGAGGTTTCGGCAACCAATCACAAAAGGTTACACAGGGTCGGGCAATTTCCAAACCGGTCGCGACTTCATTAAAGAGACACATGCTGGGAGCACCTTCTTCGGCGGGAGAACTCAAGCGGCCTCTACTTCAGCGCCATATGATCGCCGAAAAAAGTATCCTACAACTATTACTTATGTGTGATGATAGTGTTCGGTTGGTAATACCTATGCTTTCGACCCTTCAATTTAATGATTCTACCCTGGCCACATTGGCTGGCTACCTTAAGACGCTGGCGTCTCTGGCACCAGAATCATTTGAGCTAACCGCCGATAACCTTCGCCAAAGAATGCCGCAACTAATTGGGGCAGAGTCTGAACAACAGCGTGTGTTTGCTGATTTGGCCTTTGGGGCCGATAAACTGTCTGAATCCTACGGATTGAATTCGATGGATCTTGAGGCTCAGGCGGACAAAATTCTTGGCGAAGCAAGCAACTTTAAACGAATCATCGAAGAGCATCAAAAACACGAAGCCTTGAAACGGCTTGCCGATCAGGCCAATCAAATGGAAAAAACCGAAGACGATCAAGACCGTGAGGTGCCTGTGGTCGAACTTCAGTACCAACTGCGTGACGGACTAAAGCCCAAATAAACGGGACGTAGGATATACAAATAAACGGGACGTAGGATATATTAGTTTCGCTATTTAGATATGATGATGTGGAAGTCAAACCAAGGAAACCCCTAACAATGACAAAACGACGAACCGGAAGCAACGAAGACTCTCTGTTAGAA
Source organism: Cyanobacteriota bacterium (assembly GCA_019751815.1). Classification (GTDB taxonomy): domain Bacteria; phylum Cyanobacteriota; class Vampirovibrionia; order Vampirovibrionales; family Vampirovibrionaceae; genus JAIEMW01. Next base: position 355,459 of record JAIEMW010000004.1, read on the forward strand.
ATGATCAAAAAACAAGAACGTGGCACCCGCGGTGGTGACCGCAGCGGTGTGGATGAAATTCTTTCCGTCAGCGACGGGGATGCCGATCAAATTGGTTCTCTCTTTGGCGGCGGCGGCAATATCAGCCTGATTGACCGTGAAGAATTTAATGAGGAAGAAGAAGAGGTCGCCATTGAAGCAGGTTCTAATGTCACTTTGGACGATCCTGTTCGGATGTACCTGCGTGAAATTGGCCGTATTCACTTACTGACCGCTGATGAGGAAATTGATCTGGCCCGTAAAATTGCAGCCGGTGGTGCTGACGGAGCGGAGGCCAAGCGTAAGTTAGTACAAGCCAACCTGCGTCTGGTTGTGTCTATCGCCAAAAAATATGTCGGCCGGGGCATGCTCTTCTTAGACCTCATTCAAGAAGGTAATTTGGGTCTGATTCGTGCGGCCGAAAAATTCGATCACGAACGTGGCTACAAATTCTCCACCTATGCCACCTGGTGGATTCGCCAAGCCATCACCCGCGCGATTGCGGACCAGGCTCGAACCATCCGAATCCCGGTGCACATGGTAGAGACCATCAACAAATTGAAAAAAATTACCCGTAAACTGGCTCAAGAACTCAGCCGAAAACCCACTGAAGAAGAGCTGGCCGCCGCGATGACGATTAGCGTGAGCAAATTACGCGACATCATCAAAGTGGCACAAGAACCGCTCTCACTGGAAACCCCTATCGGGAAAGAAGAAGACTCCCGCCTCGGTGATTTTATCGAGGACCGTGAAGCGGAGGCCCCGGCAACCACTGTGGCACACGAACTGCTACGTGAAGATCTCACCGAAGTATTGAGCAGCCTTTCTCCCAGAGAACGGGATGTCCTTCGACTTCGCTTTGGCCTTGATGACGGACGTCAGCGCACGCTGGAAGAAGTGGGCCAACTGTTTGGTGTCACTCGCGAGCGGATTCGGCAAATTGAGGCCAAAGCCCTTCGCAAGCTGCGTCATCCTAACCGCAGTCGCCGTCTCAAAGAATACATTGAGTAAGCTTGAAATCACGTTCGAATTTTTAAAAGAGCCGTTTTTTGAATCGGCTCTTTTAATTTTTAAGCCGCATTTTTATAAATGCTCGTAAATACTAAAGAGCGGTAAATAAATCGATAACGCGATCGTCCCGACAATCACCCCAATAAAAATCAGCATAATCGGTTCCATCATCGACATTAAAATATCAATGCGGTGATTAATTTCATTCTCTAAATACTCAAAGGCATTTTCCAGCATTTTATCCAGTTCCCCGGATTCTTCCCCGGTAGAAACCATCAGCAAGACAAGGTCAGGAACATAACCGGTCTTACTAAGTGCCACGGCCAGACGCTGACCGGCTTGAATCTGAATATTCACATTTTGAAGCGCCGAACGAATTACCGAATTACGCACTGTTTGCGTGGCTAAAGACAAGGCTTCTGTGATGGGCAGACCCGCAGAAAACGCGACACTCAATGTGGAAATAAAGTGCGAGTTGTTAATAAATTTCATCAACTCACCCAGAATAGGAACCTTCAGAACCACTCTATCCATAATCACTTTGCCGCCAGAAGAGTTGATGTATTGGAACACCCCCCAGATGGAGCCACCGGCCATTGGAAAAATAATAAACCAGTAATTTCGCATCAAAAAACTAATATCAATCATCATCTGGGTAATCCAGGGCACATGCACACCCATCTTACGGTAGATTTCTTGGAAGGTAGGCAACACCAGTAAAAACAAAATCAGCAGCACGATGCCCACAATAAAAAGAACAATCACCGGATAGGCTGAAGCGGAGATAATTTTCATTTTTAAAGCTTCGGACTTTACCATTAAATCGGTCAACCGTCCCAAAGCGGCTTCTAACTCCCCACTCACCTCGCCAGCACGGGCAACGTTGATATACACATCGCTAAAAATATTTCGGTGCTTCCCAAGGGCTTGATGGAACGAGTAGCCTGATAAAATATCCTTGCGGACTTGTGAAACCACAGATTTAAATTTCGCATTCATCGCATATTGCTCTAAATAAACCAGGGCTTCTGTCAGCGGGATCCCTGCCTTTACCATCATTTGCAGGTTGCGACTGAAGGCAATTTTTTCCTTTTGCCCCACATTGCCCATCCATTGAAGAAAAGCAGAAATCGGATTAATTCGCCCCTCTTTGGTTTGTACCCGGTTATCTTGAGCCGAAATAATTTTGACTTTAGAGGGAATGAGATCTTGATCGCGAAGAAGTTCGCGAGCTTCTCGCTCATTGGCCGCATTAATCACCCCGTTGACTTTACTGCGGTCCGTAATTTTTAACGCTTCGTACTGAAAGGCTACCATGATATTGCGTGAGACTCCTCAGGCGTTTTGCCTTTACGCACCTAAATTAACCCCAAGAACACGAACCAACTCATCAATGGTGGTCACACCAGAAATGGCTTTCACTCGCCCGCTCATCGCCAGCGTTCGCATTCCTGCTGCAATAGCAGCATCTTCAATTTCAAGATCAGAGCTATTTTCACCAATTAAGTGTCGAATTTCACGGTCCAGCATCAAGATTTCATACAGACCCGTTCGTCCGTTATAGCCCGTGTTTCCACAATAATCGCAGCCTTTTCCCTTGGCTAAGACAATGTCTTGTTGGGCACGATCATCATCATACGGGAAGAGAATCCGCTTTTCTTCATCACTGGCTTTATATTGATATTTACAACTATTACAGATTTTCCGCACCAAGCGCTGAGCAATAATGCCGACCAGTGCGGTTCCAATTAAACTGGTAGCCGCACCCATTTCCACCAACCGCGTCACCGTGGCAGAGGTGGTATTACTGTGGATGGTACTAAACACCAAGTGACCGGTTAAGGCGGCATGGATGGCAGCCTCTAAGGTTTCATAGTCTCGAATTTCACCGACCATAATCACATCGGGATCTTGTCGTAAGAGAGCCCGCATACTGGTGGCAAAGGTATAATCAGCCTTAGGATTCACCTGTGACTGGTTGAGCCCCTCAATCTGCAATTCAACAGGATCTTCAACCGTACTGATGTTTCGATAATCGTCATTAATTTTGTGGAGCATGGTGTACAAAGATGTTGTTTTCCCTGACCCAGTGGGTCCACAAACCAGAATAATCCCGTACGGTGTTTTATATAAGCGCTCCAGTTTGCGAATTTCTTCTTGCTCAAAACCCAGATCGGTAAAATCCACAATCTGCTCAAAAGGCCGTAGAATCCGAATAACCATCTTCTCTCGGTTTTCGCCAACAGGCAGCGTATTGACCCGCAAGTTGTAATCGATATTTTTAGCTTTCAGCAAAATTCGACCGTCTTGCGGCCGTCTGTGCTCAGCAATATCCATCCGTGCCATCACCTTAAGGCGGGTAATAAAACTGGATTCCATCGTGGTGGGGATATCGAGAATACTGCGTAGAATTCCGTCTATCCTGAAACGCACGACGTACTTTTTTTGCCGTGGTTCGATGTGAATATCACTGGCATTTTTATTAACCGCTTCTTCCAGAATGGAGTTGACCAATTTAATGAGGGGGTTGGTCGGATCCACCACATCTTCTTGAAGCTGAGACGCTTGCGCATCCGTGTCAGCAGAGGCTGTGGCTGTCGAAATATCATCCATCAGCGTGGATGAAGTGCGGTTACTAAAATACCTGTTTAGCGTCTCTTGGAACTCAATCGTGGTGGTCACAACCACCTGAGGCCTCATCCCCGTGATAAAGGTGATTTCATCGATCACACTGCGGTCACGCGGATCGACCATCGCTACCACGAGACGGCCTGCTTCTTTACCAATGGGCATTGCGCGCTTGAGACGAATAAAGTCCTCTGGCAACAGCTCCAGTAAGATAGGATCCACCTCGGTATTGGCAAGATTAATATACTTGGTGCCAAATTGAATGCTGAGGGCTTTACCCAATTGTTCTCGGGTGATTTTACCCGTACGAATTAAAGCGTGCCCAATCGTGACACCGGCTTTTTTGCTTTCGACCAGGGCTTCAGCTACATCGGCCTCAGAAATAACCCCGGCTTCAATGAGCAATTCCCCGATACGTTTGTAATCAGGGCGGTTATTGGGGGCACTGGGAGAAGACACCGGAATTCATCAACCTCATTCTAAGGGCCAGCAGGAGAGGCACCCGCTGGTTTTTCATGGATTACGTCACTCATCATCGACATGCTATCACCCTGGGGTTTATCTGTCTTCTTGCCTGAAGATTTGGAGAAGGGCTTAAAATGGCCAATTTTTTGCGGTTGCGCTTTGCCAGAAGGATCAAGGGCAGGTGGCGCGTTTTCCGTTTTGGGTCTTAAATTCACCGATTCTTCTGAAGGGATACTACTAGCACCGCCAACAAAACGGGGTAACAAGGCAGGAGGAACCCCGCCAGCACCTGTATTACGGTCGGGCAGAGTGTCTCTCGACTGCAACCCTGCATATTGATCGAAATACGGGACGGCTTCTTCTCGCACGATGTGGGGAGTCACGAGTAAAATGATTTCGGAACGATCTTTATTGGCATTGGCCGAGCGGAAAAAGGCCCCTGCGATCGGGAGATTTTCCAACCAGGGGACAGCCTGCATGTTTGATAAATTACTTTCACGAACCAGACCGCCCAGTACCAGGGTTTCTCCGTCTTTCACCCGAACCGCATTGATTTGAAGTTGGCGGGTTGAAATCAAGAAGGTTGAAGTCGTGGTCGATGTCGCAGTAACACCGCTTCCTGTCGTGGATGTCGCACTCGCCGTGCCGTTAGGTTGGCTAATGGACGGCTTTAAATTCAGAATCACTGAGCCGTCATTGGTGACGTGTGGAATAACGTCCATCGTGATTCCGACTGTTTCCTTGGTGACTGTAGAGGTAATCGTCGGACCTGTAGCACTTTGAATGACTGATGTTTGAAAGGTGGGGAGTTGATCCGTGATCGAAATGTTGGAACTGGTATCGTGCAAGGCCACAATGTTGGGGTTGGCAAGAATTTTTGTCTTGGCCTTGCTTAAGGCAAACTGGACTTGAAGGTTGCTAAACACAATCTTGGTGCCAGGGTTTGTCGTGCTGCGACTATCATAGGTGAGCGTACTGGCAAATGAGGGAGGAGAACCAGGCGCAGCCAAGCTGGGCGTAAAGCTTCCAAATAAATTTAACCCCAGTCGTCCAAATCGAACATTGCCCAACCCGGGGTTGGAAACACTATTATTAGTGCCTCGAACTTCGATCAAAGCCACTTCCAGAGAAACTTGTGGCACGCGTACATCCAATTGGCGAATGACCGATTCAGCCAAATTAATTTGCTCATCGGTTCCCATCACCGTCACGGTCGAGGTAATGGGTTCGGCCACCAGGGTGACTGCTCCGGCTTGAATCACTTGAGGACCTGTCAACGTAGCCGCACCGCCAGCCGCACCTGCTGCACCACCAGCACCGCCAGCTCCACCCGCAGCACCACCTGCGCCACCAGCGCCACCAGCACCGCCGGCACCACCACCAGCTGCACCGCCACCCAAAGCGCCACCAGCACCACCGCCAGCTGCGCCACCAGCACCGCCGCCAGCTGCGCCACCAGCACCACCACCAGCTGCACCACCCGCTGCGCCACCACCAGCAGTACTAGTGACAGTACCACCACCTAAATCTCGGTAAAACATCGCAGCTAGGGTATTGGCCACATATTGTGGGGTACTATAACGCAGTTGAAAAACACGCCGGTTACGCGGTACATCCAGTTCTCGCAGGGTGTCTGCCACCAGTTTAATATCAGCATCCGTACCCAATACGAGCAAAGAGTTTGTATCTAAATCAAATGAGGCCAGCGCACGATTGCTGCCACCGGGACGCGGGACACTAAAAATACTGTTATTCAGCTGGGTTGCAATCACGCCGGCACTTTTATAAAGAACCGGAATGGTTTTAAAGGTTTTGGCATTCAGGTTTTTACGATCGGCCGCATCGCGGGTCGCCACAATCAACGTATTACCGTCTTTCGTGTAGGACAGATCGCCCGTAGAGATAATGTATTCCAAGGCCTTATTGATGGTGATGTTCTGCACATCAACTGTTAAATCCCCGTCAACAGAATCATCCACAATAATGTTAAAGCCTGCTTGCCGGGCAATGATATTCAGCACATCGCGAATCGGAGTACTGCGGAGGGAAAGGGAAATTTTTTCATTTCCGTGAGAAATATTCATCGCATTGATAAAGGAAATATTGCCTTTGGCCTGATACCGAGCAGAGGATGTGGCCGGGTATTTTGAGCGGTCAAACGACAAGGGTTGTGCTGTGACTGAAGCAGTGGCTGTATCCGCGGCGAATGCAGATTGGGCACCCAAAAAACTCACAGGAATAAGCCCAAAAAGCAATGATGCCGCAAGTGCAATGGATGTACCATGAGTAACCAGTGCTTTGGGGGTAAGCAGTTTTTTGGTTTGGGTTGCTACGACCTGCCCTTGGGCCACTCGCATTATGCCAACGCTCCTCGTTTCTCTCGTCTATCCTTGTTTGTTTAAATGAATTTACTTAATTTCCTAGAGGCTCTAACTCTTGTAAAACTCCGGCTGCCGATCTTGCATTAGGGGTTCCCAGAATTCCTTCGACAGAAGGCGTGGTAGCTTGGGCGTCTGAAGAGGCACTATGTTTTTCTGTGGCCTGGCTTTTTCCCGAATACCCAATAATATCAGGGAGACTCAAGGCCCGCTGGGATTTTTTATTTCGTCCTTCGTAAAGTGTAACAGAATTTTGCGAAATGGTGGCAATTCGCAGCGCCTGACCACCGACGGTTAAGACTTCGCCTTGCTTAACGTAGACCAAATCACTCCCGTCAACACCAGAAAGAATGGCCATTGGGTTTCCTGGTTTATGCACAATCCCAACCAAGGCAAGTGATTTAAAGGGATCGGGGGGTGCAATATAAGGAACAGCTCCTGTGCCGCCCTCGCCACCAGAACCAGTTGCCACACGGGCTTGGGGGAGCTTGCTTAAAAATGGATTTTTTGCAGCATCCGCAATATTTTTAGCCAGTGCAACCGCGACATTGCCAATCGTGGCTGTCAGCGTTTTACCCGGCAATGGATTATTTAGGGTTGTGCCCGGTAAAAACGTACCCAAGGGATTATTTGCAGGCGTATTTCCTGCTTTATTGCCTACAGGAGGGGTGACAGGATCTCCATTTTTATTAAAAGCAGGATTCCCCGAAATAGGCATGGGCGCCTTAGATTCTGGGAGCAATATTTTTTTGAGCGGGGGTTGAGGCTGTCCTGTAGCCACCGTGGTTGTATCTGTCGGTTTTTGCAAAGCAGACTGTGATACGGGCGGACGGTTTTTTCGTACCCGCGAGAAACTGCTATTGACCAGCGATGACGAATTCATCTTGCCGCCGGCACAACCACTCATTAACAAGCCACACGTTAATGGGGCGAGCAAAGCCAGGCACAAACACAGTTTTCGCAGTGTGCTACGGGCGGTTTGACGCGTTAAAGGCAAGGAGTGGATAGTGAACATCATGCTCATATCTCAGGCTGAGTAACCGACTTGGCTAAGGCAATGGATGACTGTGCAAAGAGCGCATGCCTTTTATTGATAAACAAACGACATACTCTTTTATTGTAAAGGTATATTTCAAATCTGGCACATCTTCTTATTCAGACGCAGCAATTCACTCTTTGTTTCTGTTGCTTTCCCATCATCAAGAGAGGCTGAGTAGACACGTAAAAGGCGGAGGTCTTGTGGGTTTTGAGATTATTAAATTTTCATTAATGCGATGGACAAAGGGTTTTCTCTTGATTACCATGCGATCTCATTCAAGGTGATCTTCAATTAGATAGATCTTTCATTGATTCCCTACAGGTGTTGAAACAGTTGATATTAGGAGGAACATTCCTATGGTTCAGACAGAGACCAAGGTTAATTTAAAGCCGCTTGCAGACCGTGTGGTTTTGGAAGTGCTTGATGAGACAGAACAAACCGCTGGTGGTATCTATATTCCTGAAGCCGCCCGTGAGAAACCCATCAAAGGCCGTGTCTTGGCTGTCGGCCCTGGCAAATGGCTTGAAAGTGGCAAACGTGAAGAACTGTCCGTGAAACCCGGAGATATCGTTCTGTTTGCTAAATACGGCGGCACAGAAGTGAAATTTGGCGCCAACGAGTACAAAATTCTCTCCGAAAAAGACATTCTTGCCATTGTTGAACAGTAAATGTTGAACAGTAAATTTTGTATCGGTAGTTTTTAGACAGAAAAAGGAAGACGAATACTATGGCTAAACAGATTGTATTTGACGAAGAAGCCCGTCGTTCCCTTGAACAAGGGATTGATGCCGTTGCTGATGCCGTCAAAGTAACGCTCGGACCCAAAGGTCGCAACGTGGTGCTGGAAAAGAAATTCGGCGCCCCCCAAATCGTCAATGACGGTGTGACCATTGCCAAAGAAATCGAATTGGAAGACCACCGCCAAAACTCTGGCGCCCAACTGATTCGTGAAGTGGCCTCCAAAACCAATGATGTGGCCGGTGATGGAACCACCACAGCCGCTGTCTTGGCTCAAGCCATTGTCCACGAAGGTCTGAAAAACGTGGTTGCCGGTGCTAACCCACTTGGCATTAAACGCGGTATCGACAAAGCCGTTGCTTTCTCCGTGCAAGAAATCCACAAACTCTCTCGCAAAATTGAGAACAAGTCCTCCATTGCCCAAGTTGCCACCATCTCTGCTGGTAACGACACCGCTGTGGGTGAATTGCTCTCTGAAGCAATGGAAAAAGTCGGCAAAGACGGTGTCATCACTGTTGAAGAGTCGAAATCCATTGGTACCCAACTCAAGTTGGTCGAAGGGATGCAGTTCGACAAAGGCTTCATCAGCCCTTACTTCGTCACCGATTCCGAAAGAATGGAATCTGTGTTGGAAGACTGCTTCGTGCTGAACGCCAACAAAAAAATCAACTTGGTCAGCGACTTGGTCCCCATTCTCGAGCAAGTTGCCCGTGAAGGCCGTGGCTTGTTGATTATTGCCGAAGATGTCGAAGGCGAAGCCTTGGCCACCTTGGTTGTCAACAATATGCGCAAGGTCATTCGTGCCGTTGCTGTTAAAGCGCCTGGCTTTGGTGACCGTCGTAAAGCGATGCTCGAAGACATCGCCATCCTGACCGGTGGCCAGCTCTTCACCGAAGACCTCGGCATTCGCTTGGAAAACATGACTGTTCAACAACTCGGCCGTGCCCGTCGCGTCACTGTGACCCGTGAGCACACAACCATTGTTGTTGATGACAGCTCCAAAACCCAAGTGGAAGCTCGCATCAAGCAAATCAAACGCCAAATCGAAGAAAGCGACAGCGAGTACGATAAAGAAAAACTGCAAGAACGTCTCGCAAAACTCGCTGGCGGTGTGGCTGTGATTGAAGTTGGTGCCGCTACCGAAACCGAACTCAAAGACAAAAAACTCCGTCTCGAAGATGCCCTGAACGCCACTCGCGCCGCGATTGAAGAAGGCATTGTTCCTGGCGGTGGTACCACCTTCCTGCGTATTCTGCAGCCCTTGCAGAACTTTGCCCAAACCCTGCAACAGGAAGAGCGTACTGGAGCCGAAATCTTGATTCGTGCTCTGGAAGCTCCTGCCCGTCAAATCGCCAACAATGCAGGCAAACGCGGCGAAGTCATCGTGGAAAAAGTGAAAGAGCTGAAAGATGCCAACGGCTACGATGCGCTGAATGATCAGTTCGTCGATATGTTCAAAGAAGGCATTGTGGACCCAGCCAAAGTGACCCGTAGCGCCCTGGAAAATGCTGCCAGTATCGCCGGTCTCTTGCTGACCACCGAAGCCCTGATTACTGATATTCCTGAGCGCAAACCAGCTGCCCCAGCTGGCATGCCTGGGATGGACGATTACTAGGTCCGTCTGCCAAAGGAAACCAAAACCCCCTGGAAACAAATTCCAGGGGGTTTTTTACTTGTGTTTTAGTGATGTCCGCCACCACCGGTATTGGCACTGAAATAAGAGGGGACTTCCATGCGAACCCCACCAGGAGCAGACCAATAGTGAGGCCGGCCATGGCCAAACCCTTGACCCACACCCGATGATAACCAGATCGGTTTTTGATCCTGCAGCGTAACCCCTTTGGTCCGACGCAGGCTGGGGAATACATTGCTGATGATATGGTTAATCCCTTTGGCAAGAGGCATTCCAATGAGGGCTGCGGCAATAAGATAGCCAAAAATAGGGTTGGCCCATCGTGTGGCACGAATATAACCTGTTTGGGAGTTATCCAAGAAGACACGAAACTTTTGCAGCGCCTTGGTTGCCGCTTCAGAAGACTGTGCCTTAACGATATTGTCCCAGGTCTTCGGATCAATTGCCCGGTGCCCTTCGTGAGAATTGAGCCGCCGGTGGATAATTTGGAGCAGTTGATCGGCTTTTTTACGCAAATCATTGCGGGCCCTATGCTCTAACCCGTCATCCAGACGGACCGCATTGAGATAACGAGCCAGCTCCTTCTCCAAACGCTGGAAGCGCTGGGCCAGGATCTTCACTTGAGGGTTTTTCGACCCATTTCCAGATTGATAAATAATTTGGTATAAGCTGGGCGCTTTTAGCTTACGCGGTGTTTTCCCTTTAACGGCTTTGGCCACCGGTGTACACGCCTGTCGCAGGCCCTTGAGTTGGGCTTGCATCTCTTTCAGTTCAGAGTCCACCGCTTCCATCGTATAGCCCAAACCCATCAAGATACCCAGGTAGCCGGTGGACAGGATGGAGGCAGTGGTCACAATGGACTTTATTTTTTCCAGCGCATTCGGCTCTTTTCCGGCCTCGTAGGCCGCAGTTGCAACACCCAGTAAGGGAAACACCCCTTTGGTATAAGTAACTAAGGGATAAATCAGAGAAGATTCTAAGAATAAGCGCAGTGGACGGCCAGGTTCCCCGTCAATCGCGGCTTTTTCTTCTCCGTACTTGTAAATCAATCCCAGCATGGCAATGGCTGCCAGTGGCATATGTCGCAGCTTAATTTCTAGAGCCTTTTCCACCCCCAGCACTTCAGAAGGTGCCGCAAAAAAGCTGTAACTGGCACGGCCAATGCCTTGAACAGCACGGGTGACCCATCGCCGGCGCACACCCTCTTCGGCAGGTTTTATTGAACTCTTAACCGCTGTCTGCACTCCCGGCTTAATCGGGCTTGGCATGAAGAAGTGGTTTCCTCATTCACATGAATAACATCACTGGTTAAAAAACCAGCGGTGTCTAAAAATTGCTATTTTATAGAATCAGGACCGAAACCTGTCGAGCATTTGGCTTACTCTGGCCAAATAAGGCTGGCAAATATCTGTAATTCCGTTGCGATCTACCGAGCCTTGCCCCTGATAGTAGGCAGAAACCACGTGCTCCATACTGCCCTGGTATTTATTCATCAAAAAGCTTAAATACCGGGCCATTCCGCTAACATTGTCCAAAGGATCAAAGGGATTTGCCACCCCGAGCCAACGAGCTGTATCCGGCTTGAGTTGACCCAATCCCATCGCTCCGGCACTAGAAACGGCATCTCGACGAAACGAAGATTCAACGGCAATCATGCTGGCCATCAATCGGTAGTCGACCCCGTAGCGATCACTGGCCCATAAAATGGACTGGGCCACTGTTTGTACCTCATACCAAGGCAGCGATTTATTGTAATTGAGAATATATTGGGTCAGCGTTGTGAGGTTGCGCTGGACACCCCAAGAGTTGTTGAGAGAAGGCAAGCGAATCGGGTTATACAAGCCAGGCTGAATCACACTGGCATAGGCCTGTGGATTCTCTTTAATAGAAATAGTCCCGTTGGCGCTGCGGGTTACGAGAATGGCGGGAATGTTGGGGTTGCGGGGAATTGTCTTTGGAGAAGGGGGTGGAACCACCACCGCAGGAAGCACTGCCGTTGCAGCCATCACAAAGGCGGGTTCATTTTTTTCAGCGCCAATCCCGTCTATCAGTACAGGTAAGGCTGCCTTTGTTGATTTTTTGGTCCGCTCTTGCCAAGAGTGAACCTGATACCCCGTTGAGTGCATGCCAGATGAATGCATGCCCGTTGAGCTGATCTCGGTAACCCGCTCCCCGTTAACGATCTTGTGATGAATTTCAAATGTCTGCGGAGCAGCAGCATGAACAGAGACGTTCTCTGAAAAAGCGCATAGCAGGCCCAAGGCTAATAAAAAGCATCTGGCTTTGCGGGTTTTAATGCAGGCTTTAATTACAAAGGGGAATCTCAGCACGCTACTTATCCTGTTCAACAACACCCAAATTGTAACAACATTTTAACACACGACTCAACACACCATCACGGTCAAAGCTCAGCAGCCTTCTGGAGACTCTCATTGTTATACCCAGTTGGCCTACTTTTTTAACGACAAAAAATGAGTGCCTTATTATGCTCCTAGAAGAGGCAGTAAGCGCTGCAAATCTTCTGGCGTATCAATCCCCATGGACTCTCCGACCACACATTTGGCGTAAATCGACAGTCCAATCTCAAATGCGCGGAGCTGTTCCAGGCTTTCTAGTTTCTCCAAAGCACAGGGAGGTGTTGCGGTCATCGCCGCCAAGGCCTCACGACGGTATAAATAGAGGCCCAAGTGACGGTACGTATGCTCAGCTGAAAACCCTTGGCCTACCCCCTGGACTGCACTTTGACTGCGGTCATATGGAAACGCGGCCCGAGAAAAGTACAATGCCTTTCCCGTCGAGGTTAATACGGCTTTCACCACGTTGGGGTTATGCCAGTCCGTGGGGTCAGACATTTGATTGACCACGGTGTAGATATCTCCCTGGGGTTGTTCTGCACTGAGATCCAAGACACTTTCCAGGTGGGACGAGCGCATTTGAGGCTCATCACCTTGTAGATTCAGGATTAACCCGTGCTGTGGATAGTGCTGAGCCACTTCCCAAACCCGATCGGTCCCAGTAGCGTGAGCGGGATCAGTCATCATCACCGTTGCACCAAAATCACGGGCAACCGATTCAATGCGTTCATCATCGGTGGCAATCACCACCGCATCCAAACGAGCAACCTCACTGGCACACTCCCACACCCGTTGGATCATCGGTTTGCCAGCAATATCAACCAGCGGTTTACCTGGAAAACGCTGAGAAGCGAAACGAGCCGGAATAACACACAGAACGGAAGGTGATAGTTGTGACATAGACAGCAGTTCTCTCTTTTCTCTTTTTTATTTAGTGATGTTGTTTTAAGGGAACCGTTGCGACTGAGTCTGCCATTTTCAAGCTATAGACCCAGCCGGTTCTGGTACCAAACAGCCATTGGTGTGGTTCTATCTGGGCGGTGAGTCCCGCTGGTACCGATTTCATCTCATGCTTCCACAAGATTTGTCCAGAATCTGCTTGCATACCAACCAACACACCGGCACTTTGCAACACCAGCAAGGTTTGCCCGTCCAACTTGGGTGAAGACAGAATGGGGCTGTCCAGCCAAACCGACCAAAGCTCTGTGCCGTCTTGGCGTTTCACCGCGGTGAGGCGGCCTTTGGAATCGCCCAGCCAAACGGTATTGCCGTTGACCATCGGGGAACTATAAAGTGGGGCCCCCAATCGACTGGTGAAGCTCCAGCGCAAGGAACCGTCTTGGCGGTTGAGAACGTAGAGTGTACCGACCGTGGTCGGAACGTAGACATCTTGATCCTGAATAACAGGAGCCGCCACAATATTGCCTTGTGCAGTATAAACCCACTCCAACGCCCCATCAGTCAAAGAAAGCCGGTAACACCGACCGTTTAGATCAGCAATAAATAAGGCGTCTGAGGTGAGCACCGGATCGGCTTCAATCGCCGCAGCTTGCTGTGTCTGAAACTGCCAGTACTGCTGGCCACTCACTTCGTCTAAGGCAGACACAAGCCCGTTTCTGGCGACAGCAAAAATATAGCCATCCGCTCCGACCAGACGAATGGGGGTGCCTTGGCTCAAACGCTTAGACCAATTTACCTTACCTGTTTGCGCGTCCAACGCGACCAATAAGCCTTTTTCTGTCCCCACAATCACCAATTGATGATTCCAGACAGGTGTAATTTTGTTGAGCGGTTCTCCAACCGTGGTTTCCCAAAGCAATTGCCCGGTTTGACGGTTTAACCCATAAACGGTCCCCTCGGTTCCTACGACCACCGCCATCTGATGATGCCACACCACTTGGGCTTCGATGGGTTGAGGCAGCCGAACCTTCCAGAGAATAGACGGCGATGCCTGAGTCCACGCGGTAGAGACCACAGTTTGGGGTTTTTGTCTGGATTTACCAAAAGCGGTCATACTAGACCCCAGCAGGCTCAGGGCAAGAAGAGCGCTCAGCAAGAGCGAGAAACAGTCCTTGGTTTTAAGGCCAGCAAAAAGTGAAATAAAAGCCATTGTCATCCAGCGCTTGTCCGAATTAAAGTGAGATACTGCCAACGATTTTACTTGAAACTGAATAAAAACACCTGAAAAAAGCGAAAATAAACATACTATGACCAAACCCAACCCCGTGCACCTGGTTCCCACAGAGGCCATTAACCCGAACTCACAGACGATTGATCTGATGAGTACTCACGAGATTCTGTCCTGTATCAACCAAGAAGATGCCAAAATCAGCGCCGTCGTCGCCAACGCCATCCCTTCGATTGTGCCTGTTGTGGATGCGATCAAAACTGCGTTTGCGGCAGATTCACGGTTGTTTTACGTCGGTGCTGGCACCAGTGGCAGGCTTGGTGTGCTAGATGCATCAGAGTGTCCCCCCACTTTCGGTGTCCCAGACCATTGGGTGGTTGGTATTATCGCAGGTGGGGACCATGCCCTACGCTATGCGGTAGAAGGAGCCGAAGACGATTCCTTCCAAGGGGAAAAAGACATTTCTGCGTATCAAATAACCGCAGGTGATGTGGTTGTTGGCCTGTCTGCAAGCGGAGGAGCCCCCTACGTTCAAGGAGCTCTCAGCCATGCCAAAGCTTTGGGTGCTGTAACCGCATGTATCACGTGTGTCAGTCCCTCTGCAATTACTGAGCTAGTAAAGTATCCCATCGTGCTCCCTGTGGGGCCTGAGGTGATTGCTGGTTCTAGCAGGCTCAAAGCGGGCACAGCCCAAAAAATGGTGCTAAATATGCTCAGCACTGCGGCTATGATCCAATCGGGAAGGACCTATGAAAACATCATGATTGACGTTCGCCCGACCAACCGTAAACTTCGACAGCGAGCGCTCGCTATTGTCATGAAATTAGCAGCTCTGTCTGAGACAGCAGCAGAGACTGTATTGCAGGAGAGCCATTGGGCGGTTAAACCCGCGGTATTAATGGGGCGGTTTAATCTCTGCCTGACTGAGGCTGAGGAAATTTTGGCTCGGCATGATGGTAAGTTACGGGGTGCCTTGCTAGAATATCAGAGCAAATGAATCTGCGAAAGTAATGAGAGGGCTTGAATTACTATGAATTGGACCGATCGCTACACCCACTTATGGGATCTCTTGGCAAATAGTACTTCATCACTATCTGATAGGACTGCAATCGTTGAGAACGGACTCAGATGGTCATATCAAACACTGTATCAACAGGCCTCTCAATTGGCTTTAGTCCTGCAAGAAAAAGGTGTTCAGCCCCAGGATAAGGTTGCACTGTTTCTCAGCAACCAAAAAGAATTTGTGGTCAGCTTTATGGCCATTCTCAAAATTGGCGCCGTGGTTGTTCCCATCAATATTCAGCAAGCCCCGGATGACATTGGCTACGTCCTACTCAACTCTGGGAGTCGGCTGTTAATTACCAGTGAAAGTTTTGCGCCTGCGTTTGACGGCAAACCCATCCCAATGCTCATTGCCAACCAAGCGATTCGCAATGAGCATTCTTGGGAAGCAGCCCTTGAGGCCGTCCCTGTAGAAAAAGCTCTAAACACCCCCCCTGCTGACCGTGATCCTGCAGAACTGGCTGTGCTGATCTATACAACAGGAACAACTGGCAAACCAAAGGGCGTGATGCTGAGCGAGAATAACCTGCTGCATAACATGGCGGGTTTTGATCCCATTTTCCAGTTCAGTCACGAGGACCGAATGCTACTGGCACTCCCATTGTTCCATGCCTACGGCCTGATTATTGGTTTATATGGCCTGGGAATTGGCGCACAGATTTCGCTGGTGCCCAAATTCGCACCCAAATCCCTGATTGAAACGCTGATTCAAGAAAAAATCACCATTGTGCCGCTTGTGCCTACACTCTACGGACTCTTGCTGGAGCAAGCCAAAAAGATTGGCCCTGCCGCCTTTAGTTCCATTCGTTATTTCATCTCGGGAGGGGCATCACTCCCGCCAGCCCTGCTAAAAGACGTTGAAAGCACACTGAATGTGATTGTGCTGGAAGGTTACGGGATGACAGAAACCTCACCTGTACTGGCCGTCAACCGACCGGATGAAGGCAGTATCCCCCGTTCTGTCGGGAAACCTCTTCCCAATGTAGAAATTGCATTATTTCAAGACTCTGGGGAACGTATCTTCCCGCAACCAGGCCAGGAATCTCCCGAAGGGGAAATTTTAGCCAGAGGCCCCAATGTGATGCTGGGCTATTACGGCCTGCCGGAAGAAACTCAAAAGACGATTACACATGATGGTTGGCTCTCCACGGGTGATTTAGGACGCTTTGACGCCGAAGGTCATCTCTACATCTCCGGCGGCCGCAAGAAAGATCTGATTATCAAAGCGGGAGAAAATATTGCCCCCGTCCGCATTGAGCAAACATTATACGCCCACCCAGATATTCTCGAGGCCTGCGTGCTAGGGATCCCGGACACGAAACTGGGGGAAAAAATTCTGGCCTGCGTGATTTTAAAGCCTGAAACGTCTTTAACAGAACAGGCGCTGAAAAAACACTGCCGAGAAGATTTACCGGCCTTATTAGTGCCAGATGAAGTCTGCTTTATGGAGAGCTTTCCCAAGCACCCCTCGGGAAAAATCCTGAAACATATACTCAAGAGTCAGTTGCTAGAAGCAACGCCAGCGTCTAATTAATACCCGTTAAACATCCTAATCCGGGTATTAATCCCTGTATTCGAGCAACCAGTCGAGAAACTGCTTTGCCATGGGTTCTAAATTATCTGGGAAGGCCTTGATGATGTTACCCTTGCTGTGTTGCAAGGCAAACCGTAAGATTCGAGATTGTTTAACGGCATCTTTCAACCGTTGTGCCATTTTATCTGGGCTGATCAAATACTGATCGACGTCCAGACGCTTTAATTCAGCCTCCCACTCGGGATGTTGCTTGAGAAGGTCAGTCACCAAGGCCCCGAGTTTTTGACCAAACTCGTCGCTATAGGCTTGTGGCATTTTTGGGGCCGATTTTTCAGCCTGTTTCGTTTCAGCTTGTTTAATTTCAACTGGTTTACTGGCCGGGTTTTTTGTCGGCGTTGCCTCCGGCATATTCTCTGTAAAAGGGTTGATATTACTGATACTGGGGGGTTCAATAGAGACGCTGGCAGGAGAAGCACTGGCAGTCTTGCCTAGTGGATTACCTGTCGAATTATTGACAGCTGGCTGAACAGGGCTATTCGGCACAACGGGCACAGGGATATATTGAATGACAGGCTGTTGGGGATAATACGGTATAGAAGCGGAAGGCATCGAAAAATACGGCCCTGCCTGTCCAGGCGTTTGCGGCAGTGGTGGCGCTATCCATGTAGATCGATAATTCTGTGGATAGCTATTGGGAGCCCAGTTTGTCACATTCCAATTCATCGCCATAATGGGGTCGCCGTTTTCCTGTGCCTAGTTACGTGATGCTTTATTACGTGGTGTTCTGTGGGTTAAAAAACCACTGCAGTCAAAAAGTTGCTAGCGTTGGGATTATGCCAAAGCCTAAATTATGCCAAAGTCTAGGACACACATCGTGCTCACGCTAAAGCGCAAACGGGGATTGCTCATTCTGCCGGCGCCTAAAAGCGCGGTCTTGCTCGAGGCTGTGCATGGCCTGCTCTTTCAACTGTCTGGCCGCCGTTCTCAGGCCATCGTTCATTGGGACAGCTTGACCAACCGCATGCTTGAGAATATGCTCCCAGGCGCGATCGAGATCTTTTTCAAGCCCTTTTGGGGCATTTTGCGGGACAGTATCCTTGGCCCTTGTCTCAAAGCGCTGCCATTTTTGGGAGAGTCGTGTTTTAAAATCACCCTCTTGCCTATCTATGGGGGGAGAAGGGAATACTTCTTGCTTGAGTGGGGCACCTGCAAGCGGGCCAACCGGCTGAGGACGGTACCATTTGGGTGCATGGGATACACTGTCCACTGAGTCCGCTCGGGCTTTTGAGCCTTTGGCCGGCACTTTCAACTGATGGAGTTTCAGCCCGTCGACCATTTTTTTGAGTGTTTGCACCGGGGCGGTCAAACTGGGAGGGGCATGCTTGTAGCGCTCAAAAGACTGGCTGGCAACCCTAGCAAGGGCCGCATCAGTTTCAATATCAGCCTCTGGCGCAATATCAGTCTCTGGCGGCTGATGAACGGGTATAACTTCTGGTAGTTCCTCTGTCACAGGGGCAGCTTCTTGTGCGAAGATAGGTGGTACCAAGCGCCCACTTGTACGCAATGGTTTGCGAGGTGGCTTGAGTGAAATGCCCAAGACTTCGGGGGCCTGAGGGGTGGCCAGTGGCAAAGGGGGCTCATTGAAATCAGAGGCATGGAAATCCAGCCCATCGGGAAACTCTGTTGAGTTTACGCTTTGTTCTTTTTGCATACTCACTTTTTGTTTCAGCACAGAGGCAAAGCGAGAACCGGGCAGTGTGCCCGACTCCGGATCTTCCGCAGCTTGTGAGGGTTCTGCTTCCAATTCTCCGCGAACCTCTTCCAAACTCGCGCCCGTTAAAACGCGGTCTCTCACTTGGCGAAAAAACTGCAAATCACGCTCATCAAACTGTAAATCCCCTTTAAACGAGAGGAAGCCATGCGCGTCATAAGCCCCTGAGGGCCGCTTGAAAAACTGCGAGAGCCGAACCAGAACGGTTTCTGACATATTCAGCTGTGTGGCTGCCTGACCCAGGTCAAAACAGTAATCCATAACTCTTTTCTCTTTATATCTTTTTTGGCTCTCTATCTGGGGCCTCTGTGAATTCTGAGGTCCTCTGTGAATATTATAGTGAGTGATGCCAACTGACGGGAAGAGCATCAGACACAGAACGCAATATTTTCAACTGATCTCTATACAACCTGTTTCAATAGAACCAGCAGTTTCAATAGACCCAGCCGTCTCAATAAAACAAGCCGTCCCAGGGGGTGAATCATGGGACGGCTTGTTTGTGTAACCCTAAACGATTTTATAACGTGTTAATTTTATTACGTGTTAACTCGCAAAAGCAGAGATAGTGGTGACTTTCTCTGAGGAATTTCCATTCATAAACGCTGGCTTGGACACTGAAAAGCCAATTTGAATTAAACAAAACAGGATAACTACGGTGAAAACGGTTGGAATCACAACTTCCGTCAGGACGTTGTCCTCTCGTTTTCGGTCTCGGTTTCGCTCTTCTAACATTGAGGATCCCCCGTTAAACTGTACTCGCTCCCAAATAGGTGGACAATTGGACACAAATCATTGACTAACGTAATTAACGTATATGTTACTCCTCTTCTATTAAACAGCATGTTTTCGCCTTTGTAAAGCTCTCTGGTGGGACTTTCGGATTATTTAATAATCCACATCAGTATACTTATCGGCAGCAAAGGCCTAAAGAAGACAAACAACGGAAAAGTTTAACAAAATGTTACCAGAACCAGCCTACCGGTAACCCATCATTTGGTTGAATTCTTTCATCGTTTGATTGTAATACTGCTGAGCTCCAGGAATTCCGTAAGCTTCTGGGTTTTCAAAAGCCGAAGGTGCAGCCTGGGGAGATTTTGACTGTGAACTTTCAGGATTATTTCCCGTAATTTTATCCAGTACCCAACGCCCAGCAATGTATGCTGCAGTGCCAGCAATCCAGCCCACAGGACCTGTCACAGCCATAGCAACAGCCCCAGCGGCAGCCATACCACCAACAATCCCAATGGCGCTTTTGCCCAGAGATTTTCCAAAGGCCAGAGCCCCGTTAAACAGCCCAGAAATAAATCCATCTGAATTTTTATAGGCAGACGCGGCTGCTTTCACTGCAGAACCGCTTGAAAGCAGCAGATCCAAACCAAAGGCGAGGAACGCGGGTCCTTTCACACCTGTTTTGACAACTTTGCTGAAGAATTTTCCAACTGAAGTTTTGCCCACCCATTGCCCAGCGCTCTGAAGCGGCTTAGAAATGCCGGTTGGCAATTTTTTCAGCACATTTTTGGTAAACGGCGATACCGTTTTGCTAAAAAACTGACCCTGATGGATTTGCTCCAGCCCGCCCATCACTTTTTGGCTGACAGGATGCTGCAGGGTTTTTCTCACCCCTGGCCTACTTAAGAAACCACGGAGCCACTGAGGCAGATTTTTGCCAATCTTCCCTTTGCCAGAGGCCGCAAACACATCACTCAACCCTCGGTCCAGTCGTGTGGAATATTGTCCAAACATGGATTTATTGGCCGCTTTAACCCCGGTCTGAAACTGGGATGTTTGCCGAACTGATGGCATAAACCGTAACCCCCGTGTCGAAATATTTCCCCTTGCTCGTGTCATGTGGATAAAAACAAGAATGTCATTTTTTGTGCTAATGCTGTCGCAGAAGGGTTTCCAAAACACACCTTTTTTCAAACAGGTTAAGGCTTTCGAGACCCACTCATTCAAAATACACCAAATAGTGTATACAGAGATTTGAGCAGACGACGATACCCCTTATGTGAGACAGAAAAACAAACTGACTCACCCGCAATACCTTGATTTAACTCCCATCCCACCTCTCTCTCTTTCCCTGATGAACCACCGGTGCTGATCCCTCAGCACCTTTTTCTTTTTTGGGCCTTTTTTATTCAGGTGAACCTGTCTTGCTTTTCTGCTACAGTAGCCCCGTCATGCTGTTTATCATTTTAATGCTACTGTTGTGGGCTTTGATGGCTTTTCAGGTCTCCATTGATCGCTTTGGATGGCTCTGGCTGGTTGGGTTTGCCTGGTTTTTTGGCTTTTTAGATTCTCGCATGATGCTGCGCTGGGACAAGCAGGAGAGCAGATTACCCCGAGATATGGACCCAAACAACCCACAGGATCTGGGTTTTAACCAAGAACTTTTTGAAGAATCACACTAAAGAAAAAAGGACGTTTTTGGCCATGCCCTATGTGAATGTACAAATCCTTAAAGGCAATGTCACCCGAGAGCAAAAAGCCCAACTCGTCGAAGAAATCACCGGCACACTGGTCCGTGTTTTAAATAAAAAGCCGGAAAAGACCCACATTGTGATTCAAGAGATTGATCCGGATAACTGGGGCTTCAGCGGACAGTTAACTTCTGCTTACCAGGCTTCGGACCACCCAGTTTCTGGCAACTAATTTCTATGGATGTTCTCGAAGAGGCCATACTAGAACAATTTCGTACTGCGGTTGGTGAGCGTTTTGTCCTCAGTAGTCCTGAAGAGCGGCTGGTCTACGATTGCGATGGCTGTGTCCTGCTAAAAGCAATTCCTCAGGCTATCGTACTACCAAAAACAACTGAAGAGGTTTCTGCGGTAGTAAAGATATGCCATACGCACAACATTCCCTTTGTCGCTCGGGGTGCTGGCACGGGTTTGTCTGGCGGCGCACTGGCAACCGAAGGCGGCATTATTATTGCGCTTAACCGCATGGATGCCATTATTGAGATTGATCCCGTTTCCAGAACCGCTACAGTAGAAGTGGGTGTGGTGAATGCCTGGTTGAATCGAGAGGCACGTCCATACGGTCTGTTTTATGCCCCAGATCCTTCTAGTCAATCGGCATGTACTCTGGGCGGTAATATTGCAGAAAACGCGGGGGGGATTCATTGCCTAAAATACGGGGTCACCGTGGATCATATTTTGGGTCTAGAATTAGTCTTGCCCGATGGTGACGTTCTTTGGGTAGGCAGTCAAACCCGCCGAATCGATGGATTAAACTTCTTGGGGACCATCGTTGGATCTGAAGGCACCTTTGGGATTGTTACTCGGGCAGTGGTACAACTATTGCCCATACCCGTGCATATACACACCATGTTATTGGCCTTTGATGACACAGCCGCTGCGTGTCGCTGTATTTCAGCAATCATACAGAGAGGCATTATCCCAGCAGCGCTAGAATTTATGGATGCGTTTACCGTTAATGCTGTGAATCAGGCTTTTTCTGTGGGCTTTCCAGACTCAGCCGAAGCGGTGTTACTGATTGAGCTTGACGATAAAACCTCATTGGGGCTTGAAACGTCCTTAGAGGAGTTACTGTCTGTAGTCGCTCCCTTTAAACCCAGCCAAACACAACACGCCAAAACGGAAGAAGAACGTGTTCAGTTGTGGAAGGCCCGCAAAGGCGCCGTGGCCGCTTACGGCAGGTATCTTCCCGCTTTTTATCTCCACGACTGCGTGATTCCAAGACGGCATTTGGCTACTGTTCTGGCGCAAATTATCGCCATCGGGCAAAGACACGATGTGCTTATCGGCAATGTGTTTCATGCCGGAGACGGCAATCTTCACCCCAATATTCTCTTTGACCCAGACAATCAGGCAATGATGACTCGAGTATTAAAAGCCGGTGAAGAGATTTTAGACGCTTGTCTAACTGTTGGAGGGGTCCTCAGCGGTGAGCATGGGATAGGCATTGAGAAATCTGCCTATATGAGCCGACTGTTTACACCTGAAGATTTGGCCCGGATGGCCGGACTAAAACGTTTATTCGATCCCAAAAATCTGGCCAACCCAGAAAAAATATTGCCTCACCGCTCTAGTTGTGGGGAAAATAACACTGCAACCAGTATCTCACACCCTTTATTCACTCAACACGGCGCCTGGATATAAAACCAACTTGAGCAATACAAACTTGAATAAGTCAGACCCAAATCGGCCACCAATCAATACGGAAGGCCCTGATTTTTCACAGGCGGTTGCCATGCTGCAGCAGTCTCTTGGAGCCTCTCTGACTACTTCTGGTGGCAAAAAGAACCACTATACATTGCAACCGCATACATTGGAGTCCTTACAGAACTGTGTTTCCTTTTGCCATAACAACCACCTGCCACTGCAAGTTGGCGACTTACCGCTGAGTAGCCTCTATTTTTCAGAAAAACCCAGACTGATTCTTGACGTATCCTCTTTTAATGCGGTCCATCACTTCCCCGTAGACGATCTTCTGATTACCGTCGATACCGGCATGACAGCCCTCGAACTCCAGAAAGAATGTGAAGCACAGAATTTACAATATCCACTGTGGTTTCCAGACAATTGGACACAGATGGATATCTTGCTCAGTGATCAACCCAGTTTAGAAACAGGTTTTTTAGGCTACCCAAGAGATACAGTGACTGCAACAGAGTGGCTCAGCCCTGATGGGGGAATATCACACTACGGAGGAGAGGTCGTTAAAAACGTCAGTGGGTATGATCTCAACAAGTGTATTCTGGGAAGTCACTATCAACTCGGGTTAATCACGAGAGCCACACTAAAGTTAGCCGTTCCACCGGAAGCTGAGCATCATTATTGGTTAGAAATATCGAGTTTGGAAGAGGGGTACGGGTACTATCAGTCTCTGAGCCACGCTGACAAATCCGAAGGAACAACCCCGTTCTCTTTAAAACGATGTGAGCTGTTATTTCGGAATTCACATAGTTCCCCTGGAACGAACGGTCTGTTTTTTACCCTGTCAGACAGTCTCGATTCTTTGGAAGTGCAAGCAAAACGATTACCGGGTGATGTCCTGAAGCTCTCCAAAGCCTCTGCTCGAAAATGGATGAACACCCTGATGAAACAGAGCAGTCCGATTCGCCGAGGAGAAAACCCGCTGAGTAAAACACACGAACTGACAATGACCCTAGAAGTCTGTCTACCCCCATTGAAAGTATTTAAGTGGCTTCATTCTATTGTGAATCGTCCTGAAATAAAGCCCTTTGGTCTCCAATGGCGGATGGCCGCCGGGCTCATTTACTTTCACCTGTCCTGTCTAGAAGATCTCTCCTCCTTCCCCTTTTGGTTTGAGCAGAAGGAAGCGCTATACAAGCACTGGGGGGGGACACTTCGGATGATTCAAGCCCCTGATTCACAAGGACAGCTCATGTCTGAACTCAATCAAGCTCCCCATCCATTAACCCGTCAGTTAATGCAACAATGGGTGAAAACGATCGATCCCCATCAGATTTTTACTGGATAGGATTTTTGCTGGCGTAGGATTTTTGTTTAATGACGACGGACATCAACGCGGAAAATTTAGCAGACAGTCCATTTGACTTACTGAAAGCCTGTATCCACTGCGGGATGTGCCTTAGTACCTGCCCTACGTATCGAGTTACAGGCTCTGAAGCGGAATCCCCTCGGGGACGGCTTTATCTGATGAAACACCTAGACATGAAACACCGAGGTGCTGAGAGTGGGACTCAAACAAATGAACGGATCACCTCTGCAACAGGGATTCTGCCCCATTTAGATAACTGTCTTGGTTGTCTATCGTGTGAAACGGCTTGCCCTTCTGGCGTACAGTACGGTGAACTCCTGTTTAAAACCAGGAAAGACTGGGTCAGCCACCCACGAACATTTTGGTATCCCCTCCAACGCTGGGTGAAGCAACTCATTTTTTCTCACGTGCTAACCCACCGGAAATGGCTGGTCTCTGGTCGTCATTTCTATAAGCTTTTGCAGCGTTTTGGCGTATTTTCCTGGCTAAAACGCCTCACCTGGGCGAGATCGCTACCATGGGTAGGTCCTGCACTGGCTTTGGCTCCAGTGATCCCACACCGCTACAAACCGCTTCATCCAGGACTTTCCTTTGGCAATACCAGCGGAGAGCGTGTGGCATTGATGCTTGGCTGTGTGATGGATGCTGTTTACAACCACGTCCATTGGGCAACCATTCAGGTTTTGGTGGAAAATGGCTATTATGTCTATATTCCAGAGCAAACCTGTTGCGGGGCTTTGGCACATCATGCAGGAGAGGAGGCAATTGCCCGCGATCTCGCGCAACAAAATTTGGTGAGTATCCTCCACAGCAACCCGGATTGGATTGTGCTCAATTCCGCTGGCTGCGGCTCGACGATGAAAGAAATATCCAAACAGTTTGCCGGAGATACGGTTTTTGAAGAAAAAGCAAAGCATTTTTCAGAAAAAGTCGTGGATATTATGGTTCTGCTGACAAAAAAGCCATTACGCCCGATGAAAAAGCGCCTTTCAATGACTGTGGTCTATCATGCGGCCTGCCATCTCCAACATGCTCAAAAGGTTCGACTCGAACCCGAAGCAGTGCTTCGGCAAATTCCAGGAATCGACCTGATCCCCTTGTCCGAACCTGAACTCTGCTGTGGTAGTGCGGGGATTTATAATCTGGAACACCCCGAAATCAGTGCTGACATCATGGCACTCAAACGGCTGGATATTATAAAAACTCAGGCTGACGTGCTTGTCAGTGGAAATCCCGGATGCTTATTGCAATTTGCTGCTGGATTAAGGCCCCAAACAACAGAAGAGAAACCAATAGCCATCTTGCACCCAATAGAGCTTTTGGCTGAAGCCTATGGTTACCGAGGATACTTACCACAATGAAACCCGGTCTGAAAATAGGAGCGATACAACGCTGGAAAACCATTGTGGATGAAACCATGATGGCCCGGTTTCACGACGGGTTGGTGCACCCACTCTACGGCACTTCAACCGCGGTGCAGCATATGGAATGGGTGTCTCGACAGCATATTTTGCCTTATTTAGAACCAGGCGAAGAGGGCATGGGCAGCGAAGTCTGGATTCAGCACAAGGCGTCTGCGGCGATAGGGACGACCATTGAAATTACGGCCGAGGTATCTGAAATCACCCCGAAGTTTATCCGTTGTGAAACTACCATTGTGGCTCTGGAAAGCGGGCTATTGTTGGCAACGGGCTTTGTTGTGCAAGCGTTGGTTCGACGCAAGTTACCTTAAATCCAGTTTGCCTTAAGAAAAACCAGTCTTATTTGTAACAAAATATTACAGATTTCCACTCTCACTAGCACAAGTCATGAAAAAAAACCGTTTATGCTCGTGGTGAGGTTGTGCGTTTTTGAGCGCCAGATTGAGTCAAGTAAAGTCGTTCTATTTAGTTCTATATATCTCTATTTACCGCCAATTTTTACGTTGAGAAGTGCTGGGAAAATCAAAATATTAGTCCGTTCAATAAATCAACACTGATTTAGTTAGTGTGGGGAAAGTAAGCGTATGAGTATTCGTTCTATCGGCACGTTTCGTGCTGCGTTTGGTTCATTGCCGTCTCAGGTCCACTTTGGGGCCTTGTCATCTAACGATAAAAGCCGCGTGTTTAATCGGTTACTGGGGACGATGGAGCATCCAGGTAAATTGCTGAGCTTGTTGGAGGAACGGGCCAAGCAAGTTGAAGCCCTGGAGAATCCCTTTGGCTTTAAAAAACGGATATCACGCTCTGATGTAGAAGAGCAAGCCATTCAGCAGGCCAAAAAAGAACTCTCTATGACAGAAGAGCGAGTGATGGATATGGCCGCCCACCAATGGCCGGCTGATGTCACCGCTCAGGTCCTGTTTGCTTTGATGGATGAAAGCCAGATGCCGACGTATCAGGCACCCAGCGTGCTGGTGAAAACCTTAGAAAAATATGCCGATGCTGCGAAATCCAGCAATAGCGATTCCGGGACAGGCGCCAAGAAAAAACAACTGGTCACCGTCTCGCCTGAGGTATTGCAGCAAGTGCTTGCTGCGGCTGGCAGGCCCTCAGGCGTTGAGCAAAGACAGTTGGTACCAGCCTTTGCAGGGACTCCAAAGTCTAAGAATTCTCATCAAAACAAGTTTATTCACTATGCCTAATTTTTATAACTAGCTGCCATAACATACCTGATTGCCGGTTCTGAGGGGGACCGGCATTTTATTTTGCAAGATCTTTATGGCAAAATAGGCGGGTTGATTTACCTTTTTTAAAGGAGTATCTGACGATGGCCCCTGGCGAAACGACTCCAGCCAAACTGATTGCTTTGTATACTCAGCCTGAAAACCCAGCTGAATTTGACCGTGCCTACTTTGACACCCATATGCCCTTAGTCGAAAAAATCCCCGGGCTTGCCCGCGTGGAAGTGGCCAAAATAAACAGCAACATGATGGGCGGCGCTGCACCGTATTACATGATTGCAGAACTCACCTTTGACTCTCTTGAAGACCTCCACAGTGGAATGAACTCCCCTCAAGGAAGAGAAGCCGGGAAAAACCTGATGAGTTTTGCCGCTAAAAATGTGACCATTCTGACATCAGAAATCACCAATCTCCAAGGCGCAGGTGTGTTTTAACCATGAGCACATCTCAAAAAGAGGCCAAGCGCCATCCCTTACTAACACCTCATACCCCCGCTGAGTTTGATTTTCAGCACATTATTTACGAAAAATATAATCATCGGGCTAAAATCACGATTAACCGCCCTCAAAAGCATAACGCGTTTGACTTTGCCACGATGCGTGAGATGACCAAGGCCGTTGAAGATGCCGCGTGGGACGATGCCACGGGTGTTTTGATCATCACCGGAGCTGGCGAGAAAGCCTTCTGCACCGGAGCCGATCTCAGCGAGCAAGCCGCCTATTTTCTCGACACCCCGCGTGATTACTGGAAGTGGATGAGCGCCTTTATCGAGTTTCATGACAAGATGCGAAACCTGGGCAAACCCAGTATTGCTAGGCTCAACGGCATTGTCGTGGGCGGCGGTAATGAGATTAATATGGCCTGCGATCTGGCCGTTGCCGCTGATGATATTTATATCCGGCAAGTGGGTGCTGCGCATGGCTCTGTCGCCGCAGCGGGTGCCACACAATGGCTTCCATTGATTGTGGGGGACCGCCGGGCACGGGAAATTCTGTTGCTCTGTGAGGAAATTCCGGTTCAAAAAGCCCTGGAATGGGGTTTGGTCAATCAGGTGGTCCCTCGCGGGCAACTGGATGAGGCCGTGGAAACCATGGCGGATAAACTCCTGCAAAAACTCCCAGAATGTACCCGCTATACCAAGCAGCAGTTGAATTTTTGGCGGGATTTCTCTTGGGGCATCACACTGCCACACGCCCGTGACTGGCTGACCATTCATTCTGGCAGCACTGAAACCATTGAAGGCACCCGTGCCTTTGTGGAAAAACGCCGGCCCAACTACGCCAAGCTTCGAGAGGACTTATCATGAGCGCCAGCCCTCAATACCAATACATCCTCACCCGCGTGATTGAGGCCCCTCAAAAGCAAGGCGGTGCTGATAATGCAGACGCATTACGGCATGTGGGCATTGTTCAACTCAACCGACCGGAAGTGTTGAATGCCTTGAGTCCTGACCTAATGGCTGAACTGGTCGAAGCCCTGGAGGCCTTTGATAAGGACCCTTCAATTGGTTGTTTAATCGTCACAGGAAACGAAAAAGCCTTTGCGGCCGGGGCCGATATCAAGCGGATGGCAGATGCCAGTGCGGTTGAGATGCTGATGATTGATCAATTGGCCCGCTGGGATCGAATTCGCAAGCTCCATAAGCCAGTGATAGCAGCGGTGAGTGGCTATGTTTTGGGCGGTGGTTGTGAATTGATGATGATGTGCGATATGGTGATTGCCGCAGAAAACACCCGCCTTGGCCAGCCGGAAATCAGCATTGGGGTGATTCCCGGTGCAGGAGGCACACAACGGCTTACCCGTGCGATTGGCAAAGCCCGTGCGATGGAATTGATTTTGACAGGCCGTCAATTTAGCGCCAGTGAAGCCTTTGAGGCTGGTCTTATCACCCGTGTGGTCGCCAATGAACTCTATTTAGATGAGGCCATTCATCTGGCGCAAGAGATCGCAGAAAAGCCACCGATTGCGGTAAGACTTGCCAAAGAAGCCATTTTGAAATCCTTTGACACTACGATTGAAGCGGGTTTAGACTATGAGCGGAAGCTGTTTTATCTGCTCTTTGCCTCCGCCGATCAAAAAGAGGGAATGAGCGCCTTTATAGAAAAAAGGCCCGCTGTATTTTTAGGACGTTAGTTAAAAGTTATTTATTAGTTCGTTAATTATAAAGAAACACCATGGCCACCAAAACGCTCACCTATGAACACCTTCTGCTGGACACACCGGCCTCTGGGGTCTCGCGCATTACGCTCAACCGCCCAGACTGTCTGAATGCGTTTAACGATGCGATGAGCTACGAGCTACAGAAAGCGCTCAAGCAGGTTGAGAAAGACCCTCACACTCGAGCAATTATCTTAACTGGTGCTGGACGGGGGTTTTGCGCTGGGCAAGATTTACAAAGCCGCAGTATTGCCGCCAATGAGGGAGGGGTTCCTCATTTGGGAGAATCGATTTTAAAGCGCTACGCCCCGATTATTCTCTCTCTTCGCACGATAGAAAAACCCGTGATTGCTATGGTAAACGGGGTTGCAGCTGGTGCTGGAGCCAGTATTGCCTTTGCCTGCGATTTTCGCATTGTTTCTGAGAAGGCCAGCTTTATTCAGGCCTTTGTGAAAGTGGGATTAATCCCCGATTCCGGCGCTGGCTGGCTGCTCCCTCGCCTGATTGGTTACGGCCGGGCTCTGGAACTGGCGATGACAGGCGACAAAGTGGACGCCCAAAAAGCGCACGAATACGGTCTTGCTAACCGGATTTTGCCCGAAGATACGCTTGAGAGTGAAACCCTTGCCTTTGCGGCACAACTGGCTGACGGTCCTACCAAAGCCTTGGGCCTGATGAAACGGGCTTTTAACCAGGCGGAAACCATGGACTTAGCCACCTATCTGGGCTATGAGGCCCAACTTCAAGAAATTGCCGGACGCACCGAAGATTACCGTGAAGGGGTATCCGCCTTCACCGAAAAGCGTCCTCCGAAATTTACTGGACAATAACCCAAGCAACACAAGGAGACGTCGCCGATGATTACTGCCGAAGCCTTTAATGCCAGACTCCAAGCCGGTGAAAAAATTGAATCCACGGATGAAATGTCCGATGAGTATCGAGAAGCACTCACAAATTTGCTGCTTCAGCAAGCGGATTCTGAACTTTCCGGGGCCTATGGCTATATTCCCTGGATTGAAAAAGCTCCCAGTATTCACGAGAAGCTCTTGGTCGCTCAAATCGCCAAAGACGAGATCCGACATGCCTATGCGATGTTTAAATTGCTGGCAGAACTCGGCATGGACGTCGAGCATTACATTGCTCAACATCCTTATGCCTTTCGGGTGGCAGACGGGAACGCCGATATCGGTACCCAGCGCCTCACCGAAGACAAGCGGGTTAACATTTTTTACTACCCGATTGAAACCTGGACCGATTTTATTCTCTTTAACTTCCTGATGGACCGCGGGGCTGGGCATCAGCTGGAAGACACCTTGGATTCTAGTTACGCTCCCTGGTTTAGAACCATCAAGACCATCTTCCAGGAAGAAACCATGCACATGAACCACGGCGACACCTGGGTGAAACGGCTCTCTGAAAATCCAGAGACACGGGCCGAACTCCAGGAAGGCATTAACAAGTGGTATCCCCGGGTGATGAATATTTTCGGTCGTCCTGGTGCCCCCAAAAATCAGCTTTACGTGAAACTGGGCTTGAAAAAACGAGATAACGGGCTGGTTCGCGATGTCTTCAAAGCGGATGTCGAAGCCAGGCTGGAAGGAACAGGGGTGGTGCTCCCAGATTGGGTGCCTTACTACGAGAAAAAAGCTGTATAACACACGCTCAATGCCAACACCTGTGAACAAACTCCCCTTTCAAACCGTTTCAGTCCTTGGCTCTGGCACCATGGGTGCTGGGATTGCTCAGATTCTGGCTCAGGCAGGCTGCACGGTGTGGCTGTATGACATTGAAACGCGCTTCCTAGAGTCGGGTCTTGGGCGGATTCAGGCTTCTCTGGATGCAGGGGTGGCCAAGGGGAAATTCACCCCAGAGGCTGCTGAGTCTGCCCTGAAAAAAATTAATACCACCACCCAGCTGGACTTACTGAGAGACTGTGAACTGATTATCGAAGCCGTGCCAGAAGATTTAGCCCTCAAGCAAGGCTTGTTTCAATCGCTAGACAGTATCTGCCCGGCAAACACCCTTTTTGCCAGCAACACCTCATCGCTGTCGATCACTGCACTGGCCAGTGCGACAAAACGCCCTCAGCAATTTGCCGGGCTCCATTTTTTTAACCCCGTCCCCTTGATGAAGCTGGTTGAGGTGATTGAAGGCCGCCAAACTGATGAAAGCACTATCAAACAGCTGTGGGAGTTATCTCTGGCGCTAAATAAAACCCCTGTGCGGGCAAAAGACACGCCGGGTTTTATTGTGAATAGAGTCGCAAGGCCTTACTACGGAGAATCCTTTCGGATTTTGAGCGACCAGGTCGGTGATGTGGCCATGATTGACCAAATTTTAACTGAGGCGGGTGGCTTCCGAATGGGTCCTTTCACCTTAATGGACCTGATTGGGATAGATATCAACTTTGCAGTGACCCAAACCGTCTACAACGGGTATTTTCAAGAACCACGGTACCGCCCTCACCCGATCCAAGCTCAAATGGTGGCCGCTGGCCTTCTAGGGAAAAAGACGGGTCAAGGTTTTTACACGTACGAGAACAAACATGGCAAATAGACGGGCGACAAGTAAATCTGCAGGAAAAACCCGGGTTCTACTGGTTTGTGACGGATCACTCTGCCCTGTCACCCGCTTTTTTCAGACCACACTCAGCGCCAAGCAAGACACCTACTCACTCACACTCTTCAATCTTGAGGATGAGGACAGCTCACTTTCAACGGCTGATGGCACAGAAGGCTATGATGGCTTTGATCTCATTCTCCAAACCGCGATGCCTCACAGCGCAGAGGATTTGGTCAACGCTTTGGAAGATGCCGGAATTTTAGACCAAATTTCAAAACAATCTAGCTCCCTAGAACCCAATCCTCTGGTACTCTTACCGGGCTTTTATCAGCTTCTGGGGGAAGGGGCCGCTGAATTTCCGTTTCCAGTCAATCTCTTGGGATACAGCCCGTTAAATCTACTGCAACCCGAGCGTCACCGTGTTGAGCTGACCTATCCCATCGATTGCCTCGATGAGGCGAAAGAACTTGCAGGTAGTTTCTTTGAATCACTTGGCTGCTCTGTTACTTGTTATCCAGAAAGCCCTGGAATGGTGCTCCCTCGGGTGCTGGCCTGCCTAGCCAATGAGGCTGTTTCTGCCCTGGTAGAAGGGGTGGCCTCCGCCAGTGACATTGATACAGCGATGACGCTGGGAACCAACTACCCCATGGGCCCTTTGCGCTGGGCTGATAAAATCGGCCTGGATGTCATTTTGGCAACACTCACACATCTCCATCAAGTGCTCGGGGATGATCGTTACCGTCCGCTCCCCTTACTGCGGCAAAAAGTCTGGGCCAATCAACTGGGTGAAAAAACAGGACAGGGTTTCTACCATTATCCTGATACGGCCTTCACCACAAAACCACTACTTCTCTAAAACGCTTCTCCTGAAAGGAATCTGTCGTCATGTTTTCTGCCACTTCTGCTGCTGTAATTGTTGACGCCGTTCGCACCCCGATTGGGCGTTATGGTGGTGTACTCAAGGAGGTCCGACCAGATGATATGGCTGCACTGACCTTGAAGGCCCTGATGTCTCGGAATCCTGGCTTAGATGCTGCACAAATTGAAGATGTCATTCTGGGTTGTGCAAATCAGGCTGGTGAAGACAACCGAGATGTTGCCAGAATGGCCCTACTCCTGGCAGGATTCCCGATCAGTGTGGCGGGAGGAACTGTCAACCGTCTATGTGGATCTGGAATGATGGCTGTTAATCAGGTGGCCCACGCCATTGCCGCAGGAGAAGCCGAGTTGTATATCGCAGGCGGCGTCGAAAGTATGACCCGGGCCCCGTTTGTGATGGCAAAAGCGGCTCAGCCCTTTGCCCGGCAAGTAGACATTTTTGACACCACCATCGGCTGGCGTTTTACCAACCCAAAACTGGCGGCAATGCACCACCCCTATAGTATGGGGGAAACGGCCGAGAACGTGGCCGAGCGCTATCAATTATCCAGAGAGGCCCAAGACAGCTTTGCACTCGCCTCTCAGCAAAAAACCGCAGTCGCACAAGCGAATAGCCGCTTTGCCGATGAGCTGATTCCTGTCTCTATCCCACAGAGAAAAGGCGATCCCCTTCAAGTGATAGAAGATGAGCA
Organism: Cyanobacteriota bacterium; assembly: GCA_019751815.1. Taxonomy (GTDB): domain Bacteria; phylum Cyanobacteriota; class Vampirovibrionia; order Vampirovibrionales; family Vampirovibrionaceae; genus JAIEMW01. The sequence goes on from JAIEMW010000004.1 coordinate 388,657, forward strand.
CCCCCGAGCTGATACTACCCTAGAGAGTTTGGCTAAACTTAAGCCAGCCTTTAGAGACGGAGGAACAGTGACTGCCGGAAATTCTTCTGGCGTGAATGACGGCGCTGCCGCCTTGCTGATCTGTTCTGAAGCCTTTGCAAGCAAGCAAAACTTAAAACCCTTGGCACGAATTGTCTCTACCGCAGTGGCCGGTGTTGACCCTGCCTGCATGGGGCTCGGTCCGGTCCCGGCGACAGAAAAAGCCCTGAAACGCGCTGGCCTGTCTATTGAGCAACTGGATTTGATTGAGTTAAACGAAGCTTTTGCCGCACAAGCCCTTGCCTGCATGCAGGATTTAGCCCTTGATCCAACCAAAGTGAATGTGAACGGGGGCGCCATCGCGCTGGGACATCCGTTAGGTGCCAGTGGCGCCAGGATTGTGGGCTCCTTGATGTATGAACTTCAGCGCCATCCTCAAAGCAAGTACGGTCTGGCAACCATGTGTATTGGCGTTGGGCAAGGCATTGCTGTCATTTTGGAACGCTTATAAGTCATGATTGTAGTAAGATTTTTGAACGATATCCACACACAATAAGGACCTCAAGCCAATGGAAACCTACTCGCTCTTTATTAATGGGGAATTCATCCCTGCCGCCGCTGGTGAAACCTTTGAAAGTATTAACCCCTTTAACGGGGAGGTAACCGGCCTCTTTGCCCGGGGTCAAGCTGCCGATGTGGATAAGGCGGTAAAAGCCGCCCGAAAAGCTTTTGATGAGGGCCCCTGGCCCAGAATGACTGGTTTAGAGCGTCAGGCCGTGATGCAACAAATAGCCGACAAGCTGGAAGCCCATGCCAAAGAACTCACCGCCATGGAAATCGCGGATTCAGGCTCAACTTTCCGCAAAGCAAAGGGCGATTTATGGAACTGCAACAAGCATTTTCGCTACTTTGTGGATTTAGCCGCCAGTGATCTTTCAGAATCTTTGGACGCATTAAGTCATCAAGGCGTGAGCAATAACCGTATTTACAGAGAGCCTATCGGGGTGTGCGCTCAAATTATCCCCTGGAACTTTCCCTTACAAATGGCCATCTGGAAATTAGGCCCTGCCCTTGCGGCTGGAAACACTGTGGTGTTAAAACCTGCGGAAGAAACCCCTTTGAGCGCCATGGCCTTTGCCAAGCTGCTGGCTGAGACTGATCTCCCACCCGGTGTGATTAACATTGTTACTGGCTTCGGGAAAGAAGCCGGAGAAGCTCTGGCCACCCACCCATTGGTGGATAAAATTGCCTTTACCGGTTCGACAGAAATTGGCAAGCATATTATGGCCTGTGCGGCTAGTGGGATGAAGAAAGTGACCTTGGAATGCGGCGGTAAATCGGCCAACATCGTCCTGGATGACGCGGATTTACCCATGGCCGTTGATGGTTCGCTATTTGCCATCTTCTTTCATCAAGGTCAATGCTGTACGGCTGGCAGTCGACTCTTTTTGCAAGACGGTATCTACGATGAATTTATGACGCGCTTTCTGGAAAAAGCCCGACAGATCAAACTGGGTGACCCTGCTGATAAAGCAACGGATATGGGACCCTTGGTTTCCAAGAAACAACAAGAGCGGGTACTCAAATACATTGAAACGGGTAAAAAAGAAGGTGCCGAATGCATTTTAGGCGGTAATATTCCACAAGATGCTTCTCTGGCCCATGGCTGCTTTGTTGAGCCTACCGTCTTTGTGAATGTGGATAACACCATGGCCATTGCCCGTGAAGAAATCTTTGGGCCGGTCTTGGTTGTCCAACGCTTTAAAACCCTGGATGAAGTGATTCAAAAGGCGAATGACTCCATTTACGGTCTGGCTGGGGCGGTCTGGAGCCAAGATGCCAAAAAAGCACTCAGCGTTGCCAAGGCACTGAGAACCGGTACTGTTTGGATTAATGAGTACCACTTGGTCAGCGAAAAGGCGCCCTTTGGTGGCTACAAACAATCTGGCATTGGACGGGAACTGGGTCTGGAAGGGCTTAAAGAATACACTGAGATCAAGCACATCCACGTCGATGAGATTGGAGACCGCCAAAAGAAATTCTGGTACGATTCCGTGCTGGCGAGCCCCAAGCCTGTTGCGGCAGGATAGATAACGTCCCATGGCCCCCAAAAAACGTTTTTTTGTCATTGCCCTGGCGCTGATGGCCCTGCTCACCGCAGGTGCCCTCTATATGGCCGACTCTCTGATTCACGAGAATAACGGCCAAACGCCCAGTGACCCCAGTAACCCCAACCCCTCTAAAAATAACGATGTCACAGGGCAAAATGTGACGTTTACAATCACCAAGGGGTCTGAAAAGCAGTGGGAGATAAAAGCGGAACATACTCAATTTTATGAAGACCGATCAGGGGCTGATCTACAGGGCGTCTCAGGCACTTTCTACAACGCCACTGGAAAACCCGTTCTACAGTTTACCGCTCCGACCGGCCGTTATCTCGAAGCGGATAAAGCCGTATTTTTAACGGGGGGTGTTGTTGCCAAAACCACCGAAGAAAAGCCGTCAGAGCTAAGAGCCCCCCAAATGAAGTGGTCTTCTCGCTCCAATGAGGTCCTTGCAGACGGGAATGTCTCCCTGGTCTACGGTGGATTTTCCAAATCCACCGCCAGTCGGTGCCGGTTCACCCTGAGTTTTGACTCTGTCATTCTGGAGGGGGATACGATTTCGGAAGTTGCGTTGTAGTATAAAATGAGTGGGCATGCCTTACCGCAAATAACCCTCAGTAACATGACGAAACATCGATGACAGTGTCTCTATTAATCGCAACCACCAGCCCTCCAGAGCCGTCACAGCCAGCCAATCTTGCTCATACGGCCACTACCGCTTTACCTGCGGCAGAAGCAGCTGCTTCTGCCGCAGGGTTGAGTGTTTTAGGCATGGATGTTTGGGTGTTTTCTGGGATTGCTGTTGCACTACTGGCCTCTGTTGCGGGTGGTGGCCTCTTGTTTTGGAAAAAACAGCGAGGCGGTGCTACTCCGCCAAAATCTGCCGAAGCCTTATATAACTTGGCTCTGGATAGTTATCAACAAGAGCAGATCGAAGAAAGTATTCGTTATCTAGAAAAATGCCTGAGCAAAGATCCAGGCTTTGCCAATGCCTACTATACTTTGGGGCTCATTCACCAGAAATTGAACAAATTAAGCTTGGCCAAAGAATTCTTCCAGCAAGCTCTGGATCTCGATCCTGAAGATGTGGATACCCTCTATAACCTTTCTTTAGTGCTTTTTGATGAGGGTGAAAAAGAAAAGGCTAAGCCCTTACTTGAGCAAGCGGCTGAGCTGAGTCCTGGCGACTCTGATATCCATTATTTTCTGGGTTTAATCTATGAGGGCGGCGGCAATAAAGCCAAAGCCATTGAAGCCTATGAACGTGCCACACAACTGGATTCAAATAACCCAGGTCTCTACTTGCTTCTTGGCAAACTCTGCGACTCGACTCGAAAATATGACAAGGCCATTGAGGCGTATAAAGCACTGCTGGCAATTGATCCCAATAGTTTAGAGGGCAATTACGAGCTGTCGATTAGTCTGGCCAAATCGGGAAACTGGGATGAAACCATTCGTTATTGTGAACGCACCATCGAGATAGACGGTCACTACGCAAAGGCATACAACCAACTTGGTCTTGCTTATTACTGTAAAAATGAGCCTGAACAAGCCATCCCCCACTATAAGCAGGCGATTCAGCTCGACCCCAAGTACGCCACGGCCTATAACAATCTGGGGTATGCCTATGAAAAGACCGAACAATTTCAGCTGGCGCTAGAAACCTTTGAGCTCTATATTCAACGCACCAACAACACTGCAGAGATCAAAGAAACAGAAGAGCACTTGGCTTTACTGCGCAAAAAGATGCAGCAAGGGCCACAGGCCTGAGTGAATTATATTTAGCGCGGCGGTCCTACGGGTGGACCCTGAGGAGGTCTATTAGGCGGAGGGCCTTGTGGTGGACCCGCTTGTGGAGGCCCTGCCTGAGGTGGTCCAGATTGTACTGATCCACCCACACTGGGGTCAGACTGAAGTGCGACACCCATCAACATAGTATCAGTAAAACAAACCCGCTTGAGGGGCCCTACACCCGGTTTTTCAATCAGCTTGGGTGCTGCTTGGTTTGCCGCCTTGATCAGCCCTTTCATCTCTTCGTAGAGCTGCATCGGGTTCTCAGAATACAAGACCACTGGGGTTGCCAGTGATTTCAGGAAAATCAAAACAGAAACTTGCAGGTGAGGGGGTAAGCTGGCCATGGGGGTACTCCCTGAGACTCTCTCTAAAAGTAGGAATAGAGGTATGGCATAGGCTGGAATCGAACCAGCGACACCGCGGGTATGAACCGCGTGCTCTAGCCAACTGAGCTACTATGCCACATCCTTGGTATTATTGTTCTGTCAACGGATGCTTGTCAAACGCATAACCCCATTATGGATTATTGTTAGATACTAGAAGATAATGATAGGGTTCAATTGGAAAGTTTTTTGGGAAAGTTTTTAATGAGATGACACAAGAAAAGCGCTATGCCCCCCAACGCTGGTACGATCAAGATCCGGCACTCAGCCAGGCACTCAACCACCTGCGCAATGCGTCTGATCGCTATCAAGCCCAAGTGGCCCTCAATATCATTAAAATTATTATCGAGCATCAGATTGAAGGGGACGGCGAAACCACCATCGAAGATATGAATAAAGTGGTGGACGAAAAGCCGGGCGAAGTAGACCCCCATCTTCGTCGGCGCTGGTACGATGTCAACGAATCTCTGCGCTCCGCCATGCACCTGTTGCGGGATTGCCCCGATGAGCTCCAGAAAAGCCTGATCCCAACGATCTCTCGCATGATTGAAGAGACACTCGGAGACAATGAACCTTAAATAGACGTCCTTGTAGCATTTCTTAACAATTTAACATCAAAGCGCCTTAAGATTGTTTTTATATAAACACAAGTCATTTAGTTCTCTCAAGTACTTCTAATTAACTCTTCAAAAGGTGTGTGGGGTTTCAACAAACGCTTTGTCAAAAAAGCGGGCTGTCTTCATGCACTCAGTCATCTGTGTCATTTGTGTGTGTGCTCAATTTGGGTGTATTCATTCCTATGGATGCATCTGTGTGATGGAGGTTATGGTTATGTCAGCAATTTTAGGTCCTTCTAGCCTAGGCTATGAAGCTCAATTTGGCGGCGGAAGCTTTCTTTATAGTGGAGCTCCCTCTGTTTTAGAAGGTGGCGCCATTGGGGCAGCTCCCTCATCGATTGCCAGTACGCTTACAGCGCCTTTATCCGGAGGCGGGATGGCGATTGCAGGTGGTTTGGCTGCAATACCTGATTTAATTAAAGGCGACTATGCCAGTGCGGCAGGTGCCGGGATTGGAGCGGCCGTGGGTGGGGCATTCTTAGGCCCTCTGGGTGCGGTGGCCGGCGGTTTTATCGGCCGAGGCATTGCCAAAGGCGTGAAAAAACTCTTTGGACGAAAGCGGAAAAAACGACGTAACGCCTGCCAAAATCAACAGTGTCAAATGCAACAAGCTTATCAGGCTGGGCTGCAACGCGGTTATCAAGCGGGCTTGCAACAAGCGCAACAAAGTATGTGGCAACAGCAAATGGCAGGTCAATACCAAGCCTTGCAGCAACAAAACTATGCCTTGCAGCAAGCCTTGGCCTCTCGGCCCCAGTTTGCCAGCCCAACCATTATTAACAACAACTACAATTTCGGACAGCAAAACTTTGCTCCCAGCTATAACCAGCCGCGATTTGGGTTTGGTTTTTCCTACGGTAGCAATGGGTTTGGTACCAGCTTCAGCATGGCTGGCTATCTCTAAACAACACTTTAACAACCATACACACACAACACAGTCTCGATCCCTATGACTTTATTGGGGTCGAGACTTTTTTTGTCTCTGTAGCTTCTTGCGAATTCCTGGCTCAGCAATTCTTAAATGAATCTAAAACATCGTCACTCGCTAACAATTCACAGATTTTCTTTTGTTTTAATTTTAATAGGTATCAATTTAAGCGTTTGTGTGAGTGAGATAATCAAGGAGTTTGAAGGATGGTCGTTGCATTAGTTGCGGCAGGGATTCTTGCGGGAATCGCGGGTCTCGGCATAGGCAGTGCTGCCGAAAAAGAAAAGCGTCTGAAAGATAAAGACGCCCAGATAGCCCAACAACAGGCGCAAATACAGAGCCAACAGGAACAACAAAACAAAGAAAGGGAACTGGCTGCTCAACAGGCACAGGACAGGGAACGCACAGCCCAACTGGAGGCTATACTAAACGCCCAAAAAGCACAGCAGGAGGCTCAAGCGCAACGCGAAGCACAAGAGTCTCAACGTGAACAGCAAATGATGTTGATGTTGATGATGAATCAATACAACAAGCAGAGTCCCTTGGCCTGGGGTGGACTGACCATCCCGCAGACCAATATCTATAATTACAGTGCCAATAACAGTCTCAGTCTGAACAATAATATTGGCCTACAACCAGCCTATGCCGCTAATAGCATTGCCAATAATGGGTTTATCAGCCCATACGCCCCTGGTATCGGTGCTGTTAGAGCCGCTTAAACACATCTTACAAAAGCCATAGCATGATCGATCGCCATAGGAGTCCGTTTGTTTTCCTGTGGCGATCGCGCAATCGGCATTACAGAGAAAGGGATCCCTCTTTTTCGATCATGACGTGGGGTTACGCTGATGTAACAGTTTTGTTATATAGTTCCCTCCCCACACAATCATGTTATTTTATTTGTTTTTATTTTAATAGCAATCAATAGTTCATGTTCCTATCCACTTTCACCTGATTTTTTGACTACACCTATTGTTAGGAGGAGAGATGCTATCACCGTATAACTATAATGGGATTGCCCAGACAGCCTACCAAACCCCGGCAGGCCTGTTTCAAGCAACCATTAATGGAAACGGGTACGCGCAAGGCGGTCCTCTGGGTGTTTCAACCGGGCGTCCTCCTGTACCAGGATTTATTATCGGGCCGCAAAACACGGTTGATCCCTCAGGATTTAATCCTTTTTCACCTCAGGCCGGACCCTTTAACCAATGGGGCCCAGGATCCTTTGGTGCTGTGAACCCGTATTCACCAATTCCGTATCCGCCCCCATTTCAACAGGGCTATACGGTTCCCGGAATGCCGCCTCAACAACAAAGTGGCCCTCCGTTTGGTGTTCCTTTTGGGATTCCTCAACAGCAAAATAATTACGCTCCCATTAACCTTGGCGGTATCAACCAATCCGCACCCATCAATTTTGGTGGTCTCGGCGGAATGAGTGGCGGTAACCCTGGATACGGCATCCCACAAGGAATGCCACAAGGAATGCCTCAGTACTCCAGTATGCCGCAACAGCCAGGTTTTGGCGGTAATGTGATTCCTCCGTGGGCTTCATTCCAGGGTTTCCCCTCGAATCCAGCCACAGGACAGATTAATCCATTCCAGCAAACCCAAGCCGGGATTGCCGCGTCTGGCATTAATCACTCGATGCTTCAAAGTCCGTTTGGAACCTTCGTAACCGGAGTTGGCCCCCTGGGCGGCTACGCTAACGCTGGTATTCAAGGTGCTCAGGCTTCTGGGCAAGGCTTTGCCGCCGTCCTGAGTCCTTTCGGAAGCATCCGTTACTGGGCAGATCCGGTGTATGCCAACACCAACTTCTTCCAGCAAGGCTTTTTCAAAATGTAATTTTGGAAATCCAAATTTAAAAGCCCCCAGATCTCTGGGGGCTTTTTTCTGAGCTGTTGAAACGATATGAAATACTCGTTAGGCCTTAGCCATGGCCTTTTTTGTTTTGGGAGGGGCTGAGTCCCCGGGAGTCTCTGGGTTGAGATACGCCTCTGGGGAATGCTTTTGACGACCAATACTCCAATAGTGATACCCCAATTTTGCCATCCGGATAGGATTATAGAGGTTACGACCGTCCACAATCACCCGACAAGCACTGATTTGCTTTAGCTCAGTAAAGTTAATGTACTGAAAATCAGGCCACTCTGTTAAAATGGCAATCACATCAGCCCCTTCTGCTGCTTCATAGACAGAGTTACAGTAAGTGATGTCTGGCATAATTTCACGGGTTGCCTTCATTGCAAGGGGATCGAAAGCGCGAATTTTTTTCACACCCCGTTTTTGAAGTCCTCGAATGATATTAATACTGGGTGCATCCCGCATATCATCTGTATTGGGCCTAAAAGCCAAACCCCAAACCGCAATTGTTTTACCGTGTAAGTCTTTCCCTTCCACGGCTTGCTCAATGCGCTCCATAAAACGGATACGTTGATAACGGTTAATTACTTCCGTTGCTTTCAAGAGATCCAGGTTGATGTGGTACTCATCGGCAATATTGACCAAAGAGGAGATATCTTTGGGCAGAAAGATCCCACCGTAACCCAAACCGGCGTTCAGGTAGTCCGGGGAAATCCGCTTATCCATCCCAAGACCCTTGGCGACTTTGGCTATATCCGCCCCGGTTTTTTCACAAATTTGGGCCACAGAGTTGATAAAAGAAATTTTCATCGCCAAGAAGGCATTGGCCGCATGTTTAATCAGTTCGGCACTATTGATATCTGTGACCAAAAGAGGCGCATTGAGTGTCCCATAGATACTCACCAAAATATCAATGGCTCGTTGATTTTCAGCACCGATAACAATACGGTCAGGATGCAAGAAGTCCCAAATCGCATTGCCTTCGCGCATAAATTGGGGCACTGCGGCGATATCAAAATCGGCTCCCTTGGGGGCTTCGGCCGTCAGTAAATCCTTCAACCACTCGCCTGTTTTAATGGGGAGAGTGCTTTTTTCCACAATCAAACGGTATCGATCTGGCCCCATAGCCCCGGCAATATCTTTGACTGCCTTCATCAAAGGCTTGAGATCGGGCTTGGCTTCACTCCCAGTTCCCTTGGTGCCAATGCACAGGAAAACCACCTCGGACTCAGCCACCGCTTCTTTGATATCTGTCGTAAAGCGCAGTCGTCCTTCTTGCACGTTATAGCGAATGAGTGGCTCAAGACCTGCTTCAAAAAAAGGCATTTCTCCTTGTTGAAGCTTCTCAATCCGGGCCTCATTGACGTCGGCACAGATCACATCGTGCCCCAATTCGGCCAAGCACGTACCCGTTACTGTCCCCACATAGCCGGTACCGATCACCGCGAGTTTCATAAGCGACCTACCTCTATAAAATCTATCCTAAACGGAAAAGCCTACTATAGCACAAAATTTAGCCCTTTTTTGCAGGCATTGATTGCGCGTTGCAACCAAACCCTCTCCACCAAACAGAGGAACTTATTCAGGTTAACCCTACAGATTGCCATGGCCTTCTCGATACCCAATGTATGAGTGAAGTCTAAACACCGAAACGTCATAGGGTAACAAGAGAATCGGTTGGGAACCCCAACACTTTGTCGGAGGAGAAAGCATCATGCCGTCTATCATTAATACCAATGTGTCATCTGTGATTGCACAATATAACTTAAGTTTGAACCAAGCCTTACAAGCCCGCTCTTATGAGCGCCTCACCTCTGGCAATAAACTCAACCGTGCCGCTGATGATTCTGTGGGCGTGACCATCGCCGATAAACTGGGCGTGCAAATCCGTGGCTATCAACGGGCCATCCAAAACGCACAGGACGGTTTAAGCATTACAGATACAGCAGAGGGTAGTCTCTCTGTCATCGTCGAAAACCTGCAACGCATCCGCGAACTTTCTGTCCAAGCCGCTAACGATACCAACGGGCAGCCCCAGCGGGATTCTATCGGTAAAGAAATTCGGGCACTGTCCGATGAGATTGAGCGGATTTCTCAATCCAGTAACTTCAACGGCATCCAACTGCTCGACGGCACCACCTCCAATGCGTTACTCCAAATTGGTCTCACCAGCCAAACCACCGACACACTGGATATCTCCTCTGCCTTTACCAGTGCCCGGGTGGACAAAGGGATTGTTCCCGCCGGGATTGGCCTGATTGACTCCACAGGTGGTACCACCACATTTACTTCTCTCAATGATTTTTACAACCCTGGTACTGGCACGTCCAACATCACCAGCGCAACAATGGCCCAGAATTTTATTAATGACGTGGACGGCGCCATCAGCAAAGTGACCCAGCAACTTGGTGCCATTGGTGCCATCGCAAGCAGACTTCAGGGTGCCATCGACAACACCCAACGTGCTGTTGAAAACTACTCCACCTCCAAATCCCGAATCACCGATACCGATGTGGCGGAAGAAACCGCCAATATTACCCGTTCACAAATCTTACAACAGGCCAGTATCAGTTTACTGGGTCAAATCAACAACTTCCAAGCTTCAGCACTTCAGTTGTATAGCAAACAGTAATACCCCGTAATCGTTATATTCACCGTTATTGTTGAGCGGCAATCCACGGAAGGAGCGCACCGACTCTATGAGCGAACCCCACAAATCCACCATGAGCGACCCCCAAAAGTCTCGTTTTGCAACACTCCCCCTAAAACAAGATCCGTTTGAGTTCACATTTCCTATGTTTTCCCGCGATCACCTCGCGGTGGCAGAAGAAAATTACAAGGCCTCTCGTCCTGCCATCCGGGCCTTTAATCTCACCGTTGAAGTGATGAAAATGGTGAGAACCTCCCGCCTCAAACGAGCTCTCAGCATCCAACTCTCACATTAATCGCTTTAAAATAAGCCCGTTACACCCGCGATCACCCACTCTGTGATCGCGGGTGTAACGTTTTGTGATCATCTTCGCCCCGTTTTTACAGAAAATACGATTTCGTCCTAACACTGTCATGTGTCATTTCATACATGTGTGTCCAACGGAAGATCGTCATTGCCGCTATTTGCGTGCAGTAGAAATAGGGGGTGAAACCCAGCAAAAAACTGTCCCAAAAAATGCTTTCAAGAACCATTGAGGGTTCTTGCTTGATAGAGAGTTACTTGTACGGATACAAGGAAACATATTGATGGGAAATCAACCGTTTTATCTCAACACCAATGTGAACACACTTTCACTGGTCAACAATCTCAACCAAACCACGTCGCTACTCAACACCTCTCTGGAGAGATTATCGACGTTTAAAAAAATAAACCGCGCCAGTGACGGGGCTGCAGCGCTGTCGATATCCAACCAGTTACAAGCTCAAATCCAAGGCTTTGACTCAGTTAAAACCAATATTCAGTCCGGTTCGTCCCTCTTGGGCATTGCAGAAGCGGGCGTTTCTGTTATCAACGAAGCGGTTCAAAGCATCCGTGAACTTGGCGTGCAAGCTGCCAACGGGACGGTCACCGATTTCTCTGCCTTTCAAGCATCACTGACCAATGGTATCAACGAAATTAATAGGGTGGCTGCCAGTACTCAATTTAACGGAAAAAACCTCTTAGACGGTAGCATCGGACCCACTTTGAATATTCAAACAGGGACCGGTAGTGGGGCCAATGACAAACTGAATATCGCCTCTGCACTTGGAAATACCAATGCGACTTCTATAGGTATTACCCAAGCAACCGTTGCCAGCAATGCGGATGCACAAACGTTAATTACCCAAGCGGATACCGCATTGAGTAACTTAGGCGCCAAATTGGCCAATATTGGCGGTTTTCAGAACTCACTGAGTAGCAGCCTTGACTATGCCAACACGGCGCAAATTAATCTCACCGCATCTCAACAATCCTTGATTGGGACAGACATTGCTTCAGAAACCGCACGCGTATCCCTGTTTCAGCTACAACAACAGTCCACAGCGGCAGTGATTGCTCAAGCAAACTCTCAATCATCAAGGGTTTTTAGCATTTTATTTAAGAGTTTTGAATAACGCAGAAAGGACTCTAGCCCAATGTCTTTACCAAAACACTTAAACCCAGCGCCTTGGCATCATCAATGGACAGAGGTGGATGAACTCCATAGCATTAGTCGGATTGAAACCACACATCATCTCGGACACACGGTTGAGCATGATGATATTCGTGAAGATATCAAAGCGATTAATGAAGCCGCTCATCATGCTAGCCTCATTGGCTTAGACCGAGCCTATCATCTCTTGAAGCAAGGCTAAAAACATTCTAAGACCTATAAAAAACGCCCTCAGAGATCACTCTAAAATCTGAGGGCGTTTAAATACCGTTTTTAAAGCCTTAGGAAGCGACGTGATGTGGATCTCCTGCGTTAGCGGGGGTTTCAATCTCATCAGCAATCACGGGCAGGTTTTTGTAATTCACCACGGTCACCAATGTCTCAAAAGTCACGGTTTCATTGGCGTAGGTGGATTTTAAGTAATTCATCAGGCTGTCTTTATCTTGCATGCCAGGTCTCAGACGGGCGAATACCTCGCCGGGAATTTCCCCTATGGCGTAAAGAGATAAATCTCCTTGCACAATCCCTTTGCGGACCCGCAAATGATTCACCCGAATATCCACCACTTCCTGATCCACCCAAAAGCAGTGGTCATAGTATAAGCGACCTAGCCTCACAGCCGTATAGAGAGTTTCTGTGCCTTCTGCCAAGATAGTCTCTCGAAAACTGCTTGGCCAGTTGATGGCTTTGGCCATACGTCACAACTCCTAACAATTGCTTTTAAACCGTGTTATTACAACGGTATACCGCGAATGACGCCTTTGCAAGCCACTTCTCAATTCCTCCTTGCCGCTTATGAGGAATAGGCCTAGAATCTCATGCACACGCTTCGTTTTGCTGAAAAGAAAAGACCCCCATGCCCCGACGAAAAGCCAGTAACAAGCCCACCAGCCCTGACAAAATGAAGGCTGGAAACATCAAGTCTGGAAACAATAAGTCTGATCGCTGCATCGCCCGGACCATTGCCAAACAAACCGCACAGAGAGCCAATAAGCATCAACACCAACAACAAGCACTTTCCAGAGAAGAGACACTCAAAGCGGTTGTTAGTGCCTTACAGCTTGAAATCGACGACCCAGAAGCCCACCGCTTCATTACGCTGTTCCAATTGGAGGCAGAGGAATTGTCTGAGGCAGGTCTAAGTTTTGAGCTGCTCACTGCCTTGACCCGTCGTCACCCGTTGCTATTTCAGCTATAGTCTTTTCTCTTGACTCGTCTTTATTCTTTGCTGGCCCCGCTCATAATGCCCTTAATAAAGGCCTTTTGACCGATTAAAAAAACCAACACGACGGGCAAAATCGACACCGTTGCACCCGCCATCACTACGGGCCAATCGACGATATCTCTAAAGCTCGCTTTCAGTGTGGCAAGGCCGACAGGAAGCGTCCTAACCGAATCTGAGTGCGTGACAACCAAGGGCCACATAAAACTATTCCAGGCATTGATAAAAGCAAAAATCCCCAAGGTGGCAACCGCCGGAGCAGCCAATGGAAAGGCAATCCACCAGAATGTCTGCCAAACAGAGCAGCCATCTAGATAGGCGGCTTCTTCCAGCTCTTTGGGAAACCCTTGAAACCATTGCCGCATCAAAAACACCCCAAACGCACTAAAAATACCAGGAATCACCAAGGCATTCATCGTGTTGAGCCAGTGGAATTGCTTCATCAGAAAAAAGAGCGGCACCATATTGACTTGCGGTGGGACCATCAAGGTAATCAGAAACAAAAAAAATAGCCAAGATTTCCCCTTAAAGTGAAGGCGGGCAAACCCATACCCGGCCATAGCAGATAAAATCAGTGTCCCAATGGTACTCAGTACAGCCACCAAAAAGCTATTCCAGGTATACCAACCCATTGGCAGTGTCTGAAATAAACGGGAATACGCCTCGGTTGATCCATGAGGAAACGAGATCACGATCATCACGACAAAGGGGTAAAGCATCAGCACACTGCCAAGTAATAAAATGACTTGTGACCAGAAGGTCCTCAGCGACTGTGGCCCCGTTGATCTCATGAGACATCCTCTTCAAACAAAACCCAACGCTTACGGAGCTGCCACTGGATCAACGTGAGTAGCATGATGATGGCAAACAAGACATAGGCTGTGGCAGATGCCGGACCAATCTCATACCGCAGAAAGGCCTGCTCAAACATCCAGTAGATTAAGACCTGTGTACTGCCATTAGGCCCGCCTTGGGTGAGCAAATACACAGCATCAAAATTCTGAAAGGCATTGATCATCGTAATCAGCACCACAAAAAACACGGTGGGAGAAAGCATCGGTAAGGTTAAATACCAAAAGTGCCGCCAAGGACCCGCCCCGTCCAAGCTTGCCGCTTCATCAAGGCTCACAGGTATCGCCTGTAAGCCGGCCAGAAACAACAACATGGCATAACCCACATTTTTCCAAAGCCGCAACACCATAATACACAGCATCGCAGTGGAGGGTTGATACAGCCAGGGAATATGCTGTGACAATACCTGATTCAATATCCCCATATCAGGGTCATAAATCCAGCCCCACACCAGAGAAACCGCCACCATCGGGGTGACAAAGGGCAAAAAATAACTCAACCGGTACCAGGCGGCCCATTTCAATTGCCGGTTTAGGAGTAAAGCCAAGCAAAGTCCGCCGCCCACTTCCAGCACCGTGGTTCCCATTACAAACAGCCAGGTGGTTTGCATCACCTGAAAAAACTGAGGGTCTTGGAATAAATGAATATAATTTGCCGTCCCCACCCAGTGAGGCTGCCCCAGCAAATTCCAATCTGCACAACTGTAATACAGGGATTGCAGGGTGGGCCAGTAGGTGAAGACCAACAGACCCAATAAACATGGCGCAATAAACACCGCGGGCCATAGCTTATTCATGGCTGCTCCAGCCATGGCTGCATTTGTCGAATCAAGCGCTCAGTTCCAGTTTCAACTGTTTCTTCTCCGTTCCACACGGGTTCAAACCCATGGTTTAAGGCCTCAGACATTTCATTCCACCGGGGATGGCTGCGCGTGGGAACCCCTGAGGAAATCACATCCAAAAACACACGTGCATGCTCTCCTGGCTTATGCGACGGATCGAGAAAGGCCTTTGATTCCGCTACATCTTGTCGAGCGGGAATCAGTAGACCGCTTTGCGCCAGTTTTTCTTGAACCGTTCGAGAGGATAAAAACTGTACCCAAAGTTTTGCCGCTTCCTTATGCTTGCTTGCATGAGAAACCGCATACCCCGTGGCATCAATCCCGACTTTGGATCCAGCACTCCCACGAGGCAAAGGAAGAACGTCCCAATCAAACGTTGCCTTCTCCCGCAAAACAGGTACAGTCCACCGCCCTGAGATCATCATCGCAACGGTTTGATTGAGAAAAAGTTCACTCATCAGCCGGCTCCCACTCTCTTCTTGTCGCGGAGCGATATGGAAATGATGTCGCAATCCCTGGTAAAACCGGAGCCCTTCTTGGGCTTCTTTTGTGTTTAGCGTCACCCTGCGTCCGTCCGGACTCAGCCAGTCCCCACCCGCACTCCACACAAAAGGGAGCCAAAAGAGCGGTGGGTTTTTATAAAAAGATAGCCCGTATTGTTCCGGCCGACCGTCATGATCGTTGTCCACTGTCAGAATTTTGCCGATTCTCAGTAAATCTGCCCACGTCCAATTCGCCTTTGGCAACGAGAGATGGCGCCGACGGAAGGCCTCTTTATTGAGGTACACAACGAGATTGGAAATATCCCTGGGGATGGCCGCCAAAACAGGTTTTCCTGATGTGTTAATGGGTGTTTCCATCGCCTTTAACGCATTGGGATAAAATATACCCGACAAGGACTCAGACGGTGACTTTGATGTTTCTGAGCCCACAAGCTGAAACCCACTCATGTCTTCAAATAAGCCATGGCTGGCATAAACGGGCAAATACTGGCTATTGATCATCACGATATCGGGCAATAAGTCACTGGCAGCCAATAGATGAAGCTTTTGATAATAATTATCGGGAATATGCAGCAGTGCGATGTGAATCTGTGGATGAAGGGCTTCAAAGACGGTAATTTCTTGCTGATACAAGGCCTTTTCGGCGGGGCCTCCCCAGATAGAGAACTCAAGGGTAACAGGCGTTTTTACAGGTGAAGTCTTTACTGGAGCAGGCTTGCACCCCGAAAAACAAATCAGGAGCAAGACCAGTAAACACTTAAAGAAATGTAAACTCAGCGGCATCTGGATCAATTTTTGCTGGTCCCTGGTTTTTTCTTTCTGTGTGATGATAGTCACGAAGAACCCCGTAATTTAAAGCGCCGTTATCAGTTTCAATCACCGTCAATATAGTTCATTGTAACGGGCTTTGTTTATCCAAGCTGTGTGTGATGTAACCCGTTTGTCTGAGATTAAAGAAAGTTCTTTTATGAAACCCGCTCCCGAGAATCCTAACTTAAAGAAGCTGCTTGATCAGCGGCTGAACGCCGAACAGTTAACATCGGCCCTTCTGTGGTTTACGCAAGATGAACTCTTTGAATCTGCTTCTGTGCGTGAAGAATTCTTGAATCTGCTAACAGATGAAGCCCAGGGACTGAGTCCTGAATCTGTTTATCGTTACTTAAACCAGTGCCAGCTAGACGATCAGATTCGAATCACGCTCTTAAACGAGTTTGGCAGTCGTCTGGGAGAGTCGAGCAGTTTTGATGTGATTGTTGAGGCCGTGGAAAAACGCTTACAGACCCCTTAAGGCTCTGTAGCGTAAGGCAACGCTACGATTTTATTTTCGTAAACACAGCCATGCTCCAGGCGGGCAAGTTGATTTTGCTGGACTCGGGGGTTAAAACAACACCGTGGTTTGACGGGCCTGGTCCCTGATAGGCTTGATCGGCACTGTTGAAAACTTCTCTCCATTGACCCGGAGGCATCCGCAAGCCGTACTCTTGCTTACTGTAACCAAAGTTAGAGAAGTTCAAGATAATCAGTGATTCATCCTGGGGGTTTTCAACCCCTCTCCGGTGAACCGCCAGCACTCGACTGCCTAAGTACGAACGGTCGATGGTCATCTGACGCTGATCGCCCTGCCACAGGGATGGGAGCGTCTTACGAAGACGAATCATGTCTCTTGTGGCAGCCAAAATTCCAGGATCTTTTTCCCAAGAGAGTTTAGATTGTTGAAAATTCCCTTCCCGGTTTTCAATACAATCCGGCTGCGGTGCTGATTTCCGTCCAGATTTAACGCCGTTAACACAGGCTGGGTCACTAAAGTCGACAAAAAAGTAAAACGGATTCTTCTCACCATACTCTTCGCCCATAAAGTTTCTCGGCACCCCGGGTAGCGCATATTTCAGAAGGCTGCCCAATAAGTAGCGATCTCGACTGGTTTTATGAATGGCCCGTCGTCCGTCATGATTGCCAATTTCATCGTGAGACTCAAAGAAATGGACGGAGCGGTGCAAACTTTCCCGCTGATGAGGGAAATCATCCCCGTTTTCCAACACCCAGGATAAGTCTCCTGGCTCAGTGGAAGACCCCATATGGGATTGTCCTGTGATCACGCTTTTAAGCCGGTGATGGAAAGGGAAACTATACTGAGCCGTAAAGCCCAACCCACCTTGTTCTACAGGACGGGTTAAAGCCGGAAACGGCCGGGGATCCTCAGCAAAACGATGTATCGGACGACCCGATTTATCTTCCATCTTGCGCATAAATTGCCCGATGGTTCCCAACACCTCGTTGGTTTCACCGTCGTGACTGCCAAACATGTTAGCCATGTCAAAGCGAAACATATCAATGCGAAACTCATCCACCCACTGGCGCAGATTGTCCGTCACAACTGACATGGCTTTTGGGTTTTTCCAGTGGAAGCGGTCTCCCCAAGGCCCTGGGGCTGAAGTATAGTGAGGGTCAAAGGATTTTAAATAATTGCCTTCCGGCCCCAAGTGGTTATAAACAACGTCCAGTACCACCGTCATTCCCCGTTGATGGGCAGCATCCACCAATTTTTTTAAGTCTTCTGGCCGCCCATAGGCATTCTCTGGGGCAAACAAACTCACCATGTCGTAGCCCCAATTCCAACGACCGGCAAACTCTTGCACCGGCATTAACTCGATGGCGTTATACCCTAGTTCTTTTTGAATGTAGTCCAGACGGTCAATCACATCACTGAAGCGTCCACCCGGCGAAAATGTTCCCACATGTAGGCGGTACGGTATCAGCTTTCTTGGATCCACATTCATTCTTTTTCTGGACGATGCCCAGGCATAGCCATCGGGAGCGACGACTTGTGAGGGGCCGTGAACATCTTCTGGCTGAAAACGAGAGCGGGGATCGGGCAATAACTGCGTTTTCGTGCCATCAGGTAAATGTAATCGGTACATATACAAACTACCAGGAGGTGTTTTCTTTCGACTCACCGCAAAGCTGCCTGGCTCTGCTTGTGCTTCCATCGGCAAGGTGGCGATGATACGCTTTTCAAGCAATTCCTGGGCCTGAGTCGCTTTAGGTTCTTTCGAGAGTTCTTTTAATTCTTCAGGGGTCAATGACCGGAGTATCACCAAATCCACGGCTTTGGCCCGAGGCGCCCACAAGCTAAAGGTGACTTTCTGTCCGTTAACCAGGGTTCCGTATGCCGGTCCGTCTGGGCCCTTGGGAACAGCAACACGTCCAAACATTAAAGGAGCAGGCACAGGACTATCCTGCACCGGGGCTGGTGCTGTCATCGCTTTGGCTGGCTTCACTCCCACGTGATGCTGGAGCGCGTTGAGGCGCATCATAAACACATTCCCATTAACCCGAAGAACTCACACACTCAAATGGAAAAAGGTAGATCAACTTCTTAGTTGAAGAGTCTATTGTAGCAAATTGGCGGATTTATTCAAGAGTTGTGTGGCACGCCCGTGACGCGACCCACCCAATCCTTCACCACGCTTTGCCGAGGGCGGGCAATGGCGAGATCCCAGGGCTCAACCGATTCAGTAATGACGGAACCTGCCGCCACCGTGGCATGATGTCCCACGGTGAGCGGGGCCACCAAAACGGTATTGCAGCCAATTTTCACGTGATCTTCTAAGACGGTTCGGTGCTTCTCTTGGCGAATGGGGTCGTAATTGGCCGTGATTGTGCCTGCCCCAATATTGACCTGTTGCCCCAAAGAGGCATCACCTAGGTAAGATAGGTGGGCTGCATTGGTCTGCGTCGCTACATAGGTGTTTTTCACTTCCACAAAATTGCCAATTCTCACCTGATCACTGAGCTCTGTCCCATCCCGTAAATGCGCAAAGGGCCCCACCATAGTTTGCGACCCAATCACCGAATCTTTCACGACTGAAGCAACTACTTGAGATCCCTCTCCCACTTGCACCATGCCTTGCATCACCGTGTTGGGGCCAATCTGGCAATGAGATCCAATATAAATTGGGCCCATAAGGACACAACCAGGAAAGACAATGGTACCCGGATCAATCCGCACTTCGGGGGCAATAAAGGTGTTGGGCGGGTCTAAAATAATCACCCCTTCGACCATCAGTTGGTTCATGCTGCGGTTATTCATCACATGGTGAGCAGTGGCCAAATCCAGCTGGTTATTAATCCCAAAGGTCTCAAGGGGATCTCGACTTTCGCACCATCGGACACGATACCCAGCCTTCAGGCACAAGCTAACCAAATCCGTAAGGTAATACTCACCTTGGGCATTATTGGATGACAGTTGACTAAGCAGCGGTCGAATCAGCGCCCATGACAAACAGTAAATACCAGCGTTGACTTGCTGAATCTTTTTTTCTTCAGGCGTCGCATCTTTGTCTTCAACAATTTTGTGTACCCATTCATCTTGGATCACCACTCTACCGTATCCATCAGGGTGATCCATGCGGGCTGTGACAATGGTCATGGCAACTTTTGGGTCGGTTTTTTGGGCAGCCTGCTGATTAACTTGCTCAGCCTGATGGGTCTCTAAGAGAGCTTTTAACAACGCGGCAGAGACAAAGGGTACATCCCCAGAAGTGACCAAAACCAATTCAGGAGAAATTTCAGGTTGTGCCTTTTGCCAATGGGCATCCACAACCTGAAGCGCGTGACCTGTCCCGCGTTGCTCTGTTTGATGAACGGGATGCATTTGTGCGGTGCTCTGGTAGTCCTTCAACCACTCTTCCACAATGGGTTTTCCGTGCCCCAAAACCACATCAATGTCTTTAATCCCAAGACGTTCTAGGGGATCAAAGGCCCGGGCAAGCAAAGGCTTCCCGAAAAGTGGATGGAGCACTTTGGGGATATCTGTTTTCATCCGGCTGCCCTTACCAGCAGCCAGTACCACGGCACGAATCGTCTTATCCATGATTGTTATGGTGCCTCGTTCTATGATGCGCCATGATAGGCCTCAAGATGATCCACCTCTCTTAAAGCGGATTCTCTTCCCCGGCGCATATCTTCATCTTCAAGCATATCTTCTGCCGCATCAAGCTCAAGTCCTGGCTCTTCTAGTTGAGAGGCTTCGATAATAGGGCGTCGGATACCCCGCTTAGAGGTTTTAATAAAAGCCAGCAATTCTTGAATATGCGGGTCAAAACCCATCTCTTCTTCAACAGAGGCAAGGGCTTCTGGAAAATTTGATTTGGTAAGCCACAGCATTTGAAAGGCTTTTCGGATCCGGTGACGCTCTTCTTGACTAAACCCGCGACGACGGAGACCGACTTTATTAATCCCAACAACAGTGGCTAAACGCCCATCCGTCATTGAGAACGGTGGTATATCTTGTCGTGTACCGCTAAAGCCGCCCATAATAGAGTACCTTCCCATCCGGACAAACTGATGGAAAACATTGGACCCAGAGATAAAGCTGTAGTCCCCAATTTCAACATAACCAGCCAGCTGGACGTTATTGGCTATCGTGACTTCTTTTCCCACCACCACGTTATGAGCCAAGTGAGAGTAAGCCATAATCATACTACCGTCGCCCACACGGGTCACCTTGTCTTCCCCCGTGGCTCGGTTGATTGTTGCAGCTTCACGAATCAACACCCGATCACCGATCTCGACGAAGGAGCGCTCGTCTTTGTAGCTGTGGTCTTGAGGTTTTCCACCCAGAACAGCAAAAGGAGCAATATCACAGTCCGATCCAACCGTCGTGTAAGGATCTATCACCACATGAGACGCCAGGACTGTGCCTGAACCAATTTTGACAGAATGCCCAATCACACAATAAGGACCAATGGTGACTCCGTCGGCAATTTCTGCCTTGGGATGAATGATGGCAGAGGGGTGTATGTGTGTTTGTGACATGAGTTTATCCTATTCCAGCCTATTTAAGGCTATCTACCCGCCTCAACATCAATAAAGGACACCATCAAATCCGCCTCAATCACAAGTTCACCGTCTACAAAGCCCTTGGCGTGAGATTTGGCAAAGGGCGGGCGAAATTTAGTGACCTCTGCCTCCATCTCAAAACGGTCTCCGGGTCGGACCATCCGACGAAAGCGGACATTATCCATGCCTGCAAATACGCCCAATTTACCGATAGTTCCAGTCATTTCGTGCATCAAGATGGTACAAATTTGCGCCAGAGCCTCCAGTTGCAACACACCGGGCATAATGGGGTTTCCCGGGAAATGGCCCTGGAAGAAGGGCTCATTAATGGTAATGTTCTTGAAACCTTTGATGGAAGTCCCGTGGTATCGCTCTGTGACCCTATCTAATAATAAAAAAGGGTACGCATGTGGCAGAATATTGATAATTTCTTGAATCCCTAGTGGTGGAAGGGGAGAGCCCACTTCCAGCCCCCCGGGAGAAAGCTCCGTGTGGCTTATTTTTGTTCGCGTCGTCATCGTTTAGGTTTCCTGTGTGTTGCAGATTTTTGCAGCTGATTTTTAGGAATTTTTGATTATACCCAAAGCCCTCAAGAAACTCTAGTCTTTACTCTCCCTAGACGAGCCTCTTGGCCCCAGTTATAATAAGCCTCATGGTTTATTTTCAGCATTTTTTATATCAATGAAAGGGCATTTGCCTGATGTCAACGGCCATTACTCTTGATGCGATTTACCAAGCCTTAACACAGGCGGGAATTCAAGCAGAAACCCATGGGGATAAAACCCTTTTAGTCAGTCGCCTCAGCCATCCTCGCTATATTCAAGACAATCAGGACTTGGTATTTGCCATTGAACCCGAAGCATTGCTGGCCCTTCCAAGCTCTCCAGCAAAGGCCGCTATCGTCTCAGCGGAAATGAGTATCTCTCAAGATTTACTATGCGGCTGGATTAGCGTTGTGCGTCCTCGTTTTGCTCTTGCGGTTCTGTTGAATCTACTCAACACTCCAGTCCATGCCGCCCCAGGAGTTCACCCCACTGCGGTGATTTCCGCTTCGGCAGAAATTGACCCTACTGTCCGTATTGGGGCACTCAGCTTTATCGGTGAAGGTGCCAAAATAGGCCCCAATACGATTCTCATGCCGCAGGTGACCATTGGTGCCGAAGCAGTTATTGGCGCCGACTGCCTTTTTCACCCCGGTACCCGTATTGGGGAACGCGTACAAATTGGCAACCACGTGATTATTCACCATAACGCCAGTGTCGGTGCGGATGGATTTAGTTTTGTCACCCCTGAAAAAGGCAGTGTTGAAACGGCCAAAGAGTCTGGCGGTAAAGTCAAAGCAAAAAACACCGACATTATTCGCATTAATTCTGTGGGCACCGTGGTTATCGGCAACCATGTTGAAATTGGTGCCTGCTCAACCATTGACCGGGCCACATTGGGCGCGACAGTGATTGGCAACGGCACCAAGATTGATAACTTGGTGATGATTGGCCACAACAATGTGGTAGGTGAAAACTGTCTAATCGTCTCTCAAGTAGGGGTTTCTGGAAGCTGTAAAATAGGCAACCGTGTGGTTTTAGCTGGCCAAGTGGGGATTAAAGATCACATCACCATTGGTGATGACGCCATTGTGATGGCCAAGGGTGGCGTGATGAACGATCTGCCTGAAGGCTCTGTGGTGGTGGGACAACCTGCTATTCCCCAAAGAGAGGCCTTTCAACAACTTGGCTATATCGCCCGTCTGAAAGACATGCACCGCGACCTGGTCCAGATGAAAAAGCGGCTCGACTCTCTGGAAAAATCCGCCCAACAAGACCCTGCCATCGAAACCTCATTGGTCTGAGGTCAAAATCACGAGCATGAGCCCTCTACCAAACGCCGCCACTTCCAAGACCTTAAGCGTCAGCGGTTCGGGACTAATTTCCGGAAAGTCTGTGACCGTAACAATTACCCCTCAGTCTGACTCAGGGATTCGGTTTTATGTGGGCGATCAAGAAGTGCTGGCCTCGCTAAAATCAGTTGTTCATACTGACCGCGGTGTGACACTGGCAAACACACAGATGCCAGCCTCCGTAAAGCCCTTTACACTCTCTATTGTAGAGCATTTTCTGGCCGCATGTAGCTTATACGGACTTCATCATGCAACAGTTTCCGTCTCCTGGTCGAAAAATCAAGACCAAGAACTCTCTCATATAGAGCTGCCTCTCTTAGACGGGAGTGCACAAGCCTGGATAACCCATTTTGAAGCTCTCTGGGGTCCCCTCTCACTTGTCTCCACACAGCAAGTACTCCGCCAGCCGGTGGTCTATAGCGGGGGGCGAGATCACTCAGATATTCACCTGGTAGCCGTCCCGGCCGAACGCTTTCAGATTCGCTACGGGGTGAATTTCCCGCATCCCGATTTATTTCAACGCTGGGAAGCCTGGGATTATCAGCAAGACGGTATTGAAACACTGGCACCTGCCCAAACCTTTGGTTTTGTGAATGAACTCCCCGAACTTCAGGCCCGCGGGCTTGCCAAAGGGGTCACCCACGAAAACACACTTGGTCTTATAGAAGACGGCGGTTACACTCGCCCCCTCTTGTTCCCTGGGGAGCCCATTCGACACAAGATGCTGGACTTAATTGGGGATTTAACCTTAATGGAAATAAATCCGCTCAGCGTGGGCATGCAGGTGATCGCCTTTAACGCCGGCCATACAAGCCACATTGCACTTGCACGACTTCTTCAGCCTTTATTGCGTGACTAAATTTGATGTCATCATTGTGGGAGCCGGTGCTGCAGGGATGTTCACCGCGGCTAATATTGCTCTGGTTAACCCACAGATATCTGTTCTTGTATTAGAGGCTGCCAGTCAGCCCCTGCAAAAAGTGCGTATCTCAGGAGGGGGGCGGTGTAATCTCACGCATCATTGTTTTGATGCCGCTATCCTATTGTCCCACTATCCTCGTGGCAGTAAAGAGCTTCGGGGTCTGTTTCACCGGTTTCAGCCAGAACACACCATTGCCTGGTTTGCCAAACAGGGGCTTCACACCAAAACTGAGGCCGACAGACGGATGTTCCCTGTCAGCGATGATTCCAATGATGTGATTCAGACACTGCTTAAAACCGCAAGAAAAGGCAATATTACCTTGGCTACAGGGGTGAGAACACAGCAGATCACAAAACATACAGACGGCCACTTTGAACTGCTGACTCAAGACCCTGAACATGGCACTCAAACACTGACGAGCCAGTGTTTGATGTTGGCCACAGGATACAGCCCTAGTGGTTGGCAGTTTGCCCGTGCTTTGGGTCACACGGTCAATAGCCCTGTCCCTTCACTCTTCCCCTTCAAAGTCACTTCCTCACCCCTAAAAGGACTGCAGGGGATCAGTCTCCCTCGGGTATCCGGTCAACTGAGTTTTGAGGGAGACAAAAAATCAACGATCACTGCAGAAGGAGCGTTTTTAATCACCCATCAGGGGGTTTCAGGCCCGCTGATCTACCGGCTTTCTGCCTGGGGTGCCCCCAAATTATCCGAACACCAATACCAAGCCACCTTAAAACTAGACTTTCTCCCTGATTGGACGGATGAAGCGCTGAAAGCGAAATTCCTTGAGTGCCAAGAGACTGACTGGGCCAAGAAACAGATGAAAAATACCCGCTTTGAGAATATACCTCACCGGCTTTGGGAACAGCTACTAGTGCAATCGGGGATCGATATAGAGGGAAGGGCGGATACGACCTCCAGAAAACGACTCCAAAATCAGCTTGTTGATTCCTTAAAACGTCTGCAACTAAGCGTTAACGGGAGGAGCCCTTCTAAAGAAGAATTTGTCAGCTGCGGCGGGGTGTTGCGCAAAGACATAGATTTCTCCTCAATGCAAAGCAAGCAGTGCCCAGGGCTCTTTTTCGCCGGAGAAATTATAGACATTGACGGGCTGACAGGAGGATTTAACTTTCAGGCTTGCTGGAGTGCTGGATGGGTGGCCGCACAGTCGCTCGCTCAAAATACGTTTCTTTAAAAACAGTTTTCCTTAAGCTAAAAAAACATTTGCGGAAAAAAGCCCTCTCCCGTATGATGTGATTATTATATGGTTATATAAACAAGGGTATTTTGTGAGACATCCTTTCACTGGTCGGTTACGCACTATCATTCGTCTTTTTAAACGGAAGACGGGCTAATGCCTCAGCTGATAGGTGTAACAAACGTATCAGCTGCTTTTATCCATTTATTCTATTCATCTCTAAATTTCTCGATTTTTTCGTTTTGGTTGGGTTTTGCTTTATTGGGGAATCGCACAGTTAAATTGCGTTCTGGGTTGTATTGTCAATGAGACAAGTCGCCGCAAAATTAATCACATCGCCACTGGCGCAAGCCATGCTTTATACCACGGCAACACGATCCGTCGGTTCGATTTTTCGTTTGGTCGACAATTGGGATAAACCCAACGATACCTTCCACCGGTTAATTCAATGGGAAGCCTGTATTGTCAGTCTTGCGACACTCAGCAGTGGTGTTGTCTGCCTGCTATTAAATCCATTGATGAAGCATAACCTCGCCTTAAAACGCTATCAATCTCTCATCTCGGCGCTCATTTCTATTCCCTTATTAACACTGGCTGAATATGCGACACGGCAGTGGATACCACGTCCTTCTGCAGTAAAGGATAGTCACTTAAATACCACCATCCCGAAAACAGGATTCCCTCAACCCAGACACTTGCCAGCACCGACCGCCGGATTCATCAATCCGTCTCCCTTTATGCAAGGCGGCAATATTCAAAAACCCTTTTTAAGTTCGCCCGTTTTAAACCAGCCCGCTCCCAATCAATATAACCCGGTGCCATTGAGTCAGCCCAGATGGGTACCAGCCGTATACCCGATGCCCTTGAATCGATATCCAGGGTAATTGTAACAATTATCTGATTTTAGACACACACCCGTTTGAAATGTGCGTGATTTTGAAATGGTAGAGGTGGATGAATATCTAAAGTCTCCAAGGCGATAAATTAACCAAGACAAAATATCGTGTGAATATGGGGTACCGAATAATGACCGCACTGGCGCCATTATCACCTTTTCACGTGTATACGATTTTACACGTGGATGATGAAATAGAGTACCGACGTCTTATTGAGCGAAAATTTCGCAAACTCCCTTACATCATTGTCTCGGCTGAAAATAGCCATGAAGCCCTCCAACTAGCACAATTATTTTTCTTTGATCTCGTCATTCTGGATATTTCTCTGCCCGATATCAATGGATTTTCGCTGCTCAAACAACTTCGGAAGATAGATCCCCAATTACCCGTCGTTTTATACAGCGGGTTAATCGAAGATTTTGTGCACGAGCGATGTCAGATTTTGGGATGCGAACTCTACATCGAAAAAACGACTCAGCTCGAGGATTTAGCAACTGGGGTGAATACCCTGCTCCAGAAAAAGGAGCTCGCTCAATATGGCACCTAACGAAATGCTCTATGCTGAGGTCCCTTATCCTGTCGATCAAGAAGGCATTCAGACAACACAAATTTTGGCATTGTGTAATCATCTTTTTCAAAAATTCTCACAACTCAATTTGGATGCCACGGTCCTCGACAAAGCACTGAAATTAACGGTTGAAAATATTTGTCAATTTCTCGGGTGGGAACTGGGCCATATTTTCTATCCGGATTCTCAAGGTCAACTTCAAGCTGGATCGGCTTGGCTGGTCGAACGCGATCTCCCAGA
This sequence comes from Cyanobacteriota bacterium, assembly GCA_019751815.1. Classification (GTDB taxonomy): domain Bacteria; phylum Cyanobacteriota; class Vampirovibrionia; order Vampirovibrionales; family Vampirovibrionaceae; genus JAIEMW01. The sequence continues at coordinate 415,463 of JAIEMW010000004.1, forward strand.
CCCTCTTACTGAAATCAACGGATTGGATTGCCCCACGGATTTTCCAAATCAAGCCTTATTGCGTCAGCAATTAATCTGGCTTGAAGAGTATCATGACCGAATCTCAGAGATCTCAGATTGTTATCCACCGATTGAAAATACCGGTCGACCCATTCACGGAGGCGTCGCTCTCCCCATTCGTGTCGGAAATAACGTGATCGCAGTGATCACGTTTTTTTCGTTTAAGCCAATTATAATAGACGCCACTTTGAGTGAAACACTCAACTGCATTGCACTTCAAATCGGAAAAATGCAAGAGCGTTGCCAATACCAAAAATTTTTAAAGCAGTCCAAAGAAGAGTTAGAAGTTCGTATGGGCAAACGAACACAGGATTTGAGCACAATGAACCTTCAGCTGGTACAAGAATTAAACGAACGCACACGACTGGAAACACAATTGGTCCAATCAGAAAAAATGGCTTCTTTGGGGCAATTGGCCGCAGGTATTGCTCATGAAATAAACAACCCCATTGGTTTTATCCTGAGTAATTTAACCACGCTGAGTGAGTATACTGAAACGTTGAAATCACTCATTTCACAGTATCAATACTTTTCCAGTACAGAATTAAATACACTCTCACCAGAAAAAAAAGACACTTTGGCTCGCATCCACCAGCTCGAACAACAAGAAGATCTGGGGTATATTTTTCAAGATCTCCCCCAACTGCTAGATGAATCTAAAGACGGGATAAACCGGGTTCGTGATATCGTGCAAAATTTAAAAAGCTTCTCTCGTATTGATGAAGGGGAAGTCAAAGAAGTCAATCTGAACGAATGTATTGAGACCACCTTAAAAATTGCTTGGAATGAATTAAAATACAAATGCACGATTTATAAAGATTTTTCGGATCTCCCCTTGCTGGCTTGTTATCCCGGGTTGCTCAATCAAGTATTTATGAATTTACTGGTTAACGCAGCCCAAGCAATTGACGAAAAAGGTGAAGTGCGTATTCGTACAAGGGTAGATGAACACACGATTCATATTTATATTCAAGACAACTGGGCAGGGATTCCTGAGCATCAACTCAAATCCATTTTTGATCCCTTTTTTACCACCAAGCCCGTCGGTAAAGGAACAGGGCTGGGTTTATCCATCGTGTATGGAATTATTGAAAAGCACAAAGGCTGTATCGATGTAGACAGCTCTGTTGGGGTTGGGACCACCTTTCACATTGCCTTACCGATTGAAGGAGTTCCACTATGAAAAACACCACCCACGAAGAAAATTTTTTATCTTATCAACCCACAGCGCTAGACACCATTTTATTGGTCGATGATGAGAGCAATATTTTAACATCCCTCAAGCGAATGCTGCGAAATGAAGGTTACACCGTACTTACCGCGCAAAGTGGAAGTGATGCATTATCCATTATGGCGCATCAACGAGTTCACTTAGTAGTGTCCGATCAACGGATGCCAGAAATGAACGGGAATGAATTTTTACAACATGTCAAAGCCTTATATCCCGAGTGTATCCGGGTGATTCTATCTGGTTATGCAGATATCCACGCGGTACTGGATGCTGTCAATCAGGGTGAAATTTACCGCTTTTTTACCAAGCCCTGGAATGAAGCCGACATGAAAATTTCTCTGAGAAACTGTCTAGCACAATATCATCTGGTGCAAGAAAATAAAAATCTACTTGCAGAAATAAAAGAAAAAAATAGCCGACTGGCTGAAGCCAACCAAACATTAGAAGCAAAAGTAAAGGACCGAACCAAGCAAATTACCAAACTCAACACCCAACTTGAAAAAAGCTTAATGGGCAGCCTTGATGTTTTATCTCATCTTTCTGAGATGCATAGCCCAGTGATTGGCAATCACGCCCGTCGGGTCAGTCATTTATCTCAAATCATTGGTGAACGTTACGGGCTGAGAATCGATGAGTTACGTCAACTCCACATCGCATCTCTGCTTCATGATATTGGTAAGATGACGCTACCGCATCAGCTCCTGCTAAAACATGAATCCCAACAAGATAAATATGAAAAAGAAGTATTACAGCAACACGTCCACAGTGGCGAGCATCTGATTAGACTTATCCCCAATGCGGATCAGGCTGCTCTCTGGGTTCGTCATCACCACGAATGGTTCAACGGCAATGGCTACCCAGAGGCGTTAAAAGGCAAGCAAATCCCGATAGGATCGCGCATTATTGCGTTAGCCGATTATTATGATAAATGCCTTCACAGTGATATTCAACTCAACAAAACGGGTCTTTTAATGACGCCCGCCCAAGTCATCACCCTGATTCAGCATAAGGCCAGTGTACAGTTTGACCCCGAATTGGTCGCTATTTTGAGCGATTATATTCAAGAAAACGAGGGAGTTATTGAGGATAAAGACGCCGAAATTGAGATTTTCGCCAAAGATCTTCGGCTCAATATGGTACTGGCCAAAGATTTGTTGTCTGATAACGGTGTTTTGCTGCTACCTAAAACCCATGCGATGGATGAGATAACGCTCCTGCGGGTAAAAAAATACATTGAAAGTCACCCCTGTACACGGGGGATCTTTGTCTACCGCTGGTCAATTGGACTCTAAAACAGGGGTCGTTTATTTCATACAAGCGTGCCGATGACAGGAATCGAACCTGCGACCCACGGTTTACGAAACCGTTGCTCTACCGACTGAGCTACATCGGCACACCATGTGTTTTGGGTCATCGTTTATCCTAAAATAGATCCTCCCTTCAAGCAATTGCCGGTTTAGTGCAAGAGGCCATTGCCGGTTTAAGGTAAGGATCCCTTTTCAATGACAACACCCCATTCCCTGAGCCAGGACTCATCTTCACAGCGTCAAGTGCTTAAGGCCCTTGAATCTGGTAGTTTTTTTAAACTCATTGGCGGGGGAAGTCTTACAGAACTTAGTATTTTAGAAAAACTTGCCACTTGCTTCACCCTGGCAGGGGTCGACTGCATTGATATTGCCCCGCAAAAATCGGTGGTAGACGCTGTTTCTCTTGGCATTCTGGCTGCCAAAACCAAGATAAAGCCTCTGGTAATGGTGAGCCTCCCACTCGACCCTGACCCCCATTTTCGGAAAATTGAACTGAAGATACCAGATTGCATTCTATGTGGTGCCTGCGTGCCCATCTGTCCCACAGAAGCCTTTACACTGACCCCTGAGGTACTCACGGTCAGCCAGCCTTTATGTTATGGCTGCGGACGCTGTCTCCCCCTGTGCCCCACAGACGCCTTAGTCATCCACCCTTTTTTAGAAACAGAGGAGGTCTTACCCGCACTCACCCACCCTGCTGTCGGCGCCGTAGAAATCCACAGTCGGCAAGCAGACCCGTATATGATTGCTGAGTTTGTTCAAACTTTTGAAACGGGTCTGAAAGACAAGCTTTTATCGATTTGTTTTCGCCCCAGTGAGCACCCTACGGAAAAAAATCTAGCCTTTATCGAATCTTGGCAAAAGGCGTACCAAGCTTTAAACCCCTCTAGGAGTTTACTGCCTTTGATTATTCAGGTGGACGGGAACCCCATGTCCGCAACCGAAGAGCCAGAAGCCTCATTGCCTGCAATTTTGGCAGCCCGAGAGTTGATTGCCGCGTATGACGATCAGTGTAAAGATTCATCTCATGTCGAAACCTCAGTTTTTTTCACCCTCTCAGGCGGGATCAATCACCACACTGCCGGCCTCATACAAAGAGATTCGCGCCTCTCAGGGGTTGGGATGGGCACTTATGCCAGAAAATCGGTCTGGACGTCCCTGCTGCAGGGAAATATGTCTCAAGCTGTCACCACCGCAGAAACCCTTGTTAATAAAAAATTTCCACCCTCCAAACCCGTTCATTCGCTATAATAAAAACAATCAAAGAAGTACGAGAGGGAGTAGGAGTATCTACCTGCAATGGGATTAAAGCATGTCTCGTTTCAGTCCGATAACCACGATGAGATCCTTGCCGATGGTTTGAATCTGTTAAGGAATCCAACGATCGAAAACGATTTACAGTTACTGATAGATGTCCTCCCTGAGCGGGTCAAAGCCGCCCTGATCAGCATGGATCTTTTGGAGCTGATCGAAGTGGTGATGGATCTTGGCCGTCTCCCCGAGGCCCGTTTTTCAGACGGCACCATCGTGATGCTCAGCCAAGACCAAATCACCTCAGAAGAATTGGACTTGGTTGTCTCGCGTGTGGGCGATTTTGCCGATGACAACCGCGCGGGGATTCCTCGAACACTCCACCGGATTAGTGCGATGCGAAACCGCAAAGGCGTTGTGGTTGGACTGACCTGCCGGGTAGGGAAAGTCGTCACCGGAACCATTGAGTCTATCCGCGATTTAGTGGAATCTGGGAAAAGCATTTTGCTGCTTGGTAGACCCGGCAGCGGAAAAACCACAAAGCTACGAGAAATTGCCAAACTGCTTGCCGATCAGGCCAAAAAGCGGGTGGTTATTGTGGATACCTCAAACGAGATCGCAGGCGACGGGGATATTCCTCACCCCGCTGTTGGTCACGCTCGCAGAATGCAGGTGAGCCATTCTAATCGACAAAAAGAAGTGATGATTGAGGCGGTTGAAAACCACACGCCTGAAGTGATTGTGGTCGATGAAATCGGCACAGAAGATGAAGCCCTTGCCGCCAGAACCATTGCAGAGCGGGGTGTGATTTTAATCGCCACAGCCCACGGCAGCACGCTGGAAAGCGTGATTAAAAACCCGATGCTCTCTGATTTAATTGGCGGAATACAAGCTGTCACCCTGGGAGATGACGAAGCCAAACGCCGATCCTCACAAAAAACAGTGCTTGAACGAGAGAAAAAGCCCACCTTTGATATTGCAGTTGAAATCCGAGACCGCAATACACTGGCGATATACCCTGATGTAGCGGAAGCTGTCGATCACCTTCTGAGAGGCTGGTCAATTTTCCCGGAAGTGCGCAAGGTGGACAGCCAAACGGGCGCAATGAAAGTCCTGCAAAGTGATGTGAAAACCTTGGCGGAGCTTGCCCCACAAGCACTTAACACGCTTGATTCCAAAGTTAAACCGGTACACAGTATCAGCGATCTGACCCAGGCCCTGCCCGGCGGAAGGGTTGGCGAAGAAGAGTTCCGTGTGTTTATTTATTCCATTAGTAAAACCTTGATTGAGCGGATTTTAGAGCGTCTGCATCTCAAGCATATTCGAGTCACCTCTCACCTGCACGATGCCGATGCGATTATTGCCCTTCGCGGCACGGCCAGACCGGGCTCTAAAATTATGCAACTTGCAGAAGACTATGAAATCCCCGTGTTTATCGCCAAAACCAACACCATGCCCCAAATTCAACGGGCCCTGCGTGAAGCAATGAACAAAGAGGGCAACAATAACTTGCTTAGTGAGCGTTGGAGTGAACCCAGTAAACTGGATGAGATTGGTTTGAATGAACTGGAGGCCGGTGAACCAGGAAATGAAACCGATACCGCACTAAAAGAAGCCGAAGAGGCTGTCAACACAGTGCTCTCAAAAAGCATTCCTGTTGAGCTCTCGCCCAGACGCTCTTACATCCGGCGCTTGCAACATGAACTCGTGGAAAAGCACAACCTGTTCAGTTGCAGTGTTGGCAATGAGCCCAATCGCCGCTTAAAAATTGTACCCTCTGCTGCACCCAAAAAGAATGACGTATAATCCCTTCAAAGGATTATTCTGGATTATTCTTCATTCATGCCAGCCATCCCAGCAGACACATCCCCATCATCTCCATTGAACACTCAGGGTCGTTTTATTACCTTTGAGGGGCTCGATGGCTGCGGAAAATCCACCCAGATGCAGCTGTGCGCGGATGCGCTGACTCAGCAAGGCTTCGACATCATTCAGACCTGTAACCCAGGAGGCACAGAAATCGGAAAGGCCCTGCGGCAAACCTTACTGCACCATCCGGGGTATGTCTCAGAAACCTGTGAACTCTTGATGTATGTGGCCGATCGCGCCCAACATATGAGTGAAGTGGTTCTTCCTGGACTGTCTCAAGGAAAAATCGTCCTGTGTGACCGTCATGTGGATTCTTCTGTTGCGTATCAAGGTTACGGGCGGGGGTTAGATCTCTTAGAAATTCACACCCTCAATCACATTGCCACCCAAGGCCGCTATCCCGATCTCACCTTTCTGTTTGACGCAGACCCAGCCTTAATGAGAGAACGAGTGACCGCACGAGGCGCTGCAGACCGCCTGGAAAGAGAGCAACTGAACTTTTATACCCGGGTGAGAGAAGGGTTTTTGCACTTGGCCCAGGAAAACCCTGAACGGATTTGCGTCCTGGATGCCACCCAGCCCATTGAGAAAATTCACCACGCTGTTTTACAAGCGCTCACTCGATAATCGCTCATTCCTGATTCATATCGCTTTCTTGAGTAAAGGGGTGAGATCCTTCAATGGTGACCGTGATAATTCGGGCCCCTTCCGCTTCTGCCACAGTGAGCGTTAAATCTTCAAACTCAATTTTGTCGCCCACCTCAGGCTCTCGTCCCAAAATCCCAAACACATAACCGCCCACAGTGACAAACTCATCTGTCGGAATGTTCAACTCGTAGCGCTGGTTTAGGTCTTCGATATTATACTTCCCGCTGACTTGCAGTGTGTTTGGGGAGACCATCTCCAGTTGAAGCTCTTCCACATCGTGCTCATCCCAGATCTCGCCGACAATCTCTTCCATCAAATCCTCAATGGTCACCAGTCCGGCAAAGCCCCCATGCTCATCGGCCACTGCCGCCATCCGGATTTTCTTGCGCTTCAGGTCTTCTAGCAAATCAATCACGGGTTTATTGACGGGGTAAATGTCCAACTCCCGGACCAGGGTCTTGAGCGGAACAGTCTGGCCTTTACGGAGCACATCAAACACATCGCGAGAATGGACAAAACCGAGCAGCTCATCGACATTGTCTTCGTAAACAGGCAGGCGGGTATGTCCCGATTCACTCATCAGATCAGCGACTTCCGAAATATCAGTGGTCACTTCGACTGCCACCACATCAATACGGGGAATCATCACATCGCGGACCACAGACTCCGTAAAGTCATAGGCTTTTCTCAGCAGGGCCTCATCACGCGGTCCCAACACCCCAGAAGCCCTGCCTTTTTGAAGCAATTCTTGGTACTGCTCCCCAAATTCCTCTTCCCGCTCATCGGCCAGCACCTCAATAAAAACCTGCTGGAGCATCGGGACCCGCTCCTGGAGCTTGTCCTTAATCCGCTCGGTGAGATCATCGACGTCTTTTACGGGAATATCAGGGTCCACTTCCACAGTCATATGGACAATCAGCCCGGAAATACCCTGATCGATGGTTTTGAGGTTGTGAACGTGAGAAACCCCATGGATGGTATTCACTTGCGTGCGAATCTGCTCCTCCACATTGGGCGGGGCCGCAGCGCCGGTTAAAAACCCACGGTTAAACCAGAAGAGATTAAAGGCCAAAAAGGCCAGCATCAGGGCAATCAACATGGAGGCCACCGCATCAGGAATATGCGCCAAAGACGGGGACAGTAGCCCAAAGCGAACCAGGTAATCGGCAGAGAGCAAAGCAACCAGTGCCAGCATCACCCCAAACAACGCCATGGCATCTTCGTAAAAAACAAAGCGGGTGGTTGGCCCTTTCACCAGATGAATGGATTTTAGTGCCTTTGGAATCGTAGACCACACCGAGGCCTCAATCCTCAACTCTTCTAAGACCGCGGTAGAAGCCCTAAACACGGCGTACCCTTCAAAAATCAAGCTGGCAATCAGGATGGCCACAGCCCAACCGTAGTTCATCAGAGGGTCTGGATGCGACAATCTCTCCAGACCAAGTTTAAATGACAAGATAGCACCAATTGCCAGTAATACACTGGCAGACAGTGCCCATAAGTTTGCTTCAAGGCCATATCCAAAAGGGTGTGTTCTATCCGGCGCCCGCCGCCCTCGGATAATCCCAAAAAGCAGGATTAAACTATTAAAACCATCGGCAAAAGAGTGCAAGGCCTCGCTTTGGAGAGCCACGCTGCCGGACATCCAGGCCCCAACTCCCTTGAGGGCTGCAATCACAAAATTGGCAAACATTGCCACACAAACAGCACCAACGGCGTGTCGATGTGTTTCACCAGCCTGAAGCGGCAGGTTTGGTATTAAGTCTCCATCTGTAAAACCGCCTCTAGGGCGACTACTGGGAGGTTCACTCGAACTTGAACTAACGTTCATATAAGATGTTTTTGGATACCCAGGGGTTGCTTAAATATGGCATCGAAACCCACCCTCTTTTTAGGGCAGTTTCTCTATTATAGCCGAACTTTGTAGAGCTCTTTAGGCTTCAGAGGCTGAACCGGCTTCCCCACTAGAGATAGACTGCCCCATGGGTAGGGGTTGATTTGCCAAATCATCCATAAAGGTTTCATTGCCGGTAATCACACCGCCTTGATGCCCGCGCCGGTGAGGGATTTTACGGCTTTTTCCATGCCCTCGAGGCGAGTCTCCACGAGGTTTGCTCAAAATATCCCCAATCATAAAGGCAATCGTTCCGATAAAAAGCGCTCCTGGAAATGCCACCATCAGGATATTAAACATCTGCATCGACATGGCTTGCATCGACCCTGTCATGCCGCTCGGGGTAGACATATCGATTGAGGAGAAAAGCATCACAAGGCTGGTCCCCAGGTAGACGATAGACCCGGTCACTCCGGCCAGTTTTACAGACAGTTTCATAGTTGCGGACTCACTCTCTGGTTATTTGGGGGTTATCTCGAAATTTGGTTGGTGTTTTCCATGTTGATGATCCCTAAGGACTTCACTCTGACAGTGGGACCAATTTCGTTATAGGAAAGAATCGCGATTTGAGGCAGCGCTCGTTCAATCAAGCGTCTAAAAGGAAAACGAATCGCTGCATTGCACAAAATCACGGGTTGAACACCAAAGTTGGTAATCGCTACCTCAACTTCACGGTTTAGCGCTTGGAACAGGTTCTGGGTAAAAACTGGGCTGATGGCCAGTCCTTTCCCGTCATCAACAAGGCCCTTTGCCATTTCCTCTTCAATTTCTGGCGCCAGGGATAAGATGGGCAGCTCTCCTGAGCCAGGATCCTGGTGCTGTTTACAGATACTTCTGGAAAGAGCCATACGAACTTGTTCGGTCAAATAATCCGGATCTTTACTCACCCGGCAATGATAACTGAGTGACTCCAGAATACTAACCATATCTCGTACCGACACCCGTTCACGTAGTAGATTTTGCAATACCTGGTGAACCTCAGCCACACTCAACTGATCCGGGATCAGATCATTGACCAGGCTTTCAGAAGTTTTCTTCGTGTTTTCCAATAAGTTTTGTAAATCTAGGCGACTGAAGATATCTGCCGAATTGCGTTTAAAAATTTCGGTCAAATGAGTGGACACCACCGCAGAGGCATTGACCACCGTATACCCATTGGCTTCTGCTTCTTCTTTTTGATCTTCTCCTATCCAAATCGCTGGCAGGCCAAAGGCGGGTTCTTTGGTCTCAATCCCTTGGATGGTCTCTTCATTGTCTGGATCCGTATTCATCGCCAGCCACATATCACTCATCACCTCGCCAGAATCAATCGTGATACCGCGCAGTTTGAGATTATATTGATTGGGTGGCAGTTGAAGATTGTCTCGCACCCGAACAGAAGGCAGAACCAACCCAAATTCCAAGGCCATTTGTCGCCGAATTTGAGAAATTCTCTCCAGTAAGTCTCCACCCGAATCCACTTCTATCAAGGGCACCAAGCGATAGCCAATCTCAAGTTCGAGAACTTCAACCTGCATCAGTTCCAAGATACTTTCTGTTGTCGCCTTTTTCCGTTTGGTATCCGTGGCTTCTTGTCGTTTATCGTCAGCCTCTTTATCCTGTTTCAGCTGCTCTGTTTTCTTGTTCTCTTGTACCAACAAGAACGAGCCGCCGCCTGCAATCGCTCCTATCACTAAAAAAGGTAAATTGGGGAGTCCAGGGACCAAGGCCATGGTTAAAAATAGGCCGCCCACAATCCCGAGCACTTTGGGATTGGTAAACATCTGTGTGCCAATATCTTCTCCCAAAGAATGTTCTGTTGCGGACACCCGAGTGACCAAAATACCGGTAGCCACAGAAATAATCAGGGCAGGGATTTGAGAGACCAGACCTTCCCCTACGGTTAAAATCGTGTACGTCGCGGCAGCTTCACCAATCGGCATTTTCAGCTGGACCACACCAATAATCAAGCCACCCACAATGTTAACAATAGTGATAATGATGGCGGCAATCGCATCCCCTTTCACAAATTTGCTGGCACCATCCATGGTTCCGTAAAAGTCAGCTTCCTTTTGAATGGTCATCCGGCGGCGTTTGGCTTCTTTGTCATCAATCAGACCCGCGTTTAAATCCGCATCAATGCTCAACTGCTTTCCTGGCATCGCATCCAAGGTAAAGCGGGCTGCCACTTCTGAAACCCGGCCAGCACCGTTGGTCACAACGATAAAGTTAATCACCACCAGGATGATAAATATCAGAAAACCCACCACAAAATTGCCGCCAATGACAAAGGAGCCAAATGAGTGAATGACTTGTCCGGCTTGGGCGTATAGCAAAATCAATCGCGTGGAACTGACGTTAAGCCCCAAACGGAAGAGAGTGGCAATCAGCAGAATCGTAGGAAACGTTGAATACTGAAGGGCTTCGTTGGTATAAATCGTCACCAATAAAATGGTCAGCGAAAAGGCAATATTAATGGTCAGTAAAATATCCAGGATAACGGACGGCAGGGGCAGTAAAATCATCGCCACAATCAGCACCATGCCCACCGCAAACAGTACGTCGTTGTGACGTAACAGTTGCTTCCAACTCATCGGCGATAGGGCTGCTTGTGGGGTTGCCACGTTAACAAGATCTCCTGTTTATGTTGATTACTGTTATACCCGTTTGGTTTTTGCTCGACGGCCCTTTTGCTTATTAAAGACAAACGCCAACACTTGTGCCACCCCCACAAATAGTTCAGGGGGGATCATCGAATCCACTTCGACCAATTTATACAAAGCTCTGGCAAGCGGTTTATTTTCAACAATCGGTACATTGTGTTCTTTGGCCACTTCTCGAATTTTCATCGCAAAGTGATCCACCCCCTTGGCCACCACTTTGGGAGCCGGGCTGACATCGGGATCGTACTTAATGACAATCGAAAAGTGAGTCGGGTTAGTAATGACGACATCGGCTGTGGGTACAGAGGTTAATTGCCGCTTGCGGGTCATCTGTATCCCCATCTGGCGAATCCGGTGCTTGATCATGGGGTCCCCGTCACTGTTACGGCGTTCTTCTTTAATTTCTTGCTTACTCATCCGCATCTGTTTTTCAAACTCATAGCGCTGATAAAAAAAGTCTGCAACACCTAGCACCAAAAAAATCACCACAGACCAGACGGTAATTTCTTGCAATACGGTCATCAAAATACTCACGCTTCGCGAGAGATCATCGTATTTCCCCATTGCCATCAGTTCCGACATATGTCCGTTCAGCAGCCAATAAGCAGCCATGGCAATAATCGTCATTTTCAATACCGCTTTGGCTGCTTCTATCACAGCACGCATCGAAAAGATTCGCTTAAAGCCTTGCAGAGGATTTATTTTTTCAAATTTGGGCTGAATCGCTTTAACTGTAAATAAAGGTTTTACCTGAATAATATTGCTGAGCGTGGCCATCACTGCCACACCGACAAAAAACGGGGCCACCAGTAAAAAGCATGTTTGCAACATACTGATCATTAATACATTCACTTCTGGTCGGCCAATATGTGGATGCAACAATGCTTTGGTATATAGAGACTCGGTTGTACTCACCAAAGTGTTATAAGTATAAGGTCCGAAAAATCCCATAATCATCGTTGCTGTTGCCAGTACCACAGCCCCGTTTAAATCATTGCTTTTGGCAACTTGGCCTTGCTCTCTAGCATCTGCCAGCCGCTTCTGTGTTGGTTGTTCTGTTTTATCACTGGAACCACCCGACATGGGTTACTCCTTATGCTTTATAAAGCACCATCACCTGCTGTATCAGCGAGGCATATTGCTTGGACAAAAAATCGAGGGTAAACGGCATCGCACTGGCAATTAGGGTAAGGCCTAAAATCACTTTTAACGGGAGTGCCACCATAAAAATATTCATTTGTGGATTGACTTTTGCCACAAAGGCCAGTCCCACCTCTGTGACAAATAAGACCCCCAGCACAGGAATACCCAAGTAAAAAGCCACCAAAAAAATATGAGAACTCAGGTCCAGATACCGCGCGGTAATTAATTCCATAGACGGCCAAGGGTGTCCCAGGGGAATTAACTGAAAACTCCGGTTTAACGCCACAATGAGTCCGTGATGAATATTTAAATTCAGAAATAAAATCGTCGCCGTCATGGCATACACCTGACTCAAAATAGGAATCTGAGTCCCGGTTTGTGGGTCCAATACGTTGGCAACAGAAATGCCCATCTGGACGCTTAAATATTCCCCGGCCATCCGCACACCGGCAAACAGTAAATCAGCAGCAAACCCAATCAGAAAACCAATGCCCAATTCTTGAACGGCAAGCACTGTAAATTGAATCACATCTTTCGGCACCACGTAGCTTTTGGCCGTTGCGTAAAACGGAAACAGTACCAACAAGACCCCAATTGAAAGACCAATTTTAACTTGTTGTGGAATACCTGTACCCGAGAAGACTGGCATTGCCAGAAACATTCCACTCACCCGAAACAGCATCAGGAAAAAAGTGATTACGGTTGGTACTGTGATTAAGCTAAGATCCATCAGAAAAGATCTGTTCCTTATTGATTAATCTATTGTTGTCTCTAGTGGGTATATTGAATGAGGGAATTGAGTGTCTGTTGCGTGTAATCCACCATCATTTGTAGCATCCAAGGGCCTGTTAAAATAATCACCACCATGGATGCCAAAATTTTAGGGACAAAGGTGAGTGTAGATTCTTGAATTTGTGTGACCGCTTGCAAAATCGAGATTAGCACCCCGACCACCAAGCTCACTACCAAGACAGGGGCTCCCAGCAGCAGCATCAGCCACAAGGTGTGTTGCATTAAATCGAGTAAAATCTTTTCAGTCATCGTGCTAGTGGAACCCCATCACCAGTGCTTTACAAATTAAGCGCCATCCGTCTACCAACACAAAGAGAATAATCTTGAAGGGCAGAGCGATAGTCGCCGGTGGTAAAAAGAGCATCCCCATTGAAACCAAAATACTGGAGACAACCACATCGATAATTAAAAACGGTAAAAACACGACAAACCCAAGCGTAAAGCCGGTCTTAATTTCACTAATAATAAAGGCAGGAATCAACACATGGGTGGGCACTTCTAAACTATTCTGGGGTCTGGGTAATTTGGCCAAGGACTGAAAGAGTTCAATATCTTTTTGATCTGTTTGACGGAACATAAATACCCGCATCGGTTCTGTCGCTCTTTTTAAGGCCTCTTGTTGCGACATTTTTCCCGAAAGATAGGGTTGTAACCCGTCATTATTCATTTTTGTAAACGTTGGAGACATCACAAAAAACGTCAAAATTAAGGCCAAGCCCACAATAATTTGGTTGGGGGGTAATTGTGGCGAGCCAACGGCCTGGCGAACCAAGGACAGCACAATGACTATGCGCGTAAAAGCGGTGGTCATAATAAAGATGCTGGGCGCAAGCGTCAAAATGGTCAGTAAAATCATGACTTGCAGAGATTTGCTAACCTCTTGAGGGGAAGTGGCTTGACCCAGTTTAATATCCAAAGAAGGCAGTCCGCCCACAGCCTGAGCCCATGTTGGCTGCAAACTTTGAAGCAAAAATGCCGCCGCAAGCAAGAGCACCACCGATAGCAAAACCACGCCGGTGCGCTTTCCAAGTTTTTTCACAAAATCCATATCAGCCAATGCCACAATATCCACAAATAACCACCTAATGTCATAATCCCGTTCCACTTTATTATGGCTGTATTTCCCCCCATCGTTCATCGTCCAATGTGTGGAAAGAGATCCGCGCTTTCTATTGACCCAATGGTCTAGATCTCTGGGGGAGTCTTTTTTGCAGCAAATCGCTGTTTAGCCTGTGAGGAAGGTGGGAATAACAAGAGAGACGGAGCTTTCTTGGTGTGTGATTTCAAGGCTATTTTCGGCCCCTGGCGACTTGAGTGGCGCAGGGGCCGCTCCGTTTTTAAGAGACTAGCGGATCGGGATGAAGCTTTCGCAGTTCCCGGTACAGCTCTTGTTCTTTTCCTGAGAAGGTCTGAGGCAATTGAACCTGAACTGTCACAAAATGATCTCCCTTGCCAGCGGTGGTTTGTACCCCCATTTCTTTTAGGCGAAATGTTTTTCCAACAGGGGTAGAGGGCGGGATCGTCATTGAAACGGGACCGTTAATGGTCGGTACATTAATTTCTGCGCCAAGAACTAAGGTATGCACTTGCAGCATCAGCTCAGAATAGACATGCTGACCTTCCACACGCAGAGACGAATCCACAGAAATTTTAATGACCAGAAAGAGGTCTCCACTTTCTCCGCCGCCGTAGCCTCGGCCGCCTTCTCCAGCGACTCTGACCTTAGACCCGTTTTTAACCCCGCCTGGAATGCGCACATCAATTTTTTTCAGCTTGATCAAAATCTTCTCGCCAACACACTGCTGACAGACGGCTCCGTTCAGTTTTCCGGTTCCAGAACAACGTTTGCAGATCTCGTTATGCTGCACGTTGACCGTTTTGACCACCCCATGCTCAGCTTCTTGGGGGAGCACTTGGGTCTCCACAGTGACGTCTTCTCCTCGCCGGTTCACTTGTTGACCGTGGAAGATATTACCAGCAGCACCGGTCTCTTGTTTGGGCTCATGATTGGCAGCCCGGGCCTCTTTTTTCCAGTCAGAAGCTCTTTCTGAACTAGCCGATTTCTCCTGTGCTTTTTTGGCCGGACCCGTTTTTGGCTTTTTTAAAAAAGAATCCACAAACTCATGAATCGACTGAGTCTCTGGTTTTGGCTCTGATGTTCCAGCGGACTGTTTGTAAGCCGATTTGGCTGAAGCTGACGTTGAAGCCGCAGAGGCACCAGGGGTACTGCTGGGGCTAGGTGGTGGGGTCGCAGATTGGGTGGGCTTGCCTGGGGGGGAGTCTGGGTGCTTTTGTTTGGCTCTATTGGGATCCATCAAGCGTTGTAGTGATTGATCGTACATCGCCTTTTTATCAGCAGAGCCCAGTATCTCGTAAGCTTCATTAATTTGCTTAAAGCGATCTTCGGCTTCTGGGTTCCCCGGATTCACATCTGGGTGGTACTGTCTGGCCAATTTTCGGTAGGCCGCCTTCACCTCATCAAGCCCCACAAAGGGCTCGAGCTGCAACACCAGATAGTAATTCTTTAAACCGGCCATTAGCCTCGCAGCAGCCCTTCTTTAAAGCGAATGAAGATTAACCCCAGACCGCTGACAATCAACAACGGTATCCAGGCGACCAACCATGCGGGTAGTAAGCTTAAGCCCGCCAAATTATTAGAGAAAGGCACCGTCACACTATAAACCAGCAAGAGAAACACACCCATGGTGAGTGAGTAATGCTTACTAGCCCGGGCTCTTTCCATACCGAGCAAGGCACCCAAAACCGCAAAAACCACAGAAGCAACGGGTAGCGTCAGTTTCTGATACAACCGGGCTGTGTAAAAGGACACATCCTGCAGCTGTCCCCCTTCCTTGAGTAGTGAAAGATATTTGTTGAGTGAGAGGAAATTCATATCCAAAGGCCTTACCCGGCTTACCCGTAATAGCTGATTTGGCTTGGGACTGGTCGTCACCCAGGTTTGGCGAAAATCTTGCACATCACGGTAGACGCCTTCGGTGTCCATACCATAACCTACCCCGTTCCATAATTGCCAGGCACCCACAGCGGGGTTCCATCTGCCGTATTTGGCTCGAACTATCCGAGAAAGCCGAGTACCGGATTGTGAAAAGGGACGGTAATAAAGCACAATAAAGTCTTGCAACCACCCTCCCTGACGGTAATGCTGCACTTGGCCAATCACCAGAAACTTTTCAATCCCCCCACTGGCATCTCGCTCCACAAAGGTAAAGTTCTCATCTTTCGGTTTTGTAATCCCCAACCCTTGAGAAAGCCTGTCTTTCAGCGGATTTGACCACGGGGTGATCGCCTCTTGGAAAAGGGCATGAACCCCCGCCCAAAGAATCCCCACACTTAAAATCGGGAGGAGCACCCGCTGCGGTGTGACCCCATGAGAGAGCATCGCGATCAACTCCCCATTCAGACTGAAACGTCGAAACAAAAAAATGGCCGAAAACAAAACAGCCAATGGAATAGATTGCTGCAGTGTCGCCGGAAGCTCAAGCAAAAAAAGCATCCCAACCTGAGAGATACTGGCTGTTCCAGTAAACATGGCATTAATCCACTTAAATAGTTTTTCAGGAGCCAGCCAAATAATGGTAAACATCAGCACCCCAAAGGCAACCACGGCAAACATTTGGGAAAACAGATAACGGTCGAGAACTTTAATGGGTAGCGCTCTCATCAGAGTGTAAAGTCCTCTCCGAGGTAATATTGTCTGACCAAGGGATTTTGGGCCACATCCTCTGTTTCCCCACTATAGATGACTTTGCCGTCATGAATAATGTAAGCCCTATCGACAATGGAAAGCGTGGCCCTGGGGTTGTGATCGGTCAGCAACACCCCCAAACCTCGGTCCTTCAAGAGACAAATCAAGCGCTGAATATCCTGAATAGCAATCGGATCGATCCCTGTAAAGGGCTCATCCAACAGTAAATACATGGGGTTAGCCGCAATGGCGCGGGCAATTTCCAGGCGCCGTCTTTCTCCCCCAGAAAGTTGAATCGCTTTGGCGTGAGCCAGTCGCTCAATCCCAAATTCTTTGAGCAATTGATGGGCGCGGTGTTTTCTCTCTTCTTGGCTCAAGGGTTGAAACTCTAGCACCAGCATCAAATTTTCTTCAACCGTCAGTTTCCTAAAAACGGAGGTCTCCTGCGGGAGGTATCCAATCCCTGCTTTGGCCCTTTCATGAATGGGTAATTTCCCAATTGGCTGATTTTCCAGGAGTACTTCCCCCTGATCCGGCTGAATAATCCCCACTACCGCGTAAAAAGAGGTGGTTTTTCCAGCCCCATTGGGGCCCAAAAGTCCCACCACCTCACCAGGATGTATTTCAAATGACACATTATTCACCACGGGTCGGCCGTCATACTGTTTATGCAAGTGGCGAATAGCAAGAACCATAGAATATCTGCCTTTGCGTGTTTAGAAGTGACAAATTAATAAAGCTGATCATCCGGGGGGGCGGATTTTGACTTAACACCGGCCTTTGCATTGACGGCGCCAGATCCCGAAGAAACTTTGGTATTTCCACCGGACGTTGGCTTTGGCTCGGTTTTGGTCGGGTCTTGCTTGGTCATAATTTTGGTTTTTACGTTACCCACGGCATCAAAATGCTTTGGGGTGGTGGTAATCGTAATCACGTCGGCTGTAATCTTACGATCAGAGGTCACAATCGTAGAGCGACCGGTTAGAATAACCCGGTCCACTTGTCCGTTCTTGAGTTTAAACGTGGCTTTGGGACCATCTGTCTTGTAGTCATCATAAAAAATACGGACATTCCCGCTAGAAAGTACGGTGTCAGAAAGCTTGTCATACTGCTGATAGTCCGAAAAAATGGTCATTGGCCTTGCTGGTGTTGCGGTTGGCTTTTCTGAAGCAGCGGCAGAGGCAGCTTTTTGCTGCTTTACGAAGGAGCGAACATTTTGTTCTGCAATCATATTGCCCGATTCCATCATCACGGTTATTTTTTGACCGCGGACCTCACTGCCCCGTTTCTCAATACGAGCCCCCCCTTCAAATACAGCCTTTTTCGCCTTTCCGGTAATAGGATCCATCCACAGGGTAGCCGTTGGACTATATGTTGTCGTCTCTAATTGATGCACAATCACATTACCGTTGGCTGTCACCATTTTGGCATTGTTATCAAATCTCTGTTTATCAGCCTTCACGGTAATCGGATTTGCCGCAACAGTTGTGACATAAGAACTCGTATCTCCTTCGGCACTGAGCGCATTCTCCAACAAGTGCACCCGAATGATCTTACCGTCCAAAGTGTCTTCTTTTTTAGTAATGGGATCAATTCGCTTGCCATGAGGCTCATTATAAAAGTTTGCCAGCGCTGGATTGCCTTGCTCATCTAAGTCAATGGTAGCCTCCAGGCTTTTTATTCGGTAATTTTTATAGGCGACATTGACATGACCGATTAAGAAAGACTGGTGTTTCTGGGTATCATAGGTCTGATGATCAGAGGCCATATTCACTTCATTAATGGGCAGCCCCGTTGCACTCATCGCAACTGGCTGGGAAAACACCAGGACGAGCAAAAAGAGGGTACCAGCAAGACTTCCAAGCTGGCAGGCATGCTGCTGGAATAAGGGACCAGGGCTCTGAGAATCAAAAAAACGCATGCCCAAGGGTATATCATAAACAGACCCGCCAAGCGCGCAGATTCATCGCCTTATTGGCATGTCTTTACGGATATGTTTGCTTTACAATACGGGGACGATGTTTAAGCAAATTTACCAGCAAGAAGAAGCACAAAAAGAGGCGCTCATGGCGCCTGGTAAAGCGGTACTGGTTTATCACCCAGAACTCCTCTCCCCTGTGCCGCAAGAGGCTCTCTCTCTTCAGGTTGTCTCCCATGAAGGCACTGTCTTGAGTACCTATCAAGCCGGAGATTGGTGGGATACCCTGCCCAAAGTGACCCAGTCAAGACGAATCATTTCAGCCCAAGGGTGGACGCAACGCGCAGAGTTTCAAGGGGTTTTGCTGAAATCTGTTTATGAAGATCTCCAAAGCCGTTTCCCTGAAAGTTTTTCTCCTCTGCAATCGTCTTCAGGCTGGCTCCAACAAACCAATGTATGCGGTGCAGAAGAGTGGCTTCCACTTTCAGAAGCCTTAAGCCAAAAAGCCCTACTCTGTACCCATCTAAACGGAACACCTCTCTCCCCCTTACAAGGCGGGCCCTTGCACCTCCGGGTTTTTCACTGTTATGAGCATAAGGGGCTACCCCAACTTCAACGTCTCTGCTTTTGGCAGCAAGCACACGCATCTCATTTACCCAAAAGCCAAGCTGGTTTTTGGGGTGAACGGGGTTATGAGCCTTCTGGTTCCATTGTGCCGGGAAATTATTTTGCCCTTGATTTGGGGCAGACCAAGCCAGTCAATAAATCGGCCGAAGTGAGTGATTACTAAAGCGTTGTAGTGGGACTGAGCGACATTTTTGCGCTTCTACGGCGTGTTACAATCAATAACAATCACCCTTGATCGAGAAACTTTTCGGCTTGATGGCGTTCATTGATATAGACCGCGTTGCCTTTCTGTTAGGAAAACTGACCCTATGACACTTGCCCGGTTTCCCCATTTACTCCTGGGACTGTGGATGCTAGCGCTCCTGCTTGTTCCCGCCTCCGTACTTGCGAAACCCCCAAAAAACTTGCCCCTGGTCCTGGATTATCTCCCCCCCGTGGCGTCGATTAATGCCATGCTGGATCCCAATCACTCTCAACCAGATCCAGATAACGTTTTACAAGATACTATTGAGCCTGTTGCTCTTTCTGCTGTCTCTTCTGGGATTGTCAAAACTCTAAAAACCCACGATTCTATTAAAAAGCTGGATACCGATCTTGGGATTAAGCAATCCAACAGTGAGTTTCAAACACTATTGCAGCTTCAAAAATACCAGGATGAAACCGATCTAGCCATGCTATGGGAATCCACTGTAGAAAACAGCCCTGTTATCCGGTTTTCACTTGAAAAAATTGCCACACCCACCGAACTTCGCTTTAAGAAATCAAGTGTCTTTTTACGCAAAAGCCTGGGCATGATGATTTCTGGGGCTTCTATGGGAGCATCACTGATTCCTGGTGGATCTTCTTACCGAACCATGGGGATTATGGCGGGTGGCGATGCCATGCGCAATTTAACCCAGGGACGGATGATGGATTTAAGCCAGGCCTTAACCCCCACAGAGCAAATTCAGCTGGCCGGTATGGTCGATGACATCCAAGGCAGGCTGATCCACACCTACCACGACTACAAGAACACACTTCAGGCGCTCAGCAATGCGCATCATTTGGCGATTAAAAACAGCAATCTGTTCTCCAAGGCCAAAGCATCTGGCAGTGATGTCGCCGTGATGGCTGCCGGTACTGCGTATTACAAAGCGCTATTAAACGAAACCGGACTCCGCCAGAAGGCGATTATCTACCGTCTGCAATTAGAGCGCTTGGCAGGGAAAGAAACTGTAGATAAACTGCAATTGAGCGTCGACTTGGCGCCCGAAATCTCTTCTACCGCCCTGCCCCCAGTAACAGAGCGGGGGATTACTGAGCATAATTACACAGAGCCGAATTACTCTGATGAGCATTACAATGCATCCAATACACCCTAAGCACGCTGTCCGTCTGGTCGTTTTCTCCCTTTGCTCACTGTTTATACTGTCGGCAAGTGCTACTTCATTTGCTGAGGACATCATTCCCGGGCTTTCCTCAAACAGTGACAGCCCGCCAAGTGCGCTACCCGATGCACCTCCAGAAAAGTCTATTATTCCCGGAAACACCGCTGAAACTCAGGCTAGTAAATCAACCATTGGCGCAACAAAAACTAGCACTGAGACTGCGATCACTTCTCAAAAAGAGGGGGTTTCCTCCCTGACTTCCTCACTGAAGCCAGCGGCCTTAAGTACAGATACTCCCCCAAAAACACCGAAAAAAAGACATAAGCCGTCTTCACGGGAAGACAAAACTGAAAAATCGTTAGACCCTGACAAACGAGAGACTGTCTACCGAGTGCCGAAAACCCAGACACTGGATCAGGCAGTCGATAAAGCGTTGATCGAAAAACTCTCCCCAGAAGCCCGAAAAAACATTGAGTTTTTGAGCCGCACCCTCCAGTTAGAACATCGATCCATTCGTAACGACGTGATCGACACAGAAGAAACCACGGCAAAAGATATTGGGATGCTGTGGCAAAGTGCCGTTGAGCACAGCGGCACCATTCGTTATGCCATTCAAAAGCTTTCCAAACGAGACGCCACGGGCAAACCGGTCGAAGGTGACTCCTTCACCACCCGAATGGTCCAAAGCATCAGCCGTCTTGGTGGTGTGGCCGGGGCTGTTTGGACCAAGAATCCCGCCAGTCTATTTGGTAGTAGTTTAATCAATGAAGCCGTTTCCAACGATCCCAGCCAGGCTTTTTTAAGCCGTGTCACAGATGCTGACATGTTGCTGTTGACCAAAGAAGTTGAAACCCTACAGTCACAACTCATCACACACTATTATGAATATCGTTTTGCCAAAGAGCGCTGGGATCTCTCACGAGAAGGCTCGTTGCGTCTGGCCAAATATTACGACCATTTTTTGGCCCATGCTAATGAAACGGAACGACAAGTATTACAGCCCATCGTTGAGCCCCTATTTGAGGCCTCCACAGAAGATGAGCAACAGGCCAAACAGACCTTTGTAAGCGCAAGAAATACACTGGCTTTGATGGTGGGTGCTGATGCCATTTCTGCCATAGAGACCGAGTTGACATCGCCAACAGCGTCTCAAAAATAGTGTCTATATAAGAGACGCTAAAAAAGTACTAGGCTTCTGCCGGAGCAGCCTGTTCTTCTGGCGCAGCGGCTGGAGCAGCAGCCTCTTCCGCAGCTTTGGCAGCCGATTCTTCAGCTGCTTTTTTGGCAGCAGCGGCTTCTTCAACAGCTTTGGCAGCAGCATCAGCTTCTGCTTTCTGCTTGGCCAACACTTTTTTGGAAAGCTTTTGCTTCTCTGGCTTTGAAATTTGAATCAACTCACCGGTATCATTTGCCAGTGAGAGCAACCATTTGGTGGTTTCAGAAGGTTGAGCGCCTTTGGCGATCCACGTTTCTGCCAAGGCTTTATTTAATTTCAGTTGTTTTTGAATGGGATTGTAGAAACCCAGTTCTGCCAGTGGCGCACCGTTACGACGTGTCCGAATATCGGTCACCACGATACGATAAAAGGGATTTTTCTTTTTACCCAGCCGCGCTAAGCGAATTTTAAGCATTGGACACGTCGACTCCTGTGTTGTGTTGGTTATCTAAATAGATACTTCTAAGGAAAAGGATCCCTGTTGTAACACAAAGCCAAGGACGGTGACAAGCGTCAGGGTCGTTTGCGCAACGGGAGAATCACAGCACCAATCAGCACCATCAGGGTTAAAAAGCTTTTCACAATAATATCATTGCTAAAACTGCCCATCATAAACATGGCTAAGGCGTATAACAACAACCATAAAGGCAGTAAACGAGGGAGTAACAAGGTAAACACAACGGTGCCGATACCAGCAACAGCCAGAACCAAGGCTGATAATTGAAGTTGCAACAATCCGCCAAATAAAACCAAGGGCAACACCATCATGGTGAGGAAACAGCCCCCAAATATCAGGACCACCCAAAACTCTTTAAAAAACCATTGAGAACGACCTTCCGGGTTATCTGGGAAGTGATGTTGCTCGTGGTGGTTTCCATGCTCAGAGGTCATATTCAGGCTCCTGTAGGTAAGTGTTGTCTTAAGCTTCTGCAATCAGTCCAAAACTGGCGATCATAATTAAGAGCAGAAAATAAAAGAGGAAAAACCACAGGTTTTTCATAAACATGCTGACGTCATTCTGGCTGTCAACTTTGGTATTTTTATTGGCGCTCATGCTGTCTTTCTCTTATCTCGCTTGCAACATCTACTGGCATGTTTCAACCTTCAGGACAACCCAGCGTGTCCAAAGATTCATCAAACTGATGAATCAAATCCTTGAATTTCTCGTATTCAACTGCAGAAAGCCAGTAAGCCTGTACTCGACGCTTATCAACAGTGGGCTTCAACTTCGGCATCCGGGTTCCCAGCAGTCTTTCGCGTAAAAACTTATTCCCTTCTCGGTAATGGCAGTCGCCCATCCGGCATCCTGTGGCAAATGTTCCACAAGCACCTTTCTTTAAGGCTGTTTCCATCATGATGGGCTGAATATGACCACTACATGGAACGGTCACGATTTTGACATTGGGATTATCTTTTAGATAGCCATTGCTGTCTAACTGATCGGTTAGATCGACGCTGCGTTCGCAGACGATGCCTATCACTTTCTTGTCTTTAGCCATACCGCGTGGAATCCTTTTAACTGTTGAGCGCCATCTCAATTTCTTTTAACACATCTTGGCTGTCTCGTCGGGGGATTTCAATCGCCTTAAAGGCACATGCACCAACGCACAGACCGCAATTGGCACAACGGCCTGGATCCACAATAGCCAGACGCTTAAAACGACTGGTGGGATCGTTACGGTCTACCATGGTAATCGCCTCATAGGGGCAATCATGGTAGCACAAGGAGCAACCCGTACAGCTAGAATCAAGCACTTGGGCGAATTGGCCGCGCAATGCTTTTTTCTGGATATACGGCAGGATCAACAAGCCCACGGGCACACCCAGCACCAAAAGCCAAACAACTCCTGTACTCCAACCTTGCGTAATTAAATACTGAGGCCAGGCATACAAAAAGCTGAGATCCAAAGTAGGACTCACCAATTGCAGGTTGGGACGATCGCCCAAAGAGACAGGAAACACCCCGCAAAAGAGGAACAACCCACCCAGCAAGACTAAATTGAGTGCCAGTGGGGGATCAGTCACAGGCCGAGTAATCCGCAGATAGTGCATCCAGAGGAAAAACATCAGTAGCAGCGGAATCCCCAGGTGTAAAAACAACAGACGGGTCAAGGTAAAATCACTGACCAACTCACCACCCAAGAGTAAACTAGACAGCGAAGGCCCAATCACCGGGAATTGCTTCAGGAAATTGGCGGTAATATATGTCAGAGTAACTGCTTCCTGATCCCAGATCATCATATAACCACTCAGACCAATGGTAAAAGTAATACTGAGAAGAATAACTCCAGTCAGCCAGGGTAAAATCCGGTATTCTCTGTAGCGATCCGTAAACCAAACGCGCAACATGTGGAGCATCACAAAAATCATCATGCCGTCAGAAGCATACCGATGCATCGAGCGAATGGCGTTGCCAAAGGGGAGCTCATGGGTGATGTAGCTCAGCGTGTTATAGGCACGCTCTAAAGTAGGCGTGTAGTAGGCAAAAAGCAGCAGACCACTGATAAACAATACCCAGATAAAGAAGTTAGGCAAGGCGCCGTGGTAATAAAACGGGTTATAGCTTTGGGTGAATACCTTATTGGCCACCTTCTCCAGCGGGAGAACGACGTTTTTTTGCAGTGAGCCGATTAGTTGAGTGTACACGGGAAACGCTTCCTCCAGCTAAAACAAAACGAGTTTACTTTTTTTCAGATTCATCAAAACGAGTGGCTACCGTTTCTTCGCCACCCACCAAGATATAGGCAATACCAGCCAATACAAATACCAGGCCTATCCCCTGAAAATAAGGCGATAAACCAAACTGCAGCATGTGTTGCAACGCGTTGGGGTCATTCACTTTATCTGGCGTGATATAGGCGAAAGGGGCAGATTGAAGCATCAAGAGGATGCCAATGGTACCAGAAAAGGCGATCACCAGGGCCAAACCATCTTTTACTTTCTGGCACATGGGTCATTTCCTTTCTGCTGAAGTTGATGAGCGTACTGCCGGGCATACACCCACTCAAAGGGGGAAAACGTATTGTATAAATTGCCTTTTGCCTTTTCTTTGGCATAGGTGTCATACAACAATATGCCAAAACTCAGCAGGGCAAAAGCAATTGCAGCCAGCCATTCTATCATATGCTGAACGGTGGGCTGCAGGGTAAACATTTTAAAGGTTTGAAAAAATAACGACAGGGCATAGGAAGCCACCACAAAGACAAGCCACCACATACCGGTACCAAAACCGACTGCATTGGGGGAGGTTTGCTTGACTGTTGCCATCGCCTTAAACACCCATTAAGCCGTTAATTCTAACTGTTGCGACTGTCTGGTTTTTACATCATGACGCCAGATCAGTGCTTCAGAAATCACAAACATCAGGACAGAACTGACCAACCAAATGATATTCCAGTATAAATTGGCGGGGTTCCAATCAATGGACGTTCCCATCGTGATCGCATGCCACCACTTGAAGAGCCATTCTCCACAAGAAACATGCCAAAAATAGAGATACCACACGCTGGTCACCAAATTAAATAACCACCATGATCGCAGAGGCAGCACTTGTTGGTACATACTCCAGTGCCAGAATTGGCCAATGGTTAAGCAGAGAATGATGTGGGCATACCAGTAGGGAGGATCACGGTCAAGATTGGCCTGATTGGCAATAATGAGTGCAGAGAACACGATGAACTGAATAATTGCCATAATGCCAATCACAAAGAAGATGGGACGTTTCTTCAATTCCCGCTCTGGACCCCAATCGAGCAGCATCAACACAATGGTGATCACAGGAATGCCAACGGTCCAAATAGTCGCCCAGTATGGATCCATGTATTTCAACATTTGATACAGAGCCAAGAAATACCAATCTGAAAGAATCGGCAGTGGGGTCACCTCAGGGTTCGCTCGGGAACCTGATTCAGCCGGCAAAATTGTTGCCGTAAATACCAACATGGCCAAGATGGTTAAAATCGCCGGCCAACCCAGGTTGAGTCGCTTCAGCCGGTTTTTGTAGAAGTACAGCTCGGTCACTACCAGTAAAATCAACGAAATCGCAAAGTGACCCGAATAAAAGCGGGTCATCGTCGCCTGACCAATGGAACTACCACCCATCAGAATTTGAGAAGTGGTCATTCCCTGGTGAGTCCAGTCACCGATCAGCTTTGTCACAGCCCCAATGGCATTGGGGATAATCCAGGTCCCGTTTTTAATGGGCAGACTTTCCCAGGGCCAGTACCATAACTTGGGCGTGATATCCAAATAAGTCGGAAAGGTCGCAAACACCTTGGTCGCCCAAAAAGCGCGTTGGTTCCAGATCAACAGATACCCCGTTAAACCTGAGTACATCGCCGCCAAAAGCAAAATAATTCCAAGCACAAAGGTTATTTCACCTTTATTCTTGTATTCGGCGTTAAACCACATGCGGTAGACCCGCAGTGTGGCCGCAATAATCATCCCGTCTCCGGCATATTTATGGAGACCTCGCAGTATTGAGCCAAGAGAGGTTTCTGACAAAATCGAAATCGAGTTATAGGCCTGTTCTGTGGTGGGCAAGTAAAGCGCCACCAAAATCACCCCAGAAACCAGCACCACCATCCATGCCAGATAATACATACCACCCAGTTGATACCAGGGTGAATCTTTCTGGAGATCGGCCTTGGTCTCATCAAAGAAATCTATTTTTGCCAAACGATCCGTGACAAACTTCAACGCTTCTGCCGGCAGATTTTTCACACTCGCCAAAGACAGTTCCATCTTATGAAATCCCTCCCGACTCGGCTTCGGTTATCAAAAGCTGATCGCCACGAATTTCCCATTTAAAAGCACGGGGAGGACGAGGGGCAGGACCACTCACCACTTTACCACGAAGCTCAACGCTACCCACCAACTGCTTTTGCAAAGGGTCATACACGCTCAAGTGACACGGGCAAGCAAAATGGGGGTTTTTTGCTGAAGCATAATTGTAACCTGCCGCACATTCTTTGGGCTCCACAAAATTAAACACGCAGCCCATGTGAGGACAGATCCGACTGACCACAATAAAATCGGGCTTGCCGGCCACAT
The DNA here is from genome assembly GCA_019751815.1 of Cyanobacteriota bacterium. Lineage (GTDB taxonomy): Bacteria > Cyanobacteriota > Vampirovibrionia > Vampirovibrionales > Vampirovibrionaceae > JAIEMW01. Next base: position 442,186 of record JAIEMW010000004.1, read on the forward strand.
CTTCTGGCAAACGAACCACAAAACCAGGAATACGGGTGGTTTGGAAATGCTGAAATGTATATTCTTTACTCTTTTGACCAAAAAGAAACGTCTGATTAGACCAAGGCGTCGGAAACGCGGATAGCGGGAAGGTAATTTCTCTCTCACGCGTAGCCTGATCCGGCTGAGTAAAGACCCCACCTTCACCGTACCATTCTGTCCAACTTTTGGCCTTGGTATTAATACGAGTATCGGTAATTGGGCCAAGACTGGGGCGAAGATAGCTCAATAAAGGGGAGACAAACAGCGCCAAAGACCCCAGAACAGGTATTCCCAGAATCCATTTTAAAAACAGGCGACGGTCCATAACCAATGATTTCCTTTTTAAACTTCTTTTATTTTATCGCTTAGTTTGCAACTGAGTGTCCAGCCTGAATACTCTCTTGAGTCAAACCACCGGCACCTTCCATCCCCTCTAAACTATGAGGAACAGGAGGAATCAATGGTTTAACCGAAGCTGGTCTAGCCGGGATAGGACCCGCGGGAGCAACAGCTGTTTCAGGCAGATCATTTTTATAGGAGAACTGACGGACATGGCGTATCAACAACCAGACAAGCTTATCGTCAAAGACAAAGTTATTGTCCCTATCCACATTACCTAACCAGGCCGGCATTCCAGAAGGATACAACCCTTCACTAACGTATTTAAACATTTGTGCATCGGTTCGGTTGTATAACCGTTTGTATTGAGTGAAGTTTGCTGGTGGTGGCTGGAAAATACCCCCATGAATACGAGAACCTGCTAACTCGTGGCTACTGGGTTTCCCTGTATGCAAAGGACCATCCGCGTGCCCACGTTTTCCGTGACACACAGCACAGTTTCCACCATAGATTGAAGCAACATCCAAGGGTTTACCGTTCAGTGAGGCAAATCGGAAATCACCATCTCCCGCTAAGTAACGTGTATAAAACAAGGCGGACCAACGATCATCTCGGGATAGTTTTTCTTTAAATGTGGGGTGCCCTGCCGCCAGAAGCATCAAACGCTCCGTACTAGGCTTCGTAATTTCTGGGTCTTGGGCTTTACCCGTTGTCAGCATCAAGTACATATCAATCGGGGTAGTATAACGAATCACCTGCTGATGCTTAGGCTCTTGCCATGAGGCAGCCGAGTGGCATTTGAGACAGTTATTTTCATACACGGTTTTTCCAACACTTAACAAAGGCGGCCGTGAAGGAAATGCAAAATCTTCTTTTGCCAAGCGGAGATCCAAAACAGGCTCATTCACAGTGGGCAACAACTTGGTGTTATTGGTGGTATCAATTTTCACCTGTTGACTACACCCACTCAAAATTAATACACAGGAAAGCACACCAATCCCAACCCTGGATATCCAAGCCCGTGTATAGGAAAGGGCCGGTACTCTTCGGTTCTTTTGGGGTGAAACAGGGTGCTGTTGCATAGCCAGTGTGCCTTTATCGATTCAAAATCAATCTAATATCCAAAAAATTTAATCCAGGAAATGGAAGCCCAGGTAATAATCAGTGAGAAAAATACCCACAAGAACCACGGAACAGGGTGTTCTCCGATTTCAAATTCATTCACTTCGGCAGAAACCGGCTGTTCTTCTTGCAAAACCTGATCTTGATGAGGCGTCTCAGCGGTCATTAGTCTTCATCCTTTAACATTGCAAACTTTGTGTCTTCCAATCCTTCCAGGCGCCCGTTTTTAGAGGCCCATAACATGGCCACACCGCCCAGGACAAAAAAGAGCCCGCAGAGCGCAAATGCTGCGTACCAACCAGGTCCAAGAGCACCAGATAGACAATTGGGACAATTCATTAGTCGCCTCGTCCTCCGCCATAAGCGTAACGGCTTTCCATATCACCCCCGCCATGATTGGTGGGGTTCAAAGATTCAATCTGCCAGAAGTTATGGTCTAAGACGTTGGGATCATCCAATTGTGACATCTCAGAAACCTCGATGTCATTGACCTTAGGATTATCCGTTCTGGGTAGTGTTCTGAGATAAGCGACCAGATACAGCATATCTTCATCACTTAAAGAACGGTCCCAACGAGGCATCCGACTGCCAGGAACACCTTCAGCGACACGCCAGAACCACATATCGTCTCGGTATTTCGCATAATACGGCCGGGTAAAGTTGGCCGGTTTTTTCATCATACTCATTGAGACAGGCCCGTTTCCACGTCCAGCAACCCCATGACACTGGGCGCAATTCTGCATATAAATACCCCGGCCTGCATTGGCAATCGCAGAGGCTTTCACATTCACTTTCTCAGAAATCACCGCAAAACGGTCACGGTACTCCTGAGGAGGCACTATCCACTGGGGCAGTTTCCGGTTTTTACCCAAGGTTTGCAAGTAGGCCACCAGCGCCGTCATCTCATGCTCGGTCAAGTAGCTGTAAGAGGGCATAATAGAGCCTGGCTTCACCGCACGTGGCTTGATATGGTGAGCCCAGTGCCATGCACTTGGGTACTTCCCACCCACATTGGATAAATCAGGCCCTGTCCGCTCAGTCCCCAACACGTGAGGTGTTTCATGGACGTAATCTCCTGCTTTCACCATCTCACCCATTTCTGGATCTTGATAGCGAACAAATTGAGAGTGGCAGTAAAAACACCCCTCTCGGCGGTAAATATTCCGGCCCTCTGTCTCTAAAGCCGTGTAGACAACTGCCTCAGCACTGGCCTCTGGTTTAAAGGTCCAGGCAGGCAATAGGGTGGTTACAAAAATAATGGTGATGAATGTGAGAAGCACAAACATACCGGCAATCAGGTAATTAAGACGCTGATCCATTGCTGCTGTCCTTGCTCCTTATACAAACGCAATGCCGGTAGGGGAATGAGGGGCCGGCTCAAATTCTTTAGAAAATACCGTGTGGTAGATGTTGAACATAAATAAAATCTGACCCAACACAATCATCACACCAGACAAGGTACGAACAATCATGTAGGGATGCATCTCAATCACCCACTGATCATAAGGGATAGCAAAATGCCATCCTGCAGCCTGGATCAACCCTGCTATCGTCAAGGCCAACATCATGATGATCCATCCATAGAGGGATAACCAAAAATGCCATACAGCCAGTCGCTTACTGTAAATTTTACGCCCAGTCACCTTGGGAATAATGTAATACGTGGCCGAAAAGACAATAAAGGAGAAAGTTGCAAGCAAGGCCATGTGAGCATGACCCACCACCCAGTTACTAAAGTGTAAATACCAGTTGATAAAGCGAGTCGCCTGGAACGGGCCCTGTATACAGGTTAAAAGATAAGCAACCCCGGCTGCCAGCGCAAAGCGCAACGGGATATGATCGGCCGCAAGCGACCACTTCCCTTTCATAGTCATGAAAAAGTTGGTCAACACAGTAAGCACCGGCACCAACAAAAAGACACTGGAGATAACCGCAATCGCTTTTAACCACTCCGGCACTGGAGATTGCAAAATATGGTGTGTCCCAGTGGGCGCATAGAACATCGCAATGGTCCAAAAACCCAACATCGATAAGGTATGACTGTAAAGAGGATTCCCCGTAAAGCGCGGCATCAGGTAGTACAGAATACCAATCCCACCAACGGTAAACCACATTCCCAAAATGTTATGGCCATAAAACCAGTTTGCAATGGCGTCATTCAGACCTTCCATCGCAAAAAATACCCGCTGGCCAATGATATACACCACAGGAAACCAAAACATGGCACCCAAAATATACCAAACACTGACGTACCACTTTTTCTCAGGCCCACTCAATACTGTCATATAGCCATTGATACCCACCAGAATCAACCCAGCAAGAGCCACAATGTCAAACGGTGCTTCTAATTCAGCGTACTCTCTGGCTTCCGTGTAACCATTCAGCAATGACCACACACCAAAAAATACCAACAAATTCCAGATCACCATTGTGATATTGGCCAAACGTTCGTTCCAAACACCTTTACGGCCAACCAAGACTGGTAGAATATAGTAAAAACAACCGATATACCCCATAGACAACCAGCCAATTGTCACCATATTGATGTGCGCGGGGCGGACCCGACCAAAGGAGAGCTGCGGGATTCCTCGAATCATATCAGGCCAGGTCATTAATGACGCTGCAAGCAGCCCCAATGTGGTTCCCAATACCAACCAAAAGATACCTGATATGAGGAAATTTCGTGACGCACTGTAGGGCTGGTCACTAAAAACTTCAGAAAAAGCACGTGTTAAGACAGACATAAGCGATCGATCGTCTCCACATCCAATACAGACTGTGAGCTTGCTCTCTTGATAGAAACCTTGATTGTAGCAATGATCATTGAATGGTAAACCCTATGTTAATCAATTCACCCCCATGGGGAAAATGCGAAATCGCAAACCCAACTTTCCTATCCAGATTACTTATATAATGGTCAATTATGACGCAATCCCCTGCTAACCCAACAGCCACAGCGAGCTCCCCTGTTTTAGAGATTCAAGAGCTCTCTATTCGCTTTCCGCTAAACGATAAAGGTGCTACTCAGTGGGCCACTGCGGTTGACCAATTAAACCTAACCCTATACCCAGGCCAAATTCTTGGTTTGGTCGGGGAGTCTGGCTGTGGAAAGAGTCTGACCAGTCTGGCGATTCTAAAACTCGTGCCAAAGCCTGGCGTCTTTGAAGCCAAAACACTGAACTTTCAAGGAAAAGATCTTCTAACACTCAATGAGCAAGCCATGCAGCAGATTCGTGGCGCTAAAATTGCAATGATCCCACAAGATCCCCTCACCTCGCTCAACCCGGTCTACACCATTGGCGAGCAACTCTGTGAAGTCTTGACACACCACCAGCATTTAAGCCGATCAGCAGCGGAAAAAAAAGCGATTGCGCTACTCGATCAAGTCAAACTCCCCAATGCCGCAGAAAGACTGAAAGATTACCCCCATCAATTCTCTGGCGGGATGCGTCAACGGGTGATGATCGCAATGGCACTCAGCTGCGCGCCTGATTTACTGATTGCAGATGAGCCCACCACAGCCCTTGATGTGACGGTTCAGGCCCAGATTTTAGATCTTCTAAGAGAAATCCAACAGGAAGAAAAACGGGCCATCTTACTGATTACCCACGATCTTGGCGTGGTGGCAGAACTTTGTAACGAGGTGGCAGTGATGTATGCAGGGCGGATTGTTGAAAAAGCACCTGTGGATTCGATTTTTCATGCGGCCAAACACCCTTACACGCAAGGCTTACTGAATTCACTCCCCACCCTACACAAAAAACGCTTAGACCCCATTGAGGGACAACCGCCTACGCTCATCAATTTACCCTTAGGATGTGCTTTTGAACCACGATGTAAGCATCGAATGGCTCACTGTAAAACCAACCTCCCTAGCTGGACGTCTGTTTCTGAGTCCCATCAGGCCGCCTGTTTTTTACTGGATTCACCCAGTCCAGAACTCGCTAATCCGGCAGCAGTGTAGCTGTCTCTACTGGCTTGGTTTCCCCCAGGCGACGTGCCAAAATACCAAGGGCTGCTTGGAGTTGCAGATCATGATTTTTCTTGATGGACTGCGGGGTAAAAGTCACGTGGACATCAGGCTCGATGCCCTTCTTGTTTATATCCGTCCCTTTGGGCGTATAGTATTTGGATATGGTGATGTTTAGGCCTGCCCCCTCATCCAAGGGCACAATTTTTTGCACCAGCCCTTTGCCAAATGTTTTTGTGCCAATTAATACTGCTCTGTGATTGTCTTTTAGGGCGCCACTCAAGATTTCACTGGCGCTGGCACTGCCCCCGTCAATCAAGAGCACCAGCTCTTTGGTGAAAACCGGTTTCCCGTTGGCTTTGTAATTGCGTGTGGCCAGTTGAGAGCGCCCAGACATAGATACAATATCGCCCTTTTCCATCAGCATTTCGCTGATTTCAACCGCATTATCCAAAAGCCCACCGTAATTTCCACGTAAATCGAGAATGAGCCCTGGTTTATCCTGGAATTTTTCAAAGGCCTGGAGCATTTCTTGTGGCACGGTTTCCCCAATAAAACTATTTAGGCGAATATAGCCCACATTGGGGTGATGAAAGTCTCGGGTAAACACCGATTGAATCTTGATCTCAGCACGCTGCATTGACAGAGTGACCAGCTCATGGCCTCGTTTCAGTGTTAACGACACAGTGGTCCCTTGCTCACCACGGATATGGTCTGCGGCATCTTCTAAACTCATCCCAGCGGTTGATGTTTTATCAATGGTGACAATCTCATCTTTACTTCTCACACCCGCTTTGGCAGCAGGTGTATCGGGCATTGGAGCCACTACCACAATTTTTCCGTCTTTTTTGGCAATTTGAATCCCCACCCCAAACAGGTGTGAATCTATTTTGAGGGTTTGCTCTTTCATATCTCGGGGCGGGAGATACCGGGTGTACTCATCACCCAGAGAAGCCAACATGGAAGAGATTGCCACCTGGGCATCATCGAGATCTTTAAGCTCACCATCATAATGGTGCCGCCAACGGCCCCAATCCTGTCCATTAAAGCCTGAGTCTACGTAATCCAGGTAGACGTTTCGCCAAACCGCTTCGTAGAGATTTCGAGCCATCTCAATGGATTGTGCACTGGTCGGGTTTTTGGTGGTGTGTGTCCCTGAGCGATCGACGTAGTCTCTGAAGGAAACACGATTACCGCACCCAGAAACTGTGAGCAGCAGCAATACCCCAACCAATCCCCCTACAAGGAATACTGGCTCCAGGGACCGAACAGCACCTTGGAGCCAGTGAAAATTACGTCGCTTTCGCATCAAAAAGTTAGGCACAAAACTAGGAAGAATATCCTTCCACGCCACTCACCTTGGTAGAGGCATTGGAGAGAATAAACAAGTCGATGATTTCAGACAGTTCGTTGGCCCGGCCTTGATAGAACTTAATGTCGGATTCCAGTTTTCGAATCACGGTTTTGTACTCTTCAATTTTTTTGATGTTAGAGCGAACCGCATCCAGCATTTCAGATTGAGCAGACTGGGCTTCGGAAAGCACGTCTTCCATCGAGATGCCCATGGCTTCCATCGTCAAACGGATAATCTGGGCTCCGGTTTGCTTGGTGACACCTTCCGGCAGATCATTCACCAGGCGAATCAAGGTACGGACGTTGTTGGTGAATTCTGCTTCCACATCAGGGCGCTGGTTATCAATACCCGAGAAAGCAACTTCTCCATGATTGCTGGAGAAATGGGTAGGCTCAGGGCGTGTTGCAAAGGTGGCTTGAGAGCTGATTGGGCTGACAGAACCAACGCCTTCGCTATATTCAACATCCCCATTGGCGGAAAATACTGGGGGTTTCGATAAATCTTTATATCCTGATAAGTCTTGCATACATCCTCCCGAGACTGCATTATTCACCGACACTGAGCTGGGCACTGAATTGGGGGTGGCACCAACTCGCTGAAGCATTTGCTGAAGCCATTGGCTGATTTCAATATCGGATGGCCCAGAGGAGGCATCCGGTGCAGTCTCGTCAGACGTAATGGCGTCAGACTCAGAAAGCGTTGGGGCCTCGTTTCTCAAATCCAAGGTCAGTGTATCACTTAAATCGGATTTTGCACCCAGATCCCCGAACAAGGCCGTATCAAATTGTAATAAATCGGCCGGATCCGCAAAATCTGGATAGGGCTGGTCTGGAGAGAAAACCGCTTGTGGCAATGGGGTGGCTTCAAACATTTCGACCAAGGCTTTGTCTGTCTCTAAATCTTGCTCTAGTGAGAGGCTTTCTCGAATTAATGAATCCAACGCGTCCACTTGCGCTTGCAGGCTGTGTGAAAGATCTTGTAAATCGGTTGGTAGCTCTGCGACCTCAATGGGATTCTCATCATCCACTGTTCCCCAGTCTAGAAGGGGGGGTGTCTCCAGGACGACGGCTTCTGGTTTTACCACAGCACTGGGCCGAGACCCGCCCCTTTTTTGCTGATTAACCAGGAAGGCATCTATGCGCTCAGGGGCCCCGTCTGGAAAGAGGGCGTCCAGCTCGTGATGAATCGCCTCATCTCGAATACCTGGATCCGGTTGTGATTTGCCAATAAAAGGCAATACAACGGCTGCTTCAGCAGGCGCTTCTAAAGAGTGAAGTGTGTGTGATTGAAATTCTGGAGGACGAGATACTGGAAGACCCTGTGTCTCTTGAATTCGCAGCGAAAGTCTTTGAAAAGAGGTGAGTGACTCCCGCTCTGAGGCAGCCGGCTGAAGCGGAACTGGCTCGAGCAATTCCGCAAAGGACATGGGCTCTGTGACCATCGGGTTATCCCAGACTGAGAAAACTGGTTCTGGCTTATTGGTGATTGCTGGATAAGGCTGCATTGGCGGCAGTAACTCTGCCGAAACAGCATTGGCCCAATCCCCTTCCAGCCATTCATCATTATCATGGGGCTGTCTTAACGCTGACAGCAGACCAATGGCAACAGAACTGGAACGAGACTCCTTTGGTATTCCTGGATTTATATTGTGATCTCGCGCGCTCATTGAAAAATAAGCCCAATCCACCCGGTTTGAATCTATAAACTCTGTAACTCTCTTGTAAATAGCTTTCGCTAATATAACTCTCGAAAAAAATAAGAGGACATCAATAGGCGCTTATTGAATATGCGCTTATTGAATGCATTTATTCTATTGCACTAATTCTAGCATTGAATTCGCACTTTTATTGATACAATACTGTTATGCTGCAAAAACCGATGAAATTGATCACGGGAGCCAAAGTGCTCCGTGCCTCGGGGGAAGTCACCAATGAAACTTTGGTGATTGAAGGGGAACAGATTGTTCGCCTCACCACAGAAGCTCCGGGTGCTTATCTTCTCAGTCGAGACGACGTGGAAGTATACTCTGGGGAAGGGTGCTACCTCACCCCTGGCCTTATTGACGTGCATACAAACGGGGGCTTTGGTTGCGATTTTAACAATACCTCTGTGACAGAAATTCAGTCACTGTTGTCTGAACTGCCTAAATACGGGGTCACCAGTATTGTGCCCACCGTCATTACCGCGCCCACCATGGATATGCTAACCTCTATCACCACATTGGAAGAAGCCCTCCACATGCAGCGGTCCAACCAATGCCAACTGCACGGCCTCTACCTAGAAGGCCCGTTTATTCATCCAGAATACCGAGGCGCTCATCCACAAATCGAAAGCCTTGGGTTTGGCGAAAATTTGGTTTCTCGTCTCAACACCCTGCTTTCACCCAATGTCAAAGTGATGACCTTAGCCCCAGAGCTGGATACCACGGGCTTACTTATTAAAGCCCTCTGCGAACGGGGTGTCCGCGTGATGGCAGGGCACACCAACGCCACATGGGAAGAAATTCAACGGGCCTCTTTTCAAGGACTTGCGGGGATCACACACCTGTTTAATGCAATGAGACCATTGCGCCACAGAGAACCCGGCGTGGCATGTGCCGCTTTAACATTGCCCCAGCTGTATGTCGAAGTGATCAGCGATGGGGTGCACCTCCATCCTGAAACCGTCCATCTTGTTCTTCGGGCCAAAGAGGCCGATAAAATTTTAATTACCACCGATGCGATGGCGCTTGCAGGCTTATCTGACGGATCGCAGTGTCAATTTGGCGGTCAAACTGTCACCCGAAAAGGCACGCAAGCGGTCAATACCGAAGGTAGACTTTCTGGCAGTGTGGCAATGCTGAATGATTGCGTGAAAAACATTGTGGCCTGGGGTTATAAAAGTTTCCCCGAGGTAGTTCCGATGGCTACTACCAATCCGGCTCGCTTTTTGGGCATTGAGAACAAGGTTGGTAGCCTAGAGACAGGACTCGATGCCAATTGTGTGCTTTGGGATATGAAGACGCTGGAAGTGAAGGCCACCTGGGTACGGGGCAATTTGGTGTATGAAGCAGGAAACTCCTCAGTAGGAAACCCCTCAAAAGCAGCCCCCATAAACCAAGCTTACAATAGCCCGCAACTGGTTTAAGCGCTTTTTTGCTGACGGGCACTCTGTAATAGCCTGCACGACGGGCACTGTCCGCACATGGTATCTCCAGCACGGTAGCAACTCCAGATAAGATCCAGTGGAACAGGGTTTCCCTGCTTTTCTAAACGCTCTGCGGCCTCTAACATCTGTTGCTTGGTCATATTTTGAACTGGCCCTGCCACTTGGACCTGTGTTTGCGTCGAGTATTTTAATGCTTCGGTCATCGCTGCGGTAAAGGCCGGGGTGTTATCCGAAAACGTCTCCCCTTCTTCAGCATTGGCCCCGTATAACACGTGGGAACATCCCTCTTTTTCTGCAAAGGCTGCAGCAATGGCAAGAAAAACCCCATTGCGGTTAGGCACCCAAACCGTCTGGGTCTCAGAAGTACTGTGGAGTGTCTGTTTTATCGCCTCTTCCTGCACAGCGCTGTCCATGGCTTCTGGCAAGAGCCCGGCCAGCCAGGGCAGTGAGATCACCTGATGTGGTATCTGATAAAACGCCGCAATTTGGCCAGTAGCCCGAATTTCTTGAAGCTGCGCCCTTTGACCGTAATCAAAGGTCAAGGCAGTCACCACCTCAAAACCTTGAGAGGAAGCCAGGGCCAACACCATAGTGGAGTCAAGCCCTCCGGATAGTAAGGTAACTGCCCTATGCCTCATTACGGGATATACGATTCAATTTCATCACGGACAAACTGAGGGAGATTTTCCAGCTCACGAAGCTGCAGCATGACACCTTCTCCGCCGAGGGCAAAAATAGCCGCAACTGCGGCGAGTGCGACATCATCTTCGGGATCAAATAACACTTCCTTCAACGGGGCCAAGCAGTCCCGGTCCGCTGTTTCACCCAAGGCCTCAACAGCAGCCAGACGAACGGAAGCCGTTCCATCAGAAAGTGCAGCAATGAGTGTATCGGTCCCCTTACGGCTTTGTCCGGAGCGGCCCATAATCCGTCCAATCGACTGAATCACTTGTTCTTTCAGGAAATCAAACTTATCTTGAATGCCCTGTTTTGTTTTTAACAGATCAATTAAGGGTTCTAACGTCTTTTGATCGCCCACCATACCCAGGGCTTTGGCCGCAGACTCTTTTAGGTACACGGATTTCTCGTCTTCGTCCACCAAAATATCCATTAATGGAGAGACAACACCCGGATCACCAATTTTACCCAAGCTCTCTGCGGCAGCCAGACGGACTCTATAATTAACGGTTGGATTATTGAGCAAGCCCATTAAGGGCACCAATGCCCGCTCATCACGAATACGACCCAACGTCTGTATCGCACTGCATCGAATCCGAAGCGCCTCATCACTTTGGGAAAACTCGGTAGGGACACCGTCTCTTTCAAAAAGAGCGACTTGTTGTCCCAGAGCGACATCAATCAGGGCCATCACCCCACTCACCGCTTTGAGCCGACTGAGTCCTATCATTGCCTGATTGACCACACGGGGCCGTGTATCTGTGTTAAGACGTTTCAACAAAGCCAAAATCACCCCAGGAATTTGTAAATCATCAGATTCTGCGGCCTTAACAGCCCAATCTGTTGCGGCTGACATCGCACGAAGCAGACCACCTTCAGGCTCTGAGAGGCTAGCGGAGTGGATTTGCTCAATCAACTCTTCTGGTAAGGGGCTACTGGGATCAGGCATTCATTATCTTCTGGGTTGTTATGGTTTCTGATTTTTGGGCTATTGCGGCAAAAGACACTGACTTTTTCTCTCTGTATTATTGAGACAAGGACTCTTGAGAGCCAGTGCTGGCGTTGAGATTCTAGCAAAAACACAGGGGCAAAAACACACGGGCCGTGCGCTGATGTTTGATTAACACAGCGTTTACAGCCGTTAACATTTCACCAGTCACCATTCAAATACTATAAACAATCATAATTTTGTAACAAATTGTATCTTCCTTGTTTTGCCCCCCTTGCTTTCGTTTTGCACGCTTGACCCCACTCAATAATATTTCTTCTGTTTATATCTTTAAGGGTCACTTGATATAATCAAGGCAACTTTTGGATAGAGTTTAGGTGCTACCCCAAACCGGACCTTAGTTTGAACTAGTTCAACAACGCATGGCACCCGAAAGACGTTAGAGTGACACAGGAGTTTGAGTGATCATGAACGATCCGTTTGAGGCTGACAATTTAGTCGTCGGGACGTTTAAGCGCTGGAGTGCTTCAGCGGTTGAATGTTATGTACGAAAGGCTAACTGTGACGGCTGCTACTATAAACAGTTTTTTTCTGATAGGCCCTACGACTGTAAAATGAATTTGGCGGTCGAGCAATTATTGGAATCCCTGGGCGAACCCAGTCCGAACATGGTTTCAAAGCTTTCATAACTGAAAACTTTCATAACTAGATCCAGGCAATTGAATGCGTTATGCTGTGCGGGCAATGTTCCCCTAGAGACAGGAGTATGACCCATGCCGCAACTACCCATTATGCCTTTCATTGTTTTATTTCTGCTGCTGCTTCCCGTTAAACTACCCTCCAAGTCACTCTTAAAGCTCGCCTTCTTTCTGTGGGCCACCGGTGGGATTGTATTGTGCGCCTTTGGCCTTAGTCGCTTGTCCGATGACCCAACGTTTGTTCTGCAATCCGCCAACGGACTGCTGACCCTGGGGCTGGTTGCCGTGATTGGCTTTTTCAAGGGTAAATTTATCCTCTCCAAAACGTCTCAAAAAAATATTGACCGTTTGTTGGCCTTCACAGAGCCGGTGAAACCCATTCAGGTTTATAGTATTCGCAGCTGGATTGTGATTGGGGTGATGGTACTGATTAGTCTTTCCCTCACCTGGTTTTCTGCGCCCTTGTTTTGGCGTGGCGTGGTCAACCTGGCCGTCGGCCTAGCCTTGATCGTCAGTAGCTTCTGCTACCTACACGCAGGCGAAAAAGCCAAACTGGGTGACTCAGCCAATCTCGCGGTCTAAATTTAGGCTTTTTTAGAATCGGGTGTTGGCACTGGCAGTGGATTCGTGATGAATTGCTCTGCAATGGCGTACAACTGCTGCCAGTTAAAGTCTTCGCCCAAATGGGTTTTGTAAAAATCCATTGCGGCCTGGCCTTGCAGCGTACCGGCATCCAAACTGGCATTGACCAGTTTGTCCAGCTTGTCTGGTGGCACTTGACGGATAATGGCCTCACAGGTTTTCAGTGCCTGATCAATAATGCTGTCCATCATCTGACGGTCTTTATCTGTCAGTGGGGTTTGAGGATGAGAGTAGTCTGAGGCATTCGTGCCGGGGAACATCGCGGTTGTAAACATCTGTTTGAGGATATCTCGGGTTTGTTTATAGTCCATCGAGGCTCCGGGTGTGATATTTTCCGGACCAAACATTACGGATTCTGCGGCACGCCCGCCCATGCCGTACAGCACCTGCTTGAGCATATCTTTCCGCGTTGGTAGCGCTTCGCTCATCTGCCCGGCTTCAATCATCACATGGCCCAATGAATTATCCCGAGGGACCATGGAGACCACAAACAGACGCAGCTGGTTTGCCAGTGCCACCAGACCATGGCCGACCACTTCGTGTGCGGCCACTGTTCTGAGATCTTTTTCGGTGACCAGATTTTTCCGTGGGATGCCCAGCATCACCTGTTGAATCGCTTCGGCAAAATCACCCATATTGATTTGGTTCTGGCCCTTGCGTTGGGCGATACGAGCCGATTCTTCCACCAAGGCCTCTAAGTCTGCACCCACAAAGCCAGGGGTCATCTTGGCCACCTGCATCAGGTCGACATCTGCGGCAAAGGGATCTTGCCCCAAGCGTTGCTTTAACTTGTTGGCATGCACTTCAATGATATCTTTACGCTGTCTGGGGTGGATTGGCGGCGGAATTCGCACTTGTTTATCAAAGCGACCTTTACGCAGTAGAGCTGAATCCAGTGTCTGCGGCTGGTTGGTCGCTGCAATCACCATAATGTTACTGTTTTGGGCAAACCCGTCCATCTCCACCAAGAGCTGGTTCAAGGTCTGCTGACGCTCATCATGACCGCCGCTAAAGCCTGCCCCGCTCACCCGCTGTCCACCCACGGCATCAATTTCATCGATAAAGATAATACACCCACCTTGGGCTTGTGCCGCTTCTCGGGCTTTGGCAAACAATTCTCGAACCCGTGCAGCGCCAAGGCCTACAAACATTTGAACAAATTCTGACCCACTCACAGAGATGAACGGCACATCAGCTTCTCCGGCAATCGCTCTTGCCATCAATGTTTTTCCGGTTCCGGGAGGTCCCGTCAGCAAAATCCCTTTGGGCACTTTCACGCCCAGCCGGGTATGTTTGGGCTTTTTAAAATCGGTCACAATCTCCTGCAGCTCGGACACCACTTCTTCGTAGCCTTTCACATCCGAGAACCTGGTTGTGGGCTTTTCGGCGACCACCGCCTTTTTATCATTGGCCATCCCGCCCATCATGCGCTTTTGCATCGCGACCATTAAGCCCATAATCAAAAAGATGGGCAGCAGCGTCATCGCAAAAGAGAAAAGATAGGTTCCCATCCCGGGGCCTTGGGGTGTATCGATATTCAGATTAACCGGGTGGTCTTTGATCTCTTCGAGTCCCTTTTTCAAGCGGTTAATATCGTCTTGTGTGACGGGCTTGTCGAGTTTCACCACCTTGCCGTTTTTCAGAGTGAATTGAAAGATGACAATACCGCTTTCATTCATCATTTTGGCTTCTGGCAACATCCAGCCGTCTTTGGCAAGAGAGAGTGCCTCATCCACATTACTTAGGACATTACGTTTATCCGTGAGTATTGAAGGGTAGTCTTTTCCCGCTTCGCCATGCAATTGAATTTGCGGCTGAGCCTCTTTACCGGTATTCATCAAGGCAGGTAGCATCACCATCCCTCCCGTCATGGCCGCAAGCACAAGGGCCAACCGTTGAAAAGGCGTCATTGGCTTTTTTGGTGGCTGTGGCGGTTTGGGCGTCGGTGACGGTTTATTAGTTGATCCGGGCTCATTCCCCGGGACCTGCCCAAAAAGAAGCTTTTTTGACGGCGCTAACTGCGGCAGCCGACTGTATCCAACTCGGAGCATTTTATTATTCCCTCACACAAGTGTCTCTCGGCGTTGAGCCCGTGTTCATTTTTTCCCAACCAACAAACCGAGCAAACAAAGCAAACCGAGACGCTCAAAATTCAAACCTTATTTACCCAGAAAAAACAAAAAAATGCAACCCTCTCTGTTGTTCTGTATTTCTCTCTTACAATAAGGAGATGTTTACCTAAGGATCCCACCCGAGTGTCGAGTAAGCACACACCCGTTACCCTTTTACACGAAATCCAAGAGCAGCCTGAGCTCTTTCGGGCCTGTATTAAGCGCTATCCACAGATGTTTGAGGCGCTTTCTCTCACAGGATCAGACATACAGGGGTTTAAACGTGTTATCGGGATTGCAGAAGGCTCAAGCAAACACGCACTTGAGATGGCAGCCCCTTTTATCGAAGCGTGGTCTGGCCTTCCTGTCACGATTATTCATCCAGAAAATCTGGAAGACAGCTTTCATATTCTGAAAAAACTGCCGGGGGTCGGGCCTGCCTATCACCCAGAGGATCTCTTTTTGGCCGTCTCACAATCGGGAGAAACTGCCAGTGTAAAGCGATCCCTGCACAGGCTGAAGCACCGTTTCCCTCATTTAAAGCACTTTTTGACACTGACCAACAATCCCAACAGCAGCCTGGCAACAGAGTACCCGCTGCATGTATGTATCGAAGCGGGGGTTGAACAATCCATCGCGGCCACCAAAACCATGTCGGTTTCTTTTTTGACCCTGCTTTTTCTGGGTTTGTATCTTGGCAAAACCAGACATTACCTGAGCGAAGGGGCGCATCAGCAGTTATTAGACACGCTGACGCATCTTCCAGAAAAAATTACCGCCGTCTGGGAGCCAAAAAGATTGGCACAACTGCAAGTATTCACGCGTTCACTGATGGCCGTCAATCACTTTATCCTTTTGTCTAAAGGGCCGTTGGTACTCACATTGCCTGAGGCCGGGTTAAAGCTTACAGAAACCTCCAGCAACATCGTTTACACCGATAACACGGAAAGCTTCAAGCACGGCCCGAAAGTCATGCTATCTGGGATTCAGGGCGTCCACCCCAATTCAATCTATGTGGTGCCTCCCTCACAGGATTTAGCCATTCGGCTGTATAAAGATCTCAGGTCCCACTTCTGGATCAATCCATTCCAACCCAATGAGGCCTTGGCTTTTGATGATGACCGGGTGTTTTTTATTGAGTTTGAAAATAGTGTGCAAGTACCCGAAACCGTTGAAAAAACCCTGCATATTGACCCTGAAAAGCACTTGATGCTGCCAAAAGCATCCCTTTTAGAAAGCCTTTTCCTATGTTTGATTACATTTCAAACCATATGCTATTACCTGGCCTGCTTTAAGGGCGAAGACCCCAACAACCCAGCGCTCAGCAAAGCCGTGACAACCTAGCTTATCCAGAATCTACAGCTAGTTTTCTGGAATTGCTTTATTGGACATGCCAGCCTCTGTAACCACCAGCCAGAGAGTAAACCTGTCCATACCCCATTTTAAGCAACGTTTGTGCGGCGAGTGCCGAACGGCTGCCGCCCCCGCACACGGTCACAATCACGGTCTCCTGGTCGGGGACCATTTCGTCAATTTCAAGCTCCAATAGGCCTCGGGATAAATTTAACGCCTGTGGTACCGTTCCTGCTGCGTAATCATCGGCTTCACGAACATCCAACACCACCAGGGTTCTTTTTTCTGCTAGCCACTGGCGCAGGCTACTGGCATCCACTTCCTGTATTTCTGATTTGGCCTCAAGCACAAGATCTCGAAAGCGTTTTCCCCGACGGGCGTTATCCATGAGTCATTGTGTCCATTAGCGAATAAAAATTTCCAGATTATAGAAACCCAGATGACTATCCCCAGACCAGAGTTCGTACAGGACGTCAATAATGCCCCCATCGGTACTGAGTGAATAATCCATTTTTTTACAGAAGTTCCGGCACACAACAGAACCGCCCCCGTAAAAGTACTGGCTGGCATACCACTCACCCACTTTATAGGTTTGTCTGCTATGCACATCACCAATTTTCACAATGGACATGACGCCTCGAGAAACTTTGACGGTAGTGGTCACTTTTTTCTCATTCATGTGGGCGTCAAAGGCCAAAATATAGGTCTCATCATCCACCTGATACAAAGAACCTTGAGACTCCTCAGTGATTTCAACCGGGTCATAACCGTTCATCGTCTGTGTAAAACAGACGTCGACCATCACCGTTTTTTTGAGTTTTTTAACGTCGCTCATACTCGAATCACGCATCCGAAATTCAGGACCACCTTACCGCCGCATGATCATTTCATGCGACGTTCAACAATAACCGACTATTTTTCTACTTGTGATAGGGTTCGCCGCGGTGGATCTTATAGGCTCGGTACAGTTGCTCTAAAAAGAGAAGTCGCACATGCTGATGCGTCATCGTCATCGAAGACAGTGATAGGCACCAGTCGGCCTGATCGATCAACGCAGGGGCTAGGCCCCAGGCTCCACCAATCACTACGATCATAGGCTGTGTCACCCCTGCTCCGGACCCCCCATTTGAATGAATTTTTCCTGCCTGCAAGAGATGGGGTGGCACCCGCTCAAACCATGTCTTAGCGAAGCTTGGAGAGTCATACTTTTCCCCTCGTTCACTCAAAACAAGTGTATAGGCTGCCTTTTGGAAGTAAGGCATTAAGCGCTCAGCCTCTTTGGCCATGGCCATTTCAGGCGAGACGGTTGCAGTTACTGGCTCATCCTTCACTTCTTGTACTGCAATCGCCACGTAGGCACTCAACCGTTTGAGGTACTCATCAATACCAGGGGCCAGGTAACGAAAGTCCCCCTTCAGTCCGCCAACCATTAAGAGTTGAATCATGGGTTTTTGGTACTCGTCTGCTGTGTTTCGGTTAAAATCGTCTCACGATGGCACGAATTTTTCCATTTCAGGGGCTACGCTACGTGCCCGAAAATTCAGATGGTGATATCTCTTTAGTCACCGCACCTCCCTATGATGTCATCAGTAGTGAGGCGCAACGGGCGTTTTATGCGAACCACCCGGCCAATGTGGTTCGGTTGATTTTAAATCAGCCTGAAAAAGAAGACAGCGCCCAGTACAATCCCTATACCCGCGCCACGGAGTTTCTCAAACAATGGGTCCGAGAAGGAACACTGAAAACAGACCCTCAGCCCGCCGTCTATGCTTATCATCAGCAGTGGACCATGCCCAACGGTCAGCCTATCACCCGAAAGGGGGTTATTGCTCTGCTGGCACTAGAGCCTTATGACTCTGGGGTGGTGCTGCCGCACGAAAACATCATTCCTAAGTACGTCAATGACCGGCTGACCTTAATACAGCACTGCCAAACCAATCTGAGCCCTATTTTTATGATTTACGAGGACCCAGAGCGCTGGCTTGAAAATAACTTACTGGAAAACCCCTCAACAGGAACTCATGGAACACCGACCGTTTTTGCCGAAGATGAGGGTGCCGTCACACACCAATTATGGGTGGTGGATAATCCACAAAAAATACAGGCTCTTCAGCAGCGGCTCTTAAAAGAATCTCTTCTCATTGCCGATGGGCACCATCGATATGAAACCGCGTTGGCCTATCAGCGCTTTGTTCGAGAGGCTTACCAAAAAGCCCATGGCCAAGTGGCAGTCCCAGGCAGTTTAAAGAGCGATTACATTATGGTGTTTTTAGCTAATATGAGCGATCCGGGTCTCCTCGTTGAGCCCACCCACCGACTGTTTCGTCAGTGGCCAGAAACAGTTGCAGCGCAGTGGTCAACTGAAACGTTGCTACAGGCCCTTGAGCAAGACTACCAACTCATCCATTCCCCGGCCCCAAACGCGTCTGGTGACCTTTCGATGACACTCCATCTCCCGGCACAAAACCCCATTGGGCTCCGCCTTAAGACCACTGAGCGAATGGCTGATCCTCATTTCTGGGGGCATCGTATTCCAGAGCCCATGAGGTGGCTGGATGTGGCGCTGTTAGATACGGGTTTAATCCAACACCACTGGAAGACCACCGCGTCAGACTTAAAAAATGCAGAATTAATGCGCTTTTATCAATCCAGAGAAGAGCTTAGATATTATCTGGACGGGCAAAAAGCCGTCTGTGGTTTTGAAATGAACACACCTGTGCTCTCTGCCATTAAGGCGGTCTGTCAGGCCGGGCACCGGATGCCGCAAAAATCAACGTATTTTTACCCCAAAATCCGCAGTGGACTGGTCTTTTATTCCTATATTTAAACTGGCTTTGCTTGGGCTATAATACGGGGCATGACAACACAAGCCTTCACCTCCCCGCGACCTCAGAAAAGTCTGGAAGAACGCCAGGCACTGGCAAAAAAGCAGGCCCTGCTTGCCTGGGGACTCGCCGTTTTTGTGTTTTTAACCTTTATGTCGGTCTGCGCGGTGGCGGTGGTTACCACGATGAATATCGAAGCCAATAAGCCAGGGTTTAAAGCCATTGAAGTGAGTCAGCCCATCTCCTTTCTGGACAATACCTACCTCAAAAAAGCCCCTGCCAAGCCCTAAATTAACTGGCCCTGAATTGGCGGGCTCTTTATGTTTCCTTAAACAGGCTTAAAAAAAACCAGGCAAAATCCAGATTGGGCCCCCTGAGGTGGCACAATAGAAATATCAACAGCAAGGACCTGTTCCAAACGGGCCTTAACTGTTCCTCTTTTTCTCGTGTGATGTTGTCAAAGTCTTGATTTAAAAAGTCATTTAGTGGTGGAGTTTGCGTAATGGGTTCACAACGGCGTGGCATGAAGTCGCCTTTTCGGCTGCTTGATGAAGATTTTAGTGTCTTTAAATCTCAAATTAACCAATGGTTCGACCAGACCATGAATGCCAGTGCGGGGCATTACCCAGAGCAGTATGCTGCCACTGAAGGGGGTCTTGGAAACGAAACACATAGTGGTGCACCCACCACGTTATCACTACCGGTTGAACTGCTTGAAACACCCAAGGCCTTTGTGGTCTATGCCCTGCTGCCCGGTGTGAATGAGCATGAGATTGATATCCAGGTGAAGGGCCAAGAGCTCGTGATCACGGCGATTTTTCGCCCTCGAGATGCCCGAGAACTGGAGCGTCACGGACTCGATGAGGCGGAATCCATTCTGCATCTCATGGAATTTCGCTACGGGAAAGTTCGGCGCAATATCAGCTTCAATAAGCCAATTTTGGCCAATGAAGTCCAAGCCCTCTATCACCAAGGCATGCTCCGGTTGAATATTCCCAAAAAGCTCACTCAGCTGTACGATCAGCCGCATTCGATTAAAATTCAGCCGATGAACCCGTTTTACGTCTGATTCTGGCTCAATTTCATCTTTAATTCCTAGCCTAATTCCTAGTTTTTCCCATCCACATCCACACACCTTATTGGTCCATCTTCAATAGCGGGGGATTGTTCATTGGCCCAAAAGCCAATGCAGCAGTTTCCCGTTTTCTTTTTTTGAAGAAGACTATTTTTTAGAAGGCTATTTTTTGGCGCGTTTACTGCTCGTGGGTTTTTCAAACACAATCACATACTCGTGCTTAAAGAGATAAAACCCACCCTTAAGCGCTCTGTAGCGCCACAGGTTATTCATCCGGCCCTTGGCCTTCTCGTTGCCTGTCATGTTTTTCACAATGATCGACTTGGTCTTAAACCCAGCCCGGTTCATCCGGTCCATGCAGTAAAACCCAAGTGGGATCAGTTCTCCATTGGCGTATTTATCGCCAATTACTAGACCGGCAAAGCGCCCAGGCTCTAAAGACTCATAGCCCACACGGGCGACTGCTTCAAACTGGTCTAAGAAGGCCTCCGTGCTTTCAGCATTGGACAGATCGGCCTTAGACTCAGAAAATCGAATAATATCGGCATAAGGCGGGTGCAAAAATAAAAATTGGGCCTGTGCTGCATCTAACTGCTTGAGACCGCGCTGAATTGCTTTTGGGGTCCACTGTTCATCGGCGCTATTGCCGTTGATAATGACCACCTGGTCGCCTTTGTCTTGTTCCGTCAGTTTTTCTCGAACATAGTCGACCATCTCCGGTTTTAATTCCACACCCACAGAGCGGCGGCCCAAATTCACCGCCTCAATGGCACTGGTCCCGGAGCCCAAAAACAAGTCCAAAACCACATCCCCAGTCTTGGTATAGCGGGTAATCAGTTGGGTTAAAATCTGCGGCACACAGTTGCCGTGATAATCGAGCTGGTGGCCGTTTTGCTTATCTCGGCCAGAGAACATCCAGAGAGAGCCCGTCTCAATGTCCTCGTAGTCACGCCACTTGCTCACGTCTAAATCACTGTAAGCCAGTGTTTTGCTTTCGGTATTTTTTGGGTCTGTTTTGGACCCCGATTTTAATGCCTTATTTGATGTTTTGGCAGACAGGGGTTTCCGGTCTTTTTTGGCAAATTGCCGTGCTTGCTCTTTCATCAGGAAAAAACCACCGCTCTCAATCTGTTATGATTGTCATCTCGACTACCTCTGATGAGCTCATCTTAGAAAAACCCTCCCCAAAGCACGTCCTCTGGCTGGGGGATTTATCCCCTAACAATTTCAAAGGCTGTTGCGGTTTTTAATGCAAGAATACTGTCTAAAGTAATAGTGAGCCCTCCCGCTGATGAACATCATCCACATTCAAAATTATGCTGAAACCCAGACACTGCATAGCCGTGCCGTGTTAGGCCACGGTCAGAGTTCGTGCGCGATCGGGATGTTTGACGGGGTTCATCTTGGACACCGGGTCGTACTGGAAAGTGCGCTCAGAGAAACTCGCTTAAATCACCCCCTCAGCTCTGTCGTCATCAGCTTTGCCAACCACCCCCAGCAGTTGCTATCGAGCACGCCCACCCCCATGTTGTCTGATTTACCGGAACGGCTGGCTATTTTTGAATCAATGGGCTTTGATTACGCCGTGATTCTGGACTTTGCCCCATGGCTTCGGGATCTACCCGCAGAAGCTTTTATCCAACAGATTTTGGTGGAAGGACTTTCAGCTGCCAGTATCTCTGTCGGCTACGATCACCATTTTGGCAAAGGCCGTGAAGGCAACGGTGCCTATCTCCAGTCCAAAGAAGCCCGTTATGGTTATAAAACACAGGTGATCGATCCCGTTCGACTCGACACCCCCTCCGGCGACACAGATATTGTCAGCAGCACTGTGATTCGCAAATTGCTGAGTTTTGGCCATCTAGGCCAGGCCAACACCATGTTAGGCCGCCCGTATTCGATTAGTGGGCAAGTCGTCCCAGGTGTCCAGCGCGGACAAACCATCGGCTTTCCCACAGCCAATCTGGCCATTCCCAATAACAGACTCACTCCAGCCAACGGTACATATGGGGGGATTGCCATTCTGGGTGAGGTCTCCTACCCCGCCGTCTGCAATATTGGGTTTAGCCCGACCTTTGGAGACCAACCGGAAAAACGGGTGGAAGTTCATCTCCTCAATTATCAAGGAGAAAAGGGAAATGCCTTCTATGGAGAGCACTTGGGCTTTGCTTTTACCCATAAGCTGCGTGACGAAAAGAGCTTCCCTTCTGTGGAAGCCTTGATTCAACAAATCAGAAGTGATTGCCACAAAGCCACCGAATTGTTAGATACTGTCGAGCGACCTTGGTTAGAGCATGCGACCACCCTTAACACCACAGCCAGACGTTATCATCAACGAACGAACACGGATTAAAACAGCCTCAGCCAGATTTCGAGAGGGTGCCATTCATGTCAGTGTGCCGCGGCATTGGCCCAAAAGCCTCAAAGTAGCCGTCATTCAAGAACTGGCTGAAAAAGTCGCCAAACAACAAGCCAAGCAGCAACAGCAAGATGAACAGGCCATGGCCACGTTGGATTCTCAGACAGAACGCGTCCATTTTGACTCATTAGAGGCCTTAAGTTCATACGTCCATCAGCTCAATGCTGAAACACTTCGAGTACCGCTGGCGAAAGTCCGGATTGGCCGTTCCCGTTACTCTCACCTAGCCCAAATGAATATCGTTAACCGCGTGATGACGGTGTCTCGCTACTGCCTGGAAAGTGTTCCAGCAGAAGCCTTTCGCTATTTAATCTTGCACGAGCTGGCACACTTGATTGAACCCTCCCATAACAAACGGTTTTGGGCACTGCTTGCAATCTACGTGCCTGATTACAAAGAACAGGCCAAGTGCATCCAACGTTTTTACCGGCTTGCGGTTAGGCGGGCAGAAGAACAAAAATCCAAAGAACACGCACTCAAAGAACAAACGCCCATAGAAAGACCCTTAAAAACAGCCCCCAAACAACAAGCAAACAAGCTCTCCCCACTAGAGCATCTTCAGCAACTGTGCTTAAGGTTATTTGATTAAATTAATGCGCGGCGGATTCCACGGTCACATTCAAGCGAGTTTGCATGTATTTCGCTGACTTCCCAGACAGCATATCCTGCATCACCTGAATCCCCGTCAGCAGTTGGGTATCTTTCTTGGCCTTGATATCCGCTTCGGTGATATCCGAGGTGATATCGGGCTGAATTCCCATCTTGTTGATGTCGGTATCATTGGGGGTTAAGTACCGCTGAGTGGTGATATTCACCCCTGAACCGCCTGGCAGCTGATTGATTTCTTGAACCAGCCCCTTACCAAAGGTTCGCTTACCAACCAAAACCGCACGGTTGTTGTCTCTGAGCGCACCGCTTAAAATTTCACTGGCACTGGCGCTGCCCCCGTCAATTAAGACCACCAGAGGCTTATCAGTTAAAGATCGGGCCGTGGCTCTGCGCACTTCTTTGTAGCCATCACGGTCCACTGTGCTGACAATCGCCCCACTATCCAGGAAAAAGTCTGCAATAGTGATTGCGTTTGACAAGAGCCCACCGGGATTTGAGCGTAAATCGATGATATAGCCTTTTTTCATCGAGAGATCCCGAAGCGCATTGCGTAATTCAAAAGACGTATTGGTGCTCAGAAAGGAATTGATCTTGATATAGCCAATATCTGTTGGCACTTTGGTCTCAGGAAACGGAGGGTCCAGCGTAATTGCTTTGAGCTTAATCTCATCACGCATCACCTCGAACCACTGAGGGGTTTTATCTTCCCGTTTAATCAACAGACGCACCTTGGTGCCCTTTTCCCCGCGAATTAAATTGGCAGCATCTTTCACAGACATGCCTTTGGACTGGGTGCTGTCAATTTGCAGAATTTCGTCATTGGACTTTAAGCCCGCCTTGGCCGCCGGGGTATCGTCGATCGGGGCAATAATCAGCAGCTTGGCATCACGGTTGCCAATTTGGATACCAATCCCGTATAGGGTCGCTTTAATCGAACGGCCTTCGTCGGCAAATTCTTCTGGGTCCAAAAAGCGTGTGTAGCGATCGTTTAAACTAGCCAACATGGTTTCAATGGCGAGGTAGGCATCGTTATCATCCTGAATCACATCATCGTAGCGATGACGCCAGATAGCCCAATCTTGCGCGTTTTTATCCACGTCGACAAAGCGGGCATTGATCAGCTTCCACACTTCATCGTACAAAGCTTGTGGGCTATACGCATGGCTAACAACCTGAAACGAAAGTGATACCCAGATCAGAACCGTTAAACAAAGTGATAAAACCGGCTTAACGCGTGTTCCCCAAGCGGTTTTTTTGAAGGGGTTAGGTGTTTGAAACACAGTGGCTCTCTCCAGGATCAGGAAACGTAATACAGGGGGTTCTTGGAAAATCTAAAATATTTCTTCTTGTGGATTTTTATTATAGGCCGGTTTTCTTCGGGTTAAAAGCGGGATCTTTTTGCTTAACGCCGGATCACACAGTCCAAACGGTTTATATAGATCCCGGTCTGCTTCGAATAGACATTTACCTGCTTCAGCAACTGACCCGATTCAAGCATCAGCTGGGTAGCAACAGAAGGGGATTGCACACTCACTTGTAAAACAGCCTCTCCTTCTTTCGGGCGCGCGATGCCTTCAAAGCGGCAGTATTGTTTTAGTACATCCGATAAGAATTGTTCTGCCAGACGCAGGCAGGCCATTTCATGAGCCCGCCGGTCTATTCCCAGACCCTCACTGGCCATTGGCAAAAGATTGGCAATTGGCGTTAGACCTGCCGAAGGTCGACGCTGCTTTTTGCTTTGTTTGCCAACATACTTCATGAAATAGCCGTCTCAAGCTTTAACGCGCCGCACTGTACCTGACCACGTTGCATTTGGATTTTCTGGTGTTGACTTTGGCCTTCACCCAAATGGCTTTCCAGAGAGGCTTGAACCCGTCTGTCAATGTGGGTGGTGGTTAAAAATACTTGGGCTTCTGGAGCCAATCGCTGAATGAGATGATCTTGACGCTCAGGGTCGAGTTCTGCCATTACATCATCGAGTAGAAGCACGGGCGGTTCACATAAAACCCCACTGAGAACATCCCACTCCCCCAATTTCAAGGCCAGCACAATGGAGCGCTGCTGGCCTTGACTGCCGTAGGCTGTGGCATCTTGATTATTCAAGAAAAATTGAACATCATCCCGGTGCGGCCCAATCAAACATTGTCCTCGACGACATTCTTGCACCTGTATCTTATCCAGTTCTTGACGAAAAGCATCCTCATCAAATGCACTAGCATCCAATACTCTAGCCATGACACTAGAATGATAAGACAAGGAAAGCGTTTCATGAGGGGCCATATCAATATAATGGCACGTCACACGGTCTTGAATCAGCGCCAGGTAATGTTGTCTCGACTGCATTAGCCGAACAGACGCCTCTGCAAACTGATCATTCCAGACCGCCAGGTGGGTGAGGCTGTCTTGAGAGGCACCACCTGTTTCAAGATACTCGCGCAGCAAGTGGGCTTTTTGCAGCCGTATTTTTTGAAAGGTGCTGACCAATTGAAAATGGCGCCGGTCATATTGCGCAGCGGCTGCATCCAGCCACCGTCTACGATCTTCCGGCTGTCCCCTTAATAACAACAAATCCGTCACAAAAAAGGAGACACTGGGACAATTTCCCAACAACTGTGAACGACTTTTGAGCGGTTGATGATTTTGTTTCAAGATGGTTTTTAGACGTCCGTTTTCTGTTTGAGGGCGCTCCCAGGTCATTTCCAGCACATGGTGCCCGCCTGTCTGCTGCATCAATACTTGGGCAGTAATACGTGCGTTGTTGGCTGTGTGTGCAATCAATTCCCGCTCGTTTTTGGCACGGTGAGACCGTGCATTGGAAAGCAGGTAGATTGACTCCAGCAAATTGGTTTTCCCTTGGCCGTTGTCACCCAAAATCCAATTCAAACCGGGTGAAAATTCACAGGAAAGCGGCGCAAGATTGCGAAAATTTTGGGCACTGAGTGCTTGAACAAAAACCACGTCTGTTGTCGGGCTTTATTATTTAACTTGGACTGGCATCACCAGACAAAGGTAGCTATTCTCTTCGCCTGATTTAAATAAGGTGGGTGCTAGTGCGCCGTTGGTCTCCATACGAACATCATCAGATTCAATGACACGAAGCGCATCCAGTAGATATTTGTAGTTAAAGGCAATGCTCAACGGCTCTCCGTCATAGCGAATATCAATGGTATCTTTAGAATCGCCCAGATCGGGGGTTTGAGCGGCCAGACTCATGTTGTTTTTATTCAGGCTGAGTTTCACCACATTGGTTCGCTCATTGGCCATCACCGCTGCACGCTCCAAAGAATCAATCATGGCCTGTTTGTTGGCATAGGCCACAATTTTATTTTCGTTGGGAATCAATTGTTGGTATTTAGGGTATTGACCGTCCAACAAGCGAGACAACACATAGAAACGAGACGTTCTGAGAGAAATTTGTCCGTCTTGAATGGCAATACGGACTGTTTCGTCGTTGGCACCGTCTTTATAGCTGGCCAGTTTCACAAATTCTTGGAGGGCTTTGACTGGAATAATGGCTGCGACGTCCTCTTTTATTTGGCTTGTTTTTTGATTGGCTTTATCAATGGGCACTGTTTCTAAACGTCTGGCCAGACGCGATCCGTCTGTTGCCGCCATTTCCAAATTATCCGGTGTGAGCTGGAAATATACCCCGCCCAACACGTTATTGGTTTCGTAACTGGCTGCAGCAAACGCAGTTTGGGTCACTGCACGGCACAGGGATTTCAGGTCCACTTCCAAGAAGCTGTCTTGGTCGATTTTTTTGATCATCGGGAATTCTTCGGCCGGCATGGTCCGGATATCAAACAAGCTGGACCCGGATTCAATCCGCGCGGTTTGAGCGGCTGTTTCGACATCAAACAAAACCGTTGCTTTGGGTGGGAGTTTGCTGGTGATTTCAGCCAATTTTTTGGCTGAAACCGTGATTCTGCCGGGCTGTTGCACTTCGGCTGCTACCGTGGTTTCGATGGCAAAATCCAAATCCGTGGCAGATAGTTTCAGAAAGCCATTGTCCAAAGTTTCTATCAAGATGTTGGAGAGAATCGGTTGAATGACCCGGGTAGCGGTAGCGCGTTGCACTGAGCTGACGGCCTGGTGGAAATCGTCCCGTTGTACCGTAAATTTCATATCAACCATACTCCTTTTTTAATATGCCGAAGAGGAAATATACATGTGGAAATATGCATGTATTGTCTGACTAAACATCTATCATAAGCAAAGAGTGCACGGATCGACAAGCCAAACAGGGAGATTGTAAACAGTAGATAGGGCTGCATTTTTGAATGTGAATAAGAGGGTTTTTAATAAAAATAAGATCTCACCGTCATAATAGAGGGTATGTTTTTCTGTAGATAAACCGTCAAAAAGCTGAGTAAGAGGGAATATAGCCTGTTAAAAACATATAGAAAGAGCCGTGTTGAAAACCCCAGTACATGACAGGTTTTCTCAAAAAGAAAGAAGAGAGATCCAAACAATAGAAAAAAGACCCAAAAACGACTGACGGGTTTCCTACACGTTTTGAACAGGTTTTGAACAAGCTTGTGTGAATAACGTGTTTTTTAAGGTAATTTCGCGGATCTGTAAACAGGCTTCCAGTAAAGGTTCTACCCAACTAATTGGGATCATGTTTGGACCATCACAAGGGGCAGAATCCGGCTGAGGGTGTGTCTCTAAAAATAAGCCATTACAACCTGCGGCCGCTGCGGCTCGGGCCAACGTAATGGCATATTCACGCTGTCCACCAGAAGAACCGCCTTGCCCACCGGGGAGTTGAACACTATGGGTGGCATCAAAAATAATGGGCACATCGTAGCTTTGAACAATGGGCACAGAGCGGAAATCCACCACCAGATTGTTATACCCAAAAGTGGCACCGCGCTCGCACACAAACACTTGGGTGTTTCCGGTGGATTTAATTTTGTTCACCCCATGGATAATATCGTGCGGGCTTAAAAACTGACCCTTTTTCAGATTTATCGGGAGTCCTGTCTCACCAGCAGCCACCAACAGATCCGTTTGACGCGACAAAAAGGCGGGGATTTGAAGCACATCAGCAACGGTGCTGGCCAGGCGAATTTCTTCAATGGTATGAACATCCGTAATGATGGGGGCACCTGTGCTAGCCTTGATACGCTCTAAAATTTCCACCCCGCGTTTCACACCAGGACCCCGGTATGCATCGACAGAGGTACGATTGGCCTTGTCGTAAGAGCATTTAAAGAAAAACAACAACGGCCATTTGCTGTTTAAGCGCTCTGTAATGGTCACCAATTCTTTGGCTGCCGACTCATTGAGCTGACCGTCTTCCCCTTCAATCACATCTGGGCCTGCAAAGAGCACAAAAGGCAAAATTTCAGGCTTTCCATCAGTGTGTCTCAGTCCATTGGGAGCAGAAAAAATCCGTCGAAGTTGCACAAGGGAGTCAGAACGGGTCATGGCAAAAAGCTTTCTATCTAAAAAAAATCGTTATTTTTGGGTATCATAGCACTGACACAATCAGGGACAAAGCGGAGACAGTGTGAACCGGTGACCTTACAACAAGAAAACCCGTCTCAATGCCGGGCCCAATACCCGGATACAATCCTGACCGCACTCATGCTGCAGCTCAGTCAAATTCCCGGCTTGGGAACCCGTCGAGCCTCCATACTGCTTTCGTTTCTGGAAAGCACAGATATAATCGAAACCCTGTTCTCACTTTCTACTTCACAACTGTCTCAGATACTTGCCAAAACAAGAATTGATGCTAATGGGACCATGGTCCAGACCTTATCAGAGGGGATTCAGAGACTACAGCAATATTTGGGAAAGAACGGGACAGATTATCAACGCTGGGCAGAAGAAGTCTTAGCCCCGTATCATCAAGCAAGCATTACTATCTGGACCCGCTTTTGGACAGAAAACAACCGGATACAAAGCCTAAGCCCAGCACTGATGGAAATCTACGATCCCCCTAACCTGCTCTTTATTCGCGGAAACACGTCTGTGCTCAGTGGAGCAGCCTATAATCAGGATGCGATGATTCAAAAGCATCTAGCAGTGGTTGGTACCCGTGCGATGAGTGCTTATGGAGAACAAGTGACGCGCCATATTATCAGTGAATTCGGTAGTGGTGCCCCCATTGCCATTGTGAGCGGGCTTGCTGAAGGCGTTGATGGGGTCGCCCATAGGACGGCACTTGAAACCCGTCTGCCCACGATTGCGGTATTTGGCTGCGGTATTGATATTGTTTTCCCCAAAGCTCATCTGGGCCTGGCACGAGAGATTATCGAAGAGGGCGGTGCCTGCGTCAGTGAATACGCCATTGGTGTTTCAGGATCTAAAAGCACCTTTCCGCAACGAAACCGGATTATAGCCGGGCTCAGTGATGCGGTGCTGGTGATTGAAGGGGACTTGAAAAGCGGTGCCATGATTACTGCCAAACTTGCCCTGGAAGAAGGGCGGAGCGTGATGACGGTGCCGGGAAATCTTTTCTCCCCCAACATGAAAGGCCCGCTTCAACTGCTCAAACAAGGCGCTGTATTAGTGCGAGATGCACGAGATATCTTGAATGAATGGCAGTCGAGTGAGCACTGGTCAGAAGTGTCAAAATCCAGCCTGAATGCTGAAACGCCTGACTTTAAAAATCCAGACTTTGAAAACCCGCAGCAGGAAAAGCTCTATCACTTGCTGAGCCCCGGAGAGCCAAGAAATCTTGATGAGATCAGCGAAGAATTGGCTTTAAGTGCTTTGGAAACCAGTATTTTGGTCAGTGAATGTGAACTAGAGGGCTGGCTAAAGCCATTGCCTGGGGCCCGTGTGGTCCGTTCAGCTCTGTACTAAAAATCCATCATCAACTGAGGAAAAACATCATGACTGTGCTCGAAAGAGAAAAAACCCTGATTTTAATTGACGGACATTCGCTGGCCTATCGTTCTTACTTTGCTCTAGAGCGAACGGGGTTAAAAACTCGTGCTGGAGAGCCCACATGGGCTATTCATGGGTTTTTTTCTGCCCTGATGAGCTTGTTTAAGACCGTAAAGCCCGATGCCATTGCGGTGGCCTTTGACATGGGCAGAGAGACCTTTCGCAACGAGATGTATCCGGAGTACAAAGCCCATCGAGAAGCCATGCCAGATGCATTAAAGGCTCAAATGGGCGCGATCCGAGCCGGGGTAGAAGCCTTTGGGATTCCCATTTTTGAGAATGAAACCTATGAAGCGGACGATTTAATTGGCTCACTGTCCACTCGGGCCGCCCGTGAGGGCTTTATGGTCCAGATTCTTACCGGGGATCAGGATGCTTTTCAGTTGGTCGAAGACGGGGAGATTGAACTACTCATTCCGTCTCGAGACCCAAAACAGGGGCTTACCCGGTATAACCGAGCCCAAGTGTTTGCCAAATGGGGAATTTATCCCGAACAAGTCCCGGATTTTAAAGGATTAAAAGGGGATACGTCGGATAATATCCCGGGTGTTCCTGGGATTGGGGATAAAACCGCCGCAAAATTATTGGAAGAAGATAAGACCCTAGAAGGGGTGTATGCCAATTTGGCAAAGCGACCGGCAAATAAGCTAAAAGAAAAGCTAGAAACCTTCCAAGATCAGGCTTTTTTGAGTAAAAAGCTGGCAACTATTATCCGGGATGTGCCGATGACGGTTGACTGGCAGCAGTGCCATCTCTCTGGAACGTTACTAGAGCCGGTTGAAGCCTTCTTTACACGCTGGGAGTGTCGAAATCTTCTTAAAAGTGTGCCTGAGGTCCTCTCTCCGTGGGTAACAACCCAGACAATAACCAAAACACAAGAAGAGACAATACAACCGCTACCAGAAGTTTCTCCGGTAGAACAGGTCCTGGTTCAAACGCAAGCGCAACTGGATCACTTGCTTCACCTACTCTCAGAGCGATCTGTGTTTGCCATTGATCTAGAGACCACAGGACTCGACTATTTTCAAAATCATATTGTAGGTGTGGCCATTGCGGTTGCCAGAAATCCTGAGCAATTTCAGGCGGCATTCTCGGTTGAAGCTGAAAAAGAGGAAGATGCAAACCGGCCCCAGATATTACAAGCTACGCACGCCAGTACATGGCGACTGGCGGTGAATGAGACGGCTGAAAAAAGGGGGTTTCTGGCCTTCTATATCCCACTGCGCCATCAAACACAGGAAACACAGCTTTCTTCAGACCTAGTTTTCAAGGCCTTGGTCCCTTTTCTCAGCGATCCCGGCCGGATCAAGGTGATTCACAATGAGAAATTTGAAAAAAATATGTTGCTGAGTGCGGGCTATCCGGTTTTAGAACCCGTTTTTGATACGATGCTGGCCAGTTATGTCTTAAATCCCGATCGTCGTCATGGCTTAAAACAACTCGCTTTTGAGCTTTTGCACGTGGAAATGATAGAAATTGAGAGCCTGATTGGCACGGGTAAAAAGCAAACCACCTTTGATTATGTTCCTTTGACTGAGGCGGCACGTTATGCTTCAACCGATGCTTGGGTAACACTCGCCCTAGCAGAACACCTCCTCAAGGCAATCCCCCAAGAGCGGTTATCACTGCTTTATGATGTGGAATTGCCACTGGCTGGGGTCCTTGTGGCGATGGAGCGTGATGGCGTGGCCATCGATACAGCATATTTACAGCAGTTGAATCAGCAAATAGACCAACAGCTGGCTGTCTTGCAGAGCCGTATTCATCAGACTGCAGGCAGCTCGTTTAACATCAATTCACCCACCCAGGTGGGCGAATTGTTATTCGAGAAAATGGGCCTTACACCCCTGAAAAAAACCGCCAGTAAATCGGCCTATTCTACAGATGCCAAGGTGTTGACGCAACTCGCAAGTGAACATCCGATAGTGCAAGAGATTCTCGATTACAGACAGTTGTTTAAGCTTAAATCTACCTATATTGAGAGTCTTCCAGAACTAATTAACCCGGTGACACACAGAATCCACACCAATTTTAACCAGACATCCACCGCCACAGGCCGGCTTTCCAGCAGTAACCCTAACCTGCAAAACATTCCGATTCGCACAGAGCTTGGCCGACAAATTCGAGCCGCCTTTCTGCCCGGAAAACATGAGGAACCAAAAGAAGACTGGGCCTTGATGTCAGCGGATTATTCTCAGATAGAGCTCCGTCTACTGGCACATTTTTCAGAAGATGCCCCCTTGATTCAAGCATTTCACGACGGAATCGATGTCCATGCCTTAACGGCATCCTTGGTGTTTGGGGTGCCTGTCGAAGCGGTGACCAAAGAGCAACGTTACCGGGCCAAAACGGTTAACTTCGGTGTGGTATACGGCCAAACGGCTCATGGGCTTTCACAACAGTTGAAAATACCTCGGGCAGAGGCTCAATGGTTTATTAATAGCTATTTCGATCGATACAAAGGCGTACAACGCTTTATTGAAACCGTGAAACAAGAGTCGCATCAAACTGGAGAAGTGAAAACACTCGCTGGACGGGTGCGAGACTTAAAAGAGGGACTTAATAGCTCCGTAAAAAGTATTCGAGAGTTTTCGGAGCGGGCAGCGTTTAACACGCCGCTCCAAGGATCGGCTTCAGATTTAATGAAGATCGCCATGATTCGTCTATTTCAACGAATGAATGATGAGAAACTGAAGAGCCAGCTGATTTTACAGGTGCATGATGAAATTGTGATTGAGCTGTATAAACCAGAGCAAACCGCTGTCACAGAGGCCGTCCTTTGGGCAATGGAACTGGATCAACCCCTGAAGGTGCCCCTGGTGGTGGATGTGTTTGTGGGGCCTACATGGATGGAAAGCTAAAAAGCGAATCTGGAAAGTTAAAACGGGATGGGAAAGCCTAAGCTATAATCAGGACTGTATGCAAAAACACACCGATCGCCTTAAACACGTCACCCTGGTCCACAACACGACCACGGATCCCGAGCATCGCTACCGGGATAAAGCAGCCCGTTTTCTCAATGATGCCGGGATTCAAACCGATTCAGTCCCTGTCGCGGGTCGCGAATGCCCAGAATTCTCCCCAGAATTGTCTCAATCCGATATGGTGATTGTGATGGGCGGTGATGGTACCTTCCTTCGCACGGCGCAGTTCTTCTCTCAGCATCAGGTGCCCCTAGTGGGGGTTAATACCGGGACGTTGGGTTTTTTAACCCGGATTGAGGCCGATAAACTTGCTATCTTCCTAAAGCTTTTGGTGATGGGAGAGTACGAGCTTGAAGAGCGGATGATGCTCAGTGTGAAAGACTCGAGCTGGTCCGAATCTCGAACCCAACTGGCCTTGAACGATGTGGTGATTAAAAACGGGAGCCCCAGTCAAATGTGTACTTTGCGGGTATACATTAATGATGACTTACTGGCAATCTATGATGCTGACGGGATTGTGCTTTCTACCCCAACGGGTTCAACCGCTTATACTCTCTCTTCTGGCGGGCCGGTTATTTCTCCAGAAGTTGAAGCAATGTCTATCACCCCGATTTGCCCGCACAGCCTGTCAGCAAAACCGATTGTGATCCCTGCTGACAAACGACTTCGGGTCGAATCCATGCGCCGCAATAAGAATATTATCTGCGCCGTAGACGGACAAGATATGGGACCGCTCCAACCAGGGGAGATTTTAACCATTGAACGAGCTCCGCTGCCTCTGAAAATGGTGAATTTTAGACAGGAAGATGATGATTTTTATCACCTCCTGAAGAAAAAGCTCCATTGGGCGATGAATCCCCGTTGGAAAACCGAGGCCTCTCACTAAGTTGAAACGGCTTTCATTATGTTGAAACATTTATCGATAAAGCATATTGGTATTATTGACGGTCTGTCCCTAGAGGTTCGACCTGGCTTTACGGCGGTTACGGGTGAAACAGGTTCTGGAAAAAGCTTAATCTTATGGTCGGTTGCACTGGTATTTGGCCTGAAAGCGACCCCACAAGAGGTGATTCAAACAGGGTATACTGATGCCTGCGTGGAACTAGAGTGGGCAATTGCCGAAGGCATTCGCCCGCAGGTGTCGGCTATTTTGGAGGCTGCTGGTATTTCAGACAGTCCAGAAGAGAGCTTACTTGAAACCAACTTACTCTTATCCAGGGAATGGCGGGGTCAGCAAAGTCGATACCGAATCAACGGGGTGCCGGTTTCTAAGGATGTGATGGCTCAATTGCAGCCACTGCTTTTAGAAATTCAACACCAACACGAGATGATTCAACTTTTCTCCCCTTCAGAACAACGGCAGTATTTGGATCAGCTGAGTCTAGACAGACTGAATCCTCTAAAAAAGAAGTTAAGTCGTGTGTATCACCAGTGGTGTGAAGCTCAAAGACAATTGGAAACAATAGAAGCCACCCAGCAACAACGCCTGAGAGAGCGCGACTTTATGCAGCACCAATTAAATGAGCTGGAGGCCGCGGCTCTCGAGAACCCAGAAGAGGATGTGCTCCTCGAAGCTAAAGCACAGAGGTTTCAGCACTTCGAAGAGCTTTCTAAACATCTTGGGGGCTGTCTCGACGGTCGTTTACTGGATCATATTGCCAGTATCAAAAAATCACTCAAGGCGGCTGCTGGGCTTGATGCCTCTTTGCAGCCCTATTTTGCCACCTTTGAAATGATTGAGGCCGAGGCTCAAGAGGCGCAACACGGTTTATCTCGGTATCAAGATCAACTCCCCAGAGATATTGCTCAACTGGACGAGCTGATTCACCGCTTAGAAACATTGAAACAGCTTAAACGGAAATACGGTCCCACATTGGCCCGTGTGATAGAGACCCAAACCCAATTGGCACTCGATTTAGAATCCAGTGCGTATTATGAACAAGATCAACAAACCCTGCTGGCTCATCGAGACTCGCTAGCGGCTGAAATCGCTGGTTTATGTGAACAGATGACGCAAGAAAGGCACCTGTGTAAGCAGCGTTTGGAAAAAATGATTCGCCCGCACCTCAAAGACCTGGCCTTGACCCATGCGCGCTTTGAGGTACAAATGACAGCCCTGTCGGAATGGAGTGCAGACGGGATGGATGGGATCAGCTTTCAGTTCTCTGCCAACCCAGGAGAACCGCTTCGCCCTTTGAATAAAGCAGCCAGTGGTGGTGAACTCTCGCGGGTTTTACTGGCAATCAAGGTGGTTTGCCACGGTGAGGATACTGGAAAAACGGTGATTTTTGATGAAGTGGATACCGGCATCAGCGGTCCCAGCGCGAAATGTTTGGCAGAGAAACTGCAGCAACTCTCTCAGACACATCAAGTGCTGGCTGTGACCCATCAGGCGATTGTGGCGGCGGCTGCACACAGCCATGTGAATGTTGAGAAAACCACCGAAAAAAATACCAAAAAAGAAGAGAAAGTCCGTGTTCAGGCGGTTTATTTGGAAGAAAAAGAAAAACGACTCAGCGTGTTGAGTCGTTTGGCAAGTGGGATAGACACAGTCGATAAAACCATGGTGCCGTTCGTCGAACGGCTGGTTGCCTCTGTAAATAAGCCACAGAGGGAAAACCAAGGATAAATTTTAGGAGTGATGCAATACTCGACCTCTCTTTAGCATGAAAACCATCATCTAAAGCCTTGTGTCAGGTGCACTCTTTAAATTTTTATAAATTTCTTGCCCCAAAAATTAAAGAAAACCCAGAACTGGATCGAAGGGTAATTATAAGGCGCAGAAGACGCGATTTTTTGACGTTTCCAACGAGGTGTTTCCGTTAATTTTTGGAGTGTGAAAGTCTGTCTAAGACGATGACTAAGGCTGCTTTGTTTTTGGTCCTGGTAATACAACTGCTGTGTGTGCAGTCTGCCAGTGCCAAAACATTCTTTGATTATTATCAAAACGGGGTGATGGAATACCGTCAAGGATCGTATTCACAAGCCATGTCAGATTTTCAGCAAGCCTTTTCGCTATCTCCCAGTAACAGCAATGTTCATTATTATCTGGGCCTTCTCAATGACCAATTTAACCGCAATCATGAGGCGGTGGTGCATTATCAATTCGTGATGGATCATTGTGATGAGACCCGCCTGGTTGATTACGCAGCCACACGGGTTCGGGATATCCAAAAAACAGCACTTGCAGGCATTTCAAGCCCTGTAAAAACGGCTGGTGTCGTTGCACTGAAGCAGTTTTCCAATGCACTGTTGGTGGAAGCCACGATGAATGAAAAGGTGGCGGGAACCTTTATTGTGGATACGGGTGCGACCTACACGTCTATCTCTCGAGAAATGGCTGATGCGTTGGGGCTGGATCTCACCCACGCTGAGCGCGTGCCGATTACCACGGCCAACGGGCGGATTGAAGTACCGAAAGTGATGCTGAAAACGCTCAGTGTTAACGGTGTGGAAGCACACAATGTGGAAGTGACGGTTTTGGATCTCAGAAAAGGGGCTAGCTTTTCCGGTTTGCTCGGACTAAGCTTTATTAAACAGTTTCGCCTGACGATTGACCCTCAACTCGGGCAGCTGATTTTTCAGCCCTTGTAACGCCATTTGGGATTCGTATTATGGTCACAGAATTTCTTCCGGCTCCTGCGAGTCGGTTAAAAAAGCTTCCTACTTACGTTTTTGCTGAATTGGACGAGATGAAAGAGGCCGCCCACAAGCGTGGTGCCGATCTCATTGAACTCGGGATGGGCAATCCCGATTTGTCCACCCCAAAACCGATTATTGAAGAGATTCAAAAAGCCGTTGCCCGTCCAGAGAATCATCGCTACCCTCTCTTTAAAGGGAAGCCGGCGTTTAGAGAAGCCGTTGCCGCTTGGATGGACCGACGTTATGGGGTCTCTATTGACCCGGAAACTGAAGTTCAGGCACTCATTGGCTCTAAAGAGGGTCTTGGACATCTAACCTTTGCTTATATTGAGCCTGGTGACTACAGTCTGGTCCCGTCGCCCTATTACCCTGTGCATTCCCGTGCCACATGGCTGGCTGGTGGCGAGGTGCTCCATCTCCCGCTCACACCAGAAAATGCTTTTTTGCCGGATTTAGACAGTATTCCCAGTGAGATTGCCGCCAAAGCCAAGCTGTTTTTTGTCAGTTATCCCAATAATCCGACCACTGCCATTGCACCGCTGTCTTTCTACGAGAAGCTGGTCGATTACTGTAAACGCCACAGCATTGTTCTGGTGAGCGACCTGGCCTATGGAGAGATTTGCTTTGAGGGCTACCGTCCCCCCAGTATCTTTAATGTGCCAGGAGCCAAATCTATAGCGGTAGAATTCCACTCCTTCTCCAAGAGTTTTAATATGGCAGGTTGGCGGGTGGGCTTTGCCGCCGGCAATCCACAAGTGATTAAAACCTTGTACAGTCTCAAGACCAATCTAGACTACGGGGTTGCTTCCGCTATTCAAGACGGGGCCATCTATGCGCTCAACCATGGAGAAAGCTTCCTAGACGAGATCAACGCCACGTATCAACAAAGACGAGATGTGGTTATCAACGGCTTTCGCTCTTTGGGTTGGACAGTGGAGCCGACTAAGGGAACGCTCTACGTGTGGCTGCCCATTCCTGAGCGCTTTGAAAACTCCAAGGCCTGGTGTAAATACCTCTTGGATGAGGTGGATGTGTTGATCACCCCCGGAATTGCCTTTGGAGATGCAGGTGATCGCTTTTTCAGAGTGTCCTTGGTCAGTGATGTCCCTGTCCTAGAGAAGGCGATTGCTCGGCTTCAGGCCAAAGGGATTAGGTTCCAGGGATGACTGCCGGCACGCGCAGTTACCTTGTAACGGGTGGCGTTGGATTTATCGGCTCACACCTCTGTCAGGCCCTGTTGGAAGGTAGAGATGAGCGAATTACCTGCAATGAGCTTGTGATTCTCGATGACTTCAATGATTTTTACGATCCCCGGATCAAAGAGGCGCATTTAAAGGTGCTGACTGAGACAGCCCGCTCTGTGGGGACTCCTTTACACCTCTACCGGGTTGATATTCGAGACCGAGCGGCGTTAGAGCCTATTTTTGAAAGACATGCACCCGGGTTACGACAGGGTGGGATCGTTCATCTGGCAGCCCGTGCGGGCGTGCGCCCTTCTTTATCAGAACCTGCCCTGTATCTCAGTACCAATGTGGACGGTACCTTCAATCTGGTTGATTTGGCCAGACGCCATGACATTCAAAAGTTTGTATTCGCCTCATCGAGCTCTGTTTACGGGGATAACCCTGATCAGGTCCCGTTTCGAGAGGATCAAGACGTCAATCACCCAATTTCTCCCTATGCGGCCACCAAAATTATGGGAGAGAATCTGCTCTATTCCTATGTACATCTGTATCAAATGCAGATTGTGGCACTGCGGTTTTTTACGGTCTACGGGCCTGGGCAACGGCCCGATTTGGCAATTCATAAATTTACCCGCCTGATCAGTGAAGGGAAAACAATCCCTGTATTTGGCGACGGTTCTACACGTCGCGATTATACCTATATCGACGATATTATCCAGGGTGTGTTGGCCGCTGTTCACTATGACAAGACACTATTTGAGGTGATGAATCTGGGAGAGTCTCAGACCACCAGTCTTTCAGAGCTAATTTCCCATCTGGAAGAGGCCGTGGGTAAAAAAGCCATTATTGACCGCCAGCCATTACAACCTGGGGATGTGCCCATCACCTATGCCTGTATCGATAAAGCCAGAAATTTACTGAATTACAGACCCGTAGTCCCTGTTTCTCAAGGAATTCCTCGCTTTGTGGCCTGGTATAAAGCCCATCAAAATGCGCTTTCAGCGACGTTGTGATACCATTTTTCTATGAAACTTTGCGTTATTGGCACCGGATATGTGGGCTTGGTCACCGGAACCTGTTTGGCCGAAATGGGCAATCAGGTGATCTGTGTGGACGTGGATCCCACTAAGATAGATGCTTTGCGCCGAGGGGAAGTCCCGATTTATGAACCAGGCCTGGACGAATTGATTCAGACCAACACGCGTGAAGGCCGTCTGCATTTCACAACCGATCTTTCCTGGGCGGTCCAAGAATCTTTGGTCTGCTTTATTGCTGTTGGAACCCCGCCTCGAGTCGATGGTTCTGCCGATCTCACTGCCGTGTTTAATGTGGCGATCTCAATTGCGCGTGCAATGCCAGACTACCGGGTGATTGTGACCAAGAGTACAGTCCCTGTTGGGACTTCTGAGCAAGTGGGCAGGTTGATCGCGGAAAACACGAGCACCCCTTTTTCCATCGTCTCGAATCCAGAATTTTTAAAACAGGGTGCGGCCGTTGATGATTGCTTGAAGCCTGACCGGGTGGTTGTTGGCACAAACGATCAACGGGCTTCCGATATTATGCAGGAGTTGTACTCGCCGTTTTTACGGACAGGAAATCCCATTATTTTGATGGATATTCCTTCTGCGGAGATGACCAAATACGTGGCCAACGCTTTTTTGGCCACCAAAATTTCCTTTATCAATGAGATGAGTAAACTCTGTGAGCAGGTGGGTGCGGATATTTCCCAAGTGCGAACAGGGATTTCGACGGATTCTCGAATTGGAGGGCAGTTCCTCTTCCCAGGAATTGGGTTTGGAGGGTCTTGTTTCCCCAAAGACATTAAGGCTTTGATTAAAACATCCCAGGAGTTTGGCTGTCCGTCTCAAATTCTGCAAGCGGTGGATCAGGTCAATCAAGATCAGCGTGATTTCTTTCTCGATAAAGTATATCGACGTTTTGGCGCGGATCTTTCCGGAAAAACCTTTGCAGTTTGGGGCCTGGCTTTTAAACCCAGAACAGATGATTTGCGAGAAGCCCCCAGCGTCACTGTGATTGAAGCGTTACTGTCCCGAGGGGCTAGAGTTCAAGCCTACGATCCCAAGGCGATCCCCAATGCCAAAGTTCTTTTTGAATCGCGGGTGACCTTTGCAGACACCGCTTATGAGGCACTCAATCAAGCAGACGCGATGTTGCTGATTACCGAGTGGAATGAGTTTCGCCGTCCCGATTTTGATCAAATGAAGCAGCGGAT
The DNA here is from genome assembly GCA_019751815.1 of Cyanobacteriota bacterium. Lineage (GTDB taxonomy): Bacteria > Cyanobacteriota > Vampirovibrionia > Vampirovibrionales > Vampirovibrionaceae > JAIEMW01. Next base: position 482,381 of record JAIEMW010000004.1, read on the forward strand.
GAAAACCCCGGTGATTATTGACGGGCGAAATCAATACGATCCAGAGCGGATGCTTCGCAGAGGCTTTGAATACCAGGCCATGGGACTGTTGATTCCCACAGGTATACCCGCAGACTCCCATTCTTCAGGGATTGGGGTCTAATGGGAGGCGCTCGTCAGATTCTGGTAACCGGTGGGGCGGGTTTTATTGGTTCACATTTGTGTGAACGGCTTTTAAATGACGGACACAGTGTTATTTGTGCGGATAACTTTTTTACTGGATCCAAAGAAAACATCCTCCCTCTGCTCTCCAATCCTTACTTCGAGCTGCTTCGGCATGATGTGAGTGAACCGCTGTTGATTGAGGTGGATGAAATTTACAACTTGGCTTGTCCGGCGTCTCCCATTCATTATCAATATAACCCCGTGAAAACTGTGAAAACCAATGTGATGGGGACGATCCATATGCTAGGGTTGGCCAAACGAACCCGGGCTAAGATGCTGCAGGCCTCAACATCAGAAGTATACGGCGATCCACAAGTACATCCACAACCGGAAACCTACTGGGGTAATGTCAACCCCATTGGGATTCGCAGCTGTTACGATGAGGGAAAACGCCTGGCCGAAACACTGTGTATGGATTATCACCGACAAAATAATGTGCTCGTCAAAATTGTTCGTATTTTTAATACCTACGGACCCCGAATGGCTGAGAATGACGGCCGGGTGGTGAGTAATTTTATTATTCAGGCCCTCAAAAATGAGCCAATTACCCTGTACGGGGACGGTCAGCAAACTCGCTCTTTCTGCTATGTGGCGGATCTGGTAGAAGGGTTGGTTGCGATGATGAACCGAACGGACCCACGGGAAACAGGGCCGATTAATTTAGGGAATCCCTCTGAATTCACGATTCTGGAACTGGCAGAAACGGTCATAAAAATGACCGGATCTCGTTCCAAAATCGAGCAACACCCCTTGCCCGCAGACGATCCCACACAACGCAAACCAGATATTACCTTGGCACAAAAAAAATTGGGTTGGGCCCCGAGTATTTCTTTGGAAGAAGGGTTAAAGCCGACAATCGCCTATTTTGAAGCCCGTCTACACAAGGCCAAAGTAACGCTATAGTATTTTATTTGGCTAGTATTCAGGCGGCTCAGCTTCAGGAACAGCATTGAGCGTCACCGCTGGGGTGCTACTGGTGACGGTGACATTGTGCAAAATATTGGCGTCAAGATCCAATCGGTCCCCCGGATTGAGTTCCACCACCCCGTAGCCAGGAAACGAATATTGAACATGTCCACTCACCACAACCCGCACCAGTGGCATCGGAAATTTAAGCTCTGGGCTGTGTGAATGGGCTGGGTGCTCTTGTTGTTTGGGATGAAAGCCTTCACGTTCAAGCCAGCGAATTAAAAATTCGACCGTGGGCTCTTTGGGGGCATCCCAGCGGGAAACTTCAAAGGGGCGTTGCTGTGTCACAAGAAGTAATGCCTCGCTAAGTATTAATGAGTTGATTGAGTTGATCGAGTGCCGGCATCGACAGATCCACAAAGTGGACCGAGAGAACCGGCAATCGGCCATGACCAGAGTAATCGACCGTTTGAACAATCCCTTTAAGGACTGTGGAGGTTTGGCTGTTCCACTGGAATTTAATCGAGACCACTTCACCTTTGGCAATATCGATTCGGTTTTTAAGGGTGATGGTACAGCCTAACTCACTAATGTCTCGGGTGAGTCCGCTGAAAGGCTTTTCTTCGTTGGCGATATTGGTAAAGCATGGAATGGCCTTTCGGGTAGGGGTAGCCACCCGAACCAGAGAAGAGCCTGCTCCAGAAGTGCTGAAAGGCTTTGGAAAGAGGAGTTCAATCAACTGGAGTCGCTCGTCTTTTCCCATATGGATAAATTGAAAGCCAATAGAGACTTTTTGGAGTGCCACCCCTTGAATCCGGCTGACTGTGGCCTGTGTCTGTGTCCATTGTTCCTCACTCCAACGCATGGCGATACTAACCGTGTCCCCTTCTTTAAGAGGGTTTGGATAAGGCAAGGAGAGATTAATTCCGACTTCGCTGATTTCTTCACTGACGCCCATTAATTTTTGTCCATCACTCAGCGTAATTTGGGCGGTCAGCGTTTTTGGAAAACGCACCATCCGGCGAGATTCATCTTCACTTTTGTGAGACATCATGCGCATTGGGGTCATTAAAAAGTCGCGCATACTTTGGGCCCGTTCAATCAGTGAACGAAGTTTCTTTTCAGAGGCAATGGATCCGTACATGTGTTGCACAGCCAGGGCTTTGGCTGGAGCTGTTGGGGCTTGATTGAGATTGTCTTGAAAACGAAAGCCGACACTAAAGCTTTGATCGTCATTAATCGCACTGCGAACGGCCTGCACAAAAAACGTATTGGCCGTGTCTATGTCCCAATCCAGTATTTTGACAGGCATGGTTCCCGAAAGGGGAATCGGCGACATAAAAGTCGCTGAAAAGCCGGTTTCACTGATATCGGTGGTTTTACCAAAGGCGATCGATCCGTCTAATAACCGCAACTCACAACTGAGCGCCTTGTAAATTCTCGGAGTAATCCGGTAACGCGGGCGTTCGTTGGCAACCAACATGACCCCGCCCAAGATAAAGAGATTGTAGAAAGTCCAGATAAAGTAAACCCAGACGCCTTCTTCACCCCAGTAGTTCATAATCACTGTTCGGGCGATATAAACACCCAGCCCTATCCAAAGAAGGACAGAAATAAATAACTGTGTACTGATTGGCGTCAGACCGAGCCCGGATTTAAGACGGTTTTGAATTTGCTTGGCGGTTTTTTGAGGAGATAACAACGTGAGTAAGGCGGTGAAGGTTAAGTATGCACAGAGCGCCGTCTCATAGACTTCTGCCCACAGGCTTTCTCGATGGCCTTGGTGAATAATGGAGTACCCAATCGCCAAGCAGATAAAACTGGGACCGTAATAAATCAGTACTTCAGCAAAAGTGGCGTGAAATGCGGGAACTTGGAAAAACAAGAAAGACAGTGGGGCGATTAAAAAGACCAGGCGAGGAATCCCTTCAAAAAAGTAGGCAGCACCGGCCAAGTAGCAAATTTTTTGATACTTGCTCAGCTTTTTTGCCGAAAGGGGGTTTTGTTTTAACAACAATTGCCCCACACCGCGTGCCCAGCGGACACGGTCGTTCACAAAGTCAAGAAAGGTTTGCTCCGTAAAGCAGGTGGATAAATACTCCCCGATATAGAGTGATTTCCAGCCCAGTTGGTGAATTTCGTAACCGGTCACCAACTCATCTTTGGCGGTGTCAGTCGAAAACCCACCGACCTCATCCAGTGCTTTTCGCCGTATTACCGAACCAGAACCCATCAAAAACGCCGTATCCCATGCATCATTGCCGGTTTGCATGGTGTGGAAAAACAAATCTTGTTCATTATTGGTCACCTGTTCAGCGAGTAAATTTCGCTGAAAGGGATCAGGGGCATAGTAATGAGTACGGGTCTGCACAAACCCAAGCTCTGGATCGGCAATAAAATTCGGCAGGACCTGTTCAAAAAACGGCTTTATGGGTGCCATATCCGCTCTCAGTAGGCAAACATATTCTCCCTGGCTTCGCTGAAGAGCCTTATTGAGAATTTCCGTTTTCCCCGAGGCTTCTTTTTGTAAGGGGAGATAAATAACCCCAAGTCTTTGCGCAAGTGAAGCCCGCGCTTCATCAATATGGTCATCCAGTAAATAAATGGTTTTGTTGGTATAAGACAGTGCCAGACAGCTCATCAGGGTTGTTTCTATGGTGGAGAGGGGTTCAGTCAGAACTGGAATAAAGATATCCACATAAGGTTGGTTTAGCTGCAGTTTTTGTTGCGCCTGCTTATTCGGGATTCGTCGTTTGATTTGCAGGGTCTGTAAGTAGCTGAGCAAGAGATAAATAAAGGCTGCCACTTCGGCCAAAAACAGCAAAACACTCCAAAAGGTAGAAAACGCACTGCTGGTGTTTAAGGTCTCGAGTCCGCGCCATTGAAGTTGCCGAAGAATAGCTGCTCCTGTGATCATCATGGCATACGCTCTTCCCTGAGGGTAAAACCGGTCATTAATCAAAATCAGCGCGATCAGCACAGCAGAAAAGAAGATTTGGAGAAGTATGGGAAGGCCAAGGGAGAGCTCAGGTAAATCCCATTCGTGAAGACGGATAGCCTCCCAATGGAAAACATCCGGTTGAAAGTGACTGTAAATGATGAAAGCACCAAAGCCTGTGGCAATTAAGCATAGGCTGATGCTGAAGGTTAGAAAGAAAAATCGTTTCATAAACTTATTATCGCTCTTTTTTTGATTTTAGACTTGCCGGCGAACAATGCCTGTGATGCCAGGCAGTTGCAAGGTTTGGCCAAGAAGTGTGGAAATCCCCAAAACACCCCCGATGGTATACGATGCCAAGACAACCCCCTGGTTTAACCAGGGCTGTAAGGTGAGCTCGATGAAAGTGGCCATCTCAGTTTGCTGGGCGATGAGTAGGAGGCTGTATAGGCAGTTGATGAATTCCGTCAAAATTAATACGGTCAAACAAAAGACAAAAAACACCACCAATCCTTGAAAACTGTGATACCGCAGTAAATAAGGAAAACGCGCACTATTGGGCCGAATAAACACCCCGTAGATAATTGCCAGCAAAGGCAGCAATAGTTGAATGGCCAGTCTGACATTGCTGCAGGCAAGCCCGAGTGTTCCGTAAATAATACAGCACAACAATCTAACCCCCCATCCCTCTGAAGGGTGGCTTTGCTGTGGTTGTTTAGGGAAGCGAATCACTTTCGAGGACATTGAGTGAACCGGGCTGTTTTTTGCATAATGTTTGCATAATAACAAGCAAGCGGATGTTTAAACATCCCATTTTATAGAAACATGAAATCAAACGTCTTTCACTGGCCATATGTGCGCCAAATTCGACAGTTTCGCCGGCAGCACCCTCGGCAGTTTTTGCTGGGTTCGCTTTGCGTGGCCTGGATTGTAACCAGCCTCATATTTTCCATGTTTCAGGAAACCTCTGTGTCAGCGGTCATGTTTAATCCTTTGGCCGGGAAATCAAAAGCCACGGCAGATGCCCAGTATAAGCAGGCGGTACAGGCCATACAAAGAGGAGACGGGAGAGAGGCCTTGCACACACTCCAGTCTTTAGAGGCCGTATTTCCAGGTTACCGTCCCCTTTTGCTACTCCACGAAGCAGAAGCCGCGGCACTAACCGGAGATGAGTCTTTGGTACAACATGCTCTTGGCCAGATTTTACACCTCAAAAATCATCACACCCTCAAGCCTTTAGCCCAATATCGACTGGCGCAGTCACTATTGAGAAGCCGAAGGGAAGCCGCCGCTTTGACGATGTTTCAAACGTTACAGCACACCTACCCCCAAACCGAGTACGCGATCGGCGCGCTTTACTATATGGGTCTTTTGGCCAAGAGGCCGGAGTACTGGGCCCAGTATCTGACACTTGCACCAACGGGTCGTTTTGCCAATGAGATATTGGCAAAGAAACAACAAGCCTTAAGTCTGTTAGTCCAGGCCAGGGCTTACGCCCGGGCAAAAAACTGGCAACAGGCATTGCGCTGCTTTAAACAGGCCTCTCAACAAGATCATGAAAAATTATCAGCGACAGACCGTCTTTTACTGGCAGAGACGTTAATCCAGAGTAATCATTTGAATAATAATACTGTGGCACAAGGCCGAACGCTGATTGAGGCAAATTTGGCGGCCAGTCCAGATGCCGAAACGACCGAAAGGCTGGTTGATCTGGTCATCCAAAATCAACAGAAAACAGGCTGGCTTAAAACCATGATGGCCTATTACCAGAAGCCTTTCCTGGGGTGGGAGTATTTGGCTTGGAAGCTGGGGCAGTTGGACCCTGCGATGAAGGGGGAAGCCTCTTGGTGGATCCTGAAGAATGCGCCTCAGAGTGATTATGCTCCAGAGTCTAGATGGTTTTTACTATGGCAAGCAGTACAGTCCGGGCAGTACGGGCTCTGTGTGGATCACGCCCGGCAATTTCTAGCGCATTACCCCTCAGCCCGCTCAGCGCCTAAGGCCATGTTTTGGCAAGGCAAATGTTTGGAAAGAGGTGGGCAGGCAGAACAAGCCGCAGAAGTGTATCAATCAATTCTGGCAAGCTATCCTCAGAGCTATTATGCCTTTCGTGCTTCCGGTCGGCTAAAATCTTTACGAGATAAACAGCCCGATCCCGCCTGGCGTCTGCTGGCGACATCGGTGGATTTGTCTGACACGAAAAACAACGCTGAAAACTCCCAAGCACGAGAAACCACACCAGAGCAATTGCTGGATACCTTAAGTCAGGTACTCAGCTCTAAGGCTGACTTTATCAACGATAAACCGTTAATTGTCGCTTTAGCCCGCTCTCACGCCTTTGATGATGCCCGTCTTCTTGGCCATGAGCTCAGCAGTGAGAAAACAAAACCAAACGAAAACGCAGAACCGCTCACCGGCACCATGTTAGAGAATGCCATGTTAGAGAGTGCCTTACTTGCACTCGAGGGGAACCGAACAGAGAGCATCCGGGTTTTACGGCAGGCCCTGGCCCGTTCTTCACATCCCTACCAGCTCAGTAAGCTAGAAATGCAGTTGATGTACCCTCGCTACTTTCAAGATCTTATTCGGCAAGAGGCAAGTCGTAACGGGCTTCCTCCTGATTTGATTACCGGCTTAATGAGAGAGGAAAGCCATTTCCAAGAGACTGCGGTCAGTGGCTCTCAGGCCATGGGGCTGATGCAGCTGCTTCCTTCTACCGCTCAAGAGGTTGCCAGAACAGAAGGACTATCCTCGTTTACAGCACTGTCTCTCTTTTCGCCAGAAATCAATGTTCGACTGGGCAGCCGGTATCTTAAAAGCTTAATCAACCGCTTTGACGGCAACCCAATGCCCGCTGTGGGGGGGTATAACGGAGGGCCTAATGCCATGGCGCGCTGGATTTCAGAGAAACAGGGGATGGACCCGGATCAATTTGTGGAGTCAATTCCTTACGATCAAACCCGAGAATATATCGAAAAAGTCTTTGCCAGCTGGTGGAACTACGATCACTTTTCCTTCTAAGGCGTAATTCATGCTTTTCAAGTGACCGTCTTCTCGGTATGATCGCGGATAAATCAAGTTTGTGTCTTACAAACAAGAAGTGGAGACGTATTGCCAATGACGGCTCAGTCCAGTGGAGAAAACGCCCAGTCGCCCTCGTTTGATGCATCCCAAGGGGTGCAAGGGTCTTTTGTATTGATGCTTCACAGCCACCTACCCTTCTACCGAAAGGCGGGAATGTGGCCTTTCGGGGAAGAAAATCTTTACGAATGTATGGCAGAAACTTACTTGCCGCTGTTGAATGCGGTGAATGAATTATTGGCAGAAGGAATTTTGGCCAAGATTACCGTTGGAATCACCCCTATTTTGGCGGAGCAATTGGCCGATGCCCATTTGCAACAAGGGTTTATTGATTATATTCGGGCTCGTTTAAAAGCAGTAGAAACCGATCTGGCACAGTATCCCGATCCCAAAGTGCCTCATTCAGAACATTTGGCTTATCTCGCGTCGTTTTATCAAAAGCAATTCCGACAAACGCTGGACGATTTTACGAATCGCTACGAGCGAAACTTACTGGCGGGTTTTAAAAAGCTCCAAGACGCGGGTGCGATTGAAATTACCACTTCGGCTGCAACCCATGGGTTCTCTCCCTTGCTTGCTTCAGATGCCAGCTTACAAGCCCAGTATAAAACAGGGGTAGATGCTTACCAAAGACATTTTGGTAAGTCTCCTCGGGGTTGTTGGTTGCCAGAGTGTGCGTACAGGCCTGCCATGGATGTGGTTGATCCGGCTACCAGTCAGGTGAACCGTCGTCCTTCCATTGATGCGTTTTTATATCAGAACCAATTACAGTACTTTTTTACTGAATACCACGCGATTGAAGGCGGGGTTACCTATGGGACAAGGCCTCTGGCAGGAATTTACGGCAGTATTCAACATATTCCTTTGCCGGCCCGAGTGCCCACCGGGTTAAGTACCTACGAAGCATACTGGATGAAAGATTACCCTGTGGCGGTGATGGGCCGCAATGATCGGGTCAGTTTTCAGGTGTGGTCTGCTGCTCATGGATACCCGGGAGACGGTCTCTACCGAGAATTCCACAAAAAAGATGAGCAATCCGGGATGCATTACTGGGCTTTGACCAGCAAGGACTGCGATTTAGCCCATAAAATGTACTATGATCCCGAGCGAGCGGTAAATCAAACACAAAGCCATGCGGATCACTTTGTGCATCTGGTTCAAGAGATGATTGAACAGCGCCGTGCTGAAGAGGCTTCTGCTGACGCGGGATCTCAGACTGATGCGGATGCGTCCCATCCTTTGGTGATGGTGTCCTTTGACACAGAACTCTACGGGCACTGGTGGTTTGAAGGCGTTGAGTGGCTAAAACGGGTTATTCGGGGTTTGCATCAGAACCCGGTGGTTCAAATACAAACAGCTGGTGAGTATCTAACCCAGTATCCACCCAAGCAAAGTATTGGACTGCCAGAGAGCACCTGGGGCCAAGGTGGTCACTACTGGGTGTGGAATAACCACCACACGGAGTGGATGTGGCCTGTGATTCACCAGGCAGAACGTCAGATGGAAAGTCTGGTTGCTCGCTTCGGGGAAAAGCCAAACCCACTTCAGACTCGAATACTCAATCAGGCGCTGAGAGAATTGCTGCTGCTTCAAAGCAGTGACTGGCCGTTTTTGGTGACGACTTTCCAGGCCAAAGATTATGCTATTGAGCGCTTCCAGGGCCATGTGGATCGTTTTAATCTACTCTTTGACATGCTTGAGCTAAAAAATGCGGATGAAGTGGCTCTGGCCGAAATCGAAGAGCTGGATAATGCCTTTCCAGGGATTGATTACCGATGGTATCACCTTGAGGCCATCCCTCAGCCTCAGACCACGGCGGTTGCTCTCACAAAGTAAGACAGTAATAAAAGGGGAATTTGTCCATGCGCTATGAAATCTTGGGCGACGATATGCAAATGGTGGTTTTGTCACTCGATCCAGGCCAAGCCATGATGGCTGAAGCGGGTTCAATGATGTACATGACGGATAGTATCGAGATGGAAACCCGGCTAAGAGGCCAAAAAAAGGATGAAGGGCTTTTGGGTGGACTGGCCTCAGGTTTCAGTCGTGCACTCTCTGGCCAAAGCTTTTTTGTGACCACCTACACGGCTAACCGGGCACCAGGCACAGTTGCGTTTACCCCGCCTTATCCAGGCAAGGTGATGATGCTGAATTTGCGTGAGACTGGCCCGATGGTTTGTCAGCGAAATTCCTTCTTGTGTTCAGAACTTGATGTGGAGATTAATGTGGCCTTCACTAAGCGTTTTGGTGCAGGTCTGTTCGGCGGAGAGGGATTTATTCTCGAAAAACTAAGCGGGGACGGGTCGGTGTTTATTCATTCTGCTGGGATGGTGGTCTCGTTGGATCTCGAATACGGTCAGTCACTTCGGGTGGATACGGGTTGCCTGGTGGCGATGACCGAGAGTGTGGATTACGATATTGAGATGGTGAAAGGGATTAAATCTATCTTCTTTGGGGGAGAAGGCATGTTTCTGGCCCGTCTGCAGGGACCTGGCAAGGTGTATTTGCAATCATTGCCGTTTAGCCGGATGGCGGATCGTATTATTCAGGCCTCCCATTTGTCAGCCGGTGGCGGGCGTGTTGAACAATCTACTGGGGTCGCTGGTATTGGCGCAGACCTGCTGGGTGGATTGTTTAGCGGAGAGTAACCTCTCTGGTAAGCTGTAAAACCGAATATTTGTAACATTGTGTCGTGTGGTTTTGGGTTAAAATCCAAACAAAGCAATCAGACAAAGCAATCAACCCAATAGAGATACAGTACAGAGAGAGGTGGCCTTGTTATGGCAGTGAAAGATAAACAGAAATCCTCAGCAGAGTCGAACAATGAAGTGGTGTCCTTAGATCCGGCGCAATTGCAGGAGCGGAAAAAGGCCCTGGGCTTTGCCTTGGAAAAGATTGAAAAAGATTTTGGCAAAGGCGCCATTATGAAACTGGGTGACCGCGCTTCCATTGGGATGGATGTGGTGCCCACTGGCGCACTCTCTCTGGACTTAGCACTTGGGGTTGGCGGGCTTCCTCGGGGCCGGATTATTGAAATCTACGGACCAGAATCTAGCGGGAAAACCACATTAACACTTAGTGTGGTGGCAGAAGCCCAAAAAGCAGGCGGTATTGCCGCCTTTGTGGACGCAGAACATGCCCTTGACCCTGAATATGCTAAAAAACTGGGTGTCAATATTGATGAGCTGCTGGTGAGCCAACCCGATACCGGGGAACAAGCCTTGGAGATCGCAGAGCAACTGGTGCGATCCGGCGCGATTGATGTCCTGGTCATTGACTCTGTGGCGGCATTGGTCCCTAAAGCGGAGATTGACGGAGAAATGGGTGATACCCACGTGGGTCTCCAGGCCCGCCTGATGAGCCAAGCCCTGCGGAAATTGACGGCGATTGTTGGCAAAACCCGTACTATTGTGATTTTTATCAACCAGCTCCGACAAAAAATTGGGGTGATGTACGGTAATCCAGAGACCACCACCGGTGGGAATGCCCTGAAATTTTATTCGAGTGTCCGTCTGGACATCCGCCGGATTGAAACCTTGAAGCGAGACGGTACCGAATACGGCAACCGGGTCAAAGTACGGGTTGTTAAAAACAAAGTGGCTCCGCCATTCCGAGTGGCAGAATGTGATATTCTTTTTGGTGAAGGCATTTCCAGTGAAGGTTGTGTGCTGGATGTCGCCACTGAGCTAGGAATCGTCAAAAAAATGGGTACCTGGTACAGCTACAAAGAAGACAAGCTAGGCCAAGGTCGTGATAAAGCCCGTGAGCTGCTGAAAGAGAACAAAGCCTTGCTGCAACAGATTGACACAGAAGTCCGTCAGGCACTGACCGCTTCCCGTGAAGAGCTGAGCAAAACCGCAGCGGTCTCCACCTCTCCAGCAGAAGAGACAGAGGCTGAGTAAGCCCTAAAAATCGATATTCAGATATCAACCCCTGTGTCAAAAATGAGGCACAGGGGTTGTGTCTTGGGACTTTAGGGAAAGAAAGCGCACAAAAAACCCATATATTGTTTTTATACATGTACAAATACTTAGTGTGGTGGTTTCAATGTCTCGTCACGTCAATTGATATGGCGGATAAAGGGGTGTGCTATGGTTCAAAGTGGCCAATCTGGCTTTTCTCAGCCGTCTTCGCAGCCGGCTTCTCAGGCTGCTTCTCAACAGATGACATCGCCAAGTGTGCCAGGCAGAAGTCCTTCTGTGGGTGTTAACGCTAATATGACGACGCCCGAATTATTAAGACCATTTACACCCAAAGCGAGTGGGGACCCTTTGCGGGGGTCTGGGTTTGGTTTGCCTCTTCATGAAGAAAAGACGCAGTCTGAAAAGGTTCCAGAGAAGTCTCTCACGCCTCCAGCACTGCCAAAGACCGCTGTAAAACCCAAATTAGAGCCGCCCAAGTTAAAATCAAGCACGCCTGGTTTGGTGCAGAGCAATTTGCCAAAACCCTGGAAGCCTTCTGCGGCGATGACTTCTCCCGCTCAAGAGATGGCTAGAAAAGGGCCTAAGCCTTTCCAGGTGCCAACAATCAACCGCTTTACACCAGACGGTAAGACAGTAGATTTAACCAAGGGTTCACCGGATAGCTTGAGCTATGTGATGAAATGGTCTGGCACGAGGGCGGACGATCCGCTGGACAGGTCCCCGGGGGGACAAAAATCCAAATCGGTCATTAAGTCCAGTCTCGATCAAGTCACTTCTGCCACGCAAACTGTAACTGATTTTGCGGACGGGCTGATGGGCTGGGTCACGATGAAGTTTGATAAGCCTTTAGAAATGAGCATTGGCTAATAGCTGCGTAAATGCTATGCTCTTGGGCACTGTGTCCAACCCAATTGAATTGTTATTTTTTGGTGATATTGTCGGCAAATCTGGCCGGCATGCTGTGCAGCAGTATCTAAAAACGCTGGATAATCCTGCCGATGTGGTGATAGCCAATGCAGAAAATGCCACCCATGGGTTTGGTCTTTCCCAGACCCATTATCAGGAGTTGCTCGACTCGGGGATTGATATTCTCACCGGCGGAAATCACACGTGGGACCGCAAAGAGATTCTCCAATTTATTAACGAAGCACATTATTTATTGCGCCCAGACAATTTGCCTATTGCGATGCCAGGTTCTGGGATTCGTGTGTTTGATATCCCACTGGTTGGGGATAAAAGCTTTCGAATTGGGGTGATTAATTTGATTGGGCAAGTGTTTATGGGGAATTATAATGCGCCACTGGAGCGGCTTCGTGCCATCGTTCCAGAACTAATGGCTCAAACACCGATTATCTTTTTGGATTTTCATGCCGAAGCCACGGCAGAAAAGATTACGCTGGGTCATGTGGCCGCCCAACTGGGAGTCAGTGCGATGGTAGGGACGCACACTCATGTGCAGACTGCGGACGAGCGAATTTTACTGAACCGAATGGGCTATATCACTGATGTGGGCTTTAACGGGGCCTATCATTCGGTGATTGGTATGGAAGTTCGGAGTTCGATGGAGCGAGTGGAATCCTTGGTTCCCAGTCGTTTAGAAGTGGCAGAATCCGATGAAGTCCAGGTGAATGCCATTCGATTTAAGATCGATCCAGAGCACGGGGACTGTTTGGGGCTAGAGCGTATTTGCCAAGTGATCACCCTGAATACGGACAATTGAACCAACACAGGGTATAATGAGAAGTGTCGGATACTCACGTGCTGAAGACTCGTATGTTGGATACTAACCCATGAGGATACTCACTGCGTTTGATCAATGACACCGTCTCTGATTGCTTGAAGCAGCTAAACTGGCAGCATCTCACTGCCTGGCTTAGTAAGCGACTTTCCGAAAAACGGACGAGCCACTGTCTGGGCGTCCAACAAAAAGCGACTGAGCTTGCAACGCGGATGGGCTTGCCGGATTGGCAAGTAGTACAAGCAGGGCTGGCGGGGTTGCTCCACGATTGTGCCAAAGAAATGCCGGTGCCCGATTTACAAGAGGCGGTGAATACCTACGGGGTATCAGTTTCTACTGAAGATCTCCTGCATATTCAAACGCTCCATGCCTTTGTGGGCGCTGCAATCGCAGAAAAAGAGTTAAATATTGACGATCCAGTGGTGCTTGATGCAATGAGGTACCATACCACGGGGCGTCCTGAGATGAGCGTGGTTGAAAAAATTGTGTTTATTGCCGATAAGATTGAAGAGAACACCCGTGATCCACAACTGACGAAAGAGATCTCTCGGTTGATCCATCCAGAAGACATTCAGTCACTCGATTCAGCGCTTATGGCGTTGTATACTCGAACGGTGGCCTATTTAACGCTGCGAGGGTTTGGGATTCACCCCAGAACACAAGCCGCAATTACAGCCTTAGAAACACAAACGCATAGTCCCCAATCACATAGTCATTGTTTACAGTAAGCAGGAGGAACCCCATTTGTCGTCAAACACACCGAATTCACTGGATCTAGCATCGTTGATCGCCAATATGGCTGAGCAGAAAAAGTCGCTACAAACCACGGTTTTGGACACGCATCAGGTGTCGACCTTTGCAGACTACTTTGTGATTTGCACGACAGACAGTGCGGTTCAGACCAAGACACTGATGGATGCGATTGAAGGTATTTTGAAACGGGAATATGGGATTGAGGCGATTGGGAAAGAGCGGGATCGTCAAGGAACCTGGTGTTTACTTGATTACGGCGATGTAATTGTGCATGTGATGCACAGACAGGCGCATGATTACTATCAATTGGAACAATTTTGGAATCATGCCAAGGTGTTGCCGTTGCAATCCTGGCAACATAAGAAGTGGTCACAGGCGTCTTAAGGGAAACGAGAACACTTTACTCGTAGTACACAGCGCACTGCGTGGGGGTTTCAAACACGCAGATCTTAAAAACGCCAGGGACTGAGCTTTTTAAGCGGTGATAGGCGTAACGGGCAATGTATTCAGCGCTGGGGCTTTCCCCTTTAAAATCGGCGAATTCGTTTAAATCAATGTGGTCTAGGTCGTCCACAACGGCGTTGAGAGCTTCTTTGAGGAAGGTGAAGTCGACGGCAATATTGGCCTTATCGAGGGTTTCGCTTTTGGCCCAGGCTTGTACCACGTAGTTGTGCCCGTGTGGGTTTTCGCACTTGCCTCGGTAGTTGAGCAAGTGGTGGGCTGCGGCAAAGTGTTTTTCGACCATGACTTCAAACATAGCCCTAGTTTTACCACAAAAAAGGGTTGTTTCCCTGGTTGTGCTAAAATCATCTGGTTTTAGTGAATCGGGATGTAGCGCAGCTTGGTAGCGCACTTCGTTCGGGACGAAGGGGTCGCAGGTTCAAATCCTGTCATCCCGATATTTTTTAGAAACACCTCTAAGTGGACATAGACAGGGTTTGAACCTGTAGAAAGCTATAAAGATTAAATCCTGTCATCCTGATATTTTTTAGAAACACCTCTAAGTGGACATAGACAGGGTTTGAACCTGTAGAAAGCTATAAAGTTAAAATCCAGTCATCCCGATATTTTTTAGAAACACTTCTCAGTAATCATAGTCAGGGTTTGTCAGGACAGTGTATGTGAAACAGCAGAAACCCTTGGGGGGGTATTTTGAAACCGAAGAGACAGCGCTCCTGCCGCCGACACAGAGTCCCAACCCGTTAATTTTTCAAAATGCAGTCACTTTCACCAGTGGCAGGGCTGCTCTCTTGGCCATTTTAGAGAACCTGCCTCCGTGTCAGCTGTATATGCCCCTGTATTGCTGTGGCGTGCTGCAAGAGGCCCTTGCTCCCAGCCCTCATATTCAACCGTGCTATTACCGGTTGAAGGCAAAACCGGGATCGTTCTTGTTAGAGCCCGAGTTGCCGCCAGATTTGCCGTCTGATGTCCGGGTTTTGTATGTGAATTATGCGGGCTTACAAGGGACAGTGGTCTCAACATTACTTGAGCAATTTGGGACCAGGCTGATTCTAGATAACACCCATGCGTTTTTTGAGACCCCTCCGACGGGGTGTTTTGGGTTTAATTCCGCGCGTAAGTTTTTTGGGGTGCCGGACGGGGCCCTGGCCTACGGGCTAAATTCAAGTCAGTACAGTGCTTTTAGACCTAACAATAGCCTGGTGACAGATGAACATTTAACCCTAAAAGCCATGGGGGATGATCAGGCGGGGTATGAGATTTATGCCCGTCATGAACAACAAATGAGCCAGTCTTGCCGAACGGATTGGGCGATGTCGGTTTATACACTGAAGATTCTTGAAAGAATCAACACGGATTGGGTTAAAGCCAGGCGGCGAGAAAATTATCAGTATTTAAGAACGGCCATTGCCTCATTGAAAGACACACAACCGGGTTTAGATAACGAGTGGCATTTGCCCGTCGTTTTGCCGATAGACACTATCCCGTTTGCTTATCCCTTCTATCCAAAGCAGGCTGTAGAAAATCCGTTATTTTCATCGCAACTGAGACAATACTTGCGAGATCAGCAAATCTACACCCCCACATTATGGCCAGAAGTCTTGGATACATCAGGCGAAGAACTGGAAGCCCAGAGTGTGGAAGCAAAACTAAGTCGTGACACCCTTTGGTTGCCACTCGATCACCGTTACACGCCTGAGGATTTGACTCGATTGATCGCTGTATTAGAGACTTCTGGGGCCAAATAGCTGAGTGCCGAGTCGGATGATCGTGGCCCCTTCTGCAATGGCCCATGGATAGTCTCCAGACATGCCCATAGACAGCTCTGTTACGGGTGCGGATTCTATGTGTTGAGACTGAATCCTCTCCTGAAGATACCGAAGTTGTGAAAAACAAGTCCTGACCGCTTTCTCATCGGCGCTATTGAGCCCGAGAGTCATCAGTCCGTTGACACGAAGTTGAGGCAGTGCCGCTACAGATGTGATGAGATCCTCTGCCTCTTTGAGGCTGGTGCCAAATTTACTGGCTTCTTCTGAGGTGTTGACCTGAATAAAAACCGGTAGAATGCGACGGGGAAACTCAGTTTCCAACTGCTGCTGGAGCTTTTCGGCCAGAGGGAAGCGGTCAACAGATTGAACACAATCGGCAAATTTGAGGACACTGGCCACTTTGTTGCGCTGGCAATGGCCAATAAAGTGCCAAGAGAGTGGGGTTAACGGGGCTTGTACTTCTCTTAGTTTCAGGGTTTTTTCCGTTGCTTCTTGGGCCTTATTTTCGCCCAGCAGAATAGGGAGTGTCGCTCTAAACTGTTTCGCCTCCAGCTCGGCACAGGCCAGTATACGCTCTAAAGAAACGGTTTTGGTCACTAACATCAGCCGAACTGATGCGGGATGGCGACCCACCTTGTTGCAGGCGGTATCAATCTGCTCGTGAATGCGCGAGAGATTTTCGAGTAACTCTGGCTGTGTATCTGGCATAGACGGCATTGTCTCATGATGCCTGGGGGGGAATCTATTTACGCAGTTTTTGGTGTCTTATGGATAAACCGTCGCCACTTTTGTTCCAGTGTCTTAATGAGTACGTATTGAACGGGAACAACAAAGAGACTCAGTTGGGTTGATAGAATCATGCCACCAAAAACCGTTGTGCCAATCACTTGTCGAGAAGCAGCGCCTGCCCCGGTGGCAAAGACCAGAGGGACTACCCCAATGATAAAGGCAAAGGACGTCATGACAATGGGTCGAAACCGAAGTTTGCTGGCTTTAATAGCCGCATCCATAATCGAGAGTCCCTCGGTGATTTGCAATTGATTGGCAAATTCTACAATCAGAATCGCATTTTTACTGGCCAGCCCGGTGAGCAGAATCATTCCGATTTGCGTAAAGACGTTATTATCAAAGCCGCGGATAAATGTGGCGGCCAGTGCGCCTAACATGGCGAGGGGGACAGATAAGACGATAATAAAAGGATCCACAAAACTTTCATATTGTGCGGCCAGTACAAGATAGACAAAAACAATGCCGAGCATTAAAAAGAGCACGGTTTGACCACCAGACTCCAACTGTTCCAAATACAGCCCAGCCCACTCGTAACCAAATTGTTTGGGCAGGTGAGTGGCAAGATCTTGCATCGCATCAATGGCTTGCCCGGAGCTAATCCCTTTGCTGGGAGAGCCATTAATTTCGGTGGCACGGAATAAATTAAAGTGAGAAATAATTTGGGCCCCCGTGGTTTCTTCGACCGAAATCAAACTGCTCAGAGGCACCATCTGTCCGTTCATACCCCGGACGTAGAGACTGTTAAAAATTTGCGGGGAATCACGGAAATTATGATCGGCTTGTGCGTAAACCCGGTAAGAACGGTTCTCAAAGGTGAAGTCATTCACATAGGCAGACCCGAGTAAAATCTGCATTGTGCGTAAGACTTCCCCCACCGGGACACCGATAGAAACCGCCAAATCGCGTTTCACGTTCACTTTCAGCAAGGGGCTGTCTGTGGTGAAGGTGGCAAACACCCCGGTGAGTGAAGGTGTTTTTTGACTTTCTCCCATCAACTGAAACTGTGCCTTGGCCAGATCAGACAAGGGGTTGCTTCCAGAACGGTCTTGCAGATAAAACTGAAATCCACCCATATTACCAATCCCCCGAATAGCAGGCGGTTCAAATGGGATGACAATGGCGTCAGGAATTGAAATAAGGGGGCCACGGATTTTTTCAATCAAGGCACTGGCTGTTTGCCCAGGGCCTTTCCGTTCATCTGAGGGACGCAAGGGAACAAACATCAGCGCCCGGTTTGGGGCATTGCCGCCAAAGCCAAAACCATTGATCGCGAAAACCCCGTTTACCTCCTTTTTGTAAGGCATAATAATATTTTCGATTTTGCTGATAACACGAGTCATGTAGTCGTAAGAGGTGCCTTCTGGGGCTTGTGCCGCCACAATAAAGTAGCCCTGATCTTCTGTGGGTACAAAGCCTTTGGGAAGGACTTGGAAAAGCACCAAAGTGGCCATTAACATCAGCGCGAACACGCCCATGACAAGGCCCTGATGGTGAATGACTGCATCGAGCGCGCGGTTATAGATACGGGTCATCCCGTTAATACCTAAATTAACCACCTGAAAGAAACGGTTGTTGTTCACCGTTTCTTCGTTTTTCAGAAAGAGTGCGGTTAATGCAGGGGTGAGGGTGATCGCGTTAAAGGCAGAAATCGTGACAGAAAAGGCAATCGTCAGCGCAAATTGTTGATACAGCAAACCAGTGGTTCCGGGGAAAAACCCAACAGGAACAAATACCGCGATGAGGACCAGTGCTGTGGCCACCACCGCGCCGAATACTTCAGTCATCCCCTTTTTTGCGGCCTCAAGGGGGGAAATCGATCGATCTTCTTCCATTTGTCGGGAAATATTTTCGATTACGACGATCGCATCATCCACGACAATCCCGGTAGCCAGAATTAAACCGAACATGGTGAGAAGGTTAATACTAAAACCAAATAGTTTCATCACGAAGAATGTACCGACCAATGAGACCGGAATCGTTAAGGTGGGAATAATCGTGGTGCGCCAATTTTGCAAGAAAAGAAAAATCACCAACACGACAAAAATAATGGCCTCAATCAGTGTTTTATAAACTTCATGAATGGATTCATCGATAAAGGTGGTTGGGTCAAAACCCACTTCATAGGTCATGCCTGGCGGAAATTCTTTCTTCATGGACTGTAATTCTTTTTGGATTTGTTGGGCCAGTTGCAAGGCATTGGTGCCGGGTAATTGTGTCAGACCAAAGCCAACACAATTATGTCTGAGCCAACGAACCGATTTTGTGTAATCTTCTGCACCAAGTTCCACACGTCCAATGTCGCGTACTCGTAGCACCCCGTTATAACGATCTTGCCGCAAGACCAAATCGCCAAATTCTTGTTCATCTCTTAGGCGGCCTTGCACCAAAATAGGCAGTTGATACCATTGGGAATGATTGACTGGTTGTTGTCCTATTTGCCCTGCGGGCACTTCCACATTCTGTTCTTGCAGCGCGTTGGTTACATCAGTGACGCTCAATCCGCGCGCATTCAGTTTCATTGGATCGAGCCAAAGGCGCATGGCGTATTTCCGCTCTCCAAACATATTAATACGGCCTAGGCCTTTAATCCGTTTGAGCTTTTCAACCACATACCGATCCACATAATTGGAGACAAAACGTTGATCGTAGCGGTCATCCGGGCTGAAAAAAGCAAGACCCATAATAAAGGCGTCACTGACTTTTTGAACGGATATCCCAGTCACTTTCACTTCTTGCGGGAGTCTTCCTGTGGCAATATCCACCCGGTTTTTAACATCAACTACCGCTTTGTCCACATCACGGTCTTGGGCAAAGGTCACTGTAATCGAACTCAGCCCATCATTGGTGCTGTGAGATTCTACATAACGCATGCCTTCCACCCCATTGATCTCTTGCTCAAGGGGGATGGTGACAGCGGCTTCTACGGTTTCTGCGTTGGCGCCGTTATAAATCGCAGTCACCAAAACTTTGGGGGGGGCAATATCGGGGTACTGCTGAACAGGTAGCGATGATGCGGCAATCACACCCATAATCACGATGACGACAGCAATAACGGTGGCAAAAATCGGTCGTTCAATAAAATAATTAGAGATCATTTGTTGGCCGCTTCTTCCTTGATCCCAGAGACTGGCACGCCGTCTTGGAGTTTTTGAATCCCTCCGGTGATAATTTGAATTTCTTTTTGAATCCCGCTGGTGATCGGATATTTCCCATTGGCAATTGGCCCGAGTGTGACAGGAAGCAATTTAGCAGTATACCCAGCTCCCTTTTGAACAGCTTGGTATATAAACGGCTGACCGGCCACTCGGTTGATGGCCGAAGCAGGTACCACAAATTGGGTTTGCTCACCCAAAATCATCCGTGCGCGCAACACCTCATCTGTGGTAAACAGGGGTGCTTTTTGTGTGTTGCTTATGCGGACCTTGGTGGTGAGTGTCTGTGTCATTTTATCCAGTGTGGGGGCAATATAATCCACTTTGGCCTCAGACAAAAACGTTCCATTGGTGCTGTAAAGAGCCAGTCGTGTCCCTAGTTTGACTTTATTTTTTAAGGCTATCGGTATGGGGATCGTGATTTCCATCTCCCGGTCATTGTTGACCCTTGTCAGAGCTGTGCTGTAGTCAATTTGATCCCCAACGGTCACCAAAATATCTCCCACGGTACCAGTGAAGGGGGCTTTTACGGTATAAAAATCGAGCGTTGCCCGGGCACTATTGCTGGCCGCAATGTCTCGTTGGATTTGCGCTTCCAATTGCTGCACATGTCGTTGTTCTGCCTGGATATCATGATTCAGCCCGTCCACTTTGTTCTGAAGCTGAGTGACCGTACTTTGGTATTGCTCCCAGTCTTTTTGGCTGACAGTCTGTGTGGCCCGTAATTTTTCGTAGCGAGTGAGTTGTGTTTGGTTAAATTGTAAATCGGCAGTAGCGGCTTTTTGTTGGGCCTGGATAGATTGGACGGTTGATCTGGCCTTTTGAGCTTCTGCTTGTGATGCTTTTAAAATCGCTTCTAAACTGTGCAAATTTTCGGCTTGCGGACGGCCGTCAATGGCAAATAACGGTTCCCCTTCAACAACTCTAGCGCCGTCTTGTACAAAGACACGAACAATTTTTCCGGCCACTTGCGAGCGAACCGTGGTGGCATTGTCATTGTGGGTGGTCCCTAAAAATTCCACATTATCGGTCACGGCTTCTTTTTGGATGGTTTCGATCACCACGGGCACAGCAAAGCCACCCGGAGGTCCATGATTGGTGAAAAACGTTGCAAACACCCAATTACCCAGCGCAAATAGCGCCCATAAAATAAGCCCCCACATCACAATACCGGGCGCCATTTTTTTAACCTTCTCAATGTTTGGTGTACGATTGCTCATTGTCTAGAATCCGCCTCCCACGGCTTTTATCACACTCAGGTGATCAATCAATACTTCTGCTTTTTGCTGTGCTAGAGCTTTTTCAAACTCTAGACGCTGACTTTCTTGAGGCAGCCAATCAGGCTCACTGACCAACCCTTCTTCAAAGCGTCTTTTTTGTTGAAGCGCAAGTCGGGTGTTTCCCGCCAGCTGTGTAGTCACAGACTCTAAGATATCTGTGTTAGCACTGAGAACGGATAAGGCATTTTCCGTTTCTTCCAGAGCGCTGAGAAGGCGTTCCCGGTATTGATGAAACAAACTTTCGTATTCTGCTTTGCGGTAGCGGATCCCGGCAGAAATGGCGCCCCCTTCATAAATGGGTTGGCTAAAGGTGGGCATTAAATAACTGGAGATGCTGCGAGAGCTAAACACGTTGGTAATACCCAAGGCACTTAAGCCAGTTTGCGCATCGAGTTTAAAAGACGGTAACATTTCTCTTCGGGCCACTTGGATATTGATAAACGCAGCCTGCATTTGCGCTTCTATTTGTTGAATGTCTGGCCGGTGCACAATGATTTCTGAGGGGACCCCAGCATTGAGGGTTGAAGGGATCTTTAAATCGCTTAAACGCTTATTGAGCAGTTCTGTATCGAGCGGATGTGCTTGTGAGGCCGATTCTCCCAGAAGACTGTGAAGATGGTTGAGTGCTTGCTCTTGATTGCTCAGGAAATTCTCGTAGCGAATCCGACTGGCCTCATATTCTTGAGTGGCCTTATCCAACACATCAGTACTGGTCAGCCCTTCGGCAAATAATGCTTTTTGATGCCGCTGGTTTTTCTCGTTTAAGGACAGCAGTGTTTTTTCGCTCTCCACCATCATGTTGAATTTCAGTAAATTGATATATTGACTCACCACACTGGTGGTTAATTGAATGATGACGTTATGGTAAGCGGCTTGCTCTGCACGCGCTTGAAGTTTTGTTACCTGATATTTTTTTAGGTTTTTACCCCAAATATCCGCTTCATAGGTCATGGAAAGAGGAAAGGCAAAGGAATGAAACGTGCGTGATCTCAAGGGGAATAGAAATTGCCGTTGGCTGTATTTTTGCCATAAATACTGCCCGCCAAAGGAAATCTTTGGAAACAAAGGAGCACGACTCAAAAGGGCGTTGGCTTTGGCAACTTCAACCCGTTGAGAGGCGATTTCTAAGGTGGGATTTTGAAGAATGGCCGTTTGAATGAGTTGGTTTAAAGTGGTATCTCCAAACTGTGCCCACCACTCGCTTTCTGGAAATGTTTGAACGTATTGCGACAGAGAGATTCCTGATCGCCAGGTCTGAGATTCTTTGCTGAGAGAGTCATTGAGGGTGTCTCTGCGAACGGTAGGCGCGGGCTCTTTTTTGGGCAGCAGGCTAAACGCAGATATGGACTGAAGAGCAGTTACAGGTTGAAGAATAGTAAAGATACACAAAGTGAACACAAAACGGGTAAGGTGAAATTTACCTGGCAATCGAGACAAGATACTCATGGTGATGGGGAAGTCCAACTTTTAGTCATAAAATATAGGTTTCAGTATGTAACTACTAGGCACAGTAAGGGATAACCGTTGGTGAAGTCAATCAAAAGATCCGTCTTAAAAAATCCGGATGAGTGGGGTTCTCATCACGCTGGAAAGCGTTGAAGCAGAACGGTGGTAAGCTTCTAATAAGACCGTGTGTGAGACTAAAATCCCCAAGTAATCTTGATCTCGGGCAAGTTCTAGCAAAGGGATGTTGGCCTCTCCCTCTGGGTTTTCTTGAAACGGGTCGTACGTGGTGACGTGATAACCTTTGGCTTTAAGAATGTCGACGATTCGAAGCGCGGGACTTTCCCGAAAATCTGCAATATTGGGCTTGTAGGCTAGTCCCAATAAGCAAATCCTGGGAGACTCAATGTTTGAAACGGCATCAATAATACGTTGAGCACAATAATCGGGCATTCTGTCATTGACTTCGCGGGAAGTGCGAATTAAACGGGTATTTATTGGGGACGCTTCCACAAAAAACCAAGGGTCAACGGCAATACAATGTCCACCTACGCCAATACCCGGTTGTAACAAGTTAACCCGGGGGTGATGATTAATGATGCTTCGGGCTGATGTGATCTCCACCCCGTATTCATCCGCCAAAACAGAGAGTTCGTTGGCCAGGGCAATATTGACATCACGGTAAGTATTTTCAGCCAACTTGCAGAACTCTGCAGTGACAGCATCCGTGAGCAATAATTGACCCTGAATCACCCCTTGCATGAGGGTTTTTGCTTTTACAGTACACTGCGGCGTCACACCGCCAATAATACGGTCATTTTCGACCAGCTCACGGGTTGTGTTTCCGGGTAAAACCCGCTCTGGAGAAAAGCATAAATGCAGAGATTCCCCAATAGATAGACCGGTAGCGGATTCTATTAAGGGTTTAATTATTTCGGTGGTTGTTTTAGGAGGCACTGTGGACTCTAAAATCACACAGTCTTCCGATTTTAAGACGGGCAAAATCGATTTTGTCGCTGCAAGCACTGCGCGTAAATCGCACTGTTTTGTCTGTGAATCAATGGGGGTCGGTACCGCAATAATAAAAACATCCGCTGCTTCTGGTTGGACGGCTGCACGCAGAGGCTGATTATGGTTTAAGAGTTCCTGCTCCCAATCCGCAAGTTCAGGGTAGACTGCGGCAATTCGACGCTGATTGACTGCATCAACCAGGGTTGGATTAATATCCACCCCAAGTACCGGGTGTCCTCCTCGGGCGTATAATAGGGCAGTGGGCATCCCCACATAGCCAAGCCCGACCACACAAACAGATAATAATCCTGTTTTGGCGGGATTTAGGTTTTCTGGTGAGGAGGGCAGAACGGTCATGACAATCCGGATACCAACCAGTAATAGGCTAAAAATAAAACACCCTTACCTTAATCAAAATAGTGTTGAGTAACAAGATTAACAATAGAAACAGCGTTTTTATGCCCGTAAAATGGATCCAAAAGACAAAGCAGACGGTTCGCTTGCCGTTTCAACATTTCGTGGAATCAATTACCACCAGTAGTGGGCTGCTAGTGGGGATGTTTCTTCTTGGTCTTGTCTGTTCTAACTCGGTGATGGGTCAGTCGCTTTACCGTTCTGTGTTTACGGCTGGGCTAACGCACTTTATCAATGACGGCCTGATGAGTGTGTTTTTTCTGTTGGTTGGTTTGGAAATTCGCCGTGAGTGGCAATCGGGAGAACTCTCAGAGCCAAATAAAAGAAGACTCCCTTTAATTACTGCGGTGGGGGGAATGCTGTTTCCGGCATTGATTTTCTGTGTGTTTAATCCCCCAGGGACCCCTTGGGCGAAGGGATGGGGAATTCCAACAGTGACCGATATCGCCTTTTCACTGGCGGTGCTGTCGTTTCTGAAAAATCGGATTCCCGACTCCCTCAGGGTGTTGCTCACGGCGCTGGCTATTTTGGATGATATCGGTGCGATCCTCCTGATTGCCTTGTTTTACACGAGTCAGCTGCACGTGTTTCCAATGGCGATACTGGTGATTGGGTTTTTGCTGTTTGGCATTTTAAGAACTAATCCTGCTTTTGACGTTAAGCGATACCCTGGTATAGCATTTTTTGGGATAGCACTTTGGACCGTTACCGCAATAGGGCTTTGGGTCTTGCTTTATCAGACAGGGATACATCCTTCTATCAGCGGGGTGATTTTAGCCTGGATGATGGGAACCGCTGATTACCCGGATAATGCCACGCTGGAAAAACTGGAAGAATCTCTCGCTCCTTGGGTTAATTGGTTGATTGTACCCGTGTTTATTTTGGCCAATACACAGATGCCGCTGGCTGGCTTACTGGGCACCAGCAGCCAGTCTCCATTATCCCTGGCTCCTTTATTTTGGGGGATTACGTTGGGCCTTTTTGTGGGGAAACCTTTGGGGATTATCCTGTCCGGAACCATGGCGCTGCGTTTGGGTGTGGCCAGTTTGCCGCCATCTGTTTCAGTCCGTCATGCTTTTGGGGCAGCGGTTTTGGCAGGGATCGGTTTTACCATGGCCCTTTTTGTGTCTCTCTTGGCTTTTAATGATGCTCCAACCCTTTTTGCACAAGAGCTTCTCACAAGCAAAGCGGCTATATTTTCTGCATCACTGGCTTCTGGTCTACTGGGGTACTTCATTTTGGCCTTGGGTAAGCGGTCTGTCGCTTCTAGCAATCTCACGCAGGGTGTCGATCATCTGGATTAAATCGGCGCTTGTGGTGAGGGGGTTCATTAAGGTCAGTCGCAGATATACTTTCCCGTTGAGTGTTGTTTTAACCAGATAGTACTGTCCTGAGGCAATAATCTCTTCTCGGAGCCAGCCCTGAAACGCGTTGATTTGATCATTAGAGAAAGCAAAATCTGGAATATACCGAAAGCAAACGATATTGCTCTGAGGTAAAACAGGGAGTTCAAAGTCGGGCTGCTGTTGGAGCCATTCCGCAAAGTCCTGACAGCGGCTGTAGGTGTTTTCAATATGATCTTGAAAGGGCTTTACCCCGTAATGCTGAAGACAGGTGTACAACGGAGTGGCCATCATCGTTTTGGTGCATTCTAAGGTCTGATGGGCAAGATCAAAGGCATACTCAGGTGTATGTTCTGCTGCCTCTTTCCCCTCAAGTAGATAAGCCGCAGAGGTGGGGTCGTTGAGGTAGGCCAAATGTTTGTCTTTGAACAAAACGCCTGTGACCAAGGCCGGCATTTGCAGCATTTTGTGAGCATCCCAGACAATGGAATCGGCGTGCTCAATCCCTTTCAGGAGATGCCGATAACGCTGACTGATTAAGGCTGAAGCGCCGTGGGCTCCGTCCACGTGGAACCAAAGCCGGTTTTCACGGCAAATCTCTGCCGTGGCTTCTAGTGGGTCGTAGCTTCCTGTTGCAGTTGTGCACGCACTGCCGACAACAGCAAGCACAGGTCTGCTTTGATGCTGGCAGTCTTGAATCGTTTTTTTTAAGTGAGGAAGGCTCATTCTAAAGTGAGAATCTGTCTCGATAGCAATGACCCCTGCGTTCCCTAGTCCCATCATACGGGCGGCTCTTTGGATACAATAATGGGCTTGTTCAGAGACAAGAATGCAGGGTGCTAAGGCTTTCTCAGAGTTATTGAGGGTTATTTCATGCTGTTGTTCATAATGCAGCCTGGCAATTTGCAAGGCGCTGAGGTTTCCCACTGAGCCACCTGAGGTGAGATACCCACCCCTGTGTTCAGCTACATATTCTGTATCTAGGCAGACCCAATGGTTCATCCACTCAATGACTCTGTGTTCTAGTATGGTATTGACGGGGCCCATTTCAAAAACCGCACTGCCGTTGTTTAATAGGCTGGTCAAAGTGTGAATAATCACGGCCAAAGGCAGAGGTACTGAAACTTGATGCCCGATATAACCCGGATGGTGCAGATGATTAGACTGTGCCAATAAAGGCGCGATCATTGAAGGCAGTGTATGGGTGGACTGTTTACTGGCGAGTCCTTCAAGTGCTAGTTTGGGCCAGTTCATTTGCTGCTGTTGGTGCCAATCAACAGAAGGGAAGCGAGCTGGTAAAACGGGGATAGAATCTGGTTTTTCTTGAATTTGGTTTAAATAATCGGCTAGAAAATCGATCATGGCGTGCCCTTGCTGTCGAAAGGTAGGGGCAGCAAAGAGATCGCTCAGAGAAATTGTGGATGTGGCAGAAGCTTTTGACATTTTAGAAGAATAAAAGAGCTACTTCTTTAGGGATGGTAATGGGGTGAGCGAGGATCGCTCGTGTCGATATCATAGCGCTTCTTGGGTGGAAATAACATCTTGTGATAGGACAGCAACCAAAAGAATAGACAGGTAGGGACAATGGTTGCCAGAATCAGTCCGGCGATTAAAAACCCGACGTAGGGACACATGGTCACTGGCTCTTTCTGGTTGGTGGCTTCAAGTTGATGATGGTTTCACGAGAACCTGGGAATCTTCTCGACCAAAAATTGTTTTTTTACAAAATGTCCGCAACAGGGGGCCAAATTTGTTACAATCATGGCTGCTTAAAGAGAGAGGTTTATTTTCTGTGAGTAATGTGAGTGAGCAAAAACTCCCCTTCTGGCATGGGGTAGAGCCTTATCATTGGATGGTATTCCTGGGCTGTTGGATGGGCGGTATTTTTGATGGGATGGATTCCAATCTCTTTGCGGTGATCCTGCCCAATGCGATTCAGGAACTGTCTCACTCTGCAGATAAGACGGTGATTAGCCAGATGGGATCACAGGTCACATTTCTCTTTCTGATTGGCTGGACCTTGGGCGGCATTGTTTTTGGGGTTTTGGGCGATAAGTTAGGCCGGGTTAAGGCGATGGTGCTTTCTATTCTGCTTTATTCTCTTTTTACGGGCCTTGCGGGCTTTGCTCAAGAAGGATGGCAATTGGCGATTTGTCGTTTTTTAACGGGCTTGGGGATTGGTGGAGAGCTAGTCAGCATTTCAACATTGCTGTCTGAAACATGGCCAGAACGCTCTAGGGCTTTTGCTGTGGGGTCTCTCTTGTCTTCTTATCAGGTGGGTGTCTTTATCTCTGGGGTTATCACCAGCATTATTCATGACTGGCGAATGGCCTTTTTTGTGGGCGCAGTGCCTGCACTGCTGGCGATTTTTGTCCAAACAAAACTCCATGAACCTGATAAATGGCATCAGAGTAAGGAAATCAAGGATACACTCCCTGCTGATGACAAAAGTCACCCGCTTAAAGACATTTTTACCCCAGAATTTCGAGGCAGTGTGACAGTAGGAGCCGTGGCTTTTGGTGGTCTGCTGATTGGATACTGGGCGTCTTTGGCGTGGATTCCCACATGGATACAAGATTTGGTGGGCCCTGGCGGCACAGGACAAGAAAAAAGCATTGCAACCATGTATCACGGCCTTGCTGCGGTTTGTGGCTGTCTGCTCTCTGGGTATTTGGCCGATCTTCTGGGCCGCCGAAGCACCATTATGGTCAGTTATCTGGGGGCCTTCCTTGTTTCTTGGTGGATGTTTTCAACAGTGAAAGAGTTTAGTCAGTGGATCTATGTGTTTGACGCCATGTTGGGCTTTTTCATTGGGATAGCCCAAGCAATCATGTATGTCTATCTTCCGGAACTATTCCCGACCCGGGTTCGGGCTACGGCCATTGGGTTTTGCCTCAATGCAGGGCGCTTGTCTGCGGCGATTGCTGCATTATATGTGGGGCTTGTGGTTTCATTTTTTCATGGGTATGCTGGGGCCTGTCTGGCATTTTCAATGTCCTATCTGGTAGCGGTTCTTGCTGGTATCTGGGGACGAGAAACACGCGGTGAGCCACTGCCAGATTAACAAGTGGAATAAATTCATGACCCTCACCTTAGAAAATGCTCAAGAGATTGTTTATAGCCAAAGTCTGCTCGTGCCGCAAACCACTCAGCAGGCACTGATGCAGCTTCAGCATCATATCCAGCGATGTTTGGCTGCTTATGAGGCAGAGAAAACGTTGGAAACCCAACAAGTACTCGAAGATATTCTGGTTTCTACTCTGATTGCCATGAAAACGCTCAATATTTCTGCAGAACAAGCACTTTCTCGCTGGCAGGCGCGTCAAAAATCTGCCGCCACCAGTCGGCTGATCAAGCTTTGGCCAGACAGGCTGGAGGTCTGGGTGGACGGACGTCCCCAAGGGGGTTGGCCGCTCTATTCGGAGCAAGAATACCAGTCAGCTTCAACACTGGCTGCAGAACTTGGCTGCCGTCTAGAATACGCAGAAGTCGATCAGGGTAGGCTTTTCTCATGAACAAGCAAGCGGGCCCCAAAAAACAAGTTCGGCTCAACAAATGGCTGGCGGATGCTGGGGTCTGCTCACGCCGTGAGGCGGATCGTTGGATTGCAGAAGGCCGGGTGAGTGTAAACCAAACGGTGGTAAGCGAGATGGGTATCCAAATTGACCCCGCCCGAGATAAGGTGTTTGTGGATAAGCGCCGGGTGCAGGTACAAGCCAAGCTTTATCTTGCCTTTCATAAACCCAAAGGGGTGGTTTGTAGTCGTTCAGATGAGCGGCAGCGAAAAACCATTTATGATTTCTTAGACCCTGCCTGCCATAGCGTAGACCCTGTGGGGCGACTAGACAGGAACAGCAGTGGGTTGATGCTGCTTTCAAACGATGGGGATTTCTTGCACCGTGTCATGCATCCGGGGTTTCACTGGGAAAAAGTTTATAAAATCTCGTTTAATCAGCGTATTACCAAGTCGATGGTCTCGCTGTGGTTGAAAGGGGTTTACTTAGAGCCTGAAGCGGTGTTTGCTAAAGCTGAATCTATTGAGGTTTTAGCCAATGAGGCGGGTGTATACGAGGCGAAAATGATCCTCATCACAGGGTATAACCGGCAGATTCGACGGATGGCAGAAGCTGCAGGGTTGGATGTGTTGAGCTTAAAACGCTTATCTGTGGGTCCAATCAAGCTGGGACGTCTAAAAATGGGAGAAATAAGACCCTTGACCACTCAAGAAAAACGCGCTTTAGAGCAAGGGGTGGTACCAGAGGGCGGGAAATCTCATTCAAATCCAAACGCTAAAAATCTAAAAAATTCCTGAATATTCACAAGAAAGGGTGCGGTCAGTTGTTACGCGTGATAGTATTGTAAACGGACCCGTGTCCCGGTTAGAATTGAGAGAGGGATCTTGCGACGGTTCTGGCCTTTTGAGATTACGTTAATATCCCACACAGCAGAGAGTGTTAAGTACAGCTATGTTTGAACGGTTTACAGAAAAAGCAATTAAAGTGATTATGCTGGCCCAAGAAGAGGCCCGTCGGCTCGGCCACAACTTTGTGGGCACGGAGCAAATCCTGCTAGGATTGATTGGTGAAGGTACCGGTATTGCTGCCAAAACACTCAAAGGGATGGGTGTCAATCTGAAAGAAGCTCGCGCTGAAGTTGAAAAAATTATTGGTCGCGGTTCTGGCTTTGTGGCTGTCGAAATTCCATTCACGCCTCGTGCAAAGCGTGTTTTAGAGCTTTCCTGGGATGAAGCCCGTCAGTTGGGCCACAACTATATTGGGACAGAGCATTTGCTGTTGGGCCTTATTCGCGAAGGTGAAGGGGTCGCTGCCAGAGTGTTGGAAAACCTTGGCGTCGATCTCACCAAAGTGCGTAGCAATGTTATTCGGATGCTGGGAGAAACTCGCGGTTCATCTTCTACCGCTTCTACCGCTGGCGGCAGAAGCAAAACGCCCACTTTGGATGAATTTTCTCAGAACTTGACCTTGGCCGCGCAAGAGTTGAGGCTTGATCCGGTGGTGGGCCGGGAAAAAGAAATTGAGCGCGTGATCCAGATTCTGGGCCGTCGGACAAAAAACAATCCCGTTCTCATTGGAGAACCGGGTGTTGGGAAAACCGCGATTGCCGAAGGGCTCGCACAACGCATTGTGAACGGGGACGTTCCTGATATTTTGCAAGAGAAAAAGATTGTTCAGTTAGACATCGGTCTCTTGGTTGCTGGCACGAAGTACCGCGGAGAATTTGAAGAACGCCTGAAGAAGGTGATGGATGAAATTCGTCAGGCCGGTAATATCATCCTGGCTATTGATGAGTTGCACACCTTAATTGGGGCTGGGGCAGCCGAAGGTGCCATTGATGCGGCCAATATTTTGAAACCCGCGCTTTCTCGTGGGGAAATTCAATGTATTGGTGCCACCACGATCAGTGAATACCGTAAGCATATTGAAAAAGATGCCGCTCTTGAGCGCCGGTTCCAACCTGTTCAGGTGGATGAGCCCAGCATAGAAGAAACGATTGAGATTATGCGCGGTCTGCGTGAGAAATATGAACAACACCATAAATTGGTGATTACGGATGAAGCCCTTGAAGCGGCTGCAAAACTGTCAGCACGCTATATCCCCGATCGCTTCTTGCCCGATAAGGCCATTGATTTGATCGATGAGGCCAGTTCTCGTGTTCGTCTGTCTCATAGTGCGTTGCCGCCTGAAGGCAAAGAACTTGAAAAAGAGCTGAAGACCCTTGTCCGGGAAAAAGAACAAGCGATTCGCAATCAAGAGTTTGAGAATGCCAGTGAGCTCCGCGATCAGGAAGCCAAGTTGCGCGATAAAATTCGCGAAATGGCGGATGAGTGGAAAAAAACCATTGAAGATCAAAAAATTGAAGTCACCGAAGAGCACATTGCTCAAGTGGTCAGTGGCTGGACCGGTGTGCCAGTCTCCAAATTGACTGAAAGCGAAAGTGAGCGCTTGATCAAAATGGAAGGCATTCTGCACGAGCGAGTGATTGGACAGCATGACGCCGTTACAGCGATTTCTAAAGCCATTCGCAGAGCTCGGGTTGGTTTGAAAAATCCCAACAGACCCATTGGTTCCTTTATCTTTAGTGGTCCTACTGGGGTTGGTAAAACAGAACTCGCCAAAACCCTTTCAGAATATGTCTTTGGTTCTGAAGACAATTTGATTCGGGTGGATATGTCTGAATTTATGGAACGCCATACTGTCAGCAAATTGATTGGCTCTCCCCCAGGCTATGTCGGCTTTAATGAAGGCGGACAACTAACTGAGATGGTTCGCCGCAAGCCTTATTCCGTGGTGTTGTTTGACGAGATTGAAAAAGCACACCCGGATGTCTTTAACATCTTGCTGCAAATTTTGGATGACGGCCGTCTGTCAGACTCGAAGGGCAGAACAGTTGACTTTAAGAATACGATTATCATTATGACCAGTAACGTGGGTGCCCGCGGGATTGAAAACTCTGCGCCACTTGGGTTTGCTGTGAGCGATAATGATGATAAGGCACGGTACCAGAAGATCAAAGATACTGTGCTGGAAGAGATGAAGAAAACCTTCCGCCCAGAATTTCTGAACCGTCTGGACGATATCATTATCTTCCATCCGTTGACCAAGACAGAAATCCGTAGCATTGTTGATGTGATGGTGCGTGATTTGGTGAAGCGGGTCTCTACACAAAGCATGGAGCTGGTTATTAGCGATGAGGCCAAGGATTATTTGGCCAAAGAAGGCTATAGCCCAAGTTATGGTGCTCGACCGTTGCGCCGCGCGATCCAAAAGCAACTGGAAGACGAGCTGACTGATATGCTCTTGCTGGGCAAGTTTAAGGAAGGTGACGTGATTCATACCGTGATGAAAGACGGTAAAATCGTGTTTGAAAAATCCTCACCAAGCAAGAAAAAATCAGCTGCGCAAGCTGCAGAAGCTGCTTCGACCTAGTGTTGTGCCGGTGAATGCTTCCAGACGAGCGACCCCCTGATCTTTTCTGGTTTTTGCCACCGAGCTTTGGTGCGGGTGTGTCGATGGTACTGCTCGTATTATTGATGCCTATTCTCCTTTTGGGAGTCCAGGCTGTGGCGGCGCCTGTGAGTGAATGGGTGATGTCGATGTGGCTTCCAGGAGGTATACAAGCTGTGTTGGTTCTTCCCGTGATGCCGATGGCTCAATTTGCAGGGGTTTCCGTACTGGCTTTTGTTATGGGTTCTCAGCTTCTCAGTCGCGTTAAAACCGCGTATGTTTCCGGCTGGGCTTCGCATCTGCATCGTCCCCATCTGTTGCATGTGGATTATAGCCGGGATCCCAAATTGGCCTCACAAGCGTTATTGAACTGGGTGTTATACCGGCTATTAATGGTGTTTGGTCCGACGCTGGTGGTGCTTATATTGATGGCATTGGTAATGGGCTTAAGCATGACCTTGTTTAATCTTTTTATCGATCTGCCAACGGCGAGCTTGCCGATCATTACAGTTTCAGGCTTATTTGGCACGATGTTGCTTGGGCTTATCTTGGTGTTAACGGTTATTTATGGTGTGTGGTCAGCGGTTGTGACGCTTTCAGGGGATGTAGTGGCGATGACGGAACCGGATCTTCCTGCGAAAATGATTGATGAGCGCTGCCGGCGGATTGCCTTTTCCTCAGGATGGGTATTCTTGCTCTACCCAGCGTATTTGGTCTTTTGGGCTGGGGCGTTGTATGCAGGGGTAATGTTGGTTTTACATTACCAGTGGTCGGATGTGTTAAGCGGAAAACTATTTAGCCCAGTAGTGTTTGGCTTGTCTGGTGCCCTCATTTTTGCCTATGTGTTATTACAACGGGCTAAATTGCTCAATTACCACCAGGCGCTGATGTCTTATTATCACGAGCTGCCCAAAGCCTTTAAAGAACGTTTTACACCCCCTCCTGCAAGAATGAATCCTTTTATTCAGGCTTAGTTTTGTCAGGTTCTCGCTTGCCGGCGCTTGAAATTTTGATAAAACGGATTACGGTTTCAGTTAGATAGAGGATCTTTGCCTCTAATGACTGGATGTCTTTGGGTGATTGACCGAACAGTTACCTGAGGAAGCTTGTAATTGCTATTTTGAGTTGAGTTGAAACCGATGGTAACCCGTATTTATACCCCCCCTATAAAACCTTACGTCAGGCCTAGTGTGAGTTCATACGGTCAGTCTGTTGGCTATTCCTCGCCCGATCCGTCTCAAACCAGTCCACATTCTGAGCAAGCTCCTGGGCAGTATTCATTGCATGGCACCGTCTATGGCGGGGTCCAAGAACATTCAGAATCTGGCTTTGAGCCTGGAAACCTATCCCATGGCCTGCAATCTGTGCAAGATCAGTTTCAAAATCGGCCGATCAGTATCAATAGCGTGTTAAAGGATTTTGGCAGTACGATGGATGCCCTTGGGGCCAGTGATGCCGTTCGCTCAGAAGTGGCGGTGTATTTGGACGGGGTTTCGCTACAGTCGCAAAAGGATAGACCCTCAGTGCCCTTTATCAAAACAGCACTGAGAACTTCTGCTGACAGTTTGGATGGATTTATCACCGAGGCTTTGGGACAGCCCTCTAAGGTGGTTCGTGATTGGATAGATGCCTTACTGCTCCAAAACATTGAGTTTAAGGCAAAAGCAGCGGCCGGAGGCTCCTCGAACACAAAAGTGGCCACTGAAGTTGCTGAAGAAATGCTGCCCTCAGCTCCTGAAAAAGCCTACCATTTGAGCGACTTAGACAAGGCCACGCTGAAAACGCTCATTCAAACAGCACGTCTTCAGGACTCTCCCCAAAGTTTACAGCAAGCCCAAGCCTCTATTCAGCAAGCTCTGGGATTACTAGAGGGCAAGAACCGCCCGGATTTAACTGGAAAGTTCTGGTCTCTCCAAGGGCGGCTTTTAGAAAAAGGGCTGCAACAACCAGAACAAGCTTTAGCGGCTTATGCAAACGCCAGTCGTGATTTTGAGCAGGCCAAACAGCCAGACAAACAGCGGCAAGCGCTCCATGCGATGGCCAGAATTCATGACCACCTGGGGAATTTGGATCAGGCGGCTTCTTTCTACGATCAAACCCTAAGTCTCGACCGGATGCTGGCCGACACAGGGGCGATTGCCGGCACCCTAAACGAACGGGCCTTGGTCAGCCTCAGACAAGGCAATCATGATGAAGCCCTCCAACTGTTGAATCAATCAGCCCTTGAGGCCAGCCGCACCCCAGACAATGCAGCCCTGCTGCCTTCGATTTTCAGCAATCTAGGCGGAGCTTACCGCCAGCAGAACCGGTGGCAAGATGCAGAAAAAGCCTATCAAGTGGCGGTGGATCACGCCGTTCGGCTTCGCGATAAGACCAGCCTTGCCAGAACCTTTCAACAAATGGGTGGGTTTTACCGTCAAATTGGCAATGAAGCAAAGGCGGTGGCTGTTTCACAGAAACTGGCCAGATTGCAAACACCGGCCTAAACGGGCGAGGGGTTCTGAAAACATAATTGTAAAATTTGTAAAATTTTAAGCAATTCTGTCCTTAAGATTGTTTTTATATTCTTGGATATAGTGACGTGTTTTCGTCACCTACAGAGCAGATTCACTTTTAGGTTTTTTGAGAGAGCAGACAGAGAAAGCGAGAGAGAGATGTACGGTGCAGATGCGTTCGCATTGATGAACAATCCACAGTTGCGGGCAACTGTGATGAACCGATTGGCAACGATTCGGGCTAATGTCGAGCCAGAAAGTCCAGTGGCTGCGGCTTTAGAAGCTAAAATCAATGAATTATTTTCGATGGATGCCCCGGTTGAGTTTTCAAACTCCTTTGGCTTTGGGGCAAAGGGCCTCACGCCAATGGCTTACAATCCCTTTAATCCCCCAGTGGCTTCTGCTTTTGGCGCCGTAAACCCTTGGGGACAAAGTACACAAGCCCCGGCTGATGCGGCCAGTAATTCCCCCTCGTTTTTATCCAATATGATTCAAAAACTGGAGCAAATGGGTCAGCAATTGGTTCCCAACTCACCGATTCGCCAAGCTTTGGAGCAGCGAATTCAGATGCTGAAACGTCAGCAATCTCAAAGCGATGCGTACAACGGCTTTAACACCGTGATCCAAGATGCTCAACAAGGACAAGTGCCAGAATTTGAGAAGATTAAGACGTTAATTGATCAGTTAGATGTCAATGAAAACGCCAGTGGCGCGACGATTGTGGACCGTGCTGCCAATATGCTTGACCAATTGGGCCAAGCTGGACAAGCCCGTGCGGATCAAACCCGGCTCTACTTTCAACAGAGCTCTTTAGAAGACACGATGACCCAATTGCGCTCACTCCTGGGCAACTTCAAAGAAGGAAGCGCTCAGTATACTGCCTTGCAAGGACGCTTAAGCTCAATGGGTGCGATGTCCTCCATGTTGAGCGATCAACTTTCTTCCGCGCTGTCTTCCGACCCAACCAACGGGGCGGCTGTGGTAGATGAGAGCCCCTTCTCTTCTATCAGTGAGCGGATGGCCCGTTTAATTAATGTATTATCCGGTCTGGCCCGGTAAAACAGACTTTGTATTGATAAAACCCCCTTGGTGTGAAGGACGCTAGGGGGTTTTTCAATGGCGTTTTATTTTAAAACAGCGTAGCCAAAAAATCCTTAGCACTGTAGGGATTTTCCACCACTTTCATCGTTAAGCCCAGCTGTTGTGACACTGAACCCACAGTCTCATCGTCTAAAAACAGCTGTGTTCCCTGTTTTAACATCACACTGGGAATAATGGCCCAGTCATAACCGCGTAAATCATGCCCTTGCGTAGAGGTAACCAAATCTTTTCCAGTGATCAGTCCGGCCACATCCACAGAACGCCCCCAGAAGGCACTTTCAACGGTGAGAATGTCAATAAATAATCCCTCTATCTGGTTGAGCCTTGCCACAATCGGCTGTAGAGTCATGCTGGCCAGTTTCCCAGTCATCACGAGTAATTTACGATCGGGTGAAATTTTTGCTGGTAGGGTACTTTCCAGGTTATGGAACTCTTGTAGCAACAGTCTGGCAGTCCCTACACCGTCATCTAGCTGGGGGAAGTCTCCATAGGCTTCGTAACTGGGTAAGGGCTCACCCACCATCAGGTAAAACTCGTCGGAGAGGTAGATAAACGGATCGCTAGGATCAGCACTTGTCTTTGCGTTATTTGCATTCGTTTGATTCACAATATCAATGGTCCGGCGGGCAACCTCTGGGGTCACGGCGGTTAATTCAGGCAGATCCCCTCGGTGCTGGGTAAGTCCCACGGGGACCACGGCTACAGAGAGGGCTTCCGGGCGAAGAGTGCTTAAATCACTAAGTGTTTCAATTAAAACATCCCCATCATTAATCCCCGGGCAGAGCACCACTTGGCAATGGAAGGGAATATCAAGGGATTTCAGCCAGGATAGCTCTTTCATAATATGACCGGCCTGCTTTTTGTTTTGCAGCAAGCGTTCTCGTACTTCGGGGCGAGTCGCATGCACAGAGACGTATAAAGGGCCCGGTCGAATCTGTTCAATTCTCTTTCTGTCGTGTGGGGTCAGGTTGGTTAGCGTGATGTAAGTATTATGAAAGTAAGACAGGCGGTAATCATCATCCTTTACATAGAGGGAAGCCCGAAGACCACTGGGTTGTTGGTCGATAAAACAAAACGGGCATGCATTATTACAGGTTTTAATTGGGGTAAACAGGGGGGATTGAAAGTGGAGACCGAGATCTTCATCCGGCTCTTTCTCAATATCAAAGACGGTTTCTTCTCCGTTGACGTGTTTTACCCACAGCGACAAGGTTTCAGTGCCGAGCACCTCAAACTGATAGTCAAACAAGTCTTCCAGGTCCCGACGCGCGTTCAGCTCAATAATCTGGTCCCCAGGGACCAGGTTAAGGGCTTCGGCTATACTGCCGGGCTGAACGGCATGAATCAAAATGTCCATCGGATGTCCATATCTGTAATACAATCTTAGTATGAACCAGCCGCCCTCTCCACCCCCGTCTAAATTGTTTATCCGCAGCGAAGTACTTGCGGTGATTGAATTTTTGGCGACCGTTGAGACCCCCTCAAAGCAAGAAAAAGCCAAGCAGATCAAGCGTTTGCGGGCGATCGAAGACCAAAAAACGGTCCTGGAAATTTTACTGAAAGAACTCCAGCGTGCCCATAGCTCACAGCGGTTGATGCAGGTGGTGAGCGAGTTGTTGATGGAAATCGGATCGATTGAACATTTGCACGATCCCCTCTGGGAACTCATCCGCAGTATCGATACCCGCGATGAGGTGAAAGATGCCGCCAACCTGGTTCTTAGACACTTAGGGGATCAGACGGATCCCGATCTCTACCTGGAATATTTGCACGATCCCCAAGGGCTGATTAACCGTGAAACAGAGAGAATGCTGGAAGTGGCTTCACGGAATCCGGAAGCCCTGATTGATTTTATCGACTTTATTTTTTCGCTCCCCGTCGATGAACAGCTCAATTTAATTCAATCACTCCACGCCGATTATGAGCCGGATCACCTGTTGAATATCTATATTCCAACGATGTGGGCCGATCCGCCCAAGCCGATTCAAGAACTGATTTTGCGCAATATTAGCCAAATTCGGACCAAACGGGCCGCACTGTTTTTGTACGACTACGGCCAATGCTTACAGGCCGCTGACCCAGAAGCCGAGGAAACACTCCACCGGACGCTCCGCAGGGCGGTGAACGAACTGCGCATTGCGGGGATTTACCGGGATGATGCGATGGAAAGTTACCGCAAAGAAACCAAGCAATTGCACGAGTTGGTGCAGGATTCTGTGGTGGACAAATGCTACGTGACGCTGAGTGATGGGATTGGGAATCAGGGCCTGATTCTCAGCCGTAAACGTGCCAACGGGGATGTGGTGATGATGAGTGTGGCCATTAATGACATGCACGGCATCATCGACTGCTTTGGCTTTTATCAGCTGACAGAAGCGGATTTTGCCAAAATCGCCGAAAAATTTCACGAAGAATCCAGTAAATTTGAAGCCACTGGGGCCTACTGCGCCTATAAACTTCGCCATTGCGAGGATTTAAACCGTCAAAACGGACTGCGCATTCCCTATGAATATTCTTGCTGGAAGGTGCTTTTGGGCGATCTGACGCTCGAAAATCATGAATCGATTGACTTTGAGACCCCGTCACGGCAAGCTGCAAACCCTGCCTGGGTGGAATTAAGCGCGAATCTTTACCACCACCCTGATTTCCAAACCTGGTTTTTGGAAGAAGGGGATCACCCCGTAGTGACCCAGGTTTTGGCCGAAGTGGACGGGGTGTTAACTCGCTTATTTAGCAATGCACGGCAAAACGGCGGTACAGGCGGTATCTTTGATCAGACCGAATTTACCCGCTGCATGGATCTCTGTGCCTTCAGCCTGGTCAAAGGTTTGTTCACCACGGATTGGAAAACACTCTTTGTGCAGCGGCTTGCCGATGCGGTGGTGTTGTTAAACTGCCAAGAATCTAAAACCTTTGCTGGTCTTGCCGCCACAGAGGTGATGAAATTGATAGAATACCCGGCTGAACAAGAAGACGCTGTGCTGAAAACCGGCTTTGTGCAACAGTTTGGCCGCCGTTGTGTGGAAGAATATCTGTTGCGCCGCAAGCAAAAGGCCACAGAAGAAGAGCAGGTACTGCTCACCCCTGCCATCGAGAAACTACTGGACGGTTGGTCGATTGAATGACAGCGATCAGCCCTTAAGTCAGCCCTTGAGCAGCGAAACAGAGCTGGGCCTTCCTTCCAGGGTGCTTGCCCTGGATTTAGGCAAAAAACGGGTGGGTCTGGCGGTGAGTGACCCGTTGGGTCATTTTGCGGTGGGGCTGGATACGGTGACCTTTCGCAGCCCAGAGCAGTTGGCCCCCATGATCCAGGCTTTGGTTGAAAAATACGATGTTAAAACCCTGATTGTCGGCCTGCCGGTTCATCTAAAGGGAGTAGAAGGCAGCCAAGCAGGATGGGTACGCGGAGTGGCTGAATATTTGGCCGCAGAAACTGGGTGCCAGTTGGTTTATCTGGATGAGCGGCTGACCTCTGTCATCGCCAAGCAGAGCCTGCGAGAACAAGGCATACAGCCCTCGCGTCCGAAGGTTCGGGCACAAGGGCTGGTCGATCAAGTGGCGGCAATGCGCCTGTTACAAGATTATATGGACGGACAACCCGGCCTGAAACACTTGTAACGGGGCCTTAAAACGAGAGTCTAGTAGCGGTTGATATAGCGCTCAATTTCCCAAGGGGTGACATCGATGCGGTAGTGATCCCACTCGATTTTCTTGGCTTTTAAGAATTCGCTATAAATATGCTCACCGAGTGCTTCACGGGCTACTTTGCTGTCTTTAAAGGCTTCCAGAGCCTCATAAAGACTGCCTGGCAGCGCATCAATGTTCATATCCCGACGCTCAACTTCTGAGAGTTGGTAAATATTGGAGGTGTTGGGCGCAGGCGGGTCAATTTTATTTTTCACCCCGTCCAGACCGGCGAGTAGCATCACAGCAAAGGCCAGATACGGGTTGGCAGCAGGATCGGGCGAGCGCAGTTCTACCCGGGTTGCCTTACCGCGTTTTGCCGGCACACGAAGGAGCGCACTGCGGTTGGCAGCAGACCAGGCCACATAAACAGGGGCTTCATACCCAGGCACCAGACGCTTATAGCTATTTACCAGCGGATTACACACCGCTGTGATACCACGGACATTTTTCAACAGACCACCAATAAACCAGAGAGCGGCCTGGCTGAGTTGGTAGTCGCCTTTTTCTTCAAAGAAGGCGTTGTTGCCTTCCAAGGAGGCCAAGGACTGGTTGCAGTGCATCCCAGAACCATTCACACCAAAAACGGGTTTTGGCATAAACGTGGCATGCAGGCCGTATTTGGCGGCAATTTTACGGGTAATAATCTTCACTGTGGTCACATTGTCTGCCTGAGACAAGGCGTCCGAGTATTTAAAGTCAATCTCGTGCTGACCGTTGGCCACTTCATGGTGATCGGCTTCGATCTCAAAGCCGAGTTTTTCCAACGTGTCCACAATTTCGCCTCGGACCAGTTCCCCGCGATCTGTAGGGGCCATATCATAATAGCCACCCGTATCATGGGTTCTGCTGGAGACGGAACCATCCGCTTCTTGCTCAAAGAGGAAGAATTCAAGTTCTGGGCCCACGTGATAAACATAACCGAGTTTTTGCGCTTCGGTTAAGACCCGTTTTAAGTTGTTGCGGGGGCAGCCTTCAAAGGGGGTACCGTCTGGGTTGTAAATATCACAGGTGATTTGCGCAACGGCCCGGTCACCTTCCAACCAGGGCAATACCCGAAAGGTGTTGGGATCTGGATAAAAGAACATATCAGAGGTTTCGATGGTGCGGAAACCAGCAATGGAAGAACCGTCCAGCATAATTTCGTTATTGAGGGCCTTATCCAATTGTCCGGCGTGGATGGACATATTTTTGGGATGCCCGTGGATGTCGACAAACTGGAGTCGAACGAGTTTCACGTTTTTATCTTTGGCTTCATGCAGAATATCAGCGACACTTCGAGAAGGCTTGTTACCTGTAGGGGCGCTGGAGGCACGGGCTGCGGTCATGGGAAAAGATCCTTTCTGAGTTGCCGGAGGAAGACAATCGCGTATGGGTAATCTTGCGCAGTTTGTATTCTAGCGAAAACAGACGGATTTTCCAGAAAAAATCTTGTAACATCACGGCCTGCCGTGAAATTGTTACATGTACACGAAGTGTAAAATAGGGCTTAATAAGGAAGTGAGGGTCGGGTTTCTACCCGAGTGGGGAGTGGGTCGCTTTGGTACTGGCTATCCCCGTCTTTGAGTAGAAAAACCGCCTGTGTGGCATCGTCAGAGATGTTCACTTCGACGCGGGGGTCTAGTGCAGAGGGCTTTTTCTTGTTAACAGGCTCCAGAGGGCTGGCAGGGCTGTCTTCAATTTGATGGAGTTGAAGTTCAAGACTCACCTGGTTTTGGTGTAAAAGACGAAGCTGTGTATTCCCGTCTTGACGGGAAATCTGACCCAGATAAATCCCTGGTGCCAGGGTGCTTTTGGCTGTGACCGCCAGCGGAACAGGAACACGAACCATGGGGTTGTTTTTGGGTGCTGTTTCGCGCGGGCCGACATCCAAAACCACGGGGGCCGGGTTGACAAAGGTCTTGGGATCGGGTCCCTTGCTTTTACCAAAGACTTTCCAGAATGGCCGTTTTTCAGGGATTTCAATATCTTGGGGCAGTCGCTGGGTGGTGGTGCTGGCATCCACGGAAAGCCCTGTGGCCGGGCTGGGTTGAACTGGATTGTGCTTAAACTGCTTTTTGGGGTTTTCTTTTTTAATCGGTAGAATCGGTTTGAGTCTGGGTATTGAAGGCTCTTGCCACTCAGACCAGTTTGTACTGCTGGGTGTGGCAGCATCTTGGAGATCATCTGCCCAGAAGGGTGAGACATTGAAAACCCAAATGTTTAAAACCAGGAAAAGAGAAAATGACTGAACGG
The DNA here is from genome assembly GCA_019751815.1 of Cyanobacteriota bacterium. Lineage (GTDB taxonomy): Bacteria > Cyanobacteriota > Vampirovibrionia > Vampirovibrionales > Vampirovibrionaceae > JAIEMW01. The sequence goes on from JAIEMW010000004.1 coordinate 524,067, forward strand.
CAAGCGAGATTAACCTGTTAGGAACATGGCTAGAAAAAAAGCAGAAAGATCGGCTATTATATATACAAGAGATATGAGTTTTGAGTGTTTTCATTCTGTTAGACTGCTCGCGGTTGTTTTGATATAGAGTCCCCAGTATATCCATACGGACCATACGGAAGCTCCCCATTGTATTATTTTAGTCGCAAAACCTGGCAAAAAATCGTGCTGCATTTCAGTAAAACGATGGCAGTGTTTATTAACATTGGTGTGACTGGTACTGTTATCCTCATCATCTCTGGCTTTATCGCATCTCTGGTTTATACCATTTCTTCCAGTTCTAGCTCTCATGGATCACCTGAGAGCATGCGCACAGCATTAGTGACAATGGGGGTTATCGCTGCGGTACTGTCTTTAATCGCATTATGGGCCTATGTCCGATTGCGTCGTTAGCCCCCTAAGCGAGCCTATCTATACTATAATGAGTTTGTTTCGGCAGGCATATAGAGTAGATCATGCTCGACATTCGACGTATCAGAGAGAATCCTGAGGCAGTCAATATAGCGCTTCAGCGGCGTAATAGCGCGCTGTCGATTGATACGCTCCTCGCCATTGATGTGGAGCGCAGACAGCTATTGGGCCAAGAAGAAGAACTTCGCAGTCGGCGTAATCAACTGACTCAAGATATTGCCCGTGCCAAGCGAGAAGGCCAAGACACCGAGGTGATACAGCAAGAGACCAAGCAGTTGGCCACCGAGATTAAGCGGATTGAAGAAGAAAAAGAAGTTTTAAACACCCGCCAAGAAGAGTGGCTGCTAACGGTTCCCAACACCCCACAAGAGATTGTGCCAGAGGGGCCTGATGAAAGTGCCAATGTGGTTGTAAAAACTTGGGGAGAGGAGTTTCTATCCCGCCCCCAGAAAAACGTAAAGCCCCACTGGGAAATTGCCACAGATCTGGGCCTGGTCGATTTTGACCGCGGCGTGAAAATTGCGCAATCTCGTTTTTCCATTTTTCGCGGAGAGGGCGCCCGACTAGAGCGCGCCCTGATTAATTTCATGCTCGATTGTCATAGAAACAGTGGCTACGAAGAGATTTCCCCGCCGTTTTTAGTGAATGCCGCTGCCATGCAAGGGACCGGACAATTACCCAAATTTGAGGCCGACATGTTTCGCTGCCGTGATGACGCGCTCTTCTTGATTCCGACAGCCGAAGTCCCTGTGACCAATATGTTCTCAGGCGAAATTTTAGAAGAAAGTCAGCTCCCAATTTATATGACCGCCTACACCCCTTGCTTTAGAAGAGAGGCGGGGAGTGCAGGACGGGATACCCGTGGGCTGATTCGCCAGCATCAGTTCGATAAAGTCGAATTGGTGAAGTTTACCCGGCCCGAAGATTCTCAGCGAGAGCATGAACAGCTGCTGTCAGACGCAGAGGGGATTCTGCGTCGCCTTGAGATCCCTTATCGCGTGGTAGAATTGTGTACTGGGGATCTGGGTTTTGCTGCTTCTCGGTGTTTAGATATCGAGGTGTGGATGCCCTCCCTGGGTGTTTACCGAGAAATTTCCAGCTGCAGTAACTTTTTGGATTTTCAGGCCCGGCGGGCCTCTCTAAAGTACCGAAGTGAGGCCACTGGAAAACCCGCTTTTCTCCACACACTGAATGGATCGGCACTGGCAGTTGGCCGCACATTTGCTGCCATCCTGGAAAATTACCAAGTCAGCGATGATGAAGTTCATATCCCCGAAGTGTTATGGTCCTATTTGGGGAATCAACTCAAATCAATCAAAAAGGGAGCGCTTTCATGTCAGGTGTAAACGAACAACCGATGCTGAATATCCCTGGGGGAGATCAGGCAACTGCTGAAAAAACTGTTGCCAAGACAGAGACAGCCCCTAAAAAATCTTCAGAAGCAGCCCCAGCGATTGATTTAGACACATTTTTACGGATGGTGGTGGCTCAAGGGGTCTCTGATATCCATCTTCGGGTCGGCTATCCACCGATGCTTCGTAAAGACGGGGATATGATGACCACCAAGTTACCTCAGCTCACCCCGGATGATGTGATCAGCTTTGCCAAAAAAGTGATCCCTCCCAAAATCCTTAACATGGTCCGTAACCGCAGAGAGTATGATTTTGGCTTCGACTTTGATGCTTCAGCCCGGTTCCGGGTGAACCTTTTTTACGAGATGAACCGACCGGCAATGGTCTTGCGGGTCATTCCGTGCCGGATTCCTACCCTGGACGATATTGGTCTGCCAAACTATGTGAAACGCTTTACGGAGTTAAATAAAGGCTTGGTCTTGGTCACAGGTCCTACGGGGGCCGGTAAAACCACCACGCTTGCTTCTATTTTGAATCACATCAACCACAACTTCCAAAAACACATCATCACACTTGAAGACCCGGTTGAGTACGTTTATCACAATGCCAAAGCGGTGTTTACCCAGCGGGAACTCGGGGTCGATACTGACAGCTTCCCCAACGGTCTGAAGTACGCCTTAAGGCAAGATCCCGATGTTATCTTGATTGGGGAGATGCGGGACCGAGAAACCATTAGTAGCGCCCTTCACGCGGCAGAAACAGGTCACTTGGTGTTTTCCACTCTCCACACCACGGATGCCATCCAGACAATCAACCGAATCATCAATATCTATGAGCCTCACGAACGCGAACCGGTTCGTAAGCAACTGGCTGCTGTGTTACAAGGTACTGTTTCTCAACGCTTGGTCCGTAGAGCAGAAGGCAAGGGCCGCATTGCAGTTGCTGAAATGATGACTGTTACCCCTGCTGTGCGAGATTATATTGCCAGAAATGAGATGGATGAAGTGTATCAGTTGTTACAAACCGGAGAATTTGACGGGATGTGCAGCTTGAACATTGCTCTCTACCGGACATACCGCAATAACCTGATCAAGGGAGAAGATGCCTTGGTCGTCTCTGACAACCCCACAGAGCTTCAACAGATGTTCCGAGGCGCTTTCCACGGCAGTGGCTAAAAAGAGACTTGCTCCAATCTGATACAATGAATTTTAGTGACAGAGATAGAGTGTTTTGTCCCGTGCCTTTAAGCCCCCTGTTTTCTCAGCCCCCCCAGTTTGGACGGCTCAATTTTAGACGGCCCAGTCTACTCTGGGCATTTTGGGTTGCTGTTCTGCTTGTCTTAACCAGTTTCTGCGGGCTTGACCGTGCTCAGTTATACGCTCAGCAAGTCTCGTTGACCCCCTCCCTGACCCCCTCTGAGGCCAGTCCAGCGCAATTTGTCTTGAAAGATCTCAAAATCTCCCGCGGCTTAAGCCCAACGGTGGCGTTAAAATTTGCCAGTGATAATACAGGACACCTTTCTTCAGGACAAGCTCTCTCGGGGCTCACGCCCAGTATGACCAATCTGAAGCTGATCTATCCCTTTCGGCTGATTGTGGATATAGCCAACACCGGCATGGGCAATCAGAAGCAAACTCATTGGGATGTGAACCGTGGTGGCATTTCCACGGTGGACATCACCGAGAATAAAGGGGTCTACTATCAGTCTTTACGGATGGTGGTGACAGTCGAAGACTTTGATACGCTCAGGAGATTGTCCCCAGAAGTGACGAGTCAGCGTTTACTGGTGTCCCTTGGCTCTCAAAGTGGGGCTGAGGTATTGAATAAAACCGTTACCAAGACGAGTGCTGCCTTGAAGCAGTTTCTCCACTCAGACACTGCTGGCAACTCGCCCTCCCCCCCCTTGCCTCCAGAGCGCTTAATGCCAGAGAAACTGGCGCCTTCAGCTTCAGCTCCTCTTGCCGTGAATACAATCAACAATTTGGTGGTGATCTCTGAGGTCAGCGTCAAAGACGGACAGTTATACATCACCGCACGGGGTCCTAAAGAGACCGTTTTGAAAGTGAAAAACCGGTTTATTCTGAGTGACCCCAAGCGACTCGTCATTGATCTGGACCATACAGTGCTTCCAAGCACGATTAAAGCCAATGCAGCTTCGCCTTTTCGCTCCGTCAGGCTGGCACAGTTTGATCCAGAAACAGTCAGACTGGTGATCGAAACAGAAACCCCAGATCGGGTTCAGCTTTATTATCCCTCAGAAAACAGACAACCCCTTTACGGGCAAACGCTTTGTATTAGTGGGCTATCGGATTCCAGTGTGGCGACGCTGCCTGTCGGAACACAGCTAGGGGTGCTCGATAATGTCTATCTTGATCATGAAAAAGGTTCTACTGTCTTGCGGTTGGAGACGTCTAGTCCCTTAGTCCATCGAATCCAGAAGCAGGGAAACCGGGTGGTGATTGATATGCTCAATATTGCGGCTCGCCCAGGGGGTCTGAATTATGACAAGCAAGAGTTTGCCCAATTGGCCGGTGTTCGTGTCGACGGGCTCAATGCAACACAGCCCAACAGCCGTTTTGTGCTGGAGTTAAAATCTGGTGATGAGAGTGAGATGACTTCTCAACTCTCTGCCGACGGGAAACTGCTCTCTGTGACACTCACTCCTGTGATCCGAACTATCACAGGAGGCAATGGACTCATCAGCAAAGCCCCTTTTCCAGCCAGAGTGGTGATTGATGCCGGCCATGGCGGCAAAGACAAAGGCGCCAATCGAGAAGGGCTGTTGGAAAAAGACCTTAATTTAACCGTCGCCCTGAAGTTGAAAAGGGCGTTGGAAACCCGTGGGGTACGGGTCACCATGACGCGCTCTGTGGATATGTTTTTGGAATTGAGCGAAATCACCGCAATTACCAACCGCGAGCTGCCGGATTTGTTTGTGAGTGTGCATACCAATGCCAGTACAAACCCCGGGATTTATGGCTTAGAGACCTACTATTACACCCCCCAGAGCCGACTATTGGCGCAGAAAGTCCACAATAAACTGGTTAACCTGGTTGGTGCACCAGACCGCGGGGTGAGAACGGCCGTATTTTACGTGATTCATCACACCCAGGTGCCTGCGATTTTGTGTGAGATGGGCTATATCTCCAATACAGCCGAGCGCGCTGCCTTGCAGAGCGACGCCCGGCAAGACAAAACTGCCAGTGCCATTGCCGAAGGTGTTGTAGAATATCTAAAATCACGGGTTGCTGCCAGCGCTCGCTGAAGTATCACACAAGGGCTTAAGGGATGGCTTAAAGGGTATGGTGACCATGGCGTTGTCTTCACATAAAAATCTGGGGTGTTTTGACTCCGGGGTGGGTGGGCTGAGTGTGATTTCTGCATTACTCGTCGCCTTGGATGCTGACCCAGCCAGTTTTACCGGTATTGGTGCACTGAAGATAGTCTACATTGGGGATACAGCCTATGTCCCCTACGGGGAAAAATCGGTCTCTGTAATCACAGAGCGTGTGGCATTGATTATGGATTGCTTACAGCGCCATCATCAGGTGGATGCCGTTCTGGTGGCATGTAATACCTCTGCTTCCACTGTGGTGATCCCCGAGCGCTTACCGGTGTTTTCTGCTGCCGAAAAGCTTTCTGGACCAACCCAGTCTGGACTGATCTTGGATACCATTCGCCCCATTGCCGCCTCTGCCGATTTGGCTCAATACAAGCGCCTGGCAGTGATGGCCACGCCACTGACGGTGGGCTCAGGCCAATTTACTCAGCAAATTCATTACCATCACCCAGATATCGAGGTGCTGGAGATAGCTTGCCCGGGGTTGGCAGCCGCGATTGAGACGGATACTCCTGCCGAGTGGGCCAGTATCGATGGCGCACTTGGCCAGTGGGCTGAACAAATTCAAGCCTTTCAAGCCGAGGCCCTGATCTTGGGCTGTACCCATTATCCCTTTGCAGTCAATCGTCTGAAAGCCTTACTCCTAGATGAAATTCAGCTCTTAGATCCGGCGACCTATATGGTAGACGCCCTGCTCACAGCTTTAGAGGCAAATAATACATCATTTGACAGAAGCCCAGACACGAAAGCGGACGTGTCCGTTCAGATTTTCGTCACCGGGGATCCCGCCCTGTTTCAACAGACGGCTAGCACCCTGGCCGTGCATCCACGGCTTAAGCAGGCAATTGCCAGTACCCAAAGTCTCGGCTTAATGCCAGTTTGATGATTGCCGGTTTAAAGCGAACTATATTAAAGCGAACTATATTAAAGCACCATGCCCAACCCGGCTTCTTCTCCCAGTGAGCTGGTGTCCGAGCGTAGGGTTTGCACCTGAGACAACAATTTGCTGACTTGCGCTTGATCCTGTAGTTGATGGCGAATGGCACGGTGGGAGAGGCTTAAATCTGCTTCTCGCTGTTGTAAGCGGTCTACCAAACGGTTAAGCACCGCATCCGATAAATCTGAACTCAGCCTGCAGCCGGTGGCTATCATCATGGTCAGCTCCGGGGTGTCCCCAATGCTTTGCCGGTAATCCTCGACCAGGTTGTGAAAATGGGCGATTAAACTCAGCAAGCCATTGGCGCGGCCGGGGTTGAGCTGCTTCAAGGCTTTTCGGTCTAGCTGAGAGTCCATGAGCTGAATGGTCTCCTGTAAGGTAGACGGCCAGGAACCAGGACCAAAAGACGGTATGGGTGAAGACATATAAGACATATGCGGTCGACAAATCCCCCAAATAAAACGTGTATACCACCTATCGGAGGGAAAAGGGGCCGGCTAAAATCTCGTCCTCTGGCTGGAGGAGATACTGAAAAAAGGGGGCTTGTTCTAAGGCTTACTGGCCGAAGGTTTTACCTCAAAAAAGGCGTTGCCTGGCATGTATTTGACGATCCAATCGACAATGCTGCCTTCCACCTTGGGGTCGTTGTGAAGCATATCGGTGCCGTGACCAATGTTTTTGTACAGATGAATGGCCTTCTCGCCTGAAGCCAGTCGGTAGAGAACCTGGGTGGAATTGTAAGCGTAGGTATCACTTTGACTGACCAAGAATAAAATAGGATGGTTGTACGTCACCAGCTGGCTGCCTGGTTTGATGCCCTTGTAATCTTCACCGGGTGAGAGAGCAATCACCGTTTTAACAGAACTCAGATTTTTGAGTCCCGCGACCAGTGCGGTATTAGCCCCAATACTGGCGCCGACAATACTGACTTGCTTGGCATTCACCTGTGGGTAATCTTCGGTATGCGCGAAAAAATCGATGACTTGCGTGATATCTCGGGGGTATTTTTTCCAATCGCTTTCTTCAAATTCACGCCAGCTCAGACCCGAGTCAGAACCTTCTTTGTAAGCGCTTTTTCCGTGTCCACGAAGGTCCATCGCAAAAACCGCATACCCTTTGGCCACCAATTTAGCGGGGAGTTTTCCCCAGTCTCGATACGATCCATCCAGGGCGTGGAGTAAAATGACCAAAGGGTATTTCTGAGCGGCAATTTGCGTTTCTTGGCTTTGAGAAGCGCTGGAATCACTTTCAGCATCTGTCTCAAGCATTTGAGAAGGGTCGTAGAGCTTTCCGTACAGAATATTACGGTCAGATGCAGGAATACTAATTTCTTCAGAGGGTATCCCGCCGGCCTCAGCACCGCCTCCAGTATCTCCGCCTGAATCCCCACCGGCATCTCCAGTGCCGGATGATGTAGGATCTCCTGAAGTGGCAGGATCTGCTGTGGCAGTTGGGTCACCAGTCTTGGGGGCTTCTTTCTTTTGGCAACCTGATGACACTAAAGACACTGAGAGCACCGCGATCACGCAGAGCACACAGAGGATTATATTTTGAAGTCTTTTCTTTCTCATTCCGTATTCCATGGTTTTCAGTGTCTTTCAATTTAAGGTAAGAGGCAGAATCAGTGCAAACGTACTGCCAGAGGTGGCATCGCTTGAGAGTAACTCTACAGAGCCGCCGTGAGCTTGCAAAATTTTTCGGCTGTGAGCCAGTCCTAACCCACTGCCATTTTTTTTGGTCGAGAAATACGGGGTAAATAGCTTGGGAGCGACAAACGGATCCACCCCGCTACCCTGATCCTTCACTTTGACATAGAGCTTGTCGTCTCGGTTTCGGCTGGCTACAGTGACAATGACAGTTTTGCCTTCGGGTGTTGCCTCTAGGGCATTTTTCAGCAAGTTAATCATCGCTTGCTTTAGGCGCTCTGCATCAACCGACAAGGTAAAGGTATTGTTTTCAAGCCGCTCTGGACTAATCTCAGGAGTTCCCCAGGTCAATGTTTTGCCTTCCGCCTCAAAAACCGGTTGATAGGATTTTACCCAGTCGTGAATCAGTGTCAGGATATCTTCAGGGGCTACTTGTAGTTGTAAAGGCCTGGCATAGCTCGAGAGGTCACTTAAAATCCCTTCTAAGCTTTGTACTGAGCTGCGAATGAGCTGGATATTGGACTGAATGGAGGAGACGGTGTCCGGGGTGTTTTCTGTCTCTGGGGATAAGGCTGCTGTGATCTGGGTTTCCACAATTTTGGTGTACAGTTCAATCAAGCCCAAGGGATTGCGGATTTCATGGGCAATCACAGAGCAAAGTTGGCCAATGGCCGCCAGGCGTTCTTGATCCACGGCCCGCTGATTGAGTTCATGAACGGTTTCAAGGGCATCTGCAAGGGCAATGTTTTGTGTTTCCAAGCCTTGGACCAATGAGCTGATCAGGATACCCAGCTTCTCATCAAATCGTCGGTCTAGATGCGTATAAATATCGGCCCAGCCACTGGGGGAGAGGCGTAGTTGAGTGTGTACGCTTTCGCCCAGCTCTCGACAGACCTGAGGATGGAAATTCCACCCCCCTTGAAGACGCCTGCCCATGCTGCTATGTGGAAACTCGTGTCGTCGTTCGGACCGCCAAATCACGCTGGCGCACAGCCGGTCGGTCAAAATAATCAAATAACCCCCGTCAGCAAAGACAGGGGGGCCTTCTATGCTTCGGGTGTCGATCCATTGTAAGGTTTGGTGCAAGGTTTTCGATACAGTATCTGGCCCTGGTAGGGCCTGCTTGAGGGTATCCTGAAAATCCGGGTGGGGTCCTGGATCGCTGAGGATCAACCCCTTCATCCCGTGTTCTACCACCAATTTCAGCAGGCAGCGGTAGAGGGTTAAAAACGTAAAACGGGAATAAATCCCCGTCGTCCCCCCGCCTTGAGCTTGAACCAAGGCCTGGAAAGCTTCCAGTGAAATAATGGCCTCCGGGGAAGATGCAGAAAAGGGCAAGCAAAAAATCCTTATAAATAGAGACAGGGGGAAGATATTCCCTCTGTCTCATTATAATGCAGGGTGTGTTAACCGGCGCGGTTTTGCGATTTCATCTTTTTCGATTTAAGGTGACGCGCCGTCTCTCTCTCTTACGACTAGCCAACAGCTTGAAGATTGCTGCTGGGTTCCACCAGACCGTACTTTAGGGCGTACAACACCGCTTGGGTGCGGTCATTTACCTGAAGCTTTTGGAAAATGTTGTTCACGTGGGTTTTCACCGTGGTTTCGCTAATCACCAACTTGTCGGCAACGCCTTTGTAGGTGACGCCTTCAGTCAAGAGCTGAAGAACCTCTTTTTCACGGTTGGTTAAGTAGGTGAGCAAGGCTGTTTTGGTGGGGTCTGCTTGCGCAGGGCCTTGGGTGATCACCCCTTTGACATGGAACTCTTCAAAAAATTTGGTGGCCAGTGCAGGAGGTAAAAACACTTTTCCGGCAATCACTTCCTCAATGGCGCTCAGCAGTTGTGAGGTCACCATCGTTTTCAGGATATAGCCACGGGCGCCCGCTTTCATCGCCCGGAAAATTAAATCGGGGTCGTCATAACCCGTCAAGGCCAGGATTTTGACCGCACTGTTTTTGGATGCGATCCGCTCAATCACAGAGATGCCGTCCATTTCAGGCATGTTCATATCCATCAGCACGATGTCGACATCCAGGGATGCCAGCCGCTGAATGGCTTCTTCTCCGTTGGTGGCCATCCCAATTACGGAGTAGCCAGACTGTAACTCCAGCAGTTGTTTAATGCCGGCACTGTGGTTTGCATTGTCATCCACCACGAAAATTCGAATATCGGAAAAACCTACATTTCTCATCTTGGCGAAACGCCTCCTAAAAACTCCACTAAAAAAACCACCACCAAAAGAGCATCACCAAAACAGCACTGTCAGGCGGTGTTCAAGATCCACATACTGGTTATTGTTGGCTACTTATTTGTCACTTATCTTGAGTGCGCTGCGTGTGTGCCTTGTCCCTGCTGCGCCATCCACGTCTTGCATATCCTCATAGTAGCGGATCAAAACATCCCGTCTCATCATCTGAAAGTTGGATATTCTGGCGGTCGGTATTGACCACTGGGTTAATATCGATCAGTCGATACCCCCTTAAAACCGCCCTATTTTAGGGGTGGGATAAGCTGACAAAACCTTTACCAGGCTTGGCTTTAGCACTTTTTCTGTCCAAGCAAATTGCCCGCTGTTTTCGCCCTTCAAAATGACTCCTGCCCGTGGAGGAGGGGCTTTGGCCATAAACTCAGCTACACAGTGGGTATTTCTCCTTCAGAGGCGGTAGAGCGCAAAAGCGCTTATACTGATATCAATAACGATAAAGCGGAGAATTTTGAGCGTGACCACTGCCCATAACCAGACGCGAAATATCACCGTTGCACACAGTGTGGAAACGGCAGACACGTATTTCTCTCGGTTGTTTGGCTTGATGGGGCGAGCCGGTTTGCCCCAGGGCCATGGGATGTGGATTACCCCGTGTGCCGATATTCACTCATTTTTTATGCGCTTTTCCTTCGATGCCCTCTTCCTCAGCAAAACAGGCGAGGTGTTGCACAGTGTGTCTGCGATGGCGCCTTGGCGGGTCAGTCGCTGGGTACGGGGCAGTGCCGGGGTCTTAGAGCTCCCAGCTGGGGTGATCGAAAAAACCCAAACTCAGCTTGGGGACCATATTATTATTGAGGTGTCGTCGTCGTAACTCGTTTTGCCTGATTCCAGAGAGTATCCCAGTCCTCAAAACTCAATTGCTCTAAGGTGAGACCCGGATGTTTTTCTGGCAGTAGCGCTTCCATGGTCTCAAAACGCTGGGTAAATTTTTGGATGGCCTGATTCAAGGCGACCTCCGGATGAATCTTAAAATGCCGGGCCAGATTCACGGTGGCAAACAGGATATCTCCCATCTCTTCTTCCAATTTGGCAGGAACGGCTTCGGGGATTTCTGCCTGGAATTCGGCATATTCGCTCATCACACACTGCCACAGTGACTCAAAATTGGGCCATTCAAACCCGTAAGAAACGGCTTTTTGACTGACTTTGAGCGCCCGCGACAGGGCGGGCAATCCCTTGCCTGTGCTGGCAATTCCTGTGCCGGTGTTTTTCGTCTCTTTTTCGGCTTGCTTAATCTGCTCCCATTGGGCACTGACTTGCTCTGGGGAGACAATGGCCGCATTGGGTGCTTGAAACACGTGAGGATGGCGGCGAATCAGCTTATCGGCAATACCGCCAGCCACGCTTTCAAAATCAAAGTGTTTGGCAGGGTCTTTTTCTTCTGAAGCCAGTTGCGCATGGAGTGTTACCTGTAACAGTAAGTCTCCCAGCTCTTCAGCCAAGGCTGTATAATTCTGCGTCTCGCCTTCGGGGGCAATGGTATCGATCACTTCATAGGCTTCTTCTAGCACATAAGGACGAAGCGAGGCGTGGGTTTGTTTTAAATCCCAAGGGCAGCCGGTTTTTGGGTCTCGTAGTTGTGAGACCACAGCGAGCAGGCGTGCGGTTTCTGTCAGGGGGGGGTGTGTCCCCAAGGAAGGCGAAATAGACGGCTGAATGGGATCGGTGATTGTCATGGGGTTTAAAGTCTTTAAGCCCTGTTGATTGAAGAAAGCGGGTATTTTGACGATATCCAAAAAATACCCCCCAAGCAACGAAGTTGCGCTTAGCTGAAAAGACGAAGTTGCGCTTAATAAGCAATAACGAAGTTGCACTGTTAGAAAGAACGATCCCAGAAAGAATGAATTCGCGCTACCAGAAAGATTGGCCTATAATAAGAAAAACTGAATAAAGTCTCTCTTAAAAAGATGGACTGAGCGGGCTATTCAAGATTGACTCATTAAAACTGTTTGAGGAATTCGGTTATTCACGACGCATTTATTGAAGCGGTACAAACCGCAAAATCCGTTTTTATCACGGCTCACGTGGGCCCCGACGGCGACACACTGGGTTCTATGCTGGCCTTTAAACACGCCTTTGAGAAGGCCTGCCCTCATATCCACGGGGTGCATTGCGTGATTGCCGGAAAAATGCCCGATGTGTACCGCTTTCTCCCCGGCATTCGAGACGTGAAAAATATTGAGACCGATCCCGAGATACTGGATTACTACGATCTGGCGATTTCTGTCGATTGTGGTTCGGCCGATCGGTTTGGTCCCGCTGAACGGGTGTTCAGTGCTGCTGGCGTGTCCGTCAATATTGATCATCACATCAGCAATAAGCAATTTGGCAAAATCAATATCAACGTTCCTACGGCCGCAGCCAGTGGGGAAGTGGTGGCGGATCTCCTGACGGAGTTGAAAATCCCTCTGGATGCCAACATTGCTACCTGCCTCTACACGGCGTTGGTGACTGATACAGGTGGTTTTAAGTATTCCAATGCCACCGCCAAGGCCTTTGAGCTGGCAGCCAAACTGGTGACAGCCGGTGCGGATCCCGAATATATCTACAAAGAGCTTTATGAAAAGCGTCCTCGCGCCCAAGCATTGATGCAAGCAGAGGCCTTGTCCAAAACCCGCTTTAATGAAGACTATACCCTGGGCTGGACCCTGGTAGACCGAGCCATGTTGAAAAAACACGGGGCCTTGGAAGAATATATTGACGGTCTGGTCGAATCAATTCGTCAAATGGACACGGTGGTGATAGCCGCTGTGTTTAAGGAAACTCCGGACGGGAACACTAAAATTAGTCTGCGCAGTGACTCACACGCCATTGATGTTGCAGCCGTGATGGAACCTTTTGACGGGGGCGGACATAAAATGGCTGCCGGGTGCACGATGCTGATGCCGCTGCGGGAAGCGGAAGCGACGCTGATTCCCATTTTAAAAGACAAGATTCGCCAGAAAATTAGCGTCTAGACACTCTTATAATGCAGATCTAGCGACTTCAGGCAGATGACTGATAATGGCCCGAAATAGCTTTTCTTTAACGCCTCGATTCACTTCTAAGAGCCGTTGGCCGTTATCCACCATATGGCTGTACACTTCAGGCTGTGTTAACAGCTCTGTTACCGCATTGCACAGCGATTCTTCCGCATCTGTGACCGTCATACCTGCGTGAGCCTCTTGAATCATTTTGCTCAGTGCCTGGAAGTTAAACATATGCGGGCCAAAAATAACAGGAATCCTCGCGTTTAGGGCTTCCAGTGGGTTGTGCCCCCCGTGCTCGATAAAACTACCGCCCATCACGCAGACGGTGGATAAATGCAGGACAGCGGCCAATTCCCCGATAGAATCCAAGAGGATGACTGGGTGAGTATTGGCTGATTCTGGCGTGAGATGACTGCGAATGGAAAACAGCAGGGCGCGGCCCGAGAGTAACTGTCTGACTTCGGGCATACGTTCTGGATGGCGGATGGCCAAGATCATTTTGAGTTCGGGGAAATCATGTTTCAGGGTCAGATACGCTTCGATAAAGCGTTCGTCTTCCCCTTGATGGGTGCTGGCAAAGGTCAGTACCGTGTCGCCCTCTTGAATCCCAAGTAACTCCCTTAATGCCGCATCTTGGGCCTCATCTGTGTGCCTTGCCACATCAAACTTGATATTGCCTGATAAGTGTATCCTCTCTTTTGGCAAGCCCAGTGCCTCAAAGCGGGTGGCATCGTCATGTGTTTGGACGTAAGCATGGCTCAGACGGTTCAGCATGGCCTCGGTGAGAAAGCCAATCTGTTTGTACCCCCGAAAGGAACGCTCTGACAGCCTGCCGTTAATTAGAATAACTGGGATAGGCGGCCGCTTTTTGAGTGAAAACTCTCCCACCGCATACCAAAGCAAGTTGGGCCATAACTCTGTCTCGGTCAAAATAACCAAATCAGGGCGAATCACCTGAAATGCCCGGCGGATGCCTGGGAGTAAGTCATACGGAAAGTAGGTGATGGGCAAATTAGGAAAGGTTTGCTTGGCCAAAGTGTAACCAGTGCGGGTGGTACAGGTGAGAAATACGGTTGAAAATGCTTCCAATAGAGGGATTAATGGCTTAATGGCATTAAATTCGCCGACTGAAACTGCATGAATCCAGATTCGGGGTTTTTCCGATTGGGCCGCACAGGCGCTGAGGAAGCGTTCGGAATAAAACCCAAGCTTTCGGAAAAATCCGGCCCGGGCTTTTCTGGAAACCACCATGAGCAGTGCGATAACAGGCAACAACACCAGCACTGCAAGGAACAGGCAGGTGTTGTATAGCGCAAAGACCAAAAAGCGTTTCAAGGGCGTTTCAAGTCAGGAGTGGTATTACTCGAGACTGTCATCACCACTGATGTTATCGCCTTCGACCACAGCATCCTCGTCGAGGTACTCACTGGTGTCATCGACATATTCTTCGTCCAGCAAGAAAGCACCAGCAGCGGGGGCAGGAGCACCCATGGTCTGCTCATTGATTTCTGGGGCGCCAAACATGCTTTCAATTTCTTCCAAGATAGCTGATGGCTTGCGGGCAGTCGACTTGGAGGAAGCGGGCTGATCATCGAGCATATCATCTCTCACATCTTTAAAGTGAGGGAAGCCAGTTCCTGCTGGAATCAAGCGTCCGATGATCACGTTTTCCTTCAGGCCGCGCAGGAAGTCTTTCTTCCCTTCCACAGCAGCTTCTGTTAAGACGCGGGTGGTCTCTTGGAAACTGGCCGCGGAGATGAAGCTGTCTGTGTTCAAGCTGGCTTTGGTAATCCCCAGCAGAACAGGGTGGGCTTCAACCAGATTTTCTGACCCTTCGGCTTTCAGTCTGTCATTGGCTTCTTTTACCACTTTTTCATCGAGCATCTCACCGACCAGGAGGATAGAATCCCCGCTTTCGTCAATGGTGACCTTCTTGGTCATTTGACGCACGATAATCTCAATGTGTTTATCGGCAATTTCTACCCCTTGAGAGCGGTAAACGCGCTGGACTTCATCCACCAGGTACTTGCGGACTGGGTGAATCCCTGAGACGAGCAAGAGATCATGTGGGTTGATCGCCCCATCTGTGATGGGTTGTCCGGCAGTAATTGCCTGTTTGTCTTCAACGAGAATGTTGGCACCCAGCGGGAAGGGAACTTCTTCTCGACCGTTATCACTGATCAAGAAGATTTTATAGGTCCCGTCATCTTCGCGGAGAAGCTCAACAGTGGCATCATATGGAGAAATAATGGCACTTTCCTTGGGTTTTCTACCTTCCAGCAATTCTTCAACCCGAGGAAGACCTTGGACGATATCTCCGGTTTTCTGACGTTCAAAAATCAAGGTGGCAACCAGATCGCCCCGTTGAGTAATGTTTCGGTTCTCCACCTGGAGTTGCGCACCCGCACTAATTAAGTACGGACGGCCCGTCCAGAGGGTAACACTGGCTTTATCCACAGAGAAAACCTGACCAGAAATAGGGGACAACATTCCTTTGTTGGTGATTTCTTGGTTGGTTCGGACGTAGTCCTTCACCTTGACGTTGGGGGTGCCGTCTACCTTAAAGGTTTCCAAGTGATGATCGCTGACCAGCAGAACCCGACGAACGTCTTTGTCACCTGTCGCGTTGCCCAAGCTAATTCTACCGTTATTTCGGGCAAGCACCTGGGTTTTGACCACAGGGGTCTTCTTGTCGATTTGCTGACCATGACTCACCAACAGTTGGGTTTGGGTGTCGACTTCGGTTCTAAATGTGTCACTGGCCGCTTCACGACGAATGGTGAGGTTTTCCAGAACCACAATTTTCACGTTGGATTCATCGTTTTTGCCAATGCCGTCGTGGATTTCCACAACGCCTTTCAGCCGAGAGAGGTAGCCCTTCATCTGTAACACAAGGCTGGTACGAATCAAAGGAGCGCCTTCAACGTGACGAATCCGGTCACCGTCGTTAAACTGTAACTGTGTGACTGGAACAATCGAGATATTCTCGTCTTCGGTTGAATTAAATCCGATTTTCACGTCTCTGGGGGCGACATCAAACTCTTGAACGGGACGCATCAACACATCGGCGTATTCGAGATCGCTGGTATCATCCAAATCTCCGTCTTCGTCTTCTGGATCGCGGATTTGGTAGTTAATGGTCACCAGACAGCGCTCTTTGGCTTTAATTTTTGGAGCCACTTCAGCGCCTTTCTCAACCACAGTGCCGTCTTCGACGTTTAAGGTGGTGATATCATCGACGTGGTAGATTTCGCCAGGGCGGACAATCACTTCTCGAACGATGTCATTGTCTTCAACGATTTCAACAATGCCGTCGATTCGTGTGATCACACCTTTCACCACTTCAGTGCCGGCTTTGTAGAACTTGCCAGTTTCGATATCCGGCATTTTCAGTGAAATGTCTTTGCTAACCTGGTGAATTTCTTCCGGAATAAAGAACACACGGCCTGGCTTGGTGATGATCCGCTGCTCATCGACTTCCACATCATCAAAGCGAATTTCGCCACTGCCGGGTGCGACCAGGGTCTCATCCATCAATTCAGCAATGATGCTGCCGTTTTCCACGGTGGTCCCCACAGGGGATTTCAGCACGTAGGACTCTTTTGTTTTGCTGCCTTGGACTTTCCAGATCTGTTCTTTCTTGGTCTGGTTCAAATCAGCATTATCCGGGGTGATAGAGGCGATAATAATCGTCAATTCTTTCCCGTCAGAAATAAGCTCGACGTTTTCTTTACCCACTTTGGTTTTCTCGGTTTTCAGATCCTCTGGAATCCGGACTTCGCCGCCGTGTTCGCTGACAACCATCGTTTCAGCAATGATGCTGCCTTTTTCAATCTCTTGATTGTCTTTCAACATGTTTTTGGCACCGGGCGGAAGGGTGTAGACATCCCCGCTCAGCACCCAGATGGTGCCGCCTCGGTTGGCAGTACGGGAGATGTTGCCTTGCCGGTCACGTTTTTCATCGGCTTCAAAGTCTTCAAAGATAATTTCACCGCCCAGATCCGCGTTGATATCTTTGGTCGCCCGCTCAGTTAATCGTCGAACGTCACCGCGAACAGCAGAAGGATCGTACTCAGCGATGATATCGCCGGCTTTCACTTTCACACCTTTTTCTGGGACAAACACGGTCGAACCATAGGGGAGATTGTATTTTTCGGTTTTTCCGTCCGTGGTTTTAATCTCCAAGGTGGAATCTTTGGTGGTGACTTGCACTTCATCCCCGTGACGTGTCCGGAAATCCCGGGTTGTCACTGCGGTTTGTGTGGTACCGTCGTTCTTCGCTTTGATCTGCTCTCTGCTAATACGACCACTGAAAGCCCCTCCAGTGTGGAAAGTTCTCATGGTGAGCTGGGTTCCTGGTTCCCCAATACTTTGGGCCGCCATAATCCCAATTGCTTCTCCGATATCCACCAATTTGTTGGTGGTAAGAGACCAGCCATAGCACTTTTGACAAATACCAAAGGGGGTTGCACAGCTCAGGCCAGAGCGGACCAGAACGGTTTTAACACCGGCCTCAATAATGGCATCGGCTTTGGAGGGAGAAATCACATTCCCGGCTTCAATCATCACTTCACCGTCGGGGCTGACCACATCCACGGCGGCAGTCCGGCTGACAATCCGGTCACGCAGGGTCACAATCACGTTGTCCCCTTCAAACAAGGACTGCATCAGCACCCCTCGTTGTGTTCCGCAATCGGGTTCAGAAATAATGACATCTTGCGCGACATCCACCAGACGTCGGGTGAGATACCCGGAATCGGCTGTTTTTAAGGCGGTATCTACAATCCCTTTACGGGCTCCGTAACTGGAAATAATGTAGTCCGTAACGCTCAAACCTTCTCTAAAGTTGGTTTTAATCGGCAAATCGATGATCTGACCTTGGGCGTCTGCCATCAGGCCCCGCATCCCGACCAATTGTCGGACCTGGCTGATGTTCCCCCGAGCACCGGAGAAGGCCATCATATACACCGGGTTTAAGCGGTCAAAATTGTCCACTACCATCCGGGTTAAGCGCTCTGTGGTCTCACTCCAGGTATCGATAACCTTCGTATAGCGCTCAACTTCGGTGATTTCACCCCGTAAAAAGCGCTGTGTCGCGGTCTCAATTTCCGCTTCCGCTGCGGCCAAAAGGGCCTTTTTATCTTTGGGGACGTCTAAGTCCTCAATCGAAATAGTCACACCCGCCAGTGTGGCGTATTTAAAACCAAGATCTTTCAAATTGTTTGCCAAGGCACCTGTTTTAGCGGCACCCCATTCTTCGTAAATCTTGGCCAGTAACCGGTTTAGCTCTTTTTTATCCATCGTCTTGTTGATGTAATCAAGCGACTTCTTGGTGTTCTTTTTGTTGGGGGATAGGATACTCATAGCGGGTTTGATTACCTCTTTGTAAGTTGCTCAATACTGTGTGAGGTGCCTTTTCTAGGCTAATGCAATCGGATTTATGCAATGGCGAGTCGTACGGCTTTGTTGAAGATGATCCGTCCTGGTGTGGTTTCCATCAGCTCGTTCTGGTCATCGCGGACCAGGATTTTTGCGTGCAGATCAACCACGCCAGCCTCATAGGCGGACAAAGCGTCTTCAAAGCTGTAAAACTTCATGCCAGTGCCTGCCAATGTTTTGGGATTGTCTAACGTCAAGTAATACAGACCCAAAACCATATCCTGAGAAGGCGTGATCACCGGTTTCCCAGTGGACGGCAGCAGGATGTTGTTGGTGGCAAGCATCAGCATCCGGGCTTCAGCCTGTGCTTCAATAGATAGCGGCACGTGAACAGCCATTTGGTCACCGTCAAAGTCGGCGTTGAAGGCTGGACAGACCAAGGGGTGAAGTTGAATGGCCCGACCTTCTACCAAGACTGGTTCAAAGGCTTGAATCCCAAGTCTGTGCAGGGTTGGTGCGCGGTTCAGCATCACGGGATGCCCTTTAATCACCTCTTCGAGAACGTCCCAAACGACGGTCTCTTGCCGTTCAATTTTCTTTTTCGCCGATTTAATGTTCTGGCTTTCGCCGCGCTCAATCAGCTTGTTCACAACAAAGGGCTTGAACAGCTCTAGTGCCATCTCTTTGGGCAGACCGCATTGGTGGAGTTTTAACTTTGGACCCACCACGATAACGCTTCTGCCTGAGTAATCAACCCGTTTCCCCAGCAAGTTCTGGCGGAAACGACCTTGTTTTCCTTCAATGATGTTGGAGAGTGATTTCAGAGGGCGGTTGTTCGGGCCGACAACAGTTCGTCCGCGACGACCGTTATCAATCAAGGCATCGACAGCCTCTTGCAACATCCGTTTTTCGTTACGGACAATGATTTCCGGGGCGCCCATCTCGAGCAAACGAGCCAGACGGTTATTCCGGTTAATCACCCGACGGTAGAGATCGTTTAAGTCACTGGTGGCAAAGCGACCACCGTCTAACTGAACCATGGGGCGCAAATCGGGCGGGGTCACTGGCAGGACATCCAGCACCATCCAGGTGGGGATCGTCTTGCTGGAGATTAAGGATTCCACAAAGCGCATCCGCTTGAGCAGTTTAATCCGCTTTTGGCTTGCACTGGAAGTGTTGGCAATTTCGCCCTTGATTTCTTCAAGCAGTTGAGGCAGCTCCAGCTTGGAGAGCATCGTTTTGATGGCTTCTGCACCAATACCCACTTCCAGTTGCGCCTCTTCATTCTGCTCTAGAATGTTGTCGTACTCTTCTTCACTCAGTAACTGACCGTATTTCAGCTCAGTATTACCGGGATCTAAGACCACGTATGAGTTGAAGTAGATGACTTGTTCGAGATCTTTTAAAGACGTATCTAAAATCAGACCCAGATAGCTAGGAATCCCTTTGAGAAACCAGATATGGGTGACAGGAGCGGCCAAACTAATGTGCCCCATCCGGTGACGGCGGACCTTGCTGTCCGTCACTTCGACCCCGCAGCGCTCGCAGACAATCCCTTTGTGACGAACCCGCTTGTACTTGCCGCAATAGCACTCCCAGTCTTTGGAAGGGCCAAAAATGCGCTCACAGAACAGGCCGTCCCGCTCGGGCTTGAGGGTGCGGTAGTTGATGGTTTCTGGCTTTAACACTTCACCATGAGACCACTGCAGAATGCGCTCAGGGGAAGCGATGCCGATACGGATAAAATCAAATTGATCGATACTGGTACTGACCACGGTCGAGGGCTCCTTTAAATCAGAAAAAATGCTTAGTCGGAATTGGCACTAAAGAAGTTGAGTAGCTCGCTTTCAGGAGACGGAATCTTCCGTTTCTGGCGCGGCGCATTCTGCTCATCGGTCATCAGATCCACTTCCACCTCACGGCCGTCTTTCAGCCGCTTGGTGACAGTGATATCAAGACCAATACTCTGTAATTCTCGCACCAAAACCTTGAAGGACTCAGGAATACCCGGTCTGTTCAGGTTCTCGCCTTTCACGATGGCTTCATAGGCACGGCTTCGGCCGACCACATCGTCAGACTTGATGGTGAGCATCTCTTGCAGAGAGTAGGCAGCCCCGTACGCTTCGAGCGCCCAGACTTCCATCTCCCCAAAACGCTGACCACCAAATTGGGCTTTACCACCGAGCGGCTGCTGGGTGACCAAGCTGTAGGGGCCAGTGCTTCTGGCGTGGATTTTATCGTCAACCAAGTGAACCAGCTTCATCATGTAGATTTTACCGATGGAGATGGTGTTATCAAAGGGCTGACCGGTCCGTCCGTCGTGTAAAACAGCCTTACCGCTTGAAGCGATCCAGTCGATTCCGAGATCTTCAATCGCCTGAGTCAGCTCTTTTTCCACAGACAGTCGAGAGGCTTCTTCTCCGTACATTTCATCAAAGGGAGGGACTTCATAATGCTTGCCGTTTAAGTGAGCAGCCAAGCCCAAGAGCGTTTCGTAGGTTTGTCCCACGTTCATACGGCTAGGCACACCCAGCGGGTTGAGCACGATGTCCACCGGCGTACCGTCTGGCAAGAAGGGCATATCTTCAATCGGGAGAATCTTGGAGACAATCCCTTTGTTCCCGTGCCGTCCAGCCATCTTATCGCCAACACTGATCTTGCGTTTCTGGGCCACATAAACCCGAACAACGGTGTTTGCCCCTGGCGGCAGTTCGTCGCCTTTCTCGCGGTCAAACACTTTCACATCCACCACGCGGCCGCCTTCACCATGAGGCACCCGCAAGGAGTTATCCCGGACATCTTGCGCTTTTTCAGCAAAGATGGCACGTAATAGTTTCTCTTCAGGGGGATGTTCAGATTCACCTTTCGGCGTAATTTTCCCGACCAGAATGTCATCAGGGTAAACCCGGGCACCTATGCGAACAATTCCGCGCTCGTCCAGGTGACGAAGGGCATCTTCCCCTACGTTGGGAACTTCTCGGGTAATTTCTTCTGGTCCCAGCTTAGTGGTGCGGGCATCAATCTCGAGTTTCTCAATGTGAATACTGGTGTAGACATCATCGTGAATCAGCCGCTCGCTCAGGAGAATGGCATCCTCGAAGTTGTAGCCTTCCCAGGGCATAAAGGCAACCATAATGTTTCGGCCCAGGGCCAGTTCTCCGGCCTGAGTGGCTGCACCATCTGCAATCACCTGGCCCTTAACAACCACAGTGCCAATAGTGGCAATCGGGCGGTGGGTTAGACAGGTATCCTGGTTGCTTCTGAGGTACTTAATCAAGTGATGACGGTGCACTTGCTTGTCTTCATCCGACTTGATGTCGACGTACTCACCGGTCACGTTCACCACTTTCCCATCGCAACGGGCACTCACGACCATGCCGGAGTCTTCTGCGGCGCGTCGCTCTAAGCCAGTTCCAACCAGTGGACGCTCTGCGCGTACCAGGGGTACCGCTTGCCGTTGCATGTTCGATCCCATCAAGGCTCGGTTGGCATCATCATGTTCTAGGAAGGGAATCAATGCCGTTCCGATAGAGACAATCTGAATGGGGGAAATCCCAACGTAATCCACCAGCTTGGGCTCTGTTGTCGTAAATTCACTGCGGTAACGAACCGGCACATGTGAACCAATCAGCTTTCCGTCCTTATCCCGCATCGCATCGCCAGGAGCAATCCGGAAACGATCTTCTTCATCAGCCGATAAGTAATGGACTTCTTCACTGACAATCCCGTTTTGCACAAAGCGGTAAGGGGTTTCCAGGAAGCCGTAGTCGTTGACACGGGCATAAGTACTTAAACTGCCAATTAAACCGGCGTTAGGTCCTTCAGGTGTCTCTACTGGACAGATACGTCCGTAGTGACTGGGGTGAATATCACGAACCGCGAAACCGGCCCGTTCTCTGGCCAAACCGCCAGGTCCTAAGGCAGAAAGACGGCGCTTGTGGGTCAATTCGGCCAAGGGGTTGGTTTGATCCATAAATTGAGACAACTGAGAAGAACCAAAAAATTCGCGAATCGCAGCAAGTAAAGGTTTTGGGTTCAACAAATTACTCGGCGTGAGTGTATCCACATCTTGGAGTGTCATCCGTTCTTTGACAATCCGCTCCAGTCGGGTGAAACCAACACGGAATTGGTTTTGCAGCAACTCACCTACGGAACGAATTCGGCGGTTACCCAAGTGATCGATATCGTCCACAATCCCTTCTTCATAGTGCAGGTTGACCAGGTAGTCCACCGCAGAAAGGATGTCTTCGTAGGTCAGTGTCCGTACCGCATCGGGAGAAGAGAGACCCAGCTTTTTGTTGAGCTTATAGCGACCCACACGGCCTAAATCGTAGCGCTTCTCATCAAAGAAACGGCTTTCGATCAAAGAACGACCGCCGGCCACACTGGGGGGATCCCCGGGGCGCAGTTTTTTGTAGAGTTCAATTAAGGCTTCTTCAGTGGTGCTGGTGGAATCTTTGTCCAGCGTCTTTTTCAAGAAGTCAAAATGGCGGAAGTAGTTCTCAAAATCAGAGACCCCAAGACCCAATGCGCGTAAAAGCGTTGTGGCAGGGATTTTCCGGTTTTTGTCGATTTTGACATAAATCACATCGTTAATGTCAGTCTCAAACTTCAACCAGGCACCGCGGTTGGGGATCAATGTGGCGTTAAAGATCCGTTTGCCGTTGAGGGCGGTTTCTTTTTTGTAGTAAATCCCAGGAGAACGAACAATCTGGCTGACAATAACCCGCTCAACCCCGTTGATGATGAAGGTTCCACGATCAGTCATCATCGGGATTTCGCCGATATAGGCCTCTTGCTCTTTAATTTCCCCGGTATCCCGGTTCACCAAGCGCATCATAATCCGTAGCTGCTTGGCATAGGTGGTTTCGTGAAGACGCGCTTCTTCCACCGTGTATTTGGGTTTGTCAAAGCTATATTCGGGCAAAAAGTACAGTTCTAAGCGCCCGGTGTAGTCACGAATCGGTGAAAAAGAGAGTAACTCTTCTTTTAAACCTTCACGGATAAACCAGTTGAATGAATTCTTTTGGATTTCTGCCAAATCAGGCAGCTCATCCAATGGTAGCGGGGCAATCCCCGGCAAAGTGGAACGCGTAGCGATTCGTGTACCCATGGAGTGGAACCTCTTGTATTGTCAACGAGCAAAGACGGTTGTGCGAGCGTGGCGCATGAAACGAGGAGGCGGCAGACAAAATGATAAATGTACCAGAAGCCAATGTCTCTCGTGGCAACATTGGCTTAAGGTCATTTAAAGGTTAAAAGTGTCTGTTTAACAGGTGCAAGAAAAACCGCCCATTCATGTCATCAAAAAATAACGGAATTAACGGGGAACTACTGGATTTTAATGGTAGCCCCAGCTGCTTCCAGTTTTTCTTTGATTTGTTGAGCTTCTTCTTTCTTGATGCCTTCTTTGATGGGTTTTGGTGCAGCATCCACCAAGTCTTTGGCTTCTTTTAAGCCCAAGCCAGTAATGGCGCGGACTTCTTTCAAGACGTTAATCTTGTTATCGCCGGCAGACTCAAGGATGACAGACACATCTGTCACTTCTTCTTCACCACCAGCAGCACCGCCGCCAGTAGGAGCCGCAGCCACAGCCACAGGGGCCGCTGCAGAGATACCAAACTCATCTTCAAACGCTTTGACCAAGTGGGCCGTTTGCAAGAAGGTTAAGGTTTTGATTTCTTCAAAAATCTTGGACGTCTTATCATCTAATTCGACTGGCATGGTTGTTTTATGAACCTCATTCTTTTGGTGACGGACAGTAAATTATGACAGGGGAGTCGAGACAAGGGGCAGAAGCATCACCCTTGCTTTTGTTTGGCATATTGATCCAAAACCTGGACCAACGCCCGTTGCGGGCCGCTGAGTGCAGCCACCAAACCTGTGGTTGGGTAAGCAATACCACCCACCAGCTTGGCACGCAATTCTTCAAGGGGTGGCAGCTTGGTAAGTGCTTCCACTTCTTGAGCAGAAAGAGGTTTGCCGTCCAAAGCGCCGCCTCGGACTTCATTTTCTTTCTTGTTTTTCTTTAAGTACTCTTTAATGATCTTGATCGGCGCAATTTGATCGCCCATCCCTAAGGCCAATGCGGTTGGGCCTTTTAAATAGGGGCCCATGGCACTCATGGCTGTGTTTTCAATGGCCCGACGAACCAACGTGTTTTTGGCCACGGTCAGTTTGGCGTTGTTTTTCAACAATTCACGCCGAATCTCTTTAAGATTGGCCACTGTTAAACCCCGGTAATCCACCACATAAGCAACGGTGGCTGCCTCGAGATCTTTTTGCAGTGACGCCAATGTTTCTTGTTTTCTAGGAAGAGCGCCCACAGGATACACCTTTCATGCAATTAGGATGATCTATCATATGGAAAAAAAATTCCAAGTAAAGGGGGGACACAAAAAATACCGATAAAACACACCAAAAAGCGAGCTTAGGCTTTCTTTATAACAGAGACATCCGATAAACGCAAAATACCAAAAAATTGGGATTAAGACGAAAGTTGTGCGGCAATCTCTTTTAAAGTCGGTACCAATGACTCAGCAATACTGGCTTTTGGCACATAATGGTATGGATTTGGTGGGATCATGCTTTTTTCGGACCCGCTCACCAGTACTAACCGACCTGGGGACACGCCTTGCTCCACCAGTGCGGCTGCAATTTCCAACCCGTCACGACTGCCTCGCAGCTTCCAGTCGAGTAGCACCACATCGGGTTTTTCTGCGTCAAAGCTGGACAGGGCATCATCGTAGTTATCTACAATGCCAACAAGCTCAAATCCTAGGTCAGATTGGGATTTCAGCAGCAGTTTCACTCCCTGCTGCCATAAAGGCTCATCTTCCACCAGTAAAATCTTCATGCTCAACCAGATTCATCTCGGGTGGACTGGCTGATGGACTGAGAATCATAATGTGACAGACCGCGGTTAAGCTGTTTTAACTTGGATTGCTCCAAACTTAACGTGTCCATATGGGCAAAAAACCGAGCTTGTATCTGCACGTCCAGCTGCATGGCGGTGTCCATCAAGACCTGGAGCTGCCTCTGTTCTGCTGAATTCAATAAATCCCAGGGCGCACTCTGAAGTCGCTGAATGCAGTCCCCGCGTTCTAGCAAAAGCTGGTTCTGGGTCATCAGGTCTTCACCGGGTGGGAGTGCATGGAGGCGCTCAGAAACGTCAACCAGTTGACGGGCTGCATTAAAAATCGTCTCAAAATCAAGCGGAGCAGACAAATCACGCACTGTATTGTTTGGCTTCTACATCCGGGGCTTGTTGCCGTTCTTGATGGGCAATCTTAATGGCTTGTTCCCAGGTCTCTTTGAGAGAGCGTAGGTGAGTCAGGACTTCATCAATCATGGCGGTATCTTTTTTGATGTTGGCTTGAACCAGCCGGTAATGCAAGTAATCATACAGCCGGAAGAGATTTTGTGCGACCTCTCCCCCAATTTCCATATCCAAGCTTGCCATTAATTCTGTGACGATGTGTTGGGCGCGAATCAAATTGTTGTGGCTTTTCTCAATATTCTTTTCTTCCATGGATTTGCGGGCCACATTGAGAAAGCGAATCGCCCCGTCATACATGAGAAGCAATAATTCTTCAGGAGAAGCAGTTTCAACCTGCTGCTTTTGATATTGTTTGGCGCTTTGGGCGTAGGGGTTTAGCATCAGTGAGGAAGGTCCTCTAATTGGTGGGTTTGTGAGTTCTCGATAATCTGGTCTCGATCTGTCTCTCGATCGATTTAAGCAGAAACTTTGATCGAGGCATCAAACCAAGCGGCGATCTCCTCTATTTGGGGGAGACCGCAAAAAAATCCAGAAATTGGGTTTTATGCATATACAACAGAAATGAGGCACAGTTAGCCAAAATGGGGGTGTTTAAAGCGATGGCCACAGCACGCGGTGCGATGAGCAAAGGGGTTCTCCAAGCCAAGCTAAAACTGCTCGAGCGCTTTATGCCCGATGCCTCTGAGGCACAAATTGAGACCATGGAAATATTGATGGATCTCGATCAGGTCTCTTCGATGCTCAGCAGTCTGGACGAAATGCGAAAGGGCCAGATTGTGTCCATGTCCAATGCCTTTGCGGACCTCTAAAGATGGCGCCAGAGACTTTACCCGGCAACCGTTCGGTTTTTTTAACCCGCTCTGCGGACAAATCTCAGCGAAAGCTGGATAAGCCTCTGAGGGAAAGAATTCGGGACTCGTTGCTTGTGATTGCTGAAAATCCGGAAAGCCGGGGAGAACGGCTGACCAGCCCGTTGACTGGGGTGTTCTCGCATCACATCAACTATAAGGGCAAGGAATTTCGAATTGCCTATCAAATTGCCGAAGACAGCGAATGTGTTGTGATTTTGCTGATCGGCCCGCATGAGAATTTTTACCGTAAGCTGAAACAGCTCTTAATGGCCAGCTAAAAAATCGTTGTTATTAAGAAGCGTGATCCTCATGTTTAGCATCGTCCCGGCTCGGGTATTACATGCATAGAACGTGATAACCAGTGTGTTTTGGTGAGTGTGTTGGGGTTTGCTTTGAAAAAAAATCGTATTGAGACCGGACAAGGGGTTATAGAATACTCTGGGGCTTTGATTATTGCAACTGTGATTGTCTCTTTTGCATTACTGGCCTTTCCAAATGCGTTTACGGGTGCTTTTTTTGCCTCTATCACCCAAATTTTAACCTTTTTTTCGTCACGTCTACCCACCTGAGCTGCCTGTAAAATAGAGAGAAAAGCGACCTGTTTACATATGATCAGGTTGTTTTTGTCCTATTATGGGATGGGTCTATGCCCCAGTAGCTCAGCGGATAGAGCAACCGCCTTCTAAGCGGTGGGTCGCAGGTTCAAGTCCTGCCTGGGGTATTTGCCTTATTGCTTTTACCAGAACGCCTTTGAACGAGAGTACCCATCGTGAGCACTTCTCTTGCTATCACTGGGGAAAGTCTGACCCCTGAGCTTGTTTTTCTGATTGCCAGTGACCCTGCTATTCAAGTGGGCCTGGATCCTCAGGCGGCCAAAAAAGTAACAGCCTCTCGTGATGTGGTTGAATCGGTGTTATCTTCGGGCCAAACGGTTTACGGGGTAAACACAGGCTTTGGTGCCCTCAGTCATAAGCGGATTCCGCCAGAAGCCTTAGCAGATCTCCAAGCCAATCTGGTCAGAAGCCATGCGGTGGGGACAGGTCCCCTATTGGAAGAGCCCGTGGTGCGGGCAATGATGCTGCTTCGTGCCAATACATTGGCAAAAGGCTTTTCTGGGGTACGCCCCGTGGTGATTGAAACCTTGCTGGCACTGCTAAATGCAGGGGTGCATCCGATCATTCCCTCTAAAGGTTCTTTGGGTGCCAGTGGCGATCTGGCTCCTCTGGCGCATCTGGCGCTTAGTCTGATTGGCGAAGGTGAAGTGATGTATCTTGGAGACAGGATGCACAGTCAAGAAGCGCTAGAGTTGACCGGGATTACTCCCCTGACACTTTCTGCCAAAGAGGGTTTGGCACTGCTAAACGGAACACAGATGATGACAGCGGTCGGAACGCTGACCTTGCTGAAGGCAGAGCATTTGATGGCTATTGCAGAGTTGGCAGGGTGTATGTCAATTGAAGCGCTGAGAGGAAGCCATGCCCCATTTGATGTCCGTGTGGCCTCTGCCAGACCTCATCCGGGACATCAGGCGTCTGCTCATATTGCTCGAAAATTACTGGCCCATAGCGAAATTGAGTCTTCTCATCACGATTGCGGGAAAGTGCAAGACGCGTATTCGATGCGCTGTATTCCGCAAGTACACGGCATGGTGAGAGATACACTGGCCCATGTGAGGGAGGTCCTTACCCTAGAAATGAATGCGGCAACGGATAATCCCTTGGTGTTTCCAGCCAGCCCAGAAGGCCCAGCTGCCATTTTATCTCAGGGCAATTTCCACGGGGAACCTGTGGCCATGGCGATGGATATGCTGAGTATTGCACTTGCGGAACTCGCCAGTATCTCTGAGAGACGGATTGATAAGTTGATGAACCCTGCGTTTTCTGAACTGCCTCCCTTTTTGGTGCCTGATAATAGAGAAGGCCTTCATTCCGGGCTGATGATTGTCCACTATACGGCGGCGTCTTTGGTCTCTGAGAATAAGACACTGGCACATCCTGCTGTGGTGGATTCGATTCCTACGTCCAATGACAAGGAAGATCACGTGAGCATGGGGGCGTTTGCTGCCAGGAAAGCGGAACAGGTTTATCAGAACTCTCGCTGGGTAATCGCTGCAGAACTCTATTCCGCTGTTCAAGGCCTTGGGTTTCATCACGGTGTAAAGCCTGGTATTGGCGTGCATGCAGCGTATCAATACTTAAGAAACTTCATCCCTCCCGTTGATCAGGACCGGGTGATGGCCCCGGAAATTGAGCGCGTGGTCACCTGTATTGAAAATCATGGGCTCTATCAAGCGGTTTGTACGCAGGTAGGTAGTTTTTAACAAAAAAGAAGGACCTAACCACGGTGAATACGAAGACAGTCAGCCCGGTTCTTTCGGGTGCCCCTCGAGGAAATTCCCTTCATTGTGCGGATTGGACGATTGAAGCGGCCTACAGGATGCTGTTGAACAATTTGGATCCGGCCGTCGCGGAAGACGCTGAAAAATTAGTGGTATACGGGGGGACTGGCAAAGCTGCCAGAAATCCCGAGTGCTTACAGAAAATTTTAGAGACGTTGCAGACCCTGAAGACGGATGAAACGCTCTTGATTCAATCGGGAAAACCGGTTGCGGTGATGCAATCACACTCGGATGCTCCGCGCGTGCTGTTGGCAAATTCTAATATTGTTCCTGCCTGGGCCGACTGGGAGCATTTTTGGGAGTATGAACGCGCTGGACTCATCATGTACGGCCAAATGACAGCCGGAAGTTGGATTTACATTGGGTCTCAAGGCATTGTCCAAGGGACCTACCTGACATTTTTTGAAGCCGCTCGTAAACACTTCGGCAGTGATCTCGCCGGTCGCTTTGTGCTCTCTGCGGGTTTAGGCGGTATGGGCGGGGCACAACCCCTGGCAGTCAAGATGAACGGAGGGGTTTTTCTGGGCGTTGAAATGGACCCTACTCGCATTTCAAAGCGATTAGAGAGTGGCTATCTCGATAAAAGCACAGATTCTCTGGTAGAGGCACTGACTTGGATCGACGCAGCAATGGCAAAACGAGCGGCTGTATCGATAGGACTCTTGGGAAATGCAGCAACCGTCTATCAAACACTGGTGGATCAGGGTCGTTACCCTGATATGGTTAGTGATCAGACCTCAGCCCATGACCCCTTAAATGGCTATATTCCAGAAAATATGACGCTGGTAGAGGCGAGCCAATTACGCGGCAAGGACCCTAAAACCTATATTGTAAAATCTAAGACTGCGATGGCCAAACAGGTGAATGCCATGCTTGCCATGCAGTCTCACGGAACGGTTGCGTTTGATTACGGGAATAATATCCGGCAGCAAGCCTTTAATGAGGGTGTTAAGGCAGCTTTCGACATTCCGGGCTTTATTCCTGAGTATATTCGACCCCTGTTTTGTGAAGGACAAGGACCTTTCCGATGGGTTGCCCTTTCAGGTGATCCGGCGGATATTGCGGTGACCGATCAGGCCTTGTTGGAAGCCTTCCCTGAGAACGAAGCGCTGTGTCGATGGCTAAAGTTAGCCCAGCAGCATATTCAATTTCAAGGGTTGCCAGCGAGAATTGCCTGGCTGGGCTACGGAGAGAGGGCCAAGGCAGGACAGATTTTTAATGATCTGGTCGCCTCAGGACGGGTGAAAGCGCCGATTGTGATAGGGCGAGATCATCTCGATTGCGGCAGTGTGGCCTCTCCAAACCGGGAGACGGAGGCGATGTTGGATGGTTCTGATGCGATTGCCGATTGGCCCATCCTGAACGCCCTCATTAACGCAGTCAATGGGGCGACCTGGGTCTCCTATCATCACGGCGGTGGTGTGGGCATTGGTTATTCTCTTCATGCGGGGATGGTGATTGTGGCTGACGGGACACCTGAGGCGGCTCGCCGGCTGGAAAGAGTGTTAACCAGTGATCCGGGTATGGGCGTTGTGCGCCATGTGGATGCGGGCTACCCACGGGCCGTGGAAGTGGCTAAAGAACGCGGGGTGAAGATTCCGTTTCTGGAAAGAGGCTAAGCCCTGAGTTCATGATGAGCATACAAACCTGTATTCAGAACCTCTCGCAACTGATCACCCTCGATCCAGCCTGGATTCGAGCAGACAACCCCTTGGGGATTATTGCCAATGGGGCTATTTTAATCGACAACAGAGGTTTCATTGCCTGGACAGGGGAGACAAGTCAAATCCCCCCTGAGTTGGACTTAACCCATAGCCAGACAATTGACGGGCAGGGCAAAATCCTGACACCGGGCTTGATTGATTCACATACCCACCCGGTCTTTGCCGGGGAACGCGCCGATGAGTTTGAGATGCGTCTAGAAGGGAAAACCTATCTGGAAATCGCAGCAGCCGGCGGCGGGATTCAAAAAACGGTGCTCGCTACCCGAAAAGCCTCGTTTGAGGAATTGCTGAATCTCGCAGCATCCAGATTGAAGCGGATGCTCAGCT
Organism: Cyanobacteriota bacterium; assembly: GCA_019751815.1. Taxonomy (GTDB): domain Bacteria; phylum Cyanobacteriota; class Vampirovibrionia; order Vampirovibrionales; family Vampirovibrionaceae; genus JAIEMW01. The sequence continues at coordinate 554,986 of JAIEMW010000004.1, forward strand.
TTGGCGTGACCACAGTAGAAGCCAAAAGTGGCTACGGACTGGACTGGCCCAGTGAGGAAAAGTCTCTCAAAGTGATCCAGGCCTTGCAACAAGGAAAAGCACTGCAAAGCGTGGTCGCAACATACATGGGGGCGCATGATATCCCGCCTGAATATAAGCAAAACCCGGATGCCTATGTTGATATCCTCTGCAACGATCAACTTCCGCGTGTGGCAGAAGCGGGTCTGGCACAGTTTTGTGATGTGTTTTGCGAAAAAGGCTACTTTTCTGTCGCCCAAACCCGGCGGATATTAGAGCGCGCGCGAGAACTGGGTCTGGGACTTAAAGTCCATGCAGAAGAGTTTTGCACCTTGGGCGGGGCCGAACTGGCCGGATTACTTCAAGCTGCCTCTGCGGATCACCTCTTACACATTGATGAGACGGGGATCGCTGCAATGAAAGCGGGTGGGGCAGTAGCCACACTCTTACCTGGTACCGCATTTTTCTTACGGTTAAATCATTATGCCCCTGCGCGTGAGATCTTGAACGCTGGGGTTCCTGTGGCGTTGGCGACAGACTTTAATCCTGGGTCGTGCATGACGGAAAATCTTCAAATGGTGATGCATTTGGCATGCCTGCAGATGGGGATGACGCCTGTGGAAGTGTTACAAGGTGTCACTTGCCATGCAGCCCGGGCGTTAAAATTAGACGGCGATCGGGGGCGCTTGCTGCCTGGCTATCGGGCAGATTTATGCCTATGGAACGTCCCGCAATACCAATCGTTGTTCTACCATTGGGGGGTCAATCATCTTCAGCGGGTTTGGATTGCGGGAGAGTCGGTTCTTTCTCTTTAGCTGTCTCTTTAGACAAATGCTGAGGATCCCAGCGGGGGTTGTGCAGGGCACATCCAGGTCCGCAGTCATGGGTTTCCTGTGTTTCTTTAGCCTCTTTTATGTGTGTGTTTTTTGTCAGCACAGCCGGGCTTTGCCGGATAACCCTTTCGGTCAACCCCCCGCATTGGGGACATGCCAGCAAGGGGGTCTCTGCAGCGGCGTGAGAGACATCAAAGGAAAATTCACATCCCAAACACTGATAGGTGTATGCAGCCATTGCTTCTAGTACTTTCTACTTTTATTGCTTCCCATGGGGATTGGCAGTTCTGAGTGCACTGAGGCAGAGCTGCTGGTGTTGGACGTACTTTAAAAAAGTGGCCCAAGACTGCGCCCCTGAAAAGGCAAGCCCGGAAAGTCCATCAAGAATACCTAACTGAAGGATGTAATACTTAAAAAAGGCCCATTTGGTGTGAATTAACGCAGTGAGTGGATTGCTTAAGGCAGGGTTGAGTCCCCGAGCTTCTGCTAGGTACAAAGAGCCTAACCGCCCCTGAGCACTGGCCGACTTAAAGAGAGAGTCATATGTCTGGAATGGGGCTTTGTTGATGGGGTAATCCAGTGTTTTTATAATTACATTCTCGTCTAAAGCATTGTCTGCAGCGCTTGTTTTGAGAAAAAACGTTCTAAAATATGGTTGCGAGCTGACTCCGATTTGCTCGTTAAGGAGCAGTGATTTTTTGACCAGCCGAAGTGCCGCCTTGCGACTGCTTCTGCCGTAACCCAGAGCTTTATCACCAAAAAACCAGGACAGTTTTAGCTGATAAGCATCAACCCCGGTTTTGTTTTGCAGCAGTATGCCGTCGATTTCGTGATGCAGCATCTCTGGGGCCCACTCATCTGGCTCTAGATAGAGTACCCAGTCTGTTTTAATCCAGGCAAGCCCTGTTTTGACTTGCTGGTGCCAATCTAATGAAGCTGTGTAGACGATTGTATCAGTGTACTGGCGGGCAATGGCAATGGTCTCATCCTCGCTGCCGCAGTCGACAATGACAATGTGTTCTGCCCAGGCAAGAGACGCCAGTAGCCGGCCGATTACGTCTTGATTATTACGGGTGCAGACCAATACGCCCAAAGTTTGTGAGCGGTTTTCGCGACCCGTTAATTCGCTAGCAGCATGCATGAATCTATTTACCTTATCGCTGTGGTGCTTTTATTATAGTGTCTGAAGATGAATCACAATACTGTGACCCGGAATATGGGTTATAACGGATATGGGTTAAACGGCTATGGCGGGACATTCTAAGTGGGCCAATATTAAGCGGCGAAAGGCGGCGCAAGATGCCAAAAAAGGCCAGGCCTACGCGAAATTCTCACGAGAAATTATTGTGGCTGCCCGCATTGGGGGTGGTGATCCTGCGGGGAACTTCCGCCTGAGAACGGCCATTGAACGCGGGAAGGCCGCCGGTCTCCCCAATGACAATATCCAGAGGGCCATCGACAAAGGCGTAGGCTCTGGAGCCAGTGACCAGCTTGAAAATTTGAACTACGAGGGCTATGGTCCTGCTGGGGTTGCGGTTTTTATTGAGAGCATGACCGATAACCGAAACCGCACCGCTGGGGATATCCGGAGTTACTTTAATAAATATAACGGCAATCTGGGTTCTGATGGCTGTGTGGCTTGGATTTTTCAAGAACAAGGATTAATTACTGTGGAAACCCACCGTCAAAAGCGCTCGTACTCAGAAGAAAGTTTATTTGAAGCAGCTATTGATGCGGGTGCGTCGGATTTCGTGGCCAATACTGAAGAAAACCTCTGTGAAATATTCACCGAACCAGATCGACTCAATACTGTTTGCGAGGGACTTTCAGAGTCTGGGTGGCTGATTCAGTCAGCCGAAATGACCCGTAGGCCCCAAAATACGGTGGAAATAAGCGATACGGCCCAAGCGGTTTTACTGATGAAACTCTTGGATGCCATTGAGAATCAGGAAGATGTACAGGCTGTTTACGCCAATGCAGTGATGGAAGATGCAGTGACTGAAGCGGCATGGGCTGTGCTGAATCGGTAATGGCTTACCTTTCTTGTATTCTCGACGGGCCCTTGGCTCAAGCCTCTAATCCAATATTCCTCGCCAGATGGGCCGAGCGCCATTTTGAAGAACAATCTTATGCCGTATGGACCCCGCCGGGTTGGGGCGGACAAGACTACCACCGGTTTCAGTGGTCTTCAGTCGTGGTGGTGCAACAAGACAGAGATTTAAACAGAGATTTAAGTGGAGAGGAACCAGACTCGCTGGATTTGAATTCACACCCAAAAAACCCTTTTCAATATTTTGCTCAAGCGTGTGCAAAGTCAGAAGTGGATCTCACCCAAGGCAATACCTGGTTGCTCCTTACTTATCAAGCCTACCAACTGTTTGAGCCTGTTCTAAACAATTTGCCTAAGAGGCCTTACCCCGTAAATCAACCCTTGTATTGCCTTGTGGCTTTTGAAAAAGAACTTCGCTGGCATGCTGAAACCCGCATACTTGAATTGTGGGCGCCTGATGATGTGGCTGAATCACTTTGGCGCCAAATTTTGGATTTCTGGCAGACGGAGACCAGTCCAGTCAATCAGCCTCCCAAGGATTCTCAAGGATCCTCCCCGCAAGCGCTTTCAACGGAGTTGTTATTATCTGGCTGGACGTTGTCTGAAACCCCCGAGAGTTTTACCACCAAGGTTTCTCACATTTTAAACGCCATTCAGGCCGGTGAGGTCTACCAGGCCAATCTGTCGTTAATGCTTCAGCGCCGACTCGACTTAGAGCAAGAATCGCCATGGGCTCTTTTTGCCAGTATTCTTGCTAGTAGCACTCTCCCATATGCAGCACCCTATGCGATGATGGCAAAAACACCTTGGGGCTTTCTGCTGAGCAACTCTCCAGAGATGTTGGTGAGTTTGGAGACGGGTGGCACTATCTACTCCCGACCCATTGCCGGCACTCGGGGGCGGGGAGACACGGCTGAAGAGGACCGTACCATTGGAGAAACGCTCCGTCAAAACCCCAAGGAACGTGCTGAGCATTTGATGCTGGTGGATTTAATCCGAAACGATCTGGGCCGCATCTGCCGTGCAGGAAGCGTGGATGTGCCCGAACTGATGGTACTGGAGCGTTATCCCCATATCACGCATATTGTGAGCCTGGTGCGAGGACGTCTAAAAGAGAATACCGATCTCTACACAGTGCTTCAAGCGCTGTTTCCAGGCGGCACTATCACTGGGTGTCCTAAAATTCGCTGCATTCAGCTCTTGAATAAACATGAAGATATTGATAGAGGAGTGTATACCGGAAGTGCCGGGACATTTTCGATGTCTCCCGACGGACAATCACTACGCTCGCTGAAGTCCAACATTCTGATTCGGACGCTGTGGCTTTCCCCGGTCGTAGGCAAAATGCCGTCTTTGACGTATGATGCCACCATTCACGTGGGTGCTGGCATTGTGGCCGACTCTGTGGCGGGTGATGAATACCGCGAGTGTTTACGAAAAGCCCAAACCCTTTTAGGAGTGCTTTATGACAGAAATAATGGCCGGGAATAAAGTGGAAACCACAATTTTAACAGCTGATGATATTGAACGGATGCTGAAACGGTTAACGCATGAGCTGATTGAAGCCAACCGCGGGGTGAAAGATATTGTCCTCTTGGGGGTGGTTACGCGCGGGGATATTCTGGCCCGTCGCATTGGTCGTTTGATTGAAACATTTGAAGAACGTTCAGTCCCTGTGGGAACGTTGGATATCACGCTGTACCGAGATGACTCGGCTCACTCCCTCAAGCCTACCCAGGCCAGTGATATCCCTGTGGACTTAAGCGGTAAGCACGTGATCCTGGTGGATGATGTGATTTTTAGTGGTCGGACAGTTCGCGCTGCTCTGGATGCTCTCAATGACTTTGGTCGCCCTGCCACAGTGCAATTACTGGTGTTGCTGGACCGGGGTCACCGCCAGTTACCCATTAGCCCTAACTTTGTGGGAAAAAATCTGCCCACAGCAGTCTCGGAGCAGGTTCAGGTCCAGCTCCTCGAAACCGATGGCGCGGAAAAAGTGACGATTACCAAATAGGGTACAAGCTCAGGACGCGGTCGTTTTCCAGTTGTTGCACGCCGTCTAACTTAAGTTGAATGCCGTCTTCCAGCTTGAACTGTACCCCGTCACAAAACGACGATTTGGCTTGGGGGTCTGGCAGGAGCCGGTTTGTCTGGAAGAGTAGTATCTTCTGACAAAATCCTTGGTTCACCAGCCTTCCGGCGAGCTTTCCTCCGGCCTCTACCAATACACTGGAGAGCCCGCTGCGGTTGACAATCTCAAAGACATCACTTAACTCCAGGCCCAGACCGTTTTCCCGAATCTCAAAGACCTGAACGCCCATCTCTTTGGCAAGCGCCGCATGCCCGCTATGGTGCTGTCTGTTAGACGTGAACACCCAGACCGGGGCAACCGCTGTGTTAAAGATTTGGTATTGCGAAGGGTTGAGCCTGAAACGGCGGTCCAGAATCAGTCGAATGGGTTGCCGGGTTATGCCGGGGATGACCCGGACAGTCAGAGCAGGATCATCACAGCGGACCGTCTCTGCTGTTGTTAAAACAGCATCATGCTGATGGCGAAGCTGATGGGTGAACTGTTGAGCTAGAGGACCCGTGATCCACTGTCGTTGATCACTGCGGGTGGCAATTTTCCCGTCCAGTGTGGTGGCCATTTTCAGCGTAATAAAAGCACTCTGGGTACTAATATGATGAAAGAAAATCTCGTTTAGCCGTTGACACGCTTCTTCCAGAAAACCATAGCGCACGGAAATGCGGGCGTTCTGTAGTCGATCGCGGCCACTGCCGCTGACCAAGGGGTTTGGATCGAGTGTGCCGCAAACCACACGTTCAATACCAGATTCAATAATGGCTTCAGTACAAGGCGGTGTTTTCCCGTGGTGATTACATGGCTCTAAATTCACAAACAGCGTGCCACCTCTGGCTTGATTTCCGGCTTGGGCCAGTGCAATCAATTCTGCATGAGCTTCGCCTGCTTTTTGATGGGCGCCTTCCCCGACTTTTTTCCCAGTGCTATCCAGTACAACAGCCCCCACCATGGGATTAGGGCTTACCGTTAGCCGACCGGCTTCAGCCAAAGTGAGGCAACGGGCTATATAAGTATCTTCTATAGTGTTTAGGGTGTTGGTGATGAATGCCATTTGCTTATACCCGAGTGACTTGACCTAAACTGCCCTCAAAGAGGTAATTTTTCAATTGAGAAGCCACTTCAGCAGGGTTCACCTTGCGACGGGCCACGCCGGTTTCTATGGCAGAGCGGGCAACGGCCTCAGCCACAGCAGGGGCGACGCGTAAATCCAGTGAGCCCGGAATGATTTTAGATTGTTCGCGCTCAACATCCGTAATTAGAGCAGCAATCGCATCGGCAGCAGCAATTTTCATATCATCGTTGATGCATGAGGCTCTCACATCGAGGGCTCCACGGAAAATACCAGGGAAGGCAAGGGAATTATTGACCTGATTGGGAAAGTCGCTTCGCCCTGTGGCCACCACTTTGGCACCAGCATCATAAGCCAGATCGGGCATAATTTCTGGCGTAGGGTTCGCCAGTGCAAAAATAATGGGGTCTCTCTGCATTTGACGAACCATGGCCTGATCCATCATGCCAGGCACGGAAAGACCTAAAAAGATATCAGCGCCGTGAATCACATCTTTTAGAGCTCCGCGAGCTTTTTCAAGATTCGTAATTTCTGCGATTTGGCTTTTGTAGCGGTTCATCCCTTCCGCGCGCCCTTTAAAAATGGCGCCTTTGGTATCACAGATAATGATATCCTGCATCCCGGCCTTCATTAATAGTTTGGAAACACTCAGGGCTGCAGCGCCTGCGCCATTAACGACCATACGGACATTGTGAATCGATTTATCCACAGATTTTAAGGCGTTAATAATGCCGGCAAGCACAACCACGGCTGTTCCATGTTGATCGTCATGGAATACGGGAATATCTAGCTCTTCGGTCAGGCGTTGCTCAATCTCAAAACAGTCTGGGGCAGCGATATCTTCCAGGTTAATCCCCCCAAACACGGGTGCAATCCGTTTGACCGTTTCAACAATCTCATCAATTTCTTGCGTCCGTAAGCAAATAGGGAAGGCTTCTACACCACCAAAGGTTTTAAAGAGAACGGCTTTCCCTTCCATGACAGGAAGACCAGCGCCAGGTCCAATATTGCCGAGTCCCAGAACAGCACTTCCGTCTGTGACAATACCTACCAGGTTGTTTTTTAGGGTGAGATCATACACTTGAGAGGGATCTTTCTGGATCACCGCACAAGGATCTGCTGCGTGAGGGGCTGAATAGACCAAATCATAGATAAAATGGTCTCGAATCGGTAGATAGGCAGTGACCCCGATCACGCCTTGATAGCGTTTATGCAGATCGAGCGACTCTTCCTCAATGCTTCTTGGTTCTACCCGGGACTCAGAAGGGGGAATCCAAGCGTTAACTCCCTCATAAACATAATTAAGCACCTTTTGCTCAATATCGGGCGGGGAGACGATGACTTGGGCCACCTCGGTCTCAATAGCAGCTTCAGCCACAGCTGCCGCAATTTTGGCGCTAATTCGGTAGTCGAGTGGTTTTGGCAAAATGGATTCGGGTGCCAGTTCTTGCTGGCTGACCAAGCCAGCAAAGGCCTCTGCTGCCCCTTTGAACATCTGGAAATTGATATCCGTGGCTCTGACATCCAAGGCGCCTCGAAACACCCCTGGAAAGACCAAGGAAGAGTTGAGCTGATTGGGGAAATCGCTACGGCCTGTGGCAACCACAGCGGCGCCGGCTTCTCGCGCGACAGTGTAGGGGATTTCTGGTTCAGACAGAGCCAGAGCAAAAATAATCGGATCTTTGGCCATAGTGGCAATCATAGCTGGTGTCAGTGTCTTGCTTTTGGAGAGACCAATAAAGACATCGGCCCCGACAATTATCTCTTCCAGACTGCCTTTTTTATCATAAGGGTTGGTTTGCCTGGCCAGCTCAGATTTTATCCAGTTGAGCCCCCGTAAACGCCTGTAATAAAGAGCTCCTTCACGGTCACACACTTTCACATCGCCTACTCCCAGTTTCAGGAGGAATTTTGCAGTGGCAATGCCTCCGGCGCCAGCGCCGTTAATCACAACAGAAAGATTTTCCAGTTTTTTATCGACAATCTTAAGGGCATTGATTAACGCTGCGTAAACGGCTACAGCCGTCCCTTGCTGGTCGGTATGGAATAAAGGCAGTGAAATCGCGCGTTTCAGTTTTTCTTCAATCGCAAAACAGTTGGGAGACGATATATCTTCGAGATGAAAGCCGCCAAAAGTGGGGGATAAGTATCGTACAACTTCGACAAACTCATCATCATCCTGGGTGTCAATGGCAATGGGGAAGGCGTCAATACCTGCAAAGGTTTTATGAAAGACACTTTTGGCTTCTAACATGGGAATCGATGCCAGTGGGCCCGTGTTGCCCAGTCCATAAACGCTGGATCCGTTGGTGACAATGGCAACAGTGTTCCCGCGCATCGTATAGTCAAAAGAATGCAGCGGATTTTTCGCAATCTCTAAGCACGGCTTTGCGACCCCAGGCGTATAGACCAGGCTGAGTGTGGCTGTGTCTCGAATCGGCACTTTGGGCTGAATTCCAATCAGTCCGCGGTATTTCCGCCGGTAATGGAGCCCATCTGGGCTCTCTTCGTGCGACGGTTTGGCAGTCTCATCTTCCGTATTCTTTGACATGTTGTTTGGCATAATGTTTAGGGTAGCCAAAGCCAACCCCGCTGGCAATTGCTTTCTTTTTGAACGTGAATCAGATTGCTTGGACGCTGACAATTTTGGCGCATTTTATTTTTGTGCTCTAATGACCTGTATACCCCCCTGTTTGACTGATGGAGACCCCTGCACGATGACCACTCATAATGTTCTCGTTTTACCTGGTGATGGGATTGGCCCTGAAATCGTGGATCAGGGTATCAAAGTGCTGAAAGCCTTTGAGCAAAAGTTGGACGTGCGCTTTCATTTGGAATATGCGCCCATTGGTGGTGCTGGGATTGAAAGCGATGGGGTGCCCCTGCCGCAAAATACCATGAAACTGGCCCAAGAAATGAAAGTGGTCTATCTCGGCGCCGTTGGGGATTACAAATACGATACCTTAGACCCCGCCATTCGCCCTGAGCAAGGTCTATTACAAATTCGCAAAGCACTCGGGCTTTACGCCAACCTGCGTCCCGTCAAAGCCTACCGTTGCCTCTTGCACGCTTCGACCTTAAAGCCAGAAGTGGTAGACGGCATTGATATGATGGTCGTTCGTGAATTAACGGGGGGCTTGTATTTTGGCCAACCCAAAAAACGAGAGGCTAAGCGCGCCCTGGATACGATGACCTACGAAGATTTTGAAATCGAGCGCATTGCCCGTCAAGCCTTTGAAATTGCCAGAAAACGCCGTAAGCAGGTCTGTTCTGTGGATAAGGCCAATGTGCTGTCCACTTCTCAATTCTGGCGTGATATTGTCGAAACCGTCGCTAAAGACTATCCTGATGTGGCCTTAAGTCATATGTATGTCGATAATGCGGCGATGCAGTTGGTCAGAAACCCCAAGCAATTTGACGTGCTGCTGACTGAAAATACCTTTGGGGATATTTTATCCGATGAGGCCTCGATGTTGACCGGTTCTCTGGGGATGCTCGCCAGTGCTAGCTTGGGAGATGATCGCTATGCGATGTATGAGCCGTCTCATGGTTCCGCGCCCAAATACGCAGGGCTGGATAAGGTGAATCCTATTGCTACTATCATTTCCTTACAGCTGATGCTGGCCTACTCCTTTGGCTATGCGGAAGAAGCACAGTTGATCGAAACCGCGATTAATCAGGTACTAGAAGCGGGTTACCGGACCTATGATATTGCCGATACCGGATCCACGGTGATTGGTACCTCTGAAATGGGTGACCGCATTGCAAAGGCTTTATTAGCGCTTCCCAGTGCTCACTCCAATAAGATCGCTTCCGCTTAATTCGTCTTACTGCGGATATGGATTCGCCGGAGAATGTCTTCTGCGGGGAAAGCTTCCCCCTTTTTTTCTGCGGCCTTTTGTCGCGCAGTAATGTCGGCTTCAATATGCTGCAGCGACCCATTAATGAATTCCATGCGCTCATTCACACTGGCAACTTGCGCCGGCGTATGGGGGGTTTCTTTTTCCAGTAATGCCTTTGCCTGGACAACTCGTAGCTTGGCCTCTTCTGGATACCCCAATGCGGTTTGAGCCATCCCCAAATGAAACAGGATATCGATCTGTAAAGTAGGCTCTGGCTCCAATGCCAGACGAGCAGTGCGTTCATGTTTTAGGGCAATCATAAACTCTCGTTCCGCACGTTGAAGCAGGTTTAGTCGGGCGGCTTCTGGTTGACCTAAGTCGGATTGCTGAAGGAAGGCCATTCCGTATTGGAAGTGGCATTGAGAGAGTTCGCCTGGCTCCACGTCGGTCTGTTTTTCCAGTGCTGAAAAACGCCGTTCTAGCAGTTGTAAGGCTCTATTGAGTGATTTTCTGACCTGATCAGGGCTCTCCATGCCAACCGCATGCCGCTCATTGAGATAGATATGGATGAGGCTTCGGTAGACGTCTTGAATATTGTCCACCACGTCCTCGGAGATCGGTGTTTGGGCTGCTGTTTTTTGGTCAAATTGGCGAACAACGGCTTCTAATGAGGGCAGTGCTTGGGCAAATTTTGCACTGGCGTAAGCCATCATGCCCGTGTTCATCAGGGGATCCTCATAGATAGGTTCATCATCACCACCGGATAAAAATCCTTCCCCAGAAGAACCGCTATTATCAAAGCCAGATCGACTCCCAAAGCGAAGCATTAAGGTGTCCTGATGGGCAAGAGGCGCTGCAAGACCTGCTGTAAGACCATTTATTTTGGGACTGGAGCGCTTTAAGCCAAACGAAAGCTGCTTGAGCTTGATATTATTCTGAAATGCGGTGAGAGAAAGCATTGAAACGGTCACTCTATTGAAACATACACTCTTGCACACACTCTGGGGCAACAGATTGACCCCAAAAATTGGCCTAAAAAACAGGCTTTAGGCAATCATAAAACCATAAAAAATGAAGGCTGTGAAAAATTGCCTTGTTTTTCCCGCTCATGACTTGCGGACAATTGCCGCAAGCAATTTCTTCATGTTTTGGGTTTAATACAAACTGTGAGTATAAAAAAAGTGTGTGTTTCATCTGTGGATTCATTTATGTGTGGAGTCCTCGTTCAATAACCAGTGGAGTATGTGTTCTATGAAAATTCAACCGGTGAAAATTCAAACGCGGCTTTTGTCGCCTCAATTTGGGGCGTTTTCTGCTGCCCAAAAACAAGCCCTTTCGGCCGTGATGGCCAGCACCGATGAGCTACTGACGCTGATCGCCAAGGCGTCTCAAGCATCAGAAAAGCCTGATTCCCCAGAAGAACAGGCCAACACAAGCAGCGGAGAAGTTACCCGCGGCTGGTCTGAAACCTTGACCCGACTCGACCACGAATTGGGTTCCCGTCTCTTTGGGATGGACCCCGAGGCCGGGGTGCTGACAGGCTTGCTAAAAACAATCCAAGCGATGCCGGCCTATATCCCCAGTGCCAACACCTTTGATAAGCTCTTGCAGCGGGTGAAGGAGACAGTGGGGCGAAAAAAAGGCGGTAACAATGGCTATGTGGATCCCCAGTTTAAGCAATTGACAGAGACCATTACCCAGATTGCCCAAGCCTAATCCAGTTATTTTTGACTTTTTGGCAATTTTTACCCAGGCTGCTTTTTTGTTAGACTGCAGAAATGCAGAAGTAATGTAAGCAGGAGTCTATTGCTGATGGAACGTACCTTTATTGCCCTAAAACCCGATGCCGTCCAGCGCGGCTTTATCGGAGAGATTATCGCCCGCTTTGAGCGCAAAGGCTTTAAGCTGATTGGCCTGAAGTTGATGCATGTGAGCAAGGCCCAGGCCGAAGAGCATTACGGTGAGCACCGTGAAAAACCCTTCTTTGGTGGGCTGGTCAGCTTTATCACCAGTGCCCCGATTGTGGCAATGGCCTGGGAAGGCAACAATGTGGTGGAATCGGCCCGCAAAATGATGGGCGCCACCAACCCGAAGGAATCCGCACCAGGCACCATCCGGGGTGATTTCGCCGTGGATCTCGGCCGTAATATTATCCATGGCTCAGACAGTGTGGCCAGTGCAGAGCGCGAACTGGCTATCTTCTTTGCCCCCAACGAACTGTTGGCTGGTTGGGACCGGACGACTGAAGGCTGGGTCTACGAAAAGCCAGAAGCCGCCAAAACCCCTGCTGCCTGCGGCGTCTAATTAAATACAGTCAGTAAGCTTAAAAAGCCTGTACCTGCTCCAAAAACCGGACGGTGTGCGGGCTTTTTGGTTGTTGAAAAATACTTTCGGGCGTCCCGTCTTCCTCAATCTGCCCCTGGTACATAAATAGGAGTCTGTCGGCGACCCTTCGAGCAAAGCCCAGCTCGTGCGTCACAATCAACAGGGTCATCCCTTGCTCACTGACATCTTGAATCACCGAAAACACCTCGTGTGTCATCAGCGGATCCAGCGCGCTGGTGGGCTCATCAAGTAGCATTAAAACCGGCTCCATGGCAAGGCTTCTGGCAATCGCCACCCGCTGTTGCTGCCCCCCGGAGAGTTGCGCCGGGTAGCTTGACGCCTTTTCCCAAATACCGACCCGATCGAGCAGGCGTTTGGCTCTGTCGATCGCTTCGTACTTGGGAACTTTTTTGACGCGAATTGGCCCTAAAATCACGTTTTCTAAAACTGTCAGGTGCGGAAAAAGATTAAATTGCTGGAAGACAATGCCAATATTGGCCCGAACCGCATTCATATTGACTCCAGGGGCGTGAATGTCTGTTTGATTGACCCGAATAACCCCACTGTCGATCGATTCCAGCCCGTTTAAACACCGAAGCAGTGTACTTTTTCCGCAGCCGGACGGTCCGATGAGTGCCACTGTTTGCCCTTCAGGGACCTGTAAATCTACGGAGTTGAGAACCAGGCCGCTATCAAAGCGTTTGGTGACTTTCTGGCAGTCAATCACCCTGAAGACACTCGCAACAACGCTGCCTGGATATCTCGCCGCTTTGGAGAAAGTGCTTTTCCTCGTAAAAAGGCCTGTTTGGCCAGTTGCGTTTTTCCTTGAAACTCGTAGGCCATCCCTTGGAGATACCAGGCATGGGCGTCTTTGGGGGCTAATTGAGTGGCCTTTTTCAGCGTGGTTACCGCTTCATCATAGCGGCCAAGATCAAACAGACGGGCGCCTTTTACCCGGTAAAAATCGGCGCGGGATTGCGTGCAGCTGGGAGCAAAAGTTTCCAGTTGCTGGAGAGTATCCAGTGCCAATGCTTTGTCTGGGGTTTGTTGTGCCAAAGTGAGAAGGCGTTGGCTATACTGAGATTGCTTGTCGGCGTCTTCCGATTTTTCTAGGGCCTGAAAATAGCATTTGACTGTGTTGCTCCCTTGGGCGCTGAGTCGGTAGATTTCTGCCTTGGCGGCATACAGGGCAGAGGCTGTTGGGTTGACTTCAATGGCTTTGGACAGTGCACTGAGCGCGGTCGGCCAGTCTTTGATTTTGTAGGCACTTAAGGCCTTATTCACCCATGTAGAAACGCCTGCTTGGGTTTCTTCCTGAAAACTGAGTGCATTGTAGGCGACAGGTCCCTTGCCCGAGGAGAGGTCGATATAGGTAGTGTGCGGTGTGGCCTCAGACACGGTTCCCGGGGCTGTATTGCCGTTGATAACTGAATAAGCAAGGCCGTTATTGTTATCTTGAACAGGCTGATTTTGCATAGGCTGATTTTGAGTTAGCCGTAAGTCGGGGGCTTCTTCAGACACTGTGTTATCTTTGACGGCGTTATTGGCAGGTATCGTTTCGGTGGGAATGTTTTCGGCCTGGCCAAAATTTAAGATCATCCCGCCGCCCGGGGAATTCTTCGCCGCTTGGCTTAAGAAAGCCAAGGGGTTGAGGTCTGTATTCGTGTTTGAGGGAGGGTTTTTTTGAGTGATCGCGGGCTTAGCCTGACGGACTTGATTCTTCGGGCTGACGAGACGCGGCAAGCTTTGTGGGTCTTCTGCTTGGGCCAGAAAATTGAGTAGGACCTCTGTGGAAATTGTATCCGAAGGAAGATTTTCAAGCGGTCGGTTTTCTGCTGAAATCACCGTTGCTTGTGGGTCAGAACTGATCGCGATACCGCCTTGGATTTGTAAAAGCCGGCGTCCCAGATTGGGGCCTTCTAAAATTACGGTTTCATCCGGGGTGTTGGGATCTTGAGAAACCCGAGCACTCAGGATAATCGGGGAATTTTTTTGTGCAGGACTATCACAAAATATGCCTGGGTTGATTTGCCGTGATGCATCCACCAGACTGTCCACTATCCGGGCGTTTTCCAGGCGAATGGCCACCTGGTTTTCGTTCAGGTTGATCAGCTCGTAACGAAAGGGGAGATCGGACTGAAAGGCAATATTAACTGAACCGTCAGGGACTTCCTCGACATGAATCCCGCTAATTCCCGCAAATGGGGCGGCAAAGGCGGCGAGAAAGCTTTGAAATACACAGGCCGTCAACAGGGCACGTGATAAATGTCTAAACTTTTTCATGGCGGTCTTTTCTGGTCGCTAATTCTGGCAGGCAATTTGGCGCCGATAGTTTTGTTACTACCATTATTATAGTCGACAATAAAAAGTCGTTTTTCGCATTACGTGGTTTTTCGCATTGAAGCGCCGTGTCCCTTTGGATGATAATCAGGGCTTGAGGAACTCGGCACTTTAGAAATTAAGCACCAGAAAGCCAATCCTATGTCGGTTAGTCCTGTGTTTCCAACAAAAGAGGACCCCAAACAAGAAAGCAGTAACACCATGGCCTCTGTCCTGCTACGGTGGGCAATTTTACTGGGAGATACCTTTTCTGTCTTTCGCTCTATTCCACTGGCCATTGTGCTTTTAAGTCTCTTGGCGTTGGGAGTGCTAATCGGTGTGTGGATGCCACAAGAGGGCCTGGTCGAACTGCCCAAAATCAAAGCCCAATTTGGCGAAAATTACCGTTGGATGAAGGCACTCGGTCTGTTTACGGTCTACAGCTCTTACTGGTTTATCTGTCTTGAGGTGCTCTTCTTTTTCAACCTGCTTTTTGGGAGCTTTCAGTGGCTGCGGCCTGCCTATTTAAGTGCCACACAGGTGACATTCTGTAGTCCGGAACATATCTTGAGCAGCTCTCAGCAGTTTTTTGTCGCCTTTCCCCTAGACCAAAGCAAGCCAGTAGAGACTTCCGTAAAAACGGTGAAGAACCTCTTAAACAAAAACTTTCACTACCGGGTCTATCAACAAGAGAACAAGCTCTATGCCAGCAAGGGAAACTTTAGTCGTTTTGGTCCTGTGGTGGCTCATTTGGGGATTCTGTTGTTACTGGTCTCCTCTGTTTACGGTGCATTTACCGGATTTAAGGCTCAAAAATTGGTGACTCCTGGGACCCAGTTTAGCCTGAACCAGGTGGATAAAATGATGCCCAATATGCCGGCGCCTTGGTGGCACGGTAGTATTGCAGATTGGCGTTTTCATATCCGTGATTTTAAGATCCAGTATTACCCAGAGCATCCAGAGACACCCCAACAGTACTACACCACGATTGATGTCCGTGATGGATCGGGGAAATTCGTCAAAACAGAAACGATTTCGGTCAATCATCCGCTAAATCTTGGCAATTTAACGATTTATCAGGCCAGTTTTACGCCAACCGGTCGTCTGTTCTTAAAGCTCAACGACCGGTCTGAAACCGTGAAAATCAATACACAGGTGGGCTCTCGGCCGGCCAGTTTTAGTACACTCCCCTCAATGTTCCAAACGGCAGGTTCACTCCGCTCTTTGATTGTCTTCCCGTTTTTTGTGCAGCAAGATCCCAACGTGAAGGCTAACTATATCCGTGTGTTTCTTCATGATAAAGGCCGCTTTTTGGGCCAGGCCCCGGGAAAAATGCCGGAAAACCTAAAGCTTGCAGCAGGTGAAAGTGGTGAGTTTCCCTCTATGCCGGGACTGCGTGTGACTTACGATAAGCCAGAGATGGCAACAGGCTTACAGATAAAGGAAGCACCCGAAGTATTTTGGGTGTATCTGGCCTTTTTCATTATTGGCACAGGTGCGGTGATGTGTATTTTCTCTCAGAGACAGCTTTGGGTGGCTTTTGTAGACAAGCCGGATGACGGAACAATCCAATGTTTGGTATCCTACCGGACGAATAAAGCCAAACTCAGCTTTCTTAAAGAATTACAAGCACTTTATCCGGCGATGACGTCGTGCTTAAATCCTTCGACACCAAAAGACAACAGGAGGGCTGACACCGTATGATGATGTTGATGGGTCTTTCAGAAACCCAATGGGTTCATACGGCAATGATTGCCTTAATTATTGCCCTGTTTTCTTTTTTGGTGCGTTCCTGGACCTTTAGAAATGATCGTTTTCAGTGGATTCCCGTCCTTGGTGTTACCGCTATTGCAATTTCCATGGTAGCGCTCATTATTTCCTTGTTTCTACGCTCACTGGCAGCAGAATATTTTGCGCTGTCAAATATGTATGAGTCAATGCTGGTCCTGATTATTGGTGTTCAGCTGGGTTTTTTATTGTTGGACCGTTGGTTTAAATTGCCGCACCTGGGTTGGCCAGTGGCCTTGCTTTTGATTGTGGCACTCACCTTTGATGTCTCTCTGCCGACAGAGATTAAGCCCTTACAAGCCGCCTTACAGAGCTACTGGCGGAGTATCCATGTTCCCATCATTATTTTGTCCTATGCCATGTTTACCTTGGCTTTTCTTAGCTCTATCATTTCTTTGTTTAAGCTTTATTTTGCTCCAGGGAATGCTTCTTCTACTGTACAGCAGCCAATACCAGCAGTTGAGGGGCCGAATACAGAAAGAGTGTCCATGATTCAGCTCAGTCAGGGCTTGTCTTCGGGCTTGCCCGCATCTCTGTCAGGTCAGGCTGCTGGAGAATTATCAGAGGCCAGCTTATACGACGAGCTGACCTACCGTTGTGTGGCTTTTGGCTTTCCTCTGCTCGCCATCGGCATTATTTTGGGCGGGCTCTGGGCCAATGAAGCCTGGGGAAACTACTGGAGTTGGGATCCCAAAGAATCCATGAGTTTGGTCACCCTACTCGGCTATGGGGTCTACCTGCATTTACGGGTTAACGGTGAGCATAGTCCCAAAATATTGGCCTGGGTGTCCGTGGCTGGTTATGCCTTGATGCTGATCACCTACTTTGGTGTCAACCTGATGGGACTGGGGCTTCATTCTTACGGGAAAATTGGCTAAAAACCCCGTATAAACCCTAATCTAGCTTTAAGAACAAATTGCCAACAATCCGCTTATATTGTCCTAAGCAGGTTTCCAGC
The DNA here is from genome assembly GCA_019751815.1 of Cyanobacteriota bacterium. Classification (GTDB taxonomy): domain Bacteria; phylum Cyanobacteriota; class Vampirovibrionia; order Vampirovibrionales; family Vampirovibrionaceae; genus JAIEMW01. The sequence continues at coordinate 572,271 of JAIEMW010000004.1, forward strand.
GAGCGGATATCCGATTCTGCATTCTTTTGCTGCTTCAGCAGAGACTTAATTTGCAGTGCCAGTTGCTCATTGTCTTTTTTCAGCTCATCATTCTCCTGCTGAAGTGAGCGGGCCTGGACCATTTTTTCCACAAATTGATCCTGGGTGAGCCGGTGGATCACCACATTGGCCAAAATATTGGCAAAGCGATCAAGAGCTTGCTCAGGATAGTCAGTCTGGGTGGTCTCTACAGCAGTAATGTCAGGGGCAGTAAGCTCAGCTTTTCCTTTGCGGGCCCGTTTTAGGCCAGGGAGGCTTTGTCCATTAGCACCTTGACCAGACGCACTTTGGATTAAGGCTTGTTCTAACGCAGAAAGATCGGCCTTTGTGGCCTCTGTGGTGCTGAGTGCGTCTTGATTATTAAAGGTTTCAGCCCAGGTTTGGAAAGAAGAGTACACCAGAGGTGAGGTTCCTTCTATTGCTATTGAAGTCATTATTATAGAGGGATCCAGGCATGGAACCTGCTGCTTCGTTACAAGCTTGCAATAAAAGTTTAAATAGCGAAATACGGTTTGAGTACCGCAAAGGCGTCCAGAATCACCTGCATTTGCTGAGTGTCTCCCCCGGGTCGATCCGGGTGATGCTGGAGTGTGAGCAGTCTAAACTGTTTTTTTACATCGTCCCAGCTTAGCGAAGGGGTGTTTTTAAGCCCCATAATCCGGCAGGCCTGATAAAATTCCTCCGATCGAGTAGTCGCTTCGTTTGATTGTGTGCTTTTTGTGTTGATGGCGCTATCGGCGTAAAACTCGCACCAGAGATCAAAATCATCTCGGGCACTGTGGTGACAAGGCTCAGTGTGTTTGGCAATATTGCGCTCATACGTCGCAATGTCTTCCTTAAAGGCTTCAATCCAGCGACTCCGTGTGACACGGTCGGCACTGCAAAAGGCGTCAATCCGTTTAATGGACTTAAAGCCAAAATAATGCCGCCAGTTTCGGTCATACCCCGTTTTATCCAGCTCGTAATCCCGAAGCGCCTCTAAGAGCGCCTTGTCTCCTCGACTCACTGTTTCTCGAAAATAGGCAAACACCTTGCTTTGGTAGGCCTTTCTTTTTTCGGCCATCTCGGCTTTTGTTTCCGCTTGCGCTTCAAAATAGCGAGATAAATCGTGTTGAATCCAACGCCGAAGCTCTGGACTGAGTTTATTGAGTGGGCTTTCTCCCTGCAGAAACTCATCGGGTTCCGCGTTGAGCCATAAAATGGTTTTAAAGTAGTCTGCCAGCTTTTGATAACGATAGCCAGGATTTTTGGACGTGGCCAACACAGCATCCAGCGCCTGTTGAGAACGGCTCGATAAAAAGGGAATCTCTTCCCAGGGGCTCTGTTGTGTGGTTGTTTGGGAGTGGGTTTGCATACTATATGAGTGTAACACTGCCCACGGCTGAGGTGTAGTCTTGACGCCTGCGGAAAATTGTCATGGAAAATCAACAATGCGCTGAGAGCCGATTATAATGATAGAAAACCGTGAAAGGGCTCGTTTCTATGCAGTCTCCCGTTTTGCGCCTAAACGCCATCACTCGTTTTTTCCTGTGTTTACTGTTTCTATTAGTGTCTTGGGGCTGTCTTTGCTTTGCTCAGCAACAGGCCATTGCCCAACAAACTATTGCTCCTCAGGTCCAGGTACAAGAGCGGCCTCGAGAAGGGTTTACCGTATTTAAGCTACAACCCGGGACTGCCCTTTACGCAGTGCTCCAAACCCCGATTAACACCACCTATAACCAGGTGAATGACCCCGTGGAAGCCATTATTGCTCAAGATATTTTCTTGGACACCGAGGTGATTCTTAACAAAAACACAAAGCTTCTGGGGCACATTTCTCGCTTAGAACCCCCTGTGGAAGGTCGAAATGCGATTGTCTGTGTGCAATTTTCTCAAATCAACCTTAATAACGGGGATGAGCTGCCGATTAAGGCCCATATCCAATCAGAAAGACCCGATCAATGTTGGGGTGGTGAGCTGACACCAGGGACAAAACCCCGAAAAATTACGCACCGGGTGACGTATATTGGGGAGTATAACAAAATTGTCTGGGTGGGGCCGCGTCAAATGGGCCGCCATATGCTATTTCAACCCGGAGAACGGTGGACCGTGATTCTCGATAGTCCGCTATCGGTGTTTCAAGTTAAAAACTAGTCGATAAAACTGGCTATTATTACTGATGAGCCAAGGCGTCGGCTTCGTTATTGTAAACAGAGACCGACTTATTGAGGTTGGTCAGCTTGATCAAATTGAAAACATAGGCCTGGAGTGAGCAGAGGCTGAACCGTCCATTGGCTTCTTCACACATGCGCTTGCAAAAAAGCAAGGCACTCAGTCCAGAACTGTCCATAAAACCCACTTTGTCTAGGTTAAGGACAACATTGGGAGCAGAAGCATCATGAATTAAGCTACTGACAGTGGATTTGAGGGTTTCTGCATTTCTAAAATCTACATTGGCGGCAGCCACATCGACAAACAAGATGTTACCTACTTGGCGAGTACTCAGTTGCGTGTCCAAAGTCATAGCCTCAATCCGTCCTTATCATTAAAAACCACGTGTGTTTCTTATTATTAGAGATGAGGCATGGTTTTGACAAGCGGTGAAAGATGGAGAAAAGTGAAAAAGGCTCCCGGGGAATAAAGCATCAAGGTAATAAAGCAGGGCAAAAAAACCAGGGCAGAAAACTCAGGGCAGAAAATCCAGATTTCTTTTATCATATTTTCAAGCAGTGCTGGTATTGCATGGACGGAGCTAACGGATAAAGGTGACTTATGACTGTTGAGACAAAACCCCTGAATACGCTGTCAGGGCGAGAAATTCGTCGACGTTTTATCGCGTATTTTCAAGAGAAATGCGGGCATAAGCATCTGCCCAGTGCCAGTTTGATTCCCAGTAACCCCACTGTGCTTCTTACGCCGGCCGGCATGCTCCCGTTTGTCCCGGTTTTTATGGGGATTGAGCCCCCGCCGTCTCCGCCCAGGGTAGTGACATCTCAAAAATGCGCCCGGGTGAGTGGGAAGGCATCGGATTTGGAAAACGTGGGGAGAACCCCGCGGCATCATACGTTTTTTGAGATGTTGGGAAATTTCAGCTTTGGGGACTATTTTAAGCGCGAAGTTATCCGCTGGGCCTGGGATTTCGTGACTTTAGAGCTGGGAATTCCAAAGGAAATGTTGGTGGTCTCTGTGTTTGAATCTGACATGGAGGCCAGAGACATTTGGCGAGATGAGATTGGCGTCCCAGAGGCGGCAATCTTTTTTATGGATGCCAAAAATAATTTCTGGGGCCCACCAGGGCCCACAGGTCCTTGCGGTCCCTGCTCTGAAATTTATGTGGACTTGGGTGCGCATATCCCTGTGCCTGCAGGAGAGCATCCCCTGGAGTCGGATCGCTACATTGAGATTTGGAATCTCGTCTTTATGGAGCTTTTTAAAGACGCTGACGGGAAAACCACCCCGCTGGAAAAAAAGAATATCGATACCGGCATGGGCCTGGAGCGGATTACCATGGTGCTCCAGGGGAAAAACAACACTTTTGAGACCGATTTACTGATGCCCATTGTGAAACAAGTATCCCTGCTGTGCGGTCTCGATTACGGGAAGTCTGCTGATGCTGATGTGGCGATGAAAATCGTAGCAGACCATGCTCGTTTTGTTGCTTTTGCGATGAGTGATGGGATTGTGGCTAGTAATGAAGGCCGTGGGTATGTGCTCAGAATGATCCTGCGGCGGGCAGTTCGCTATGCCAAGCGGTATTTAAACTTGGAAAAGCCGTTTATGGCTGCCGTAATTGATGCAGTTGTCGCTGAATACGGGGAAGACTATCCAGAACTGGTAGTGCAAGCACCTGCGGTTAAGCGCCAAGTGACCCAAGAGGAAGAACGGTTTTTGGAAACATTGGAGCGGGGCCTGGGGCAATTAGAGCAGTTAATGAAAGCCCCTGAAACACAGAAAAATAAGATTCTTTCTGGAGAACAGGTGTTTAAACTCTATGATACTTTTGGGTTCCCAGCTGAGCTGACACAGGATATTCTCCAAGAGAATGGACTGACTGCGGATATGGACGGGTTTGAAGCGGCGATGTTGGAGCAAAAAAACCAGGCTCGCAAGGCCCGAAAAGGGGCTGTGATCGTAGAGGATCAGGTGTATAGTGATATTTTGGACAAAGTGGGGCCAACTCGCTTTGTGGGCTATGAAGCGCTCACTATTGATGCTGTGGTAAAGGCTCTGATAGTAGACGGGAAGAGTGTCGAAGAAGTCTCTGGAACTAATCAAGCGTTTGAGGCGGTGCTGGACCAAACCTCTTTTTACGCAGAATCGGGTGGTCAAGTGGGCGATCGTGGCACATTTTCTAGAGAGGACGGTCATCACGGACTGACTGTGGTGGTGAATGATACCGTAAAGGTTGGCGATTTGTTTATTCACCGCTGTCTTTTTGATAATGGGGGAAAGCTTCGCGTTGGAGAAACCCTACTGGCCCAAGTAGAGCCTGACTATCGACATCTGGCAGCCATTCATCACAGTGCCACCCACTTGTTGCATGCGGCATTGAAAAAAGTGTTGGGTCCAGAAGTGGCTCAGGCAGGGTCTCAAGTAACCCCAGAGGCAGCCCGTTTTGACTTTAGTTTTTCTCGAGGGCTCTCCCCTTCAGAACTCCAGCGAGTTGAGTACCAGATCAATCAATGGGTGATGGAAAATACCCCAAGAGAGTTGCTGTTAATGGATTTAGAAAGTGCCAAACAGTCGGGCGCGGTTGCCATGTTTGGCGAAAAATATGGTGATGAGGTCCGGGTGATTCGCTTTGGAGAGAGCAGCCAAGAGCTTTGCGGTGGAACGCATGTTGCTCGCCTGGGAGATATCGGTTTGGTGAAACTGCTTTCTGAAAGTTCAATCGCTTCTGGGGTTCGGCGTATTGAGATGGTGGCCGGTGAAAAAGCCTTAAAACAAGTTAAGCTGATGGAAGCTGATATCGCCCGGATGGCTTCGATGCTGAAAAGTCCGCCCCATGAGTTGCCAGAAAAGCTGGAAAAACTGTTGCAAGACGGCAAAAAACTGGAAAAACAGATTGAGTCTCTCGAATTTGAAATCGCCAAGGGACAGGCAGCGCAAATTTGGAACGCACATGACGAGAAAGCCGGACCGTTGATATTGCTGTTGCCCGCTGAGAGCCCGCAGCGACTGAAGCAGATTGTTGACGTGTTACTCGAGCAGCATCCGGATGCCGCCGTGTTTTTGGCCAGCGATTTTGAGGGGAAGGCGCATTTTGTTTGCGGCCTTGGCCCGACTTGGGTGAAGCAAGGCTTTAAGGCAGGCGACTGTGTTAAAGCGGCGGCCATTCTCTGCGGTGGTGGCGGTGGCGGAAAGCCTCAAATGGCCCAAGCAGGGGGGAAAGATCCCAGCAAAATGAATGAGGCACTTGAGCGGGTGCGGGAAAATTTTAAAGTGTCAATTTAAGATCTGGGCTTGTTTAGATCTTAATTCAAATTTGAAAAAAGACTTGATAAAGATTGTGCAAAGAATCCTTGGCACCCGATAAATAATTCTTATAATGAACGGGAGTCTTTTATAGACTAGACTTTACGATTTGATCCGGATGGAGGTGATTTACACACAGCATCGTCGAATAGCAGAATTTGAGACGGTTAAGTGTGCTTCCAATAAAGAACATAACCGATAGAACGCTTCCCAGAAAAAGCAAGCCACTCTGTTTAGGTTGCTTTGGAAAATCACTTCCCTTTCCGATGGGTTTGGTGTTTTATAAGTTAGTTGAAGAGAATCGTAGATGAAATCGAAGAAATAGAAATCGAATCTGAAGAAGAGATAGTTGGTTTAAATCGTGTTGAAAGTAAAAGTTGAGTTTCATTGTATGAATACGGAGTATCAGCAAGTAAGGAGTTTTGAGTTAATGACTTTCAAAAGAATGACACCAATGCTGCTGGCAGCGAGTGTTTTCTTAACGGGTGCCACAGGAGCCTTCCTTGGCGCGATGACTCCTGTTCATGCTTTAGCCAGCGTGGACGAGCTCTCTGATGTTGATCGCAACCACTGGGCATACGAAGCCCTGCGTGATCTCGTCGAGAAGTATGATGTCATCGAAGGTTATCCGGACAAAACATTCCGTGGTAACAAGCAACCAACCCGTTGGGAATTGGCTGCAGCCTTAAATGCCTTGATGAAATCAGTCGGTCGGGATCTTGCCCGTCTGGGTGCTGAAAAAGCCAATAAGGCTGATTTAGAAACCTTGGCCCGTCTGCAAGATGAGTTTCGCAATGAGTTGAACGCCCTTAAAGCGCGCACCAACGCATTAGAAGCCCGTGCAACCGCTCTGGAATCCAAAAACAGCGAACAAGACAACCGTCTGGCCCTCTTGGAAAAAACACAGCTCCACGGGGACGCCTCCATTGGTATCTTAAACGATATCAGTAGAAACGGTCTGCGTTCACCCGGTGGTGTTTCCTCTGCAGGACAACGCGATGGTATTCTCGACGGAATGTCTGTGGTGGGTCGTCTGCGCCTCAACATGGATGTGCCTCTGAAAGAAGATTCTGATGAGGATAAAGTCTTTGGTGCTGGAACACTTCATACTCGTTTGATTGCCGCTTTTGGCCGTGTATCACCCAGCGGTGGTGCAGGTGGCAATGGTGGTGCGACGAGTCCGTTCAGCGGCTACTCGCGTATTGCTGGTGATGCCAGTGCTTCCAACGAAGGGATCGGCACCCTCACAAATGGTGGTCTCTCACGTGGTGGCAACCTGCGGACCAGCGTGTATGTTGAGCAAATGTACTACGAGCAGCACCTGAAATCAGGTGTGTTGGGTCTGACAGACAATCTGGTCGGTGCTGTGCCTTCCAGCATTACCAACAGTGGCGACATCTATGCCGGTGTCATCCCCTGGCGGAATCTGTTCGATACCAGCCCCTACCGTGGTAACGAACTCACCCAATTCCAAAATTACTCATTCGTGAATACCCCTGGCATTCAGGTCAACTACAACATGCCAATGATTGCCTATCGTTCTAACTGGGGTATTAACGATGATACATCCTTCCATATCACAGCAGGCATCGGTACAATTAACACCGGTGATGCTCTGGATGGTTGGAACTTGACCTACGAAGCACGCTTAAACTACAAGACAAAAGCGCTTGGCCTGTTGGGCAACAACGAAGCCAAACCCGGAAGCTTGTATGTTGGTGGCTATGACCTCTGGGAAAACGGCAACACTCTGCGTACAGCATTGGGTACTGGTACTCCCATCAGTGGTGGTTTGAACAGCAGCTTAGCGCTGAACAGCAGCGATCCTCGTAGAAGAAGCTCTTTATATTCCTTATACCTTGGGTTTAACCAAGAGCTCTTCAGCGGGATTGGCTTGTCTGCCAACTACATGCTCTCCAACAACAGTGGGGCTAACTACGTCTCTTCCAGCTTGAACCAAGGCACAGGTGCCAATGCTAACCGCATCCTCAATAGCGGAAACGCATATGTGGCTCCTCGCCAGGCTGGTAGCGTTGTGTTAAACATCCCCATGAAAGCCTTCGGCTGGCGCGAAAAGGATGTGATTGGTCTGGGTTACGCCTGGGTCAGCCTCCAAAAAGGTGGCCGCGGTTTAACAAGTGGCACTTTCCAGAACCAGGGTGTTGAGCACGTCATTGAAAGCTACTACCGCTATCAGTTTAACGATAGCATCAGCTTCGTGCCTAGCTTCCAGGTGATTGCCAACCGCCAAGGTTATAAAGCCAACGGTGCTGTGTACGTATTTGGTTTCCGGACCAACTACCAGTTCTAGGCCAAACACCTAAGCTAAAAACTTCAATAGGCCCCTCTCTTACTGTTTGAGAGGGGCTTATTGTATGCCTTGTTGTATGGCTTGATGTATGGGGATAGATATCTTTACTGCTGCGCACAAAAATTTATGTTGGTTCTTTATAGTAAGCAGCACAGACATTTTAGATATATAAGGCGCAGATAAATAGATGCACGTGAAAAAACACCTGCTTTGGATTGCCCCCCCGTTGGCCTCTGTGATGGCCCTGGTTGGTGGCTGTGACAAAAAGAGCGACTCAACGGTTCAAGATACTCCGGAAAAAACGCCCCACGTTTCTGTTGAACCTGGCTTAATTACTGAAGTTATCCCGAAAATAGCTTCTGCTGATGAGGTGACAGCCTTTATCTCTCAGCTGGAACAAGATTACAAAGTTCCCTCTCCCGTGTTTCGCAATATAGTGGCTGTTTTGGCTAATCAGACGCCCAATAATTATCATCAGGGGAACCCGGCTCAACTTACCCCAGGAACTATACAGCGCTGGCTCAATCCATTAAAAAAAGCGTATAAAAACCCCAATATTACCGTCCAAGATGTATTACAAGGCGACTGGAAGCTTAATCTCACAACGGGGATAGCTCACCTGCGCGATCTCTATCAGGATGATCAGATTGGACAACAACAATCCTGGCGGCAGGCGATTACGGCCTATATTGCTGGGCCAGAAGCGGCTAAGTCAGGAGATATCCCGACGTGGGCACAACCCTTGATCGATTCGGTGGTTCAACATTCAGGGCTGATTGATGCAGGGCTGATTAATGAACCCGATAAGCAGGTTATTTCTCCTGCGGATGCACCGCAACCCAAAGCCGTCTCTAAGTCAGACAGTGCAGCTCAAAGGAATAATGTGCTGGGTTTAACTTGTGACTACGGCGACCTGGTGACCAAAGAATTTGGGGACTCCGTGTGCCAAATTGCCGCAGAGCTCAATACCAACCCGGATTGGCTGATGTGGGTAATTAGTTTTGAGACTCAGGGGACCTTTAAGGCATCTTCACAAAATAAAAAGTCGTCTGCCACGGGCTTGTTGCAATGGACCAAAATCAATTACGAGAGTTGGGTCAATCCCAAGACGAAAAAGCCCTTCACCCGGGCCGAATTTGCCGGACTCACAGAAATGGAACAACTCAGGTATGTTAGAGCCTGGTTGCTACCTTATAAAGGCAAACTGACGTCTCCGGGTCAGGTGTATATGGCGGTGGTGGCGCCTTCCAAAATCGGGAGTGCAGCTGATCGTATTATTTATGATGTGGGCTCTCCGCAGTGGAAGGCCAACATCAACTGGCGTAAACGCGATCCCAAGACAGGGATGCGCACAGGGCCGATCACGGTGAGACAACTGGACGAGGTGATAACCACCCAGGGGGCGTATTACCCTCAGTTAAAGCGCCAGAAATGAATAGAGTTGGGCTGGCCGGTGATAACCTTCCATCTTGGTCTCTCCAATATCTTTGAGAATGCCGGAAGACAGTATCTTTTTGCGGAAATTGCGCTTATCCAGTGACTTGTTGAGGATCAGCTCGTAAACCCGTTGTAATTCGGTCAGGGTAAACTTTTGGGGCAGCAGCTGGAAGGCGATCGAAGAGGTCTCCAGTCGGTCTTTCATCCGCTCCAGGGCAAAGTGGACAATTTCAGCGTGATCAAAGGCGAGGTGAGGGAGTTCTGCCGAAGAAAACCAGGCAACATCTTCGGCATTGGCATCGGCTGCTAAGGTCAGTTGATCCGCCCCAACCAAGGCATAATAGGCAACCGTGATAACGCGGGCCCGAGGATCACGGCCCGGGGTGCCAAAGGCGGACAATTGCTCTAGATAGATATTCTCAACATTCGTTTCTTCTTGCATACGGTTGGCTGCAGCTTCTTCCAGGGTTTCTCCTTCGCGGATAAAGCCCCCTGGAATGGCCCATGTGTGTTCATACGGGGCACGTTTGCGTCGAATCAACAACACCTTTAGTCGGTTTTGCTGAATCGTGCAGACCACAATATCAACCGTGACCAAGGGTGTTTCGTAACGTGACAGTCCGGCTTGGGCACTGCCCATTTGTTTACTTTGTTGGATCTGTTCAATAAAGTTATCGGTGACAAAGTTATCAGTGGTCACGACCCAAAAACACTCCAAGGCATCAAATAACCCGTAACGGCAACCCGTAATCGCGGACCAATCTTATCCCAAAGCCGCCAGAATGCCAAGCTGATCTGAGAGGGCCTGTCCTTAAGACAGCAGAAAATCGGTAATGGCCATAGCCAAGTGTTCATAGCTGGGCTTCTCAGGAATAATATCCACACGCCCCAAGAGTTCTCTGGACTTGTTGGCAGTGGTCTCTCCGATACACACAATTTTTAAGGGAAAATCCTCTTTAAACCATTCTGGGGCTTGGTTTTTTAAAGACTGTACGGCAGAAGGGCTGGCAAACACAATGAAATGACTGCTGCTGAGAGCCTGATTGATATGGGTTATTGAATGACAGTGGTCTTTGGTTTGATAGACTTCCAGAGGATAGAAGCCGGCCAAAGGGGTCTCTTGCCAGAGGGATTTAATTCGCGGATTTGCCAAATTGCCGCAGGGCCAAAGAACCGGACCAATCATCTCTGGCTTGTCTTTGAGATAGTCTTGAAAAGCCAGCGTAAAGGCTTCTCCTGAACCTGAAGGGCTTTCAAACGACGGTAGTAATCCGTATTTACCCAAAGCGTCAGTGGTTGCGGGCCCAATGCTGGCTATATTCACATGCGTCAACTGTGTTTGTTGGGACTGAAAAAACCCCTCCACCCCTTTGGTACTGGTGAAAAATAGCCACCTAAATACCTCTTTCTGAAGAGAATACGGCACCCATTGGGTTTGAATCAACGGAAGCCGGTGAATATGAGCGCCTTGTTTGACCAAAATATCAAACGCACTGGCGCTGGGGTCTCCTGTTGATTGGTCTCCAGTGGATTGGGTCAGAACAATCCCGAAGCCTTTTAAGGGGCTTGCCTGCGCATATTTGGGGATATCTTGGGGCATTGAGAAGGCCTCTGGAAAAGTCCTTTAAACGGGTGACCTGCAGAGTGAACGCAGGTCACTATAATATAAACACAGGCGGACAGAGATCATCATGACACATCAACACCCAGACCCAATGAGCGAGTTAAATGAGATGAATAGGCAGCGCCCCAATCATCCTGGTGTTTCCAGTGCCATGTCTCACTGGGTTCAGCCCTGGGTCAATAAGCAGTATAGGTCTCAAACCCCACAAAACTCACTGTCTATCTCGTTGCAGCGTCGTATTGTGGGGGATCTTCTCGATCACATGCTGAATGACAGTCTCACACCTCAGCAAGTTCTTCAGCGGTGGCCGGTTTCCTACCAAGTCAGTGATCTCGAAAGAGATCCGAGTCTCTATGCCGCGTTTCAAGCTGTTTGGTACTTCGAGGCAGACGAAGACAGACGGTTTCAAGAGATGTTTTATGCCGATTTACAGTGGGCCCTCTTAGAGCAAATGATTGGGTACTTCAAAAAATCCGACCCTTTACCGCACAACTTACTCAGCGTTTACTCCCCTGTCGAACCCAAATTTTATCAAGCTCAGCAATTGTTTTGGCAGCCCTTGAGGGTTTGGAAAGACAACTTAGAGCAATTTCTTGGAACTATCCACCAGGGATTTTGCCGCTTTAGAAACACGTGGCGAGACGCCTGGAGGCTTTTGCCCATTAAATCTCAGTAAAAAACCCCCTGTGCTCTTGAGAAACACAGAGGGTTTTTAAAATAATAGATGCTTGAAAAAGCAGGTGCTTAATGAGCGGCTTTTTCTTCAGCAGCTGGGGCAGCAGCTTCACTACCAGGGGCAGCAGGAGCAGCAGCTTCACCACCAGGGGCAGCAGGAGCAGCAGCTTCACCACCAGGAGCGGCAGGAGCGCCAGCTTCAGGAGCAGCAGCAGGAGCTTCAACAGCAGGAGGCTCAGCGGCTGGGGGCTCAGCAGCTTGTTTGCAACCGCTTAAACCGACAGTTGCGGTTAAAGCCAACACCAATGCGGAAAGACCAAGCAATTTAACGTTCATAGTAAATGGTGAACTCCTATTAATCTAAACAAACGAATGACGGGCAAATAATGACAAGTAATAACAGTAAAACATAAAATTCAGATAAGAAGGGAAAAGCCAAACACAGCATCGCGTTTTTTTAAAAATTGGATACAAACAACCACTCGCAAAGACACTATCAAAGAGCGCCCTTCCCCTAAAAGTCCAAACAAATAGAACTCGTCAATTGGCTGCACGCAAGGGGCGAGAAGTAAGAGAGTTGAAATAGTGCTTGTGTTAAAACGTAGAGAAAATGCGAAGAAAGTTGTGTTGGAAGAAGTTGTGTTGAAAGTTGAGTCAAAATTTAATTGTACTAAGCCGTATTTAATCGTAAGTTTTTGATTGAGTCAAGGCGAATGCTCAGTTTCTTTTAATGAAATCTCGAAGCCTGGAGCCAAAAGCTTGCCAGATGCTCGGTGGAGGATCCCGTGGAAATACAAAAAAAAACAATTCATGTGGTTGATACGGGTGTTTTTAGTCCCCAAACCCCCAAACTGCTTTTAATTACCGTTGCTTCTGAGACTGAGGCAAGAGATTTGGCCTTGCTCCTGGTCAATTCTGGACTGGCTGCCTGTGTGAATATTATTCCTGGGATTCAATCCATTTATCAGTGGCAGGGGGCGCTCTGTGAAGACAAGGAGTTACTGCTAGTGGTGAAAACCGAAGCAGTTCAAATCCAACCCATTGCCGATCTCTTGAGCGAACATCATAGTTATACTTGCCCTGAGTTGATTTCGCTTCCTATTGCTGAAGGCTCACAGGCTTATTTGGACTGGCTTCTCTCTCATAGCCAGGGACCAGCCCATTAAATAACCGCCCATAAAGAGATCCCCTGAATAGCCCGACATTGCCGTATAATAATCTCACGGATAGCGGACAAAATGATTTGGCGAAATGATTAGGCGATGATTCGGATAGTTTGGTAGCAACACGTCCTGTGAGAGAACCTCTCACTCAAGGGACACGTCTTTATTAAGGAAAGGTGCTGAACACAGTGGGCTTTTTTAATTTTTTTAAGACCAACACACAAGATCTCGGAATTGACCTGGGCACTGTCAACACATTGGTCTGCACAGCCACCAAGGGTGTTGTTTTACGAGAACCCTCTGTGGTGGCTATCGACAACAGTCAGTCCCCGCCGCAGTTAATCGAGGTGGGCATGGCGGCCCGTGACATGATCGGCCGAACCCCCAGCCATATTCAAGCCACTCGACCTTTACGTGACGGGGTGATCGCCGAATTTGAGTGGGCGGAATTAATGCTGAAAAAATTTATTGAAAAAGTAGCCGGCGGGCCGGGTTCTGCAGGACTCCGTCCCGGGCGTATCGTGATTGGACTGCCCAGTGGTGTGACAGAAGTAGAGCGCCGTGCTGTGGGCGATACCGCTTACGCGGCCCAAGCCCGTGTGGTCAATTTGGTGCCTGAAACCATTGCAGCCGCCTTGGGTGCCGGAATGCCTGTGGAAAAACCAACTGGATCGATGGTGATAGATATGGGTGGGGGGACCACGGATATCGCTGTGCTCAGTTTGAACGGGATTGTGGTCGCTAAAAGTCTTCGTATTGCCGGTGATGAGTTGAATGAAAACATTCAGGATTATCTGAAGCGCCGTCATAATCTTTCGATTGGGGAAAGAACAGCCGAAGCAATCAAGATTAAGTTAGGATCTGGCGTTCCCTTTGAAGAAGAACAAGAGATGGAGGTCAGAGGACTGAATCTGCTGAACGGACTGCCCCATACGGTGAAAATCACCAGTATTGAAATTCGAGAATGCCTGAATGACACCTTGATGCAGATTGTACAAGGCGTGAAAAGCACTTTGGAAGTGACCCCCCCTGAGCTAGCCGCTGATATTGTTGACCGCGGGATTATCCTGGCGGGTGGTGGCGCATTGCTCTCTGGTTTGGATAAACTGATCTCACGGGAAGTGGAAGTCCCGGTTCATATTGCCACAGATCCCTTGTCGTGTGTTGTTCTCGGCACAGAGAAGTTGCTCAATGACCCAACCTACAAACCCATCCTTCAGGCCACCGAATACGACCCTCGCCTCTGATTCTCAGTTGGTTGTGGTTCTGGTAGAGCCTAGAATCCCTCAAAATACAGGTAACATTGCTCGTCTCTGTCAATGCACAGGGTCTTCTCTTTACTTGGTCGGAAGTATGGGATTTCGTCTGGGTGATAAATACTTGAAACGAGCTGGTATGGACTATCTTGAAGATATTGAAATTCATCATGTAAAAGAGTTTCAGGATGTTTTAAATGCTTTTTCGGGCTGGACTCCTTTTTTCCTAAGCTCAAAAGCAAAAAAAAGTTATACCGATTGCGTATACCCTCAAAAGAGTCTTCTGGTGTTTGGCAGTGAGGATAAAGGGCTCCCCTCCTGGCTGGTTGAAGACCCCACTCATGCAGATCAGGTCTTACGGATCCCCATGGTGAGTGATGCTCGGAGCTTAAATCTCTCAACCTCCGTCGGCATTGTGGTTTACGAGGCGCTGCGTCAGCGCCAGGAGGCGGCTTATGCGGGCTAAATCTATGGCTAAAAGACTCAGTGCTGTCTGGGTTTTTAGCCTGTTGACGCTGTCTTCACTGGCCCTGTCCGCAGCGTGTTTTGCTGAGCGGGTAATGAGTGAAGTCTTTGCGGCCCACCCGTTCTCTCATCATGTTTGGCACGAGGTACTTTCCACGTATGTAGATGACGGGGGTAGAGTCAGCTGGGTCTCTCTACGGGGCCATCCCCGTCGACTGATGGTGTACCTCAAGCAAATTGCTTTAGTTTCCCCCATCAATCACCCAGAAGACTTCCCCTCGCGAGATCATCAGCTGGCATACTGGTTAAATATTCATAATGCGATTGCATTAAAGCAAATTTTGGATGCCTATCCCGTTGAGCGTATCGAAGAAATACCAGCCTATTGGACGTTGAAGCGCTATGTGGTGGGGGGCGAGAAGATGAGCTTAGAAGATATCCAGGCCCAGGTGCTTTCCTTCCAGAAAACACGGCCCTGGGCGATCCTGGCACTCAGTGATTTTTCCACGGGCTCCCCACCAGTATGGCACCATGCCTATGATGGTGCCCGTTTAAGACGGGATCTCCCACACAAATTGGAAAATGCAGTTTTAATCAACGAAAATCCCAAGCAGTGCGGAGTTATTCAGCTTCCCTTGCTGGCGATTTATAAACATCATGGAGATTTGGGGGATTCGATATTATCTCCACCATCGTGGCAGCAATATCTCTCTGTGGTTTTGGCCGGACTGCCAGGGGAACTGCAAGCAAAACTGAAAAAGCCATGTCCTGGGAATCGCCGAAAAGTTCAACTGGTTCCGTTGCAACGGATGTTGCGAGAGCCTCTCGTTCAAGAGTAATATTGTGTATACAGGGATCCCTCAGTCAATTTTCCTTGAAAGCGTGGGACTTTCTTTCTATAATAAGCTGTTGTGGCGACAGAGGGTCCACAGAAAGTCCCAACTTGAGGTAGTAAACAGAAGGTCGGTTTTACGGTGACACTGCTCAACAGTCCATCCTTTCGTCCCGCTCCCGGTCGACCTGGTTCTGATAGACCTCTTTCCCAGGAAGAACGACAGGCCTGGCTGGAAAAATTTCATAAAATTAAGCTGTTTAAGCAACTGCCAGAGAAACAGCTGGAAAGTATTATCCCGTACTTTGCAGAATCTCGCTTTGACAAAGAAACCGTGGTGTTCTTTGAGCGCGATTTGCCCAGTGAGACGGGTTCTAAGATTTATTTTGTCCTCAGCGGCTGTGTCAAGCTGGTTAAATACTCTTCAGATGGGGAAAGTACCATTGTTCGTTTGGCTTCTGTGGGTGAGTTCTTTGGCGTCACTGGCGCCTTAACCGATAAACCCTATCCATTTTCTGCTGAAGTCCTCACCAATACCCAGGTGCTGGTGATTGACCGGGCTCACTTCATTCAGGTGGTTGAAATGCTACCCCAGTTGGCCCTGGAAATGATTGTCGAATTGGGTGAAGTGCTGTGGTTTAACTACGAAACCCACAACCAGGTGGTGAAAAAGACAGATGCCCGGGTCTCCAAAATTTTGCTATATCACTTAAAGCGAGACGGCGCCGAAGAAACCCCCGAAGGCCTCCTTCTCAAAATCAATCTCCCCCATGAGTATATTGCCAGCATGACCGGGATCGCCTACGAGGAATCGGTCAGAATCGTCAGCCGACTCAAGAAAAACTACGGCTGCATCAACTATTTGCGGGGCGGCAAAATCGTGATCACTCAGCTAGAGAAGTTACGAGAAGTGGCACAAGCCGATGAGGCTTGGGGCTTCTAATTCACGTCCTTAAAGTGACTCGTAATAATGGACAAACTGGTGATAGAGTCCGGCTTTGTCTTGGATCAATGCTGCATGATTCCCGTCTTGTACTATCCTGCCTTGATGGAGTACCAGAATGCGGTCCACGTGGGTTAACGTGCTCAGTCGATGGGCAATAATCAAGGTGGTTCTGTCCCGCATTACTTGCAGTAAGGCTTGTTGAACCAAGCGTTCGGTTTCAGGATCAACAGCAGAGGTCGCTTCATCCAGCAGTAAAATTTCGGGATTATGATAGAGTGCGCGGGCAAACAAGAGTAATTGCCGCTCCCCACTGGAGAGGTTTTTTCCTCGCTCGCTGAGGATATAAGAGGGTGTAATATCGCGCCGTTTCAGGAAAGCCGAGGTCATGGAGGCTTCCAGTGCTTTTTGAAACTGTTCTGGATTAAAGATCTCTGGGGGTGATTCCCCTGCAAGTGAGGCAGGGATGGCCGGAGAGAGGGTAATATTGTCCAGAATTGAGCGGGAAAATAGAAAATCATCCTGCTGGATCATGGCCATATGTCGTCTGAGTTCGTCAAGCGGCAGTTGCGTAATAGGCACCCCCTTCAGGAAAATAGCACCGTCTTGTGGCTGATAAAAACCCATGAGTACTTTAAAAAGCGTACTTTTACCCGCGCCTGTGGGTCCAATCAGGGCAACAGTCTGTTTTTCGGGGATATCGAGTTGGATGTTATTTAAAATCAACGGGGTTTGTGGGTTTGTGTTGTCAGCCTGTTGCCGGGCTGGGTAGTGAAAAGAGACGTGCTCAAAGCGAATTAAGGGGGAACGCTTAGCATCAGGAGCGCCCCCCGTAGGGTTTGATAACACGTCGCTTGATAAATCAGGTGTTTGGCCATAGGATGGCTCTGAATCCAGCAGTGCCCATATTTTTTCGATAGAAGCCAGCCCAGACTGAATCACGGTGTATTTCTGGCTGAGATCGTCCATCGGCTCAAAGGCCATCTGAACCAACTGAAAAAAGCCAACGAGGAGTCCCAGTGTGAGCGTTCCTTGATGCAAGGCCTCTCCCCCAAACCACAGAACAGCAATGATGGCCAGATACATCAAGAGCTCAACTGTTGCGGTGATCGTTGAATCAAAAAAGACGGAGGCCTGATTGGCCGTTAGATTTTTTCGGTTAAGGCGCTCAAAATCTTCGGCATGAAAGGTTTCACGCTGGTATATTTTCACCACATCAATGCCGGCAAAGTTTTCTTGTAAAAATCCGCTCATTTGGCCAACACGGACACGTATCTGGTTGTAGGCGTGACGGGAACCCTGCCTGAGAAGCTCCAGGCTGCCCAGCAATAGAATAAAACAGCCGTAAACCAGTAGAGCCAGTCCAGGAGACATCACCCAGAGTGCAATCATGACCCCCACAATCACGATGATATCCATCACAATGGAAATTCCACCGGAGGCAAACATCTCGCTCACATTTTCAACGTCCGAGGTGGTTCTGGCTACTAGTTTACCGAGTGGGACGGACTGGAAAAAGGATGCAGAGCGGTGCGTGAGCTCTTGATATAGGGTGTTTCTCAGGCGAAACACGATTCTTTGGCCCACCTGCTGAGAGCGAGACATCACCTGAAAGCGGGCACTATAATGCACCGCAAAGGCGATCAAAAACAACCCGCAGTATTGCCACAAGCCGTTGATATCGCCGAGTCGAATCGGCCCGTCGAGGGCCTGTTTCACAATAAAGGGCATGGAAACCTGTGACAGGGTGGCCGGGACCAACAAGGCCAATGAGAGAAATAAATCCTTAGAATCTGGTTTTAGGAAGGGCCAGAGCTTTTTCAAGAGATGAATATCCTGCAGATGATTGGCTGTACCTTGCTCAGCTTCTTGATTTAAGGTTTTCTCATCTGGAAGTAAGGACTGACTCATGAACTTAACAGGCTTTCTCGCATTTGTAAGGATTGATATAAAGGGCTTTGAGACAATAGTTGTGTGTGAGTCCCCATGTTGTCCACGTGGCCTTGATGATTGAGTACTAAAATTGTTGTGGCCAGAGGGGTTATGGACAGACGGTGGGTGGCGATTACTGTAATACAGGATTTGAAATGATTGAGGTGCTGAAAATTCCTTAAAATCACCGCTTCAGTCTCACTATCGATGTGAGAAAAAGGATCGTCTAGAAGCAGCATGGTGGTCGGTTTTAGGAGTGTTCGCGCCAGAGCCAGTCTTTGCCTCTGTCCTCCCGAGAGGCCCATGCCTCTTTCCCCAACCAGCGTTTGATACCCTTCTGGCATGGCCGCAATTTCTTCTGCAATCGCACACTGGGAGACTGCAGTTTTGATGTCACTGGACTCGAGCGTGTTTTGGGGACTCGGTCGACTCAGCCCCAGAGCCAAATTTTTCTCGATGGTGGTTGAAAATAGAAAATTCTGCTGGGTGAGCAAGCTAGATTCTCCACGCAGGGTCTGGAGATCCAGTGTTGCGATATCACAACGCGAGGCGTCTTCGTATTCAAAGAAGGCACTGAGCCCTGAAGGAATTTCAGTGAGACCGCTCAAGGCGTGGAGCAATGTGGTTTTTCCTGAACCCACTGGTCCAACAATCACCAGTAACTCCCCGCGCTGAATTTGCAAGTGTTTGTGTTGCTCCGGCCAATCCAAGATTAGACTCTGGATTTTTTCTGGGGGCGCTTTCTCTCGGAGGGGAGTCTTCTTTGTTTGCTCTTCGGGCGGTGCTTCTAGTAGTTCGTAGAGCCTTTCTGACGCGGCGGCCCCTTGGAAAAACGTGGACAATGCCCATCCAAAGGCGGCCGTTGGCCAGGCAAGTCTTTCCAGATAAAAGGCAAAGGCGACAAAGGCCCCAATCGGGATCTGTTTGAGAATGACCTCTTGTCCGCCCTCACACAGGACGACGAGCACGCTAAGGCTGGTGATCATCGCCATGACGAGAAAAAGCCAAACCCGGTCTCGAATCAGCTCTTGATTGGCTTCTAAGTAGGCCTGACTATGGCTTTGCATCACAGCGGCCTCTGTTTTTTCCCTGCTATAGGCCTGGATGACGTGGATACCGGCGTAGCTTTCTTGCGCGTGCTGACTGATTTCGCTGAGGATCTCTTGCACGTGTTGATAGATGCGTTTTATCTTGCGGGTTAAGTGCGTCATCAGTCCAATGGTGATCGGATACAGCATCATGGAGACCACGGTGAGTTTTGGGCTGATTGCCCACATCATCGGCAGGCTGGTTGCATAGGCAAAAAGCGTGTTAAACCCCAGCATCACCCCACCACTGCTGGCGTAGCGGATTGCTTGAACATCGTTGGTGACCCGTGAGAGTAGCTCTCCGGAAGGATGTTTGGCGAAAAACGCCATCGGCTGGCGTAAAATATGCCGAAATAACCGGTTCAGCGTGTCATGCTCAATTTGCCTACCAACGCCGATTAAGCACTGTCTAGACGCGATCCGAACCACAAACATGCTGACCAAGGTGATTAAAAAAGTGGTGAGTATCTGGTGTAAATCCTGCAGGGTGGCGTGGTGAGAGAGCCCGTCAATGGCTTGTTGAATATAGTGTGGGAGCATGACGCCCAGCGCATTGGTGCCGAGCAGGGCCAAAATCCCAAGAAGATACCACCCGGTGTAGCCACGGGCAATCTCTAAGGCGAGTTTGAGCGGTTTGGAGAGGGGGTGTTTTTCAGGATGCATTTTGATAGGTCTGTCCGTTTTCCTATAAGTCACTGTAAAGACAAGCCGCGCGAAATTCAAGCGGTGGGCCCTTTCTTCGGGGGGATTACACGTTTGACTTTCACTGGCGTTTGACCGATAGTAGTGCAACAAAATTTCCCTGTGGCCTGGGCGGTTGGCGCAGTTGGTAGCGCATCACATTGACATTGTGGAGGTCACTGGTTCGAGTCCAGTACCGCCCACCACATGAATAAATCTCTCATTAATAAATCTTCTTTCACGAGAACCAGGGGCATCTACAATACTGGTTTCGCCCGCTCGAGGTCACTGGTTCGAGTCCAGTACGGGCTATACATCTATTGTGGCACTCTTATCTGTGGAATTTCTAATAAAAAAAAGTCTAAAAGCTGACTTTTTGCACTTTGCTTTTGTCATAGCCCAGTTCGGTGGCTTTTTCAAAGGCGGTTTTTAACAGAGACTCCGGTGCGGTTTTTTCTCGGCTTAAAATAGAAAAGGTGCTTTTATTGCCAATCAACGCCAGCTGATAGTGGGGATCCACCCACAAAATCCAGTAGTCAAACAGAAAAGGCCGTAAATACAGCGGGTTAAACCGCACCTTGAGTTTGCTATTGGTCTCATCCACGGGAAAGGCAATGCCCTTAATCGACGCGGTTTTTCCTTGGGGATTATTTTTATGACAGGTGTTCAACACAGAAACATTGCCCTTTGCGGTCAGTGCGTATTCCACTGTGGTGCCGTAGCACGTGCCCTTATCCCCAAATTGCACCTGTTTTCCTTTGTCAGACTCAAAGCGGCCGTGCTCTTCCTGGTTATAGAGCTGGTACCATTTTCCGGTGTATTGCGATAGGTCAATCTTTGCTGGAGCGGGTTCAGCAGCCCTTGCCCCAGCTGAGATGATGCCCACAGCTGAGATGAGGGCAATGCCAAACACAGCCCAGGCTAACCAGAAAAGCCCAATACGTGGCATCAAAAAGTTTTTGTGCTGCATAGGAAAAGCCCGTCCTTCAGTCGATGTAACGAGTGATTGCTCATCGGGTTTGATTTTAAAGGAAAAGATTTTAAGGCAAAAGAATGCTGCCCTCAATTTTGAAGGGCAATTTGGGTGCTTCAGGGAGTTATATCAGGAGACGCTTTAATTTATTCAGTGATGCTATAAGGAAACGCTCAATGTCAGTCAAAGCACCGACCTTTGCCGGGAAGTTTATCATTCCCCTGAAGAATCAACAAAAACAACCTGGCTCCTTCAATCCTGGCGCCCTCAATATAGACAGGTTCTTGGAAGAGGCAGAAGCCACATTCAGCAAGGATTTTGGTATCGGTCGTTTTGGCCCAGAGCCCCCAAAAGGACAGCCCGATCCCCGGCCCTATGCTGGTTTTGTCGACGATTGGAGTCTCGACTCGCGTCGTCAGCAAATTTTTGATTTCTTAATGGACCCAGCGCGACGGGCCAACTTTCGGTATATTCAGACGGGGACCAGTGGCTATTCCATATCCTACGTGGTTGAACCAGAAAATGGCGGCTCTAACGATCGGGTACGGAGGGGATCCAAGAACTTACCAAGTATAAGAGCAGCCCTGGACCTCACCGCCTAAATAAACTCCCCTCTCTTATATATACCCCTCTATTGACCCTGTGCTGTGTGCGTGACACACTAGCGCTCATTCAATCGCGTAGCGTAACGTTTCGGGTTAAGTTTCGGGGTTAATAGTGATGACGATGACACTTGTAGAGAACGGCATAAACTGGGAGTCTCGCCGGGGCATTAGCAATACTGTCTTGGATGCTATTGGGCAAACCCCCATGGTGAGAATCCACCGACTGTTTCCGGAGTTTGCCGGGCTTGAGGTGCTGGCGAAACTAGAATTTATGAATCCCAACGGGTCGATGAAAGACCGCATTGGGCTTCGGATGATTGAAAATGCCGAGAGAGAAGGCCGCATTAAACCAGGAGATACGCTGGTAGAACCCACCAGCGGAAATACAGGCTTGGGACTGGCCATGGCGGCGGCAGTCAAAGGCTATAAGCTGATTATTACGATGCCAATGAAGATGAGCGAAGAAAAACGCCGCCTGATCCGTGCCTTTGGCGCTGAACTCATCTTAACCCCCACAGAACTGGCGCATGATCACCCGGATAACTATATCGAAGTGGCCAAAAGACTGGCCAAAGAGCGGCCGAACACCCACCTGCTCAATCAATATGAGAATCCCGGCAATCCAGAAGCCCATTATCTTGGCACAGGGCCGGAAATCTGGGAGCAAACCGAGGGCCGTCTCGATTATTTTGTCTGCGGGATGGGCACGGGCGGCACGATCAGTGGGGTGGCCAAGTATCTAAAAGAACAATCCCCCGCAGTGCGCATTATCGGCGCGGATCCCGACGGATCCATCTACAGCGGGGGCGAGCCCCATCTCTACCACGTTGAAGGCATCGGCTACGATTTTTTCCCCAAAGTGTTTGATGTGCCGATTGTGGATCAGATGTTTTGCATTGATGACAAAGCCTCCTTTACCGAAGGTCGGCGGCTGGCCCGAGAAGAGGGCATTTTGGCCGGTGGTTCCTGTGGTACAGTGGTGGCAGCCGCCCGCGCGTTTTTTACGGAGCAGCAAAAGCAACTGGGCAGCCTAAGCGGAAAGCGTGCCGTCCTGTTGATTCACGACACCGGCAGAAACTATCTAACCAAAATGTTTAATGATGACTGGATGAAGGAGCAAGGTTTGTTATGAAAGACCCTTTTTTAGCGGAGTTTGCCTTTCAAACCCGGGCGATTCACAGTCATCAGGAGCCGGATCCCACAACAGGGGCAGTTATCACCCCGTTGTACCAGACATCCACGTTTGAGCAAGAAGACGCTGGAGTCCACAAGGGCTTTGATTACACCCGTTCTGGGAACCCAACGGTGGCTGCTTTAGAAGGCTGCCTGGCATCACTCGAATGCGGAAAGCACGGCTATGCCTTTGCCAGTGGGATGGGAGCGCTCACCACGCTGTCTTTGGCCCTGTTTCAGCCAGGGGATCATATTCTGGTCGGTGATGATGTTTACGGCGGCACCTTCCGCTTTTTTACCAAGGTTTTTCAGCGTTTTGGGGTCGAGGCCTCTTTCGTCAATATGACCGATCCCCAAGCGGTTGCTTCAGCCATTCGTCCTGAGACCAAGATGATTTATCTCGAGACGCCCACCAACCCCTTGCTGAAACTGGTGGATATTGAGGCCTTTGTGGCACTGGCCAGAAAACACAATCTACTCACCTGTATCGATAACACCTTTGCCAGTCCCTATCTGCAAAACCCACTCACCATGGGTGTGGATATTGTGCTGCACAGTACCACCAAGTATATTGGCGGGCACAGTGATGTGGTGGGCGGCGCCTTGATTCTTCGCGATGACTCATTACACGATGTGATTAAATTCCACCAAAATTCTCTGGGCGCCACACCCGACCCTTTTGCTTCTTGGCTGACGCTGAGAGGATTGAAAACGCTGGGCGTAAGAATGAGAGCCCATTGTGAAAATGCCATGATGCTGGCCCAAGCGCTTGAAGCGCATCCCGCCGTAGAAAACGTGGTCTATCCTGGCCTACCCTCTCATCCACAACATGAACTGGCCAAAAAGCAGATGAAATCGGGTTTTGGCGGCATGATTGCGGTCCGAGTGAAAGGCGGAGAAGCTGAAGCCAGACGCTTTATGCAGCATTTAAAAATCTTCACGCTGGCAGAAAGCCTGGGTGGGGTGGAGTCTCTGGTGGAACATCCGGGTAGAATGACCCACCTCTCCGTAGACCCTGCGGTAAAAGTGGCATTGGGGATTACGGATAATCTGCTGCGCCTCTCTGTGGGGATTGAAGACGGTGCGGATCTCCTGGCTGATATCAATCAAGCACTTGCGGCGGTTTATTCGACAGCGCAAGTGAGATAAGCCAAAAGAGATAAATCAGGTATGCGTTTATGAGTGCTGCTTTTGATACCCAGGTTCTGTTTGAGCCGGAAGATCCCAATGGCGCAGTGATCATGCCGGTCTACCGGACCTCTACCTATATACTGGACCCAGAACATCCCTTTGATTCCCGCTGGTTGTACGCCCGTCACGGGAATCCCAATACGGATATGCTGGAAGAAAAGCTGGCGACTCTGGAAGGCGGCAAGCACGGCTACTGCTTTGCCAGTGGAATGGCGGCGCTCTCGCATCTTTGCCTGGCGCTTCTCTCTCCGGGCGATCACATTATTGCCGTCAGTGATATCTACGCGGGGACCTATAAGTTTTTCACCCAGATTCTGCAGCCCAAATTTGGCATGGAGATTGATTTTGTCGACATCAGTGTGTGCGCTGGTGAGGATTGGTCTCTCTTGGAAGCCCAACTGACAGAATCCACCCGGATGATTCTGGTCGAATCCCCTTCCAACCCGCTGACAAAGCTGATAGATTTAGGGCGTTTAACGGCTCTAGCCCATGCTCGTGGGATTCATGTGTGTATTGATAGCTCGTACAACAGCCCAGCCTTGTTGCAGCCGATTTTGCAATTTGGGGTGGACAGTGTTTTTCACAGTCTGAGCAAATATATTGCCGGGCATAGTACTGAGGTGGGCGGCGCGGTGATTCTCAAAGAGGACGGTCCTGTTCTGCCGGACGGGCAGACACTTTCCGCGGCCTTAAGGCAATATCAGCACTTTATTGGCGGTTTCCTCGCCCCAGAAGTGGCCTGGCAAATAAATCAAGGCATCAAAACCCTGCCGCTGAGAATGCAAAAGCATTCGAGCAATGCGATGCGCGTGGCCACCTGGCTGGAAGCACATCCGCACGTGGAACAAGTGCTATACCCTGGGTTGGCCTCTCATCCACAGCATGAGATGGCTTGCCTGCATTTTCAGCACGGCTTTGGCGGCATGATGGCGGTTACGCTCAAGGGCGGAAAGCCTGCGGCGATGGCTTTTCTCAAGGCGCTCAAAAAGCCGTTTCACTACGGGGTGAGTCTGGGCGGGGTGGAATCACTGGTGGCTCATCCGGCCTCAATCCATTATGCAATTCGCTCTGCTGAAGAGAATGAGACTTACGGGCTGATGGGCGGCACGTTGCGGCTGTCCATTGGGATAGAAGATCCAGAGGACTTGATCGCTGCGCTGGAAACAGCATTTAAGGCGATTTCCTCTGCGGCATGTTCTTAAACGATGCAACTGGGTGTGATCGGTGATCCGGTGAGTCAGTCGCTCTCGCCTCATCTCCACCGGATTTTTATGACAGAACTCGAAATCCCGGGGAGCTATCAGGCGTATCATGTATCAGGCGATTCTCTGGAAAGCACGCTGGTATCTCTTGGCACTGAAGGTGTGCAGGGGCTTAATGTGACGATGCCGCATAAGCAGGCTGTGCTAAAGTATCTACGCAATACCGATGCAACTGTTCAGCTCTTGGGTGCTGCCAACACGCTCACTTGGGATGCATCGCAGAACGGTTGGTTAGGGGCTAACACAGACGGGATTGGGTTTATCCAGAGTTTACCCCCCTGGATAGTGGCGACATTGGATCAACGAGAGGTGTTGCTGCTGGGGGCCGGGGGCAGTGCCAAAGCGGTGCTGCTGGCCTTGATAGAAGCAGAGGTTCCGACGATCACCGTGGCGGTTCGCGATCCCGAAAAAGCCAGTCAATCACTGGCCTCCTTAGCCTCTGTGGCTCAAGCGGCCGGGGTCCAGTGGCAAATAACATCTCTTTCGTGCTTGCAGACACTTCGGCCCTATCACCTGGTGGTGAATACCACCCCAGTGGGGATGCACGGGCCAGATCAACACGGGCAATTCAATCACTGCTTATTAGCAGATCGCTTGCTGGATACGCTTTCTGCCAATGCCTGTGTGGTGGATTTGGTCTACCGGCCTTTGCTCACCCCGTTTTTGAGTGCCTGCCAACAGCGGCAAATCGAAACCGTCAGCGGCCTGGGGATGCTGGTGTATCAAGGGGCGGCCTCTTTTTCGCTGTGGTCAGGCGTGGATGTGCCTGAGGCTGTCTGTGAGACGGCTTACCAGGCGCTAAGCCTGGCTGATTCTGTGTGAAAGTGTTACCATAATGAAAATACGGATTTTTGAGAGGAGTTTGCCAGGTGGGATCTCACACATTTACCATCACATGCTTAGCGCAAAAAAGTATCGAGGGTAAAAATCAAGAACCCTTAGCCGATGTCTTTATCCTGCCAGTGTTTCAAGACTTAGCGTCACCCGCGCTCGCCCAGTGGGAAGGCTTGTTTCAAGGCGGGATTAAATCGATTGCAGCCGATGAAGGGTTTGACGGCAAGCGCGGCGGTTGTCTGGTGCTCAGAAAACATCCCCAGGATAAAGCCCCAGTGCAGCGCCTTATCTTGTGCGGACTCGGGAATCCCAAAAAATTAACCCCCTTGGGCTGGGAAGAAGCCTTGAGTAAAGCGATCACCACGGCCAAGCAGTATCAAGCGCTCAGCTCGCTGGCGGTCGATCTCAATCCGGTTTTGGGTGTGCTCACATCTGAGGCGACCGTGGTCAATGCCGTCGATGCGGCGTATCAAGCCACGTATCAATCCCTAGAAGCAGCCGATAAAAATAAAAAAGACAGTAAAAAGAAAACCGCCGCGCTGAAATCCGTTGTCTTGATCAGTGACAAAGCCAAATTAAACGCCGTGTCTGCCCTGCTACCACAAGCCGAGTCGATGGCCAAAGCCCGCAGTCTGGCCAAAGATCTGGTGAATCATCCGGCCAATTTAAAAAACACCCAGACCTTGGTGAAAGTGGCCAAGCAACTGTCTAAATTACCTGGGCTGACCGTGAAAATTGTGGATGATGTTGAGTGGATTGAAAAGGAAATGCCGTGCTTTTTTGAGGTGGCCAAGGGCTCTGTCATCTCAGATCCCCCCAAATTTATTCAGGTTCGCTACAAACATCCCAGTAGTAAAGCCAAAATTCGTCGTCGGGTCGGACTCATTGGTAAAAGCGTGATTTTTGACACCGGTGGTTATCAAGTGAAGCCCGGTGATTTTATGCTGACCATGAAAGGCGATATGACAGGTGGTGCGTTGGTTTTAGCAACGATGCAAGCCTTGTCTGAAATCCAGCCAGAAGGCGTGGAAGTAACCGCGATGCTGGCAGCCACCCCCAACAAAATTGACAGCGGGGCGATGTTACCGGATGCCATTGTGAATACAACCTGTGGCAAAAAAGTGGAAATTCGCCATACCGATGCCGAAGGACGCCTGACCCTGATTGATGCGGTGGCCAAAATGGTGGACAGTGCTAAGGGTGATCAATCAATCGAAGAGATTGTTACCATCGCCACGTTGACGGGATCCGCCTCACGCGCCGTGGGAAGACATATTGCTGTGATGGCGAATGATGAGGCTTTACGCTCCCGCGTGGTGGCCGCAGGTGCCCTCTACGGTGAGCCGATGCAAACCCTGGATGTGATCGAACAAGATTACGAGGATATCAAAAGTAAATTAGACGGGGCCGATATTATTAACACCTCTCATAACAAAAACCGTGGTGCCCAATCGGCAGCTGCCTTTGTGATGAGCGGGGCTCCAGAGACCATGCCAATTTGTCATTTAGATATCGCCGGGGCCGACATGACCCATGATGAGAAAGCAACGGGGATTGGACAAAAACTGTTGATTCAATTTGTCCTGAACGCCCAATAAACGGTTTCTAAATTTAGAAACGCTATTCTTCTAAAACGCTTTCTTTTAAAACTCCTCTATTACAATGAGACATAACAGCGCGCTGTCTATTAAAATAAACATCAGGAAGTATAATGCGGGATTTTGATATGAAACGCCGATTAACGCTGGGATTAATGTTGGGTTCGAGTCTTTTCCTGCTCAGTCCCTTGATGCTGGTTACTCTGCTGAGTCCCGCGTTTGCTGACACCTTGCACTTATATAACGGGCAGGTTGTCGAAGGAAAAATTCTGGATATCACTGGCGATATTATTGTGTATCGCTCCAAAAACCGTGTCCGTAGCCAAATAACCCGAATGGAACTGTCGACCAACCAAGACATGATCGAAACCGTTCGCGGGCAACATTACATTGGCCATATCGTCAACAAAGATCCCGGCCGCATTGAGCTGCAAACCGCACAAGGGCTTAAGTTATTTTATCCAATTTGGGTGTCCAATATTGTGTTGGGTAAACCCGCCATTGAAAACGATTTTATTGAAACCCCACACCAAATGCAGCAAGACTCTGCTGCCAACAAACAGCCACAGCCACCAGAACCCTAGCTTTTTCGCCGAAGCGTCATTGACTGGACCGTGACATCGCTGGGTACAGAGACAAAAACAGGGGGTAAGACGCTTAAGGCAGACCAGCTTTTGTGGTTGCCTAAGGGCAAATAAAGCGTATGGGGCTTGCCGTCCATCGGAAGATGAAACAGCGTTTTACTCATCCACATCGAAAAGCCGACAGGCCAGGAGACGGTGAGTTTGGCATTGCGGTCAATGCCGACGGTGTGATTTGAATGGCGCTCATTCCCTTTGAGAGAAACTTCCAGTAGATCTGAGGTATTGGGTTTTTGTTCACTTTCGGCAAGCACTGGGTTTTGTGAGCTCGCAAAAATCGCAGGCAGTACCGTGCTATTTTCACCAGAAGCCGAATTGCTAATGTTGGCAGTGACAAATTGCACAGGCAGTGTCTTTGCGTAGTGTTGCTGTAGCTCAGAAGTAGACATTAACTTTCTGTCTGATCCAATCCAGTGAATGGAAGCTGTCTCTGAGGGTGTTGGTTCACAAGATAGCTTGGTGCAAGAAACCTCTGCCTGGTGGGGCCAGTAATGAAGGGCTTCTGGAAAGCCTTGGAGCAAGATATAGGCACCCTGATCCACACTGGGCCAACTGCTGAGGAAATCAAGATGGGGCTTTGCGAGAGGCTGTTTCAGGGGCGTCTCAAAATTGTTTCCATAGCGTTGAAGCAGGGTCTCTAAAAAAGCACTTTCCTGACTGCCTGCTTGTTGCCAAGCATGGGCGTGTACCCATGTGCCCACCAGGAAGACCCCAATCAAACAATACCGGTATAAATGCTTTGGCATAAATTGTAAGCAGCCTGCCAATAAGGCGCAAAAAGGAATCGATGCCAGATAGAGAAAACGACTGTTCAGCATCGTCATTGGGTCCAGACCTTGTAACAATGGTAGAGAGGGAATAACCAGACATAAGATATAAGCCCCCATGCCAAACAGGGCTGACTTTGCAGCAGACGGGGTTTTTAGAAAGACATAAACGCCCCCACCTAAGCCGGCGAGTCCCAAGAGCCAGACAATCAGAAACAGATTCCACCCGGCAAGCCCGGCTTGTTCAATCAAGGCTTCCTGGTTCATGCCGACCAAAAGCTGAATCATGGGTAGGAATAAGACAGGCTTGGCAAAGTAATCCAATTGAAACCAGGATAAATCGTGATTTTTCAGGAAAGGCTGGGTGAGAAAAAAGTACGGTATAAAGGCTAGAAAGCTCAGCAGTACCCATTGAAATGATTTTTGAGGCTGCCTGTCTTTAGTCCCTCTGCTTTCAATCCAATAGAGCAAGAAGGGAAGTACCAGCGTAATTTCTTTGATGAGTAAGCCAAGAATAAAGCTGGCCCAAAACCCAATCAGCCATAAGCGTTTATTTTCAGCACGACTATTTTCTGATATGGATCGAAACGAACAATAGCAAGACAGGGCAGACAGAATCCAGAAGCTGCCCCAAATATCCAGCCCGCCTAAAACCCACGAAAGGGCTTCCACATGCACTGGATGGATTAAAAACAAACCGCATGCCAATAGCCGTAAGTGCCCAAATCCCAATTGCCCAAGCAGTCTGTACATCAGGGCGGTGTTTGCAAGGTGTATGAATAGATTGAGGATATGAAAGATGCTTGGATTAAATTGAGTGAGTTGTCCAAAGGCTGCAAAAAATGCGGTACTTAACGGGCGGTAAGCCAACACATCGCCCATAAAAGGCTGAGAAAACTGCTGCCACACGACCGGCCAATTCACAGAAATAGGCAAAGATATCGAAGGGTGGGAGAGATGCAAAAACTGCAGCATCAAAAAATCATTGTGCATCCACGGCAAGCTGAGTAAAGGCCAGATCAAGATGAGAAAGAGCAAGACGACCAGGGCGCTTTTAACAAGAAGATCGCTTTTGGGAGGCGTTAATTCAGGTGGGCTACTCATGCCGTCATCCTATAATTATGCAGTGATTAAGCAGGTTTTTTGATTATCACCCTGTTCCCATTTTAGCAGACGCTGCGAAACAGGCCCTAGAAATTTCCAGGGCCTGTTCACTAAAATGGGGCTGTCATTAGGGGGTTAAGCGGGTTGGTAGACTTTCACAGGGCGTGGTCCAGAACCGGCTTTTTCAGCCACCTTCACTGTTGCAAAGTTGGTTTTCATTTGCTTCAGTACGGAGGTGATCACAGATTGCTTGTTGATGTCTTTTTCGATTTTGGATAAATCATCGTAGACATCATTGGCAGTGAAGGCTTTTTTGTCTTTGATGAAGCGTTCAATCACCCCTTTGATTTTAATGGTGAGAGAGCCAGAAGCTTTCGCCTGAGAGCTTTTGCCTTTGGGGGCTTTAACTGCCTTTAAGGGATTGGCTTTTTTGGCGGCTGGTT
Organism: Cyanobacteriota bacterium; assembly: GCA_019751815.1. Lineage (GTDB taxonomy): Bacteria > Cyanobacteriota > Vampirovibrionia > Vampirovibrionales > Vampirovibrionaceae > JAIEMW01. Next base: position 602,762 of record JAIEMW010000004.1, read on the forward strand.
TTTTTGCGACAGCTTTTTTAGCCGCGGGTTTTTTCACAGCACTCTTTTTAGCAACGGCCTTTTTAGCGGCGGGTTTTTTAGCGGCGGGCTTTTTCACAGCACTCTTTTTAGCAACGGCCTTTTTAGCGGCGGGTTTTTTCACAGCACTCTTTTTAGCAACGGCCTTTTTTGCGACAGCTTTTTTAGCGGCGGGCTTTTTCACAGCACTCTTTTTAGCAACGGCTTTTTTGGCAACAGCTTTTTTAGCCGCGGTTTTTTTTGCTGTCCCTGCTTTAGGGGCCGTTGCTTTTACCGCCTTTTTGACGGTTTTTTTCACAGTCTTCTTCACGGCAGCAACAGCGGTTTTCTTGGCAGGACGACCGCGTTTTTTGGCGGGTTTTGCAGTGCCAGTGGCAGCTTTTGCTTTTGTGGTTTTACTTTTTTTGGTTTTACTTGGTGTTGCAGCGCCAGGTTTGCGACCTCTTTTTCCACCGGTACTTTTTGTGGTGGTTTTAATGGAACCCGTATCTCTGCCACCGAGGAAGTCTTTCAGTTCCTTCAAATTGGCAAATTGGATGGTAATTGGCATTTAGTCGCTCCTCATGGCTTTTCGTATGGGGGTATTTAATCTGGCTAAACTAACAAAGAAAATGGTTGAATCGTTGTAATCTTGGGCACGCTTGCAAATTCAGCGATATCAGAAAATTCAGTGTTTCAGAGGCAAAAAAACGAAATCGGATCATCAATGTTCGACTTATTTGCGTTCGACACTGGGAATTTAAAAAAGATCTTTTCAACAGCACGAACTTTGTCAGTATAACACTGAACAATAAAAAATATTTTAACAGTGAATCCCCAAAAAACAATATAGGCTAATTGGGCGATATTTTAATTTCACTGATAAAAGGTGATAAATCTTATGAAGACAGCGTTTCAGTCACGCAATAAAAAATGCGAGATTTAAAACGGAATATCATCTTCGGTTAATAAATCATCAGCGGATAAATCGCTGTGCCCTTTGCCACTGCTACTGGCAGTGCTGGCTGCAAATGAATTTGGGGGGGTGCCGCCAGAGGCCGAATTACTATTCGAATTGTTGGTATTGGCAGCTTGAGAAGAGCCGACCCAAGACGGGAGAGCGGCCATTTTTTCCAGCGAACTGACTTCAATCTCAAAGCCTTTTTTGGTACTGCCGTCGGGGAGTTCAAAACTTTGCATTAACAACCGACCGTCAACCAATAAAAAGTCACCCGCACGGACTTGTTCAGCACAGGTTTCGGCCAGTTGCCTCCAGCACGTCAGACGGATCTGGAAGGTCTCTTGCCCCGGGGTGGTTGCCGCTTTGCCCAGCGATCTGACGGCCAGGGTTAAGTTGGTTACAGCCACATTATTATTAGGGGTAAACCGTTTTTCAGGATCGCTGATAACTTCGCCAGAGACAACAACACGTGCTAAGCTCACCGCGAGATCTCCTTTTTATTATTGACTGGGCCCATCTGGACGGGGGCCGTCATGACGAGGACCTTCTGGACGGGGGCCGTCAAAGGAACGAGGTGGTCTAGGGCCACCAAATCCACCACCGGGACGGCGATCTCCTCTGAACCCACCAGGTCCACCACCGGGACGGCGATCAAAACCTTCTCCTCCAGGGCCACGTCCCCCAGCAGCAGCAGCTTCGCGTTCGCGAACAGCACGCATCCGGGTGGCCGCTGTAGCAAGGGCGGTCAGTTGAAACTCTTCCATCCGTAAAATGGTCACCCGTAGAATATCTTCATTCAGCTGGCATTGGCGGCGGAATTCAGCAATGGCGTCACCGGGGAGTTGGACCAAAAATGTGGTCAAAAATCCGTCTTTGTATTTGCGAATCTCATAGGCCAGTTTGCGTCGGCCTTGGCGCTCTAACTGTTGAACTTTGCCTTTTAGTTGTTGCACAATGCCGTCTACGGTTTTAATCAGCCCGTCCGGGTTGTCAGTGTCTAAGAAAGGTTTAAAAACGACCAGAATTTCATACGTATTCACGAGCGGGCTTACCTCCAAGGTTTGAAATGAACGTGCTAAAAAAATGTGTGAAAGCAGGGACACAACTATAAGGGTCTTGAGCTGACAACGGTAACATAAAAATAGTTCAAGCGGGATCTGTCTATAATAAATAGAAGAAAAAAAGTATAGGACCATCGTATCTGGCTTGTAAAATTCTGTCTTGTAAAATAATGGACCTGTCAATGACTGCTTTTCCCCGTATTTTTCTTGCCTGTTTGCTGTTAACACTTATGTTAGCAGTCTTGCAAATGCCACCTGTCAATGCTTCACAAGTGTTGGGCCGCTCATTGAGTGCGGAAGAAATGCGGTGGTTTGATATCGTGTCCCGGACAGAAATGCAGCTTTACGGCCATTCATACTGGCCAGAAGAGCTCACCAGTCGGGTGGATCGAATCGAAAAATCGTTAAATATAATCCCTGCGCAGCCAAACGGGCAGAATCCACAGGCCAAACCAGGCCATTTCTTTCATCGAAGTTCTGCCTCAGGGGTGTCCATTCTTCCCTCTGTATTAATGAGTGTCCGGATCCAGCGTTTGCAAGACCGACTGACCAATACGCAAGAAGCACAAATTCAGAATAATGTGATGCCGGTTCTGGCCTATTTAGAGCGAAAACTCTTTCAGCAAAGTTCTTCTGGTCAAACCATCAATGAGCGGCTTAAACGCTTGGAAAACCATGTGTTTGGCCGGACGTTTGAAAAATATCCCACAGAAGTTCGGGTAAAAAAATTGACCTATACCCTGCCTGTATTGGCCAAAGAGGTGAGACTCAGTGGAGAAGGAGCTGTGATTGGCAGCTCAGTGATGACGAGTAAAAATATCAGTCATGCGGTGCTCAACACAGCTACAATGCAAAGCCTCTCTGTAGATACAGTTCCCGATTTTGAGAAAGAGAGAGATAGACCCTCAAAAGAGACCATGCTCTCAAAAGAAAACAATACTGATACTGAGGGTGTGCCCTCTCGTTCAAAATCACTTTTATCTGCACCACCAGATTATGCGGCACAATTATATTTACCCTCAGGCAAAGCCTTCCGCTGGCATCGAAGCCCGGTCAAAATCTATCTTAAAGACCCTGCCGGGGATGAATTACGTCAGTTAACCCGAGCAGTCAATACATGGGGCCAAGCACAACCCATGATTATCACCCCGCAAGAAAATGATGCCGATATTGTGATTGGCTGGCATTTTCCACAACAGCATCTCAATAAAGTGACGGGCAGTGTGGTCCATCCTGTGTTGAGAATTGACACGCAGAGAGCGATCCGAGCGGTTCTTCTGATTGATATGTCGGTCTATGCTCTCTTCTCAGAAGAGCAACAGCTTCACGGGCTTCTGCACCAAATTGGCCATGGATTGGGTATGTTTGGCCATAGCGATCAACCGGGAGATTTAATGTATCCTGCACTTCCTTCAATTGAGTCGCGAGATTTTCCGGCCCGGTGGAATCCTTCAGGTGGTGCTGTGAATGCCGTAAAAGAAAGCACCAAACTGCAGATTTATTCTACAAAGCCTTCTCTGAGGGACGTAGCGACACTGAAAAAATGGTATTCTCTGCCTGCAGTGGATATCAAGATGACCACCCCGCCTTAAAGTCGCTGGTAATCGTCTTCAAAACGGACAATATCATCTTCCCCAAAATAACTGCCCAATTGCACTTCGACCAGCTCAACATCTTCTGAGCCAGGATTGGCAATGCGGTGTCGGGTTTCTTTGGGGATAAAAATTCTTTCACCGGGGCCGGCCAGCCAGACTTTTTCGCCGACTGTAATTTCTGGCTTGCCGCGCACAATCACCCAATGTTCTTCTCGTTGATGATGGAGCTGAAGGCTGAGTCTCTGTGCAGGCTTTACCAGCAGCTGCTTCACCTTATAGTGCGGCAGATCGACCAGCACTGTAAAACTTCCCCAGGGGCGGGTTTCTGTTGGGATTAACGCAGATGACATAGGATTCACATTCTTATATGAGCTGATATTACTGTTGAGATTGTAACAGTTTCTGGGTGAGGATGCTGCCCTGGCTGAAGTTTTTTTGTTCGACGTCGAAGGATTTACGAACATCTGGTTGTGAAGATGTGGTGGTGTTGTTTCGTCTGATTAAAATCATAATACGCCAAATAGAGGAGTCCTCCTCTGTCGAAAACCGGTATTTCTAGTAATACTTGAGGAAAGTCGACTGTGGTTTTTTTGCGTTCATTTTCAACCGTGCTGTTACTGTTGCTGCTGCTATGCGGGATTTGTGCAGCGGGTTGGGCTGTTCAATTTGGGTTTTCTCCTGTTCGGGGAAGCCTCACCTCAGGTTTTGGCTGGCGCTCGGATCCGATGAACGGACAAGCTCGTTTTCATGCTGGCATCGATATTGCGGCCGCCGCAGGATCGCCTGTCTATGCCCCGCAAGCAGGGCGAGTGATGTATAGCGGCCCTTATGGGGGCTACGGAAATGTGGTGGTGCTTCAACACGGACCCTCTCTGTTTACGCTATACGGACATAATGCCTATACCTTGGTGACTTATGGTGAAACTGTGACTCCGGGGCAAGTGATTGCGGTGGTTGGGTCGACGGGGCGCTCTACAGGACCTCACTTGCATTTTGAGGTACATCATCAAAATGCGTATGTGAACCCTTTGGATTACCTGGCCTATTTGTCAGGTGGCAGTCGTTTCTCTCCGGGAAATGTGCTGATTCAATCACCCCTCAATCCTGGGCAAACCGCGGTCATTCACTCGAGCACTGCTGGCTCTAGTACGGGTTTGTCTAGCACCAATCCCACTGAAGTGCCTCGCCTGAAAACGGCCATTAATCGAGGAAATGGCAATCAGGTAGAGCTGATTAAAGGCACCCGGGTGCAGCTAGTAGAGTTTTAATGAGTAGAGTTTTAACTATTTTCGTCGAGGCCGTAGCGCATCATTGACTGCCATATAGGCGTTTCGTGACCACCGGGCCACCCGTTTGCGTTCCATAAACAGCACAATCAGAGATCCACCGGGCACAATAATCAAAACCGCCAGTTTGGCCGCCCAAGAGTGGTGCGCTTTTTCTACCAAGCGTTTAAAAAATGAGGGTGCAGCTTTCTCTGGAGGACTTTCTTGTGGGGGGTTTTGGCCGAAGCAAGTGCGCGCAATAGCAATACGGCCTTTGGGAATAGGCGCTGCGATAGATGGAAATGGCCTGACCACCCGCATAAATGTTGTTTCCCTCAGAATTTACCCAGCCCGTTTATTTATTGTTAAATGGTTTTTCTATTAAAGCATAAAGGCAACCGTCCCATGGGTGTAGTGAGCAAGGGTGTAGTCAGTCGGTGTTTTCGATAAAATATACCCAAATACCCTGTTTGATGACCCATGACGATGAAGGCCCGTTTTTATGCTCCCTACTGCCCACAATATTGCTTCCCAAGATACTTCATCTCAAGACAATTCATCACAAGAAGAGTGCCTCTCTTGCGATGAGAGAAAGGCAGCTGTTCTAGGCGCGCAATCCACCTCTTGGCTGGCCGGACGTTTGACTGATGGGTTTTATAACGCGCTGACGCTCTGTTTGGATGAGCTGCGTGAAGAGCCCAAAAAGATACTGGTGGTTGGGGGAGCTCGCCAGGTGGAGCTCTCACGGTATTTGGCTTTTTTGTTTCCTGCCAGCCAGATTAGTGTGCTCGATACTGAGGCAGAGGCGACACTCAAGGCCATGGAGAGTATTCATTGCCGACTGCGGTTTTTTACCAGTGAGATTGAGGCCACCCCGTTTCCGGATCGTCATTTTGATCTGGTGATTGCCCACCACGTGTTTGAGTACGTGAAGGATTGGGGCAAGAGTGTCGATGAGCTGTCCCGTATTACCAAGACGTCCGTTATCTGGACGACGCTTCGTCCCCAGTTATGGCAGGGGCTTACCCGGTTTGACCCCAAATTAATTGCCTGGATGCCCACACAGGGACTAACCGTTCCTCAACACCAGCCGGAACGAAACACAATTTTGCGTGAGGTGATCCGCGTAGGTCGGATTCAAACTCAGGTGAGTCCTTGGCCTTGGCAGATGTGGATGATGGGATTGAAGGCAGACAGACAAGAGCGGCTGGTTTTCACGAGCTAAAAAACCAGACTTTAAATATCTTTACAAGCTAACATCGAATTCATAATGATTGTTTTTATGCATGTACAAGATATTAAGTTCCAACATCCTCACTCTCACTCCATATCAAAATTTTTTTCACTCAAGCACTCTTACACTATTTAACTCGACTCTACGACTCAACTCTACTCAGACAACAACACTCCCTCGGACCACTTCGAGGGATTTATTTTGTTTAGGCCAAATTGTAGCTGTATTTAGGGCTTATGTCCCAGCACCCGCCAGCTGATTTTATTGCGGGGTGTAATGGCATCTATTATCACGCCTTCAGAATCAAACCAATCCTTTAGGGTATCTTGTCTGAGGTAATGGGTTCTGGGCGGGATCAACTGATCTGTAATCATTCCGTGCGTGTAGCCAAATCCATAGCGCCGTAACCACCGAAAATAGTCAAAATAGGGCAGGTACTTTGAGGATATTGGCCCGTAAAAAAGAAGCAGTAAGGGCCATAAAATACAGGCCAGAGGAAAGGCCACAGCCCAACGGACAAAGGCGACTGGCAGCTTGGACATCCATTTTCTCAACGGATCAACAATGTACACGACCAGTTCATTATTTTCTCGCCCGTAAACCCAGATAAACACCTGTCCGCCTTCTTTTCGTGCCAAGGCGGCCACCTGATGAAAGCCATTTTTCGGGATCTCCAGATGATGCAGCACCCCGATTGAGTAAACGAGATCCCACTGCGCTGTCCGAAATGGGGGGTGAAGGAGATCGGCCTGGACAAAGGAAAGACAGGGATTTTTTTCTAAGAGTGCACTAGCACTGGCATCCACAGCAGCGCTAATCTCTAGCCCTACCACCATCTTGGCACCAAAGCTGGCCGCATATTCTGTAAATCCGCCCAGACCACTGCCCATTTCTAACACGGTTTTTTGGGTGAAATCATGGGCTTCCAAGGGCGAAATCCAGTCGAGAAACTGTTCTTTTGTGTAGGGATTCACGGCTTTTTGCTCAGCATACTGTGTCCAGGCCTCACCAAAATTGTCAGAAATCTGCTGCTGGATCTTTTGCGAGTCTTCGCTCTGCTGAGAAGGTTGCTTCACCAGCAATCTGGGGACCCCATGCCTGATGGGATACTGCGTATAACAGTGTTTACAAGCAAGTGTTCCAGTCAGAATTCGCCCGGTGATCGCACAATTTTCAGCGCCGGACTCAAGGCTTAGGCCATATTCTGGTCCGTTTCCTCCGTCGTTTGTCTCAACATAACGACAATGAGGGCAAATTAACCAATCGAGTAGGTTTTGCTGCAAGGGGTTGACACCTTTATCAAAAAAATAACCTGTTTTTCATAAAGTTTTGTGAACGCTTGTCGAAAGAGATCATACACAGGGTGTTCTAAGGATAGAACCAAAGGCAAACGGACTGCCTGGCCTTGTCAATACAGTGTTGGTATTGAATTGGCGAGTGACCGTTGCGATGAGTCAAGATTCCTTGAACAATTATCCACTGAACAATCCTTCTGGCCATCCTTTTGGGGAAAATGGCCTGGAGACAGATTTAGCTGCAGTGCTCCCGCAAATGCAAGCAGGAGAAGCCTCATTGAGTCCTGTTCGCGATGATCTCGCCGCGCAACAATTGCTCAAAATGGGGGATCAGCATTACGCCCAGTACAAGGTACGGGCCCATAATAGCGATCTGATCAAGGCCCTTCAATATTATAGAAAGGCCCTGGAAGTAGAGCCCACTATGGGACTCGGCTATGTTCGCTTAGCATCTGCACTCTGGGCCAGTGGCGAAATCACCTTGGATACAGCGGTTCACTACTGTGATTTGGCACTCAAATTTAATCCTCAATCTTCGGAGCCTCATGCGGCACTGGGTCTGCTTTGGCGACAGGCCGGTGAGTACGAAAAGGCCACTCAACATTTTGAGTTTGCCATTCGTCAGGCTCCGATGCAGTCTGCTCAATCTCGGATGTCTCTGGGTCTGACTCAGGTACAGCAAGCACTCAAGCATACCGAGTGGTCTTCATGGAAGCGGATGAGTGCCACTGCCCAAGGACTCGGCTCTTTTGTTTCTGGTTGTTTCTTCTTGCCCATCGACAAGCCTGCTTTTTCTGTGTTTCAACAGGCTGTCTCTTCTGATTTGTTTGTGTACTCAGTGATCAGCAGCTCAAAATGCCTCAGTGTTGCTGGGCTCCATCATGTAAATCAATCCGTCCTCGAGTGGGCCAGTATTAAAATGCCTGAAGAGCCAGTGTTTTTTCACACATTGGGCGATCTCCTCTCACAGAGAGGAAATATCGATGGCTCTGTGTATTTTTACAACAGAGCATTAGAGCTGAACCCGACCAATGGCTCTTTACTGCGGAAATTGGGCCATGCCTATAGTCATTTTGAAGATTTTCCCAATGCAATGAAAAGCTTTGAAAAGGCGGTAGAAGTTGAACCTGAGGACTTTGATACCCGCTATAAGCTGGCTCAAATGGCATCCGATCGAGAAAATTATATGAAAGCGCTTTATTATTACAAAGAAGCAGCTGGTCTAAAACCAGACTACCCTTATGTTTACAGCAATATGGCCTATGTCTTATTTAAGCTGGAAGATATCAATGGGGCAATCCGCTCCTATCAAAAGGCCATCGCACTGGGCGAAGATGATCTTTGGACCGCAACCGTCGCTCAAACTCTGGGCACGATTTACCAGCAAGTCCAGCAAAATAACGAAGCCGCCGTCGAAATGTTCCAAATTGCGTGCCGCCTGGATCCCGGCAATATGGAAGCACGGATGATTTTGGCCGATCTCTATTTTGATCAGGGCCAACCGCAAGCTGCGCTGGACTTATACCAAAAAGTGTTGCTTCACTATCCGGATAACGCCGATTGCTACAACTATGTGGGCTATCTTCTCTGGCAAATGGATAGAAACCCTGAGGCCATTACCGCCTATTTAAAGGCTATCGAGCTAGACAGCACCAATGCGATTGCTTATAACAACCTGGGTGTAATTTACCTCGATGAGGAAGCACAACACCTGCGGGCTTTGGTGATGTTCCAAAAAGCCCTCGAACTCAACCCCAACTATACCTTGGCCTGTTTTAATCTCGCCCGCACCCAAGAGGGCTTAGGCCAGACCACGGATGCTGCCAAAACCTATGCACGGTCTTTGGTCTTGAATGAGAATAATTCGGATCCAAAACCAGAGCTCAGCAATGATGAGATCCTTGAGCGGATTGACGGGCTGTTTCGGGTTGTTTAATTCTGGATATCACTTTAGTTGACGATAACAGCCAGATTAATTCAAGCATTTAAATGACCGAGCCGGTAAGACGTTTTCCATCAGTCTTTGTTGCATCAGGTTATAAGACGGTTCAACCATGCGGCTGCCTCGGCGTATGTTTGCACAGTATGGATTGCCCAGGACGGAGGAAGCGCCTTGGCCGTCATTTTCATCACGGTGGTATTATCTGCAACCGCAATAATGGGAATCTTTCTTTCAGCGCAGGCCAGCACAGGTAGGCCTCCCAGTGCATTGGATGGGACAACCAAGGCCGCGAGATCCTGAATGGAGAGTGTCTCAGGCAAAAATTCTGAGCAAGATTCTGAATAAATTTGATATTGCGGGGCGCGGGCTAGGCCCTGGAGGATACAGGGCAGATAGCTCATCGTGATCCACTCTGCTGCCAGGCGCGGATCCAGTGCCTGTTGGGTGGCCTGGTGTAATGTATCTAAGGCGTCTTTCAATGAAAATACCGGGGCATGGGCTGCCGGCAGCTGATACCGGGCAACCACAGCATGAGAGAGCATCGCTTCTATCCCGCCAATGGGATCCACACCACGGCCACGGGCGTAGGATAGGGCAAGATCTGGGGTTTCCTCAGGCATTCTACAGCAAATAGCCAGCGCATTGGCTCCACGGGAAATTACCCGCTCACAGGCGGTAAAAATAGTCTCTGGATTCAGACACAGCCCACTCGTTGCACCTGACGTGTCTTGTGTCAAGCTCAGCTGGACGGGTTCTGGCGTGCTTTCCACGGCCACTACTTTCAACCCGAAGCTTTGTGCGGTGGCGGCTAGCACATTGTCTTGAAACTGCCTCATGGCAGGCTCAATGCCTGCGTCAAACACAACCCCCAATCGATTGTCCGCTGATGGATGTAGATGTAAGGCCCACTCTCCCATAAAGAAGCGGTCAAGAGCGTAGCCTTCCACATAGAGACCGTTTTCTGGCAGCGTTTGAAAAATAGCGGCATTCGAGACATTGGGGTGTGTGATGCAATAATCACTCACAGAGGCGATCGCTTTTAGCGCCGGTCCTGCATCGCCTGCATAGCCACCAATGGAAGCCCCAATGCCGGTGGGTATCACCACTGCAGTGACAAGGGGTTTCGTGTTCACGGTTATTGAATAACGCGGGCAACAAAGGGAAGATTTCGGCACAGACCGGCCTTATCCAAACCGTAGCCCACCATAAAATCATTGCCCACAGTAAATCCCACAAAATCCAGTACCAATTCTTTGGCCTCTGGCTTGCGGGCTTCGGGCTTATCCAGCAGCACAGCCAAACGCAAAGAGCGGGTATGGTGTAAAGAGCGCAAGTATTCCGTAAAAAACTGCATGGTCAGCCCTGTATCGACAATATCTTCGACAATCAGTACATCACGGTCAGCCAAATTGGGTAAGGATAAGTCGACAGGGCGGACTTGACCGGAAGAGTGCATCTGATTTCCATAACTTGAAAGACGGACAAACTCAATCTCACAGGGGACAGTGATATAGCGAACCAGATCAGCCAAAAACAGAAATGCACCCTTAAGCACCGCGATAACCACCAGATTTTGGCTATCTTTATATTGGGCATTAATCTCTGCAGCCATTGCTTTTAAGCGGTTTTGAATCGCGTCCTCTGAAATCAACACTTCCATACGGGTGTCCTGAATCAAAATAACCTCGGAGGCTGCGTTTTCTGTGCCGGCGCTCATAACTTAGGATTCTCCTTTGGCAAAGGTCTCGGTTAGTGCGTGAATTCTAAGACGATGCGTAGGCCTTCCGTTGGGTCTGAGGCGTTCACTCATCGCGTGCCCTACCACCCACAGGACAAGGTCTTGATGGGCTAAGACCAATAAGGCATCCCGCTCAAAACGGGGTATTTTTTTATTGATCAGGTATTTTTTCAGGCGCATTGGTTGCGCCATGCCCAGGGGCTGAAAACGATCTCCAGGCTTACGGGTGCGTAATTCCAGTTTGAGTGTGTCAAAGGGGAGAAGATCTACCCAAATTTCAGACAGCACATCAGCTTCAATGGTTTCTTTGCTAGTATCAGTGATCACTTCTTGAACAGATTGTTCGGATGCCGTCTCTTCGACACTGTCTGTTTCCTCTTCTTCTGTTTCAGATGTTTCAGACGCCAGTGCCTCAGCAAGAACTGGGTTATCAATGACAGGGGGGCCTTTAGGGGTAGACACTTTGGGCATGGCAGGCTTGGGCGGCTGATAGGGCAGAGCCTCAAACACCACCTGAAAGGGTTCACACGCGGTGGCTTCTTTGAGAGATACTGGGCATGAAACCACACTGTCTCCATCAGAAGACGGGCTGAGCCGCCGCTGCATGGTCGGGGTGAGGATCGTTAAGGTCAGTTTTTCTTGGTACAAGTTTAAAAACCGAGGGTGCCCGTCTTCTGAAGCATTGATTGAATACAATGCGGAATCGGGGTTGCAGCGATGTCCGCCCTTGAGAAAGCGAATGAGTCTTTCAACGGATTCAAAATCACTATCAGCCTGCCAGTGAATTAATAATTTTCGGGCAATACTCCGCTGATAAGCGGTCTCGAGCTGATTGAAATACACAACATCGAAGGCGTTGTCTTGAAACACACGCTCCCAAATGGGGGCAAGGGCTTGCTGCACAATCTCTGTGTTATCAAGTGCCAGTTCGACAGTTCTCAGCAAAGAAGCCTTGAGCATGGGAAAGCGCTGTTGCAGAAGAGGTAAGACTTCATGTCTTAGATGATTACGCTGATAGTGAGTATTATTGTTGCTAGGATCATTAAACCATTCAATGCCTTGCGGTTTGAGAGTTTCTTCTGCATAACGGGCGATACCTTCGGAAAAAATATCTAAGCAGGGCCTTAAGATGGCTACAGGTAGACCTAAACGGACATCATCTAGAATGAGTTTTCTTTGAATACCCGTCATCCCCTCCATGCCGGTCCCGCGGAACAACCGGAAAAGAAGCGTTTCAATCTGATCATCAGCGTGATGGGCGGTCAGCAAGGCATCGGCCTTCAGCGTCTGTGTCAGATGGGTCAGTCTATAATAACGAGCTTGACGGGCTTTATGCTCTGTTCTCTCCTGCTCACGGTCACAGGGCAAAATCACCAGCGGAACCCCCAGGGCTTGGGTGGTTTTTACCAGTGTGGCAATTTCTGGAATGCCGGGAAAACTCGTTGGCCCAGAATTTCTCCAGCCATGATCGACATAAGCAGCTGTCAGAGTGATTGGGTACTCTTGCCTGAGTGCGGCCAGAACGTGCAGTAGGACGGTAGAGTCTAGCCCGCCGGAAAAAGCAACCACAAAGTGGGCTTGACGCGCATTGGTTAAGAAGCCTTCGGCTTGTAAATTGTGAAGAACCAGGGAAGAGAGCAAGGAACGCATCCTTTAATGGACTAATGTACAAGAATTATTTACATGAATATTCTTAAGAGGCTACCGAAAAAGCGTCTGGCTGACAAATCGACGCGTTTGGGCGATAGTATTTTCCCCTAATAGTGGAACGAGTGGAACAAATTTGACCCTAGTGCGTCCCCACTGCCATAACGTTAATGAGAGGAATTAGACGATGTCAGAACAACCCTCTTATCTTTCACGAATTTTTCAGTTTTTTGCCGACAAGCTGCCCGCATTCAGTTTTGCGGTTGCGCTGATGGCGCTCTTTCTTGCCAGTGGGCAGGCCTTTACGGGGAAATCAGCCCCGATTGACTGGCGAGATGCGGTCAATAAAACCAACCAAAAAGAAGAATACCAGTTGGCCATGCGCAATCAGCATGAAGGTAATAACGCGTGGCAAAGCATGTTTGGAAATAATCCCAATTTAATTGCCGATGTCGCCCAACAAATGGCGCCTTCGGTTGTGAATATTGATGTCTCGCGGACACGCTCTGCCGTGATGCCGAATTCGCCCTTCGATGACGAGATGTTGAGACAATTCTTCGGCTTTGAACCCGGGGATGATGGTGGGGCCTCCCCCTTCCGTCGATTTGGTGGGGCTCTGCCCAAACAGGTAGAAATTGGCAATGGTTCTGGGGTGATTATTGACCCTCAGGGGCATATCTTAACCAATAACCACGTGGTGTTTCAGGCCGATAAAATTACGGTGACGCTACAAGACGGGCGAAAAATTCCGGCCCGTATTGTGGGTGTTGATAAATACAGTGATCTGGCCGTCTTAAAAATTGACGCCCCCAATTTAAAGCCCGCCCTGATTGGTAATTCTGATAAACTCCGACCCGGGGAGTGGGTGATTGCGGTGGGAAGTCCTTTGGGCTTTGACCATACGGTGACACTGGGCATTATCAGTGGGATCTCCCGGCGCGTCCCGGACATTAATACCAATGTGGATTTTATTCAGACCGATGCCGCCATTAACCCAGGAAATTCCGGTGGGCCGCTGGTAAATCTAAAGGGAGAAGTTATTGGGATTAACACGGCCATCTCTGGCAGGGCCCAAAACATTGGCTTTGCCATTCCCGTCAACGTGGTGAAAAAAGTAACGGATGCGATTATCGCCAATGGCCGGGTGCAGCGACCCTGGATTGGGATTTCGATGACTGATATTAGCCCAGAGCTTGCCCAAAGCCTTGGCCTGCCTGGCAACACGGAGGGCGTCGTGGTCGCACAAGTGATGCCAAAAAGCCCTGCTGCTCAATCTGGCTTTAGGCAAGGCGATATTATTCAGCGGCTCGACGGACAAAAGATTGTTTCCCCAAAAACAGTTCAGGATGCGGTGAAAGACCGACCCATTGGGGCTAAACTCTCCTTCCAAATTTTACGTGACGGCAATTTAATGGCGCTTCAGGCTCGAACAGAGCAGCTTCCTGATGGCTATGACGGGACTAAGCCCTAAATACAGCTACAATTTGGCTAAACAAAATAAATCCCTCGAAGTGGTCCGAGGGAGTGTTGTTGTCTGAGTAGAGTTGAGTCGTAGAGTCGAGTTAAATAGTGTAAGAATGCTTGAGTGAAAAAAATTTTGATATGGAGTGAGAGTGAGGAACGGAGAAACTTGAGAAAAAAGTGAGAATTGAGTGAGTTAAATCTTGTACATGCATAAAAACAATCATTATGATTTCGATGTTAGCTTGTAAAGATATTTAAAGACAAGTGATTGAAAGTGCTCTGTTTTTCTCTCTCTCTTTCAATCACTGCGTCAGGCAATACCTGCTTCGATTACAATAAATAGTGGGTAAACAAACCAAACTCAAGGAGTCCGCACAGGAGATGCTAAAGGAGAGTCACTATTTAGTCTTGGTGCTCTGCGCCAGTTTTTTCTGTATCTCTTCTGTCTACAGTGAGCCTGTGGGCGAAGAGACGGATATGTCGATGGACTCAATCCGCAGCAATATCATCAAGCACAGTCAAGAGGGGCAGTTATTTCTAGAGCGCGAGCAATACGGAAATGCGGTTTCGGAATTTAAAATTGCGCTTCAGTTAAATCCCTCTGCCTCTTTGGCCGCACCGTTATACAACAATTTGGGTGTTGCGTTTCGAGAATCGGGTGAGTACCTCTTTGCCGTGGCCTCGTTTCAACGGGCCATCCGGCTGACCCCTTCTACAGAGCTTTATTATAAAAACTTGGTCGCCACTTATGATCGCTTTGGGAAATTAGTGAAAGCATACGAAGGCTTTGGCAGAACCACGAAAATCAATCCAAGTGACGGTGAGGCATGGTTTTTACTGGGCTTAATCAATGAACGCGTGGGGCGAACACAGATGGCCAGGCAAGCATTTAAAAAATGTCGCCAGTTAGAGCCTAATTCCCTGCTTGCCGAAGCGGCAAAATCCCATTTATAATCCCTTTCTTTTATAATCCCTTTCTTCGTACTGAGGCCACTGTCTGAGGCAACTGTGATATTGTCAAATAAAATAATTTGCAAATAAAATTCGATAGAAGCGATGCTGACAAACGTTTTGACACAATACAACCTAACAGCCAATCTGGGTTTGTTAATTGCGTCCCTGATGGTGCTTGTCCGCCATGTGGCTTTGCTGCTGTGGGCAGAAAAAGGCCGTAAATACGATTTGGTCAAAAAACTCTATAAGGTGAATGTGGATTATGACGTCAAAGTGCTGATTGCCTTTGATAATCCGGTTCAAATCTCTGCATTGCTTGAGCTACTGAAGGCATTGGATGAGCAAGAATACCCTCGGGAAAAGATTCAGGTCCACGTGGGGACTTGGGCCGACTGGATTGATGACCTTGACATCCAACTCTCCTCCGTCAAGCTTCAGATATGGTCTTGCCAAGCCTCCCATAAATCAGGACGCGGTGGACTCACGCCTTGGTTAATCGATCGCTGCCTGGCCAATACCAATGGCGGCGGGCTATTGGTGTTTTTAAAACCGACGGATATGGTAAAACCTGATTTTATTCAAAACGTGGTGAGCAAAGGGATGGACGCTTTTGTCTTGCAAGGCTATGTGGGCAGCAAACGCAGAATTCAAACGCCTTGGGGCCAGTTTTGTAGCCTTTCGTCACGTCTGTTTAACCGGGTAAACAATGCGGGACATTACCATTTGGGGATGACCGCTCGCCTGTTGGATACGGGTTGGGCCATTAAGCAAGAAGTGCTCGAGATGATCCCCTACCGACAAGCCAGTGACGCCTGGGACACAATGGAGTACACAATCAGACTGAATCTGGCGGGGTTCCGAGTGAGCTGGGCGCCCAATGTGGTTGTCTTTTCCGATCATGACTGGACGTTGTGGCAGTTGGTTAAGCAGACCATCAATACAGTTGGGAACCGACTATTTCTCTTGACCCGCTATGGTTCTGCGATGCTATTGGGCAGCGTGATGAAGATGGACGGCAATTTAGCCGAATTACTTTTTTCGACTCTCACAATTCCGGCCTTTGTGTTGGGCAGTCTCTTTATGTTGTTTATGCTGACGGATTTGACAGGGCTGACTGAAATTGGCTCTTCTATAACCTGGGGGGTTCTGGCTGTCGCTGTTTTGGTAAGCCATCTTTTGGGGATGGTTGTGGCCAGAGCAAAACCGCAAGATTACTGGGTTACTTTATTCTGGACGCCGGTGGTCTACTTTTTAGGGGCATTGATCCTCCCCTTTGTCTTGATCAGTCTTGTGGTTGACAGTGTGCTTAAGCCCAAAGTCGCTGCTGACAAACGCTATGCGGCCCAAGCAACCCGCTTTAACGAAGAACTCCCTGCAGTGACTCATAGCTCGGTTAATCATGACGAAGCTGTTGGTCTAAGCGGACTCCAGCGGTCGGCTCGCCAGCAGGAACTGCCTCCCTTGCTGGAGCCACAACAGCCACAACAACCGAGCAGAACCTCTCAGGGCCCAGAAATAGGCCGAGAGACAGGCCAAGAGACAGGCCAAGAGACAGGCATGATCCAGCCCAGAGCATGGACCAAAGAACCTCGGCAGACCTCAAAGTCCATTGAGCTGAGTAACGGGAAGAAGCGACTGAAGTGCTTGCTGCATACCAAGACCGAGTTTTCTGCCGAAGGCGCAGCGACTTACCAAATGACGTTGGAATACAAGACAGTCTCGTTTCAGACATCCAAATACCGGATTGAAGATCAGGCCTTTTATGAGCTGCAGGCCAAGCTGAGCGATAAGGGTTTGACCGTGATGACGTGCGGTAGTTGTGGTTATTTTTATAACCCCACTGCGGATGTGCCGGATACGATGGTGAATACAGGGGTGTGTCTTTACGGCAAACAGGGTAGAGAAGTGGATCTCACCACAGATGCAGTCACAGTCGTCAGTGCCGCCTGTGAGCATCACGGTAATTTGGCAGAACGAGACAAAATTGTCCGCTTTTGGCGTGATAGTCTTGCCAATCCAGTGCCGTAAGCCAACTTAGTGTTTAAAAACCCGGACACCTGTTTGAATCATAGACAGGCCGTATTGGTTGGCCAGTTTTAAGACGGCTTCATCTTTGATACTACCCCCAGGCTGAATAATGGCACTAATTCTGGCCTGTACAGCAGCGTGGATGTTATCTTCGTGGGGGAGAAAGCCATCTGAGGCCATCACCGCATCTTTGGCCTCATCACAGGCGGTGCGTAAGGCGCTTTCCAGTGCCCCAATGCGGCTGGTTTGTCCAACCCCAATGCCGACAGTACGTCCGTCTTTGGCCAGAACAATGGCGTTGGACTTAGCGTGTTTTACAATTTTCCAGGCAAAACGTAAGTCTTCAATCTGATCTAACGTGGGTTTTTTTTGTGTGACACAGGTGAGTCCACGCTCTGTCAGTGCATCCAAATCACTGTCTTCCGGGGTAAGGCTGTCTTGGGCTAAGTACCAGCCTTTTTCCAGGGGGCGAAGCTCTTGCAGAGGCAGTGGTGCTGTAGCCGTATGGGGTGTCTTCTTCACCAGGCGAAGGTTCTTTTTGCTGGAGAGGAGTGCCAGGGCGTCAGGCTCAAAACCGGGGGCAATAATGACTTCTAAAAATACATCTTTCAGCTCCGTCGCGGTTTTTAGATCTAACGGCTGATTTAAGGCCACAACACCGCCAAAGGCACTGAGAGAATCGCAGAAAAAGGCGGTGTGGTAGGCATCAGAGATGCCTCGTTTAGAGATGGCCACACCACAAGGGTTATTGTGCTTGATAATCGCGCAGGCTGCCTCTGTGGTGAATTCTTGGACAATATTCCAGCCTGCTTCCATATCCAATAAATTGTTATAGGACAGGTCTTTGCCTTGGATCTGATCGTAGGGAGGGATACCAGCCGGATCGACACTGTACAAGGCGGCGTGCTGATGAGGGTTTTCCCCGTATCGTAAATCCTGCACCTTGTGTAAGGAGAGGGTCAGCGTTTCTGTCGCTTGAGACGTTTTTGTTTGAGAAGGGTCCGTTTGAGCAGGTGAGGATTGGCCGTAAATTGTAGAGGCGATACATTGTTCGTAAGCCAAAGACCGGGCAAAGGCTTGTCGGGCTAAATGGTGACGGAATGAGTCACTGGTTTCCCCGTTGCCGAGCTTGAGTTCTTGGAGAAAGGGGGTGTATTGTTCTGGGCTGCAGAGGACAGTGACATGATCCGCGTTTTTAGCCGCAGCGCGGAGCAGAGCAGACCCGCCAATGTCGATGGCATCAATTTTTTGGGTACTTTCGTAAGGATACAGATTGACGACCACAGTATCTACTGTAAATGGAAGAGAATCACGGTCTTCAATAGTATGGGCCAAAATGCTAGCAAAAACAGCGGGATGAAGGGTTTTCACCCGACCGCCGAGCAGCTCATCAAACCCAGTGATCGTGCTGAGATCAGTGACGGGGATGTTATGCGAGCGCAGATACTCTGCAGTGCCTCCGGTGGCCAGTACTTGATACTCATAGCTTTGGATAAGGGCTTCTGCAAGGGTTTCTAGTTTGGATTTATCGTAGACGCTGACCAGCGCAATGGGACGAGTGGGATCAAGCCCAACGTCTGAAATATCGTGAAAGTCTGTCATAAGGCATTAAATCCTGAATTGGGTTGCGTGTCACAGGCGAGTTCGTGTTTAATAACGAGGCTTATTCTATCTAAAACAGAGAAAAGAGAACAGGATTCCCGTAATGACGGTCCCACAGGCTACTTATAGCGAGACAGATTTTTTCACGTATCTGTGTGATCAATGCAGCACGCCTTTTTGTGAGCGGGTGCACATCCTAAACTTAGTCCTTAGCTATGTCGACGATGAGTACTGCCTCAACTGCTTAGTCAGTATGCAGCCAGGAGCTTCAGGAAGTATAGACGGACCCCAAACGCCGGTTTCTACAGAAACCTGGGTATCTCAGATGTTAACCTATGTGATGGCGCGAGACTGCTTTAAAACCCCGTGGGAGTCTTTTGAAACAGCAGCGTGTCCTGGCAAGCCAATCCATCAGTGTTTTTGCGGATAATACAATGAGCAACGAAAAGACCACGCCAATGCAAAACAACAGGATGCCGTTTTTGGATCTGCGGCAGAGCAAGTGCCCGCTCAACTTTGTCCAAACCAAACTGGCGCTGGAAAAACTCCCTGAGGGCGGGCAACTCGAGGTTTGGATTCAGTTGGGCGGAGAATCCGCGCTGAATATCCCCAAAAGCTTATCGCAGGAAGGGCACCTGGTTTTGCGCCAGGAAAGAGATGAACCCGCAGGCTATGAGCGGCTCTGGATACAAAAAGGCCGAGCAACTGAAAATAGTGTTGTTGAAGAACGCTAAGAAACTAGCTCAAAGCGGCTCTCGTCGTGATAGTTTGCCATTTCGATAAACATTGCCAGTAGCTCTGGGTGGAAGCTACGTGCTCCTTCAGAGAGCATGATTTTAATGGCTTTTTGCGAAGCAATGGCTTCTTTGTAAGGCCGTTTGGAGGTTAACGCGTCGTAAACATCTGCAATTTTGACAATGTGAGAATACGGATGAATCTCATTTCCAGACAAGTTGTTGGGATAGCCGCCCCCGCCAAACATTTCCTGATGCTCCAGTGCGGGTCGGGCAATGTCATCGGACAGCTTGAGCGAATCGCGAATAATGCGGTAGCCAAGCCCTGGGTGGAGTTTCATCACTTCAAACTCTTTTTCACTGAGACGACCGGGTTTAAACATAATACGTTTGGGAATCAGCAGCTTTCCTAGATCGTGAATAATTGATGCCAGACCGATTTCACGGATTTCTTTTTTCCCGAAACCTGCTTTCATGGCCAGCGCTACCGCCAAGGCAGAGACTTCCATCGTGTGAGAATAGGTAAATTGGTCACGCACTCTCATTTGACTGAGATATTGGAGTTGATCGGCCTTTGTGGTGACTTCACAGACCAGTTTATCGGCAAGGAGTTCACACAAGGCAACATCAGGAGCAGCTCCTCGTCGAATACCGTCGAGGAAATAACGCATCGATTTCAGGAAGGAGTCTGATAACGCTGGATCGAGTATGCCAGGTTGTTCCTGTTCAAAGGCTTCTCGGACCAATCTCTTTTTCTCGTCATCAGCAGAGTCAACGGGCATCGTCATAAAGACGCCCTCGTGCTCAAAATATTCTGTGGGCGTGCCTGTAAAATCTTTGGGAAGATTGGCCTGGTCACGGTATAGCCGTAGGCCTTTCATCTCGGTGAGTTCAGCGTCATTCAGTCTGTAACCAGACCGGTAAATCACTTCCCCGTCACAACCATACAAGTCAAAACCCAGACGGCTTGACCCTAAAAGTTCATCAAATGAGACCGCAATCAGCATAGGAGCGGTAGTCTCCTCCAACAGTTCCAAACAATCCGCTTATAGTGTCCTACTGCGAGAATCAGAGTGAACATGATCCAAGACAGTGTTCCGACTTTTAGAGTGTCGGCAGTTGGCAGCAAATATTAAATTTTTAGGGTGCCCGTAAAAACTTTTGTAAAGAATGACCGCCAGGACGTTTAAACACTGTGATTGTAATAAAACAAGCTATAGTGACTTGCCACCAGGTTTCGCCACACGGAACTGATGCCGTTTAACGGAAATCACGTCTGGAACCTTACGAATGGCCTGCTGAACACGTTCAAGGTGATCCACATTCTCAACATCAATGGTCACTTCGATAATGGCCGTATTGTCTTCATGCATGCGGACCTTGGTGTTGGATAGATTGGTTCGGGTGTCTGCAATTTTCCCCAAGATATCTTTCAAAACCCCGACACGGTCAATCACATGGGCCTCTAGTTTAACAGAATGCTTGTTAGAAGCCTGCTTTTCTGCAGCTTTTCGTCCCCATTCAACAACCATCTGCCGGTCCGGATTCACATGGGACAGATTGCTACAGTCATCCCGGTGAACCATCACCCCACGAGAGCGGGTCACAACCCCGATAATCTCTTCACCCGGCACAGGGGAGCAACATTTGGCCAGATGGTAAAGCATGCCTTGTAGCCCGTCAATTTCACTGTCTTTGCCGCTTTGCTGAACGGGCCGCATCTTGGGAACAGCGCGCTGTGAGTTTTGCCCGCTGTCGTCTACATTGTTTGCGGCTGATGCCCCATGAGCTGTGTATTTTTTGAGCCGGTTAATCACTCTGGGGGCATTGATTTCGCCAGCACCCAGGGCGGTAAATAAATCCTCTACTGAGGTATAATTTAGTTCTTTAGCTGTATCCACCATACGACCGGAACGTATCAGCTCTTCGACCCCGTTTTTGGTCAACTCTGCTTCAATTAACTGGCGGCCTTGGGCTTCATGCTCTTCTTTAAAGTTCTTTTTAAACCATTGGCGAATGCGGGTTTTGGCCTGCTGCGTCTGAACAAACTTAATCCAGTCGAGTCGCGGGGTGCTGCGTTTGTTGGTGAGGATATCCACAATGTCTCCGTTATGGAGTTCGTAATCCAGCGTGACAATTTTGCCGTTTACTTTGGCCCCGGTACAGGTGTTGCCAACTTCTGTATGAATTCTGTAAGCAAAATCCACGGGGGTAGAGCCTCTGGGGAGATCCACTACCTTGCCTTTCGGGCTAAACACGAAGACCTCATCTCGAAAGAGGTCGAGTTTCACCGAGTCAACGTATTCTTGGGCATCATCTGCCGACTCTTTCATTTCTATCATTTGTTTCAGCCAGGAGAGTTTTTGATCGTCTGAGGTGGCTGCACTGGCGCTGCTGCCTGTCTCTTTATATTTCCAATGGGCGGCAATCCCGTATTCTGCGATTCGGTGCATTTCTTTGGTGCGGATTTGTACTTCCAGAGGCTGTCCGTAAGGCCCAATTACAGTGGTATGGAGTGATTGATACAAGTTACTTTTCGGCATGGCGATGTAGTCTTTAAAGCGTCCAGGAATGGGCTTGAAGGCGTTATGAACCACACCAAGAACCTCATAACACTCTCGCTCATTGGAAACAATCACTCTGACTGCGCTGAGATCGTAGACGTCTTGTACTTTCTTTTGTCGGGTGAGCATTTTTTTATAAATGCTGTAATAGTTTTTCACGCGACCGTAGACTTTGGCTTCAATTTGAGAGGGTTGTAACTGGGATTGAATTCTTTCCGTCACTTGCTCTAGGGTTTTTTCCCATTCTGCCTTCGATTGTGAAATTTCGGCTTCAATTTCGCGGTACTTTTCTTCGTTAAGGTAGAGGAGTGACAGATCTTCGAGTTCGGCCCGGATTTTACCCATCCCCATGCGGTTGGCCAGAGGGGCAAAAATTTCGAGCGTTTCTGCGGAAATTTTGAGCTGTTTTTCGGGCTTCATAAAGCAGAGCGTTCTCATGTTATGCAGTCGGTCACCCAACTTAACCAAAATAACCCGAATATCATTGGCCATTGCCAAAAACATCCGCCGGAAATTTTCGGCTTGTCGTTCTTCTGCCGAAGAAAACTCGAATTTTCCTAACTTAGTGACCCCTTCCACGATGGTAGTGACTTCTTCTCCAAAACGTTTCTGGAGTTCGGCAGATGTGGCAGGGGTGTCCTCAAGCACATCATGGAGGATGGCCGCCTGCAGGGTGGGGATATCGACCTGAATATCGGATAAAATCAGGGCCACGCTGACAGGATGCACAATATAGTTTTCATTATTCTTTCGGCGTTGCCCCTCATGCATCTGCCGGCCGTATTCAAAAGCTAATCGAACCAGCTCAATCTCTTCTGGAGACCGTTTCTGCTGGGTAAGGGTTTGGCTTAATTCAGAAAATAGCGCGTCTTCCGACAAAGGAGCTGTCATCGCATCAATCGTCTCAAGTCATCCGTTTCAAGTCATCTATTTCAAGTTATTCTAAACGTTTTTGCCGTGACTTAGAAGCGGCCTGTCTTCAGGTAGTTCTTTAAATCGTGTAATAACCATTGATTCGGGGTGCGTTTGCCCTCGGTTGGGTGGCACATATCTTGGGTGTTTATCTTTTTGGGTGTCAGTAACGGCGGGATGTAATCACCAATGTGCATATGGTTGAGGTTATAAAACAGGCGAACCTTAGGGACGTCAACGGCCTTGAGTAAGCCTTCTAGATCTTCACTGTAGGGGGTTTTTCTTGCCGGCAAAAACAACATACTGCTTAGAGGAATTACCCCGTCATTGTAACGATACAGGTTAATCACTTTGCCCTCTGGAGAATCGGGAGTGTAAGTGGGAATATTATTGAGCTGGAGGTTTGTGTAATCAAATACGGCGTGGACAGAAAATCCGTAAAACGGAATAAAACTGCCAACAACGGCTTTCGGTAATTTACGGGTGTCTTCGACCAGCTTGATGGGGGCTTCTAACAGAGAGATCTTATCGGCCTCTTCGGTCGAGTGGTTGGGAAGATAGCTGGCATAAACCAAGAGTTTCTCTTTAAAGCGGGGGGTGGTTTCAGGCTCTCTATAGACTTCCATGGAAGGCAGCACCAGGTCTCCTTTGACGATATGCTGCTTAAACTGTGGCTTGGAGTGATCAAAATTGTCCCAGCTCAGTCCGCGTCTCAGATTACTTTTGTCAAACAAGTAAAACCGGTAAATCGCTCTATCCCATAGAGCTCGGATGGGTGAACGCAGGCCCGGGGCCAGAAATTGGGTAAACCAGTCTGGGTCAAAAATAGGAGAGCCATGAAAGGGAACTGCAATGGCAATGACTTTTTCAACCCGATCATACACGGCATCATCTTCCATGGCGGTGCGTGCAATAATCCCGCCCAGACTGTAACCAATTAAAATGGGTTTTTTGGGAAGATGTGAGGTCGTTGAGTCAGATTCAGAAATGTTTTCTGGGCTAAATATGGCCATAAAGTCCTTGGTAAAATCATCAGACTGCTCACTCACTTCATTGCGAGAGTCATAAATAAAGGCATAAAGCTTACAGTGGCTCTGGAAATAGGCGTTTTTCTTAGATTCTTTTCTAAATTTGCTCCACCAGGCCCCGTTTTGAAATTCTTCTGCTCGGCCGGGAATCAGGATCACAGGGACGCGGTCTCCCAAAGGGGAGGACTCAAACTGATAGATGTGATTGAGCGAATGTCGTTTTCTATATTGCACCAGAGGGACAGCAGTGAGATTGACCTGACCTGAGCACTGACTGCCAACACATGGGTTTGAAGGGTGTGCTGAAGGGTTTTTTGAAAGGTTTGTACTCTCTGCCCAAACGACGTGATAAAATAAGCCCGCGCTAAAAAGGCATACAAAAAGGCAGGCAAAAAAGCCGGCCCTTTGGAACGAGAGGGCGCTTAATCTGCTGAATCTCAATTTGCTTAATCTATCTAGGGGTCGCATTTGCATACTCTAGCATAACTATAGCGGATGATTTTTGTGCCAGTTTTTCTAGAAAGAATTTTGATGACACCACCAGCAGGAAGCAATCAAGCAGAAAATAAGACATTACACTCTTCTGGGCAGCCTTCTAGCCAAGAAGCGCATTTCTCTGATATTGCGGATGCCTATGTGGCCTCTCGGCGAAAAATTCCTGCCACCAAGGCCTATCACGAATATTGGCATGATCACATTCACCAGTTGGTTCAGCTGCCGAAAGAGGGTGAACCAGACAGGTTTTATCAAACAGCCATCTATCTCGACCCGATGTGCGGGGCGGGCTTGTTTTTGGACAGGGTTTTAAAGCGCTATACAATTGTTTGGGCCTGCGATTTATCCCCTGAGATGCTGGACTATATTGAACCCGATGTTCGTAAACGCCTGCAATTTTGTGAAAAAGCAGATGTTCGGGACTTGCCCTTTGAAGATAACAGTGTGGATGTCATTGTGATGCGGGGAGGCCTGCACCATGTGGCGTTTCATATGGAGAGCACACTGAAAGAACTCTACCGGGTGTTGAAACCAGGCGGACAGCTGATTGCCAGTGAACCGTTAAATTTACCAGGGCCTGTCACTTGGGTACGTAACTGGATGTATGCCAACACCCAGATTTTTGATGCCACTGAAGAGCGAGGACTCACGGTTGAAGAGATGCGTCAGCAATTTCAACAGGCGGGTTTTGAACATTTTTATTGGGAGCCCTTTGGTCATTTAAGTTATGCTCTGATTGGCAATACGGATTTCTTCCCGTGGTTTGCCTGGATCCGCTGGCCGTGGCTGATCAATGGGATGATCGCTTTTGATGAGTGGTCGCGGAAAGTGCCGCTCTGGAGGCAGTTGTGCTGGTTGGGTAATTTTCGAGTTCATAAACCCAGCTGAATTCTCAGATGAATTCTTGCCAGATGAATTCTTGCTAGATAACGAAGATCGTTTCAGGTATAAATACAAGCATGCATTGTGTGATTGTGAGTGTTGAGATGTGGTGTTGAAATGACCGTAACGCCTATATTTCGGGGTTCTGCAACGTTTAGTGTTCGCTTTCAAGAAGAAGCCAACCCCAAAAAATATCCCTCTCTTGGCCCCATTCGACAGAAAGAAGTGGCTGAGGTGACGGCCCTGATAGGGCAGCATCAAGCCTCTTTGGCGGCTTTGCCCGCTGATGTGGTGATTGAGTTCGATCGACATCCAACCAAAGGGGTGTTTGCGCGACTGATTCGCCCGAGTGTTGCTGGGGGTAGGCGGGGGGTGAAATGGCCTGACATCACCCCGATGTTTCCCAACCCAGATAACCCACCGCCCAATTTAGGGGTGTTTGTCAGCGAAGTGTTCCTGCTGGCTCAAAAGTTGATATCGGGGGAAGTAAAACCGCCACAGTCTGGAAAAAGCCGAGGGAAGTTAACAGAGTAGTCGCAAGCAGCTGCGTTTTCTGGGCTTGCATTGCCTGTCTTCGTGCTATAATGACAGCCTACTTTACGGCAGTGGCTTTAGTCAGGGCTCGCCAGAGAAGCGATAGAGATCGATTCTTTCGGCACAACTTCTCTCATTAGATTCATTATGTCTTTATGTCAAAGGAGCACCCCGTCATTATGAGCGGTAAAACAGATATCAGCTGGATGATTGGTGGTCCGCAAGGAAGTGGGGTGGACTCTTCAGCAACCCTGTTTTCGCGCGCGATGACCGCGGCCGGTTATTGGATTTTTGGAAAACGCGAGTACCATTCCAACATCAAGGGTAAGCATAGTTATTTTCAGGTGCGGGTCAAGAATGAGCCGGTCCTCTCGAATGTCGATCCAGTTCACCTGTTGGCTACCTTTGAAAGCACGACTGCCGAAATCCATGCCCACGAAATCGTGGACGGGGGCGCGCTGATTTATGATCCCAAGGTGACCAAGCCAGAAGAGCTCGAAATGAGTAAATCAGTGGTGTTATTTCCGCTGAATTACGATGAGTTGATTCAGCAAATGGCGGATGAAACGGGTCAGCACGTCACAAAACTGGCGATTATGAAGAACGTGATCTCTGTAGCGGCCTCATTGGCGCTCTTAGGAGTGGATCTCTCAGCGATTGAAGATGCCTTAAAGGGCCTATTCACCGGCCGTCGGGCAAAATTGGTTCAGTCCAACGTGCAAGTCGCTAAAAAAGCCTACGACGCCATTATGCAGGTGGCTGGTTGGGATACTTTTGCCTTTAAAATGGCAGCTCCCACGAATCCCCCGGCCAAAGGATCTCGTTTGGTGATTAACGGTGCTGCTTCTTGCGGGCTAGGTAAGCTCAAAGCCGGTTGCCGCTTCCAGACGTATTACTCCATCACCCCGGCCGTGGATGAGTGTATCTTTTTGGAAGAACATCCTGAGTTTGGTACCGTTGTTTTCCAGGCTGAAGATGAGCTGGCCGCAGTGAATATGGCCATTTCTGCTGGTACAACGGGCATTCGGGCATCAACATCGACCTCTGGTCCTGGATTCTGTTTGATGGCAGAAGGGCTTGGATGGGCTGGCATCAGCGAAGTGCCTGTGGTGGTCTTTGATTACCAACGGGGCGGTCCTTCCACGGGTCTGCCCACGCGTAATGAGCAAGGCGATCTCCTGTTTGCAATTTTTGGCGGGCACAGCGATGTCCCCAAAATCGTGATTTCTCCTGGGGATATGCATGAGGCCTTTGAAGATTCATTCAACGCCTTCAATTTTGCCGATCGCTATCAGACCTTGGTGGTGGTGCTGCCTGAAAAACAGCTGGCTAACAGTACGCAATCAATTGTACCCTTCGACGATAAAGCCCTTAAAATTGACCGTGGCCAAATCGTGGAAGCCGATAAAGACTACCGCGAAGGTGATGTCGAGCGTGGTATTCAAAAATACCCCCGCTACCAAGTCACCGAATCGGGTGTATCCCCGCGTCCGTTGCCAGGAACACCGGGTAAAATCTTCTGGATGACAGGAGATGAGCACACGGAGTTCGGGCATATTACGGAAAAACCAGAAATCCGGATGGCGCAGCATGAAAAACGGATGCGCAAACTCGATCTGGCCGCCAAAGAGATCCCGCTTGATCTTCAATACAAACTCTACGGGCCGGAAAATGCCGATCTGACTATCGTAAGTTGGGGTGCCAACAAAGGTCCCATACTCGACGGGATGAAGGTTCTCAGCAGTGAGCATAAACTCACCGTGAACTTCCTCCACATCCGTCTGATGTGTCCGTTCCCAGCCGATGGGGTTGCTAAAATCCTGAAGAACGCCAAGCGCGTCCTCACGATGGAGTCCAACTTCTCCGGGCAATTGGCACAACTCATCACGATGAGAACCGGGATTCAGATTCCGCATCAGGTGGTGAAATATACCGGCCGTCCCATTTCTGAGACGGAAGTGGTTGCAGCCTCATTAAAAGTCCATCAGGAAAAAACAGAAAGGGTGGTCTTGACTTATGGTCACTAAAACGTTGGATCAGCCGTTAAAAGCGGCTCAGTATAAGACCGAACTCCACCCGGACTGGTGTCCTGGCTGTGGCGACTTTGGGATTATCAATGCCATTCAGCAATCTTTGGCAGAACTCCAGATGCCGCCGTGGGAAACCTACCTGATTTCTGGGGTAGGTTGTTCTGGTAAAACCCCTCACTACATTAACGTATACGGCTCTCACACCCTCCATGGTCGTTCACTTCCCTATGCTCTGGGCGCCAAACTGGCCAACCCTAAGTTGACTGTTGTTGCTGCGGGTGGTGATGGCGATGGCTACGGGATTGGTGCCGGTCACTTTATGCACGCAGGCCGTCGTAATGTGGATCTCACCTATGTCGTGTTTGATAATGAAGTTTACGGTCTCACCAAGGGACAGGCTTCACCTACCTTGAAGATTGGGGAGCAGCCAAAATCCCTGCCACTCCCGCATATCAGCCAGGGTGTGGACCCCTTGGCACTGGCACTGACCAGTGGCTACACCTTTATTGCCCGTAGTTATGCCTACGATGCCAAACACCTGAAAAACACCTTGTGTGCTGCGATTCAGCACAAAGGTATGGCATTAGTTAACGTGCTGCAGCCGTGTCCGACCTATAACGATCTGCGGACCAAGGAATTCTTCGCCGAAACCTTGGAGCAAGACGGCTTCCAAGTGCCCCGGGTGTACTATCTCACAGAAGACGGGTATGACGGACAGGTGAAAAACCCTCAAGACACACAAGAGGTCAATCAAAAACGGCAAGCTGCCTTTGAGCGGATGAGCCGGATTGAAGACCGTGTGGCCTTGGGTGTCTTCTACCAAATACAACTGCCCACCTATGATGAGCTGCTGAAGAAGAACCTTCCCCTGCTCAATCAATATGCCCCAGTCGATATTCCTTACTTCGATCAAGACATGAACGCGACTACCGACTTAAGCTCTGCTCAAGACGCCTTCGTGGTCTAGTTTGTCACAGAATAAAACCCCCATCAGACTGTCTGATGGGGGTTTTAAATACTCGATGCGCTACTTGAGCAAGCGGTGCCCATTGCCGATGGCATCCCGTAGCTGGGCGTCGCCTCGCAAATTAAGGGCAGCGGTTACTTTGCTCGTAGCCGCTGGAGTTAAGGTACTTTTGGGGCCAGTGCTTTTCGGAAGCGTCACGCTTTTCCCGGTGGCGGCATTGGTATAGGTGGTGCCGTTACGGTTACTGGCTGTGGCTTTAAAACCAGAGTTGGTTAATAGTTTTGCTGCATCGTCAATCAAGGCGGAAAAATGTCCACCACCAAACTGGGGTGAGGTTTGCACGGGGCAGGCAGAAAAAGAGATAGGCATCATTGGTATTCGGTTCTCCTCAAGGTCTGTGTGGATTGATTTAACTCGTTCACTTAAGTAAGTCTGTAGGCAGTCTAAAATTGCCTTTCTAATAACTTAAAACATCAGCAAAAAACGCCCTCACTGGGTTTATCCAGACGTGAGAGCGTTTTGCAGAGAAAAAATGGGTTTACTCAGTGAGTTTACTAGCCGAGAATAGTCCCACTGCGGATTTGTTCGACAAAGGTGTGACCGTTCCCCAACCCAGCATTACGGGCAATCTTACTGACTGCCCCAGGAGAGAGCGTATCGGCTGGTTTGGCATGGGGGAGACGAACGCGACGGGCGCCATCACTCCAGACGGAGCCATGAGTAGGCTTAAAGCCTTTTTGACCCAGTGCTTTGGTCACATCAGCCAGTGTGGCCACTGCACGACCGCCAAATTGGGGGGATTGGGATTGAATATTCATCAGGGGACTTATTTCACCTCTTGCTTACTAGAATAGAACGGTTGTAATCGAATGTGCCGGCATAAAGTCCCCTCCAGCCGATCTGATGCTAGGGAGTTAACAAAAATTAAAACACCCTGTGTCTTAGCAAGGCACAGGGTGTTTTTGAGTGTATTCAATAACTTAAATTGGGACTTAAATTAGGAGCAGCCTTCGGAATTGCCGCAGTTGTCGCACTTGTAGCAGGCACCGTTTCGGATGGTGATGCTGCCGCAATTACTACAGAACGGGGCATCCCCCATCAGGCTTTTCAGTTGAGCGGTTCGTACCAGACTGGAAGCTAGCTCCGGGTCTACCACGGATTTAACCGGCACTTCGGGCAGATCCAAGCGCTTTTGGACAGTCAAATTGGGGATGGCCGCTTGCGCATGCTCGGTGCTTTCAGGCTTCACCTGGACAAAATCCGTTCGGCCCAAGTACTCCATACCAATCACACGGAAGATGTAGTCCACAATCGAGGTACACAGCTTCACATTGGGGTGATCGGTCGTTCCTGCGGGTTCAAAGCGGGTAAAAGTGAAGGCATCCACGTATTTTTCCAACGGGACGCCGTGTTGCAGACCCAACGAAATCGCCACAGCCAAACAGTTGACCATGCTGCGGTAGGCAGCCCCTTCCTTGAACATATCAATGAAGATTTCACCAATGGAGCCGTCTTCGTATTCGCCCGTACGCAGGTATACTTTGTGACCACTGACAGAGGCATCTACCGTGATGCCATGACGCTTCTGGGGTAAGGGCCGTTTGTCTCCCCATCGCAGTGAGTTCCCTTCAGTGGCTTTGGTGGCTTCTGCAAGCGTGCCTTCTTCTTCATCTTCTTCAGAGTTTTTGGCACTGCTGAGCGGTTGAGACAGTTTGGAACCGTCTCGGTAAATCGCCACGCACTTCAGCCCCATTTTCCACGCATCAACATAGATATTTTCGATGTCTTCAACGGTGGCCTCATGGGGAAGATTCACGGTTTTGGAGATGGCACCGGATAAGAAAGGCTGAGTCGCCCCCATAATCTTGATGTGCGCCATCGGGTGAATGTAACGTGAGCCGGCTCCGCATTTGTTGGCACAATCAAAAATAGGCAGGTGCTCCTCTTTGAGGTGTGGTGCCCCCTCAATGGTCTGGGTTCCGTTGACGTAGTTCTCAATGGCGGTCACTTCAGCAGAGAGCATCCCCTTTTCTTTGAGCTTTTTCGGGTTAATGCCTGCGGTCCACTCATTGAAAGAACCAGCACTGGCAACACTCTCAATGGCGGTCAGAATGTCATTTTCAGTGAAACCCAACTCCAGTAAGGTGGTGGCATTGGCAAACGGAGCGCCTTCTAAGGTGCCGCGTCCCAGGACATAATTTTGGATATCATCAATTTCAGTTTGCGTATAACCCAAGTTACTGAGCGAAGTGGGCACAGACTGGTTGATGATTTTGAAATAACCACCCCCGGCCAGTTTTTTCCATTTCACCAGGGCAAAATCAGGCTCAATCCCCGTGGTGTCACAGTCCATCAGCAAACCAATGGTGCCTGTGGGCGCCAAAACAGTCGCTTGGGCATTGCGGTAACCATGGACTTCACCCAGTGAGACCGCAATATCCCAATCTTCTTGCGCTGCTTGCAGTAATTCTGGAGGACAAGCCGCCTCATCAATGGCATAGGCCGCATCCCGGTGCTTGTTCATCACGCGCAGCATCGAACTGCGGTTTTGCGCATAGGCCGGGAAGGGATCCTTAACCGCCGCGATTTCAGCGGAAGTCCGGTAAGCATGTCCGCACATCACAGCGGTAATCGCAGCGGCGGTTGCATAACTCTCATCACTGTCATAGGCAATCCCGTCACGCATCAACATCGCACCCAGATTGGCGTAACCCAAGCCCAAAGGACGGTAGGCATGGCTATTTTTTGCGATCAACTCTGTGGGGTAGGAGGCAAAGTCCACCAGGATCTCTTGGGCGATGAAGAAAATCCGGCACGCATGCCGAAAGCCCTCAATGTCAAAGCGGCCGTCTTCATCCACAAACTTCACCAGGTTGATAGACGCCAGATTACAGGCTGTGTTGTTTAAGAAGTGGTACTCCGAGCACGGATTGGAACCGTAAATCCGGTCAGTATCCAAACACGTGTTCCAATCATTGATGATGTCATCAAACTGCACGCCAGGATCCGCACAGGCCCAAGCCGCATAGGCAATTTGTTTCATCAAATCGTCCGCTTCAAAGGTTTCGCACAGTTCACCGGTTGTTCTAAAGCTGGTAGACCAAGACTTTTTATTTAAGAAGGCTTCCATAAAGGCGTCACTAATCCGCACTGAGTTATTAGAATTTTGCCCCGACACGGTATGGTAGGCTTCACCGTTAAAGTCAGAAGGGTACCCTGCATCAATCAGGACCTTCACCTTCTTCTCTTCTTTCACCTTCCAGTTAATAAAATCAATAATCTCAGGGTGATCCATATCTAAACAGACCATCTTGGCAGCCCGTCGGGTAGTCCCACCCGATTTTGTTGCCCCGGCACCCCGGTCCAACACTTCCAGGAAGGACATTAATCCTGAGGATGTGCCGCCACCAGAGAGTTTTTCTTGCCGACCCCGAATTTTCGAGAAGTTCGTCCCCGTTCCAGAACCGTATTTAAACAGCCGGGCTTCGTTCTTGGCCAGATCAAAGAGGCTCATCAAATCGTCATCGACGGATTGAATAAAGCAGGCAGAACACTGGGGATGCTCATAGGAGTTGTTGGTCATCTCAATCGCGTCAGTCAGAGGATTCCAGTAGTAGTTTCCACCGCTGCCCTCAATGCCGTACTCGTGGTACAGACCGCAGTTAAACCACACGGGAGAGTTAAACGCCCCTTTTTGAGTGACCAACAGATGGGTCAGTTCCATTTCAAAGGCGTCTGCATCTTGTTTAGAAGCAAAAAAGCCAAAACCATCGCCCTGCTTGCGGATGGAGCGGGCCAGTCGAGTCACCACCTGTTTGACACTGACTTCATGCCCGGTTTCAGGAACGCCTGCCTTACGGAAATACTTGGATACCAAAATATCAGTGGCCAGTTGTGACCATGTGTTGGGCACCTCCACCTTGTCCATCGCAAAAATCACGGTGCCATCCGGCTCCGTAATTTTGGATTGCCGGTACTCAAAGGTCAGTTCGTCAAAGGGGTGCACATTGGCCGTGGTGTACCGGCGAGATACGACAAGACCTTTGCCAGGAATAAAACCGGAAGATTGTGCCTGGGATGCTGATTGGGACGGCTTTTTCGCCAGTCGCTTCGCGTTAGAACCAGATGCTTTTTGTTTGGATTGGGTATCAGAGCCAACAACCGCCATAGGATAGAACTCCTCTCTCTTCGTTTATGCAGGGTTGAGTTAATGTTGAGTCAACAGTGAAGGCCTTACAGACACATGACACAAGCCAATCTTGGTTCTGTGCAAGTCTGTCGCCTGTTTTAAAAAAAGGATAGATAACCAGAGTAATGAATGAAAAAAGGCAAGCGGAATACCAACCTATTCAAACAGTCCGATCAAACATCATCCCGACCGAACAGATTGGAGAATGCCCCTAAAACAAAAACTGATTTGCTTAGTTTCGAGTGTATTTATTATAGGGGAAGATCCCAAACGCGTGCTGATCAAATAAAGCTTTTTTAAGTTAACTTTTGGATCAGTTGTCCGGTTTTTGACGATTCGCTTCCGCCTTAAAAAATTCTTGAGAAATCTTCCAGAAAATTGGCCATTGCATTCAAGAAGATAGGGAGTGTGAGGAGCAGAACAGCAATACCAATGGCGGGTTTGAGTGCAAAACTGAGCTGAAACACAGGCATTTGCTGTGCGGTACGGTTGACAATGCCGAGAATAATATCGACTGCCATTGTGATCACAATCACCGGAGCCACCAGTTCTGTGGCCACAACCAGTGTGTTGCCCGAGATGGTGATGAGATAGTCCATATTAATGGCTTCCGGGATATTGGGATTAATCGTATAGAGGGGAAAGACTTCAAAGCTCCTGCGAATAGCCTGGATCAACCAGTACAGGCCGCCAATATGAATGAATAAAATGGTGACAATAAACCCGAACAATCGGTCCAAGACCATCACCTGTTGTCTGCTGGAAGGGTCGAAAATCAATGCTGAAGACAGACCAATCTGGTTGTTCATCATACTGCCGGCAGAATAAACCGCTTTGGTGATGGTGTCGGCAATAAAGCCAATCAGAGCGCCGATGGCAATGTTTACCAGAATCTGCAGGACAAACATGCCTTCTTGCCCCTGGCTGTAGGACGGGGTGGGGTTAGGCAGGGTGCCGCCGACCAGGCCGTTGTGAGGAATAATCCATACTAAAATCGTGGTCAAAATCAGTGCCATTGCAAGGCGAATGATGAAGGGCATATCTTTGCGGTTAAAGATAGGGGCGAAAAAGAAGAACGACAAGAGACGGCAGAAGACCAGAAGGCCCATATCCAGCATCGGGCCAAACTCCTGGTGGAGTCGATGAAAGCTTTGCAGCGCGAGCTCAAAATCCATGATTTTAGGTCTCTTTTACGGATTTTTCTTCATAAATAACTGTTCTGCGATGCCGGGCTTGGGGGTTGTGTTGACCTGTGTGTGGACGACAGCACTGTTAGCAGCACCCCCGTCATCGCCACCAGGCCCGTTACTGCTTGCTTTTAAAGAAGCCACACGGCCCTTGTTATGACTTTCAATGGGAAAGCTGCCTTTGTCTTTGAAAAATTCTGCGTAGCGAGCTTTGGCCTCTGTCTGGGGCCGTCGGGGTAAGATAAATTCGCCGTCACCCGGCACTTCTTCAAAGGCAATGTGAATAGACTCTCTGGAGTAATCACTGAGCATGTTCATCATCAGTCCGCCCGTTAAGAGCAACAATAAGAACACGCCGACGATTTTGGGTGCTGCAGAGATGGTCTGCTCTTGCACCTGGGTGACCGCCTGTAAAATCCCAATGACAAGACCAATGGCTGCGGCAGTCAGTACAGAAGGGAGCGACAGAATTAAGATAAGCCCCATCCCTTGGCCAAGATGTTCCATCATGATATCCATTTGCGACGTCTCTTTCTGTGTTTCAACGGGCTAATTAAAGCTTTGGACCAGGCCGTTAATGATTAATCCCCATCCATCCACGGCCACAAAAACCAGGATTTTAAAGGGGAGTGAGATGATGGTGGGCGATAACATAAACATCCCCAGAGCCAGCAAGATGTTGGCCACCACCAAATCCAGCACGATGAAGGGGATAAAAATCACAAAGCCAATCTCAAACGAGGTCCTGAGCTCACTGATCATATAAGCAGGGGCAACTTCCCATAGAGAGATATCTTGGGGGCTGTTGGGGGCTTCTTTTCGGGTCATCTCTAGAAAAAAGCTGATATCTGATTGCCGGGTTTGCCGCATCATAAACTCTTTCAACGGCTGTGACCCTTTGTCCATCACAGAAACAATGGATTGTTTTTGCTGAATCAACGGCATCGCCTTCTCGTACATCTCTCCAAAGACTGGGCCCATGGTGTAAAACGTGAGTACTAACGCCATCCCCACCAACACGACAGAGGGCGGGACTTGTTGTGTGCCCAGGGCTGTTTTGAGAATAGACAATACAATGATGTAGCGTAAAAAACTGGTCATACTCACCACAATAAAGGGGATCAGGCTCAATGAGGCCATCAGTATGATCAACTGAAGGGCTGGGTCCATTCCCTTGACGGCACTATCTATTGATGTGGCTGCAGCGACGATGGCTAACATGGGCGTGAGGGTTCCTTTCTAAAAAAAGAAGGCTGGCTGAGGGCATGATTGAGGGCTTTGTTGGGCTTTTTTGACCGATGGGCGGTGTGACAAAGCCCGAGAGAAAAAGCTCTCGTGAGGTCCGTAGGGTTTGGCCTCTGTTGTTTTGGGGCTGATTCCTGCAGAGGGCGGAGACGAAATTGGGTTGATGATAGTGGTTCCTCCCTCGGGTGGAAACAGTGCACTGTTGTCTGAAGCTTTGGCATCATCCAGCTTGGAAATCAGTTGTGTTCCTTCATTAGA
Organism: Cyanobacteriota bacterium; assembly: GCA_019751815.1. GTDB lineage: Bacteria > Cyanobacteriota > Vampirovibrionia > Vampirovibrionales > Vampirovibrionaceae > JAIEMW01. The sequence continues at coordinate 638,570 of JAIEMW010000004.1, forward strand.
GGTGGCAATCAAAAAACGCTCCGAACCACAACGGATAATATAGAGTTGTTTGCGAAGCTCGAGCGAAAGCCGGCTCTCAATTTGGATCGGGTTTTGAACCCCGGGAGTTTGTATTTTGAGCAGTCCGGTAAGCCCTTTGGGGAGTCCTGCCGCCAACCCTGCCGGTAAAGAGCCTTGGCTCTTGATCCAGAAATAGGCACCGTACATCACACCAATGGCCAGTAGTGTGTAGAGTGTGAAACTGCCCACGTATTGCCAAAGGATCTGGGTTTCGTGTCCACTTGAACCTGTCATATTTAGTGCTTCCTCTAGACTCTCTGTTGTTGTGAGTGTAATTGGGTTTCTGAATTTGTCTAAAACGATCTGCTTTTCACTGCTAACGTTTTAATTACCAATCTTCGTCGTCGGCAAAGGGGTCGGCGTCAAAATCGGTATTGAGAAAATCATCTAATTCTTGTTGGGGCTCGGTCTGAGGGGCCGGCTGTAGTTCTTCGCCTGGAGTAAAGTGCTCTGTGGTTGGTGTTTCCCCAGCGATAGCAGGGTAATGCATCTCTTCGGTAGAGGAAATCGCCTCAGATGAATCTTGCGCGTCTGCGGTCGCTTCTAGTCGGGTAATGCGCAGGCCAAATTTATCGCCCACAATCACCAGTTCCCCGTGGGCCAGTGTTTTATCTTCAACATGCAGGCGAATCTCGTTATCAGACAAATCACTGAGCTCAACGATCATCCCTTCACTCATCTGTCGAATTTGAGACAGTGGAAGCCGCATGGGTAAAAATTCAGCCTGGACATCAATCATAAGATGATTCCAAAGTGCATCACGGGGGGCTTTTCCCATCGTGTGAGAGGTTTGGGTGTGTTGTAGCTCGTTATTGTGTGTGTCGTTCATGGTTGCCATTTCCTGTATGTAAGGGGCTTCATAAGGGAGTTCGTATCGATAACGATCGAGGAGGTGGACGGTAAACGGAAATTGGATTTGAGAGTCTGGTTCAACCAATGCCAGCTGTTCGCTGTGACTGTGATTGAGAATGACCACATCTCCTACCTCCAGTTGGCGAAGTTCACTGAGCTCTACCTGAGATTTTCCGATGAAGAGAGAAACCTCGCTGTGGGCATGGAAGAACTGGTGGCGTTCAACCCAGTGTTCTGCGGGGAGATCGGTATCAAATAACCCGGTGTTTTGGCTTCTTGTGGTGCCAGCGGGGAGCTTGACGGCAGAAATCGGTAGCGAAAGCATGATTTTTCCCTGAATGTCGTCACTGTATACAATCCAGACAAAATGTAGAAAACGACTCGGGGCTCTGTGAGCTTCCTGATTTTCTTTGCTTTTATGAATCAGAGTTCTCTGAAGGCTGCGAAACAGGTCTTTTGAGACTTGGGTGAGCAGGTGAGACTCAAACCCGGTGAGCTGTTGAAAACGAAAAATAGGCTTGTCTAGAGGTTCTAGATTCTCAGGAGAAACAACTTGTTGAGTCCCTAATGCTGTATTCAATAGACCGTCACAAGCCAGATCGGAAATCCGAAGTTGTGCCACATCCCCGGGTTGCTCAGAGAGAGCCAGCTGGGAGACATAAAAATCATCGGCATGGGTAAAGTAGGCAGATTCTGTGCTGACACTGAAGAGTTTTGTGTGTAAGGGGATTCCCCAAAACTCACTTAAGACCGGGGCCATCGCCTCTGCTGCTTGCACGCCTTTTTGGACAACAGGTTGCCACTGCCGGTGGATGCGGCCGCCCGAAGAAGGTTTTGCTGAAGAAGACTTCATGGCAGCAGCCCCAGAGGGATTACGCCCAGAGGGATTAATATGTTGATTATTGACCACAGCCTGACTTTTCACCATCGCCTGTTTTTTCACCACCGTTGCACCCGTTATTTTTGTCCGTAGTTTTTACCGGGGCTGCTCTTGCCTGATGAGTTTTCCGACCACCACTGTTACATTAGATGTATTATCATGCCATGGCATCCACCGTCTGGAGGAGTCAGGCAGGCTGGCCAAGATGGGAGTAGAAGTTGGGATAGTCCTTGTCATGCCAATGTCCGACGTGCTACAGTTTCAGTTCGGATAAAATTCTATCCACGCATTTTTTTCCAGTGTCCATAATTTTAGAGGTGACGATCCTTGCCACGTATTCAATCTGCTAAAAAACGAGTCGAAGTTTCCGAAAGAAACCGTCAACGCAATGTGGCGTTTAAGTCTGCGGTAAAAACAGCCATTAAAAAAGCCTTGGCCTTGACTAACGATGGCTCAGAATCCTATAAAGCTGCTGTGGGAACCGCTTTCAGTGTGATTGACCGCGCTGTCCTGAAAGGGATCCTGCACAAAAATACCGGTGCTCGTTACAAGTCCCGGCTGTCCAAAGCGGATGCTACCAGCGCTGCTTCAAAATAGTCTTTTACATTTGCTGCTACTCAGTTCGGTGTTCAAGCAAATTTCGACATGCTTGAATCACAGTTTCTGGTTGAATTTGCTCCATGCAAGCCAGATGCTCTTCCCCAGAAAGTGGGCAAGACGGCTTTTCACAGGGCCAGCAGTCTAAACTATCCTGTGGTCGCAGATGATGGATCTTTCCTTGTCGGACGCTTCGTGCCCCTGTTCGGATGATGGATGTTGGTCCAAATAGTGCCACCACGGGCCTTTCCAAAGCTGCTGCTATATGGAGAGGGCCTGTGTCTGCAGCAATAACAATGTCTGACTTCTGAAGGATTCCAATGGTTTCACTCAGGCTGGTTTTCCCCGCATGATTGATACACAGACTTTGGATTGCAGGGGGAAGTCCTGCCAAAATAGATTGATAGAGAGGGATTTCGTCTGGGCCGCCGATAAAATGAAAATGGGCTATATCCGCCCAGCGTCCTTGTGGGCTATGCTGATCGATATTAAAATAGCGCAGCAGAGACAGCCACTTGCCTGTCGGCCAGGCTCGGTTTTGTCTCTGAGTGCCCACACCGGCGATCAGTGCTACCTGCAAAGCCCTATTTTGGAGAGGGTGAGGATTTAATGTCTTTGAATCACTTGTTTCTTTCAACGAAAATTGTGGTGACAATTCTTCGAGTGAGGCCTCAGGCAGTGCGAGTAACTGTTGAAACGGCTGATAAAAATTTTCCACCGCATGGAGACGGCGAACGCTTCGTTGCCACTTGCCTTTGGCTTTTACCTTCTGTTTTTTATAAACCCGGATTCGACTTAGCCACTGCCATGGCGGCAGAAGCAAGGCAGCCAATAGATAGGTCTTGAACGCAGGGTGTAAATTCACGATGCTGTCAATCGGGGCTTTCCTCAGAACCGCTGCGAGTTGAAAGAGCTTTTGAAACAGGGAGAAGACCCCGAAGTAGGGTTTTAACTTCCAGACTGTAAACGCTTTGTCTTGATAAGCATTGGTTTTTAGCCACTCCGCCAGAGGGGAATCAGATAGTAGATGGATGTGGATATCTTTTCTGGAGTGATAGACCTGATCCAGCGACGGGGTGACGTGGACCAAATCCCCGATTGCCCCTAGGCGAATCACCAATATATTTTTAAAGGGGTTTTGCATCAGGAAAGTCTCTGTTTGCTGTGTGATATTAATCCCAAGTGTATCAATTCCATTTAGCTAAAAGCGATCTCAACGTCTCAATGACTTGCCGAGGACTCAGCTGATCAAGACAGGCCTCTGTCCCCAGAGGACACTTTCTCTCAAAGCAGGGCTGACACGGTAATGATAGGCTTAGCGTTTGGTGCTGCTGTTTGCCAGCGTGTTGGCCGGGTTGATAGGGGCCGGTTCGACCAGGGGCAGTCGGCCCGTAAAGGCCAATAATCAAGGGCTTTAGGACCTGATGAGAGTCATTTGAATGACTGGCAACGGCGCTGGCTAGGTGCAATGGGCCACTGTCCATCCCGATAAAATAATCGGCATGTTTTAGAAGCGCCTGTAATTGGGGCCAGGTTGTCTTTCCCCTGAGATCGAGTCCTGATCCTAGAGATGACGGATTTAAATCAGTGATATCGAGAGTCTGTCCTGTCCCAATTAGAATCCAGCGGCAATTCTGCTGGTTGAGCCATTCAATCAGATCTCTCCAGTAGTTTAGAGGCCAGTGTTTGCTCTCCCAAGCAGTTTCTGGGGCTAAAACGAGGAGTGGTCCTTTTTGTTTCTCTATTGAGGTGCTGTTTGTAAAGTCGCTGACCCATGCTGCAACGGTAGTCTCAACGTGAGAATCAATGGGTCTCAGTGGAAAAAGGATTTGGAGGGATGCCAGATCTGTCTTGTCAAAGCCTACGGGAGATAAAAAGTCCAAAAAAACAGAAATCGTGGAGCGGTGTGGGTTTTTGAGATCGTGTGGGGCAATGGTTTCTGTATACGTTAACCAGGCCCATTCTCGGGTGGCTTTAAAGCCAATGCGACGGGGGATATTGGCAAGCCATGGAAGTAACGCGCTTTTCATTAAGCCTTGAATGTCTAAAGAGACATCGTACTGAGAGGCTCTTAGGGTTTGCAGAAACGTATTCCACTCTGTCAGCGTCTGCAGCCATTGGCGGACATTAAGAGACCGTAAGCTTTTGAGCCAACGTTTTCGATGAGAGATATGCAGATAGTCTATCAATGGGTGGCCTTCCAGCAAGGCAGCTGCATCTGTTTCCACTAACCAACCAATAAACAACTGCGGATTCAACGCCTTTAAAGCCGCCAGGACAGGCAGTGTTTGAATGACATCACCGTGGGCACTAAGCCGACTGATCAGAATCCGCTCGGGGTTCTGCTTCGGCTGCGGAGAATTCGGTATAATGGGAGTCATAGAGAGTGCACCCCAAAATCTTGAGACAGCAAAGAGGTGAATTTCCAAGATGCGAATTCCCGTGAGGGGTCCCTCCTTTGGATAAAAGCCTTGATGCAATCAATCATTTTCAGCGTCTTACTTCCCAACGTATTTTGGCGATTCATTTTCATTTATGCCTGATTCGATCCTACTAAACATTGTGGTTTTGGGCCTCCTGTTGGGGGGGATGGTTGCTATTGGCTACCTTATTTTACTCTCTAAGCGTTTGGGCGGGCCAGACTCATCCGGTCCGGCACGGCCGCTAAACCCGATGCAGGATGCTTTGGATGCAGCGGCTAAAGAACCAGCTGTGAATGACGGGTCCCTGGATTTTTTGGGGCATCTCAACCGCGGTAATGAGCTGATGGCAGAATTTCGCTATGATGAAGCCCTCTCTCACTTTGAGCAGGCCAAGGCGCTGAACCCCTCAGACCCCAACGTCTTCTTCAAGATTGGCAGACTTCACCTCAAGAAAGAAGACCCCGTAAAGGCAAAAGAAGCTTTTGAGGCAGTGCTGGCAATCAATCCCAATAAGACAGAAGCGCATTACGAGCTGGCACGAATTTATATGACCTTTGGGAAAAATGATCATGCCATGCAGTACCTTGAAGCGGCGTTGACCGTTCGACCCAATGACACGGAATTACTCAAGCTTCAGGTGAAATTATTGGGTCGAAAAAACGAGTGGGACAATGCGCTGCCGATCATCGAGCGTTTGCTGCAAGAGAACCCGAACCAGCTAGACCTCTATAAAACCTATGCAGAGGTTCTACACAGGGCCAGACAATTTGATAAGGCCCTGGAGGCCTATAAGGTACTGATACAAAATGATCAGGTCAATCAATTTGGTTACTGGGCAAAAATCGCGAGAATCTATCTCGATCAGAACAGGTTTAGTGATGCAGTTGAAGCCTTTCGACCTGTTTTCTCAGAGGCAAGCCCCTTGGCCAAAGATTCCTCTTTAAGGACCCAGATGGCCGTTTGCTTGTGTAATGAGGGGGTCAATCTCTTTAGTCAAAAAGAATTTCAGGAGGCGATGGCGCTGTATCAAGAGGCCTTAGAATTTGACAAAGATAATCCAGATATTTATTTCAACCTGGGCAAAGTGTTCGCTGTATTAAAAGAATTTCCTCAGGCAGAAAGTAACTTTCTCAGAGTATTGGCATTAAGCCCGCAAGACAGTTATGCTCACTATGAGTTGGCCAAAATGCACGACCAAAAAGGGGATATGGACCTGGCCCTAAAGCATTACGAAGACTGCCTGCGCTTTGAGCCGACGCATGCCCGTTCTGCCTTTGGAATGGGGACGCTCTACGGGATTAAAGGGGATTTGGAAAAGTGCATAGAATCCCTCTCAGCAGCGGTAAGGCTGGATCCCACTTTTGTGGACGCCATTTACAATCTGGCTGTGGCCGAAGAAAAGATTGGACATCAGAAGAAGGCCGCTGCGCTGTATAAAAGCGTGTTGGATTTGGATGCCTCTCATGTGGAAGCCCGCAGTAATCTCGCCTATCTCAAGCAAGAGCTGCAAGAAGGGTAGTGAACTCAAAATAATCCCCCGTTCGAACCTTTGGGTTCTTGCGGGGGAATGGATCCTAACAACTCAAATTAATGAGACAACTCAAATTAGAATTTAAATTGAAAACGGCTTATGCATTGATAAAGCGCCCGCTCAGGCGAGAAGACTGCTTTAGGCTTTGATACGCTTCGGCTGCATTGAAAGCAGGGGCATTGGCGTTCGCTTCAGCCTTCTTTTTGCGGTATTGAACGTTGTTCCAAACATCGTTAAACCAGACAGGGAACCAGCCAATCATCACGCAAACAGCCAGGAAGCTGCCCACGTCTAAAAACATCCGGTTGCGACGTGCAAATTTAGCCAAGAAACCCTTGTATTCAGGAATGTTTTTCAGGGCCCCCAAGGCTTGGGCGCTACCGCCTTCCTCTGCGGCTTGGATGGCTTTGGCACGGATAGTGTCCATTTTTTCCAAGGCGTCAAAGGCTTGGTGTTTTAGTTTATTCACTTCGGCTTGGGGCGCGCTACGGTCGACAGCACCCACCAAAGCGCCCAGTTTTTCTTGGAACGCGGTAATCATCTCACTGAGTTTACTAGAACCTGTTTTGGTTTTAGCAAGTCCGCCGTCGTGGAGGTTACGGGCTGCTTTTAAAATGCCATGTTCTCCTGTGTAGCCATTGGGGCGGGCGTAGCGAATCAACGATTCTAAAACATCCGCGTTGGCCACATGGTAATTTTTGGAAAAATCGGTGTATTTCAAGGCGTCAAATGTGGTGCGACCTGCTTCTTGGTTCATTTTTGTGAGGCTCACCCCAATGGTTTTTTCACGCAGGCGGCACACGGTGTTGACCAACGGTTTGAGCATGAACAAGAAAATCGTGATGGCGGTTAAATCCCGGCGGAGCACATCGCCCATTTCGCGATAATCATTGTTTTTTTTGCCGCGTTCATAGGCTCGGTACAAGCGAGGTCCAACCGTGAAGGGGTACAGAATGAGGAATAGCGCACCCATCGGAGGTTCAGAAATTTTGAGCTTGCTGAGTTTTGGAAACTCGTGGAAGTCATAATCAAAGATGCGACCGCCCAACCAGCTGAGTTTGTGGGCAAAGAAGTTCTGGACGCGTTCTGCAACGGATAAGGCTTGGCCGGGTTTTGCAGACACAATCAACTTTTCTGCTTTTTTGGGTAGTGATTGTGTTGAGTTTAAAATTGCATGCGAGGCGTTGACCAACCAGTCAGAAGGCTGAGTGTAGATAGGCGCGGCGACAGAGGGAGGAATACGGGTCATACGCTAAAATCCCCCTCTCAGTGTTTGCTGCTGGAGTGGGTATGTATTTACAGGGTAAGTATTGTTATAGCCCACTGCTGGCGTGGGGATGAATCCAGGATAATAGCCAGTTGCTTGAGGAAGTAATTGCTGTCTTTGAGGGGGCTTAGAAGCAGCTTTTGCCGCACGCGCCATGGCTTCTAGTTCTTTCATGGCTTCGGCAAAGGCAGCCTCATCGGTTTTTGCCTGAACCGTTTTCGCTTCAGCACGGGCAGGGATATTTTGAGTGGGCTTTTGAGCTGGCTTGCTGGGGTCGTCCGTCAAGAGACGGTTGGCCACGTAAGAATCGTTATGCTGGGTGAGTTTTACCAGATAAGTCAGATAAATGCCTGTTAAAAGCGTTGCACTTAAGCCCATAATGGCTTTTCGCACGGTTAAACGGTGATAAATTTTATTGGCGAGTGCGGCAAACTGGTCACCCACGTGCTTGCCCACTTTTTCTTCGTAGACAGTTCTCATAAAGTCATTAAATTTGGTGAGGTAGCCTGTGAGATCGCCGGCTTTGATAAAGTCCACAGAAGGTTTAAAGACAGCGGCTTTGCCGGCTTTTTCTGCAGCAGCGCGCTTGAACAGACGCACCTTGGTAACCGTCACGTCAGTCTGAGTCTTGAGCAGTTCTGCCATTCTGGGGTGTTTTCGGTTAAACCCTTCAACAGCGGTTGTTAACTCATGAGACAGCTCACCCAGGGCTTTGTCTCGGGTGCTGTGATCGTTATTAAACAGTTGTTCGGCCCAGCGCCCGCTCCAGTTATCTAAAAAGGCTTTTCCGCTTTGCCCACTGGCCAACTTGGCTTTCTCAAATTCAGTGTCTTGAAACAGATTGCGGACAAAGGACTGGACGCTTTGGGTGTAGGCGTGTTTTTGGGTCAGCTTTTTGGAATCGGCCCCTTTCAGGTGATCCATAAATGTATGGGCCATTTTCGATAGGGGTTGATAACCCATCTCGCTGGCTTGCTTTCCAAATGTGCGACGGGCAATGGAATAGATCACGGTGGGCACCATAAGCACCCCAGGACCCGTGGCCACTTCGCGCATCGTTTCTTCGTATAGATTGGGCCAGTTGAGACCTTTAATGTTTTTCACCAGGCTTTTGGCCATCTGCTGGCGAGGGGTTAGGCCCTGGTTGCTGGGGTCTGTTGTGGGGTCATAATGAACCCGCCCCCGAGTGAGTGACACTTCAATACGGGGGACCCACATGGAAACCACATCTTGGGCGATAAAGGCCCAGAGGAAGATTTCTACGATGTTTTGAAAGACTTTTTCTAAATTGTTGGCTGCTACGTCGCCGAGGCGACGGGAGATATTGGTGATGGCACCACCAAATTGAACAGAAGGGACATGGGCTACTTGTGCTGTTGCCACCTGAGCCGCCCGGGCTTGCCGAGAAAGCAAGGCCTTGGGAGCTGGAGGTGTTGATAACTGCCGATGCGAAACGGAGGCCATAATTAGTATCGGTTTACCCTTCTGAATTAACTCACAGTGTGGCAATACTGCGTATTGAGCGGCTAGGAAAGCATAAATGCGACAAGCATAAATAAGGAGTGTTAGGATTCAGTGCTCTTTAAAAGATGCTAAACCTGAGCTGTTGCTAGGTTGTAAACAAATATAAATAGAGTCGTGATCGTCTATTCGGAATTATCCCCTCGCTGTTAGAAGTGGAGAATGGCTTCTCCAGATGTCTTGGCTTTCCCACCACAATGTAAATCATTATACGTAAAAAACAGAAATTGCCTAGCCGCTGTGTTAGAATTTTGGCTGTTGTGAGCTGGATGTAAAACAGGCCGAACGTTTGGGGGTGGGCCTCTTGGTGATGTAAAGTTTTTTAAAAGCTTCTAGCACAGCTTTCCTTGACCGGTTTTTATTCTAACGCAGCGATATTCATGTATAACGCATGTTGTCTTGTCTCCCTGGGGGCCCGTTCGGCGGGTAAGGGTGTGCAAGATAACCCCCAAAGTTTCCGCACAACATAATGACCAACTCATGAATGCGCCCTATTTCCGTTAATATCAAGCCAGTACCTTGTTAAACCTGATGCATATAACCCCTCACAAACCTATACAAACTTCTCACCCTGTGTTGTCCCTAACGACCGCGCAGGCCCCTGAGCATGCTATCTTGTTTTCAGGCGTGGGAGATGTGGTTGCTAATCTGGCACAAAAGATTGATACAAACCGGATTCTAGAGCTGACTGTCACTGATGTGGGCGGGATGGTTTTGCCGCGGACGGCCATTGAATACAATCAACGTGGCTCAGATATGGGCCGCGAAACGCTGATTCGAGAAATTTCTGGCACTTTGGTGAATGTATTCTTTGCGGGTTGGCTTGGCGCGCTCGGGTTTATGCTGTTTAACAGCAACGCAGTCCATCGAATGCTGCGCTTAAATCCACTGGGGGTTCATACGGGAGCTTGGATTAACGCCAAATCGTTGCAGGCGTTTGGGGAACAGTTTGAAGAAGCCTTAAAGGCTGGGAAAACCCCGGCTCAAGTGAGAGAAAAATGGATCGACGCAATTCTAGATAGTATTGTGGCTCAAGATGCCCACGTGGGGCATACCTCCTTGCATAATGCATTGGATAAGGTAACCTCTGCTCCCTTGCGTCAAGCGTTGCACGCATCGGTTGAAGGAGCTATTCCCCAATCGGGACGGTTAACCCCTAAGGCCAAAAAGCTGCTCAAACATATCCTCACAGGACAAAACAGTCCGTGGGCGGGTGTGGTCAATGTCCAAGAAGCTATCGCAAGATTTGCATCAGAAGAAACAGGGCGCTTGAAAGCCACAGGTCTGTCTGGAGAGGCATTAAGTCACGCCCTTGAGAGCGCTGTCAGAAGTAAACGTATAGAAATGTCTTCCGCTGTGGTTAAGGCTGAAGCGCCTGTTCTTGAAGCCTTAGAGAAGGCTGCGCTTCAAGGCGGTCTCTCCGAGAAAATACACCTGTTGGCTGGGGACCGTGCGGTGCTGTCTGACAAAGCACTGAAGCCATTTTTCCAAGAAGTAAAAGCCTTCCTGGAGCAATATATGGACCGCGTTTTGGTGGATTCCCAAGGAAAAATGACCAACCGTGTACTTCACGCGGCAGAAAAAGGTCGAATGACCGCATTGATGAATGGAAGTTCAATGCTGCCAGGGCTGAAAAAAGCAGTGACAGGGCTGATTCCTTATACATATAAAGTAAAACGCTGGGTGAGTGCGGTCGCAGTTTTCACGACGTTGGTTGTGGGCTTCTCTGTGGCCTTTTTCAACAACTGGCTTACCAAAAAGAAACACGGTGGCTTGGTGTTTTCTCCCGCTGAAGGCGGCCCGCCTCCTGAAGCACAAAGCACCGCTGGTGGCGCTTCTGACGCTTCAATCATCAATAACGCGCTTTATTCAAGTCGACTGGTCCGTCATAACGTTGGATTCGCTCCCTTCATGCAGCGGAGGGCGGCATTATGAACATTGGCAACACCCGCCCTGTTATGACAAAAATGCTGCCTAAACAGACCCAGTTCTCAGGGGGGCTCAATCAGTTCGTCCGGACACCTCAAGCGGGGACTTTCCTAAAGCTGTTTGATTATGAACGACTGCCCCACTCTGCGGTGAACCAGATTAAGTTGATCTACGGCTTGGTAATTATTTCTCGAATTCGGGCTGCCTTGAGCAGAGGCAGCTGGAATGAAGCCCGAGAACATGCCACCCGAGATATTATGGGTTGGACATTTTGGTTCTATGCGATGCCAGCAGTGCAGCGCATGTTTGTTAAAGCCTTGGTGGGGATGCCAAAAGAATACCGTGAAGCGTTATTACATCATCCTGATGGTGCTAAGCCAGCAACAGGTGTTATCAAAAAACTCGGCTGGCACCTCAAAAGCTTGTTTAATAGTGAGATGCCTTCAGCGCTTCAAATTGAGGCACGCTGCGAGCAGGCGTTAAACCTGATTGACACCCAGGCGAAAACCCAACGCTGGAAGCAAACAGCGGTTGATGGGGCGAAAAAACAGGTGAACGAATATTTTCACAAGCTCAAAAATTACCGCAACTTTGCGTCTTTCACCGGTCTCGTTGGGGCCATTGCGCTGTTAGGCTTTGGGGTGGTGCTGTTTAATATTTATATGACCCGCAAAAGCATGGCCGCATCGCAAAAACACTAGTTAACGGTTTTTGGTCTTTGAAACGGGCTTTTTTTGAAACAGTTGCTGAAATTGGCTAAAGTGCTCACCCATCATCGGAAGAACTGCCTTATGATCGGCTGAGTCATCGGTTGCGGCATTCACTCGGAATAAGCGTTCAATTCTCTTTTTGAGTTCCTCTGGGCTCTCCATCCTCTCCAGAGTGCCGTGATGCACCCAGGAGATGTGTCCGCTTTCTTCAGAAACCACAATACAGTGACTGTCACTGACTTCGGTTAGTCCAATGGCAGCTCTATGCCTGGTTCCATATTGCCAGCTTAGTTTGGGGTCTTCCGTTAAGGGAAGCAATACACCGGCAGCGGAAATTCGGTTTTGCGGTGTGATCACCAGGGCCCCATCATGCAGCGGGGTTTTGGGCTGAAAGATAGTGAGAATGATTTCTGTGGTTACGCGGGCATCCAGGCGTGTTCCTGCTTCTAGGTAATTACCTCCTGGGTTATTGGCGGATTCAATAACAATGAGAGCGCCCAGCTTTGATTTGCTGAGAAATCTTACAGCATCCACCAATTCGCGAATTAAGCGCTCGGTTTTTTGGTTTTCTGGCTGAAAGAGGGTTTTATTGAGCAGATCGGGGTTTCCCAAATACAGAAGCATCCGCCGAAGTTCTGGCTGGAAGATAACAATCAGACCGATAATGAGGAGCTGAATCGCCCCGCCAAACATAATTTCGAGCAAGACCAGATTGAGCATGCGCACCACAATCCACAGTCCCACAAAGCTGGCCAGAATCACCAGCAAGCCCTTGAAGATTTGATCCGCCTGGCTTCTTTTGATGAAGCGGTTATAAATCACAGAAACCACTGAAATTAAGATCAGTAACTGGGCACCGTAACTTAAGAGCGTGTTGAATGGAATGCCCAAGAAGGCACCCGTTTGTTGAATGGACGACAACAGCTCGCTCATAAGAGGAATAGGTCTCCAGGGGATTACAGAAAGCGGTTGGTCATGAGCTTGCGATTAAACGCATGGGCACAATTTATTGAACTTCTTCAACCACATTAACCGACGCAGCCGCGTTAAAATCGTTCCACAGAAAATTGAAATACTTACTTTATTGTACACGATGTCCTGAAGAGTCAGCACCCACTGAAGTTACTTGTCCCTCTGATACCCAGTGTTTCGGGATGACATCGTTTTGCATCAGTTGGGTGTAGGTCTCTCTTTTTACCAGAAGCTCTGCTCGACCTTCTGTGATGATAACCGTTGCCGGGCGTGGAATACGGTTATAGTTGGAGGCCATCGAGTAATTATAAGCACCTGTCCCAAGGACAGCCAGAATATCGCCGGCTTGGGGTTTAGGCAGCTGCACTTCCTTAATCAGAATATCACCGGATTCGCAGTATTTGCCGGCGATGGTAACGGCTTCTGTTTTACCGCCAAATACACGACCTGGTTTTGGCGCGCGGTTGGCAATAAAGGCACAATATTCTGCTTGGTAAAGCGAAGGACGAATGTTATCTCCCATGCCCCCGTCAATAGCAACATAGCGCTTTCCAAGCGGCACTTTTTTACTGCTGCCAATGGTATAGAGGGTCATTCCAGCCGTTGCAACCAGACTTCTCCCGGGCTCAATCAACAGTCGAGGCAGCGGAAATTGGAGCTTTTCAGCATAGTGCTGCAGCTTCTTGGTCACTTTTTCGTAGGTTTTACGCACATCCAACGGGGAATCCTTTTTGGTGTAGGCCACACCCATCCCCCCGCCAATGTTAATGTCTGTCAGCGTCAGTCCGTCATACTGCTGGCGAATGTTGTAATAAATGTTTAAAAGGATTTCGACCAGGTCTTCATAGGGCTTAAACTCAAAAATCTGTGAGCCAATGTGGGCGTGGAGCCCTTTTAGAGAAAGCGTTTCTGAGTAATTTTGGGTGATGAGTTTAAGTGCCTCCGGGAGCTGTGAAATGTCGAAACCAAATTTGCTGTCCGTCTGTCCGGTCTTAATATAATCGTGTGTGTGGCATTCAATGCCGGGGGTGATTCTCAAGAGAATGCTGGCGACTTGACCCCGTTCCAGTGCCATTCGGTGAAGGAGGTCGAGTTCGTAAAAGTTATCAACAATAATCCGTCCTTGTTGTGCAACCCGGTGGTGAAAAGCAAGTTCTAGTTCTTCTGGGGTTTTGTTATTGCCGTTAAAGAAAATGTTTGCAGCGGAAAAGCCAGCCGCAATCGCTGTGAAGAGTTCACCCCCAGAAACCACGTCAAGGCCGAGTTGCTGGTTTTGGACAAATTGGCACAAGCCCATCGATAGATTGGCTTTGGCCGCGTACAGTACCAAACTCTCACCGGCATAGAAGTCAGAGAGTGTCTCTTGATAGGCTTTAGCCATTTGCGTCATGGTCGCTTCATCAAGGACATACAAAGGTGTCCCGTATTCTTGGGCCAAATCAACCAGGTCCACTCCGGCCAAAGAGGCATGGCCTTGTTCGTTGAGCTCGTAACTGGCTGGGTACATCGACATATTGGGGGTGTTTCGGGTGGACATAGAAAGATCTCCAAAATGAGGTTGCTGAGATAACAAGAAGCTTGGTGGCCTCGACAGGATTCCAACCTGCGACACCCGCCTTAGGAGTGCGGTGTTCTATGCAACTGAACTACGAGGCCAAAAGGGCAGGAACAGCTGGATCAACTCGCCGAAATCAGGTTTAGCGGCTATCATAGCACCTAATAGTGAGGGTATCAAACGGTGAGTCTGCACAAGTGGAGGCTACTCCAGATAGGGGAGAAAAACGAGAGGCGCAGGCGTATTTTAATCCCTCACTTGGTGGAAGGCAGGGGCAGAAAAATTGCCTATCATAAAAATCACAGCGCATTGCAGAATGCCTGCGTTATTCTCACCGGACGTTCTTATTCTATAAACATCACTCAATACCGGCTGATTGGGATGTGCAGCCCAGTGGTGTTAATAAGAACCGTTTTTGGAAATCAAGAGAGGAGGTACGAGCAATCGCACCGACTAAGTTTCGCTTTAAATTACAGGCGGTCCTAGACTATCGAACGGAACAGGTGAATCGAGCCAGGCAGCAAGTGGCTGTTGAAGAACAGAAACGGCTGGCGATTCTCCACACCATTGAGGCGCATGCGGATAACATCGCCAATGCCTTAGTGAGTTACCGAGAGACTGTGGAAATGCCTGGGTTTAACGTGGCACTGGTTCAAAATTTTACCCATTTTTTGGACCGACTCAAAATGCAAAAACGGATCCAAGAACGTTTATTGGAAAAGCAAGACAAAAATGTCAGCCAGGCCAGAGAGACACTGAAATTTTTCTTGATGAAGCAAAAATCTCTAGAACTATTACGCGATAAAGCAGAGAGAGAATTTAAGACGCAACTAGAACACTTAGAACAGCAAGTACTCGAAGAGATCTCCCAAAATCGATATTACCGAGATGCTGTTGATAAAAAACGTCGGGATCAGAGAAAGAAAAAGGCACTCATTAGCGCATGAACCTTCATTTAAACCACATCATTGATCAATTGGTTTCCAGTCTTAGCCTGGTCCAACATGGTGGAAATGCACCAACTCGCAAAGCGTCCGAGCATGCTGAAAGCAAACAGTTTGCCACCGCCCTGAAAGCGGCATCCACCCCAGCCACAAAAGAGGTAAAAGAGACATTACCAAACACGCAAACCAAAGATGTTCAAAAACCAGACTCTCAAAAAAGCGCTCAAAACAGTTCCGAAAACAGTGCCAGTGAGAGTGCTTCAGAAGCGGTATCTAAAAAAACTGTCGCTGAAAATGATCACGATAAGCAAGAGCAAGAGACTGGTCAACCTAGAGAAATCTCTAGTGATGCGGCTCAAGGGGTTGAATTGCTCACACCCCCTTTATTGGCTTTTTTAAATATACTTCCTCTAGCCCCGCAAGAAATACAACCGTCTCAAGTTTTTATTGAGGATCATTCCGGTTTTGATAGTTCTGTCTCAAGTATTTCAGCCGCGGCTATTCCTTCTGATATTCAGACGGATACTCAAAATTTAGTGCAGGCTCTCTCAGAATTTGTGAGTACATCAGTCCGTCCCGATCAAAATCAATCTGATCAAAATTCAATCGGCTCACCACTGCCAGGTCTGTCTGGACAAATTACGTTAAGCCCAGAGCTGAAAACAGCCCTTGGCTCCAGTTTAAGTAACGAAGATATTGCGGCCATAGAGGCCCGTGTTCGGCAAAAACTCGCTGATGCGACTGAGGGTTTAAGACCACAATCTGAAGGCCTTCTTCAGACTTCTGTACCGGAATCTTCTGTTAAAATCTATCAAGAACTGTCTCCTCAAACACAGCAACCGCAGACATTACAACCATTTACAGAGCTAGCCCAACGACTGGTCTCCCAGAATGAAACAGGCGATAAATTAACTGGGAACAGATTAACTGGGGCTGAAGGCGTTGCCGATATGATAGAAAAGCCCGTACTCACCTTGAATGCATCACTGAAAGCGGCACCGATTATTCAAGGGATTCTTCAAAAACAGGACGAGACGAAAGTGGTTTCACTCCCTGAGAAATGGGGCCAAGCACAACCAGTTAATCCCTATGCAACCCAAAATGCCACCCGCTTTTCCAGCGCACTGACTTTACCTGTGACGCCACAGGAACCGACAGAGACTCATTTGACTCTTTCTGCTGAGGCAGTGAATTCGAAATTCGCCTCAGCACTGTTAGAAGATAAACCGGACGCTCCCTCTGAAAAATCGAATGGGGACACTTCTGGAGTATTTTCTTCTCAAGAATTTTCTTTAGATGCCACCATCGCCAGAGGGCAATTGGGAGCACAAACAAATGGGCTTGGTTCGTTAACCATGGCCGGCGGTATTTCGACGGATCAGAGCGTTCAAACGCCTTCTCCCTCTACACTGGTTAATTGGACTCATGATTCGGTTGTGGATCAGGTCCAAGATAAAATTTCTCAATTTCAGGTGAATAGCGCCCGAAAAGAGATCAGTTTTAACTTAACACCCGATGATTTAGGAACCGTCAGAGTTCATCTCAACAGTACCAGCAATCATCAACTATCTGCTCGATTTATTGTTACTTCAGTTGAGGCACAATCAGCATTAGAGAATAATGTGCATCAGTTAAAACAATCTCTTGAACAACAGGGAGTTCGAGTCGATCAAGTCAATATTGTTCTGGCTGGCGCGGCTGAGTCTAAAGTTGCTCACGGAAATAATGCTTCCAATCAGCAAGATTTTTCAGGCAATCAACAACAAGATTCTACCAAAGAGCAGACCCGTGATTTTGATCAACGAAATCACCAAAACGAAGCCAGACAAGAATTAGCATCACAATTTCAAGAGAATCTTTTTAGAAGTGGCAATCAAGATATCCAGTATGACTGGAATAACTTGACACAGGCAGAACAGTCACAACAAGAAAATACTTTAGCGCCAACCTCTGCCCCAGAATCAACCGTATTAAATGACAACGGCACGATAAATTTGACGATATAAAACAGTAAGGAGTAATGGTTCATCATGGCTAACATCGGTAACATATTAGGTGTCTTGCAGAACGATACTGCGCAAGCAAACTACAAAGAAGGGCTTAAAAATTTAGGAAGCTCGACGCTGAGTAAAGATGCTTTTCTAAGGTTGTATACTGCGCAACTGAGAAACCAAGATCCCACCAATCCCCAAGATAGCCAGCAGATTCTGGGGCAACAAGCACAACTGGCTCAAGTCGAAAAATTAGATCAATTAAACAGTACTTTGCTGGTGACTTCTCAAATCAGCCAAGGTGCTGCCTTTGTTGGTAAAGATGTACAAATCAGAAAAGATGACGGGTCCACTTTTAGAGGTCGTGTTGATAATGTCACTTTCTCAAACGGAGGTATCGGACTTCAGATAGGCGATCAAACCTACGCCTTGGGGAGCGTAGAAAAAATATTCGGTTAAAAAATCAGGGTAATTAAGAGACGTTTAAGAGAGAGAACGGAGGTCATAAAATACTATGTCACAAGGACTATTTGCTGCCGTATCTGGCATTCGCGCAAACCAGACCTGGCTTAATGTTATTTCCAACAACATTGCTAACTTAAACACCAGTGGATTTAAGGGAAGCGGCGTTGTTTTTGCCAATGTCTTTTCTAACACCATTACTGCAGGTACACCACCCAATGGGACTTTGGGCGGAACGAACCCCCGTCAAATTGGAAACGGGGTCCAAGTCGCTGATATTCCAACCAATTTTTCTCAGGGTTCAACCCAATTTACCGGACGATCCACAGATTCCTTGATCAACGGTGAAGGGTTCTATGCGGTAGAACGGGTTGATCAAAATTTAGGGACTTCTGCGTCAGCTTTTTACTTAACTCGTGCTGGAAGTTTCAGTTTGGATTCTAATGGCAATTTGGTTACTTCGGCTGGCAACCGTGCTCGAGGGACTTCACAAGTTTCTGGAAGCGATCCCAACGCAGTCGCAACAGTTAAAATTCCGCAAGAGTTTTTGATTGTAAAAGAAATAAACGCCACTGGTGCTATTGTCAATATCTCATACGGTCCCTTAGGTTCAGCTGTGCCAGCGCCTGGTGCCGGTAATACGCAAAATATCGCGCAAGTAAAACTGAATAACTTCAGTATCGGTAGAGACGGAGGCATTGTCGCGACCTACTCTAATGGCGATCGTATTCTGGTCAGAACCGATGTTTCCACCATTAGTGCTGTCGATCCGACACAGGCCCGTCGTCAAATTATTCACCTTCCTGCAGAAGGTGGCACTTACGCAGCCATTAACCAAGTGGCTTCGGATTCAGGCCCTGTGACTCAATTTGCTGGACCTGGCGGTGCTAACGACTTGGTCTTCCTGAACGGCGCCAATACCGCAGGTCCACCAGATCCATTACAAGGGATGCAAATGCAGATCCAAACCGCTACCGTTACAAACCCTGCTGGCTTGGTGTATGACAGTAATTCCAACTTTTTAGTGAGTGCCAACAGTGGGAATACCTATTTGGGAATTCCTGGTAGCGAAAACCGTGGAACACTTCAAGCCGGATCGCTTGAGGGATCAAACGTGGATGTCGCCGGTGAATTCACCAATATGATTGTGGCTCAACGTGGGTTGGATGCCTCCAGTAAGGTTATCAGAACCCAAAGTGAGGTACTGCAAACCATTATCAATATTGTTCAATAGCATATTGATAAATTATTTTCTGTAACTTCTCTGTTTATTTCTGAGCGTCTTCTTATTTACCAAGGCCGCCGTTGCATCCAATGGCGGCTTTATTTTTTGTGAAAAAACGAGCATTATTTTTGAAGAATCCACACCATTTTATCCGGTGTTTGTTGCGCTGAAAGAAATAACGGAATTTTTTCTAGAACTTGCCAATGATGGGCGCTAATAATGGTGTCAACGGATTCTTCAGTAATACTTAAGTGTGAAATGGTACTTTCAAAGTGAACCAACTCGGCTTGATCAGTTTCAGTGTTTTGATGTTCTTGAAAGGAAAGCGTGGCTGTGGCGATTCTAGAGTCTGGATCGTAGGTAGTGTGGGTGGTAAGTAAATAACTCGGTCCCTCAAAACGATCTGGTAACGGGTCGGCCCAAATGGTTTCGTAAAGATTGGGATGGTTTAAATCAAACACAAGGAGACTGCCCTCTTTGCAGTGAGATGACATATTGAGTAATACAGTTTCCAGTGTTTGGAGCGACTCCACATGATTGAGTGTGTCATAGACAGCAATACAGGCATCAAACTGCTTTTTGAGGTCAAAATGCCGCATATCACCGTGATGCCATGTGATGGGAAAATGAGGGGTGACCGCATTTTTAGTGTGTGCTTTTTTGCTGGCGATTTTTAGCAGTTCGCTGGATTGATCCAACCCTTCTAGCTGAAATCCTGCCTCTGCCAGTAATAAGGTAACGTTTCCCGTCCCACAGCCAATCTCTAAGACGGACTGAATGTTTGCTGTTCTGAATCTTTTGGTGATCAGCTGACCCATCACCGCGGCAAAATCCAGTGCTTCAGGCCAGTCGTAAAGATGTGCCCAATTGTCGTAAGCAGAGATCATCGTTGAGCCTGTGGTATTTCCTATTGATTGTCAAAACGGACTTTAGCATCGATAATCAGACCATTATGGCACGCGTGATTCTAGATCAACTGAGGAAGTCCTTTGACCAACAAGAGATCGTCAAAGGGATTTCTCTCGATATACACGACGGCGAATTCGTCGTTTTTGTCGGCCCCAGTGGTTGTGGAAAAACCACGGTTTTACGGATGATTGCGGGGCTCGAGACGCCTACACAGGGAAAAATCCAGATTGGGGACAGTGTGGTCAACGATATTCCTCCCAAAGACCGTGATATTGCCATGGTGTTTCAAAACTATGCACTGTATCCCCATATGAACGTGTTTGATAACCTGTCCTTTGGGTTGAAAATGCGGCAAATGCCCAAAAATGAGATTAACACCCGGGTGCAGACAGTGGCCCAAACACTGGGACTTTCAGAACTGTTGCAAAGAAAACCCAAGCAACTGTCTGGCGGACAACGTCAGCGGGTTGCTCTTGGCAGAGCGATTGTCCGTAACCCCAAAGTGTTTCTAATGGACGAGCCCCTGTCTAATCTCGATGCCAAACTTCGGGTGCAGATGCGCCTGGAAATTACAGAGTTACATCAGCGTCTGAAAACCACCACACTCTACGTAACACACGATCAGGTTGAAGCTATGACCATGGGGCAGCGTATTGTGGTGTTTCATCAAGGGGTGATTCAACAGGTGGACGTCCCGTTAACCATTTATAATCAGCCAGCCAATTTGTTTGTTGCTGGGTTTATGGGACAGATGAATTGTCTCCAGACAGATCTCTCTGCGGCCAATCAGGTGGGTTCTCAGGCGGGCTCTATTGAGATTCAAGCAGTCCAGGATGACCGCGCCTCGGTTTTTAGTATTCCATTACCAGCTACTGGAAATATCACGATGGCGATTCGCCCTGAGCATGTTTTGCTCAATCCATCTCAAGCAGACTCTCTCGCTGTTTCTGTGATGCCCCAGCGGATTGAAACATTGGGCAGTGAGACATGGATTCATGGTCACTGGTCTGTCTGCGGGCAATCGCAACCTGTGCTCTGGCGTGTGCCCTCAGAGGTTAATCCGACGGTGGGGGAGCGGTTTCATTTTTGGATAGAAGCCCGGCATTTATTGTGGTTTGATACCAACACGGGTCTTCGCATTCGCTAGTTTTCCGGCTGATGTGCGTTATGCAGCCATATTCCCAAGTTGCGCCATCGCCGCAATAATATTGGGGAATTGAGCGATCAGGATATCTTCGAGTTGGCCGGTGTCCATTTGATTCACCACTTCCACCAGGAATTTATCTGGCAACTGAGACAGAAACAGATCGATGATCATTTGATTCGGCACGACCTGGAAAGCTTCTAAAAAATTGGGTTTAGCGAGTTCGTCAAACATTTTGTAGATGTAAGCAAGACTCATATTGAGAAGCAAGCTTTTGTCTTGATCCACCATCCCAAAAACCAGTGGAATCAATGCTTTAAAAGACAGTGATTTCATTCCGTCGAGAATAATATGCTTTTTCATGTTGCGCATCACGTTCAGCATTTCGACTTGAGACAAGTGGCTGACGTCTTTACCCACAATTTTTCCAAGCAGTTGTGCCAGGTATTTGGGATCCATGGTCTTAAAATGTTCAATCATCTTGGGCACGGTTAATTGCTTGGCCTGTAAGATGGCAAATAACTGACCCGTAGGCATCCGGCTGATGATATTGTCCAGCGGAATCACGCGCAGCATCATTTTAATGAGAAGCTCCATCGGCAGCAGACTGATCAGTGAGAGGAGCTTTTCTTTGGAGATTAAATTTAAGCCGTTAATCAGGAGCTGTTTGTCCATTAACCCCATTAAGCGCAGTAAATCCCCGCGTTGAAGAAGTCGAAGAAATAAACGCTTGTTCTGATCAAGGCGCAGCATGGCCAAAATCGCGCGAAGATCATTGGGATTGATTTGTTTCTCTTGAATGGCACGATCGGCACCCGTCCCTTTGACGAGGTCGTTTTCCATCACGATGCCGTTTAATCCCATCATTTCCACATAGGATGTCTGGGCAGACAGGGCTAACGCCACATCTGAGTCAATAGCTTCGACGCGCATGCGGTCTTTGCTCTCCTCAATTTTATTGAATGAAGACACACAAGTGTCTAACTCTCTGGTTACACAAGAGATTCCGACAACTATCGTGGGAAGCTCTGTTCGTGTTCTCGTTCAAGTCGCCATAAAGTTCAATGGATGGAGGCGACTGTTACAAATCACGTTATATTTCTTTGCAATTGAGGGGTGTGAACACCCGAATTAGGGTTTTTGCACAGGAGGGCGTTACAATAGTATTGAAATAATGGAGGAGCGCGGTTTATGCACCAGAAACAGGGCTTATTATTTGGGAATGTTCCCTTTGTGCTGACCTCTGTTTTGACCACAGGTCTGGCATTAGTGGCTTTGCCTGTCATTGTTTTACCTGTTTCCTCCCCGACATGGGCTGAAACTACTCCGGCAGTAAAAATTACGCCACTCCAGCTTTCCACTCAGGCCTTAGCAGAAGAACGCTTGGGACATAGAGATACGGCCGTTCAGCTGTACCGACAAGCCTTTGAAAAAGCACCAGACGATGTCCTACTGTGCGTGAAATTGGCAGCATTACTGGCCAATACTGGTCAATTGAATGAAGCAGTCAGCTTATATCAACGGGCCACAAGGATGGACAGTACGGACGGGATGCTTGAGTTGAGCCTGGGCAGCCTCTACGAGCAACGTGGAGAATTGACAGAAGCCAAGCAGGCTTATGCTCGAGCGCTTCAAAAATCCCCAGAGTACCTTTATACCTGGTTTAACTTGGCCAGAGTCAATGTTTTGCTCAAGGATTATGAGCAAGCCATAGACGGTTATGAACGTTTTTTAAAGGCCTACCCTGAGCAATTTGATGCCCAAAGACATTTGGCCCAACTTTATCTGGTGACCCATCAAGATAACAAGGCAAAACAGGCATTTAGCCTGTTGAAACAAAATTATCCCAAGCGCTTTAGTGATTATTTGAGCTTAGCCAAAGCCCAAAACCGTTCAGATTCTCCTCAAGATGCCTTACTCTCACTGCAACAGGCGATAGCCAGAGAAGGCGATAAGGCCGATATCGCCGAAGAAATGGGGGTGGCGCATCAGATTTTGGGACAAAATGAGTTTGCAGTTCAGGATTTTGAACGCGCACTTGGAAAAAATCCCGGTAAATGGCACTTATATGAGCCCCTGGCTCAACTGTATAGAGCCCAAGGACAAAAAAGCAAAGCTGTCGAAGCCGTTCAGGCTTTCTTGAAACAGGATCCCTCCAATGACCTGGCTCACCATTTACTGGCAGATTTGTGGGTGGAAACAGCCGCCTATGACAAGGCGATTCCTGAGCTGGATTACCTGTTGAAGCAGAGCGTCCAGGTTCCCAAAGGGGGATTTTCCTCTGAAAAAGAAAAACAGTCCTGGACAGAGCAACAATACACACTGAAAAAGCAACGAGCCTATGCTTTTCAAATGCGTAATATGCCGGGCGATTTAGAAACCGCGATCGGATCTTATCAGGCCCTCCTCAATGAAAGTAGTTTTAAGCCCTGGTTAGACAAAGACCGGCAATTAAAAACAAATTTGGCGATTGCCTATCATCAAAACAAACAGTGGGATTTGGCAACGCAGCTATATAAAGCTGTTCTAGAGTCGCAAATCCAAGATAAGCCTAATTTAAAAGAGTCTAAACAGGACAGACAAAAGCGTCTGGCAGGTATCAGCTCTCTGAAACAAGACTATGTGGCCGCATTGATGGCAGCAGCCGATGCCTGTGTCGCCGCTGGAACTCAATGTAATCCGGAGAAGGCGCAAAACAATTACCAAGAAGCCCTCCAGTGGGCGCCCAAAAATTACACCCCGGCCTTGTTGGGACTGGCAAGACTGACAGCCATTCAGCACAAACCCGAAGAGGCGATTTCCTGGTACCAAAAGATTTTGGTGATTGATCCCAAGCATCTGCCCGCTAGATTGGCCTTGGCAGAGCTATACCAGCAAACTGGACAGTCTGATGCGTCTCTCACATTGTTACGCGGACTGCATCAGGATTTTTTTGCTGCCAATCCAGAGAAACCTGTCGTTGCGGTTAAGCCCAATAGTGAGGAAGAAAAAGCATTAAGGCTGCTGGCCTCACAATCCTTGGACAGGGGCGATCTGGAGATGGCCTTTTCCGTGTTTAAGGAACTGACTCAAATCCAACCCAGTGATCCTGTGCTTTGGTACGGCCTGGGATATACAGAGCAACAAAGGCAACACTTTCCAGAGGCCAAAATAGCGTATGAAACGGCGATCCACCTGAACAACCGGGATGTGCCTTCTTTATTTAATTTGGCCACGTTGTACGACCAATCGGGTGAGTGGCCAAAAGCCCAAGAGATGTACCGGCTGGTTTTAATTGCAGAACCAGACCGAAGTGATGCATGGTACGGCCTGGGTGTGGTGCATGACAAGCAACAACATTTTGAAGAGGCGTTGAATGCTTATCAACGGTATTTACAAGCCAACGTGGACAAGCCAAACCGCCCAGAATACTGGCAGCAAGCAGATGAGCGGATTAAGTTATTAAAAGATTATCTCAGCCGCAGTCGGGTAAAGCCAAACTCTTCAGAGGCCAAACCCAGCCCCAAAAAGACGTAAATTAGAGAGACTCCGAGATGAACTCCTCTTTGGCAGTTTCCAGTACACTCAGGATTGAAACCTATACGCTTGGTTTGTTTGCGGTGCACACGTATTTGTTATGGGACACCCAATCCAAACACGCGGTGGTGATTGACACGGGCCTGAATCCAACAGCGGTGTTAGAGAAAATTGCGTTAGAAACACTGTATCTCAAGGGGATCTTTCATACTCATGGCCATATCGATCATGTGGAAGGCCAGGCAGCGATTAAACAGTGCTATCCGGATGTGCCCAGTTATCTTAGCCAGGAGGATGATTTCTGGATTGAGCATCTGGCGGATCAGGCAGCAATGTTTCAAATGGAAACCCCCAGCGGGGTGAAGATAGACCACGGGCTGAAACACGGTGATGTTTTTTCTTTTCAAGGCTTTACGCTGGAAGCAAGACATGTCCCCGGACACTCCCCGGGAGGGATCTGCTTTTGGGTGCCTGAATGTCACGCAATGTTTTGCGGGGACGTTATTTTCTATCAATCAATTGGGCGTACAGACTTCCCCCGAGGGGATTATGATGCCTTAATGAGTGGTATTCATTCGCAGGTTCTTTCTTTACCTGATGATGTTACCCTGTATCCCGGGCATGGACCAGCAACAACTGTGGGACATGAGCGCCAGAATAACCCCTTTGTGTTACGACACGAGGCCAAACTCTAAATAAAGCACTTGTCTGCCTGTTTCTCCCCGTCGGTGAGACCACAAAAATGCTGGTAGGCAAAGGGTACAGGCTTCAATGATATCTATCCACCCCGAAGCTTTTGGGGTGCCTAGTCCCAGAGAGGCTAATTGTGCCTGATTGACTCGTTTCAAGTCGACATAATAGTGGGGTTCTAAGCAATGAGATTCTTCTGGCCTGCTGGGTAAACACCAGGAGGGTAAGGCCTGTTTCTCTTTAGTAGCGAGGCTCTGAGACAAGGCGTTGTAAACTTCGTGGCTCACCTCATAACAACACCCGCCCGCAGAGGGGCCAATCACTGCAAGTAAGGTTTCTGGGGGATTACCGGTCAGGGCAGATAGTTTTAGTGCGGTTTTAAGCGTAATGCTTGCCGCAGTCCCTCGCCAACCCGCATGGATAACTGCACCAACGCAGGCTTTGGGGTCGAGCAATAAAACCGGGACACAGTCGGCCGCTTGAACTATTGCAGGAAGCCCTGGTTCAGTAATAATCACCGCATCACAGCCTGTGGAGAGAGCTTCTTGGTTCAATAAGGCAATGTCGCTGTGAATTTGCTCCGGTGCTAATACGGGGATGGTTACAGATAGCCCTGCCTCTTGAGCAAGTAATAGACGGTTTTTCGTGCGCTCTTCGACAGACAGTGCACTCCCTCCCAGAGACAGAGGTTTCCCCGTAAAACCATAGCGAAGAGACAGCGCAGACTGAGCTAAGAAGGCATTTAAACGAGCGGATTGGTACAAGACCCAGGGTGCTTGTTGATCAGGGGTTTGCCTTTGCGGAGGCAGTTTGGGGATGGCATAATGAGAAGATGTCAAATTAGGAGATGTCATGGCTACCAAAAGGGGGTGACTGTTTTGAAGTCTCTGCTGTTGAAGTTTCAGTCAGGTGCGGTAAGAGTCAATTGGAGAAAAATGTTGAGATTGCTCTGCCTGATTGCGGTGTTATTCAAGATTATAGTCTATGCCAGCGCAGCAGACACACCCAAAAAGCCCGATACAACTGTTGCAGATGTTAAACCAGCCAAAGTGGTGAAATACCCGATTGTTCTGGACGTATTGATGCAGAAAGACATCTTCACGATGCGTGAAGGCATTAATTTAACCGCCAGAATCAAGGCCATGGCCCCCACAGACCTCTGCTTGGAAAAAGATCCGCTGACGCAATTTGATATTTCGGTCACCCGCTCCGGGTTTGGCTTATTTCCTCTGGATCCTCTCACGGTAAAAGACTTGCGGGTTCAGTTCCAACAGCGAATTCGAGTGATGAAGCTTAAACCGGGGGATGTCTTCGTGTTTCGCTTCAATTTAAAACGCTTTACCCCTTCAGAAGGGGCGGATTGGGAGTCTGGAGACTATCAAGTGAAAACAGCCTTTCGGCTTTGTGAGCAAGTGCCCAATGCGGGTCTAAATTCAGCGGGCCGAGAAATCCCCGTGCCAGCCAGAAAAAATGCCCGGTTTTTTATTATGAATTAAGGAGTAAAATAGTCAGTGGTTTTGAGTACGTGAGACGGTCTGGTTAGAAATAGCCAAAAATACAACCCTAACATCCCTAACATAAAGGAACCCCCTGTGGTACAGCCGTTTTTTGCAGATTCTATTTATATTATTGCCCAGACAACCGCTGCTGCTGAGCAGTTAAAAGCAATGATTGCGGTTCGTGGCTTTGACCGCATGAAGTGCTTTACCTTTGATGATGTGAATGCCGCCATCTCACAGGAGGTGCCCGATCTCGTCTTGATTGACTCTGAAGGGGCTCGTGAAAGGGCCATCGATTTGGTCGGCAGTTTTGCAGAACCTGTGTCGGTCATCTATCTGGCAGAAGCGTTTCAGGAAGAAGAGTTCTTGAACTGTTTTGATAAAGGGGCCACCGATTTTTTAATCAAGCCTGTCCCCCCGTCCTACCTGGCCTCACGCGTCATTTTGGCTTTGGATGACGGTCGCTTACGCCAGCAGCTGGTTCAACGAGATAGTGTGCTTCGAGAATTGGGCGTAATTGGGCCTGACTCTCGGGTGTTTACCACCCAGTACCTGGTTAAATTGCTAAAAGACAATGTTGAAATGCTTACCTTGGACTCTCCCGTCCCACTCAGTTTGTTGATTATGCAAATTGAAGGATTCAACACCAGCTTGGCAGTTAACGTTCACTTCAAAAAGATTCTGTATGCCCAAGTGGCAGAAAGATTATTGGGCTGCTGCCGAGGCTCTGATGTGATTGGAGAGTACTTTGAAGATAAATTTGCGCTGGTACTTCCCAATACCGGACTTGACGGTGCCACCGTGGTTGCCCGTAGAATCCTTCAGCGTCTGAGTGGGTTTGTGATTCCCTTTGAAAATCAAAATGTTCAGCTCACAGTGCATATTGGGGCAGCTGATTTTTCAGGCTGCATCCACTATGAGGACTTGATTAACAAGGCCCTGGAAGGGCTGAAGCAGGCCAGAAACCGTTATTACGCTCAGGAAGTGGTCCGCTAAGGGAAAGGGTCATCCCTATTGAAGTTTGCCGTGGGGTTGTTTCCTTTGAATAACCTGCGTATGATAGGCATATGAGTGTTATTGACTTAAATCAACCGGCCACACCGGAAATTATAACCCCCCTGCCAGGGCCTAAAACCAAAGCCCTGATTGAGCGGGATAAACGTGTGATTTCGCCTTCATATACCAGGGGCTACCCTTTCTCCATTGATAGAGGTCGTGGTGCCGTGGTCTATGATTTAGACGGAAACCGCTTTTTAGACTTCTGCGCGGGTATTGCTGTCTGTTCTACCGGGCACTGTCACCCAGAGGTGGTCCAGGCGATTAAAGACCAGGCCGATCGCTTCCTGCATATGTCTGGGACGGATTTCTACTATGAGTCTATGGCAGATCTGGCGCAAAAGCTTTCTGATACGGCGCCCGGAAACACACCAAGAAAGGTGTTTTTCACCAATTCTGGGACGGAATCGAATGAGGGTGCGCTCAAATTGGCGCGCTATTACACTGGGCGTGACAAAATTGTCTCGTTCTACCGGAGTTTTCACGGCCGAACCTTTGGCTCCATGTCTGTTTCGGCGAGCAAAGTGGTCCATAAAAAGCGGTTCTCCCCTTTGTTACCGGGTGTCTTTCATACCTATTACCCTTATTTTTACCGGGATCCCATTGGGCGAACCCCTGAAGAATGTGCTGACAATTGCATTCGCTTTATCAAAGAGTTTATCTTCAAGATGGCCACCCCGCCGGAAGAAGTGGCCGCATTCTTGGTGGAGCCGGTTCAGGGAGAAGGGGGGTATGTGGTGCCTCCTCCTAACTTCTTACCTGCTTTACAGGAACTCGCCCATCAGTACGGCATTCTGGTGATTGCTGATGAGGTTCAATCAGGTGTCGGTCGTACAGGTAAAATGTGGGCCTCTCAGCATTTTGAAGGCTTTGATCCGGATATTATTACCAGTGCCAAGGGTTTGGCTTCTGGCATGCCGCTTGGGGCCATTATTGCCAAAGAACACATTATGACCTGGGAGCCGGGGACTCATGCCACAACGTTTGGTGGTAATCCTGTGGCCTGTGCGGCCTCACTCAAAACATTGGATCTGCTTGAAAGAGGGCTGTTGGAAAACTCCCAGACTCAAGGTGCCTATCTGATGCAAGGCTTGAAGGCTTTACAGCAAGATTTTGAGGTGATTGGGGATGTACGTGGGTTCGGTCTGATGATTGGGATGGAGCTGGTCACCTCTCGCGAAACCCGAGAGAAGGCTGGTAAGCTTAGAGACGATATTGTGGATGCCTGTTTTTATGAAGGCTTGCTGATTTTAGGATGCGGGGAAAATACCATTCGGTTCTGCCCTCCTCTGGTTATCACCCAACCACAGATTGAAACTGCACTACGGATATTGCGTAGCGTGATGGAACGCTTGACTTCTGTCTAAAATTAGCTAAAGTTTAAAAAACAAGGTCACGTGCTGTAACGACATTATAAACCTTCTCTTAAAAACCAATGAGTGAGCGGATTTATCGGTAAAAATAAAGAGACTTAAGGGTTGTGTCGAAAACTATACAGTACAGCGTCTTTTTTAGAGCACTATGGGAAATTTCGCATGAGTTTTGATTCAGGGTCCAGTGGGCGGTCTCAGTCCAATCATTTTGCTAACCACGGCGGACGCCGTTGGTATGATCAAGTTGCCAACTTGGGTAAAGCCATTCAAATGACACAAGATCTGCCGCCGCAAGTTCAGCAGATGATATCCAGGCATTTGATTGACTGTATTGAGTACTTTCGTAGGACCCGGCGCGGGCAAGTAAATAGCCTAGGTGCATCGCGAGTTCTAGGGCTGTATAATGCTGTCCGTCGAGATCGCTGGTACGATCCGGCCCCGATGTTGAGACGGGCCTATACGATGATGGCCACAGTCCCAGATAACACCCTGAGTAAGTTTGCCACACAGGTTGTTGATGTGGTTTCTCTGGTGGTATACCGCCGTGAGCAGGACGAAGAATTTGAAGGGGAATTTAACCCCAACACGGTGATCCCTGAAGTCAGCGTGATTTTGAATCCGCAAAGCCTCTTGGTGGCCTACGAGGATAATTCCGGATTCCGACTGACGCAATCGGGCGGAACTGAATGGGTGCGGGATGAAGAGCCAGGCGGGCAAATGATCTTCCTGCCCCAGCGTAAGCGATCGCGTCGGCCTCAGCCCTAAGCTGACGGCAAGTCCATTCTGGCTTGGGCTACAATAAAGAGAAATTACATGACGTTTTGCTAAGGTTCTCTTTCGTGTCAGCGCCCGTTGTCGATCGTTTTATGCAGCTTGCCCCGATTGATAATCCCTCGGGGGGAGAAGCGGTTATTCGAGATTTTTTGGCCAGCAGCTTGGCTAAACTCGGCCTGGATAATCAAGTGATTGATGCTGCAGGTAACTTGCTGGTGCGAGTACCAGGGGACCCCAATAAACCGACCCTATTGCTGTCTGCCCATATGGACAGTGTGCCTCCCTGTCATGGGATTCAGCCCGTGCAGGACGCTTCCGAAGGAAGGCCTGTCATTCGTTCTGCAGGCAAAACCATCCTGGGGGCCGATGATAAGTCAGGAATGGCGGTGATTTTAGAGGTCATGTCGCGCCTAAAACATCCAAACTCTGAAAATAATCCCCCCAGTAATCATCCCCTCGAGCTGCTATTTTCCACCCAAGAAGAAGTGGGCCTGTTGGGCGCCAAGGCCTTGGATAGAAAGCAACTTAAGGCAGATTATGCCTATGTCTTAGACGGTGAAGGTTCTGCGGGTGATATTTTCACGGCCGGGCCAACGCAATATCACTTTGTGATTGAGTGTCATGGGCGAGCGGCACATGCGGGGATCGCTCCAGAGGCGGGTTTAAGTGCCATTCAAATGATGGCAGCAGTCTGCGCGCGTTTGCCGCAAGGCCGTTTGGGTCCTGAATTAACCGCCAATGTAGGGACCATCGAAGGCGGCAAGGCCACCAATGTGGTGGCAGATTTCGCCAAAATCAGGGGAGAAATCCGGACTCACCACGAAGCGCCCCTCAAAGCACTTCTCCAGGAGTATCAAGAAATTTGCCAGCAAGTCAATGCCAATTTCCCAGGAGGCAGCATCACCTTTGAGCCGCTTCGGCGTTATGATGCCTTTTCTGTGTCTGGGGATCATGTTTCTGTGCAAAAGGCCCAGGCGGTTTTCGAGGCCAATCACATACCCAATTCACTTCTCTCAATGAACATTGGCTCAGACGCTCATATTTTGAATCAATTCGGTATTCCAGCCGTCGTCTTGGGGATGGGCTTTCACTTTTCCCATAGTCTGGGTGAATTTATCTACGTCGATGAACTCCAGCAGATTACGGAAGTTGTCTCCCAATTGGTGCGAGGCGACTAGCACTCATGCCTACTGTTCAAAGACTGGGTTCGAGACTAGGGAAGGTGTTAGTATCTATCCTAGTGCTACTATGGTCTATTTATGGGGTTATCAATGGCTTTGCCGAGTCCCACGTGAATCAATCGGTAACGCAAGTGATGTCTTTGGCCGGGGTAACCTTTGATTTGGAAGTTCCCCAAACACCGGAAGCCTATAAACTTGGTTTAATGCACCGTGCGAAGCTACCAGAACACGGGGGTATGTTGTTTCGTTTCACGCCCCCACAGGTGGTGCACTTTTGGATGAAAGAGTGCTTGATGCCTTTGGATATCGTATTTTTGCGAGACGGGGCCATACAAAAAATACAGGCCAGTGCCCCGCCTTGCAGAGAGTCCCCTTGTCCTGTCTATTCATCGGATAGTCCCGTCGATATGGTGATTGAACTGAAGGCCGGGACTGCTCAAAAGTTGGGACTTCAGGTGAAGCGGCACGGAGAATCAAAATAAAATCGTGAATCAAAATAAAACCCTGGCTGTAAACCAGCTATTACAAAGCTTTTCTCACCATGAGTGGTTTGTTGAGCTCGCCAATCGGTTTCTACGTGAATCCGTGCAAGGTCAAGCCTTTGAATGCCATTTGGATAACCTGTCTAACCCCTCTCTGAAATCACTTATTTTGGCCAGTTTGCTGCAACACACCCGTCGACCCATTATTTTGCTTTGTTCTGAACCACAGCATGTGCAAAAGTACCGGTACGAGTTAAATCAGCTTCTGCCTGATAGCGCTGGCTCTGTTACAGGAAGCTTAGTAGAATCCTACCCTACAGAAGACTATACCCCCTATGATCTCTCAATCACCTCAGTGATCACGCTTCGAGATCAATACCGAATTCTCACCCGCCTGAAGCGGCAAGAGCGCTTTATTTTGATTGTTTCTCCCAAAAACTTGTTGCTAAGGCACAGCTCATTGGGGTTTCTCGACCGTGAAGCGATTCATCTGTCGGTCGGCCAATCGTTGACGCCAGAACAGTTGGTTCAGCAATGCTTGTCTCTGGGGTATATCAAGACCAGTTTGGTCATGGAACCTGGGGAATTTAGTAGCCGTGGGGATATTTTCGATCTGTATCCTGTCAACGGCCAAGCAGTGAGGATGGAATTCTTCGGTGATACGCTAGAAAGTATGCGGCTGATTGATGTGGAGAATCAACGCTCAATTGATACTGTGGGTGCCTGTGTCGCCATTCCTCGCACCGGCTTAATTCTTACAGATGAGAACAAGATCGCGCTCAAAACATCGATGACCCAAGCTTATGAGCGCCAAAAGTCAACACTCTCTGCCATTGATAGTGAGGGGCTTGCCAGTACCCTGGAAAGCCAATTTCAAGCTTTGGATCAGAGCTTTTTGCCGGATGGGATGGAGTATTATGCCCCTCTGCTGCAGCCTTTGACGCCAGAAAACCTGAGCGAATACTACCCCACCTTGCTGGACTACTTGCCTTCAGATGCCATTGCGGTGGTGGACGATTGGCTGGTGTTGACCAATCACCTGGGAGGGCTGAGTGATCGACTCCAACGCCAGTGGGAAGAAGGTGTCCATAAAGGCAGACTCTTGGACATTGGTATGCGCTATCATCTCTCTGATACTGAAGCCTTGTCCTTGCTGAGGCAAAAAGTGAATCACCGTTTGTATTTAGAAACGTTTCCGATGGAAACCAGTGTTGAGGGCTTGCTGGGATCAGAGGCGATGCTGGGTAAGAAAGCGGGCCCTGAAAAAACGGCCAATGAGCCAGAACAGCCCACGCGAATGTCATTGGCTCACTTGGTTCACCAGGCTCCGGAATCTTTTAAGGCCGATCTACCAAGAGCCATGGCCTCACTCGCTGCGTTGAGAAAAGACCTTTGGCGAATCTGGATCACCACGGATCACCCGCAGCGGGTGCTGGATCACTGCAAGGAGAATGATCTCCCTGCGTTTTATTGGCCAGAGGAAGGCTTAAGTCCCGACGATGCCAGTTGGCATGAGCAAGATGTGATCATCAGTAAACAAGGGGTTCAAGATGGCTTTTTGTTACCCGAAATGCGCCTGGCCCACTTTGGGGACGGGGAACTTTTTGGCCGAAAACTCAAGAAGCAGTTGATTCAAAAACAAGCCACCGGACGTCGTGATGATATTGATGTGATTAATTCGATTAACGATCTTCGGCGTGGTGATTATATCGTGCATATCAAGCACGGGGTGGGGCAGTTTATTGAACTAGCCCAAATTGAGATGGACGGGGAGCGCCGAGAATATCTCACCATTCAGTATTCAGGCAGCGACCGTTTACACGTCCCTGTTGACCAGGTGAATCTGCTGTCGCGCTACCGCGGGGCTGGGGATAAACCGCCCAAACTGAGCAAAATGGGCGGGATTGAATGGTCTAAAGTGAAAGGCAAGGTCAAAAAATCCGTTGCCTTTATTGCCCAAGATCTGATGAAGCTCTACGCCAAGCGGGCTAAAATTGCGGGGATTCGCTTTGACCCTGATACACCATGGCAAGTGGAAATGGAAGAGGCTTTTCCCTATACCGAAACCCCTGACCAATGGCAGGCCATTCTTGATATGAAAGGGGATATGGAATCTGAGAAGCCGATGGATAGGCTGATATGCGGTGACGTTGGCTTTGGTAAAACAGAGGTGGCGCTGCGGGGGATCTTTAAAGCAGTTCTCTCCGGAAAACAAGTGGCTGTGCTTGTGCCCACCACTATTTTGGCGCAGCAACACTTCAATACGCTGTGTGAACGGTTTCAGCCTTACCCCGTTAAAGTCGGACTTTTGTCCCGTTTTCGTTCTGCCAAAGAACAAAAAGAAGTGATTAAGCGCTTGGTGATGGGCGAATGTGACGTCGTTGTGGGCACTCACCGCCTGTTGCAAAAGGATGTGCAGTACAAAAACCTGGGCTTGTTGGTGATCGACGAGGAGCACCGCTTTGGTGTCTCGCACAAGGAAAAAATCAAACAAATGCGGGCTGAAGTCGATGTGCTGACTCTTTCAGCTACCCCTATTCCCAGAACACTTTATATGTCGCTATCTGGGGTGCGAGATATGAGCTTAATTCATACCCCGCCGCTGAACCGCTCGCCGATTCAAACCTTTGTGGGGCCGTATAACCCGGCACAAATCCGAATGGCGATTCTCAATGAGATTGACCGGGGCGGACAGGTCTATTTCGTCCATAACCGAGTGCAGACCATCCATGCGATGACTGAAGAGCTTCGGCAGCTGGTGCCTGAGGTGCGTTTTGAGTTGGCCCACGGCCAGATGAGTGGGGATGAGCTGGAAGGGAAAATGCTCGACTTTGCCCAAAAACAGTACGATGTGTTGGTGTGTACCACCATTATTGAAAGCGGTTTAGACATCCCAAATGCCAATACCATCATTATTGACAGGGCAGACCGCTTTGGCCTGGCCCAACTCTACCAGCTCAGAGGACGTGTGGGGCGAAGTAATATCCAGGCCCACGCTTATTGTTATTACGATCCGGATCGTATGTTGAGTGAGGACGGCAAAGAAAGACTTCGGGCCATTCGAGAATTCACCACTCTCGGCAGCGGGTACCAAATTGCGCTGCGCGATCTTGAAATTCGGGGTGTGGGGAATATTTTAGGCTCTGAGCAACATGGCCATATGGTTTCTGTTGGGTTTGACATGTATTGCCAGATGCTTGAGGAGGCACTACAAGAATTGCAGGGGATTTCAACCAAGCAAAGTGAGCCTGCGGTGATCGATCTCAACGTAACCGCCTTTATACCCGATGAGTGGGTGGGTGATCGCGATGTGAAGCTGAGCGAATACAAGCGCTTGGCAGGAGTTCACAGCGATCGGGCCTTGGAAATTATCCAAGCAGAATGGCAGGACCGCTTCGGTGAGATTCCGTGGCAGACCAAACAATTGGTGGAACTGGTCCGGCTGCGTGTACTGGCCACAGAATTATCCATCAGCAGTGTGCGGGCAGATGATCAATATCTGCGGATTCAAATCCCTTTTGGGTTACAAGAGTGGATGGCCTTGCAAAAACGCTTGCCGGATGAACTGGGACGAAAAACCCGCTGGCTGCCCCCGGTGTCTTCCAATTCTCAGTACCAGCCAACGCTGATTATTAAACACCTGGGCATGGACGGGGCAGAGCAGGTCCAATGCGTGATGACCTTGCTGCGCGGGCTTCAAGAGATGCAGCAAGATATGAACGAGTTGGCAAAGACTGCTGGCGCTTCTCAGGAATAACAGAAACGAGCTTAAACCGGTGATTTCGCCTCAGCTTTGCGGGCTGCAGCCGTAATTAACACTTGGAGTACACTGAGATCGGCCGGGGTGATGCCGCTGATTTTACTGGCTTGGCCCAGGTGAGAGGGGCGAAACCGGCTGAGCTTTTCTCGAGCTTCCAGTGAAAGTTGGGGGATGGCTTGGTAATCGAGTGAATCTGGTATTTTCAACTGCTCTGACTTGCTCATGCGGGCTATATGCTGTTCTTGTCGCTGGATATAGCCGGCGTACTTGATGTCCGTTTCTACGGTTTGACGGACTTCATTCTCTTCTTTTAGGACCCGAGCGGTTTCTGGGTCATACGCGGCCAGCGTGCTGTAATGAACCGCAGGACGCTTCAAAAGATCAAAGAGGCAGGTCACTTCAGAAAAAGATTCTCCGACCTCTGGCAGGCTCCTGGGCGACAGCTTGGTTTGTTTGAGGCGGGTTATCTCTTGTTCAATGCGGTTTTGTTTGGAGGTAAACACGTGGAAGCGGGCCTCATCTACCAGTCCAATCTCTCTGCCAATGGGGGTGAGTCGCTGATCTGCGTTGTCTTGCCGGAGCAAGAGGCGGTGCTCACTTCTTGAAGTCAACATTCGGTAAGGTTCTGTGATTTCTTTGGTGATCAGATCGTCAATTAAAGTGCCGATGTAGGAAGATTCTCTGCTAAGAACCAGCGGCTGATAGCTTTCTTCACAGTATTTCGCGGCATTAATGCCTGCAATGAGTCCTTGCGCGGCGGCTTCTTCGTAGCCACTGGTCCCGTTGATTTGCCCTGCCAGAAAAATCCCGGGGATTTTTTTAACCATCAAGGTCTCATCGAGCTGATAGGCGGGAAAATAATCGTACTCCACCGCACAAGCCGGCCGAAGCATGTCTGCCTTTTCTAAGCCAGGCAATGTTCGGACCATTTGGGCTTGGATATCCACTGGAAGACAGGTGGAAAAGCCCTGGAGATATACTTCGTAGGTTTTTCGCCCCTCGGGCTCTATAAACAGGTGATGGCTTTCTTTATCCGAAAAACGGTGGACCTTATCCTCGATGGACGGGCAATAGCGGGGGCCAGTACCCTCCATCAGCCCACGAAACATTGGAGAGCGGTGAAGATTGTCTAAAATCAGTTGGTGGGTCTTCGCGTTGGTTCGGGTGAGATAACAGGGAAGTTGTTCTCGTTTGGGCCGGTCCGGTAAGAAGGAGAAAAAACTCAGCGTGCTATCGCCCGGGTGGATTTCTAATCCGGTGTAATCAATGCTGCGGCCGTCTAGCCTGGGTGGGGTACCGGTTTTTAATCTGCCAGTAATTAGTCCTAATTTGGTTAAGCAACCGGTGATGCCTGTAGAGGCTGATTCTCCCGGTCTGCCACCGCCCATACTGGTTTCTCCTACCCAGAGACGCCCGTTTAAAAACGTACCCGTGGTGATGACCAGTGAATTGGCTTGATACGTAATCCCTAAATTATCGACAACGCCGACAAAGCGTTGTTCTTCCCCCTCGGTGAGAATCTGCGTGATCATGGTCTGGCGGAGTTTCAGGTTGGGCTGGGCTTCAACCAGTTGCCGGGCAAAATCGCGGTATTCTGCCTTATCAGACTGCGCTCGGAGCGCATGGACGGCAGGCCCTTTGCTGGCGTTTAAGGTTTTGAGTTGCAGATAGGTCGCATCGGCACAAAGTCCCATCACGCCGCCCAGGGCGTCCACCTCTTTCACCAGTTGGCTTTTAGCCGGTCCTCCAATGGCTGGGTTACAGCTCATTTGACCAATTGTGTCTAGGTTCAGGGTGATCAGGATGGTACGACAGCCCAATTTGGCCGCAGCCATAGCGGCCTCAATACCGGCATGGCCGGCACCAATCACGAGAACATCGGCATTTTCTGTGTACGACATGGCTCGTTATTATAGTACAAGTGTCGTGAATTATATTGAGTTGCTAGGCCACAGTCATTTGTTGGTTATTGGCTTGCCGGTCCAGGTGCCTGTACTGGAGTGCTTCTGCCAGATGGGGCACCTCGATTGCCTGGCAGGCGGCCAGATCGGCAATGGTTCGGGCAACCCTGAGTATTCTGTCGAAGGCCCGTGCGCTCCAGTTAAGGCGCTTCATTGCTTTAAACAGATATTCCTGAGCATTTTCGCTGAGTGGACAGAGTAAACGGAGCTCACGAGCGCTTAAATCAGCGTTAGTGACGGGTCTGCTTCCACCCTGGGGGATTGGCAACGATTCAAATCGAATGCGTTGGATTTCACGCGCCTGAATCACCCTGCTGCGAATTGTCAGAGAACTTTCACAGGGTGCTTCACTTATGTCACGACGCAGTAAAGCTTCGGCAGATAGTCTGGGGACTTCCAAATGGAGGTCGATGCGGTCCAGTAAGGGGCCGGAAAGCTTTGATAAATAGCGCTGAACCAGGGTATCACTGCACTGACATGCTTTAACCGAATCTCCTCGATACCCACATGGACACGGGTTCAGGGCAGCCACCAATGTAAAACGCGCCGGGAATGTGTGGCTTTGATGGGCCCTGCTGATGGTAATAACTCCGTCCTCCAATGGCTGACGCAGTACTTCCATCGCATGGCGGTTAAACTCCACAAATTCATCCAAGAATAAAACCCCACGGTGGGCCAGGGTGATTTCTCCTGGCTTGGGTGGGTTGCCACCACCCACCAGCCCTGCCGCTGAAGCAGAGTGGTGGGGAGAGCGAAACGGTCGATCCGTGATTAAGGGTTGTTGCTTGCTCAGGTGTCCAGCTGCGCTGTAAATTCTGCTCACATCGAGCATTTCTTGCTCACTGAGTGGGGGAAGAATACCCGCAAATGCCTTGCTTAGCATGGATTTACCACTGCCTGGCGGGCCAATCATCAATGTGTTATGCCCACCTGCGGCAGCAATCTCCAGCACTCGTTTGGCCTGGTGCTGGCCTTTGATGTCTGCAAAGTCTATCAGTGTCGATTTTTCTTGCTTTTGTGAGAGTTGAGATAGCCACGAAGCCCGCAACTTGGCTGCATCTGCAATAAAAGAATGAGGATGAACGAGAAACAGAGGTAGTTCGCCCAAGTGATTGAGTCCGTAAACGTCGATGCCTTCGACCAGGCTGGCCTCTGCCACATTATCGAAGGGGACAACGATTGATTTGAATCCCTTTTCTCGGGCTGTAATCGCCATCGAAAGAATCCCGTTGACTCGCCGAAGAGAGCCTTCTAAAGAAAGTTCTCCGATAAAACAAGCACTTTCTAAAAAAGGAGTAGGTTGTAGCGCTTCAGAGGCAATTAAAATCCCCAGACTCATCGGGAGATCAAAACCACTGCCCTCTTTTCTGACATCGGCGGGGGCTAAATTAATCACCACTTTTTTCAGGGGAAAAGAAAAACCACTGTTTTTAATGGCTGCCTTAATGCGCTCTTTGGACTCATTGACGGCTGTATCCGGTAAGCCCACTATAGTAAGTCCGGGGATCCCAGCACTCAGGTCTGTTTCAACCATAATGGTATTGGCTTCAATGCCATGAATGGAGGCACTGTGTAGGATGGCGAT
The DNA here is from genome assembly GCA_019751815.1 of Cyanobacteriota bacterium. GTDB lineage: Bacteria > Cyanobacteriota > Vampirovibrionia > Vampirovibrionales > Vampirovibrionaceae > JAIEMW01. Next base: position 677,419 of record JAIEMW010000004.1, read on the forward strand.
CACGGCGAATTTCCTTTTGGCCTGTACGTCAAAATTGAGAGGCTTTAATTGATAGTTTACGGAAGTTTTTATCTATTGAACCGGATAAATATTCGGTTTTACGGATTTCGATTTTTCCACTCCTGCTAATTAATTTGTGATCTGACAGAGAGTGTTAACATGGAAGGGTGCCGTTTATTCGGACCGTTTCAGTAGATAAGGATTCGTGTCAATGCAGACCCAAATACCAGGCTCTCGTAATATTGCCTTAGGGCTTCTAGGAATTTCTTTTGCCGCTCTCCTGTTGGGCTTGTATAACGCGGTGCTCACACCCTTAACTCACCCAGACGATGCCAACACCAAAGATTCTTCGGGTCACGGACTTTCTGCTTCTTTTGGCCCAACCAAAGTGATCCATCGAGATACACTGCTGTTGATTCAGCTCACGGGGCCCATCATGATGGAATCGAACACAGATTCGATATTCTCTTCTGAATCCAACGCCATGTCGGCCCGTAAAGCCCTTGATAAGGCTGCCAAAGAAGATTCCGTCAAAGGCGTGCTGCTCAAGATTGATTCTCCCGGTGGCACGGTGGGGATGAGCCAGGAGCTTAACGGAGCTGTCCAGCGGGTGAGCAAGAAAAAACCCATCGTGGTGTATATGGGCGATGTGGCTGCCAGTGGTGGTTACTACACGGCGTGTGCGGCAGATAAAATTGTGGCAAACCCTGGTACACTGACTGCCTCAATTGGTGTGATTATGTCAACACTCAATGTTAAAGGATTTCTCACCGATAAATTGGGGGTGAAAGCATTCACCTTCAAGAGCGGAAAATTCAAAGATATTCTGAGCCCTTACCGAGAGCCAACCACGGAGGATAAAGCCCTCCTACAAGACTTGATCAATACCAGTTACCGGCAATTCCTCAATGCAGTTTTGACCGGGCGCACGCGCTTTGTGACCGATCCCAAACAAAAAGCAGACTTGATCAAAAAAATAACGGCCGTTGCTGATGGGCGTGTGGTGGTTGGAGAAAAAGCCAAACAAGTAGGCCTGGTGGATGAGTTGGGCGATCAAGATGCTGCCTATACCCTGTTAGATGCCTTGGTAAAAGAGCGTTTCCACATCAAGGGCAAGGACAAACGGCTGCCTCTAGAAGAATTTGATAATGAAGAATCTCTCCTTTCATTGCTGGGGCTGACTTCTTCCTCGTTAACCTCATTGATACATGGCGTTCGGACGGAAAACCCCTCCAAACAAGCCCTACAATCTCTAATGGGAGGACGTCTCCCACTCACACTGCAGTTCCCAAATCAACCGCTTTGGGTGCTTGAATAATGTCTGCTGATTTTGAAGATCTCAACTTTTTGGACATCATCTACGGTGGCCTCTTTCAGCCAATTTCACTCTTCAGAAGAATGGCGCAATTTGAGAGTATTCCCAATCGCTGGGTGATACTCGGCCTGATTCTTATTGTTCTTGTCTCTGCGGTAGAGCCTCTCCTGGCCTTTAACCTTCGAGGAGAAGGACATAATCTGGCTTTTCTACTTCTGGAGATTCCCTTTTACGCCAACCTGGGGGTCTTCATTTGGCTGTTTATGGCCGGCGTGATGGGTCTATTGAGCCGTGTTTACCGCGGGAAAAGCGAATTTAAATTGTTTTTGGTGTTATCAGCTCTATCCACTTTGCCATGGTTTTTAATGGCCCCCATCGTCTTGCTAAAATTCGCCCTGGGGGTGGTAGGAATGGTTCTTGCTGCTGTTTCCGGTCTTATAGTATGGCTTTGGACAGTTTTGCTGTTTGCTTTGGCGATTGGAACAACCTATAAACTTGCCGCTGACCGTGTGTTGGTCTTGCTAACACTGCCCTTTGCTTTCAGCCTGATTGCGATCACTTGGATTGGCGGTTTTTTTGTCAACATGTCTCAGTGGCTGCATTTCGACTAAACCAGTTGACTCAATAAAGCCAAAAAAAATGAGCCTTTGAGAGAGATAAAGGCTCAAGTTATGTGTGTCATGGTGGTAACGGAGAGAAAGAGGGGTCGCATTGCGCCCCTGTTCCACATATCGAAAAACACCCCCTAAAACTAAATACATCATCCGGATGAGATTTAGGGTTTTGAAGGTTTATCTAAAAAATTCTGTAGGCTTTTAATGCTCTTTTTCTGTTCTGAAAAGGCATCGAGAGCAGTGGGCCTTATCGACCCAGAGCAGGTGATGGTCTAAGTCCCACCGTTCAAAACGGGTTACAATCACCGGTTCTCCACAGCGAGGGCAGATAGAGGTTTCTGGTTTTTGCGGAATATATGAGAACCAGAATCGCTCAGTCTCAGTCAGAGACAGCCCCTCTTCCTCTTCACGAGCCTCTTTGTCTCTTTCTGAGGCGGGTCTGACTTCCACTTCAAATAGCTGTGAGGGTTTTAGTCTTAACCCCCGAGCCAGACGTTGTCGGACCGTGGTAGACAAAAAAGAGACCAGCCCAGATTCAATATCTTCGATTTGTTCGACGTCGAGACCCGTTTTCTCAGACAGTATCGTCAGAGAAAAGCCTCGGTGCAGCCTTGCTTCTTGCACTCGCTGTGCCAGGGTGCTCGCCAGTGGTTTGACGGGTTGGGTATCTTGACGTTTTTCTGTATTGCGTTTCTCAAGCATTAGTCGGTGACTTCAGAGCGCAGTTCAATTTTGTGGGGATCGCGACCAATGACCGCACGCCACTTGCCTATCTGCAGAAGATATAACTGAGTTTCTCCACCAAAACGTTGTTTGGTGGCTTTTATTTCGGCCTCAGGATCTTCTAAGGGATCGGTACTAAAGACTTTTAACACCGTCATATCAGGGGTTACATCGTCTTGCTTCGAGAGTGCGGCCATCAGTAACCACAGTCCGTTCATTGGCGTCACCATCAGCAGGGTGGCGTCATCCAGTTGATATTGGTTGGGGTGGGTATTCTTGCCATCTGAATCTGTGTGACTGACCCCAATGGCGGTTGTCGGGTCGTAGGCTTTTTGTCTTTCTGTATTTTGGACCCCATCTTGAGTTTGAAACGGAGTGGTGAGCTGAGAAAGTTGGAGTTTCTCTAAGTCCGCCTCAGAGACGTTTACTTGGAGGGAGTTTAACTCAAGTGCAGGTCCCTCTGCCTCTGGGGTCTCAGTAACCCAGTTTTGTGGGTGGTCTAGTTCTGGTGGCAGGATCGGCATTTCTTGGGTAAACGCCCAGCTTTCGTCTGTAAAACTGTCGTCCAGTGGACGCAGCATATCCAAATTACCGGTGGGTTCCTCACCAGATGGGGCATGAGAGGCCACAGGCTCTAGCCCGTAAGAGGTGATGGCTTCCGTGTATGTGGCCTCTGGCAGAAACTCAGAGTCGTCGGTCACCGCTTCTAGAGAGATTAATTCTGCTGCCGGAGCAAAATCGAGTGAGGAGAATGAAGCCACAGTGGCGTGGGACACGGTATCTGCAAAGGCGGGAGAGGATTGTGAGGCCCCAGACCCAGTATTCGGAAGTTCTGGACCATCAGCATTTTCTTCCCATTGCAAGGGCATTTCGGGTAATTCAAACGTAGGTAGCCCCATAAAATCCGGGTCTTCTGCTGGCTTGTAGAACGCTTGCCCTTGGTAAGGCATCACATCTTCAATCTCATCAGCGTCTAACACAGAGGCTACTTGCTCTTGAACCTGCTTGATGATGTTGGGATCATCGCTTAGCTGTGGCATATCAAGGATGTTTGGCTCATTGAGGAGTGGCTGCTCAGGTTCCAGTGAGCTCATGGCGTCATCAAACCCTGGAGCCATATGTGTCCAAAAATCATCCACGGCGTTTTGAACGACCGGATCTCCAAAATTGTCTAGTTCCGGGCCAAAACTTCCGGAAAAGCCTGTTTGATCATCGAGAGACGGTAAGCCTGGAGCGGGCATAATGTCGTTATCCAGAGTGCCTGCCACGTCCCACTGCTTGGACTGAGAGATATCCGGAATGTCCAAAGAGCCAGACCCCAGTGTCATATCGAGGGGGAATACTTCTGGTTCGGCAGCAGTGAAGGGTTCATTGATAGACTCATGTTTCAGAGGCTCATTTACGAGGGGCTCATTTACAGGTAAGGGCATAGCCGGCATTACAGGGATGTCCATCAAAACCGGAGATTCAAGACCCATAAAGTCATCTGTCTCAGAATCATCAAACGACCCAGAGGCAGGAAATTCAGGGATGCTTGGGCTAAGAGGTTCACTCTGGGTTAAATTTGACTCTGTCATTGCCTCTAGTTCAAAAGTGGGCATTTCTGCTTGCTGCATTTCTGGTTGCTGATTCAGCAGCGGCGCGGGTTCTTCCAGAGTGGTCTCTGCCAGAAAGGCCTCAGGCATGATTGAGTTTGTTGGCTCTGAATAAGGCTCTGAATACTGTTCTGAAATTTTTTCTGGCAGTAAATCAGGCATTTCTGGCTCAAACACTGGGATGCCCTGATTCAATTCTGGTGCCAGCCAGCTTTCGGGTTCAGTGTTGACGGCCTGTTCCGCAACAGCCTGTTCTGGGATAAAGAGGGTTTCCTCAATAGAGGGATTGAAACTATCTTCTATAATCTGGGAGGCCTCAGTCTGGGGTGACGATTCGGTTGGCATATATTGCGAGCCAAACCCAAAATCAACCGGAGCTGGCTCACTGCCAACCTGGTTGCCAAATAAATAGCCCTTGCTGGCGGCTCTCGGTTTGGCAGAAAGCCCAGATTTTTTTCCGGATGCTTTCACTTCTGAGTCTTCTTGTAAAGACTCAGAGGAGTCGGCCTCACCGGAAGGGGTTGCTTTCTTCTTAAAAAACATCGATAGCTCTCGTCTCGATCGACCTCACTATGTCATCATGTCATTGAGTTTAGTATAGTGTGGACTGAGTTGGAACCCCCCTAAGTCAATCTTATCTTTAGGATACGGAAGATTTTAGCGAAATGCCCTATACATACGATCAGACAGCCAGCGATGAGACAGCCGGTGAGACAGCGCTGGTTTTAGATCCTGCATTTTTACCCGAAAATGCCCTTTATGGCGCAGAAGAGGGGAAAACTGTGGGCTGGGAACTGTCACCCCGCCCTTATTTACTGTCTCAAGAACAGCATCAGCAACTGGTAAACATTGGGCAACTGTTGCACCGCTGGCTCCCTGCCTGTGAGAGTTTGTATCGAGACAGCCTGGAAGAGAAAGCTCCAAACTGGGTATCTGCCTTGGTCGATCAAGGAAAACCGGAGCATCTCAGGCAGTTTTCAGTGATGAAGCGTTGGAAGTCGCAATCTCCTCTTGTGATACGACCGGATCTTCTGGTTACAGAATCGGGCTTTGCTCTCTGTGAGATTGATGCTGTCCCAGGCGGTATTGGCTTTACTGCGGCCTTAAATCAAGCCTATCAGGCCAGTGGGTTTTCTGTGCTCCAGAACAAGACGATTCCAGAAGATTTCTTGGAGATGCTAAAAGCCTTCTTTGTGCGTGAAGCGCCGGAGTCCCAAACAGGAAAAGACCCGGTTATCGCCCTGATTATTTCCGATGAAGCCGCCGATTACCGACATGAGATGCAGTGGTTGGTCGACACCATTCAACAAGACTATCCTGCCATCTTCTTGGTCCATCCCAAACAGCTGAGACTGGTTCGGGACAAGTTGGTTTTTGAAGATAACGGGTTGGAAACCCCCATTGATATTATTTATCGGTTTTTTGAATTATTTGACTTGGCCAATATCCCTGGCATAGACCTGATACAATACGCGCTGAAAAAACGATGGGTGGTGTGTACGCCCCCCTTTAAACCTGTATTTGAAGAGAAGGCCTGGCTAAGTCTCATTCATCATCCCGCACTGCAAGGGGAATGGCTTAAACGCATTTCTCAGTCGGATTTGGATGCATTAAGCGCTTTGATTCCCGAAGGCTGGATTTTGGATCCACGGCCTGTCCCGCCCCAAGCGGTGATTCCCGGCTTAACCATTCAAAATCAGGCAGTACAGGATTTTCGCACCTTGAAAAAGGCCACCCAAAAGGAACGGCACCTGGTGATCAAACCTTCCGGGTTTTCACCCCTGGCCTGGGGAAGCAAAGGAGTGACGATAGGGCACGATGAGTCTCAAGAGGCCTGGGCTGAGGCGTTGGAAAATGCACTCGCGAGCTTTGGAAAAACACCATACTTGCTGCAACGCTTTGAAAAACCCAAAACTGAAGACTTGTTCAAGTTAGACACGCAAGCAGGACAGGAAAAGGTGATTCCTTTCCCTGCAAAAACCAGGCTGTGCCCCTACTATTTTGTGGCAGAAGCCCCAACCCTGGTGGGTGTTCTTGCCACAGCCTGTCCTGCGGATAAAAAAATTATCCACGGGATGAAAGATGCGATACTGGCCCCAGCGGCTGTTGAGACCGAAAGGTTTACAACTTAGACATGTCTCCTGCATGTGAGGGATATTTCTGTTGATCTGCCTCAGTTATCTTGCGGGGGGTCGAAAACCGATTAGCATTCTTAAATGAAAGATGGCTATGGCACCCTTTATTTACCGTCTTCAGAAGGTTTACGAACTTCGTGAGCGCAAGAGAAAACAACAAGAACTCCGCGTGATCGAGGCCGTTGCCCGTGTGCAAGCTGTCGAAACATCGATTTCTGAGAAAAAGAATGAGATTCGACTCTTGAGGCAAAATATGTTGTCGTCTCCCCATACGCTGATGAGCATGCACGATGAGTTTATTCACGGGCTGAACCATGACCTGGACCGGTTGTATGTTGACTTGCAAGAGGCCAAAGAACACTTGGCACGCGAACGAGAACTGCTGATTAAGGCAGAAGCCGAATTAGAGGCGCTAGAAAAGCATAAAGAAAAAACCTACGAAGCTTGGCTAGAAGACGAAAAGCGCCTTGAGCTGAAACGGCTCGATGAGGTGGCCTCACAGCGGTTTTTTCGTAATCAGCTAGAAGAGATTGAGCTAGAAGAGATTGAGCTAGCAGAGATTGAGCTAGCAGAAATGGATGCCCTGGCTGAAGAAGAGAAAATCACATTGAAAGCACAGGAGGGCCAGTCTTTATGAGTGAAACGTTTGACCCTACGATCACTGCAGCAAGCCCTCGGTTTCAGAGAGGAACTGTTTATGCTGAGGGTTACAACAGCCATGGTCATGGATTTTTGGATGATGCAATGGGGGATTTCTCATTTTGGGAAATGTTTAAAGGACTTTCTCAAAACAATACTACTTCTGCCCCTGTGTCCTCCGCTGTTGACAAAGACAATAAAGATGCCGCTCTGAAGGGAACAGAATCGTCGCTATCAAAAACAGCCTTAAAACTAAAAGCCCAAAAGGCCTCTGAAGACAGTGCCAATCAAGAGGACATTCGTGCTAAAACCACCTCCAAAAATACAGCAGTGTCTCAAAAACTCAATGACCTTGATTCAGAGGACGATACCCGCTTTGTCTTGTCATCCTTGACGGCCAACGATGCCCGGTTTCTGCAACAAGTTCTCTTGCTCGGCCTGCCGGTGTCCATGATGCAAGCCAATAAAGGGAATCAGGCTGGAACTTCCTTCAGCTCAGCCATTTTAGACAGTACAATGTCTGCTGACTCTGCTTCAGTCACGCGAGGACTCTCCAAAGGCCTTTCTGAAGCGCTGAAAACAGCCTACAAGAGTAACCAATCGGTTCGGATTGATATCGATAATCAGGCATCGGTTGTCCTGAAATTCTCTCAAGGTAAGGTATCAGCAGAATTTCTTTCCTCAGAGCACACAATGACTCTGTATCTCAAGCAACATCTCGACGAATTACGTCAGCGCTTGGCAGCTAAAAACCTGCCTGTGGGTGATGTGTTGTATAAGCAACAACAACAACAAGACCAACGGGGGCAAAAAAACCAGTTTCAGCAAGATTTTGAATAAATTACCTCACCGACTAGGAGAAAAAAGCGATGCAAGATCCATTTATTACAGCGCTCAATACCCAAAAAGCGGCCTTAGGCTGGTTTGAGAATCTCGCCCAAAATCTTGGCAACATATACACGCCTGGATACCGAGAAGCCCGTTCTACGTTTTCAGATTTTATCAACGGGACACAGCTTTCGGAGTTGCCTCGCAACACGGAGCAAGGAAAGTCGCTGCCAGGAAAAGCGCCGACCAATCTCTTTATCGAAGGGAAAGGGTATTTTGTGGTTCGCAAAGGCGATAATACCTTGCGGTTTACACGTCTGGGTGATTTTAAATTTGACCCTAACGGGGCCTTGGTCAATGAAGCAGGTGACAAAGTGCAAGGCTATTTGCTGGGTGAAAACGGACAGGTGCTTAACACACAAGACAGTAATGCCTCACCTTCAGCCAACAATCCCAATCACCAAGCTGGCGGTACGGGGCATATCCCCACCACAGAAATTGCCATGTGGGTGGATCCCAGCAATGGGAAGTTTTTTGGAAAGTACGATGAGTATAAGGTTCGCTCAGACGGGACGATCTTAGGGATAGCTAACCGGGGTAAAACCGCTGTGCCCGTCTATAAAGTTGCACTGGTTAACTTTGTCAATCCAGGCGGACTGGCTGAAGTGGAAGAAAATATGTTTGTCACCAGTGCTACATCCGGTGATCCCATGGCGGGTACTGGAGAAGTGCGCAGTGGCTTGATTGAAAAATCCAATGTTCAGCTCAGAGAACAAGTGAGTTACCTTCAACAAGCCAAATTACAGCTTGATGTGACCGCCAAACTCATTTCAACCAACAAAAGTTTATTGGAAGAGGCCCTGCGTTTAGTCCAATAGGTGTTTTTAGGCTTTCCATATTTTGTCTGCACCGTGCCCCTGCTAGACTAGTCATGATATGGATTCCAACGCTTCCCTTAAAAACGCTGTAAAACAAACAGTACCCGCACAGACTCTGTCTGTTTACTATCATACGCATTGGGACAGAGAGTGGTACGAGCCGTTTGCTTCGTACCAATTACGTTTGGCTCGTGTCTTAGACAAAATTTTAGAGCGGCTAGAGTCGGGCGCACTTCCCAGTTTCATGCTGGACGGTCAGACCAGTCTTCTCCACGATTATCTGGCCTTTCGACCTTCTCACCGTGAAAGAATCCAAAAACTGGTGACTCAAAAAAAACTCGCGATTGGGCCATGGTTTGTGATGCCGGACGAGTTTTTAGTTTGCGGAGAAAGTCTGCTTCGTAATCTGCAAAAGGGGATCGCTGATGCCAAATCCTTTGGAGAGACAGACTGGTGCGGTTACCTACCGGATACTTTTGGCCATTGTGCTGATATGCCGACCTTGCTGCAGGCTGTGGGGATCGATGCGGCGGTGCTCTGGCGAGGCTTAATCCCAGATAGCAATGCTCATTGCTGGCATGCCCCTTCTGGGGAGAAAGTGGCGTTGTATCATTTGACGGAAGGTTACTTTCAAAACCTTTTTCACGATCGCGAACTGAGCGAAGAGGACCGTAAAAAGACCCTAAAAAACTGGTTTGATTCTGCTTCAAAGGCTTCAGCCTTATGGGGGCCTTTACTTCCCATTGGCGGCGATCACCTGGGGGCTCTTTCAGGTTCTGTGCTGGCGCAGTTAAACAACGCAGCACTCCCACTTCAGTCGATTCAAGAGACATTACCCGTGATGTTTATTCGAGATCAGCAGAAACGATGCACCCTCGACCAGTTACCCTTACTGTCTGGTGAGCTGAGAGAGACCGGAAGAATTTTCTTATTGCCCGCGGTCGCCTCTGCACGGGTGTATTTAAAGCAAGCCAATCGCCGCTTGACGCACCGCTTATTGCATACGCTAGAGCCGCTGCAAGTGTTGAATCGATTATTTTTTGGGTCAGGTAATACGGTCATTCCAGAAATAACTGCCATGTGGGATCTGCTGTTACTTAATCATCCTCACGACAGTATTTGTGGCTGTAGTGTGGATAGTGTGCATAGAGACAATGAGCAACGTTTCGAGTCTGTAAGGGCGATGCAACATGCGTTATTGCCTTGGATGTTGCGGCCTTGGGCGGGTTGGCGCGACTCTGATTCTGGGTGGAGTTTGCCGGGTAAGCAGCCGGATAATCAGCACGATCAGAACTCCTGGACGGTTTTTTATGGCGGTTCATCTCCCTATACAGGTATTGCCTGGGTGGAGGGCACTCCTCATGCAGACCGACTGGCGCAAGTGGCCAGACCGCCCCGCGAGGTGTTAAAAGATGAATATTTAACCGATGAGTGGCAAGTGCCGCTTTCCCATCGAAAAGAGAGCAGGTCTTCAGGTTGGGTCTGGGTTGAAAATATACAGCCATTGTCAGTCACGCGTATTGATGTGGCTTCGAGTCAGACGATTCCAGAAAAATCGAGGGTCTGGACTCTGATACAAGACCACGCCTCTGAAAAAACCGTGTTTGAGACTGCCTCATTGGTTCCCAAATACTGTCTGGAGAATGAATACCTGCAGGTGGCCGTGGATGAGCATGGAGAGGTGACGGTTTTTGATAAACGCACACATCGAGCCTACCCCATCGCCCTTTCTTTTATCGACCGAGAAGAGCAGGGAGATTCTTACAACAGTGTTTGCCCTCAAGAGACCTTAGAGAAAGCAGTGTGTCAGGGAGTACACATCACAAAACACGGTCCCGCTGTGGGAGAAATTACAGTTTTAAGTCAGTTTCAAAACCGAGCGCTCATTTTCTCGACTCAGATACAGCTTCATGCGGCTTCCTCTATGCTTCATTGTCAAACACAGTTGCTCAATCAGTCTCCCAATCGAAAAATACAGGTGTGTTTTGAGACAGGTGCACCTATTGAAAAGGTTTTACTGGATAGTCATCTCAGTGTCATTTCCAGAGAGGTGGATCCCGCCTATAACGCAAACCAACTGGCTCCGGTAGAAAAAGGCCTGGAGTACCCGAGCAACGCTGGCCCACTCCAGCGCTTTGTGTTGGCCAATGGGCAGGCAATATTTACCGAAGGGCTCTCGGAATATGAGATTTCTGGCTCCTCTCTTCAAATCACCTTATTGCGAGCTTTTAGTCATTTATCGAAAGGGATACTGCCCACTCGCGGTGCACCAGCTGGACCGCCCTTGGAAACGCCAGAAGCACAATGCATCAACCGCCCATTGGTGTTGCGTTATGCCTGGACGCCTGTTGATAAAGAAAGCACGTCTGAAAAGACAGGTGCTGACGGTTATCTTCGCGCATGGCATCTGGCGGATCAGTTTCTTGGGAATATCCAGTTGCTTGAAACAGTTGATTTGTCTGATTCTTTTTCAAAGGGATTGATTCAATGGGATAACCCCGCCATCATCTCTACGGCCCTCACTCTCGTCAGTCAAACTCAGATTGTGCTGCGGCTGCTGAATATTTCGCCAGACTCCCAAACACAGGTACTGGGTTTAAATCCCCGGCTCATAGACGGCCTTGACTCTATTTACTTGGTGGACGGACTCCATCAGCCAATAGGACAAGAGCCCTTGTCTGTTCGGGGTGTTGAGATCTCTGTGACTTTGGAACCCTGGCAATGGCTGGGCGTCCTCTTTCAGTTGAAGCCTGACTTCGATAAAATAAACGTGCACTAACCTAAAAGGAAATATAGGGTGTTTTTTCTGGGCTTGTCCGTTCAACCAAAACCAATGCGATTGATACAGACCTTGACTGGTTTACTCTTGGTTGTTCTCTTATCCGTCAGTTTTTGCTCTTCAGAAGCTCAAGCCAAGTGGTTTTCGAAGAAGAAACAGTCAGGCTCACCTACCCAAGCTGCCTCTACCCAACCTGCTTCTTCACAAGAGAATGCCCCTCCTGAGAAAGATGAGCTGAAGCGAACCTGTGACCCGATTCTGGAAGAAATAGTTCGGCTAAACCAAAAGGATAATCCGGTTCACTTGGCGCTCAGACCCAAAATTGGCCTGCTGAAAAACCAGCACCGTCGTTGTGTTGATCAAATTCGGGCCCGTGAACGGCGCTATTTGGAGGCCATCGATCTCATAGACCCGACGGCCTTAGCAAGCCCCCAAAGTTTAGCCTCAGAAACAGCGACGATTTTGGCTGAAAAATCGATTGAAATTCCTCCTCTCATCACGTATATTGCTAAAACCAAGGCAAAAAATCGGGGTGTTAAGCACACAGACAATGAAACACTTCGTTATCTTGCCCCTATCTCAAAACCCAATGGGAAGTTGGCATTATGAGCTATCATATTTGGATTCCAAGCTGCCCCACCTGCTGGGTTGGGATTATTCTGGCAGAGTTATTTTTGCTCATTCTATTGAGTCTAAGCTACCGTAAATTACTTAAGCTAACGCTGGAGTTTAGTGACAGACGCTCTGACTGGGAGGAACATGTTCGACAGACAGCCGTTATCTTAGAGACTTCTGCCATTAAATTAAGCGAGATCCGTAGCCAAATTGCCCATTGGACCCAGCGATCGTGGAAAGTGAATATGGCAAAATGGGGAGTGACCGCTTTTTTAAACCGTTTTTCTGATTCAGATCTTGAAACCAAGGGCGAATTCCCCTAAACTTAGCAGACAGCAAGACCAAAACCTGTGGAGATGTTTCTGATGGCCAATGACCGAGATGATGGTGTATACGCCTTTTTATTAGGGGTGTTGATTGGCGCCGCGACTGGTGGCGTTTGTGCTTTGCTTTTTGCCCCCAAGAAAGGCGACGAATTCCGTGAAGATGCCAAGGTGTTTTTAAAGGCACTGCCTGAAAAAATGAATGAAGACATTCAAAACCCACAGGGTAAGACCCGCCAGTTTATTGACAAAACCCGGGCGACTCTTGAGACCAAAATGGATGAGGTCAGCTATTCACGACAGGCCAGCAAAGTTGCCGAGGCCAAACGCCGAGAAGAAATGGCTTCTGGCGTTGAGCTGAATTAAAAGGAACCCTTATTATATGGACTTGACCGTTTCTTCTGCTGTTTCTCAACAGTTATCCCAACTGATTCAAGTCAGCTGGTTACTGTTAATTCCAGTGGCCTTAATGCTGGTGCTGGTGTTGCACCAACTCTGGACCCTGCTGCAGGGACTTTCAGAGTTTATGTCCATGGCCCGCTACGAGTTATATCCTGCGGTGAAAGACCTCCGAGCAGTTGCCAACCACCTGGAAGTGATTAGCGCCAAAGCTGTGGTGGGTGCAGAGACTGTCGAAAAAGCCGCTCATGTGGCGAGCAAAGGTGTTGACGGGGTAAAGTCCTCGTTAGAAGGTCTATTTACCAATACAGGATCGTTTTTAGGCGGGTTGGTCCGGTCTTTCATCCGTCAAAAATCTTAGTCAAAAGCTTACGAGAGGAGTCAGGCAATGTCATTTGGCCGATTTGTTTTGGGCGCCATTGTGGGTGGTGCTTTGGGTACGCTAGCTGGGATGAGTTTAGCCCCTCGCAGTGGAGAAGAAACCCGCCGCTTGATTCAAGACGAGCTGGATTCTCGGATAAAAAATACACAAGATACCGCTGATACGGTTAAGAGTAAGGTGAAGGATGCGGTACAAGAGAAATCGCAAGCGCTGAAAGAAAAAGCAGAATCGATTAAAGAACAGGCTCTGGCGCTGTCCCACGAGCTGGAAGAAACCGGCCGCCGCACGATGGCTCGCTTCGGGGCCGATGCCGCTCACGACGCTAAGCCTTCTAACTCGTAAATATGGCGACACTCCGTTCTCTCTATCTATCCGTCGATCTCGAAGGGGTTTGTGGCGTTCAATCTGCACGCCAATTGAATCCAGGGCCGGATGATACGGCGTATCAAGAGGCGGTCTCACAGTTGGTTCAAGAGACGCGCATGGTTCTTCTGACTGCCGCTGATCAAGGTGTGGAAAAAGTGGTGATTAATGATGCCCATTGTGCCATGACCAATGTAACCGTGTGGGATTTTGATGACCTGCCTATCGATGTTCGACTGATTTCTGGGAAACCAAAGCCCTTGGCCATGGCGGCGGCGCTTCAGTCAGGTCTTCCCTTTCCTGTTGAGGCAATTGGGCTTCTGGGCTATCACACCAAGGCTGGTACTCAAGGTGGCACGCTAGCCCACACCTTTCATCATGATCTGGCGGATGTACGAATCAATGGAAAATCATACGGTGAAGTGGGTGTGAATGCCCTTTATGCGGGAATTTGTCACCAACTTCCTGTTGTTTTCGTCAGTGGGGAAACCCGGCTTGAAGCCGAAATAACAGAATATCTGCCGTCTTCTCAATGCAGCTTTGTCTATACTAAAGAGGGGCTTGGGTTTTCAGTGGCCTGTCATCGTTCTTTGAACGATGTTTTTCAAGATTATGAGAGTGCAATGAAGCAAGCGGTAAATCTGTTTAAGACAGGCAAGGCCAAACCGCTCTCTTTGAAGGCACCTTACTCGTTGGAAGTGCAATTTGTCCGACCTTTATTTGCGGATACGGCCATGTTACTACCAGGATTTAGTCGGCTGGATGGCTGTACAGTTGGCTATCAATCGGATCGCTTTGACACGCTGTATCAAGCCCTGCAGTCTGGCTACACAATTTTATCGGCAACCCAGGCGCTTCAGGCTTAATTAATCACTTAAGAAAAAGGTTTTTGGCCCCGTTGCATTGCCACAGCACCCAAGCTTTGCGCATTTTTACTGACCTGCTTGAGTCCCAGAGTCTCAAAACGTGTCACCAGCTCATCTGGGGTTAGAAACTGCTGTGTGGACTGGCATAAATATTCGTAAGCACTGGCATCACGGGAAATGAATTGCCCTATTCTGGGCATAATCCAAGAAAAATAGAGCCAATACCCTGGCAGTGCCGGCTTGGGATTGGTATCCAAGTTGACCACCCACCCTCCAGGCTTCACCACTCTGACCATTTCAGATAAGGCCTTGGGGATATCACTCACGTTGCGAAGTCCAAAACTGATAATGGCGCCGTCAAATTCATTGTCCGCAAACGGAAGGGCGAGGGCATCGCCTTGGACCAGTGTCACAGGCTCTTCGGCGAAACGTTTTTGGGCAACAGTCAACATTTCCGCTGAAAAATCGAGACCCGTCACTTTACCGGAAGCCCCTACCCTCTCTAAAAGGGGATAGATCAGGTCGCCTGTGCCTGTACATACATCCAAAACAGAACTACCTGGCTTTAAGGAGAGCGCATCACAGGCTCTTCGTTTCCACCCACGGTGCATGCCAAAGGAAATACAGTCATTAAGCAGATCGTAGGTTGGTGCAATCCGGTTAAACATGGCCTGCACCACCTGTGGTTTTTGTAGAGCGGGAGCGCTATTGTCCATAGGGCTTTAGTGATGGCGGAGGCGGGATTTGGATTTTGGGTGTAGGAATGACACCGTATACCACCCGGTTTTTACCTTGCCGCTTGGCTTCGTATAAGGCAGCATCTGCTTGTTCAACCAGTTCAAAAGCGGTGTGCTGCTTGGGATTAAATTCTGCAACCCCCACACTAATCGTTATAGTCAAGGGATTATCCGGTAGACAAAAAACCGTTTTTTCCACCAGCGCCCGTAAACGTTCGAGTAGTTCGTAGGCTTCAACCTGCCTGGTTTCTGGCAGAATGAGCGCAAATTCCTCACCGCCGTAACGGGCCGGGATGTCCGATTCTCGCACGTTTTGAGAGATTAGCCCGCCCAGCTCGATCAAAATGCGGTCTCCAACCGGGTGGCCGTAAAAATCATTGAGCCGTTTGAAGTTATCAATATCAAACAGTGCCAGTGTGAGTGGTGTCGCATGTCGGCGACCTCTGGAAATCTCAGACTGAAGTCGGTGATTAAACTGTCTTCTGTTGATTAACCCTGTCAGCCCATCTGTAGAAGCGAGAGATTGAAGCTTGGTGACTTGATTGGAGGTACTCCGCACCAAAGTGGCCACAAACGACCCGTAATGAAAGTAGGCCAAGGCCAAGGGGGTCACCATCAAAATGCTAATCACCTGATAGCTGATGTGCGGGTTATTCACCCATACATGGGGGTGACCAAACAGAGTGCCAATGAGATAAACCCCCACAGAACAGGCAAACAGCACTTTAGAGAGCCGGTAGTGACCAAACAGTTGGGATTGCAGCAGTGCCACTGGCATAAACATAAACACAAACAGATTGCCGCTGAATAAATAGGCCAGACCAATCACGCCCAGCGTGATGATCGGGAGAAAGACACAGAATTTTTCCACAGCCAAATCGTCATGTTCAGGGATTTTTTTAACCAGATGGAGAAATAGCTGGTTTCCAATCAAAAAGCTCAGTGTGACAGCCAGGAATAAGCCGTTGCTCAGCTGGCTGGTGGCTGCTTGCTCATTGCTAATACTCAACCCAAAAAAGATCGCCGAATACAGCAAAAAGCACCACCCGAGTGTTCGGTTGAGTCTGAGGGCTTTTTTCAGATTGCCGTGAATCATGGTTTTGCGGGCACCTCGCTTGAGGAGTGACTCTCTGGTGTTGTTTGACCTGGACCTTGACCTATTAATTCAAGTCGATGAATACATTCTAAGCCAATGGGATTACTGATACTGATGCGTTTGGCCTTTTCATAAAACGGTTTTGCCTGCATCAGCTGGCCTTGATTGTGCAATAGTGTTGCCAGATTAAAGAGGCTGCGCTGGTCGTTTGGCTCAAGGGCCAAGGCTTTTTCATAGGCTTTTTGGGCTTCATCCGCTTTGCCTGCCCGTTGCATCACGCTGCCTTTGTTAAACCAGTATTGCGGATTATCGGGAATCAAAATCAGCAGTTGGTCAAAGGTTTTAACAGCTTGGTCTAGGTCTCCTTTTAAGGCCTGTGTGGTCGCCAGACCGTTGAGGGTATTGATGTGATGAGGATTGAGTTTGAGTGCGGTTTTAAAGGATGCTTCTGCCTGAGAATATTTGCGCAGAGTGAGTTGAGCGAAACCAATGTTACTTTGAGCCTCTACCAGTTGAGCGTTGAGCTTAAGTGCTTTCTCAAAATGATGAATGGCTTCGGTGAGCAGGGTTTTCTGTCCCTTTTGATTGCCTTTTTCGGCCTGGATTTGTGCCACTTGAAACAGTTCTACACCCTTGTTGTACTCTTGCAGTGCTGTTATTTCCGGACTCACCGACTCTTCTGCTTTGTGCTCTTCTGGCTTTGGGGAGGTCTCAGCAGCTTTTTCGAGAGGCTTTTCGGCAGTTTCCTCTGCAAATAGCCCCCCATTCACAGCACAGGATGCAGTCAAAATGACCGCCAGAAACAAGATCTTCAGGTGTCTGTCCGTCCTGTAGGCCATTAAATTACCTGCCGCCAAGCGTCTGGGTTATTGAGCACATCGCGTTTCAGTTCACCTTCACTGGCTGCCACCAATGTGGCTACGGTACAGCTGCTCACCACATTGACCACCGTTCTGCACATATCCAGTATCCGATCGATGGCCCAGAGAAGCGCTACGCCTCCTGCAAATTGCTCAATGGTGAAGTCAACACCAATGCTGGTAAAAACGATACCCATTGTAATGAGCCCACTGCTGGGAACCCCAGCGCTACCGACACTGGCAATCAGCGCAAAGACCATGACCATCACCACAGTAATTGGTTCCACATGGATGTTGTAGGCCTGAATCAAAAACAGCACAGCGGCCACCTCAAACATGGTGGTCCCCGTTTTGTTGAAGGTGGCCCCGGTGGGCAGGACGAAACTGGCAATTCTGTTGGAAATACCCGCACGGAGCTCACAGTTAGCAATGGTGATCGGCAGTGTGGCAGAACTGCTAGACGTCCCAAAGGCAACCAAAATCGCTTCAGAAATGGCCTGATACAAGGCTAGAAAGTCTACTTTGGCCAGTGTCCTCAGTAAAATCGGGAAGACCACAAAAAGCTGTAGAATCAGCCCGACCAAAATCACCATAATAAACGGGGCCAACAGAGAGAAAATCGACGTGCCTATTTTGGCAACGGTCACAAAGGCCAGTGCAAAGACCCCAGGAGCGGCCAGGACCATCACCCACTCGGTCATTTTCATCGTGGCGGTGAATAATGACTCAAACAAAGTGATCAGCGGTTTACTCGCTGGCCCAATAAAAGCGAGAGCCAGACCAAAGAGAATCGTGAAGAAGATTGCTGGAACCAGTTCGCCTTCTGCTAGGGAATGAATCGGGTTTTCTGGGATCATATTAAGCAGGGTCTTTTGCGGGTCGGTGGGTGCCGCCTGAAATACTTCGAGATAGCTTGAATTATTCAGTGTTTGCGCCTGGTGTAAGGCTTCTTGCACGCTTTGTCCGGGTTGCAGCAGGAGAGTCAATCCACCCCCGATGACTGCGGAAATGACCATAAATAAGGTGAAAAACATCAGTACTTTTCCGCCCAGGCGGCCCAATTGACGGGCATCTTTCAGCGAGGAAACCCCCACAATAAGCGAACTTACTACCAGGGGGATCACCAACATGCGAATTAAGCGCATAAAAATTTGGCCAACCACTTCAAAGAAGGGTAAAAAATAGGAGAAAGAAGGATTCTTCTCCCACTCAAGGCTGTAATACAGGGCTCCTAGGCCAAAGCCAAGTAAAATTGCAAATAGAATGTGCCAGTGGCGCTTCACGCCAAAAACGACAGCTACAAATAGTTGTGAGAGAAAGCCCATGGGTCTTAGCAAGCCTCTTAGATTCAGTCAACAATTTAGTCAATAAATAAGTGATACTCAGAGACTTCTATTATAGCGCTTGCCTGTGTACACGGTATTAAGCTTTGAAACAAATCCGTTTTAGCCGACTGGAGAGGTGATCGCTGGTGACGTGAAGCAGATGACTGAGCCAGATACCAAGTATAAAACTGAGAATAAGGGGCCCATGATTGCTCACAAAAGCAATGCAGGTCGATTCTAACTTCAAATACTCATAAGGAAGGCTGAAAGAGAAAAGGCCTTTCACTAAAAGAATGAAGCAGCACCCAGCATACAAAAGTCGAATAAACGGGGCCAGTATCCAGCCATGGGATAAGTTTGAACGGTGTCTGACCATCCATTGATAAGGTTTCCAGCAAAACCGAAGCAGCCCCCAGCGAAAGTAAGGCCGACTCGGTGTATCCAAATCGGGGCTTAGATATAATCCACCCAGCCATAGCCCTAACATGAGAGCCAAAGAGAAGACCACTGAGGCATGAAAAACAGCGTCAGAGAGTAACCACCCTGCGGGTAGTGACGCCAGTGCAATCCGGTCGTGTGTGATACCAGTGGCCATAGCCCCTCACAAAAAACGCTCACATAAACACACACTCAAACGATACTCGCTTGATAGCGTGATTCTCTTGTTTTCGGTACAATTCGCCCAAACTACAAATTTTCTGATTTTCGTTACGAGACCATTGGGAGACCTCACGATGACCACCACACAAACGGCACCGAAAGAAACAGGAACTGGAAATATGGCCCCTCAAACATTTAACAATTTGATTAATGGGCAGTGGAAGCCCGCCAAATCAGGGAAAACATTTCAAAACTTAAACCCCGCAGATCCCTCTGACTGTATTGGCACCTTCCCGGCCAGTGATGCGCAAGATGTGCAAGAAGCCGTTGAAGCGGCTAAAAAAGCTTACGATGCTTGGCGCCTAACCCCAGCTCCTCGCCGTGGAGAAATCATTTTCAAAGCGGGTCAAATTTTGATGGAGCGGAAAGAACAGTACGCCCGTGAAATGACCCGTGAAATGGGGAAAGTGCTTGCCGAAACCCGTGGAGACATTCAAGAAGCCATTGATATGTGCTTTTATACTGCGGGTGAAGGACGTCGTCTCTTTGGACATACCACCCCGTCTGAACTCCAGAATAAATTCTGTATGTCGTTGCGGATGCCTATTGGGGTTTGTGGCTTAATCACCCCCTGGAACTTTCCGATGGCCATCCCTAGCTGGAAGCTGATTCCAGCCTTGATTGCTGGTAACACGGTGGTCTTAAAACCAGCTAGCGATACTCCTTTGTCTTCTCTTCGACTGGTTGAAGTCTTGCAAGAAGCGGGAGTCCCTGAAGGGGTGATTAACCTGGTCTATGGATCTGGTTCCACTGTGGGCAATCCGCTGATTGATCATCCTGATGTCCGGCTGATTTCCTTCACTGGCTCTTGTGAAGTGGGCCGAAGCGTCAATGAGCGCTGTGCGCCAAACTTCAAACGGGTTTCTTTAGAGCTGGGCGGTAAAAACGCGGCCATCATCCTAGAGGACGCTAACCTGGATCTCGCCGTGGAAGGGATTGTCTGGGGTGCCTTTGGTACTGCTGGACAACGATGTACAGCTACCAGCCGAGTGATTGTCCAAAAAGGAATTCATGCAGAGTTGAGAGACCGTCTGGTGAAGCGTATCAACGGGCTTAAATTGGGCTACGGTCTTGAAAAAGGCATTGATGTGGGTCCTGTGGTCAACGAAAGTGCGATGAATAAAATTCTCGAATACATCGAGATTGGGAAAAAAGAAGGTCAGCTTCTCACTGGTGGCGAAAGAGATACCGCTGCTGGGGCTGGTTGGTTCATTAAGCCCACATTAATTGACAACATCAACACCAAGCACCGCATTGCCCAAGAAGAAATTTTTGGCCCTGTGACCGCGTTGATGCCAGTGGCGGATTTGGATGAAGCCATTCATGTAGCCAATGATATTGAATTTGGCCTTTCTACTGCCATCTACACCAAAGACGTGAACAAGGCGTTTAGAGCCTTGCGCGATTTGGAAGCGGGTATTACCTACGTGAATGCTCCAACCATTGGCGCTGAAGTTCACCTGCCCTTTGGTGGCGTGAAAAATACAGGCAACGGTCACCGCGAAGCGGCTGAGACAGCACTGGATATCTTCACAGAGTGGAAAGCCTGCTATGTGGACTACAGTGACCGGCTGCAGCGGGCGCAAATCGACCACAACTAGTGACTCTCTAACAGGCACTAATATACTGACTAACCCCGGCTCGTTAACCTTAGCTCGACAAGGTGCCGGGGTTTGTCTTACAATGCTCGCTCGAGTTCAATTCAAATTGATTGTGTGGGACGGGGATCCGAATCAAGTGAATTCATTGCAGCCACAGGTTCAACATCGGCCTGCTTTTTCTGGTCGGTATCATATTTACGGACCGGCGCACGACGTGGCCGCCGTGGGTGAGCGTTTAAACAAAAAAGCCAAGGACGCCGGAATCCCTCTGGTGATTAATGCGCAACCGGAAGGGGGCAGTATCCGTGTCTACACAGAAGGGGATGCGCGTGACGGTGTTGTGGCCAATTATGACCAGCGTCATCTTGACGCCCGTCAGGCCTTGAAAGAAGCCAGGCTGGTGGAGGAAGAAAAAGCGCTCAACTCGACTCATTGGTCCTTGGTGTTTGAGATGACCCGAGTCCTGTTTGAAGAACGGATTTCGATGGTGGAATTTTTGCGGCGCCTGGAAGAAGAAATCGCCAAATACAACAAAGTGATGGATGCCCGGCGAAAGGAATTGGTTGAGGCTTCACGGGCCTTTATTACTGAAAAAATGGCTTCGTTTGATGCCGGAGAGCGCCCCCTGGAAATCAAAGATTACCGACCTGATGTTGCCAGCGTCTACCGGGGTTTTTATTCGCGAAGTTATTCTGTGGGAGATGTCCGTCGGCATTTGGATACCGACAGTTTTGATATCCGCAGCGGACGGATGCAACGTTTGCGCTATTGGACCTCAGGCCTTAGGCATAAGCCGCAACATTGACGTCTGTGTTTGGACGTCTGTGTTTGATTTAAAATAACGGGGCATAGGTCCTAAGCTAGATAAAATAAGGCTCATTGTCCATGACCACATCAACCACGTCGTTCCCCAAAGTCCGTATCGAAGAAGTGGCCAGTTTTGTTGGCCAAACCGTGACGCTTCAAGGCTGGCTGTATAACAAACGCTCAAGCGGGAAACTCCATTTTCTACAACTGCGTGATGGTAGCGGGATTATCCAGTGTGTGGTTTTTCGAGGCGATGTTGCCGAAGCGGATTTTGAGACAGCAGGCCATATCAGCCAGGAGTCCTCTATTGCTGTTACAGGGACTGTGAAAGAAGATACACGCTCTGCTCTCGGGTTTGAGCTGTCTGTTCAGTCCATTACTCTGTTGGGAGAAGCCAAAGAATACCCCATCACCCCCAAAGAGCATGGGGTTGCTTTCTTGATGGATCACCGTCATCTCTGGCTCAGGTCTTCCCGGCAACATGCGATTATTCGGATCCGTGCCGAAATTATCCGCGCGATTCGTGATTATTTTGATCAAAATGGATTCACGCTGGTGGATGCTCCCATTTTTACCCCCAATGCCTGTGAGGGCACATCAAACCTTTTTGAAACCGATTATTTTGAGGACAAGGCGTACTTAACGCAAAGTGGTCAGCTCTATATGGAGGCGGCTGCAGCTGCTTTTGGTAAAGCCTATTGCTTTGGCCCGACATTTCGAGCAGAAAAATCCAAGACACGTCGCCATTTAACCGAATTCTGGATGGTAGAACCGGAAGTGGCCTTTATGGATCTGGCTGGCGATATGGATCTCGCCGAAGATTTCGTCTGCTTTATCGTTCAGCGGGTTCTGGAACGCCGGCGTCCAGAGTTGGCTGTGTTAGAAAGAGATATTGCCAAGCTAGAAGCCATTCAAAAGCCCTTTCCGCGGATCACTTATGATGAGGCGATTGCGATTTTGAACCAAAACGAGATGCCGGTCCCTTGGGGTGAAGATTTTGGCGGGGATGAAGAGACGGTGATCTCAAATCAGTTTGACCGACCAGTCCTGATTCACCGCTATCCCAGAGAGATTAAGGCCTTTTATATGAAGAGTGACCCAGAAAACCCAAAATTTGCCTTGAATGTGGATATGATTGCCCCTGAAGGCTACGGTGAAATTATTGGTGGCGGACAACGGGAAGATGATTTGGACACCTTGCTTGCCGGAATCCAAGCCCACAACCTGCCGATGGAAGCCTTTGAATGGTACCTGGACGTTCGTCGTTATGGATCCTTTCCTCACGCCGGTTTTGGCCTGGGAGTAGAAAGAACCGTTGCCTGGCTGTGCGGTTTACACCATGTTCGAGAGACTATTCCCTTTCCAAGACTGATGGACCGGCTTAGCCCGTAAATAAACCTTTTTTGATGCCCTTTCAAGGAAATTCCTCTATTTGGAGGAGTAGCCACTCATGGCGAAGTCGTATGCTAGAAGGGATAAAAAGGATAGTTGGTGGTTGTGACTCCGTGAATCAATACGGACACATACATAAGGAAGAGTGACCGTCGATGCCCAAGACACGTCGACCCAAAAAAGCGTTGGTTCAGTTTGCCGTTGCACTGGTGATTGCAGTGATCTGTGGCATTGGCGCCATTTCCGTTGTGCTGTTTTTTGTGACCACCATTTCATCCAGTGCCAATGTGGAAAAGCAGCGTTTGGCCCAAGAAGCCAAAAAGGCGCAAGAAGAGACTGAAAAGCTGAAACGCCAGCTTTTGACAGAAGTGAAACCCGTTGAGGTTGAACATCAGGTGCTGGCAGCCGCTGAAATTCCAGAAGGCGCGACCATTACCGTGGATATGCTGAAAGATGAAGAGGTGACCAGCCAAGCGACCAACCCTTTCGCTATTACAGATATGAATTTTTTGATCGGCAAAATTGCTGCCAAGTCGATTCATAAAGGGCAAATGCTGTTGCCAGAAATGCTGCTTAACACAGAAGGGATGCTTGATATTGAACCCGGTATGCGCGCCATTACCATTACCGTTGATTCGATTGGTGCCATTAATGGGGATATTCGCCCTGGTGTTCGAGTGGACGTGCTGATGACGCTACGGCAAAATCTGGTCAAAACCCTTCTGCAGAATGTTAGAGTGATTGCAGTGGCTGGAGGTCGTGGTCCAGCTCCCCCTCTTCTTCCTCCTGTTCGTCAACGCCCAAATACACCGGGGATGTTTATGCCGCTTTCTGACTCCTTCGAGGACAAGGCAACAGACAAAGCAACAACAGACCCCTCTACCAAGACAACCAGTGGCGCTTCAACTGATAAAGATCTAAAAGGCAAAGATAAAGAGGCCTCCAAGACAGCTGCTGTTTCGCAAATTTTGCCCTCGGCAACACCCAGTGGTGTGTCAATGGCTCAAGTGCCTGCGGCACCAGTGACTTCAATCACCCTTTCTGTGACACCCGCCCAAGCGGAAATATTGGCGCTGGCCAATGTGGCCGGAAAATTCCACCTTACACTGCGCGGGTTTGGCGATAAAAACAGGGCCAAAGTGGGCGGTTCAGACACGGCAGAACTGGTTACAGGACTGACACGGTCTCAACTCCAAAAAGCAATGCCTTCTCAACCAAAACCGCCAAACAATGCTCCTGGGCTTCAAGCGTTGCCAGGTGCCGATATCGCCAGCACTCAGTTACCATCTCCTGCGCAAATAGAAAAGCCCAAAAATACCTTTAAAATGGAAATTTTTAAAGGGGATGCAGCTGAAACACGGGATTTTGAATGGCAGCCCTAAAACACTTACTAACAAGAACAGACGGGAACATCGTTTCATGAAAAGCAGATTCCAGACATATCTTAAGCAAAGCCTTCCCTGGGTTATGACTTTGTTCATGCTTGTTGGCCAAGTGTCTCCAGTGTTTTCGGATGATTTTATTCCTTTAAGACAAGCTTCTCGGCAAATTGCCAATCTAGGTAGCGGCAGTCCCTTAACCATAAGCCCTTCCATGTATTTCCCTAAATCCGGCACACGGGGAACACCATCGGCTTACTCTGCTGCTGGAGAAGGGGCAACGTCTGCCAAAGCCTCAGTGGCTGCATTACGGGTTCTAGTTAAACGCTCTCAAATCATTAAGTTTGCTCAACCCATCACACGTCTGGCTATTGCAGATCCTTCTTTGGCAGATATCATCCCCTTGGCACCCGATCAATTTATGATTAACGGAAAAAGCCGTGGTGTGACCAGTCTGATTGTTTGGGATAGCAGCGGGCAAGAAGGTTTTTTTGATCTTTTTGTTGAGAACGATACGACCCAAGTCCTCAATGCGGTGAAAAATCTGGCACCCAATGAGAATATTCAGGTGCAAGTGACAGATGACTCGCTGATTGTGACTGGGCAAGCCACTAATACTGTTATTTTGGATGAGGTCCGTCGCTTGGTCGCCGGTTATGGTTACCGAGACAACAATTTTATTGATTTAACGGAAACGCCAGATGCCCAAGTGATGTTGGAAGTCAAAGTGGCCGAAGTGTCTCGAAATTTGGATAGAACGATTAAGACTGGAGTCGCATTGCCCAGTAATAAGCGTTTAGGGCTAAGTCGTCTACTGACATTGCCACAGTCAGGAGGCTCTGGTGGCGGAACACCACCAATTACACCCGGTACTTTGGGAACAAGAGCTTTTGGGATTAATGGTGTCATCGTGCCTCAAGTGACAACCAGTAATATCGGTGGCTTGGTGGGCAGTGGGATCATCAGCCTTGGGGCCAATCATTTTATTTCCAACATCCAGTATGCCTTCGACTTGCTGCAGACCAACGGGCTTGCCAATGTTTTAGCTCAGCCTACCTTAATGTGTACTCATGGCCGCACAGCCAGTTTCTTGGCTGGGGGCGAATTCCCCTTTGTCCAAGGAACCGATCAAAATGGAAGTCCGTTGATTTCCTTTCGCGAATTTGGGGTGCGACTCAAATTTACACCCTTTGTCGCGGTCAGAACCAATCGTATTCAGTTACGGGTTCAGCCAGAAGTCAGCGCGATTGATACCGGAACAGCCGTTCAAGGTGCTGGCGGCGGGTTAGTCCCAGGGCTTACAAAACGCTCTTTTTCAACCACTGTAAATCTCGAAGACGGGGAAAGCCTTGTGATTGCTGGGTTGTTCTCCCGCGGGGATACCGAAACCTTTGCCAAAATTCCCTGGATTGGGGATCTTCCCATCTTGGGTCAATTTTTTAAAAATAATGCCGTTAATAAGACAGGTCGTGAACTGGTTGTCGTTGTCACTCCCCATATTGTTCGACAAAAGGACTACGGCCGGATTATTCAGCCTGCCAATACCCCTGGAACCCTTTCTACTCCTGGATCCAGTTAAAAATGAGCCCTAAAGAGCATTATAGAAGAGTATTTTCTTGATGTCTAAAACGGTCAAAGTCGTCGTGATCGATCATGATCCCCTCGTGCGAGATCAGATCGTCTCTGCGTTGTCATCTCAACCCTATATGGAAGTCCTGGCAGAGACTGAAAGCTTTGTATACGGTTATGAGCTGATTCGCCAAAATCGGCCCAATGTCGTATTTGTTGATATTCGAGAAGACCCTCACCGGACTTATGACCTGATCAAGCGGATTACCACCTATTTTAAGGACACGATGATTGTGGTTTCGGGCCACGAGATTTCCTTAGAAAGTATTATGGCGGCGATGCAATCTGGAGCCAGAGAATTTTTAAAGCGCCCGATTCAGGCAAGTGACCTAAATGCGCTCCTTGAAAAACATCATCAAGCCTTTGTGGCGGATGCCAGTGGGGATAACACTGGACGTATTTTAACCGTGTTCAGTAACAAGGGCGGTCTCGGTAAAACGACCATTGCGGTTAATTTGGCCTTGTCCTTGTCAGAAATTACCAAAAAACCAGTTGCCTTGGTAGATCTTAACTTACAACTGGGTGATATCACCACCTTTCTGGATATCATGCCTCGACAAACCATTGTGGATATTGCCAAAAATATTGGTCGAGTAGATGCGACGTATTTGGAAACCTCTCTGGCTGAATTTCGTCATGCCAATTCTCACGTCTATGTCCTTGCCGATCCGCTCAACGTGGAAGAGGCCGAAGAAGTGACTGCAGAGCAAATTAATACAGTGCTCACTGTGTTGAAGGCCACGTTTGAATACGTGATTATTGATACCACAACCTCTTTTGATTCCAAGACGCTGACAGCGCTTGATTTAGCAGATCAAATTCTGCTGGTTTCGATGGTCAATTTGCCCAATATACGCAGTTCGCAACGGGTGCTCAATCTCTTTGATCGACTCGGCTATGACCGACAAAAAGTGAAGTTGCTGATTAACCGTTATTTGCCCGATGATGAAATTACCACACAAGATGTGGAAGAAACGTTGGGACATGAGGTATCGTGGAAAATTCCGAACAATTATCAAGCCATTATGACAGCGATTAACCGAGGAATTCCGATCAGCACCTTGCAGGACGGAAAATTGATTTATCAAAATTTTATCGATCTCGCCTGTCAAATCAGTGGAATTGTTTTGCATCAAGGGAAGAAAGAAACCAAGGTTCCTGTTCCGGTAAAAGCAAAAATCAAAGAAAAAGAAATGGATACTCCTTCGGACAATTCAACACAGGTTGACAGTGCTTCCAGCCCTGCTCAAGAACCCAGTAAACGTAAAAAAGGGTTTTCACCCAAGCAAACACCGGTGGAAAAGCCCGCCCGAAAAAGCTTGTTCGGGAACTTGTTTGGAAAAAAAAAGTAGAACTTTAAATTAAATCGGAGTGAAGTGCCTGTGTCATTGCGTGAAAGACTCAAAAAAACACATCTTTCCCCTGATTCACCGAATCAGCCAAGTGCTACCAATGCCGCCAATGAAAATTATTCACAGAGCAATCAATCTGAAAATAATAGTGGCTCTCAGACATATGAGCAAAAAACCTCTCATGCTAAAGGTGAGCGTTTTGAAGAGCTAAAGACCATTATCCATGGTCGGTTGGTTGATAATGTCAATTTTAACCCAGCAGAACAACCCAATATCGAAGAAATTTCGTTCATTGCCAACCAATTTCTGGAGCAGTTTTTGATCAGCGAACGAATCCCCATGAGTCGCTCAGAACGGGATACGCTGGTACGAGAGTTGGTTGAAGAAATTCTGGGCTACGGTCCGATAGAACCATTATTAAAAGATCCCAGCGTTTCAGAAATTATGATTAACGGCCCCAAAAGTATTTACGTTGAACGAAATGGGAAAATTTTTCGCACCACGGTGCTCTTTAAAGACAATGCCCACCTGATGCACATTATTGAAAGGATTGTCTCCGCTGTAGGCAGACGGGTGGATGAAAAAACACCGATGGTGGATGCACGGCTAAAAGATGGCTCTCGTTTTAATGCGATTATTCCACCACTGGCGATTGATGGGCCTTCAGTCACTATCCGGAAATTTAAGCAAGATGCCGGAACCATGGAAAAACTCTTGGCCTGGGGCTCAATGACTCCTGAAATGGCAAGAACGCTCGAAGCTGCTGTAAAGTCGCATATGAATATTATTATCTCCGGTGGTACAGGTTCGGGTAAAACCACGTTGCTCAATAGTTTATCTACCATTATTAGCAATGATGAGCGGATTGTGACCATTGAAGATTCGGCAGAATTACAGCTGAGACAAGAACACGTTGTTCGCCTGGAATCCCGTCCTTCCAATATTGAAGGTGAAGGGGCTATTTCGATTCGTCAACTGCTCATTAACGCCTTGCGGATGAGGCCAGATAGAATTGTGGTCGGAGAATGTCGTTCTGGGGAGACCCTGGATATGCTTCAGGCCATGAATACGGGCCATGATGGATCTCTAACAACACTGCACGCAAACACTCCCAGAGATGCTCTTTCCCGGATTGAGACGATGTGTATGATGAATGACAATCCCCTGCCAGAACGCGCTATTCGACAGCAAATTTCTTCTGCGGTTCACATGATTGTTCAGGTGAGCCGTTTACAAGACGGTACCCGCAGAACAACTAGTATCACCGAATTAACCGGGATGGAAGGTGAAGTGATTACGATGCAGGAAATTTTTAAGTTTGCCCAAAGTGGTGTGGATGAGAACGGTAAAGTGATTGGCCGTCATGTTGCCACTGGGGTTAGACCCCGCTTTGCCGAAAAAGCCCGCTCTAAGGGAATTAATCTGCCCAATGAAATCTTTCTGGCTCCTGAAGATATCCCTGCGACATCAGAGACACCCTCTTCTGCGAGTTCAGCCTTTAACGCACCAGGCGTGGCCGCATCAGCAGAAGATGCCCAAAGCATTCGCGATATTATTCGTAAACGAAATACGGCGCCCTAAACGATGAATCCCTTGCTGATATTCTTGCTCATTATTGTCACAATGGGATTGATGACCATTGGCTTTGGTGCTGGATTATTTTTTCTTCAACAATATCTCAATCCCGAACCCTCTGTCATTCAGACACGACTCGAACAGTTAAAAAAAATCAACAGTGATGAACTGGCTCAGCAGGATTCAGAACAATCGGGCAAAAATATCACCAATTTGCTGAAATCTTCGGACTACTCGTTTCGTCAACTGGGAAAATTTTTAGAACAGTATTCATTTACGGGCTATATCCGCACAATGCTAAAACAAGCCGGTATGGTGATTCCTGTTGATCGGTTTATCTTGTTTTTTATGATTGCCCCTGCGCTCTTTGGGATGTTCGTTGCATTTCTATTTCAACAACCCGCGTTGTTGTTACTGAGTGTGATCGGCGCCGGCATACCCTATATGCTTCTGGTGCTTAAAAGAGGGAGTCGTCTAAAAGCCATCACAGGTCAGTTGCCGGATACACTAGGGTTGATTAATAGCTCCTTACGGGCAGGACATTCTTTTCAATCTGCCATTAGTATGGCCGCTCGAGAACTTCAGCCACCTATTTCAACAGAGTTGGGACAAGTCGTCAATGATGTGAATTTGGGTATTCCTCTAAAGGACTCACTGGAAAAATTTGGAAACAGTACCAATTTACCGGACGTGCAGATGTTTGTCACCGCGGTTTTGATTCAAAAAGAGGCGGGTGGAAATTTATCTGAAATTTTGGGTAAATTGGCTGATACTATTCGGGATCGCTTTAAACTCAAAGGACAAATTGCCTCTTTAACAGGTCAAGCAAGATTAACGGGTATGGTACTGGGTGCGGCGCCTATGTTTTTATTTATGGTGCTGTATTTATTTTTTCCAGATTACGTGAAGCCCTTAATATCGACATTTCTTGGAAAAATTCTCTTGGTTGTTGCCTTTGTGATGCAGGTGATCGGCTTCTTGGTGATGAGAGCCATTATTAATATCAGAATTTAAATCCTTTTGTGTATGAAACTTCAATAGGCGAAATGAAATATGTCACCACAAATAATGGTTATAACTTCAATTGCCCTGGCCATCTTGGTTGGACTCGGCGTGGGATTGTTTGTGTTTGCCTTTTATACGCTATTTAATCAGCAAGAAGATCAAGGCTCTGGACGCTCTGATGTAGTCAGGCGACTAAAAAATATAGCTGAAGGTGATGAACGAGAGCGTAAGCTCAAAGACCGTCAAAAGAGTCAGCAAGAACTCAAAGAGACATTTTTGACACTCGCAGATCCGATTGCTAAAAATTTGTATGGACAAAATAAAACCTACCAAAGTCAGGTCAAAGCATTGTTAACAGAAGCCGGAAAACCTGATAATGACTTGGCAGTCTCTCAATTTTTGGCTACCCGTGTCCTTGCTGGGTTCTTTGTGGCTGGATTCATGTTTATCACCTGTTTAATCTTGGGGTTGAATATCCTGTGGTCCATGTGTGCCATTATTTTTGGGGCACTTATTGGGATGATGATGACTCAGATGCAGTTAAGAGCAGCCTCAGGCAAGCGCAAGGCCAATATTCGCTATACCATCTCAGACACACTGGATCTCATGATTGTCTGTGTTGAGGCCGGCTTAGGCTTGGATGCCACTATTAAGCGCATTGGGGATGAAGTGGCAATGATGGCCCCTGAACTGGCCTATGAATTTCGCCGCGTCACCCGAGAATTGAACGCCGGAATTCCCCGTTCAGACGCGCTCCAAAATTTGGGGATTCGCTGTGGGGTAGATGAGTTACGCTCCTTGTGCACGCTGATTATTCAATCGGATAAGATGGGGACCAGTATTGCAAATACCCTTCGTCAATATGCCGAAGACATTCGGGTCAAGCGAAAGCAAAAGGCAGAAGAATTGGCGGCCAAAGCCAGCATTAAAATGACTTTTCCGCTGGTTTTGTTTATATTTCCTCCCATGTTTATTGTGCTTTTGGGTCCAACGGTGATTAATGCCCTGGCCGTTTTTGGTACCCACAAAACACCCTGATTAAAAAAGTTTATAGAATGCTTCGCCTCACCCACAATGATTTACAACTGACGCAACACAAGATTGATTGGCTTCATCCCCAAGTTCTCACGTCGATGCAAAGACACCGACTGCGTCTTGTGCAGCTCTCAGATCTCCATTTTTACGAGATGACAGATAGAACCTTCTATGACCGAGTGCTGGCTCGTTTGGCAGACTTGAAGCCAGATTTGCTGTTTTTGACCGGAGATCTCATTCATTACGGGCCCGGGTACCTGGGCCTGGCAAAAGAGTACTTTGAGAAGATGCAATCCCTCTGCCCGACGGTGGCGATTCTGGGAAATCATGACTATAAGGACGGCTCTGACAGTCATGGGGTTCGACAAATGCTGAAAGAAGCAGGCGTGCTTCTCTTGGTGAATGAAGCGTATCACCACCATCAAGACCCTGTGAAATACCTTGGTCTGAACTTATCTCATGAAGATGTTTCACAGGATACTCCCAGGCTCTGGCTACTGGGTTTGGATGATTTATGGCACGGAACCGTGGATTTTGATAAGGCATTAAGCCCTCTTGCTGATGCTAAAGAGACAGATGCAGTGCTTTGTCTTGCTCACAATCCACGACTTTTTCCTAAATTGCTTTGGGAGTGGCAACAAAGAGAGATTAAGCCCAAGTTAGGCCTCATGTTTTCGGGGCACACCCATGCTGGGCATGTTTATTTGCCGTGGCTAGGCTCTTTTTACCGTTGGGTGTTTCATATTGTCTTTCGCTACGGCCTGTTTGAACAGCAAGGGCACCATTTGTATGTCAGTAGCGGTCTGGGTTCTGCCGCATGCTATATCCCAAAACTCTTTAACGGGATTGCTTTTCCTCGTTTTCGCTATAATACATACCCTGAAATTGTCGTGTTCGACTGGGAAAAATAGCCACTCTTACTCATTGAGAAGACGGTCCGGCTTATCTTTGCCCACAAACCCCAGATAGCTGATTAAAAATAGAGCGGAAAATCCAGCAACCAACAACCGAAGCCATGTTGGGGCCTGATGATTGAGAGAGATCATCCCTTCGATGAGTCCTGCCAGGACCAGTAGGGCGACACAACCAGCAACCAGAACCAGGGCATCTTTTCCTTTCTCTTGAACTGCCTGCCAACGAGGCCGATCGCCAGGAAAGAGCATCGAAATACCAATAATCATGCCCGCACCACCGGCAATAAAAATCGTGGTCAGCTCTATCACGCCATGAGCAATCATAAATAAAAGCAAATCCCAGCCTTTTCCGTAGAGAAAACAGATCTGCATCGGCCCGCCAAAGGCGAACATGCCGTTATAAAACATCACCAAAAGTGTGCCAATCCCCAGAAAGACCCCACCAACAAAGGCATTAAAGGCCACACGGATATTGTTTGTCATCAATAAGCTGGATTGAGAGGGGGCTGCATCCATCTGCTCCATCCACAGGTGACCCTCTTTCACTTGATCGATAATAGGTTGCGGTAAAAAATAGTTGGCGGTTGCCGGATCGAGAGAGACGGTGGTCATCGCAATCACGGTTCCCAGAACGAAGGTGCCAAACGCCAGGCTAATGACCCAAGCATGACGGCGAAAGCATTGGGGGAACTGATAAACAAAGAAATGAGCTATATCGCGCCAACGCGTGGGGGGCTTGGCGTAAATTCGGTGGTGGGCCCGCTGGAGCAAATTGTTCAGGTATGGGGCCAGATGTTGAAAATCAGGATAGGATCGAACCCGGGCAATATCACTCAAGAGCAACCGGTACAGAATCCCGGCTTCTCTTAATTCGCGGGCAGATAAACTTGCTTTAGCGCTAAGCAAACTATCTAAGCGCTTCCAGTCGGCTTCACGCTCAACAGCCCAACGGCTTTTAATGGACATTTAAATGTTCTTTCGCAATTTAGACTTGGTTGGCTTTATTTTACTCAAAATCACTCAGTTACTATGCTAAGAAAAATTGCTATGCTAGAAAAATGGAAATACGCGCCCTTCATCTTTTAGATACTGCAGAGCAAACAACCATTGAAGTTGAGTTAGCAGGCATTAGCAGCCGAATACTGGCTGCAATCCTGGACTTTCTGATCATGTCCCTGTTGAGTGTCTTTTTGGCCGCGGGGATCGTGATTTTGATGCGCTGGAGTATGGAAGTGGGAAAAACCCTGCTGATGTTTGTGGGGGCTATCTTCCTGGTCTATCCCTTCTTGTTGGAGTGGCTTTGGCAGGGGCGAACAATCGGTAAATGGGCATTTGGGATTCGGGTGGTTAGAACCAATGGACAAGCCATTGGGTTTTGGGAAGCATTTGGTCGTAATGTCTTTCGCCTGGTGGATGAGTATTTTATTGGTTTTGGACTGTTCCCCTTGCTGTTGACAAAGACTGAGCGACGGTTTGGAGACTTGCTCTGCGGCACCTTGGTGATTCAAGAAGAAAGACTCAAACTGGATACCAGAATCGATGAAGAGGGAATTGATCCGGGCTTAAACCCTGATAATACTATCATTGAGGAGCTTCTGCCTTTTGCTGCTCGGATGAGTCCGCATGAATACTTTATTTTGACCCAGTGGCTGAGCAGAAACCGCCGGTTTCTTGCCAGTAGTCACGCATTTTTAGAACAACGCCTGAGGCGTTACTTTCAACAAAGGCTCTATATTCGTGAAGAATTGGGCCAGGACCCGGCTTTTTTAAGCAGTCTATGGCAGGCATATCGACGCTTTAACGCTTGATCTGGGTTAACTAATCTTCTGGCTTTAATCTTCCAGTGTCGACGTATCGCCTTCAGGCAGGCCGAGTTCTCGGGCTTTTAGAAGGCGGCGCATAATTTTGCCGCTTCGGGTCTTCGGCAAGCTGTCTAAGAAGTCTATTTCTCGGGGGTAGGCATGGGCAGCCAGTTTTTGTCGGACAAATTGCTGGATTTCTTTTCTAAGGAGCTCTGAAGCCTCGAAACCGGCCTTAAGAGAGACAAAGGCTTTGACGATTTCCATCCGTTCTGGGTCTGGTTTGCCAATCACAGCGGCTTCAGCCACGGCAGGGTGTTCTATTAAGGCACTCTCAACTTCAAAAGGGCCTACCAAATGGCCTGCTGTATTAATGACATCATCGGCTCGGCCAATAAACCAAAAATAGCCGTCCTGATCCACACGGGCACGGTCGCCAGTGATGTACCACCCATTTTTAAAGCGAGATTGGTAGAGTTCGTCCTTTCCCCAATAGGTTCTAAAAATAGAGGGAGAAAGGGGTTTGACAGCAAGATGTCCTTCTGTTCCTTTGGGCAGTGGGTTCCACTGCTCATCTAGTACGGCTGCATCAACACCAGGAATAGGTTTTCCCATTGAGCCTGGTTTAATATCCAGGCAAGGATAGTTACAAATGTGCATTGCTCCGGTTTCTGTCTGCCACCAGGTGTCATGGAAGGCCAGACCAAAAACCTTCTTCCCCCAAACAATGGCTTCTGGGTTGAGCGGTTCCCCCACGCTCAGTAAATGTCTGAGACTGGAGAGATCATATCGAGAGACCAACTCATCCCCAGCCTTCATCAACATGCGAATGGCGGTGGGTGCAGTGTACCAAACAGTGACACGGTTGTCCTGAATAAACTGGTACCATGCTTCCGCTTGAAACCCAGCCTCAGTGACCAAAATGCCTTGACCCATCGACCAGGGACCCAGCATACCGTAGGAAGTACCTGTCACCCAGCCTGGGTCTGCAGTACACCAGTAAATATCTGTGTCCGGGTGGAAATCCAGCACGTATTTGGCAGTGGCGTATTGCGCCACAATGGCCTGATGTTGGTGAGCAGCCCCCTTGGGCTTGCCTGTAGTGCCCGAAGTGTAATGCATAATGGAGAGTGTGTTGGGCTCTGTGAACGGAACTGTGTAATCGGGAGAGGCATCCTGCATCAGGCAGTGATAATGATGTTCGCCCTTTTTGAGCGGGGTGGTCGAAGTCTGTTGTCGGTCGACAATAATGACATGGGCGAGATCAGGTAATGCTGATATCACACTATCTAGCCGCTCTTTGAGATCAGGGCTGGTGATAATCACTTTGGCACGGCTGTCTTCGAGACGGTCTTTAATGGCCTCTGGGCCAAAGGCAGAAAACAGTGGTCCGACGACGGCCTTGCATTTCAAGGCGCCAAACAGTGTAATATACAGTTCCGGAATCCGGTCTAGGTAAACAAAGACCCGATCTCCTGGTATCACGCCCAACTGAGTCAAGACATTGGCAAACTGATTACTGAGGTTTTTGAGCTGGAAAAAGGTGTAGACTTCTTTCTCTGCAGACTTAGAGAACCAGGTGAGCGCGGGCCGGTGCATCACAGTCTCTGGGTGTTGATCGAGGCAAATACTGGCCTTGTTCCACCCATTACTTCTGGGCAGTTTCATCTCAGCTTCCATTCCAGGCCAGGTAAATTGCGCAGCGGTTTCCTCGTAATTGGGCATATTGGGAGAAATCCCTTGAGGATAGATGGATGGCTTGGTCATGATTTCAAACTGGTTGCCAAGTTGGTTGATTGTTGTGTTCTCCATCAGTAAGCTACTCCCCTCTGATTGACCGTTCTTAAAGGCCGTGTGTGTCACGGGTTAATCTGGAATCCCCGTATTGTACTACGAGAGACATAGGGAAATAACTTGATTTTTTTTATACTTTGTTTTAATTTATTTAAGTCTTTTTCTTAGGTTGTGAGGACTTTGGGAAAAATTAACTTGGTACCTGATTTGCGTGCCACGGTTCTAGGTTCTGTCACGGGTTTACCAGGTTTGGCGTGAGTGAGGCAATTGCCGGTGTTGTTAACACCGGGGTTTTAGTATTTCAGGATGCATGGATGATGATCGTAGGCATTTCTCCCGAGAAGCAAGCAGCGAACGCTCGAGTTTCTCAGCAACAAATCAAACCGCGTATGGCTGGACACCCTGATGCAGAGGCAAAAGCGCTCGCCAAACAGCTTCTGGGTGACTTGAATGGCCTTACTGTTGAGAGAATGCCCGCCAAGTTGGGTCCAGTTGAGTTTGGGCCAGTGAAGTTTGGACCAGAACTTAAATTTGGATCTGACGAGAAGCTTCGTTTGGCGCAAACAATGGCCTTGGTCAATCAATTGCCCCCACCTATCGCTTCTTGGTATCGAATGGCGGTCAAAGTAGCGCACAAAGCCCAACAATCAGAAGTGGCTCCATTGCATTTGGCCTATGCGGTTGTTTTTCTGGCTTACAGCGCTCTGCAAGCAGTGGAGGAAGATCCCTCGCTGCTCAGTAAATCAGCCAATGCCATTACAGATCCCTATCATAAGGCCTTTCGGCAAGGTTTGGACGCTTTGATTACGCCAGAAGAGCGGACTGGAATGAGTCTTGATCAGCTTTCGATGGTGGTAGGCACTGCGATGATTAATCTCCACAACCGCGTCTACCAGATGAAAGAGCCCTTGGCGGAGTTAACCACCAATCTATACCCAATGAATCAAAATTTATTCAATTTTGTGCAATCTGTGGTGAAAACCCATGAGGCGCAAGAACAGCCCTTGGTGCTGTCTCGTTTTATGGACTACTTCCGAGCTCCTGTCACTTCAGGTTTGCCGTCTTTAACGCAAGCCGATCAAGATGTGGCCCAAGCACTGAGAGATGTGTTGGTGAATGTGACGAAGGCCCCCAAAAAACCACCCGAACCTACGAAGCCGGTAACTGGAAAGCCAAAACAGACCAAGAAAAAGGGCGGGGAAGAGGATACCTCTCCACAGGCGGTGTTTGAACGTCTGAGCGAAAAGCTGGAAGAGCTGAAAAATCTGCCCGAAGAACAGCGGGTGTTGACTGAGGACCAGTATGAAGAAATTACCAAGCGGCTAGAGCGTTTGCGAAGAACCAACCAAAATAGTGCCGAGTACGGGGTGCTTGATAAGCAGCTGGATATTTTGGTGAACCAATTGCCGTGGATTCGCACTGCGAAACAAAAAATTGATATCAATGAAGTCGAAAAGATTCTCAACGAAGATCATCACGGACTGGAAAAAGTCAAAAAACGGATTATGGAATATATGGCCGTCTTGTCGTATATGCAAGAGCAAGGCATGAAACCTAATGGAATGATTTTATGTCTGGTAGGCCCTCCTGGGGTGGGAAAAACCAGTATTGCAAAATCTATTGCCAAAGCCAGTGGTCGCAATTTCCACCGCATTGCACTGGGTGGGGTCCGAGATGAAGCCTCGATTCGCGGACACCGATCGACCTATGTGGGTGCGATTCCAGGACGAATTGTGGAAGGTTACATCCGGGCAAGGTCAAACGATCCAGTCTTGCTGCTCGATGAAATCGATAAGTTGGGCAAAGATAACTACCAAGGGGATCCAACAGCAGCTTTGCTAGAAGTGCTAGACCCAGAGCAGAACAAAGCCTTTACGGATCACTATCTCAACATGGAGTACGACTTGTCTAAAACCATGTTCCTGGCCACAGCCAATTATCCGGACCGTATCCCTGAGCCCTTGATGGATCGGATGGAGATTATTGAGCTTTCTGGCTACGACACCGATGAGAAAGTAGAAATTGCTTTGCGGCACTTGGTGAAAGAAGCGGTAGAAAAGCATGGACTCAAACCAACAGACCTACCCCTGTCTCGAGAAACACTCCATGCCTTGTGTGAAAACTATACCCGTGAGCCGGGAGTCCGTCAGTTAAAGCAAAAAGTGTTTCAAATTGCCCGACAGGTTGTCTATAACAAGGGAAAAGGGGATCAAAACCCGCCCAATATCCGACCGGACAATCTAGAAACCTGGATAGGGAAATCACCACACAGGCCGGACCGTGTTCAACCTTCTCAGTTGGGCCGGGTTAACGGTCTGTTTTGGTCGATGCGGGGCGGCGGTATTATGCCCATTTTGGTCAGTACCCGGATGATGGCCAGCAAAGGGGAAAGCGATTTCCGTTTGCAGAACCCAACAGGCAATCTAGAAAAGGTGATGCAAGAGTCTATTCAGACGGCTTTTGCCTATGTGGATACCCACGCCAAAGACTTGGGAATTGCAGTTCCCGAAAATACAATGGTGAAAGTGTATATTGGTACTGAAGAAGGCGCTGTGCCTAAAGACGGCCCGAGTGCTGGAGCAGCTTTTACGACGGCATTGGTGAGTGCGCTCACCGGCCGTAAAATCCGCGGGGATGTGGCCATGACCGGGACAATCTCTTTACACGGGAAAGTGGGACGGATTGGCGGGGTTCGAGAAAAGCTGGCTGGTGCGGTCGAAGCTGGGGCTAAAGTGGTTCTGCTGCCCAAAGATAATGCTTCTGACTTAGAGGAAGTGCCCGATAAAATTAAGTCCAAGTTGGAAAAAATTATTTTGGTCGACCGGATTGAAGAAGTCTTGGTTCAAGCCCTTGAACCTGCTGAAGCTCCGGCCACTAAAGAGCCTGTACCTCAGACTCCGCCGAAATTTTTGGGTGGTCTAACCACCCCTCGTCTGCATATTGTTGCCTAAGGCTTGTTTTGCTTTTGCGTAATCGATTTTTTGAGTCCGCAATTATCAAGCCCTCTTTGTTTTAGGTGTCTATAAGCCAAGATAACGGACCTGGATGATGGACGTTGATCTCGTGGCGTTGTTTTGCTACGGTATTAGTAACTTTTAGAAATGCTTTTTCTAATCTGTTTAAACATCTTATCGTGTGCTTCGTGTGTCTTTAGTATGTGAGGTAATTGGACTTTGGCGCTTTTAACACCATTGAATATCACACTGGCCTCTTCTGGGGTTGCTTCTAGTTCAGTGTTTGGCTCTTCTAATCAGTTGCAAAAACAGTCAGGAGTTGTTTCACCTCGCTTTGCAAGCACGGTTTCACTTGTGCAACAGCCCATCTATTTTGGTGCCAGTGCTAGAAAATGGTCAGTGAGAGAACGCGAGCAAAGGCAAGCTCAATTACTCGACCTCACAAAGGATGTAAAGCCTTTTCAAAAAATATTGAAACAAGCCACCCAAATCGCACAAGCATACGGGCACGATACGGTGACCCCATTGCACATTTTGCTCGCGCATTACCGCCAGGTGTTGCCGGCGTTTAATCCTCTTGAAGGAAGGGTTGTGGTGAAAGAACCCGAAGACGGACCCGCCAAAGATAAAAAAATGATGGCAGACACGGTTGTCCCTGAAGAGCTACTCTGGATGACGACCTACGAAGATTTTGAAACGGGCAATGCCCGTAAAATGATTGTAAATACCCACCCTGAAGTGCAGTTTTGCCTAAAAACCGCGATGCAAGAAATGGAAGCGGCGCTGGCACAATTGCCAAAATCGGCGTCTGTCAGTGGTGCTAAGCCCCCTGTTTTGAGCGAAAGTACAATTCGGCTGTACGCTGAATCCCTTCGTTTAATGAGAAAGCCGATAGATGATGTGGCTAAACTGCTTGATGAGACCCGGGATAAGATGATGGTCAATGAAGGCAGCCCGACTAAACAAGCGGTCGATGCATTCCAAGCCAGTGCAAGTTATCTTAAAACTTTTGAATCAGTCAAAAAAGATTTGGAAGCCCAAGAGAGTGCCCTGAATGAAGCAGTTAGAAGGCAAGAACTAGCCAACAAAACTCGCTTTCAGCAAGAAGTGCTTCCCCAAGTGACGCAAGAGTTTACAGCGCAGATAAAAACGCTTGAAAGTGAGGGAGTAACCCTGCGCAGCCAAATTCCAAAAGCCACTCCTGCGGAGGCAACTGTTTATCAGGGGAAAGCACAAGCCTTACAAACAGCGATGGGGCAGCGTGCACAGGAACTGATGGCACAAGATACGGCGACGCTGAACGGCTTAAAAGCGGAACTGGGCTTCGCACAAAAAGCAATTCAAGATCATGTCGGCCAATATGAACAGATGGAAGCAGTCTTAGCCCAGTCCAAAGCAGCTTTAGTTGATTTTGAAAAAGAATTTGATGCTGGCAAGAAACAACAGCTTCGAGAAATTCGTTTATACCGGCTACTAGCAGCCCTCCATAATGAGCCTCAAGATCCCAAGGCAGTTGATCCCGTATTGACCCAAGCCCAAAAACTCCATGAGAAATTTATTGCCAAACTCCGAACTCAGAGCGGCGGAGCCGCCTTTGAAGAGAATTTTGGTAAATTAATGGCTTTGGCCTCGACCAACGGAGCCACAGAGGGTGACTTGGATCGTATTCGAGAGATGGGCGCTCAAGCCAAACTGATGTTTGCCAAAAAGCAGCACATCCTGCACCAGTTATTGTGCAAACTGGCCCGGGTCGAAGCAGAAACCCCCTGGACTAAAATTCGGGGTAAACGAGTGGATTTAAGCCGCGCACGGCAACTGTTGCTGGATAACCCCATCACCCCGCCAGAAGTGCGAGAACAGGTGATGCGCTTCTTGAAGAGAGGCAATGCCAATGGGTGGAAGAATGAGCCGATGCTGGTGCTCAGCGGGGCTTATGGGACAGAACTGGTTAAGCAAGAAGTGATTGCGGTTCTTCAACAGATATTGGATGTTCCTGTTTTCACGTCGAATCCCAGTAATTTTGCGCCCATCACAACCCGTGATAGTGACGGGGATGTGGTCATTATCCCTGTCAGTGTGCCGGCGCAAGCCATGATCCAGACGAAAACCCCTCACTCAATGGTGGTATTAGACGGACTGGAAATGTTTTTGGGCAGCCGCTTGGGTGAAATGCAGTTCATGCAGCTTTCAACAGCGGAAGGCCGAGAAAAATTTAAAGATATGGGTCTCAATGTATCTGTAAATACTGCTCCCTTCGTGTTTGTTGCCACCATGGAAGAGACCACACGGCATATTTTGGCTGATGTGTTTAAAGAAAAACTCGGCAATGACCGCGATATGTCTGTGGTAACCCTGACGTACTCCTATACACCCACACAAGCCAAGCGGGTGATGCGTGAGCGTATCGTTCCCCGTGTCGAAAGGGAGTTTAACGTCAAATTTGCCGATGCCACCATTGATCGACTGGTGGATGAATACTTCTGGAGCGGGCGACTGGATGAGCTGAAAACCTTGTCTGAACGGTTGGCAAAACGGTTGACAGATGCTGTTATTACAACCCATTCAGTTCCTCTTGACCTGCTTCCAGGACAATTGGACTTTGTACTGGGCTCTCCCAATGCGTATCACGATACAGCGCTGTTTAAAGAGCCTACTGTGGGTGCATGTCACGGTCTGGCTGTCGGTGTGGAAGATTCTGGGCACACCTTCCCGGGCTCGGTCAAAAAGATGGAAATCGTCGAGATGGCCCGTGCGCCGATTAATCCCAAAGAGCTCAAGCCAAAATATGTGCTCCAGAGCACCACAGGCCCAGCCGTGGATATGATGAAAGACGCCACCCTGAGGGTTCAGGCTTATTTACATGTTGCCAATAAACGCTACAAGCGCTTAGATACCATGCCGTACAATGTCCTTCTCCAGGCCAACTTCCCCAGTCCTGCTGACGGTAACAGTGCCGGGGCGGCAACTGCCACTGCGGCTATCAGCCAATTGACAGGTATTCCTGTCCGTCCTGATGTGGCGATGACGGGAACATGCTTGGCGGGTGGGGATATTGGATCTATAGGTGGGACGTTTGATAAAATCCAAGGGGCCAAAGCGGCACGGATGAAGAAAGTGCTGGTGCCTGTTGGAAACTACAAAGATTTATTGGCAGAACGCCCCGAAATACTCAGTGATCCCTCGATTGAGGTCGTGCCGATTAAGCATATGGATGAGGTTCTCCGCCATGCGCTGGTGGATTATGACGCTTTGAACACACCCTATCCAAAGACTAAAGACAGTGCCGGTAAAAAGAAAGCCAGAAGAAGACAGGCCTCAAAAAAATAGGATAAAAGAAGAGCCTGCCAAGCTTTTTCAAGCCGAAGCCATTAAAATAGGGAAGGTATCCTCAGAGATAACTTTTTTGGGAAGACTTCCTCGTGAAACAATCTCACTCCTCAAATGCTGCTGATGAAGCGCCTTCAAAGCCTCTAGATCAGCCTTTGGTCTCTGTCAAAAACCTGAGCAAACACTTTCCTATCCGCAAAGGCTTTTTCCACAAGACGGTGGGCGCAGTCCAGGCCTTGTCTGGGGTGAATCTCGATATTATGCCTGGGGAAACCCTCGGTCTGGTTGGAGAATCCGGTTGTGGGAAGTCGACTTTGGGCCGTTGCATCCTACAACTCATTCCCCAAACCTATGGGCAAGTTTTGTTTCAGGGGCAGGATCTCAGCAAACTGTCGATTCAGGCAATGCGTGCCATGCGCCGCAATATGCAACTGGTCTTTCAAAATCCATACTCCAGCCTGAATCCCCGGATGAAAATTGGTGACACGCTGGCTGAACCGCTCACCATTCATCGAGTGGCCTCAGGGATTGAACTCTCGAAAAAGGTTTCAGGCTTGTTGGACATGGTGGGATTGCCGCAAGATGCTGCCGGGCGGTATCCTCATGAATTTTCTGGTGGGCAGCGCCAAAGAGTGGGCATAGCCCGGGCCTTGGCCTTGAATCCCCAATTTATTGTGGCAGATGAGCCAGTGAGTGCGCTGGATGTTTCGATCCAAGCGCAAATTCTCAATTTGCTAGACGATCTCAAAGCATCACTGGGACTGACGTATTTATTTATCGCGCATAATCTTAGTGTGGTGCAATTTGTCAGTGACCGGGTTGCGGTGATGTACCTGGGAAGTATTGTTGAAATTGCCCCATCCGCCTCCCTATACATGCAACCCTTACATCCTTATACCAAAGCACTGCTGAGTGCCAT
The DNA here is from genome assembly GCA_019751815.1 of Cyanobacteriota bacterium. GTDB lineage: Bacteria > Cyanobacteriota > Vampirovibrionia > Vampirovibrionales > Vampirovibrionaceae > JAIEMW01. Next base: position 720,033 of record JAIEMW010000004.1, read on the forward strand.
TCCTGTTCCAGACCCCAGACATTATACGCCAGAGTTTCAGGCCCACAGGATACGCCTGGAAGGGGATCTGCCGAATCCTGCCAACCCACCCTCTGGTTGCCGTTTTCATACGCGATGTCCCATGGCCGTTGAGGCCTGCAAGACTGAAGTGCCCGCTTTGAAGGAATATCTCCCCGGGCACTGGGCAGCGTGCCTTCGTCTCGATGAAGCTGGGGCGATGGACTGACCTATTTGTGAATAAAATAGGGCGAAACCCCCTGTCTAGACTAAAGTTTTTCGCAGAAGTGACGAAAAAAAATTGTTAAATGCATCTATTCACGATGAGTATTAGTCACTTTAAGCGTAGGAGATATTTCCGTGAAACACTTTCGGCATGGTGATCGGTCCGAACAGTATCAATTTGAAAAAGTCACCAAGACAGAAGAAACGATAAACACAGAGGAAATGTTCGCTGAAGACGAAGAAGAGAGTGCGGCCCATTATTTAGACGAAGCCCATGAAGCCCTGTCCCGCTTTTATAACAAAGTACATAAACGCGAGCGAGGCGATGTTACGGGCGGACGACGTTCCAAAGCTTGGCAATAAAGGTTTAAACAAGACTTTAGGTGATATGGGTTAATTCGCCCATATGATAAAGCTTGATGAAGTTGCTGGCCCCTGGAAATGGGGTGAGTCCGGCGCAGAAAATGACGCCATCACCGGGCTCTAGTAAGTGTGCTTTGAGAATGGCCATTTCCCCGTTTCGAATGGTCTGATCGCTATTGTGCCCATAAGGAATCATCACCGGTGTGACCCCCCATAATAGGCTCATTTGATGGAACACTTTGGGATCAGGGGTCAGGGCGATAATTTCTTTGGCGGGTTTTCGCTTGGAGACCCGCTGAGCCATATGCCCAGAACTTGAAAGAACCACAATGGCCCTTGCATTAGAATGGGTAGTGGCTGCCTGGTAGGCAATGACTTCGTGGTAGTTATCGGGATTGTAGTTTCTAGGGGATTCAACAATGGGTTTTTCTTGCTCTGCTTGGTAAATGACCCGAGTCATCATGGCAACGGCTTGCACAGGATGCTCTCCTACGGCGGTTTCTCCAGAGAGCATCAAAACATCTGCCCCATCAAAAACGGCGTTGTAAACGTCCGTCGTCTCCGCGCGGGTGGGTTCTAGAGAAGTGATCATCGATTCCAGCATCTGTGTGGCCACAATCACTGGTTTCCCCGCACAATTGGCCTTGTGGATCAGCATTTTTTGCACTCCAGGGACACGTTCTGGGGGAAGTTCAACCCCTAAATCGCCTCGGGCTACCATTATGCCATCGGCTTCATCAATAATACCGTCAATATGCTCAACAGCCTGGGGTTTTTCGATTTTGGCAATAATCGGCGGGCACAGGAGTCCTCGGTTTAAGACAAAATCCCGCAGGCGGATGATATCTTCTGGGTGCCGAACAAAAGAGAGTGCCAGGAAATCAACTCCAGCTTTGACACAGGTCAGTGCATCGGCTTTGTCTTTCTCTGTCAGAGCATCAAAGGCCAAAGAAACCGTGGGGACATTAATGCCCTTGCGCTCCTTGAGATCGCCACCCTGGATAATCCGGCATTCCACAGTGTGATCGTCAATCCGTTTATTCACCTTCAACCGCAGGCGGCCGTCATCAATCAGCACCAAGTCTTCTGCCTGTAATGCTTTCAAAAGATCCAGTGCCTCAGTTGTAATGCGCCCGTGTTCGCCGGGTTCAGAGGATGCCGTGATTAAGGTGGTTTCACCTGGTTTGAGCGTGACAGTCTCGTGGTCTTTTAACAGACCTGTTCGTAGTTTAGGGCCTTGTAAATCGGCGAGAATGCCCACTGGCCGTTTTAAAGACTGAGACACAATCCGGATGGTCTGGATTAATTGTTCTAGGGCTTGTACATCGCCCTTGGAATGCGACTGATTGAGCCGGAAAATATTGGCCCCCGCCAGAATGAGCTCTTTGATCATCGTGTCACTAGTGGTGTTGGGTCCAAGCGTGGCAATGATTTTGGCCCGTTTCTCTTGGCGGGCACAGTAAGGGTGCTCAGTGGTTTGGGATTGGGAGCTGTGGGCTGCGGGATTCATAGAAAGTGCCTGTTGGGGGTCGCAAATATTGAATATTGAAAATCAGCTTACAACAAATACACCGCTTATTGCGAGTGGGCACACCCAACCAGCTCCTGTAAATGGGCCAGCCCTTCTTGCCGGGCGAACTGAGTAAGCCCGTTGTGGATATCCTCAAAGAGGGTGGGTCTGGCAAAACAGGCTGTGCCTACTTGAATCAGGCTGGCGCCGGCCATCATAAACTCTAAGGTGTCATCCAGGCTCTGTATCCCGCCAATCCCAATGATCGGGATTTCGGGGAAATGTTTATACAGTTGCCAAACAGCATGCAACGCGACAGGCTTTACACCTGGACCACTATAGCCACCAGAAACACGGGGGAGGATAGGGCGGCGCCTGCGGATATCAATGGCCACGCCCAGCAGCGTATTTATGGCCGTGATACCACTGGCACCAGCTTCAACGGCAGCACCTGCCAGAGGGATAATATTCCCAGCATTGGGGGTTAGCTTTGCCCAAAGGACTCCTGGCCAAATATCGCGGACTGTTTTCACGACTTCTGTGATACCGTCGCAAGAACTGCCAAAGTCTAAACCGCCTTTATCCACATTGGGGCACGATAGATTGATTTCTAGGGCGAGCAGATTCGGGTATTGACTCTGGACAGAAACGATTTGCTCACTCATCTGGGAAAACTCCTGTAAAGAGGTGGCAGCAATGCTCAGTATAATTGGCAAGTGATACGTACTAAGCGATTCTAAGTCTTTTTCAAGTGTATATGCCAAGCCAGGGTTTTGCAGCCCGATACTATTGAGCATCCCAATGCCTGGTAATTCAACAGTTCTCGGTTGGCTATTTCCGGTTTTTGCTGTAGGCGTAACCGTTTTGGTGACAATACCTCCCATGCATTTTGCCAAAGGGCATAATTGGTCAAAACTGGCTGGGTAAAAAGTCCCCGACGCATTGAGAATGGGATTTTGGAAGTTGAAGTTTATGTGGGGCAATTTAATCTCTAAGCATGGAGTTTCGCTCATGAAACACCTTCCCATGCCAACTGCTGAGCCTGAAACACAGGGCCTTCCAAGCAGACTTTTGAGGGGAGTGCTTGGTCAGCGCGTTCCACCACACAGCCACTACAGGCACCCGTTCCACAGGGCATATGCTCTTCAAGAGAGACTTCAATCAAGGCGGATGGGGCTGTGTTGCGGCAAGTGGTCACACAGGCCTGCATCATCCGAGTGGGTCCGCATACCATAATATGTCCTGAGTCTTCAACCAGCCTTGGGTTTTGACGCAGGTATTCTGCCACATTGCCGTGAAAGCCTAGACTCCCGTCATCAGTGCAAAGCATCAGTTTGTCAGAACCCAGCCAATACTCGAGCTGTTCCACAATGGGGAGTCCTAGATCAGCAGCCGTTCTGGCACCATAAACACACTGGACGTCTTCTAGTGACTGATTTTGAGACTTACTTTGAGTTTCTAGAAAACGATAGAGCGGGGCGACCCCGATACCACCGCCCACTAATAGTGTTTTGGAGGCTTCCATTTTTGCTTGTGGGCGCTGAGAAAACCCATTGCCCAAAGGGCCCAGTACGGAGAGCTGAAAACCACTTTGCCAATTGGCCATCATCTGCGTGCCCCGGCCCACTACTTTGTAGAGTATGTGAAATATCCCTGTCGCCTTATCCACACTCAGTACGCTGAAGGGCCGGCGAAACAGAAAGGCCTCGCTGTGCAGATCCACCATCACAAATTGCCCTGGACGGCAGGCAAAAGCCACTTGCTGTGGTTTTCGCAGCGTGTTTAAACTCAACAAATAGAGGTCCGGGCCAATGTTTTCTTGCCGGACCACTTCACACAAATAGTCTTGCATCAGCGTGGTACCGGAATTTTATCCATGGTCTGTTGTATAACAGCATCTGGGGTAAGCCCGTCCAGTTCTGCTTCAGCGGTTAAGATTAGTCTGTGGCGAATCACAGCCGCTGCAACTGCTTTGACATTATCTGGGGTGATAAATTCTGCACCTTGAATTGCTGCATGTGCCCGACTGGCAGTCATCAGAGATAAAGCAGAGCGGGGACTACAGCCTAGTTCTAAGTTGGGATTTTTACGCGTGTCCTGAATCATCCCCAGGATATAGTCCATCATCGAATCATCCACCCTAATATGGTTAAGGGCTTGACGGCACTGAAGAATAGTTGCCTGATCGGTCACTGGAGCAAAGGTTTCTGCTTGAAAACGGGTGCTGCGCTCTCGGTCAACAAAGCGGTTTAACATTTGCTTTTCCGCCTGACCGTCTGGATATCCGACTAATAACTTCATCATAAAGCGGTCCAATTGGGCTTCAGGCAGTGGATAGGTCCCCTCAAATTCAATAGGGTTTAGGGTCGCCAGAACGGTAAATAAGGGGGAGAGTTCATGACGCTCACCGTCAACGGTCACCTGATGCTCTTCCATGGCCTCTAATAAGGCAGATTGCGTTTTGGGCGGGGTGCGGTTAATCTCATCGGCCAGAAGCAAATCGGTAAACACAGGACCAGGCTTGAAAGAAAACGTTCGGCTGTTCAAGTCATACACACTGGTCCCAATAATTTCGGCGGGTAGCATATCGGGGGTCAGTTGAATTCGCCGGTAGGCCAACTGTGTAAGTTGGGCCAATGTCTTTACCATGGTGGTTTTGGCGGTTCCGGGAATGCCCTCCAAGAGAATATGCCCTTCTGAGAGAAGTCCCACAATCAGCAAATCCACGTTGGCAGACTGGCCAAAGATAATCTCATTGAGAGCAGATCTCAGTTGATCTGCCACCGTTTTAACGAATAAGGAGGGTGTGTCGACCATGGTCTAAAAGCTCCAACAGCTCACGTAATTGGGTGTAACACTGCATCAACTCACGTCCGTTGATGTTTTTCTCTTGTGACAGACATCGTTTTGCTGTCTGATAGGCAGTAATCCAGCGTTGTGTTTGTTTTGATTTTTCTACCTGTTTTGGATCTTCCGTCGAAAACAGTAAGGAATCAATCACCGATTCAAGACGGCGGATTCCATCACTGTCAGAGGGGTTAATCTGGAAGCGTTTGCGCAAAACCATTTCTAGGCGCTGAGTCATAATCTGTAGCGGAACCTGGGTCGCGTGAGCCTTGTAATACAGTGTGGCCATGGCGTTCACAAAAATAGAGAGGTTATTGGCCTCTGTTGTGGTAGCTGACGCGGCTAGCACCAGGTTTCTTTTGGAAGTGACGCCTCGTTCAATGGGCCTCCAGGGCTTAAAGCTCAGCCAAACAATCAAGGAAAACAAAATACCCAACTGTAAAAAGATTTGTCCCAGTGGCGTCTTGAAGTAATAGTCCATTAAATCGGGGAGGGCAGAAAACCCATGGACGTATTCATTCACAAGGACAGATTTTTTTTCTTGAATCATCAGGTTGCTCAACCACTGTAGGTTATCACTACCGTCAAAAAGATGTTTGTTACTGCCAAGATCATCCACAGTCCCCACAATCAAATGCCCTTCTCCCACAGGATGGCGAAGCAGTAAGGCATGTCCCTCACTGTCTTGAAGAAGGACTTTGCTTTTGGTTGTTGCCTTTAAAAACCGCCACCATTGTTTAGTGAGCAGTGGTTTTTTGACGTAAGCGTTAAGTTTGGGGTCCACACTCGTAAGGATTTTGGTCGTGCTCGGAGTCGAGCTCGTGTTTCTGATTTCCAAAGCCTTATTTTGGGCAGGGGGTTGAGAGTCTCCAGTGGCAGAGATATCAAAACGAGCGAGATAGTCGGCTTTTTGTTTCTCATAGAACAAGTCCAGCCAAATCACCGTATTGCCTGCTTCCATCCACTCTGTCATCGCGGCGAGTTGCTGATCGCCCAGCGGAGAGACAAAACTGGGCCCGATCCGAACCACATCCAAAGGGGATACCATCAGCATCTGGGATTTTTCACCGGTTTTTTCTGGCGGTAATAATATGAGAGGATGACGCCAAATGGTAACGGGGAGACCAATTTGGGTGAGCGTATCATGCCAGGCTTTATACCCGGAAGGTTTTACATTAAATACCGTTGGGTTGGCTAATTGCTCCTGGACTGTTTCCCCCCGCTTCAGCAACAGCAAGCCCAATACGGCCAGTACGATACAGAGCAAGCATGCGAAAAACAGAATCCAGAACTGCCGCGTACTCATTCTGGGCTACTCGCTCTGCTTCTAAGGGCCACAGCCGCTTGTTCTGCGCTGACTGTCAAGCGGTTGTATTCAGCAAGAGATTCTTCGTAACGCGGACCCGATCCCAGAACCCCCCCGTAACGGACTTCTTCAAAGGGTCGGGCAATGGCGGCAAATTGTGTTGCCAGTAAGGTATTTTCTTGGACGGCAAGCAAGCTCAAACGGGTTTGGTACTCAGCATTGGTTCGGTTGGTCTCAAAGGCAATCAGTTGGTGCTCATCTAGTAAGCACAGCGTGGATAAAAATAGTTGGCGAATGGCACCAGAGAAGTCCTGAAGTGATGCCGCCTCACATGCTGCCTGAAAATGAAACCTGGCACTGATCAGCAAACTGCCGTCTGCAGTTTCTTTCATCAACACAGCCGTCCCCAGATTTTTTCGCTGCGTACGCTGCCATCGCTGAAACAATTGATAGCCAATGTAAATGACAAGTAAGCCCACCAGAACACCCAAAGCAATCGTGGCATAAGTCATCAGCTGGAGCAGTTGCTCTTGTGACGGTGCTCGGGTCCCCTTTGGTAGAAACCCACCAAATTGCCTCAAAAAGCCTTCCAGTGCTCGGAGCGAAACCTGAAGGAAGTTATCCAATGCCTTTTGATAATAAGGAGAGAGTTGTTCGAGGAGGTTATCCAGCCAACTTTTTTGGTTGGGGGCTGGAAACTCGTTGGACTGTTGCAAACGAAGGAGCATGTCGTGAATATCGACAGGAGCATCTGGAATATAGGGCTGTGTTTGACTGGGCATTGAAAGACAGGCCACCAGCGTGAATTTTTAGGACATGAATCCATTTAAAATCGGTTATAATTTCCAGTATAGACGAAGCAAAGACGAAATAAACCCAGAGGAAATCAGACCCGTGTCCGTACTCAAGGTCATCAATTATGGCGATGACGTGCTTCGCCAGCCCACAGAAAAAGTCCACAAGGTGTCGGCCAAAATTCAAAAGTTGGTCAACGATATGTTTGACACGATGTACGCCTACAACGGGGTCGGTTTGGCCGCCCCACAGGTGGGGGTGCTCAAGAAGATATTTGTTCTGGACTGCTCCACAGATGATGACCCGATGCCGCAAATGGTATTTATTAACCCGGTTATCATCAAAAAATCGGGCGCTATACTCAGCCGAGAAGGTTGTCTCAGCTTTCCCAATGTGTTTACCGATGTGAAACGCTACGCTGATGTGACTGTCCGCTATATGGATATGAAAGGCAAGATGCGGGAAATGACAGCAACAGAGGGTTCTCTGCTCTGTCGTGCTATCCAGCATGAGTACGATCACACCGAAGGGATTCTCTTCGTGGATCATGTGGTGGACCGTTTTACGACCGATAATTTGCTCCACGAGAATCAACTGCCGCCAATCGACGCCAACCGGATTCTCAGCGAACCCGATCTCGATAACGTTCTCATGATGATTTAGGGTGAGAATTGAGTCCTGGCAATGACAGCACCCAAAATTCGCACCGTTTTTATGGGGACCCCCAGTTTTTCCGTACCAGCACTACAGGCTTTACTGGGAGATCCTCGCTTTGACGTTTTGGGGGTGTTGACGCAACCAGACCGACCCTCCGGCAGAGGACAAAAGCGACAACCCTCTCCTGTGAAACAAACGGCTGAGCAGTCTGCATTGACTATTTGGCAGCCTGTTTCTTTGAGAAAAGATACGGAGTGTCTTGCTTGGATTCGATCTGTAACCCCTGATGTCTTTGTGACCATTGCTTTTGGTCAAATTTTATCTCAAGAGGTCTTGGATATTCCTCGTCTGGGCACGGTCAATGTCCATGCCTCATTATTGCCGAGATGGCGCGGGGCCAATCCAATCCAATGGGCCATTAAATCTGGAGATGCAACAACAGGGCTCACCACGATGCTAACCGATATTGGGGTGGATACTGGGGCGATGTTGCTTCGATGGGAAACCCCGATTCAGCCCGAAGACAGAGGCGACTCGCTGGCTCATCGACTGGCTCAGGCAGCAGGTCCCCTGTTGATAGACACACTCGTGGGGCTGTCTGCAGGCACAGTGTCTCCCCAGCCCCAGGATGCGTCGCTTGCAACCCATGCCCCCAAGGCAAAGAAAGAAGAGGCACTTCTCGACTGGCAGCAGCCTGCAACAATACTGGCACAAATTATTCGAGCCCAACAGCCTTGGCCGGGAGCGGTTTTACCCTGGAGTGATGCCACACAGATTAAAATTCTGTCTGCCGTGGCCTTAAGTCCAGAACAGCAAGAAACACTGGCGTCCTTGAAGCAGCCTACGCTCCCAAAATCTCCCGGGGAGATATTGGGAGTGCTAAAAACGACAGACATTGCCGGAGTGTGTGTCCAAACAGGAGACGGTATTATTCTCTTAAGAGAGGTGCAACCACCCGGAAAGAAGGCAATGCCCGCCTTAGATTGGTTTCGGGGCTTAAACACTGGCCATGAGATTTTGCGATGAGAGAGTTACACACGTGAGAGAGTTGCATATTCGCTGCGATACCCCAAGGCATGCAGCCTTTGAGGTCTTGAATCAATTAGACCATGCTTTCTCTCACCGTGGAGACGGTCTGGGTGCTATCCGCCGGCTGAATGTTCACCAATTGATGGGGTCGCTTTGGGTCCGAGGCACCGCCGCGGGATGGTCGGATCAAGACCGGGTCTTGTTTCACCAGATTTGTGATGGGGTGGTCCGCTTTTGGCACCCGCTCAACTGGATTTTGGATGTGATGAGTCATCATCCCCTTGATAAACTTCAGCCAGAGGTGCGGACATTGACACGAATGGGCCTGTACCAGTTGTATTACTTAAACCGGGTGCCAGACTACGCCGCAGTGGATACCACGATGAAAGTGGCGATGGATTTTAATCTCACCTCTCCAGCCAGAAGTTTTATCCATGGGGTTTTACGTCGTTTTCAAGGACAGGAAGAATCGCACCGCTTCCCTTGGCCAGATTCAAAGTCTGAAGAATCTGTGATGATCAAGACAGGGTGGCCTGTCTGGCTATTAAAATACTGTGAAACAATTTACGGGGTGGAGAATACCCATGCCATGGCGATGGCGTCTGTCTCTCCGCCGCCGATGTCGGTTCGGGTTAATCTGTTGTGCCGCAGTATCGATGAATATAAACTGCTGTTAGATGGGGAAAAGATTGAATATAAACAGCCGGACCCAGAGACCCTACCAGAGGTGTTGATTCTCAAAAATTACAGCGGTCCTGTGGTCAACCTCCCTGGTTTCCCGGATGGTTGTGTCTATATTCAAGATGTGAATTCCGCGTGGGTTTCTGCGGTTGTGAATCCCCAGTCCCAAGAACGGATTCTCGATTTTTGTGCCGCTCCTGGGTCTAAAACCACTCATATGGCAGCCAAAATGATGAATCAAGGTGAGATTGTAGCCTATGAAGTCGTGCATGATCGCCGCCAGCACCTGGAAGAAAATATTGAACGTCTCCGGATTGCCAATATAACGATTCCCCATACAGAGCCTTCTGTGGAAAGCTGGGGACTGTTTGATGCCGTTTTGGTGGATGCCCCGTGTACGGGCCTGGGGACAGTCAGAAAAAATCCAGATATCTTACTGAAACTCTCTCAGACGGAGTTTTACCGGATGCATGCTGAACAAGTAGATATTCTTGAGCAGGCTTCTGCCTTTGTCCGCCCTGGAGGCCGGCTTATCTACAGTACGTGTAGTCTGTCTCCAGAAGAAAATCAGAAGACAACGCAGGCCTTTCTAGAATGTCACCCTGAGGAATACCGTCTTGCCTTTGAAGAACAGCGACTGATTACCGCTGAGCAAGACGGGTTTTATATTGCAGTGCTGCCAAAAGCAGAGTAGCGAAAAAGCAGCTATTGCTTGGAGATAATATCAACCACCTGTTGATCAGGTCGCTGATCCGGTTTATTACTGCTTTTTTTATGCTCTGACCAGAAGACCCACGCCGTTTGAATAAACATCAAGACCATGGTGAGCACCAAGTAGAGCATCACACCGGCTGGAATGGGGATAAAGAAGATCATCACCACAAAGACCAGAGGCATCAGTTTCATCATCTGGGCCTGTGAGTTATTCCCGTCAGCAGCAGCTGGAGGCGGACTGACACGTTGCATCAGCTGCTGATATAAAAAGGAGATGATAGCGTAGATAATCAGCAGTATAAGCGTGTCTTGATGAAATTGGTTTTTACCAATAGCACTGGGAAACGAGGCTGTAAGCCTGCCAGGGGCTGGAGTAAAGCTAACGTTTTCAATTTCACGGGTGCCCTGATTGATAATAGGAACCTCTGCTTTTTCAATGAGCGTCTCGTAATCGGGAGAGAAACCCAACTCTTGGATGCTGAGATCAAACGTGATGGGGCTGCCCGGTATCAAAGGAGTAGGACGCGTCGTGAGGACTTTATTGACATCCCCAATATGCTGCTCAATCACTTGATGGTTCTTTTTAAGGGTAATCACAGCAGTTTTACCCGTAGAAAATTTGTCTTCTTTGATGATGTCGAAAGTCCCGTTCATTGGTTCCCCGCCATGACTTTGCATGGTGTGGTAGAGCCTGTCAATAAAGAGGAAATGCTCACTGCCAGAGAGTGCCAGAAATTCCGGGCTACTCAGTGCCCCGTAGAGTCCAATAAAAATAGGGATCTGAACCAAAATAGGGAGACAGCCCGCAAAGGGATTAAATTGATGCTCTTGATAGAACTGCATCATGGCAGCCTGCATTTTTTGGGGGTTATCCTTGTGCTGGTCCTGGAGTTTTTTGAGCTTGGGTTGCAGCTCTTGCATTTTTTTCATAGAGCGGGTTTGCGATGAGTTGAGAGGCCACAAGAGCACTCGCAGTAGGATGGTAATCGCAATAATCGCTAAGGCGTAGCTTCCCAGTTGGGCGTGCAAAAGTTTTAGAATTTCCAACATAGCTTGGTTGATGATATCAAACACGTCAGGGGCAACTCCTTATTTCGAGAAGACGATGTGAGGGGGGGGATCGGGAACTGGGTCAAGACCGCCGGGGGAAAAGGGGTGACATCTTAAGATCCTGGTGGCTCCTAGCCATCCACCAACTACCAGTCCATGGGATTGAAGGGCTCCGGCCACATAATGAGAACAACTGGGGTGGTAGCGGCATACTTTCGGGAGCCATCCGGTGCTCACTTGATATACCTTGATAAGCCCAAGGCCGAAAGCAAGAACACTATCACGAAGACGGTGGATACAGAATAAGATGAAAGGGATGGGTGGCATCAGATATAAAACCATAAAACAGGACTAACTCGGGGTTTGCAGTACTTTGGCCATTTGTTGAAATGCGCTATTCAGTGCTTCAAAAGACCAGTTGGCGGCTGCTTGGCGGGCAATAATGACGGTTGTTTGCCAGTGAGCTGAGGGTAACAAATAGGCCCGGCTCAGTGCTCTCAAGCGCCGTTTGATTTTATTTCGACGGGTGGCCCTTTTCTCAACTTTTTTACTGACAATAAAGCCAATTCTCACCGCAGCTTGGGGTGATTTTGCGGGCAGGGCATACACCACAAAAGCCGGACAGCTAAACAAACGTTGTTCTGCCAAGGTCTGCTCAAAAAGCAAAGCTGATTTGAGTCGGTGGCGTTGAGCAAGCACGGAAGTCAGTAATTTCTAGCGTCTACAAATTCTTGCTACTAGCAAAAAATTAGAGGCTGATCGCTATTTGATGTCTGCCTTTGGCACGACGACGGCTGAGAGTTTTGCGTCCGCCAACTGTCTTCATCCGGGTACGGAACCCGCTGACACGTTGTCGTTTTCTCTTGGTGCCTTCTAATGTGCGTTTCATGTTGGAAAATCGCTCCTGATTGGGGTTTTCATTGAGAACCCTGGTGATGATGCTATAGCTATGCGGGAATCACACCTATATATATCTGGGCTCGTTATTTTCCCAAAGACTGACATGAGATGCAAGTGGTATTTCATTGTTCGGATTTGTAAAAAAAGTGCAAAAAAAATTAATGTAAAACCTTTGAAATGCAATGCATGCTTTTTCCTGACCCTATGTTATTCTCAATTTCTCAACCCCGATAGAGAGTTCTTGTCTCCCACGGTGTGTTCTTCAGTCGGTATCTTTGGTGTCCGTGACGTGTGTCATGGTAATCTTCTGTTGCTTATACCGGCATTTATCCAGAGGCAAGCTCCAGAAGAGTAGTACTTGAGTCTAGGGGTTTTCGTCGATTTGGTCGTTTTTAAACGCTCTCTAAACCCAACAGGGTTTGTATTGCCCTGTTATTTTTTTGGATTTTTATTTTGTTTAGTTTGAGAAGCCCATGCCTGTTGAAATGACACGAAATCCTTCTTCCAGCAATCAATCAGCTAATAATCCGGCAGTCAATAATCTGGGTGACCCTTCTCAGCCCCGTCAGCCTCTTATGACATGGGTTTCCGTGAGTAGGACTCATGGCGTGCTCGATACTGAGCAGGCTTGGACACAGCTGTGCGATCGTTTGGCACTGGTGTTGAGTGTCCCCCAATTTAAAACCTGGATAGCCCCGCTAAGATGTATAGATTGGTCATCTGAATGTTTGACACTTCAGGCAGAAAGCTCTTTTTCTCGTGATTGGGTCTTGAAAAATTACCAGACAGTTATTTTAGCAGAAGCCAAAGCCTTAACAGACACGTTTTTACGAGAGATTACGCGTTTGGAAATTACAGTATCCAGCGAAAAACCCAGCGAAAGTCTCTCTGTCTTAGAGAATGAGACTGTTTCTGTAGAGACCTCAGGCCCCCTCAGCCGTGTGCCTGATTTTGTGCCCGATCTTATCTCTGATTCTTTACAACCTGTTAATCCCTCTCAGTCTTCATGTTGGACCCCGCGATCGGCCAAAAGTCAGCTTAATCCACGCTACACATTTGAACATTGTGTTGTGGGTCAGCATAACCGGTTTTGTCATGCGGCTGCGCTTGCGGTTGCAGAAGCCCCGGCCCAAAACTACAATCCATTTTTTATTTATGGGGGTGTTGGCCTGGGAAAAACACACCTGATGCAAGCCATTGGTCATTATATCCTGCGGCACCGACCCAATTGTTCGGTTCGGTATGTCACTGCAGAGCAATTTACCAATGATTTAATCCAAGCCATTGGTAAAAAGGCACTCCCACCCTTTCGTGAACGCTACCGTGATGCGGATGTCCTGATTATTGACGATGTTCAATTTCTTGAAGGCAAAGAACGCACCCAAGAAGAGATGTTCCATACCTTCAATACATTGCATCAGGCGGGAAAGCAAATTATTCTCTCCAGTGACCGCTCTCCCTCCCTGTTGATGGGCTTAGAAGACCGCCTGAAAAGTCGCTTTGCCTGGGGATTAATTGCCGATATCCAGGCCCCAGATTTAGAGACCCGAGTGGCTATTTTAAAAGGCAAGGCAGAAAGAGATAAACTCAACGTCCCAAACCCAGTGCTGCACTTTGTTGCCGAGATGCATCCCAGTAATGTTCGAGAATTAGAAGGGGCGCTCAATAAAGTAGCTGCCTTTAGTATGCTCACTGGGGTTCCTTTGGATGTGGCAACAGCACAACAAGTCCTGGGCATGAGAGTCGATCCCAAACAACTCTCTTACGAATCCTTAATAACGGGTGTGGCCCGCTATTTTCATCTCACATGGGCTGATTTAACCGGCCCATCTCGTTCCAAAGACGTGTCTTACGCCCGGCAAGTGGCAATTTATATCTTGCGTACACTGACAGAAGCCAGCTTTCCCAAAATTGGTGAGATGTTGGGCGGTCGGAAACACACCACCATCTTGTACGCCTATGAAAAAATTAGAGAAGAAATGCTGCTCAAGCCCACCTTACAAACCCAGATTCAAGAGTTGACCGTGAGAATTCGCCAAGGTCACCTGGGTTAAAACACCTTATTGCGTGTGTTTTCTATATATTTTCGGCAACGTGTAAGAGTGCCAGTCTCGTATGTGCGTAGTTGAGACCGCCTTGGAGAAAGACCGTGTAAGGCGGGCGCAAGGGCCCATCGGCAGATAGCTCAATGGTGGCCCCTTCAATAAAAGTACCCCCTGCCATCACTACCTGGCTTTCGTAGCCAGGAACCTGATCCGGCACAGGGGAGACGTAGGCATGAACCGGACTCTTTTGCTGGAGTGCCGTGCAAAATTGGATTAAGCGCTCAGGAGTCTCCAGATGAATCAACTGAATAATATCACTGCGGGGCGCTTGCCAAGACGGGCTCACCTGTAAGCCAAGGTCAGAAAACAATTTTGCGGCAAACTGCATTCCTTTAACGGCTTCTTTGACAATCATGGGCGCCATAAAGAGGCCTTGTAGAATCGTCCGGGTGAGATCGAACGTATAACCCCCTTCAGGGCCAATCCCCGGGCAGGTGAGTGCTTCGGATGCTGCTTGTACGGCCCATTTTCTACCCGCAATATAACCACCTGTTGGGACGATACCCCCGCCAGGATTTTTGATCAGAGAGCCTGCGATCAGATCGGCACCAACCATAGTGGGCTCTGTGGCCTCGGTAAATTCCCCGTAGCAGTTGTCCACCATCACCGTTGCTTCTGGGTTGATGTCTTTGACGCACTGGCAAAGTGCGGAAATTTGCGCAATGGTTAAACTGGGCCGCTCGCTGCTGTAGCCGCGAGAACGTTGAATGAAAAAGACGCTGGCTTGCTTGAGAATGTCTGGATCGAGTTGAGAAAAATCCAGCCCCGATGTATGACTTGGGCTGGAAGAAAACACGTTTAGCTCGTGATAATGGACCCCTTGCTGAATGAGGGACTGTGAACTGTGACCTCGAAGCCCAATCACTTCTTCTAGAGTATCGTAGGGGTGCCCAGTTAAACTCACCAAATGATTCCCGGGTTTAAGCAGTCCACGCAGTGCGGTGGCAATGGCGTGGGTTCCAGAGACAATCTGAGGGCGAACAATGGCTGCTTCGGCTTGTAGCGATTGAGCAAACACTTTGTCCATCACTTCCCGGCCGAGATCGTCATGCCCGTAACCACTGACGGAGAAGAAATGTTCTTCGCCGACTTTATGTTCAATAAAGGCGTTCAAGATTCTCTTGGTTGTTTGATGACAAACAGCTTCAGTGGCAGCCCAGACAGAGTCTTGAAGCTGGCTTTCTATCAACGCAGGCAATATGGGGTTGGTCAGTTTTTGCATAGGGGAGAAACTATACTAGAAAGGTCCCCTAAAAAAAACCGCCAAATAAAAACGCGCCAGCCGTAACCGGGGCGCGTTGCTTTGTATTGCTTGCTACAAATTCTATAAGATGCAGGAGTGTCTTTGTTATTTGACACTGACCAATTTGGGGATAACACCCAGCTCACGCTGCAGTGTTTTGGCTTTTCCGTAGGCAAGATTTCGGCGTTTTTCTGCGCCTTTAACAACAAAATGCACTGCGAATGCAGTATTTCGGTTTGCGACACGTTGTTTTGCAGTCATACGAGTTAAAGTCTCCACTCTCATCAAATCGTTTGTGCTTACGTGTTGTTGCTATCGGCCTTGCTCCAATAAAGCTTTAGGAAAACCCAAAAATCCCTCCAAATGGATTAATATTTGTTTACGTCTGGGGCCACCGTGCTACAACGGACGGGGGAGTGTCAAGGATGTTGGCGTTTGCTTGAAACCGCTGCGAGATTTCGTTTTAATTGAATGTGAATTGCCACAAATGGGGATTTCTTCTCATGGATTTTTTTCGTAACGCGTCTCGCTGGATTGCTTTGTTGATGGTGTTGGCCTTTGTCGCATCGTCTTTGTTCTTTTTGCTGCCGCTTTTGGGAGGCGCTCAGTAAATGTTGCAAAGCCGAGCCAGAAAGAGATTAGTGAGGATTCTGCTAATCTTGGTTTCTATCCTGACCCTAACGTTGCCAGTTGTTTCGCTGGCGTGGGAAGGCCAAGATACTCGCCAATACCAGGTAAACCAAAACCCTCCTGTTCAACTGCACCAACTACGGCGTCAAAAACAATCTTTGGAGCAACAAGCCCAAGAGGTGCGTGAAAAAAAACTGCAAACCCTGAAGCAGGCCAAGCACATCACCACCGTGATCGTGAAAAATCAAAAACGGCTGGACGTCGCCCAACGAACCTTGGTGTTTCAAGAAAGCCGTCTCGTTCAGACCCGGGTCAAAATGGATTACCTCGGGGACAAACTGACCCGTACGCTTCAGGAGTCTTATCAACTCTCCCGAGATGCGGGTGTTCGTCTCAAAAAACTCTATATGGGAGAACGTCTCAGCTTTATGCAGATGGTGCTAGATGCCAACGATGTGACTGCCCTGTTGGACCGTTTATATTACAAGCAAAAGCTGGTCGCTCAAGATAAAACACTTCTGTCTCGATTGCGTCTTAAAACCCATGAAATCGCCTTGCAGAAAAGACAGCTGTCGTTTCAAAAAGAGCAAATCGGGGACACCATTGATCAAATTGAGACAGTCAAAACCCAAATAGCCGACCGTATTGACGCGGACCGGGAATTACGGCAAAAGTACGAGAGAGACGCTCAAGCTTACGAAGATGCGGAAAAAGAGCTACTGGCTGAATCTTCTGCCATCCGACAACAGATATTGCGGTTATTCCCTGCCAGAAGTCAATCAGGTATCCGTATTCACGGCAGTACGGGTATATTTGCTTGGCCCTTAGTCGGATCGATTCGCTCGGGGTTTGGTTACCGGCTTCACCCGGTTCACCGCCGTCGTTTGATGCATACAGGGCTGGATATTTCCCGAGGCTCTGGAACCCCAATTCGGGCAGCCGATGGGGGGGATGTGATATACGCTGGCTGGCGCGGGGGCTACGGAAAAGTGGTGATGATCAATCACGGCTTTAAAAACGGCACCAATTTGGTCACTTTGTACGGACATATGTCAGGCTGGGCAGTATCCGGTGGGCAAAGTGTCACCAAAGGACAAGTGGTTGGCTATGTCGGGTCTACCGGACTTTCTACCGGGCCTCACTTGCACTTTGAGATTCGTGAAAATGGTTCCCCTGTCGACCCATTGAAGTATCTATAAACGCCTATTGATTAATTTCTGCTATGATTGAGCCTAGATAAAGAAGATGTAAAGATCCCTGGGTGCGTACCAATCTCATCGGACAATTTTGCGCCGGAACTTTTTTTATCCCATTCAGGTCTTTATGCCTTTCTTTCTCACCGACTTTTTAGAAGCACTGACTCTTAAAAATGGTGGCTTGGTTGTTGAAGCGTCCCCCTCTTTTTTTCAGCATATTCTTTTCTGCGGCTCTCTTGGCTTGCTCTGGTCTGAGCTGGGGGGCTGAAAATACGACGATGGGGGTGACTGCTGGAGATGAGCCCGTTTCTCCAGAACCCATTTTGCAAGACCCTAGTGATGTGAATCCAATTTTTACACAGCCTGGGTTCCAGCCTGATTCAGCGGGCGTAAAATCATCCCCCAAAGACGCCTTAGAAGCCAAAGCGGTCCTGGTCGATATCGTCAGTGACAAGCTGGAATACGATAAAGCGGTGAATCTATATACTGCTACCGGCACGGTCCATGTGGTTATCTCTGAACAGAACTCCGAGTTAATCGCGGACAAGGTGATTTATGACCCTTCTAAAGAGTTTATGATCGCCAAAGGCAATGTGATTATTGACAAGCGCGGACAAAAAACCTATGGCACGTACGCCAAAATTGATCTCACCCGGAAATCTGCCCTGATTGATGATGCGGTCACGTTGGTCAACAAGGTACGGGTTAAGGCCCGCAAAGCCTTTGTCGATCCGGACTTTGTTCAGTTAGAGAACGGGAAACTGGTGATTCGCCAGGCAGATTTTGCTGGGAATTCGGCAAACGCCTCATCATTGAGTGGACTGAGCAAGCCCACCCTAAAACAGAAACTGTCGACAAGTACGGCAAAACCGAAAATTAAATCCGGCTTTCAGTTAGGTAAGCCGATTGATCCCACAACCTTATTAGAGCCCAGTTTGGGCGATCTCGCTAGTTCAGTCCATTTCCCCCTAGATTCGGCTGAGGCCCAAGCGACCAGCACTCCCCAAAGCATTATTGGGTCGGACGCCCCCGACTTTCAATCTGACTTAGAGGCTACGGCCAAAGGAGATGGAACCGGAACGGGTAATAATTTCCGGATTTTGGCCAAGCAGGTGGATGTGGTGCAAGGTACGGACCGTTTTAATGAAATTAATATCCGCACGCCTGATCTTTACTATAAGCAGCACAAGCTCTTCCCCTTGCCTGATCAAAAATTCGGGCAAGATAAAAATACGGACAGTCTGTACAATATGGGGCCACCGATTGGTAGCAACCCTGACTTGGGTGGATTTTATGGCGGGCCAAGTGTCAGTTTCCGTTTGGGAGAAGGTGTGGCTAGAATTTCACCTTTGCTCAGTCTGGGCGGCGGTGGTCGGCGCTTTCGATCCCGTCAGAGCTTTGAGAAAAAAGGTTTTGCGCCAGGTGTTGGTGGACTTATTCAGTACCAATCTTCCACCAGCCTATTGAATTTGGCCTACAACTCCCATATCAATCAGCCGCTGATTTATGCCGAGAAACGCTTTAATGAAAACCGTGATCGTATCCGTATCACCTTAAATGATGATTATAACCAAGGGTTTTTTGGTTACGAGCGACCTTTCTGGTCTGCCCAAATTGCTGATTCTCGGGTATTGTCTGAGTTTGGTAATTTTCAACTGTCCACCTTCGCCAGCGCTGGGGTGCTGCATGATGAGTTTTACCCGACCAATACCCCAAAATTCTTTGTAAAGGCCCCCAAAAATGCCACCCCAGAAACCGCGGGCCGGATTCAATTGCAGGCGCAAATACGCAATCAAGAACCCCTCCTTCGTATTGGTGAACATTTTAACCTGGGTGCTGCTGCACAATTTGGACTTTCGGGATATTCTACAGGCGATCTGCTCGGTATTGCCCGTGCAGGGCCCATTGCCAATTTACAGTTTAAAAAATGGCAATCCTCCACCGGGTATTTTGCCGCTGTTACCTCAGGACGCTCTCCCTTTGTGTTTGACCAATATTACCGAGGAAGTAGCTATGTGTTTTTGGGTAACACAGTGAAAGTCAATCAATACTTGACGGTGGGACTCCACCAGGATTTAAACCTGAACCGAAACAATGCCCGAAATGACTTACTCGTGGGTAACCAGTTTTTTGTGCTGTTTGGACCCAAAAACATGAAATTTAACTTGGGCTATGATTTTATCCGACAACGGTCTTACTTCGGGATTAACTTCCCGGGTGACGGTGATACAACCGTGTTTTACGATCGGATGAAGATTTATCAACCTGTGCAGTATGATACCCCACCAAAACCTATTGGCGGTTCTGCAGTCAGTTCCTCGGTCAATTCTCCAGTGCCAGGGGCCAATGAAAGTTCCTTACCTAAATCTGCCGAGACTCCCTCTGGTGATGCGGATGTCTCGACCGGAGAAATAACAGGAATGCCAAATTAGTAAACGCGCCAATCAATTTTATTTGGACTTTCGGTTTTGTTGCACTAGCATAAGATATGCATTCATTCTGCCAGTAATGAAAAAAAGGAAACAGTGATTCTATGCCGTTGCGCGATTGGTTTGCTTCTCGAAAAAGCAATACGGATAAATTAGATGCTTCACTGAGTAATCAAAAAATCAGTGACGATGAGCTTTGCAGATTGTGGACATTGTGTTTCCAATGTCATGAGCAGTTACCGACCAAAGACTTTACCCAAAACGCCAAGGTATGCCCTAAGTGCGATTATCACTTTCGAATTGGCGCTTGGGAGCGAATTGCTCAGTTAACCGGGCAAGAAGAGTATTTTCAAGAACATGGTCGTTGCGAATCGCAGTGGTTTCAAGAGCTTTTTGGGAATCTTACCTCTGCTGATCCGCTGGGTTTTGAAGATACACAAGCGTATCGTTCTAGAATTGAGGATGCGCGTAAAAAATCAAAGCTCAATGAGGCCATTGTTACGGGTGAAGCTGTTCTGGGAAGCCACCGTGTGGCCTTGGGTGTGATGGATTTTAGTTATCTGGGCGGTAGCATGGGCAGTGTCGTTGGCGAAAAAGTGACACGCCTGATTGAATACGCCCTGGAAAATAGGCTTCCCTTGGTCTTATTCTCCTCCTCAGGCGGAGCAAGAATGCAGGAAGGTACGTTTTCGCTGATGCAAATGGTGAAAACGGGTGCCGCGCTGGCGCGTCTCCACGAAGCTGGGCTGCTATTTATCTCAGTTTTGACTGAACCCACCTTCGGGGGGGTGACCGCTAGTTACGGCACTTTGGGCGATATTATTATTGCCGAAGAAGGCGCCAGAATCGGCTTTGCTGGTCGCCGTGTGATTGAGCAAACCATTCGCCAAAAGCTGCCGGCGGACTTCCAGACTGCAGGCTATCTCTTGAAATACGGTCAGTTAGATATGGTCGTGCGCCGACCGTCTCTGAGAGGGACTTTGATTGAGCTGCTTCGGCTCCATCAGCCCTACCAAACATCACACATTGCCCAAAATCAAAAAATCACCGGTGCCAAAAAGGCTCCTAAAGTGAAGGCAGCGACTTCTTAACAGGAATGCGAGATTTTCACCGATGTCGATTCAACCCCTAGAATTTGAAAAACCCCTCTTTGCAATGAAGGACAAAATTAATGAGCTGGAGCAGATGAGCCAATCGATGAACGTTAGTTTAGAAGGTGAGATTGAACGCTTGAAGACTCAGGCCGATGAAGTACAGATTAAGCTGTACCGTACTCTGACACCAGCACAGCGTTTGCAGATAGCAAGGCATCCTCAGCGACCGAGCTGTTTGGATTTAATCCAAATGCTATCACCTGACGTATGGTTTGAGCTGCACGGTGACCGCTGCGGCACAGATGATCGCGCAATTATTGGCGGGATCATGGAGATAGAAGGTCGTCCCTGGATGGTGCTGGGTACACAAAAGGGCAAAAATATGAAAGAAAACCTGGTCCATAATTTTGGTATGGCCAACCCAGAAGGCTATCGTAAGGCGCTGCGTCTGTTTCAACATGCCGAAAAGTTTAATATGCCGATTCTGACTCTGATTGATACTCCTGGTGCCTACCCTGGGATGGATGGAGAACAACACGGCATTGGACAAGCGATCGCGATGAATATTCGCGAAATGGCTCGGATGCATGTCCCCATTATTTCTGTGGTGATGGGAGAGGCCAGTTCTGGAGGCGCCCTTGGGATTGGGGTTGCAAATAAAATATACTTACTGGAACATGCACTCTATACCGTGATTTCACCCGAAGGTTGTGCTTCTATTCTTTGGCGCAGTGCAGAATATGCTTCTCGTGCCGCTGAAGCCCTCAAAATTACCTCTCATGACTTACTGGAGTTTGGGATTATTGACGGGGTGATTGAAGAACCGACTGGGGGTGCTCATTATGACCCGAATCTTTGTGCCGAACGGGTGAAAGAAACCGTCTTGCTCGGCCTGGAATCAGTGACAAGTTTGGGTGGCTCAGCCGAATGGATTCAACAACGTTACGATAAGTACCGAGGCATTGGGGCCTTTTGCGAATAACCTCTTTTGTGGTAAATTGTAACAAAATGTAACGAATCTGCTGAATCCATCATGTCGACTAGCATCAATTTTTTTCTCCGTGCGTCTAAGCCAATGTTAGAAGTGATGTGAATTTCAACCCCAATCGAGTGATTCTGATTATCGTGTTGATAACACCGTATTAGTGATTAAGAGTACTGCCACAAATACCAATCGTTGTGGTGATGAGGAATAATGAAACAAATGACTACCGAAATGAAAACTTTGCATACCTTTGGCGATATTACAACGCTGGATGAGTATGAGTTAGTTGCCGATCGCTTCCAAGAAGGTTTTGAAGCCTTTGTGCAAGAAAAACTGATGGAAGCCACTAAAGACGTCGTTGCGCAAGAGTGGGGACACCCCTCCTTTGCTGCCAATGAGGACTTTATGCAGTCAGTGATTGATCGTGTTGACCGTTCAGCCTTGCTGGAAAAGCGCTTTGTCTTCGTATCGCTGAATCCTGCATACTTGGCCCATCTGAACTAAACGGTTTTACTGAGTCTGTTTTACTGAGTCTTTCAACAAAAAACCCTGACGCTGCGTGTCAGGGTTTTTTGTCTTATAACTAGGGCATGGTAAATTCACACGCGACAGAACACAGTGCCCCCGTTCAAGAGGTATTTTCCTCCATTCAAGGCGAAGGGCTTTATGCCGGGCACCGGCAAATTTTTGTGCGCTTTGCCCACTGCCATCTTCATTGTGCTTATTGTGACACGCCAATGACAAGTGCCAGTGGTCAATGTGAGGTTGAGACACCGCCTGGATCGAATCAGCGGGTTTTGTACGAAAATCCGGTTTCGATTGAAACACTCTTAGAAATTATTCATGAGCTGCGGCTATACGGTGCGCCTCATAGTATTAGCTTTACTGGGGGAGAACCGTTGCTCTATCACCGGTTTTTATCTGCACTCCTTCCCCGAATTCAGCCGGTATTACCCACCTATATAGAGACCAGTGGTACACAGCCAGAATTACTAAAGCCAGTCCTCCCGTTTGTCTCCATTATGGCCATGGATATTAAGTTCCCTTCTGCCACAGGGGAGGCTTCTTTGTTCGAAGCCCACCGGGAATTTTACGAGCTGACCCGCCTTCATCGTGAGACAGGGCTGTTTATTAAGCTGGTTGTTGGCCCGAATGCTCTGGAAGCAGAATGGCAGGCGGTGGAAAAGATTGTGAGTGATCCTGCAACTCCCATTTTTATTCAACCTGTGACGGACTTAGTGAGCCGGCAAGTGACGGTGAGTGCGTCCGATCTCCTGCGGTACCAAGAACGATTGAGTCGGCACTTTGAGCATGTGCGCGTGTTGCCGCAGACCCATAAAATGCTAGCCGTGCTTTAAGTTATGAGTGCTTGGTCAACACTTAGGCGCTAAAGCTCAGACGCTTTCTGGGTGTGCCAGATTGTCCGTTTTGCTGGCCTTGCTGAGGGTTGCCCTGACCAAACTGGCCGTTTGAAAATTGACCGCCGGAAAAACCGGAACCTGTTTGTGCTGAACCTGAAAAGGGTAAGCTGCCTCCAGCACTGGCAAAGGGGTTCTCCCCACCACCTGTAAAGCTGCCGCCAAATCGGGCTGAGAAACGGGTGGCGCTGCGTCCTTTTTTGTCTGTGACTGAGGCGCTAATGGTTGCTTGTGGTTTTCCGTCAGACATCATCCCGGTCCCCGTTTCTGCTGAGGTTTTGGGAACTTTGGTTTGAACGTCTGCAAAAGGGACCCGACCGTCCCCTATGGGAATGGCACGTTGACTGAGATTGAAGATGCCTGGTTGCGCAGCTTGCTGCGATACAGCAGCTTGTGCAGAAGCGTTAACCGGTGTGATCACCACTCCACGGTTGATGGCTACCAGGGCGGCTTGTTCCGGATTAATTTCTGCATAGGCCCCAGAAAGGCTCTTGGCTTCTCTGGGCGGCTGGAGTTGTAAAAGACGTTGTTGCAGCTTGTTGGGATCGAGCTGGCTAATATCCAGGCGGGGCAAGGGGTTTTTCGTCTGAATTCCGTTGACCAGCGACGTGTTAATTTGATTCAGTGGATTTGTCGTGTCTATTCCCAACTTTGTATTACCACCGCCTGCCTGTATGTCTAAGCGGGTTCCTACATTACTACTGGCAGAAGATTGGAAGCGAAACGGGAAGGGTACTACATTGGCAGTGTTAATATTTTGACCCGTGGGTACCCCAAAACTGCTTTGCGTGGAGGCCCCCAGTTGTGTACTAAAGGTGCCATCAGCATTTTTGGTGACAAGCTCACTAAGACCACCCCGAAAGGTGATTCGAAACTGATCTTGGGCAAAGAGATCGTTGATCTGGGCTTGGACAGACCGGAGCCAATCATTTTGGAAGGCAGCAGGTATACTCGGCACATTTCCATTTGCATCCGGCACACCCATTACTTGGATGCCAGAAGCCCCGTTTAGATTGATACCAAGCGGACGGTCAAAGTAATTTTGCTCTGGAGAGAGAGAACTCACCACACGGTTGGTTCTAAAGTCTACCCCGTAGGCTGTGTCGTAGTTTGCTTGTGTGGGAATTGTATTGACTTGCAGGGGAATCGGCGAAACCGTGGTGAAGCTGCTGTCAGACGTGAGCGCATTGGGTCCGGAGACCCCGCCAAAGCCAGCCGAAAATTGCCGCTGAGTATTCTGATTCAGGCGGTAAATCTGGTTGGTCAGCTGGTTAATGCGTCCGATCGACATAAAGGGTTATCTTCTCTCTTCAAGTCACATTCCTTATGAAAAGTTATCGTGGGGCCGGGGGCTTTCTTGAATAATCTGTGGCGTTTGGCTGAGTTTGCAACATTCAGTTACAAGAGCAGTTACAACATTGAGTGACATCGAGTTGATTCCTCGTTTGGCTATTGCACAGTTCCATTAAATCCGCTTGAATAAGGGCATTACTGAGAGAAGGAAGACCCTGATGCCAAGACGCCTGATGCCCAGTCGCGTTTTCTCTGCGATCGCAATCCTCTTATGCACAGTGTTGCTGGTGCAGATGTCATTTGCTGGTGAGCCGGCCCAGAAGCCTTACAGTGTGATTACCGCGAACGCTTCCTTAAGTATTGATGCCAAAGATATTGTTCGTGGGGGCAATAGCACAGTGTTGTACACTCCAGATTATGGTCCGTCAACACATACCAACCCCTATGGTGTCGAAGTCGTTGCGGTGCAAGACGATACACGGGCAGCAGCGCCTTCACCATGGCAATCTGTGTATAAAGTAACCCAGGTGAACGCGATTTGGGACTGCGAAAAAAGGCATCAGATAGACCGTTGCGGGAACAGTACAATCCCAGACAACGGTGTGGTCCTCTCTGCTTCGGGGGATGCAAGGACTGCCCTGTTAAAAGAGCTGACTGTCGGCCAAACCTTTGAGCTAAAAAGGCAATGGTTTACTCAATCCAGTTATCCGCTTTCAGTGAGTGATCCTAGTCCAGACAACAATCCAACTGCGTCTGGTTTTCCAGGCTACCGAGGCTCTCAGCAACTGGTTTTGTACGATACGGCCTACGGCAAACCGCGAACTGGCACCAATGAATTTGGCTTTGAAGTGACCGTAGTAGACGGGGTGGTCGTGGATCAAGAAGCGGCAGATTCCTTGATTCCGCCTAAAGGCATTGCCGCCAATAGCTTTGTACTGAGTGGACACGGAAAAGCCAGAGATTGGCTGATAGCAAACGCCCCGATTGGTGCCAGAGTTGATATTACGCCTGAAAAATCAATTAAAAGTCAGGTGGATATCTGGACCTATCGTTATCAACTGGCGCGTCGGGTGGAGGCCAGCCAATGCCAAATGAGCACCCCGGTGTGCAAGGATATCTCTCTGATTCAAGACCAGATTGGGGAACTGCAGAAAAACGGGCAGTTGGAGGCCGCAGCTGAAGTGGCTGATAAGGCCCTTGAAAAGCTGAACCGTTACCTATGGTCAACATACCCAGCTTTTTCACCTACTGCAATTAGGGCCGCTTGGCACCGTCCGGTCGAACAATCTGCTGAACAAGTGGGCCGCACACTTGATACGCTCAAGCGCAGCGGCATTAATACGGTTTTTTTGGAAACAGTGTTTCATGGGTACACCATTTTTCCTTCAGACACCTATGAGCACTATCAACTGCCTGTGCAAAACCCTGTGTTTAAAGTATTCCAGTCGGATAAAAAAGCACCTGATAAAAAGCTTGCAGCCGACCCCTTATCTGTTTGGGTGTCCCAAGCCCATAAACGCGGCATGAGTCTACACGCATGGTTCCAGGTCTACTACGTGGGGAATAAGGGGCTTCCTGGGGCTCCAGGGCCTATTTTAAGTCGCTACCCCCAATGGGCCAATGTCCAATATAGTGCATTGCCCTTTCCCGCTGTGCCAGAATCCACCTCTGACAAAAGCACGGATTCTCTCAAAAAAACGGAGACAGCCCCTGCCGCCCCGGTAGATCTTTCTAAAGCAATTCCCTTGACTGCCACCCTGCCAGTGAAGCCTTCCACAGTGGAGAGTGGCTCTTATTTTTTAGATCCGGCCAATCCAGAAGTGAAGAGCTTTTTGCTGAGTTTGGTGGATGAAATGGTGACAAAGTACCCAGAAATGGACGGCATTCAACTAGATTACATTAGGTATCCAGCAAGCTTTCCGCCCGATCGCTTTAGCTATTTGAAGACCACTTGGGGCTATAGCGCTGGGGCAAGATCGGCGTTTATTTCGGCCACAGGTTTTGACCCGGTGAGTTTTGATAAGGCAGGGATTAAAGATGCCCAAAAAGCACTTTGGGACTTGTGGATTCAATACAAAACCGATCAGGTGACGCAATTTGTGCAGGCCGCCTCTCAGGTAATCCACAGTAAAGCCCCCCAAATGAAACGGTCCGCCGCGATTTTTCCTGCCCTCGAAGAGTCATTGGTGAAAAAGCATCAGGACTGGAGTCGTTGGTGTCAGCAAGGCTGGCTGGACTTTTTGGCGCCTATGACACTGACGAGCGCCAGTAAGGTGGTTTCTGAAGATACCCAACGAGTGGTGAAACTGTCTGGCGTCCCTGTTATTTCGGGGGTGTTTGGGCCTTTTAACAACAATTCGGCAGAACAAGTCCTGGATCAAATTGAAGCGGCCCGAGCGGCTGGGGCCAGTGGATTTTCTTTATTCGATACGGCACACTTTACCGGACGTTTAACCCGGGCTTTGGAAGTATCTCAGAGTCAAAAAGGGAAAACCCATAGTACAGGCCTAAACAGAGCCTGGTGAGGGTCCTTGTGTAACAAAGCTAACATGAAGTTGTTTTAACAAAGACTTCCCAGAGGCATGGCCCTCTTTTTATAATAAAACTCGCCAGCCCACTTTTTGAGCTCACTTTTTTGAAGATGGGACAAAGGCTAGAGAGTTAACATTTTGAGTTATCACCACTGTCGTTGGTATGATCCATACCCGCGTCTGGTGTTTGCCCTGAAATTGCTGTTTTTTGCACCCAGGGCGCAGCAACAGGCAGTTGTCGCGGATTTATTGGGTCTGTTGATAGGACAGCTCGGGACTGAGCCTGAGCTGAATCCAGGCCGTTCTTCTCAAACTGCAACTCGGTCCAAGAAAATTGGGTCACGTTGGTACGATCAGATAGAGAATGCGACCGATTGGATGGGGTTGTTAGCCGCAAGTCCTGAATCCTTGAAACTCATGACGGCAGATTGGTTACTCGATGCGGTGTGCCTCAACATGAGTCCCCGTCATGATCTCAGCGTCTTAGAAGCGCCCAATGACAGGCCTCTCAACCGATCCGCATGATCGAGATGTAAAAATTTATTACATAAAACGGATTGATACGAGACAGATGTGTGAGTCGGATCATACAATATACTCAAACTCTAACTCTCTATCCTTTGTGCCTTATGCTTGCGCCTGGTGCGGCAAAGGCCTTTTTTTTGCCAAAATTACGCTGTGACAAGCCTCGTAGACCATGTCGTTTGGGGGTTAAAGCCGAAATTAGTGTTTTGGCTTTAAGGTGGGAAACGCAATCACATCGCGGATGTTAGCGGAATTGGTCAGGAGCATAATCATGCGGTCCAGCCCAATGCCCAACCCTCCAGTCGGCGGAAGCCCGTATTCAAGGGCGGTTATATAATCTTCATCCATTTGATGCGCCTCATCATCTCCCGCTTCACGGGCACGAAGTTGATCTTCAAAACGCTGACGCTGATCAAGGGGATCCGTTAATTCTGAAAAGGCGTTGGCCACCTCCCAACCATTGATCCGCGTCTCAAAACGCTCGACGAGTCGGGGGTCGCTACGGTGGGTTTTGGCCAAAGGAGACACCTCTTTGGGGTAATCCAAAATGTGCACTGGCTGAATCAGGGTGTGCTCGACTTTTTCTTCCAGGATTTTTTCTAAGACCAGCCCCCAGGTGTCGGTGGGTTTCACATGCACATGGACAGAAGCGGCGGCTTCTCGCGCTTCGGCATCGCTGTGGATAGTGGAAAAATCCAAGCCAGTCACTTCTAAAACGGCTTGTGTCATTGTTTTGCGCTGCCAAGGACGTTTTAAGGAGATGGTATTGTCGCCAAAGGTTATCGTGGTAGTGCCCAGGACTTTTTCAGCAATCGTCTCAAACAGTTCTTCGGTCAAATCCATCATCGTGTTGTAATCGGCGTAGGCTTGGTAAAGCTCAATCATCGTAAATTCTGGGTTGTGGCGAGGTGAGATGCCTTCGTTTCTGAAGTTTCGGTTGAGATCAAACACTTTTTCTGCCAAACCACCCACAACAAGGCGCTTCAGGTAAAGCTCCGGGGCAATTCTAAGGTATAAATCCATATCCAGTGTGTTGTGGTGGGTGACAAAGGGCCGCGCTGCAGCGCCGCCGGCAATGGGTTGGAGAATGGGGGTTTCCACTTCCAAAAAGCCCTTGTCAAAGAGACTGCGTCTGAGTTCGCTGATGATTTTGCTTCGTGTTTGTAGTGTGGTGCGGGTTTCTTCGCTCATGATTAAATCGAGATAGCGCTGTCGATAGCGAACTTCGACATCGGTTAGCCCGTGGTATTTCTCTGGCAGTGGCAGCAAGGATTTGCCCAGAAGGTGAAACTGGGTCACTTTGATCGAAAGCTCTCCGCGGGGTGTTCGCCGGACAGTTCCTTCCGCCCCAATTAAATCCCCAATATCCAGCAGTTTAAGCTGTTCTTGCAATGTGTCACTCAGGTTTTCTTTGTGAGAGAAAAGTTGAATCTTTCCGGTGGGGTCCTGTAAATCAATAAACATCCCACTGTTACGGATGGCCATAATGCGTCCGGCCACACTGACTGTATCGGATGTCTCCACACCGGCTTCAAGTGCTGCATAACGAGATTGAATCACGGCGTTGTCGTCTGATTTTTCATACGTGTAGGGGTATGGATTGACGCCCAATGCCTGCCACTGAGTTAATTTGTCAATGCGTGTTTGGCGAATGTGATGCTGAGAGCTAGATTCCGTCGATGGGGGTGTGGGAGTGTTCATAGGGCAAGATTTCCTGATGCAGACTCATTCTGAAAAAGTCGTGTCAAACATAGTAACATAGAGGGTAAAATATTGGGTAACCTTGTCGAGAGTCTAATAAAGAGAGCAAAATATCACGATGCAACGCTATCTGGATGCCGATATTGATGCGACACCCCTTGCTGGAAAAACAATTGGCATTTTTGGTTATGGGAATCAAGCCTGTCCGCAAGCTTTAAACCTAAAAGACGGGGGATATTCTGTCGTGATTGGCTTAAGAACCGGAAGCCCTCATCGTGAAACTGCTGAGCAATCTGGATTTTCAGTGCTGGATATCCCCGAAGTTGTTAAGCAGGCTGATCTTTTAATGCTTCTTGTGCCAGATGATCAATGCGCCCCAGTGTATGATGCCCATATTCGGACTTCTGAAAAAACAGGGCTTGCCATTGGTTTTGCCCATGGACTCTGCCTGCAAGCCGGCTGGCTGAAGCCAGATCCGCGACATGATATCTTTCTGGTCGCGCCAAAAGGACAAGGCCGTGGCGTGCGCCAAAAATTTCAGGATGGCTCAGGTGTCCCCGGCTTGGTGGCTGTTCATCAGGATGTTTCTGGCAACACTGAAGCCCTAGCAATGGCCTATGCAAAGGCGATTGGCTGTGCCCACACAGGGGTATTTCAGACGAGTGTGTCTGAAGAGACGATTTCCGATCTGTTTTCTGAGCAGACCGTGCTGTGTGGGGGGCTCACCCGGTTGATTCGCATGGCTTATGAAACCCTGATAGAGGCGGGGTTTTCAGCACCTGTGGCGTATTTTGAGTGCTTGTACGAGGTCAAACTCATTGCCGATCTGATTCATGAAAAAGGAATTGCTGGGATGAGAGAGGGAATCAGTTCTGCAGCTTTGTTTGGGGATATTCATGAAGGAGATCGTGTGATAGACAGTCATGTGAGAGAAAATATGCGGCAAACACTGGCTCGGATTCAATCGGGCGAGTTTTTCCAGGCGTTTCAGGCAGAAATTGATAGTGGATTTCCCGAAGTGCGAGACGCAATGCTAAAAGATAGGGCCCATTCGATTGAACAGGCCCATCGGTTATTACATTAGCCAATTTAATTTGGCGTTTAAGCCGTCACTTTGGCTTTGAGCTTTTCCACGTTGCTGGCAACGTCTTGAATGGAGATTTCCAGCGCTTCTCGCTCGGCGGGGGTCAGTTTGATTTCGATAATCTGCTCGAGTCCGTTTTTACCGAGCTTGACGGGAACGCCCACATACAAGCCTTTCACCCCGTACTCTCCGTTTAAGTTCACAGAGCAGGGCAAGATGCGCTTTTTGTCTTTGGCAATGGATTCAATCATATCGATCACAGAGGCACTGGGAGCGTAGTAGGCGGAACCGGCTTTGAGATAAGCCACAATCTCAGCCCCTCCGTTACGGGTGCGGGTGATCAATTTTTCAAGCTGCTCTGCAGAGAGTAGCTCGGGCAAAGGGATGCCGGCAACGGTTGAAAAACGGGCCAGAGGCACCATGGTGTCGCCGTGTCCGCCCAAAACAAAGGCTTGAACATCTTGGACAGAAACGTCCAGAGCTTCTGCAATAAAGGTTCTGAAACGGGCAGAGTCTAAAACCCCGGCCATACCAATCACCCGGTTGCTGGGGAAGCCCGTTACTTGAAGTGCCACGTGGCACATGGCATCCAGCGGGTTGGAGACCACAATCACAATGGCGTTGGGGGCGTATTTTTTCACGTTTAAACACACATCGGTCATAATTTTGGCGTTGGTTTCGAGGAGATCATCACGGCTCATACCGGGTTTTCTGGGAAGCCCCGCAGTAATCACCACGATGTCAGAATTTTCAATAATGTTGTACTGGGTACCCCCCACCAGTTGGGTGTCATAACCGTACACAGGTCCGGATTGAAGGATATCCAAGGCTTTTCCTTCGGGGATCCCTTCTACCACGTCCACCAAGGCAACGTGCTTGGAGAGTTCTGCTTCGGCAACCCGTTGTGCCAACGTGGCACCAACATTGCCGGCTCCGATAACAGCGATTTTGTGTAGCATATGATCCGCGTCTCCTTATCTATATTACGGTTTTGCTCGCCAAGCTTAGCACAGTCATTGGGGTGAAAACCAGAGATTTTGATAGCCTGTTTCTTCCTCTATGTCACAATAAAGATATGCAAACAGAACGCTTACTTGAGACCTTCCTGGCGATGGTGCAAATTGATAGCCCCAGTGGTGACGAGGGGGCTATGGCGGCGTACTTGATTGCGTGGGCAAAGAGGCTAGGGCTTGATTGGCATCAAGATGCCACAGGCAATGTGGTGGTCAATGTCCCCGGGTGTGAGTCGACTCACTCAGATTGCCTGGTTCTCTCGGGTCATATGGATGTGGTCCCGCCGTGCTCAGGGGTTAAGCCTGTCGTCACTGGCAGTGGCAGCGATCGTGTGATTCACTCCGATAACACAACAGTGTTGGGAGCCGATGATAAGGCGGGACTGGCGGTGATACTGGAGGCAGTGGAAACCGCGCTGGAAGAAAAATTAGCAAGACCGGCACTGAGATTGCTATTTACGGTGGAAGAAGAAACCTCAATGGCCGGGGCCAGAGGATTGTCCGATGCAGATCTGGACGCGCAATTTGCGATCACATTTGATCACACCGGTCGACAAGGGGTGATTATTCATCAGGCACCCAGCTACCGAAAGTTGCGCATTCAAGTTCCAGGGATTAGTGTGCATGCGGGGATTGCTCCAGAAAAAGGCATCAATGCCATTACACTTGCGGCCCGGATGATTCATCAATTGCCCTGGGGGCGTCTGGATGCAGACACAACAGCCAATGTTGGCACTGTCCATGGCGGTAAGGCCACCAATATTGTGCCTGATGCTGTGGTGATAGAGGCTGAATTGCGCTCCCATAATATTCAGCGTCTGGATAGCTTGCAAAGCCAGGTCCTAGAAACAGTCCGTGATGTGATTCAAGAAGCCTTTACCGGCAGAGATCTCCTGGAAAATCCCATTGAAATTACAGAAATTTTTACGGCCTATTCGATTGAACCCTCACACCCGGCACTGCACTTGTTGGAAAAAGCCATGAGAGTCGTTGGCGTTGAGCCGCAGCGTATTCGCAGCAATGGGGGCAGTGATAACAATATTTTCTTTCACCGAGGACTCCCCGGTGTGGTGCTAACTGCAGGGTATCAGGAGCCGCATTCGCTCAAAGAAAAAGTGGCATTGGCAGAACTGGAAACCGCGGTGAAAATGACCTGTCAGGTTTTTAGAGAGTTCTCTCAATCTCCTTTTGGTGCCTGAGTAAGGGAATCCGGATGACTGAAACAATTCAAAACATTGAAACCCCCGTGTCTTCCGAGACGCTTTACCAAGGCCGGGTGATTTCGCTGCGAAAAGATTTTGCCCGACTCCCCAGTGGACTAGAAGTACTGAGAGAAGTGGTGACACACCCTGGTGGGGCTGTGGTGTTTGCGACCTTGCCTGATGGAAAAGTCCTGTTTGTCGAGCAATACCGCTATGCATTGGGGCACTCTTTATTGGAGCTGCCTGCCGGAAAACTAGAGCCCAACGAGCCGCCCGCTCTGACTATCCGAAGAGAACTGCTTGAAGAAACGGGCTACCAAGCAGACAATTGGGAAGAGATGGGAGCTGTCTATACCTCTCCGGGGTTTTGTAACGAGAAAATTTGGCTCTACAAGGCCAGTGGTCTAACACCCGCTGAAACACTTTGTGTAAATGGAGATGGGGAGGAAGAAACCCTAAGGCTTCATCAGTTAAGTGTCTCTGAAATCAAAGAAAAAGTAAAAAACCATCAAATTATGGATGCAAAAACACTGTGCTTACTGGGGTTGTGTCTGCCAGAAGCTCTCAGTTAGAGATTTTTATAGAGCATTTTCAGGCGTTCTGGTTAAATTTTGTGGGCGTTTTGACACTAAATCCCTTTGAGAACCAAAGGACACCCCGAAAAATCATACTGGTGCCAACGGCCAAGGGGACACCTGGGAGAAAGGCCCATAGTGGGGGAAAGGCAAGCCCCGCAACACCGGCAATTCCCGCAAAAATCCCTCCCCAGATGACATCTGAGAGAAACCCTTGTGTGTTGAGTCTGAAGAATTCGCGCAGCGCCCGAAATCCATTGCCCAGGCGGATGCGAAACGTCCCTTTTTTGTTATTTGTCGAAATTTCGGGTTGTTGACTTGATGCCTCAGGCTCTTGAGCCGTAGCTTGTGGCGGTGTGGCCGCCTTGCTTCTGGCAGAAAATTTGGGGGTATAGGCAGGAGAAAAAGAGGAAATCGGACTTGGCATTTCACGGTTCTTTCGTTAATGAAATAAAA
Organism: Cyanobacteriota bacterium; assembly: GCA_019751815.1. Lineage (GTDB taxonomy): Bacteria > Cyanobacteriota > Vampirovibrionia > Vampirovibrionales > Vampirovibrionaceae > JAIEMW01. Next base: position 753,587 of record JAIEMW010000004.1, read on the forward strand.
TTTGAAATTTTGGAATCATGAAAACAAAACCCTGGGCGCGGTTTTTTGTGCGCCTGATTTTTTTCTGAATTTGCTACAATGCCTAGGATGCGAGCTTGCGTGTCTTTAAGAGAGGTTTTTCAATCTTGTCACAGCCGAACCCCCGGATATTTGTCGCGCTCGATGTCCCAACTGCTGAAGAGGCCCTGCAATTGGTCAGCTCGCTTCAGCACCTGCCGCTGCATTATAAGGTGGGCATGCAGTTGTTTTATCAAGAGGGGCTGCCTTTGGTGCAAGCCATCCAGGCCAAAACAGGTAAAACTGTGTTTGTTGACCTGAAACTGCACGATATTCCAACGACCGTTGCCAACGCAGCAGAGGTACTGCTGAAAAACGGGGTATGTTTCTTCAATTGCCACTGTATGGGGGGGCTTGAAATGATGCAGACCCTGGCTAAAAGAGTTCGCACTGTCTCAGAATCCTTAACACTGCCAGAAAAACCCACGGTACTGGGGGTAACCGTATTAACCAGTATGGATGAAGCCGCGTTAAAGCGTGATCTTCAGGTGGGGCAAACGTCTGAGGACTATGTTGTGAGTCTGGCCAGGATGGCCCAAGATGCAGGGCTCTCAGGGGTCGTTTGCTCAGCCCGTGAGGTAGCGGCTTTGCGAGCAGCTTGCGGGAATGATTTTGTATTGCTAACACCGGGTATCCGGCTTGACAGTGGTGATCATCAAGATCAAAAACGGGTGATGACCCCGATACAAGCGCTTCAAAACGGGGCCAGTGATCTGGTGATTGGCCGCCCTATCACCCATGCGGCAGATCCTGTGCTGGCAGCAGAGGACATTATTGCTTCATTAGGGGCTATAGAGCTGTGAAAATACACTGTGTTTATCCTCTAACGGGCCATAAAACGGCGGAAACGCAGACCTTCGTGATGGGCTCCGTCTCTGATTGGCAACCAGAGATAACGCAGCTTTATGTGGAAAACCTACAAGCAGCCACAAAGCTCATAGTGCCCATTCAACATGGGTGTTTTTCATTCCCGGTCTCTCTGGTGCCAGGGACACAAATGCTGCGATTGACTGTGCCACAGGTAGCTGTCCAAGATAGAGTCGATATTGAGGTCTGTTGCCTGAGCCACCCAGTAGACTATTTTGAGAATCTTGATCATGTTCTGGCGAGTTGGTCCCCACTGGGTCAGGTGAAAGTCATTCCCGACTATACAGTGACTTTTACAGGGTATATACCCGAGCGCTGGCTAGATGTAGAAGGCTCTCAGGAGCCAGTGAGGTTATCTTTTCAGGAAAAAAAAACTCAGGCAGACTGCGCCCGTGGTCCTGATCATGAATGTTTCATCCCCCTGAGGCCAGATAATAAGCATGGAGACAGGGATACCCGCCAAGCGGTGTTTGCCGAACTGCATCAAGTGGCCCCCGTTTTACCTCTACGGGGCTATTGTTTTACGCAGTATCAATTTCCGAAATCATCTGCGGGAAGGTCTTTTACCGTTTCATTGGCTTTTGCAGGGAGACATCATCCTCTTCCTTTAGTCATTGAGGTACTTTCTGAGCCGATTTTGGGAGAATTAAGGGACGTAAATAACCCCGAGAGTAAAATTATTACCCGTTACGGACCAACAGAACAGGCTGCCCGTGCCTGCCCGCTATTGCCAGGTACGCTGGTGCGTGTGCCATTCTTTCATCAAAACCCAGTGTCCAATAATTTCTTGAAAGAAACAGCCTATTCGGCGATCTCTCCGCTTTATTGGGTGCCAACAGAGTCAATTGTTCCCCTTCAGACAGTGTGTCATTCTCTACGGGAGCCTATCTTGCTGAAACTGGTGACGATCGAGACCATGGCTTACCAGAAACATACCCCCAAAAAAGCCGACCGTGTGCGAGTGACGATCCCTCTCTTGAGACAGCCTCTGATCGGGGTTATTTCCAAACCGGGTGGCGTCCTTGAAATTACTTTATCTGGGGTGCAGCACGCCTGTGACTTTATTCATTTTAAGGACGATACTGTACTCGATGTCCTCTTAGATGCATCCTTGGCGGTGAGTCAAACCGATCAGGTCGTATTAAATCTCACGGTATCGACTTTGGCTGGTTTTGACTGGACCTACGAGAATGGTGAACTGTGTATCGATCTACAATTTTGGCCAGAGTCCATAAAAGACTTGCGGGTTTTAATTGACCCCGGACATGGCGGGGAAGAACCAGGGGGTATTTCGATGACGGGGGTACCGGAAAAAACTCTGAATGCGCTCTGTGCGGGTTACTTGCATCAAGCCTTTAAAACCCTGGGCCTCAATGATGAGCAGATTCAATTCACGCGCAGCCCCCATGTAGACGCTACGGTCACTTTGACTGATAGAGCAAGGATTGCCAAAGAGACGAGGGCCCATGTGCTAGTTAGTCTGCACCATAATGCCTTGCCCGACGGACGAGATCCTCAACAATATCGAGGAATCAGCACGTACTATTACCACCCCTTTTCACGACCATTGGCGCTGGGGCTGTATCACGCGCTGACGCAAGCTGCCAATAGCGATGTATCCAACAATGCATTCAATCCTATGCCTGGCTTTGGGGTTTTATTTGATAGCCTTGCGATGACCCGAATCACCACAGCCCAAGCAGTGTTGGTGGAATTGGGTTTTATGACCCATCCCGAAGACTCAATGCTGATTTACGATCCTGCTCATCAGGCGCTGTTGATGAGTGCACTGGCAGAAGCGCTGGTCTCTGGTCCTGCAATATCCCACCGGCACCATAGCAGCGGGTTTTTAGCCTGAACTTCTCTGACCAAATGGTAAGCCTGCTCTTGGGCGTTAGATTGGCTGCTGCCAAGCCCGGTAATATTGAGAATGCGTCCTCCTGAAATGCTCGCTTGGCTGTGAGCGTTTAGCTTGCTACCCGCATGAAATAGAAAAGAATCCTCTGTTAGTGTATTCTCGAGCAAGAGCGGACTGCCTTGGGCCTTTGTGTCCAGAGTGCCTGGGTAACCCGGAGCGGCCAGGGTCACTGTCACTGCGTAGGTGTTTGTCGTAAACCATTCTTTTCTCCCGGTCTGTTGAGGTAAAGTCCCCTCAGCACAGGCATAAAGGAGTGGCAAGAGGTCAACACTCAGTAAGGGAATAATGACCTGGGTCTCGGGGTCTCCAAAGCGGGCATTAAATTCAATCACCCACGGTGATAGCGAATTATTTTTAGACTCAATCATCAGTCCAGCATAAAGAATTCCCCGGTAAGGGGTTCCTCTTGCCTTCATAGCTGCCATAATAGGTTGAAAAATCTTTTTCTCAATGTCTTGATACAGCGCCTCACTGGCCCAGTCCACAGGTGCATAAGCCCCCATACCACCCGTGTTGGGGCCTTCATTGTTGTCATAAGCCCGTTTAAAATCTTGTGCAGCCAACAGGGGTATGGCTTTCTCGCCATCACAGAGGGCGAGAACAGAGAGTTCCTTACCCGCTAAAAAGCCTTCGATCACCACGTGTTTATGTGAACTAAGCATGGACAGGGCGACTTCTTTGGCAGTCTGGTAATCCGGAGTGACGGTCACCCCTTTGCCAGCGGCTAGCCCGTCAGCCTTAATCACATAGGGTGAACCCAGCTTTTCCATTGCGCCGACAATCTCTGCCTCATTTTGGCATTGAAAATACGGGGCTGTGGGAACACCATGGCTAAACATCACCTCTTTGGCAAAGGCTTTGCTACTCTCTAGGCGAGCAGCTGCTTGTGTGGGTCCAAAAATGGGAAGTCTGGCTTTTTGAAATTGGTCCACAATCCCTAGTGATAGGGGTAGTTCCGGTCCCACAACAGTCAGTGCTATCTGTTCTCGACTGGCAAAGAGGAGTAGGCCCTCAATATCATCGACAGGAATATCGAGTCGCTGTCCGAGTCCCGCCATTCCCGCATTACCCGGGGCGATATAGAGTTCGGTAAGCTTGGGGCTTTTGGCCAAGGCCAGTGCCAGTGCATGCTCGCGACCACCACTACCAATTAAAAGCACTTTCATCCAATTTGAATCCTATTTTTTAACTGGACACAGGCCCCAGCATAGCGCCGTTGCTGAGAGATTTCAAACAAGTCAACTGTAAAGAAGGGGGCTAAAAATGGGTGTCCCCAGAAGACCACTGCCTAAAAAAGTCTTGAGTAAGCCGATCAAAGTCTGCTCTGCTGCCGTTATTTTCCAGCACACAATCCCAGTCACTGTCTCTAATATCGTCTAAATCACATTCAGTCGGGTCATTCTCAGAAACAAGAAAACCACGAGTTTCTCTAACGCTTCGCTCTGCGTTGAGGCGAATACAGAAAGCACCGCGTTTTCTAAAGAAATGGTATTCATGTCGGAGCCTCATGTCAGAAACAATTGAGGGCACAGCGTCCTCTAACAGGGCGGTCAGCCAATAATTGGGATCTTGCGCTCTCCCCCAATCCCCCATTGCAATCAGGCCTGGGCGGTGGGTAGCCTTGTTCGTTTCTAGCGCTTCAAGACTCAGATCATGTGCTGCGGCATAGCGTCGCTTAATCGCACTGGCTATCGGTTTTTTTTGATAGCCTGGAAACATCTGGCAGAGTAAGTCTGCCAAGACGTCTTTTCCAGAAAACTGTTTGCCGGAAATCGCAATAATGCGGGGCAAAGGGGAGGGATGTGGCGTTTCGGTTGGGTGCATAAAACAGGCCTTTGTCTTGGGCTGGGACTTTAACGCTCGGATACTTTTAAGATATGATAGCCGCTTGCCAATGGTTTCACGAAAGGTTTTGCAGAAGGCTTTTTATGTTTTTAACCGAAACACAGCTGGGCGTGCAGGCCCTGGCAAGGGAATTTGTTCAAAAAGACTTAAATCCTGTTCTGTCTGTTTTAGAAACAGGAGACTTAAATACATTAAAGGCCATGTGGCAGCGTATGGCGGATATTGGCCTGACAGGCCTGCCTTTTCCAGAAGAATACGGCGGGTCTGCGGTGGATAGTCTCTCTTATTTTTTGGTGTTAGAAGAAATCGCCAAGGCCTCTTCAGCTCTGGCGACCTCATTGTCTGTCCATGTGTCTCTGGGCGGTTTGCCGATTCTGTATTACGGCACTGACGATCAGAAAGCGCGTTATTTACCAGACGTTGTTCAGGCCAAAAAAATTGGCGCCTTTGCCTTGACTGAGCCCAATGCCGGGAGTGATGCGGGTAGCGGGCTGACGAAAGCAGAAAAAAACGGATCGGGCTATGTCTTAAACGGGAGTAAGCTCTTCATCACCAATGCATTTATCGCCAGTTTCTTTGTCTCCACGGCTCGAACCAATCGTGAAATCTCAGGAGCCAAAGGCCTCACTGCTTTTCTGGTCGATACAGAAACACCAGGGCTCGTTATTCATGAAGGGGATGAAAAAATGGGCCTAAAAGGCTCTGACTGGGGAGAACTGACCTTTGAAGATTGTAAGGTGCCTGAGGCACAGCGTCTTTCTGAGGAAGGGGTGGGCTTTAAAATCTTTATGAAAAGCCTGGACATTGGCCGTATTAGTATTGGTGCCATTTCCTTGGGCGTCGCAGAAGCGTGTTTAGATGCGTCGCTAGAGTACGCAAAACAACGATACCAGTTTGGTAAAACCTTGAGTGAATTCCAGGCCATCCAAATGAAGCTGGCCGATATGGCAATGCAGATTGAGGCAGCACGAAGCTTGGTTTATAGTGCGGCACGTCTTAAAGAGGCCGGACTCCCCTTTTCAAAAGAAGCCTCCATGGCCAAATGTTACGCATCAGAAATGTGTAATGCCTGTGCCCGAGAAGCAGTCCAGATCTTTGGTGGTTACGGTTACACCAAAGACTTCCCCGTAGAACGGTATTTTCGGGATGCCCGAGTGATGTCCTTATTTGAAGGGACCAGTCAGATCCAGAGAACTGTCATTGCCAAGCATTTGCTTAAGGGATAAGTATCTATGACCTCAAACTCTTCGACGCAAACCATGCAAGAGGCCTTAAGGCAGCTTGAAAGTGAGACTTTAACGGCTCTGGCAGCGCTTTCTGATGTTTTATCACTTGAAGAGCTGAGAGTCTCAGTACTGGGGCGGAAGGGCACGCTCACTCAGATTCTCAGAAGCTTAAAAGAGGTTCCTGCTGAAGAGCGTTCTGCTGTGGGTAGTATGGCAAATGGTATCCAGGACGGGCTGAATCAGGCGATTGATCAGAAAAAACAAAGTCTTCAGGCCTCCAAATGGCAGGCACAAATCACCACCGAAGCCTTGGATGTGACGATGCCAGGCCGTGTCCGGACTCCAGGAGTGCTGCATCCCCTGACCTTAGTGACAGAAGAAATCTGTGACATCTTCCGCCTGATGGGGTTTCATGTGATTGATGATACGCTGTGCCCAGAGGTGGAGACGGACTACTATAACTTTGAGGCCCTGAATTTTCCGGCGGATCACCCTGCCCGAGATATGCAGGACACGTTTTACACCCATGTGGGCCCGGAAGTTTTGCTCAGAAGCCAGACTTCCAATGCGCAAATTCGGCATATGGAGGCGCACCAACCCCCGGTTCAGGTGGTTGTGTCCGGACGGGTGTATCGAAATGAAGAAGTCAGTAGCCGTAAAAATGTCCTCTTTCATCAGTTAGAAGGCCTTTGGGTAGATGAAAATGTTTCTATGGCCGACCTAAAAGGTGTTTTACACCGATTTGTGGCTTTGTTTTTTGGAGAAGAGAGACCCACACGGTTTCGTTCCAGCTATTTTCCTTTTACGGAGCCCAGTGCCGAGATGGACGTTCAGTGTATCCTGTGTACAGGGGCGGGATGCCGTACTTGCGGGCATCACGGCTGGTTAGAAATTCTGGGTGCCGGCATGGTTGACCCCAACGTGCTTCAAGGCGTGAAGATCGACCCCGAAAAATACGTGGGATTCGCCTTTGGGGTGGGTATTGAGCGGATGGCAATGCTGAAGTACGGTATTGATAATATTCGTGCTTTCTATACCAATGATCAGCGCTTTTTAACCCAGTTTCGTGGCCTTTCGTAGCTAGAAAGAAGTATTGAATATGCGAGTTTCCTGGCAGTGGCTTCAACAATTCGTTAATCTAGAAGGGATTTCTCCAGAAGTTCTCTCTGAAAAGCTGACGGATTCTGGCTTGGAAGTTGAATCCATTACACATCAAGGCCCTCGTTTTCAGGGGGTGGTTTTGGCGCGTGTTCAGGCCGTCGACCCCCATCCCAATGCGGATAAACTTCGTTTGGTTACCGTCAAACTGGCCGAAAATTCTGAAATACAAGTGGTCTGTGGTGCTCCCAATGTTCGTATTAATACCTGGATTGCCTTTGCCCCTGTTGGTGCGCAAGTGCTTAGCCGAAAAACCGGTGAGTTGTTTACCTTAGAACCTGCCGTGATCCGAGGGGTGACCTCACAAGGGATGATTTGCTCTTTAGACGAGTTGGGCTTGGAAACACGCTACCCAAAAACAGAAGACGGGATCTGGATTCTGGATGAGCTAGAGGGTATTAATTCCTCTGTACTGGGGCATTCTCTGAAAGAGGTATTGGGGCTCGACGGCGATGTGATATTAGAAACCATGCCGACGGCCAATCGCGGTGATTTGATGTGCATGGAAGGGATTGCCCGAGAAGTAGCCGCTCTCACTCAGCGAGAACTGTGCATCGCCGAAGATGATTTTTCCGTCTTACTCAACTTGCCCAACCGCCCCCCGTCATCCGCACCATTTGAGATTCAGCTGCAAGATGAGAGTGTTTGCCCCTTGTACTTGGGGATGTCAGTGAGTCATATCAAAATTCAGGATTCTCCTGCCTGGCTTCAACAACGGCTTGAAGCGGCCAATGTTCGTTCTATCAACAATGTGGTGGATATCACCAACTATGTGATGCTGACTACGGGGCAACCGCTTCATGGCTTTGATGCCAATAGCCTGTTGAAGTTTGGTTCGCGCATCGGTGTTCGCAGGGCTAAAGACGGGGAGAAGATGACCACCCTGGACGGGGTGGAAAGACCTCTATCACCCTTAAGTGTATTGATTACTGCGGGGGAAACGCCTGTGGCTTTGGCCGGGGTGATGGGCGGCGAAACCTCAGAAGTAGAAAATACCACGACAGATCTGTTTTTGGAGTCCGCCTACTTTCCTGCGGCCACTACTCGGCGAAGTGCCAAGAGTGTGGGGATCCGTACAGAGGCCTCTGCGCGTTTTGAACGCGGCCTGTATCCCGCTGTGTGCTTACGGTCTTTAGTGTTGGCCAAGCAATTGCTGGAAGAGCTTGCGGGCGCCAAAGTAGAAGCCCTGATTACTAACCGTCCCTTGTCTGAGCTGATTTCGGAATTAAAGCAACCAGCCGAAAGACAACTCACCCTGCGTCTCTCTCGTCTTGAGCGAATCCTGGGAGTGTCGATCGATGCGGATGAGGTGAGTCGAGTGCTCACTCCGCTTGGATTTACTTGTTCGGGCGTGCAAAGTGGTACGGGCATGATTGAAGTACAGGTACCTGTTCATAGACAAAACGATGTGACCCGTGAGATAGACCTGATTGAGGAAGTGATAAGGGTTCTGGGCTTTGACCGTATCCCGTATCAACTCCCCAGCCAAGCCAGTTTTGCTGTCAAAACGCTACGTCAAACGGTACTGTCTCGTGTGCGGCAATCTTTAACGGCACAAGGCCTGAATGAAGTGTGGACCAATTCCTTGATTGGCGATGCACTTTTGGACAGAACGGGCTTCGCACTCAATCGGGATCAGCTGGTTTCGGTCAGTAACTCGCATTCGGTGGATCATACGTTTATGCGGCAGAGTCTCTTGCCCACTCTCATTGAAGTGGCCAAGTATAATCAAGGCCAAGGGGTGGACGATTGTTGGATTTTTGAGCTGGGCAAAACGTATTTTAAATTGGGCAAGTCCAGCGCAAAGCAAACGGGTGTTTCAGAAAAATTGATGTTATCTGGGTTGCTACTGGGCTCAACACGCTCTGCAGAATGGCAAACAGAGAGGAAAGCACCCACGCCCCCCGACGCACCGGCAGATTTTTATGAGCTCAAAGGGGTGATTGAGACACTGTTAGCGTCTTTAGGCATATCTTTATCAGAAATTTCATTCCAAAATTTGACCGAAACGTCCTCACCTGTGTCTTCTGCCTCACATTCCGGTGTCTTTCATCCAGGTCGGGTGGCTCAATGTCAGTTGAATCAAAAATCTTGGGGTGTCTTTGGTGAACTCCATCCTCGATTGGTGGAAGCACTCAAACTGCGCCACCGTCCTTATCTCTTTGAGTTGGATATGGAGTTTTTCTTAAAATATGCCAAACAGAATCAGGCCAAGACACGCGCTGTAAGACTGTCTGGCTACCCCTCTGTCAAGCGGGATATGGCCTTTTGGGTAAAACAAGGCTGCACCCATCAAGAAATCCTGCAGGTGATTTCACAGTTGAACGACCCGCTCATCCAGCATATTGAGCTATTTGATGAATTTCATGCCAATGCAAATTCGGATAGCCGGCGAAGCTTGGCTTACCGGGTCTTGCTACAGTCTTTTGAACAAACACTGACCGAGCCAGAGATCGACGCCAGCATGCAACGGCTTAGAGAGGCCTTAAAAACGAAATTGGCTGTTGAATTTCGCTAAGCCAATGGGTTTGGGCTGAATTCGTCTTAATCGCTGACCCGAATGGGCACAGCCTGAGGGGCCTGAAAGCGAAACGTATCTCTAAGTTCTGGCACAGCAAGATGCTTGATAAAGTGCCGGATACTCCGGAACTCCTGTACTGCTTCTGAGCAGCGTAGCTGATCCTGTAAAAAGTAGCTTGACCCCCGGTAACGTCGCGAAAGTGTGCTGGGGTGCTCATATAAATGAGGATCCGCTAAATGAGAGTCTTGGGAATTGCTCACTACTTGCTCACTCCTATTGTCATTAAAATTTTTTGCGCATAAATTTTGTGCATGAAAAACCATGCGTACCCAACTAATTGGATCAACGGTTTTTGTGAGGGAGTTGGTGCTAGTTTGTAAGTGATTCTATATTTAATTGTTTTTATAATTTATAGAGATATTGACTTCTCCCCTACAATACTGTGCATGTCTCAAGATGCATATACTTTGCCTGCTTTTTCATTCAGTTTGCTGAAAAAAGTAACCACGGATTTCGGTGAGGCTCGGGCCGGAGATTTTTTGACGCCGCATGGACTGGTGGAAACACCGGTTTTTATGCCTGTGGGTACTCAATCAGCTGTGAAAATGCTGACCATGGATCAGGTGGCAGCGACTGGGGCGAGTATGATTTTGTCCAATGCGTATCATTTGTACCTTCAGCCGGGGCATGAACGTGTGGCTCGTGCAGGAGGCCTGCACGCTTGGATGAACTGGCCTCAGCCCATTTTGACAGATTCCGGGGGCTTTCAGGTTTTTAGTCTGGCGCATTTACGTAAAATCACCGAAGACGGTGTGTCCTTTAAAGATCCGGTTCGCGGGGATCTGCATTTTATTGGACCGGAAAAGGCTATGGAAATTGAAAATGCACTGGGTGCCGATGTGATAATGGCCTTTGATGAGTGCCCGCCTTATCCGTGTGAGTACGATTATGCCAAACAGTCGATGGAAAGAACTCACCGTTGGCTTGAACGTTGTTTTAAGGCGCATCAACGACCCCAAGAACAAGCTTTATTTCCGATTGTGCAAGGCTCGGTCTACCCCGATCTGCGGGAGGCGAGTGCAAGATTTTGTTCTCAGATTGATGCGGTCGGCTATGCGATAGGTGGGGTTAGTGTGGGAGAAAGCAGAGAGTGGATTCAAAGGGTCGTTGCGGAGACAACCCCTCAGTTACCAGAGCAGAAGCCCCGCTACTTAATGGGAGTGGGGACACCAGAAGATATTTTAGACGGTATTGCCCGGGGGATTGATATGTTTGACTGTGTGATGCCGACCCGAATTGCCCGTCATGGCTCGTACTTCTCTCCCGAAGGCCGTCAGATTATTAAAAATCAGGTTTTCTCCGATGATTTTGCTCCCCTGGTGGAAGGGTGCCTCTGTTATACTTGCCGTAATCATCACCGGGCCTATATTCGCCATTTAGTTAGGCAAAAAGAGGCAACAGGGGCGACACTGCTCACGATTCACAATATTTTCTATCTGGTGCAGTTGGCAAAAACCGCTCGCCAGCATATTTTAGCGGGCACGTTTCAAGATTTTTATACGCAACAAAAACGCGGCCTGGAAGCCCGTCTGAACGGAACCCCCACCCCGGGGAGAACCATGGCATAATAATAGGTTTCAACGACAAAGCAGCATTTAGGACCAAGGGCATGAACCCAGATACGGATCGAGACGAGCGCCGCCAGCAGGAAGTCGATCGTCGAACCAAAGAGCGTCAAGGAAAGTACGACCGCCGTAAGAACCGCTGTGTGCATTGTCGCTTTTTTGAGATGGATGCCGATTTCGCCGACGGTCCTGTGGGAGATTCTGTCGGGTTTTGCCATCAGCACGAGCGGCCCATGGCGGCCTACGCCTTTGTCTGTATCCTGTTTGAGGATACCCGGACTGGTGGAAATGCTGACGGTGAGAATTAAGTGTATGTTTAATCGTTTGTTTTGATGAAAGAGACCTCATTGTGACCACTCCTGTGTATATTGTCAGTGCGACCCGAACCCCCATTGCGGCATTTCTGGGCACGTTTAGTGATTTAAGTGCAGCAGAACTCGGTGCTGTAGCGATCCAGGCGGCCCTTGAACGAGCCGGCTTTCCTGCGGAAAAGCTGGATGAAGTGCTGATGGGCAATGTGATCTCAGCGGGGCAAGGCCAAGCCCCGGCCCGACAAGCAATGATCAAGGCGGGTATTCCGGTTTCTGTGGGCGCTACCACGATCAATAAAGTCTGTGGCTCTGGTCTCAAGGCAATTACGCTTGCAGCCACCACAATTCAGGCAGGACTCGCGAACACGTTTATTGCCGGGGGGATGGAGTCGATGAGCCAAGTCCCTTACTATGTTCAGCGGGCCAGAATGGGTTTCCGTATGGGACACCAGCAACTGATAGACGGCATGATTCATGACGGACTCTGGGATCCCTATAACAACTTCCATATGGGATCTGCCGGTGAACTATGCGCAAGTAAGTATCATTTTAGTCGCGAAGCCCAAGATGAATATGCTGCAACCAGTTATCGACGTGCGATTGCTGCGATTGAATCCGGTGCTTTTAAGGCAGAAATTGCTCCTGTGAGTGTGCCGCAAGGGAAGAAACCACCCATTGAGCTGAGCCAAGATGAGCAGCCCTATAAAGACAATATCGATAAACTCCCTAGTCTGAGAGCGGCTTTTCAAAAGGAAAACGGCACGATTACCGCCGGAAATGCTTCTTCCATTAATGATGGAGCCGCCGCCCTTCTGGTGGTTTCAGAAGCCGCACTGAAAACCTATCAACTCCAACCGATTGCCAAAATACATGGCTTTGCAACCCATAGCCAAGAACCCGAGTGGTTTACCACAGCCCCTGTGGGTGCCATCCAAAAACTGTGTCAGCAACAAGGCATAACCCCTGCTGATATCGACCTGTTTGAAATTAACGAAGCCTTCTCAGTGGTTGCGATGGCGGCAATGCAGGAACTCAATATCCCGCATGAAAAGCTGAACGTCAATGGTGGTGCGGTTGCTTTGGGTCACCCTATTGGTGCTAGCGGTGCCCGTATTGTGGTCACGCTGATTCATGCCCTCAGAGCCGCAGGCAAAACCCGTGGCATCGTGGGCATCTGCAACGGCGGGGGAGAAGCGGTTGCAATGTTGGTGGAAACGGTTTAAACCGCAAATGAAAAAGGAAAATACTATGGGTGCGTCACACACGCTTGAAAATAATACGGAAAAAGAGGCTGGGAAAGTGTTGGCCCCGTCGATTAAAACCATTGCCGTGATTGGTGCTGGCCAAATGGGCCATGGGATTGCCCAAGTGCTAGCCTATCAGGCCGCTCGCTCTGTGATTGTCCAGGATGTGAATCAGGAAGCCTTGGGTAAAGCGGCCAAAGGGATTGAGGCCAGCCTGAGTAAATTTGTGAGTAAGGACTTACTCACAGAAGTAGAGAAGACAGCAGTTTTATCCCGCATCTGTTTTGAGCCCAATTTGGCCTCACTCCCGCCCGTTGATTTAGTGGTGGAAGCCATTGTTGAGAATGAAACGGTCAAAAAATCGCTGTTTCAGAGTCTAGATGCTCAGATGCCACCCCATACCATTCTGGCCAGTAATACCTCCAGTATTTCTATCACCCGACTGGCTGCCGCCACCAAGCGGCCAGAACAGGTGGTTGGGATGCATTTTATGAATCCTGTCCCGTTAATGAAACTGGTGGAGCTGATTCGGGGAGCTCAAACCAGCGATACGACCTATGCCACGGTTCAACAGTTGGCAACGGCGGCGGGAAAAACCACGGTGGTCAGCCGTGATTTTCCCGGATTTATCTCCAACCGAGTGCTGATGCCGCTTTTGAACGAGGCTATCTTTGCGCTCTATGAAGGGGTGGCCTCGGCTGAAGACATTGATACCGTGATGAAATTGGGGATGAATCACCCAATGGGGCCGCTGACATTGGCTGATTTTATTGGCCTAGACACGGTTTTGGCTATCATGAATGTCCTGTATGAGGGCTTTGCTGACCCTCGCTTTCGCCCCTGTCCGCTGCTGAAACAATATGTGGATGCGGGTTATCTCGGTAAAAAATCAGGACGCGGCTTTTTCGTCTATGGCTAAAGCCCTGATACTGCTTAGCTGGTTACTGCTGTGCTGGGCGGGGTTTCTGTTATCTCCGGGTTTTAGCCACCCCCCCGAAGAAAATAAGACACATACCGTTGAACTATCCTCTTGTCTTGCTTTTCAGGTATTTGACGGCGATACATTTGAGTGTGATCTTAATCATGACGGAAAAATTCAGTCCCCCGAGGAGCACATTCGACTGCTGGGCCTCAATGCCCCGGAAATGCATTTTTCGGCCAAGCTGAAGCGGGCGGCCGGAAAAGAAGTGCCTGATTGGGCCTTCACCGAAGATGAATCTGGGGCAAAGGATGCATTGGACTTTCTGAAGTCTCAGGTGCTGCACAAAACTGTTTACTTGCAGTGGGATAAGCAGCGATTAGACCGTTACGGACGTTCCTTGGCCTTTGTCTATTTGACGCCTTCTGGGGAAGCGCCTTCCCTCAATCTGCAACTGGTTCAAGCGGGGCTCGCTCGACCCTTATTTTTTCCGCCCAATTTTTTGTTTCAAGATGACATTGAGTCGGCCTATTTAAAGGCACTTCAAAGACCCGTTTCCCATAATTGATAATGGCTTTTTTTAAAGCCCATCTGCTGGTAGACGGCTTGTGCCGCTATATTTTCTTTTTCAACATAGAGTCTAAGCCAAGCAAATCCGTGTTGACGGGCATGGCCTTTCAGTTGTTTAAGTAATTCCCTCCAGATACCCCGGCCTCGGTACTGCGGCCAGACGTACACACTTTGAATCCAGCCGTACCAGGTATTGTGCCAATCACTCCATTCCTGAGTCAGGAGGCACATACCGGTAATTTGACCGGTAATTTCAACTTCTTCTTCATCGACATTGACGGCAACCCAGTAACGCCCGTGTGCAGGATGTTCTGCGTGGTCGTTGAGCACCCGGGTAATCCCTGCCAGCACTTGTTCATGGTTCAGTTCTCGCTGTTCTGTCTCCAGTGCCATTGCAAGCGCTCCTGCGAGCAATGCATCACGGTCTGCATAGACGGCAGGACGGACACGGAAGCGGCTCATAATAGCGAGAGATCCCAGTGAGCAAGTAAGCTGTTGAGCAAAGAGAGAGGTAGACCCACGACATTGAAGTAGCAGCCTGAAATGCCACTGATGAGTAAGCTGCCTTTCCCCTGTATGGCATAGGCGCCCGCCTTGTCCATTGGCTCTTGGGTCTCTATATACTGGTTTATCTCCCTCTCTGTGAGGGCAACCATCGTCACAGCGGAAATACCCACAGCCGAGTGAACGGTGTTTTGGTGTATCACGCAGACCCCAGTGGCCACCTGGTGTGTGTTGCCTTGAAGCCTGTTCAGCATCGCAAAGGCGTCAGCTGTTGATGAGGGCTTGGATAGGGTTTTGCCGTTTATTTCCACCAAAGTATCTGCTGCAATCACCACAGGAGATACCGTGTGTGCCTCAGGTTGTAATTGTTGCCATACAGCGTGTGCTTTGTTGACGGCCAGTTGTTCCACAATTTCACTGGCAGTGATGTTGGGCTGTTCTGCCCGGGCAGTTTCCTCAATGGCGGCTTCGTCTACATTGGGAATCACCACTTCAAATTCCAGCCCCAGACTGTTCAAAAGTTCTCGGCGTCTGGGAGAGCCTGAGGCCAGAACCCAGTGTATATCCTGAGCATTATCAGACATCAGCTTCCTCAAAGTAACGTGTGCCGGTGAGTTCAACAGGCAGAAAGTTCTGGACTGCTTCGGGACGATGATGCGTGTAGATATAGCCTTCCCCATGACCATAGGCTTTGGCACCTTCGTAGTGGCTGTCTCTTAAATGGATGGGCACCGGAAAACTTTTGCCGTGCTGGGTGATATCGGCCAAGGCCTTATCAATGGCAATAATACTGTTATTCGACTTGGGCGCTTTGGCGACGTAAAGTGTGGCCTCAGCCAAGGGAATCCGAGCTTCAGGCATGCCCAGACGTTCCACTGCCGAAAAAGTGGCTTCTGCTATTACAAGCGCCATTGGGTCAGCCAGCCCCACATCTTCACTGGCTGTCACCAGTAATCGTCGGGCAATAAAGCGAGGATCTTCCCCTCCAGAGAGCATTTTTGCCAGCCAATAAATGGCCGCATCAGGGTCAGAGCCTCTCAGGCTTTTTTGGTAGGCAGAGGCGTGATCGTAATGCGCATCGCCATCTCGGTCATAGCTCAAGCGGTTCTGTTGCGCGAGCTGCTCAAGGAAACCAACCTCTAAAATGTTGCTTGGGGCACATTTACTGGCTGTTTCTAGTAAATTCAACGCGCTTCGCCCGTCTCCATTAGCGTAACGAACCAGAAAAGCCAGAGCCTCAGGGGTCACCTCCAAGGGGCGCTGGGTTTTTTGAATGTGCTGCACACCCCGTTCCAGCAGGCCTTGGATCTGTTCAGTATTGAGCGCCTCAAACCGCACCAGTAAGAGCCGAGACAGGAGCGCGGGAATCACTTGAAAAGAAGGATTCTCTGTCGTTGCCCCAATCAGCGTGATGCTGCCTTTCTCTACCCACGGTAGGATGGCATCTTGCTGGGTCTTGCTATAGCGGTGAATCTCGTCTATAAACACCACGGTGGGTTTTCCCGTGAATGATAAATTTTCTTCAGCCTGCTGCACTGCTTCTCGCAGCTCTTTAATGCCAGAGTTAACCGCTGAGAGCTCAATGAAGCCTGCATCGGCTTGTCCTGCAATAATTCTGGCCAGTGTGGTCTTGCCCACTCCGGGAGGGCCCCAAAAGATCAGAGAGGTGGTCTGCTTTGAGGCTAACAGGTGTCGTAGGGGTTTGCCTTGGCCTACCACATTGAGTTGACCGAGAAAATCATCCAGGGTTTTAGGACGAAGGGTCTCGGCCAGTGGCGTCACTCGATTCTGAGTCGCCAGCATTGAAAGCAAGGGCTGATCTGCGGGTGGTTTCATCAGAGTGATATTCTGACCTGAACGCACTGGCTTTGTAAACAATTCCTTGCCGAAGCTTGCCACGGGCCGATGGGTTGTGAATTTCGCGTTACAATAAAGCTAGGCCTTCTGGGCGCTGTTTGACCGAGAGTGACTGCAGAGAGGGGCGTGTAAATCGCCTTGTGACCCCCTTCATGATGAGACTCATCCCGCTAAAATTATCACAAGACGGCCAATTTGAAGTGGGCCTGCATACCGAATTGTCGGTGAGCCCTGGTCATATTTGGATGCTGCGCGGAGATGATGACAGTTTTCCCGTCTACGCAAAAGTACTGGCGATGGTACGGCTTAAAAAGTCCCATAAATACCGCGTTCGTTTACAGGCATTAAAAGGGGTTCCTCGTTTTTCTTTGAACCGGGCCGAATACTTGGATGAAACTGCTGTCCGCAGTGAACTGAGCGATTTATTAAATCCGATAGAATGTCCCTGGCTGGTTCAAGGCAAATTAATGGGTGAATTAATGCACCTGGATACCCTCACCCTGATTCATGGTTCAGCCCACGGCAGCTCGATGGACATTCTGCAAGTGGGGCTCACCTCATTGATAGAGTCATTGCCGGAATCTCAGAAAGTACTGATTGTTGATCCTCACGGTGTCTTTCCTTTAGGAGAGCATGACAAGCATATGCGGCTTTCTATCCAGCAATTGGGGGTACACCGTTTCTTAGGACTCTTAGAACCCCTGCTGCCTTCGGGTTTGGTCACTGAGGTTTTAAGCTTGCTGGGCTCGCGTATCCCAATGACACCTGATTTTATCCCCTTTCGTCATTTACTTCAGCACGACTTATATGAAGGAAATCCATCTCAGGCCGTCTTACTCCATTTGCTCCACCGGCTTTATGAGGATCAGTTATTTGCAGATCAACCAGAGCAAGTGGTTTCTGTTCAAAACTCGATGAAAGAACTCACTCAAGGCGGGGCTCGTATTTTGTCTCTGGCGCATATTCCTGAGTATTGGCGGGCACCTGTTTACACACTGCTGCTAGAAGAGATATTGACGTGCGACGATCCGATGGTATTCCCTGTATTACTCTCACCTGAAGTGTATGTGGATGATTTTAGGCGGCAAGTGATTCGTGCCGGAGAAAAAGGGCTGAACCTTTTGGTGGCAACCAGTGCCCATCCCCTACAAGCAGAAGTCACCTGGCTGTTCCAAGAATCGGATAACTCAGTGCAAGTCGCGCTGGATGGGTATCAAGGCGATCTTAAAATGGTTGTGGAAGGGGCGATGACCCTTGGTTTCCCCTTGACTTGCTACTTTAGAGAAGGTCCAGACGGGATTCAGCAAGAAGAGATTCAACAAGATGAGATTCAGCAAGAAGAAAGCCAATACCAAGAGATTGAAAACTACCATGTCATGGCCCCCTTTGCTTCAGAAGGGGTGATGAGCCAAGCCCTCATGCCTGAGCTTGTTGTGCAAGACCCTCTAAAGCCTGAAGAAAATGCAACTTCAATCGAGCTGACCCCTTATCAGGACTTCTTCGATGAGGCGGAAGCCACGATGCCGCCTGAGCCTGGTCCTAGCACTGAGTTGCCAGAGATTCCGCCTTTGATAACACGCCCCCCTGACGGCTTTTCGGACAGTACAAGTATGAGACAAGCGGATCTGGTTGATACTAGTTTTGATGAAGACGAGTTTGAATTTGACTTTGGAGAATTCGCCGAAGAAAGCCCCGAAGTTCCAGAAGAGCCTTTCATGCCTCAGCCTTTGATTGAAATGCCCTCTGAGTCGTTACAGGCACCCAGTATGGCGATGTCCGAGTTGTATCAGCCTATGGAAACGATGGCGGAAAGCATGGAATATAACCCAGAACCAGAGAGGCCCGACATCTATCAACCTGAAGCCACGTCTGATGAGACCGGCTATCCGCAGATTCCTATAGAGAATTCTCCGGAAGAATTACCCCCTATCTATCCTGTGCTGGATGCTAGCTCAGGGTCCAAAAATCTTGGTTTTCAAGTGGGTGACCGGGTTATCCACGAAAAATACGGTGACGGTGTTGTCGAGCGCCTTCTGCCGATGGACGGGCGTCTGACCCTGAAGGTGCTGTTTACCTCAGTCGGTAAGCGCTTGATGGATGCTGATGCTCCCGGATTAAACCGCCAGTAAATATTACTGAAGCGCTTGAAAAAAACGCTGTAAACACCAATATTTTGGTGTGTTGGGCGATAAACAAACAGCCAACTCAATCATTTTATCTGACTCTGGATGGTTATTCAGTGTATTGGCCAGTGTAAGTATGCTTTTTCGGTACATTAACTCAGTGGCAGCCTCATTTTGGCTGAGAGGGGAGCCGTTCAGAAAGAAGCCCTGTAATGCTTTATCAATCGCCGCTAGGGCCTTGTGTAAATGACCGGCTTCTAGAGATTGAAGGGCTGACTGATAGGACTCCATAAAGGGTCGGTCTTTAAGTGAAATGGCTCCAACCGGTTGCGTTCTGCGGTGAGCACGCTCGTCCAGTTCTTCATTACACAGTGCTTTTAGCTCTGAAAGACCTGGGTATTGCGGTGTTTTATCTTCTGCCCATTCAATCCACTTGAGTGACAGACGGGGCATATCTCGCAATAGAGAAAAACACGCTAGCTGCATAGCAATTTGGCTTTGCTGTTCCGGTAGAGGAGCCAAATCCAGGGCTTTTTGCAGGGCCGCACAAGTGCCAGAAAGGTCTCCTTTCTCCAAGGCCACTGCCGCTCGGTGTTGAAAAAAACCATAAGACGGGTCAATGCGGTCTGGATTTTCTCCATAGAGTGTTTCCAGCCAGCGATGAAGACCAGGATTTCTTTTTGGGCTGGAAATATGGCCAAAATGTAGACTGCCAAATTGGAGACTCTTGTGCCCCAAACGGTAAAAATTCATCACAAAAGACCCATCACAGATTATTTCCCCTCAAAAATGACTATGGACACTTTATCACAAGGGCTCACCATCGTTAACCATAAAATAGAAGCGATTGCCGAAACCCTGTGTGATCGAGATAATAAAGGACACGCTGAATAAGAATAGGACTTGTGTGACTCGTTATGACCGCTTCTCCTCAATCGACAAGCCCCCTCAACTACAAAGACACCCTCAATCTTCCTCAGACAGAGTTTAAAATGAAGGCCGGTGCTGCCACACGCGAGCCTGAAATTGAAACGTTCTGGGACGAGCAAGCCGTTTATCAACAGGCAATGGCTAATAATAGAAATAACCCTCGTTTTCTTTTGCACGACGGGCCGCCGTATCTCAGTTCTGACAAGATCCATATTGGTACGGCCCTTAACAAGATTTTAAAAGACATTGTGACTCGCTATAAAACACAACGAGGCTACTACTCACCCTATGTTCCTGGTTATGATGGACACGGACTCCCTATTGAAAATGCCGTGGTCAAGTCTATCAAAGGGGGACGGGATGCGGTTACTCCGGCAGAACTGCGCCATCAATGCCGAGAGTTCGCGCTGAAGAATTTAAAGGGCCAAGAAGCCAATTTTAAGCGTCTGGGTGTTTGGGGGCACTGGGAAAAACCCTATATCACCATTGATGGGACGTTTGAGGCCAGACAAATTGAGCTCTTTTGGACCATGTTCCAGGACGGTCATGTGTATAAGGGGCTGAAACCGGTTTACTGGTGTACCAGCTGCGAAACGGCCTTGGCTGATGCTGAAGTGGAGTACGGGGATCACACCAGTCCCAGTGTATACGTCGCGTTTACGCTCAACCCAGCCTCTCAGCATAAAGCCAGTGAGTTGTTTTCTCCTGGTGTAACGTTGCCTCCAATTGCCTTAGTTATCTGGACCACTACTCCTTGGACACTGCCGGCCAATCTGGCACTGGCCGTCAATCCAGATCTGGAATATGTGCTGATTCAGCCCGAAGCGCAATCCAACTCTCAGCATTGCTTGGTGGTGGCAGCAGCGCTCTTGGAAGCCTTTGCCAGTGAAACCGGTCTGGCACGATTTAAAGAGTTGGGTCGTTGTCGCGGGGAACAACTGGCAGACTTGCGTGCCCAGCATCCTTTTATCGCAAGGGAATCTGTGGTCTTAACCGGGGATCATGTCACCACTGAAGCCGGTACCGGTGTGGTGCATACGGCACCCGGCCATGGGATGGAAGATTACCTCGTGTGCCAGGCTTACGACCGCGCCCATCCAGAAGCACCGCTTGGGATTTTGTCTCCATTAAACGCGAAAGGTGTGTTTACAGCCTCAGAAAATCTTGAATCCCGGCTGATAGGACAACCCCACTTCAAGGCTAACGCTGTGGTGATTGAGATTCTCCGCGAGAATCACGCCTTATTGGCCGAAAAATCCATTCAGCACAGTTATCCACACTGCTGGCGGTGTCATCATCCGGTGATTTACCGGGCAACAGACCAGTGGTTTATTGGAATTGAGCGGATTCGAGCAGAGGCGCTTTCTGCGATTTCAGGTGTTGATTGGGTCCCTGCCCGAGGTGAAGCACGAATCACCAGTATGGTAGAGGGACGTGGAGACTGGTGTATCAGTCGTCAGCGAGTCTGGGGTGTGCCTATTCCCGTTTTTTACCGCCGAGATACCCGAGAAGTGGTGATCAATCAGGCAATTATCTCGCACCTGTCCGCACTGTTTGCAAAGTATACCTCGGATATCTGGTGGTCCTGGTCTCCAGAAAAACTATTGGAGGGCCTCCCAACAGCAGAAATTGGGACTGCACCTGAAAATCTTATTCCTGAGATGGACATTATGGATGTTTGGTTTGACAGTGGGGTGACCCACACCGCCGTGGTGCAAGCCAGACGTGATGAGTTGGGAGAACTTCCAGTCGAACTGTATCTGGAAGGCTCCGATCAGCACCGCGGTTGGTTCCAATCCGCACTGTTAACCAGTGTGATGGTGAACGGAAAGGCGCCCTACAAAACGGTGGTGACTCATGGCTTTGTTCTGGATCAAGACGGCCGCAAGATGAGCAAAAGCCTGGGGAATTTTGTGGAACCCCAAAGTATTATTCAAGAATACGGGGCAGATGTTCTCCGCTTATGGGTGGCCAGTGTCGATTACGGCAATGATGTCCGGATTGGCAAGGCCATTATTGCCCAACTGGTAGAAGTTTATAAAAAAATCCGTAATACGGTGCGCTATTTGATGGGGAATCTCTACGATTTTGACCCCAAAGCTGACAGTGTTGCCTACGAGGAGCTTACCCCACTGGATCAGTATATTCTTCACCGGTTTTCTGTGGTGATAGATACCCTCACAGAGGCGTTTGATGCCTATGAATTCTATCGATATTATCAAGTCCTGCAAAACTTCTGCGTGGTAGAGCTTTCGAGCCTCTACTTTGATGTGGCCAAGGATATTTTGTACACCCACAGGCGTGATAGCAAGACCCGTCGACAGGTTCAAACAGTACTTTATGTCCTGCTGAGTCACTTGGTACCACTGCTAGTGCCTGTAACTCCCCATTTGGCTGAGGATATCTGGCTGAATTTACCAGAAAAACACCGTTGGACAGAATTCACCAGTGCCATGTTGCTGCCGTGGCCAAAAATTCCTGATGCTTATCGAAATACACCACTGGCAGGGTCTATGGGCAAGCTTTTGGCCGTGAAGGAAGCCGTGAATGTTTCTCTGGAGGCTTTCCGCGTTCAGGATCAGGCGATTAAATCTTCTCTAGAGGCGGCTGTGGTGTTTGAGTCTTCTTTGCAGGACGAATTGCTCGGTAACGGGATGACCGAAAAGACGTTGGCACAATTGTTGATGGTCTCTTCTGTTGCTTGGGCGCCTGGTGTGTCAGAAACGGGTGCATCGCGTCCTGTGGTGGACGGGCACAACAGTCAAAAACCCTTGGGATGGGTGACTCAGGCCTCTGGCGGCAAGTGTGAGCGCTGTTGGAAATACACGGCAGAAGTGGGGACCGCCGAAGTGGAGACCTCGGATCAGCATCCCACGCTGTGTGCGGACTGTCATCACGCGGTTAATTAGTTCTCTGTTTTTCAGATAGGGGACCCCTTTAAATGAAGTATGTTTATCTAGACATGTCTGCGGTAAAATGGCCCCACATGTGTTGGTGAGACATTTACATGATTGATTCGGAACAGTTTGTTTTCTTCGGAGTCTATGCAACTGAACTGAATCAGATTGTACTGGTCTTGACCGCCATGTCGGGGTGGTATCAATTGAGGCAGTCACCCTGTAAAACCCTTAATTATTAATGAAATTGGAGAAATAAACTCTCATGAAATACACCAAAATGTTATCTACTCTTGCTATCACTGTTGGTCTTTCTGCTGGTCTTCAAGCTGCTCAAGCCGCTTCTGTCGACAATGGTTTGTTCCAATTGTCCGAAGTGTCCAACAACGGTGCTTTGATTGCCGAAGGCAAAGATCATAAATGTGGTAAAGACCATAAATGTGGCAAAGAAAAAGGCCATAAATGTGGCAAAGACCACAAATGTGGCAAAGAAAAAGGCGACCACAAATGTGGTAAAGACCACAAAGACGGTGCTGACAAATGTGGCGCCGACATGTGCGGTTCTGAAAAAAAAGCCAACTAATTAAAGCGGGAAGCAGTTCCCGCTGATTTAGTACTTGAGAAATAATAGGGCGTCTTTCGCAAATGAAACCCAAGTCATCCCAACCAAAAGAGGATCTCCCTGGTTTTTCCAGAGCCCCTTCTTTGGTGGGTTGCCCCACACTGGGTGTCGGTTTCGGCTTAAGACGTCCTTTATTTCAAGAAACCATGGCGCACACTCAGCTGATAGACTGGTTAGAGATTACGCCAGAAAACTATATGGGCAAGGGAGGCAAAGCGCTTCGTCAGCTAGAAGAGGCGATGTCTCGTTTTCCCTTGGTCAGTCATGGGGTTAGCTTGTCTATAGGCAGTACAGATCCTTGGGACGAGCAGTATCTTTCTCAGCTAGAGAGATTATTTGAGCATGTAAATCCACCGTGGTTTAGTGACCATCTGTGCTTTAGTGGCATTAACTGGAATTATTTCAACGATTTGATTCCCTTGTTGCGCACACCTGATGTGGTGAACCACGTTGTAGACCGTATTTGCTTTCTACAAGACCGCTTTCAGCGCCCAGTATTGATTGAAAACGCCTCTTTTTACCTGGAATACCCAGAAAATAAGCTCAGTGACAGCGAATTTCATGCCCAAATATTAGAAAAAGCCGATTGTGGGCTTTTGCTAGATGTGAATAATGTCTTTGTGAATAGTCAAAATCACGGCTTTGACCCCATTGCTTACTTAAACGACCTGCCTTTGAACCGGGTGGTGCAAATCCATACGGCCGGGCATCACATATACCCCGAAGGTCGGATTGACACACACGGCAACCCTGTGTGCGCTGAAGTGTGGGATTTATTAGACTATACCCTGAGTGTCACCCGTCCCTGTGGGGTGATGCTAGAGCGGGATTTATATATCCCAGAATTTGATGAGCTCCGGCCAGAATTGGAGAAGATTCGCACTCTGTGGGAGAAGCATTACGCTACAGAACAAAAGGCTTTGGTGAGCCGATGAGCCCTGTAAAGACTGAACAAATCCCTGTTTTGCCTTTGGAACAGCATCAACGCATTCTTGGCGAGCTGCTTTTAGAACGCGGTGGTGAGGATGTTTTAACCACAGAGACCAACTGGCAGGCCTATTGTCAGCGGCAATCTCCTGAGATTCAATCGATATTAACAGGCTATGACAGAGAGCGCTTAAAGCTCTACGAAGAGCTGATTCTCAACAGTGTCCAAGACACGATGGAGGGGATGTTTCCCTACACCCAAAAATTGTTGGGTTCGGCCTGGTTTGCCCTGGCGGAAAAATACCGTCGGGATTATCCCAACCCCTCCTTTCAGTTGTTTCGCGCAGTGGCTGAATTTCCTCGTTTTTTGCAGACCCCCGATCGCTTACCAGAGTCACTCAAGCCTATCTGGGAGCAATGCCCGTATCTCAGTGAACTGGCTCGTTATGAGTGGCTGGAAGTGGATGTGTTAAACGCACCAGATCCGGTTGTTCCACTTCATACTGAGCCTGGTGTCCCCTCCAGTACCGAAAATTTTGGGGCCTGGGCACCGGTATGGAATCCCGTGATGCATTTTGCCCGTTTTAAATACCCTATTTTATCTATTATTGAACAGCTAGAGCTGGATACAGAGACATGTGATGAAAACGGACATGGGCTTGTTACTGCGTCAGGTATTAAAGCCGAAGATATCGATTATGAGACAAAGCAGCCGATTGAGGTCCTGATTTATCGAGACCCTGAGTCTGAACAGGCCCGGTTTTTTCAGCTCAATCCCATGACAGCAGCCCTTGTGGGTATTTGGCTAACCCCTAATGAAACACTAGAAAGCAAAGCTCTAGAAAAGTATCCCAGCTATCTCTCTGGGCTTCTTGCGTTGAAGCAGACTCACTTGCAGCTTGCCTCTATTCCTCAAGAAACACTGTTAACTGAAGCCCAACGGTTCTTTCAGCAGTGTATTCAAGAACACATTTTGGTCGGATCCCGTCCGGTGGGAGTGTGACCAGTCAATAGTTCTTTCAATTTTTCTTTCTTTTTAATTTTTCCTGGTGTTGTTTGTTGTTGTTCACTTAATTCGTTTAAATTTAAATAGGAGTCCATACTACTATGCGTTTTCCCGTTTCTCAAAACTCACTTACCAAGGCCTTTGCCTTTTTCGGCTTTTTGGCTTTGCTCAATGCACAGCAGGCCAGTCAAGCTGCAGAGCGTTGCTACTATATTGACGATCCCTCTAATCGGGATAACGTTACTTTTACCTCTGATGCGCCTGTGGAAGTGGTTAACGGGCATACCACTCAGATTAAAGGCAAAGTCTGCCTGGATTCTAGCTTTCAATTTGATGCCAAACACCCTTTCTCTGTTTCCTTTGATGTGGATCTCAACAGCATTGATACCGGGATTCCCCTGCGCAATCAGCATTTGAGAGAAAACTTTCTCCAAACAGACAAATTCCCCAAAGCCATCTTTAGAGCGACCAGTGTGAAATTGAGCAAAAAGCCTCCCTTCAAAGCTGGGGAAGTAGTCACTGTGACGGCCAATGGTCAATTTACGGTTCACGGTAAAACACAACCCAAATCCATTGTGGTGAAGGTTACAAACTTGCCGGAATCTGAGTCTACTCGTCACCGCTTTAGCTCAGGCGATTTGATCCGGGTGAAGGCCACTTTCCCAGTGGAGCTTCAAAAATACAACATCGAGCGACCCACTGCCCTGTTTTACAAGCTGGCCGATACGGTCTTTGTAACAGTGGATGCAATTGGCACTTCTGATAAGGACGCCTTGAAGTAAGCATTAATAAACACTCAAAAGCCCCGGTTAATTTTTAACCGGGGCTTTGTGATCTAGAAATAGAGTCCGAATTAGAAATAGTACCCAAGCACAAAGGAGACAATAAAGAAGACAATGGCCACTTGAGTGGTTACTTTATTGAGAGCGGTTTCGGCCCCTTTTTGGCTGGAAAAAAGCTGTGCAGCACCGCCTATACCACCCATCCCGTCACTTTTTGGCGAGTGCAGGAGGACCAGTACGATAAAAATCACCGCGGATGCGGCTTGCAGAATCTGTAGCGCTAATTTGAGCATTTCCATGGTGAAAATCCCTATGCTAGATGAGTTGTATTTAAGCATGAAGGGAGTACCGAGGAAATAGAAACCCTTTATTCTCAACCCCAGTTCCAGTAGGATAGAATCACTTAGAGGTGAGTATTCTAAAGGTCACGTCCATGCAGAAACGGTTTCCACTGAAACGGCTTTCTCGCAGTGCTATCATAGCACTGTTGCTACTGGTCAGTTGCTTTGCTCTTCTGCCAGAGCTTCTTCAGCCAAAGGCTTTGGGTGAAGTGCGTCGTAGCCGTCTGAGTCAGCTGATTCAGGAAAAGCCAACGCTTTACTTGCCGTCTCGGCTTTTAATCGGCGTCGATAACCGGATTGTGGTCCGTGCCGCTGCAGGGAGTCAAGTGCGCCTGTATCTTTCTCCTGGCAACAGTGGATTTCGCTCCCCGGATGGTCAGATTCTCCAGGTGAGTGAAGAGCATCAGGCATTGGATGGAACGATTCCAGAGAACGGGGTGTTGCAGTTACAAGTCCCCGTACCCAACGAGGACGATTTGATTGGACGAGATGTCTATCTAGATGCTGTGACTTGGCAAAATCCAGACTATTCGGATCTCAAGCGGATGGAATGGGTTGATGCAACGGGTCGAAGAGCGACAGACAATAAAATTTCCATTGCCAAAACCGTCGATCCCAAACGCGGGGCGAATGTGATTCCTTCACTGCCTGGACTGCCGAGTAACGCTCTGCAGCAATTGGGTACAGTGGTTGATGCAGAAACCTCTGGGGATGCCCGTAAAAAAGAACTGGTTGACCCGAATGGGTCTCGAGATGCCCGGTTTTTTATGGATCAGAACAGCTTTATCCAGCGGCCTGGTGCTTTAAGCCCGAGCTTAAAATAAACCCTAAGCCGCTTGCCGGCCAGGATAGTACCCCTGAGGATATGTTGGATAATAAGCCGGTGGGTAGTAGGCTTGGGTCCAATAAGCCGCTTGCCCAGGATAAGTTTGCCCAATAGAGAGCGGGAAGGGGTAATTGGCAGCAGGATACTGTGCTTGGCTCGGTTCTGGGTTGGTAGTAGGAGCAGACACGGTTTCTGTAACACTTGCAGGAGTAAATGCATCCGCAGGCAGAGGGTCTTTGCTCTGTTGTAACGGGGCGAAGTGGGCTCTGTCTTCATCGGTTGGGGTGAAGTAGCCGGGAATCTGCTCAATTTCAGTGTTTATCTGGTCAGCCAATTTGTACGGCATCCCCGCATGATGAATCCGTGGGATCAATTCTCTGGCCGAGCGAATCACGGGCTCGGGGATATTGTCATCACTGTCTACCACGACAAACTTTACTTCACCGTCTTTTTTATCCACAAAGGCACTGGTCACCGTGATTTCATGCCCACCAATGATTTGCCCTGAAGCATCGGTTTCTGTGATGCCAATAATCACAAATTCACCCATTTTTAGGGCGTTAATCAGGTCGGAAGTGGTTTGTTCAAAGGTTCTGGTATAGCCGTAGAGGTAGGATTGACCTTCTTCTTCTGGTTTTGGATTGGCTTTTCCGGCAACTACTTGGTAGGTGACAGAAATAACCCCACCGTTGTCTTTAATAATCGATTCCATCAGGGTTTTTTCAGGCTCGGTGAGGCCTTTACTTTGAATACTGGGGTTGTTGGCGTCACGGAAATCTGTTGCTGGGTCGTAGGTTCGTCGAGTCACCAAAAAAGTGAGCGCGGATTGATAGGCTGTCTCAATACCTGTGCGGGTATTTCTGGTTTTATTGGCACTAATGGCTCGAATATACCCTGCTGTGGGAAGGTCTACTTTTATTTGTACCGTGTCAGGACCGGTCAGGGAGTATTTAATCTGATTCTCTTTGAGAACGGTCTCAGCCTGGCTGGGATCGTGAGGAGAAATTTCGTGAAAGGTGCTGGCTTCAAAAAATGCCCGCAGGGGACTGGTCAGTTCCACAAGCTGCCTGCTGAGTTCAGCGGGGTTTTTATCCGCCATATAGTACATTACACTGGAGGCCACACAAGTGGCGCTGTTATTGACGTTTAAGTCATTCCAGGAAATGGGTTGCGTGGGGGCAAACTCGTTGGCCCGGTTGAGCAGGCTGTGGTTATTGCGAGTGGCCAGAATGTCTTTGGCGGCTTTTTCGCTCAGTGTGCCAAATTTTTGGGTGATGGTGTATGGTTTGTTGAGAATCCGGACGAGGTCATTGAGTGTGGTATCTGGGTCAAACCCTCTGGCACGTGGGGTGGTGATAAGCGCATGCAAATAATACAGCGTCGAATGGCCCGTCTCTGTACTGAGATTGGTGAGTGCCCCAGACTTTAACAGGGTATGCAGGTGGCGCCGACCTTCGAGAGTAAGACGTTTGGAGACCGCATGAAACATTTTGAGCCGTTGAAAGAGGGTTTCTCTGCTGTCTTGCGTGCCAATGGCAAGAAAACGGGACAGTCGACGGGTGGAAAACGGGTGCAGTAGCAGCATTTTAAGCCGATCACCAGCAGTCTCTTCAATCACGGCAGGCTTGAGACGGCGTTGTTCAAATTGGTCAAACACTCTTGGCTGGATGGCAGGCTGATAGACTGCGGCAGAAGCCTGTGGCTGGTTGCCAGAAAATAGGTGTGGGTGATTGTGTTGAGAGAGACCTGATACGCCCACGGTGGCTCCTGTCATGATACTTCCTGTGTGTGATTTAAATGCGATTTCAACTCAAGCGTCTGGATTATAAAAACCACTGAGCCCATTTTGTTGCGGGTTTGGTTGCGGGTTTGTTTGTTGACCATGGGGCAACGTGTAACGAAATCGAATTTTATGAGTCCAGTTTTGTGTTTTCGGCCTGAATTTGCAAGGTATTCAGGCGCTCTTGGACCAGCTGTGTGAGTGCTTCTAAATCACTCTGGGGGGAAACAGGGATGAGTTCCCCAATGTGAACCACCAGTTTGGGGTATTTCTTATTTTTTCTGGGAACCCAGGCAATACCAATGGGCAAGATGGGTTTGTTGCAGGTTTTTGCCATAAAGGCCACCCCTTTTTTGGGCTGATGAACCTGCCCGTCTTTGGAGCGGGTGCCTTCAGGAAAGATGCCGAGAAGCCAATCACCGGATTCTAAAACCACTTTAGACGTTCGAATGGTGGCCATCTCCAACTTGTCTCGGTTGACGGAAAATGCCCCAACCAGTCGGTAGCCAATGCCTTTGAGCCATGGCGTGAAAAGCTCTTTTTTGGACATATAAGCAACCGGACGGCACGTAGCCGAAGAGACAATGGGAGGATCGAAAGTAGAACTATGCGTTGCCGCCACAATATAGGAGCCAAAAGACCTGGGAGGCAGGTTGTTTTTGCCTGTGATAACGATTTGGTTTTTGAAAAAAAAGGAAATGTAGTAAGACCAAGCCACAAAGCGGTGAAAGCATTGACTGAATAGGCCCAGGTTGGCTGGTGTCAGTTTGGCAAAATTTGTGTCTTTAAACATAGCAAGTCTTATTTTAGCCCAGTTTCTAGCCCAGTCGAATGGCCTGCAGTTGCTGCCAGGTGGTCCAAAAATTTGGATAAGAAACAGCCACAGACTCCGGTGCTTCAATCGACCAAAGACTTCCAGGATCCACGATCAGGTTTAACACGGCAAGCGCCATCACGATTCGATGATCACCCCCGGTTTTTATTGGCTGGAGAGGATGCATGTGGGAAACAGGACCTGAAGAATGGGCATTTATTTGCACCCCATCGGGTCGCTCAATCACCGGGTAGCCCAGTTGTTTTAAAGCATCACATAGAACATGCAGACGGTCCGATTCTTTCACCCGAAGTTCTGCGGCCCCTTGCAGCTCAAAGGCCTCTGGCCTGGTAACCGCAGCGGCAATCAGCACAGGGAGCTCATCAATCAAGCTAGCAATACCCAGACTGGCTATACTGTTTATCCCGGTGTCACTCGTTTTGAGTGTGCCAGCCTGCACTCGAATACTACCGACAGGCTCGCCGTGATAATCATCCGTTTGCGTCACAGTGCAAAGTGCGCCCCAGGATTTCAACACGTCTAAAAAACCGATTCTTGTTGGATTAAGCCCAATGCCAGAGATTGTCAAATCACTGCCAGGAATACAGGCTGAGGCGGTGAGCCAAAAACTGGCCGAAGAAGGATCTCCGGGGACTTGGAAATGCTGTTTAGGGGCTTGGGCCCGCCAGTGTCGATTGGGCAATACCGTAATGGTTTTTTTATCTGTGCTGACTGTAAGTGGAGCATCAAGAGCGCACAAGAGCCTCTCTGTATGGTCTCGACTCTGTGTGGGCTCTATAATGAGAGTAGGGCCTGTTCCGCTGAAGAGTCCAGCAAAAATGATCGCGGATTTGACCTGTGCAGAGGAAATGGGCAAGGTGTAATTGATTTCGTTTAGGGCGCTAGAGAGCGCTGGCTGAATGGTAAGGGGGGCTGTGATTTTTCCAGGGGAAGATTCAGACTGAGTCCCTGTGATACGGGCCCCCATTTGGCTGAGCGGGGTGATAATTCTTTCCATCGGACGGGTTTGCAGAGAGTCATCACCGGTAAAGCGAATCTGTTGAGTATTGTTGCTTAAGACGTCTGAGCACAGCAGGCCAGAGAGAAGCCTCATGGTGGTGCCTGAATTTTGGGCGTTTAAGACCAGCGTTTCCCCAGACTGAAGGCGGGTATTCTGCTCAGGCTTGATAAGGGGGCTCAATTTATGATTATTCCCTTGAGAGTTGGCTTGTATCGTTATCCCCAAATGTTCCAGGCAGTCGATAGTGGCCATCACATCGGCGCTGGCCAGCAGCCCGTCTATCTCGCTGGGTTTTTGCAATAGGCTGGCCACCATCAGCACCCTGTGGCTGATAGATTTATCCCCAGGGATCATCAGAGGCTGTTTGAGGAGGTGATTGGTTAATGGATTCTTCGTGCTCATGAGAGTTATAGGGTAACACGCCCAAAACAGGTCGTCTCAGTGCCAGAAAGGGCCTCAAAAGAATTGACTTACAATAAGGGAGATACGGACCCAGCAGAAAATGGGTGGTTAAAAAATAGGTGAATCATGACCATGTCGGTTCAAGACAACATAGACTGGGTGGCAGTCCCTCAGACGGAATCGTATTTGTCCCAATACTTGCTTTCTGCGATGTTTCCAATGGGTTTAGGGGTACAAGTAGGCCAAAATCGTCCGTCTTTTGATATTCTGTTTGACGGGATTTTTATTGTGTTGTGCCCCGATCGGTTGGCGGTTCAGCGGCATCTGGCGACCCTTTCTCGCTATACGGAGATGAAAGATAAAGATGAACGCTTTCCTGCGATTCAAGTGTACCGCCTTGACGGGCATCAGCCGCCACATCAGGAAAGGGCTTTATTACAGAATTTACAAGAGAATCCATCCAGGCAGAATGGGCAAAACGGACGGACACTTGTATTTACGACGTTTCAGAAATTTAAATCCATCCAATTTGTCGATTTTTTGGCTCATGTGGTTGCTCGTGGGGCGGTGGCCAAGTTGGTGATTGAAGATGCCCATTTGCTGATTCCAGAATCTCCCCTAACAGTCTATGATTTGGCAGTAAGCGATCAAGAAAATAACCTTCAAAAGGCCTTGATGGAAGTGCTTCGGAGTCTAAAAACCTTACCACCGACCTTGCTGTTAACCCCCCCGCTTCCGGCTGAAGTGGCGGAAAATCTGAGAGAGTCGTTTCGCTTACCTATCTTAAAGACTAGAGAATTGGCACTGTCTGCTTGGGCCTACCCACAGGTTATGGGGTTTACAAGTGAGCAAGCCAAAAAAGCCCAATTAATCGAATTTTTATCGGATGAGAGTGTGTCTTGCTTTGTTTTACTCACTTCTTCCAGGAAACGGGCCTCTATGTTGGCTGACTGGCTTAAAGAACAGGATTTTTTGAAATCCGGCTCGCAAAAAAGGCAAGTGATTCGGCTGAATCCAGCCGAGGATGAGGCGACAGAGCTTTTGTCCATGTCTCAGTTGGAGGCTTGTCTGGATCAAGGAGAGCCGTGTGTGGTTGTTTCAGGCCCTCAGCTGATTCGGTTTTATTCAGAAATGTCTTCAGCTTCTGGTGTAGGTTCTGGTTCTGGATTTGAATCGCGAAATTTGATTTTTTGGGATTCGCCCCAAAGCCTTTGGCAGCTAGGTATATGGACTTACCAGCCAGAGCGTTCCGCTTGGGGCAATGTTTATATCTTCCATAGCAGAGAAGATTTTCAGCGAATCCAGAATATGTGGTTATTTCGCCTATCCCACCAGAAAGGGATATTGCCAGAAGTGCAAAACAGGCTTCAGGCTATAAGGCACTGGATATTGGACAGTCAATGTCATACAAAATCCCTGGCCTTATATTTTTTGGGTAGGTTTGAGTCTGAATCGGGAGTGATTGAAGAGTCTGTTGGTTTCTGTTGTGAGTGTTCGGGGTGTTTTCGACGAGACAGATTACAGAAGAGAGGTACAGCCCTCTCAGGTCAGCGCCAAAACACGCGCCAAAACACTCGCCAAAACACTCGTTGGATGGAAGGATGGCGTTATGTTCTGCGCCACTTTATTTATTAATATACCTGCTACAGGTGTTATCACGATATAATGGGAGGCACTGACCACTCAGTCGTGATTAATTGAGAGAGCTAAATTCACGTGGATATATTTTCGCTTATTGGAGCAGCCCTGGGGCTTTTTGCTGTTCTTGGAGGAGCCCTCCTGGAAGGCTTGGGACTCAATGCTATTGTCCAACCTACCGCCTTTATTATCGTAATGGGGGGTACTGCTGGTGCTGTGCTTCTTAGTCACCCGGGGAACGAACTTTCAGACTGTGTAAAATATCTACCTGGGGTGTTTTTGCCGCCCAAAGAAAATATGAAAGAGATTATTGAGTCTCTGGTCAATCTGGCGTTGAAAGCCAGAAAAGAAGGGATCTTAGCCCTTCAGGGAGATATTCGGGACTTGAGTGACCCGTTTTTAAAGAAAGGCTTGGAGCTGATGACGGACGGGACTGATCCGGATCTCCTTCGAGACCTATTAGAAACCGAATTGAGAATGTTTGAGGAAGAAATTGGCCATAGTGCTAAAGTATTTGAGTCTGCCGGTGGTTTTTCCCCGACGGTGGGTATCTTGGGTGCTGTTTTGGGCCTCATTCACGTTATGGAAAACCTAAACGACCCTGCCAAACTGGGTTCTGGTATCGCCGTTGCCTTTGTTGCCACTGTGTACGGGGTGGGCTTTGCCAACCTGATTGCCCTACCGCTGGCCAACAAAATTAAATTTAAAGGGAAGGGCTCGATTTTGGCCCGAGAAATGATGATTGAAGGGATTCTGTCGATTCAGGCAGGGGAAAGCCCTAACTTTATTCGTGAAAAGCTGAAGGTCTTCCTCAGTGGCAAGGATGCCAAAGAAGCTCAAGCTGAAGTGGCAGAATAATAATCCCCTTTTAGACAGGACGCACCCATGGGGAAAAAGCACAAACACCCAGAACATGAAAACCTTGAACGCTGGCTGGTTTCCTATGCGGACTTTATCACTCTGCTGTTTGCCACATTTACTGCTTTGTACGCCATTGCCAGTGCTGATCTGGCCAAAATGGAGAACGTGGCAGAAGCCATTAGCCAAGGCTTTGAGGAACAGAGCTTAATGCATGGGATTAAGTCCATTTTGCAGGGGAAATCGCCTCCAGCAGATAATCCCAATCCCATCGCTTCAGAAAAAGGCAAGGGAAAAGGTGTGATGTCCTACGAGAGCTTGACATATATGCCTGGCGAGCTCAAAGACGTTGATAAATCCCTGAAAGAGCTGAAGCAAGAGGCGCAAGAGATTAATCAGGCCATTGACCAAAACGCACAGCAGAAAACACAGAAGCCAGAAAGTATTGATGGAGAAGACCATAAGCCTGGTTCTGGCAAAGCAGGCGATAAAGAAGACGGCCCCAGTGGAGGCGTGGAAGTCTCTGTCCAAGAACGCGGTATTAAAGTCAGTATCGACAGTAGCCTGCTCTTTAATTCGGGCAGTGCGGCGATTAAACCGCAAGCGATTAGTCCTTTGGATAAAATTGCCAGCCGGTTGGAGCGCTTCTCAGGAAATCATATTATTCAAGTCGAAGGGCATACGGATAATCTGCCAATTTTTACAGCGATTTATCCCTCTAACTGGGAACTTTCCACCGCAAGGGCCTGTAGCGTGGTTCGATTTTTTATTAAGCGACACTCATTTTCACCAGAAACAATGACAGCCACAGGTTATGGCGATAGTCGTGCACTGGAAACCAATGAAACCCTCGAAGGACGCCAAAAAAACCGACGTATTGATATTATTGTCCTCAGTAAAACGGTGGGTAATAAGTCAGACCCCAATGTACAAAAAGCCAATGAGCAGTCTGTCTTAAAACATAAGCCCTATATTCGGATTGACAAGGCCGTTTTAAATCCTGGAGAGCAACCCACTATTATTCAATCGGGCGGTAGCCTCTTGCCATCCCCCACCAGTACAAATGCATTGGATGACTTAAAACAAAAGACTACCAATAAGCCAACAGTCAAGCCAACGATTATTCCCGGGAAGCCAGATATCACGGGCGCCAATGCCGGAAAGCCCGGTGCCTCTGGAAAGCATGTTTTGGTGATCCCGGCAGTCAGAGATAAGCATTAAGCCCAACTAGTTCGGGCTGAGTGAACCCGCGGCGTCTTCCTCTTGTTGTTTGGCACGGGCCTTTAGGCTTTTTTCTTGCTCTTTTTGGGCTATTCTCTCGAGTTTCTGAAAGCGCTTGGCAAAGCTTTCCGCTTCCAGAAGACGCGGATTTAAAATAGTCGCTTGCTGATAGGCGTAGAAGGCATTGGCTTTTTGCTTGAGCTGTTCATACGTGTCCCCAATGCGAATCAAAGGAATATCCCACTGGGCATATATCTGCTGGGCTTGTTGGTATTTTTCCAGTGCGGACTGAAATTGTTTGCCAGAGAACAGTTGATTTCCCTCTTGCACACGGGTGTTGGCCAGGGTGATTTTTCGTTGTATTTGCTTGAGACCTGTCTGGAGTGGTACCAAATGCCCAAGTTGATAGCCTCGCTGGTACATTGCTTGTGATGCTATCAGTTCTTGATCCAGCAGGAGACGGTCACCAATTCTCAGATAGCCTTTTGCACTTTCTCCGTCCACTGCATCGAGTCTTTGATGGGCTTGGGGAAACTTTCCTAAGAGAAAGAGAGCCTCTCCGGCAGCCAAATCGTTTTTGCTCTCACTCAGTGAAGTCAAGGCTTCCATCAGGGCCGGTGTTTTAGGACTGTTGGCCAGTGAAAGTTTGATCCGGTCCATGGCCAGTAGCGGATCTAAATTACTGTTATTCCCTGTCGCTACATCAAAAATCTGCAGGTCGATAGCACACTCTTTAACGTTGAGTGTTTGATTGAATGCTGCCAGATAGTGGGCTGTGGCCAAGCCGTGAAGCGCATCGGGTAAATCGCTCTGTATTCTCAATGCCCGTCGTAATTGCGGTAGGGCTCTTGGGGTATCCTCACTGCGAAGAGAATCCCAAGCAGAATCGACCATTGCAGTTAGTATTTCAGGTCGTTGTGAGGCGGCTTTACGGTAAAAGGCAATGCTTTTGTCATCTTGATTACTTCGCTCGTAAAGTGTGGCAAGTTTAAGCACAATGGGGGTGTTATCAGGAAAGCTTTGGTTCAGTTTGTAGTAATAAGTGATTGCCTCAGAGAGCTGTCCCATCTTCTCGTAGAGTGAAGCAATCCATTGATCTCTGACAGGACTCCGGCCAAAGTCTCTATTTTCTGATTCTTTGGCATAATAGAGGGCTTTATCGGGTTGATCTGCGATTCCCAAAAGTTTGGAGAGGAGAAAATAACTTTCTGTATTCTCTCCATCAAGCTCCACTGCTTGTAAAATGGTATCTTTAGCCCTGGGGTAGTCTTTTACAGTGATATAAAACTGGGTGAGCCCCTGCAATGCGGGCACAAATTTGGGGTTGATAGCCAAGGCTTTGTTTAAATTGCGCTCAGCAGAAACCCGGTCGTCTTGCTCCAGCTGCCAAAGAGCCCAGAATGTTAGTGTTTTTGGGCTTTCAGGGGCCAGAGGAAGCGCCTGGGTGAAGAGGTCTTGAATATGTCTTTCCATAGAAGGGTTTGGGTGAAAGGGGTTTTTGCTCCACAGGTGGTAAAGGTGGGCTAGTTCTGCAATGAGATCCCCCCGCATAGGGGCGATTGCCAGTGCTTTGTCTAAATACTGTTTTGCGGTGTCAAAGTCATCGAGCTGAGCAGCGATGTGAGAGAGACCTACCAGGGCATCGACAGAGCGAGGATTTTGTTTGAGGTAGGCCTGGTAAATAGATTGTGCGACACTCCCGCGGCCTTTTTTGAGAGCAGCATTGGCTTTGACTAAGGGGGGTTCAAAAGCTGGGCTCTCTAAAGATTTAAGCGGTCCTGGCTCTAAAGAGAAGACTAGAGGAGGGCTGCAAACGGTGAGTCCTGACACGGTGAGCACTAAGAGCCATATAGATACAGCAGGGATGGTAGCGGGGATAGGGGCTTTCATAGGAGGGGCTTTGGCCTTGTTTTATGAGGTGGGTGTTTTGGCGAGGCGTCTTTGCAGTTTATTTTAAACCAAGCTCACCTGAATTGACCTTCTGGGCAGTTTAGCATTTAATAGTGTTAATCTGATTCTGTTTCGAACAAGCGTATTTTTACCCAAACAAATCGCTTGCCCCTTGAGAGAAGCCGCGCAGGCATTCAATTCTTGTAAGTATTGAAATAAAATGGGTCTTCAATAAAAAGGGCTTTCATATGTACCTCGGATGGTTCCCCCTGATTTTTCTGCTCATCGTCTTTGCGGCGTCAATGCCCTTTGTGTTGATGGCGCTTGCACAAGTGGTTCAGATTAAATCACCTACAGTGCTTAAGTATACGGCCTATGAGTCGGGGATGACGCCATTTGGAGATGCGCGAATCCAGTTCGATGTGAAATTTTATTTGTATGCCCTGCTGTTTATCTTGTTTGATATTGAAACCGTGTTCTTGTTCCCGTGGGCTATGGCCTTTGGTAAATTGGGTCTGTTTGGCCTGGTAGAAATGTTTTTGTTTATCGGTATTTTGTTGCTTGGTCTGGTGTATGCCTGGAGAAAAGGCGCATTGCGCTGGCAGTAGTGATTCTTTGAGCGGTAGTGATTCTTTAAGAAGGACGCCTTCAGATGGAAACCAATAAATTTCTCACCTCTCTCCAGGATTTGCTGGAAAGCAACGGTGTTTTGGTGACCACGATTGATACAGTTTACAACTGGGCGCGGTCCAATTCAGTATGGCCGCTTACATTTGCCACCTCTTGCTGTGGTATTGAGATGATGTCGACCAGTGCGTCCTCGTTTGATATTTCTCGTTTTGGGTCTGAAGTGTTTCGGGCCACGCCGCGTCAGTCTGACCTGATTATTACGGCTGGGACGATTACGCACAAAATGGCCCCCGCCTTGGTGAAGCTTTATGAGCAGATGCCTGAGCCAAAATACGTGATCGCGATGGGTGCTTGTACAGTGACCGGCGGTATGTATGAGAATGATTCCTATTCTGTGGTACGTGGGGTGGATAGATTGATTCCAGTTGATGTCTATGTCCCTGGATGCCCACCGCGCCCAGAGTCTCTGCTGGATGCGTTGATTCAGCTGCAGAAGAAAATTCGGATGGAATCAATCCGCGACCGTCGATCGAGAGCGGCTGCTCACCAGCCTAGGGTGGTTCTGGGTCCTGGAGAGGTATTGTTGCCTAGAGAAGGCTATGAAGAGTTTATTCGCTGGGGTGTGCAGGCCCATGGCTATAGCGATGAGGCTCTCAGAGACCAGGGTAAGTTAGTCAGAGGAAATGTGAAGACCCGCGATGAGCGAAGAAGTAAAAAACCAGCCTGAGGCTGAAGTTAAGGCGATTGAGCCTGGTGTACACTGCCAGGGTTTGCATAAAGCCCTTGGATTTGGAACGCCCTTAGGTCCCGACGCGCGGGGAACGGAGATGATCCAGTTGGAACCGTCTCAGCTATTGCAGGCTGCGCAGTATTTTCGTGATGCAGCCGGTTTTGATCTTCTGGTGTTTGTTGCTGGCGTGGACTGGAAAGAGTATCTTCAGTCTGTTTACTCGCTGTATTCAACCGTCAGCAAACAGTCTTTGACCCTCAAGGTGAATGCGGATAGTAATAACCGTACCCCCAGTGTCACACCTATATGGCCTGCGGCGAATTGGCATGAGCGGGAATCCTACGATCTTTACGGGATTGAATACACGGGGCATCCAGACCTGAGACGGATTTTAATGCCGTCTGATTGGCTGGGTCACCCGCTGAGAAAAGACTATAAAGTTGATGACCCCAGACTGGTATGGAACGAGCGATAATGGAAATTCCTGGCGTTACAATCAATCGAGATTTAGACACTGAGGATATGGTCGTTAATATCGGCCCGCAGCATCCCAGTACTCACGGTGTTCTTCGTTTGATTACCACACTCAATGGTGAAGTGGTGAAGGATATGGAGCCTGTAATTGGTTATCTTCACCGCGGCAAAGAGAAAATGGCTGAATCTCGCTCTTATTTCCAGTATCAGCCTACCATTGACCGTGTTGAATATCTCTCTTCATTTTACGATCACTACGCCTTTGTCGCCTCTTTAGAGTCGATAGCCAAGTTGAAAGTGCCTAAACGGGTCGAGTATATCCGGATGATTACGATGGAGCTGAACCGGATCAGTTCTCACCTGTTGTGGTTTGGGACGTTTCTCCTGGATTTAGGGGCAACCAGCCCGCTGTTTTACGCCTTTAGGGAGCGGGAAGAGATTTTCAAGCTGTTTGAAGACCTTACTGGTGCTCGAATGATGTATAACTACTACCGTTTTGGGGGAGTTACGCAAGATATCCCGGCTGGTTGGCTCGATCAAGTCCGCAAGTTTATTGACAAAGCACCCAAAATGTTTGACGAGTATGAAGCCATCGTGTCTAAAAACCCGATTATTCTTGATAGAACAGTGGGCCATGGTCTGATGACCAAAGACCAGTGCATGGAATATGGGGTGACGGGTCCCAGTTTGCGGGCATGTGGTATTGCGCAAGATTTACGTAAAACAAATCCCTACTGTGTCTATGACGAAGTGGACTTTGATGTCCCTATCGCCACGCGTGGGGATGTTTATGACCGCTATATTGTGAGAATGGCGGAAATGCGTGAATCTCTGAGAATTATTCGACAAGGTCTGGCGCAAATTCCGGGCGGTGATACTGCTCAAGTGAATGCTGCCAAAAAAGCCATTGAAGATGCGAAAAAACGTGGTGAGACTCCTGAAGAGCTTAATCCTGACTGGCTCAGTATGGGTCAAAAAGTTAATTTGATGGTGTTTAAGCCACCCGCTGGTGAGGCAATTACCATGGTTGAGTCACCTCGCGGTTTCTTGGGCTGTTATATTATCAGTGACGGAACGCCGAAGGCATATCGATGTAAGTGGCGTGGGGCTTCTTTCTCCAATTTGTCGGCCCTCCCTTCCTTGATGAAAGGCCACTTGTATCCTGATTTAATGGCCATTTTTGGCAGTTTAGATGTTATTCTTCCGGAGGTGGATCGCTAATGGTTCCGGCTTGGCTTACCCAACTGCTTCAGGCATTGCATCTCTCTATTGGACCGGAATTGTCTCTGGTTCTCTGGGGCATTATTCTTTTTACAGGAATAGCCATTCTTGGGCAGGCTGCGGTTATTTTTATGGTTCTCATGGAGCGTAAAGTTCTTGCCTGGTTGACCCAGCGAAAAGGACCTAATCGAGTGGGTCCATGGGGCTTGCTTCAAACCTTGGCTGACGGGGTGAAGCTCTTATTTAAAGAAGATATTATGACTACCGGACAAGATAAACTCCTGTTTACGATTGCCCCCGCGATTTTCTTTCTTCCGGTGTTTGTTCTGTATGCCTTGATCCCCTTTACGGATAAGCTGCTAGCCATTCCGCTGCCGACAGGCGCGCTGTTTGTGTTCGCGCTTTCTTCTATTTCCGTGGTGGGTATTGTGCTTGCTGGTTGGGCCAGTAACAACAAGTATTCTTTGTTGGGCGGGATGCGCAGTGCAGCTCAAGCAATTAGTTATGAAATCCCCTTGGTCCTCTCTGTGCTTGCGGTGGTTTTGTACACGGGGACGATGAACATCCAAGAAATTTTGACCGCGCAAAATGCCCCTTTTTGGAAGTGGTTCGGCATCTGGTTGACGCCGGTGTCTTTCTTGATTTTTCTGATTTCCTCTATTGCTGAAGTGAACCGAATCCCGTTTGACTTACCGGAAGCGGAAAGTGAGTTGGTGAGCGGTTACAACACAGAGTATACTGGGATGAAGTTTGCGCTCTTCTTTTTGGCAGAATATGCTGCCCTGTTTGCGATGAGTGCATTAACGGTGATCTTCTTTTTTGGTGGCTACTACTCACCCATTGGCGGCACCCTTTGCCACACCTTTGGCTGGGACCGTGCTTTCGAGTCTGCTGTGAATTTGCCTGGCTTGGGCCAGCTGATGCAGCAATTTGAGATGATCACCTGGGGCTTGCTGAAGACCTATATTTTCATTTTCATTGCGATGTGGCTTCGCGGGACATTGCCTCGTTTAAAGCCGGATCAGCTGATGGGCTTCAGTTGGAAGTTCTTAATTCCTCTGTCATTGATCAACATCTTTATGGTGGCGTTGGAGCGGCAGTGGCAGGATACCAACGAGGTTGTCTATGGTTATCTTTGGGCCTTTGTGTTGGTTTTCGGAATTGGTGGTTTCTGTTGGACGATGAGTCGTTTCTTTACGCGGAAGCTTCAAGCCCGGTTTCAATCTTAGTGAAAGGATATTAGGCGTACTGCAATGGATAATGCTTCTCAAGATAAAGCCTCCACAGATAAAGCATCTCAGGCTGAGGGTGTGAATAAAAGCACACTTCCGACTGGTGGTGTGCTGAGTGGGATGGTTGAAATCGGACGCGGAATGGGCACAGTGCTGAAACACTATTTCCGCGAACCAGTGACCTTAGAATATCCAGAAGTACTGCCCGATCTCAGTGATCGGTTTCACGGCCGTTTGGCTTTGTTGACCAAATCAGACGGCACGGATTTGTGCGTAGGTTGTAAGGCTTGTGCCCGCGTTTGTCCTTGTGATGACCTTATACAGATTGAAATGCACCGTGATGACAATAAAAAGCCTGTGGTCGATATCTTTACCATCGATATGGGCCGCTGTATCTTCTGCGGGAACTGTACGGAAGTTTGCCCAGTGGATTGTATCAAGATGTTGCCAGACTTTGAGTTGGCCGATTATTCCCGCGAGGCTCTGGTGCTGGATAAACGTGACTTAACCGTCAGTGGAAAAGAGTCTGATGACTGGCGAGCCGTCCGTGGCTTTGACCCGCACGTAGAGTAGAGGACCTTCTTTGTATGACTGAAGCAATCATATTTTGGGCTTTTACAGCCATTTCAGTAACTGCAGCGTTGGGTGTGGTGTTTAACCGCAGTATTATTTACAGTGCGTTACTGCT
Organism: Cyanobacteriota bacterium; assembly: GCA_019751815.1. Taxonomy (GTDB): domain Bacteria; phylum Cyanobacteriota; class Vampirovibrionia; order Vampirovibrionales; family Vampirovibrionaceae; genus JAIEMW01. The sequence continues at coordinate 795,262 of JAIEMW010000004.1, forward strand.
CATCCTGGTTTTTCTCTCTATAGCTGGTATTTTTGTGTTAAACAACGCAGATTTCCTTGCGATTGCTCAGACCATTGTGTACGCGGTTGGTATGACCATTATTGTGTTATTTGGGATTATGTTCACGGGTGACCGGGCCATGTTGGACGAGCCTCTGACCTCTGTGAGAAAGTTGGTCTCTTTGGTTTTGGCGACGTTTACCTTTGTGCTGCTGATTAAGACAGTGCAGTTCCCCTTCTCCATTCAGCCAGCCTCTCAAAGTGTAATTCAGACGCTGATGCAATCAGGTTCGACCAAGATGTTGGGAGAGCTCCTGTTTAGCCAGTTTGTTGTGCCCTTTGAGCTTGCTTCCGTGTTGCTGCTGGTGGCCATGGTGGGTGCGATTGTTCTGGCCAAGAAAACGTTTGCAGATGCTGGCGAGATGAGTAGTCAGCAATTGTCCTACTCAATTGACTCTGGAGAGCCCACAAAAGAAGCTAACAGTGCTCTTCATGCTGCGGCGTCTCGCGGCGAAGTCCATTTAGAAGAGGTGACTCGCTCATGATACAAACAGGCGTTGATCCAATGAATTTGGTTACCCATATTGGTCTGTACCACTATTTGGCACTGGCAGTGTTGCTGTTTTCGATTGGTCTGGTTGGTCTTATCACCAGTCGCAATATGATTCGGGTGTTGATGTGTCTGGAATTAATGCTCAACGCTGTGAATATTAACTTTGTCGCCTTTAATAATTATCTACACTTGGATGTGATGGCTGGACAAGTCTTTTCTATCTTTATTCTCACGGTCTCTGCGGCAGAAGCAGCCGTTGGACTTGCCGTGGTAATTGCTCTTTACCGTATGCGCTCTTCCGTTGATATTGAACGCTACACTGTTTTAAAGGGATAACGTCGACAGGGACGAGGTTAAATTGACGATGCAGTACTACTTTCTGAACAACATATGGATGGTCCCGGTCTATCCCTTGATTGCCGCAGTGATTATCCTTATTTGCCGCTCATTGGATCTTTATCGATCCAAAGAAATCAGCATGGGACTTGTTGTGGGGTCAACATTCTTAGGCTTTTTACATGCAGTGGCTGCTTGTTTTTGGTTGTTTGCGCAAGACCCTGCTCATACTGTGTTCGTTGAAAAAAATCTTGAATGGCTCCATGCGGGACCCTTCACTTTTTCAATAGGCTACTTGTTGGATTCCATGTCGGTCATGATGCTTGTGGTCGTTACCTTTATCAGTATGTTGATCCAGATTTATACTCACGGTTATATGGAAAAGGACCCCGGGTATAGTAAATTCTATGTCTACTTGGCACTTTTCAACTTTTCAATGCTTGGTTTGGTTCTCAGCACAAATTTATTCCAGATGTACATATTCTGGGAGCTGGTCGGCGTTTGTAGTTACCTGCTGATTGGATTTTGGTTTACTCGCCCAGCAGCAGCTAAGGCCTGTGTGAAGGCATTTTTAATGAACCGTGTCGGTGATTTTGGTTTGCTGCTCGGTATTTTGGGTTTCCTCTATTGTTCAATGGGTTGGTGGCAGAGTTATTTAAGTCATAATCCTGGCACTTCTCTACTGAGTTTTCACGCTTTCGCTTTAGCCGCGCCTCATGTGTTGGTTGTGGCTGGCCCTGGACTCTTCACCTTGATTGCTTTCCTGATTTTGATGGGGCCTATGGCAAAAAGCGCTCAAGTACCTCTACACACCTGGTTGCCAGATGCGATGGAAGGGCCTACCCCGATTAGTGCCTTGATTCATGCGGCGACGATGGTGGCAGCTGGTATTTATCTTGTCGGCCGCGTATATCCTATTTTCCAGGTTTCCCCTTCAGCCACAGCGATTGTTGCTGTCGTTGGAGCACTGACAGCCTTTATTGGTGCAACCATTGCACTGACTCAAACCGATATTAAAAAGGCACTGGCCTATTCCACTATGTCGCAGTTAGGCTTTATGATGACAGCCATGGGAGTTGGGGCATTTGCCGCAGGCTTGTTCCATTTGTTTACGCATGCTTTCTTCAAGGCAATGCTGTTCTTATGCTCAGGTAGTGTGATTCACGCCTGTGAAGATGAGCAAGATATGCGCAACATGGGTGGGTTATGGAGCAAGCTCCCGATTACTGCCTGGACTTACCTGATTGGGACGATAGCGATTTCAGGACTCATCTGGTTCAGCGGATTCTGGTCTAAAGATATGATTCTGGAGGGTGCCAAAGAATACGCAACCCCTATTTTTGCCTTACTCGTTCTCACCGCTTTTATGACCGCCTTCTATATGTTCAGAACCTTCTTCCTGACCTTTACCGGTAGTTACCGTGGGAGCGCTCATGTTCATCATGAGTCGAAGGTGATGGTTTACCCGCTGGTTGTGCTGGCAGTACCGTCTATAGTGATCGGTGCTATGCTCTCTGGGGTTGCCCCATTCGAGCATTGGCCGGTGTTTGCCGCCTATATCCAGCCGCCAGATGTTACACCCGTTGTGATGGGGATGCTACACGGTTCTACCATTGCTGGGCATGGCGCCGTCCATGAAACGGTTCATCATGGCGCTTGGATTTCTGAAATAGGACTGCTCTCACTGGGTATTGGACTTGCCGGTGTGGCTTTGGCCTTCTTGCTTTACGGTCCTAAGCCGATTATGAATCTGGAACAATTTAAACAGAAGCCAGTGATTGCCTCATTAAACCGGCTGTTCTCTCGTAAATGGTACTTCGATGAGCTTTACGCCGGCTTTGTTGAAAAAGTGTATTTGGTGTTTGCTAAAGCCTCTGCTCGTTTTGACTCGGGTTCGATTGATGGGTTGGTCAATTGGACGGGTCGCTCTGTGTCAAGTTCAGGTGCCGCGCTAAAAGAGCTACAGACCGGGCGCGTTCAAACCTACATTGCCGTGATCTTTTACGCCATTCTGGTCTTATCCCTGTTATTTATTTATAGCCTTTTATAGGAGACAGCGCTGTGGCTGATGTCCTCTCGTTTTTTAATCAGTATTACCTCAGTATTTTGATCCTGTTGCCTTTATTGTTTGCACTGATCATCCCCTTTTTGCCGGATCAGCCTGCCAGCGATTCTCAGGACGGGCCTGAATCCAAGCAAGCCAAAGGGATTCATACTTTTGCAGTACTTGCCTCTGTGTTGATTCATTTGTTTGCCATGCTTTCCTGGACAGGATCTTGGTTTGGCGTGATTACCCCTAAAGAAGAGCTGTACCACTGGCTACCCTCCTTTGGGATTAGCTATGCCTTGGGAACAGATGGGCTGTCTCAAATTATGGTGATTTTAACCACCTTCTTGCTCACCATGTCAGTGGTAGCCAGCACGGTATATATTAAAACCAGACTCAAGCTCTATTATTCAATGTTGTTTATATTGACCAGTTCTTTGCTGGGTGTGTTTTTGGCCAGAGATGCCTTTTTGTTCCTGCTGTTTTACGAGCTAGAACTGATTCCGATGTATCTCTTAATCGCAATTTGGGGCGGACCTCGCCGCGATTATGCCTCCATGAAGTTTGTTCTTTACACCTTGTTTGGGTCTGTCTTTTTAATCGCAGGTATTTTGGCAATATTCTTTTATCTGGACGGTGCCAAGGGTGTTGAAACTTCTGAAATTTTCTTGTTTAAAACACTCGATACGCATTTGGTGGGCACCATTCCGTTATTGGCACAGTTGTGGATATTCTCGGCTCTGTTTATTGGGTTTTCGGTCAAACTGCCCGTTGTCCCTTTCCATACCTGGTTGCCAGATGCTCACGTGGAAGCTCCCACGCCGGTTAGCATGCTATTGGCTGGTATTTTGCTCAAGATGGGTGCCTATGGATTGGTTCGCTTTTGCTTCGGGTTTTTCCCAGAAGCCGCTGTTTCTTTAGCTCCCGCTGTCGCTGTGTTGGCTGTGATTAACATTGTCTATACCGCTGGCGTGGCCTTGGTGCAGACAGATCTGAAAAAACTGATCGCATACAGTAGCGTAAGCCATATGGGCTTTGTTATTTTGGGACTGGCTGCCCTCAATACGACTGGCTTTAACGGTGCTGTGTTTGTGATGTTTAGCCACGGCATTGTGAGTGCAGCCCTGTTTATGTGTGTGGGCTCTCTCTACCACCGCACCCATACCCGAATGATTGCTGATTATGGTGGATTTGGCAGCGTCTCCCCAACTATCTTTTATTTCTTTATGTTCATGTCAATGGCCAGCCTTGGACTTCCTCTTTTGATTAGTTTTGCGGGTGAAAGTCTTGTATTTTATGGATCTTTTACCTCCAATGCCTTTCATACACTCATTCAATTGGGCAAGTTGGGTTCTTGGCAGTGGACGATGCAAGCTGCTGCTGGATTTTCTGCTCTGGGAATTGTTATTGGAGCTGCTTACCTTTTGTGGATGCTTCAACGGGTTTTCTTCGGTCCCCTTTCAGAACGCTGGCAGGGTAAGATGACTGACGCAAACCGTTCTGAGGTTTTGGTGTTGGCAACACTGGCACTATTTGTAATTGCCTACGGGTTTGCACCCAAGTTTTTAACCCATCAGTACGAAGATGTGGTCGATAAAATGGCGACCCAGTACCAGTTTCCTGATGGAAAATACACTTTATCCTCCACAAAAGAAGGACGTGAATAAACGCTATGGAAAGCTTTATCCCCCCGTTGCTGATGAATTTTATGGTCAATAATAATGTGGCTCTCATTAACCCTGAGATCCTTATTTTGGCTGTCTTAATCACCAATCTGCTCCTGGCTTGTAGTCCACTCAAAAAAGATCAAGAGTTTTCTTGGTGGCTTTCATTGACAGGTACAGGCTTGGCTTTGGTGTCATTGGGTATACTCTTTGTTAACGTCTACTTTCCAACCTTGATGGATAATCAAATTACCATTCAGCAACACGGCGTGATGAATGTGTTACAGGTCGATCTCTTCAGTTGGGTGATTCGGACACTTTTGACTCTGGGTACTTTCTTTGTGCTGCTGTTGACCCGGCGATATGTCGAGGAAAAGGCATCGGACATTCCAGGCGAATTCTATGTGGTTTTAATGGGTGCTTTGCTCGGCGGCATGCTGATGGCCAGCGCCGTTGATCTGGTGATGCTCTTTGTCGCGCTTGAAACATTGGGTATCTCCTCGTATATTTTGGTGGGCTACTTACGCGGAGACCTTAAAAGTGCTGAGGCTGCTTTAAAGTACTTGCTTTACGGTGGGGCCTCCACGGCTGTTTTGCTCTTTGGCCTTTCATTACTGTATGGTGTTTCTGGTGGAAACACCCAATACGCTGCAATTGCTGATCAACTTCAACGGCAACTGGCACCGTTTGGACATGCCATGATGCCTGTCGTCCCTGTGATGCTGACGATGATTATGGCCGGCTTTGCCTTCAAACTTTCTGCTGCACCGTTTCATATGTGGACTCCTGATGTGTATGAGGGTGCCCCTACACCAGTGACGGCATTTCTCTCTGTGGTCTCTAAGATTGCTGGTTTTGGTGCTGCCATTCGACTCCTGTATCTGCTTCTGACACTTTTTGGGCAATGGGCAAATGTACTGTCTGTTTTGGCGGTGCTGTCGATGACCATTGGTAATGTGGTAGCCCTCAAACAACAGAATGTAAAACGTCTGCTTGCCTACAGTACCATTGCTCATGTGGGTTATATGCTGACCGCCATGGTGGTTTTTAGTCTGAACGGTATTTCCAGCCTGCTTTATTACTTGATGACCTATCTTTTTATGAACCTGGGCGCGTTTGCAGTTGTCATCTACTTTGCCAACTTGACCGGCAGAGAAGATATTCAGGCCTTTGCGGGTTTGGTTCGTAAGCGACCTGGTTTGGCGCTGATGTTTACTATTTTCCTTTTGTCGCTTGCCGGAATACCCATTACGGCCGGGTTTTTTGCTAAATTCTTCCTCTTCCAGTCAGTCGTGGAAGGCGGCACGAATTATATTTGGCTGATAGTGCTTGGGCTGCTTAATAGCACGATTTCACTGTATTACTACCTGAATATTGTCAGACTGATGGTGATTGCAGAGCCCTCTGATGCGGTTGCGGCGCTGCCGGCTGAGCCAAACTCGATCCAGTCGATCTCATCGCTCGGTGTGGTGATGACGATTTGCTTACTGGCGACTCTAGGCCTCGGCTTTTTTGCAAACCCAGCCTACGACCTATCTGTTCAAGCTATGACTCAAATGGCGTTTAAGAATGTGTTTCAGCATATTCAGGTTTCTGCGGTGCCGTTCCCAGGTGGCGGGCACTAAACGCTTCCAATTCGGATTTTGATCTGGCGCTAAAGGCCTGGTTTCTGACTTGATTTCGGGATTTCTTGTCTTTTATCCGCTGTTTGGTCGCACTGGGTTCTGGCGCTAATGCGGGTAAAATTCCCCAATTGCTGTTAATCGGTTGAAACGATTGCCCTCGGGCTTCTTCTCGAGTGATATAGCGTGTCAGTGCTCCAATCATGGTTTCAGCAGGCATCATCAGGGGGGCTTCTCCTTGAAACAACCTTTTGGCGTTAATGGCTGCTATCAGACCCGTGGCAATTGATTCTGTGTAGCCCTCTGTCCCCGTAAGCTGTCCGGCAATCAAGACGTTTGGAAAGGCTTGTAGCTGGAGTGTTGGTAGCAACACGTCCGGGCTATGCAAGTAGGTGTTTCGGTGCATCACCCCGTAGCGAACAATATCAGCATTTTCTAGCCCCGGGATGGATTGAATCATTGATTTCTGCTCGCCCCACCGCAGGTTAGTCTGGAAGCCAACCATATTAAATAAAGTTCCTTCACGGTTGTCTTGCCGAAGCTGCACAACCGCGTGGGGGCGTTTTTGGGTGTGAGGATTGATCAGGCCCACCGGTTTCATTGGTCCAAATCGAAGGGTTTCGGGACCTCGTGACGCAATCACCTCAACGGGAAGACAGCTCTCAAAGTACTGGGCTTCTTCTTTCTCAAAGTCTTTGAGAGGAATAGCCTCTGCATTACACAGAAAATTCACCAATCTCTCGTACTGTGAGGCATCGAGTGGGCAATTAATATAGCTTTCATCTGGTGCGGTATCATTTTGCGCTGCTTTTTCCAGTGCGTAGCGGTTTTGGCTGAAGGCGATCGAAAAATCAATGGAATCTCGGGTAATGATGGGTGACGCGGCATCAAAGAAATAGAGCTGAGAGCGTTGGAGCATGGTGCTTAAATGCCCACTCAGACCAACAGAGGTCATCGGGCCCGTAGCAATAATGCTCAGTGCTGCTTCAGGAGAGAGTTCTTGCACGTCTTTGCAGACCAATTCAATCAGTGGATGCTCAGTCAAGGCCTGAGTTACTGCTTCGGAGAATCGTTCTCTATCCACAGCGAGTGCCTGCCCAGCGGGGACAGCAACGGCTTCAGCGATACTCAATAGAGATGAGCCCAGCATTCGCAGCTCTTGTTTCAGTAATCCGCTGGCAGAGCTGAGTAATTGAGATCCTAAGCTGTTGCTGCAGACAATCTCTGCATAAGAGCTCTGATGGTGTGCCTTAGAGGGTTTTTCAGGCTTCATATCAAACAAAGTAACGGGAATGTCTCTGTTGGCAAGATAAAGCGCGGCTTCAGAACCTGCAAGACCAGCACCAATAATGTGGATACGCTTCATGGTAGGCGGCAAATCCTTCTTTTATAACATTTTGTAAAATTAAGCGGACACGATATAGAAAAAACGGAACAAATTGAGGTGTTGAGTCAATAAAAAATATATCTCAAGGATATCAGCTAAGGCCTGAAAGTAAAGTCACAGGCCAAGTATAGGCAATTCTCATCTTAAGAATGTTTTTATATTTATACAAGCAATTACTGACCAAGCAATATGTTCCTAGCTCTTAATGAGTAAAAAACATTGTCTCAGGTATTGTTTCAGCCAATGCTGTTTTTACCAGTTCCTGTTTCCAGTTCCTGAATCCTGAAAAATAGTAGCACGGTCTCATACCGGCTCCTTATTGTGATGTCCAATGATAGAAGATGAAGAGAGGGCTCTAACCAATGGGTTTTGCCGCCAGTCAAGCACGCTATTTAATGCTCACCGCCCGCAAAAGTGACCTTGAGTTACAAGGCCAGTTTATTAACCAAGCCCGGATGGCATTGGCCAATATTACAGGTCAACTCTTTAACATCAGTGCCAATCTTGAGCCTGAATCCCCCGTAATGATAGCACTGCAGGCACGGATTGCCTCCTTGCAGCAAATTGATAAAGCGCTAGAACTTCAACTGCGCCGTGTGGATACACAGCGTGACGCCGTCCAGACAGAGATTGATGCTGTCAGAAAGGTGATCGGCAAGAACATTTCTAGCACCTTTAAAACGTTTGGATAATCTTTTTCGTTTCTTTTCTACATCGTGTTCATCTGCAAAGTCCACATAATCTGTTCTCTCCCTGCGACGAATTTCGTTTCAGGGAGTTTTCTTTTTATAATCAGCAGATGTCGACACCCACTCCCTTCAACGCGTCAAAAACTCACCCGAGCTCTCCAAGGCAGATTGCATGCTTGGGACCTGCTTTTTCTCACTCGTATTGTGCGGCAGAAGCACTATTAGAGAGTTTGGCCTTGAAGCAGTCAGATTACGCCCCGCAGCCCTACGCCTCACTTGAGAGCCTGACAGAAGACTTTCTGGCGGGCCATTTGGCCAGCACCCTACTTCCAGTCGAAAATGTGATTGAAGGCAGTGTGAGGCTCGTCTGGGATGCCCTAGAGACAATCCCCGAGTCTTTCCTTAAAAATGTGGTGCTGGTCGAGTTCACCTTTGCCATTCATCATAGTCTTTTGGTGACAGAGACCTGGAAGGGCTTGCCTCAAACCCAGGTGGTGATGTCACATCCCCAAGCACTGGCACAGTGTCGGCGCTGGGTGCAAACACATTGCGCGGCGGACTTAACCTGGGCCCCAACAGCCTCTACCTCTGAGGCGGCTTTTCAACTCAGCGAGTTATTTAAGAGCGACCCACTGGCGGCATCTGAAACAGCGGTTCTGGCTCATTCGACACTCACCTCACACACGGGCTTAAGGCTTGCCGTCCCAGACTGCAGTGATTTGGCCGGTAACCAGACCCGGTTTCTCTGGCTTCAACAACCAGGGCAAACACCAGGGCAAGCCAATCTTGTAACACCCTCCATTTCAGACTGGAAAACCACGTATATCCTCTCTGTCGTCGATCGCCCCGGAGCGCTGGTCGAAGCGCTGCAGTGTTTCCAGTCTGCTGGTATCAACCTCTCTCGGATCGAATCCCGGCCCTCTCGCAGCCAGTTAGGGGAGTACCTCTTTTATCTGGATGCCGTGCACACCAACCCAGCAGAAAGTAGCAAGTTGCTAGAAGCCTTGGTTTGCGATGTCTCCCAGCACACCAGAACACTCAAATCCCTCGGGCCATATCCCTGTCTTTAGCGTATTTCGCCCTGAGCCCCATTGGTTGATACGCTCAAGCGCATCAGTTTAAATGGTTCTTCTTTAAATGGGACTTCAAGCGCTTGAATCACAGAACGCTCTTTCTCAGCTTCGGAGATAACCAAAATACTGGGCCCTGCTCCGCTGATGACTGTGCCTAAGGCGCCGTGCTGTCTGGCGATTTCTTTAATCGGGTCAAAATGAGGGATCAACGCGGCTCTATACGGTTGGTGAAGACGGTCTTCCAAGCTGTGACGAAACGCCTCAGTATCCTGCTGGAGAACAGCATAGCTCCAGAGGCTGGCTTTTCTGAGATTATAGACAGCATCCGCTAAGGAAACACTGGCAGGCAAAACTTTTCGGGCCTGGTGTGTCAGCAAAGGTTTTTCAGGCACGATTAACAGCACCTTCCAGTCCTCTGGCCAGGGCAAGGCCCGGTAAAAAGGCTGATCACTCACAACATCACACAACCATGTGCCACCCAATAAGGCGGGAACCACATTGTCCGGGTGCCCTTCAATTTCGATGGCCAGCGGGATGAGGTCGTCTAAAGTCCACCCTTCGGGTTTCAACATGGTGAGTCCGGCGATTAAACCCGCAACAATGGCAGAAGAACTGCTGCCAAGACCTCGAGCCAATGGGATGTGGGCTTCTATTCCCAGTTGAAGTGAGGGCCTTGGGAGTCCTGCCTTATCGCAGAAAAGAGAAAAGGCCTGCAAGCTAATGTTTTTGACAGGATCCTCGTCCAGGCCGGTCACATCCACACAGGTTCCGGGTAAAATTTCGATAATATCAGGTCCATTCGATGCCTGAATCTTGAACTCAAAGCGATTATAAAGCTTTAGTGCCATCCCAAAGCTGTCAAAGCCGGGGCCTAGGTTGGCAGAGGTGGCTGGAACCTGAACACGGCAGGGTCTGTTTGGCAACGCTGACATTTTTAAGGGGTGGTTTTGCCCGTAGGGGCTTTTTGAGAGTTTTGTGAGACCGTGGTAGGTGCAACCAACGACAGAATTGAGGGTTTGCTTAAGTACTGGCGGGCCACGGATTGTAAATCTTTGGCAGTTACCTTTTGAGCCAGTGTACTGAAGCGGTTATCAAACTCATAGCCAAGTCCCAGGAGTTCATATAGGGCAAGGTAGCCCGCTTGGCTTTCATTGGTCTCATGGGCAAGCGCAAAAGTTCCTGTTAGTTTGTCTTTGGCTTCTTGAAGCTCTTGTGCCGGCACCGGTTCCGTCTGCAGCCGCTTGATTTCCTGGTCAAACTTGACCAAAACCCGGGCCTGGTTCTTGGGATCGGTACCCAAAAACATCGTAAAACTGCCCTTATCCTTTCGGGTAGAAAAACTACTGGAGACGGTGTAGGCCAGGCCTTCTTTTTCGCGGATATCTGTAAATAAGCGAGAGCTGAGCCCACTGCCCAGAAGAGAATTGAGCACACGGAAAGACATGGCGTCTTTGGAATGAGAATCTGGACCGAGCCATCCCTTGGCAATCCAAGTGGCAGATTGATTGGGTTTGCTGGCCTCAATGTCCTTGCTTTTCGCGATGGGGGTGACAGGATCCCCTCCCTCTAAGGGGCTTTGCTTAAGCTGAGATTGGGCGTTAAGTGTCGCGGGAAAGCTGCTTTCAAAAATCCTGAAAATTGTCTCTGGTGAAACATTTCCAACAACACTGACTATCATGTTGTTGGGCACAACCGTGTCTTGAACAAAGTGCTTGACGTAATCCTGATTCAACAGGCTGAGATGCGATAGCACACGGCTGCCCACATTCCCGTAGGGATGAGTGGGGTACAGTGCCATCGAGAGATTCTCAATCGCGATGGTAGACGGGCTATCATGACTGGCTGTAATCGCCTGTCTGAGGGTTTCTTTCTCTTGTGCTACATCGGATTCTCGCAGAGCAGGGTGTGTTAAGACATCTGCCATCAGCATGAAGAGTTCAGGAAAATCTTCTTTAACGGATTGTGCCGTCACTTCAAGAGATTCAGGTCTGGCTGCAACGCTCAGTTGCATGCCTTTTGCTTCTAGAGCTTCGTGTAGCGCCTCTGTACTGAGTGTTTGAGTCCCTTTCATTAGGACTTGCGCCGTTAAAGAAGCCACTCCGGGGACGGGCTCTGCCAATTGACCCCCACGAATGAGGAGTTTTACCGCAACAGTGTCTGTCTCAGGCCGTGTTTTGACGATAACCGTCATGCCGTTTTGCAGCACACGCTTTTGAATGGGACTGTGGGCTACGGCTTCTGGTGCCGTGGGTGTCGTTTTAGACAGTTTGCAGGGGCAGGCTTTGCCTTCGTTTAGGGCAATCAGAGAAGCTTTTAAGGCGCTGGCATCAAGCGCACTGCCTTTAGGGACTAGGAGCGTGACGACAGAATGTGGCCAGTTGAGATATTTATTGAGCGCCGCTTGAACATCAGCCAGAGAGACTTTTTGGATATTTGAGACATAGTCCGTATAATCGCTCAATTTACCAATGGTTACGTTGTAACCTATATTTTCGGCAACACCTTCGGTGCTTTCGTTGTTAAATACATAGTTTTTGATGGTCTGTGTCTTGATTTTATCCAACTCACCTTGGGTAATCCCTTTTTGCTTGAGCTCACTGAGCATGGTAAACAAAGAATAGGTAAGCTCGTCCAGCTTTTTGGGTTCTAGTTCTGCAAAAACATACAGTAGACCCGAGTATTTTTGAGTACCATTGCCTGCTGTAATACTGTTGACAATGTTCTTTTGTTCTTTTAGCGATTGATATAGCCGGCCACTGCGGCCACTCCCCAATGCCTGCATGGCAACATCTAAGGCGTAAGTGTCGCTTCGTTCTTCAATGGACGGTCCGAGAAAGGCCAGGCCATAATAGGCTTGAGTGATACTGGGGTCTTCCTGAATCACCACTTGGGGGGAGTCTGGAGCAATGGGTTTGCCAACAGGCACAGCATGGTAATGACTTGTGGCCGATTGCGGCACGGCAGAGGGTTTTGAAAAGGCTGCTTGAACCGCTTGAATGGTCTTTTCTGGATCGATATCCCCGACAATCACCGTGTGCATATGAGACGGCTGATACCAGGTGTGATAATAATCCAGAATATGATCCCGCGGGATACTAGCAATATTGGATTTTGGCCCTAACGTATCCAGCGCATAAGGGTGGGTGCCGTAAAGGGTTTGGTTGAGACGCTGAAACAGTTTGCGAAAAGGGGTATCGTTGGCCCGGTTAATTTCTTCTTGCACCACGGCTCGTTCACGGTCTAGCTCATCGGGAGGAAAGGTGGAATTTAACAACATATCAGCATGGAGGGTGAGAGCATCCTGAAAAAACGGCGAAGCGGTTGTGATGTGGTAATGTGTAAAATCATCACTGGTCGCTGCGTTGAACTCAGCCCCTTTGGACTCGAGTAACCGGTTGATTTCAATAGCACTGTGGGAGGGTGTTCCTTTGAAGAGCAAGTGCTCTAGAAAGTGAGAGACCCCGTTAAACTCTTTGTCTTCGTTAACAGAGCCAGTTTGGACCCATGTATCTATGGTGACAATCGGCTGGTCGTGGCGGACATCTAGATACAGATGTTGTCCGTTGGGCAATACCAAGGTCTTAATGTCAGACGCTGCCGCCCGGGCGTTTTGCTGCGCGCAGGAGAGGCAGATTAAAACCAGGATAAAAGCCATCAGTAGGGGAGACCAATGCCGTAAAATCTGCCGTGAAATCACAAATAAACCTCCGTTGCACTGCCAAGTGCCTCTCTCTTAGAAAGAGGTTCATTATAGCAAGGGCAAGACCGGATAGAAACTTTACCAGAGCGAACTTATTCCGCGGGGTTTCTAGAGCTTGAGATAGCCCTTGATACCTTGAAACATCGCATTGAGAATGCCGAGATTAGACATCGGGTCAATGCCGCCGGCGGTCATATAGTGCTGCAGACGGGCCTGCCAATAAGGATAAATCTCGTCTTTGCGTAAATCCAGGACTTGTCCAATGGTGGCTAGTTGCGCCCAATCTAAGGGCATTGGCACAGCACCGCGCCACATATCCACAATGTCCACCCGCTGGGCTCGTGGAAACTTTTTGAGGAATTGCACATTGCTTAGGCCAAGCTCTGCTTGCCGGTCTTTTAAAAACTCAATACCTGCATCAGCCAAACGAGGCTCTTCGGGTGCTTTGTATTCTGGAAAGGAGGTGGGCTCAATGCCCATCACTACAGCAATACGCTCTAAGGTGGTAGTGCGAGTCGAAAAGGCGACATCCGGATCGATTAAACTATACACATACGAAAGGGTAACCCCGATCATTTCGGCAAAATCCTTTTTGTGGAGATTGCTTTGCTCCAAAAAAGTGATGAGACGCTGGCTGCTGGCCTGCGCTTGCTTGTTTGGTGATGGTTTATCGAGCAGTGGATTTGTCTCGAACACGGTGGTAGAGACCATTTTTGTTTCCTCCCCCAGAGGTTTCTAATGCGAAATACGATTAACCCTAAAAAAAATGGATACTTAAATGCGAATCAGCTCATAACACAGATAGAATCTGTCGCTATTTTATCCATGGACATCGTACTTTATCAAGTATGAATTAAAAACTGAGACAAGAATCGAAAAAAATAGCGGGTCAAAACGTCTAGAAATCGCTATCATAATATAAACAAATGTAAAAGTTACCCTTGTTTTACAGCGGTATAGAGAAACATCCGCTAAAATTGGAAAAAATGCCCAAATAACAAGGGAGATACCAGAAACACGATGACCCAGCATCCTCCCCATCATCCTCTTGTCTCCCCAACATCAGAAACACTCTCTGATTCTGCACGGTCCCATCTTGTGTCGGCTGGCCCTAGCGGCGTAGAACTTGCATGGGGCAGTCCCCAGCAGCATGGATTCCAGATCCGAGCCAAGGGATTTACCTCAGACCAATTGAATGCCTTGGATACTCTGCTGAGTGAGGCCCATAAAACGGCAGAAGCCCGCTGGCCCTAGTGAGTTTTATCTTCTATTCTTCTATTTTTCAGGTATTCTTCAGGCGATGTTCCCTTGCGTTAAAATAGCGGAACTATGACTCTTGATGTGTCTTTTGATGAGATGGTGCTCTCTCTATGGCGCCAAATACGGCCGCGCTGCATTCGCTTGATTGTCTTAGAATCTGGCGCTCAGTCCGGCGCTTACAATATGGCGCTGGATGAACAGCTACTGGAGTGGGCAAGAAGTAAGCCTCCAGATAGTCAGCAAACGTCTGGTTCGCCGGCAATTTTGATTGTCAGAACTTATCAGTGGGAAAAGCCCACACTCTCCTTGGGGGTCAATCAGTCTGACAAAGAGTTGCCTGCCCTGCTAAAACTGTATCAACCCATACAATCAGGCTCTGATCTGGAGGTGGTTCGCCGTCCAACCGGAGGGCGGGCGATTTTACATGGCGAGGATGTCTCTTTTTCTTTTATTACTAATATTCCCTTGGTATTAAAGTTGTCTTTGGCACAGAGTTACACACTGCTGACAGACTGGGTTCAGCAAGCCCTTGCTCAATGTGGGTTAGATGCATACAGCGGTATTACGCAGAACGAGCGGGAGTACTTGCGCTCTGCGATTTGTTTTGAAACCCATACGCCGTCTGATCTGGTGGAGAGGCAATCGGGAATGAAAGTGGTTGGTTCTGCACAACTCAGGCGAGAGGGCGGTATTCTGCAGCACGGTGCGGCATTTCTAAACCCTTTTGGTATTCAGCCATGCCAGTTTTCACAAGCGCTGTTTTCAACCGTCCAGTCAGTCTTGGCGCAACAAGGGTTGCTGTTGAGTGATGCAAATAGCAATGGAAACGACTGTGAACAGTGGTTTGAGCCGGTCTCGCTCGCGCAAAAATAATCTCTAGAGTAAGAGCTCGGTCGGTATTTCTGAGAGCGCATTGACGACCGTGGGATCCCACAGGGTCCCGGCCTCTTTTTTCAGTGCAGCAACGGCGTCGTCATGGCTGATAGGGTTGTCTCGGTATGGCCGTGCTTGTGTCATGGCGTGATAAGCATCTGCCACTGCCAAAATACGAGAACCCAAGGGGATACTCTGCCCACTGAGACCTTCTGGAGAGCCTGATCCATCCCAGCGTTCTTTTTGATAATGCACATAAGGCACCACTTCGGAAAGAAAGTTAATCTGGACCAGTAAGCCGACTCCCACGTTCGGGTGGTTTCGCAGAGAATCCCATTCTTGTGGGGCCAAGGTTTCTTTTTTTGCCAGTACTTCAGAAGGGATATCAATTTTGCCTAGCGTGCCGACCAGGCCGGCGTAGTAAATCAAGTCACATGTTTTCTCATTCAGCCTCAGGTCAAAGGCAAGGGCCTGGGCTACATGTGCTACTTGCTTGGAATGCCCGCGCGTAAAGTGATTCCGTGCGTCAATGGCGCCACCCAGGGCTTCCACAAAGGCTTGTTGATGACTGCCGAGATCGGCAATGCTTTCAGTAATTTGTGCTCGAAGGCTCCGAAGCTCCTCCAAAGAAGGGGTTTCCTTGCCAATTTGCGTTTGAGCCTGAGCCACCAGTTGCTGTAAGCGGGTGGATGTGACAAAAACACGGGCCGTTGCATTGGCCAGTTCAATCAGCTCCGTGGAGAAGGGCTCGTTGCTGTAGCGTTCAAAGAGAATCAGACCCAGATATTTTGCCCCTTCCGCCATGGGGGCTGCAATCAGAGAGGTTGTTTTGTCCTGATGAATCTCGCTCAGTGGGGTCCAGAGGCCGCCATTTTCAGATTTGAGGTCTGTAAACACTTGGGCTTCGCTGTCGTGATAAACAGACCACAGTCGGTGGTTCTCTGGCAGTGGGAAGGACAAGTTCCACCGGGTCTTTGAAGAAAGCTCCACAGAAGATCCGGTTAATGAGAGACTGTCTGCACCAGAGTCTTTATGCATGGACTGAAAGATATGACAGGCGTCCACCTGAAACATTTTGGCCAGTGTGGCCGCAATGGAGTCATAAATAACAAACCCTTCGTCAGACTTAAAGCCCAGGATGCCCAGGGTTTTATCGATAGAATAAATCTGAATCAGCTCTTCAAGTTGACTGGTCAGCTTTTGGGGATCATCGCCGAGGCGACTGGCAATCTTGTTCAATAAATCGTCAGAAATAAAGGCATCGGCCATAAAATCCCCAATATTCAGGGCGTAAATCGCCTCCAAGGGGTCTTTAGAATGCTCTAATGAAGAAGGGGTCGGATCCAAAATCGCGGTGCCTTTCTGCGTCTGAGAGAAATATCGTAATGAAAGAAGGGATTAAAGACAGGCTGACCGTCAGCATGAGAATCATTGAGGCATAACTGGGGAGGAATCACTGGGAAGCAGAATCGAGCCCTTATCGGGTTGCTGCGGGGTGGTGCCTGCACGGGAATGATCGTCCACTCTCAGGCTGTGTATCGGTCGGGATACCCCTTCACTTTAGTAAATTTCACCCAGGCTTGCAAGGAGTTATTCAATTTTACCCTTTGAGTTTTTCGACACTTAAGCCCAGTGGCAGCAACGCCGCAGCAAAAGTCTGTAGAGAACCGTCAGAGGTATCGCCTGCCGGAGTATAGCCTGCTTTGTCGATAAAGCCGCTTATGGGAAGGTTTTGATAGGAAGCACTGGATAAACACTCATGGTAAACGGATTTTTGCTGGACAATAAAGAGGGGCATGGGGTCTTTGTTGTCTCGAAATTCGTGACCCGGGTACTCTACGAGGTTATCTCGTTTGGGCTTTAGCAAAATAAAGGGAGTTCCAGGTAGGTCCAGCCGCCTGAGACCGCGATAAGCTCGGTGGTAAACTTTTGGTAGCTCTGGGAGTGTTTGAGCCGCACTTTGATAGATATTGCCCAGTATTTCGCCAAACGGGGGTTCTACTTTGGGAATTTCAATACTGTAGTGAGGGGCTTTCCAACTGGAGAGCCAGCCCCGCTGAAAGACCTGAAAGACCATCAAAGGGTAGCCCGGAATGAAATTTTCTTGTGCCAAGCGGATGGGATAGCCCTGGAAGGTGGTCTCCAAATTGCCCCCGCGAGAGATCCAGCTGAGTTGACCTGCGGCTTGCCCAAGACCGGAAATAATTCCACTCAATGAAGGGGCTTCGTGGCGGTTTCTGACCCGAATGCGGGCGCGTCTACCGGCAGAAATTGCCTCATCCAGTGGGCGCTTTCCGTCCAGCATGGGCAGTGGGTGGGGTTGACTTTCTGACTTCTGGAGAGAAGCCTGAAAGGGCGAATTAACAATAATAGACAGTCCGCTCATACCTTAGACCGCTTCCAAAAAAAGGAAATATTTGGTTGTGCCTCACTCAAAAATACAAACGCAAGATTGCATTTATAGCCATAGAATACTTTATCCCGGGGCGATCACGCAAGGATTTAAAAAATTCACGCAAAAAACGAAGCCTCCAGAATGAACAAAGTCATCCTGAAGGCTTGATGGATTCCCCCTCAACACACACAGGCATGACGGTTGGGCGTAGAAATGCGCCAGAGGCCATGACCAAGTGCATGTTTATTCGTAACCACACACAGACTACCGGGATAAAACCCTGTTACTCAAAAGTGATGCGCCTGTGTAAAAACTTATTTTTATTGGGTTATGGGAGATAATGACTGGTCTTGGAATCACGGCTTAACAAAACTTGCTGGGCTAACCGTGGTGGCCACTATGTTATTCTGGAAAAAAATAAGGCGAAAACAACCCTGATGCACGATATGACCAATCCAGCCATAGAAGTCAAAAGCCTGAGCAAATCCTTTGGGTCCCTTCACGCACTGCGTGGTATCTCCTTTAAGGTGACGGCCAATGGTGTGTTCTGCATCCTGGGGCCTAATGGGGCAGGAAAAACAACCCTAATCAGGATTCTCACCACCATCACCCGCCCTGATTCGGGTGAGGTCAAAATCTTTGGAGAGAACATTCAGACCCATGCTCTGGAAATTAGGAACCGCATCGGTATTGTCGCCCAAGACAATCATTTTGATAACTATCTCTCCGTATGGGATAACCTGATGCTCCATGCCAAGCTCCACGGCTTGAGTGCCATGGCGGCAAAAAACCGTATTACAGAACTTTTAGAGAGTGTCGGCTTGCAGGGTAGAAGCCATAGTGTCCCAAACACGCTGTCTGGCGGGATGCAACGCCGGGTGGCCTTAATACGAGCACTGATTCATCAGCCCGATTTGCTGTTTTTGGACGAACCCACCACGGGGTTGGATCCGCAAGCACGCCGAGAAATCTGGGACACCGTTGTCAGCATTAAGCATAAAACCACGGTGATACTGACCACACACTATATGGAAGAGGCCGATTTTCTGAGTGACTCGATTCTCATGATGCGAGAAGGTCAGGTGATTTTGTCCGGAACCTCCAGAGAACTCAAGAACCGGCTGGCTTCAGTGAATGAGTCTTTTGGGCATACACTGAATCAATACGAGGTGATTTTGACTGAACCAAAAGCGCAACACTATATGGAAACCCTTCAGGCATTCTGTAGTAAAGGGGCAGCTGCAGAAGGGGCTAATTGCGACTGGTTGCAAGATATTCGTGTGAGCGATCCGTTCCGTCTATCCTTGCGTGTTCGGGATCCAGAAGGACTCGTCCAACTGTACCAGGTGATTCCAGCTGGACTCATTCAATCGATTGGTAAACTGCAACTGGATTTGGAAGACGTTTACTTGGCGGTAGCCAATAATGAATTGAGCGGGGAACTGAGCGGGGCTGGTCGCTAATATGGGGTCATTACACTTTCGGCACGGGATTATCCCGATTTATCAAAAGGTTCTCCGGCAAGAATCACAAGACTGGTGGCTGGAACTGCTGGCAACCACGGCGACGCCGCTGACGTTTTTTCTCACCTTTGGTCTGGGGTTGAAAGGCCATATTTCTAACGTCGAAGGGGTCCCCTATATTGTGTTTATGGCGCCAGGCTTGATCAGCTTTACCATTTTGATGGAAGCCTACCGTACGGGTGCCTGGGGCGTATGGTTGGACCGCTGGCATCAAAAAATGATTGATGAATACCGGATTAAGCCGATCACTACCTTTGACATTATTATTGGCGAAATTTTGGGCGGGTTCACTGTGGCCCTGATTAAAGGGGCAGTGGTGCTGTTGATCATCATGCTGCTCGCTCCGGTCACGCTCAATTTAGGGTATCTGCTGACCTATCTTGCCTATTTGTTTCCGGGCAGCATTATATTTGCCTGTTTTGGGACGGTGGTGGGCACGTTGTTTAAAAAACCCGATAATATTGCCCAATCGCAAACCCTGATTATTACCCCGTTGTTGTATCTGGGGGGTATGTTTTTCCCAAAATCAGTATTCCCTGAGTGGATTCAGCCTGTGATTACCTGGCTGCCCACCACCGCCTTATTTGAAGGGGGACGTCAAGCCTTTCTGACTGGGGCAATGGATCTACGCTACTGGGTGATGCTGATGGTGCTTTCGGTCCTGAGTTTTATCCTGGCAACCGTGGTCTTTAACCGTCAACTGTCTGAATAACAGAAGATTTTCG
The DNA here is from genome assembly GCA_019751815.1 of Cyanobacteriota bacterium. Lineage (GTDB taxonomy): Bacteria > Cyanobacteriota > Vampirovibrionia > Vampirovibrionales > Vampirovibrionaceae > JAIEMW01. Next base: position 815,108 of record JAIEMW010000004.1, read on the forward strand.
GGTCTTAACGTTAAATATCTTTACAAGCTAACATCGAATTCATAATGATTGTTTTTATGCATGTACAAGATTTAACTCACTCAATTCTCACTTTTTTCTCAAGTTTCTCCGTTCCTCACTCTCACTCCATATCAAAATTTTTTTCACTCAAGCATTCTTACACTATTTAACTCGACTCTACGACTCAACTCTACTCAGACAACAACACTCCCTCGGACCACTTCGAGGGATTTATTTTTTTGACAGGAGATTTTGGTGTTTAGCGGGTGATCTCCACCCGGCTTCCCCCGTCATCGTTATCCGAAGAAGGGTGGCTATCGGTGTATTCTTCTGGTTCTAGCTCTTCTTGAGAGGCCGCCCACTTCACCCGAAGTGCCATGGCGTTGAGTCCGCGTGTATTCACGGTGAAGTCGGTGATAGAAGTGGTTGTCAGCGTCCAGATATCGGCAGGATTCCCGTGCTCATCATAGGTCTGGATGTCGATGCACTCGGGGTCAACACTCATTAAACGCCCGGCATAGGAGCGGCCTAACATCCCTTGGCGCACCAAGATAAATTGATTGATGAGTGAGAGGAGTTTGCGGTACACGGCAATAAAATCCTATCAAACTTGACTGGAGTCTTATCATAAAGGCTGATGCCAAAAATGCAACACGCCCTGAGAGTTTGCTCAGAGCGTGTTACGGTTGAAAAGAGATAATGGATTAAAAGAAAAACTAGGCTTTTTTAGCGGGTTGTGCGGCGGCGGCCTTTTTGTTGAAGGTGGCGCCAGGCACATTTTTCCAATTGGCCGCCATAATCATTTTGTAGGCTTTTAAGGCGGTGTCTTCAATTTCGCCGAGTTCTTCAGCTTGCATAATCAGGTTGCGCAGAGGCAGCAAGGCGCGTTGGTCTTTGAGCATTCCCAAAGCGGCAGCGGCACCGGCACGGACCAGATCATTTTCTTTGGTATCTTCGAGAACGCCAATCAGGTGTTCCACAGCGCGTGGATCGCCCAATTTGCCCAGAGATTGCACGGCGTAAATGCGGACGTTGACCCATTCGTCATGTAAAATGCCGATTAAGGGCTCAACCGCATCAATGCATTTGAGTTCGCCCAGAGCCCGTGTGGCATCGCAGCGGACATTCACTTTTTCGTGAGTCAAACTGCGAATTAACGGACGCACGGCGATATCGCCAATTTCAATTAACGCATCGGCTGCAGTCATGCAGACCTGGCTGTTGGTGTCGCTAAGCGCTTCTACCAAAGGTAGAACCACTTCTTCGCCGCCCAAACGGCCCAGGGCACGTGCTGCACGAACACGAACATCCACGTTACGGTCTTCACACAATGATTGAATCAAGGGGTCAGTGGCTTTAATGTCACCCAATTCGCCAAGGGCGCGGGCTGCATACAAACGAACTGAACCATTCTTGTCGTTCTTCAAAACGTCAATCAAGGGATCCACCGCTTCGGGTTCACCCATTTCTCCTAAGACACGGGCTGCGTTATAACGAACTTTTTCTGACGGGCTGTTCATCAACTCATCAATCAATTCGTCAAAGGTTTTAGAAGCCTGCGCTTTTTTGGTGCTGGTCGTACTTGCCATAAGGAATTCGTTCCTCCCGAGATCATAACCGTTACATAGCGTAGCCCCCCTGCGTTACTAACTCATGACGACACAAACTGTGTTGATTTGCTTGACATGAGCATGAACGCATGCGGCGATATGAAGTTGCCAATTGGCAGGCGCTTTGTAACAGGCTGTAACAAAACGCATCAGTATGATTGCTTTCGTAGATTCAGTATCATACCACCCATGCCTTCGATCCGCCAAGCACTGATTTACCCCAGATCCCTCATGTGGGGGATCAAAGACACCCTTCTGCGGGATCGATTTTTTGTGGAAGTGTGTGCTTGGTGTTGTTTTGACACACTTTATCTAGTTACTAAAAAGAAGTACCTTCGTGTAAAAAAAACGTAATTTGTTTTTATTATGTTTTAGAATTTAAACCCCTTCCTTTTCCTTTCCCCATGCTTTAAGGACAATCTCTTCTGTGCCGTTTCAAGGAGTGACAAGGCAAGAAAGGTTTCATGGGATGTTAAAGGTGATCGCTGGTCGCTGGCGGGGGCGTGGTATTGTGACCCCTTCCGACAGAAGGCTAAGACCAACCACAGCCAAGCTGAGAGAAAGCGTCTTTTCGCAACTTCAAGGCTTTGTCTACGAAGCCCGCTTTTTGGATCTCTATGCCGGCACAGGCATGATGGGTTTTGAGGCGCTTAGCCGGGGTGCGGCTACTTGTCTGGCGGTGGAAAAACACCCACAGCACGTTGCAATGATTCTGGATAATGTGAAACGCTTGAATATTTCTCACCAGGAGTACTCTCTGCTTCAAAGAGATGTTCCTGTCTGGATTCAACACGCTAATAAATTACCGGCCTTCGATCTGGTCTATGTTGACCCGCCCTATGAGGATTCTAACCAGATGGAAACCATTGTGATGGCCTTATTCCAACCAAATTATCTTTGGCTTCACGAAGACAGTATTGTGATGGTTGAGCAAGATAAGCACGCTGACCCCTTGCCCGAAATCGAAGGCCGGGAAATGCAGCGACGAGAATACGGCCGCTCGGTGCTCAGCGTATATAAGCCTGCGTTTATTAACGATTAGACGGTCTGCGGCAGAATGCTTTTATAGTGCGCTAACAGGGCATCAATGCGCTTCATCTCATCTGGCTCAGGCTCTACCAGTGGGAGTCTCATGGTGCCTTCCATCATGCCGAGTTTGGCCATCATGGTTTTTACCACCGTGGGGTTGGGCAAAAAGAAGAGTTCTCTGCCCAGATGAAGTTGCTTTAAATGAAGCTCCAGGGCGCGTTGTTGATTCCCTTGTTTCACCGCTTGAATCATCTCGCGCATCATGAGCCCGGTGAGATGGGCAATGACGCTAATGGTCCCATGGGCCCCGCACGCCATCATGGGTAGTGTCAGGGTGTCGTCTCCACACCAGGTCAGCCATGATTCTTGGGGGAGTAGCGCGGTGATCTCGCTGACCGCATCCATGTCTGGGTGACTTTGTTTCACCCCAATAATGTTGGGACATTCACGGTGGAGCTTTGCCATGGTCTCTGCTTCCATTCGGACCACGCTTCGGCTGGGGATGTTGTAGATCACGATTTCAGCGTCCACGCCTTGGGCGATGCGCTTAAAATGCTCAAACATCCCTCGCTGGTTGGGTTTGTTGTAATAGGGGACCACAATCAAGAGGGCGTCAATACCCAGTTGAACCATTTTTTTGGCGTCTGAAAGCGTTTTTTCGGTGTCGTTACTACCGGCCCCTACCATAATTTGTGCTTTGCCGCCGGCACCCTGTTTGGCCACTTTCACCAGTTCAATCTTCTCATCCAGCGTAAGCGTCGGGCTTTCCCCCGTGGTGCCGTTGATCAACAGGCCATCACAGCCGTTTTGCACCAGATGTTTGGCTAGGCGTTCTGCTTTTTCATAGTCCACACTCAGGTCGCGGTTCATCGGGGTCAGCATCGCGGGAACCAGTTCTGCGTGAAAATGGGGCATAACCTTGATAGTCTCCTAATTTATGGCGCGTAAAGTGATTTAGGCGGGGCAGGGCTTACTGAGCAGAGATTGCTTCAGTAGATATTCAGCCAGGCGCACAGCATTGAGTGCGGCACCAATGCGTAAATTATCACCCACCACCCACAAATTCAGGCCCGTTTCGGGGCATGAGGTGTCTCGTCGGATTCTACCCACGTACACGGGGTCTTTGCCCGCGGCGTCGAGTGGGGTAGGGTAGTCTTCCGGGCGTTCAGAGACCACCAGATCCTCTCGCAGTTTTAGGACACGCCGTGCCTCTTCGGGAGAGACAGGTTTGAGGCATTCCACAGTGACTGACTCACTATGGGAGATAAAGACAGGTACCCGCACAGCCGTTGCTGTGATCGCCAGATTCGGCAGATGCAGTATCTTTCGGGTTTCACGAATCAGCTTGGTTTCTTCTTTGGTGTAACCGTTTTCTACGGAAGCGTCCTCGTGTTCATCAAAAGAGACAAATTGATCAATTTGCGGGATTAAGTTAAAGCCCATGGGGCGCTGGAAGGCGTGATGGGTCTGGCTGCTTCGGCTTGGGCTATTGAGAGCCTCTTGTGTCACCGACATCAATTCATCGATGGCCGCTTTTCCCGCACCACTCACGGACTGATAGGTGCTCACAATCACCCGTTTAAGGCCAAACGCCTCATCTAAGGCCTTTAAAACCGGCATCAGTTGAGAGGTAGAGCAATTCGGATTGGCAATAATGCCTTGATGTTTTCTCAAATCTTCATCATTGACCCCAGCAACGACCAGCGGCACATCGGGATCCAGTCGGTAGAGGCTGGATTTATCAATCACCACGGCCCCGCGTTTTACTGCTTCAGGGATCAATTGGGCGCTGGTCGCCCCACCGGCGCATGCAAAGACCAGATCCACCCCTTCAAAGGCGGCGGGTTCTGCCAGTTCCACGGGGTATTCACGGCCTTGAAAGGCGATTTTCTTTCCCACAGAGCGCTCACTGGCCAATAGCTTCAGGCTTTTGATCGGGAACTTTCGTTCTGCCAGAACATCCAAAACCAAAGAGCCAACCAGCCCTGTGGCACCAATAACGGCAACGTGAATACTCATAAAGGGTCTCCTAACGCCAGAAGCAGCAGTCAAATCCAGACAGTAGCGCTTAAAACGCGTGAGTTTTATTATCTATAAAAGCCAGGTTCCTGAAAAGAGTCGTTTTTCATGTAAAAGATTCTCGATGGCAAGGTTTCCCATGGCCTCTCTGGCGTCTTGTGTGGCACTGCCAATGTGGGCGGTCATAAACACATGGGGGCATGTCTTCAAAAATGCGGGTACATCCGGCTCATGCTCAAACACATCCAGTCCAGCCCCCCAGAGATGCCCTTCATTCAGTACGCTCACCAAAGCCGCTTCATCCACCAAGGCTCCCCGTGCGGTGTTAATCAGGATACTGCCGGGTTTCATCTGTCTTAGCCTGGCTATATTCATCAGATGATGCGTCTCAGGCGAAAGAGGCAGATGCAGGCTGACCACATCAGCGGTGCTCAACACAGTTTCCAGTGTTTCTCCTCCGCTGCGGCTGGTGTGTATCACCCGCATCCCAAACGCATCGGCCCGCTTGGCCACTGCTTTGGCAATCGCGCCATAGCCCACCAAACCCAGTGTTTTTCCCTGTAGGCTAAGACCAGTGATATGAAACGGATTCCAGGCGGGAAATACCCCTTCTCGGATCTCACGGTCACTGAGATGCATTTTGCGGGCCACTGTGAGCAACAGGCCCCATGTGAGATCGGCCACCGCATCCGACAGCACCCCCGGTGTGTTGGTGAGAATAATCCCTCTACGCCTTATCTCATCTAAAGGTAAGTGATTCACCCCACTACCGTAGTTGGAAATCACCCGGAGATTCGGAAACATGGACAGCGCTTCAGCACTGAGCGGGGTACTGATTAACGTGAGCAGCGCATGGACGTCTGTTTTGGGCTCAAACGCTTTAAGTGCGGTAGTCTCCTGACCATTGAGCAAGACAACCTGCGTGTCGTTCTCTAATTGAGCCTTCCAGTGAGCGCTGCACGGAAAATCACCCAGTTGAAGAACAAGGGGCTTGCTTTTCGCCGGTATAGTCACGCTCACGCTTAAGCAGTGAGGATTCCGCTATCAGATTTAGGAAGCGTACTGCCCAGTTCTTGCAGGATAAAGGCCACAATCCACTCAATTTTGCTGGGTTTTAGGTGGCGGGTGTAAAACTGTTTAAGGGGCTGCACCGAAGCGCTGCCAATCCGAATCAGTGCCATTGCGGCCGTGCCGCGAACAGTGGGGTTGCTGTGGTTGAGTGCGGCAACCAGATCGGGAACAATCGCATCGCCACCATGGGTGAGTAATGTTTCAATATCACTGGCAAAACGGGCATCGGCATTTTCTAAGGCGCGAAGCAGGTAAGCAACCAGCTCAGAAGATAAATGAGAGGCGGCTTCATCCAGACGGACAGCGTCCGGGCGGGATTGGATTAAATGCAGTTTGAGGGCCTCCAAAGAAGGTTTTTCAGAAGGCTTTACTGCAGAAACCGTTTCAATTATTTTTTCAGCCGTTTTCATCACAGGAAAAAAATCTCTAATCTAAACAGACAAATCTCAACAGAAGTGTCATCAACAAATGCAGTTATAACCGATTTCAAAAGGGGGGGCAATATGAGGGAAAGCCGATCCCCCAGCCGGGTAACACGTGTTTAAAAACAAAACCAATATTTTCTTTACCTCTGGGTGTTAATTGCGAAATTCTGGCACGGACTTTTTAGGCCAGATTTTACGGTGCTGTAAAGATTTTGTGCTCAATATTTCCTTGCAGGCGGTACTTTTTCGGGCACGGTGTCGCTAAGGTCTTTTCGAGAAGGGGATCCTGGGAGGCTCGTTCTGGGTGAGGATCGACGCACTGGCCTTTCCCGATACGCAACAAACATTGATACAACTTTTACGCGTTCTGAATAACTTCTTAATATGAAGTGACTTGCCCGTCTCCCCGACTTAAAGTAGAAAATAACTTCTACATAAGATGTAAGGGATGGGTCATGACGGTTTACGTCTTTTACGGTGATGACGAATTTTTGCGCCAGCAGGCACTCAAAAAGTTGCGTGAAACCCATGTTGATCCGGCTTTTGCGGCGCTATGTCACCGTCAAATTCAATCACCGGCTGTTCATGAGTTACTGGAGGCAGTCCAATCGGGCTCCTTGGCCTTGGGCGGGGATACCTTGCTGGAGGTGCATCAGTGCAGCTTACTGCACGAAAGCCCTAAAGGCAGTGCTGATGCGGCCTGGATAGAAAGCTTGATGGAAACCCTAAAAGATTCACTCAGTGCCATGGCGGGGCAAGCAAATCCGGCAAAACACCTGGTGTTTGTTAACGAAAAGCTGGACCGTAAGTATAAATTCCCCAAATGGCTGGTGGCACAGCCTTTCGTCCAAGTGCATGAGTTTGCCAGTTTACCGTTTTGGAAGCAGGACGACATGGCGCACTGGCTGGTTCAAGCGGCCAAGTCCCAAGATATCCTGATTTCCCAGGATGCAGCAGCACTATTGGTGGATATCACAGGAATGGACCGTCGCCTGTTGATGAGCGAAGTGGAAAAGCTTTCGGTGTTTACTGCTGGGAAGGCTATTGGGCCACAAGATGTGATGCTTCTTGCCAATCACCCAGAAAATGTTTTTGAGATGCTGGGGCTGTGGCTGCAGGGGAAAACCCCGGTGCATGTGTTTGATATCTTGGAGAATCTGTTGCTGAGAAAATATCCCATTGAGCTAATGGCCCTGATTCAAAGCCATCTAAGCCAAATGTTTCGCATAAAACTATGGCATTCTTTGGGCTATAGTGATGCGGATATTGCCGCGCAGACACAGAAAAAGCCGTTTAAAATACAAAAAGACAGAGAGGCACTGTTGGCAGTCTCCTTGTCTCGCCTAAAAAAGCTTAAGGAAGAGGCGATTCGTTTGGAAATACAGAGCAAGCAAGGGGCGCTGGATGCCCGGCTTGCACTGGAAATGCTACTGGCCCAATAAAAAGTAAGGTAAGCCTCACCCATGGTAACCAGCACCACTCATTTAAATGCTTTGGCCCCGTTTGAGGCCCGCTACCCCCTGGCGGTCAAATTTTTTACCCATGCCTTAGAAAATCATCAACTGGCGCATGCCTATATCTTAAAAGGCCAGAATCAGCATGAGATGGTCGCCTTTGCCCTCAAGATAGCACAAATGATTCACTGTGAGCTTAGAAATAAAACCCAGAGTGCAGCAACTGCATGCGGGGAGTGCCAACCGTGCCGGTGGATTGAGAAAAACAGCCATCCAGAGGTGAGGACAATCTCACGGTTGCTATACCCCACTGAAGAGGCCCCAGAAGAGGGTCCTTTGGCACAAGAACTTTCTCGAAAGACCCGCCGCGGTGCTGCCAGTTCTGTGATTGCAAAGACCAAGGTTCTTGTAGAACAGATGAACCGGCTGATTCATGAGCTTGCATACACGGCTCATGGGGCCAGTCGGGTGGTTATTTTTGTGGATATCGATGAAATCACTTATCCCGAAGGGGTCTCTGAAACGGAGCAGGCTGTGTTTGTCTCTCCAAATCAATTTTCTGTTGCCTGTCCCGTACCGTATGAGTGGACACTGCGGCTGAAGGGCAGTAAAAAAAGACTCAGCCTGAGACCGGTCACAGCCTCGGTGCTGGACGGTCTGGCGACCAATCGGATTTTGAAGACCCTGGAAGAGCCCCCGGCTGGGACACTCTTCTTTTTTATTGCCGAAGATGAGTCGCAATTGCTTGAGACCATTGTCTCGCGCTGTCAATTGATTCCGTTTCCTTCGACTAAAGACGCTGACGGGAAAGAGAACCTTTCAAATGCATTGGATACAGGGTTTTCTCAAAAGGCACGCCAGTGGGTGCAAGAGACAGAAAACAATCCAGATTGCTTTGCCAGTGTCCAACGCTTTATGAGTTTGTTTCAGGCGCCGGAATCAGGTCAGAGCCTGCCGCAAATACTGGTCTTAATGCAGCAGGCACTTCACGAGGAGCCGACGGATATTCAGTCTTTACGCCGAAATAAACGCCGACAGAATGCACTTCAAGACGCATTGAGTGCCCTACAGGCCAGTGTTACGCCTGAAAACACAGTGCTTCAGCTGGTGATGCAACTCCAGGGCTAAACAGAAGATATCACATCATTAAGACATCCTTAGGACTGGGAAAAACGGGCAATCCACCCATTTTGCATGTTTTTAAATAATTAAGTCACTTATATGGTGTGTTTGAGTTTAGTTGAAGGAGTTGTTAGGGATGGAATTTAATCGAGACGAAATTCATTATTTGACGGAGGCGGGTCCGGTGATGCTCTCTTTTGAGAAACGCCGTTATGACGGGGGCCCTGAAATTGAGGTGATTCAGTATATTGAAGCCCAACGTGCTGCCCAAGAAGCGTTTGCACAATTTGAATGGCACGAATCTTAGGTGAATCATTACTTTACCGAAGTGAGCACCCAGAAGGCCAAGGCGCTTAAAACAGAAACACAGAAAATAGAAGCAACTACGGCAGTTGCTAACAAGAAAAAACGCCTATTAGAGGCATGTATGACGCCGTTTATGCAACTGGCTGTTGGTTCTGTTGGTGTTTTGACCGGGATTTTAGCCGCTGCTGCCTACACCAATAGCAAAGAGCCTGCCATGGTCTTGAAAAGTCAAGCGGTGATGCGTGATAGCAGCTGGACCTTTGTGCAAGGAATTGTCTCTAGTGTTTGCCTACCGGTGAATTTGATTAAAACCGCATTTGCCTGCTAGCGACAAATCAGCATAAATTCAGGATAATAAAGACGTCAGGGAAACCTTTCAGATAGACTGACCTTATCTCGGTCACGGCTTCTGGAGGGTTTCTTTCTTGTGGGTTTCTTTCTTTTGATGTCTAAAAAAAGCAGGTTGATTTGTTGTGACAACTAGCATTGATAAACACGCTTATTGCGCCTACAGTTTTTTGACGATCTGTCTGGGTTTCTACATTATGCAAATGTTTAATGAGGGAGACCCTGACTTATGGGGGCGTCTGGCGATTGGTCGAATGATTTGGGAAAGTCATGGGCAGATTTTACCCTTTGTGGACACGTTTAGCTATACAGCTTACGGGGCAAAGTGGATAGATCATGAATGGGGATCGAGTGTTTTTCTTTATGGGCTGTGGCAAAGCCTTGGGCCTGGCTCAATCCTGATAGCCAAATTTGTCTTCTTTGCACTGACTGCGGGATTAAATCTATGGACAGCCGGTGTTGTCGCCAATGCCTATTTAAGCCAGAAAGTGGATGAGATGTCTGCTGAGTCTTCTGACATGAGGCCTTCATGGACACTTGCCAGCGTCATTGTGATGGTTTTGTACATATGCCTGATTCCGACGGGTTGGCTGGTTAGTTCTCGTTGCCATATTTTCAGTTTCTTTGGCTTTTCTTTGTTTTTGGCTCTGGCCAACGGGTACTTTTGGCAGAAGTTATCTCGCACTTGGTTATGGCTGACTCCCTGCTGGATGCTGTTTTGGGTGAATCTCCATGGGGGCTTTTTAATGGGATTCATTGTATTGGGGGTGTTTGGATTACGCTCTGCTATTACGAGGCAATGGGATAAGTGTTATGCCTTTTTCGTAGTGCTTATAATTTGCCTTGCAGTCACGATCCTGAATCCCTACGGGTTTTCTTTTTATCCCCATATGGTTTATTCGTGGCTACTAAATCGACCCTTGATCACTGAGTGGCAGTCGTTACCCAATTTTTCACCAGACTATACCCTGTTTTTTCTTGCATGTAGCTTTATTACGGTGGTCTTGGGTGCTTGGGGCTGGCGAAGAGATAGATTGAGTCCAGACAGCAATAGGATCACCCAACACCCCAGGCAACCACTCGCTCAGCAACTCATTTTTTCTGCCTTTGTATTTGGACTGTTTGGCGTAGCTGCCTGGATGCATGTGAAATTGATACCGTTTTTTGGTCAGATCTGGCTGATTGAGACCATGGGTTTGTTGTTCTGGGTGAGACCAGGACAGGGAAATTCGGCATTACCGACATCCCCTCACTCTCGCTCAAGTCACCTCTACTCAAACTTTTACCGGTGGTTACTTCCCTTGGGAGTTTCATTGGGATTATTCATCATCACGGTGAGTTCAGACACGCTCAAGCCCCAGCATTTTCCAAGTCAACGGAAATATCCCGAAAAGGCGATGGATTGGCTGGCACAGCAGCATGCAACGGGAAATATCTTTTGCCATTTCGATTGGGGGGAGTACATTCTGTGGCGGGGTTATCCCGCATTGAGGGTGTCGATCGATGGTCGATTTGAGGAATTGTACTCAGTCCCGATGACGGAGAGCATGTATCGCTTTTATAGGGCACTTGAAAACCGTGACGGAGATGCTCATTCAGCCAGGCAGATACTCACTCAGTTTCCTACCACGCAGTGGGTGATTATTCCAGAGTCAATCCATAAAAAGCTCTCTAGGGCCCAAAACAAAATAGTCTTTCCAGACTCTCAGTGGGCTTTGGTCTATCAAGACAGTGTTGCTAGTGTCTATCAGCATAAGCATTGGGGTTAGTCTTTTTCCGGTTTGATATTTTTCCGATTTAATATTTTTCACCCTTGCGGGTGATGGGGAACTTCTTCTTTTGCTTATAAGCTAAGAATATAGAGATAGACATTCTCAACCCAGCATTAGAAATAACCTAGGAGATTGATGAACAGATGAAGATGACAGCCTTTTCTAGCGTGAAAAAATTACAAAAAAACAAAGGCCAATCTTTGGCCGAATACGGCTTGATTTTGGCTTTGATTGCCGTTGTTAGCATTGCCGCGCTCAGTACACTCGGTACTCAGATTAAAGGATCGCTGACCAACATCAGTAGTCAGCTGCAAACAGCATTGAACCAAACCCCTTAATCAGCGAATTGAAACAGTTTTTTGGGCCATTGGCTGGTGTTTAGCTCTTCCAATGGCCTTAACTTAGTAAATACAGGGCGTAAATACAAGGCATAGAATCATTGAATGCTAAGCATAGGTCATCTCGAAAACAACATGTTTCCCACCTCGGCAGCGCCGTACTGACGGAATATGCCTGTATTTTGATCTTATTTGCCTTGTTGATTTATGCGGGTGTTCAGCTCATGAGTGGCTCTCTGCAAGATGTCTTTTTGGGGCTTGGTAACCAGATGATTAATTTCACGACACCGTGATGTCTGAAGGAGACTTGAATGAGAAACACACGTCATAAGGGGCAATCATTGGCTGAATACGGGCTAATTCTGGCCTTGATTGCGGTGGTGAGTATTGCAGCGCTCAGCACACTTGGCACTCAGATTAATTAAAGGATCATTAGAAAACATTAGCGGTCAGCTGCAAACGGCACTCAACCAGACTCCCTAACCCAAGTCTCTAAAAAATGTGTGCTTTTGTAACGCCTTGACTCCTGAAAACGTCTTATTGTGAAGCTTTGTGTTTCTCAGACGAACAACATAATAATGTGAGCGATCAGAGTGAGAGATTTTTGCTCACCTGCGGAAGGAAGTAAGACGAATGAGAGGGTTTTCTGCACAAGTAGGTCATGTAGGGCAAGCACTCTTGGAGTTCGTCATTGTGCTGCCGGTTTTGGCCTTGGTACTCATCGCCACGTATGCCATGGGCGGGGTGATGTACACGGGCTCTTACGCATCCAGTGCCTTAAAATATGCGGGTGATGATAAACTACTATTGGCCGCACAGCCCAACGGCAATGCGGCACTGAACATGTTAACCACTCGCGCAAGCACATATCCTGGGGGCGGGGTATTTCCTTTTTCGGGTAATCCAATCGATGGGGCGGTCACCCCTCAAAACTTGGCTTCGGGTGGGCCAGGTGGCTTTCAAGCACTCAAAGTAAACGGGGTGTTTACGGCTTCTAAGCAAATCACCATGCCCTTGGTGCCCACAATACAATTTCAGGTGACCCAGGCCCTGCCTGGAAAACTCTTTGAAAACAACCAAGGGACAGGTGCTGTGCCTGTCAGCCAGGCCCAAACTGTTCTGGTGGACCCCGTCAAAGCGCAAGATTATTATAATTATGTGCAAAGCCAAATCACCTCGATCTACCAATTTTCCTCAGGGATTCCCCTCACGGTGCCTTATATGGGGGGTAGTTGTGCAGGCCCCGCCACCCCAGTGACCTGGGGAGACTTCATTGGCGCCTTAGGAAGTTCGAGTCCCTTCCCTTCGGCAATAGCGGGGGCTCCTTCTGGAATTGATTCTCAAGGTGCTATTCAGAGTCGCTTCCCAGTTTCTATGCCGGGTAGCATTTCCTCTCTCATTGCCATTAATAGTGATAGCGCGGTGTGTAACAGCAGTGCGGCAAGCAATAACTACGGTGCACAGTGCGTTTTGGAAGGACGTATTGCTAGTCCCGGGGTGCCGGCACCCGCATGCGTGGCTGATAAGCAGCGGTCTTGTTCTAAAGCTTACCTGGCCTTGTTGTTTAAGGATGCCAACTGGAAGTTTGATCAGCAGGGCGGATGCCAAACGACTGCAAACCGGTATTACACGGCTTCTCAGATGGCCGCAAATTCTGCCAACTATACGACGAACTTTACCTACTGGTCGGCAGCCAATGCCTTGGTTGCTGGTGGCGCCCGCGATGTGTATTAGGCGGTCATTTTATGCCTTAAAATACTCGCAAGGCTCAGCCTTGGCGATTACGGTTGTTGTGTTTGCTGTGTTGCTCGGCTTTTTAGGGGTTTCGGTGTACACCGGGCTCAATTCCTTTTTACAGAACGAGCTGCAGAAAACCACTTCTTCTGTTGCCATGGCGGGTGCATCGGCCATGTATGATGACCTCACCTCCAATGTGAACCCAGCCCCAGTCCGCAATGACACCGCCGCCGTAACAGCAACGACCAATTTGTTTTCTTATATCGTGGGTAATTCCCCCCCACTCACCGCGTATGGGGCGGCCATTCAAAACCCTGGTGCGGGTGGGCTGATTCAGGCAGATGGCTCTGTAGAAGTGGCATCCCGCTTGTCTTTATCCACCCCGTTTTTTGCCCCACTCGGTATCAATAATATTTCGGTCGATGCCCGTTCCCGGGCACTGCCGGTGAAAATGCAGTTTGGAGACGGGACAGTTGCCAATGCGCCGGTAGAAATTGACCCGAAGGGCGTTAATACAGGGCTGTCTAATGGGACGGCGATGATGCAATATTTTGACCTGCCTTATCCGGTGATCGACGGTCCCGGGGTGGATTTGATGGTAAAAAGTGCCTTGAATCCTGCCAATGGGAATAATGTGCATGGGGTGATTATAGAAGGTTGTTCTGGACTGGGTCCTACGGCGAGTTGTTATGATTTGACGGAGGCGGTGCGCTTTCCCAACAACCAAGGGGTGCTCATCAGGCAAAACATCAAGGGTGTGGGGGCTGCCATACAAGACCGATGGGTGGCCTACGGACAAACCATGTACATTGACATGGGCGCGGTGAATTCTTTAACCAATTTTTCATACAACCGGGGTGTCACCCATATTTCGGGATTGCGTATCATCGATGATGGGATCCCGGATCAGATTGACCCTACTTCAGCCACGCGTTTTTTGGAAGTCCAGGCCACGCCGCCCACCACACTGATTTCACAAATTGAAGCCTATCACTTTGCGGTGGCCTGCCCACCGGTGCCCAATGGCTGTGCACCACCGGCCACTCCTCTGTATAATGGGGCAACGAGTTTACGCTTGCCGAAAAACTCAGGTTCAGTTCGTTTTCGAGCGATGCCCTAGGATAGCCTTACATTTTGTCTAAAATTGTTTTTCCTGGAAACCTGTTTGATACTTTGCCAGGCCAGGCTTTACTGGAGATGGTGCTGGTACTGCCGGTTATCCTGTTTATATTACTGACCACCTTTGCTGTGGGCGGGCTGATGTATGAAGGCGCCCGGGTTTCCAGCGCGATGGAAGAGCCCACCAAAGATAAGTGGCGCCTGAGTAACACTCCGGATTCCAGTGCCACTTGGACAACGACACAATCAATGATCACCAATTATACTGGCGTCCCGTTATTGGGGTTATCTTCGGGGAGTGTGGATAGTCTGAGCCTGTCTTTGGTGAATCACCGAACCGCAGTATTGATTGGACATAAGACGGTCTCTTGGCCGCTATTGCCTCCGTTTCAGTTTGATGTGGTCTCTGGGGTGACCAGTGCTGTGATGAATAGCAATGCCGGGTTTGATTATGCGCCCTATGGCACGTCTCCACAAACTGGAAACCCAAGCCTCTACTGGACATCTGCCGCACTCCTGCCTGCGTATTACGGTTTGGACGGGGCAGGCCTGCCTGATACGTTGGCGTTTAATACAGTCGATTGCGCGGCGAATTCCGTGAGTTTTAATATTTCTATGCTCAGCAGTTTCTGGCAGAGTCAATACCCCTTGTATACCACGCCTCAAGTGAGTGTGCCGCCGCCTTCGGCTCTTCCTCCTACCGGGGTGATTGATAACCCTATGTTAGGCAGTATTGCTTTGCCCATGAGCCCCAATCTTTCTGGGTGGCTGCCTGGACTGACCTCTTCCAACACCGCCTGCAATGCCCCCGCATCGATCGCACAATTCCAAAGCCAATGTGCTCTGGAAGGTTTCCCTGCAGGGCCTGCCGGCAATGATTGTTTCCGTGCCAAGCGCGATCTCTGCGCCAGTGCGTATGTGCTTACGTTTTTAAAGGCAAAACTGGACAATACCCGAACACTGAAGGGCTGTAGTCCGTTGGTAACAGCCCCAGTGGTTGACTCGACAGAAACAACGTTTGTGACCAGTGGGTGGGTGTATTAAATACATATGCGTAAGGCGTGTTCAGGTTCTGTGCTGTTGATTACCTTGGTTGTGTTTGTTGTGCTGCTGGGCTTTTTGGGGATTGCCGTTTATTCTGGGCTCAATGCCTTTTTACAGGCAGAACTTCAAAGGGCAGCTTCTGCCGCTGTTATGGCGGGTGCTTCTTCTTTATATGACGATACGAATGCAACCTCTAATGCGCCACAGCGTAATACATCACAGGCTTTAACGGCAACGCAAGAAACGTTTGATAATATTGTGGCTCACTCTCGTCCGTTAACCGGGTATCTCGCAGCCCTAGATCTGCCTGTCTACGATCCAGTGGATGATAGAATTCACGTCCAAAGTCGTTTACAGATTCCAACGCCCTTATTTTCCCCCTTAGGCATTAATCAACTGATTGTGGATGCACAGGGTGATGCCCGTTATGTGAAGATGGTGTTGGAAAATCCAGTCAATCTCAATACGCAGACCGGGCCATGGGTTCAAGAAATTACATTGGATTACCCCGTGGTTGATGGCCCAGGGGCAGATATCTATATTCGCCAACCACCGACATCATCTGGGGGCTTTCACGGTCTTATCTTTGAGGCGTGTAGTGGAACACGGTGCTACGATATTACCCGAGCCGTCCGCTTTGAGAGTAACCAGGGCCTGGCACTGGATGTTACTTTTGACAGTCCGCCGGCACCGCCGAAAAATCAACGTCGAGTGGCCTATGCCGGTGGGTATTATATTGATCTTAACGGGGTGAACCTGCCGCGGGGATACAACATCCATACGCCCGCGCAATTTGATGTGCTGAAGGCGACCAAACTGCGAATTATTGATGACGGGATTTTTGATCAGTACAACCCAACAACGGGCCGTCGTTCTTTGGAGCTCCAGCCGGCTGCCACCCAGGTGAGCCGGATTGAGGTCTATCACCAGGCAATCATGTGTCCGCCCAGTGTGCCCTGCCCTCCACCAGCGGGTTCGGTATTTAAACCCGCTGGGTATTAAGATCGATTTTTATTGACACTGGCCTTACTCCTTTCTTAAGATCGCAGTTAGTCTCCTCGTGTCGGAGTGGCGGAATTGGTATACGCGCACGTTTGAGGGGCGTGTGGAGCAATCCATAGGGGTTCAAGTCCCCTCTCCGACACCATCTTTTTTTTGCAGACTCAGAGAGTTAAGAATTGAAAGAGGGACCAACCTTGACGTTTACGTGAGGGTGCGTTATCCTGACGATAGTTAGTCTGTATTGCGCTTTCGCCATTTCGTTTCAATCTTGTGTCTTTTTTACGCCCTAGCCCCTCAGGAGGCGATGCCGTCTGATGATGACTGATATGAATGCTGTAGCCGATGAGTTGTTGACCATTGGTGCTTTGGCCAATCAATGCGGGGTTACGGTTCGCACGCTTCGTTATTACGAGGAAATGGACCTGATTGGCCCCGTGAAACGCAGCACTGGGAAGTACCGACTTTACAATCTGCGATCGCTGAAACGGGTGAACGCAATTTTGGCGCTTCAGGCACTTAACTATACATTAGAGGAAATTGTGATCACCTTGGGGCCTTATTCCCAAGGGGCCAATTACTCCAAAGCGGACCGAATTCTAGCCACCCGGACTTCTCTGATTCAGCAAAAAGAAGCGATTGACGGGAAGCTTCGCTCACTAAAACTCCTGAAAAAAGATATCGATACCCGGCTTCAGGTGATAGAAGGAATCTGCGAACTCTGCCTGACGGATAAACCGGAAGACAATTGCCGCGATAGCTGTGAATACCGTGACGTTCATCTTACATAATAAAGGAAACTCCCCAATATGAGCACCAGTCTGGAAGCGCTGACAAACCAAGAGTACAAATACGGTTTTGTCACAGATGTTGAATCAGATGTGCTTCCCAAGGGCTTGTCTGAAGAGACGGTGCGCCAAATTTCTGCGAAAAAGAACGAGCCCGAGTTTATGCTCGCCTTTCGGCTGAATGCGTTTCGCCACTGGCAAAAAATGACCGAGCCCGATTGGGCCAATGTGCATTATCCCGCGATCAACTATCAAGACATTAGCTACTATGCCGCGCCCAAAAAGCCAGAAGCCAAAAAGGCCAGCCTGGATGAAGTGGACCCAGAGCTTTTGGCCACGTTCGATAAGCTCGGCATTCCCTTATCAGAGCAAAAGCGTCTCTCTGGGGTGGCGGTGGATGCGGTTTTTGATAGCGTCTCGGTTGCGACCACCTTTAAAAAAGACCTGCTCAAACACGGGGTTATTTTCTGCTCTTTCTCAGAAGCCTTGCAGGAATACCCGGATCTGATTCAGCAATATCTGGGCTCTGTCGTTCCAGTGACGGATAACTATTTCTCTGCGCTCAATTCGGCGGTGTTTTCGGATGGATCTTTTGTGTACATCCCCAAAAATACGATTTGTCCGATGGAGCTCTCCACGTATTTCCGGATTAACACACAGGATTCCGGCCAATTTGAGCGGACACTGATTATTTGCGAGAGTGACAGCAAGGTAAGTTACTTAGAAGGCTGTACAGCGCCAAAATTTGATACCAACCAACTCCATGCGGCGGTTGTGGAGCTGGTTGCAATGGACCGGGCCGAAATTAAATACTCGACAGTGCAAAACTGGTTTGCCGGCGATCCCAAGACGGGAAAAGGCGGTATTTACAACTTTGTCACCAAGCGCGGCAAGTGCCAGGGTGAGTCTTCTCGGATTTCTTGGACACAAGTAGAAACCGGATCGGCCATCACCTGGAAATACCCCAGCTGCATTTTGGTGGGTGATAACTCTGTGGGCGAATTCTACTCCGTGGCCCTGACCAATCACCTCCAGCAGGCTGATACCGGGACCAAGATGGTGCATATTGGCAAAAATACCCGGAGCCGCATCATTTCCAAAGGGATTTCTGCCGGAAAATCCGCCAATAGCTACCGCGGACAGGTGAGCATGAAAAAATCTGCCGTGGGTGCTAGAAATTATACCCAGTGCGACTCGATGCTGATTGGCAGTGCCTGCAGCGCCAACACCTTCCCCTATGTCGATGTCCAAAATGCATCGGCTCGGGTGGAGCATGAGGCGTCCACGTCCAAAATCAGCGAAGAGCAATTGTTCTACTTCCAGCAGCGCGGTATTGGCACGGAAGAAGCGGTTTCTGCCATTATCAACGGCTTCTGTAAAGAGGTCTTCAGTGAACTTCCTGGTGAATTTGCAGTAGAAGCGACCCGCCTGTTGGGTCTTAAACTAGAAAATAGTGTTGGCTAAACGGTCAAGGAGCGACTTCCTCGTGTTAGAAATTAAAAACCTGCACGCCCGGGTGCAAGACAAAGAGATTTTAAAGGGTATTAATCTGACAGTGCGGGCCGGAGAGATCCACGCCATTATGGGACCCAATGGGTCTGGTAAAAGCACGCTGGCCAAAATTGTGGTGGGGCACCCTTCTTTTGAGGTGACGCAAGGGGATGTTCTCTATAACGGAGAAAGTATTTTGGGACTCTCCCCCCAAGAGCGGGCACTGGCGGGTGTGTTTCTGGCGTTTCAATACCCGGTAGAAGTCCCTGGGGTGAATAATGCCAGTTTTTTACGACTGGCCTATAACGCCAAACAAATCCATCTGGGCCAAGAAGAGCTAGATCCACTGGATTTCGATGAATTTATTCGAGAAAAACTGAAAATTGTTGAAATGGACGAGCGCTTTTTGGACCGTGCGGTCAATGAAGGCTTTTCTGGTGGTGAGAAAAAGCGGAATGAAATTCTGCAAATGGCTGTTTTAGAGCCAAAACTCGCTTTTTTGGACGAGACCGATTCCGGTCTGGACATTGATGCGCTGCGTATTGTGGCCAAAGGGGTGAATCAACTCAAGCGTGCCGATAATGCGATTGTGATGGTGACCCATTACCAGCGGCTTTTAAACTACATTCAACCCGATTATGTCCATGTGCTGGCCTACGGACAGATGGTGAAATCCGGCGGCAAAGAACTGGCCTTGGAGCTGGAAGAAAAAGGCTACGACTGGCTTTTGCCTGAAGGGCAAGGCGCTCAGGAAAATAATCAATTAGCGTCTGTGGCAGGAGCTTAAGGTGCGATGGCTGTGACCCTGATGCCCCACACAAAGTTTCAACAGACCTTAGAGCGTGTTCGCCAGCAAGATCGGCAGGAACCGGCTCAGGAACCAGCCTGGTATCAAGCGCTGCGTGACGAGGCCTGGGCTCTCTACCAAGCTCTTGGGGTGCCGACACACCGCCATGAAGCCTGGAAATATATCGATCTAAAGCCACTTCAGGCGGCTGATTGTGTTTCTCAGCAGCGTGATCCCTACGACTGGGCGTCGCTTGAGCAGCAAGCAAAGGCTTTGGGGATTCATATTTTTTCTCTCAAAAAGGCATTTGGCCAACCAGATATCTTGAGCGCCCCATGGTTCCCTCGTATTGAGGCTGTGCTTCGTCAAACCGCAACAGAAGCCACACCGGATGCCTTTACGGCACTGAACATGGCCCTTCACGCCGATGTACTGGTGGTGCTCGTGCCAGAAAATAAACAGCCAGAAAATAAACAGCCTGATAATTCACAGGCAGAAAATAATACGGCGCTCAATCTCGAACTGGAAAGCATTCTGGCGCTGGGACAGACAAAAGAGACTCAGTTTTCTCAGCCCCGTCTGCTCTTTGTTCTAGAGAAAAACGCCTCACTTTCTCTCATGCTCGATAGCCGGCTCAAGGCCGTGTCTGTGACCCAAACCATGTTCTTCTCCAACACACACACCTCGGTGGTTCTCGCTGAAGGGGCCAGTTGCAATCTCTGCTATGTGAAGGCACCGGATTCTCCAGAAGCGACTGTAGACAATTATTCCTTTTTCTCCACGCGCGTTTTCCAAGCGGCTGGCAGTCGTTTAAACTTATCCACCTTTAATTTTGCACCGGAGCGTGATCACAGCGTGATCCGGCAAGATATTCAGGTATCCCTGCTGGCTGAAAACGCCGAATGCACGTTAAACGGCCTGTCTGTGCTGAACGGCCGCGCCCAGGTCTTTAATCACGTCAATGTCGTTCATGCCAGTCCACATTGCACCAGCCAACAGACGTTTAAGGGGATCTTGGACGGGCAGTCTGTCTCTGAGTTTGACGGCACCATCACGGTAGAACGCCATGCGCAAAAGACCGATGCCCAGCAGTTGAATAAGAACCTGCTGCTATCCGACGATGCCCGCGTTTATACCCGTCCGCAACTCAGAATCGATGCCGATGATGTCAAATGTGCTCACGGGGCAACGGTGGGGCAACTGGATGACGCGCAACTCTTTTATCTG
Organism: Cyanobacteriota bacterium; assembly: GCA_019751815.1. Classification (GTDB taxonomy): domain Bacteria; phylum Cyanobacteriota; class Vampirovibrionia; order Vampirovibrionales; family Vampirovibrionaceae; genus JAIEMW01. The sequence continues at coordinate 835,794 of JAIEMW010000004.1, forward strand.
GCCAGCCGCGGCATTAGTACCGAAGTCGCTCAGTGCATTCTCACCTTTGGCTTTGCCGAAGATATCATCCAACAAATCCCGGTTGCCAGTTGGCAGATGCAATTGGAAAAGCAAGCTCTACAAGTACTTGGGCATGACAACAATCCCAAAAATTGTTTTACCAGTTGCTTGCAACCCGGTCAGGAATGTCATTAAGTAAGGAAATGAAACCCGTGGCAGTCGATCTCGTCGAAGCAGTCCAGATGTCAGCAACACCACAGCCTATTGTCTCTCCCTTAAGTGAAGCGGAAGTTCGCTCGATTCGGGCTGATTTCCCCGTCCTCTCTCAGCAGGTGAACGGGTATCCTTTGGTGTATCTAGACAACGGGGCAACCACCCAGAAGCCACAGGCCGTGATTGACCGGATGACCCGTTTTTACAGTGAGGAATATGGTACTGTGCGTCGCGGAGTGTACGCACTCAGTGCAAAAGCGACTGAGGCCTTTGATCAGGTTCGCTCCCAGGTGGCGCAATTCCTCAATGCGGCCTCTGAAAAAGAAATTGTCTTTACCCGAGGGACCACGGAAGCCATTAATCTGGTGGCGTTTAGTCTGGGCAACGTCCTGCTAAAACCGGGTGATCAGGTCTTGATTTCCGGTCTGGAACATCACGCCAATATTGTGCCTTGGCAAGAAGCGTGTGCACGAACGGGAGCAACGCTTGTGGTCATTCCTGTTTTGGATGATGGCTCCTTAGACCAGACTGTTTTTGAAGGGTTACTGAGCCCACAGACCAAAATTCTGGCGCTCACCCACGTGAGCAATGCATTGGGTACGGTGAACCCTGTGGCTGAGATGATTGAGCGGGCCCATGCGGTGGGTGCTGTGGTATTGATTGACGGGGCCCAAGGGGCACCGCATATGTCAGTGGATGTTCAGGCCTTGGATTGTGATTTCTACGCATTCTCCTCGCATAAAGTATACGGCCCTACGGGTGTGGGTGTCTTATACGGGAAGTACAACTTACTAGAGCAAATGCCTCCCTACCAAACGGGCGGGGATATGATTCTCTCGGTGACGTTTGAGAAGACGACCTTTGCCAAGCCGCCTGCGCGCTTTGAAGCAGGGACCCCTGCCATCGCCGAAGTGATTGGATTGGGAGCGGCCTTAGATTATGTGACTTCTGTGGGACTTGATAGAATTGCCTTAACAGAAGAGAAACTCCGACAAGAAGCGACAGATGCCCTGAGCGGCTTACCCGGTTTGCGTATGATTGGCACCGCCTCGCAGAAATCAGCGGTGCTCTCTTTTTATCTGGACTATGCCCACCCTCACGACATTGGAACCATATTGGATCAGTCTGGGGTTGCGGTTCGCGCCGGGCACCATTGTGCACAACCCGTGATGCAGCGTTTTGGTGTGCCCGCGACTGCCAGAGCCTCGTTCTCGTTTTATAATACCTCCGATGAGATAACGCGACTGGTTTCGGCTATTGGTGAAGTCCGGCGTATCTTTACAGGGAGCGTTTAAATTAGAGATGACACAAAGCGGATCGCACGCCAGTGATTTATACCAACAGGTGATTTTGGAGCATAACCAGAAACCACGAAATTTTAAGGTGCTTGAGACTGCCAACGCCTATGCGCTGGGGAAAAACCCCTTGTGTGGGGATCAATTTGCGGTGTATGTCTCGGTTTCTGATGACGGAACCATTGAAGATATTGGATTCCAAGGGATGGGTTGTGCGATTTCCAAAGCCTGCGCCTCGATGATGACCACCCAGGTGAAGGGAAAAACCAAAGTGGATGCCTTGCAGCTGAAGGACGAGTTTCAAAAAATGCTCCTCGGCGAGCTCAATGAAACTACAGAGGCCCACCATTTGGGGAAACTCACCATGTTTTCTGGGGTGAAGCAATACCCTGTCCGGGTAAAATGTGCCACACTAGCCTGGCATACTCTTGAAGCCGCGTTAGAAGGCAAAGCAAGCGAAATTAGCACCGAATAGACTGCAGGTTGTATTGATTATATAATGTAAGGCGTTGAACGAGACGCCATTCAATACACACCAAACGGGGAATGCCAATTTTGAGGGGAAGCGGCTTGAAACTAAGCCATCACGTAAAATCACTTGTGCCATCTGTTGTGTTTGGCTCAGAGAAAGATAATGCCCAGGCAGAGGATTTGCCGGGACGCCTTATTGCCTGGTCACAAAGCGCCAATCCAAGCGACCGCCTCGGGAGTTTGATACTGTCGGGACATCTGCTGGCGGCAAAGGGACTCCAAGGGGTAAACGGTCTTGAAAAAGGACCGGCTCAAGACTATTTTCAGCTGCAACAGGCCCAACTTAAACAGGCAGCCCTAGATTTAGCCGCGGATCCCCTGCCGTTAAAAACCAAAAACCGTATTTTAGATCGCTTTGCCAAACACCAACAGTGGTTAGAGGCCTTGCTCAAATCCCTCAATCCTGAGAAATTTGAAGCCGCAGTCACTGCCGCAGCCAGTGTACTGAAAGAACGGTATCAGCTGGAGCCCTATGCCAGCGATTCGACTTTGCCTGGGGGGATCAATCGTTTGATGGTGAATGTGATTTTTTGGGCCACCCATATGCAGGCTCGCCATACAGAGATAAACAAGACCCCGCGGCCATTACCCGGGTTTTGGGAGTTGATCGCCCGTTTGGGGGCCCTCCCGTCTCCTCTCACCAAGCCCTGAAAAATCTGTTATTATCAAATAGATCCACAAGATGAAATCAGCGGTAGTCGGTGTTGGTTTGCTTGTGTGTTTCGGCTTGTGGAATTTAGATTGATGATGTCTTTCGAGGTGTTATTTTGCTGATGAAGATGATGCGTCCAGCTGTATGGTTTTCTCTGGTCTTGGGGCTGAGTTGCGTTATTCAAAGCCAAGTGCTTCCCCTCTGGGCCAAAGAAGCGCCTATCTCTAAAAAGACCGTGCTGAGTAAGACCGTCGTGGGAAAACCAGGTGCAATCAAAAAGAACCCTACCATTGCCACAGCGGCCATCGCACAAAATTCACCTGGGGCAGGCCCCAGCATGGCGGATGTGCTGAAACGCAATAATGCGGATTTTGCCCGTTATCTGTTTTCGATGCAGCCCACGATTAATGGAACGCAGAAAACCCAGGAATGTGAGTCTGAATTTAACAATACCCGCAAAGCCTTTGATAAATCACCCACACCGTCCAAGTCGGGTCCAAATACCCCTGGCCCCAATCCCAATGACCCAGCCAATTTTGTGCTGTGTGAACCCGGGGCTAACGGGAAATAGCTGGATAAACCGGATAAATAGATTTATCTCATAATAAGCTGATCTCATGGCCAGTCCTCAGAGGTAACCCCATGGTCGATGAAAGCACTGCTACGCGCATCGATAATAAAACTATCGACGGGATGCAAAAAAACAAATATGAGGTGGATAGACCGTGCCAGAGAAGCAGTTTAACTATCATCCAGGCGTATTGGTTATCTTGGCCAGCCTGATCAGTTTATTGGCGTTGTCTGCCTTTGCCAGTGCACAAGCCGCTATTGAGATTGAGCCAAGTCCTGTCATTGATTCTTCTGTGATTGATTTGACGACAACGGGCTTTGACGTCTCAGAATTTATTTCAAACGAGCTGCCCCTGCACACAGTCGGTAAAACCTCGGTTACAGATTCAGTACTCGCCCACGCAGAGCAAGTTTATCAGGCCAATCTGGCTGAGGGAAAACCCGTTGAACAAGCCAAAACAGGTGTTAAAGAAACGCTCACTCAGTTTGGTGTAGACGAATCAATGGCTACGGCCTTACTGAGACGGATACAAGCAGGGAAAATACAGGCACCAGCCCCGGTGGTTCTCAGTGTGCTCGAAGCGATGGCGAAATAGCCAGTGTTGCTTTAATTAACCAGATTTCGATTTCGGAGAGAGGGCGGAACATACACGCGGCCAGGGAATAACCGTGTGCTTGCTTTTTCAGCCAATTTGCCTGAGGGTGTGCCAGGAGGTGTGAATACATTCAAATTTCGATTAAAGGCAACTGGTTTTTTGGGAAAGAGTCGAGCACCCAATCTCTGGCCGCCTTCAAACCCCACAACAGGAAGCGCTGCGGTGAGTACGGTGCCCAGAATTTTCCAAGGCAGTGGTATCACGCTTCGAAATGTCTTGTGCAAGCCCCATATCCCCAAGCCAGTGGCGGCCCAAAAAGTCAGTTGATGGGTGAGCATTCGGGACTTGGCTTCTGGCGTGCTTTCCCAGTCCAAGTGTTTTTTTATGACATAACCAACGGGGATGGCTACCGCGGCCAGCCCAATAGCCACCCGTGTTTGAGTTTTGCTACGAATAATATTCATAAGGCGATATTCATAAACGTCATAACCAAACAAAACATGGCATAACAAAACCCAGGCTGTGTGTGAATTTGCTTAAGTTTTAACGGGTTCTAGAGATTCTCTCAAGAAGCGCAGTCCCAAGCGTTCCCCGTTTTCTGAGATAGTATGCCCTTCACCGAGATCCACAAAGCCAGTGACAGGAAACTGCCATTTTGTCAGCGTTTCCATCGCTTGATGATGTTCTTGAATAGGAATTACAGGGTCATCACTGCCGTGGACGAGCATGATGGGCATTTTGGCCTGGGGTATAAAGTGACTATCAGTTTGAATCAGTCTGCCTGAGTAAGCTAAAATACCGGCACACGGGGACTTTTGCTTGATCGCCCAGTACAGGGCCATAATGGTCCCTTGAGAAAAGCCGATGAGGAGGAGATTCTCAACGCTCAATCCATGCTCTGCCAGCTGAGTCTGAATAAAGCGGTCTAATTCAGGCAGCACGGCTTCAGCCCGCAAAGCTCGGTTTTCTGGGGTGATATTTTTGAGGCTAAACCACTGGTAAGGCGCCATTTCATCCAGCCAAAGCGCTGCGTCTTCAGGATATTCATCATAAGGTTCTGGGGCATGAGGGCTGATAAAAAGCGTATCCGGCAAATAAGGGGCCCACAGTGTTGCCAAGGGGAGGAGATCATACCCGTTGGCGCCCACCCCATGGAGCAAGACGGCCAGAGACCGCGGGGCTTTTCCCGAATAGGGTTGTATTTGACAGTCAGCATCGAGATGAATCATGTTGAAAAACAGGCCATATAATGTTTTAATTGCATTACCAATTTTTTGGTTTTTTTGGGGAGAAGTGATCGTGGGAAATGGGTTGGGAATCCAACACAGAGTTAGCTTTGCTCGGGCTACTAGCTTGCCCGCTGCACGGCCGTATTTTACCGCAAACACCCCTGTGCAGCCGCCACAGTTTACGGGTGAAAAACAGGTAAATACCCTCAAAGAAAGCAGTTTTGATATGTATCAGGTGCTGATGGGCTCTGTGTTATACCGGCTATCGCCTGTGAAAGCCCTAAAACTGTGGGTAGAAAGCCGGTTTTTATTTAATCCGCAACCCCAGGTGTCTCTGAGTCAATTCCCCCAGATCCAATCACCGAAATTGTCCACGCCGGTATCTGAGGTAACATTCCCCACAGCAGACGGTGAGACCCTTCACGGATGGTATCTGCCTGCAAAACCAGGCAAAGCAACGGTGCTCTTTTCCAACGGGCGCAGTGGGACACTGGAAAAAGTGGTGCCCTATATTCAAGCCTTGGAAAAACAAGGTCTTGGTCTGTTGGCCTACGAGTACAGGGGCTACGGCCAGAGCACAGGGCTACCCTCTGAAGGTGGGTTTTATCACGATGTTCGAGCAGCCAGTGATTTCTTAATCCGTGAAAAGAACGTGCCGGTTTCGTCTCAGGTTGCCCATGGGTGGTCAATTGGTGGCGGGGTGACTACTCAAATCGCTACAGAGCGGCCCTTTAAGGCGGTTATTTTGGAGGCCACTTTCACGCAGATGGCTGAGGCGGTTGAAGTGCGCCGTAAACTTCTTGGGATACCTTCGTGGTTTTTCAGGATGGGACCTCGTCAGATGCGGCGCTTTATGTCGATTGAAAAAATGCCCCAGATTCAATCACCGGTTCTCTTTCTACACGGCACACGAGATCCCATCTGCCCCAGTGGTTTTTCCAAACAACTGTTGAGTAAAACCACAGCAGCCAAAAGCAAACAGCTGATTCTCTTTCCAGATGAGACCCATGATCTTGACCCTGCCAAAGTGTACCCGGCCATCACGAAATTTATTGCCAATTTACCGGACAATTAAATAAACACACTGTGCTAGAATACAGGCGGTAAAAGACGATGAGGAAGGACGCTGTCTCATGTCACAGAGTGCAGAAGCCATGTTTGGCGCCGGATGCTTTTGGGGTGTGGAAGATGACTTTAGAGCATTGCCTGGGGTACTAGATGCTGCTGTGGGCTATGCCGGGGGGCATACGCAGCATCCCAACTACCGGGAAGTTTGTAGCGGGCAAACCGGGCATGCCGAAGTGGTCTATCTCACCTACGATCCTGATAAAATTAGCTATACACAGTTACTGGAAGCCTTTTGGGCAATGCACGACCCCACAACCCTCAACCGACAAGGCCCTGATGTCGGTACCCAGTACCGTTCGGTGATTTTTACCTATACCTCAGAGCAAGCTGCCCAAGCAGTGGCGGTTAAACAACAGCTGGAAGAGGCCAAGCGCTTCTCCCGTCCGATTGTTACCGAAATAGTGCCTTCGGTCGTATTTTATAAGGCCGAAGAGTATCACCAGCAGTACAACGTCAAGAACGGCCGAAGCTGTCACATTTAACTGGAGCTCGCTTAACTGAGTTTAATTGGCTTTTTGCGGGCTTTCTTCGTGCTCACGCTGACAGGATTTTCAAGTTCGGCCGCGGTGAGGTCTGCCTGGACCGCTTTCACGGAGGCAGAGGCCCGAGGGAGTCTGACGGTGGTTGGCACCATATAATCGGCTTTCAAAATAGAGCGGGCATCCACAATCACGCTGACAGGGAGTAGATTCCACTTGAAAATAGCGAAATTCATGCGGTTGTAAAATTTCTCCAGCCAGGCCAGCTTTTGTTCTGCACTGATCGCCTGGCGTTGTTTTTCATACCAAAAGGGCGATTTCAGCATTTGTGAAAGGCCTTCACCTTTGTTTTCAATCCGCCAGATAATCTCGTCCATAAATTCGTAAGGCATCAGGTCATCTTCCGCGGCAAGAGGCTTACCGGTTTTGGGGTCAATTTCCAGCTCAGCACCAGGGCGTTTCTTCAAGATTTGCTCTGGAATGGCATTTTTTACCGGTCGGTTGGCATTCATCCAGTGGCCCAAGGTAAACAACTTGGTTTTAACGATATCTGCAATCGGGGCAAAGCCGCCAGACATATCCCCGTTAATGGTGGCATATCCCACATAGGCTTCCGATTTATCGGACGTGGCAATGGGAATCACACCCGGGAAACGATTGGCAATTCCCCATAGGATCATGGCGCGTGAGCGTGCCTGAAAATTAGGAACCGTATTATCTTTTCCGGTGGTGGGGCTGCCCCACTGAGTGTTTGTTGCCATTTGGGCTGTTGCGTTGCTGAGTCCTGCTTGGAAGGTATCCACGGCATCCGTGATCGGTACTTCAATAAAGCCAATGCCGAGTTGCTTGGCCAAAATTTCTGCGTCAGATTGGCTTTCGCTGGTGGTCATTTTTTTATACGGCATGCTCACACCCAGAACGTTTTCTGGGCCAAGCGCATCGGCCAATAACACCGCAGAAATGGTAGAATCCAGACCGCCTGAGAGTCCTAAAACTGCTCTTTTCTGGCCAGTTTTGGCAAAATAATCCCGGATTCCTTGCACAACCGCCAAATAAGTTCTGCCCAGATCGGTTTCATCATAAGGGTTAAAGGTTTTACTGGCTTTCAATGTTTTTTCCAGCCCAGGTGCCAGAGGGTAAGCCACACCACTGGTCGCGTTGGGGTTGACGATCAGGAATTGTTCTTCAAATGATTTTGCACGGGCCAGGAGTTCACCCTTGGCGTTGTACACTCTGCTGGCACCGTCATAAGAATGCTCATCGACGGCGCCCACTTGATTGACGTAGACATTGGGAATCGCGTATTTGGCAGACATATGGCTGAGCATATTGTGTTTAAGCTGTTCTTTTCTGCTTCGAGAGGGCGATGCGGAACAGTTGATCAGAAAATCCGGGCGATGTTTGGCGATATCGGCCACGGGATCCCCCGGATACAGAGTGCGCTCAAAGAAATCGGGATCGTTCCAGCCGTCTTCGCAGATAAAAATACCGTAGTCTTTACCGTGAATTTTGGCCGGCAACCCGTTTTGAGACGCATGTTGTGAGGCCAATTGGGCTTTAGACGGGGCGTTGCCCAGAGTGCTAGCTGGCGATAGCCCCGTGTTGGGAGCTGCCTCAAATTGGCGCCAGTCGTTAAATTCCCCGTAGTTGGGCAGCAGGGATTTGCGAATGACCCCTTCAATCTTGCCATTGCCCAAAATGGCAATTGAATTATAGAACTGACGGCCGACCAGGGCACGTCCCTTCTTGGCATCGGCGGGATTAATCTCACGAGGCTCCACAAAGCCAACAAGAACCCGGGTTTTACCCGATTTCTTTGCCAATTCTTTGAGCCAGACGATGTTATCTTCAACCAAATTGGGATGTCGGCCGATCACATCTCGAATGGGGTAGCCCACCAGCGTTAATTCCGGAAAAATCAGGGTGTCCACACCGGCAGCTTCGGCAGTTTGCATATATTTCCACACTTTAAGGCCATTGCTGCGGACATCCCCGAGAGCGGGATTGATTTGGGCCATGGCCAGATTGCCTTGCCCGCGCTGGCCCAGAATTTTATGAAGGGCCCGAAGCGTCTCTGTGCGTTTACCAGGTTCGGTTCTCTCATCCCATTTGCCTTGGAGATACTGGTCTAGTACTTCGGTGAGTGCCGCAATGGCCTGGGGTTGTGGGTGCTGAAGCACCTGCGTGAGTGCTACCTGAAAATCTGGCAGTGAGGCTTTTGCATTGATTAAGGGGTTCTCACTCAGCGGAAACAGAGGGCCTGAGCTGTTTTGTGGGTTATGGGTTTGTGGATGTCTCACGGGAGCTGCCTTCCCAAAAAAAAGTAATGACGAAGGTACAGGGAGTATAGCGCGGCCAGAGGGCTCCTGACCAGAGGATACCGAAGTAGATAACGCCTGGCCAGACAAAGAACCCAGAAAATTGGGCTTTTGAATGGGAGAGAGCAAGGGGGGGATTATGGCAGAGATCATGGAATGTCCTATGAGTGTCCTATTGTGGGTGTCTTATAGTGTCGAAAATCATGTCAGAAAAATCTATGACAAAAGTAACACAAAGGTGTTTTCCAAGAGAGTTCTCGCAACAGTTTATGAAGCAAACGCAAAAAATACTGCCAGAAAATAACGCCACAGGCTCTTTTAACATGAGACCTGTGGCGCTTATTTTAAATTGCGTCGTTTAAACCTATTTATAAACGGCCTTCTTCGTAATCATAGACGTCGAACCAACGGTAGACTACCTTGCCTTTTGGCACAAATTGAGGAATATAGGACTCCATATACACTTGGAGTTTCACAGGCAGGTCTTTTAAGGATTTATCCCGAAGCTCATTATTCCAAGGAGCAATTTCTTCAGGCGTTTTTTGTTTGGCATGCTCGCGAATCCATTGATCCACCGCCTGGTCATCGGCGCCTGTGGCAACAAAGGCTTCAAATTCACGCGCGCTAATTCCTGTAAATTCAAGCAGGTAATTGTCTAACGGACAGTCAAAATGATACTCTCCAGCCGTTCCGTTGAGAGAGGCGCGGCACTTGTCGAGCATTCTGGCGGCAAGAACGAAGCCACCAATTGTTTCACGAGGGCTACGGGGTGGCTCTTTGGAGAGGTCTTTGGCCAGTGCTTTGAGACTGGGTGAGACGGTGATAGACGGGCTTGAGGTGGTCATAGAGGCAGTTTCCTTTCTGTTTCTTGGTTATATAGAAGTAACTTGACCAATGTAACAAGTTGTTTCAATTTCGAGAGACCGTTTCATAATTTCACAAAGGGATTCAAAAATGGCGTTTAAGGGAATTGAACCCTAAACACCTGTTTTTACCAAATAAAACGACATGCTTGCTGGGCGAACTGGATAGAGAGAGAACAGTCTTTAATAGACGGATTGAATTATGCGAGAACACTATTCAGGGGTTGAAACGAAAGAACCCAGTCCCTGTCTGGCTATGACTAGCAAGACAGGAGCATCACCCCTGTACAGGTTGGAGTCCCCACGAGAGATGACGTGACTGGTTGAAATATTGATCAAGATTGTGTTTTAAAGAACAGGTAAGCAAGAATAATACGCCTAGTCATTGGTGTATCAATTCCGTTCAGTTCCATTATAGGCTAAATGTTACAAAATAATATTAAGTATTTATTTGTAACTTAATTTCAGTGACGTAACAGCCAAAGAGACTGCTTTGAAAAAGTATCCCTGTAAATTGCCAGAAAGCCCGATCGGTTGCCCGCTCGATTCACTGCTTCGGTTGTTGATGGGTCAGTGGACAGTCTATATTCTGTGGTACCTCTGCAAGGAAGGGCCCCTTCGTTTTGGCGCCCTTAAAAGGGCCATTGGCTCGGTCTCAGCCAAGGTGCTAACTGAGCGCTTAAGACAGCTGGAACAATCTGGTATTATTTACCGAGAATGTGTCCCAAGTAGCCCCCCGCAGGTGACTTACGGGCTGACAGAGCGGGGGAAAGAACTGATTGGCGTATTGGACGGGCTGAATGAGATTGCCCGGCGGTGGGCTGCTGAAGACCCCGACCACCCCTTTTCCTTTGAGCACGAGAAAGAGCAGACCGATGGCCATTCTCACTGATCAGGACAGCGTCCAGCGCGATGCCTATTTAGCCCAGAGGGGCTACCACGAAACACCCGATCTCGCGGCCTTAAGAGAAGAGACCTTACGCCTTGGCGGACCAGCTCGGATGCAGGTGAGTCCAGATGAGGGACAGTTTCTGGCATTCTTGCTTCGGGTGCTGGGAGCAAAGCGCTATCTTGAAGTAGGCACATTCACCGGTTACAGCACACTGTGGTGCGCCAGTGCTTTACCGCCTGCTGGAGAAGTGCTTGCCTGTGATGTGAGCAAGGAATGGACAGATATTGCCGTAAAGCACTGGAAACAAGCAGGTGTGGCCTCTAAAATTGATTTAAGACTCGCTCCCGCCGAAGAGACGCTTCAGGCTCTTCTTGCGCAAGGGCAGGCAGGTTCGTTCGATATGATGTTTATCGATGCAGACAAAGAAAACTATCTCACTTACTATCAATTGGGCTTGCAATTGGTCCGTTCTGGTGGGGTTTTGGCGTTTGATAATGTGTTTTGGGGCGGTGATGTCTGGAATAATGCCATTACCAATGACCCTGAAACAACGGCCTTAAGAGAATTAAATCAAACACTGCACCAAGATGCCCTGCCGGGTGGACTGATTGAATGCCTGAGCATGCTGACGATTCGCGACGGGCTGACCCTAGTGAAGAAAAAGTAAAAATTAAAAAGAAAAAGTAAGGGATAAAAATGCTTACTGGCCCACGCGCTGCTTGGCGTAATCGAGCAAGGCCGCGTCAATGGTGCTGTCACCACTGGCCAGAGTGACAAAATTTTTGAAGGCTTCTTTGGCTTCAATTTTGCGGTTGGCCTTATCCAGAGCAATCCCCAGGCTATAATAAGCATCTTTGAGAGATTTATCGTAGCGAACGGCCTCTTTAAAACTGTTGATTGCCAGCGGGGCTTTATTTTGATCCAGTAAAATGAGCCCGCGGTAATAGTAAGCAGTGGCATTGCCGGGGCTTTGTTTGAGTAACGTATCTATCGCCCCCAGCCCCTTCAGATAGGCTTTTTGATTGTAGGCTTCCGCAATTTGGTTGAGTAAAATATCAGACTGACTTTGTGTGATTCCTTGCAAGGCATCTTGGGCCTGCTTTTTAAGCTCTTGTGTTTCTACGGAGGTGGCGAGCTGGATGGTTTTTTGATAACTAGCCTTGGCCTTCTCCCAGTTTTGTTGCTGATGATAGACGGTCGCCTGATAGAAGACATAGGAAGCGTTGGATTTATCAGACTCAGTAGCCTTGTTATATTGGGTCAGTGCATCATCAAGCCGGTTTGTATTTTGATAGGCGACACCCAGGGCGGCAAGAATTTCTGCCAAACTGCTGGGTGAGGTGGTCTTATCGAACTGAGCTTTATCAACCGCTTTTTCCAAGAAAGGAATGGACTCAGCGTATTTGCCTGCCTGCTGTAGTGCCAGCCCTTGATTGAGGTCTTGTCCCAAGCGCACTTGATTGAGATCTTGCGCCAATTTGGCAAAGAGAGGATTTTTGGGCTCTAAGGCACGTGCCTTTTCAAAGGCTTCCGCGGCTTGGTTGTAATCCCCTTTGGCCTGGTAAGCAGCCCCCAAATTGGCCAGAGCCGAAGTCATATCGGGCTTAATATTCAGTGCATTTTGATACGCTGAAATGGCATCGTCATAGAGCTTTCTTTGATGAAATTGCTCTCCAATTTTAGATTGAATGAGCGCATTACTGGGGAAGCGCTGTGCATAGTCTTTGAGTCCCTGCACTTGAGCTTCTGGACTGAGTGCAGGATTGACAATAATGGCGAAAATCGCCTGATGTGCCGATTCCAGATCCGGCTGCACAGTAAGTAACTGATAATAAGCTTTCAACGCGTCTTCTGTCGCACCCTGATCTTTCAACAAAGACGCTTTGCTTAAGAGGGCGCGGGTCTCTTGTGGGGCAATTTGCAGCACCGTGTTGTAGGCACTGAGTGCCAGGTCAAACCTTCGGGTTTCCTGATAAAGGGTACCTAAATTCAGGCGAATCATTTTTTTAACATCGAGCGTGGCCTTGGGGTCTCGCTGGGCATAGTATTCAGCATATTGATACTCTTGAAGGGCACCGGCGTAATTTTTCTTTTTTTGAAGGATACTGGCTAAATTGGCGTGGGCCACTGTGTTGCCCGTATTAATTTTCAATTCTCGAATCCAAATAGATTCTAATTGACCCAGTGCTGTCTGGTTTCCCGGGTTTTTTTCAAGAGCACGGTTGTAGTTAATCACGGCGTTATCAGCGTCACCGGTTTTGTTTTGGGCATTGGCCAATCTGACAAAATCGTCATCTGTGGCTTGAGAACCCAGTAAAGAGAGGAGTTGTGTTAAATATTTTTTTGCTTTCTCCGGGCTATTTAAGACGGTAAAGAGATCTCCCATTGCCCGCAGACTTTCTGCCTGTGTAGAGAGTGCGTTAGCATCACTGGGGACAGTCAATACTTGGTTAAATTCGACCAAGGCTTCTTTAAAGCGACCGCCCTGGCGGAGTTCTTTGGCGAGCTTGAAATGGGCATTCCTGTCTTTTACCGGTATTTTCAGTTGCTCGTAAGCAATGTCGAGATCTTCTCGGGCGATTTTGCGGTTGCTATCATGGAGGGGCTTTCGTTCTATTCCTTCTGGCCAACCAAAATCCAGTAAATAAAATGCTTGGCGGAAATCGCTGATAGCCACTTGCGGTTGTTTTTGGGTGTTCAAGCTGGTCAGACCACGTTTGAGGTAAACTGCAGCCAGATTGTTATAAATAACCGGAAAACTCTCACTGGGGGCAATGGGTAAGGCCTTTTCATAAAACTCAATGGCTTTAGAGATATCCCCGGCCTGGTATGCCTGAGAGGCTTGTTGGGTCCAGTCAACGTACTGTGCAGAAAAGTCAGCGACCGATTGCTCCGTATATCTTTGCGCTTGAACTAGAGACCCGCTTAACACAGTGACAAGGCTTGTTCCCAGGAGCAAATGGCAAAGCGTAATCGATAGTAACGATTTGGCAAAACAATTTGATGAGTTGAAACGAACAGATCTCAAGGAGACTGGTATCACGTCTACCGCCTTTTCATTTACCGCCGTTATATTCGGAGCATTTTTTCAAATTATGCGCCATTTTACGACATCAAAGATGCGAAATCAAAGACGAGATCAAAAACTAAAAAGGTAGAGAGGCCTCTACGTACCCCAATTTCCAGTTTCCACGTTCGTTTAGCAGCATAAGATCCGTCTGTGTGGAACGGCCGTCCGGGAATTTACAGAGCACTCGAACCGTCGATTGGCTTCCTGTGTTGTCGACAGTGGCATAGTAGCCAAAGCGAAAAAACTCGTTTGCCCCACTGCTGAAGAAAAATCGCTTCCAGAAGGTCTTCATCAAACTGACATCGTTATTTTCAAATAATAACTTTACTTCGGCTGGGCCTATCTTTGCTTGCCGGGCTGCTTCAGGATGCCGCTCATAAATATCATTCAGCGTCCACTTTAAAAATTCATCCTGTGAGCGCTTTGAAAACAGGCTCCAACAGATATGGCACTGATTGTGCATTAAGGAGCGGAAAAAATAATTGGCGACCTTGTCTGGGGGGGCTTTCATAATGCACTAGTATAGCAAAACTTAGAGCAAAACTATTGGGTGCGAAAGAGAATATGATAGGCGCTGTTATACCCCGAATGCAGTGGATTACAAGGACCGTTGGTGAGTGTCAGATCTTGATCAGAGACGGCCTTGTTATTGGTTGTATAGGCCATTTGACTCCCCCAGGCTGTGCTGACCCACCGCAATATAATTTCATACTGAGAACTGGTCGTGTAACCCGATCCCCCGGGTGCCCCAGGTGGGGGCGGGAGGGTGATAAAGGCGGTGTTGGCTGGGTTGTTGGGAAAAGTAGCTGTCCCGCTCATCAGGGTGTGCTCTGGTAGCTTACAAATTACTACGTTACACGTGTCTGGGTTATCTTGGCAGCCTTTGATAGAGCGGTATTGCCCCGCAGGGTAGTCTCGTGTTTTTTGATCCGCGAACATCGAGAGAAAATCGACCGCGCCGCGAAATTGAAGTTTGATCGCACTTTTGGCATCCACCGGTGGGTGGCCCGAATCCAGATTGGCTGTGGCAGGAGACCCGGAGAAAGAGAGGGTTTCAAACCAGTAAGGGGATGTCGCAGAAAGATTATAAAAACTAACGGCCGCAGGGACCCAGGCGGCGAATTGTGGATTGTTAGAGGAGGCATTCCAGACACGTTGAAAATTAAAGGCATTCAGCGGCGTGTTGGGAGAATAACTAAGACTACCCGTAATGGAAACGCGGATATTGTTTGGAATGGTGACATCATTTGCAAAACCAGGCGCATATTCTGAAGTGCTAAACAGTCGGTAATCCACAATTTTATCTGTGTGTGTTGAAGTGGTCCGGCTCATATCATACACAGCCAAGATGGTTTGTTCATACAGTTTAAAATTGGTACTGTTGCAACGAGGAACCCGAGGTGTGAAACCACTTAAGGGGTATTGAAGTTGATTGCTACCAATCAGTCTTGTTTTGGGATCAATGCAGGCGCTGCCCCGGCTAACAATGATGATGGGTTGCTCTGGAATGATGTCTAGAAAATGAATGGCATCGCCCCCAATAGCATTGTAGGGCGGTGTGCCTGATGGAATAGAATTACCAAGCCACCAGTCACCGCTCGTGGGTTTTCGGGCTGGGTCCCCGCCCAGAATAAAATACCGGTAAAACCCGACTAATTCCGTTTTATTGATCGGATCTTTGTATACATAGCCCGATTCCGCCTGATAGGGACGAAACTGCTGGGCAATAGTTCCAGAGGGTGTCTGCTTATTCTCCAGCGCAATAAAATTACTACGCGGAGACATTCTGGTGGCAATGGCTTCTTGGATGCCAGACATGGCAAAGGTGTAAGCAGCATCCATGTTTTTAACTTCGAGTATCCGCTGGGTTGTGCCTAATTGGAGTCGGCTGATGGACAATCCGGTGATCACAACAGCTAACACCAAGAACACAAGGATCACTGCTAGAGAGCTCACCTGGCCCAAGATGCCGGTTGGCTTGATGGGGGTTAATTGATTATCCGAAGGCAAGGCGAGGGGGATCTCCCAAAATAGTGAGTATGTTTTTCTTGACCTCTAAGGGCTTCCGGCTACTGTAAAGCGAATTTTATAGGCGTTTTGATAGCTGGGGTTATTGGGATCGCAGGGATCTCTGGCATCATTGTATTGAGTTCGGTGAATGCCGGTAAATCCCATTGAGGATCCCCAGCTGGTGTTAATCCAGCGCATCACCAGTTCGTAATCGGTGGGAAGGGCCCCGCCAAAACCCCCAGCACCGCCAGGAGGGGGAGGCAGTGTAATAAATGCGGTGTTCGAGGGGTTATTGGAAAAGCTGACATTGCCGGCCACTCGGGCATGATCGGTCAACCGGCAAAAATAAATGTTGCACTTGCTGGAATCCAACGTGGTACAAGTTTTGACGGTTGGGTAATAACCCACGACATAGTCTTTTATTTTCTGATCGGCAAACATCGACATAAAATCTACCCCGTCACTAAAAAACACTTTTATGGCGCTCTGTGGATCCACTTCCCGGGCGGGGTTTCGAACGGTACCATGTCTCGTGAAAAACTGAGGGAGATAGGCTGTGTTTTGGTAAGAACCGTATTCTGGGTCATCACCATTCTGGTAGTTCAGGGTTCGCTGGGTGTAAGGCGCTGAATCTGAAAGGTTGTATAAAGCGACTTTGGCTGGGTACCAATTCATATAGAGAGAAGTAATGAATGCAGCCCATCCATCGGCAGCGCTTATGCTTCCGTAAATCCATTCCCGATTAAAATTAAACGAGCTGACCACAGAGTTAGCAGCGTTATACGTTTTATAAGTAGTTCTCACGCGATAAGGAGAACCTGTGCTAAGTTCATTCGGCAAGTAAACATCTGGGGCCGTACCGAAGAGATTTCGAAAACTATTGGGGGCGGTATTGGGAAATACGCGAAGATCTATAATTTTGTCATTGTTTGGGTAGGTAGTGCGGCTCATGTCCAGAACGGCCAGGACGGTGGTTTCTTTTAGTTGAAAGTTAGAACTACCCGAATTGACGCATACGGGTCTTTTCTTGCCACCATATAAATACGAGTCGTAGGTAATTTTGTTGACGCCGACCTGGCGGGTACGTGGGTCGATACAGACGGCACCGCGGCTGACAATAAAAAAGGGCTGCCTGGGGTTAAGATCGAGCAAGCGAGCAGGGTCATTATCGCGCTCACTACCAGATCCTGGAGGGGGGCTATACGGGGGCGATGTTTCTGGAGGTAAATAGTCATTGATAGCCCATCGTCCAGTCTTGGCCAAGCGAGCCGTGTGCCCACCAAAAATCATATATCGGTACATCCCGGTTAATTCTTGAGCAGTCCCCGTCCCTGAACCGGTTGACCCAAGAGGCTTTCTGTAGATTGTTCCAGAGCGGGGGTTGACAGGCCGGTATCTTCCGACGCACCAGCCATGTAAGGAAGAGCTAATGGGCGGAACGCCTGTAGAACAGTAGGGGGAGAAAAAACGAGATTCTAGTGCCACAACATTGCTTCTCGGTTGTGCTCTGGTGGCAATGGCCTCTTGTATACCTGCCATGGCGTAATTATAAGAGGCATCCAGGTTCCGTGTTTCTATGTTTCTAATTGCATTACTGAACAATAAGCGAGACATGGAAATAGAGGTGATGACCACTGCTAATATCAATAAAAATGCAATGGCCGCCAAAGAGGCAGCTTGCCCGAAATGCATCTGGGAATGCATGCGGGTTTTTGGTTTAAAACCAGGCGTGAGCATATTCACAGGAGCGTTCATAGGCAACAGGCACTTTCTTTTCCAAAAGCTGCTTCGTGAGGACTGCATGAATAAAGTCAAATAGATGTATGACTTCTCTCTGGATTATTTCTTCTCTCTATCTATCCAAAAAAATAACTATCCAAAAAAATAAGTATTTCGATTGTATTCGTCAGAGAAGCGATAATATTTAATAATACGTAAAATATAAACATATGTAAACAAACGACAACGACATTGAAGTTCTGTTGCAAAGTGTACGAATATCAGAAGATACCCCCCTTTATCAGTAAATCATTGCCATTGTTCTGAGTTTTTTTTGAGTTTCGTTTTTTATTGACTCTATAGAGAAGTAGAGAAGTAGAGAACTAGAGAACTAGAGAAGTTGAGAAGGAAAAAACGTGATAAACGATATTTATCGCCGTTTTAAGATTTGTGCACAACACCCCGCAACACGCGGGATGGGATTAATCGAAGTAGCCCTGGTGGTGTTAATCATCAGCCTGGCGATATTGCCGATGCTGTCGATGAAGGGCCTGAATACGGCCAATGTGGCTGATATATCATTGGTGGGCGGGAACAGAAGTGATCGACGTGAACTAGAAGCGTTGTTAACGATATATGCCAGATTAATGTCGCAAGATCCGACAATCGGGGTTAATTTTGCCGCACTGCCTCTTGGTTATTACGGGACAAAAGATTGCGGTGATGCCAGCCCGATGGGCGGTTGTACATATACCAATGGGGGCTGGTCTTCAAAATATAAAATTTATTTAGAAGAGACGACGTACCGAAAGCCGCAGGGTCAGGCGGCCAATCGAATAGAGAAAGAAGACGGAACCCGGCAAATATATTCGCCTGGGGATACGGTGGTTAATAGTGCACGTGCACTGCCGCAAGGGTTTCGGATGTTTTCGGTGTCGATATTGTTTCCAAAAAGTGGGAATGTGATGGCGGCGAATTTACCGATCACAACAACCCCCCCCAGCGCGCCCGTGATAGGGAAGGTGGGCGTTGTGTTTGTGGTGGATATTTCGGGTTCGATGACCGGTAATGATAATAACAATGCCCAAGCAATGGGGATTAACCCAGGTTTTCCGGGTGGCACTCTAGCCTCTCCATTTATGAATAATCGCTACCCAATTTGGGGGAATACGGTTGATCCGTCGATCTCTCTCAATCCATGGGACGACAGTCAACTGGATATCGTTTACGGTGCTTTAAGCAATGACCTCAATACGCCGTATGATGATCGCTACCCACAGGCAGGTATATTAGGCTTGCCGGGTACAACCGGGGATCCCAATGGGTGTAATCCTTATCAATACCAATTAGTTGGCCCACCATTGGTTCCCAATCCAGATCTCCCCAGAATGCATCAGTTATTTTATTTTAGTTCTCTGAATGCCGAGCCAAATCCAGTCAGCCCTATCGTTTATAATTGGGGTGATGCTCCTTTTTATGGGCCCGGCCAGAATGATTTTATTTATCATTTATGTATGCCAAAATCTGCCAATTATGCTTACAATTCCTTGGCTGATACCTCGGGGACTCGTACTAATTACAACCTACCTTATTTACGGAATTATCCGATTACAGCTGTTAATTTCCCAACCGGTGCGAATGCCACCAATGATGCGTTACTGACACAGAAATTATCTCGGATGGAAGCGGTACGAAGTGGGCTATTGGCCTCACTGGTCAAAATCGAAAATACCCCTGCGATTATGAGTGATAGTATGCTGGATATTGCGATGTATACTTTTGATTCTGCATTTGATTATAACAGTGCAACAGATACAGGATTTGCAGGACTACTCCTTCCTCCAGAATCCCCGAAACTAGGGAATCAAATCACAACAGATACAGGCGGCGGTAGCCCGATCGCCAACAGAAAATACTACGAGAATGCGCGAAAACGTTTTCTTGGATTCAACCGACGCATGCAGTTTAAGGCTATCCTTGCAAGAAGTGCGACAGGAACACGGCCCGCGATCGCAGCTGGCGCCCAGGCCTTATGCAACATGGGTGATACCTATTCTGACCGTATTATGGTACTGATGACAGATGGTGAGCCAAATTATCTAAACGGCGGCGGTGGGCCAGACGGTTATGAGACCATGTATCAATTGGGTGAAGCATTAAGAAATGGATCGTTTACCGGAACAAATTCGCCCGTTTTGAGTGACGGTACCACGCCTAACCCTGGATATTTTGGTGGATCTTTACCTGCAGTGGCTTCGATGCAGACAGTGCCTACTTGTGCGGGCAAACGCTTTAAAACCTATGTGATTAATATTTTGCGTCCACCTGGATCGTCTGGTTACAACTTCTTAAACACCTATGCCACACGTTCTGGTGGCGTGATATTTAACGCCAATAGAATTACGGATTTAAAACCGATGTTTGATGCCATTGTGTATCAAGTGATTGTTGCGGTACAACAAGCGCAAATGTCCCGCGCTTATGCTCCCCCTCCTTAGAAAGAAAAAAAGCGGACTAAGAGAGCAAATGATATAACGTTGTCATAGTTGTGATACGAGTATTGAGATATTTCACGTTGAAATCTTTAAAGCGATTAAATTCTAATTTTAACGGCTTTACGCTGCTGGAACTTGCCTTGGTGGCATTGCTTTTAAGTATTGCGCTCTTGCCCATTCTCCAAATGAAAGGGGCACAGACAGCCAATACGGATTTTGTCTCGATTGCCTCCAGTAATAAATATAACCGGCGACTGGCAGAAGCAGCGGTTTCCGTTTTATCATTGGTCGCCGCCAAAGATCCCTCCGTTGGGTTGGACTGGGCTAGGCTGCCGAAAGGCTATGCCAATACCTACAATTGCTCGCATTTAACTCCGGGTGGGTGTGGCGGTTTGCCGCCAGATTCTTTGTGCACATCCACAGGATGCAAATATGTTAACGGTAGTTTTAATTCGCCGTTTAAACTATTTATTTTAGAGACCACGTACCGACGGGGAAGTAGCCTAAGTCAATTTGTGGATGAAAAAGGGAATGTATCTTCAGTACCCGGCCCCAGTAATCAACTGCTGCCGATTGGGTTTCGATCGTTTCAAATCTCGATTCAACTTCAAGATCCGGCTCACCCCAACACGCCCGCTTATACGCTGATTGCCAATGTGCCGATCAGAACCGGAGAATCTATCAATCCCAACTTTGGCAAAGTGGGCGTTGAATTTGTGGCGGATGTGTCAGGTTCAATGCAACGCAATGATGTCTTCCCGAGTGGTTGTTGCTATGCTGGTGGGGCTTACTGGAGTATTGGACCGGTCAGCGCGTGGACTGGTTCCCCCTTTTTGAAAAACCGCTACGCCATTGACGGGGCCACTGTGTCGACAGCCCCAGGGGTGAGGTTGAATCCTTGGGACGATGCACAGTTGGATCTTGTATACGGTTCTCTATCGGATGATCCCTTAACCCCCTATGATGATAGGTATCCCGCTGCCAATGTGTTGGGGCTGATGGCCTATTGTAGCCCTTATAATTATCGAGCGGACGGGGTAACACCCAACCCCAGCCTCACCAGTATTCCTAGAATGTCTGATTTCTTTCTTGATAGTGCCCTAGGAGGAAATCCAACAATCAACTCGATGCTGCCTCCTCAGGATCCCATATACCACCTCTGTCTAACCAAGCAGGCGACCTACAGCCCCGGTGTTCCAGGGTCCAACTACTCTTTATTGCCCTATCTTCGTTCTGGAACCAATCCTTCCTATACTTATTTAATGCCCTTTACCGGCGGTACCCGTACCAATGATGATCTCTTAAACCAGAAAATGTCTCGCATAGAGGCGATGCGAAGTGCGTTATTGGCATCTCTGGTGCAGTTGGAAAACACACCCATTGTGATCAATAATGACGTTCTGGAAATGGGATTAATGACTTTCGGTTATGCCTCAGCCGTCAGTGAAAAAAGCCCTTTACTCGCCCCTGTTCTGGGAAGCACTTTGAGTGAAGGGGGGACTCCACCAGACCCCAATCATCGGTACTTTGCTGATTTAAGAAAACGGATGTTGTCTATCAATCGAGTTGGTAGCATGCAGCCAATTTCTGCTGATGGAAATACAGCCACTGCCCCTTCCATCGCCTACGCCGCCCAACTGCTGTGCAACAAGGGTGAGACGTATTCTGATAAAGTGATCTTGTTTTTAACAGACGGGGAACCAACAGAGGATAGAAATAGTGGTTTTAGTAATAACTATCCAGGCTCTTTACCGGCTGGAACGTTTGCAACAAATCCGGACTTAGAGCCCAATCTAAAAATCAAACGAATCTATAGCCTGGTCAAAGCACTGGCTGACGGGAAATTCATGTCCGTTTATTCCCCAACATTGTCTGATGGCGCGCCCAATCCTGGATATTATCCAGAATACGGCTTGCCAAATACCGCACCCGGCGGGAATTGTAGCTCGCTTTCCAATCCCAAATTTAAGCTATACACGGCTTCGATGCTGATGGGGCCCACCACCCAAGGTGGTGTTTTCTTAACCAATGTGGCTTCTAAAGCAGGGACAACTCCGTTTTTTGCCAATACGGTGACAGCGATGCGGCCCATGTTTGACGCCCTGGTGTATAACATTATCCTGGCAGTTCAGCAAGCACAGTTTAAACGGGCTTATCAGCCACCCGCCTAAACACTTGCTTAAACACATTCACGCGGGCTATGTGTGCATGTTACACTGCTGCCATGAACGTCTTACAACAGCTATCTCCAACCCCTTTTCCCTCCTGGCTTACTCCCCAGTACGCTACTTGGGAACGCTTTAACTGGCCGCTGATCAGCGTGTATATCTTGCTGCATTTTTCTATCTTATTGGCGGTTCCTGCTTACACACCTGAAGGGCTTGGGCTCTTTCTGGGGCTGTATTTTATGACCACATGTTGCGGGATTACCCTATGCTATCATCGGTTACTGGCTCATCGGAGTTATCAAACACACCCATGGCTGCGTTGGACCCTATCATTGCTCGGTGTTTTGGCCTTTCAGCGAGGGCCTATCTGGTGGGTGGCCACCCACCGGCTCCATCATAGCCAAGTGGATACCCCATTGGATCCCCATACCCCGCAGGTGAGTTTTGTCTGGTCGCATTTTTTATGGGCCTTTTTTAGACATCCCCAATTGGATGAAACCCCTGAAACCACGGTACGCCTGGCCAGAGATATTGCTGATGACCCCGTGATGCGCTTTTTAGAGCGTTATTACACTGTACTTAATATTGGCTTTTTAATCCTCCTGGCTGTTGTGGGCTACTATTGTGGCGGCGAGCGCTTGGCGTTCTCCTTTTTTGTGTGGGGCGGTCTTTTACGGCTTTTATACACGCTGCATGTGACCTGGTGTGTCAATTCCGCAGCCCATGTGTGGGGCTATAGAACTTACCAAACAGAGGATACCAGTAAGAATAACTGGTGGGTGGCGTTGCTGACATACGGTGAAGGTTGGCATAACAACCATCACGCCGATCAACGGGCGGCCAGAAACGGCCATCGTTGGTATGAAATCGATGTGACGTACTATATTATTGCTATGATGGCGCGTTTGGGAATGGCTTGGCAAGTAGCCCCTGTGTCTGAGCGACTTAAAAAGATTGCACTCTAGAAAAAGAGTATTTTATAAGGCTATGGAGGTGATGAGATTCGAACTCACTGCCTTCTGCGTGCAAAGCAGACGCTCTACCAATTGAGCTACACCCCCATGAGCGATGATGCCGATTATCCCTCGGTGTGGGGATAATCACAATACTATACTTGCAAGGGGGGAGGCAATAGTTCTGCTTATTGGTTCGGCTGGCTACACAGAATGCGAAAAACCTGCTCGCCCACACTGCCAGACTTGGGCTTTGAGAGCAGGGGTTCCTTCCAGTGCTCTTGGCTCAATAGTTTACCGTCTTCCCCAAGCACTTTGCTGCCAGCAATCCCAATTTCCTGCTGCTGGCAGTCGACCTGCCAGTCTTCATAAGTGATTTTTTGGCTGATTTGCTGAGCCTGTGGACTGTTGGGTAAAAAGCGAAGGGAGACAATCTGGACGCCTGCATTGGGCCCTAGGGTTTGAATGGATTCCATGTCCATAGAGACGGTTTGTCCGGGTTGCTTATTCTCCAGATCCTTTTGGTATTCGGCAATATCAAACCAGTCTTCGGCAAGAAGCACGGGGCAACAAAGCAGACCCAAGGCCACCAGGCAAATCGTCATGTTATTAGGCCGAGGCATTAAAATAAACCCATCTTCGCTTAGACCCACCTTTGACGCTGACGACGTAACCAGGCTCGAACATGCTGCCACAAGCTTGAGGGAGGTACAGAGAGCTCTGTCGTTTTCTCTTGTTCACGTTTCTCTGGTTTAGCGGTCAATTGTTTCCTCGCATCAGGAAAGGAATATGTCCGGATCGCCCCAGGATGATGGACTTCTGAAATCAGCACTGCTTTTCCATCCGGTCCCCGTCGGTAAGTCCGCTCAATACGGCCAGAAAGATGCTCAACGACCGTCCAGGGCTCACCGTGTAATGATGAGGCGGAAGTGTTCTGAGGGGAATGACTGCTGCCAGGGCCGCTGCTTGAGCCGGTGGCGCTCAATGTAAATCGGGCATCAACCGCGATTCCGCCTTTTTCTGACGGGGTGGGTTTGGGTTGGGCAAAGAAGGGGTTAATGTCAGACTCCTCAAGCTCAGGGAAGTCGTGTACCAGTTGTGAATAGCGAAGCATCACCTCTTCGAGTGTGTCAAAATCCACCTCTGGTTTCCCGCGAGAGCCTTTGAGAATATCCAACATCTTGATGCCCTGGATCATGTCGCGGGCATCTGTACCCGTCAGCGGATTGATCCGGAAACTGACATCTTTCAGCGTGTTGACGTAAATCCCGCCCAGCCCAAAGGCCATCAGTTTCCCAAACAGCGCGTCGTGCTTAAAGCCAATCAGGGTTTCCCTGCCAGACTTCATAAATTGCTGGACCATGACCCCTTCACCGGGTTGGAAAGTCGTGATTCCTGCTTTGTTAATGTTGGCCATCAATTCATCGTAAGCTTTTTCAAGCTGTTCTGGGGTGCGAAGATCGACTTTGACCCCGCCAATATCGGTTTTATGGGTGATGGTTTTGGAAACCACTTTAATCACCAGTGGGTAACCCAATTGCGTTGCTAGTTGCATCACTTCTGCTTTATCACGGGCTAGTCCATGTTTGGGCGTTGCTATCCCGTAAGCTTCTAATAGCTGTAAAGACTCTGTGGTGGTGAGTAACGTTCGGTTTTCCGCTCTGGCTGTGTCAATAATTTTCCGGACACGGGCCGGGTCAACATCGGCAAAACGTTTTTCCACACCCAAGGGTTTTTCAGACCAAAGGCGGAAGTTTTCCATGGCGCCAATCCCGGTAACGGCTGACTCTAAGCTTTGGTAGAGCGGAGTGGGTTTTAACTGCTGGTTTTTAACCGCAGTTTGCACCTGTACTAACTCACCTTCAGAGACAGACAATACAGTAAAAATCGGTTTTTTTGTGAGAAGTTGGGCTTCTGCCACTATTTTCCCGACATCGGCAGCCTGGATATTGAGTAACGGCACCACAGAGACAACAATGCTATCGACATTCGGGTCTTCAGCCATAGCCAGTAGGGCTTTCTTAAAGCTTTCTGGCTTGTCCGAGGGGGTGGTGGCAATGGTATCCACAGGATTGTTGCTGCTAGCGGCTGGCGGCAGAATTTGTTTTAACTGGTCTCTGGTGGCATCGCTGAGTGTGGCCACTTTGAGCTGCGGAAAACGGGTTTCAATCAAGTCGGTCAACATCACCCCGTAGCCGCCTGAGTTAGATAGAATCCCAACTCTGGGACCTGCAGGCACCCGAGGCGCCATTTCAAAGGCTTTGGCGACAGAAAACAGGTCTTGTATCGAGTTAACCCGCTGAACCCCGCTTTGTTGAAAGAGGGCATCCACAGCGGTATCACTGCCGGCCAGAGCACCCGTATGAGAGGATGCTGCTTTGGCGCCAACAGCCGTTTTGCCGGATTTAATCAACACAATTGGCTTTTGTTTGGAGACCACAGTGGCAATGCGGCGAAAGGCCTCAGGGTCTTTGATCGATTCCAGATAGCCTAAAATATACTTCACAGAAGGATCTTCTGCCCAATGATCGATCAGTTGGCTGCTATCGACATTGGTTTGATTTCCAATAGAGGCCATCTGAGAAAAGCCCAGTCCTGCGTTTCGGGCCTGCTGAATCAGATCGATACTCACAGCACCCGATTGAGAGAGGATGGCACCGTTTCCTGGAGTGATATCGCCTGAAACAAATGTGGCATTCATCTGAACCCCTGGATTGGCATTGGCCACGCCCACACAGTTAGGGCCAATCATGCTCATTTGGTGCTTGTTTAATGCAGCCTTGAGGGCCTCCTCCAAGGGCTGACCAGAGGGCCCCGCCTCATTAAATCCTGCACTAATGACCACAACGGATTTAACGCCCTTTTGCCCGAGCTGATCGACGAGAGCAGGCACGGTCTCTTTGGGGGTCATAATCACGGCCATGTCCACATCATTTGGTAGTGCTTGAATATCGGCCACTGCATTTTGGACATTGCTACCGGCCCAGTCAAAAGACTGTCCGGCATACTTGGGGTTCACAGGGTACACCGTGCCGCCGTAGTGATTATGTTGGAGGTTTTCAAGAACCACCCGTCCAATGGTGCCGGGTTTGGCAGAGGCACCAACCAAGGCAATTTTCTTGGGTGCAAAAAGTGAGAGAAGCCGTGGGTCAGTTTTGCCGAAGCGTGGTCCGCTGGCGACAAGTGAAGCCTGCCCGAAAAAGGGTTGTGAGGGGCGAACAGGTGTTGCTTCAGGCTGATAGAGGTCATTGTGCAGAGTCATGGCTGGTAATTCCTTCATGACACCATTTGGCGCGAAACCATTTGGCCTCAGTGGTGTTGCGGTATGAATGTGCATACATTTTGTCTCCCACGATTGTTCACGCGCAAAATTGAATATGAGTGGCTCATTATACTTAAAAACACTCTCAAACGAATATTGCTATGACAACCAAAAAAAATGCCAGGTTACGTGTGTTCTAAGGCAGAACACCGTGACCTGGCGGTTAGTGCGAGTGAAGATGAGCGAAGAAAAATCCAACCAATTTCATACCAACAGCGTCTCTCGTCTCGGACGGGGCTGTCTGTTGTTATCAGTATCGAAGAATTAATCCGGTGCCAGACCCAACCAAAGCACTATTTTTCTAGGCTATTTTTCGGCGTGGCTCTTGTTGTAAATGGAGACAATCGGGCACTGGATGGCGGCTGCAAGGGCTGACTCTAGCGTTTCTGCCTGCTGGGGTGTTAATGTCTTGAGATTCACCGCGGGATACTCAACAGCATTGTGGTTTCCACGAGAATCCAATACCCATTGCAAGGGATAGGGTCTTTTGGGGGTGTTGAGTTGGACTTCATCCGGCTGAATCTGGTTGATGAGCGTGGCTAGTTCGCTCACTTCACTCAGATTGGCAGGCATAAACATGCATTGCAGAGACAGTTTGCGGTTGGGCTTTTGTTTGTATTCGCGGCGAAATTCAGTGGCACCGAGAATAATGCCTGCAAGCGTGACACCAGCCACCGGCCGGTTCATCATTTGCAGTGTCTTTTCAGAGGCGGCGTCGAGTTTAATGGCCACCAGATCCGCGTCCATCAGGTCGCGTCGCACATCTGCGTTTTCTAGTGTCGTACCGTTGGTGAGCACCATTACAGGCTTGTGGGTGTACTCTTTGATCAGGTGAATCACCTCACCCAGGTTTTCGGCCAAGGTGGGCTCCCCGCTACCGCTGAGTGTAATAATATCCGCCTCTTCCCAGGCACTGAGCCGTAAATCTCGTTCCACCTGATCGGTGGTCACGTAAATTTGCCGGGCAATCGTTTTGTTTTGGATATCACCCAATTGGCAATAGATACAGTTGAAGGAACAAATCGACGTCTGAAGCAGCAGGTCGATTCCCAAGGAACTGCCGACCCGCCAAGAATGGACCGGGCCGTAGACCGATGATAAATGCGCAGTGGTGGGATCAAGTTTGGGAGGCATACCCACAGTCTAGAACGACTGGCCGTGCTTAATCAAGTAATAAGCTGTTAGCGCGCAGGGGGAAGCACCAATTTTTGTCCCAGGCTGAGTGTGTCTGGACTCGGCATATGGTTGGCTGTTTGAATCCGCTGAATAATCTCAGGCGTGGATTTTCCGTAATATTTATACGCGATACTGCCCAAGGTATCCCCGTTCTGCACTTCATAGGCAGAACCGTTCACCAATGAGCCAGAAGAAGCAAACGCGGGCGTACTGGGCTGGGTGACTACTGGCTGAACAGGGGCAGGCAGCGGCAACTCCGGCTGGCCTGATGATTGACTTGATCCAGAAGTCTGGATTAATTGAGATTCAGAGGCTGAGGTGGTCACAGGTGCCAGAGAACTGGCAGCCCGGTGGACAAACCACGGACTCCACATCAAAAAACACCCGAGTGCGGTGGTGACCAAAACACCCGCAAAAAATCCAATGCCTAGCAAAAGGAAGGGGGAGCGCTCATCGCGGTAAAAAGTACGGGCTCCAGACCACAGCATATCCAAATCTTTGGCATGGTAATCTTCAGAACGGACATAGACTCCGGGGGTCTTCTCAAAAGAGCCGCGAATCAATACGTCCTGATTGATCCGTTCGTTAAATAAAAGCTCTTCATCCAGGTCGTGTTGTGGTTTAATTGGCATTTGCAACCCCATAATGACTACATACCTTCATATGCTAAACTGCAAAATTGGCGAAAGCCTATTATTATTTGGCGAAGCAGAGGGGTAAAGGGTGTCTTTTAAAACGATAGTCGATTGAATCGGCTGGAGTAACTCTCTTGCTAACTCTCTAAATTATAAAATCGCCAGAACTTTACTATAATATGCTTTTATTGAAGAGTGTGGCTTAATGAAGTTATTTTAAAGAGATATTCGTTTACAATTTCCCTGATGCTTATCTTGTTGCGTATCTAGTTTTATGAGGATTCCGTGTGTCAACCGCAACCCTTTCCAAAGCCTACGATCCTAAGCTCGTCGAACAGTCAGTCTATACTTTCTGGGAGCAACATCAATTATTCCAACCCGAATCTATTCCGGCAAAAGCCGTGGGCAGTGCCTCAGAAAACGCCTTTACGATTGTGATTCCACCTCCCAATGTGACCGGAACACTTCATATGGGACATGCACTGGACTGCACGATTCAGGATATCCTGATTCGCTGGCATCGGATGTGCGGAGACAACACACTGTGGATGCCTGGGACGGATCACGCCGGTATTGCTACGCAGAATGTGGTGGAAAAACAACTTCGGGTAGAAGGCAAAAGCAAAGATGCGCTTGGCAGAGAGGCGTTTCTCAAAATTGTCTGGGAGTGGGCCCAAGCCCGTAAAGGCGATATTGTGAATCAATTCAAGCGGATGGGGATTTCCCCAGATTGGCAGCGGCAGCGCTTCACCCTGGATGAGGGGTTAAGTATTGCTGTTCGCGAAGCCTTTGTTCGCCTCTACGATAAAGGCCTGATTTATCAAGGGCGCTATATTGTGAATTGGTGTCCGCGTTGTACTTCGGCTATTTCGGATATCGAAACGGATTATCAGGATGAAGAGAGTTTTCTCTGGGAAATTGCCTATCCGTTGAGTTCGGAAAAAGGGCAATCACCAGAAGGGCATTTAGTAGTGGCCACCACCCGGCCCGAAACCATGTACGGGGATGTGGCTGTTGCAGTGCACCCAGAGGATCCTCGCTATCAAAGTTTTATCGGTCAGACTGTTCGTCTGCCGCTCAGCAATAGAGAAATTCCCATTATCGCCGATGAGTACGTGGACCGTGAATTTGGCACCGGGGCACTGAAAATTACGCCTGCACATGATCCCAATGATTTTCTGCTCGGACAAAAACATAAGCTTGAGCCTGTTTGGGTGCTGGATGAGCACGGTCGGTTAAAAACAGACGACGCTGTGCCTCAGGCTCTGCAAGGGTTGGAGCGCTTTGATGCACGTCAAAAAACCGAAGAGCTTTTGCGCGAAGCCGGTTTTTTGGTCAGTAAAAAAGAGCATTCCCACCGGGTTGGCCACTGTCAGCGGTGTAACACCACCATTGAACCCTTGCTTTCCAAACAATGGTTTGTGAAAACAAAACCATTGGCTGAGAGAGCGTTAGCCTCTCTTGAAGCAGGAGAATTACGGTTTATCCCCGAGCGCTGGACCAATGATTATTTGCGTTGGATGACTGATATTCAGGACTGGTGCATCTCCCGGCAACTCTGGTGGGGGCATACCATTCCTGCGTGGTACTGCAAGCAATGTGAGCATGTGCATGTGGCAACAGTTGCGCCCATAAACTGCAAGGAGTGCGGGGCTCAGGATTTTCGGCCCGAAACGGATGTGCTGGATACCTGGTTTTCTTCCGGCCTGTGGCCGTTTTCCACGATGGGTTGGCCCCATTTAGACGCCCCTGATTTTAAAACGTATTATCCCACCAGTGTCTTGGTCACCGGCTTCGATATTATCTTTTTCTGGGTGGCCCGGATGGTGATGTTTGGGCTGGAATTGACTGATCAATCCCCGTTCCACACCGTGTATATTCATGGCCTCATTCGAGATGAAAAGGGTCAGAAAATGAGTAAATCCAAGGGGAATACGGTTGATCCCGTTGAGATGATTGATGCCTATGGTTGTGATGGCTTTCGTTTTGCTCTCACCAGCTTAATTACCTACGGGGGGCAAGATATTAAACTGGCCAAAGATAAAATTGAAACGGGTAAATTATTTTGCAATAAACTCTGGAACGCCTCTCGCTTTGTGCTGATGAATATTGAAGAAATGGATAATCAACCGGTGAATTTGGCTGAATGTTCACTAATGGATCGCTGGATTTTAAGTCGCTACCACGAGACGGTACAGTCTGTGAATGAGCTACTGAGCGCCTATAAGTTTGGTGAGATGGCGGGCGTTATTTATGAGTTTAGTTGGAATTATGTGTGTGATTGGTATGTGGAATATGCCAAAAAGCAGTTGAAAGATCCCGCATTGGCCGCCAATACCCGGCGTATTTTGGCATTGTTATTAGACGGCATGTTGAAACTGGCCCATCCCATGATGCCCTACATTACGGAGGAAATTTGGCAGAAATTACCCAAGCACTTGCCTTATTGTGACAGCCTCTCGATTATGCATGCCCCCTTTCCAGTCGCGGACAGTACACAGATTGATAATCACCTGAATGAGACCATGGATGTTATTTTAGAAAGTATTCGTGCTGTGCGTCATATTCGACAGCAATATCAAATCGCCTTTAATACCCCAGTTAAACTGGTGATTGAGGCAGCTCACCCGCCAGATTTTCAGGCCTTTTCTCAAGGAGAAGAAGTGCTTCGACATTTTATTACTGTGGCTGATTTATCCCTTTCTCCATCACCTATAGAAACACCGGTTAATTCAGCAGCGGCGGTTGTTTCACAATCGCGGGTATTTATTCTTTTAGAGGGACTGATTGATACCAGCCAAGAAAAAACCCGGATGGAAAAAAAGCAGGCCGAATTATTAAAAGAAAAGGCGCAGCTAGACGGCATGATGAGCAATGAGGGATTTTTGGCCCGTGCCCCAGAAGCAGTGGTTGCTAAAAATAAGGCCCGCTTGGAAGAGCTGACACAGCAACTCCAACTGCTGGAAAGTCAATTGGCACAAATAGTGTAAATATTTTTTCACCCTTATTTTTTAACACCAATATATAAGAATACGCAGGCACTGCGGCAGGCTTCTGGGTGGTGCCGTAAAACGTAATCCAGAAATTTGAGTGGGGAGAGAAGCACCATCCAAACCATGGTGAAAAGCCGGTATAAAGCAATACTGCCGAGTGAGCAGATAATGGATAAGAACTCGACCAGAACGGCGGTAAGCGCGGAAGCGGGGCCTGCCAGAACGGTGAGTGATTCTGTATCAAAACCCTTAAATTGGTGCAGCAAACCCATATGGGTAAAGCGCGTATAGTCGTGTGGGGCCGCATGGAATTGAAACATAAACGGCATTAACACATAAATTTTGCCACCCGGTTTCAGCACACGCTGCATTTCCGCAATCACTTGGGTGGGATTGGCAACGTGTTCCAACATACTTTCACACACAATGGCATCGAGAGAATTATCGACAAACGGGAGTTGCTGCGCATCTCCGACGATTTCCAAGTGTGAGTATGGGGTGTAATCTAGGTGAATTAAACCGGGGTGTTGACGACGAAGAACACCGGCCCCAACACTCAAAATGTGAGCCTCTGGGCTAAATTGTTCGATAAATGTCTGTGAACTTGGTTCAGGTAGAAGTGCAACACCAATGGTTTGCACCAAAAAACGGTAAAACCCAGGATACTGGCGGAGTTTTTCTTTTATTTGGTGTTGCCAGGTGGCGGTGTCATCAGACACAACAGGGCTTTGCTCACTCTCTTTAATATTAGCACTGATCTGCGGGCGTAAATCTGGCTGAGGACGGCCTTCTAGATTATAGGCAAGGGGATAGGTCGTTTGACAATGCGGGCACACGACAGTCGAGCCCGTGATGTCATTTTTTCTAAAGTCTGCTTCAGTAAATAGACTGTTTTGGCACTGGATGCAATGCAAGAGGGCGAACCATGAAGATGGTGTATTGGAAGACGCTGAATGGCCCTCTGTATTCCGTTCTTCTGTGTTGGCGTTGAATGCAGACATAATGCTTAGACGCAGTATTCTGGCTGAGGCGCTGATTCCACAGTGGAAGAAGGTCCAGACGTGGGTTTCCCTGAAATGGGTTTTTCAAGGGCGCTCACAATGTAGAGGGGTCTTTTGCGGGCTTCATCAAAGATACGGCCAATATATTCACCCACAATGCCCAAAGAAATGAGTTGCACTCCGCCCAGAAATAGAATCGCCGTCATCAGTGAACTCCAACCAGGCAGCGTGCTTTGCTGAATGAGCGTGACATAAAGGACGTAAAAAATACCCAAAAAACTCAGCCCTGAAATGATAAAGCCGACCATCGTAATCCATTGGAGAGGCACCGTTGAAAAGGACAATATCCCATTAATGGCGAGCCTCAGCATTTTAGACAGACCGTATTTTGTTTCCCCATCAAAGCGTTTGTCGCGCTCGTAGAGTAAGGTGGTTTGGTTAAAACCAACCCAACTGACCATCCCGCGAATAAAGCGGTTTCTTTCTCTCATGGTATTCAGTGCGGTCACAACGCGGCGACTCATGAGGCGAAAATCGCCTGTATCCACGGGGATATCCACATCAGACAGTTTGCGTAATACCCGGTAAAAGGCATTGGCAGTGAAGAGCTTGAACCAGCTTTCTCCATGGCGTTTGTTTCGCGTGGCGTAGACCACATCATACCCGCTTTGCCAGAGCCGGACCATTTCGGGGAGTAATTCTGGAGGGTCTTGTAAATCGCCGTCCATCACAATCACCGCATCGCCTTCGGCAAAATCCGTACCGGCACTGATGGCCACTTGATGGCCAAAATTGCGGGCAAAATGCAGCCCGTTGAGCCAAGGGTAATGGAGACAGGCGGCTTGGATCATCTCCGCGCTTTTATCCTTGCTGCCGTCATTGACCAGAAGGACATGCCAATCGATGTCGCTGTTGCTGCTGATCATCGCGCCCATTCGGCTGAGCAGTTCGTCTAAGGTCAACTCCTCGTTATAAACAGGAATCACAATGGTGACGACAGGAGAAGAATTCGCCTGAGAAGAATGGGCATGAGTTGTGTGGTGAGTCGTCTGAGTCATAACGTTTGATTTTAACACACCCGCCAGGCAGAGGGCGCCGGCGGGTGTGAAATGGGTATTTGGGGTGTCTTAGGATAGAAAAAGTAGTGTTATTTTTTGACGTCTGCGCCAATGCCACCGCCATCTGTTGTGCTGCTGGACTGAGTATTTCCGCCACCAACTTGGGCCAAGAGTTCATTCAGCGCATCAGAGGTTTGAGTGGCTTGGGCGCGCTTTTTGGCGCGCATGGCCGCGGTCCGTTCTTCCAGAGATCTTCCACCGGTCAGCGCCACATCCAGTTTTTCACCTTCCAGGGCGATACTTTGAAGCAGACTGGCGGTGTCATCACTAAAGGCCACACTTTTGCCGGCTGCAGCATCCAATTGCTGTTGAATTCTGACCAGATTGGCTTTGGTTTTATTATCCGCGTGTTGGGCTTTGGCCGCACTAATAGCAGCCAAGGCTTGATCGACTTTGGTTTTGAACTCTTCTTTTCGGCCTTGGGCTTCTTCGGCTCTGACATCATAATCGGCCATGCGGCTTTGCTTGGTGGTCAAATCTGCTTGGGCAGCCTTCCACTCTGTGACTTGGTGCTCCGCGTATTCTTTTTGCGCCTTATAATCGGGATCGGTTTCTGCCAAGCCCTTCAAGGCTGCTGCTGCCGCGAGTGCTTCTTTTTTCTCTTTGGCTTCGAGTTGCGCAGCAGCTTCTAGCTGTTTTCTAAATAAATTACGTTCGGCAACAATGGTATTGAGCGCACTTTCGGCATTTTGATAATCGGCAACGATCTGATCGTGCGCTGCGGTGAGTGCTGCTTGAGGATTGGCTTGCTCTCTGGCAGTTTGGGCTTCATGTGCATTGCCCATTGCATAACGCCATAACCTACCAAGTAACGCGAAAATTCCACGAGAGGGGGGCCTCACTTCGCCGGCACCAAAGCGCAATGGCTGAGTACTCCCAAATTGAATGGTTTGGTGAGGGGGTTGGGTATTTAAGAAATTTGTACCGGTTGTACCGGGTTGTTTCTGGATTTGCATGGGTTGTGGTTCTCCTTATTTAAATGAATTGCTCTTGGGAATAAATTGAAAAATAGATTTTTTTTCAGCGGTGTTCCAATCACCGTGCATGGTGCCGCCAGAAAGCGTCGTGCCTGCCTTAATGAGCTGACTTTTGAGTTCAACCAGCGGTTCTTCTACCATGGCTTCGGTAACAGCGATGAGTTCGCGGCAGCCCGTATCTCGGCTGTAGCCCTTGGCCATAATGGCATCTTTTAACGTTTGAGAAACGTTGAGCTGCATTTGGTCTTTTGTCTGGATGCGAGCAGACAGTTCGGTTAAGTTCATATCCAGTATCTTGCGGGCATTTTCTTCACTCACAGGGGCGTAGAAAATGCGCTTATTAATTCGTCCAATAAAGTCTGGGGTAAAGGCTTTACGCAATGTGAGTTCAGTAATGGCTTCGAGTTGCTCATCCGTGGCACCGGCCTCTTGGGCTAGTCTCAGCTCAGTTTGTGCAATATTAGACGTCATAAAGATATCGGCATCACGGAAAATAATTTTTTCCTGTTTGGCATTGTCCATCACGCCTTCATCGAGAATTTGCATCAGAGCCTTGCGGACATCTTCATGGGCTTTTTCAATTTCATCAAATAAAATAATGGGTGGCGGCAAACCCTCTCGGGCACTGCGGTCAAAGGCCTGTTTGATTTTATCGAGTGCACAGGCCTCACCAAAACCGGTGTAGCCGTGGGCAGCCCCGGTGAATTTTTTCACATCCTGTTTGTCGGTGTATTCTGTCATGGAGATAACAACGACTTCTCTGCCCAGGGCTTTGGCTAGCCGTTTAATGGAGGCTGTTTTTCCGGAACCCGAGGCGCCCAAAAGTAAAAAACGGACTTGAGGCTGGTTGGGTTTTTCGGGATCTCCGCCGTAGCCAAGTCGAGCACGACGTATTCCGCTGATGATGCTTTGGATGGCGCGGTCTTGCCCCAAAATTCTTTTGGGCAATGTGGTGAGTGCATTTTCGAGCGCCAGAACCTCTTCTGCAGAAGCGGGTTTACTGCGACTAGATGCGGCTTTGGCTGCTGGGGCTTCTCGTAACTTGGCAATCCGGGTGGCATCAAACCCACTCAGCTTCAACATGGATTCAATATTTTGGGTCGGATCGGTTTTCATCAGCCAGCGCCATAGCAGGACAGGGGTGACATCTGTGATAAACCCTTCTTGGGCACCTTCTTGCTCGCAAAATTTCATCAATGCGGGACGAATCACCGTGCGGTAATAATGAGCGGGCCAGGTCTTCTGCTCAACAGCTTTTTCAACCAATTTGGGCCGAAGGTGATCGCGAATCCCGCCGATGATCGTGTCTGGATCGATATTGCTGGTGTCTGCCAAGTAGCGTCTGACACTCGCGTCACCGCAGAGCAAACTGATTAAATTCATTGTCCAGTGAGTTTCAGCTGGAACGGGGGCTACCATGCTTTCGCAATAGGTCAGCCAGGCGGCGGCATCCGCCGTGAGATTGATTTTTCTCTCACTGGGTTCGGCGGGTTTAACATTACTGGTTCCAAACAGCACTAGGTCTTTGTTTTCAGTTGGTCGGAAAACGAGATGAGGCCCAGAAGAATGCATAGGCCTGATAAAATCACCCGTCGGCTTATATCCAGTTTGTTTTAAGCCGGTGATATTCATGAAGAGGCACTCTCCGAAATTAGAGCTGGGTTATTTTGAGCCGGGTTATTAAGTTGAGCTTTCATTCGGGCTTCCACCCTCTTTTGCATGGCTTCCTTCTCTCGGGCCTGTTCGGCCAGATAGGTATCAATCCGGTTTTGATCCAGAATCTCGGTTAATTTGGGATCCACCACCTGGGTTTTACCGCTCTCTTGAACGGCTCTGAGATCGGCCAGTGTTTTATTCACAGTCTGCTGTCTGAGGGCGTCAGCGAGTCGAGTCCGGTAGGCTTTCAGCGAAGGCAGATACTCTTCAATGAGTGTATCACCCGTGGCTAGCCTAATTTCGGCACTGGCCTTGACGGTTTCGGCTTGAGATTTTTCGGCCTTCAGAGCGTCTCGTTGTGTATTCAACGCGATCAATTCTGTGGTAATTTCCCCAGCATTGAGTTTTCCGCCTTCCCGCATTTTATTTTCGATCTCGCTGAGCTTGGCAGTGACACTGGCCAGCTGTTGTTCTGCGGCCATCATCCCCAGCACCGTATTGGTATAGGCTTTCATCGTCGTGCTGATGAGGTGATCTACTCGAATTTTTTCGGTTTCTAACTGATCTCGCCCACTCGCGGCAGAATGCTTGCTGGCTGCGGCTTCATTGCCGGCAATGTCTGCATCTAGTACCAAGTACTCTCCGGCAGCATAGGCAATTTCAGTGCCGCTCAGAACTTTTTCCAACAGCGCCAGTTCACCAATCGGGGTTTCTGCCAAACGTTCCTGGCGGCTTTGTGCCGCCACCAGTGCAGTTGCGGCCTGGTAGGTAAATGTCTGACGCAGCCAATCGGCGGTGGGTAATTTATTTTCGGCGCCAAATAATTCGCTTAGAAAGGCTTTTACAGTGCTGTTTGTTGCATAGGCACTGCGCAAATTGGCTGCCATCTGGGTGACTTGTTCAGTAATTTTGGTATTAAGCCGCTGAATTTTTCGCTGACCGTCGGCATCTCCGCGGTCCCCGTTGTTCACAAACAGGGTGGGGTTTTGTAGCGCTGCTTCTAAATCCGCCTTGGCCGCGCCTACCCCGAAGACGTCTTTGCGTTTGAGAACGGCCAGACCAATTGCCCCTTTGCTGGCGATAAACAAGAGTGCCAGTGTCGCCAGTCCGTAGCCAACACTGGGGGCTTTGAGATCCAGGGTATTCAATACTTGGGTGCCTTGGGCCAAGAAAGCACTTCTTTCGGCAGAGGAGAGTTCTCGAAAGTTTTTCGGGTTATTCACGATGGAGGTAAAGAGTGAGACCGCGTCATGGGCACTGTGAATGCTTGAAAACTGCTTGAGGCTCACCCCAGCATAGGCGATGTTGAGATGCCCGAGGACGGCCGGCTGGAAGGTGTCTGTATAGGCCCAGTCTGTTTTTGCGTTTCTAATAGCGCTTTTAATGTCCACCACCAGTTGTGTTTTTTCAGCGTCAGAAAGATCTTTTAGGCCCACGGTAAGATCAATCAACTCGCTGCGAAGTCCACGCACGGCCTGTTCAATTTGGCGGTCACTGGGGTCGTGCAGCGGGAGTTTGGCCTCTTTTTCCAGATATTGTTTGATGTCTCCTGCAATGGCGGTCGCCTGTTTGTAGGGCATCATATCGCTGTTGTGCTGGAGTTCTTGCCGCAGCCGGTTGACTACTTGCGCGTCTACCTCTTGGGTGGGACGTGCTGCCATTGTATCCACCAGAACCATCATAAAACGTTGTGTTTGGTTGGCAAAATCGGTGTTCAGTTTGCCGTCATTGAGTTTTCCTAAGTCAGACGCCTGTTTAGCAGTGCCCACCAAATTAAGCCAGTAGGGTTTAATTTCCCCTTGCTGCTGGAGTGCAATGGCGGGTGGTTTGCTTTTCTCATAACCCACGCGGCCCAGAGCGCCCAATACGGAAAGCCCTGCAAGTCCTGCAATGATCAGGCGGTATAGCTTGCCGCGCTTGATGCGGGCTGCGGCCTGTTGAACCAGGGTTTCTGGTTTTTCCGCATTCACATTGAGGTACTTGAGTCGGTCCATCCGGCTGCCGAGATCGGCAAAATAGGCAGAAAGTTCTCGGTTTGTGGCATTCCCGTCACCAAACGCATCGCTGCCAAATGTGCTCGTGCCAAAATGGAGTCGCTGTGTTTTAACGGGTGGGGATGAAGGTCTGTGAATATTCATTAGTCGTTTCCAAAGCTCCCACCACCAGAAGAGCCCCCGCCGCCACTGCTGAATCCACCCCCACTGCTACTGCTTCCCCAGCTTGACGAGGAGGATGAGGAGGACCGACGATCGTCATCCTCTTGCTGACGCCTTCTTCTGGCAGCCTCTTCTTCTCTTCTTCTTTCAGCTTCTTCCGCTTCTCGTCGTTTTCTGGCTGCTTCGGCAATTTCCCAGGCTTGCTGTCGAGACGCGAGTTCCGCCAGTGCTGTTACAGCGGCTGTGACCAGAATGGGATCCCACTGACCGCCTTGTTTGATTCCTTTGAGTGTGCTGTAGGTGCCGCTGTCGTGGAAGTTGCCCTGGCTGCCAACACGGGCAATTTCTTGGCGTTTGTCTTCCACCATTTTGTTGTAAATTTGGCCTGCTTTCTGGGCAATCCGTGCGTTTCGGTGGCGCTTGAGTTCAGCGCAGCGCTGTCGGTCTTGGCTCTTGTCATAATCGGCAGAGCGGCCCCAGTCAGACAGCACACTCAGTGCCCCTGTGGTTGCAGTTTCTTGCACCCGTGGGTTTTCATCAACGGCTTCAGCAGAGAAGGTGTCAAAATTTCGGCCTGATGCCAAACGGATAATCGCACCGGTCAATGCGTCTACTTCTCCCGAAGGGGTGCTTTGGGTGGAATGGCGCAGGGCGTTAAATAGCTGAGGCAGCGCTTGATCGCCATATTTTGCCAGCAAGCGAATGGCAAGCTGTCTGCTTTCGGTGGTTTTCCCAGTGGCCACTTTGCCGGAAATAAAACCAAAATTCTCATTCCCGCTGACCAGACGCTCTAATGTGTGTTCAAGATGATGCTGTGCCGTGTAGGCAACGGGTTTTTCTGACAGTGCAAAGAGATCGTCCACGTCTGAGCTGCTGCCCACTTTTCCTAAACCTATAACGGCTGCATAAAGTCGGGCAGAGAATCTGTCTCCGGGATTTTGAATGGTGCTGAGTAGGGTTGGATGGAAGTCTTGATTCAGCACATCGTTCAATACGGGTTCGGCGCTTTGAATGGCATACTCGATCGGTGTCTCGGGGTCTCCAATAAAATCCCACAGTGGTTTGGCCGATGTCGGTGAGCCTACTTGCCTGATTAATGTTAGCGCAGTGGCCAGTCGTCGTGGGTTTTGGTAATTCAAATCTGGATGGATGCTGGGCAGATGACTGGCATTTACCGTGGCACTGAGCGCCTTGATCATGGCTCTTGAATACTCTGTGTCAGCGATCACGCTGGTTGGCTTTTTCTGCCAATCTGTGAAGAGAGGGTTAAAATGGGCATTATCCCCCATAGCCGCAATACCTTCCAAGGCGGTTATCACCACGGGTGTGGGTGGGTTGATCATTGCCTTTTCAAGCAGCAGGGGACCGGTTGTGGCCTTCAATTCTTTGTTTTTGGCCAAAGCAATAATGCCGTCTTTAAGGGCTTTGACCACAGTGGCATCGGTTTCCTGGGGGTTGGCCAAACGCGCGAATAATTTACCCATTAAGCTGGCTTGTGGATTTTCCAGCAGCTGAGCAACCGCAAACACTCGGTTTTCTGCCAGAGGGTTGTCCAACATGGACTCAAAGCGAGAATAATCGGCTTCTGTGATGAGATCACTAGCGGTTTTTTGGAGTGCGACGGCCACTTTGGGATCAGTTTCTTTTTCAAGCTGCGTCATCAGTGGCTCAAAATCAGATGTGCGGTCTAGCTTGCCGTAGTTAACCCCATTGAGCAGCCCGGCTGCCCACTGTCGAATGATAGGTGACGGGTGGCTTAAGGCTTTGTCGCGCAGGGCGGTCTTAATTTGACCCCGATCAAACGTGGGATCTTTCGATTTATGGCCCAGTCGAGAGACCGTAAAGCCTAAGAAATCAAGCACCCGACTGGCCGCTGCTTTGATCGCATTCCCGTCCGCGGGCTTTTCAGGTTTGGGTTCCAGGAGGGCGTTGAGTGTTTTGAGGCTGTAGAGATTACCGGTTGTCACTTTATGAGATGAATTCATCTGGATCAGTGGCGTGCTGATGGTTTTAAGGTCAGCTTCCAGGCGTTTCTTTTTGTTACGCGCCATCACAGCGAGCACGCTCACCCCACCGACTGCGCCGACCCCAGCCAGAATGGCCAAAATTAAGAGCAAGGCATTTTTGGTTTCCTCGGCGGCTTTGGCTTGTTCTGCCGGTGTTTTGGGCCGGTGTGCTTGGTTGTACTGGCTAATGTGGTTGGCAATCAGTTGCACTGAATTCAGCACAAAGGCATCTGTCTCTCTTTGTGCTGTCACCATATCGCCGTTTTGTTTGGCTGCCAGGGCTGCGCTCAGGTGGATGTTGGCTTGGTCTTTGACTTGCTGAGGAATGGGGCTGTTTTCAAATAAGTGCTGAATACCATCCC
The DNA here is from genome assembly GCA_019751815.1 of Cyanobacteriota bacterium. GTDB lineage: Bacteria > Cyanobacteriota > Vampirovibrionia > Vampirovibrionales > Vampirovibrionaceae > JAIEMW01. Next base: position 876,377 of record JAIEMW010000004.1, read on the forward strand.
CCGGCTGAAACGTCCAACTGGCCCGCTGGTTATTGCGAATCCGATCGGCCACCATAAAAAAGAGGGCCCCGTCGTCTTTGCCTTTTTTACCGAGCTTGAGCTGATTGAAGAGATTGAGATTCAGCTCTCTCAGCTTATCTAAATCGGTGTTGGGGATAATAATCACTTTGAATTCCCCGTCCCCGTTGTCATAAAAGCGTTGCAGAAACTGCTCTAATTGCCCGCGAGCACTGGGAGAGAGCAGTGGGCTTCTGGCCAAATCTACGGTGATTTGGGTCATTTGCTGGTTAACGTTGGGAAGATCGCTGGCGCGGTTGATTTTAGGATGTGAAAGTTCATCAATATCAGCGGGATGAGAGGCCGATGTATTGGGCGCGTTCTGGGCTAAAGCAGTACTGGGAATACTCAACGGGCCTAAAAAACTCGCAGCGCTAATAATAGCAGGCAGAGAAAAGCGTCTGAGCCAGCTGGCGTTGATTCGAGAAGAATTTTGAGGGGGTAAATCGGTTTTCTGATTCAATTGAGGTGTTTTAGCACGCTTGCCAAATCGTATTTCTCCTTGTTTCAGCTGACCCAGTGGGCGAGCAACAAAACCTGTCTCCATCACCAAAAATCCTCATTAAAAGACACACACACGGCATTCTGAGCAAGAATGCGAATTTGCGACGATACCAAACACCACACTGAATACTACAAGGATAGATTATCGTTTCCACCCAAAATTTCAACCTACTGGTTACACTCGCTTACAAAAAATAAATGACACAAAAAATATATCGACTGTTTTTATATTAATACATTTGCGTGGGGGGATTTTCAATAATGGTGAATGAAATTAATGGCTTGGGTGCCAATACAAAGACGCCAGGTGCTTATGGTGCTTTGGCAGCACAACGTGTGCAGGATGCCGCAGGAAAAGATCCATTAGGGGTGAGTAGTAGCAATATTCGCTATACACCGAAGGACGCGCCGAGAATTAATGATATTTTTGGCTATGCTCAGCAGGATTTAAAAGGTTTGGATGCAAACAAGGACGGTTTCTTGGATAAAAGTGAGCTCACAAAGGCGTTTGGATCCGAAAAAGCGGCCAATAATTTTATGGGGATTGTTGATCAAAACAAGGACGGGAAGATTGATGTTCCTGAGAACGCAGGGTATTTGGCAATGCAGCAGAATGCTTCAACCAATTTGCCTGCGGCAATGCGAGAAATGGCTGGTGGGGATAAAGAGGCGAATGCTGCGATTGATGCGCAAGCGAAGGCCAATCCAGCTCCAGCAAGTCCTGAACCGGGGCTAATTACACCCAGTGACCGAAAATGGACAGACTTTGCGGTGAACAACACACCCGCTTTAGCAGGGCAGGTTGTTAAGCAAAGTATGGAGCAGTTGAATCTGCGCGAAAAATATGCTGCGTTTACGAAAGAACAGACTGCTTCAAATACGCCAACGCCAAGCACGGGCACAGCACCGACAACGGCACCAGCGACAGAGAAAAAGCCGGATCCGCCGCCCGCTACTGCGACGGATAAAAAGTAGTCTCAACGCCACTTTTTCTTTGCAACTTTTTATAAAAAGCCTCTCCATTGACAGAAGCCTTGCTTATTGCAGAAATAGCAGAGTGACTCATTCAATGCGGGAGGCTTTTGGCGTGAATTCATTTCTGCAACCGATACTGGGAAGTATGCTTTTATTTTCTGGGTTTTGGGTATCTTGCTTCGCTCAAGTCAATACAGAAGCAACGATGCCAGAAGGGTTTCAACTGCCAGCCTATTTTCAGCAGCTTCCCTCCGGGAAAAATCATACGATCACGGATGTCCCCGGTGTGAGAGTGGGCCATGTGACCTACCTAAAAACAGAGGCCCTTCCTCCTATTGCCACTGGGGTAACTGCCGTTCTGCCAACCTCAACAGACGCCTTGTCAAACACCGGCTTCTGGGCTGCCGTTTATTCGCTCAACGGTAACGGGGAGTTAACGGGCACTCATTTCATCCAACAGAGCGGCCTGTTAAACGGCCCCATCCTGCTCACCAATACTCGAGCGGTTGGCGTCGTCTTTGAAGGGGTGCATCAATATTTTGAACAACACGGCAAAGAGGGTTGGGCCAGTGAACTGCCGGTTGTGGGCGAATGCTGGGACGGTTTTTTTAATGGAAATCCCCGGGTGGTGAGGCCAGAAGATGTGAGTACCGCTATCCTCAATGCATCTACGGACCCTGTGGCTCAGGGCCGGGTTGGTGCAGGATGCGGGATGCGTTCTTTTGAGCTGCATGCAGGGATTGGTTCAGCCTCTCGGCAAGTGGCCCGTGCAGAGAAGTATTATACAGTTGGGGTGCTGGTAAACACCAATCACAGTGTGCTAAGTCGGTTAAACCCAGCGTTAAAAACGTCACTTGAAGCGTATTTGAGCAAAAGCCAGCATCGTCCTCTTAGCTTGCAGCAGTTAAGTGAAGAGGATAACCGTGATGTGGTGCCGGCGCTAAAAGTGTTTCTAAAAAAGCTAAATGAGAACAAGCAAAATGAGAAAAAATTAAATCCCAAACCCGATCAAAATTCTGGGCCAGATGCACCGGGGCGTCAGGGGTCTATTATGGTGATTATTGCCACCGATGCGCCTCTGCTCCCCCATCAGCTTCAAGCCTTGGCCCGCCATGCTGGGTTGGGGATTGGTTTAGCCGGTGGGCTTGCCGCCACGCACAGCGGGGATTTAATCCTAGCATTTTCCACAGCCAATGCCATCTTGATGAAAGGATGGGGTGTTGAAGATGCGAGTACCCTTGCGATGCCTGTCCTTGTTTCTGAGGGCGTGATGAATCAGCTCTATGCGGCCACCATTGAGGCGGTGGTGGATGCTCAGATGCAGGCCATTATTGCAGCTCACGCTAAATAGTGACAGGCGACTGAGAATGTCAGAGGATAATGTGATCACACTCAAAACGATTGCAATGTAAAAGGGCTTATTTGATGACCAGAAACCGTTATTTAACGCGATGCCTCCTCCGTTGCTGTTTCCTATTCTGTATTTCCTGGCTGTGGGGGTACATGGCCATTAGGGCTGCTGAAACACAATCTGGTCTTCACTGGCAGTCCTATTCTCAAGCCGCTTTTCAACAGGCTGCCCGTGAAAAAAAACTCGTGATTTTGGACTTACAAGCGGTGTGGTGTCATTGGTGCCATGTAATGGAGGCAACGACCTACCAAGACCCAGCTGTAAAGCGTCTCTTGCAAGAAAAATTTGTTTTCATACAGGCCGATCAAGATGCCCGTCCTGATTTGGCCCTACGGTACCGGGATTACGGGTGGCCTGCGACGGTAATTTTGAGTCCAGACGGAACCGATATTGTGAAACGGGCCGGCTATATTACCCCCAGTGCGATGGTCCATTTGCTGGAAGCGGTGATTCAAGACCCAACCCCAGAAAGGACAGATCCCAATGACACAGCTGTTTCAGTTTTAGAAGATTCTGAATCTGACAAGGGGGGTCCAGACCAAAAGCCAGCACGTGATTCGGATAAAGTCCCATTCAGCTTGTCCAAAAAACAGCGAGAGAGGTTAACCAACGCCTTTTTTGATGGGTTTGACACGGATCAAGGCGCCTGGGGTCACGGGAGTCATAAATTTTTAGACCCTGATAGTGTGGAATATGCCATGTTGAAAGCCCAATCCGGGGATGTGATTGCGGGTAAAATGGCCCAAAAAACGCTGAATGCTCAAATTCAGTTGCTGGATCCCGTCTGGGGAGGCATGTATCAGTATTCGACTGGCGGGGTTTGGACCCATCCTCATTTTGAGAAAATTATGTCTGTTCAGGCAGAAAACATCCGGATTTATGCCGCTGCCTACTCACAATTTAAAGATCCGCGCTACTTGAAAACAGCTGAAACCATTGCAAGTTATCTTACCCGTTTTTTACAAGGAGCGAATGGGGCCTTCTACGTCAGTCAAGATGCGGATCCCAGACCCGGGGAACACGCAGGTGGTTATTTTAAACTCAGCGATGCGGCGCGTCGAAAGCGAGGGATTCCCCGTGTGGATACACACCAGTATGCCCGGGAAAATGGCTGGGCTATTGAAGCACTGTGTACGCTATACCAAGCATCCGGTAAATCCGTTTACTTAAATCAGGCACTGAAAGCTGCATATTGGGCACAGGAGCATCGGGCTGAAAAGGCTGAAGAGACATTGGGCTTTTTCCATAACCAGCCAGAATCAAACAATAATTCTCCCTCCAATAATTCTCAGACGGGGATTTATCTGGGAGATACGCTGGCAATGGGCCGGGCCTTCACAGCACTGTATTTATCCACAGGGGAGAGGTTATGGCTGGTTAACGCCGAGAAGACGGCGCGCTTTATCGAACAGCACTTTCGCTCACCCACTGCGGGGTATTTTGTTGCGGCCAGAACAGAGACCCCTGCGGTTAAAAACCGAGATGAGAATGTTTCTTTAGTGCGTTGGCTGAATTTGTTGGGTCATTTAACCGGTAATGCAGAGCAGGCTGAGATGGCCCGCCATGGGATGCGATGGCTGGTGCAGCCCAGTATTGCCGATATTCCGTTTTCTGCCAGCACACTTTTGCCGGATTATGAAGTAACCCATGCACCACTGCACGTGACAGTGGTGGGCGGCAAAACCGACCCGCAAGCACGACAATTGTTTAAAGCAGCCCTCAATTACCCGTCTACTTATAAGCGGCTCGATTGGTGGGATAAAGCGGAAGGCCCAATGCCCAATCCGGATGTTCAGTATCCTACGTTGGAAAAGCCTGCGGCTTTTGTCTGCACCCAAAATCGTTGCTCTATCCCCGTGTTTGATTCCATGAAACTTCCGGGCCTGATTGATCGTCTATCTCACAGAAAGCAGTCAAATTTATGAATTTAGCCAGAAAGTATGGTTCTTCTTGCTTCATGGTGTCTATCATCATGATGCTTCTCACTATGCTATTTGCGTTTGCAGAAGAAGTTTCTTTAGACGGGGTTCAGGCTGTTTCCGCAGAGCAAGTGCACGAGCTATTTCCCGAGGCCAAGGGAAAACCCGTTTTCTTGGAGTTTAAATCTAAATTTTGCTTAGCCTGCAAAAAAATGGATCCCATTTTGGCCCGTCTGCTGCCAGAGTATGCGGCCAAAGGGCACTTGGTCGAAAAAGTCTTTGATATCAGCAAGGACCGTGCGGCCAATCAGGCGTTGTTTCAGGCCTTTCAACCCAAAATTGTGCCTACCCAGGTATATATTTATCCCAGCGGTCGAATTGCCAGAGTGTATACCGATTTTCATTCGGAAGCAGCCTTGCGAGAAGCACTAAATCAAATCACAACCCCACTTGGAGCCCAAAAGAGGCCTGTCGTGAGTGATAAGGCAAGTGAGTCCAGTGATTTGATGCAGTCTGTTAGTCGACAGTTTCAACAGAGTTTGAAACACACCAGTGGCGGCTGGACGGTGCTTCTGGCCTTTGCCGCAGGGCTTATCAGCTCGTTTTTCCCCTGTTGTATTGGGATGTTGCCTATATTGATTGGCTACATGGGGGTTTACGAGAGTAAATCCAAATGGGACGTCTTTCAGCAGGTAGGCGTGTTTATTCTGGGGCTGGCCTCTGTTCTTACCGTGTTGGGGATTGGGCTCAGCTTGCTGGGGAAAACCTTTGGAGAGCTTAATACCAGTGTGCTTTACTATTTGGTGGCGGCGGTCTGCTTTGTGATGGCGCTGCAAATTTTAGAGTGGATCCATTTACCCCTTCCCTCGGTACTGACTAAATTACCCGAGCAACGCCAAGGCAAGTGGCTGGCCCCTTATATTTTGGGAGCGTCATTTGGGTTGGTTTCCTCACCTTGTGGCACGCCCGTGTTGGCGGCGATTTTGGGTGTGATTAGCCAACAAGGCGATCCTATTTTAGGGGGAATTAGCCTGTTTGCCTACGCTGTCGGACAAGGCTTTTTGCTCATGGTTGTTGGATTATTTACCGGTCTGTTAAAATACCGTGCACAAATGGCCAGTCTGGGACAAACGTTTACGAAAATCAGTGGGGTGGCTTTTATGCTGCTGGCGGTGATTTTTCTGCTCCAGGGGCTAGGACTCTGGAATGATTTGCTGTTGAAAGTTTTACCAAATGAGTAAGGAGTGGTATATGCAGTTCGCTCGCTTTAATGTCAATGCTTTGGCTTTTTCACTGGTTTTTGTCAGCTTAATTGTCTCTACAGCGGCTTTTGCCGAATTGAAGAAGACGCAGTTTCCGACCGAGTGGAAGGCAAAAACACAGGCGGCTAAATTGGTTATTTTGGAATTTTCAACCCCCTGGTGTGCCAGTTGCCAAAAGCTAAAACCGACAGTCTCATCCTTGGAAAAACGATACGGCAAGCATTTGGCTGTGCTCAACGTGAATTTGGATCTACCTGAAAACCAACGCTATGCCGAAAAATTCGCCATTGAATCTGCACCGACTTTTGTTTTCTATGGCAAAAATCGTGAGTGGAAAGAGCGGATAGACCGCGATATTACCCCAGCAGAACTAGAGGGTCTGGTTGCTAAGCAGCTCGGCCAATAAAACCCGTAAATTAGAGATTAGCAGGCAGGTTGCAAAATAATCCCGTTTGAAGGGAGCCCAGCTTCAAGGAGGGTCTGACTAGCATCCTGGTTAGTATCTTTGTTGGAAGGGCTCATCAGAAGCTTTTCAACGTGTTGAAACACCTGCGGGCTCAGGACCAAGGTCAGGTGGTCAATCGCAGGGTCTTGGATGAGGTGCTGTGTAATTTGGGCTTGGCTTTCTGCTTCGGCCTCAATAAAGCCTTTTCGGAAATGGACCATGAAGTCCCAAACCGTCAAAATATTATGACGAACCACATCCGTCGAGTGCTTTACGCGGTTCATATTGGCTTGGATTAACTGATCAAACACCACAGGAATGGGTTTCCCGGGGTTTCTGGGAATCCAGAAATTTTTCAGGTTCTCGACGCCATCTGCCCCTAAAAATCCAGTGCCCAGAGAAATGAGTTGATCGACTGCAATTCGAGATTGTTTATGATTTTGCATCATCTCCAGCCAGTAATGACCAATCAGGCCGCCAAGGCAATGACCGACAAGACTAACCTTTTTGACCCCATACAGGTCTTGCATCCGGGTAAGCTCGTCACTGACCGCTTTGGCAGAGGTGGCAATATCAGCAAACCCATTAGAGGGTAGGGCCATCACACAGACCAAATGTCCCTTTTGGGTAAAGTATTCGTGCATTTCGCGGAAAAAAGCAGGCGGGGTGTTCAGTCCTGGGATAATCAGCATCGCCGATTTTTCAGTTGCTGCGATATCCGGTGAGTCTGTATCTGATACGTTTTTCGGCAGAACAGGCTCTGGGGCACTGGAGGACACAAAACAGCCGATCCGTTGCAGGGCATAATAATCTTGACGTGCTTTTTTGCTGAGTCCCGCGATTCGTTTGATCGCCTGGCAATAAGTCATCCAGAACGCACTGAGAGAAGAGAGCTGCTTGCGTTGGGAGAAGGGAAGCAGGTCACTCTTGAAAAAATCGCAAATGTTTTGAATTTCTAACTCGCTCAGCTTGCGGTGCAAGGGGTTGAGTTTCATCAAGGCAATAGCCAACATACCGCCCCACTTAGAATACATCCAAGGCAGTGGGGTTTTCTTAAACTCGCTGGAGGGTTTTGGCATCCGGGTGCTTTTAAACCTATTTTTAACCTAAGTCAGTTAGGTCCCATCTCAGTGACACACAAACCAATAAATTGAATCACTGTCGTTACTTCCATTATGTGCGACAACCTATGTTTTATCAATACAGGAGTTATTCGCCTTATTTACCTGTGTTCTAGCGTACAGTCCTGATGCCAGACTGGGTAAGTCTGTGGTTGCGTCCTCTGGTAGTCTGGAAGGTTGATTTGGGCCATAATATAGAGATCGAAGGATTTTAGGGAGAGGGGGGAGGAGAGGGGAGAACGAGTCGAAAGAAAATGTCCATTCCAATGCCGACATTGATACGCTGCAAAGCCAGGCATAAAATACGGCTGGATGTCGGGGTCGGTGAGTGAATTTAAGAGGTAGTTCTGACGGAGACTGTGGTAATCCCGGCTTGCGGCTGCCGGCATATCCCAGTGGATAGGTGAGTCCGGTTTTAACAGGTTGACATGCTCACCATTAGATAATGCGCCGATACCCACCACAGCGTGGTTGACGCGAGACACATTGGGGGCAAAAACCCCCCAGCTTTGCCGAAGCCCCGTGAAGGAACCCCAGGGATCAGCTGCGTGAATCCCTTGCAGTGAAAGGCAGTTAGAAGCGACAATATAGACCCCGCAAAAGCCAAGCAAGCCGATTTCCCAAGGGGTAAGCCCTAACTTAAGTGCGTGTGTGTTTGGGCCAAACCACCGTAAAAAGAAACTCAGATTTTCGCGCTCACGTGCAACCCAACGGTAGAGGGTATTGCCCGCGGCCATCACCCACGGAAGCTTTAAACAAAATCCGCCCGCAAAGCCAAGCCAGGGAGATAAACTCACAAAACGAGAAAGGGCATCAAAACGGGTATACTCCTGTGTACGGTTCTCATTGCCGCTCACGAGCAACCAGGAGTTGACGCTTTGCATTTGAGAGAAACGCAGTGGATCTGTTTGAGCCGGGATAAACACAGCTTTTTCCGAGGCAATACACAAAAATGTCTCTAGAAGGGCTAGCATCTTGCGGCAAAAGCCACAGTCGCCGTCGAAATAAACTCGCCACGGGGATATTTCCCCACTATTTTTCTGAAATTTTCCCCAAGACCATTTTCTCCAAAACCAGGCGGGCAAAATGCTAACAAACACAGCCATATCAATCCAAGGAAACACACCAATATTCATCGTGGTGGCAATCCCCATATGCAACAAACACCCCAAAATTACGGCACTGGTGCGAAGAGGACCGGATAAAAACGGAGAGAGCAACAGGCCAGGCAGGATGATCTCAATTCCGTAGGCCAGTAGACTCAGGCTGTGTATCAGACGGGGGTAGTGTAATAGCCATAAGCCCAGAGGCTGGGTAAACATATCCACATTCAAGGCATAGTAAATGGCCATATGCTCTGTGCGCCAGTCAGCACCGTACTTTAGCAGGGCGGTAAACAGATAAATGAGGCTAACTTGCAGTAGCCAGCACAGTGTGTTTAAGCCATGGACGGATGTTTCCTCAGGCTCTGTTGGCTTTTCGAGGTGTGCCAGAACCCGACGGGCCTTATCCACCGACCATGTTGCACCCAGTGGCAAAAACATACACCAGAAAAGCACGTTCACCATCAGCCGGTCCCCATTGTCGTGAATCCATGGGGTTCGGGTGTCGAGTGATTGCACCAGCAACCAGCAAAGCACACTGGCTAAACGGGTCTGGTAACCGAGAATAAAGCAGACAAGTGCAGCGGCCTCTATTAAGCAAAGGCCGTACTGGATAAAGGCAGTGCCAGACATCAGGTGGAGACAAAGCGTATGGATGGGCATCCGGTAGAGAATCAAAGCATCTCGAGGAGACAGACCGTAATCGGTCTGAAACAGCGGGAGATCCATTGTTCTGTAGAGGAGATCAATCAGAATCAGGCTTCCCAAGAGTACGCGAAAGACAGCCAAAGACCGTGTATCCAGGTCATAACTGCTGGCCAGTTTTTTCAGAAAGACGCTAATCATGAGGCAATGTCTTCGGGGGTAACGCCTTGGTCGAATCGATAAAATAACCCGACCCTCCCCAGAGAGCGGGATTTTTTTGACTGGGCGGTAGCTTTAGAAACCCCTTGCCCACAAGCGCGCTGTCGATAGAGGCGAACGCATCGTCTGACCAGGGTGTTATTAGCACCACAGAGGCAGGTTGATCGGGAATCCCTTGGGTGACACAAGGCACAGGGGGAAGGGCTCTCAATTGGTGCCAGCTGGCCGTGTTGAACTCTTGATCTGTTTTAGCGCCAATACGAATGCATCGATTATTGATTTGGCTCTGAAAATCGACGAGATTGAGTGGATTTTCAATATAATCCCAGACCACAACACTAAGTGCAGCAGTGCAAGTGAGTAGCACAGAGAGAATAAGGGGATTTCGTGCTGCTTTTTTTTGCCAAGAATAGAACATTGTGGTTACACCGGTCGAATTTTGCCTTCTGCGAGATCCACTCTCAGTTTAGCATCTTCGATTGGGGCAGTGATCGGGCCCACGAGTTGTGTTACCTTGGCCTCAAAATCCTCTTTGGTGAATGGTTTGGTGAGATAATTACTGGCCCCCGCCTGAATGGCACGAATCACATTGGCTTTTTCGCCTTCGGTGGTCACCATCAGAATCGGCGTTTTAATACCACCTGCACGAATTTCACTGACGGCATCAATTCCCAGTAAAACAGGCATATTCCAGTCCATAAAAATCAGGCTATACGCTTCTTTTGATGCCATGGTGACCGCTTCTCGCCCGTTTTCTGCTTGAAAAATTTGTGTTTCAATCGCGCCCATTTCCATCAGGTAGCGGCTGATCACTTTGCGCATCACGCCCGCATCGTCAGCAATTAAAAAGGTCATCATAAAATGTCGTTTCTTTTCTAAAATGTTTTAAAGGAGACTTGTAAATTAAAAGTCTGCCCTTCGGCCTCAAATAACATCAGTAAATAGGGATTATTTTTGGGTCGCGTGGAGACGTGGTGCTTGGGACCTTGGATAATGGTGGGAAGTGACAAGGTATAGAGCGTATTATTCTGCTCCGATAATTTGCTTTTGGTGTTGCCCGAAATCATATTGACCAGCTCCCCTACACCGTCACAGCGGTCTTCCACGCTCAGTTTATCTGGGGTAATGCCAATTAACCGTGAGACGATAATACTGGCCAGCTGCACCGGAAATGACAAAGCCAGCATGCCTTCTCCGTTGTGACCGGTGATATTGATAATGGCCGAAATATCACCGCACGGTTTATAGTCTGTTTGTGCTTTCACTTCCTTGCACTGTACCTCTGTAGAGGCAATGGTAGACATCACATGCATGGTGGAGGCCACAACGGCATTGACCAAATTGGCATCCAGACTCGACTTATGAGAGGTTTCAATCGACATGGTGAATACTCCTATTCTAATAATCTGATACCAACTCTAACTCACTCCCAGACCTAGGGTTTCCATCATTTTAACGATGAGATCCTCTTGCTGGAACGGTTTAGAAACATAATTTTTGGCGCCCGCTTGGATGGCTTTAATCACATTGGCTTTTTCGGCTTCTGTAGTGACCATCATCACGGGGATATGCTGTGTGACCGGATTTTTTTTGATCTCTAATAATGTCTCATACCCGTCTTTTACGGGCATATTCCAATCCAATAAAATCAAAGCCACTTCATTCACATGTACATTGAGAACTTCTAGACCCTCTTGACCATCGGCAGCCTCGATAAAATCATAGCCCAGTCGGTCGACTGCCCCGCGAATAATTTTGCGCATAATGCCCGAGTCATCAACAGATAAAATTTTCATAGGTGTAGCCCTCATATTCCTTAAGTAAGATGATATACATAGCCTCGTTCATACTGGTGTGCGGCAAAATCTTGACTGTAACCATTGATCGTTTCTGAAGCGCCGAGAAACAAATATCCAGGACGGTTCATCTGCATCGCGATTTTGTGAAAAACCTCTTTTTTAAAGTCGACTGAAAAGTAAATCGCGACATTTCTTAAAAATACCACATCAAAATGTCCGAGCATGCCCATATCGTTTTGAAGATTAAATTGTTGAAATTTAACCATCTGAGTAATCTCGGGATTGATCACAAAGGCATTGCCTTGCTGCTTAAAATAGCGCTCCTGGTAGTCGCTTTTCATATTGCGCGACATCGCAATACTGTCGTAACGCGCAAGCCTTGCCAACATTAAAATAGAGGGAGAAATATCGGTAGCCAGAATTCTGGTCTTCTCTTTTAAAAATTGGTGCTCTGGATGTTTGCGGCAGTATTCATGAATGGTCATCGCAATGGAATAAGGCTCTTGCCCTGAAGAACAGGCGGCGGACCAGATTGAAAGCTGATGTTGTTGATTGTTTTGAATGCGATTAGCTATCTCTGGTAATAAACTCGTTTCCAAAATTTGATACGGACTATCATCCCGAAACCACAGGGTTTCGTTGGTGGTCATCGCATCAATAATTTTTATTTTTAACTGTGGATCTTCTGCGTATTTAACCTTATTATACAGTTCTAAATAACTGCCACATCCAGCTTCTAGTACCAATTTGGCAAGGCGGGTTTCAATCAGATATTGTTTGTCACTCCCCACTGCAATGCCGCAATGGGCTTCAATAAATTCTCTTAGTAAATCATACTCACTGACGCTTAATGTAAACATCTATCCCCCTCCTAAGCTATGAGTCGTTTCAAGAATATGGGCAGAAAGAGTTCTGGCCATTTCATTGAGTGAAACGCTTTGATCTGAAAGTCCCCAATCATCGATTTGTTTTGGCATCCCGTAAACAACACAGCTTTCAGCACTTTGGGTGATGCAATACCCATTGGCTTCTTTAATGGCTTTGACACCCAAGGCACCGTCCGATCCCATGCCGGTCATGATCAGACTCAAAATATTTTCATGATAAATTGGGACCAATGAGCGAAATAGAACATCGACAGAAGGCCTACAGCTATTTTCAGCGATATCTTGATTCAGGCTTATTTGCACGGCTTGTGATTTTTTTTCAGCCACCATATGGAAATTGCCGGGTGCTATATAAACAGTATTGATTTCAACCGTTTCCCCATGTTCCGCTTCTTTGACAGTGAGGCGGCATTTCTGATTTAAACTTTTTGCCAGTGATGCCGTAAACACGGCCGGCATGTGCTGGACAATAAAAATAGGTACACCTAAATCACCAGGGAGCTCTGGGAGCATCTCGCTTAGTGCATTAGGCCCGCCAGTGGAGACCCCAATCGCCAGGGCTTTAAATTGTCTTTTAAGGCTCGTTCTGGATTTTGTGCGAACGGATACATCCCGTTGAGCAGGAGTTATAAGCGGCGTTGTTTTATTCTCTATGGGCACTTTAGGTAGAAGTTTGGGTAATGCTTGTGTTAAAACGGCGCTATTTTGCGTTGATAATGCAGCCAACTTGCGTTTATTTTTTTGATACGAAATACTGGTAATCACCGTATTAAGACGCTCTTGTAAGAGTTTCATATTTTTTTCCGCAGACACTTCATCGGGTTTTACGATAAAATCTTTGGCCCCTCGATTTAAAGCGGCAATGGTGAGATCTGCCGTGCTGGGATTCGGACTGCTGATCATCACCACAAAGAGATCTGGATGGATGGAAAGTAAATGATTGAGTGTTTCCATCCCGTTCATCACTGGCATTTCGACATCCAGCAATATCAGATCGACGGGCGTTTCTTTGATAAATTCAATGGCCATTGACCCATTGGCTGTTGTGCCTTCTAGGGTCACTTTAGGAAATTGTTTCACAACGTTTGATAAAATCATCCGGTACGTACTGGTATCGTCCACAATCAGGACGCGAATCAGATCGCTGGGTGTTGGGTTTTGTGTACTCATTTTTGTGTACTCATCTTAGTAGGCTCATTGTTATCAACTCATTTTTACAGACACCACTACGTACTTTCAGTTAACGCAAAACACAGGTTGAGGATACTGGGCAGGTGGATGAGCGTAATTAATTCATTTTCAAGTTTAATCACACCCGATAAGTATTTTGAGTCAATACCCCCCGTGTTGGAGGGAGAGGGGCCAATTTCATCGTCCTCAATGCTGACAACATCTCCGATAGAATCTACCAAAAATCCAATTTTTTCTGGGATACTGATCGACTGATCTTCAGGGGGTAATTCCTCTCGAATATGAAGTTCATTCATTTCGGCATCCGTTTTAATAATCATATTATGCACTAGTGGTGTGAGTTCTAAGGTCCCTTGACCAAGGCAATTTTTTAAATCAATCACGGTCACAATTTGACCACGCAGATTGACCAGGCCTCTAATATACTCAGGCGCATGGGGCACAGGAGTAAAATCAAGGTGCTGATTGATCTCACGGATAAATAAAATATCCAGCCCGTAGCGTTCATCGTTAATATTGAAAGTGGCAAAACTACGTATCATAAACTAAGCTACTCCTACCAATATGCCAGATCGCTTGATCAGAAGTCCACAGTCAACAAACAGTGTGAGTTGACCTTGAACAATGGCTGAACCAATCAGCCCAGGCTCTCTTGAGAACGCATCATCGGGACTGATGGTGGTTTCGATGGTATCAATGATATTGGATACCAAAATACCGACTTGACCCCCGTGATGTCCATTGGAGGCTTTTGGGATGATTAAATAGCCGGAATCTAGTTGGCTGGGGAAGGGTGAGACAGTTAAAAACTGATCTAAACGAATAATGGAGAGGACGCGACCTTCGTACTGAATGACTTCAGTCCGGCCCATCCGCTCAATCTGATTCATCTGAATTTTTTCCAGACGCAACACTTCACTGAGCGGGACAGCAAACACATCATCTTCTGCATTGTTAAACAATAGCAAGGTGCGTCTATTTTTAGCCTGTTCTAGTTCGGCGGCTCGTTCTTGTTCGACGCGGGTTTTTTCGGCTTCCCTTTTTTCAAAGGAGAGTTTGGTATGACCCAAGATACCCGCAGGATCTAAAATCATGGCCACACGACCGTCTCCCATAATCGTGGAACCTGAAAAGCATTTACACTCTTTGAGGTAACGAGACATGGGCTTTACTACAATTTCTTCGGTGTCTTTCATTTCATCGACAATCAGGCCAAATTGGTGGGCGCCCACTTTTAAAATTAAAATATTATAGTCACTAAAAACACTCTGACGTTGATTATCTATGACCGCGTTTTCATTGTCATCATTAAAGTCGGATACGGCAATTTGTGATCGTCGGTCTTCCCGTTGTGTTTTTGTTTTGGGATCAACATAGGTGCGTTTTAAGCCCAGAATATCGGCTAAATAAAGCAACGGCAATAGTTTTTCCCGAAGTCTCAGTACAGAGTTCGCGCCCACTTGTTTGATCATCTTGGGCGCATCTGCGGCTCGGACCCGAACCAGTTCAACCACGCTAATTTGAGGCATCGCAAAACGATGATTGCTCACTTCAACTATGAGTGATGGAATAATGGCCAGTGTTAGTGGGAGCTGTAACAGAATGGTGGTCCCCTTATTGGGGATGGTCTCAATTTTAATTTGACCGCCCAATTTGGTAATGTTGGTTTTAACCACGTCCATTCCAACCCCACGGCCGGAAATTTCAGAGATCTTCTCAGCCATCGAAAATCCGGGCAAGAAAATCATTTGCACCACTTCAGAAGGGCTCATTTTATCCAATTCTGACTTGGTGACTAATTCTTTATCCAGAGCCTTTTTCCCAATTTTTTCAGCGTCAATGCCACGGCCGTCATCCTGGATGGCAATGTGAATTTGCCCTTCAGAGTGATAGGCACTGAGCTGAATAATGCCTTTGGGTTTCTTCCCTTTAGACTCACGCTCAGCAGGCAACTCAATGGCATGATCGCAGGCGTTGCGAATTAAATGGGTGAGTGGATCGGAAAGACTTTCAATAATGGATTTATCTAACTCGACGTCTTCACCTTGAAGGACAATGTCAATCTCTTTATCCAGTTGGCGGGCCATATCCCGAACGATTCTTGGGAATTTGTTAAACACGCTGCCAATCGGTTGCATCCGGGTTTGCATAATATGTTCTTGTAGCTGCGTGGTGATCAGGCTGACACTTTGTGCGATAGTATCTAGCCCGTCATTGCTGTGCTGTTCTTGGTTAATTTTGCGCATCAATTGATTGCGCGACAACACCATTTCGCCTGCGAGATCCATCAATTTATTTAGCAGATCGACTTTGACCCGAATGGTTTCAGAGGATTCAGAAGAACCCATCGAGGGTTTTTTAATGCGTTCAGCCGGAGTGTCAGTTTCTACAGAAGCTTCCTTCTTTGTCTGCTCGACTGAAGAATCCGGGGTCGATAATATTTTATTGAGGGCCTGGACCTGACTAGTGGCGGGTTCAGTTGCCGGTGCCGGGGCATCTAGATCGAAGGCGCGGACTTGCCCTCCAGGGAGATCCACTGCCATGGTGGCTAAATCAAACTCTAAAACAGAGGCGTACAGGATATAAATAAAAATATCTTCTTCAGGGTATGAAACCGTTTCGGTGATGCGACTGGTGTCCCAAACGACATCCAACATGGTCCCTACAGCTTCAATTTGTTCCAACAACTGTTGGAGTGAGCGTCCTTTGTGGTGCAGATCGTTATTGAGCGAGACCAATAACGTGAAAATATTTTGCCCGTTTGACTTACAAGCCTTGACCACATCTTCATCTACCTGAAACGCTGGGACAAAGTTAACGGGTAACTCCTCAGTGTGCGGAATTTTTTCTGGGGCAGGAATGTCTGAGGGCAAGTCTGATGCAGAAACTGTTTCTGATTTTTTTGCGGCATCTGGTTGGAGCAGTGCTTCGAGTTTCTCAATTTCATCACTACAATTTACCTGATCGCAATTGTGGACATCTTCCATCATCGCATTGAGCTTATCGACGCCGAGGAGTAACGGTTGCACCACGGTGGGACTGGGTTCCATGGTTTTATCGCGAACCATCATCAGGAGATTTTCCATCACGTGGCTCAGTTTTTTCAGGGCCTCAAAACCAAAAAAGCCAGAAGCTCCTTTGATGCTATGGATGGCTCGAAAAATTCGGTTAATCACTTCAGCATCGGTATCTTTTCCGAGTTTTTCTAGCACCAGTAAGTCTGGTTCAATTGTAGAGAGGTGTTCACGGCTCTCAGTCACAAATTCTTGAATCAGCGATTCATCGCTGTAGCTTGTCATTGCTTGTATACCCTATGCTTACTTCAATCAAACGCTTAAAGATTATCGTTTAAAAAATATCGCCTAAATTCGGATCGTCTTACAGAGCCACTTGGATGTTGTATCTGTATGATCATGTAATCGAAAAAATGCTCCTTTTCTTTAGGGCTTCTGTTGGAAATTTCTATGAATCCGTAAGAAAGTACTAGCTCAGTTTGACTAAGCTCTTGAGTAGTAAGGCATTGAGCCCGTATTGGAGAGAAAAACTATTTTTGTGTGCCCCTGTCTCATCCATACTGAGAGCCTTGTAGTACAACGTTTCCATTCTCGCCATGTGCGCATCAAAATCGCCTAACTCTCTGGCAATCATGCCGCCTTGTCTGGCTCTTTCGTAGGCAGCACTTGGGTTTTGAAGTGTTTCGATAAGCGCGTTACCAAGGGCAGAGATGCCCGTGGCAAACTCCTTAAAATTTACCCTAATCCCTGTAGCTGTTTCAATTAGCCCGTTGTAAGCGGCGAGATCACTCACAATCACGGGGGTTTCGCAGGCCATTGCTTCTAATAGCGTCACAGGCATCCCGTCCGTTGAAGGAATAGAGACGACTACATCGGCCAAATTGTAGAGTTCTGGGAGCTGCTCTATTGGAACAGTATTGATCCAGCGAATGGCTTCTGACACACCTAGTTGGGCAGCCAAGGCATGGAGTGTCTCAACGTAAGCTTGTCTTTCAGGGGTATCTGCCTGGGTGTCTTTTAGGATAAAAACGGTATTAGGATAACGAGCGAGCACACTGGGAATGGCTTCAATCAACCGATCAATCTGGTACAGGGGGGCCATAATACGAGGACTTAGTATAATATTGGCATCCAGAGGGATATTGAGGCGTTGCCGCCATTCTGCCAACACTGGATTATTCTTATCCGGATAGAATAACTGAAGATTGGCGCCCAGTGTAATTAATTCTATGGGCGTATGGGTGCTTGCCAAGCCAGAAACCATCTTTTTTGCCGCCTGGCAGAGTTGATGCGACACCCCAGTGACTAAATCGCAGACGTTCAAGCTCAGCTGATTGAGCCAATGGTCTCGCATCAGATGAAAGGGACTTCGGTAGTATTCGGGTAGCAGATCGATGTCATTGCCCAGTAAGGTAATCACTAAGGGGGGAAAGCCTTCACGGCAGGTTACTTTGGCCAGTGCGGCTGACCAGCCTCTTAGATACGAATAGAGGGCATGAACCACATCGGGCTTGCACTGTTGAATATAGGTTTGAATCTGCACGGCTCGTGCCTGAATCACATCGGCCTTGCGGGCCCGTTTGTTTTGCTTCAAAAGATCATCCCGTGTTGGTAAAAGCCAAACGGTAACGCCTTCTATCTGAGCAGGTTTGTCACTGAGGCAAAACACCGTGTGGCCCTGCAAAATAAAATAACGGAGCCAGCGCTGGGTATGAACATTGTCCGCATTGGCCACAAAGCACAGGCATCGCTTTTTCATGCGGGAGAATCCAGCCATAGGCAGACGTTGAAAAAGCGCCACAGGTTAAGTTCTGCCCGCGTTGGGATGGATTGACCTGCGCGACAACGGTGCCAATATTTTTTGATAAAGGCCTGTTTTTCAGGTGTGAGAGTCTGTAGCCAGGTATCTTTCCCGTTGATGTACTTATTGAGTGCTTCTTGTGTGGGTTTGTCCTGGAACCAGTGCTGAAGGGGGGTGTTAAATCCCATCTTGTCTCTGCGGGCTAAAATAGAGTGTGGTAACAAGGGTTCTGCCATTTTTTTTAGGAGATATTTGGTTTCGGCGATTTTGCGGCCAAAATAAATTTTATAACTATCGGGCAGAGAAAAGGCGAATTGCACCAGGCGGTAATCGAGGAAGGGTAATCTGGACTCGAGCGAAAAGGCCATCGAGTTTCGGTCCTCATAGTGTAATAGGCGGGGGATCACCCAGTAGGTTAAGTCCTCTAACAGTTTGGTGCTGAGATCCTGTTCCGCAATCGGCTGAAGATAGTTGAGCGCGCTCTGTCCATGGGGCTCACTCAAACTTTGATGCTGAAATGCGCTGGCTCGATTTGCCGCCAAGAACCGCTGATACGCATAAGACCACCGGGTGGTTTTTTGACCGGTTCTTTCGTGGACGTTGCGTGCGGCATCAAAAAAGTGGGTTAAATTTTGCCAGGAGGGGTTATTTCGCCATTGCCGCATCAACGAGGTCAGGGCATAGTCAAAATAGGTGTGGTAGCCTCCCAGTACTTCATCACTACCTTGTCCGCTCAGGACCACAGTAACATTGCCATGGGCAGCTTCCATCACTGCTCTTTGCGACAGAATACTGGGTGTGCCAGAAGGACCATCTTGCTCGTAGAGACTTTGGTGAATCAGGGGGATGAGCTCAATGGGCTTTACTGTGGTGAAATGGGCGTTAAAATCGTAACGCGCTACCATTTCTCGAATGTATTCTTCTTCGTTGCTCTGGGGATGATCGGGGTAGATACACGAAAATGTTTGTAGCGGCATGTTAGACCCAGTGTTAAACATCGTAGCGGCCAAGGCCGATAGCGCAGTGGAGTCCAGGCCGCCGCTGAGGCATATTCCTACCGGCACATCACTGCGAAAACGAAGCCGAATCGAATCTTTCAGCAGAGATTGATACGCTTCAATAGCATCATTGAGAGAGAGTTTGGTATTGTGAGGGTTGTCTGCCAGTGCTGGTTGCCATTGAAAATATCGTTCTTGGACGGGCACAACGCCCCGTTTCACCCGCATAAAATGCCCCGGGAGCAACGATTGAATCGGTGCGCAAAATGTCTGATTGGAGCCGGCAAATTGTCCGGTTTCAACAAAGAAATGCAGATAGTCCTGATTCGGCACGCGCCACTCCGGAAAGGCCGCCAGCAGGGCCTTGGTCTCACTGGCAAAGGTAAAGGAATCTGAGGGCGAGTTGCAGTGGTAGATAAACGGTTTGATGCCAAAGCGGTCTCGGGCACAAAACAGGCTATCTGTTCTGGGGTCAAAGAGGGCAAACGCCCACATCCCGTTAAAGCGGTTGAGACAATCAGCCCCCCAGGCTTGGTAGGCTTTGAGAATCACTTCTGTGTCGCCTTGGGTAGAGAAGTGGTAGCCCAGTTGGACCAACTCTTGGCGGAGTTCTAGATAGTTATAAATTTCCCCATTAAACGTAATAGTATAGCCGGTTTCAGAGTCGTGCATGGGTTGATCAGAGGCAGAACTCAAATCGATGATGCTGAGTCTGGCATGGGCTAAAGCCACCCCCTGATCTACCCAGACGTGCTGAGCATCAGGGCCTCGGTTTTTGATGGCCCGAATCATTTGCCAGAGGGGTTCTGGATCTAAAACATCAGAGGAATGGGCTGAGAATAAGCCCGCAATACCGCACACAGGTTAGGCTTTCTTTATTCATGCTTTTCAGCATTCATTAAAGCCGAAACATGCCCATTTGGCTCTCTAATTTCGCCGCCAGAGTGGAAAGCTGTTGCGAGGTTTTCAACACGGTTACCGCGACTTGAGAAGTTTCTGTTGAGGCTCTCTGAACATCATCAATCCCCTGTGACATTTCAGAGACATTAGAAGAGGATGAAGCCGCACTTTTGGCGATCTCATTGGTCCCAAGCGTCAGTTGCTCCAAGTTATTAGAGATTTCTTTGACCCCTTGAATCGATTCCTTGACCCGGGTGGAGACGTCATTCACCTTGGTTGCGCTGTCTTGCAAGTTCTGAGAGACATTTTTAGCGGCTTTTGCAGAGCCAGTCACACTGCGACTGATTTCACGCACAGTAGAGGCCTGTTCTTCAACCGCTCCTGCAATCACGGTGTTGATTTGGTTCATTTCCACAATCACAGTCGAGATTTCCTGAATGACTTCGACGGCCGCTCGCGTGTCTTTTTGAACGGCTTGAATCTGATTGCGAATATCTTCTGTTGCGATTGCAGACTGCTTGGCCAGTTCTTTCACCTCATTGGCAACCACAGCAAAGCCTTTGCCAGCTTCTCCGGCACTAGCCGCTTCTATGGTCGCATTTAGCGCCAACAAGTTGGTCTGTGACGCAATACTCTTAATGACGTCGACCACGTTATCAATCTGATTGGCCGCTTGCCCCAGAGAATCAATGGTTCGAATTGAAATTTCGGCTTTGCTTTGAGCTTCTTGAGAAATCTTGGAGGCTTGACTGGCATTTCGAGCCACCTCATTCAGGCTGGCGGTCATCTCTTCAATGGCGGCAGCGACTGTTTCCACAGAGTGCGTCATCTCCTCTGAGGCCGCAGTCATCTGCTGCATGTTTTGGGCCACCTGTTCCATGGCTCTCTCTGCAGTCACGCTGTTTTGTGAAACCTGCTCACTAACAGAAAACACCTGATGGATATTGGCCGAAGATTCTTCAACAGCAGCTGCGACTGTCCGCATCCCACTATCAATTTCCTCGGATAAAGAAGCCGTCGTCGATGAGACAGTGGTCATCTTTTCTGCGGCAACTTTCATTTGTTGTGAGGTGGAAGAAAGCTCCTCGGAAGCAGAAGAGACGGTTGAAATCTCTTGCCGCAGGGATTGAATGAGCTTACTGAAAGATTCTGTCATCGCGTTGAAAGAGGTGTTTAATTCACTGAGCTCATCACGCGTGTCGAGATGCAGACGGGCGGTTAAATTCCCTTCTGAGAGGCTTTTGGCAGTCACGCCCAGTGTGCGTACCGCTTCTTTTACGGCCAAATAAAATCCAGTGAGCAAATAGACAATAAGCCCCAATATCACAACCGCAGCAATAATGGCACGGTAAAGTCGGGGAGCGGTATCGTTTACGCGTTGATTTAATAATTTTTCAAAACCACCAGAGGTTTCAGTAACCAGCTTGCTGTAACTAATCACCAGTTTTTGGGTTTTCGCACTAATTTGAGTAGCTGAAATGCTGCTATCGGTGGATTCTAGAACAGAATCCAAATACTGACTCCAGTCGTCATAAGCCGTTTTGAATGCTTGATACGCCGGTTTTACTTTGGGCTCAATTGTTTTATCTTTTGTCTGACTCAGCGCTGCTGCAATATCTGCATCGACAATCCCTACCCGGTTATCAATCACGGCTTTGGCCGCAATCATTTTACGACGGCGTGAGCTGGATTCACTGCTGGCGATATGCTCAATCTGACCAGCCAAATCAACGACTGTGGGGTATTGAACAACGCCAACGTCCATTAATGAGAAGCTGTCAATCACAGGATCTAGCACCATTTGAGAACTCGATCCCACTTGATCAATATAGGCATGGGTACTCGTAAGTGCTGCTTTCCAGGCTGAAGAACTGTTATCTTGCTCTAAGGCCTTTAGTGAATCACTTAACGCGCTGAGTTGGGCGTCTGCCATGTAACTCTCTTTGTGTTGAGCATGGACGGTTTTGAGTTGTTCCAAATCTTCTTTCAGGATGCTCGCCTCTTTTTGGAGAGCCAGATCACCCAATAGCTGCCGGGCTTTTCGTACGGCTAAGATCCCAAGTTTTTCACTGTTGGTTAACTTCAAGCTATCGTTAACGCTCAGGGTGAGCTCTGTCATGGGTGAAACCAGCACTAACAAAAATAAAATACCAATGACCAAAAACTTCTGAGGATAAGTGAGTTGGTTCATCAATTTTACGGACCAACCAAAGATCGGATGTCCGGAGAAAGACTTCTCAGCAGATGCTTTACTCATGTCTATGTGCGCCCTTTATTGTGTGTACCTGGTTAGACAAAAATCGCCAAAACGTATCAGTATTTATTTACCCTTGACGAAGCTCAGTTAAACATTGTGTTAAAGAACATTAAATTCAGGTTGCCTAAAATAAAGCAACATCAGCACCGATATGGAAGCGGGCGCCTTGGCTAAAGGGAAGCTCTCTGACCAAAGGTGCTCCCACATCAAAGCGGACGGTAGTTCGGCTGTTTAATTGCGAACGAATCCCCACGCCCGTAGAAACCAAATTTTCTGAGGGATCCACACCCTTGGGGGCATGCGAGATACCACCGTAGCCGTAGTCCACAAAGGTGAGTATTTGCGTGGTGTCTCTTAAATCTTTGTCTGCAAAGGGGAGACGAATTTTTTTGGGAATAAATTTTGCAGGGAACTGCCACTGGGCGTTTACCATCGCGTAGCTATCACAGAAAAGATAGACTTCACGGTAGCCTCGGACATAAAAGGCCCCGCCAATTCCACCGACATCAAAATTGGAGACCCCGTTGGGTGAAAACTGCCATTGGAAGTTGACACTGGCAGTGGAGTCCATAGGCATCGGGCGGGTCAATGTGGCGTAACCCGTATAGCGGAAATACTGGCTACCCCCCCGGTACCAAGACAGCCGCTTATCAGAGGCCAATGAGCCACTCCAGATGGGCACGGCTTCTGCAAATTCATGCCGGGTTGAAAGGGTGGTTTTGCCCAGTTTTTGGTCGTAATTAATACCCCCGCGAAATGCTCTAACAGCTTCTCGCTCAATGGTATCCCCTTCGGAGCGAGTGATTCCCTGCTTAAGGTCGAAGGCCACATCAACACTGGCGCGGCTATTGGGCCTGTCCCAAAAAATATATTTCAGCCCAGGAGAGAATTTATAGGCATAGCCATGCTGTCCTGAGGCGTTGTAGGGTAGTTGATAGGGGTTTATTTTGGCAAACTGATATTCTGCAAAAGCCCTAAAACTGGGGGTAATCGGGTATTCGTAACGGGTAAAGGTTCCTGTGGAGCGGTACCCAAAGACCACTGACGACATAAGGGAGTCCCCGTTACCAGTGACATTGTTGGCGACTCCCGTAATGCTGGTAAATCCACGACCAAATATAACCTGATCCAGGTTATTCCAGGATGCTACCAGATGGAAGGGTGATTTATGCTCAGCGGCATTGATTTTGAGCTTGGCCTGGTGGGTGTAAGGAAGAACTTCGAGGTCTGACGTGAAGGACAAATCCGGGTTAATTTGGGCAAGTCGGAGTTGACGCTGTAAATCGCCGAGTCGTAAGGGCTGGTGTTCTTCAGCTTGCACGCTCAATTTGTGTAGATAATGCTTTAGAACCCGCTTTTGCCAGCGATCAACCCCGTCAATCTCTACGCCATCTAAGGTGAGTGGGGTGAGCACCATGTTAAGCACATCTCCCTTAATGCTAACGGTGGCATCACATACGTAGCCTGTGTCTTGGCATTCTTTTAAGTAGGTCGATTTTAAACTGGCTATTTTCTCTTGGGTTAAAGCTTGGGGCTGATCGAGAGTGGTGTTTTGCAGTCGGTGGTTTTTTTCAGTCAGCAAAGGATTGTATTCAATTGAAACTTGTTTAATCTGGACGGAGCCGGTCTCTTTGATGCCTGCTTCCAGTGATTTGTCCAGGTATAAGGGCTCAGGAATATTGTCCAACGTTGGTGCATCAAGCTTCACTTGGGGACCGTAAACGCCGTTTATTAGGTTAGGCGTTGTGGCCATAATGGGGAGTTCACTGGCCGTGAAGGGTTTAAATGCATTGGGGTCGGCAAATACGGGACTACTGATAGTAGGTAAAAGCAAAAATAAGATTAAAGTGCTTAAGGAATACGCTCTGGTCACTGTGTTCATGAATAATGGATCTCTCAATCTATCAATTGATATAGACAGTGTTGATATCAACGTGTTTTTGCTTAGACGGCAACGCAAATAGGGGTAAGAAAACACTAGACAAAACAGAGTACAGACTGATTCACAGACCCGGCTAGCTGGAGAAATAGAGAGTCCGACTGGCGAGTAGCACCAGACAGTCAAGCAGACAAAAGTAGGTGACTATACCCCAAAACAGTGTATATTCTAATGAAAAAAACCCGATCAGATCAATAGTCTGTTTGTCGGGTTTTTTCGGTTTCTGTGATCCTTTTGGAGGATGTTTCCTGGTGCTTAGCGCAGGCAGTTGACAAAATATTTGTTGGAAGCCGAGCACTGGGTGATTTTGGGCTCTTTTTTAATCTCTGCGGCTTTTTGCTCAGGGTTTTCCAACATTAAGAAGGAAAAGTTTTCGGGTTTCAGTTTGGGGGCAGAGCCAATGTAAGAAAAGTTGTCTTTGAGTTGTTTTTCAGCAGAATTGGCGTTGGACTCAGCGCTGGCCATGGGGTGAATGGCACAGGCCACCGCGCTTAGGGTCAGTACTAAGAGCATTTTTTTCAACATCACTTTTTTCAACATCTTTGGCGATTCCTTATACAAACGAGTAATAAAAATCTTGCGAGTGATAAAAATCTTGCTTCTGGGTTCCTCAAGCAAAATACTAGAGGACTCAATCAAATAAAGTCAAAACCTTACTATAGATTGCGGGCTTTTGGGGATTTTGCAACCAACTGTTACATACGCATTATTTCTAGTGTATATCAGTTGTTTGAAGGTGCATCATTCGGCTGTAGGAGTCCTTCTCGCATCACGTGCTCGACAGTCGCTGTCAGGGTTTTAATCGTGCCTTTTTTGTCATTCTGAAAACTTTCCCAGTGGTCTTTGAGATCAATCGGACCCCCAACCCGCACATGGGCGGTACGGGGATGGAGAAAGCGCTGAACGCCAAATACTTCGCGCTCAAGTCGTCGAATCATTTCCACAGTACGGTCTAAAGACAGAGACTCTGGGCTTAAATACCCGTCATAGAGGCTGATAAAATTGACCACCCTTTCGAGATCACTATAAAGATTTCTCAATACATCCTTTTGGTGCTGAAAAAGGTGACTCTGATATGGGGTTAATTGAGTCTCATCAGTTTGTCCCAGGATTTGATCCACTTTAATACGAACCTGTCTGACACGGTCCAAGAGTTTGACGGTGTTATCACTGGAGAGATTGAGAAGATGTTCAATTTTTTCAATTAAAAAGCGCTGTAACCCCTGGGTATTCTCGAAGGCAGAGGCTTCAGGGTTAAGCCCGTAGCCCACCTGCTTGGCGGCATCTTGGAGGGTTTTTGAAGCGAGAATTTGCAGCCTTTCGTGTTTGGTTTTGGCGGTGCTGTTTCCGCTATCAATACCCACAGCACTTTCCAGCTGATATAAGGCCTTTTGAACCGCTGCCTCTAAGCCTGCGGTGTCATAGTGGTAAACAATCGAAATCGGGCAAACAAACAGAG
Source organism: Cyanobacteriota bacterium (assembly GCA_019751815.1). Taxonomy (GTDB): domain Bacteria; phylum Cyanobacteriota; class Vampirovibrionia; order Vampirovibrionales; family Vampirovibrionaceae; genus JAIEMW01. Next base: position 902,283 of record JAIEMW010000004.1, read on the forward strand.
AGGGAGAAGCATTCAGAGAAATAGAAGCGTTGGATTCTGACTGCTGGGCTTTACGCGCCTCATTGAGTGCCATCATCCCTAGTTGAAGCACCCCACTTTCTAAGGGAAGCAGTGTCTCGTTCTGGCTGGAGATTTCTCCTTCAACAAAAATCACCAGTCTGCCTTTATTGGAGGCCAGTGTGTCAATCGACGTTTTCAGAGAGGCGCGGTCATTGGCCCCACGAACCAGGGAATACACCCCCAAGTGTTGAAAAAGCCAGCCGCGAACCCCGTAACTATAGTCAAACACCTCACGGGCAGCCACAAAGAAAAAGGACTCCTTGAGTCGACGGGCCAGATCAAAAATGACACAGGGATCAAACTCTGTCGGATGGTTGGGGAGAATCAAGCAGCGTTGACCTTTGATAGCTTTTAGTTTCTGGAGATCGGCGTCAGAGATAGCAATTTTAAGTCCCAGCAGTGCCTTAGAAGAGAGAACCCAAGGCAGTAACATATTCATCAACCCGATCAAGAGCGCATTGGGTTTTGGGGGTTTAAAATCCATTGTATTGGGCCGGACGTGCCGGGCGGGATCAAACATAGTCAGGGGGCCTCATCTCATTTATTTATTGATAATAGCCGAAAAATCGTTGGCAAGGTGTCACAATTAGTGTCACAGGTGTCATAATAGAAGCAATCAGTCTGTAATTGATTGTCTTTCTGGCAGAGTTGATCATGCTAAATATTCGGTTGCAAAAAGAGTCTACGGTTTCTATTCACCAACAGCTGGTGACTCAAATCTCGCTGCAGATTGCCTCAGGGGCGCTGCCGACAGGGACCAAACTCCCCAGCGTTCGCAGCCTGTCTCAGCGTCTGTCCATTCATTACAATACCTGCATGGCGGTTTATAAAGAGCTGAATGAAATTGGCATGGTCGAGTCGCGTAAGGGAAGTGGGGTCTTTGTCTGTGAATTTACGGCTGAGCAGCAAACTCAACCGGGGTTTCAGCGGCAAGAATTAGCCCAGATGGCGCGTTATTTTGTGAACACGATTTTGCAGATGGGCTACCACTGGCCGGATGTTCTGCAAACCCTGGAGATAGCCAGAAAACAGTGGCTGTGCGAAAAAGAGCAGATTGATCAAGCCCCTCTTGCCTTACTGGATATGTACCAGGACATCTTACCTGTCTTTCGCTATGAGCTGGAAACTGTTTTAAACAGGCCGGTAAAAACGGTCTACTTGCCAGAATTTGTCCCTGCAAAGTATCCGCCAGAAACCCGGTATCTGGTGAGTCGATACCATTACAAGATGGCGATGGAATATTTGCCGCCCGATGCCCCAATCCTCCTGATTGATATCAGTACGAACCCGGCAGAAACTGCTTTGGTCAAGAAATTCTCAGAGGATGCCCTGGTTTTGGTCATCTCTTACAGCGTGGTGATCCTTCAGATGGCCGAATCGGTTATTAAAAGTATCCGGGGAGACTCAGTCCATGTTAAAACGATACAGATTACGGATGAAACAACGTCTAAATCCAAAGATTTTTCTACCTCGCTTAGGCATGCAGATTTTATCTACACTGATACTCTTTCAGCTCTGTTATTATCGCCAGAAGCAACGCGTAAAAGTGCTGTAATTAAGATTATCCCACCAGAGGAAATGGATAAAATAAAGGCTTTTATAGCCTAAGACAGGTGTTTTGTAAGTGGTTTTTGACACCCGAACGTGATGCTTTTGAAAGTGTCACAATCGATGTGTAATTCTTTGGGATGTCCGGTTAATCTAAAACTATCAGCCAAAGACCTAAGAGGAAAAATAAGCGCCTATGATGACCATCAGCTTTTTAGCCCAGAACTATATGTTTTGCCCCCCCATGGACGACCTGGTCTCCTACTCCTCACTGTTATTCAAGGTGGCAAAACCGCATCCAGCCAAAACTGTATCCACATGTTTTCGTTTAAAACAGGCCGCTTAATTGACTAAAAAGCTCACAAAAAAGCGACAAGGAGAATTTGAGAAATGGCAGACAATACTCAAACAAAAGAAGGGGAGACCAAGCAAGTCGGGGTATTAATCATCCACGGTATTTTTGGTTCCTCTCGCGAGTTTGACGGGTTGGCAAAACGCCTTAATCGAACGGGCTATCAGACACGTCAGGTGACGCTGCCAGGGCATGGACCCACGCCTGAGCTGCCGATGAATCAGCTGAATGTCGATATCATGAAGTCACACTGTTTGGCTGAGTACCACTTACTGGCAGAAACTTGTGATGAAGTGGTGATTATAGGGCATTCACTCGGCGGTATTTGCACCCTATTGACGGCTGCTGCTCGACCGGAAAAATTGGCGGGTGTGCTGACTTTTTCGACTCCCTGTGACCAGGCCTATTTTATTAACCATCCGAAAGGCTTTACAGAGCTTTCTGCCGACCGCTGGGCTCGTGGCCTGATGTTTCTGCCCCAGAGTTTTACGGTGTTTGAAAAACCAGACTTTAAACCCTGGTGGTTTCCCGTCTTAAAACGAGAAACAGAACACATTTTTAAAACCCTGAATCAAGCGCTGCCAGACATTCAAGTCCCTGTGTGTCTGACGCATTCACTCTACGATATGGCCATTCCGTATGCGGAAATGGGAAAATTAGAGCAGCGCTTGGTGGCGGTAAAAAGTATCGAAGTCAATACAATCCACCACTGCGGACACCAAATTTTTGCCTATGGGCTTGAACGGGAAAATGCGATGAGTATTGTTCTGGCGTTCTTGAAAAAAGAGTGCAGTCCCGTTGCTCCAAAAACTGAAACGTTAGCAGAAATTTTGAGAATAACCAAATTCAAAACGCTCCGTTCGGTGTTTAATTATGCCAGCTAGACTGTTCTTAATAGGGACTCACAATGCCAGAAAAAAAAATACCAGAAACAAAGAATAAAGCATCTGCCCCAATTTACGATTGCCTGGTGGTGGGTGCTGGCATTTCAGGTCTTACCGCGGCGGACCATTTACAGCGATCTGGCTGGAATGTAGCGGTGCTTGATAAAGCCCGCGGGGCGGGTGGGCGAATGGCGACAAGACGAAAAAAAGTAAATCCTGACTGGGCAAATCCTGTCTGGGCAAATCCTGTTTGGGATCACGGCGCCCAATATATGACGGTGCGAACACCCGTTGCCCAAGCACTGTTGGATCAATGGCGAGCCAATATGCCAGAGCCGGATTACGGTCAATTACAGGACTGGTACAATTTAGCACCTTCTCAAGATCAACATTCAGTCAGATGGATCGGCACACGGGGGATGACCACACTGCCAAAATATTTGGCGGCATCTTTAACCACTTTTTTTGAGACGCGTATTGTCAACATTGGCTTGCAATCATTTTCACGCGCTTTTTTATGGGAATTAACCGCAGACGACGGCCGACAATTTCGGGGTCAAAATATAGTGCTCACCATGCCTGTTCCTCAAGCTGTGGTGTTAATTGAGGCCTCACAAGAAACGTTGAAAGATCTGGGTTCTGCTTTTAATACCACGGCATTTGAGTCCATGAAGTCAATTCAGTACGATCCCTGTTTGGCTGTCCTCGCCGAGTTGTCATCCCCGTCGAACATTCCACCGCCTGGATTTGTTGAATTCAGAGACAGCCCTGAGACAGCCAACGCGCCTTTGGCATTTCTGGGCGACAATTATCAAAAAGGAATTTCTTCCGCTTATACCGTGACGCTTCACGGCAGCCCGGAGTGGAGTAAAGCCTATTTTGACGCCGCAGAAACAGAGATTACGCACCAGCTGATTCAGGCAGCAGCGCCTTGGCTGGATATTTCTCAGCACAACCTTTCCCAGGTAATCTCTACCCAACTGATGCGCTGGCGATATAGTCAAGTGAGCAAGAAGAATGCCAGCACGAGTTTTCCTGAAGGATTTTGCACTCTCAGTGATGAGCCTGGATTGCTTTTGGCGGGAGACGGCTTTGGGGGGCCAAGAATCGAAGCGGCAATCCTCTCCGGCCTATCTGCTGCTAAGGCCTTGACTTCAACGAATAAAATTCCGGCAATTAAGGTATAATCCTCATCTGGGAGTGCCCTCTCAGGGTCTCAATACAAAGGCCACATTGCTGGGAAACAAAATCTGGTCACGACACGTGATTTATAAAACGGTCTTTGCCGCGTTTACGATTGCGGAACTGTTGATTTCGCTGGCGATTTTGGGGGTGATTGCTGTTTTTACCATTCCGAAATTGGTGAGCTTGAATGAGGATAGGAAGAGAGCGGCCATTGTGAAAGAGGTGGCCTCGATGGTTTCTGGGGCGTATCAAAGCTACCGCCTGAAGGCGACCCCGTCCGCTAGTACCAGTGGTCTTGATTTACTCCCTTTTCTCAATTACCGTTCAGCAACACCTATGGTTAGTTATTCGGGTCCATTAACAGGACCAGGTGTGTTCATCGACCTTCATAATGGCGCACTCATTAACATCAGTGGGGGTGGTGCCTCAGGGGGAAGCCAGCCAAATGCCGTGTCTTTTGGCGGAACCACGGCAAAAGACTATCTACTGATTGAGGTATATCCTTCTGGGCATTATGAGGGAAATCCAGAGTTGAATAAGGTCTGTTTTGTGCTGACATACCCGGGGCGTCTGAACACGGTGCCAACGTACATTCAAGAGCAAGGCGGCCCTGATGGTCTTCTTTCAACTGTGGTTGGGACCCCTTCTGGATCGTACTACCCTTGCCTTGCGACTGATCCCGCCTATATCCAAAATTGGCAGTAAGCTATCCCTATTCGTTAAATCCGGTAGGGGAGTTATTACCAGAATTTGGAGAGTGTTGTGAGGGTGTATCAAAGAGTTATCAAAGGGGCTGTCGGTGGTATGATGGTGATCTGGCTTTAAAATAGCTTTGTCTAAAAAGGAAGATCGGGATGTCAATTAGCGAGCATCGCGTGAGTGAATTTTTAAGGCATGTTCTGGGGGATCAGTTCAGGCCAGAGGAATTTCAGCAGTGCCTCAAACCCAAATTTCATCCGGCGCCTCCGCGTGTCCGTAATAGTGCTCATACCGATCAGCGCGTTCTCGATCAACGCTGGTCACTGCTGAACGTCTCCGAGGAGGTAAAAAATAACATCCTGGACAGGCAAACGTTATCAGACAGTGCTTGCTACCAACACAATATCGAAAACTTGATCGGTACGGTAAAAGTACCGGTCGGACTGATCGGTCCTCTGCGTGTCAATGGACTGTACGCTCAAGGGGATTTCTATTTGCCGATGGCGACCACAGAAGCTGCATTGGTGGCTTCTTATAACCGGGGTGCTCAATTAATCACGGATTTGGGTGGGTGCAGTGCGCTCTTGATGATAGAAGGTGTTGGCCGGGCTCCCAGCTTTGCCTTTGAAAATCTGGAAGAAGTCGGACACTTTATTCTCTGGGTTCTCAATAATAAAAACACTTTCAAGCAAGTGGCAGAGGCAACTACGCGTCACGGGAAGTTGGTGGACATTGTACTCAACGCCAATGGCAACCATGTGTACGTTAAATTTGAATACACAACGGGTAATGCCGCGGGACAAAATATGGTTACCATTGCCACGCAAGCTGTGTATGACTATATTCTGGAAAATTCTCCTGTGAAGCCCCGATACAGTTTTATTGAAACCAATATGTCTGGGGATAAAAAAGCCAATGCGCTTTCTTTTATGGGGGTGCGTGGAAAAAAAGTCACTGCAGAAATTAAAATCCCGAGTGAGAAACTGAAAAAGACCTTACACGTCACCCCCAGACAGGTGTTTGATCACTGGCAGATGTGTGCGATGGGTAGCATGTTAATCGGTAGTTTTGGTGTTCAGGGGCACTATGCCAATGGGCTTGCTGCACTGTATATTGCCACAGGACAAGATGCTGCCTGTGTGGCCGAATCTGCGGTGGGTCTGACTCGTTTTGAACTGATGGATCATGACGAGACCCTTTATGCTACCGTCACTTTGCCTAATCTCATTGTGGGTACCATAGGTGGGGGTACAGGACTGCCCAGTCAAAAGGCCTGTTTGGATATCCTGGGACTGGCGTCCGAAAACAGTGTTTTGCAATTTGCAGAAATTGCTGCCGCGATGGCCCTTGCGGGAGAGTTGTCAATCACCGCGGCGCTTGCTTGTGGTGAGTTTACGCGTGCCCATAAAAAATTAGCCAGGGAAAAAGCAGCTCGTGCGAAGTGAAGCGGCACAAAACGCTGATTTTACCGGTATTCGCTACGCACAATGCTGGGAAGATGCCGATATTCTTATCGAAGCACTCGCGATAGAGCCGGGAGATGTTTGTCTGTCGATTGCTTCAGCTGGTGATAATGCCTTATCAATGCTGACCCAAAATCCCGGAAAGGTAGTGGCTTTGGATCTCAGCCCGGCACAACTGGCATGTCTTGCCTTGCGAGTGGCAGCTTATCGAACGTTGTCGCATTCGGAGTTGCTCACGTTGTTGGGTGTCAATCAGGATTCTTCTCGAAGCAATTTGTATCAGCGTTGCCGAAGTTGTCTAGATGATCAGGCTAAGCACTTTTGGGATAAGCGTCCAGAGCTGATTTTACGAGGCATTGGACGGGTTGGAAAATTTGAGCAGTACTTTGAGGTATTTGGTCAAAAAATTATGCCGTTGATTCATTCGGCAAAAAACACAGACCGTCTCTTTGCGGATGTGCCGCTTGAAATCCGTGAACAGTTTTATGAAAAAATCTGGAATAATTGGCGCTGGCAGTCTCTTTTTCGGGTTTTCTTCTCCCGTTTTGTGATGGGAAGAATGGGTCGTGATCCCCAATTCTTTAAATACGTTCAAGGCAGCGTATCGGATAAAATTCTCGCCAGAACCCGCTACGCTTTTACTCAGTTGAAGCCTTATGAAAATCCCTATCTGCAATGGATTCTTCAGGGGACGTATAAGACAGCACTGCCGCATGCGCTTCGGGCTGAAAACTTTGAGGTGATCCGAAATAATTTGGACCGGTTAGAATGGCATGCGATGCCAATTGAACAGTATTTGCAGGAAGCCGGGCCCAATAGTATTCATCGTTATAATTTGAGTGATATTTTTGAGTATATGTCAGAAGAAAATTACCATCTGCTGCTTGAAAAGCTCGTGGATGCGGGGATTTCTGGAGGTCGTCTGGCTTACTGGAATATGCTTGTTCCTCGGCACCGGCCAGAGTCCATGGCGTCTTCCCTTCACCCAATGACTAGTTTGGCAGAGTCTCTGTTCCTCAAAGACAAGGCTTTCTTTTATAGTGCCTTTATCGTGGAAGCACTGTCCTAATGTCTCCGTTTTTCGCAATTGCATGGGTATTAATATCACTGGGTTGTCTGATGGGAGCTGTTCGCTATCTGGCCTCTCAGTCGGGGATGTCTGCAGAACTTTCCAGAAAATGTGTGCACATTGTAATGGGGCTGATCACGCTGACGTTTCCGTGGCTGTTTCATGAATTTTGGCCGGTGTTTGTGTTGGGTTTGGTATCGGTTATCCTCCTGTCTGCGGTACGAACGGTGGGATTTCTAAAAAAATCTATTGGCACGGTTTTGGGTGGTGTGGAACGAGCCTCACTGGGGGATGTTTATTTTCCCGTTTCTGTGACCTTATTATTTTGGCTGAGCCAAGGCGACCCCATTTTTTATTGTATTCCCATTTTAATTCTGACATTGGCGGATGCGATGTCTGCTCTGATTGGTGTTCAGTACGGTCAGAATAAATATTCTACGTCTGAAGGAACAAAATCCATTGAAGGTTCTGTGGCTTTCTTTACGGTGGCATTTCTGGGGACCCATTTACCGTTGCTGTTGGCATCGTCAGTGGGCCGTCTTGAGAGTGTGCTGATTGCGATGATGATGGGACTGCTTTTGATGATGCTGGAGGCAGTTGCTCTTGCTGGGCTGGATAATATCTTGGTGCCTGTAGGCGCGTTTTTGTTTTTGAAACTCTATCTGGTCATGCCTGTGAGTGATTTACTTCACCGGCTTTTATTGCTCTTACCGTTATTTGTCTTGATGTTTGTGTTGCGTCAACGCAGTGAACTGAAGGGAAGTTCTTTGTTACTATCCACTTTGTGTCTCTATGCCTTTTGGGCACTGGGTGGAGTTTCGTGGCTGATGCCGCCCCTTTTGGTGTTTTTACTGTACCCATTTGTACTTAGTAAACGTCCCGAGAGTCCAGAATTATTTGGTTTGACAGCAGTGACCACCACTGTGGCAACAGGTTTTTTTTGGCTTTTGCTCAGTAAAGTTTTCTTTGTACCACAAGGGTTGCTCGCCAGTGCTGTTGCGTTTGCGGCACATTTTGCCATTATTATGGCAAGTAACCGTCTGGCGCTTAATCCCGATCGGTCTGTCTTTAAAGAAGGAGCCCTTGCAATTTTTCTGGCCTGGTTAATGTTGATGCTACCTTTTCTGGTCATAACAAATTTGCTTACTTATCCGGTGCTGTTGTTTTCTTTCTTGGTGATTGCAACGACGATGACGGCGTTTTTGCTCACACAAAAGGAATTGTCCGACCATGTCCTGAATAAAAAGCGCTGGGCCTACCGGGGATTGATCGTTTTCTTGGGGTCTCTGCTGGTTTTATGGATTTAATGTTTTTTCAGTGACCGCCTGCTTTTAAGTTCCTGCCGGTATGCTTTGGCTTCAGCGAGACTGGGAAAACGATAGGCATTGTCGACGGCCTCGTTTGGAGTGAGCTGGAAGCCACTCTGGCTGAGCAAATCTACGGCTTCCCAGAACAAAAGATGCACGTTGTGACACAAGGCCTCCATCACTTTGGGATAGGACCATTCGGGCTGAATAGCAGAATAGGTTTTTTGAAGAATAATTGGACCCGTATCGACACCTTCATCAACCAGATGGATGGTTACGCCGTATTCTGGCGGGAAGGCAGCATGGGCGCGGAATGAAGCCAGACGGCCTCGATATTTGGGTAACACAGAGGCGTGTCGGTTGATAAACCCTACGCGGGGTATGGATAAGACCTCTTTTTTGAGCAGTAGTTCTGATTGGTTGAGGACCAGATCCACATCCAACGCTTTGAGTACCGCCATAAATTCATGACTATTGGGGTTTTGAATATGGTGAACGGGGATTTTAAATCGCTTGGCACAACCGGCAACACTGGCTGGATCAAGGCTACCCAATAGTAAGCTTCTTATTCTCAAAAAAATGGTTCTCAAAAAATCAACAGGCTCAAGAATAAGCCAGTAAGTTTGAAGGCTCTGCCAGCTTGATTGAGCGGTGGTTGTTTTTTCACCCGCACCGCGATGACCTGCCACAAAAACAGCCTGAATACTGTTTGGACGTGCTTTGATCACTTGTTGCAAAAAGGGGCCAAGATAAAGCGGTTCTTCTTGGCAGAGAATGGCAATTTTCATTTTTCTAATATCTCAACTGTCCCCTTTTGGCCGTCCAGGGCGAGGAGATCGCCGCTGTGGATTCGTGTGGTTGCACCCTTGACGCCAACGACTGCGGGGATGCCCATTTCGCGTGCCACAATGGCCGAGTGTGAGAGCATGCTGCCTCGCTCTACAACAAGCCCACTGATTGAAGGAAATAACACCACCCAGCCCGGATCGGTTTGTCGGGTGACCAGAATTTCCCCGTTCAGCGCAACACTGGTGTCGGGCTTAAGGAGTACAACGGCCTTTCGGGTGAGTTTACCAGGGCATGCTCCTAATCCAGTCAGTGTACTGCTGCTGATAGATTCCTCATTTAGGAGGCTTTGTGACTGGCTAACATCTTCTGGCGAAATGACCCCAGCAGCCACTGGTCCGAAGGTAACAAAATGATCCGGTAAAGGCGGTAAGGCTTCATAGAGTGAGTAATCTTTTTTTCGGTTATCAACGAGCGTCTTTAAATCCTGTGTACAGGCGGTTCCTTGGATGAAAGAGCGTATCTCCTCAACTTCTAAATAGAAAATATCGCGTGGATGGTTGAGGAGACCTGCCCGTGAAAACCAAGTGCCAATGGCACGGAAAATTCGTCGCACCAAGGCAAACGCTCTGGTTCTGGCGAGTCGTTGATTTTCTCGGTTTCGGATTGCAGAACGGGCTCTAAACAAAATCCAACGGTAAATCCAGTAACAGGGATTTAAGGGTGCTTTCATTTTTCGACGCAGCGTTTCTTCCGCTTCTTCTCGCAGTCGAGCGTTGTTTTCGTCAGATCGATGTTCATCTGAAGTGAGTGTTTTCAGATAGTTCTGGATCATGGAAATACAAAAGTCAGGATTGTCCCGCATCGAGAAAGATTCCAGTTTCAGCTCCTCCATGCAGCGATCACCATATTTTGCTAAATATTGGCAAAAAGCATCTCCAAGGCTTGGGTGAGTTTCCAGGAGTTTCAACGCGCTTTGAAGATCGCTTTGGATAAATTGTGCTTTAAAATCGGGCTCAGTTTCTATCTGACGGGCAATGGCCAGTAACTGCTCCATGACCTGTGTACTCTCAATTTCCCCTTGCCCACTGATGAGCGCGTTTTGCAGTGAACCATCTGGATCTATCTTCCAATTTGCAGTCAGTTTTTTAAGTATCCCATAATAAATCATGGCAGAAAAATCATTGATAATGGGGGCTTTCCAGCTCCAAAGTACTTCTTGCTCAAGCGTCTCAAAATGCTTCAGGTTTTCATGCGGAGCCAAATACTCAAAGTCGATCGGATTCAGTGTGCCATAGATTTTATTGAAGTGTTGATGGAATAAATCAACGCGCTTCCATAAAGTCCACTGAAGCCATATCATCTGAAAACCGACGCGTATCAAGCTTGGCAGCTCTTCAACATATTTCTGTTTAATCCCGAGTGATGTTTTATTCAGCTCATCGGGGGTTTCTAGGCCCATCATCGCTTCCATAAAACCCTTGTTAAATTGGAACCCAGGCATCATTGAAACCAACTGGTACCAGTTTAGAAGGTTATAGTAGACGCGTCCTTGGATTAGGCCGAGCATATTATTGAGCATGCTTTCATGTCGCTGAATTACCTTTTCAGTAATTCCCAGTACTTCACAAAATTGCCAATAAACGCAGTAATAGGCATTACGAATAAACGAAAATGTCAGCGGGAGCGTGATGCCGGGATAACTTTCATTGATATTGGCATTGTCCCAGACTTGTCGGTTTCCATCCTCAGGTTTTTTTCTGAGAACAAAACCGGTGACTGGCCTGGCCTGGAGAAAATAAATCTCCTCGCCAGAGGCAGAGACGGCAAATTCGATATCAAGAGGGTGTCCTGTGATCTTTTCAGCAAGTAGTGCCTGCTGCACCAGTGTTTTGATTTGTGGATCGCAGAGAGAGGCCTTCTCCTGTAATTCCATTGGAACGTCTGAAAGTTCGGTCAGCCCAGTGACCTTAGCACTAATTTGCTTGGTTTTATGCACGATGCTTCGGCTCAAGACGGTTCCCGTTCGGTCTGTGATAAAGGTATCGGCATCCAGCTCGCCGGAGACCAGACCTTCTCCCAAGCCCCAGACACTGCTGATCAAGAGTTCATCTGGACGACCCGAAACTGGGTTGACGGTGAACAAAACGCCGGCAGCCTCGGGCTTTAGCATATGCTGAAAAACAACAGCCATAGCGAGTTTTTCGGGATCAAGAGCTCCCTTGCTGGTTCGATAGGTGTTGGCCCGATCACTGTGGAGAGATCGCCAGCAGGTTAAAAGTGCGGATGAAAGTGTTTCCCGTGTGGTAATGTTCAGGCAGGTCTCCATCTGGCCAGCGTAAGAATTTTCGGAGCCGTCTTCATCAACAGCAGAAGAGCGGACTGCCAGGGGAATGTTTCCGTTGCCCAGAGCGAGCCATATGGTATCGAGACACTGTTCCATCTCTGGAGATAATCTCTCAGGTAATACATGTCCGGGGCAGCTGTCGCGGTAAGCATCAGCAGAGAGTAATAAAAAGGGAGGTACTGTCAGCCCAAGAGACTGAAGTCGAAAAAGTCCTGCCCCCTTTCCCCCGATTTTATCTGTCGTTACGAATTCGGACGCGTGAGTTACCAGCCACGGATGCGTGTGGCACTGACGTGTTAATTCAGTTGCATTTATCGGGCCAGACATAAACCACTCACCAGATAGTACAAGACAATAAATAAACCCATTCCGTTACGAAACCAGCGGGATTGGGGACAATGAGGCTGCCCCATATAGATCAGGCACAGTGCAAGACAGGCAACCCCCAAAACAGCGGGGATATAAAATAAATTGTTTGGCTGTAGCCAGTATAACCCGGCAATGGCCAATAGGGCGTTGAACAGTGTTAACAACCCTGCCCCAATAGGGGTGAGCCTTTGCGAGTATGTCTCTTCATGACAGGGGTCTTCAGGAAGGGTTTCTTCATCACTACCAAAAGTCTTTCGAGCAAACTCAAACACATTGAAAACCAGCCAGTTACACCCGGAAAAAACCACGCACTCGATAGGCAGCATATTCAAGGCTGTATCACTCAGGGCTGTGGCGATAAAAAGGCCAATCCAGACGGCAACCCATGTATGAGTTAGTGCGTAGAATTCCATTTGGGGCCGCAGCCACCGGCCAACGAAAAATTCCCGGTACATCAGGACACTATAAACAAACAAAAGCCCCCAAGCACAGAAGGCATTGGTGCCTAAATACAAAGCCAATAGTCCTTCTGCAAATGCCAAGGCGAAAGCAACCATTTTCGCTTCTAATAGCGAGATTAATTTGCGGGCAAGGGGCCGCGAAGGTTTAATCCGGCAGTCAGTTTCATAATCTTTAATGTCATCAAAAATTCGGAGTCGAAAAAAAATAAAAAAAGTAACCAATGTGACAATTGCAATGCGGCTAGAGGGCAGGTCATTGGGCGAGTGGCTGGCAACCACCACGGTGTTTCCCCAGACGAGTGCCAGTGTCATGAGCCCATGGCTTGAAGGGGAAAAACGCTCCCATAAGAATGTCCACCAGCGAAGCACTAGCCAACTGTCCGAGAAGAGACTGATTCCGCCAGAATGCTTTCGCGAAGTTTGGCGTATTCCACCTTGCTGTGATGGCGCGGATCCAGGGGTATATCATTTACCACTAAAATTTTATCCACAGGAATGCCTTCAACGGTAAGGGCTTCTCGAACCCTTTCAATGGCATCGTTTTCTGGGGTGTTATCCTTGATAGAAAAAGCCGCCAGCGCCAGTTCTCCCAGATGCTTATCGGGAAGTCCAAGATAGGCAGAGACTTTTACAAAAGGGAGCCGGTTCATCACCACTTCGGGCTTCACCGGAAAAAGATAGGTGTTGTTTCTAACAATCACATTATGCAAGCGACCAGCCACCCACAGTCGGTTTTGTGAGTCGAAAAAGCAAAGATCCCCAGTGCGGTGCCAGATGCGGCCGTCTGGATCCAGAATTTTTGTATTGGAAAAGGCGTCGGGATTATTGTAGTACCCTCGGCACACGTGTTCTCCACTTACAGCCAGTTCCCCGACTTCTCCGGTGGCAACTTCCCAAGACTGCCAGCCGTTAAGACCAAGGGTTATCGGATTTTTTTCTAATTTCAGTAACTTATGCTCAAGCCCTGCTGCCAGTGTGCCGACGCAGACCCCGTCGTGTTCGGTTTCATCCGGCATATAGTCAGTCAGCAGGTGGGCAATGGGTTCTACTTCCGTTGATCCATATAAAATATGGAGTTCTGCATGGGGGGCCACTTTCTTGAACCGGGCCACATCGTCCGAGTTAATGGGAGCCCCTCCGGTGGCGACGCGTCTTAAGCCGTTTAACGTAATACTCTGATCAAAAGCTGCCTGCGTTACTTTTCTGAGTAACGAAGGAGACAAAGTGCAGCAGGTAGTGTTGCGGTCTTGAATTTGCCGAATGAGGATTGCACCATCATGATCTTGGGCCTTGGCCAGGTCTATCTCAGGCAGGACGGTCGTAACACCACCAGCCAGATTATTGAGTGAGAAAATCGGAAAGACGGGCAGATCGATATCATCTGGTTGGTAGGGTAGGCAGGTCTCCAGTGCATAATGCTGGGCGCATAAAAAACGGTGGGTTCTGTCCGCGCCTTTAGGGGGTCCAGAACTACCCGTTGTAAAGGTAATGAGTGCAGTGTCTTCTTGATTAACGGCAGCGATGGGATGGGTGTTGCCTTCTTGTGCAAGTGTTTCAAGTTGGGCGCTGTAATTGTCCTGATGCGGACCTGTAACGATTTTATACCTTAGACAGTCTAGTTCAGGCAAGTGGTCAGTGTAGGCAAAGGCTTTTTCAGGGGCGATAAATGCGACTGGGCTGGCCTGAGCGGCACACATTCCCAATTGGTCTGAGCGGGCCCATGAGTCCAGAAAAACGGCAATGGCTCCTAGCATTTGTACAGCAAACATGGCGACATACAGGTTGGAGGACATTGGGATAAAGATGAGAACGCGCTCTCCGCGCTGAATCCCGAGACGGTGAAGTCCATAGGCTGTGGATTGGATTTGCTGCCACAATTCTAAATAGGATAAGGGAGACTCATTTTTTGTGTTTGAGTCAGCAAGAAAAGCTGCTTTGCTCGGAATGGTTTCCGCATGGCGGTGTAAAAAGGCAATAACGTTGTTATTGGCTGACTTTCCGGTAATGTATCCCAATTTCTCTTTTGACACTGGATTGTTGTCCTAGCCTCATTTTTCCCAGCCTGTGAGGAGCGACCCACACAATACTTTTTAGAGATTGTAGCAAAAAAAAACGAGAAAACAGAGCAGGAAACCAAGCGATTAAATCGCGTAAGTGATTCAATTGCGGCAGTAACGCGGTGTGTGAGTGAGTGTTTGAGCTCTGTTTTTTGAGGCTTCCAATTTTAGATACGAATAGTCAGATAGGCTGAAATAGCAACTATAACTGAGCCAAAAGGGAGACAAGTATGTCGACTTATCGCCAACCGCCACCCAATGCCCGGTATAAATCGACTTTAGAGCCGATTAAATTCATTTTTAGTTCCAACAAGTCTTGTTGAGCACTGAGCTTCTCTTCTTGTGTCAGTAAAACCTCAACATAATCGGCCTTGGCATACTTGAATAAACTATTGGCAATGTCTATAGAGGCATCCAGTAACTGGACTTCTCTTTGTTTCGCTTCAAAGCTGTGTTGTAAATTCCTGATATTTAACATTTGATTCAGGACTTCGGTATAGGCTTGTAGAAGGGTTTGCTCATAATTTAGGACAGCTTGTGTTTGACGTGCATCTGCAATTTGTATTCGCGCAATAATGGCCTTTCGGTTAATAATCGGCGTCATGATAGTACCCAATGTGTCATAGGAGTATGATCCTGAAGCAAAGATTTGACCGGGATCAAACGTTGAAAAACCAGTACTGGCATCAATCGTAAAGCTGGGATATAAATAGGCCTTCAGACTTTTTAAATCTAATTTTGCGGCCTTTATTTCATACTCTGCCTGGCGAATATCCGGCCTGTATTCTAAAAGTTGCGTAGGGATACCCACTTGCAGTTCATCGACTTTCATTTCCATGAGTTTTGCAGCATCTCTGCGAATGGGCTGCTCATCATAAATCCCTGATAAAAACCGCAGACGATTTTCTTTCTCGACTATTTTTTGACTTATTTGGAAGCGCATGCTTTTTGTTTTTAGTAACTGTGCTTCAAAACGATTAACTGCCAATTGATTGGATTTAGCATATTTTTTGAGTTCTCTCATTTTAAGAAAAGCAGCATTCTGAATTTTAATATTCTCATCCATGATCGCTAAGGAATTATCCAGAGCCATCAATTCATAATAATTACGGGCTATTTCGGCTACCAGCCTCGAAAGAAGATAATTCCGACCTTCGTATTTCGCCATAAGACGCATTCTTGCGGCTTCTTTTGCATTGCGTAATTTTTTCCACGTGTCAATTTCCCATGTCAGACTTGGGCCTATCTTCAAATCAAAGTTGGGGTGTCTTAAATTATCCCTGTCGAGAGCCTTTTCTACGACGCCATCAAATGTATTGTCGGGGGTGTTAAATCGAGATCCTCTGAAACCCAAACCTATTTTGGGCAGGTACTCACCTTGTTTCTCTTTGACCTCATTCTTGGCAATTTCTATATCCTGCATAAAAATATTAAATTCTTGATTGTTGGACAAAGCGGTTTCTATCAGCGAAATAAGATAAGGATCTGAAAAAAATTCATGCCAATTCATAGAGCCGGCACTGTCAAATTCTTCAAGACTGATAGCGCCTTTTAACTGAGCAGAACTGAAGTTTTGGGGGATATTAAATTTTGCCTCTCTTTTCTCAAGGCTCAGGGGGCGGAACCAGGACTTTGCCAGGACAGATTCTTGCATAGGAAGCACGAGCAGTCCGACGGCAGAGTAGCAAATAATTCTATTGATAAATTTCATATTCTCTAACTTCATATTCTCTTTCTGGTCAAGTTAATTTCATTAGCGGAAGTTTTTCCGAATAAATAATTTCAACAGGGCTTTTAATCTCTTGAATTTTCTTTTGTTAAAGCTTCCTCTGTCTACAAATGATTCCGTCAATGGTTTTAGATCTTCATCAACCAATAGTTTCTTTCCATCACCCAGGGTTGCAAATGCATAATACAGCCCGGGGATGATCAATACCCCGATAATCGTTCCAGAAATCATCCCTCCCATAGCCGAAGAGCCAAGCGTTCTATTTCCCACCGCGCCGGCACCATGAGAGATAACCAAGGGTATAAGACCCGCTATAAAGGCAAATGAGGTCATCAAGATGGGTCTAAAACGCATTTTCGCCCCTTCAAGGGCTGCATTGATAATGGTTAAACCCTCATTGCGTTTTTGGACCGCAAACTCGACAATTAAGACGGCATTTTTACCCAAAAGCCCCACCAGCGTGATCATCGCAATCTGGGCATAGACGTCGTTTGCCAAACCCATAATACTCAGCATTAAATACGAGCCAAAAATGCCAACCGGCAAGGATAAAAGAACCGCCAAGGGTAAGATAAAACTCTCATATTGTGCTGCGAGTACCAAATAGACAAAAAGGACAACAATTAAGGATATCATCGCAAACTCATTGCCACGTTTCGCCTCATCGTATGAAAGGTCTTCCCAGGCGATATCAAACCCACCGGGCAAGGTGTTTTTAGCAACTTCTTTGATAGTGTTAATAGCATCACCTGAGGTAAAGCCTTTTGCGGGTAGCCCTCTAATAACGGCTGAGTTATAAAGGTTGTACCGTGTCACTTCGTTCGCGCCTTTTGTCTTTTTGGTTGTCATAAATGACGTATAAGGCACCATTTCTCCGTGATCATTTTTAACAAAGAAGTTGTTCAGGTCATCGAGATTCCTTCTGTATTCAGGGCCTGCCTGTGTAAACACTTTGAAAAACCGTCCAAACTTAATAAACCCCTGTTCATAAGAACCGCTATTTAAAATGTTTAAATTTTCCATCGCATTTTTAATCGTAACGCCTTTTTGCATTGCCAGTTGGTTATCTATTTTGATTTCAAATTGAGGATATGAGGCGTTGTAAAAGGTAAATAAGCCAGTAATTTCTTTGCGCTTCCCCAGATTATGCATGAAATCTCTTGTGACTCTTTCAAGCTCTTGGTATCGGGTATCACCCGACTTGTCAAGAAGACGTAAGGAAAACCCACCAGAAGCACCAAACCCAGGAATGGCTGGGGGTTCAAAAAATTCTATCTTAGCACCCAAACCTCTGGTTTTCTGTTCGAGCGCCTCCATAATTTCGTGCACATTCTGTGTTCTCTCTTCCCAGGGTTTTAGGTTGATAAGACAGGTCCCAGCATTGGAGCCTCTGCCTTCGGTCATAATTTCATAACCCACGATTGAAGTAACGGATTCGATCCCTTTTACTTTTTGGGAAATTTTTTGAAGCTGGTTAACGATTTGATTCGTGTACTCCAGAGTAGAACCTGGCGGGGTTTGAACAATCCCATAGATGGTGCTTTGGTCTTCATTAGGCACAAAACCTGAAGGGACTAGTTTATTGTAAAAGAAGATACCCGCTGAAAATAAAAGGACGATGCCGAAGGTGAGGATTCTTTTTGCAATAATTTTATCCAAAGACCAGATATATCCGTGAGTCAATTTATTGAAAAGGACGTTGAACTTATCAACAAGTCGACTCAGGACGTTGCGAGATTGCTTATGGCCGCCATGGTTCTTAAGAAACATGGCACACAAAACAGGTGTTAAGGTTAATGCAACCACCCCAGAAATGATGATAGAACTGGCCATGGTAATGGAAAACTGTCGGTAAAATACGCCCACCGGGCCACTCATAAAGGCAATCGGGCAAAATACGGAAATCATAACCAAGGTAATCGCAATAATCGCCCCACCCAACTCCGACATTGCTTTTTCGGTCGCCTCATAGGGTGTCAAAGAGGGATCTTCTTCCATTTTGCTGTGCACAGCTTCTACAACTACGATGGCATTATCGACAACAATCCCTATCGCCAACACCAACGCAAATAAAGTAATCAGGTTGATCGACATGCCAAACATTAAGAGCACAAAAAATGCGCCAATTAACGAGATAGGCACTGCGATGATGGGAATAATAGTAGAGCGCCAATCACCCAAAAAGATAAATACGACGAGAGTGACAAGAATAAAGGCATCTCTGATGGTATCAATGACTTGTGCAATAGAGGCATCTAAGAATTTGGAAACGTCATAGCTGTACTTGACTTTAATGCCGTCTGGAAAATTCTTTTTCAGCTCATTAATCTTGTCTTTAATATTTTTGATTACTTCTCGACCGTTGCTGGTGGGTGTTTGCTTGAGCACGATGGAGGCAGAGGCTCTTCCGTTAAGATTGGAGTAGATGTCATAAAATTCACTCCCTAGCTCAACTTCGGCAATATCCCGCAGTTTAACGATTTCTCCCTGTTCAGAGCTTTTGATAATGATATTTTCATACTGCTCAGGCTCATTATACCGGCCGATATAATTCAGCACGTATTCGGTCGATTGGGCTGTTTTACCAGAACTTAATCCCAGTCTGCCCGGACGTGCAATAATACTTTGCTCGCCAATCGCCTCAACGACCTCTTTGGGGGAGATGTTGTAGGCTCTCATTCGATCGGGCTTAAGCCATATACGCATCGAATAGGTTCTGGTGCCCAGCAAAGTGGCATTGGCTACACCATTGATGCGTTGAATTTCTGGAATCAGTTTGGTATAGGCATAATTAAAAAGATATTTCTGATCGATTGTCTTGGACTCAGAATACAAGTCGATATACAACAGCATAGAGGGCTGGAGCGGTAATATGATAACCCCTTCTCTTTGGACCAAGTCGGGTAACGAGGTCAATACCTGATCCACGCGTGTTTTAACATTGACAACAGCCTGGTTTGGATCGGTGCCGGGTTCAAATACAATTCTCAGGGTTGCTTCGCCGGCGCTGGTTGCATCTGAAGCGATGTAGCGCATGCCTTGCACGCCATTAATTGCCGATTCGATCGGAATGAGCGTAGATTTTGTCAGTACATCGGCACTGGCGCCGGGATAGGCAATGAAAATATTAACGACAGTGGGGGCAATCTTTGGAAACTGTGAGATAGGGAGCTGCTGGATGGCAAGACCACCCAGACAAAGGATAAATATTGAAATAACCAGTCCTAATACAGGTCTTTTTAGTACATTTCCAAACATAGTGATATCAGCCTACGTTAATTCGCATATAAATCTAAACCCTGTATGACCTTTTTGGGATCGAGGATCTGGTATTTGATTTTTTCTCCTTTAGAGAGCTTGTTTTGTCCTTCGAGCACGTACATTTCATCTGGATTGAGTCCAGATTTGAGAATAAAAATATTGGGCGCTTCTTCAGCGACGATGATTTCACGCTCATGAAGAATGCCTTGTTTGTCCACAACGAGAACAAATTTTTTATCTAAAACTTCAAATGTGGATTTTTGGGGAATAATCATGGCATTTTTTAGTGTTGTCGGCCAGAGAATATTTCCAGTTTCCCCGTGACGTAGAAGTGAATGGGGGTTATTAAAAGTAGCTCTGAAAGCAATGTTGCCAGAGGTGTTATTAAAATCCGATTGAATCGTTTCCATGGTCCCAGCTTCAGGATAGACCTCACTGTTTGCCAGTTTCAGCTGAACCTTTTGAGCAATATTATTATGTTTGCTCTTCATGTAGTCTAAATACTGAACTTCAGGCACATTAAAATACACCCATATTTTATGGGTGTCGCTGATTGTGGAAAGCAAATCTCCCTCATCGAGTAAGCTACCTATCCTAATGTCGCCAAACCTACCAATTGTTCCATTAAAGGGGGCTCGAATTTGGGTAAATCCCAGATGCGTTTTGGCGAGTGCTAATTCTGCTTGGGCTTTGGCTAGTTTGGCAGCCGACATGGCCGGCTCAGTTTTAGAAATAATATCTTTTTCTACCAACGCCTTGTTGTTCTGTAGTTCTATCTTGGCAAAGTCGATCTCAGCCAGTGATTTATCGACATCGGCTTTATAAATATTCGGATTGATTTGAAAGAGCATTTGTCCCTGGTGAACCAATTGTCCTTCATCCACGAATATTTTTTGTAAGTAACCCTTTTCAAGCGCACGAAGCTCAATATGCTGAATGGCTCTAATTTGACAGACATATTCTTTATTAATTGTCATATCCTGAACCAAAGGCCTGCTAACCTGGTAAGTCAGCTCAGCTTCCTTGGTTTCAGGTGTTGATTGACAGCCCGTTAGAAGAAAAGGGATTAAACAACAACAAATAAAAGTGAGTATCTTGATGCGCTTCACGATTCAGTTGCTTTCTGTCCTATCTATTGACTGACGCATGGATGGTGGGTGAGAAAAAAATCCGCAGTAGCTTTTATTTTGACATAGAAACAAGGATCTAAAGGCTCCGACTGCCTTGAAAAAACACTGTTGTGTTGCCTGCTTCCGCGATTTAGACAGCACTGCCAGATTAGAGCACATGACGGAAACTGCCATTTGATCGTTTCAGTCTATCTACTTCAACATTATCAAGATAACTGCTTTCCTCAGTTAACTCGCTGAGATCGACCGTATTTGGGATCCCACTACTGAAAATAAACATGAAGATCAGGTTACCGATCACCAAGCGCTGTTGCAGACCGTACAGCCGGTCTAGTAATTTGCGTTTGTCAAAGGAAGGGAAAAAATCCACTCGAGAAACGTTATCAATATTCTTTCGGATTTTTTTGATATCTCGCCTGAATGCGAGCACTTTATCCCCGTTAACCTCATTTTGTTCCTTAGCGACCTGGATCATCTGCTCCAGTTTCGCCAGGCAGTGCTCTATATCTTTATAATCGTTCAGTCGTTCTCTGCGAAAGATTTCCACCACTTTTTCATGGGGCATGTTTTCAAAGCAGTCAACCTGCATTAGTAGGACTCTGCCTTTTTCTTGCTCTATTTCGTTGGCCAACCAGCGCAGTGCTTCTACACATTCTTCCATGTAAGGCAGAACGTACACACCACTCTTGGGAGACACAGCGCCAGATTTTCTCAGTTTTCGCCAGATTCTGATTCGCAAACTCGCACTTAGCTTGGATGGAAGCGAGTATGACAACACAAGCCATTTCATTCGGGACTGCCTTTTAATGAAGTGATGTTTGAAACACTAAAATGTAACTACTGTTTCATTTTAACGCAAACATGACGATAAAAAGGTCTATTTAATTCGTTGTCCCTCAGCGGTCGGCTTGCTCATATTCCGCCTGCCCTCTAGCTGAAACCCTAATCAGCTTTTAAAAGTCTTTGCCCGGAAAAGCATTGGCAATACTTTGGATCTTGGGAGCAATAAAAATTTATAGAAACCCGATTCTTTTCGGGTAGCGCTTGCGTTACAAAAAAGCTCTACCCCCAAGGGAATTCGAATCCCTGCCGCCTCCGTGAAAGGGAGCCGAGTGCGAGTTTAAGAACCTTTACTGTAGAGGGTTTCAGATTTCAAGTCAAGCAAAAATGGTCAAAATTCGGAAGTTTTTCGGAAGTTTGCTGCAACTCAGTCAATGAAGGCGTTTTAGCCAGTTCGATCTACCGCTATCTCATATGGAATAAGGGTTTTAGGTTGATTTTTAAAGCCGATTTTAGTCAAATTTCTGTTTAAATCTGAAAGTTTAGTTTAAAGAGGGAGAGGGCTGTATAAAATAAACGACAAACGTTACTGATTTGGTAACAAATGTAGTCTGATTTATGAGTAACAGCCAACCTCAACTTATACAGAGCCCCTGGGGACTAAGCTGATTCAGTAGTTGACTCCGGAAGGATTGACAGTTTTTATAATTACGATTATTATAATTTAAATTATTATTTTTAGGGTTTTGTCATGCCGTTTATTGGTCGTGAAAAAGAGCTGAATCTCCTGGAAGAGCGTTATCGCTCGTCCAAAGCGGAGTTCTTTGTCCTTTATGGTCGGCGGCGTGTGGGGAAAACCGAACTCCTGAAACAGTTCAGCCAGGGCAAACCGGTTATTTTCTATACCGCCGGTCAAACGGAAGCTCAAGATAACCTAAACCAATTGACAGAACGATGCCAAGAGTTTTTTCAGGACAGTATGCCTCGAGGCATGACTTTCAAGACCGTAGAGGGCGTCTTGGAGTATCTGGTTGAGAAGGCACAAGGCGAAAAACTCGTGGTGATTCTGGACGAGTTTCAGTATTTGGTGAATGCCGATCAATCTATTCCGTCCCTTATGCAGCGCTTTTGGGATCACAAGGGGCGACATGCCAACCTGATGCTGGTGTTATGTGGATCGTCTATTAGTTTAATGGTGGACTATGCGCTCGCTGAAAAGTCTCCTCTGTATGGCAGGCGAACCGGACAACTCCAACTCAAACCGTTTGACTTCCGAACTGCTGGAGAATTCTTTCCCGACTGGTCGTATCAAGACAAGCTTCTGACCTATGGCGCGTTGGGGGGCATTCCCGCCTATTTGAACCAGTTTGACCCCAGCATCAGCTTTGAAGACAACATCACCCGCCATATCCTGAGAAAAGATACCTTCTTGGGGGAAGAGGCCGAATTTCTGCTTAAGACCGAGCTACGGGATATCAAGTCTTACACCAGCATTCTAAAGGCCATTGCCGCCGGGAATACGACGCTCAAGGATTTGACCTCCAAGGTCAGCCACACGGCAACCAGTATTAGCTCATACCTTAGCAATCTTCAAACCCTTCACCTGGTGGCCCGAGAAGTATCGTTGGCTGAACGCGCGCCCGAGAAAAGCAAAAAGGGGCGTTACACCATCCAGGACAACTTCCTCAACTTCTGGTTTCGCTTTGTAGAGCCCAATATGACCCTGGTGGAATTTGGGCAGGAAAAAGCGCTCTATCAAGAGAAGATCCAACCAGCCCTTTCACAATACATGGGCTACGTGTTTGAGGCGATTTGCCAGCAGTATGTGCTGCTTTATTGGCAAGAAGCTGGCCTTCCAATCCCCCGGCGGATAGGCAAAGTATGGGATAAAGACTATGACCTGGACGTGGTAGCTGAAGGTATCGACGGGTCTTACCTCTTTGGGGAGTGCAAGTGGTCAAACAAGCCAGTCGATCCAGGGATTGTCCATCTGCTGAAAGAGCGAGCCGAGAAGTCTGGCCTGGAAACCCAAAAAGCTCAGTACGTGTTGTTTTCATCAGGTGGTTTTCAAACGAAGGTCAAGTCAGACAAAGCGGTAAAGTTGGTATCGACAGAAGAATTGTTTGGGAAATAGTCAAATCACGATTTGACAAATCTGAATTTGGATACTATTTAGGAGCATAAACGAGTATTTTCCCCTTGAGCCTCCTGTCAATTTATGACAAGATCGGCAAATGGCTCAGCCATAGGTTGACGAGGCAGGAGATAACTTGGACAAGCTTTTGACATTAGATGAACTTGCTAAAGCCTTTCGGCTTTCCACCCGGACTATCTATTGTAAGGATGTGCTTCCCGTCCAGTCTCTCTGGTAGTAGCGCGCTATGCCGGTGATGTAGCACCGGTTTGAGGGTCAATAATCCAATCGTGATTTGAAAAGCCTGAGTTTGGCTATGCTGAATCAATTAAATCGCCTTGCGGCATCAAGGGTCAGGAATTGTAAATAGCGTTCAACAATAATGAACTTGTGCTCAACGCCTTGCAGCATCAAATGGAAAGTAAAAAAAGTAGAAAGTGGATCGCGAATCATGTTGCAATAAGCAAAGAACTTCTTTACAGAACCCAGAGAACTTATTTACATACAATGAAGTTAATTATAGTATAGATTACAACGAATCGCGATTCAAGTTCGGGCTCCAAGCCTGGACACATTCGTAGGCCAAGCAGACGTGCTTGACTGCGAATGTGTCGCAATAGTCAGAAAAAAGAGTGATGCCAATGATGAACACACAAGCCATTAACTCTCCTACCTCTGTAGAAAACCTATCAACTCAAATGATAGAGCTGAACTTTCCTGTTTTTGGAAAAACGCTGCCCGTGCAGCATGGCTATTTGCTGTATTCGGCTATCTGCCACCAAGTTTCTGCCGCCCATAAGATTGATTTCCAGCTTGGTACTATTGTGGGTGTCCCCGATGGACAGGGGCACATTCACTTGCAGGAGGGAACCAGTCTTTATATTCGGGTAGAAACCCAGTGGATACCGCAGTTTCTAACGTTAGCAGGAAAAACCTTGGCGTTGAATGGTCACGAAATTCGATTAGGAATCCCCCGCCCATTTTTGCTAAAGCCTGCCAGCTCTCTTTATTCTCGCCTGGTTGCCATCAAAGGATTCACGGAAGTGGAGCCGTTTCAGGAAGCCCTGCAACGACAATTATCCAAGTTGAACATTCAGGCCCAAGTTATCATTCCCGTGGACAAGGAAGAAAAGCCCTCTCGCAAGGTGCTCAAGATTAAAGATAAAATCATTGTAGGTTTTAGCGTCTTGATAGAAGGCTTAAGCGCTGAAGATTCGATAAAGCTACAAACCCTCGGCTTGGGTGGTAGACGAAAAATGGGAGCGGGTGTTATGTTTCCCGCTAAGAAAAATTTTCAGGAAAGGTCTAATGCAGCAACTTCTGGCTAAGTCGAGAACAGCAGGAAAAGAGCCGGTTACACTATATAGACACAGTGTACATGTTTACACTGCCGCCAAACTTCTGTTTGGAGATTCGGAGTCCACTGCTTTATGTACACAATGGCTCCATTTTTTTGGAATTGAAAATAATACCTCTAAATTCTTGCTCAACTTAAAAATTGCCTGTCTGTTTCATGACATCGGGAAAGCCAACGTAGGATTCCAAAGAAGTATTAAGAAACAAGGTCGGCAACTGATTCGCCACGAACACCTGTCTACAATCTTTTTACTGAATCCTGAAATAAAGAACTGGCTAGAACAACACAATGATATTTTTTATGAAGGAATTTTAGGGGCAGTACTTGGCCATCATTTTAAAGCGGCTCATCCTAGTCAGACTTTAAAAGTGTTAGAACATCGATTTGGTTATTGCACGAATGAGCAAACTCAATGGGAAATTCCATTTAATATCAGACACCCGGATATTCAGAAAGTTATTCATGAGGTAGTTCAACTATTAAAGAGTCAAACGCCAGACCTCTCAAAGTTATCAGAAAGCTGGGATAATAATTTAATTAACCAGTATATCAATGAATACAAACGACAAAACGAATGCTTTAAACGCTCTTTTCTCCATCATGAAAATCATCTATGCAGTGAAAATCGGCTGTTGCTCGCCTTAAAGACTGGGGTTGTTGTTTCTGACAGTTTAGGTTCTGCTATGCCAAGAGCACATGTTCCTCCAGAAGAATGGGTTCAGGATTTTGTTGATCAATGCTTTCAAAGTGAGTATTTATCCCCAGATTGGATTGATGAAAAAATCATACGCCCACGGCAAAAAGAAGTAGAAAACATCACCGGTTGTCAATTTGAATTGAAAGATTTTCAACAGGCAGTTTCTACTTTAGGAGCCAGGGCTTTGTTACTGGCTGGCTGTGGTTCTGGAAAAACCTTGGCGGCATGGTATTGGATACGACAACAGGTCAATAATAATCCAACCATCCGACGGGCTATATTCTTATATCCCACAAGGGCGACGGCTACCGAAGGGTTCCGGGATTACGTCTCCTGGGCTGGGGAAGACGCTGCACTCCTGCACGGAACCGCTGCTTACGATTTACAAGGAATGTTCGAGAACCCGGATGAAGAAGACGAACGCTCTCAACATCGGTACTCTACCTCGGATGAACGCCTTTATGCCTTAGGTTACTGGAACAAAAGGGCTTTTAGTGCGACAGCCGATAGTTTTCTATCTTTCCTGAAAAATACCTATCGTTCCGTATGCCTGTTGCCGATTCTGGCAGAAAGCGTTTTGGTTATAGACGAGGTACATGCTTTTGATTCTAAAATGTTCGGTGCATTGGAACAATTTTTAAAACTATTTAATATTCCTGTTCTCTGTATGACTGCTTCATTATCCAACAGACGACAAGAGATTCTGACAAGTGCGTGTGGTTTGGAAATGTTCCCGAAAGAGAATCAAAATTTCGAAGAATTGCAAGCTGAAATGAAACATCCCAGATATCATGTAAAGAGGTTAGAAAATGACTCTCCTGAAAACATTGCCCTTGAAGCATTGAGAGAGAACAACAAAATTATGTGTGTCGTTAACACGGTCGATCGTTGCCAAAAAATGGCTAGACGACTGACCGAAGCGTTAGCAGAAAACGAGTACTCATTAAAGCAAGAGACATTTCTAGAGAACAGTAAAATTCTTTGCTATCATAGTCGGTTTCGAGCAATAGACCGAAAGAAAATTCACGAAACGGTTATTCAAAGATTTAAAAATGAGCCAAAAGGTCTTGTTCTGGTAACCACCCAAGTTTGCGAGATGAGCCTGGATTTGGATGCGGATATCCTCATTACAGAAGCGGCTCCAGTATCCGCCCTGATTCAAAGAATGGGGCGTTGTTGCCGAAAGATAAAGCCGGGTAGGACAGGCGAAGTGTGGGTAATAGAACCTGAAAATGAGAAACCCTATGAAAAAGAGGATATAGAGGTTGGAAAAGCATTTATTCAATCTTTGTTATTGAAGAACAAACCGGCTTCTCAAAGAGATCTGGCAGATTACCTAGAACAGATGGATGAAGGAAGTCGCCGGGAAATGAGTGGAAAGCCCACCTTGTTTACTCATGACGGTCTGTTTGCAACACCATCCTACGAAGATCCATTTAGAGATACCGATAACTATACAATTGATTGCGTTTTAGAAATTGATATTGAAAAATATAAAGTATTACCCAATGAAGCGAAACCGGGGTATATTGTGCCGGTGCCTCGTTACCTGTCGCAAGAGAATAGCTGTCTGCCTGGATGTTTAAAGATGGCTCCAAATACCCACTACTCGGAAAAGTTTGGTTTTCACAAGGAGGAAGTGTCTGATCATGTCCGAAGAGATCCTGTGCTTATCATATGACGTATTTTCGTTGCCAACTGCGCAACACCGAGCGGGTTTGGCCGGGCTTTTGGTATTGCTCGATACTATGCAGGGTCGAAAGATAAATCCATTACCTCAGGTTGAAAACACGGAATTTGGCGTTTATCAATTTCATTGGACAAAAGAAAGTCTTCGGGCTGTTTTGAATGAGTTCTATGATGCCACTATGGAGGAAAGACCCTCTAAAACAAAGCGTAGCGGTCAAACAGCACTCAAAGAAGAAGTACGGAAAAATGAAAAAACGGGCAAGGATGAGAAGCTATATTATTACGAACAGTTGGCACCAAAAGCTTCTTTTTTTAGGGCACTGGATATGCATGATATCTGGATGAAGCTTTGGTGCAATGCACTTTGGCAGGTTTTACGGGCACAACCTGCAACAAGAAAACCTTTTGACAACAGACAACAACATCAAGATGCTCTTGAAATCGATAAAGAATGGCAGGACTTGGCTAAATTCCAAAACACGATTGAGAGTAATGGGCAATTTCTGACAGCCAGTCTTTCAGGGTGTTACTTTATTGGCAGTCAGGCACATAATGCTGAGAAAGTAGCTTTTCGAGGGCGGGTTGACGAAAATTTTCTGCTACATTTCTGGCCAATTGTCATGGGTGTTTATCAACCTAATATTCTAATGAATGACGGTAAAATGGAGTTTCAAGGCTATGTTTTAGTGATTCCTGATGTACTGGATGTCGAAGGTTTCAAGGAAGACTACAAACAGGCCATTGGACAGCTTTCATCAGAAGTCGCTGGCTATCGTCCGAAAGATTCAATTATTAGTATTCATCATGAAGGTGGACTTGCCTATGCCTGGCATTTAATGAAAATTGCCAGTGCTCAAGCCCAAAAATTACAAGCTTATGAGTTCAAGGTTTCTGGGGTAGAAACTTATCACCTCAAACGAGAGGGTAACAATGTTTATATGCTGGCCTCTGATCGTTTAAAGCTATCTAAATCCATTTTAGAGCAGTATGAACGCATTGTTCAAAAATATACTCATCCAATATTTAAGCGACAGCTCATTGTAAATCTTTTAGAGAATGACCGGCCTTGGTACAGAGGTTTTGATAATATTTTTTCCAAAATGTCGATAGAACATTTTATCGGAAATACTACAAAAGGATTTACATATAACGTTTCTCAAAAACTAGACACTGAAAGGAGTACACAATGACAACAAGGTTAGAAATTGAACAACCTGTTATCAATAAAAGAGAATTACCTATTCTGATTCATGATTTAATCAAAGGCTATATCATTCGAACAACTGAAGAAAAAACAAATAAAGAAAATTCTCAAAAATATTGGGATAAACGTGAAAAAACATGCTTAAATGCCTTTTATCGTTTAAGAGCCTGTAAAAATAGGGAAGATTTTTTAGTCTACTTCACTGGAACACTATGCTCTGTCCCGCAATTCATCCGAGAAGAGGAGTATCAAGTAATCGCGGAATATCTTACTGGAAAAGAAAACTGGGAAGATGTGAAATCATTATCAATGCTAGCACTGTCAAAATTAAGTTACCGCCCAAAATCTGAGCAAAATCAAGAAAAACAATCAGATCAAGACATTACATCTCAAACTGAAGAAGGAGACGAATAACCATGAACAAAAATCTGTTTGCAACTGTACTCACATACCCTGCGCCTTCCTCCAACTACCGGGGGGAATCGGAACAAAATCGAACAATTTTGCAAAAAATAACGCATGGGAAGCATGAATATGCGGTAATTTCTCCTGAGGCCATTCGAAACGCCTTGAGAGAAATCTTTTGGATTTATGATAAAGACATCTGTAACCGTGAACGTCTCCATAATGAAGAACAGTTGGCTGTTCGATTCAAAGATTTCCCATACCCGGAACGGTATATTGATGATTTTTTCTTTGGTTACTTGGTTGCTGATCGTAAACAAGTGCCAAACGATGTTCAAAAGGAGCGCAATTTTCAGTTTAAACGGGATTCAATTTTACGAAATAACCTAGCAGTGGCCTTGGAACCTTACCGCCATGATACCGTATTTAGCCAGTCCCCTCAAAACAGCAAAGATTCTAAATGGAAAAATGCTGATAATTCGCAACTGTTACACCGGGAAGAATCGTTGACGGCTTTTCAATATCCTTTTGCGTTGAACCTGAACGACTGCAAGTTAGATGATTCCCAACACGGTGAAAAATTTAAGCAATGGCTCCAATATCTATTAAAGGCAATTGCTGAACTCAATGGAGTTGCTGGTAATGCAGCCCGAAGCTATTTTGAAATGCAACCTGCCAGTATTGTAATGAGATTAACTCCCTCCTTGGTGGCCAATTACAGTACATACGGCTTCAAACCTGACGGTACTTTCCCTGAGGTTATTAACGGCATCTTACAAGGCGATTACCCTGGCCATGAGTTTTATTTTGGTGGTGTAATCGTCCGAGAAAAACTGGATGAGGAAACCCAGAATCAATTAAAACAAAAAGGTGTTCACCTGTATCGTATGGCCAATCAAGCTTTGGACGTGGTATCACAAGAAGTCACCGGTCAGGGATTTCTTCTTAATGCACCTGCTGTAGAGAAGGTGAGCTCATAATGAGGTTGCGAATAAAAGCCCCTTTTGCAACCTTTAGAACCTTTACAGCTGGTTGGTTTCGTCCTTCCGCAATGTATATTACACCCAGTGCCGCTTATGGTCTTCTTTTAAATCTGGCGGGTATTGAGAGCCGATATGATGACGAAAAATCAGCCATGACACTGATGAAGCCAGATCTACCGGTTTGTGAGATTGCATTAGGCATGGTTTCTGAAAAAGCCGAATTGGTGGAGGAACAAACCCTTTATCAGCAAGTCCACAACTATCCAGTCGGATCTTCCGGTAAAGAGAGTAAAGATGATTGCAAAGGGAACAAATATAATATCCAGCCTGTTCGTAGAGGCTTTCTGACAAACATTGATGGGTATATTGTTATTCGTAACAATCCTGAATTAGAAAAAAAAATTCGCACAGGATTACAACATGGCCTTTCTTCTCTTACAGAAAACAATCAGCCTCGTTATGGTGTCCCTTTCTTAGGCGACAACAACTTTATGATCGATTTTCTCAGAGAAGAAAACGGGACGTTGGGGACTCTTGTGAAATGGTTATACAGGGCTGATTTAAAGTCCATCTCAAATCAGCCAAGATTACCAGAAGAGTTTCCCCTTATGCAACGAATGCCTGTTTGGATTGATCGGCAAGACATGACAAAGACCATCTCCACACTGATTGGGGTTCAAGAAGAGCCTGATATTGACCCGCCTGATATGGCATGGTTCAAGGTAGGGCCTCAATAAAAGGCAATTATGACTAGCCTCTCGGTTTGATTAGAACGTATCAAACCGGATGTAGGCTTATGACTCCATCAACACCAACCGTCATACCCACTGAACACCGATACGATGAGACTCTTCGAGTTAATGCCTTGCATGCTCTACTATACTGCCCGAGGCTCTTTTACCTTGAGGAGGTAGAGGAACTCTACACGCAAGACGAGCGAGTCTATGCCGGGCGGCGGCTTCATGCCAAGCTGGAACAGAATTATGCGGATAACGAAACCATCGAAGCTTATACACTGGAATCACCCAAATTGGGCTTGAGAGGGAAGGTCGATTGTCTAAAAACCGAAAAGGGCCAGTTCATTCCTTATGAACACAAGCGGGGGCGCTCCCTCCGCAAAAACGGCAAAGCCACTCCTTGGCCAAGTGATCGGATTCAGGTGCTGGCCTATGCCTTGCTCTTGGAAGATTGTTTACAGGTCGAGATTACTGAGGCCCGCATTCGTTATCACGCGGAAAATGTCCTGGTTCATGTCCCGGTGGATGAGGAAGGTCGGAAGGAAGTCTGCCAGGCAATTGTACAAGCCTATACACTCCGTCAGAGCACAGATCGCCCGCCAGTTATAGAAAACGAAAAACTGTGCGCCACTTGTGCACTAGCCCCTGTTTGCCTGCCAGAGGAGTCACGGTTGCTGGAACGTTCAGAACAAAAGACAAGACGATTTTTCCCTGAGGATGATTCCCGACAGATCCTCCATATCACTAGCCCTGAATTCAAGGTTGGACGAAGTGGTCACCAGGTTAAAATCACGCATGTCAAGGGTGAACAGCCGGATATCACAGTTCCAATCAATGATATTGGCCAAATAGTGCTCCACGGCTTTCCACAAATCAGTACGCAAACGTTGGCATTTTGTTCAGAACACGATATCGGTGTTCATCTGATTTCTCGCGGGGGAAAATATATCGGAAGCTTTCAGCCAGGAACATCTAATGTCCAGAGAACGATTCGTCAATACAAAGCGCTTACCGACTCTGGCTTTTGTACCAATTTGGCTCGAAAAGTGGTTGGTTGTCACGCCGAACATCAGCGGCAGGTTTTGATGCGCTACAAGCGCAGCGGCATCAAGAATGCAGATGAATTGCAAACTATTACGAATCAAATGGCGATCCTGATTAAATCCATCCCGACGGTATCGGAACTTGAGACATTACTTGGGGTAGAAGGTAATCTTGCTCATCTGTATTTCCAAGCCTTACCATTGATTCTATCTGATACGTTGGATGAGCGGATGATCCCAAAAGGTCGAAATAAACGCCCTCCCTTGGATCGCTTTAACGCTCTCTTGAGTTTTGGATATAGCATGTTGTTAAAAGACGTCATGAACGCAATTATTACCGTAGGTTTGGAACCTGCCCTGGGCTTCTATCATCAGCCACGTTCGCAAGCTGCGCCATTAGCCTTGGATTTAATGGAGATATTTAGAGTATTGTTGGTTGATATTCCAGTTATCAACTCGGTAAATCGGCATCAATGGTCTCCAGACGAGGATTTTACGATTGCGGGCCAACAGGTTTGGCTGAATGACGATGGACGGAAGAAATTCATTGACCTTTATGAAAAGCGTAAAAAAGAAACCTGGAAACACCCTGTTATTGGCTACTCACTCTCATACAGCCGCCTCTTAGAACTGGAAGTTCGTCTTCTGGAAAAAGAATGGACGAATGAAGGCGGATTATTCGCACAATTGAGGATACGCTAATGGTGGCCGATGAACATTGGTATTTGTTGTCATACGACATTCGCGATGATAAGCGGTATCGTCAGGCAGTCAAAGTCATTAAAGGATTTGCTGAACGTCTCCAATACTCGGTATTCCGTTGTAAACTTTTCCCAAAAAAACGAGAAAAAATCCGGTTGGAGCTATCCAAAATCCTAGCTCCAGACGATAATATCCTTATTGTTGAATTGTGCCATCAGTGTGTTGAAAAGGTTAAACGAACAAACAACACCTCAGATTGGTTACCAGAACCAGAAAGTTACCGAGTTATTGGATAAATTCAAGAACGTGTTTTTCTTCCAGTGTTTTTGTGAAGGAAAAGGGTTAAGAAGTGCTGATACGAAAGGGCTGTCCGGCATGTTATTTGGCTGTTATATCCTTGAAAAATCTGGAAATCCTTTTATAGATGGAGTTAAGAGGTTCATACTTATACTAAATAATGTCTGCTCAGATGGTATTTCCCTCAAATTTTCTTTATACCTTGAATACACAATGCTGCATGCCTTATACTGCTTGAAGAAAAACGTCTACTCCGCATAGACCTTTGATGCCGCAAGGCGTTGAGCACGAAATAAAAATAAACAAAGAAGGGAAGGCTCATTGCCCGCATAGACCTTTGATGCCGCAAGGCGTTGAGCACGCTTCATTGTGGGCCTGTTTTCTTGCTAGCATTATAGCCGCATAGACCTTTGATGCCGCAAGGCGTTGAGCACAAAGCAGAAGGGGGATCCCTGACATCCCGGGAGCACCGCATAGACCTTTGATGCCGCAAGGCGTTGAGCACAAAGATACTACTTGTTTGGAAAAAAGCTAGGTAGGCCGCATAGACCTTTGATGCCGCAAGGCGTTGAGCACTGCAATAATGGCTTTCATGCCTGCGAAAATATTTTCCGCATAGACCTTTGATGCCGCAAGGCGTTGAGCACGAGACCCTGCACAATTAGAAACTCAAAGTCAGCAGTCCGCATAGACCTTTGATGCCGCAAGGCGTTGAGCACTACAACTGAGGTACTTGCCGTGACACAATCGAATATCCGCATAGACCTTTGATGCCGCAAGGCGTTGAGCACGGCAAGGCCAGAAAAACAACCGTTCGCGATGGGGTCCGCATAGACCTTTGATGCCGCAAGGCGTTGAGCACGTACAAGCTTGACGAAAAAGGGAGGTTTGTTGAGGCCGCATAGACCTTTGATGCCGCAAGGCGTTGAGCACATCTATTCCCTATTTCTGGTGGACTGACTGAAACACCGCATAGACCTTTGATGCCGCAAGGCGATGAGCACTAGAACTATGCGCCCATTTGCCGGCTGTGGAACCCGCATAGACCTTTGATGCCGCAAGGCGTTGAGCACGTGCGCCCATACCCTTAGTCCGCTAGCAGGTACGACCGCATAGACCTTTGATGCCGCAAGGCGTTGAGCACTTGGCGCTGATCCTATCTCGATAGGCACAGAGTCAATAACCGCATAGACCTTTGATGCCGCAAGGCGTTGAGCACGAAAATCATTACATGACGACTGTAGGCAGTGGTGCCCGCATAGACCTTTGATGCCGCAAGGCGTTGAGCACCAGCTCAAAGCAAGGCCCCAATTTTTGGCCCTACCGAGCAGATCCGCATAGACCTTTGATGCCGCAAGGCGTTGAGCACCCATATGATCCCAATTGAAATCACAGCTCATATAGATCGCCGCATAGACCTTTGATGCCGCAAGGCGTTGAGCACTCTCCAAGGCGAGAGCATTCAAGGAAGCCGGATGGGCAATATACCCAGATTGAGAAAATGTATCCTAGCTTAAGAAAGATCGAGCTATTCGCCCGAACCCGACAAGAGGGCTGGGACGCATGGGGTAATGAAGTTGAATCCTCTTTAGAGTGGGGGGCTTAGACAATTCTCTCAGTTGTCGCTGCCATAACAGGAAAGAAAAAAAGAATGGAGGTCCTTCTACACCTCCCCGTGAAAACGGCACATCCCAATAACAGGGTTGATACTTTTGGCCCCAAGCAGTACACTGAAAATATCGAGTTTTTTGGGGAATTATTAAAATTTTACAGAAACCTCGAATCTACCTATTTTCGCTGCGTTGAAGGCAACGGGGAAATTCAAAAGGTTAAGGTTTCTTTACAACCTGCCTCTACCCCCAAGGGAATTCGAATCCCTGCCGCCTCCGTGAAAGGGAGGTGTCCTAGGCCACTAGACGATGGGGGCAAAAGCATTTTGTTGTGTTGATTACGATACTGAAACCAGTCGATCGAGTCAAGCCAGTCTGAAAAGGGTTTGCTCGTTCGCTGCCAGTCAGGGTTTGGTGACTGAATAGCTGCCTCTAGTTTATTTTATCCTCAATGGAGACAACCACATGGCCGGCTTCACGGCTGATAATATCCAATGTAATCTCGTGGCTGCCTGTGTCTAATGTGATTTCTTTGATATGGCAGGTAATCACTTGATTCAAGGAGACAGTCAAAGGGCTTTGCTCATTGACTGAGGCCGCAATCTGAGGCTCATGAACATCCACTTGAATCCACACTTGCTCGGCAGAGAAGTCATTTTCATTGATTCGAACCCGGTTAAGCCTTGTGAGCGTACCGGCTCCTACCGTGTTTTTAAACGAAAACCAGACGCCTTCCTCATTTTGCTTGAGACTTCCCAGTACATAGAGGCGTTTTAGTAAAAAATTCGGAATAATTGTCATCAGAATGGCTCATTTGGTTAGATAAAACGGTTAAGGACGAACCTTCGTCCATTGGGCATAAGACGTTAGATACGCATTATCGATGCTCGGCTGACAATACTTCAAACTAATCAGG
Organism: Cyanobacteriota bacterium; assembly: GCA_019751815.1. Taxonomy (GTDB): domain Bacteria; phylum Cyanobacteriota; class Vampirovibrionia; order Vampirovibrionales; family Vampirovibrionaceae; genus JAIEMW01. The sequence goes on from JAIEMW010000004.1 coordinate 937,544, forward strand.
GGATCGGTGTTGATTAAGACTAAAGATAGTGTGTTTTTCTGCCCTTCAGCGGTTCTCAATAAACCCTCAGGCAGATAAAACAGATTTTGCCGTTGGCAAGCGCGCCAGTACCGACCAATTAAGGTGTGGTTGAGATAAATATTGATCCGCTCGGCATCGATGCCTTCAAGGCGAAGACCCAATGGGCAGAGTACATGGTCTGAAAGTTCTAGTTTGAATTGTGTTTCTAGCTTCACGACGGGGGTTTCCGAAGGGTGGCTTTTCAGGCGTTCAAGAGCAGAAAGAGGATGTTTGGCATCAAAATCAGCCATCATCAAATCAATCGAGACCCCATTCTTTTCTTTGCTCGCCACGGGGTCGATCTCTAACCCGTTGATCTTTAGACTGAGCAGCCCCTCTGAGAGGCTTGCATCATCGTGAAAACCCTTGGGGTGACCTAACCCGTCAACCAGAATAATCAGCTCTTGCTCGCCTTTGTTCTTGAGGAATGCAGGGGGAATATTCAGCACACTAGGGACGGGCGACGCTTCTCCTGGATTTAAGAGGATATGAGTGCCATTACCTAAAAACTTTCCATTCATAAAGGCGAACCAGAGATGTCTGGCATCAATTTCGACGGTGGCAGGATTGATATGAGGAGCGATTTTGATCCGATACCAGGCACTGCCCTCGTATAGTTGATTTTGATCAAAATCAAAGCCTGTTTTGCTTATAGGGCGGTAGGCTCCCGTGTGTGCATCCCAGAGAGGCCAGGCAGCATCTTCTGCCTTCCAATGAGTGAGTTCGGGAAGCTCTATTTTTGAATGTCTTTCAAAGCCAACTTCACGCTCCAGACTGCCCACAGCGGTGACCACGTTGATTTCCATAAACTCGTTTAGCGCAACAGGACTGTCACGATCATCTAAAAGGCACTCAGGCCCTATTAATAATTGCGATTTATCATCCAGCCAGAGTCGATCCAGCTGATCTTGACCCAGGATGACGATCAATAAATTACCGATCTCGCCGGTATAAAAAGCGTCTGGTGTGATGTTTTCAGCTGTAATTCTAACCAATCTTGGGTTTGCACAATCCTGAGATAGCTTTAACTGGTTATGATTGCTGTGTGTCTTTAGCTCAGTAATCAAGGTGCTCTCAGATATCTCAATCAGACAATCAACGGATTGAACACCGCTAATCACTAGGCGGTATTTGGGATCCGGATAATTGCCGTCTTTGACACGGTCTGAGTGATACACAAGTTCTGTTCGAGAGAAGAGAACCGTGTCCCCATTTTTGAGAGGGACGTGATACGGTAAAATACACATTTCATGGGGTTGAATGGATAATTCTATGGGGAAGACTGTGTCGCAGTAGGGAACCGTTAGTGAACTAGTCTGTGTCGTCTCAGTAAGGTTGCGAAAAAACAGCCAATGGGCGGGATCATTTTTGCTTTCTGGCGTGCTTTCTGGCGCCTGTAAAGGGGCTGTTTTTCTCACAGCAAACAGTGTTTCTGTGTTGGAGAGTTGAAACGGAAGTGCATCCAGAGAAACACGATCAGTGGCCGTAAAATCGAAGCTTGAGAGAAGGAGATTAATCTGTTTGCAAGTGTAAAACCGCTCATTGGGTAGCCCGTTTTCTCCAATGGGCGCACCAAAATCATAGGACGTATAGGTGTCTGTACTTCCAATTAAGCCCCAATTGGTTCCGCCTATGGCTTTGTAGTGATTGAAAATGGTAAGCCCTTGTGCCAAAAGAGTTTTGGTGGAAATCCGAATATGGTCCCGACCCAAATGTTCAATGATAGTGTCGTATTGCTTGCCTTTCCAGGTGCCAAACCAGCCGGCTTGTAATTCTGCAACCATTAAGGGCCTGTTTTCACAATAGGGCCTAAAATTCTCTTCTGCGTTATCTAAAATATCAAACACACCCTGGATTTTTCGCCAGTCAGTGTCAAATTGAGTTACTGAGTAATTGTCAAAGGCGTATATGTCGACTAAATTCTCGTACAGGCCTGAGGCATAGAGATCGTTGTGAAAAAGAGGAACGTGGACGCCCAGTTCACGCGTCCAATCAATCAAGGTCTGCATGTAAGTGGGTTCCATCTCCAGCGTGGCGTATTCATTTTCCACTTGCATCAAGATAACATTGGGCGCCTTGGCAATAATCGGAACGATATGCTCCCACCACTGCCTTACAGCCTTCATGTAGGTATCAGACCATTCATAAGTGCCGTCCGGATGCCTGTTTCGCAGCACGACATTGGGTTGCGCTATCAACCAGCCAGGCAAACCACCCGCGGTATATTCCGCATTGATGTACGGGCCAGGACGGGCAATCACGAACAGTCCCAACTCCTGGGTTATTTCAAGCAGGGCCTCCACGTCTCGAATCCCATGAAAGTCATACACCCCAGGGGACGGGGAGTGAAAATCCCAGCAGAAATATAAGTCGACCGTGTTATATCCACCGGATTTTAGCTTATATAAGCGATCTCGCCACATTGATTGAGCCGGCAGCCGGAAATAATGCATCGCCCCAGAGCGAATCAGCTGACGCTGTCCGTTAATGATCAACGAGTAGCGATCATAACTGATATGGAGAGACTGGGCGCCAGAATAGTAGCTGCCTGTATTTTGGTTTGTGCTGAGGTTGACCGGTGACAAAATGGGGCCTTCTTTATTCATAGAAAACAGCAGGGAAAACAACAGGATACCAGACCTATGGCAAGATTGTAGAGATTGAAAATTTGCTCAGGGGGTGCCAAGGGGGTGTCTGCATGAAGTCATGCAAGAATTTGATCCTGGGGACTTTCCTTGTCCGAATTATAATAATGCCTTTGGTCCCGACCAGGAAATTCTAGACTAAAAAAGTTTACGGATACGGTGGTTTTATGCAACGAATGACACAGCTGCGAGTTAATGGAGGACTCTGTACTGGCAGACAGATCTTTTGGGGGCTTGTTCTCAGCTTTTTTGGGTCTGTCTTTCCATTTCTTACTGCTTCTGCCCAAGAGATTTTTGCTGATAATACACTGGCTGCTGTATGTGCGATGGATGTCTCACCACAAGAAGTGGCCACCATGAATCAGCTACTTGCTGAATCGTTGGATTTGCAGACCTGGCAGGAAAGTCAGCACGTTTTGCTCCAGGCAAAACAGTATCTACTCTCCCAAAAAGCCCATATTAAAAGAGGCCATCCTGTTTTTAAGCCTGCCGTCGTATTTGATCTGGATGAGACCTTGTTGGATAACCGAGGGTATTTTGCTCGTTATTCCCGCTTTGCTAAGCCCTGCTGGGATGCTTGGGCGCTGACTGGACAGGCAAGTCGGCTCCCTCTGAGTTATGAACTTTATCAGTGGGTGATTAACAAAGGTTACACAGTGTTTTTTATTTCTGGGCGTAGTGAAACACTCAGAAAAGCGACAGAAAAAAACTTAAGCCAGTTGGGATACTCACGCTATAGGCACTTGTACCTAAAACCACTGGAGATGCAAACGCTTCCAACCGGTCTCTATAAGGCTAGAGTTCGACATAAGATACAAACAGAGGGCTTTGTGATACAGGCTAACGTCGGTGATCAACAGTCTGATTTGGAAGGTGGATATTTTCGTCGTGGCTTTAAGCTTCCCAACAAACTGTATACCGTGAAGTAAGCGGATGCGCCATTGGGGTCAGTTTTTATCTGTGTTTCTCAGCTTTTTGCTGGTGATAATCTGTGTTTCAGGCTGCGACAGACCTCTCGAAAGACATTCTTCTCCTAGTAATGAAGCGCCTCGGGTCTTTAGAATGAATCTGGGAACGGAACCACCGGATTTGGATCCCGCCAAAGTAACGGATTTAAACTCTTTTACGGTATTACAAAACATCATGCGTGGCTTAACCACTTTTGGTGATAACGGGAAAGTCGTCCCCGCAATCGCAGCGCGCTGGGATATCAGTAAAAACGGCCGAAGAATCACCTTTCATCTCCGGCCAGATGCGCTTTGGAGCGACGGGAAGCCAGTAACGGCCAGTGATTTTCTGTTTTCCTGGAAGCGCGCACTAGACCCCCGTCGAGCAGCGCCTTATGCTTTTTTTCTGTTTGATATTGAAGGGGCAGAAGACTATTTTAAGGGGAAACCCGTGCCACTGGGTATTCGGGTGCTGGATGAGCGGACGCTAGAGGTCTCTTTAAGGCGCTCTATCCCATTTTTCCTGGATTTAATGGCCTCTCCAGTGGCATTGCCCTTGAGGCCAGAGAATATTCGTCATACGGATGATGCCTTTACGGAAGAAGCCCAGTGGATTGTGAATGGGCCCTTCCAAATCAAAGCGTGGCGGCATGATGAGCGGTTAAGTTTGGTGCCTAATCTTCGATATTATGGGTTTTCTCAAAAAAAGCCTGGTTTAGACAGGATTGATATGCTGATGATTGGCGATAGTAACACCAGTGTGGTGATGTACGAGAATAACGATCTGGACTACATCGAAACGACCAGTAGTATCCCCTCCTTTGATGTTCGGCGTTTACGAAAACTGCCTGAAGCCCGTGTTCAAACGCTGCACCGGATTGATTATCTGGGATTTAATACCAAAAAACCGCCTTTCAATGATGTCAATGTCCGCCGTGCTTTTGCCATGAGTCTGGACAGGACCTACTATCCCCGTCTCCTGCAAAGTGGACAAAAGCCAATAGCTTCTTGGATTTCTCCCGGCATGCCAGGCTACAATCCTGCGATTGGGATTGCGTATCAGCCGCAAAAAGCCAAAATAATCATTCAAAATTGGCAGCAGAAGCATACAAAAATGCTAGAACCCATTAGTTTGGGCTATCAAACTGGGTATGACATCCAGAAACAGGTTGAAATTGCCCAATTTCTCTGGAAGCAAAATTTAAAACTCCCGGTGCATCTGGAAAATATGGAATGGAAGGTTTATTTGCGACGACTGAGTGATGACCCACCCAGTATCTTTCGTCTGGGTTGGTATGTGGATTATCCAGATCCAGACAGCTATCTCTCACTATTTACCACTGGTAACGGCAATAATTACACGGGATGGCATCACCCGGACTATGATCGTTGGGTGAAAGAAGCTGCCGTGACTTTGGATCCGGCGAGGAGAAAGAGTCTGATGGACAAGGCCCAGCGCTTATTGCTGGAACAGGACGTGGTGATTGTGCCCTTGTTTGTGAGCGAGAAAACGTATCTTGTGAAGCCCTGGGTACACGGGTTTTCGGTCAATGCGATGAATTTGATTCAACTGGAAAGGTTACAGGTCGACCCCCACGCATAATCTCCGTATAATAAAAGCCTCTCGATTGGGAGATAGTGAATCCCGTTTTAGTGTTTTGTCCAGAGAGTCTGCTATGTCAAACAGTGCTAACACAGCTGCATCCCCATTTTTTCAGCAAACACGTGAAAAAGTGCTTATCTTTGACGGGGGCATGGGCACTTGCATTCAAAATTACACACTCACCTTAGACGATTTTGAGGGTCTGGACGGTTGTAATGAAATTTTGGTGAAAACCCGCCCTCAGGTCATTCAAGAAATCCACGCGGCGTATTTTGAGGCCGGGGCGGATGTGGTAGAGACCAATAGCTTTGGATCGAACCCCATTGTTCTGGCAGAGTACGATATCCCTGAGCAAACCTACGAGTTGAACCGACTGGCCGCAAGACTGGCCAAAGATACCGCCATGAGCTTCTCGAGCTCAGGTCGTCCTCGTTTTGTGGCAGGCTCTATGGGTCCCTCAACTAAATTACCCACTTTAGGGCATATCTCTTATGCCGATATGAAGGCTTCTTATGTCCCCCAAGCAGAGGGGTTGATAGACGGTGGCGCGGACATCTTACTGATTGAAACCTGCCAAGATCTCTTACAAAGTAAGGCGGCCCTTTCTGCGGTGTTTGCCGTTAAGCACGCGAAAAAGTCCAATATTCCGGTCATGGTGCAAGTCACCATTGAAGCCACTGGGACCATGCTCGTGGGCAGTGACATTGCCTCTGTCTTGACCGCTCTAGAGCCCTATCCCATTGATGTGCTCGGGATGAATTGCGCGACCGGACCCAATGAGATGGCAGAGCATGTTCGTTACCTGGCGCAAAATAGCCCGTTTTATATTTCTTGTCTACCCAATGCGGGGATTCCAGAAAATGTCGGCGGCAAAGCCCATTACCATCTCACGCCAGAGGCACTCGCCACGCATTTAACCCACTTTGTCAAAGATCTGGGTGTCAACATTGTGGGGGGATGTTGCGGGACCACGCCCGATCATATTCGGGTGGTGTCTGCCGCTCTGAGCGGCATCAGCCCTGCGGTCCGGAAACCGGAGTATCAAAATAGTCTCTCAAGTCTCTATTCCACGGTGCCGCTCAAAATTGATCAACCTCCCGTGCTGGTTGGCGAACGAACCAATGCCAATGGCAGTAAGTTGTTTCGAGATCGTCTGCAGCAAGAAGACTATGACGGTCTGGTGGATATTGGAAAAGGTCAGGTCAAGCAAGGTGCGCATGTTCTGGATGTTTGTACCGCTTATGTGGGTCGAGACGAAGTCCGTGATATGTCCGAGACAGTGTTGCGGTTTAACGGCCAGTTGGACGTCCCCTTGATGATTGACTCAACGGAAGTCCCAGTGATTCAACGGGCCCTCTCATTGATTGCCGGAAAAGCCATCGTCAATTCAATTAATCTCGAAGACGGCGAAGAGCGTCTCGATCAGGTTTGTCAATTATGCAGTGAATTTGGTGCCGCGGTGGTAGCCCTCACCATTGATGAAGACGGGATGGCAAAAACCGCGGATAAAAAATTGGCGATTGCCCGACGTATTTTTGACCGGGTGACCGAAGTCCATCATATACGACCGTCTAATCTGGTATTTGATACGCTGACATTTACCTTGGGCAGTGGTGATGAGGAATTCCGCAAAGCAGGTGTGGAGACCATTGAAGCGATTCGCCTGATTAAGGAAAATATGCCAGAAGTCAGCACAGTTTTGGGTATTAGTAATATCAGTTTTGGTCTCAAACCCGCAGCTCGACACGTGTTAAACAGTGTTTTTATGCATGAAGCTGTTGCCGCTGGACTCGATATGGCGATTATTAACAGCCAGCATATCTTGCCGCTGCACCGGATTAGTGATGATGAGAGAACACTCTGCCTGGACTTAATTTATGACCGTCGACGAGACAATTACGATCCCCTGATTGAATTGATGGCCTTCTATGAGGTCAACAGTGGATCTCAAGCCGCATCCGTCAAAGAAAGTTTGCCCGAAGCAATTGAAGAACGCTTGAAATACCGAATTATCAATGGGGAAAAAACCGGCTTGGAAGCCGATTTAGAAGCGGCCTTGAACACCTATCCGGCCCTTGAAATTATAAACACTATTTTACTGGACGGGATGAAAACCGTGGGCGATCTGTTTGGACGCGGTGAAATGCAGTTACCTTTTGTCTTGCAATCGGCAGAAGTGATGAAGACAGCAGTCGCTTTCTTAGAACCTTATATGGAAAAATCCGACGCAGACACCGTAAAAGGCACGGTTGTTCTGGCGACGGTAAAGGGGGATGTTCACGATATTGGTAAAAATTTGGTGGATATTATTCTCACCAATAACGGTTACCGAGTGATTAATTTGGGGATTAAACAACCGTTAGAAACGATGCTGCAAGCACAACAAGAACACCATGCCGATGCGATAGGGATGAGTGGTCTGCTGGTTAAATCAACGGCCATTATGAAAGAGAACTTGGCAGTGATGAAGGAAAGAGGGGTGGACATTCCTGTCATCTTGGGCGGGGCGGCGCTGACTCCACGGTTTGTTACTGAAGATTGCCAAGCGGTCTATGAGGGGCCTGTGTATTATGCCAAAGATGCTTTCTCGGGTTTACACGCGATGGAAAATATTATGCAGGGGGTGAACCAGAGTGGGAAAGAATTAGCCGCGGTGAGTGCTGGATTAAATGCCACCGAAAAGCAGCTGAGTTCAGACGAAGAATCAGTCTACCAGGTAGTCGGGGATCTTGGGCAAAAAGCACAATACGGCCTACCTGAAAGTTCTCCGGATTTTAATAAGCGTAGCGAATCGGTTCGGGAAAATGTTGCTGTTCCTGCAGCCCCCTTCTTGGGAACAAAAGTGGTCTCTTCGATATCGCTTTTGGATGTGTATCCTTTTATCAACACCCGGGCCATGATTGCGGGACAGTGGCAAATTAAGCGGGGATCTCGCAGTGCGGCAGAATATGAAACGTACCTTCAAGCAGAGATTATTCCAGAAGTACACCGCCTGCAAGAGCGTGCCATTTCAGAAGGTTTGCTAGAACCCCAGGTGATTTATGGATACTTTCCCTGTGCCGCTGAAGGCAATACCCTGATTATTTACCGGGATGATTTAAAGACAGAATGGCAACGGTTTCAATTCCCACGAGGTGGGGCTCAACGGCTGTGTATTGCCGATTATTTTCGACCCATTCAATCCAATTCACAATCACAATTAGCAACCGATGTGATCGCGATGCAGATGGTCACAGTGGGTCAAGCCGCCTCACGATACGGGCAACAGTTGTTTGCGGAAAATCGGTATCAAGAGTATTTGTATTTCCACGGATTTTCTGTGGAGATGGCCGAAGCGACGGCTGAATATTGGCATCAGCAAATCCGGCGTGAGTGGAATATTGCCAATAGCGATGCCGATGATTTAAAGCAATTGTTGAATAAGCAATACCAAGGCTGTCGCTATAGTTTTGGTTATCCCGCCTGCCCCAATTTAGAGGATCAAAAACAGTTATTTACCCTGCTGGAACCCGAGCGTATTGGTGTTTATTTATCAGAAGAATTTATGCTGGAGCCAGAACAATCCACATCCGCAATTATTGTCCATCACCCAGATGCGCGCTATTTTGACGTCAGACAAAATTAGCGAGGTGGCTGTTTACTTTTTTAATGCCGCGATCTGATTGACGGTATTAAAAAGATCAGTAAATGAGGTCAGCAAACTGGAATAGACAGAATCCTGCTGAGAGGTGTTGAGGAGGTCTGTCAGCGAATTGTGGGTCGCTTGGTTTGTCGTTGTATTTCGAGCAGCTGGGGTCGCCACATTTTGTGAATTGAGAGGCGTGCTTAATAGGCTGAAATCAAATCCGCTAAACATTTGGCTGAGTGGGGAGAATGTATTGCTCGTGAACGCATTCCCGAAAGGCTGGTTCCCAATCAATTCGGAATCAGCAGTGTCTGAAGTGTTGGTGAAAAAGGAAGGTAAAAAGTTGCTGGAAAATAAGGGGCTTGAAAAAATCTGATTGAGCCCTGATCCTTGATTGCCTTCTGCCAAGGTGTCATCCCATGAACTTGAACTCGAATCCATTAAAGTAAAATCCATGTCCAAGGGGTTGCGGCTTTGCCATGGGGAGAATAATTGATAATTACTAAAGAGAAGGGGATTCATCGTTGTGGTTCATTTCTGTATGCTTGCAGTGGGAGTTTGGGATTTGGAACTTCATTTGGAAAGGGAATAATATATTTTAATTAAATAAAAACATTTTGTTGAAAATAATTGCCTTTTAATAAAGATTGATAATACCTGTTTTCAGTACTTTCTGAGAGTGTTAGTTGACTTTCCCCAGGGTATTAATGGTACCCAACAGGGTCGAGTAGTCGCTGAGTAAGGTATTGTTGTTGCCAAAGGTGTCTACCAGGTTAAAACCTCTGGCTGCAGTATTGGGTGTATCTAAGCCTGGGATAGGACCAGTAAGGTTGTAGCCACCAATATTTAAGGCTCCCGGTGATGACCCCTCGAGCAGTGCACGAGATAGCCCTAATTGTGCGGACAGTAAACCGTCCAAAGAACCGGTATTGGCGGTTGTATTTAAATCCTTTTGAAGGTCTTGCTGTTGTTTTTCCAGTGCGGTTAAAGAAGAGCTGAATGGACCGTCATTGGTTTTGTTCAAACCAAGCAGTTGTGCCAACCAACTATTGCCCAGTAAGCCTGCTAAGCCCGTTGGTTTTGGCTTGCTTTCAATACCCGCTTTTTTCAGCGCCTCTTGAATATATTTATTGGCTTCATCAATTTTCTTGTTATCGGTTAATTTACCGAAATCACCGTATTTTTTCTGAGCGTCGCCCAAAATTTTATTTAATTCACCCAGTTGTTTATCGGATTTCACCAAATCTTTATTGGCAAACACCCCGGCTTTATTGGCCGCAGCCAGAGAATCAACGGTGATATTGCCTTGCAAATTGGAGACCGCATTCAGTTGCGTAGAAATGGTCCGGTTTTTTTCTAATGCGGCCTGTTGTTTTTTATCCAGAGGGGCGGCCGTAAAATTTTGTGCCCCCAGGGGATTTAATAAATTGCTGACCACATCGACACCAGGAAATGCATTAATCGTATTGGCTGTTGGTGCTGCCTGTCTAGCAGCTGGTGCTATCGCATTACTGGTGATGGCTTGATTAACCAACTGATTGGGGCTCTCTACAGCTTTACCAGTTGAAGCACTTAAAAAATTATTACTGCCATTTAAAACGGCTTGAGCTCCGGCCGACAAGCCAGGTGTGGCTGCCAGATTCGCCAATTGAGCTGTTCCATTGGTGTTAGCCATGGGACTACCGTCTTTCCTCTATATCTCTCTGCTTCCAATAGACATTTGCTTTGTTCCGCCACAAGTCACGTTGGCGGTGTCAATCGGGGGATAAACTAAAATTAACTGTATAAAAATAAAAACAGTTTATTAGACTGAATTGATCAGTCACCCTGTGCTAGTAATAAAACGTTACAATTTGGCTCGCTCAATACGGGATTATTTAACAGCGGCTGTATTACTTTCAGGAGCAGTCGCAGGAGTATTTGGGGCTGGAGTAATTGGAGTAGGGGTTGTCAGTGAATCTGTAGAACGAGAATTTTCTCGCAGATCCCTCATTGCGATAGATGTGAGCGTGTAATTCAGCATGCGGTTGAGCCGTTCTAGATACTGCTTAAAATATTGCACGCGAAAGGGGTGAGTGGCATCCTCGCGCTTTAACCAGTCGAGGGTTTTTTGATTGAGGACCCAGAATTGATTTTGTAACGCTCTCATCGCCTCTATGGATTGTGTTTGCATAGAAAGTGATTGAATTTGGGTACTCAGCCCTTGTGCGGTTTGTTGAAGCACTTGAATATCACTGGGTTTCATCTGGGTCATCTCGCCTTGTAAAATCATCAAGTTCAGCTGGTGTTGGAATTCATCGGTGAGCTGTGCCAAGCCGGTGAGTGGCTCATGATGTGGAGCGGAGGCGGGTTTCACTTTATAGGGACCCTGCTTTAACGCACGGAGTTTATCGTCGTCCAGATGGGCCATCGCAAACATGGTGCTGCCCATCCCGCCGTTCTCGCGAATAATTTCCAAATGTCCCAATAGATCCGTCGGGTCCAGTTTAAAGAGAGCAATACCAGGGTAAATCAGAATTTTTTGCTTGCTGGCGTGGGTGACGTAATTAATTAACCGCTTAAATTCTTTTTTAGATGCGGTGTAGGTCATGGGGCTCAACGTGTCTATCCATCCGTTATCTGCCCACGTTTCCCAGTCCTGTTGAATGGCAAAGAGCCGTTGGGTTCTCGACATCGGAAAGACCGCACCAGACAATTTAAGATTGGGGTTAATGGCTTTTAGGGTACTCGAAACCTCTTTGACAAAGGTATTGACCTGGTAGGCCTTCCAGGCAATCCAGGTTTTTAAGACCCCTTCTCCGCTGTTGGGCGAGAGCCCGGTGTCTTCGCGAAACCGGGCTTGTCCCACGGATTCGTACCCCACTTGAGAATAAGAGCGCTGGAAGGGATAGCGAATGTAGTCCAGCTGAAGTCCGTCTACCTTATAAGTGCGAACGATTTCAGAGAACAATTCTTTGAGAAAAGCTCTGGCCTTTGGGCTGGCGGGGCTAAGCCAGTATTCATCTTGTCCGTCAGGTACCAGTCTACCGCTGGCAGAGCGGATGGCCTCAGACATCAGATCTCGGTCTTTCAGAATAGGGCCGGGATAGGAGTCGGGTTGTCCTATCACCCGGTTGTGTTTGATATTGCCCACGGCAAAAGTCCAAACCCACGCATGGACTTCCATTCCTAGTTTATGGCCCTCTTCTACTGCAACAGCCAGTGGGTCCCAGCCAGTAATGAGCGGGTTCTGCGGCAGCAGTTTGCTGGGATAGATTGGAAAGCCCGCATTGACAGTCTCAAAATACACCAGATTAATGCCGCTCTGCTGGAGTTTTCTAAGCAGGTTTCTCAGTCCTTCGGGCCCGCCTGTGGCGACGATACTCGATCGGTCCAGCCAAAGACCACGCCCCTCGATACGGTAAGAGGGACTGGTGAGAATAACCGCTTTTTGCAGGAGCTGCTTGGCCTGATCAAAGGCGCTGATCCCTTTATTGAGTTCACCGTTTAAAAAGGCAGATTCAAACTGAGCTGTCTCAATGCGGGATTCAACCAGGAGTTGCTGAGCTTCTTTAACAGGCATACCCAAAGACAGCTGTAAAGAAGAATCAATCGCGTCTGTGACCCACCGCTTGTATGTATCTAGGGTTTTGATATTTTTGTTGTACGTCGCTAAATCCAGCCCAGACGGAGTTAACTGGTTTTCCACAATCCATGGATCCGCGCTATCGGGGACTGGGGCTGCGCTGTCAGGCAGCGGAGGTTCTCGAAATTCCTCCCGTTCGCTAAAGGCTTTTGGCAGGGCCGCTTCTGCAACGGGAATCGCTTCTACTGCGGCAGGCTTATTGGAATTATTTGAGACCACAGGTGGTTTTTCAGAAGCCTCATTGGTCAAAGCGTGCTGACTGCTCAGTGCCAAGGTTAAAGCGTTTATGTTGGTTTCTGGTGAGAGCTCTGCGCCCCAACGCCAGTTAAAGAAATAGCCGACAGGGGTTTGAATAATTGCGGGTAAGGCAAGAGCGGATTTTTCTCCTGATGCGGGGGTAAAAAATAGGGTGGTTTTGGCGGTTTTGCCGGCAACTGGCATCACCATTTCCTGACCCGGCTCTAAGGACTCCGAGCCACTGGCCAAAGAGCCAGTTGTATTGGGCCATTTGATTTGAATCGTCTGCGTCAACGCTAGACTTCCTGTCAGCGTAATATCCATCCATTGCAGGACGGGAAAGCTGGCCTGAGGGTCTAAACTGTGATGGGCTGGAAACAGAAGCACACGCCCCTTGTTTTGATGAATAAATTTGTCCACGAGACCCAGTTGTAGGGGGCTACTGGTATTGGTGAGAGGAATTAAAAGAGTCCCGCGCGCAGTTTGGAGCTTATCTGAATCCTCTGGAATCACATCGTAGGCAACACCGGCCTGCTGCAACAGCGTTTCAATGGATTGTAAATACCAGTCTGAAAGGACTTTGACTCGTAAAATATGAACAGAGTTTTTGACATCTTTGACATCATTGATGATGATGTTGTTGTTGTTCGGGGTTTCCGCAAAGCTGCTTACATTCACATGCAGCATCAAAAACAGCATTGCTAAGACAGTCAAAGGGCGCAAAAAGAACGATAAACCCTTTAAAAAAAGACTTTTTTTGAGCTGAAACAGTTGTTTTTTCATTACAGTATCCGTTACAATAATAGTACGATAAGCCGCCCACAAGAGTTTCTTGGGAATATTCATGCTTGGAAATGTTTATGTCTGAAGACGATATTATCCGTATTGTAAAAGAAAAAAGCAGCGCAACCCAGGATCGATTGGATGCCATTTTATTAATGGCCAGTCAATACCTCCCGGTTTACTTTGATGTCCTGGAAGACATCTTAAATGATCACGAAGATAAGCCAGATATCCGGAGTGCAGTCGCTCTGGCTCTGGGAAAAATTGGTCGCTCTAAATTTTCGCCCCCAGAAAAAACACTGGAAGTATTGAAACCACACGCTTTTGATGAAGATGTGACGGTGAAAAATTATGTGATACAGGCCTTGGGAATGTTGGGGACCTCTGATGCAGCGCCTATCTTGATTGATGCCTTAAAAGATAAAAGTAATATTGTATTTGCCAGTGCGGCAGAAGCCTTGGGTAGGCTTGGAGAACCCGTTGGGCCCTATTTGACTGACTTGGTAGTAACTGGAGCTGATGATGCCCGCTGTGTTGCTGCTTGGCAGCTGGGGGAAATACGATACAGAGGCGCCGTAAACACCTTGGCAAATGTGGTAAAAGAGGATGAAAACATTGAGGTGAAGGCGCTGGCGATTTGGGCACTGGGGCAAATTGGTGTGGGGACTCCAGAAGTAATGTCGGTACTCAACTGGGCCAGAGTGCAAGAGGATCCTGACATTCGCCTTAGGGCAGAACCGGCTATCAAAAAGATTGTGCGCCACTCTAATTAAGTTACTCTCGGCTTATGATACATTGAGTGCATGCAAGCAGAAATTATTGCGGTTGGAACAGAGTTACTGCTGGGAGAAGTGGTCAATACCAATGCGGCCTGGATCTCTCAGGAGTTGGCGTCCCTGGGCGTCAATGTCCGAATTCATGTGACAGTGGGGGATAATCCTGCGCGGATTCAACAAGTAATAGCGCAAGCCTTGGAACGTTCCAATATCTTGATTTTTACGGGCGGGCTGGGGCCAACCGATGATGATTTAACCGTTGCCACCATTGCTGATTACTTTAAAACTCCCTTAGCCGCTGATCCTGAATCTGAAGAGACGATTCGGTCGTACTTTATTGCCCGCGGTATGCCGATGTCGAAAAGTAATATCAAACAAGCCCTCAAGCCCGTTGGGGCGGATACCATTAAAAACCCAGTCGGAACGGCCCCGGGGATATTATGGGATGTTTCTGATAAAGTCGGTAAACCTGCGGTGATTGCCACGTTCCCCGGTGTTCCCAAAGAGTTGTATGCGATGTGGCCCTCCATTACAGAAACCCTCCGAGGCTTCTATACCCAGCACGGAGAAAATCCAGAGGGCATTTATTCTTCTTTCTTGCACTTCTTTGGGATTGGGGAATCCAAGCTGGGCGAATTATTGCGTGATCTCATGCAGGCAGAAAGCCCAACAGTTGCCCCATATGTGGGTCAAGCGGTGGTTAAAATTCGTCTGGCTGCAAAGGCACCAACACGAGAAGAGGCCCTTGCTGTGATTGAACCGGTGAAGCAAGAGGTGATTCGCCGAGCAGAACCCTATTACTTTGGCGAAGGGGAGATGACTCTGGAAAAATCTGTTGCTGCTATTCTTACGGAGAATCATTGGTCCGTGTCAACCGCAGAATCCTGCACAGGCGGACTACTCAGCAGTCGCTTAACCGATGTGCCTGGCAGCTCTCAATACACACACCTCAATTTGGTGACTTATAGTAATGCCGAAAAACACAGACAGCTCGGCGTCCCTCTTGACCTCTTGGAAACCTTCGGTGCGGTGAGCCCTGAGGTGGCCAATGCGATGGTGTTGGGATTGAAAGAGCGAACGCAATCCGATGTGGCAATTGCTTTGACCGGTATCGCGGGTCCGGATGGGGGAACTGAGACCAAACCAGTGGGCCTTGTCTATATTGGTATGATCGCCCCAGGGATGACGGATCCCATTGTTAAAAAAGTATTGGTGAATCCGCGTTACGGGCGAGTGGATATTAAATATTGGTTTACGCAATATGCCCTGCATTATCTGCGCCATGCTCTTTTGGGGCGGCTAGAGCCCGATCAATCAGAGGCGAATTTACAGTTAGGAAAAACTTCCTAGCACAAAAATTCTTCAGTGGTTTTTATAGTGATGTAGCGTGGATTACCGCGTTATCTTCTCTCAATGAATGAAGTCTCAATAAATTCAATTCACCACACACATAAATAAGAATGGAGATATTCCCATGCAGATGGTCTCCCCTGCATTGGCTTCGGCCCGTGCCTATACACCGCAAAGCGGAAAAAACGGAAACACAGCAAAGGCTGAAAATGGCTGTGGAGTCTGCTTCGGTGCTTGTACCCCCAGTAATCACGGACAACTCAAGAGCAATCCTAATCAGCCAAAGTTCGGCTTTGAGCCAATTACCATGGCCGGCATTGGCTGTGGTGGCTGCTTAGCGGTTTTAGGCTGCCTGGTGGGAATTCCCTTGCTGGCGATTAAATTGGTTGCCAACGGGGTGAAAAGCCTCAATCCTTTTCACGGCAAGGAAGCGGCCTGATAAGGCAATGCTCAAACACGGATCATTAAAATAAACCTTCAGGGGACTATTTATGGCAATGGCCATGGCTTCAATCTCACGACCTCAAGGGGCTTTCCCCTATGGTCTTAGTCGAAATGTTACCGCATTAAGACCGGCCGTAATTACGTTTGGCTGCAAAGATGAAGCAAGTGCTAATCCAGGTGCTAATTCAGAAAATAATTTTGTCGATCCCAATCAGCTAAAATACATTCCTGGCAAAATTTATTCCCCCTCGGGAAAGTTATCCTGGGGACAGCGCCTGTGTACTCAAATGATTCTTTGGTATCACGGCCAAACTCGCAATAAGCCCGACTCTCTGGGGAAAAAAATCAGCGGGATGTGCCCCTTTCCCAAATGGGGGCAACTCAGCTGTTCAGAATATATGCTGATTGCTATTCAGCGCCTGGGTGTTGTGAGCGGTATTTGGACAGGGGTGAAGCGGTTGCTTCGTTGTAATCCCTATACAGCTCTCAGCAAAACGCCGCGGCCAGATCCGAAATGGCCAGATCCCAAAAGGGTAGTTGCATAGCAGTTGAGCTGTGATGATTAAATTCGCTACTTAATCCGGACAACCGTGGTGTTTTTCCGGGTTTTGGTGCGTCCAAGCTCTGTGTTGAGGGCAATAATCCGTTTTTTCACATATTCGGCGCTGTTGATGGTGGTGTTGAGATCCAGCAGCCGGTGATAGACGTCAAGGGCTTTCTTTTTCTCACCAGATTTATCCAAGGTCAGTCCGAGACCCAAATAGCCTCGCGAAAAATCGGGTGCCCTTTCAATTAAATTCTCAAAGGTTTCTTTGGCTTGGGTAAACAAACCACTGCGCAGATAGATACTGCCCAAGTTATTGTAAGCAGGCAAGAACCCAGGGTCTTGGGCAATAATCTCTTGGTACAATTTGGTGGCGTAAGTGATGTCTTGATTGAGCTCTACCACCAAGGCCAGACTGAATTTCGCCTCTAAAAACTGTGGATCCAGTTTGAGGGCCCGTTCGTAGTGACGAATGGAAGGAGCCAGTTGGCCGGCTTCGTTATAGCTTTTTGCCAGCTCCAAATGGACTTCTTTGTCAAAGGGAGTGCTGCTGAGGGCGGACTTAAAATGTTCAATGGCTTGGTGATAGATGCCTTTTCTGCGGAGGCATTTGCCCATACCGACATGGGCCTCTGTCATATCTTCACGCAGTGTGAGGGCTTCCTCATAATGGGCCATGGCGGCGTCCACGTCCTCTTGGTAGCGAAGAGAGTCACCGGTAATTAATAGCTCATAGGCTTTACCGTATTTGGCCAGCATCGGGTGTTTCACCTCGGTGGCCAGCCCTCCGGTAAATTTATTGAGGGCATTGAGAAGCTTGGAGGAATATGAAAGCCTGTTTTGAGAGCCAGGCGCCTCTAAGGTCGCAATTTTTGTGTTGGCAGCAGGTGAACTGCTAGAGGGATGCTCGCTGGAGCTCATCATAAGATAGATATCCCGTTCGTTACTGACGTGACCAATGAACCGACAAAATTAGATCTCGTTATAAATAGATCTCGTAGAGATTTCCGACTATAGAGAGTTCTCGAAATAGAGAGCTTGTTTTATCCCTGGGGCCACACGCGCTTAAGGCAAAAATAACTCGCTATCCACATGTTTCATTCTAGGAGATGGTGAGACCCGGGGAATCGACCATCTGGTGGATAGGATCTTGACCAGTGGATGCAACTCTATGGATTGGTTATAAAGGATTCGTTTTTAGTGCAGACTTTCTGTTTGCAAGCTCTTTGCGGCATAATGGGTCCACCCCCTTTTTTTCCCTCACTGACAGGATAACCCTTACGCGATGTCTTCTAAAACAAGAGATATACAGATTCACCGGGCGCGGACGCACACCCTGAAAAATATTACTTGCCGGATTCCCCATGCCAAATTAACTGTGGTGACGGGCCCTTCTGGTTCTGGAAAATCATCTTTGGCGTTTGATACCCTGTATGCCGAAGGACAGCGCCGTTATATCGAGTCGATGTCTTCATATGCTCGGCAATTTTTAGAACGCATTGAAAAGCCGGATGTGGACCGGATCGATCACATTTTGCCGGCCATTGCCCTTGAGCAAAAAAACGGGGCCAAAAATGCACGCTCTACCGTGGGTACAGCGACCGATATTTATGATTACTTGCGACTGCTATTCGCTCATCTGGGACAAACCCGCTGCCAGGATTGTGGAAAGCCTGTTCGTCGAAGTACACCCGAAGATATTGGGAAACAGTTGAAAAAGACAGTGCCAGACGGGAGTAAATGCTGGGTGGTGGCTCCCGTAGATAGGGCCTATGCTTCTTTGGAGACGCTCATTCAGCAAGGGTTCTTTCGGTTTATTCAGCCCGCAGACAGTACTGTGGTCGAACTGACCCTAAATCAGTTAAACGAGCCAAAAAGCGTCTGGAGAGAGTCGCTTCTTCATCAAGGGCGTTACTTGGTCCTGATTGACAGAGTGGTGTTTCGCCAAAAAATGGACGCCAAAGCACAACAGCGACTGCAAGAATCACTGTCCCAAGGCTTTTTCTGGGGACAAGGCCGTGTGGAGCTGCATGTTTTGGAAGCTGACAAACATCCAACAACCATTCATGCGTTTCAGCGAGATTTTGCGTGCACTGGCTGCCAGCGTGTCTATCAGGAGCCCACCCCTGCGTTGTTCTCTTTTAATAGCCCCTTGGGCGCTTGTCCCACCTGTGAAGGGTTTGGCCGGATTATCGGACTGGATTTAGATAAGGTCATCCCAAACAAGCACCTCAGCCTAAAAGCGGGGGCAGTCCATCCCTTTAATTCTCCCTCCAATCAAGAAATGCTGGACGCGCTATTGAAAGAAGCCAAGAAACGCAAAATTCCCGTCGATGTGCCTTATCACGATTTATCAGAGGCCCACCGTGCCTTTGTGATTGATGGGGGCGGTGAATATGAGGGGATCCGTGGTTTTTTTGATTGGTTGGAAACCAAGCGCTACAAAATGCATGTGCGTGTGATGCTCGCTAAATACCGTGATTATTCCGAATGCCCAGATTGTCATGGGGCCAGGCTTCGTCCTGAAGCCTTATTGGTCACCATAGAAGGGCACACTCTTTGGGCACTGTGTGAGTGGTCCATCACCGCCCTGAATCTGTTTTTTAAAGATCTGCCCGAGCAACTCAGTCAACTGGAGCAAAAGATCGCCTCCCGCTTATTGCTTGAAATCCAGACGCGACTCGCGTATTTGCAGCAGGTAGGTCTGCATTATCTCACTCTTTCTAGGCAAATGCGGACACTCTCAGGGGGAGAAGCACAACGCATCCAGCTTTCAACGGCCCTGGGTTCTGCGCTGACAGATACGTTATATGTTCTGGATGAACCAACCGTTGGGCTGCACGCCCGAGATACAGACCGTTTACTGAGTGTGATAGTTGCTCTGCGGGATTTGGGCAACACGATGGTGGTGGTTGAGCATGACCCCCAAATGATTCGCGGGGCGGATTATATCTTGGATATGGGCCCTTGTGGAGGCGAAGAGGGTGGACGCATTGTTTTTGAGGGGACTTACGAGGATTTGATCCAAAATAGCTTTTCTAAAACAGCGATTGCCCTGAATTCAGGTTCGGGTTCAGGTCATGTTGTGGCGCAACCAGTGAGCTCTGCGGATAAAAAGCGGGCACGAAAAGCCAAAAGCGCCATAGAGATTATGGGCGCATCTGGCAATAACCTCAAAAATATCGATGTGTCGATTCCCACAGGGCAATTGGTTGGTATCAGTGGCGTCTCTGGTTCGGGAAAATCGACGCTCATAAAACAAACACTGTATGCCGGGTACCAGCGAGACAAAGGGGCTGCCCTGACGATGGAAATGGCCCCATGTAAGGCGCTGCGAGGGCTAGACGCTTTCGAGGATGTTATTTTGGTAGATCAAAGCCCACCGGCCCGCTCGCTCCGTTCAAACCCGGTGACGTATTTAAAGGCCTACGACGAGATTCGGCAATTAATGGCCAGTACTCGTGAGGCAATGGTGCTCGGGCTAAAAGCCACGGATTTTTCGTTTAACACGGCGGGTGGCCGTTGTCCCTCATGTGAGGGCTTGGGCTTTATCACGGTGGACATGCAGTTTATGGCTGATGTGACGGTGGTTTGTGATACTTGCTCTGGTCAGCGCTTTAAGCAATCAGTGTTGTCAGTCCCCTACAAAGAAAAGAACATTCATCAGATTTTAGAGTTGACCGTTGATGAGGCTATGGCATTTTTTAAGGGGCAGTCGCGCCTCTGTAAAAAGCTGGCCCCGCTGCAGAGGATTGGTTTGGGGTATTTACGCCTGGGACAATCGACAACCACCCTCTCTGGTGGAGAAGCCCAACGGCTGAAGCTGGCGCATTATTTAAAAGAATCAGAAAATCAGCAAAATACCGAAAAGTCATCAGGCAAGCAGGGTGTGTGTTTACCCAGTTTGTTTTTATTTGATGAGCCCACGACAGGGCTTCATGTCAGTGATATTGAGGTGTTGGTCGGGGTGTTAAAAACCTTGGTCAGCCATGGTCATTCAGCAGTGGTGATTGAACATAATCTCGATTTTCTGGCCGCCTGTGATTATCTGATAGACCTGGGGCCGGACGGGGGAGATGCGGGCGGGCAAGTTGTTGCCACAGGGACGGTTGCAGAAATACAGGCCTGTAAAGCCAGTATTACGGGGCGATATCTTAAAAACTACTAAGATATTGCTGCTATTACTGATCGCCGCGTCCCATTTGGGCTTCAGCGGATTCCTCTACCACTCGGTTGCCGAAGATGTCCGGAATTCCGAGATCGTTCAACTCGCGTTTTTCTTTTTCTTCTGTCTTGTCTTTTTTGTGGCCAAAGAAAAAGCTTAAAACTTGTCCCACCACGGCTTCCATTTGCTGTCCACTGCGGTTTAATAAACCCGCCAAGGCATTGGGCAGCGGTAAGGTGGTGCTTCTGCTTAATGCTTGAAGCAGTAATGCGGTATTGAGAAGTGGCTGCAGCAGACCGCCCAAAACACGTTGAAACCCAGTAAAATTTTGATTGCCAGGCAGTGTGTTTGCGGCAAAGGGGCTGTCAGAGGCGCCCCCGTATCGATAGTTGGCCAGGCGTTGAGATGAAGTGTAGAGGGTTTCGGCCACATCCCGACTGACCCGGTTTTGACCGCGCTCAAAGGCAGCATCTTCGTTGTAGCGGCGTTTGTCTAGATAACCTTCACCGCAGCAGTATTGGTAATATTTCTGGATATCCAATGGCGCACTCCTGAGTGGGGATTCAGTTTCGTGCCTATTAAAGAAAGCGATATCTGGGAGAGCTGTATATGGGGAGGCAAGTGATTTTTGAAATGTGTGATTATTCGCTTTGGCTAACTAACTACATTAGCAGATAAACAATCATTTGAACAGCAGTTTCCCACGCTCTTCTGGTCGTTTGCGATTCGTCCCAGCTTGCGATCGGTCTTTGTCCTAAAATAAACACATGACAGAAAATTGCCTTTATTGGACATAAAACAAAAGGAAACAACGACAAATGAATGCTGCTTTGGCCCGTCTGGACATCCCTGTACTAGGTACCCAGGACTTTTTACGTGTGGCAGATCTGACGGCGGATGAATGCCGGGCGTTGCTGACACTGGCGACACAGCTTAAGCATATGCGCCGTGAAAAACAGCCACATCGCTTGCTGGAAGGTCAATCTGTGGCGATGTATTTTGAGAAACCCAGTAACAGAACGCGGGTCAGTTTTGAAGTGGGCATTGCTGAACTCGGGGCTCATCCTGTGATGCTAAGGAAAGATGAAGTGAATCTCGGGGTGCGTGAATCTATTGCAGATACGGCCCGTACTCTCAGCCGTTATGTCCACGGGATTATGATCCGTACCTTTGCCCAAGCGGATGTGGTTGAACTGGCAGAGTATGCCACTGTGCCTGTGATTAACGGACTCACGGATGATCACCATCCTTGCCAAATTTTGGCGGACTTACAGACGGTGCAGGAACATTTTGGCTCCTGTGCTGGAAGAACATTGGTATACGTGGGTGATGGAAACAATATTGCCCATAGCCTACTGGAAGGGTGCGCCCGGGTTGGAATGAACGTCACCATTGCGGCACCCAGTGGGTACTTCCCCAAAGAAACGATTGTGCAACGGGCCGAAGCCGTTGCCAAAGAAAATGGTGCCACTGTCTCTGTCACCGATGATGTGCGTAAAGCCGTTGCGGGGGCTTCGGTGGTGTATACCGATGTCTGGGCCAGTATGGGTCAAGAGGCTGAACAGCAGCAGAGAAAAGGGATTTTTCAGCCCTATCAAGTGAACGCTTCTTTGATGGCGTTGGCTGCACCAGAGGCCATAGTGTTGCATTGTTTACCCGCGCACAGAGATGAAGAGATTTCTCACGACGTTCTGGAAAACCACGCCAACACAATTTTTGAACAGGCCGAAAACCGCTTGCACGCCCAAAAAGCGGTGATGGTTGCTCTGATGCTACAACGCTAAATGGCGATATGGGGTTAAAATGATAACTACAAGCAACAAGACACTATAGGAACCGATGAACGATGATGAAAGTACTGGTCGCCAATGATGATGGGATCCACGCCAACGGGATTCGAACCTTGGTGGAGTATTTATCTCGCCAGTTCGAAGTGTATGTTGCCGCCCCCGATCGAGAGCGCAGTGCAACTGGGCATGCCTTAACGCTGCATAAACCCATTCGGGTGGATGAATTAGACATGGGTATTCCGGTTAAAAAGGCGTACTCTGTAACCGGGACTCCCAGTGATTGTGTGAAAATTGCACTCAATGCCATTCTCGACATTAAGCCTGATATCGTGGTGTCTGGGATTAATCACGGGCCCAACCTGGGGGTGGATGTGCTGTACTCAGGAACTGTCAGTGCGGCTCTGGAAGGGGCCATTCACGGTCTTCCCAGTGTGGCAATCTCTCTCACCAATGGCTATGAGCGAATGGCTGATTTTTCTCATGGGGCGGAATTTTTGTGCTGCTATCTTCCCAAGGTGTTAGAAATTGGGATGCCAGCCAAAACCATTTTGAACATTAACATTCCGGCCATCCCTTTGTCTGAAATGACCGGAATCAAGCTAACGCAGCTTGGCACTCGGATGTATACCGATACCTATGAACGTCGGGTTGATCCACGGGGCCTGGTTTACTACTGGCTTGCAGGAGAAATTGCCGAAACCGGTGAGCCCGAAGGGACCGATGTCCATGCGATACGCAATAATATGATTTCAGTGACCCCGGTGCATATTGATATGACCAATTATCAGGTACTGAAAGATCAGGTCGACTCTCTGGAAATAATGGGTTGTGTCCGAGAACTGCTCTAAAGTGAGCCTTCGTCCTTAAATTTATCAATCTTGTAACACTTTGGGCTGTTGATTACAGTTTTTACCGAAGTGCTCCGATAGAAATTGAGTCAGGAGAGGAACGTGTGTGCGTCACAAACGTTCCGCATAATTTTTTGATTTATGTTTCCCCATTAACTATTTGCGCGTGATACCGTTTTTCGCTATCCGTCTTTTTTGAAAAAGATGTGTTGATAAAGGAACTGTTTGCCCCATGCCGATTCCACCCTTAAAACAACGTTGGTACGATCAACATCCCACACTCTCAATGGCAGTGAGTTTGCTCCAAAACGCCAATAAAACCAACCAGCGACTGACCTCTGAATATATGTATTCTCTGCTTGATTCCGGTCAATATGACGGTAAGGCCACTGGTGCTTTGGCCCCCAAAACCAGTAACACCCCAAAAACCAGTAATCCGCTTTTGACACTATTCAGCAATAAGCGCGTGACTGTGGATCGATCGGTCTGGAAAGTGCTGGAAACAATGCGTCATATGTCGCCCGAGCAGCAACAAGAACTTGCTCTGCTGATGATTGAGTATATTTATCATCTCGATCTAATGGAAACTGTTGATCAGACCGAAATCACTCCAGCAAATGCGTTTCGATCCGCGATGTAAGGCCAGTACGATCTAATGTAACGATTCGTGTGTCTCTTGGCAGGCAAGGGCAATCGTGACCATCTTAATGTTTTTATAACTATACACGGGTATCACTTGCAAAAAATATATCCTGTATTGTTGTTACCGTTGGACGGCTTAGCCACAACGGATAGAGAGAGAGCAGACACGATGACAGAATTAGAAATGGCTTTGACATTGGGCATTTTACCAGATCCGGTAGAAAACCGTGTTCCTGTTGATGCCGCATTGATAGCAGAAGTGGCGTTTTTGAGCCGAATTTTTTCACTGAACACAGAGCAGAGACGCACAATTGGTCCAGTGAATCCTGAACTATGGTGCGAATTGCTCCC
Source organism: Cyanobacteriota bacterium (assembly GCA_019751815.1). Lineage (GTDB taxonomy): Bacteria > Cyanobacteriota > Vampirovibrionia > Vampirovibrionales > Vampirovibrionaceae > JAIEMW01. Next base: position 961,979 of record JAIEMW010000004.1, read on the forward strand.
CTGGCATAGCCTAAACTAAGTATAGCTAGGGTAGCGGGCTTTGCCCCAGTAGACGGGGTTTGTTAATCAGACCAATGCTGTAAAGTAGTCTACTTTGGCTGAGATGAACGTCCATCAGGCTGTTGACGAAGTTTACTTGCGCTTGTCCGTAATCGCTTTGCGCGTTGAGATCATCTTGATTGCTACTGAAGCCAGCCTTAAAGCTTGTCTTTGCCTGCTTAACTGCTTTTTCGGCGAGATTAAGCTGTTGTTCAGCCAGTTCCAGCTTATTGAGATCAAAATCACATTGCTGAATCGCCAGAATTGTAGAAGCACGAATGGATTGTTCTGAGTCTTGGAGCTTGAGTTCGAGCTGTTTGGCAGAAGAGCGAAGTACATCCGATTCGTCTCTGTCCTCAAATACGGTGGACTTCACCAGGCTTTTCACTGATTCTTGCTGGGCTTGAATCTCTTTTAGCTCAGGGCGGTTATTCAGGGCGATATCTTCCCATTGTTTGGGTGTACTTAACCCGCTGCGGTTAAAGAGTTTGAGCGGACGGAAAAGAAGTTGATTCCCTTCAAAAGAGAGGGCACTGGGATACAGCCATGGAGACTGGGGCAAAGATAAAAACCGAGCCATATCGAGAGAGGCTTGATAATAAGCCAACTCTGCAGTTAGGTACTTCTGATAGAGCTGCACCAGCTTGGTTTGGGTTCTTAAGACGTCGAAATTTGTGCTCTCTCCTGAAATAAACCGGCTTTTATAGAGTTCGAGTTCTCGAATGCCTTCCTGAATCTGAAGAAAAAGATTGTACTTAGCGGTAGTTGCCCTCATCAGGGCGTCGTACTTCTCAGTCGCCTCCCAGTAGGCTTGGTGTGTGATGGTTTGAACGTGCTCATTGGCGAAGGTTACTTCATGCTGTGCCGCTTCTTCCAGATTGGCCGCGTTGAAAAACTTGAACAAAAGCCAAATGCGCTTATTTTCAATGCCCCGCTTTTTGGCCTTCGATTGTTTGACCTTTTCGGCGTTGACTAAAATCTCCAAGTTATTGAGTTCAGTAATGGTGAGGACTTCTTCGTAGGAGAGTTGCCGGGCATTGGTGGGGATGGCTTCCCAGTGGAGGGTCTTTATACAAGCAATGGTTTTTTCTGGGGTCAGACTGCTGTCTTTCGGGCTCTCTCCTTGGGTCTCACAGGATGCAGCCCAGCTCTGGCTGAGAGTCATCCCGGTTATGATCAGCGTGAAGCTGGCCAACATGAGCGAGCAAAAGAGGGAGAGAAACTGACGCTTGTGTCTGTGCGCGAAAAGAGTCATTGCTTACACCACCTGTTTCTTAAAGCGGTTAATACTGGCCCCCAGTAGCACAATTGCCAGAATGGTCAGCAGCACCGTCTGGGGCCATAATTCCATGAATCCTGTACCTTTAATCACTACTCCCCGAATAATTTCCAGGTAATAGGTTAGCGGGAGAGAATAGCTTACTATTTTAATAAACCATGGCATTGGCTCCAGTGGAAATACAAAGCCGCTAATGAGAAGACTGGGCAGCAAAAGCCCCATGGTTAGTTGAATTGCCTGAACTTGTGACTGACACGTGGTCGAAATCAGTAAACCGATCCCTAAAGAAGTGAGGATAAAGATAACCGAGGCACCGCAGAGAAACCAAAAATTCCCCGAAATACTGATTTCAAAGAAACAGACCATCACAATCAGGGTTAAAATCATATCCAGAAAGCCAATAGCGGCATATGGAAGAACTTTCCCAATCATCAAGTCAGCCACGCGAATGGGAGTGACCATTAATTGCTCCAGGGTACCATTTTCGCGCTCTCGAACGATGGCAAAACTGGTAAACAGGATGGTCATCATATGCATAATAATGGCCAGAATCCCGGGGATCAAGAAATACGCCGACATGAGATCCGGGTTATACAGGACTTTAGTCACCAGAGAAATGGACCCAGCAGCAGGAGTACTCCCTGAGTTGCTAGAGGAATCAGACGGGTAAGGGTTCAACATTTGGCTTTCAAGGCTTGCCTTTGATTCTTGTGCCACAATCAAGCTGGCTGCATTGACGATCCCCTTTGCAATGGAGGCGTTGGCACCGTCTACCACCACATTAATTTCAGCAGGTTCAGACCCCGACAAGATTTTGCTGGAATAGTCAGGAGGGATAATGATTCCGACCCGGTAACGGCCCTGACGAATCGCCTGAAATACAGCTTGATCACTATTGACATAGTTTTTGTCATTGATATCAAAAAAAGTACTGTTGTCGAAGGCGTTCAGCAGATCGTAGGACGCATTGCGCTGATCATAATTGCATACGATGGTCTCGATATGCTTTAAATCTCGCTGGATAGCCAGTCCCGAGATCACCAATTGGATGATGGGCAGTGTAATGATAAACGCGACCAGATACGGATCTCGCATTAGCTGTAATAGCTCTTTTCGGAAGATAGAGCGAATTCCGTCCCAGGTCCAGCGGGGTTTTTTAGCTGTATCAGACACTGAGACTTTGCTCCTCTGCAATGCGCCGTTCTTCTTCGATGTTAATCTGCGTCAGTGTGACAAACACGTCTTCCAGAGAAGGTTCAATCGGCCGTTGGGAAATGACCGAAACACCTGACGCCGAGAGGTCTTTTTGGAGTTGTTCGGCCTGGATACCTTGTTGAGTAACCACATGGAGAGCCTGGCCAAAAATAGTCACGTCCTCAACATAATCCAAGCTCTTGACGATGTTAAACGTCTTTACCAAGGGGCGGCAGATGACTTCAAAACGTTGATTGTTGTGCCCGACGATTTGTCGGATTTGTTTCAGTTCATCTGGTCCACCGCTGACAATTAAACGAGAGTTATAAATATAACCAACACTGCTGCAGCGCTCCGCTTCATCCATATAATGGGTGGTTACAAAGAGGGTGACTCCCGCACTGGCTAGTGAAAAAAGCAAATCCCAGAGTTCCCGGCGAGCAACAGGGTCCATAGAAGCGGTTGGCTCATCTAGGAAGATAATTTCAGGCTCATGAACCAGGGCACAGCATAATGCAAGCCGTTGTTTCCAGCCACCTGAAAGATGTTTTGCTAAATAGCGTTGATACCTAGAGATACCAACCAGTTCAATCACTTCTTGCTTACGAAGATGCCCGGCTTTTCCTGTCACACCGTAGAGATGGGAGTAGAAGTCCAGGTTCTCTTGAACAGTCAGATCCTCGTAGAGGCTAAACTTTTGGGGCATATAGCCAATTTTGGACCGAACCGCTTCAGGGTCTGCCACCACATTCACCCCACTGACCGTAGCAGTGCCAGAAGTCGGCGGGAGAAGGCCACAGAGCATTTTGATGGTGGTCGATTTCCCGGAGCCATTTGGGCCGAGAAAGCCGAAGATTTCCCCGCGGGCAATCGACAAGTTCAGGTCAGTAACGGCTGTCTTATCGTTAAAGCGCCGGTAGAGGTGTTCCGTCTGGATGGCCCATTCCTGTGAGGTCACTAAAACAACGCCTTTACTGATTCGGTTTTTGGGTGAAAATCACGTTGACGCGCATCCCTGGGTTGAGATGCTTTTTCCCTTTGGTATCCGTATTGTTGATGTGGATTTTAACCCGAAATGAGGGCTGTTCCGAATTATTACTGGTACTACTGCCAGGAACAAACTCACTTTTGGGGTTGATGGTGACGATTTGTCCTTTAAATTCACTGCGAGGATACACGGGAGAGAGCACCTTGACCTCATCACGAAGTTGTAGAAAGTCCAATTTATCCTCTGGGACGTAGATATCGGTCCACAGAGACTCGTAATCAATAATAGAAACAACAGGCCGGCCGGGTTGAATGAGTTCGCCTGGATTGACGGTGATGCTGCTGATAAAACCAGGGATGGGGGATTTAATAATCAGTTCGCTTTGCTGTGCCTCTAAGGAGCCCAGTGAGCTGTCTGCCTGCTCGACGGAGGCTTTTGCAATTTGCACCTCTCCTGGCTTAGCACCTTTTGCCAGTTTTTCGTACTGGGCTTGCGCTGCTTTCAGTTGTGCTTTGGCAATCAGGATTTGCTCTTGGGGCGCTTTTTTGAGGAGTTGCAGACTAGCCTTGGCAGTATCAAGGGCTGATTTTGAGGCATTAAACTGTCCGCTAATATCATCATAGCGTTGCTGAGAGATAATCCCTTCGTGGAGCATCTTGGCCGCATTGTCCAAGCTGGCCTTGGTGGTGTTGTACCGGGCTGTTGCTTCGCGCAGTTTTGCATCGGCTTGATCAAGTTCTTCTGGACGCCCCCCGCGAGAGAGCATCCGAAAATTCTCTTCGGCTTGTTGCACTTGGGCTTGGGCCTGCTTAATATCAGATTTGTCAGGCCCTTGGGCTACGATGGTTTCTTGAGCTTGGGCTTGCGTCAGTGAGGCCCGGGCAGAGGATATTTTGGCCCTCATTTCGGTGTCATCAAACACAATCAAAGGCTGGTCTTGCTCGACGGTGTCGCCCTCTTTGACCAAGACCTGTTTGACCCGTCCCCCCAAACGAGAGGCGTTTTTGACTTCTTTGGCCTGCACGATACCAGAAATGGTAAAAGTGGGTTGAGCGGGAAAGAGCACAGAGAAAATTAGCCACAGGACCAGCAGAACACTAGTCGTTGTGGTCACTGGCCGCCAGGGAAGTTTGGACCAGTCAAACTCAGATAAAATCAGTTTCAACGACAGATTTTTTGAGGGTGTGTTTGAGGGCGTATTCATATTCATAAGGGGTGAGATTCAACTTGTGATTCAACCAGTTAAGCGCCCTTATCTTAACAAAAGCAGTTTTATTCACCAACCTCCCTTTAATGGGCACCGTTTAATAAGCGATGGGGCCTGAAGGACAAGCCTTGTCTGGCTTTAGTAGTGCCTTGTTGTGTTTTTGCCAGACGCCGACCAGGAGTATCCTGGGTTTAAAATAGATAGTATCTGAATCGAGAGACTCAAATGGAAGTAGATGGCGCCCGTCTCCATCAAATAAAGCTTTGTCGGTGGAGTAATCACACAAATCCGGGGAGGGGATATAGAACACGTTCCCTGGGGTATCTTTGGGCGACCAAGCTTGATCGTGGACCAGATTAAGTGGATTGCTGGGTTTCCCGAGCTGTTCCAACGTAATCTCTGCAGCGTGCTTGCTTTGTACGGAATCGAGCACAAATTGAGGGAGTTTTAGGGAGGCATAGCGGGTTTTGACAAAGCCTTGCGGTTTTTCCTGATTGAGCTCTTGGAGATCTAGACCCAGCTCATTGACGGTGAGACTCAGATTCTCTGAGTTTTCGCGAGTCAGCGCGCGAGTCAGTGCGTGAGTCGTCATGGGCTCTGTCTCAAACATCAGGTAAACAGCAGCCAACTTTTTACTGAAGAAACTCGCTGGTACGTCTATATGCCGAGAAATACTTTGACCAGAAATGCCTTGAATAGAAACGCTGGATTTATTTTCCTGCGGGAATAACAGCAGAGGCATGCCCCCAAAAATAAGCACACCAGCCACCCAAAGCGCAGCAAACAGTCTCCAGGTACGCTCTAAAGTATTTCTACCAAAATAAAGAAGGCCCATGCCTGTCCAGATAAGTAGCTGGGCGAGCATTAAATTGGCCTTATTGGGGCCAGGGAAATACGAAAACAAGCAGGAAAACAAGCCCGTGGAGAAAATCAGAAAGAGAATCAACAGGCTGAAAGGCAGGTCAATTTTTTGCTTGTGTCGCAGGGGGGACAGCACATAATAGAGCGTAAAGAGCATCCCAACGCCAAGCAACCCGGCATTGCTGTCAGGTCGGAGCTGGCCGTTATTGAGTAGCACACAGGAAAGCAATGTCACAATCAAGACGGCATGGCTGGTTAATTTCGCCTGAAACGGCATGGACGCCCTATAGAGTCCGCGTAACCAAACAGGAAAACCGAGTAAAAAAGCGCCCGTCAGCCAAGCATGCAAGGCATAGATAAAGGGATGAAGCTCAGGAATCCGGATACTGGAGAGTAGCCATTGCGGAGCAAGGGTCATCATGCTATCACCCTCTGGGGTAAAAAAGAGGTTTTGGACACTCCCCCGGAGTGCTTCTTGCGTTTGGTGGAGTTGCTTCAGTAAAGGTATTTCCCGCAGAAACATGAGAATAACCAGCGCACTGGCTAACCAGGTGAGTACAAGACTGGCAAATGAGCACGAAGCCTGCATGAGCGCTGGGAGAGAGGGGGCCTGCGTCTGAGTTTCTATCGCCGTTACTGGCCCCAGTCGTTGATGTTTGCAAATAAAGAGGTAAATCCCTGTGAGCGTCCAAATAGGCCAGAAGATCTCAGTGCGCAGCATCATCAGCAAGGCCAGTAGCGGTAGAATGAGACTCCCTGTCTCTAGTAATGGGATTTTGGGGCATAACATTATCGTTGCCAGTGTCAAAATAACTAACAAGTGCAGAAGCCCAGGGCTGTACGTCGAGATCATTGCAACGATAGGCAGATAAAAAACCAGCAATAAAACTGAAATATAGGGAATAAACGACTCTGGACTGTGAAAAGAGAGGCGTCGAAATCCACTGGGCAGAAGCCATCGGGTAAATGACACCAGGCAAACACAACAGAGTAAGTGGAGAGTTGCCTGTAAATCGACAAAGTCCGGTTTTGACAGATTGAGCAATAAACGCTCAATGGCTTCTGCAATTGAAGCGGGTGCAGAAGCACTTTTTAAGTGGGCAATCGCTGCTTGAATGTCTTGGCTCACCACGCTATGGGCGGAATAATCTGGTCGTGTCAACAGAAAAGCAGGTAATAGCAGTAAACCCCACCAAATTAAAAAGCCAAACCCTGCCAGACGAGTCTTTAAAGCGTTCACAGAAAACCAGTTTTCTACTACCAAACTCTTCTAGTCTATATGGTCATTTTCTTTCAGGTAATCACGGACCAGGTTGAGCGATGCTTGCACAATCCGGGTGATACGAGAGCTAGAAAGACCTACCAGTGAAGCGATATCTTTCACCTGCATATTGCGGTAAAAGCGGTATTCCATAATGGTTCGCTCTTTGGGAGGGAGATTGGCGATGGCTTTTTTGATCGCACGACCCAATTCTGTGATTTCTAGCCGCTCATCTGGGGTTGCTGAAGTATCCTTGATGAAATCATAGGGTGTATCGCCGTCTGAGCCCTCTTGAATGCTGTCAATCGAAAGAATTGTCTCATAGACAGCTTCTCGAACTTGCTCTGGGCTGTGTCCGGTTTGACCAGGTGTTGCCCCTTCGCCAGTAGCTCCTTCTGGGGTTTGGCCTTCAGTGCTGGCGGGAGTCTCTTCCTCTTCTTTGTTATGTTTCAGGGTGTACCACTTGTAGCGGGTGCGCAACTCATTGCGAATCGCCCAACGAATGGCGGTGGCCATATAAGAGGTATTCATTTTTTCAATGTCTTCAGGGCTCTTGTTTCTAAAAAGTGCCTGAATCGCAATCGCACCAATGTTGACAAGTTCTTCGTAGTCCACCATATGTGAAGGTATCCGGCGGTATTCCACTTTGGCAACACGCTCTACCAGTGGTAAAAACTGGGTGATGCTGACACGGGTGGTGCTACGCCGGGGGGTGGTCACAATCAGAGATTCCTTTAATGGGGATTAATGTTTTCAGAGGGGTCTAGTGGAAGGGCCTTGCCGCGACTGCGCCAGGCAAAGAGTAGGATTTCTGCAACCGCTTGATAGACATCGGGAGGTATTTCGTGATCCACATCAACCAATCTGTATAAGGTTCTGGCGACTGTGGGATTCTCCACAATCGGGATCCCGTGCTCGTTTGCAATCTCTTTTATCCGCTCTGCAAAAAGCTCTGTCCCTTTGGCCACCACTTTGGGTGCCTCCATGATATCAGCATTATACTGGATTGCCACCGCAATGTGTATCGGATTGGTTGTAATTACGTCCGCATCGGGCACAGCCTCCAGCATACTTTGTTGCAACATCATCATCCGCCGCTGTCTCAACGCGGCTTTCACGTGGGGGTCTCCCTCGGTGTTCTTGTACTCGTCTTTGATTTCTTTAAAGGACATTTTTTGGTCTTTGAGGAATTTCCAGCGCTGAAACAGAAAATCCATGCCCCCGAGCACAAAAAACGCGATACCGGCCACCATCACAAACTTAAAAACCAGTGCGCCCAGCACAGACATCAACGAAAAGATGTTCTCTGTGCCACCCGTCAGCAGCAGCTGGGGTAGAAACTCTTTAAACACCATAAACCCGGCCCAGCCAAGCACGAGCATTTTGATGATGTTTTTGACCAGCTCAACTAAAGTTCGCATCGAAAAAATATTTTGAAATCCCTTGACTGGATTGAGTTTGTCAAATTTAGGGTTAATCGATTTTGTTGCAAAGAGAGGGCCCACCTGCAAAAAATCAGTGATCACCGCCACGAGCACCCCCACGGCGAGAAAAGGGCCAATCAGCAGAATCAGAGACTTTGCAGAGAGTGTAGCCAGATACTGCCAGCCAATTTCTTCAATGCCTTTGTTGGGGATCTGCTCAAAGATCAAGATGAACAAAGACGCCACTTCGTGCCAAATCATCGGCGCCATAATAATGACCATGCTGAACATGGAAATTAAAAAGATAGAAGAGGACAGATCCTTACTTTTAAAGACCTGGCCTTCATCACGGGCTTTCTTCAGTTTCTGAGGCGTGGCCTCAAACTGTTTATCCTCATCGGCCAAGGGAATACCCCATTCAAGATAGAATTCAAGACAAAGCGTGAAACAAAACGGTCCAAACGTCTTGATATTATAGGCCGGACACAACAGGATTGCAGACAGGATGTTTTAAGGCAGTGTTTACACACTGGTTCTGGCGTAACGCAGAAAGGGCGCTGCTAAGCCCAACATGCCTGTGACAATCAGCAACGGGTACATTCCTGTGGCTACCGCAACAATCCCGCTGAGCACAGCGGCGCTGCCGCAAACGGTAGCATCGATTTTACGGCGTCTCACATCGGCGGCCTCAATGGCGGCCATGCGCTTGGGGTGCTCTTCGATCCTTCGAGTGAGATCTCGCCACTCGGCTTTCAGCCAATCGGGCCAATCGGCCGGTAAATCGTCTACGGGTAAATTTTCTGAGGGGTGATTGTCTGATCGTGTTTTGGGCTCCTGCTCTCCAAAGCGGATTTGTCCAGACACTTGTTTGGCCCCAGAAACTTGTTTGGCCATGAAACGGTCTTGTAAAGGCACTCGCATCGTCTATTCCCCTCTAAAATAAGAGCGACTAGTTATCGCCCTTGATCGTTATTGCCCTTCATTATAGACCGGAAACATGAATACCCTGAATAGTCCGGCACGGTTGTTTCTAACACAAGGCCAAAAACGACAGAAAGGTGAGCCAGATAATTTTTTTGCGGTGAGGGGTTAGTGCAAATAAGTCTTGCCATAAGGATGTAGCAGATTTATCACTAGTGGCATTGCTGTGCACCACCGTAAAATGGGGGAGCGAGGTAGGCAGTGGTTTCTTGACAGTGCTGGGAAGTTTCCCTGAGCCTGGCGGCATGAGATTTCCCGTGGCCATTTGGCCAAAGCGAATGGCCGGATAGCGAATGGTTGGTTTTGGAGTTGATGCAATCGTCATGCACCACTAAAAACAAAAGCCGTCAAGAGATTGCCTGTTTGAGAATTTCAGCCGCAATACTGTTTCAGCCATTCTTGCTCAGCTTTACTGAGAAAAGGCGCGAGTTTTTGCTGCACGCTGCGGTGATAATCCGTTAACCAGGCTTTTTCATCCGGTGAGAGTTGCGCGGTCTCAATCAGCCGCCCGTCAAAAGGCACGTATGTTAAGGACTCAAACCCCAGCAAGGCCCGTTGGTCAGGCTCGCTTTGCCGGGCTAAATCCCGCACAATATAGAGATTTTCTAACCGGATACCGCCCCAGCCAGGCTTGTAAAAGCCCGGTTCGATACTGGTCACCATGCCTGGCACTAAAGGCTCAGAAGCCCTTCCGTGAATGCCGTTTGGCCCTTCATGCACATTCAAAAAAGCACCCACCCCGTGCCCCGTTCCATGGCCAAAGTCTAAGCCTTCTTGCCATAGGGCAGATCGGGTGATCCCGTCCAGCTTAATCCCATCGGTCCCTTTGGGAAAGATCTGTCTGGCGCAGGCAATATGGGCTTTGAGAACGGCGGTATATTTTTCTTTTTGCGCGGGGGTGGGGTTCCCGACGATGACGGTTCGCGTATCGTCGGTGGTACCGCACCAGGGTTTGGCCGCTGCTTTTTCAAAATATTGGGCACCCGAGTCGATCAAAAAGAATTCTCCCGGGCTAAGGACTTTTTTGGGATTGGGCGTGCCGTAGTGGACAATGGAACTATTGGCCCCAGCACCGGCAATGGTATTAAAGCTTAGCCCGACAAAGGCAGGGTCCAGAGCGTAGAATCCTTCGATGGCTTGGCGAAAGGTTTCTTCAGTCACGGTTTTGGCTTGTGCGAGCTGTTGATCTAGCCAGAACAAGGCCTTGGTTTTGGCCACGCTGGCCCTGAGATTGGCCGCTCTCATCCCGTCCAGTTCAGTCGGGTTTTTCAGCGCCTTCATCATCTGTATGGGGTTTTGGGCGGGTACAGATGTGGCCTTAATACCTGAAACAAGATGTAGTGTGCCTTCTGTGGTATGGGCTGAGTCTATCAACACAGTTTTGCCGCGGCTCACCTGCTTGAGTGTTTTGGCATAATCCGAGTAGGGTAGTGTCACAACCCCGTACTTGCTCAGCATCCGCTCGGCAGCAGGATCGATTCGGCCCGTTTCGCTGAAGAGATAGGCTTTTTTGGGCGTAATAATCCCATAAGAGAGAAAAACGGGATTATAGGGAATATCTGCCCCGCGTAAGTTAAACACCCAGGCAATCTGATCCAACTTAGTAATCGGAAGAACCTGGGTTTGCAGTGTCTTCATCTGCTTACGGACTTGGGTCAACTTTTCTTCAACTGATCCCCCAGTTGCTTTTTCAGGAATGGAGAAGACCCGGGAATGAACGGGTTGCGGGCGTGTCTGCGTCCAGAGCGTATCTATCCAGTTGCCTGTGATGGGGAGCAGCTTGCCGCCCAGGGGTGTCAGCAGTTTTTGATACTGCTGTGCTTGGCCTAGGGTCAATGTGAAGGGATCGTAGCCTAGTTTAAAGCCTTTGCCTGAATTTCGTGCTTTTTGGGCCAGGTTTTTCAACGTATCAGTGAGTGTAGGTTCTCCGTCCAGTCCCACTTTGCTCACGGTGAATACCCGAGAATCCACTTCAGCGTCTGCCTGTTCGTAGTAGCGAGAGTCTGCGTAGACCCAGGCCCCTGTTTTACCCACCAGGCAATCGCCGGCAGAGCCCGTAAAGCCACTGAGCCATTCTCTGCGGGCGTGCTCTTTTGGCAAATACTCATTAATATGCTCATCGGCAGAGGGGATCAGATATGCATCCACCTTGTGCTGGGCCATCAGCGCTCTGAGCGCATCGACTTTGGCCCCTGGAGTCTGTGGCTCAGCCTTGCTTGGTGCGGCTGCAAAGTGCGGGGATGAAGACGTGTGTAATGCTGTTTGCCGAGACATGGACCAGGCTCCCATAAAAAACAGTGTGATTGGGCTGCGTTGGGATGGCAACTTAACGTAAGTCTTTGGAGGTAAGTCTTTGGGTAAATTGTGTTGAGATCCCGACCTCTCTATTGTAAATCGATTGACCGGCAATGTTGTTTGAACGCGCATTTAAATTCCCCCAAGCACATTGCTTGCAAATCTCACACAGTGCTTCGACACAAAATGGATTTTACCCCACAGGGCCGGCTGCTGTAAACAACAGAGCCGCCTCAAGCGCCAGCTGGTGCTCTTTCCATAAAGTATCCAGGCTGACATCTTCGGCCAGCTCCACTGTTACTGTGGGGATTCCTCTTTCTTTGCCAACGTAAGTCCCAAAAGAACCAGGTGTGGGGTAGCCAATATCCGCCACAACCGGATAACCACAGTGACTTGCCATGGCGTTGGCCAATGCTTCAGCCGGTCCGTCAAAATTCAGCACTTTATAGGGTGTGTGCAGGCTGATAATTTTACGGGGCTTTGTGGCTTCTAGCAATGCCAGCAAAGCTTCGGTCTCGGGCTCACTGGCGGCCTGGGGGCCAGAATAATACGGGGTGCCCGTTTCTATTTCTGCCCAGTTTTGCGTGGGGAAATTGCGGTTGAGATCCACCCCGCGGGCGTTGGTGCGGGTTTGTCTGTGGAGTCCGTCTGGGTTGACCACTGGGACCAGGATAAAAGCGGGTGAGTGTGCCCATTCTGCTGGATTGTTTATCAGATGTTGCCGCCAGCGAGACAGTAGTTGCTCACTCAGGGGTTCATCCCCGTGGAAAGCCGCCAAAAATAGTGTGTCTACTTCGCTAACCCCGGGCAAAAACCGGGTGGCAACAATGGGCCGTCCCTCAACGGAATACCCAAGTGTGATCTCTTCGTAAGCCGGCATGTTCATAGTGAGCCCATACTAACATGTGCTAGCATGTCGGGCATGCAGACACGTCCCACCCTGATTGCCCCATCGATTTTATCTGCCGACTTTGCAAGGCTTGGCGAGGAGTTGGCTTGCCTGGAGACTGCCGGAGCGGATTGGATCCACGTGGATGTGATGGACGGGGCTTTTGTGCCCAATCTCACACTCGGGCCTCCGATTATTGAAGCGTTGCGGCCGCATACGAAGTTACCCTTTGATGTCCACCTGATGATTGAACACCCTGAGCGCTCGATTGAGCAATATCAAAAGGCAGGAGCCAACGGAATTACCGTTCATGCTGAAGCATGCGTTCATCTCAACCGGACTTTGGCAGAAATCCGCCGCTTGGGCTGCCGGGCTGGCGTGTCATTAAATCCAGCAACACCGCTTGTGGCCCTCTCTCATGTGCTGGATCAGCTTGATTTAATTTTAATTATGTCGGTCAATCCCGGGTTTGGCGGGCAGTCCTTTATCCCAGAGACGCTCAATAAGTTGCAAGCACTCAAACAACTGGTGGGCGATCGCCCGATTGATATTGAAGTTGACGGCGGGGTGAGTCCCTCCAACGCGGCTGCTATTCGAGCAGCCGGGGCCAATGTCCTGGTCGCTGGTTCTGCTGTTTTTAATAGCCCGGACAGGGCCCAAACCATTCAAGCACTGCGTGGCTAAAGCAGGTGATGCCCTTGCCCATACTCTATTCTGTCAGACTCTGGTTGGCCGCTATCGTCACCGTGATACTCATATGGCCTGCGTTTATAGTGCCTGCCTTTGCCCGACGTGGACAAGACGGGAATGTTAGCCCCTACAATCCAGGTGTCTGGGACGGAATCTATACTGAGGGAAAATCTGGCACCGAAGGGGATCTCAATGACCCCAAAAATAGCGAGGGAAAAACGGGAGTAAGCCCCGATCCACAGCATTATTACATTCCACCGCCACGGTATTTTTACGACGTTGAAAAAGACGATATCACTGTCCGCCGTGCCCCGGATTATAACAAAGATGCCTTGGTCACCCTGATGCAACCGTTTCGCTATCAAAATCAATGGATACCCAAGGGTTATTACCACGTTCATCTGGGGAAATTTGACGCTGGTTCAGAAAAGCACCCAATCAACCTCTCGACTGAGGCAGCCATTCAACCACCCGAATTGCCCAGGTCTCGCTTGAGTCGGCTGCGAGATAAAACCCCCCTGTTAAAATCCGATAAGCCCCCTGAAGACTTTCATTCCGTGATCTTTAAGCAACTCGGCAGAGTGATCGCGGTGCTGCCCATCACCAATAAAGAGCTGTATGAGCCCCAAAAGGGCCAGGTAAAGCAGTACAAAAAACCCAAGGCCATTGTGGTGTTTGAACAACAGCACCCCGTTCTAAAAATTGTCTACCGCCGGATTATCTATTCATGCCAACTTCCACAGTAGCCTTAAACCCGGTACAATAAGTCAAAATCACAATTTAGGGGATGTCTTTAGTGATACTGGAAGCGTTCAGTCAGCGCCTGCAACAAGAGTACGGGGGGATTCGCACCCCTTTGGAAATTTTGGAAGCCTGGCTGACCGAGCAACTTCAAATGCCCCGGCTGGTCAACGGTCCTGGGGAGAATAAAGTGAGCCGGGTAATCCAGGCGGAAGTGGTGATGCTGACCGTTAACGGGACGTGCTACTTTGAAGGTCGCACGGCAACCGGGCGGCAACTGCTCGATTCTTTATACCAATACTGTGAAAGTTATGACCACTGGCAGTTTGCACGGTGGCTGCACGATGTGAGGGCCTCAGACTTTGATGATGACGATGCCTTAGAACAAGATTACCCCCGTCGCCAGGCGAACTAGAAAGCAACCCAGAAAAAAGCACAGTCGCAGAGATAGAAACGGTTGTGCCGGGGTTAGTTATTTCAGGCTTCTCGAAGAAAAGAAAAAAGCACAGTCGAAGAGATGAAAACGGTTGTGCTGGGGTCAGTTATTTCAGCTTTCTCGAAGAAAAAGAAAAAAGCACAGACGGAGAGATAGAAACGGTTGTGCTGGGGTTAGTTATTTCAGGCTTCTCGAAGAAAAAGAAAAAAGCACAGTCGCAGAGATAGAAACGGTTGTGCTGGGGTTAGTTATTTCAGGCTTCTCGAAGAAAAAGAAAAAAGCACAACCTTGTGCAGGGGTTGTGCGCGCTATGAGAAAAATTGTTGAGGAGTGTTGTGTTGTTGAAGTCGTTGATTTGTGTGTGTTGAGAGTGAGATAGACACCCCGGAAACCACTGGCCTTTGGCTTTCTGGCTACCCTGGGTGGCTGTATATATGCTATCGGCACCTATCAAAAAAGTCTTTAAAAATGGCCTAAAACCCTTTTAAATAGTGGGTCTTAGGCCTCAAATTTGACTGTTTTTTTACAGTTTTGTTAACAGACGTAACGGGCAGTTTTTCTGTACCCAAAAAGTAACCCTAAACAGAGTCGCTTTGAAAAGTGTCTTTCGTAATGTTCAGCTGATTGGCCGGGCGAATCGGAGTCATACCGGAATGATTCAGCGGATTGGCAGCCAAAGACCACGCTCTGTTCTGCAACGGAATTCGCGCAAGTCCACGTCCACCCGCTTGAGGGCGAACCAAAAACTGTAATAAGCATTCTTCGTTTAGGTTGGTCATCGTTATCCCCATGTGTAAATCTGCTGTGAATCGGCCATCATCAATATTGCTATTTTGAAATGTTGCTATTTTGAGTATGGCAGCCGACCGTCCCGCGCACATCCACCAGTGGGTTTAGTGCCCAAGATTAAACTCAGAAGATTCAATTGACGATCAAAAATCGAACTATTTTTTGACCTGGGCGTAATCATAGTTGGCAGTAAAGTTTTTCAGCCCGTTAAGGTCATTCACCACGGTGCGAGACGTTATTTTCCCGTCTCCCCCCGCATCATCCACAAACTGAATTAAATTGGCCTGAACCAGTTTTTTCACAAAGTCTCGACCAGCTGCATACTGTCGTTTGAATCCAACAAACCCTTTGGGCAGCTCTGCTTGAGGCAACACCACTATATGCTTCGGTATCATCCAGCCGGCTATCTGCTTCTCACTTAGCAGTTGCTGCATCTGCGCTTTGATCGACGCTTCTGTTTGCAAGGGATCGCTACTGGCAACAATCAATACCGCTTTTTCCGTCACTCGGTCCGGTTTATAGGCAATGGCCATGGCGTCTTTTACAAAACTCAAGCGCTTGGCAGCCTCTTCCAGACTCGCCGGTGATCGCCGCTCTCCGGCAATTTTGAGAATATCGCTCTCCCTGTCCACCACCTGAAACATCTGCGTGCTGGAGTCCAACCGGACTATATCGCCGGTTTTAAACCAGCCATCGTCTGTAAACACCTTTTGGGCATCTTCAGAAGCGGTTCCTGCTAAGTATTTCCTTGCGATTCCGGGCGATTTCACCCAGAGTTCTCCTGCCCCCGTATCAGGGTCAGGGTTCACAATTTTTTCTTCTACCCCGGGTAAGGCTTTGCCAATAAACCCGTATTTTCCACTGGTGTTGAGATTACTAATCCCGCCTTCAGTAGATCCATATCCTTCACAAATCTGTAAGTTCGGAATCATCTGCTTGAGAGAATGATAGGTTTTTTCCTTCAGTGGCGCACCTCCACTAATCAGCATTCGCAAGCTTTGAACGCGGGGAATCGCTTCCGGATGCGAAGACAAATAGGCTTCCAGCTTTTCAAGAAACACAGGCACCGCAGGAAGCAGGGTGATTTTTTCTTGCTCAATCGTGTCAACCACTTTATCAAGCTGGTCTAAGGCGTTTCTAAGAGAAGGCAACAGTACAATGGGGCTGGGTCTTAGCAGTTGTGCCGTGAACACCGCTTTGCCAAAAATATGAAAGAGCGGCAGGGCCATCAATGTGACATCCTGCCTACTGGCAAATTCTCCTGTGCCTTGAGCAACAGATTGTGTGGTAAAGGCCAAACTACCGTGAGTGTGTGGGACACCCTTGGGGTTCCCTGTCGTCCCCGACGTATACAAAATATCTGCTGGTGTTTCAGGGGCAGGCCTTAGCGACATCTGCCGCATCGCAATGGGTGAATGATGTCTGAGTCTGACTTGTCCTGCAGGAGTGACCAGCTTAATCCCTTTGGGAAGCCCATTGATGGCGGTTTGTAGATCGCGCCATTGCTGCGGGGTTTTCAACTGTCTGGATAAGTATCCAGCTACGATTCTTTCTATAATCCCAGTCGCGGCCTTGCCTTCTACCTTATGTTCAATCATTGGGCCGAGAATACACTTAAGCCGCTGGAGTTTTTGCGCTTTGACCAGTGTCTGCATTTTGGCAACCGTGGGATCAGCACCAATAATAAAGGCCTTGGCATTTGGTTTTGCTAGCATATGCATCAGTTTTTCAGTGCGGCTTCCCTCATCTTGTAAGGCCAGTAAGTTCAAGGGAGTCGCGATGCCGCCGGCAGCTAAAACTGAAAAATACTGAATCACAAAATCTAACGTGTTGGTATCGGCCATTGCCACCGCATCGCCTGGCTTTAATCCCAGTTCGGCCTTCATACCGGCCGTTGTTTGCCGAATTGCGTTAAAAAGCTGCTCGTAAGTTAGGTCTGGGGTTTCTTTCTCAGCAAAAGCTTTTGCCACCCGGATCGCCAGCTTGTCCTTGGAGCTTGGAAAGGTTCCTAACTCCATCAATCGGTAATTGAGGTCCATTTTGGGGGTATTCTGGCCAAAACGAGGGGTGAACACATCCTGCGGTATCTGTTTTTTTTGAACGGCCGTGAAGTGAACCCCAGGCTGGGATGGGCGTGAAACGGTTTGAGACGTTGTTAACCGCATTGCGCCCAAACTGGATTGTATTTTACTCAATACCATAGCCCCTTGCTCCCCAAAATAAGGTTTTTACCCACACAAATTGGATGGTGACCAAAGCAAATTTAGGCCCAGTAAAAAGGGCCGTTTACTTTGTGCTTCCTGACTTTGGCCTCACCTCCAAAGATCACGGACAGATTCTTAAATCAGAATAAAGTGTATTTTATAGAAAAAACAAGTGTTTGAAAAGAGATACTCTCTTATGGTTATAAAAACTAATTATCAACTTGTTTTAAAATTGAAATAACAAATGAATTTATTCGGGCATTTATTTCGTAAGCTCGATCAGCTCATCCAGCTTGTCTGCCGGTGCATTTTTTAGGATGCCAGCCAGATAGTGCCGCCAGTAATCAAAAAATTGCGATACGCTGTAATCCTTTTGGTAATCGATTTTCTCGCGAACCATTGTTTTGACGGGCTCCTCAGGTTTTTCTGACGTTTTTGGCCCAAACAGACCTTGCTTCAAACCCGTCTTTAGACGCGCTAAAAATGGTCTTTGAGGGGCTGTACGGGTGGTTTTCCAGATCAAAGAATACTCATGGAGAAAGCGTTGTGGTTTCGTGTCGGCCGAAGAAGGGTTAAAGCTATCGAGTTGCAGCATCTCTAACAGAGCGGCTCGTGCTTCTTCCAGAGTGACCGTTTCTTTTTTCGCTAAGCGCTGACTGAGAGCTGCAATCTGTTTGCTACTACCTGCCTTAATTCCGTTGATTTCGACTCGATCTGGTTGCTCCGGGCTTAGTCTGAAGAGGACTTTCCCGGGAAGGGTATATCGAACCTGATCCAACTCCCACCCAGGTCGAACTGGCCTTGAGAGTGGGTCAGAGTATGCAATACTGGCAGCAACATCATGTTGCTTCGTGCCCGGGCCGAAAATAACTCCCAAATAAGCGCCTTTAAAAGCAATCTGCTTCATTCTCTGTTCCCTCACCTCTGTTGTTTAGTGTTAGTGGCTCGAAATATGTGTTCCCAGTGTTTCCCCTTTCAGGAGCTTTAAGATAGAGCCTTCCTGGTTAAAATCAAATACCACAATGGGGAGTTTGGTATCTTTACAGAGCGAAACGGCTGTCTGGTCCATCACTTGCAGATTCTGGATCAGGACATCATCGTAGCTGAGTGTTTCAAACTTTTTGGCATCTGGAAATTTCTTGGGATCCTTGTCATAGACACCGTCTACCCCGTTTTTGGCCATTAAAATTGCATCAGCCCCAATTTCCGCAGCGCGTAAGGCCGCAGTGGTATCTGTCGAGAAGAAAGGGTTACCTGTGCCCCCACCAAAAATCACCACACGCCCTCGTTCCAAGTGACGAACCGCACGAAGGCGAATGTAGGGTTCAGCCACACGGTTGATATCAATGGCGCTCATCACCCTGGTATCCACTGACTGGGATTTTAAAACGCCCTGAAGCACCAGCGCGTTCATCACAGTAGCCAACATGCCAACATAATCTGCGGAAGCCCTATCCATCCCCAGTTTAGAACTGTTCTGGAGGCCCCGAAAGATATTGCCGCCGCCGACCACAATGGCAATATGCACGCCAAGGGCTAACGCCTGTTTAATCTCTTTGGCCACCCTGCTAATCACATCGGGTTGAATCCCGTACCCTTGATCGCCCATCAAGGCCTCGCCGCTAATCTTAAGAAGAACCCGTCTGTACTTGATCTCGCCTTTATAGGCCGCAGGCTCAGCAGTGGGGACTTCAGAAGACGAGGCAGTAGTCATAGAAACGCGGTGGTGACTCCATCGGTGGTGAGTGTAATAAAACTATTTGAGTTGGGCCATCACTTCTTCGGCGAAGTTGGCCTCTTTTTTCTCAATGCCTTCACCCAAAACAAAGCGGGTAAAACCGGCAATGGTAAGAGTATCACCCCACTGCTTGGCTTTTTCATCCAGCAAGCCTTGAATGGTGACGCTTGGGTCTTTAATGAAAGGCTGTTCGACCAGCACGCGTTGGGCGAGCAGTTTATCCACGCGTCCGGCCACAATTTTGCCGCGAATCTCTTCTGGTTTTTTCAGGATATCTTCTTTGCCAAGTTCAATGCGGGTCTCTTCATCAATCACGCTTTGTGGTATTTCATTGCGGCTGACGAATTCGGGGGCAGCACTGGCAATTTGCATCGCAATGTCTTTGGTCAGTTGCAGGCAGTCAGGAGCTTCTGCTGTACTGGCTTTGCCTGTGTTGAGTTGCAAAAGTACCCCAATTTTGCCGCCCGTGTGAATGTAGCTTTGAACCAGACCAGCATTGCTCAATGCATAGCGAGCGAAACGTCGGATGGTCAGGTTTTCTTTAATTTGGGCAACCTTTTCCACCACATATTCTTTTTTCTCTTCGGTCAGGGTCTCGATTGAGCGAGGGGCTTTATCCAAGACATACTGGGCCACTTCTTGAACCATCTGGAGAAAGGCTTCACCTTTGGCCACAAAGTCGGTTTCACAGTTGACTTCGACCAGAGCACCAGCGGATTTATCTGGAGCAATCACCGCAAACACTTGACCGTCAGCAGCAGTACGACCGCTCTTTTTCTCAGCAGTGGCTATCCCGCGTTGGCGCAGAATTTCCAGTGCCTTGGTCATATCACCACTGGCTTCGGTTAAGGCGTTTTTGGCGTCCATCATCCCGGCGCCAGACAATTCACGGAGTTCTTTGACTTGGGTGGCGGTAATCGTCATGGTGTGTGTGTTCCTTTAAAAAGGTCGGTTAAAAGGCATGATTCAGTCTAATACAATTGGACGGCTTAGGTTAGGCTTCTGCGTCTGTTTTGGGTTCATCAGCAGCAGGAGGTTCTGCCACAGCAACAGCAGTCTGAGTGGTACTGCCTGCTTGCATCTCTTCCAAGGTAACTTCTGCAGGATTTGAATCGGCGCCACCTTGGCTGGACTTGTCTTTGCCCAATTTGGAAATATTGCTTTCCCGCTGGGCTCTGCCTTCCAAGATGGCATCGGCCATTTTAGAAGTAATCAGTCGAATGGAACGAATCGCATCATCGTTGCCAGGAATGGCGTAGTTAATCAGCGCCGGATCGCAGTTGGTATCAACCATAGCGACCACAGGAACACCGGCCTTATTGGCTTCAAGCACGGCGTTTAATTCACGTTTTTGGTCAATTACAAAGATGACATCGGGCATGCCGCGCATCTCTTTCATCCCGCCCAGACTACGCTCCAGTTTGAGCAGTTGGCGGGTTAAAACAGCGACTTCCTTCTTGGGAAGACGGTCAAAATGCCCGTTATCGCGCATTTCTTCTAACTCTCGAAGCTTGTTGATCCGGGTGCGGATGATTTCAAAGTTGGTAAGGGTCCCACCTAACCAGCGACGGTTAATATAGTAGGAGTGGCAACGCTTGGCCTCTTCCTCAATGATTTCGACTGCTTGCTTTTTGGTGCCCACAAACACGATTTTTTTGCCTTGAGAGGCCATTTGCTTCATAAACTCGTAGGCTTTGTCCAGCATTTCGGTGGTTTGTGTGAGATCAATAATATAGATACCGTTGCGCTCACCCCAGATGTAGCGTTTCATTTTGGGGTTCCAACGATTGGTCTGGTGACCAAAGTGGACACCGGCTTCCATCAGTTCCTGTAAGGACGCAACAGGCATATGAATTGAATCTCCTTCTGGTAGTGGACCTTTGGTAGTGGGATTATTTCTTAAGTTAAGACGCCGAAATGCGATAGCTTGCAATGCATTCAGTCAAAAAGTCATTCAATCTTACACGCTGAGAAAAAATTAACAAGCCCTGTGGGTGTCTCAACTTCTAAGAAGCGTGTGCGTTACCAAATTTATACAAAACATCGTCAATGGGCACCCTTTTTGCTAGGCTTGGGGTTGAGAAAACTCTTTTGTGGAAAATCCGGGTAAGCCAATTTCTAAGTAGCTATTAGCAAGTATCTATCATGAACACCGTTTTGTTGGGGATATCGTTTGCTGTTTACTAAAACCGTGTAACGAGGATGTGCGTGTGATAACCCGTGTGGGTGTATGGGGAAAGATAGACAATCCAGTCCAGAGGGCAACGCCTGGACTCCATACTGAGCTTGCAACAATGAATCTGGCATCACTGAACGAGGCGAAATCGGACTCGGTCCTTTTTGCCGGATCTGTAAAGAGTAAAAAACCCGCCAAAAAAACGCAGGCAAAACCAGAAAAAATGCCTATATAGCCTATTAAACCTGGCTTTTTGAATGATTATGGTGTGGATATACGAGACCAGGTTTATCTCGATCCACCCACGGTAGCCCAAGCCAACCGACATTTGCTGATGCGTCACTGGGTAAAAGGGGCAGAGCCTGGTACGCTCAAGATGTTGTTGGGAACAACCTATTCAGAATACCCCAACGGGGATAACCAATCAGACCCCGCAGCGCTTGGTGATACGATGCTTTTGATTGATCGACCGGTGGATGTGGTCGTTAAGTCCATTGCCACACAAGAACTCACCCGTGCGATGTTGATGGCCACCGGCAAACGGTTGATATACCCCGACACCAAGCTCAGCTTTGGCCCTGTTTTGGAGTACGCAACAGATAAGCGAGACCGGGATCTCCAAGTAAACAGGCACCTCTATAATACCTATCTGCGAGATTATGAGACCCTGATTATGCAAAAGGCTGGGGTGAGTGACCGCAAGGTGATTGCAGAACAAATGGACACAGAAAAAACCTTTAGTGCACTGGAAGCCCTGATGTACGGGGAAAAAGGTTTGGTGGATGCCATTATTGTCGGGCCTGATCGGGTACTGACGCGTAAAAATCTAGAAGAGTATTTCTTAAATGGCCGTCTTAAAGCAAAAAAAAGTGGAGGCCAAATACCAAATCCCGTTTATCCCTCCCCACCAATTGGTTTGTGGCTCTCCGCTGGTATGAAGGGGTTTAAAACATCCCAAAAGGGGTTTATCACAGAAGCAGAAGAACATTTCCTCAAGGCAGGGGGCAACGCGAGATTGATCCCCGTCCAATATACAACCCCCATGAGCGAATTCATGCCGCAATCACTCGAAGGGGCCCACTATACACATTATCGAAGCTTGAAAAATTATGACAAAGCCGATCGCCACCTGAGTGAGCGTCGGAGCCGGACAGCACCGCCCAGTTTCTACTGTTATCACCGCAGCAAGCGAGATGACAACCACGGGATGAGTCAGGCCGATGACGCGATTACCATTAGTAAAAATCTACCTTTGTACCACCAGGTCTCTCTTTCAGACAGTTTTTGGCGGGTGATGGCTTCCAGAGTCCCCAAGACGGCCCAAGGGATTTTAGATGATGATGTCATTTTTTTCAGTGCGGAGTTTAACGACCCGGTGGCAGAACAAACAGTGGCCGCCCTGTTGGAGCTGAATGACAAAAAGCGCCAGCAAAAAGCACACGGACAAGTGCCAACGCATATTAAATTGGTTTTAAATAGTGGTGGGGGGTATTCTTACGCCGCCTATGAGCTGAGAAATACCATTAAGGCAGATATTCATACCCCTGTGGATGTTATTGTTACTGGCCATGCCGGGAGTTGTGGGGCAGATTTACTGGCAACCGCCACAGGATACCGATTTGCTACTCCCCATGCACGGGTGATGATTCATGAGGCGTGGACTTCTTTGGATCCGCGTCACGCGGCTGCGTACAATTCTCAAGTGGATGCCCTCCATCAAGACAGTGAAGATTTTATTTTGACGATTGCAGAAGCTTCCGGGCAGCCTGAAGAAGAGGTTCGAAAAGACTTTCTGGCTTCAGATGCCTGGTTTAACCCAGTAGAATCATTGTTTTACGGGACAAAAGGCCTGATTGACGGGATATTGATTAATGCCAGACAAGCTCTCACCCGAGACGATATCTCCCGCTATCTAGTGGAGACGGGGCTGTATCCAAGCAAACAAGCCGTCGAGAGCGCCTATTACTGCCGTTTGGAAAACCGCCGTTCTCCCAAAAGTAAGCTTAAGTGGAAGGCGGTGGAGCACAACCAGCAGGATCCCTTTGAAAACCCATGGCTCACGGTTCAAAACGCGGCAACGCATCTCTTGTCCAAAGATCCGAGAGCTCTGGATATTTCCCGGCGCTTTAAGCAGGTGATGCCGACCAGTAACGTCTCAGCCTCTAGAACACTGGATATTTACACGGTCCAAGATGCCAATGCAGATGGTGATGCCTCTCAAAACAGGATACAAGATGCCAACTACCACCGCCGAATGCGGCAAAAACGGGGGAATTAGGCAACTGAAAGACCCGTTATTTTTGAGAAGATTCAGAGAGTTTGGCCAATTTTTTGGCAGCGGATTTTTTATCCGTCACCATGGCCGGGGTCAGTTCAATTTTGGCAATGGGTTGCCGGGTGTATTGGCGGTAAAACACCAGATAGTGCTGAAGTTTGGGGTTATCCACGCTAAAGGACATATTCCCGTATAACCGCTGATTGGCCGGAAGTTTTTGAAACCAGATACCGGTATCGCCGAACGGAGAAGGGTAAAACACGGAGCCATGCTCGTCTTCAAGAGCGATATCAAAAGAGGTGAATGTGTTGGGCGTCTTGTTGTCCATATCCAGCGTGAGTGTTAGCTGAGTAGGTTCACCAAAGGGGTCTTTTTCAAAACGCATGCCAAGTATCTTCACTTGTAAGCCTTCCAACTTCACGTCATTGGCACCCGCATCGGGGAGATTCATGGAAGGCAGCAAGAGGTCTTCGTTGATCTGGACATGAATATCTGAGCCGGGCTGAATGATTTGGTGTTTGCCCTTGGTGAGTAATGACGCGGTTAGACCAATGCCTCCGCCAATGGCAGCGCCTCCAGCCAGTGCATAACCATTGGTGGCAGCAACAGCGGGGAGCCCCCCGTATTTTAGGACGGTTAAAGCACCAACCGCACCGCCAGCAAGTGAATAACCCGCAGAACGACCAATCACTTTGGCTGCGGCCAAAAACTTGGGATCTTTATTGCTGAAATCACCTACGATTGGGATTTCACGACCGTCTGGGGTGATCAGGTAATCAAATTTGGCGGTTAAAAACGCGTTGCGTCCGGCGTTTTTAGGGCCTGATTTTTCTTGAATGGCGGCATGAACCAAGGTGCCTTTGGGAATGACGATTTTTCCATCTACGACCACGTCTTTGGTCACTTTGGCAAAAAACTCATCACCAACAGAGGCAATATCCGTGCTGACAGAGGTGGAAACCGTCATTTCAATGGTGCTGCCTTTTTTCACCAGCTTTTCGTCCCCTTCGTTAATGGAGGGGTTGCTTCCTGGGGTCAGGGTTTTGATAACACTGCCCTGAAGCGGTTGCTGATGATCTGCTTCTTGCGACCAACTTGAGGAAATACATAGGTTGGCAAGCAGTAATGCCAGCGTCATGCCAATGACGCGTTTTGCAGCAATCATGGGTAATAGACGGGATGCGGTCGGTATCAGAACTGGGGCCATGCAGAGTCACTCACATTGCTTTTGAATGCACAATTTTAAATGACGCCGAGTCGAGGCGTCCTGTTCCCAGTCTAGCGGGTTTTTCTGATAAGTGCCAGAACGTAAAAGGGGAAGCGGCCAGAGAGAATGTGTGTTGTAGCAGTCTCAACATGATTGCAATCTCTTTTGCAGTGCAATCTCGTTTGCCTTATGCTAGCGTATCCTGAATGTCATGTGGAATGAGAGAGCCAGGAGCGTCAATATGCAACTCTTTGTCGATACGGCTGACTTAAAAGAAATTCGTGAAGCAGCAGAGATGGGTGTGATTCAAGGGGTGACGACCAATCCCACATTGCTGGCCAAAAATGGTTCCGGTTCTGTCAAACAAGTGATTCAAGAAATTTGCTCACTGGTACCTGAAGGCCCAGTCAGCATGGAATGTATTTCTGACAACGCGGCTGGCATGTTGAAAGAGGGACGAGAATTTGTCACTTGGGCGCCCAATGTCTATGTCAAAGTACCCTTCTGTGTCGAAGGGATGAAGGCAGTCAGTGTTTTTGCCAAAGAAGGCATTCGTACCAACGTGACCTTGGTTTTTTCCACAAACCAAGCCATCCTTGCTGCTAGTGCTGGGGCGACACTGATCAGCTCCTTTGTGGGGAGATTGGACGATATTGGTTTTGACGGGATGCAGGTGATTGCAGATGTAGTCGCACTGAAACAATCCTTTGACTGGCCCAGCAAAATTCTGGCCGCCAGTATTCGCCATCCATTGCATGTAACTCAAGCTGCGGCGGTGGGGGCGGATATTGCTACCATTCCGTTTAAAGTGCTCAAGCAGATGTATGATCACCCGCTGACAGAAAAAGGTATTCAGCTGTTTCAATCAGACTGGCAAAAATTAAACCAGGCCGTTACAGCATAATAACCTCACGCAGACGGACTTTTGTCGTTTCTGGGGCCTTGCTCTGTAAAAAATCATAGATTTATGTAAAGAAATGGATGGAAAAAAATCCTCCATTTGTATAATGAAACTCACCTGAGAATACGGATACACTACTAATAGTTATTTAAGCGTTAAGCGTTGTTTTTGCAGTCTGTGTGCTTTTTAATGCACTTTTTAGAAATCGTCACTCAATAATTTCTCAGATCTAAACTCTCCATTCCTTAGTCCTTAAGCATGATTCAGTGGTCCTTTCCTCGATTGCGTCTTAAAAAGCCTGCAGATTCGCCGCGTGTTCACACAGATTCCCAATGAGAAAAGCGTAGGTGTTTTGCCCCATGTCCAATTTAACCAACATAAAAATGAAAAACCTGGCGGTGCTGGATTACCAAACCACCGATGAAGCGGTGGAAAATTTCCGCGTTGTCCCTTCAGTGCGGCTGCTCAATAAATATGTGCAACGTGCCAAAAAAGTAGCAATCAGTTCTATCAACCCCTTCTTTTTTGAAGATTCAGACGGTCACACCCAGCGCGGATTAAATATCCGTGTGGAAGGCCCAGCCAGCCACATCAGCTATTTTAACCGCCTGATCGACCAGGCCAACCTGAAAATTAGCTAATTAATTCAGTCCAGGGAGTTTGGCGCGAATTTGCGTGGCCAAATCTCCTGAGGGTACAATTTTCAGATACGCTTCATAAGCCTGTTTTGCGGCACGTGGTCGATGTGTGGCTTCATAAATATCGCCCATCGTTGCTTGCATCTGGGCTTTATCGGGTCCATCAGTGACCTTGCTGAGGGCCCGCAGCAAATGTTTTTCTGCTGAAGACAAGCGTCCTAAGCGAAAATAGACCTTGCCCAAGTTATACAGACTATCGGCAGAGGCCTCTTTTTGCGCGACGAGATGTTCTCCCAGAGAGAGGGCTTCTTCATAGGCGGCATAGGCCCGCTCCGGTTGTTGGTTATTTTCGTAGGCTTCTCCCAAATGAAACCGGTGGTTTACTGCATTGGGCTCCAGGCTAGCCGCTTTTGAAAAGGCCTGTATCGCGTCATCATTCAACCCGTTGCTTAAATAGGCCTGTCCAAGTCGGTCCCATGTGTTTGCCTGGTTGGGCTCTAGTTCTGCGGCTCTAAATAGGACAACCACAGCCCGCTTTGGTTGCTTGTTTTTCAGGTAGGCAAGCCCAGCCGTACTCAGTAGAGCCGGATTATCGGGTGTCTCTTTGAGTGCCTGAGTAAGGTAGTTAAGGGCTTCTGCGGGTTTGTCCATGGACAAGAGCAACTGGGACAAACTGAGAATATTAGCTTCTTGACCTTTCTTTGAGGTAACGACAGTTAAGGCGCGTTTCATCCACCGTTCTGCCTCTGTGAGTTGACCGGTGTAGAGGGCATGAGCGGCCAAGGGCTGAATGCAGGCAACACGGTTAGGATCCAGTTGAAGGGCTCTTTCAAGACTTTGAGAAGCAAGGGGCCACTGGTTGTTCTCGGCATAGACCAGACCCAGGGCTTCATGAGCATCGGTGAGGGTTGGAAGCAGTGTAACGGCTTTTTTAAGGTCGATTACGGCCAGAGTAGGATGGTTTAGCGCTCGATGTGCTTGGCCGCGAAAGAGAAACAATTGAGCCCGCTTGGCTTCAGGCGCATCTGTTAGTTGTTTTTCGGCTTGATTGAGTGCCACTAGTGCTGCAGACCATTGCTTTTGCTTACACATGAGTTGACCTTGGCGGAAAAAAGCCTCCCCGTTGTCAGGGGCTAACACCAGAATTCGATCCAATGTGCTGGCGATGGCAGCTTCTTGCCCGCGTTGTTCGTACAACTCCCAGAGTTCATTTAGTACATTCACATTGCGTGGGGATTCGACGGCGATGGCTTCTAGCGATTCAATATAATGATCGATATTATGCGTCTGTTGGAGCTGAATTTGCGCCAGATAATACCGCGCTTCTGCCTGATCGGGCACTTGATCGATGAAGCGGCTCAGATACAGATTGGCCTGATCCCATTGTTTGGTTAGATAGGCAGTAAAACCAAGCTCAAACAAGGCCTCAGGTTGGTCTGGATTGATTTCAAGCAGTTTTTTGTAATACTCACCCGCTGTTTGCTGTTGTTGCAGGGTTTTGGCCAGCCGGGCAATCCGCAGAATTAAGTCTGCGTTTTTGGGATCAAACGCCAGTGCGCGTTGGTAGAGGAGAATGGCGCGTTCGGGGTTGTAATCGGGATTCTTGCTTTTAAGCAGTAAAAAATCAGCCAGCTTTAGGAGCAGATCGGCGTTGTTGGGCTGAAGCTCGAGTGCTCGTTCCCAGTATTTTTGGGCATCGCCCAAACGGTTTTGACTGGCCGCTACATTGCCCAACCAGCGGGAGGCCTCTGCGTTCCCCGGGCTTTGTTTGTAAACCAGTTGTGCGATTTGAGAGAGTTCGGTATTTTGATGCTTGGTATCGGCAATGGCCCCCTTGAGGAGTAAAAAATCTAGGCTGAGTGTGGGGTCATTCAGTGGGGGTAACTTGTTTAAAAAACGCTGTGCTTCATCCGGCCTGTCTTGTTCCAAATAAAGTTTGCAGAGTTGAAGCACCCAGGATATTTTTTGCTGAAACACAGGATTTTGACTGGCCGTCAGCGGAAAGACATCCTGCTCTAAAAAATTTTTGAAGGCTTCGGTTGCTTTGGCCTTGATCATCACATCAACATATTCTTGTGCCAGTGAGAGATTTGTGGAAGACCAATCCGGGGATGACCAATCGGGGGATTTCCCCGTTTGCCTGATCAGGGCAGGAACGATTTGGGCGTAATGCTTGAGTGCTTCTTCATAACGACCCTTGAGAAACAGTCCATAAGCATACGTTCGTTGTTGTTGGAGTTGGGTGAGTGCTTCACTGGATAATCCCAGTGCGGCAGTTTTCTTTTTAGAGGGTTGGCTAGAGGGCTGGGCTTTTGCGTTAGACTGATCTGGTGCTTGCTCAGGCATCTGGACTGGACTCAGTCCGGAGAAAGCGTGATTGCTTTCAGCCGAGGCGGGATGAATCACCTGGCCGCAGAAAATACCCACAGCAATACCCAGACTGCTCGCCAGCAATAAAAGAGGCTTGCTAGATAAATGCTTTCTAGATAAGTCTTTGATGATGATATTGGCGAATCGCTGCGGCATGACAGGCACTCATTTTGATAGAATTTGATAGAACATTGGGAGCTTTAATTTGATAGCCTTCATTATAGACTAGTCTCTGAGAGGAACAGTCTCTATGCGTGGATCACGAATCGCTGTAAAATAGCGATACAAAACTGGGTTTGCCCACAAGATTGCCGATACTGCATTCACAAATTTCGATTGAGTTTGACGTAATAGGACCTTACTGCTGATGATTTTTTCTGTATTTACCATGTTGGGCTTGGTCAGTTTGCTGATTATTGCACACGAGTTAGGCCACTTCACCGTCGCCAGGCGCTGTGGTGTTCGTGTCGAGCGGTTTGGATTTGGGCTGCCATTTGGTCCCACTCTGTGGTCCAAAAAATTTGGTGAGACAGAGTATTGTATTCATCCACTGTTGTTTGGGGGGTATGTTTCCTTTCCGGACGATAATCCAGACAGTACGATTCCTAAGGATTCAAAAGAAAGACTGGAAAACCAGCCAGCATGGAACCGCTTTTGTGTGATGGTGGCTGGCGTCACTGTCAATGCCATTCTAGGTTGGCTGTTGATGACCTACGTCTTTCTGGGCTGGGGGATCCCCACGTTGAAAGGTGAAGATGTCAAGATTGTTCAGACGTTGTCTGCAAAAGCCCCGGCTGCTAAAGCGGGTATTTTGGCCAATGATAAGGTTCTTAGCATTGAAGGTATTCGGCTGAGCAAGCTGCCTAAAGAAGAGCGGCTTCAAACCGTCTCAAAAACCATTCAATCATTGCCTGAAAAACCAGTTCATCTGTCTATTCTCCGCGCTCAAAAGGAGCTGCCCATTACTGTTACCCCTAGTAAAGAAGGTACTATTGGGATTCAACTTCAGCTTGGGGAAGTGGTGAACGAGTACCCGGTTGACCCCATTCGTGCTTCTGGAGAATCATTCACGTATCTCAGCCGTCTGGTGGTCATGAATTTTGAGGCTTTGGGTAAGTTAATTACGGGAAAAGGAGACCCCTCACAACTGTCTGGGCCAATTCGAATTGTGGATGTCGGCTCTCAGATGATTCAGCAAAAAGGGATTCAGGAAGGGCTTCGCCTCTCTGCCATTATCAGTGTGATATTGGCGGTGATGAACTTGCTCCCTATTCCGGCCCTCGACGGAGGACATATTCTCTTTTTGGCCATTGAAGTGCTGAAAGGCTCACCGGTGAAACGGGAGATTCAGGAAGGATTTGTTCAGGTTGGTTTTATGGGATTACTGGCACTGATGGGGTTTGTGCTCTGGAACGATATTTATAACACCTGGCTAGGTCCACTCGGCCTGTTTAAATAGTTTTTTTAAGTCAGTAAAATACGCAGCAGTGCCAGCGAGGCAAAGCCAAACAAGAGCCAGCGAAGCAGTGCTTCTGGTGCATGTTTGGTTAGCTTGGCCCCGATAGCGGCCCCCAATAAAGCGCCCAAGGTGATGGCAGCCGCCAGAGGTAAGGCAATTAAACCGGTCTGATATTTCCCGATAAAGGCAGTCAGGCAGCTCAAGGCCACGATGCCTGAGGTGGTGCCGATCGCAAATTTTAACGGTAGCTTCAGGTGTTTTTGCAGGATAGGGATCAGTAAAATGGCCCCGCCCAGTCCCAGCATGCCGGATAGCACGCCAATACCCACAATGGTTATGAGTAAGCCAGGTTCTTTGAAAATCGCATCAGCCCCTGTGTTTATCGCCCTGGCATCTGACTCTTCTGAGATGTCGGACGTTTTTCGAATATACTGCCGCATCACCCACAGGAGAGTCACAATATAGACCGTTTTTAAGAGCCAATCCGGACAGTATGCAGAAGCCCAAGCCCCGAGAAAGGAACTGGGCATCACCAAGAGGCCAATTTGTTGAATCAAGGTAAGGCTCAGGTTCTTGTTTCGGTGGTGGACCCAAAAGCCGGAGATACTGCTGGCCAGTCCTTGGGTGGCGGCAAGTCCTGTGGCTTGTTTGAGGCCAATGGCAGGAAATCCCATAAAGCCTGGCAGGAAAAGTGCCGCAGGAATCATTAAAATGGCCCCACCAATCCCTAAAAGTCCTGAAAATATGCCAACCCCAAACCCTAAAAGGCTGAATAAGGCTATCTCTGGCATGATTTAGGCGGAGGTCCCTATTTTATAAACGTGTTTGGCAAAACCAATTGCTACGATATGTAAACGCTCATGGTTGCCCAGAATATGGAAAAAAGATAGTTTTATTATGTACACTTTCAAGAGTTCCTTTATAATAACACTTGGATAGGGAGTATCCTGTTGCACGAGCGATGAGGAGAGCCAGAGGTTGTTTACCGTAGATACAGTTTTAGAAGCACTGAAAAAATTTGATGTGGATGATGCCACCCTTCTGTCATGGGAAGAGGCTCTGGGTATTTCCATTCCCGTTGATGAATACGGCCGTAAGCAATACAGTCCGCACCACGTCAACCTGTTTAAAAATGTGAAAAAGCATCTGGCCCTTGGCCGGACGCTGGATCAGATCAGAGATCTGGTGGCGCTGCCGCCATCAGAAGAAGCCACACCGCTTGCTGTGCCAGCGGTGAAGCCAAATGCATATGCGCAAGCACCAAAACGCCCCAGCATTGGTAGAGAAACTCCGCCAGAGGTGGTTCATCTGCTGGATAAGCTGGTGAGTGAAAAAGACGGGCTGCAAAACAAGCTGATTGAAACCGAAAAACTCAATTCACATCTCTATAACGCCAACAATGTCTTTCACCGCAAAGTGAAAGAATTGACCACCGTTGTCGGGAGCCTGAAAGAACAGATTCAGGAAAACCGGAATTTCAAGCTGCTCGACGAGAAAGATAAATTACACAAAGAGCTGATTGAAACCCAGAAAAATAATCAAATCCAGGATCATGAGCTTCAGTCATTGAAGAGAGAATTGGCCAAGACAATCGAAGAGAAGTCGGCTCAAATCAATCAGTTGACGATTGAACGCGATCAGGCTGTACAGACGTTGTCAGAAAGTTTGGAAAATCAGGCAAACACGTTTAACGCTGAGAGAGAGCGTCAGTTAAATTCATTGCGCGATGAGCGGGATCAGCAAATCCAGGCACTGATTGCTGAAAGAGAAAGACAGGTGCAAACCCTGATTGATGAGCGCAATGCGATTAAAAATCACCTCGAAGAACTGACCTATGCCTTCAAGACAGATCGATTCTGTGGCGACTGGAAGGAAGAATCTGAGCTGGTTGAAGTGTTGTACGACAATTTTGGAATCAACATAGAACCTCGTCGGAACCGGTTGTTCAGAATTTCGGAGCCTCCGATTCGGGCCTATGGAAATACAGCGGTGATTACCACGGAATTTGAATATGCCAACAATAGTTTATGGCGTCGTCAAGAGTCACTGGTAGCAGTTTATTTGCCCGATGAATCGATTCAGGGCGAATTAACAGCCGAATATATTATTGACGGTGTTCCTGTCGCCAAAGCAATTTACCGGGTTCGTTGCCACCGCGCAGCATCTTAATTCTTTACAAACTTTGTTCAATGCCGTTTAGCATTTCAATCCCTTGGGTATACAACTAGGGTGTGCTTTGGTCCGTGATTGAAGTGTGTTGATTCCTTAGATTCTTCTTTTGATTAACCGGTATTGCGCAGAATGACTGTGTTTTTTGCTGCGTAAAATTTGCAGTGAGGTGTGTGTGTGATGTGGCAAAAGCTCTGGCAACAATTTCGCCTGCAGAGACAGCGTAAGCAATTTTCAGGTATAGGTGCCAATCAACTATTATTTGTGGGAGTGATGGGGATAGGGATGAGTACCGCTCCCTTTGCGATTGATCTGCCGACATTTTTTGTGGCGCAAAATCAGCTGCAAACCACCATGGATGCAGCGGCGCTGGCAGGGGCCTCTCAGCTACCTTTTGGGCAGGCTGCTGCAGAATCGATGGCACGGCAATATGTTGCGGCCAATCCTGTGATGGGACAAACCATTGACCCAACCACCTTGCGGTTTCGAGAGATCAATAATCAGTTTTCTGTGAGTAATTCATTGCGTGTGCAAACGGTAACGTCTCAATTCTTGTGTCAATTTCAGCGCGGCTTTAAAATTCCCGATCCCAATAATCCACCGCCTCAACAAGTGGGCGATGATTGTTCATATATGCAGGTTGCAGCGACATCGACGGCTGTTCCCGCTGCACGCGACACGATGATTGTGATGGATATTTCAACCTCGATGACAGATCTGGGTAACGGCCGTCCGCTCAGAGATGTGAAACAAGCGGCAGTTCACTATATTAATAACATTCGTGATTACAATAGTGAGTCTGTGGATCGAATCGGCTTTGTCACCTTTGGGGCTGATGCCAGCCTGGCTAGCCCGCTCAAATCCATGCATGATGATCCTGGTTTTGCCCAATTAATTAGTCGGGTTAATTCAACGGGTATTTATAATGCACAGGGGTGGAACACCAATTATCAAGACGCATTGGTAAAAGCCAATAATGAACTCGAAGCCCATGCCAGGCCCAATGCTGAAAAAATTATTTTGTTCATGACCGACGGGCTGCCTAATTTACCAGCCCCGCCGTCGTATTATCTGGTGAGTCGATATCAGCCCTATGTGAAATGTTTTAATATCGTCAATCAAAATCCGGCACTCAATCAATTATGTTATACCAGTGCGGGGAAACGAGTCTGTCCCAAATTTACCGATGCGCGTGTGACAGCCCCTTATATTTCTGCGGCAGGTCAGCAATGCGGCTTGGATTACACGAATTACCTGACATCCAGTACACAAGCGCAAGTGACGCGGGCTGAAAGCAAGGGAGTTACCATCCATACCATTTCTATTGCGGATCCCAATGAGGCGTATTCTGATAATGCCTGGAGTATCTTAAAACGCTTACGAAAAGAACCCAACTGGAACCCGGATTTATTAAACTATATGGCAACCAACACTGGGGGTGAGCAATACTGGTCTGCCAATTACAACGCCCAGGGGATCCAAGATATTTATGACACGATTTCCAAAGAAGTACGGATGAGGTTGGCCGAGCGACCGGCCCAGTAATCACAGCAATTACCCGCTTATTCTACCCACTTATTCGGCGTGCGTTTAAAACGATTATTTTTAAAAACTTGTTTATTCCTGCCTTTTTCTTTCCCGTGAGCTAACCGTATTCGCCCTAGCTTCCATTCGAGGTGAATTGCTGAATGCCTTTAGGGCAAAGCGTCGCCTCGAATGGATTTTCTTTTTCGTCAAATGTTCTAAATCAAATATTTCTTTATGAAGGGGTTTAACTTTTATCTTCGTCGGGAATATAACTGTTAATAAGGTGTGTGAGTGTAGATAAACAACGCTGATTTAAACAGTGTATTAGGAGTGATGTGTTGATGATCACGAGTCGACAAATATTTTTGGGGCTACTGGCGGGGTTCATGCTCTTTCAGGTATTGGGGGGGGCGCAATCGATGACTCCCCAGAGCGGTGTTTTTAAAGGAAAGTCATTATCACAGTGGACCCACACAGGCCGTAAGATGACTGTGCATCATTATGGAATGCCCTTACTGGCCAGTATTCGTGTCAGTTCAGGGATAATTTCTGCCGATGATCCCCCACCAGAAGATGATCCAGAAAATCCGACCGTCCCATTTGATTACCACTAAAGCGTCACAAAAAGCCAAGCTGAGGAACTCCCGGTTTGGCTTTTTGCTATGGAGATAATGCTCAAGAGGATTGACAAAGGCCCTTTTTTGTCATTATATGGTTATCAATTCTTGAGGGGCTTTTCGGGAAAAGATGCCTGGGTCATTTAACTGCCTGAGTATCGGCCCAGAGTATTGACTCTGTGTGATGAGGGAATCGTATCAAGGAATCGATGGTCACTTTTTCCTGAACAAGTACTTGCATGTGTGTGAAATCAATACCGGGAACGATGGGATTTTAAGGAGAAAACTGGTGATGGATGTTCAACGTTTAATGTCCAAACAGGCATTTCAATCACAGGCGCCATTGACGGCAAAACCTCTGTTAACCGGCCCCCAGTTTTCAGGAAAGGCCGATGCCAAAAGTTTGGAAGAGGAAGCCAATGCGATGGCTGTGGTGGCTCAATCGCCTGGTTATTTTGAGCGTCTTGCCAGAGGATACAACCCCACCACCTGGGCTGCCGCAGCTATGAAAGCTCGGCTTGAAGAGGGTACTCCTCAAAAAATGAAAGGCTACACGGATTTACTGAAGCTGGCGCTTCGGACAGTGCCCCCCAGGGTTGGGGAAAAAAACTGGGATAAGTTCACGCATAAAAAGGCGATGGATAAAGAAAGCGCTGCATTGAAAGCCATCGCGTCTCCTTCAGCTGGAGTGGTGGCAGCTTTAAAGCAATTGGGTCTGAGTGCTGAAGACTTTAAAACCGCTGTGGTGGATCCTCACGCGATTGACGATCAAAGACACATTCCTGCAGAAGTCTATCAGAGAATGGGTAAACTGGGGTTATTTCGACTGAAAGTCCCGAAAGAATATGGCGGGATGGGACTTTCTCAAGGTGAGTATGCCGAAGTGGTCAGAGCCATAGGCCATGTGTCCGGTTCTCTTGGAGCTGTCATTAGTGCCCATAGCACCATTGGTTCGGCCCCCCTGCTGGACTACGGTACGGAGGCACAGCGCAATAACTATCTCAAGCTACAGGTCGAAGGGCAGTCTTTGTCTGCCTTTGCTCTGACGGAACCAGAAGCAGGCACCGATGTGAACCGTGTGGAAACCACGGCTACGTTGGTCAAAGACCCGAAAGACAACAAATTCTACTGGGAATTAAACGGGGAAAAAATCTATATCACCAATACTGTGCCTGCTGGACTGATGTACGTTTTTGCCAAAACCGATATCAGCCAACTGGGGGTGAGTGGTCTCGGTGCCAAGCATTCGGTTTTCATCATTGATGATAAAGATCTGAAATTTAAAATTTCAGATACACCTGAAGAAACGAAAGCTAAAATCGCCGATCTGAAGGCTAAAGGTATGGATATTGATCTTCTGGATCTCCATATGATTCGCGGTAGTAACCAGGCCCATATTAAATTTAATAAATTTCGCATTCCTGTGGAACAAGTGATGGGCGGTGCGGGTAAACTAACAGAACTGCCTTTAGGTGGGCTGACACTGCCGCTTAAGTTGAAAGCAGGGAATCAGCCCGTTCAATTAAAACGTCTGCAAGCGATGGTAAAAGATAATCCTGCGGCACAGGCCAAATTAGCCTCGTTATTTGAAGGTAAACCAGAGCTGCCCATGGCACAACTGGCCGGTCGGGTTGAGGCATGGTCTAAATCAGCTGCTGCCTCTGGGAATCCCGAAGAGCGCCAGATGATCAAATTGCTTCAGTCTTATATTGAGAGAAAATCCTCCGTCTTACTGGACCGGGTCTTGATGGCAGAAGCGCAAAAACAGGCCAAAGAGTCTGGAAGAGATGTGAAAGCTGTGATGACAGAGCTTCAGGGAGGAATCGGTCGAGGAAAAGCGCCAATTTACGGATCATTAACCAAAGGTCGGGCAGGTTTTGGACCGGCTTATGCAGAACCCACAACCATTCTCTTCTACGAATCCCTAGCACACGCTGCGCGTCGGGAAATGTTTAAAGAATACGGGGGCAAGCAGGGTAATTTAGAATATATCCAACGCATGTTGGGAGAAATGGCCGGCCGTGTGGCGGCGCTAAACGCGGTTTCTGACCTCACCATGGCGATCATCGACCAGTACGGTGATGACATCAACAATGTGGCTGAAGCTGCAGCTATCAAAGTCCTGGCAACCAAAGATAACTGGGATCTGACCCAGATGGCCGCTGAAATTTTCGGTGGTTCTGGGCTCATTCGTGGTCATCGAAATGGTATTGAGCGTGCTCTGCGTGATGCCTGGATTGGACAAATTGTGGAAGGGGTGAACCCTGCCATGCAGCAAGTGGTGGTGGCTGCCGCCGGAATGCCAATGAACCGTGATCTCAACGACGCGCTGAGTCTGTTTAAAGGTGACTTTAAACGAGGGTTTCGCGGCGTAAAGGGCTTGAGCAAGATGATGCTCGACCGTCTCTTCCGCTGGGAAATGGGTCCCCTGTCCACAAGAGACGGGGTGGCACTCCAACGCTTGGCAGGAAAACTCCATACCAAGATGGGCATGATGGCCACGCGGCACCCGCAAACCTTGCCCTTCAAGCAGCTTAAAATCCTACGGGCTGGTGAAATTATGATCGATCTCTACACTCTTACAGCCATTCGACTGAAGCTGGAGATGGCAACGGATCTCCCTGATGAAGAGAGAAACGCACTCTCCGTTTACGGTGATAAGCTCGAAAGAGACGCCCGCCAGAAGCTGAAGCAGTTGAATGCCTTGGGTGAGAACCGTGATGACACGGATTTCCTGAAGATTGCCGGACCCCATCTGCGCAAAGCATTTGAAGCGGCCAAAGTCGAAGGGGAAGAAATCAGAAAACTGCCAGCTGTCGCCGGCAAGTAAACAGGTCCAATCTCACTGATTACAGTTTTTAGCCACGCAGTCGATAAACACACTGTAAGATTTGAGCGTGTTGTTTTGAAGGCCTTGTGATACTGAGGACTGCCCTATGAGTGCTTCCGGATTTTTAGCGGACACCGCTCAAGTGTCGAGTCGGTTTGTACCGGCAGTACCCAAAACGATTGAAGAGACCGGGCTGAGTCCAGTCTTCTTAGAGTCCTTGATTCTAAAACTATTGCTGCAACAAGGTTCTCTTTCGGGCAGGCATATAGCCAATGAGTTGGGACTCCACTTTCAGTGTATTGAACCATTACTTGCAGAGATGAAAGAGCGCCTGTTTGTCAGCCATCGTAAAACCGTTGGTTTGGGTGATTTTTTATACGTGCTCTCTGATGAAGGTGTTGCTCGGGCACAATCGGCGATGAATTATTCTGGATATGTGGGAAAAGCCCCAGTGATTTTTGAGCATTATGTCGCCGCCATTTCGATGCAATCTATTCGCTTGGAAAATCCCAGTATTCCTGAATTAACTCAGGCTTTTGGTACGGATTTAATGGTGAATCAAGATGTATTTAATGTATTAGGACCCGCGATTAATTCCGGTCGAGGACTCTTTCTTTACGGAGAACCGGGAAACGGAAAAACGTCTATCGCGGAGAGAATTAGCCGGTGTTTTCAACATGATATTTATATCCCTCACGCCTTGTGGATAGACGGACAAGTGGTCAAGCTATTTGATCCTCAGTGTCATCAGGCTGTGCCAATTTTTACGGATAAAATGCCTGATTCCGATCAACGGTGGGTTAAAATTAATCGGCCAGTGGTGGTGGTTGGGGGGGAATTAACGCTTGAGTCACTCGAGATTCAATTCAACGAACTCACCAAGGTGAGTGAGGCGCCGCTCCAACTCAAGGCCAACGGTGGGGTATTTTTAATTGATGATTTTGGCCGTCAGCGGGTTTCCCATGTGGCATTACTAAACCGTTGGATCGTGCCATTAGAGAAGAGAATTGATTATCTGACATTGGCCAATGGCAAAAAAATCGAAGCCCCTTTTGATGAACTCATTATTTTCTCAACCAATATCGACCCTAAAACTTTGGTCGATGACGCTTTTTTGCGGCGAATTCCTTATAAAATTCATGTCAGTGATCCCACAGAGGCTGAGTTTAAAGCCTTATTTCAATTTTTAATGCCACGCTACGATATGCAATATTTACCTGAAAAAGATGATAATGTGATCCTCTATCTCATCGAGACGTATTACAGAGGAAAACGCCCGTTTCGCCGCTGTCAGGTGAGAGATCTACTGGAGCAAATCATTAGTATTTCAAAGTACCGACGTGAAAAGCCGTGTTTGACACGTGAAAATTTTGATATGGCCTGTCGAAATTATTTTACCGCAATGGGCGCAGTATAACCGTTGTTAGTGGTTTTCCAGTGCTTTTAAGCGACGCTGCATTTCCTCTAGCGGCATTAAATCTCGGCGCTGTGCGGCTACTTCGATTCCACGAACATATATTTTTTCGGCTTCTGTCAATTGATTCAGTCCTTCAAAGGCCTTACCTAATGAGAGGTAGGCAACACTGTGTGTCGCTTGGGCGGCAATGGTTTTTTGAAATGCGGGAATCGCATTTTCAAATTCATTCAATTCTAAATAAGCACTGCCTAAGCCGAAATTGCCGAGTGGATCTTCAGGCCGGTATTGTAGGGCCTCTAAAAATAATTGAATTCGTTGCCGTGTAGCGGCCTCTTTTTTACGTTGTTCTTCTTCAGGGCTGAGTAGCGTTAACCCTGCTTCTTTGGCTTTTTGGCGCATCGCCAAAACAGTTGCTTTGGCTTTTTCTTCTTCTGCGCGTTCTTTGTCGCCGAGTTTCATGTAATAGACGGATAAATTGGTGTGGGCCATAATTCTATCGGGATCGCGTTCACTGAGTTGGTGCATCAGTGTGATCGCTTCTTCGTAACTTTCTGTTGTATCGAGTCTTGCTAAAATAGCACCCAGCGCTTCATAGGCATCGATGAGATTGGGATCGAGTGATAAGGCCTCGCGCAGTTTGGGGATAACCTCGTTCGTCAACAAGTCCTCGTTTTCTGAACTTAATCCCGCAAATTGTTTTAACGCCGCTTGTAAGAGCTGCTGTGCTTTCTCAGCGCGTGTCTCGGCCCGGAAAAAGGGCAGCATAGTAACAGTAGCAGACATAGGCATATTGTTGATTTTAAATTCCAGTGATTTCCCAGGAATTCTTGTGGTTTTGTTCAAATAGGCAAGGGCAATCCATCGATTCAGAGTGGGAGAAAAGCACGCACTGGTAAGATGGACATTCACTTTTGACATATCGCTTTCGGTGCTGTCTGTTAAGGGGAGTGGCTCATCAGCTGTAAACACGGTTTCAGGAAATGGAACGCAGCCTTCTGCAAATACCAGTCCCATCAAAGCTTTTTGGACAGCCCCGTAAGTTTTTATTCGGGCAATGGTCTCTTGCCCCAGGTAACATCCTTTGGTATAGCTCACCGCCTGGGTTTCTAACCCGGTTTCTGGCAGGAGGGTTTCCGTATTCATATCAACCCCAAACCGTGGAATCCCCGCTTCAATTCGGGTAATTTGCACCAGAAGCGGATTTTCACTCACAACCAGTGGGGTAATCTTGAGCGTTTTCAGGATCCCGGCGATGCAGTGATTGAGGCTTGAAACCTGAGTAGCAGGCACACAGAGGAAACGTCCCTCCTCACCAGTGAGTGATTTTTCGATGGTGTAATATGAAGCGGCTTCTATTTTGGTTTCCTCAAACAGGCGGGTTAAAATCTCAGCCGTGGCTTTTCCCTGAATTTGGAAAACCACGGTGGATTCTAATTCTTCGATACGTACTTTTTCCAGAAGCAGAAATTTTTTCAGATGGTTCAGAATGCCGGGGATCTGTGTTTTCTCGCTGAGCAGCCACAGGGTTTCGTGATCCACTCGCAAGACGGTAAACATGCCCTGGATATGCCCCCCTCGGTCCAGCACGCCGTTTTCTTGGCTGTCTCCAGGGTTGATCAGGGCCAGCACGTCATTGCAGGATCGATTTTGCAGAAACGGAAACGCATCTGGTCCGGCGAGCTGAATGATACCCCAGTCTGGTGTGGGGCCGTATAAAAGGGCTTCGCCAGAACGAAACGCTAAAACAGCCTCTGACAAAGCAACGGGTAACGTAGCAGGCAAAGTACCGGAGATAGCAGACTTACTGTCCAAAGGCGTCTTTTAAGACCTGGGTTAATTCGCCGGATTCAGCCATAGGACCAAGCACATCGGTGTCTCCGTAGAACTTACCGTTGATGAAGACCTTGGGCAGCGTGGGCCAGTTGGTGAGTTCTGAGAGCACTTGGCGTTTTTCGGGGTTGTCCAACACATCAATGGTTTCAAATGGGTAGCCGAGTTGCTCAAAAAATTGGCAGGTTTCCATGGTAAATCCACAGCGGGGCACCATTTTGGTTCCTTTGCTGTAGATCAAAATTTTGTGGGCGGCGGTTTCTTGTTGGATTTCTTCTTTTAAGGCATCGGGAGAAAGGGTGGTCATGGGGGTCGGGCTCCTCTTAGGCCATGCGCTTAGGCACGATGATTTCAGTGAGTGTGATGCTAGTGTAGCGAGTTTAGAGGCGAATTTCAATAGCCGTTGCAACAAAAGTCTCAGTAAAAATAGGCAACAAAATAAGATGAGTTGCTTTAATAGTGATGTGACCCAGTAAAGGCCACCCCGTATCGTTACCCAAACCGTTTGATAAACCCTGTATGCTTTGGTTCCCAAAGCCGTATTGGTTGCAAATAGTCAAGTCTGAGTGATATTTGAGTGACTTGTTGAGGAGGGGTACTAGACGGGGTGGTTTTTTTAATAGAGCAGAGTGTTCAAGACAGTCTGGATATAGAGTAGAACAGGCCGGTCGGAATCATAATCTCGCATTTTTTAGGTACTAACACTCTCTCAGGCAGGTGTGTCGTAGGCTATACTATGAATGAGCGTTGTCGTTTGTGGGGTTGCACCATGAGTCATGTCTCTATTGTATCCGATAATCCAGCGGTTCAGGCGGTTTTAGAGATTTACCGTCCCTTGGATAAAGTCTCTGGCATGCTGCAAGAAAAGCATCAGGCTTTTTTGCAGTGCAAGGCAGGGTGTGATGATTGCTGCCGGGATGGGTTTCGGATTCGCTGGGCAGAGGCCGTGATGCTCATGGCGGGGTTGAGTCAACTAGCACCAGAAGATCTGGTGACAATTCAAGAAAATCTGAAAAACAAGCTAGAACCTGGTTCCCCCGGGTCCTGTCCTTTACTGATTAATCATCAGTGCAGTGTGTACGCCTTTCGTCCCGCCCTGTGCAGGGCCTACGGTATATTGGTGGATGTAAACGGGACGGTGGCTACATGTCATCTAAATTACCGGGATCTGGATCCTCAAAATTATCCCCAGGAAATACTCACCCTAGCTCCTTACTATGAAGCCTTAGAGGCGCTGTCTCAAGTGTTATGGCAGGCCAGTCCCGCTTCCTCAGATGGGGGGGCAGACCCTCCCTTTACGACAATCAGAGAGCTGCTTTTATCGATGGACAAAGCCTGGAACAGTGTCTCTTAATGCTAAAATGAAAGAAACGAACCGGAAGAATGGACTGAAAGCGAGATCGTCATGACACCTGATAACACTGTGGAGAAAGAACCGTTATTTTGTCCTCAATGCCAGGAGCCACTTGCAGCCAAGGATTTTTACGGGGTCGAGGTGGATACCTGTGCTATCAACGGATGCGGCACATGGTTTGATTATCATGAAATGGATGCGATCGCCCACAGTGCTGATTTGGCAGAAATCGACAGCGCGTTTGAGGGAGAGTTTAAAGCCCGTCCGCCCATTGAGGCGATTAAAAATGATAAACCCTATCGGTGTCCGCACCATAAAATTGATATGAACCGCTATGAGTGGAGTTATGGCTCCGGTATTGTGCTTGATAGCTGCCCTGAGTGCAACGGGATTTGGG
This sequence comes from Cyanobacteriota bacterium, assembly GCA_019751815.1. GTDB lineage: Bacteria > Cyanobacteriota > Vampirovibrionia > Vampirovibrionales > Vampirovibrionaceae > JAIEMW01. Next base: position 1,004,162 of record JAIEMW010000004.1, read on the forward strand.
CAGATGCCGGTGAGCTGGAAGCCTATACGGCCGCCGTGCTAAAAGCCGAAACGGAGAAGCCCGAGATGACCTTTGCCATCAAAGGGGAGCTGGATTTGGCGGAAAGTCAGGTTCGTAACCACCTGGATGATGCCTATCAAAAGTTTGCTGTTACCAGAATCACCAGAGGCATGGTGTTGTTTATGAGATTCTTGGCAGGTTAAGCCCAGTATGCGGAAATTAAAGTGAAACCGCTTCTCCCGCCATTCGGCCAGAGCGCATCGCCCCGTGAATCGATCCGATATCACGGTAATCACCACAGGGAATTACCGTGAGTCCGTTCTCAAAGGGGGAGACTTTCTGGACGGGCTGGATGTGCGTCTGCGTTTCTTCTGGCAATGCGTGCTGGATGGCGTAAGTCTTGAGCCAACGCCATTCTGGTTTTGCAATCTGGGGGAACCACTCAGTCAGCTCCTGAATCACCCGCTCCGCAAGGGGGCTTGAGTGACTTGAATGGACCTCTATATTCCCCAGTACGGTTACAGAGACCAGAGCCCGCCCCGTTTGGCTGTAGTTGGATGACACCTCAGACGGCACGCAAATATTATTGATCAGGCCCTTCCCGTCCCCGTTTAAGGCCAAAATTGGTTTTTTAATGGGGCTTTCTGGGACTTCAAAATAGAGGCATGTGGCGCTGTGATACGGTGGGGGAGGCCATAAGGCCGTAGAGGCCGGATTGCTAGGAAATAACCCACTGGCACTTGCCCCGTCTGCGGCCAAAATTACGGTACTTGCCTCAATAAACTCACCACTGTCGAGTGCGATGCCTTCTGGCAAGAGTGTTTTGACTCGTGCATTCAAGCGTATACAGCTGCCAGCCTCAGAAGACTTAACCAGAGATTTAACCAATGGCCCTGCCAGCTGCTGGGTGATAGCCCCCATGCCGAGTCGAGGAAGCGCTGCGGTCCCTTTGGAAAACTGCTGAAAGAGAAATTGAAGCTTGCGGGCAGACGTATTGAGCGCTTTTTCTAAGAAGACACCCCCAAAAAAGGGCTCAAAAAAGCGTTCTAGCATGGCGTTTGAGAAGCCAAAGCCGCGCAAATAGTCACGGGTGCTTTGTTGTGGGGTATTTAGGATTTGGCTTTCTGTCTGCTGTATCAGAGCCAGGCGGAGTTTGCCGACGAGCAGTTTGTCTTTAAAAGAGCCAATCGGGTTTGCAACCTGTAGCAGGCTTTTAAAAAAGTCTCGAAAGGGGTCGTTCACTGTATAAAAACGACCTTGATAGCGGATCATCGCCCCCGATTCAAAATGCTGCAAATCCAGCGCTTCGTAATCCAGCCAGCGTTGGGCTTCTGGATAAGCAGTCAGTAGTACTTGAAAGCCACGGTCAAAAATATAGCCGTTTTCCGTATCGCTTTGGACCCGCCCGCCGAGTGTGGGGCTGCTTTCTAGCAGCAAAAAAGGGATGCCTCTGTCCTGTAGCGTCCTGGCACATGTTAATCCGCTGAGCCCACCCCCGATAATCACCACGGGTTGGGGGCTGTTGTTTGTTGCATCATGCGTCACAGTGACAGGACCTCAAAAAGAAGAACCTCAGAATATCGATACGAACAGGGACAGGAGTATCCCTGTCTGTTTTAGCATGATTCTTGAGTTTTAAGCCACTGTGCGTTGATGGTCTGTATTCACAAAGGCCGCAATGTTGTTATAGCTGTGGCTGCCTTTCCGGTAAACTCGGGTGGCCACTTTGCGACCACTGTTGCCTTCGATAGTCACAATATCCCCGTTGGGCCGGATTTCTTTGATCAAACCGATATGCCCCAAGGCTTTGCGACGTGTGTTAAAAATAACGGCATCCCCTGGTTTGGGCGTTTGTGTGAGGCGGTTATTGCGACGCCCCCATTGGAAGATATCGGAACAAAGCGCCCGATGTCCCCATGGGGAGCCGCCCGATTCTTTAAGAATGGTGGAGACAAAATCTGCACACCAGTATTCTTGACGCCCTTGGCAGAAGCGCTTGTTGATGAAATCTTGATGTTCTCTTTGGTTAATACCCAAATAACGTTCTGCATTGTTGACAATATTACTTCTACGTGGGCCTGAGGCTTGGCCGGGTTGTAATTGCCACGATGACGGTGACTGCGAGTTTTGAACGCCTGAGTTTTGCCCTTGAGAACCACGTCCGAATGAACCTGAACAACCATTTGAATTTTGATAGAGTCCAAAATTCCCCATATCTCCCTGCTGGAGTTGCTGTTGGCAGTCTCCTGTGCCGGGATTGAAGAGATCAGCGCGTTGCCCGGTGAGAATTTCCAGCATGCTTTTCAGCATCAGCATTAGCATCATCATTTGGCTCATCATCAAGGAGAAAGATTGAGCCAGTCGGTTATTCCCAAAAGCGGGATTAAGGCCGTTAGGCGCGCAACCCGGACTGTTCAAACTATATTGATTGTTCGGATTATTCTGGCACGTTGGGAAGAGCGGAATATCATTTGCCCCACTGCAATCAGCAAGATTCCCTTGACTGTTGACGATCAGCGAAGGATTCCCGTTGGCTATAGTTAAAAATGTAATGGGTCGGTTTTGTCCCATAACCATTTCCCCTTATTGGCCGCGTGCCGATAAGCCAATATTTCCATTTACCCCCGAAATGAGCACACCTTATGAATATAAAAACAGCTATTTGGATTTTTGTGCGTAAAAAAAGTCTTATTTGGGGCAAAAAGCCCACAAAAAAAGATACTCCCCAGGTCGGACTCGAACCAACAACCCTGCGGTTAACAGCCGCATGCTCTGCCATTGAGCTACTGAGGAATATCCGTAATTTTTTCAGTATAAGCACTGCTTGGGGAATTGTAAAGATACAGACGGTCGGGGTGAGTCTTTGGGTTGGGTGCGAGGCGCTTAGCAGGGAAGAAACACTCTGAGAGCAAAGCTTTACCTGAGCTTTCGATGTTTACCAGAAAATCTTGTTGCAAACGATTCTCAAATGCAGTAGTCTATAAAAGTGTTGTTAATGAGAATCATTTTCAACATGACCTATTTCAATTTCCTTTCAATACAGACACAATGATTTGACACACCCATGGTTAGAGCGGTGTGTCTTTTTTTTAGATGTGTTTTTACAGGAGTACTCAGGGGCTTTTGACAAATGCCGGGGGTTTTGGCTACGCTGGTGCGGTTCCATCATTCGACAATTTGTATCAAAAAGGAAACCAGCACCATGGCACCATTTGGCCCCGTCACCCCAAAACAGGTTAAGGCAGATATTGGCGTCTTTGGCGGGTCGGGATTTTATCAATTTTTAACGGATGCGGAAACCATCCAAGTTGAAACCCCTTATGGGTCGCCCAGTGCGCCCATCACGATTGGCAATATCGGCGGAAAACGGGTGGCCTTTCTCCCGCGCCACGGGGAAAAGCATACGCTGCCTCCTCATAAAATCAATTACCGTGCCAATGTCTGGGCATTCAAAAGCCTGGGTATCACTCGGGTGATCGCCCCCTGTGCGGCGGGTATTTTGCAGTCGCATATCAAGCCAGGCGATTTTGTGATCTGCGATCAGTTTGTTGATCGAACCAATGGACGGATCGATACCTTTTATGACGGGCCGATTACCACCCACGTGAGTGCCGCCGATCCGTACTGTTCTGAAATGCGCCCCTTGGCGATTCAGGCCGCAGAAAGTTGCGGAATTCCTCATCACAAAACAGGAACCGTTGTCGTCATTCAAGGACCCCGTTTCAGCACCCGCTCGGAGTCAAAGTGGTTTCGCGATCAAGGCTGGGAAGTGATTAACATGACCCAGTACCCAGAAGTCCACCTGGTGAAAGAGTTGGAAATGTGTGTGGTCAATGTCTCACTGATGACGGATTACGATACGGGCGTGGAAGGCGTAGCCCCTGTGAGCCACGAAGAAGTGGTGAAAGTGTTTACCCAAAATAATGAAAAACTCCGCGGTCTGTTGATTAAACTGATTGAGCTGACACCCAAAGAGCGAAGCACCTGCGGTTGCGATAAAACGCTTAAATCCGCCCGAAGTGAATAGGAGTTCTGGTTTTGCCTGTTGAAATTAAAAGCTTCCTGCTGCATTTTTTGCAGATGTACTCTTGGATATTGATGGGGCGTATACTGCTTTCTTGGGTCTTGGGCTATGGTGATTGGGAAAAGCCCCCGTGGTCCTGGGTGTATGTTATTACCGAACCCGTTTTAGCACCCTTTAGAAGGCTTATTCCGCCGTTGGGAATGATTGATATTTCGCCTATCATTTTATTTTTCGCACTGAGTCTGCTAGAAGGCTTAATTAGCGCGCTCTAGACAGGACAGACGGGGCGTGTTTCAGTTTTAAGCCTTTTTTCGCCTGGCCGAAACGTTGTTAGTCTCAGTCGCTTGGGTAGTTTCGGGGCCGCGGCTTAAGTAAAACGCCGCATCGCTAACAGGGGTTTGCTGCGCATAAACATACTGGCGGCGAAGCACTTCCCCGTCCACAATATCCGGATCGTAGAGCGGGTGGTCATAAAAAAAGCTGGGGTGGTGCAGTTTGGGATTAAAGGCTTCCTCTTGCTGACGATGCGTCCAGGGGCTGGGCTGCTCAAAATCCAGTTCTTTTTTAGAGACGGCAAAGGGCAGCTCTTGCGGGTGAATCTGACTTTTTTGTATCAGCCGAAAGTGCAAACTGCCGCAGTGAACACAAAAAGGGGTTTTGGGGCGAATGGGGCCTAAAATTCCTGGCTGAGGTGGTCTTTTGCTACTGCATTGTTGGCATTGAATAAAATACCAGACGAGTTTGACCTTATGGCCGCAATCGGGGCAAAAGGTGTTTTTGCCGTACACGTTGGCACTAAGGTGGTCACAATCCCGTCCCAGCCAGTATTTCAGGCAGTTCCAAAATAGATACAATAATCTCACTGAAGTCCCTCAATCTCACCAGGTTATGATCCAGGTTAAACCGCTGGTATTTATTTTAGCGGTTTTCATGATCTGTGTGTTGGCTCATGACGAAACTGCCCTGAGAATGTTCAAGTGCTGCGTTTGGCAATCACCAGAAATTCTTGATTCTCCCGCTTGGGGTGGGAGCCTTCGGTGATTTTTAGCGGCAGTGGGAGCGAAAAATGGGGGGATAATCTTTCAATCAATTCTTCCGGCGGCGTGTCAAAGGGAGGGCCGTCCGTTTCGCCGTGATGCCAAAAAAGACCCACCAATGTGCCTGAGGGCTTCAACAGATCGCAAACAGTGCGGATATAGGCGTCGCGTTGACTCGGATCAATCGCACAAAAGCAGGTATGTTCTAGGACATAGTCAAATTGACCAGACCATGACGAGGGCAAATCAAAGATATCGGCATGCACGAGTGTGAATAAGTCGCCATAGAGAGATTCTGCTAATTCTAAGGCTCCTGGCGCAAAGTCAAACCCCACGACGTCAAAACCGGCGTCGGCAAAAAGGGCCGCATCATGTCCAGCCCCGCAGCCGAGAACAGCCATCTTACCAGGTTTCAATGATGAGACCGCTTTGGCAAAGGGCGGAGCGCCCTCGCCTAAATCCCACGTCGTCGAGCGGCTTTCGTAGCGGCTTTCCCAGAAAGCGACTTGTTTATGGGGCGTTTCAGGCCTGGTAATTTCAGGGCTGTCTTGAGGGTCGTTCATGCTGGCGATTATAGGGGATGCGTGCCTTGAGATGCAAATAAGTTTGCAATAAAAAACCCTTGATACACAGTAAACGTGATCAAGGGGAGATTCTGTCTGAGTAGAGAGAAAAGGAAGGAAGATAGGTGTTGAAACAGGAGAAAAAAGGAAAATTTAAGATACTTTAGTAATGCTTGCAGCGTGAAAACACACGCTTGTAATTCGTTTAAGGCGAATAGACAACTCAATTGCTTTTGCTTGACTTGCTTTTAGAATAAGACACAGCACGAATATAACGGCAGCACCAGGCTCGCTCTTCTTCTTTCACATGCATAAAACCCATGTTTGAGGGCTTGATGCTAGCTTGTTAAGTAATGTAAATAGGCATGTCGTAAGAGAGGGGATTTTTGGCGCCCGGCCTTGTTTTGCGTAGAATAAAATCTGTATTTAATGAGCTGTCTGTATTAAAAAAGAGCCTATTAAAAAAGGGAGAAACCCGCTATGTTGCAAGTCGATATCAGTCGTGTGGGAGAAGAGTGGATAGGCTCTGCTCATGGGGTCTCAACCGAACGTCTTTTTTCAGATTATGCCGGTGTGATGGAGCGACATATAACTCAACTCTATTTGGGTAAAAATGATGCCGGTGGCTGGAAGCGCTGGTTAACCCTTGGTAATCAGGATGCGCTTTTTGAGTCATTAGAAACGTATGCTCAGTCTCAAAAAGGGCGTTGGGATACTGTGATTGTTCTTGGTATTGGTGGGTCTTCTTTGGGTGGCTACGCCCTATTAAAAGCCTTACTGCATCCCTACTGGAATGAGCTGAGCACAGAACAGCGCCGTGGGTACCCTCGCTATTATTTTGTTGAAAACGTGGACGCAGACCAAATCGCTGGGCTGTTAGATGTGATCGATCTCTCCAAGACCTTGGTGAATGTGATTTCTAAATCCGGCACTACGGCTGAAACCATGAGCGCCTTTATGTTGCTCAAAGAGCGTCTGGAGCTGCAACTGGGTGTTGAGGCCGCCAAAGAACACGTGGTGGTGACAACGGACCGTCACAAAGGCCTGCTGCGGCAAATAGCCGATCAGGAAGGCTACCCTTCTTTTGAAGTGCCCGATGATGTGGGCGGTCGATTTTCTGTTTTCTCCGCGGTTGGACTCTTGCCAGCCGCGTTGTGCGGTGTGCCAATTCGCCAATGCCAGCGTGGGATCCAGGACATGGATTTGCAATTGCAAGAGACAGAAATTTGGAAAAACCCGGCGGCCCAACTGGCTGTTCTCCACACGTATTTTTATCAACACGGAAAAAAGCCTATCAGTGTGTTTATGCCTTATTCTTACCGACTAGGACCTGTTGCAGACTGGTTTGTGCAGCTGTGGGCTGAATCACTGGGCAAACGCAAGAATTTACGGGGTGAAGATGTTTTTGTGGGAATGACCCCAGTTCGGGCAGTGGGTGTGACGGATCAACACTCTCAAGTCCAGCTTTTTAACGAAGGCCCTTTTGATAAAACCATCACCTTTGTGGCTGTGGGTAAGCCAGATGTCTCTTTGACTATTCCGCCTCAGTTTCGTCGTCCAGAGGCCCTTGCTGCTGAGTTGGGGTATTTGGGCAACCGAACCTTTGCAGAATTACTCGGGGCAGAGTTTGAGTCTACCCGGGCCAGTCTCACCCGAAATCAACGGCCCAATATCACACTCACCCTTCCTCAGGTGGATGCCTATCATTTGGCGCAACTTCTGTATCTGTTGGAGGTACAAACTGCTTTAGCGGGGGCATTGTTGGAAATTGATCCTTTTGATCAACCAGGCGTGGAGCTGGCCAAGCAATACACCCATGCGCTGATGGGCAGAAGTGGCTATGAACATTTGGTGGCGGAAGCCCGTGGCGAACGTCCCAGTAAGGCAGGGGCATCATCGTAAACCCTTTATTAGTGTATACACAGTTTCTGTCTAGGGTGAACCCTTAAATTCGGTATTGAGAATTTTCGCCTGATCGGTTAGTCTGGGAAATGGTGATTTGGGACACTGGTCTGTAAAAAATCTAGCCGTTTTTTATCCCACCAGAACCCAACCAGATCTTGATTTTAGTGTCTTTGTTTGTCTGTATCTTATTGTTTCTGTATTAAAGGAGAAGGCCGATGCCTTTCGTCATTACTGAACCCTGCATTAACGTGAAAGATAAAGCCTGCGTGGGTGTCTGCCCAGTAGACTGTATCTATGAATACGACGGTGAGCCCCAACTCTACATTCACCCAGATGAATGTATTGAGTGTGGTGCCTGTCAGCCTGTCTGTCCAGTCAATGCCATTTATATGGATGCCGAAGTGCCTGCCGACCAGCAGCGCTTTATTGCTTTGAACGCGGACAAAGCCCGCGCTCACTAAGCGCTGGTTGAATATTTTCACGTTCAATACACATCATTTTAAAAAGCCTTCACGTTGAGTGAGGGCTTTTTTTGTGGAGGCTGTTTGGTGAGTAATTTTTAGTGATGACTCACAGCAGGCGCCGACCGTTGCTGTTGGGCAAGCAGTGTGAGTGCATTGAGCAGGGCATCGATATCGTTGGTTTGGGTGAAATGGCCAATACTGGCACGAACAGTTCCACGGTGTTGGGCAGAACCAATAGCCTCGTGCGCCATCACCGCGCAATGGAAGCCTGCCCGAAGGGCGATGCCAAATTGATCCGTTAACAGGGCTCCTAGTTCTTTGGGTGGCATGATAATGTGGTTAGCTTGGCGAAAATTAAAGGAGACCACCGGGGTTTTTTGGGCCGCATCCTGGGTTCCGTAGACGATGACTTCGGGAATTTGAGCCATCCCCTCCAGTAAACGCTTCAACAAAGCACGCTCTTGCTGCTGAATCTGGGCCAGTTCCTCTTGCTGTACCCAAGAACACCCGGCTGCCATGGCGCGAATCAGTGGCAGCGCTATCGTGCCGACCTCCAGCCCGTCAGGCACAGTGGCATGCATTTCATGTTTGCCTGAATCTCCGCCGGTACCACCCTCCATAAAGGTGTTGAGAGAGACAGACTCATCAACATAGAGGACACCAACCCCCGGGGGGCCGTACAGACTTTTGTGGCCTGGGAAGGCCAGCATGTCAATCTTCATTGCCTCAACATCAATAGGCAAAAAGCCGGCAGATTGGGCGGCATCAACCAGATATTTGGCTCCGTAGTGATGTGCCAGTGCTCCAATCTCTGAAATGGGAAGAATACAGCCAATTACATTGCTGGCATGAGTTGTGGCAACTAACTTAATTGGGTTATTGACCAATAAATTCTCATAATGGCCAAGATCAAAGGGAACAGCATCGCTGTAGGGCACGACATGAAAGTGAATGCCTTTTTCACGTGCCATTTTCCGAACCGGGCGAGAGAGTGCATGGTGCTCAACTGCGCTGATAATCACACCATCACCGGGCTGCCACGGAAAGGCCTGAACGGCTAGATTAAGGGCATGGGTGCAGCCATTGGTGAAAGCAATGCGCTGAGGGTTTTTGGCCTGAATAAACGTTGCCATGACTTGCCGGCATTCGTCCAAGGAAAGGGCGTCTGATAGAGAGGGGTTATGTTTTGGGGTATGAACTTGAGTATGAACTGTGCCGCGTTTGGGGCTAAACATTTGCCGAAAAGATTGGTCCAACGTGCGGTAAACGACTTCGGGCTTTGGCCAAGAGGTGGCGGCATTGTCGAGATAATGAAAGGGCTTGCTCATTGGCGAAAAAACTCTCTGTTACATCTGATAACTGGCTGGCTATCTATATTTGATAACTGGCTGGCGCCATTGCACTTTCGGGCAGTCGTCCCAAGACGTATTGCACAACCTGATTGGGAAGCTGTAGCTCTTGAACAGCGACTTCGTTGCTGTAGCCTAAATCAGGGTTGTGATATTCAGGCAAGAGCGGGGCTGCATAAATATTGAGCGTGACCACATCGGCTTTTGATTGGTTGATCACCTCGTGTTGAACACCCACGGGAGTGTGTCCAATATCTCCAGGATGCCAGATGGTGGTGATACGCCGGCCGTCTGGGGTGAGATTGGTATTGTGGAGTTCCCCTTCAAGTACCACAATCACCCCATCACTCGGCCCATGGCTGTGCATAGGAGAGGCTTGCCCGGGACGCCAACAGACCAAAATAATTTCGACATTGGGTGTCTTCAATACCAGGTTTCGAGCATACGTATGCTCGTGAAACTGTTTGAGGGCATCGATATTCACCAATGTTGTCTCAGTCCTTATAGTTTGGCGTCTAATGGCGACTTTATAGTTTAATGCTTGTATTTTGAGAACGGACTTGCTGCAAGGCGTTTGCCATTTCAATCCCAGCGAGTGCTGCTTCTACCCCTTTGTTGCCCGCCTTGGCGCCGGCGCGTTCCAGGGCTTGCTCTAAGGTATCGGTGGTAAGGACGCCAAAGGAGACTGGAACACCAGAGTTTAGAGATGCCTGGCTGATGCCACTTGCGGCCTGAGAACAGACGTATTCAAAGTGGGGTGTGCCCCCGCGAATCACACAACCCAGAGTGATGATTAGATTGTATTGATGACTGTCTGCTAATGTTTGGGCCATTAACGGCAGTTCAAAAGCGCCGGGAACATATACTAAGGTGATGTCTTGCTCGTCCACACCGTGACTGGTTAAGGTTTGTAGAGCCCCTGCTTTGAGCCGGTCGACAACGAGATCGTTAAAGCGGCTGACCACGATGGCTACTTTGAGCGCGGTGCCAATGAGGTTGCCTTGGATTTCTTTGATGGGGTGGTGATTGGGTTGCTGCATGGGGGTTAAGATCCTTTTAGTTCACTACATATCGAGTAAATGACCAAGCTTAGAAACTTTGGTTTCAAGATAATGCTGGTTTTCATCAGTGCTGGGTATTTGAATCGCGATTCGATCCAGTACTTTTAGCCCGTAACCATCCAACCCTCGGATTTTCCGAGGATTGTTGGTAAGCAAATGGAAAGTATCTACCCCAAGATCGAGCAAAATTTGAGCCCCTACGCCGTAGTGACGGAGGTCGGGAGGAAAGCCCATTTCCAAGTTGGCCTCTACTGTGTCCATGCCCTGATCTTGGAGCTTGTATGCTTTTATCTTATTGGTGAGTCCAATCCCACGGCCTTCGTGTCGCCGCATGTAGACCAGAACCCCTTTTCCGTATTCGTCTATTTGCTGGAGTGCCGCATGGAGTTGTGGACCGCAATCGCAGCGCAAACTGCCCAGAATATCCCCAGTTAAGCATTCACTATGCACCCGAACCAGAGGGATTTTGCCGTCGTTGGCATCGTTTAAATCTCCTTTAATCAGGGCCAAATGCTCGCTGTTGTCGAGTCGGTTTTTGTAGGCGATCACCCGAAAATGCCCGTATTGCGTGGGGAGATCAGCTTCCGCTTCGGCAGATACCATGCGTTCTTTGCGGAGCCGGTAGGCGATTAATTGAGCCACTGTAATAAATTTGAGATTGTAGGTTTTGGCAATATGCGTTAATTGCGGCCGCCGAGCCATTGTGCCGTCTTCATTCAGGATCTCGCAGATGACCCCAGAGGGGGTGAGTCCGGCCATCCGGGCAATATCGACACTGGCTTCTGTCTGGCCAACGCGCTCCAGTACCCCACCCGATTTTGCTTGTAGCGGGAAAATATGGCCCGGTCTTCGAAGGTCTGAAGGCGTGGCATCAGGCGCGACTGCCACTTGAATGGTTTTGGCTCGATCGCCCGCTGATATACCCGTGGTCACACCGTATTTTGGGTGAGCATCTACACTCACCGTAAAGGCAGTCCCCATAGGATCGGTGTTGTGGGAGACCATCTGAAAGAGTTGGAGCTTTTGGCACAGCTCAGGCGTGAGTGTCAGGCAGATGAGCCCTCGACCGTGGGTGGCCATAAAGTTAATAATATCTGGTGTCACCTTCTCAGCGGCACAGACGAAGTCTCCTTCGTTTTCACGGTCTTCATCATCAGCAATAATAACCACTTCACCTTGTCGAATGGCCTGAATCGCCTCTTCAACTGTGTCGAAAGGCGAATCTATAGGAGTGTCTGCTGAGTGAATTGACGCGGTGTCCATACAGGAGCGGGCTTCCTGGAATTAATTTTGAGTAAAGTCAGTTCCGTATTCTGGATTAAGCTGATAGGGCTGGAAGATAGACTGAGATTTTACGTGAAGCCCTGAGAAAATAGGTTGTTTTTCAGGCAGCGTGTTTGCAGCCAAGGTGACTGTGCTGCTGGCGCCGTGTACCCGAAAGAGCTGAAACGCGTGTTGCGTCAGAACAATCTCGGAAACGTTCGCCTGATTGGTCTCAGCGCTTCTGGCTTCAGTTGCGGTTAAAAGAGAGGTCATATAAGAGACTTTCTAAAACGGACTAGCAGGTTGCTGGTGAATGTGAATACTCAAAATCTCGCAAACAGGCCTAAAAATCAACGTGTTGGGCCGGCTGTCGCAACGAAATTTAATGCTGTTTCAGCGGTGTTTGGGGTGCTACTGAGCAGGCGCTGAACGTATTTACCCAAAATATCCGCCTCAATATTGACGCTATCCCCAACGTTGAGAGAAGAAATGGATGTGTGCTCATAGGTGTGTGGAATAATGGCCACTGAAAACTGAGCATCTTTCACCAGATTGACTGTCAGGCTGATCCCTGAGACGGCAACAGACCCTTTTTCAATAAAGAGACCACTCAATCCAGGTTGATCCAGCTCAAACCAAAGTATCCAGCTATTTCCTTCTGGCGTGACAGATCTCAGGCGGGCAGTGCAGTCAATATGTCCGCTGACAAAATGCCCTCCCAAGCGAGAGGTGGGGAGCAGCGGACGCTCCAAGTTGACCTTGGCGCCTGACTGGAGTTGAGAAAATGTGGTCTTGCGTAATGTTTCGGGAGAGGCTTCTATCTGAAAGAAACCAGGATTTTGATCGTCAAGAGCGCGTTCAAAAGTGATAACAGTGGTACAAACCCCGTCAATAGATATACTGGCGCCGAGTGAGGCATCCTCTAGAACTTTGCTGGCTGTAATTGTCAGAAGGCTGCCATTTTGTGAGTGCTCAACCACACGGACGGTGCCCACTTCTTCAATAAGTCCTGTAAACATGACGCGATCACTTTCCAATGCTTTGACTTGCTCACTATATTAAAACCCGACAGTGTAAAAATTGCTAAAATAGGGGTGCCAGAATTGATGAAAGACCAGAGACTTTCAAAAATAGGGACGCAATCAATGCATTTACCGAAAAGATCGGTCGTAAAATCAGGCAGTCTAGGCAATCAAATTGTAGAGTTTGCCATCACCTTGGTATTTCTCTCGATCGTGACACTCTTGGTTGTAACACAGACGAATATGGGTCCCGCCGTGATAAGCTGGTTTCAGCGATCTGTGCAGGGTAATCAAACTTCAGATGGTACGATTGAGGTGCAGCCACTCGGAACTCCTGTCCCTTAAGCAAGCCAGGTTTAGAAATTTTTTAGCTACAGATTTTTTTAAGATAGAGAATAAAGTGAGATTGGCAGAGAAGTTGTTAATGAGTTTAAAGAGACACCGACTATTTCCGTGGATTGTGGTGTTGATTGTGAACGTGTTGTTTTACGGAATGTTTTACGACCGGAGTTGGGTGAGTGTGGATGAGGGTTATTTGAA
>JAIEMW010000003.1 GCA_019751815.1 Cyanobacteriota bacterium
CCAAGACAACCCCAAGGCGGCTACGGCCCCCCAAGACAACAGCAAGGCGGCTACGGCCCCCCAAGACAACAAGGCTTTGGTGGCCCACGTCCAGGTGGTTTTGGTGGCCCACGTCCAGGTGGTTTTGGTGGCCCGCGTCCTGGTGGCTTTGGTGGCCCGCGGCCTGGTGGCTTTGGCGGCCCGCGGCGAGGTCCTGCAAAACCTCTACTTGTCTCTCGTGAAGAGATTGAAACCATTGAAAAGCTTTACAAAACGACCCTTCCGCTGCCAAACCCTGATGTGCATGAAGTGATTGGTCAACAACTGGATATGAAGCCGAGCAAGGTCTTCTTTGCGATCAACCTGATCCGCCAGAAAATGAAGCTGACCAAACTGGATTACCCTAAGCGCAAGCTGGCTGTTAGTCCCGATCAACTGACCGCCATTGAAGCGCTGTATGAGCCCTATTTGCCTGTTCCGCCGATTGGCATCCATAAAATTATCTCCAAACAACTCCGAATGGATGAATGGCGCGTCCACGTAGGCATTGGCTTGATTCGAAAAAACAAAAATATGCCTCGCTGGAATGAGGAGCGTGATGATCTCCCGCCCGGAATGAAGGAACAAATTGAACAGCAGAAAATTGAAAAGCAACGTCTGGCTGAAGAAAAGCTAAAAGAACAGGCCGCTGCTCGTGAAGCCTTAAAGGAAGCTCAAAAAGCCACCCCAAAAGCGCCCAAGGCCAAAAAAGCTGAGGAAACTTCTCAGGAAGTGACTGAGGAAATGACTGGGGAAGCACTTGAAGCTGAAGTGTCCACCAAAGTCGTGGTTACTGAAGAGGTCGTGGAAAAAAAGCCCAGAGCACCTCGTAAACCAAAAGCAGCTGTTGTTGCAGAGGTTCCCAAAGATTTAGACCCTGAAGATTCAGTCTCAGAGCAGTCAGAAGAAGAGTCCAAACCAGAATAGATTCTATTCAGGCATTAATGCCCGGACATTCCTCTGAAGACCGGATAATCCCAACCGTTTAATCGGTGTTTCCTTGAACTGATTCTGAAACGTGTCTTGGGACATCTCAAGAATCTTGTCTGGATCTAGTGAGGCTGGCGTTTGCGGATTTAAAAAACCCATTTCCGTTGTCATTGTCTCAAATTTCAAATTCCACGGACACACATCCTGGCATATATCACACCCGTATGCCCACCCAGAGAGATTTTTCTGAATGTGCACTGGGAACTCACTGGCCTTTGCCTCAATGGTCCAGTAAGAGATGCAACGAGTGGCATCTATCACCCCTATATTATTACCGTTCGTCAGAATAGCCTCTGTTGGGCATGCATCAATACAGCGGGTGCAAGTGCCGCAAAGATTAGTCTTGTCTTTCAAGGCTCTATTTTGCGGATTCGTACTCCCAAAATCAGATTCCAGGGGGACATTGAGCAAGAGCTCTCCCAAAAAAAACCAGGAGCCATGTTGCGGGGAGATAAGGTTGCCGTTTTTTCCCACCCAGCCCAGTCCGGAACGAACTGCCAGTGGTTTTTCGTGGAGTGGGGCACTGTCTGTGACAGGCCTTCCTTGGACTTCTGGGGCAACTTTCTGTATTTCTTTCAGTAAGATTCGTAATTTTTCTCGAATCAAGAGATGGTAATCTTTTCCGCGGGCATATTTCGCCACTTTATAGGAGTCCGTCTCCTGATGCCGCCCTGGGAAATAATTCAACAAAACACAAACAATTGACTGCACCCCTTCAAGCACCGTATTGGGGTCTTTTCGCAGCGACAGATGTCCTTCCATCCAGGCCATATCACCGTGATGACCTTGATCTAACCACGACTCAAAGCCGTGACTCGCTTCTTCTAGCGTCTCTGTCATCACCTCACCCGATAAAATCCCCACCCGACTAAAGCCGAGGGACAGTGCCTTCTCCTTAATAAAGGCACTTAGATTCAACTGATCGTCTAGATTATTGTTTCTTTTTTCAGGTATTTCAGGCATAACACGTCGCACTTTTCACATGTTGTTACAGTGTGAGACAGAGATTTACAGGAAGGACCCTTAGTTGTCGATACCCTCTGTAACGGGGATGTTTGTTCTTACATGTGTCAGTATACTAAAATGGACTTAAATAAATTTGGGTTTGGCGTTTAGACAGCGTTCGGTGTGATTTAGGAAACAACTGTGGCAGTGATTCCTCAGGACAACCAAACAAGCAACCAGTCTGGCTTGGGTTTAAACAAGCCTGGTACAGGCTTAATTGAGGCGTTGCTTGCCCTTACCCTGATGGGCGTTGTTCTAATTCCTCTCATGTTCCTCTCCTCCACCTGGTTTAACAACCAATTGCTGAGTTCTCGGCAAAATCTTCAACTCACCCACAACGCCACCTACTTTATGAATCAACTGATTACAGAGCTCTCGAACACACAAACCATTCTACCCACCTCAGACTCAACCCACCTTTATTTTGTGTATTACGATCCCATGCAGGAAACAACGGTAAAAAGGGGATATCAACTGACCACACCTGCTGTTGGTGGATTCCAATATCTCGAAAAGCTTAATTACAACGATAGCACAAGCACCTGGACCAACGTGAGCCCCTATGCTACTGCCGATAGTATTGATCTCCTGTTGCCTACCAGCACCCAATTTCAGTATTGCATTGGCGCGAATTGTGCCCTCAGCAGTCCCAGTAATGCGATGATCTTCAAGGTCAGCAACTGGACTTTCACTCTTTCCAACACCCCAAAATCGATTTCAATTGGCAATCTTACGCTGCCCATTGGCAGTAGGCTGCGATCTAATACCCGTTTAGGTCTAGAAGCCACCCAGTTATTTGCTTTTGCTACAAGCAATTTCAATAGTGTCTCTAGTGCCAAAGATGACGGCTCCTTTTTTCTGGGGGCGGATGGCCGCAGCTTATTTGAGCTTTCCAACACAACAGGATATGCTGATACTGCTGTTGGCCTGACCACCATCGCCTCGTCAACAGACTCTAGCTCCATAGGCCAAAATGCTACAGCCGTTAGAAATGACGGCCGCGTCTTTTTTGGTAGCGGCAGCGGTAAAAAAATGTACACCTGGGCTAGTAGCACCGGACTTTCTACTATTTACAATGGCGAAAACGGAGACGGACCAGGAGAATCCAGCTCTCTGCTAATCTCACCCAACAACATGGCTGTTTTTATGGATAAAACCGGTTACATCCATACTTGGGATGAAAGTAATGGACGAAAAGACTACGTTGGCTTAGGGGAAGTTATGACATCACCCAGACAGGCCCTGATGGACAGTGCTGGCTGGGCTTATTTTGCAGGCTTCAATTCAGGCAGGCTATACGCACTCAACACCACCCTTGCCATCCCTACTACCCAAGGAGATGCTGCCGGACAATTTTCATCTGGCTACAACAATGCAGGGGCTGGGGGCATTGGCATGGCCAGTGATGCTTCAGATGGGGGGGATAGTGTTTATTTTATTACCCGAAAAGACAGTGGTACCAGCGCGTACAACAAGGTTTTTCGTTGGCGGGTAAGGGGAAATAATGCTCTATCTACCCTTGAAACCAACAATATCAATGCCATAAGTTCTAACTTGGTCTACAACAATGGCTATTTATATTACGGTCTGGCGAGCGCGGGAATGCGAATCTATAACACAGGTTCTGGACTCAGTACGTTAGTCAATACAGGCGACACCCCCACATACATCCTCAACGATAACAGTGGTTGGGTGTACATGATGAGCGCCACCTACGTTTATGGTGTGAAAGAGGACGGCAGTGGTGCAGTGTATAAAATTGGCGGCGCGGGTGGGCCTTTCACTTCGCCAATGCTAGCCGGAGATGGGAACGGTCGGGTTTATTTTGCCGATGCCACCAAACTGTATGCATGGAACGGCGCTGTTGTCGCCCCAAACGCCAATGCATCCACTCTATACACCGGCGCACCTAAAGGAAAGTTATACGTAGACCCCTATTCCGGCAACTTACTGTTTAATAACAGTAACAAATTTTACACCTACAACCCAACCAGCGGGGTATCCACCCTATTGGCAAATAGCGGCACCCCAATGGCCTACTTTTTTTCGGATACTTCTGGACGGGTTTTCTTTGCTGACACCACAAAATTGATGACCTGGAAATCGGGTGAGGGGGCCTATACTATCCGCTCCTCTGCCAATATCGGAATCAACAATGCCATTGGCGCCACTTACGACCCGGTGGCCGGGGTGAGTCGGATTTTTTATGGCATCAATGCGACCTCACCGTTTTATTCCTGGACCGATCCCATTGTCCGTACTGTTTACCGCCTCAGCTCAACAGGCAATCCTACAAACTCTCCCATCCGTATGAAAGCCCCTGCCTACACTTCATACCGGGTTCAGCAGGATGTGAACGGCGATCTGTACGCAGCAAACAGAAACAAACCCGTTTTTGAACGCTGGCGCTATAACCGCATCAACGGCTACTATAGTTTAGTGGGCACCTTGGAGGATGTGACGACTGGGACTTATTTTTCTTTACCGCCTAATGATATTGCCTTGGATAAAAGTGGCACAGCGCTCTACGCCCTAATAACCAGCACAAAACACGTCTATAAAATAGAAGACCGCACCTGCACGGGCCTACTCAAGAACTGCTCTGTTACTCCCGCCACTCTGTATGATCTCAACACCCTGTCTACAGTGCCTGCAAACCCCACTAGCATTGCCGTCAATAGCCGAACAGGGGACTTAATTATCCTGGATGCCTCACAACCGGGCGGTGTGGCCTATACGGCAGCAAAGCTCTATGTCGCCTATACCACACCGGGCACCAATACGATTGCTCTCAAAGCATCGTATAACCTCAATTTAGCCAATTTAACCCCCACCACAGCAACGTATAACTATTTAATTCGCTATAACGACCGTGACAATATTCTGTATCTGATGGATACAACCGCTAGTCAGGTCTACGCTATCTCGCTCCCCGCAGTCCTGCAGTGAGGCCAATTAGAATCGGTATAGTATCTATGTGTTCGAGGCAATTTTCTCAAACAGCCCAAATAGCAGCCAAAAGAGCAACCCAATCTGGCACCGCCATGATTCTGGTGTTATCGCTCATTACGCTGATTACCATTGAACTAACCACCATGAGCCTGGTGCTCACCAAGGGGATTGGGGATGAAGCCGTTTTGATGAACCAGAATGTGTCCGCCCGGCAAATTACCGAAACGGCCACCACGCGGATGACAGAGCAAATCAACAATGCGCTCAACTATTACAAGGTTCAGTCCGATGATTTGGCCAACGGCTCTGAATCACTAAAATCTGCAATTAACAGTTTATACAAAGGCAATGGTTACGACCTCTCCAGTCAAACGGTTGCCATCACCAACCCAGAATCGGGAGCCAGCGCCAACATCAAAAACGTGAGCTTCGATGCCTGGGTTTCCAATGCCAGACCGCCGTATTATCTCGTCAACGTCATCGCCAATGTCGGGTCCGTTCAGCTCTCCAGCAAACGCTGGGTGCTCGTGCAACCGTGTCGTCAGGGTGGCAGCATTCGAGAAGTTTCTTACGACTATGACTATAGTCATAATAATGATTTTGTGAATGACACAGACCCCTATAACATTACAGAAGCCGATTTTACAACCATGAATTACCAAAATACTTACAGCACGTACGATCCCGTTAACGGCTGGGTGGTGACTGGTGGTTCTGAATTTCTGAAAGTGTGGAGCGCCGCCAAAGGCGTCAGTATTCCCTATTACGGTAATGCTGCCGAACACCCCGGAGGTTATGGGGGCCTTATTATAGACGGCAGCCGTCAACGGGTATTTTTTGCTAACAAAAATAACATTGTTTTTAGCTATAAATCGGGCTTTATGCTCTGGAATCCCAGTGCGGGACTGAGTACCCTCATCCCCGATGGCACTTTAGATGGTGGGGGACCGTCTGCCCCGCAGTCACTGGCGCTGGATAACAATAGCGGTAGGGTCTACGTGGGTTCTAGTGTGAAGGCCGATGGTTTTTATGTCTGGGACGACGCCAGTGGATTACAAACACTGATTGCCCCCCATGGCTCTACTGACGCAGAAGGGTTCCGAAGTACGGTGGTAGATCCCACGGGCCGGGTCTATTTTGGCCAAAACCGTGCCAAAGGCAATTGGTACACCTGGCACCCAACAACGGGGCTTTCCACGTTGTTAACGACAGAACCTTATCCTGGGGTCGCCAGCACCACCGTCGATCCCATCAGCGGCATTGTCTATATGGCCGCCAGACCCGCCAATGTGTTTGGTGTGGGTAGTTTTCCCAAAGGCGCCCTGCTGGGCTATAAAAACGGCCGAAAGATACTGCAGGTGGATTTTCCCAAGGACTGGTCTTTTGGGGTGGGCAATAATGCCATTGCGGTGGATCCCAAACGCCAACGGGTTTTTCTGGGAAATAGTTATGACGGTGATCAGAACAGCAATTTTGCTATTTGGAATCCGGCCACAGGCCTGTCTTTACTAACCAGTGACGCCGGAGATATGATGAACCCCCAATCCATTTTGGTGGATGATACCACGGGTCGGGTTTATTTTGGAGACGGCGCTATCGGTGGGTGGAAAACGCCTTCTTACTACACCTGGGCCCCTGGAGACACACAAGCCACTGAAATCGTCCAGGCGGATGATAAAGGGTGCCTTTTTGGCTATAACAATTCTGCCGCACTCGATACCAAAAACCAGGTGATCGCCTTTGCTGGGCCTGAAAGTTGCGGAGTCAATGTCTACTCCCCCAATTCTGGGCTCATCATCACAAAAAACTACACTGGCAATAGCCCGTATTGGGGAGACAACGGCAACATCACCTTAGACCCGGCCACAGGCGACTTTTATGTGGCCAGTAGACGGGATCCTCAAGGTGTTGGAGCAGGCACCCGATCGGTTATTCGCCTCACTCGCAGCACTAGTTATGACCCGCCTGTTGACTCAGATGCCGATGCACAATTTGAACCCGGATACCGCAATGGGGGGTTATATGGGGGCGCCCAAACCTTACTCTGGGACCGTTTATCGAGCAGTATCTACATTCCAACCAATAGTAATATTCAACCCATTTTTGGGAACAACATTGTGCCTACATACACCTGGGCGGTGGCAAGCTCCTCATGCGATCGGAATTATTAATGATGAAGTCCTTTCAACCTAAAACACGGGCGAAACAACCCGGCACTGCGATGATTCTGGTCTTATCGCTGATCACGCTAATCACCATTGAGTTAACCACCATGAGCCTGGTGCTGACCAAGGGTATTGGGGATGAAGCCGTGTTGATGAACCAAAATGTGTCCGCTCGGCAAATTACCGAAACCGCTGTGACACGTATGACAGAGCAAATTAATAACGTGTTAATAAGCTACCGGATTGAACCGGACGATTTCACCAATAACCAGTCCAATGTGACTAACATGGTAAGTACCCTAACCAAGGGCGGGGGAAACGATCTGAGCGCACAAACGGTTGCCATCACCAATCCAGAATCCGGTGCCATCGCCAACATCAAAAACGTCACCTTTGATGCCTGGGTCTCTACCGCCAGACCCCCCTACTATCTCGTCAATGTCATCTCCAATGTGGGTTCAGTGCAACTCACCAGCAAGCGTTGGGTGCTCGTGCAACCGTGCCCGGCTGAGGGTGTTAACAAATTGCTAGTCAGCGATACGGGGATTTCATCAGACCCAGGGGCTACGATCACGGATCCCTACCGATGGACGAATACGGAAGGCCCCCATAAAAATAACTACCCGTCCTTTAGTGTTGCCGACCCTATCAATGGTTGGGTTGCAATTGGTACATCAAATCAATTGAGACTATGGCAGAGTGCTAAGGGCCTGAGCGTTTTGGATAAAAATTCTTTCCCGGGTACCTATGGCGGCATCACCATTGATGGTAGCCGGCAACGCATCTTTTATATCCTGGATAACACCAAAGGCGCTAATGCCTCACTCAATGTCTGGAATCCCAGTACAGGCATTAGCCAGCTGATCACCAACATCCCATCAGGCGGACCCAATTCCCCCCAATCCTTGGCGGTGGATCCCAGCTCAGGGAGGGTCTACGTGGGGGCCAGCCCAACCGGCGATGGTTTTTATGTATGGGATGACGTCAGTGGCACACAAACCCTTGTTGCCAGTGGTTCTGGGTATGCAGAAGGGTTCCGCAGTACGGTGGTGGATCCCACGGGCCGGGTCTATTTTGGCCAAAACCGTGCCAATGGCAATTGGTACACCTGGCACCCAACAACGGGACTCTCGACATTGTTAACGACAGAACCCTTCCCTGGTGTGGCTAGCACCACTGTGGATCCCATCAGCGGGGTTGTCTATATGGCCGCCAGACCCGCCAATGTGTTTGGTGTGGGTAGTTTTCCCAACGGGGCCTTGTTGGGTTACAAAAACGGCAAACGGGTGCTAAAAGTGGATTTTCCTGATCCCTATTTATATGGGGTTGGCCCCAATGCCCTGGTGGTGGACTCCAAACGACAACGGATATTTATGGGCTCCAATTTAGACTCCTCTGAAAAAGACCACTTTGCTATCTGGAACCCTGCTGCGGGTTTATCGGTAATGGATAGCGATAAAGGACCGTTGATGAGCCCCGGGTCCTTTCTTTTGGATGATTCGACAGGTGCTGTTTATTTTGGCGATACAATCGCCTACGATCAAGATAATGGAATTCCCTATAGCGCATGGAAAACACCTGCATACTACACCTGGAAACCAGGGGATACCCAGGCCACTCAGTTATTTGACCCAGGCGATAACGGTTGCATTCCTGGATTCAATAATTCGGCGGTCTTTAGTTCCAAGTATCAAATTTTGGCGGTTGCCGGTCCGATCACTTGCGGCCTATACGTGTATTCGCCGTCTAAAGGCTTTTATAAAAATAATCAATATAATGTCGGCGACAAGAATATGTTGGGAGATAACGGCAACGTGGTGATTGATCCAACGACCGGTAATATTTTTATATCCGATCGTTTCGCTTCTGGTAATTTCCTCGGGCATGTCGCTCAACTCGTGCGCTTAGATGCCAGTGGCGCTGTAACGTATACAGGCTACAATAAGATAAGATTAGACAACTACAGCTCGGAGACACTTACCTGGGATTCGCTTTCTAGCCGATTAATTTTTCTCGACAATTCCGATGCAGCTCAAGGGTATCAAGGAACTTACAGCTGGAGTTCTCCCTCCTGCGACAGAAACTTCTAGATCAGGATGCTACTTTTATTTTCCAAACTCTAGAATGCTGATTTCAGGGCCTGGACGCTCGTAGGCTTGAAATTGAGAAAACGGAAAATACACCGCATCCATCGCATCATAATCGCTCATTAATTTTGCCTGTTCTGCTGTTATACCCGCATAAAAAGGCGACCAATGAGCAACCACTTTGGCCCCGTCAGCCAGTAATTTTTCTTTTTCCCACGCCGCATTTTGAAAAAAATCACTCGGCCCAGATTCGTAAAGTGTGACATAACGAATATGGTGCTCCTTCAATAAACGGATATCTCCAACTGTTGTTGCAATAGCATAGGGATTTAACACCCTTTGAATCAGCGCAGGGTGTTTATCATCAAATGGTACTGGAGGGATTTCTACCCATAATTGTCCGTAGCTCGCAGGGAGATGAATATATCCGACACGAGGACCCGTTGATACCGCTTCTCCTGGAGTGATATGGGCTAGTAGCCATTCTCTGGCATCAATTCTGGTATCTTTTTGACTGAGGAGCCGATTGAACTCTAAGGATATTTTTAAGGGTTGAATCAATACAAAGACCAAAAGAATCATACTGAAAACGTGACGATACCGTTCTCGATAGCTCTCCTGTGAGATATATTTTTGGACAAACCATCCTGAAAACTGACTGATACCAACTACAGCCAACACACAGAGAGAAGGGACAACAGGCATCATATACCGGGTAAATACCAAGCTACTTGCAGCAAATAATAGGAAAAAGGCCGTCAAAAAAATCATCACGATTGAGACAGGCTTCTGCAAGAATTGAGCATTGAGAACCGTTTTTATCGCGCCAAGAAAAACAAATACACAGAATAACCCCCCACATCCTTTGACAAATGAGACGAATGGATAGAAAAACCACCCTATAGGCTGAGGCGTGTGAGTAAAACCCGAGTGGAAGCTATGATACACATCATAATTCATATGCTTCAGCGCTAATTGGAAATCTATCAATAACCATGGTGAGGTAAGTGCAAAAACAAGCATCACAAAAGCAGTTACCCAAAAAATGGAGAGTATAAAATCTGTTTTATATTGCTGATAAAACCATTTCTTGTGTACCCAAACACCAAAACAAATTGGCAGCAATAATACAATCACAGGGTACTTAACTCCAATGGCTAAGCCTGTTATCACCAATGCTGTCATTAACGAGCGATGCTTGGGCGCTTCACACCAACGAATGATAGAAATAAGCGCCGTTGTTGTGAAAAGTGCCAGTAGGCTATCCACGGTCCCAAAGTGTTCATTCCGGATCATCAAGTACGAAAAAGCCAATAAAATACCTGCAAAAAACGCGAGTAATCGCGTATGTTTTAACGATCTTGCCAGTAGATAAGTCGCAATGACTGACAGTGTTCCAAAACAGACATTAGAAAAACGCAATGCGAGTTTAAATAGTCCTGGATCTATAAAATAAGATTGAAGGAAACCAGTGAGCGTCTGATGATTCCAAAATGTTGTGTAGAGAAGGCTTCCTATCCAAACCCAGAAGGCACTAAAATAAAAATACAGACTGGGGTAGCCAAAGTGATGAGGGTTAAAACGGCAATCGCCGTTTTCTAAACAGGGAAGTAACATATTTTTGATAATAATATCGAGAATAACGCCCTCATCAGGACGGCTATCATTGGGTAAACCAAAATCCAGCCCCCAGACTCTCACCAAAAACGCACTGGCAAGTAGAATAGACCAAGCGATTTTCCACCCGAGCGGTAAATTTAAGAGCCGCTTAAAATACGCCATGATTATCTCCCTTGGCGGCCCATTTCTTCGATTTGAGAAAGCCATGCTCCTCGTTGCAACGGATTGAGTCGATTCATCCCACCAATTCGGGTAATTTTTTGAGGGCCGACCCCTGAAAAATCGAGAATCATTTTTCTGAGCATCGTAATCCCACAGTCGTGATTCACCCACTGGTAATACCAGGCAGGGGCTGTCATCGTGGTGATGATATGAGCGGTCTTACCCTTTAACAATTTATCCCAGAGAGGACTGTTATTCTTCATTTGATAAGCAAAACCCTGCTGAAACGTCCTATCAACAAACCCTTTCAGTAATGCGGGCATACCACCCCACCAGGTAGGGTAAATCCAGACCAGATGCGTGGCGTTCTGGATCAGAGACTGAGCCTTTACCAGATCAGGCTCAAGCGGTTGTTTTACTGCATGGGAAGTTCGTAAGATAGGGTCAAACTGCAGTTGATGGCAAAGAATTGTCTCAATGTGATGCCCCGCATCACTTGCTCCCTTATGATAGGCTTGAAATAGAGCATGATTAAACGAAGGTGATAATTGGGCAGGATCATTGTCTGCCCCGAGATATTCTCTATTTGGGTTAGAAAACCCTCCGATTAATAGGATTCGTGTTTCTTTGGCCATAACGTCTTACTGCCTTCTAATAAAAATGAGAAAATAAAAAATTAGAAACGTACAATGAAAATTCACCCCCGATAAACTTCTTTATTATCCTATAAAAGAGTTGCGTTAAAAGAGAAATCTATGCTGCTTAAACAATTCAAGTCACCACAGTCACAGTTGCAGCTTCCGCTGTTATTACTGATCGCCGTCTGGTTGTTATTATGGTGGCCTGTTTTATGGTGGCAGCAAGTGTTATTTATCCGCGATCTCACGTTTTATACCCTACCAATGAAACATATCTGGCTAGAAGCCATTCTGAACGGACATCTTCCCGAGTGGACCACACAGATTTCATGTGGTTTTCCTTTTCTTGCTGAGCCGACGCACCAAACATTTTATCCTCTCAATGTTCTCTTCTTATTTGGATACTGGCTCCATTTTTCTATAGCAGAATCACTTTCCTGGTTTATTTTACTGCATAGTTTGGGCAGTTTTTATGCCTTCTATTATCTGATGCGCTCAGGCCTCAAGACCACTGTGGGCACCAGTGCTTGGTCTGCTATTTTGTTTGGTTGTTCTGGCTATGTTATTTCCATCACAGATAACGTAAATTACTTACCCAGTGTTGTCTGGCTACCACTGGCCACAGCCTTTTGGCTTGAGGGTTTAAACATAGTGAGTTTTCGCTCATCTATCCGCCCCCTGATTCTCTGTATGCTGTCCGTAGCGATGATGATATTTGCCGGCGATAGCGTCGGGCCGATGATATTTTTGGTCGTTACTATATTAACCACAGTCCATCAGACGTGGCGTATTGGTAGCAACTCATTACCGGTTTATTTTGGCAAAATGCTTTTAACCTCAGTGGGCACTATGTTACTGAGTGCCGTGCAACTCCTTCCCAGTTGGGAACTATGGCAACTCTCTGTAAGACAACAGCCCTTATCTCTAGATGAAAATACGCTATTTTCTTTTCCTCCTGAGCGTTTAATCGAGTTGGTTCAGCCATTTTTTTATGGCTCTAAATATCCATCCCCCCATTTTATTGGTCAATTTCTCTATCCCAAATTTAATGAACCGTGGGTAGACAGTATTTATATTGGCCTGATTCCGCTGATTATAGGAATAGGTTATTTTTGTTTCTCAGGAAAAACATGGCAGAAAAATTTAATCTCAAACACAATATTATGGGTGTTGCTCGGTCTAATATGCTTATTCATCGCAATGGGTAACCGGTGTCCAGGTTTTGAAACAATCATTCAACTTTTGCCGCCATTACAGTTTCAACGGTATCCTGAGAAGTGGATTTTGGGTCTCACATTTTCACTCTGTATTTTGAGTGGGCTTGGGTTTCAGTCATTACAAGAAAGACTTTCATATTTCAACACTTCCGCTATAAGCAAAGTTGCAATCCCCCATTTTATTAAGGTCATATTGGCATTAGCCGTTCTATTTTTGGGTTTTATTCTTCTACTTCAACTTCCCGCGGCTATTTGGATTTGGCCTTATTCAAACTATACCAGTGTAGACTGGGGGGATCATTTCTTTCTCAACCGGACAACCCATCTCCAAGCCCTAGCAATGCATACAGGCTTAGTTCTAGCACTGATACTGCCGTTATTTTGGGTTCAAAAAAAATGGCTCAAGACAGCTGTTATTGCTATTGCTTGGATTGCAGCGCTCGATATCTTCTGTGTCCATCTCAATCACACCCCACTGGTACCTAGGGCATTCTTTGAATCCAAGCAAACCCCCTACGCACTGAGTGCTATTCAAGAAAAAGAATCAGAAAAAAATTTAACAAATACAAATAACAACTCTATGCGAATTTTTTACGATGATACCCTGGAACAACCTGTCTACGATAAAGATCCCATTCTGCTTCATCAGCTGGCTCTCACCTTAGGATTACCAACTCCCGAAGATGCTTATCCCCTCTTTTGGCCCTATAAAACCCAGTATCAACGAGACCGTCTGATGTTTAATAGTGCCGTCTCAAATGGGATTGAATATCTCAACGGAAGGTTTACCCCCCTTCAGTTACTCAGTCACCGCCAAATGGACTCAGTGATGTTGGCACAAAATCCCGCCCGCTATATGACGCTAACAGGGGTGAATTATGTGATTACGACAGTACAACCGCATAACCCCGCCTGGGATAACGTTAATGCTTTTGAAGAAATCGCCCAAAATAAAACACGGAATTTACGAATTTTACGGGTTGCTTCTCACCTGGATAAAGCCACTATCATCACTCATCCCATTTATAATCAAGACCCAGTCAACATCTATAAAGTACTCACCACTGAATTTAACAGCCCCTTTCAGCAAGCAGAAATTCATACCAAAGCGGCTGAACTGCCTTCTCTTATTCAACCTAATCAGACTGAGTCCAACAGTGTCTCAAACATTATTTTTGAAGAAACCCCAGGGCATATCACCATTCAGCTGAATCAGCCGGTAAAACAAGGGCAATATCTTCTGGTTAACGAATCCTACTATCCTGGCTGGGCGGCCGTTGAGACCACGCAGAACAAACAGAAACCGGTTATTCTTGCCAACCACCGTTTTATGGCCATTCCCCTGGAAGCAGGTGATCACAACATCGAACTTCGTTTCCATAACCAATTTTTGCCCACAGGTATTTTAATCAGCCTGCTCACACTGGCTGGCTTTCTGGGACTCATGGTTTTTTCAATGAGAAAAACTCAGCAAGAAAACTAAGCTGCAAAAAAATTAAGCTGTCAGTACTTTTTGAATCCGCTCAAAGGCCCAGTCTAAGTCCTCTTTCTGTATCACCAGTGGCGGGGCAAAGCGGATCACCTTATCGTGGGTCTCTTTACACAGCACCCCCTGCTGTTTAAGTGATTCACAGAACGGACGAGCCTTGGTGTTCAGCTCAATGCCAATCATCAATCCACGTCCACGCACCTCCACAAGATGAGGACTTTGGATAGATTGCAAGAGACCCAGAAAATACGCACCCAATTCAGCAGAGCGTTCTATCAATTTTTCGTCCTGCATAACAGAGAGTGCAGTTCTGGCAATGGCACAAGCCAAGGGATTCCCACCAAAAGTACTGCCATGATCTCCCGGATTAAAGACACCCAATACAGCCTTATCAGCCAATACTGCCGAAACAGGGTAGTAACCACCTGAGAGGGCTTTTCCAATAATCACCACTTCCGGACGGACGTCTTCGTAACCATGGGCAAACAAGCGACCGGTACGACCCAGTCCAGTCTGGATTTCATCCATCAGGGTCAATACATTATTGGCTTTGCAAATCGCATCGGCTGATTTTAAATACCCATCCGGTGGAATAATAATGCCGGCTTCACCTTGAATGGGCTCAATCAAAAACGCACAGGTATTAGGTGTGATGGCTGCCTTTAAGGCCTCAGCATCGCCGTAAGGTACAATTTTAAAACCAGGGGTGAACGGGCCAAACCCGTCTTGATACTGAAACTCAGTAGAAAAACCAACAATCGTTGTCGTCCGTCCGTGGAAATTATTGTCCGCCACAA
Source organism: Cyanobacteriota bacterium (assembly GCA_019751815.1). GTDB lineage: Bacteria > Cyanobacteriota > Vampirovibrionia > Vampirovibrionales > Vampirovibrionaceae > JAIEMW01. Next base: position 15,141 of record JAIEMW010000003.1, read on the forward strand.
TAATCTCGGCTTGCCCCTCTGGAATGCCTTTGACTTTGTATCCCCATTTTCTCGCCGCTTTAATCGCCGTTTCAACGGCTTCTGCACCACTGTTCATCGGCAGCACCATGTCGTAACCGGTTAACTCTGCCAAATCCCGGCAAAACAAAGGTAATTGGCTATTACGAAAGGCCCGCGAAGTCAGCGTTACTTTTGCAGCTTGTTCATGCAGCGTGTTTAAAATACGGGGATGGCAATGTCCTTGATTCACCGCAGAATAAGCACTCAGACAGTCCAAGTAGCGCTTCCCCTCCACATCTGTCACCCAAACGCCTTCGGCATGATCAATCACCAGATCCAATGGGTGGTAATTGTTTGCCCCGTATTGAGTTTCAATGGCAATAAAATCTTCAGTCTGTGCAGGATTTGCAGGGTGTTTTGCAGCGTAACTGTCCATCAGTGCCATGGGGGGGTCTCCTTATTTATATTGATACCGATTATGACTGGCTATTTTTTCTCACCCAATTGCCCAGCAATTCGGGTGGCTTCTTCCACTGCTCGTGCAAGAACAGAGCGTATTTTTCCGTCTTCCATTGTCAGCAAGGCGGCAATGGTACATCCTGCAGGGGTCGTTACATCATCGCGAAGGGCAGCCGGGTGCCGTCCGGTTTGTTGCACCATCGTAGCAGCTCCGAGCACCGTTTGACAAACTATTTCCAAAGCAACATCCCGGGGCAGGCCCACACGGACACCACCATCGGCAAGGGCCTCCATAATCAAATAAAAGTATGCGGGACCACTGCCACCAAGGGCTGTAACGGCATTAAAGTGCGACTCTTCTAACTCGATACAATGACCCACAGACGTAAAAATACTGCGAGCAGTGGCAAGATCGGCACTCTTAACGGACTCACCCCCACAAATCACGGTCATTCCTTTTCCAACAACACATGGTGTGTTGGGCATCGCTCGAATTACCGGGTTATTTTGTCCTAGGGCCTCTGTCATCGCGGTCAAACTAACCCCAGTGGCCACAGAAATGATGCCGGTATTCTCAGACAAGCCCTGTTTGACCAAATGAGCGAGTATTCCCAAAACCTGATGGGGCTTCACACATAGCAACAACCACTGCGTGTTGGGCAATATTTTTTTGTAATCTGTAAATGCCTCTACCCCCAATGTTTGAGTCACTTTTTGACAAGTAGCCTCTGTTTTAGCCGTTGCCCAAATTTCTTTTGCTGTTGCCAGTTGGGCATGCAAAATGCCCTGAATGAGGGATTTACCCATCACTCCTGTGCCAATAATGCCAAATTTTTTGGAAAATTCTTGATTACGCTGACTGGTCATTACACGCAATACCCTGTGATAAGTAATACTTCCGCACCTGCTTATAGCCTACCAGAAAAGCGCACAAAAATTTGGCAGTAAACTTTGGCGGTAAAATAAAAAAGAAGTGAGCTGCAAAAAAGAGAGTTGCTTATGCCCCCCTTTCCCTTTGAGCCCGATAAACCAATCAAAACGGTTTCTAAAGTACTCTTCCAAGCCGAAGGATTTGCGTTTGATTTGGTTATCGACAAATTAATTGCCGATTTGCAGATAGCCCCTGATTTAACCAACCTATTGAGTGTCTTGGTTGATTGTACCCAGAGTATTAAAGGCTTTGTGGCTATCCCGGATGAAAACGGAAAAGCTACTGGGACACAATACTGGTATCAAGGGTATCAAATTTATATCGGTTACAAAAACCAATGGGACGGGCTCGTTCATTACCTCAATATGATTAATAACCTCAGTATCAGTGCAGCCCCCACACTGCTGCACTACTCAACCATTGGGAAAGAAGAGACGCTACTCATCACTTATAGAAAAGGGTGTCAGCAGGAGCCGCCACTAGCGTTTGTTCACCATCAAGATAGGCTCAGCGCGGATGCCAAAACAACGTTTTACCAAGAGATGGTCTTACTCTCTCAGTTGGGGTTAATGCACGATGATGCCCCAGAGTCTCGAGAGCATTGGTTTATCAACCCTAGCACTGGTGGTATTTTGCTAGACTACTGGGAACACCTCGTGCTAGTGAATAACGAAGAGCGGGCCGAAGATCTGAGCTATATCAAAGAGTTATTGGAAGACGAATCTTGAGAATCAGCCCAGGAAATAGGCTCTATTTTATCGGCTATATCTTTGTCAACACGGCTTCTTGCCATAGCTGATATTGTTGAATATACTGCCAAACTGCTTCTGGCATTGCTGCTTGGGGCAGAATACCGGATTGAGCTGATTGCCGAATCCACGTCGATGACATTCCCACCAAAGGCATAAACACTTTACGCGTGGCGAGTGGTTTAACAACACCAGGTGCCAGCTGAATCGACTCCACCCAAGGCGTGTCAATCCGTGGCACTTGTAAAAACACGGCACGGTCGATTACTTCGGCTGGTTTATGCCAACTGGCAAGCTGACTTAAGGCATCTGAGCCAATAATCACAGGGATTTTCTCACCTGGAAGAATGTTTTCAGCCTCGGCTATTTCCACCAAGGTATCCACCGTGTAAGAGGGTCCGGATCTTTTGCCCTCCATATCACGCACTTCAAAATGTTGAAACGGCTCTATCGCCCTTGTGACCATCGCAAGCCGGTGTTCAAATGCAACTAAATCCAGCTCGTTTGATCGATGTGGCGGGTTGGCTGAAGGAATAAAAAACACTTTTTCAAGGGAAAATTGCTGCTGGGCAAGATCAGCCATCAATAAATGCCCCCAGTGAATGGGATTAAACGTCCCAAGCATTAATGCTACTTTAGTCAGCAAAGCTCTTTCTCTTAAGACAGTGCGTTTTCAATCAAGACGTCGGATTCGGATGAGGCAGAAGGTGAATCATCCTCATTGAGTTCATCCAGCTCATCTAGAAAACCTTGTTCTCTCAGCCAGGCCAAACGCTCTTCTTCTGCACGCTTGGCTTCTAATTGCTGATTTTTCAAGCGTTCATCAAATTCTTTTAACGTACAAATATCTTTTACATCAATATTGTACCGTCGATTCGGCTCATCTTGGCGCAGCTCTGGATCGATCAGGTGAATGATGGTTCCTAACTCCAGAGAAGAAACCCGCTCATACACCTCAGGCAGCGAAGAAACGCAGACGACTTGATGTTTACCATCACTGACAACAAACCCTTGAATCTGCTTACGAAAGCTCAGGATTTCGGTCAATATCACTGGCCAATGCTCTGGGATCAACTGACGATCCTGAACAATAGACAGGTCGGGCTGTTCAGAGAGTTGCTGAATTAAAATCGTGTAGAGTGCAAGAGAATTCATAGTCTGAGGGTGAGTCTCATAATTCTAGTTTGATAGACGCAATGCTATTAAAACCCAACAGGGTGAATTATTGACATCAAAATCGTGAAAGACACTCTAACGAAAGCATGAAAAACATACAAGTCTCTGTGCCAAGCCCTGAGATCGGTGTTTAGGGCAGTTTATATCCACAAGCCTCCTCTAGTAAGGGCTCTGCTGCTGTGCTACCCTTAAATTAACAACCACTACTTTTTGTTTCGCACCTAATTTTTCTCGGGGATTACTGCGTTTATGGGATTCGAGTCCTTACCACCCAATCGAGTTCAGCCCTACGGATCGCCCAATCCGGGATTTATTTCCGATGTTTACGGGACACGAGGAACCCCCTTTGTCCACCGAGTGCATGAACCCAAGCCAGGTGAAGAATCCAAAGCCTTTGATGAAGAAGAACATGCCGATGCCAGCAATGAAGAAGGCGCTCAGAAAAGAAAACAGCAAACCCTTCAGCAAGACGAGCGTGAAAAACTCCTAAAGTGGGCCAAACTCCGAGGGTTATTTAACCTCACTCTTGATGATGACGGGGTGTACTCATTTGAAATCAACCCAAGTACTGGCAATGTCGATTTGGTCGAGCTGCGATCCAGAACTATTGTGCTGACTTTGAGCCCTGAAGAGATTGTAACGCTCTGGCAACAACTTGATAGACACGGTGGAACGTTTACAGATCAGGCAGGTTAAACGCTTCAATGGCTGTTTTCTCAAGCTTTGCCAAATCATGAGAAGCGGTTATAATACCGCTCATTATGATGTCGATATTTCTTTTGACCGAACCTGCCATCCCTCACCTTGAGCAGATTAAAGACACCTTGAGTGGCTATTACCAGCTGCACGAGGTGGGTTCTAAAGATGCACTATTAGAGCAGTTGAGCGGTTTTCAGCAAGCCGTGGTGATTTTCCACAGCACCGGCGAAAAAGTGAGTCTTCTGAGCAATCAATTTAAACAAGCACTGGGAAGCGTCTCCTGTATCGCCGTGGTCACAGAAGATGAGACCTTGGGAATTCCAGGATACCAGTTTGATTGCGACTTCCTGGTTGGAAAATTTCCCCCCTTTGAAATTCTCAGTCGAGTTTCATCGGCTGTTCGCCAGTCAGAACTTCTGTCCACCATTCAAGATGCCTCTCAAGTTGATGAAGTGACCCAATTATTTAACCGTCGCTACTTCCAGAACCGGCTGAACGGTGAAATTTCTCTTGCAAAACGTCACCTTTCTCCATTGTCCTGCATTATTATTGGCGTCAATTATTATCAGGTCTATTTAGACAGCTACGGATACGACTTTGTGATCAAGCTTTTGCGACATATTGCGCTGCAAATGCAGAATCATATCCGCCAAGAAGATATTATTGCCCGAATTGGCGATGATGAAATTGCACTGCTCCTGCCACGAAGCTCTGAAAAGGGTGCCAAAATTCTGGCAGACCGTATCGTAGAAAGTATTAACACCACCCCGTTTCAAGTGGCAGATGAGCCCGAAGATGTCGTGGTTCATGCAGGTATTGCTGGGTATCCATTACCGGATGACTCGCCTGCCGATGCTGATGCTGTGATTCGTTTTGCCAGACATGCCTTACACAATGCACGCTGTGATGATGAAGCTGTTCTGCTATTCAGCGAGATTAAGCCGGCCTTATAACTTGATGTCACTTGTTGCCCGTATGACTGTCGGTGCTCTCAAGCCCATTCTTATGCCTGCTCTCCTGCGTACTTTCTCCTGGTCATTGATATGCTGCATTGCTGGCTTTCTCTTATTTGCCTCGCCAGGGGAATTACAGGCTCAACAGCGCCCACAGGCTTACCCCTCAATTATCTTAGACGGATCTGGATATCATCCCAATAGCCCTAAATACCTTATTTGGCAGGCAGAGGGTGCGGTAAAGCCAGCCAAATTAGTCATATACGACCCAGAAAAACCTGGCTTTATGCACCGAAAAGGCCAAGTGTCTTATGAGCCAATCCCAGGACAGGTGGTTAACCTGAATCCACTGGTTAAAAATCAAAAAGTACAAAGTTGGGAATATGATTTTTCTGAGTTCAAAACCAGTGGATCGTATCAAATTCGATTTGAAGGAGAGCCCACAACTCTAGCCACCCTCGTTGTGAGTGATTTTTCTTACTGGGATACCATGCGGCAAGTATTTCGTAGCTTATTTCTGGAGCGCTGTGGCATCGAGCTGGAAGACAGTAAAGTTAAACTAAAGCACGCCGCATGCCATCTGAATGATGGGGTTATCTGGGAGCCTCAAGCTAAACTAAATGCGATACCCCAAAATGCAGTACCTAAAGACGCCACAGGGGGGTGGCACGAATCAGGTTCTTATAATAAGTACGTCCGTAGCACCGCCTATACAATTGCCAAACTCCTAGGGCTCTATGACTGGAATCCCAAGGCGATGAACTACTTTAAACTGGATTACCCTTTGAGTGAGCCCAATTTGGGAGAAATTCCAGATTATCTGCATGAGGTTAAAATAGGCACAGACTGGCTTCTCAGCATGCAACGACGTGACGGCGGTTTTTACGGGGCAGTCATCTCAGAATCTGAAACCTCTCTTGCAGAACAACCTGAACCAAAACTACCTGAGGAAGAGGAAAGTACTCGCTGGTTAACCCCAGGCAGTATCCCGGATAATGCTGCCGCTGTTGCCGCTCTAGCAATGACCTCTCGCAGTTTTCGTCAAAAAGATCTCAGTTACTCGATTAAAGCGTTGATTGCAGCTGAAAAAGGTTGGCAGTACCTACAGAATCAAAATAAATACCAATCATACCCAGCCAACTTTCCACAACCATTGCTACCAAAGGCTTTTCAAAAGGCTAACGCCGGTAATGCACTGTTTCGCTCGGACAGTTCAGAGTCAACCCATTATATGCTTTGGGCTGCATTTGAGCTCTATAGCGTTACAGGCAAAGCAGAATACCATAAATTTATACTGCAACACCGTCCGCAGTTAAGTGTTCAGCCAAGTTCTTGGCAAAACCCTATTTTTCTCGGCTACGTAGACTATATTTTGTTTTCTAAAGCGCCAGATCCAGAACTAAAAGGGACGTTAAAGCAATCTATTATCAAGCTGGCTGAGCTGCTACACAAGAACCAACAAACAAATCCGATGCATATTAGTCTTCATCAATACCCAGAAAACTCCAATAGCCTTCTTACGGAGCAAACCTGGGCTCTACTGACTGCTTATCGTCTCAACAAACAAATCAGTCATCGAGATGCTGCTGCCAGCAATATCCGGTATTTATTTGGTTACAACCCCTCAGGAACTAGTTATGTAACAGGTATCACCAGTGGGAGTGGCAATTCGCTGAAGAAGGTGCCCCATCTCCTAGGACAGGCGAACAATACCACGGTACCTGGCTTAATGATTGCAGGCGCCAATCCCTTTGCGCTCGACAGTAAAACCCCTAGAAATAAAGGGTCACAGAGTTTTATTGACGATTGGGCCGCGACCGATGTAAACCACGCCTCTACCGTTTTCACAGGACAGTTGGTTGCCGCCTTGGGCGGGCTCAACCTGGCGTTTAACCCGGCACGTTAAATGGAAACATTACAAGATCTGACAAAACCGTTGCAAGGCTTAACGCTTACTTTACGGTAGCAAGTCTCCAGTGGCACAATAGGGTGATGAGCAGACCGTTTGTTCCACTCCATTTGCACACGCACTATAGCCTTCTGGACGGGGCCACCCGGATCCCAGATTTAATCCAAATTGCTCGGGAAAACGAGATGCCCGCAGTGGCGATTACCGATCACGGGGTGATGTACGGCGCGATAGAATTAGTCAACACCGCAAAAGACAGTGGTGTAAAGCCCATTGTGGGCTGTGAAATCTATGTGATTGAAGGAGATATTAACGATAGAAGCACCCGAAGAGCCTATCACCACTTAGTCCTGCTGGCACAAAATCTCCAAGGTTATCAAAATTTGGTGAAATTGGTGACCATCGGGCAAGTAGACGGTTTTTATTACAAACCCCGAGTCAATTGGGAACTTGTAAAAGAACACAGTGAGGGACTGATTGCACTGACTGCTTGTCTGGCCGGACCTGTGGCCCAGCCAATTATGCGCGGCAACCCACAAGAAGCACGAGAACGGGCGAAAGTACTAAAAGATATCTTTGGAGAACGTGCCTACCTGGAAATCCAGGATCACGGTCTTGAAGGGGAATACCGGGTCAGCATGGAAATGACCCGCATCGCACAAGAAGTCGGCATGGAGCTGGTTATCACCAACGATAGCCATTATTCACGGCCAGGGGACAATGCCATGCACGAGATTCTACTGTGCATGCAGACCGGCAAAACGTTAAACGACACTTCTCGAATGCAGGCCTATGGACCCGAATTTTATATTAAAAACGGAGACCAGATGGCGGAACGCTTTCAGCATCTAGACCATGAACTGGTCAACCGAGCGCTGGACAATACACTCGTGATTGCTGATCAATGCAACCTAAAACTACCGATGGGACAGTCTATTTTACCAAAATATCCGCTACCTCCCGGGGTTTCAGAAGAAGATGCGCTCAAAGAAACCGTTTATGAGCATGCAGCTGGTCGTTACGCCGAGATAACACCTGAGATTCAAGACAGGCTGAATTTTGAGTTGGGTATTATTAACCAGATGGGCTTTCCGGCTTACTTTTTAATTGTGTGGGATTTTATCAATTATGCCCGTAAGAATGATATTCCGGTTGGTCCGGGTCGTGGTTCTGCCGCAGGAAGTCTAGTCGCCTATTCTTTAGGAATTACCAATATCGATCCCTTAGAGCATAACTTACTGTTTGAACGCTTTTTAAATCCAGAACGGGTCTCGATGCCTGATATCGATATTGACTTTTGCATCGAGCGCCGTGATGAGGTGATCCAGTACGTCCGAGAACGCTACGGAGAAGACCAGGTTTGCCAAATTATTACCTTTGGCACCCTTGCAGCCAGAGCCGCCCTAAAAGGCGTTGCTCGGGTGATGGAAATTCCCTTCAGTGAGAGTGATAAGCTTGCCAAAATGATTCCATCCACACCGGGGACCAAACTCGATGATGCCCTGGAAAATGGGATGGAGCTTAAGAAACTCTATGATAGTGATGAGAGAATCAAGCAGTTGGTTGATTTGGCAAAATCGATTGAAGGAACTGCTTGTAATGTCGGCACACACGCTGCGGGCGTTGTAATTTCTAAAGACCCCTTATCGAATACCGTCCCCTTGCAACGCTCAAAAGATGGGCAGTTGATTTCTCAATACCCCATGGGAGACATGGAAAAGCTAGGCCTGTTAAAAATGGACTTTTTAGGCCTGCGAAACCTGACCATTATTAATAATTCTAAGCGGCTCATTGAGCAAACTGAGTCAATCAGTATCAATATGGATACCCTCCCACTGGATGATAAGGCTGTCTATCAAACGTTGGCCTCTGGGGAAACGGACGGTGTTTTTCAGTTGGAATCCAATGGGATGAAAACCTTGGTAAAAGACTTAAAGCCCACGACGTTTGAAGATATTAACGCTCTGGTTGCGCTCTTTCGGCCAGGCCCTCTCAATTCCGGCATGGTGAAGGACTTTGTGGACCGAAAACACGGGAGATCGCAAGTAACCTTTAAGCATCCCGACTTGGAACCCATCCTCAAAGACACCTACGGCACCATTGTGTACCAAGAGCAGATTATGCAAATTGCGCAAATACTGGCTGGATACAGTTTGGGACAGGCAGACTTACTTCGCCGGGCCATGGGAAAGAAAAAAGCCGATGTGATGGCCAAAGAAAAGGACGGCTTTGTTCAAGGCAGCCTAAGCCATGGGGTGGATGAAGCACTGGCCAATGAACTCTTTGAGACGATGACCGAATTCGCGGCCTATTGCTTCAACCGGTCTCACTCAGCCGCCTATGCGATGGTAGCCTATCAAACCGCCTACCTGAAGACACATCACCCTGTTTCATATCTATCTGCATTGCTCTCAAGTGTCCGAAACGACCTTGATAAGACTCAGCATTATATTGTGACTGCTCGTCGGATGCACATTCAAGTCCTGCCGCCTGATGTGACAAAGTCCGGTCTCGATTTTACCCCGGATGGGCCCGCAATCCGCTTTGGGTTGGCCTCTATAAAAAATGTGGGGGTTTCTGTGGTGGAGCATATCGTCCGTGCCCGCGATGAAAAACCGTTTCAGTCCCTTGAGGATTTTTTAAAGCGGGTGGACAGTAAGGTACTCAACCGAAAAACATTGGAGAGTTTGATTCGCTGTGGGGCGCTGGATACTTTGGGCTACAGCCGAAAGCAACTCTTTCACAACGTTGAAGGGCTTGTGGAATTTGCTCAACGCTCTCACCAACAGCAAGAAACCGGGCAAGCCAGTCTGTTTGATATAGCGCCAGCGCAAGGAGCTTCTGATCATTCTGAAAACCCCAGTTTCTCAGGACTCATTCTCAGTGGTTCTGCCGAAGAATTTAGTCCTGATCAAATTCAGCGGGCTGAAAAAGAGCTTTTAGGTTTCTATCTCACCAGTCACCCCCTGGACAATCTGGTTAAAACCTTGCCCATGATGATTAATCAGAATATCGCCGAACTCAAAGACCTGGCCGACGGCACTGATGTACTAGTAGGCGGGATGATCTCCACGCTACAGCGCCGCTTAACCAAACAAAATAAGCCCATGATAGTTGGCACACTAGAAGATTTTTCTGGAAGTGTGGAGTTCGTGGGATTCAGTGAGGCTGTCCAGCGGTTTGATGCGATCTCTGATGGAGGTAACGCTTTAGAGCAAGGCAGTAAAATCATTCTAAAAGGCCGCTTACAGTTCCGAGGAGATGATTCAGAGACCTACAGCATCATTATTGAAGACGTCCGTCCTATTGCTCAAATTCAGCCGCTCCAGTTGGCCTTTAAAGCTATCCCCCGATATGAACAAGTGGCTTACCTGGGCAAATTATTGGCCCAACACCGTGGACCACATCCTGTCATACTCACCTTTGAGGACGGCACAAGGATTAAAACCGGTAGTCAGTTTTGGGTGGATGATGACCGTAACGCTCTTAGCCAACTCTTAGAAGCCGAATTTGGTCCCGAACTACAGATCGCCTAGGAAATACCCTAGCAAAAGCCTAGAACTAAAGTTGCTAACCCGATTGTAACAATCTGGTATTTTAAACTTGTCTGAAGACCACGCCCAGCCTACACTACAGTTGATTTAGTTTTACTGAATAAAAAAGAGAGAGACCCTGATGACAGTGATGGATTCTATTCGTTTTCAAGCCCATCCCCCTATGGGTGCCCCCCAAAAAACTAACCCAAAAGCTCCTGTCCACTTCGGTGCAGCTGCAGCAAAAACCACTTTGGATGAGAGTCCCTTTATTGCCACTCAAGGCACAGGGGTTGTCAGCAAAATGCCAGATAGCCTTGCTGTCAAAATGAATCTTTCACGTCAAAACCCCACGCAGGCCGGTGCTGTGAATGACGCCAACACAGCCGGTGCAGCCTTAAGACAAGCCATTGATTCTCTTGGCTTAAAAGGGCTCAATGTTAGCTCTCAACTTTCTGTTCAACCCGTTTGGACGCAGGGCACGGGTAAAAAACCACCTGTTATTTCTGCTTACAGCGCCACTGTCTCCTTAAGCGCCACTGCAACAGGCGTTTCAGATTCTGATTTACCTGCCTATGCTGCCCGAATTATGGAAGTGGCTGCCGATAACAAAGCCGATAATGTGGCACCGAATTTTTATCTCAATGATACAACTGGGGCTGCTCGAGAAGCCTTAGCCCTAGCAATCCAAGATGCTCGCGCCATGGCAGAAGCCTCTGCCAAAGCCGCTGGCATTCCCCTGGGAGACATTCTCTCCATTGAAGTGGGACAAAACTACGGCCGTGTCTCAGCCAAAGGCGGCGGTGGCGCAAGAGCCTTTGCCGCCAGTGCCCCTTCAATGCATGCTGAAGTGAGTGACGACGCTTTTACCATTGCCCCATTGGAAATTGGTGCTCCCCAAGTGAGTGTCCGCTTCGCAATTGGCAAATCACCAAAAACAGGTAAAAAAGCGTAAAAGTCTAATTTTACCGGGTCAAATCAAACCAAAGCCAATCAAAGACCGTTCTCATCGGCTCTGTGGGATTAAGCACGTCTCGAACGCGCGGGTTTCCGGTTCGCGTTGATCCCAGCTGCCAATCTCGATAGTCCACACCCGGGAACAGGCGGGCTTGGTCGTTATTTTTAAGTTGTCTCAGCGCTTGCCAAACCCGCTCTTGCGGCGGATTCATATCGTTATAACGCGCGGCAAAGCGTCCTAACCACAGGCTGCTGGCAATGGGGGTCCGACCGTCGTTGTAGGCCATCATCGGGACCTGGTCTCCCATATCTGTTTGCCCCTTCAGACGAAGTCGCTCAAGGTATTGCTGAGTTTGAGCAATGGTCCAATGATTAGAACCAAACAGAATGGCTCTATCACGGGTGGGGATATCTTCGGGAAGATTGAGAACCTCTCTTAAATAATGGTCTAACCGGGCGCTAAGACCGAAGTAACTGGCATACATCACTGCTTTATCCAGACGACGCTCATCAAGCGCACGGGGTTCGCAAATTGGGATTTTCCCTGTCACCGGCAAACGGTCAGACAGAGAACGATCAAAGTTGTCCCAACAAAGCTCTTGTTCAAATTGGGGATAGTGCTGTCGCGCAGCACCGAATTCCATGGCCAGCCAGAGTCGGTTGGGGGAAAACACCCACGCCCTGTCCTTAGTCCATTGAGCACTTGCCAGTGGGGTTCCGTGAAAGGGACTACCAATAAAGACTGTACGGTCACTCACACCCCGGATAGCTTGATCTTCCAATAGATCGTACAACACTAAGCCCGCTTCTCCTTGGGCTAGAAAACGAAGGCGGGTCAGCGGGTGTTGCTCAAGAAACGAATGGAGCTGTTGCTGAAGCTCCTTAACAGCGCTTTGACGACCTTTTACAGGGTTGTAGCGTAAAAGATAAATATGATACTGGCTATGTGCCTCTTCTTGTTGCTTGAGATAGGCCAACCAAGGCTGCCATCCATTCCAAGACTCTGTCCATTTGGCTGCAGGGAATAGAACCATCACCGACGGAAGATTATCAGATGTATTCTCTGCTTGGGTTATGCCGCCAATCAGATTTTTTTTCTCCGCCGCCAATAGCTGTTTTAAGTTGACCAGACGAAGCTCTGCCATTGGTGTACTTGCGGAATTTGTCGAGTCAGCCCCCGCATTGGTAACAGCTTGTTTTATTTTCCCCGAAATAGGTGGGACATCCCGCATATCCAGAGTGTCGTCAGCAAAAGATACACCCAGCAAACACACACCAAGTAAACATAGGCCCTGAGCCAGGACGGAGAATACAAGAGATGCCACACGCAAAAATATCATTGCTAACTGTCTAGAAATCTCTCAAAACGGTGTTTATAACGATGAAACGGTCGGCTTAACAGGGATGTCTTCAGGCGAATGCTGGGAAATCACAGCTGCTTTTTGTTCAGCCATGAGATCTTGAATATACCACTCAAAGACAGTTTTGGCCGGCTCTTTGGGATGGAGTAAATCCATCACTTTGGCTTCGTCCAAGCGAGAAGCCCCGTTCATCAAATCTCGGTGATCCACGGCACCAAACAGACGGGCATGGGAGTCGCCCTTGAGTTGCGCCAGTGCTAACCAGAGTCGCTCAATTGGGGAGGCGATAAAGCCCATCTTGCGTGTGTAACGGCCTAACCAAAGAGAACTACTAATTGGACTAATCCCGTCATTGTATAGAGTCATTGACGGCAATGATTGCTTTTGCAGGTATTTGGCCAAGGGTAACTTGGCGATGTTTTTTTGCACCAGACCAAACACCGTGTGATTGATCGGGTTTTTAGACCAAAAACTTTGCCAGCGGGGTTTTTCCTGTTGGACAGCGACAGGAAGCATCAGTACTTCTTGCAGGGCTGTTCGAGACGCTTCATCGGTACCAAAAAAACTGCCGTAGGTAATCAGGTTGCGATGCACTTCAAGAGCATAATGGTCTCTGTTGAGTGCCTGTGTATTAAGCCCCTGTGAAATCGAATTGAGCTGTGTGGGCATTGCTTGATCGAAATTATCCCAATGAAAATCGGCTTCGAAATCTGGATATAATTTTTTGGTTACCCAGTAACTAAGCCGATTGGTCATTCTGACCGGGGATAATCTGGAATCCTGCAGTAATTGTTGACGAATCCATGACGGACTGGCCAGTGGAGAGCCGTGAAATGGAGAACCTACCGTAATCACTCTTCCAGCAGCCAGAGAAATAATGGGACTTTCAAAGGCGTTTCTAAAAACCAAACCGCCTTCACTATAGGCCAAAACATTGAAACGATGAATATTCTCAGCTTGAATCCAATGCTCAAGCTTTAATTGGAGTGCTTTACTGATAGCAGGCACGCTTTTACGACTCTCATAACGGACCCGGTAAATCTTAAAATGCTGATCAAAGCCCGGGGTACCTTCTGCACGATTGATAAAGCCACACCAGTTAAAACAATGTTGAGATTCTCCCCCAATGCCATGAATAAGCACCAGCGGTTCGCGGTTATTAAGAGGGGTTGTATCTAAGGGCAACAAGGTAACCAAATCAGTTTCTTCTGCCGACGCAGAAGCATTTAAGAGCACATCTTTCACAAGCGGACTGGGGTCTGGGGTAATCACGGCTGCTTGCAAAGACAGTGGAAAGGCGAAATTGGATAACAGTCCCAGTATCATCGCGATACGGGTTAACCGGGAAATCTTCATCCGCAATACGTTCAATGACTCCAACACTCTAAAACCTCGATTCTGGGTTTTCCAGGGGAGATCGGTATCTAGGGGGGTATTTGTGCTAAAAATAACAGTCTCACCTATCCACAAGTATCTTTATTTTACGACGAAATGCAACATACTGCTATCCACTTCGTAAACGAGCTGCTATCCACTTCGCAGCCGAGCTGCTTTTTCCAGCTCGCCCATGTTAAAGAACAAAAAAGCACAAATCTGAATGAACTTAAGAGCTGACCTTCATGAAAGCGATAACAACCTCCCATACTCCCCTGGCCTTCTCTACAGAATTCTTGACCCAAAGAAATACTGCTGAAAACTACTGCCTTGGATGCCATGCCTGGAATTTGTTATCTACAGAAGGACCTGACTCGGATGATCCAGCCCAAATACTCCATGCACTCTCAGCCGGGCTCTTGCTCATCGCGTGTCGTGACGATGCAGCGCTATTTTGCCTTGAGCAAACGCCCCTATGGGAAAAACTCCTGGCCGTAAAACCCCTCAAACAACAGCCCAGTTTAGCCCAGCTCCTAGCATTACTAAATAGTGTTCAAGCCCAGATACTCACTCCAGATGATAGTGTGCTCATTTGGCCCCTGTTACAGAGCCAACTAGATAGCCTCAGTGACAGAGCACTCGGTATTGAGAGCGTCAAACTCTTTCGAGACAGTTTGATGATTCAGGGCCTTCCAGAGTGGATAGACCGCCCAGGTGATGATGCTGCTAAAACCAGTTACGTCGGTCGCCCTCGCCTTTCCTGGCATCAGTTACATACTGAACTGACCCAAGGATGGCCTCGTTTTGTTTCAATTGTTAACAGCTGGGAGGCATCTCCCAAACGCACACAGGGTCAGTAACCACCCTAAACTCATGGCAGGCGATAAATCCAAGGACTGTTACACAGAGGTTCCTTTTCGATGCAGGGCTGTTTAAGATAAGGAATCATATTTTCTGTTGTCTCCCACTCCAAACATCTTGAGTTCAAATAGTTAGAGGACTTTTTCCACACTATGTCATTGCCAATGGTCGCCTATTTTTCAATGGAGATGGCGATCGACCAATCTCTATATACCTATGCAGGTGGTCTGGGCTATTTGGCTGGGAGCCATATGCATTCTGCGGGATACCTAGACCTTCCCTTGGTCGGCGTCACCATGCTCTGGAGCTATGGATACGGCATTCAAACCATCAATAGCACCACCAATACTGTGGAACTGAGCTACGAGAAGCAGCAGTTTCCGAACTTGCAAGACCCTGGTATTAGCGCTGAAATTACAATTTTTGGCCAAAAGGTCATTGTCAAAGCGTTTCACCTCCCGCGTTCTATCTTTGGTACAGCGCCTATCTACTTTTTAACCACCGATATTCCAGAGAATCCCCCTGAGATTCGCGAGTACTCTGGAAAGCTTTACGATGGAACAGAGAAAACCCGCATTGCTCAAGAAATTATTCTTGGGATTGGGGGGCTTCAAATCCTCAGAAAAGCCGGCATCCCCATTCAAGTTGTTCACTTAAACGAAGGGCACGCCCTACCGGCAGCCTTTCAGCTTCTGGCCGATTTTGGCGGCGATCTCAACAAGGTGAAAGAACATTTGGTATTTACCACACACACCCCTGTGGCCGCTGGTAACGAAGCTCATTCTGCTCATTTGCTCGCTGATGCTGGCTTTTTTGCTGGCACCTCAGTAGAACAGGCCATTCAGTTGGGCGGGGATGACTTTAGCCTTACCGTTGCCGCTCTGCGGATGAGCCGTATTGCCAATGGGGTCTCTCAACTACACGGCCAAGTTGCCAACAACATGTGGAGCTGGGTTCAGGGGCGCTGTCCCATTGTGGCCATCACCAACGCGGTGGATCTTCGCCAGTGGCAAGACCCTCGAATCAAAGCCGCCGGACAAGACTCTCAGGCACTATCCACACTCAAAAAGACAATGAAGCAAGAACTGTTTGATCAAGTCAAACAGCGGATTGGGCTCCAATTAAACCCGGATGTTCTCACCCTGGTATGGGCCCGCCGGTTTACCGAGTACAAACGTGCCTGGCTCATTTTTCAAGACGAGGCCCGATTACGGAAGTTACTGGAAAACAATAAAATCCAGCTTCTGTTTTCCGGAAAGTTCCATCCAGAAGATACTGCTGGAAAAAATATGTTTAATAAAGTCATTGAATATGCGGAACAATTCCCCAATGTCGGTATTTTAACCGGATACGACCTCTCCTTAAGTGGCTATCTTAAGCGAGGTGCTGATATCTGGTTAAACACACCCCTACGGCCCATGGAAGCGTCAGGCACCTCTGGGATGTCTGCCAATATGAACGGGGCACTGCATTTTTCTACCTACGACGGGTGGGCCGTAGAAGGCACCTTCCACGGGATTAATGGCTTTATCATCAATGAAAATAGTGGAGATGATTATCTCCCTGTCGAAGAACGGCATCGTCAAGATTACGAATCAATGATGTCACAACTCGAAGACATTATTATTCCTGCCTACTACGGCAATACGCCGCAATGGACCCATTGGATGAGAGAAGCAATACAGACCGCCGAAGCCTATTTCCATTCAGACCGCATGGTGATTGAGTACTATAACCGTCTGTATAAGACGATTTGTCTCTAAAAAAATAAAAGGGGCCTCGATAGAGCGTCTGAGTATTGAATGGCTTCTAATGGCTTTGTACCATGTAGACAGAATGAGGCCCCATCCCCTTGAGCACTCCCGTTTCGGGGTAAGTGTTGGTTTTGGGAAAGTTTCTGTTTTGAATTCTATTTTGAATAAAAGTTAATTTTGGCCTGGATGCAGCACGTAGAAGTTCAGTGTTGCCGCACTGGCATTGGCAGGATCTAGTCCAAGCGCCTTGCCCGCATCACCAAGATTGATCGCCAGTTCTAAGTAACGCTTGCCTGGCCCAGGTGCTTCTGTACTGCCCAGATAAATCAAGGCATCCCCCGCTTCAACATCCTTGAACGTTTTACTAGCAGGGATATTTTCCAGCTTTAAGCGGGTAGGATCCACGGGGTTGGTGACCAAGAAGGACACCCCTTCTTTGACAAAAGTATCAAACTCAGCTTGGGTCAGGGCGACATTCAGCTTGAGGTTACCGGCTGTATTGTCTTGCACTGCCTTGATCTGAACAGGCACAGGGCGCCGAGATAGTCTCACAGGTTTTGCAAATTCATTACCTACAGGTCGTATACTTTCTGGCTTGGCAAAACTTTCCGGGGCGACCCCAGCAGCAATGGCCCCAGCCACAACCGCAAACACATCACGTCCGTGAAACGTATTGGCTAAAGGTACACCAGGCCGTCTAGAGGCTTCAAAGGCACGTACTTTTTCAAGATCAATCGCGAGCAGTTTGTAACGATCGCCAGTGACTTCAAGATGCTCTGCAATCAGCGCCAAACTCCCGTTATTGGGACCAATCAAAATCCCATGATTCTGACTGACCAAGATACTACGCTCGTTACCTTGCTCGGCAGCACCCACAGCAGGGTCTGTGACGTGAATATAAATATTCTTATTGGCTTCACCCCCTGCCAAACGAAGCAGTGTCAGCCCGGCATAATCAATATTTTTGAAAGGGATATCACTGAGGGACTGAATATCCAAGAACCCGGCACTCTGTGCGGTTTGCTCGTGCTGATCAAAGGCTCTATCTCTTACAAAGCCACTGGGGAGAGATTCTGGCGTTAACAAGGAAGCGTAAGCTTGCACATCACGAAAACGTCGAATAATGGCCCCGTTAGAAGTACCGTCTTTAAAGTCCGTGGAAAGCCACAGCGTATTAAACGGCCCTTTATACCCAGCGATCGCCCCAAATTTAGGTGTCGCTTGCACATTTGAAGAACCAAAATAGGGTCTAAAAAACCCAGGAAGCTCAGAGTTGAATGGTTTAGAAGTAAATTTAGCCGAATGCTCTCTGCTGGCGGGAGTTTTAATTGCCAAAGAGACGGTATTGTTGAGCGTAGAGGTAATAATGCGCATGATGTTTAAGTCCTTTCACAGTATCTGTCAAATGTAAGCAGGTGGACACTTTCTGAAGGTGATGAAAGTGTTGACCTTGGTTAACCTAAGTAGTGGGAGAGTTTTGGGGCTTAGGTTAGCTACACATCAACATGGTTGTGAAAGCACGGTAAAAATGACATAGACAGGACTGCGTACACCAGACTGTGGTGGGATTCAAGGCTAATGAATTGGTCTGAATCGAAATCACGGCAGGTAAAGTCCTTGTCGTATTTTTGTTGCGCTCATAAAATCTCATTCAAATGAATAGCGAGATTTGAAGAGAAATTATGCAGTGATTTGAATCTAGATGTCAAGTAACTCTTTTTTTATTCTCTGCTGCAGCGGAATACCCCAGGGTGGAACTTGACCCACCTCATTGATTTTACTATTGTGGATGGGCGCCAAAGTGCCGTCTCACAAATGGGACATCTCACAAATGGGACGTCACACAATTAGGCCCCTCATTCCTTGTACGGACAGAGCATACATACACAATGATTAAATTCCTCGGTGTCACCAAACAGTACGGCAACCTCACCGCCCTCAACAATGTGAGTTTTGAGATAGAAACAGGAGAGTTCGTCTTCTTCGTCGGGCCTTCGGGTGCCGGTAAATCTACTATCATGAAACTCATCTACCGGGAAGAAGTGGCCACCAGTGGTCTGGTTTTGGTCGGCCGGGTGGATGTTTCCAAGCTAAAACCCAATCAAGTTCCTAAACTGCGAAGACGCATGGGAATTGTTTTCCAGGATTTTAAACTCCTACCAGGACAAACAGCCTTTGATAACGTGGCTTATATACTTCGAGCACTAGGAGTTGGGCCTACAGAAATCCGAAAACGGGTTCTGGGAGCCCTCAAAGTGGTTGGCCTCATTGATAAAGTAGATGCCAGACCAGAAGAACTGTCCGGGGGAGAGCAGCAACGGGTCGGTATTGCCCGGGCAATTGTGAACGGTCCCTCCCTGGTTATTGCCGATGAGCCTACTGGAAACCTGGATCCAGAGACTTCATTGGAGATTATGTCACTCTTGGAACAAATTAATCAGCGCGGTACAACCATTCTGCTATCTACACACAACCAAACCATTGTCAATGCAATGCGCAAGCGAGTAATTTCTTTCCGAAACGGAGAGCTCGCCAAAGATGTGGTCGGAGGCATCTATCAGTAATGACAGAAAGTATGCCCTTACTTGAATCGGTGGCCTCGGAGTTTCGCATTGCAGTTCGGATTTTAGAAGAGACCTGGGGCGGACTTCGACGTTCGGCTTGGATGAATCTGGTCATCGTCATTACAATGGCCTCAATTTTGAGTATTTTTGGTAGTTTACTCGCCTTTTTTCTCGAAACTCAAAATTTTATTGCCAGTGTAGGCGCAGGTGTCCAGATTTCTGCCTATCTGAAAGATAGTGCTGATGTTGGAACTGTTCGTCAGCAAATTCAGGCGCTCCCTCATATCAGCAAAATTGAAACCATTTCTCGTGAGCAGGCTTGGGATGAGATGAAAGCAACGTATGACGTTCCCGAGATTCCCAACCCACTTCCAGCCACACTCCATGTACTGACTACTGATTCAAGCTATATAGAAGATGTAGCCAAGAAAATTACAGCTATTGAAGGTGTTGAAACAGTTTCATTCGCTAAAAATGTGCTCCAAAAGCTGGAGACCTTTTCTCGTATTTTATCTGCGGTTGGCATGAGCCTCACCTCTTTCTTTGGGCTACTTACACTCTTCATTATCAGTAATACTATTCACTTATTGATAGAGGCTCGCGGGCGAGAAATTGAAATTTTAAGGATGATGGGAGTCAGCAACTGGTATATTCGACTTCCCTTCTTCTTACAGGGTGCAACATATGGTCTGGTTGGCTCTGTAATAGCCTGTTTCCCGCTTTCATTTGTAGAACTCACCATGGCACAAATATTTGAGAAATTTGATTACACCATATCGTCGCAAAACCAGCCGATGATCATTATGACCATGTTGATTATTGGGATTATTGTTGGTTCTGGGGGAGCGATGGTGTCCATCCACCGGTATTTAAAAATATAAACGGTAACACCACAATATGACAGCCACCCAAACCTCGGAAACAAACAATACCCTTGCCAGCCCTATCGTTGCCACAGAATGGCAAGATGTCTGGGGAAAGCCGCATCAAGTTCCCACTGCCACACTAGAGAGTATCCAGTCGCTGCTAGCTGCAACCAACGTGGCCACCAGCGACCAACAAATACTGCCCTCTGTCTTGGTATGGAAAACGTCTCAAGGGACGCCAAAAATTAAGCTTTGCAGAACTGTTACCGCCCCAGAATTAGAAAAAACAACACTTTTTCTCAGTCTTGAGGGCGAAACTCCTGTTGAAATTTCCTTAGCCGAGTGTGTCTTTGATGAAAGCCAACAATTAAATTTACCGACCCGTTTCGCTACGCTTCCGCCTGGGTATCACACACTGAGTCTTTTTTGTGACAGCGTCAAACAATCGATGTCACTCATTGTCACACCCGGGCAGTGTTTTCTGCCAGAAGCGTTGACACGTCCTGAAGGCAAGCTCTGGGGGCCCACCTTGCAACTATATGCATTAAATAGCACTCAAGATTCTGGCATTGGGGATTTTGGCGGTCTGCAACAAGTGATCGAGTGGGCCGGTCAAAACGGTGCTGGCTTTATTGGGCTTAACCCTTTACACGCATTATTTCCTCACAATCCAGCGCACTATAGTCCATATTCGCCAAGCTCTCTGGCATATTTCAACCCGCTTTATCTCTCTCTAAAAGACATTCCAGAGGTTCAAGAACCTCAAGAGTCAATTAATAGTAATAACTTGGTTGATTATCCAGCCGTCTCCGCACAAAAGCTGAAGGCATTACGGCTGGGATTTGATTCATTCAAAGCCCAGCATCTCGCTTCTAAAACACCTCGAGGCAAAGCTTTTCTAGATTATTGCCAGACTGAAGGCAATCGACTTATGGAAACGGCCACCTTTTTTGCCTTGCAAGACTTTCTCTATGCCAAAGACCCCATGCACTGGGGTTGGCCCGTCTGGCCGGCTGAATACAGAGACTGTCAGAGTGAGACGGTTCAGGCCTTTGCCGGTAAACACCGGAGTGAGATCCAGTTTTATCAGTATCTACAATGGCTTCTCCACGAACAATTAAGCCAGCTAAAGGCAAGTTACCAACAGCACGGACTCCCTTTAGGCCTTTATTTTGATCTGGCTGTCGGTTCCGATATAGGTGGGGCCGATGTTTGGCGCCGCCCACAGTGTTATGCCCTCAATATGGCGGCAGGTGCCCCACCTGATGAGCTGAATCAAAAAGGCCAGAACTGGGGTCTGCCTCCCTGGATCCCCACGCAGCTTCAGGCCAGTGCCTATCAGCCTTTTATTGAAATGGTTTCACAGAATATGCGCTACGCAGGGGCTCTCAGACTGGATCATGTGATGGGACTGCTCAGGTTATTTTGGATTCCTCAAAATGCTCCTGATGCGGGCTACGGGGCCTATGTCTCCTACCCCATTGATGATTTACTCGGCATCCTCGCACTGGAAAGTGTTAGAAACGAGTGTGTGGTGATTGGAGAAGACCTTGGTACGGTCCCGCCCGAAATGGCAGGTAAGATGCGGGCTGCCAATATCCTTTCTTACAAGGTGTTTTACTTTGAAAAGAATGAGCAGCAGCAGTACCATACAGCAAAGAGTTATACACCACAGGCTATGGTGACTGTTTCTACCCACGATTTACCCACACTTCAAGGATTTTGGCTTGAAAAAGACATTGAAATTAGAACCCAATTGAATTTATACCCCTCTGAATCGCTGCGAACCAGGCAAATTAATGAGAGACAACATGAAAAAGCGAATATAGCTTTATTGTGTGGAGATCCTGACCTGGATACTCAGCAGCCCCTGCCACTAGAGGCTGTCTGTCAGCTGATGAAGTTTCTCGGGCAAAGCCCCAGTTACCTACAAGCGGTACAAATGGAAGATATTTTTGGTCAAACCGTACAGATGAATGTGCCCGGAACAGTAAACGAACACCCCAACTGGCAATACCGATTGGAAGTCCCCATTGAAGACTGGGGAAATGACCCCCGGGTGCAAGCTGTCTGTCAGGTTTTGAGACAGGTTAGACCCAGAAAATAAGGCTATTTTGGGTTAATCTGTGTTGCAGAGCGGGGTAAATTCCGCCAAAAGCGATTTCAACATCTGATTTCGACGAATGCTGCTCTCTTCCAAAAAGGTGGCCACATAGATCTTGGCATCCACCCCAGTAAAATTTTTCCAACAGGAATATTTTGGATGGCTTGCATGAATGCCATGGGCCATTAAATTGGGGGTTTCACCCAAATAAATCACAAAATAATCGGCTTCATTGACCGATAAAATGGCAAACACCCCACCACGGTCGGGTGCCTTAAAGGTGACCAGCGGTTCTGGCCCCTCAAACGGGGTACCCGCCAAATTAATCTTAGGACGTTGAATCTCAAACATCGGCTTCACATGCAGTGCAAACACGTTACGGCAACGAATATTCCCCGTAGAATAGGGGGATCATTTTCTTATTTTACCCCAGAACAGGGCGACGCCAGAGACGCATAAGCATGCCAAAGACTGACTCTCTAAAATCTACTCTAGAACCTGCAACAAAAACCTTAAAAGTACTCTTCATCTGCCATGATGGGGCATTGTATGGTTCTCAAGAGAGCTTATTGCAGCTTATCTCCTCCTTAAATCCCCAAGAAATCACTGTTTATGTCTCAATTGCGCGGCCTGGACCGTTAGTGGAAAAATTAGAAGCGCTTCCCCAGGTTCACGTTCTACATCATCAGCGTATTGGGTGGTTTAAGCACGATCCCCGTTCTGGGCTTGCACGCATTTGCGATATTCTATCGCTTATCTACAGCTGTCTATTCAGATTAACTGGCACGATGACTCATATTCATCAATACGATATTGAGTTAGTCCACACCAACAGTGTTGTCTCCCTGGAAGGTGCTTTGGCAGCCTGGCTGATGCGGATACCACACGTCTGGCACATTCGTGAACTCTTTTACTGGGACAATCCTAAATTATTTCCCACCCTAGGAAAACGTCTCACCCGTTTTATCATAGAGTGCTTATCCAGCCGCATTCTCTGTATTTCCTCTGCTGTGCAAAAACAATTTAACGCTGTGTCCAAAGCTGTCTTAGTTCCCAACGCCTTTCTCCCACCACCAGAGTCCAGTGCTATTTTAAACCGGGATTACCTCCTTCCTACAGAAAGCCAGTGTCTATTTCAGCTAGGCTATGTAGGCCGAATCAGCGAAGGGAAAAGGCTTCATCTGTTACTTCAAGCGCTGTCTCTATTAAAACAACAACACAGCTCTTTCCCATTTCATCTCACCGTGGTGGGCGGCTTTGTGGACGTGCCCTACCAAACCCTTATTGAGACAATGATACAAGACCTAGATTTATCTAAGCACGTCAACTTGGTGGGTTACCAGACAAAAGAAGTCCTCTATCAGTATTATGCCCAGTGGGACTGCCTGGTTTTGCCTTCTCTCAATGAGCCCTTTGGGAGGGTCTTGATTGAGGCAATGTCCTTTGGTCTTCCTTGCATTGCCTCCAACTCCGGCGGGGTTCCAGATATCATTACCCAGCTGGATGTTGGGGTGTTGTTTCAGCCCGATTCCGCAGAGGACCTGGCTGCCCAATTGAACGCGCTGTTTTTTGTGCCCGATACTGTCTTAGCCGCGAAGCACCGTCAGGCAATTTCACAGGCCGCTAGACGCAGTGCTCTCGATCGATTTAACATAGAGTCTCACAAGGCCAGCATTTTATCTGTTTACAAAGCCTGCCTCACCCGACAAGAGTCTATCTAATGAATAACCCTCCATTTTTTACTGAAAGCAGTCTCGCCAATCGTCCCGCCGACCAGATGGCAGCTATTCGCGTGGGGATGGTATTGGACCAACCCTTTCCACCTGATGCCAGGGTTGAACGAGAAGCCATGGCGCTTGCCCGTGCGGGTTTTGAGGTCCATTTACTCTGTATGTCCAAAAATGGTAGCCCAGCTGATGAGTATTATCGAGGGTTCTGGATACACCGTGCCTCTCCTGAAGCACTCCAATTCACCATTCCTCTGCTCAATCTTGAAACGCGCTTGCCCTACACGGGCATCATTCAAAGCCTGGCACACTCTTGGATGCATATTGATACCACGTGGCACAGTTTAATTCATCGCTTTGTGCGGCATTACCAAATTCAAATACTGCATATTCACGATCTTCGTCTGGTTAAAACCGCACTGCACGTGAAAAATAACGCATGCAGCGATATGCCCCTAACACTGGTAGCAGATTTACATGAGAATTATCCTGCCTTAATGCAGCTTTTAAAGGGGAAAACGGACCCAGCCCGGGGTGAAAAAGCCCGTATCAAATGGCAGAAAATAGAAGATGAAGCAACTCAAGGCGCGGATCATGTCATTACCGTGATTGAGGAAGCCAGAGACCGCTTAATTGGAGGCGGTTTACCCCCCAGTAAAGTCACTGTGTTGCCCAACACAGTGGATACAGAGAAGTTTCTCCAGGCTGCCACTAATCCTGAAGTGACCAAGCGCTTTAAATCTCGGTTTTTACTCACCTATGTGGGTCATATCAATGGAGAACACCGAGGTATCCACACCGTGCTGGAAGCAATGGCATTGTTAAAAGATGAGATGCCAGAGCTTAGCTTTGTGGGTGCAGGGCCCGTACGAGATGATTACGGCCGCAAGCTGGATGCACTGATTAAGGAGCATCAACTCACTGATCGCGTGCATTTTACGGGTTGGTTAGACGAAACAGCTTTTGTTCCTTACATACAGGCGGCAGATATATGCCTTTGCCCGCACCAACAAAATGACCATACCAATAATACCTTTCCAAACAAGGTCTATCTCTACCATTTATTTTCAAAGCCGGTTATCACCAGTGATTGTGTCCCACTAAAACGGTATATTGATAACACCCAGGGTGGACTGGTTTTCCGTTCTGGCAAGGCTGAAGAGCTAGCTGATTGTATTCGTCAGTTATACACCCATCAGATCCAACGCAAAACGCTGGGAGAAGATGGTTACCAGGCTGTGATTAAGACCTATCACTGGGGAAATACAGAAAAAACGCTGCTCTCTCTCTATCAAACGCTCTCTCAAAAAACAGCACCCGTTCTGGTTTCTGTTTAGACCCTTACTTCTTAGACGTTATAGACCGTCGTCTTGTAGGCGGACAGCGAGTGCCGGATGGCATCAATGGTGAGACTGAGCCCTTCCTCAAAAGAAACTGTTGGCTGCCAGTTCAGGCGTTCTTTGGCCATTTGATTGTTACACAGCAGGAGACCCACCTCGCTTTGTTCAGGCCGGACACGCTCTGGATCATCTGCCTGCACCGAATGTGACGGTTGATTGAGGATTTTCAGGATCATCTCAACCGTTTCTCCAATACTCACCGCAAACCCAGAGCCTACATTGGTCACATGCCCTAGGGCGGCATCACAGGATCCCACCGCCAAAAAACCGGCAACTGTGTCGCTCACATAGGTGAAATCTCGCTGGGGTGCCAGAGAGCCCAGAACAATAGGTTGTCCAGTTAGGGCTTGGCTAATAATGGTCGGAATAATGGCCCGTGCTGATTGCCGAGGGCCATAGGTGTTAAACGGCCGAATGGTGGTAGCAGGTAGAGAGAAACTCCGGTAGTAGCTATCCACCAGTTGATCTGCCGCTATTTTACTGGCTGAATAGGGAGATTGCCCCTGCAATGGATGCTTTTCGTCAATGGGTGTGTATAGGGCAGTCCCATAAGTCTCACTGGTGGAAGTATGAACCAGTCTGCGAATCCCCTCTGAACGCGCTGCTTCCAGAACATTCAATGTCCCTGTCACATTCACACTCACATAGTGCTGCGGTGCAATGTAAGAGTATGGGATACCAATCAAGGCAGCCAGATGAAACACCGTATCCACGTTTTCGCACAAGCGCCTCATTAAAAATGGGTCTGTGATGTCGCCTGTATGAATCTCCAACGCTTGTTGGACAGATTCTGGCAGTCGCTCTATGTGTCCCCAATCGTTTCGAGAGTTATATTTCACGAGCGCTCGAACATGGGCACCCTGTCTGACCAAGGCTTCGGTTAAATGACTGGCAATAAACCCCCCGGCACCGGTGACCAAAACCGTACGGCCGTCGTAAAAATTCTCTCGCTGCGTCATCATAATCTTCCTTGTTAAAAATCTAGCTTTAAAAATAATCCTTAACGGGCCAGTCCAGCCAATGTAGCTTGTTCTCGCCAGTATTGAAGTTCTTGATCCAGGCCTTCTGACAAACTCAATGCTGGTTTCCACCCTGTATGGATATTAATTTTGTTGATTCGTGCGATCGAAACGTCTCGTAGCTGTTTGCCCTGGGGAAACACTTCGGGCGACTTTAAACTAGAGTGCTGCAAGAGATAATCAAGTATCCATTGGGTACTGACCCCTTCGGCACTGGCAATATGGTAAATTTCGTGTGGTTTTCCGGACAGTCCAAGAGCGATTAATCCACTGACCACATCTTGGACATGAATAAAATCCCGAATAGCCAACATATTTTTGACTTTTATCCTAGATGCCATGCCCTTATACTGCTCCAACTGGGCAATTTGGGAAGCCAAAGAGGCCACAACAAAGGTGTTGGGTGTACAGCCGTACACGTTGAACAGACGCCCTACGATGACAGGGAGATCATAACGCCTGCCTGTAACAAGGGCCGAATGGGTTTGAGATAATTTCGCAACACCGTAATCACCCGAAGGCCGAGTAGGAGCATCTTCCTCTATAGGGGTTGTCTGTGTAGCAAGCCCATACTCCGCCGCAGAGCCTAAAACAACGGTTCTGGCCTGGATTTGAGCTTCTACCAAAGATTCCAACAGATGTTGTGTCCCCAATACGTTTACACTGAGTTGTTCTGCCAAAGTGGCTGTGCGCGGGGCTGCGGCCGCGTGAAAAACCACATCCGGTTGGGCTTCAGCCAAGGCCTTGGGTAGATTGGGGTCGCCAATAGCCATTTCGACGGGATACCACCCGTGCAGCTCACTCACCACACCTGAGGGAATCCGCATATCCAAACCGACCACATGGCTACTGGGCTCATTCACCAGGCGCTGCAAGAGCGTCCGCCCAATATATCCTGTACAACCCGTCACCAAATAACGCATCTTAGGGGCTGTCCGATGGAATCAGGTGCGAGCGCATTTGCTGAAAGTCGTTCACCGCTGTCTCATAATCATCTACACGGCCAATATCCAGCCAATATCCCTTAAATGGGAAGGTATGTGACGCCTCATTCACGTCAATCAGATGTTTCATCAGGTGATCGAACCCGTAAAACTGATTTTCCGGGATAAACTCTTGGATTCGTCGGTTAAACATATACACTCCCATACTCACGGAGTGCTCCAGAGTGGGTTTTTCCACAAAAGCTTGGATTTGATGAGTTTCCTCGTCGTATTCAATGATGCCAAAATCAATTTTTGACGTGCGTTGATAGACAGCAATGGTTGTCAGGTGCTTCTGACGAACGTGTGAATCAAAAAATTCTCGGTAATTAATATCTGAGACGATATCGGCGTTCATCACCAGAAAGTTCTCAGGTAAATTGGGGATACGCCGAAGAGGACCCGCCGTGCCCATAGGTTGATCTTCTCGGACATACTGAATGTGAAGCCCCAGTTTACTACCGTCTCCAAAATAGGCTTCAATCAGCTCTGCCAAATGGCCAACAGCCAGTGTGATAGTCGTGAAGCCATAATATTTCAGCTGTCTCAAGACCACTTCCAGAATAGGCATTTCTCCCAGGGGGACCAGTGCCTTGGGTAGCAGGGTAGTATAGGGCCGAAGCCGTGTACCCATACCGCCTGCCAAGATCACTGCTTGTGTCATAACGCCGCCCCGTTCCTTTATAAACGTCTTGCTACGTCTACTTTAACATAAGACCGGATATATAGGCTTAAAACCCGCCAGTATTATTTACGGGCCAGTGCCAACACCGCATCCACGTGACGTTGCCAGGCCGCTTGTCTCTCTTCTCGTTCTGGGGCAGACATCACCGGTTGAAATGTCTCCAACCTCTCCGGCAGATTCCGAATCGCCTGAGGCGAAGGGAAGAATCCCGTGGCGAGTCCTGCCAAAAACCCGGCGCCTTTGGCGGTGATCTCGGCGTCATCCACCCGGGTTACGGGAGTGCCCAAAATATCGGCTAAAAACTGCATAAAGAAATTGGAGCGGGTCACTCCTCCGTCCACTCTCAGAGAATTCAGACGAAGACCAGCCTCTTTCTGCATCAGATGCAGTACATCAGCCGTCATGTAGGCGATAGATTCCAGCGCAGCCCTGACCAAGTGGGCCCGATCAGTTTTACGGGTCAGTCCGGCTATCATCCCGCGAGCATGGGCATCCCAATGGGGCGCCCCCAGCCCTGTGAGCGCAGGCACAAAGTAGACACCTTCGTTCCCTTGGGTCTTTGCCACCAAGGCATCCGCTTGCTTGGCACTTTTTAAAATCCCCACCTCTCGTAACCATTCCAGAATCGTGCCCGCGGTAAACACAGCCCCTTCAGACGCATAACTGCTCTGCCCCGCCTCTTGACAGGCCAAGGTGGTCAAAAGCCCCCCTTCAGAGCGGACGGGCTTATCTGCCAAATTCATTACCAAAAAAGCCCCGGTGCCAAAGGTGCTTTTCGCCTCACCGCTGTCCCAACATTTCTGCCCGTAGAGTGCTGCCTGCTGGTCGCCAATACAACCGGCCAGAGGAACTGACTCTCCTCCCGTCAGCTTAGAATTCACCAACCCGTAAGTTTCAGCAGAGCCTTTCACCTCGGGAAGAATCTCCTTTGGAATACCAAAAAGCTTTAACAATTCAGGATCCCACTGTTTGGTATGGATATTCAGTAGCTGTGTACGTGAAGCATTGGTGAGATCACTTACAAAGACCTTACCTCCACTCAAATTCCACAAAATCCAGGTATCCACCGTCCCGGCTCGAAGACGTCCTTGCTTAAGCAACTCATTTGCTTTGGGGGTATTATCCAGTAGCCATTTGAGTTTTGTGGCAGAAAAATAGGGGTCCACCACCAAACCGGTCTTCTCCACAATAGTGTTCACTGTATCTGGGGATGTTTTCATCTGGTCACAGACATCTGCCGTTCTCCTACACTGCCAAACAATGGCATTATGGAGTGGCTTCCCTGTTTTGGCGTCCCAAAGCATCACCGTTTCTCGCTGATTGGTCAGACCTACCGCATGAATATCTTTCCAGGAAAGTCCTGCCTGTTGAAAGGCTTGGTCAATCACAGTCAGAGTGGTTTTCCACAGGGTGTTGGGATTATGCTCTACCCAGCCAGGCTTGGGGAAGATTTGCCGAAATGCCTTGTAACCCTTGGCGACGAATTGTCCTTCTCGGTTCATCACGCAAGCCCGTATACCGGTCGTTCCATGGTCTAACACAAGCAAATAAGGCTTTTGGCGGCTCACGGTTAAGGTATCCTTTCCAAATAAAGGAGAAACAGGGACAAGAGAATCAGACAATTTTACGCGACGGCTTTGCTCTCCTGCTACACGACGAGAAGGGTATTTTGACAGAGTCACGGCCTGCA
Organism: Cyanobacteriota bacterium; assembly: GCA_019751815.1. Classification (GTDB taxonomy): domain Bacteria; phylum Cyanobacteriota; class Vampirovibrionia; order Vampirovibrionales; family Vampirovibrionaceae; genus JAIEMW01. The sequence goes on from JAIEMW010000003.1 coordinate 44,895, forward strand.
TTACCATCACACAAGAATACTCACACAAAAAACAACTCACACCATCGAGATTAGCTCAAAATCACTGTATATTCAAAATCTCGACAAATTCAATGCTACAGCCGACTTGTGAGCGTTTTAGGTATCTTGGAAGGGTCGGGTCACAATTTCCCCGTCTGCTCCCAGCGTTTTAACCAACTCATCGACTTGCCCGCGAGCTGCAGTGAGGGCTTTTTGACAAAATTTGAGGTGCCCCACCCCTTCCTCAAATAGGGTTAACGCATTTTCTAAAGGCAGTTGTGGGGATTTAAATGCCTCTAAAATACTGTCCAGCCGTTCACTGGCCTGACTAAAACTGAGCTTTTCTGATTCACGCGCCATGAGAAAGAACCTCCACTTGAATAGGACCATCTGAAAACTCAACTTGTAGCCGATCACCCACCGCCACATCGCTTCGATGAGTGACCCACTGCGGTTTAGTACTGCCTGATTTTACCAAACCCACTCGGGTATAGCCTCTTTTAAGAACAGCCAGAGGATTATAAGCGTCTAGAGCTTCAGCATAAAGTGCTAATTGCTGCGAGCGATGATGCAGGACGCCTTCTATCCCTGACAAAAGTTTCTCTTGCTGATAACCCAACGTTGCAGACGCTCTTTCCAACGTATGCCCCTGAATTTGAATCAGGCGATCCGCACGCTCGTCCAACCAGCGTTCTCTTTGATAAAAGACCTGCTCCATACCGTGGATTAGAGCGGCTTCTTGCGCATTATAGTAGGCCACTTGTTCTAAAAAATCAGGGACAGCGTACTCTGCCGCCGCTGTTGGAGTAGATACAGAGAGGTCTGCCGCTGCGTCTGCCAAGGAGAAATCTGGCTCATGGCCTATACCGGTGATTATTGGAAGCTTTGAAGCAAATATAGCCCGTACAACAGGCTCCTGGCTGAAACAGAACAAGTCTTCCAGAGAACCACCCCCTCGAGCGACAATCAGCACATCCAGCCCGTACTCTGGTCGGTTCAATTCCTCAATAGCACGGGCAATCTCTAAAGCTGCCGCTTCGCCTTGGACGGCCACAGGATGAAGTAACACAGAGACCAAAGGATTTTTACGCCGAAGCACCCGAAGCATATCGTGGATAACGGCACCTGTAGAAGAGGTAATGATCCCTATCTTAGAGGGATTATCAGGAATGTCTTGCTTGTATTCTTCTCGAAACAGCCCTTCGGCAGTCAACTTTTCCTTCAGCTGCAAAAAAGCCAACTGCAGGGTGCCCATGCCCACTGGCTCCAGCTTTTTCAGCACCAGAGAATACGTTCCACTCGGGCGGTATATCTCCAAAACACCCGTGGCAAATACATCCATCCCTTCTTCAAGCTCAAAGACAAGACTTCGAGATAAGCTAGCCCATATAATCCCACTGATGGCAGCTTGCGAATCTTTGAGCGTGAAATACACATGCCCGCGCGAGGAACGCTTAATATTGGTCATTTCTCCCCGAACCATCACTGGGCCAGAGAGAAGGGGATCCTGCTGGATCTTCTCACTCAGATACTGAGTAAGCTCTCCCACACTGAGATAGCCCAGACCGTCTGCCTCTAGGGCTGCCAACGCATCAGCAGCAAATTCAGAAGCCAAATCATCTGCACCACTTGATTTTTTCCCACGCGCTTTTTGTTCGGCCATAGCGGGTATTAGACACACTTTCTGCAAAATGATGGAACGTGATGAGATTGAGCTGCTAGAGAGAGACTATTGATTCGACTCAATATCACCCATAAAGTTTTTGAAATCAGAGGGTTTCAGGTCTTTAACAAATTCTCTAAAGGCTTCTTTCTCAGCTTCATCGCGGGCTTGATCGGTAGAAATAGTCCCTTCTGCCACGACTTGCGATGTCGCAAAAATGGGAGCACTGGCTTTTAACGCAAGGGCAATCGCATCGGAGGGTCGTGAATCAATAATATGAGTATGGCCTTCTTTATGCACCAGATGAATTGAGGCGAAATAAGTGTCTGAGCTGAGATCGTTAATCTCGACACGGGTCAATTCAAAGCCCATCTCATTGCACATATTAAAAATCAAGTCATGTGTCATTGGCCGTGCAGTTTTAATATCTTCCAACTGGCGAATAATCGCGCTGGCTTCTGCTGTACCAATCCAAATAGGTAATGCCCTACGACCTTCTTTGTCATTAAGCACCACAATGGGAGTTCCCGTACGCGAATCTAGAGCGATACCCATCACGAAAAGTTCAATCAATTGGTCAGAAATGACGACACGCCCTCCCGGCTGAACACGATGCTCCCTATTATACTGTAAGATGTGTCACCTAAGGTGAATTTTCTGTGCCCTTGGCCGGATCCAAAAAGCCAAATCGAAACACAGGCCAAACCCGGTACACAGCACGGCCCAACACCCGCTTTGTCGGCTCAAACCCAAAGTATCGTCCATCTAGACTTCGGTTACGGTTATCGCCCATTAAAAAATAATGGCCCTTGGGAACAACCACCGGTCCACAAATCCGCCGAGGAAGTTCTCGAGTACATGTAGTCGCCAGTTCCTTCACATAAGGCTCATCCAGCTTTTTCCCGTTCACATAAACCCCGTCAAGAGGGCGAACATCCACCGTTTCCCCAGGCAGTGCAATCAAACGCTTGATGTAGGCCACGTCAATATTGGACTCCTTAGGATAAATAAAAGAGGAAATCCCGGTCCAACGGAGCAAACGCCCTACCGGATCAGCAGGTAGTTCTGTCTGCGGAGGGTAGAAGACCAAAATATCACCCCTGTGATAAGGCCGAAACCATTTTGTCACTTTTTCTATCACCAGGCGATCATCAATCAGCAAAGTGGGCACCATCGATTCAGACGGAATCATCCTGAGCTCACCAATCCCTTGCTTGGTAATCACCAGAAAGAATAGCACTGTGAGAATTACTTCCGTGATTTCCCTGGCCAAATACAATCCAGAAAACAATGTTTGTCTTGGCTTTAAGGAATCAGCAGCGTCTAAAATACGTTCAATCGTGACATTAAATTCTCTCAAAACCTGATTAATCAACGCGTCATTCAGTTGCAGCAAAGCCATCAAGACATGCTCGACGTCCACCTTGCTGTCAGAGGCTAGACGGCCCCCGTCTTGCAGCAATTTCTGCTCTAAAGCAAGCTGGAGCGTCTCATCCTGCTCTAGTTTTGGGGCAATATGCAACTGTTTTTGGCCCGATTGCCCTTCTTCCACCAGAGATTCCAGTCGGCGTAACAAGGTTTTAGGCCTCACCGCCATGGCCTTCATCAGGCGATCGACTCGGTTAAACAGCCTGGCACTCAGCAAAAAGGCAAAAAGAACATCGCTACACGTTAATGCCTCTTGCCGCTTCTTCTTTGAGGCATCAATCCGTTGAAGAAAAGACCAGATTTCTTTCACATCGTCGGCGACGATCCCGCGGGTTAATTGGTTTTCTGGACTGATAGGGCGGGCTGTCATCCGGCTGAACTCGATTTAATGTCATTTGATTTGGCATCATCGGGGGAAAACTCAACCCGGTTTCGCCCTCGCTTCTTGGCAATGTAGAGCAACTCATCAGCTTTCTTAATCAAATCAGAAGCCGATTCCTCTTTCGCCGTCATGGACGCAAGCCCGATACTCACCTTGGTCGGGAGTTGTGTTTCTTTCCACTGCAGTGGAGTTTCCTCAATCAAACGACGGAACCGCTCACAGGCAACCACAGCGTTACCCAGTGGGGTTTCTGAGAAGATCACCACAATTTCTTCCCCCCCGTAACGGGCGACAAAATCCACCACGCGAAAACATTCTGTGGCCTTTTGTGCAATGTGGCGAATCACCTCATCACCCAATTGATGTCCCCACGTATCATTGAACTCTTTAAAATTATCAATATCGATCACGGCAAGCGATAGATCAAGTTCATAGCGTCGAGCCCGACGGAATTCGCGGTCAAATGTCATCATAAAGTGACGGTAGTTAAATAATCCCGTCATCCCATCCGTGATCGCCAAAATTTCCGCCTGAGAGTATAGATATCTCAGCTTCATTAACAATTTAATTTCATCTTGAACCAGCCCCACAGGGAACATGGCTTCAAACTTGGTTAATGGTTTGGCGTACAAAACCAAATGCCCGATCAACTCTTCATCCACAAAGATGTCATGACGGTACGTCGTTTTGTACTGTGTGCCAGTAGCAGTGCTTGCCTGTGTTTCTTCAGTCTCTTCCACTGCATCTCCGACCAAATCCATCTCCTGGACATCAAATAGACGTGGATTTGAGGCTCTGTCGCGAAGATACTGGAATGTTTCTTCTTTCAAAGGCTCTAATTCTGATCGATGGACTTTTTGTCCGTCCGGTATATGGAACGTGAGTAAGCGAGGGTCACGGTTGCGGTCATTATAGAAGATGGCTGCAAGATCGTAGTCCAAGATACTCTCCAGCAGGCTAAAGAGCATGTAATTCATCAGGCTTTTGTCGTGTACCAAATCATTCAGATGACGAAATTCATTCATTAAGGTCGACTCAATCAAGGCTTTATCCAAGATTTGAGTCAATCGTGTCCGAATATTGGTGGCGCTCTCTCCGTTCTCACCCGTATCCACCTGGTTTAAAGAGCGAAGATATGTTTTCTCTTCAACATCAATCTGTTGGTAGATTTGCAATAACATGGCCACTTGTTTTGCCAAATTAATGGCCAAGGCGTCGCGGGCGATAAAGGCATCTGCACCAGCCTTAAACCCCCAAAACTTATCCATTTTTTCATCGCCGACGGATACCAAGATTAAGGGAATTTTTTGCGTCACCGGATCGTTTTTGAGGAGACGGCAAAACTGATAACCATTAATATCTGGCAGCAGGATATCCGCCACGATAATGTCTGGGATGGTTGCATAGACTGTGTTAATGGCTTCAGTCCCTGTTTTTGCAAAGCAGACCTGATAGCCATCCTTTTGCTGGAGCGTTTTATATTCTTTATGACGCTTGAGGTCTGGTTCAACAACCAGAACGCTAACTTGCCGCATTTCGGCATTATCATGTTCAAGATTGACTTTGGTTTCCACCATCGATCCTGTCTAAACTAGTCCTGTCTAAATCAAAACTCAAATCACAGCAGCCTACCCAGAAAACTCTGCTTCTCATTATCAACGAGAAAAGGGCAAACGTGCAAGCCGGGGTAGGCAATCTTACGGTTCTGTGGTCATTATTGTATATTTAGATCGTGTCATGAGTCTGGCAGCCTCCATCGCCTGAGGGAAGATTTTCTGATTGCAATTCGATATGATTGGGAAGTTTCATTCACCTCGTTTTAAGTCGCATTTGTATCCAAGCAATTGACTGGATTGTGCTATGCCTAAAGCGCCTCGTTCAAAAACAACATCCTCCAAGGATTCTGCAGCAAAAAAGCCGGCCCAAAAATCTTCTGATGCGCGCTTTAGCTCAATAGAGGGTCTGGTTGAACTTGACCGTAAAGACTTAGAACAGAAGGAAGACGCAGAAGCTTTATATCAGCTTAGCTTACTCCTCACATTTAAAAAAGATTACACCCAAGCCATCGAACTCCTTGAAAAGGCGCAACGCATTTTCACCAAAAACAGAGAGTTTCTGGGTGCCCTCTGGTGCATGATCGAACTGGCCTGGCAAAGATACAATAGCCCCAATGATACGGATGGTGTGACCAAGGCAAACCGCTTGTTTGCCGAAGCCCAAAAGATGATCAACAGCCACATCAACGAATCTGGCATTAATGAAGCCAGAGCCAGACTGTTGCATTATCAAGGACTCGCCAGGTACCTTCACGGAGAATTCGGCCAAGGGATTAAACTCATCCTGGATGCCAGAAGCTACTGCCGTCCTCAAGGCTTAGAAGCCGCAAAAATTTTGGACACACTGGGGATTCACTACGAAAAAACGGGGGATTACCGCCGGGCGATTGATTGCCTCCACCAGGCTCTCAACATTAAAAAACAGATTAATATTCCCTGGGAAATCGCCATCACAGGTCAAATCTTGGGCCGGCTCTATCTCTCACAAGAAGACTTTGTGTCAGCCTCACGTTTTCTGAGCGAGTCTCTTCAACTCAGTACAAGCCTAGGAGATACCAAGAGAACCGCCAGTATCCATAACGAACTGATTAAGCTCCATATCCAAAAGCACGAGTTTGATGACGCGCTTGGCATGATTACCGAAATGGAAGGGGCGATGAGCCAGAATGTCTCCCCTGTTCTACTGGCAAATGCGCTTTTTTATAAAGCCTTTATTGCCTATATCCATAAAGACTTTACCCTTTGCTCTCAAATCGCCCAAAAAGATGTCCTGCCAGTCTTTAAAAAGTATCGCTACCGCAAAGGTCTAGGTAAGGTATATCGATTGATGGCATGCCTGGAGAGTATTCGGGGAGAAACCCGAAAAGCCATTGAGACCATGGGCGAGGCCCTGTCTCTCTTCAAAGAAATCAAAGAAATGGACGAGCTTGCCAAGACCCACTTTGAGCTCGGCAAAATTTTTCACCACCTGGGCGAACCCAAGCTGGCCTTAAGCAGTATGTTGGAAGCCTTAAAAGTTGCAGAAATCAATGGTTTTCGTTTTCTGACCAGCTATATTGAAGATGAGATATACCGTATTGATGAAGCCAAGTGGCAAGAAATTGTCCATAAGCGGGCCAATCACGAACGTATTTTTGAAAAAGAGCACACCTTACTGGATGCCCTTTCTGCGCTAAGCGGTGAGGCCCAGACCCGAGGGGATTCTCGAAGTACGACAAAACCTTCTGCCTCAGCTGCCGTGATGTCTGAAGACAATCGAATGCGCTCAATGCTTTCCTTACTTCGGGTGGGCCAAGCCATGGCCGGAGAACGAGACGTAGACAAACTGCTCTACCTGATCAAAGAGGAGACCGAACGCTCCCTGGATGCGGATCGCTGCACTGTCTTTATGTATGACAGGGACCGTAATGAACTCTGGTCCAAAGTGGCCTCTGGGCTAGATAAAGTGACAGACGAAATTCGTTTTCCCGCACACTTAGGCCTGGCTGGCTATGTCTGTAAAACCGGGGAGATTCTCAACATCAAGGATGCCTATTCTGACCCTCGTTTTAATAAGGAAGTCGATAAAAAGACTGGCTATAAGACTGAGAACCTGATCTGCATCCCAATGAGAAACCGGAAAATGGAAATTATGGGTGTTTTTCAGGTGCTCAACAAGCGCAATGGACACTTTGAAAAAGCCGATGAAGACCTATTGATGGCAATTGCTGCCAGTGCAGGTGTTGCTCTGGAAAATGCCCAGCTGACCACTGACCGAAAAACTGCCTTTGAAAGCTTTATCAAAACACTGTCAAGCACGATTGATGCCCGAGATCCTATCACAGCAGGTCACTCGGAGCGGGTTGCTGAGTACTCAACCCTACTTGGGGACGAGATGAAAATGGACTACGATGAGGTAGAAGCCCTTAAATATGCCTCTCTACTCCATGACATCGGGAAAATTGGGATTCGAGAAGACATTTTGATTAAAGACGGCCGGCTCACTCAAAAAGAGTACCGGCATATCCAAAAACACGCCTACTATACGTATGAAATTTTGAAAAACATTCACTTTGAAAAACACCTGAGGCTGATTCCAGAAATTGCTGCCTCACACCACGAGAAAATGGACGGCAGCGGGTATTTCCGAGGCCTTGATGGAAAAGAGATACCGATATCGGGTCGGATTTTAGCCATCAGCGATGTGTTTGACGCAATTACCTCTCGCCGGCATTACCGGAACCGAATGCCTTTTGATAAAGTTCTCAGTGTGTTACACCGTGATGCAGGCACCCATTTTGATCCCGACTGTGTAGAAGCCTTCTTCAATGTTCGTGTGGTTAATTTGGCAGAAGTGTTGATTATGGAAAAACACATCGAACTGCCCGAAAAACGCTTTACCTTGCTGAAAGAAATCGACAATCAGGTGTCTGTTCGCGAGTACGGCGAACTGCTGAAGAAGGAAAAGATGTCAAAAGCGGAAGCAGACATCCATAGAGCTTTTTCAAGCATCTACCATATGGGCCACTTGTCCGATCTAGACTAAGGGATAACGCCCCCAATTAAATCTCACCCAAGCGAACATTGCCCGGAGTCGGTTGCATCTGCCTTATCTTCTGCCTTAGGTTCTGCATGCTGCTCCTGATTGACTGCATCTAGAAGGGGAGTCTCTAAAAGACGCAGTTTTCGCTTGAATTCTTTGTAGAATCCACAATTCTTAACTTCTATCTCACCGTTGAGCTCCACCACGCCCAAGGCCAGGGCTTCCAACAAAGGGCAAGAGACACCTTTGACAAAGTACTCGCAGGAGTAACATTGATCTTCGGTTTCGATATGAATACAGCCATCATAGTACACGACTGAAACACCTTTAAATAAGCTTTAGTTCAAAAAGTATATTAACTTTTACTTCTTACTCTATTATAACGTTTGTCTTTATAAAATTAAACCACTCTATAAAAATAAAATCTCCGCTCCATCTCCTCACCGCCCCAAATTAGCCCACGGTAACCGACTGGAAACAAGGGCTTCAAAAAGGGGAGAGTTACAAAATGAAACATCGCCGCTTTTCCCCCTCGGGTCTGGCTTCCAGCGATGACCTTAATTCACCGTTTAGCCCATTTTTCACGCAAGAGGCTTGGATTCTTAAGCGGACGATGACGTTTGTTGCCCGCCCACCTCCATGCTTAAATACGACCATGTACACTTCCAGGGATCAACTTCAGTCTCAATCTGCGCTTATTCAGCTCAGCCCCGTCCAAGCCGAGGACAACCCAGCGCTGGCAAAACTCATTATTGAAACCCTGCTCGAGTTTGGATGCTCCGGTCCGGGCTATGCCTGTAACGACCCTGAAACCCAACAAATGTTTGAGACCTATGCCAACACTGGCTCTCAGCAAAAAAGCCGGTATTGGGTGCTCAAGCAAGCCGAGACCCTACTCGGCGGTGGTGGCTACGCGCCACTCAAGGGCGGGGGTAGTGATACTTGTGAACTCCAAAAGCTCTATTTTTCTCCCCGTTTAAGGGGGTTAGGTTGGGGGAAAAAGCTGATGGCCCATATCCTTGAGCAAGCTGCTCAAGACGGATACCGCCAGATGTATCTAGAAACCATTCCCGAGATGACTCAGGCCATCTCACTATACGAGCGGATGGGGTTTACTTATATCGCCAATGCTTTGGGCGACACTGGCCATCACCGTTGTGATGTGTTTATGGTTAAACAGCTTTAGAGGAACCGCTATGCCGCAAACTCAGAAGCAACGGGCTCCAAAATTCCCAAAGATAGGGATCACCCTCCTGTCTCTAGCCTTGATGGCTTTGTTGGGAATAGCTGGCTACATGATCTACCTACTCTACTCTCCAGGCAGTCAGACACAAGGAAGCACCCCCCAACTTCAACCATTGAGCGGTGAGGGACGAACAGCGAGAGAAATACAAAGCATACGGTTGCCTTCACCAAAGCCCTATCTTGCCATCAACACACACACTCGTTTCCTGCTAGGAATGCATCAGCAATTACTGGGGGGGGATGTCATGCGCTTTGATGACCCCAGCAAATCCACGCCTATCTGGATTATCTCCGGCTTTAACACGGCGATGATTAATCAAGCCACACGAAACGATATCACCCCACAGACCCTGGAAACCTTGGGTAATTCTATTCTCCAGATGACCAATCACCCTCGCTTTGAGTCCGTTCACGTTGAAAAAATACAGCAAGACACTTCTGATAAAGACTTTAGGGTTCATACGCAGATCTTTCCAGCGACAAGGGTCTCTGCTCTCCTTCAGCTCACCAACAAAAGCAATCATCGTCAAGAAACAGTATCAATCAATGGCTACTGGTTACGGTTTATAAGCCCTAGTGGGTCTGACACGGTTATTTTTTCTTACGCCACTGATAAAAAACAGGCACTAAAAATAAAAAACCATACCCTGCAAGTCTTTTTAGACCAGGTAGAGTTTCTGCCTTAAGCCAGGGGGGTATCCCTGCCAAAACATCAACTTTTGTAACAGTCTAGGCCATTCCCTCTCACAAAGCATGCTTGAGTTGGCTTTATAGGGACAGCATCCACTTTTTAGAAATGGACCCACTCCCTGTGATGACACCCTCACCACTGCAGCCTCAATTATCCCAGCAACCACTTGCCCATCCCTTATACCCATCTCCTTCTGCTGGATTTTCACCTTCTGGGTTTTCTCCTACCAGAAGCCAGACTTTTGACTCGTTTACGCCCACCCATGCACCAACCCCATCCTTTGGTAGTGGGCCCAAAAAAACAAAAAAATCGACAGTAAAACCCCAAACAGCAAACACTGGGCCTAAAACTTCTGGAGCTAAAGCTTCTGGGGCTAAAACAAAGAAAAAAGTCTCTAGGCAGCCTGAACCCGAACAAACCGAAAAAACCCAAACCAAAGCCAAAGCCAAGCCAGAAAAAAACACCAAAGGGATAGGCTATTGGGCACAATCTATTTTGTACAGTGCTGCTGGCCTGGCACTGATTGCAGCCCCGTTTTTAATTCAGGGCGGTTTTATTGCCACCATTGGACTGAGCCTCTTGGCCATTCTGGCCAAAGACATTATCAGCCTCAATGCCGCTAAAAGAGGCATTCAAGACTTTTCCGATACCCGGATACTCAAAGAGTTTCTGGACAAGCGCATTGATGGTTTCTTGGACAAAGCCTCTTCCCTGCTATTCTGGAAATCTGCCGAAAAGAAAAAGACGTGGAAAGCAGAGTGGCGAGAAATCTATGACCGTACCATTGGCAAGGTACTGGATCTCCTAGCAGACACTGAGAAAAACGGGAAAGTACCTGAACTCCATGGGGTTGCAGATAAATTAAAGAACCGAAGCACCTTGTTTGGAAAACTGGAAGTTCTTTTGGTTGTTGGGCTGAGCGCCTTTAAACGTTCATTTGTCACAGGTGGACGTGCCAAAATTGCCGTGATGATCCCGAAACTTCTCAAAAAAGGCTCCCTCACGGCATTGTTTACCGCCTCACTCTTGTGGATTGGGCTTAGAGTATTTGACTTCTTATTTGACACCTCCCCGTCGGTGGCTCCGCAACCGAGTAAGCCCGGCCCAGCCAAGCCGGAAAAACCATCCAGTCCAAAAAACTAAACTGCTAGCATCAAACAGATCATTTTTGTTTTTATCCAGTTAAGTTGCTCGCTACAGTGTGGGACTCAGGGGGATCGCGTATTTAATGGGATCACAGCATTCTAATTTTTCCAATCCAATCCAAACCAACCCGTTTCAGGAGCTGGATCTCTTTCGACAGTCTGCAGATGTTGAACAACACCTCATCGCTATCTCTCAAGAAGCCTTGGCAAACATTAAAAACCACTATAAAGATGTAAGGCAGATTGCTCGTAGCATCGAAGACCGCGGGACCGCTGTTTATGTTTTGCCCGGTACCTTCTGGGTGAATGTCATGCTCTCCTGCTTGGGTTATGAGCCCGGTTTTATTGCACCACCAGAAACGCCGGCCGAGACCCGTCGCTACGAGACGCTCAAGAAAATACTGGCTATGTTCGATAAAAAATCAGCTGTTTACAGCGATACCCATGGTGTTTTTGTCCTTCCTCGTAAGCTATTTACGGTTGGATTTATGGCACACCAGTTACACCACTGGTTATCACACCAAGCCGGGCTACCTGGCTACAACAAAACCGCAAGAACTCACTACAGGGCTTTCTGTAATCGAAACGGGGAACTCACTCAGGCCCATCTAAAAGACATGTCTATTGAAGAAGTCACAGAACTTCGCCATGCGGTTCAACGTGATTTGCAGGCCTTGCAGTTTATTCGCAAGGTAACCGATGAAATTTTCATTCCTGCCCAGCAGGCCAAGCATTTAAAAGAGGGCTTCACACACGGTTAAAGTATCTTAACGTGCGTAATATTGGTTTAAGTTTTACCTGAGGAAACCGATACCCATTGCGTGAGATGATTCCGATTCTCTAGTTGATCTTAAAGCAAGGGTACCAAGAAGCGCACTATGGAAAACAACGGTGTCATTCGTCGATGGTATGACAGAGAGCCCAATATGTCTCGGGCTGTGAAAGCCTTGCGTGGCGTTGGCCCAGAGTATCAGGTCTTGTTTGCTCACGTGATTCTAAAAGTGTGTGATATTTTTCTCACTCGCAAAAAAGAGAAAGCCAATGGCTTGATGGAAATTGGTGCTGATAAAATTGTGGGTGTCCTCAAAGCCCAAAATAAGCGCCGTTGGTACGACCAGAATAAAACCATGCACAAGGCCTTTACGGGAATGTACCGGCTTGAATATCATCAACAGGGGTATTTGGGCAGACGCTTACTGGATGCAATCAACCTGACCGATGTATATATCGAGTCATGTGACTTGAATCGACGCCCCTCAGACCTATACGAAGTGATTGAGATGCTTCAGCTTATTGTTCGCGATGGATTTGAGGCCGGAAAACGCTATCTAACCCGGTTAAATTTGTGGGATGAGACACTGGCAGAAGATATTCAGTCTCGCCGAGAAGAAGAGTACCAGAAACATCACAGCATGCCGCTGCCGTTGATCAAACGAAACAGCAAGCTCCCCTTCGAGCTGCCAGCTGAGTTTCGTTCTCCTGTGGTGACAGAGGATGCAGAGGAAGAATCCAGTCTGCGTCTTTCGAACGAGCTCTTTTAGCCTAAAACGGATTTATTCCCTTCTCTGTTTGAGGCATAATGGCAGGGCCAGTATCGATACGAGGTCTGTCCCCATGCCCAATTCGACTCAAAATACGATTGATGATAAGACGCAAGCGGCCATCACAGAGCGCCCAAAGTCTAAGCTTGCCTTTGATGAAGCTGTCCTTGCCATGCCAGGCGGAGTCAACAGTCCTGTCCGGGCGTTTAAATCAGTGGGAGGGCACCCTGTATTTATCCAAAAAGCCAAAGGTGCTTATTTATGGGATATCGATCAAAATAAATATATTGACTATGTCGGTTCTTGGGGGCCTGCGATTTTAGGCCATGCCCACCCAGATGTGATCCGGGCCATTCAAGAAACCGCTGAAAAAGGAACCAGCTTTGGAGCCCCAACTCTCTTGGAAACCCAGTTGGCACAGTGTGTGATTCGCCTGGTCCCCTCGATAGAGAAAGTGCGCTTTGTCAATTCTGGCACCGAAGCCCTGATGAGTGTCATCCGTCTTGCCCGTGCTTATACCGGACGCAATAAAATCATCAAGTTTGCTGGCTGTTACCACGGCCATGCGGACCAACTTTTGGTCAAAGCAGGCTCAGGCGCCACCACGCTAGGCATTCCGGATAGCCCTGGTGTACCAGAATCCACTGCGCGAGACACACTCACCGCGGTTTACAATGACGCTGATTCGGTAGCCAAGCTATTAGAACAGTATAAAAACCAAGTGGCCGGCATTTTGATTGAGCCCGTGGCAGGAAATATGGGCTGTATCCCCCCGAAACCAGGCTTTTTAGAGGCTCTGCGTGAGTTGGCAACCCAGCACCAGACACTCTTGATCTTTGACGAAGTGATGACCGGGTTTCGCGTCGCACTCGGCGGGGCTCAAGAGCGCTACGGGGTGATGCCAGACATTACGGCACTAGGTAAAATTATTGGCGGCGGGCTTCCTGTGGCAGCCTATGGTGCTAGCCATGCGATTATGGACACGGTCGCACCTGTCGGCCCCATGTATCAAGCAGGCACTCTTTCTGGAAACCCTCTGGCCATGGCTGCCGGGCTTAGCACTTTGCAATTGCTCGAAGCGCCTGGACTCTATCCTGGTCTAGAATCCATCACCCAAACTTTGGCTGAAGGGCTTCTCGAGCGCGCACACAGATATCATATCCCCGTTTACGGCACACAAGTCGGCGCAATGACCACACTCTTTTTTACTGAAACCCCCGTGTATGACTACGAAACAGCTTTGAAATCGAACCGGCAGCACTTTCAACAATTCTTCTGGAGCATGCTCAATCAAGGTATTTATCTGGCACCTTCTCAATTTGAAGCAGGCTTTGTCTCTCTGGCACACACTCCCCAAGACATTGAGGCAACTCTGGATGCGGCAGAAATAGCTTTCCAGACGATGACTGTTTAACGAGACCCTAACTCATAGCGGCTTAAATCGTCTTCAAAATCCAGATTCGGATCTGGACCCAAATCTTACTTCAAAACCCAGGGCGCAATCCGCTCTTGATTTTCACCGTGACCTATGATAAATTACCTTTGAGGAAATAAACAAAAGTTATCCTTTATTCATCCATATTTTAGGTCGGGAAAATTACTTACAACTTTCATCGTCAGGCTCAAGTGCAGTCTCAAGGCACCTGTTCTTGATGTATGACTCTCATACGTTCTAGTTGATGTATTTGTGTTGATTCTAGTTGCTTAATGCTCAATTCTATTGAGCTTGAGCGGTTTGCGTTGTGCGTTTTGCTTATTACGATTCCTCCGTTTCTGTATAGGACGGAGGGATATCTCTATGCATCAGGAGGGGGTTACCACCACCGCTCATATGCCAATAACAGACAGACCCATTACTCGGGCTCACATTACACCTTTACAAAGCCTGATACCCCCTTTTGCGATGCATTTTCGCGGACATGATGCGCGCCCGTTAAAAACCCTCTACCTACAACCCTGCGATACCCCTCAAAACTTAGATGTGGCCAAACAGTTACAAAGCATCGGTCTACAAGAAGGTTTCCAAGTCTTTATTCAGCTTGGCAAGCGCTTATTTCAGAACCCCTCTGGTATGTCTTCACGGATGATCAGCGGGTCGAACCCCAATATTTCTCGCTGGGGACAAGATAATAAGTTGATCCTCAAGGGTCCGGACGGGCAAAATGTGGTTTTAATCCCCCCTCGGTTAGATTTTGATCCCGGGGCTGAACTCGGCATTCAGCAAGGCCGACTGGATGAAGTGAAAGAGCAACGCTACGGCCGGTACTTAGCAAAGGCGGCTAACTTAAAACACCGGACCATCGCCTCCTATTTAGAAGGCGGCAATGTTTTTCTTGGGAAACTCCCTGACAATTCAAGCTTCGCACTGATTGGCGAAGATTCCATTCGGCTAAATGCCAGACGCATCGCCAAACATACCGATACCTATCTAACCAATGAGACCCATTTTAATCTTCTCGCGAAAAAAGCGATTGCCGAAGACCTCCATATCACTGAAGATAAGCTCTTCAGTATTCCTCAGCCAGAATTCCATATTGATATGGCCATTCGGCCCTTGGGTTTTCCCCTTGTGCTGGTGCACGATCCAACGCAAGCAGTTTCGTTATTGGATGAGGCATTGGCCATTTCGCCCGTCCGGGATGAGCGCAGACGCCTCAAGAAACTGCGTAAATTAACGCTCAATACCGAAAAGCAACGTTTAGAATCTGGCTATCAGCCGATGCCACTGGTGGCTGAAGCCCTCAAGAGACATGGTTTTGATATCATCACACTGCCCAGCTTGTTTGGCAGTGATAAAGGCGAGGTGGCCAACTTCACTAATGCCTTGGTTCATACCAAAATGCTGGGAAATGGCAAGAAATCTCTGGTCTACATCACCAACGATACAGGGTTTCCCACACTGAATAGTCTGTTTGCGGCTAAGTTAAAACAACTAGCCCCTTTTGTCAGCCGTGTTGAGTTTATCAGCGGTGGCACGATGAGCCAACGCGCTGGGGACACCTACCTAAAAGAATGCCTCCAGCTTAGTGGTGGGGTCCATTGCCTAACCAGTGAAGAACCCGGCTAAGTATACACGCTATATAACCCAGCACTCCCCCATGCCTGGCAGGTCGTGTCAGATATATCATTGTGGTTCTTGGCTGGCTTTGTTATAAAATATCCGCTGTATTCTGATTGTTTTTGCTTTCATTTTTCTGCTTCCATTGCTTTATTCCATTTATATTTCATCTGTTCCAACTGCTTGAGAGGATCTACCGAGTATGACCTTGACCATTGATGTTGCCCGTGACAAATGGGGTCTGACTGAAGAGCAACGCATGATTCGCGATATGGTTCGTGATTTTGCCGTTTCCAAAGTGGAGCCTCGGGCATCCGAAATTGATAAAAATTGCCGTTTCCCCGTGGAAACCTTTGAGGAGATGGCTGAGTTGGGCTTAATGGGTCTGCCAATCTCTGATGCCTACGGTGGGGGCGGTGCTGATTATCTCAGCTACGCCATTGCTGTTGAAGAGCTAGCTCGGGTCTGTGCCTCGACTGCGTTGAGTTTTGCGGCCCACACCTCTTTGGTTTGCCTGCCTTTATCGATGTTTGCAAACGAAGCCCAAAAGCAAAAGTATCTCAGCCGTGTTGCCAGCGGGCAGTGCCTGGGCGCTTACGGTTTGACCGAACCCAATGCCGGCAGTGATGCGGGTGGAACCCAAACAACTGCTGTCCGCCAAGGGGATCATTACATCCTCAATGGTGCCAAAATTTTCATCACCAACGCCAACTATGCTGATGTGTTTATTGCCACTGCGCTGACAGAAAAAGGGGCCGGCACCAAAGGCATTAGCGCCTTTGTATTTGAGAAAAACACCCCCGGGTTTTCACTCGGCGCTAAAGACGAAAAACTCGGGATGCGCGGCTCTGACTGGGGCACTCTCCAGTTTGACAATGCGGTGATTCCTGCCGAAAACCTGGTCGGGGAAGAAGGCCAAGGGTTTAAATACTTTATGCAAACCCTCGACAGTGGGCGAATTTCCATTGGGGCACTGGGTGTGGGGATTGCCCAAGGAGCATTGGATAAAGCTCTGCAGTACGCGCAAGAACGCAAACAGTTTGGCAAAGCCATTAGTGAGTTTCAGGCCATCCAGTTTATGCTGGCCGATATGGCAATGGAAACAGAAGCGGCTCGACATCTGGTTTACAACGCAGCCCGGCTCAAAATTGCCGGACAACCCTTTGGCAAAGAAGCCTCTATGGCGAAACTCTTCGCCTCTGAAGTGGCGATGAAGGCCAGCTCTCTTGCCATTCAAATCCACGGTGGCTACGGTTACACCAAAGATTTCCCAGTGGAACGGTATTACCGGGATGCGAAACTGTGTGAAATTGGTGAAGGGACTTCTGAAATCCAGCGAATGGTGATCGCCCGGCATATACTAAAAGGCTAGTAAAACCCGTTTTGTAACGGAATGTAACAAGCCCTTTAGAATTTCTTCATCCTCTAACACAAACCCAGAAGAAAACGCGTTTATACATGTGTGACTCTTAAGCTTTTATGAAGTCACCCGGTTATGGCAGACCGGTATTGTGTATTCACGTATGTATGTATCACTTATCTTGGGGGTATAGAGGTTACTATGAATCTCACAACCATTTCTTCAGCAGCCACCGCCAACTCCTCTGCGCGGCCTGCAAACAATACCACCAACACGGCATTCACCACGATGCGGGGTCAATTATCCCAATTCTTTGGTGCCCAAACCGCCACAGCCGACGCTGTGAAGTTTGGTAATCCCAATCAAAAAGGTAGCGGCGGCTTTAACGCATTTGCCTAAGAGTTAAAAACTCGTGATGCTTATTGTGGTTTGGTGTAACTTGTAACTCAGGTTTAATAAAAACCCGTTAAAAACCATTTAGACCATGGTTTTTTCGTAGCTATAGAGGTTATGAACCCCACCTTCAACTTGCGCAGCAGGTGAGCGGAGTTCAAATGCCAACTGGTTACCGTATAAGGCCATGTGTAATTGTTGAATACTGGCACAGCCCAGATCTTGAAACCCATGTTTCATGCCTTGTACCAGGTAAGGAATGAAACGGTGGAGGGGACCTCGGTCGATCACTGTTCCAGAAACGCCTTGTGCCACGCGCACGCGCTCGCCTTCGCTAAAATATCGTTTGGCGCTTCCAGAGGCCATTGCTTCAATAGAGCCCATGCCTCGGTATTTTTTAAGCCGGATCCCGTCTTTGTAGAAATAATCACCCGGAGCTTCCTCTGTGCCAGCGAGCATAGAGCCCATCATGACGGCAGAAGCACCCACAGAAAGGCCTTTGACAATATGCCCGATGGATGAGATACCGCCATCGGCAATCACAGGGATGCCAAACTGCTTGGCATATTTTGCTGTGTTATACACCGCTGTTGCTTGCGCTCTTCCCACCGCAGTCACTTCTTGCGTGGTACAGATAGAGCCAACACCCATGCCCACACGCAAGGCATCAGCCCCGGCTTCTATCAAGTGCTGCGCTTGGGCCGTGGTGACAATATTACCGGCCACCACTTGCAGTGAGGGATAGCGCTCTTTAATAAAGCGAAGCATCTCAATTTGATAGATAGAATCACCCTGAGACGAATCCAAGATGACAAGATCCACACCGGCTTCGACGAGTGCTTCAAGTCGTTCTTTATCTTCAGGACGGGTGCCTATGGCAGCCCCAGCCAGCAGTTGTTTGTTTGCGTCTTTAGAGGCAAAGGGAAAGTCCCGGTTCTTCTTCAAGTCGTTTCGGGAGATCAATGCCACCAACTCCCCGTTTTTATTGACGATCGGGAGTTTTCCCTTTTTGCTTTCTTTCAAAATCTGGTTGGCTTCTTCCAAAGTACAAGGCTCATGGGCCATCACCAGGTCTGTTGTCATAATTTGCGCCAGTGTCAGACTGCGGTCCTGGACAAAATCAATATCGCGGTTGGTCACAATCCCCAGCAATTTAGAGCCCATCCGGCCGTTTTCAGTAATCGGGATCCCTGAAAACCCAAATTGCTGCTTAATCGTATCGATATCACTCAGTCGGTGACTTGGACTGAGCACCAAGGGGTCCGTGATAAAACCGTTTTTATAGCGTTTTACTTTACGCACTTCGCCTTGCTGAGCATCAATCGAGTTGTTGTAGTGAATCACACCGACCCCACCTAACAGGGCCATCCCAATCGCCATTTCAGATTCTGTGACCGTGTCCATGGGGGAACTGAGCAGCGGCATTTTAATGCGCAGATCTCGTGTCAGTTGCGTTTCTAGTAGCACATCATCCACCGAAAAATTGATGTGGCCAGGGAGTAAAATCAAATCATCATAAGTATAGCCACGACCTGATTGAAAGATACGTGCCGCAGAATAGCCATCTTGAATTTCTGGCAATGGGGTATCAGGCAAATGTGTATCTAAAGGAGGGTGAGTCGATGTGTTCATTCAGGAAAGCTCCTTCTAGCAAAACCGGGCCAGCGAAACTGGGCCAGTCAAAGTGGGTTTGATGTGCTTGATACTAAAGCGCAAACCGGGAAATAACACAAATGAAAACAAAGCACAGACCTTAATTGCTTCTTAATTGCTTCATGGCTGATTTCAGCGAGATTTTTCGCTAGAATACAGTGATTATTTTAATCCTGAATCAGAGGAACTTAAATAAGAGGAATTTGGACACGATGACCACTGCCACACCCGTTGAACATCAGCCTCTCACCCGACAAGAAAAAGACTCTTTAGGCTATAAGGACGTTCCTGCTGATGCCTATTACGGTATTCAGACATTACGCGGACACGAAAACTTCCCTATTTCTGGTGTTACTCCTGCGCGTGCTTATCCTGTGGCCATTCGTGCCTTTGGATGGATTAAAAAAGCAGCAGCCAAAACCAATATGGAACTAGGTTTACTGGATAAACAAAATGCTGACAACAACCGGGCTCTGGGTGAAGCCATGATCAAAGCCTGTGATGAGCTGATTGCCGGCAAATTCAATGATTCTTTTATTGTCGATGTTTACCAGGGTGGTACAGGTACGTCCAATCATATGAATGCCAATGAAGTGATTGCCAACCGTGCCACTGAACTGCTCGGCGGTAAAAAAGGGGAGTACCGGGTCAACCCCAACGATCACGTCAATTACGGGCAATCCACCAATGATGTCACCCCCACGATGATGCGGTTAACCTTTTTGTCGATGCACGGCCCGCTGATTCAAGCCATTGAAGCCTTTGAAAACGCCTTACGCAAGAAAAGTGACGAGTATAAAACCTTTTTAATCCCAGGCCGCACCCACATGCAGGATGCTGTCCCCTTAACACTGGGTCAGCAACTCGGCGCCTATGCCAACGCTGTGGCAGATGCCAAAGACAACGTGATCCATGCCAGCCAACGCCTCTATAACATTGGCTTGGGAGCATCCGCTTTGGGCACAGGACTTAATACCCATCCCTTATACAGAGAAAAAGTGACGCAATACTTGGCCGAATACTCTGGCTTTGCCCTAAAGCAAACCAAAGATTACTTCCAGGCCACCAGTTCTTTTGGGTTATTTGGTGATTATTCTGCTGCTTTGCGCAGTTTAGCCCTCGAGCTTGAAAAAATTGCCCACGATATCAAGCTGTATTCTTTCGGTCCCAGAACGGGACTCGCTGAAATCTCCATCCCCGACTGGCAGCCGGGTTCCTCAATTATGCCCGGCAAAGTCAATCCCATCTATCCTGAGCTAATGGATCAACTCTCTTACATCGTGCAAGGCAATGACCACACGATTTCGCTGTGCGTGCAAAACGGACAACTTCAGCTCAACGTGATGATGCCAACGATTCTGCTCAAAATGACAGAATCCATGACCATTCTGACCAACGCGCTCCCGGTTTTTTCCAGCAAACTGATTGACGGCATTGTGGCCAATGAAAAAATCGCCATGGACCGCCTGCTCAATAGCGCCCAGATGGTTACCGCGCTAAATCCTGTCATTGGCTACGCTGCTGCCGCCGAAGTTGCCAAAAAGGTGAATAAAGAAGGGAAAACTGTCCGAGAAGCGGTGATTGAACTACAGGCCAAAGACAAGGCAGGTAATTTGGTTACGGAAGAAGTGCTAGACAAAATCCTCTCCGCAGAAGCAATGACCATGCCGCCCAAGGCCTAATTCTCAGACAATAATTAGACAATAAGGAGTACGTAATCATGTCTTTGAGAGATGAATTGGAAGAATTTCGGCAATATTTTTTGGCCAATTTCCCAGCCGAAAAAGCCGCTATTATGGCCCGTGCGGATGCTGAACTAAACGAAAGACAGGTGCTTAAACATGTCCTAAAAGTGGGAGACACCGCGCCCAGTTTTAGTCTTCCCAGTGCTACTGGGCAAACTATCACTTTGGAAAGCCTCTTATACAAGGGCCCTGCTGTTGTTGTTTTCTACCGTGGAGGCTGGTGCCCGTATTGCAATTTAGAACTCCGCGCCTACCAACGCTTACTCCCAGAAATCCAAAAGGCGGGCGGTCAGCTGGTTGCCATCTCGTTGCAATCGCCGGATGAGACCCTTTCCACGCAAGAGAAGAATGAACTGGCCTTTCCTGTCCTCAGCGACACAGACGGCAAAGTAACCCAAGCCTTTGGCCTACTGTTTGAGCTTCCCGATTACCTCCAAGCCCTGTATACCGAACTGGGGCACGATCTTCCCAACATTCAAAGTGTTGGAAAGTGGGCTCTTCCGGTACCAGGGACTTTTGTGATTGCCCCTAACGGCAAGATTGTATCAAGTTACGCTGATGTGAATTACCGCGTCAGAATGGAACCAGAAGAAGCGCTGGCCGCGGTGAAGGCGATACCCATTACTGTCTAATTTCTCACACCTATTACGACTCCAACTCTTCTGGAGATAATCATTTGAATTCAGTATGGCAAGCCCTGACACGGGTGAAACCCATCACTCAAATGCTTTCAGAACAAAACGCTCTGGAAAATGGCTCTCAAAGCAACAGTCCCCATAGCATTGAGAGACTTCAGCGCTGCTTATCCGCAGTTGATCTCACCATGTTGGGAGTGGGCGCCATCATTGGAACCGGCATTTTCGTTTTGACAGGAATTGCCGCGCTGAAAGCTGGTCCTGCCGTGATTATCTCATTGCTGTTAGCTGGTATTACGTGTATTTTTGCGGGCCTATGCTACGCAGAACTTTCCTCTCGGATTCCTGTGGCAGGCTCTACGTACACATACGCCTATGCCTCACTGGGGGAGTTCTGTGCCTGGGTGATTGGCTGGGATCTGGTCCTGGAATACACCATTGGGGCAGCGGCCGTGGCACGAGGCTGGAGTGGATACGTTGCCCAACTGGCCCATAGCTTTTCGATCACGCTACCAGAGTGGCTCTGTAGCAGCGCCACAGAAGGTAGTAACTTGCTGGCGGGGTTAATGATTATGGCGATGACCTTCCTTCTGGGCCTGGGCGTTAAACAATCCGCTCGGGTCAATACGGTCATTGTCAGTATCAAAGTGGTTGCCATTCTGGCGGTCATCTTTATCGGCATGTGGTGTGTGCAGCCCGATCGCTGGCTTCCTTTTATGCCTTTTGGTTTTCAGGGGGTTCTCACCGCGGCAGGGATGATCTTCTTTGCCTATATCGGCTTTGACACGGTTTCGACTGCAGCCGAAGAGACTTTGAACCCACAGAGAGACCTCCCGATTGGTATTATTGCGTCTCTAAGCATCTGTATGATTTTGTATATTGCCGTTGCAGCAGTATTAACCGGGATGGTATCTCTGGATGAGCTTAACCGTAGTGCGCCACTGGCTGTTGCCTTTGCCAAAAGAGGGATGGTATGGGCTGAAAGCATTGTTAGCCTGGGTGCTTTTGCCGGACTCACCTCGATTGTACTGGTACTCTTGTTTTCACAACCCCGGATATACTTTTCGATGGCCCGAGACGGACTCTTTTTTCCGTGGTTTGCCAAAATTCACCCCTGTCACGGCACCCCTTGGAATGCCACACTCCTGACCGGCTCTGTTGCGAGCCTGCTGGCCATTTGTTTTCCTCTTGAGACACTGGCTCAAATGGTCAATATCGGTACGTTGTTTGCCTTTGTGGTGGTCTGTGCCAGTGTCTTAATTCTCAGACAAACCCCGGCGGATGCCACAGAACTAGCCCCTTTGAAAACGAGCTTCTGGTTTCAGCATCCCGTTTTCCGCGTCTTCCTTCTCATTGCCTGTCTGATCGCCCTGGTACTGGCTTGGCGCTCTGGTTTACTCTCTTCTCATTTCGTTATCCCGCTGACCCTGGCGGGGGGGATTGGCTATTCGCTATTTAGGATTCATGCCCATCTTCTGCCGACAGTCGACGCCCATGCGGGGTTTAATTGCCCGGGACTCCCCTGGATACCGTTTTTAGGCATTGCGGGCTGCATTGTGATGATGACCAGTCTGCCGGTTGAAGCCTGGATTCGTCTGGCCGTATGGTTTCTGATTGGCAGTATCATTTACGTCTGCTACGGGATGCATCACAGCAAACTCAATGAGAGCAAAAAACTGGTTTCTTAGCGGTACCCAGGCAGGCTCAACGGCAGATTCGGCGTATTTACCTCAAACACATGGAAACGACCCGGGCCCAAATCGACTTGGAGCTGGTTGTTTTCCACCATAAACTGACTGGGTTTACCCGTAGCCGGTGCCAGATCTTGCAGTGGCTGGTTCTGTTGCAACGAAGGCACAAACAGTGTTCCACTATGACGAGCGTTGACATCTTTATTAGCAACGATTAACAGGGTTTTGCCCTGATGATGGCGGGCAAACGCAATAATTTGAGGATGTTTGGCATTGTAAACAGGGATCGGAATATACAGACCCTGTGTCACCACGGGTAAATACTGCTGCCGCAAACGGAACATCGCGGTTAAATAACGACCAATCTCTGGATGTCTGCCTTGTGGGCGTTGAGCGAAGTTAAAAATATCAAAAGGCTTCTCGTAACCCGTGGTAAACCCGTCCAAAATATAGGGGTTGGTCCAAGGCTGCATGGCCATCAGTCCAGACACCAAGAAGCTCATCGTCACGCCGCCTCGGGGCATCAAACTCGGGTCATCATGGGTTAAGAATGAACCAATAAAGGACTTCCCAATCCCGGCTCGGGTCAGCATACTATGCCCGTCTACCAGATACTGCTGGTATGCTGAGGCACTGCCCATTTCTGGAAAGATATGGAATTGCCCGTAAATGGAATCAAACCCAATTTTCAGCAAATGCTCT
Source organism: Cyanobacteriota bacterium (assembly GCA_019751815.1). Taxonomy (GTDB): domain Bacteria; phylum Cyanobacteriota; class Vampirovibrionia; order Vampirovibrionales; family Vampirovibrionaceae; genus JAIEMW01. The sequence continues at coordinate 68,805 of JAIEMW010000003.1, forward strand.
GGGATATCCCGTGGGATATTGGGCAGGGGGGATTGATCCTCTTGCACATAACTTTCGGCCAGCCAGGCATGGTTGGGGAATTTATCGATAAAGTGCTTCCAGAACCAAGGGGGGCGAGCTCGGGCCACGTCCACGCGAAAGCCGTCTGCCCCAACCTGATTGGCCATGAGATCAAAAAAACCTTCATAGTAGTTCTGGAGATCCTTGTCATTTTGGAACATCAAAATATCCACCCAATTGTGCGGGGTGAGGGGGCGGCCCGTTTGAGGATCTAGTTTGATCAATGCCGGATTCGTTTCTGCCATATCATAGGAGGCACAACTGGGCACATCCACCATCACGTGGATACCCCGTTTGTGGGCAGCGTCCACAAAGGCTTTGGCCTGTTCCAACAAACTGAGAGAAGACTTGGGATCGGCATATTCAGGGTTTAAAGAATGGTAATCACTCGGAGCATATGGACTCCCGGCCCGGCCCAGACGACGCGTCTTGCTGATGGGCGTAATGGGCAGTAAATGGACGGCATTCACGCCCATTGCCTTAAGCTCATCCAGCCGGGCAATGGCAGAGAGGAACGTACCGCTTTCATCAGCTTCTACGGTGATTTTCCCGTCTTGATTTAGATCAAAAGCGCCAAAGGTCCGTAGATGTAGGGCATAGACAATCGCCTCTTTGTTTTGGAAGAGTGTTTTTAGCTGATTTCGCCATACAGGCTTTGGTGAGACAGGACGAGAGACAGGCTGAGTGGCGGAAGCTGACTGAGATTGAAGCGGTTGGAAGGTATCACCAGCAGGCCCGGTTAATGCAGGACCTGTTTCAATACCTCTGTAATTTCCCGGCTGAAAGGCCCGTGGGTAGGGACTTATGGGGCCTGCATAATATCCGATCATGGCTTCAGCCCTCCAGCGTTATGTTGTGTTGCCGGTTTCCACGGCGAGTTAGACGGCTTGGGCACGCGCCCCATAAACCATTGTGTATAAATAGCCGTTGCCAGTAAGAGACCACCACCCACAACACCCAGCATTCTAAAGCGCCAGCGTCTTCGGAGCATCTGCTGCTTGAGTGATATCAATAAATGATGCCCTGGACCATCACCCAACAACGCGGAAGCTTCTGCAAAACGACCCGCTCTCATGCTGGTCAACACTTTATCCGCCAATGCCTTAGAACCAATGGCGCGGCGGGCGCTAAGCCACTGACCCTCTTGCACCATTCGTTGCAGTTCACCCACATTACTCAGCGTTAACATCCCCTTGAGTTCGGCGGGAGAGACTGGCCCCTCCAGGATTCGCTCTATCAAACGATGATAATGCGCAACAGTCGATTGGGCATTTTGGATACGCTGGTTTAGCATGGCGCGTTTTTCCGCAATCAGGCCTGGGTGCTGCCGGTTGAGCAACGGGGCCACAGCGGCCAACTGATCTTCCACCCGGTGCTTGAGGCCCTCTAAGACAACATCTTCATGCGCAAAATGGCTCAAACGTTCTCGAAGCGCCTGACGTTCTTCGGCGGAGGTTGAGAGTTGAGACAGATACTCTGTAATCCGGTCTAAAACCGCATCACTCTGTCTGCCCAGGACTTCCCCTGGTTTCAGATCTTTATCCAAACCCAGTGCGTGAGTAGCCCTTGCACCAAAAGACTGCCACCACAAGGTTAGCTTGGCATTGGGAAGCTCACCAATGGCGGTATCTATTGAGCGATTGAGTGTTTCTGCCAATCGGCTCGGATTTTTTCGGGCGGCCTCAGTCACAGCACGGTCTAACCATAGTTGACGTATTTGTTGAATGACTGTTTTGACCGGTTGTTCCAGACGATCACAGATCAGACCTGAAATAACCGGGGTGGCAGGCCCAGCAATCAGCATCCACCACGTTCTGGCCTGGACAGAAATCCGGCGCATCGTCTCTTCTACTTGCTCCCGGCGTTGGATTCTCGTTTTGGTGGGCGGCAACTTTAGGCGCCTGGCCACCCTCTCAATCTCATCATCGCTCAACATATGCAAGGGCAGGTATTTGGGATCTTTAAACAGTGGATTCCGCTCTCCTTGGCTATTGAGATACTCCTGATCCAAGTTAACCCCGGTCCTTAGACGAACCAAGGCACTCAGTATCTTTGGGGTGATGCCCATCGCAGCAAACCAGGTGGCAAATCCTAAAAACTCACCCACCCCAATAATAGGAGATGTCGCTGCCAGTGTCGCCAGTGTGGCAAGCAGGGCTCCGCCACCGAGACGAAGTGAGTCATTGAGCTGTGCCAGTTGATAGTCATTAGCCGTATGATGTCTGACTGATTGAGACAGCAATGCAGGCCCCTGCAAAATTGGTTGCATCACTCGCTGGGTAAGAGGCTTCGGCGGTACCAAACGAGCATAGTGGTAGGAAGGCTGGCTCAGAGGGTGGCCGGAAGGCTGAACAAAACTCATCTCATCTGCCCTCCTCGTTTCATTTTTGCTACGTTCAGGCCTGCCGATCTGCGTGCCTGGATAAACTGTTGGAAAAGCTGCCCCCGGTCATATTCAAGATCTTGTGAAATAAGCGGCGTATGTATTGAAGCGCCTGAAGGTTGGTATTTGGGCTTATGGACAGAAGTGATCACCTGATAAGCACTGTAAGCCGTAACCGCCAATAACCCCAGTAATGTGTATTTTTGAAGGCCAGAGCTACTCGGTGCAAGGGCGCTTTTCAAGCCCAATTCCAGCAAGCTCTGTAAATGGGTCACTGTCCGCCTGGCTCGTTGCCAAATGTTACCTTCACCGGCCTGTGTCCAAATCCGCCGAAGGACTCCCTGAGGAGAGAAAACAGCCCCCCACGCATCACTGCGGGCAATAAAACCAGCACCCACAGCAGCCAGTGCATTGCCGAGTAATAGTTTTAACCCGCGTGAACCACTGATAATTTGCCGCAGTTGCTCATGAATGGCTTCTTTTTGATCGGCCAAATAGGGTGGAATTCCCATTTTTCTGCCCATTTTTGAATAATGTTCCGGCATCAGCAAGTCAAATCGAGGGAAATCAGCGCTAGCAAACACATTTTCTACTCGACCGTCTGCTCTTCGGTATTTCAAATTAAGATCGACCCCGTATTTGAGGCGGTATAACGAATTGATTGCCCAGTTAGCCACCCCAACACCCAGATAATACAAGGCGACCCCGGCTCCAATCCGACTGGCAGGCACTTTATTCTTTCCTGCAGCCAAAAAGCTACCGACTAAAAAGAGGCCCCCCAAGTAATACGGAATCTTGGCCACCAAAAGAAAATCAGAAAACGTAAAATCAGCATCTCCCTTAAGCCCTTTAACCACTGCCTTTGGAAGAGTCCACCCAATTGTTCTCACCCGGTGCAAAGCATGATCCAGCATGCTGTAGTCCAGAATCCTGTCGACTGGAACGTGATGGATATTTTTTTCTTTGGCTGTGATGGGATCAACCAAATAGCCCTGATCGGGCAATGCACTATCGCGCAACGCAGAGCCCCTAAGCTCTTGGGAAAGCTCGTTCAGCAATGCTCTGGGTTGATTAAGCCTAATAACGGGCGAAGTGGAGGAAACGCTCACGTTCCCCTCCTGTGGTTAAAGCAAGTAAGCAGGTGGCAAGAATCAATTTGCCTAAATGGACACCCATATTAACATCCCTCAAGAACAACAATTGTTCCCAAAGGGGATTTTATGTCCGAATATTAAGCAGACGGACTCTTCGGCGACTGAAAAGGCTGTCCTAGAATATTAATCTGTGGAAGCCATGGAACGCGGAGGAAAATCGTTTTGAGGAGATTCCATCGTCAGTGGGGTAAAGCTGAGAGAAATCCGACGCTCTTGGGGGTGGAATTTCACGACAAAGACGTGAATTTTTTCACCAGGCTCAAGCTTTTTCCCTTGTTTTTGTTCATGTTCCATTAAGTCTTTACTGGGGAGAAGCGCTTCCACACCAGGGAACACTTCGACAAAAGCGCCAAAATGCTTCAGGCGAGTAATCGTGCCTTCCACATCATCGCCCAACTTAATCTGGTTAGAGACCTCGACCCAAGGATCGTTAAATTGACTCTTAATCGAAAGGCTGACGCGTTGTTTCTCGGTATCAATCCCGATCACTTCGACTTTGACCTTTTCGCCTACTTTGAGAATATCGGCAGGGTGTTCCACCCAGCGCCAAGACATCTGAGACAGCGGGAGCAAGCCGTCCACCCCGCCCAGATCAACAAAGGCACCAAACTCGGTCAGGCGAACAACATCCCCTTCTATCAGATCCCCGACAGTCAGGTTGCCAAACAGCTTGCTGCGCTGTTCTGCCATTTGTTCTGCCATCACTTTTCGGTGCGACAGAATAATATTGTTGTTCTGCTGCTCTAAACTCAGGATTTTTAGCGGGAGTTTTTGGTTCAGCAACGACTCATAAGAATCTCTTACTCGCAGATGGCTTGAGGGGACAAAGCCGCGAAGGCCCATCACATCGACCAGTAGGCCACCTTTAACGATAGAGGAAACTGTACATTCAATCACCGCATCGTTTTGCATCATTTCCTCCAAGCGCTGCCAGGTTTGTGCTTGGAACACACGTTTGCGTGAAAGCTGGAATTGGCCTTCTTCATCCTCATTGCGGAGGATAAAGAACTCGTACTCTTCACCAATGGTGAGCGCTTCTGAAAGAGACGCTGGCGGTGGATAGGATAATTCTTTCAGTGAGATGTAGGCTGCTGTTTTTGAGCCAATATCAATCAAAGCGCCATTGGACTCGTAAGAGACCACAATGCCTTTGACAATGTCACCACGCTTAAAAGCGTAATCAAATCGCTGGAGCAGACTCGTAAACTCTTGATGTGCTGGGGACGGGTTCGCTTCCTCCTCAGGACGCCCCAGTTTATTCTTCCCGGATGGGGACATGTGGCACGGCTACCTCCAACGACGACAATAAAGCAAATGCAGAAACAAACAATAAAAAGTGAAATCTAAAAAGATAAAATCAAAAAGATCCACTAAAAAATAAAGTGGACTAAACGTTAGAATAGTCCACAATAAAAATTATATCAATAAGATCTCGGTTTTAATCCATAATTTGTTTGAGGAAAACCGATTCACGGAGTTTCTGAATCGCCCGTATCTCAGTCTGGCGAATGCATTCACGGGTTACCCCATATTGCCGGCCAATTTCATCCAAGGTCCTCTTTTTGGAGGACACTGTCCCGTGAGCGGATTTATTTTGTGTCGGATTTTGTCCGTCTTCTTGACCTTCCTCTTGACCTTCCTCTTGGCCTTCCTCTTCAAAGCCATATCGTTGACGAAGGACATCACGCTCTCGAGGCAGAAGGGTCTGGTATAACGCAAGATGCAGCATTTCGTGCGCACTTTCCTGAAAAAACAACGCTTCAATTGAAGGGCGTTCATCCTCAAGCGTTTCAGCCAGGGTTTGTGTGTTACCGTCTTTCATCACGGATTCCGATTCCAGACTCACTGTTTTTTGAGACATGACAGTCAGGTGCTGTACTTTTTTAATGGACATCCCCAAAAGAGAGGCCAGCTCAGTATCAGAGGGAAGATGACCGGATGTTTCCAGAAACTGTTCGCGGGCTTTCTTCAGCTTGCTCATTGCATCCAGGACATGGCCTGGCAGGCGAATCGAACGATCATAGTCTGAAAACGCTTGGCAGACGGCTTGCTTAATCCACCAGGTGGCATAGGTTGAAAAACGAAATCCCCGTCGGTGATCAAATTTCTCTACCGCACGAATCAACCCAACATTGCCTTCTTGCAAGAGTTCGAGAAAATCGACGCCACGTCCTGCGTAACGTCGTGCGATACTCACAACCAGCCTTAAGTTTGCCTGAATCAGTTTTCGCTTGGCGGCTAAATCCCCTTGCTCAATTCGTTTGGCCAGTGCAATTTCTTCTGCCGCGCTGACTAATTGAGATTTAATGCCAATTTGGCGTAAATACTGAACGGTTGCCTCTTCCAAAACCCGAACTTCTGTTTCACAGGCCTGGGGTTCTGTTTCAACAAGGGCTGTGGAAATAAACCCATCCGCCAAAAAGTTATCTTGCGAACTATCTTGAGAAAAATGATGGCGGGGACTCACGGACACATTCTGTTTCTTACCACGGGGTAATTTGGATGGGGACAATGTAGACGCTCTTCTCATCTGTATTTTTCCTCCTTGATACGACGACAACGAAATGCGGCAAACCGCGCGTGACGCCCATCTCCACTTCCATAATGGAGATGCTGCTAAAATAGAACTGTTGCTAAATGAACAAGCCTTTGTCTATTTAGCATTGGCCGTAATTTGCTAAATTCTCTGCCTGTGCAAGCTTGCACAATCAGGCAATCAGCAAATCACTCTAAAAAAGTAGCAAGCAAAAAAACGAAGAAAATGGCGAAGCACACGCGCTCTCCAGAGTCCGAATGAAAAAAGAAAAAGCAAGCCCCCAGGTTGCAGCCAAAAACCAATGGGCAAACACAAGCGTGCTAACCAGGCCTTAAGGCAGAACAACGAGTTGGGGGCAATGCCCCGATTCACATGGTCTCTGATTGAAGTGTGTGTGGTCTTGTGGTGTGTGGCGTGTAAAAACAGTATCAACGGCTATCCAGCCGGACAAAAAACTCTCTAAAAATAAATCTTTCCAAATGTCCTGTCTAAGCGGATTGATTGAATTGATTGAACTGGACGCAACGACGAAACAAATGCTCAGAAAACAAAACCCGAATATCAGTGAGTGTTTAAAAAGTAGGGAGTAAATATTTCTTTTGTATATCTTTATGATATAGACACTTTTGACATTTTTCAATCATGCCAGCCAGATTTTGTAACATATCTTCGTAAATACAGCCGAAAGGCACGCTCTCAGAAGATTTTCAGCTCTGCAAAAAACGATAGCCCTGAAATGTCCCGCGACGGGCAAACTCAGCATCAATCTCGTTCATAATCTCCAGTTTTCGTTGCAACCACAGTGGGGCAACCACATGTTGATGATGACCGTTTCCCGCAACGCGGTGAATCACCGTTTCTGGAGACAAGCGCTCGATAAAATCAACGATCAAAGAGACATAGGCCTCTTGCTCTAAAGGCTGCCACTCACCCCGCAGGTAGCTTTCAGCGATCGGGGTGTTTTCCATCGCACACAGTAAATGAATTTTGACCCCTTGCACCTTGAGTGCAGCCAGACAGGCCGCGGTTTCCATTTGATCTTCCCAACTTTCTCCCGGAAATCCTAAAATCACATGAATACAGTGGTCTAAGGCAAATGACTGGTTGAGCTGAAAGGCGTTTAAAAAGTCTGCATGCGTTTCACACCGGTTAAGTAAATTCAGTGTTCGGTCATGCACTGTCTGCATCCCGTATTCAACGCAAATATAGTTGTCCGGGGTCTGGTAACTTGCAATCAAAGCAAGCTTTTCAGCGTCTACGCAATCAGGCCTGGTGGAAATGGACATGCCAATCACGTCGGGGTGTGCGTGTATCGCTTCGTCATACAAGCGTTTTAGACGCTCTACAGGGCTATAGGTATTGGTATACGACTGGAAGTAAGCGATAAATTTTTCTGCCTTAAAACGAACCCGTTGACGTTCGATATTCTTGTGAATTTGCTCTGTCAGTGAATCCCGGCGGTTTTGCGCCCGAGAGGAGGACCCGGTATCATCACAAAACGTGCACCCCCCTGAACCCTTGGTGCCGTCTCGGTTAGGACACGTAAAGCCTGCATCTAAAGTGACCTTATAGACCCTGCAACCAAAACGCTGCCTTAAGTAATCGCCATAGAGGCGATAGGGCTTTCCACTGGGGTAAATGGGTCGCTGGCGTTCAGATTTATCCGTAACAGGCAAGGCAGAAGGTCTTTCATCGAGTATGAAGGGGCTTAATTGGTTTTATTAAGGGTAGCACAGTCAGCTCTTATACCTGCTTTATATCCTATTTTTAAAATACTTTTTTCAACAATGCTGCTGCTTTTACCCTTCGTGTATACATGACCCTCCTTTTCAGCACGAATTGCTTTTGTTAAAGTGAACCGGTATTTCATTTAGGAGTCCATTGGGTTAGAAACACCGTCTGCATGCCAGACCTTGCGTCTGAGCAGGTAATTTCATGTGCGTGTATCCTGACAAACCCGCTAAAAGCAGCATTCCGGAAAGGCACATTCAAAAAATGACCGCCGCAAAAACTGTTTTGACAAGCTCCGCTTTGACATTTGAAGCATTGATTGCATCGTGGAACCTGTCCGTCATTGAAGTACTGGCGACTTCATTTTCAGGGATCGTTGGCAAACACCTTCAGAGTATTACCCTGCCTGAGCAAACCAGAGTGCTTTATGTGGCCCGCCAAAACCGACTGATTATGGATTTCGATGCCTTTTTTATTGAAGAAGGAGACAGGCTCTTTTTTCTCACAGCCAATCCAGAAGATAAGGCATTGCTAACGAGCAGATTGGGTGTAGTGAATGTGAAAGAACACCGTAGAGAAGAAAGTTTCGTCTGATCTTACAGACTATTTTTACCAGTATTATTGGAGTGTGACTGGGGGAGCCGCCTGCAAGAGGGCGGTTTTTCATTAGGAGGGTTTTTTGTTGGCCATTTGCAGAAATTCCGGTTTTGGTTGAAGATACAGAGAGAATACGGGCAAAATACCCAAACACAGTAAAACAATTTTAGAAAGGGTCACTCCGGCATGTGCGGCATAGTTGGTTATTTGGGTCCTAAACCAGTGGTTCCCATTCTGGTTAATGGGCTTCGCTATCTGGAATACCGAGGGTATGACTCTGCCGGCATTGCTTACCTCAACGGTGAAGAGGATATGCTGCAAGTGTATAAGTCTGCCGGGAAATTGCTCAATCTTGAAAAGCTCTTACCGACTGGCATTTTGTCCCCAGCGTCGATAGAACAAAGAGCTCTGTCCGCCTCAAGCGTTTCTGGCCAGTCTGCTTTGGATAGCTCAAAAGTCTCTTCCGCCGTATCAGCCCCTGGCACTTTAAACCCCTTCATTGGTATTGGACATATTCGATGGGCCACCCACGGTGTACCAAACGACGTCAACGCACATCCCCACCTGAGCCAACATAAGGAAGTAGCTTTGGTGCACAACGGCATCATTGAAAATTATAACGAGATCAAGCAAGACCTGACTCAAAAAGGCATGATCTTTCAGACGGAAACAGACACGGAATGTGTTGTGCAACTGCTGGAATACCTAATGAACACCCGTCAATGCCCTGAAAAAACAGCATTTATAGACATTTTAAAAGAGGCAACCCAGATTCTCAAAGGGGCTTATGCTCTCACCATCATCTGCAAAAAAGAACCCACCAAACTGTATGCGGTTCGCAACCATGCCCCGTTGGTCATTGGGGTTGGCGAAAATGAGTTTTTCGTCGCCAGTGATGCCATTGCCATCGTGGATCATACCAACCGAATCATCTATCTCAAAGACAATGAAATTGTCTGCATGACCAAAACAGGCTCACAATACAGCATTGAGATGCAATCTAACGAAGGGGCTGTTATCACCCCACACATTGAAACGGTGACTTTGAGCCCACTTCAGCTAGATAAAAAGGGCTTTAAGCACTATATGCTGAAAGAAATCCATGAACAACCCGATGTTGTTCGGAATTCCCTCTCAGGCAGGTTGTTAGGGCCGCAGGACCCCATCCGTTTGCTCTCTCGAGAAGCGGAAGAAACCCAAACACAAGAAACACTGAAAAGCATTTTGACCCAGGCTAAGCGCTTAGTAGTGATTGGTTGCGGGACTTCGTTTAATGCTGGCATGGTCGGGAAATACTTTATTGAAGAAGTGGTCAAAATCCCAGTAGAGGTTGAATCTGCAGGGGAGTACCGCTACAGAAACCCGGTAATTACTGAGGATACTGTGATTATCGCCATGTCACAATCGGGGGAAACCGCCGATACCATTGAAGCAGTTCGCCAATCCGCACTGCAAGGCGCTAAAGTGATTACACTGACCAACCGAGAAGACTCAACGCTTGCCCGAGAATCGGATTTGGTCTTGCCGGTTCGAGCCGGTGTTGAAGTCAGTGTGTGTGCTACCAAGACGTTTACCGCCCAAGTGATCGTTCTCTATCTTTTAGGGATGGCGATGGCCGAACATAGACAGGCTGTAGGCAAGGGCACCGTAAATCTTGAGTTTTTTCAAGAGCTCAAGAAGGGTTTACAGAGTATTCCTGCACTCATCGAGTCTATTCTTTCTAACCCCACTGAGCTACAAGCAACCGCCAAGCGCTTTGGGAATGCCCGTGATATTTTGTTCATCGCCCGTGGGGTAAATTTCCCCGTCGCTCTGGAAGGGGCCTTAAAACTGAAAGAAATCAGCTATATCCATGCAGAAGGCTACTCGGGCTCTGAGTTAAAACACGGACCCATTGCGATGCTGGATGAGGCGGTTCCTGTGGTCTCAATACTGACACCAGGTCACGTGTTTGACAAAATATTTTCAAACTGCCAAGAGGCTCGTGCCAGAGACGCCCGGATGATCGCCGTCACCAATGCCACGCTAACAGAACAACAGGCGAATTTATTCGAGTCCATTCTACAAATCCCAGATACGGGTTGTTCTGAAGCAGTGGGGGAATGGCTATCACCCCTACTGACAACGGTTCCCCTTCAATTATTGGCTTATTATATGGCCGAATACCTGGGCAAAGATGTGGACCAGCCCCGCAATCTGGCCAAAAGTGTCACTGTCGAATAAGTAATCACATCACTTTGTTGCAGTCTTTTTCTCTTGAATATCCTGCTGAAAGTCTCTCACCAGGCGTGATACATTCCTGGATTGAGGCACAGCTACCCTTGGGTGGTAAAATCCTTAAATGGGCCATTGTGAGTATTCATCAAGGGGTCGCCCGTCTCGAAGGCCAGTATTCTCTTCCCCCTAAAGAGAGTTCTTAAAAGAAGGTTCTTACAGATATGAATCAACTGAATCCATCCCAAGCAGAGTCCTCGTCTCTAGCAGATAGTTTATTTATGGAACAGGCCCTTTCTCTCTCCGCAGGGGGGGAAATTCTACCATCAGTGGAGTTACTGGCCCAAAAGCTCTCCAATGCCGCAAAAACCCGAACCCCATTGAGGGTGAAGCTGGGTCTGGACCCAACCCGCCCCGATCTTCACTTAGGCCACTCCGTTGTGCTCAAAAAGCTCCGTGCCTTTCAAGATTTGGGCCACCAAGCTGTCCTTATTATTGGAGATGCCACTGCGATGATTGGGGATCCCTCCGGTAGAACCCAGACCCGACCGCCCTTAACAGATACCGAAGTTCAGCAAAATGCAGAAACCTATCTTGCCCAAGCAGGACACGTGATCGACGTGAAAAAAGCAGAAATAGTGCGTAACAGCCAGTGGTTTAACCAGATGAATCTGGGAGATTTCCTCAAACTTGCGGCCCGGGTCACCGCAGCGCAAATTCTCACCAGAGAGGATTTTGCCACACGGATGCAGGAAAGTAAGCCCATTTATATGCACGAGCTCTTTTATCCCTTGATGCAGGGCTATGATTCAGTGATGGTGGATGCTGACATTGAACTGGGCGGGACGGATCAGCGCTTTAACAACCTGATGGGCCGAGAACTCCAAAATGCCTACGAAAGAGAGAAACAGCAATTAGTACTCTTGATGCCCTTGCTCGAAGGGACAGACGGCAAAGTCAAAATGTCCAAGTCCTATCCCGAGCATTGTATTAACCTCACTGATACGCCAGAAGATATGTTTGGGAAAGTGATGTCTATTCCCGATACCCTTCTCGATAGGTATCATCAATTATTAACCCCCTTAACTGAAGAACAACGAGAGCAACAGCAAGCCCTGATGCTGCTCCCCCCCGAAGAAGGGGGGATCAATCCCCGCGACGTGAAAGCTTATCTCGCCAAATGGATTATCACTCAATACCACGGGCAAGAAGTCGCTGACACCGCCGAAGCCGCTTTTATTAAGCAGTTTCGTAATAAGGAACTCCCCGAAGAGATTGAGCAGCTTACACTCAAGGCTAACCAGAGCTACCTAATTTGTGATCTGATGGTTCAGCAAGGAATGGCTCCCAGCAAAAGCGAGGCTAGACGTCTCGTGACTGGAGGAGGCGTTCGTCTGAATCAAGAAAAAATTGAAAATCCTGACGCCCTACTACAGCAAGAGGCTGGGAGCGACTGTATTTTACAGGTCGGCAAACGCCGTTTTCTGAGATTGGTGTTTGAGAATTAGCCCAGTCTAAATCATCAGCAAACGGATTTTTGGGCAAATTGGTTTTTAACCGCCAATTCAATAGCCCGGGCAAATTCAGCTGCCGCATCAGGCCCATTGGCTGTAATGACGGTTCCGGATGCGGAATCATCCACAGTGACAGATTCTGCAGTATAGGTCACGCCCGATTGACGGTAGGCTTCCAACGATTCCGGTGCTTCCCACACAGTGGCTTTACGACCACTAAGCAGTCCCGCCTTTGCTAGCACCACACCAGAAAGACAAATCGCTGAGATCACAGCTTTTTGAGAGGCCAATTGCTTCAGTAATTGGTGCAATTGTTGGTTTTCCCACAAAAAGCCAATAGAGCCCATGCCTCCAACAACCACAACAGCCTGATATGTATTTAAGCCCGAAGTGTTGGAAACATCGCTCAAGGTTTTCTGAACCACTTCAGTGGCACCCAGCATTCCCAGCGCAGCGCCAGCCTGAGTGCTGACGGTATCAACGCTCCAACCGGCTTCTAAAAAAGCGGTTCGGGGCACAAACAATTCTTCATCACGGAATTGATCGGGGGCTATCACCATCAATACACGAGGTTGGGTCATGGCGTCTTTCTCCTTGCGCAAGGGCACACTGGTTTTAGCACAATTATTTTATGAAGTGGCCCCATTATATAACAAGTCCGCCAATGCCCGAGTGTGAATGGTTGCGGGGAGGTGTAGGTCCTCTAATGAGAAATGTATGCTAGGAAAATTCACACTGGCCGTATGTGGGGTCGTCCTAATCTGTGCAGACCCCGGCAGTTCCCAAACTCTGGGCTCAATCAAAGACCAATTGGACAAAGAATATAGGGCTTTGCCGTGATTACCTGTCATACTGATTCTTTGTATCGTGCGGTAAGCAAATTGGCGCCATGCCTTTCTGAGACGGTATTGCTCAAAAACAGATCCCAGTTCTGTCCCAATACCAGGCTCGATAGTACCAGGCTCTATCCTTAGCATCAGATCCCAGGTTTTAGAAGAAACCTGTTTCGGATACACCGAAATACCCAGCCGCTGGCATTCAAGCAACCAACGTTGCAGCAAGCCTTCTGGCTCATACTGCTGTCTTTTATCCTCTAGTGTCCACTCTGTACTTAACTCTTTACTTAACAGGGTAAACCGTAGCACCCAACAGTACTGCCAAAATTCGTGTCGGGCTTGAGCATAAAAAACATATCCTCGAGCACCCAGCCCGCAATCCCAACCAGACCTATCTAGACCAGACTTATCTAGCGTTAAGATTTCTGGACTGAGTGATCTTACAGGCATCATCAGTCGCTCCGCTGAAGGGTGAACCCCTTCAGGAAAGACCTTCAACACGACCGCATCAGGCCAGGTATTGATTTGTGTGCAGTCCCCCAGATGCTGAAGCATCATCATCAACGGATAATCTCGCTCTAAGTCCTCATAATAAGTGTGCAATAGTGAGTACAGCTCCTGTTCATCCTGAAAATAACGAACAAGCTGACCGTCATGGCCGTACAATCCTGAGCGTACAAAGTCATTTTTGATCATGATTGCCAATCAAATTATTGCCAGTCAATGGGATGTACCCATTTCTCCGTCGATACCATTACTGATTGATAGTTAAGTGTCGACCAGAGCAGGGCATCTATCGATTCCCCAACCGGGTAATAAGACTGGCCTTCATTGACCTGACTGAAAAAGGTGCGCTAGACTCATGACCAAGATGACACAAGATGTTTTTCAACACCCCAAAACCGTGATGTCCGGGATGCGCCCGACTGGGAAACTTCACCTGGGCCATTATGTCGGCGTGCTCAAAAACTGGGTTCAACTCCAAAACGACTATCCTTGTTACTTTATGATTGCCGACTGGCACGCACTCACCACCAAAGCAACACAGACAGACGCCTTACGTGATGATATCCACGAAATTGTCCTAGATTGGCTCGCCGCTGGCATCGATCCGGCCAAAGCCACCATTTATGTTCAATCTGCCATTCCAGAAATCGCGGAACTGCATCTTTTACTCAGTATGATCACCCCCAATAAATGGGTAGAGACGGATCCCACACTCAAAGATATGGTTCAGATGATGAGCGAAGAGTTAAATTACGGCTTGCTTGGCTATCCGGTGCTTCAAACCGCGGATATCTTGATGATGCAAGGCAATCTGGTTCCTGTCGGTAAAGATCAGCTTGCTCACTTAGAAATCAGTCGTGACATTGCCCGTCGTTTTAATCACATCACCCAAACACATACCTTTGATGAACCCCGTCCCCTGTTAACGCATACCCCGCTTCTCATGGGACTGGACGGCCGAAAAATGGGAAAATCTTACGGCAACGGTATCCTCATCAGCGATACAGAAGAAACCACCTGGAAGCAGCTGAAAGGAGCCGTGACAGACAGGGCCAGAACCACCCGCGATATTCCCGGACAAGTTTCGCAGTGTGAAGTGGTTTACCCTTATCACCAGGTCTTTTCGTCACAAGCCGTTATTGATAAAACCGCCGAAGAGTGTCACACAGCAGCACGGGGCTGTATGGACTGCAAAAAAATATTGCTTGAGAGTATTCTCAGTGAAATGGCGCCTATCATGGCCCGCCGTCAAGCTTTGGCCAACGATTTATCCCTGGTTCATCGTATTCTCAAAGATGGCAACGAAAGCGCCAGAGAGCGCGCCACGCAAACCATCACCACGGTCCGCCGAGCGATGAAACTTTATCAGTCTTAAACAGCCTTTAGCGCTTATTTTTAAACGGGACTGTCAGTAAAAATAGTTCTAGGTGCTGATTGGCAGCAAAGTCAAACATGCCCAAACTATGGACATCAAAGGTGCTTTTAAGATCGTAATAGACTAAAAGCTCGTTTATTTCTGCCGAGCACAGCACTTGATTATCCGCAGCATAACGCGCTGTGGCCTGACAGCGATCTAAACCGGTCACAGTATTGTCTTCGCCTTCAGCGACCGCGTGGATCGACATCCGAAAAGGCGGCTTGAGGTCCATCGGACGTAAGGACTGATAGTATTCTTTCACTTCACGAGAGACTTCTAGGGCGTACTCAAAGGCGTTTCTGAGTGATTTAAATTCGATCAGATGGCTATTGGCCTGATTTTGGATCAGATTACCCTCAAAACGTTGATACCCCCTGAGATAGGCAGCCACTGTGGGTTGCGCTTCTGCCTCAAAGGCAAAATAGACTAAGGTCCGACGAAGACTGACCAACTGTTTTTCGCTTCGTTTTTCTTGGCTCTGGCGTTGCTTGATTTTAAGCTGATGGACCACGGTTTCGCGAGTCACTCTCATTCGCTTATCCAACGATTTTAGGACAATGGCAATATAGGCAATCACAAAAAAGCTCAGTGTGGAGAGAATGCCCACCACCCCTTGGGCAATAGAAACACTGTGTCCGTTAAACTCAACAGTATGAGGAACCATTGGAATAAAAGTGACCAAACCTTCTGCCATTTGGTTAAGCGGATGGAAGCCTCTTTCCATAGCCGAAACAGCCCCAAACAAATCAGGAAAGTTCAGCACCAGCAGCATCCAGTGGATAATAGCAACAGGCGAGAGAATGGCCAAAACAGCCGAAATAATATCTAAAATGGTGTACAGTATCCGGAGCATCGGCTTCCTGCCTGGCTAACAAGACAGAGGTTAGTTTCTGAGTCTGAGCAAAAAGGACATTGGTCCGGTTCGCTCTGCTTTTATTTTAAGCTTTGCTCTTATTTTAAGCCATGTCTCGTGGATACGGCTTTAAAATCCGGTAAGCGGTATCTCGTTGGGCAGCATCTCGACCCAAGTTGTGCGCCACTTTCACAATCTCTTCCACCGTTTTTCGGGTGGGTGAAATGCCGGCTTGTGTCACCACATTTTCTTCCAAAAGCAGTCCACCAATATCATTAGCGCCCATACAGAGTGCCGTTTGTCCTATTTTAAGACCCTGTGTAATCCAAGACGCCTGGATATTGGGAACATTGTCCAGCACCAATCTGGCCAGGGCAGAGACTTTGAGATAATCCACCGCTGTTGCTGTGACAGGAAGTTTTTCCAGCTTGGTGTTGGCCCGCTGAAATGTCCAAGGAATAAAGGCAGTAAAACCACCGGTACGGGCCTGAAGTTCTCGAATTTGAAAGAGATGATCCACAATATGCCAGTCTTTTTCAACCATGCCAAACATCATGGTGGCTGTTGTTTGGAGTCCCAAATGATGTGCCTCTTCCATCACATCCAACCAGCTGGCTGTTTTCACCTTTTTATGACTCACCTTTAACCTGACATCATCGTGCAAGACTTCGGCACCACCACCCGGAATGGATGAAATTCCAGCGTCGATCAACTGCTGTAACACCCAGGACAGGGGTTTTTCAGTCAGTGTGGCCATAAAATCAATTTCTGTCGGCGAGAAAGCATGAATGGTCAGCGTGGGGAAATCCGCTCGCAGCCGGCGAATAATATCGAGATAATACTCAAAAGGGAGCTCGGGGTTCACACCGCCCTGCAAGAGAAGTTGGGTCCCGTCTGCATCGACCAGTTCCTGGGTTTTTTCCTTGATTTGAAAATATTCCAGCGTATAGGCATCATCGGCTTCTTTATGGCGGTAGAAGGCGCAAAAGAGGCAATCGACATTACACACATTGGTGTAGTTCACGTTACGGTCAATCACAAAGGTGACGGGTGCATTTTCGCCGTGAATGTCGTGTTTAACGGTTTCTGCCATCAAGCCCAATTGAAATAAATCTGCCTGTTGCAGCAAGGCCAATGCACGGTTACGGTCCAGTGGTTTCGGCAACCAGACCGTTGGGGCATGAATCGAGTCATGATCAGTGTTGAATTTTTCAGAAGCAATTGTTGTCATAGTGCTGTCTTAATTGGGGTAGCTTTCATTGTAATATGTGAATCACCCGTTACGCTAGCAAAAACAGGCCGCAAAAAAAACCATGTCGCTCATTACCCCCAGTAAAAATGATGCCGTTCAGCAGCTTTACACTAGTGCTGTTCCTAACTCCGATGCTGTTTCCATCGGATGGACCTATCCAGCACCTCAAAACATTGCGATGTCCAGCCTGGGTTATCTGAGCCTGTTTCAACGGATGGACCAAAACCCCCGAATACGAGCCACGCAAGTCTCTACTGATACGCTGTTGCACTACCAACCCAATGAATTTGATCTGATTGGCTTTTCAATGTCCTTTGAACTAGACATTCTGGCCATTCTCGACATTTTTCATCAGTGGCAACTCCCTGTCATCGCCGTGGAAAGACGTGAGCATCACCCTCTAGTGTTTGCTGGTGGTCCGGTGCCCATCACCAATCCAGAACCCTACGCGGATTTCTTCGACTTCTTTCTCATTGGCGAAGGAGAAGACCTTCTTAATGAACTGATTGAAACCTATCAAGACTATCAAAAAATTCACCCCACAGCGTCTCGACACCAGTTACTCAGACATCTGGCTGCCAATGTTGCTGGTTGTTACGTGCCTTCACTGTATCAGATAGAATACGCCAGTCTTTCAGACGGACCCATCACCCACATCCAGCCCAAGTATGAAGATATTCCGGCCGTCATCGAAAAACGGATTTTTTCACGCCAGGAGATGGCACAAACCGTCACACAATCTCCCTTTTTGACCGAAGACTGTGTGTTTCCCAATACCTTTTTGGTGGAAGTGATGCGCGGTTGTGCCCATCGCTGTCGGTTTTGTCTTGCCAGCTATTCGATGCTGCCTGCCCGGGGTCCTCAGCTTGAGCCACTTAAAGAGGCCATTCGCTTCGGGCTGCAATATACCAACAAAATTGGTCTATTGGGAGCACTCATTGCCGATAATCCAGAATTCCCTGAGCTTTGTGAGTTTCTACAGCACGAGATGCACCAAAGGCCTGACCTAAAACTCTCGTCTGCTTCGCTGAGAATTGACACACTGACCCCACAAATTGCCGAAACCTTTAAGCAAGGGGGGCAACAACAACTCACCTTTGCGATTGAGAGTGGCAGTGAGCGACTGCGCCGGCGTATTAATAAAAATTTGAAGCAAGACAAAATTTTTGACGCCGCTGATATTATGGCCCGCAGTGGGATTAAAGCAATGAAGCTCTACGGCATGGTGGGTCTTCCCGATGAGAGTGATGAAGACATTGAAGCCCTGGGGACGCTGGTGCAAGATCTGAAAAAAGCCCAGCCGAAACTAGAGTTCATCTTGGGTTGTAGTTCTTTTGTCCCCAAAGCAGCCACCCCGTTTCAGTGGCAGCCTCGTCCGGACAATAAAACCATTGACCGACGCTTTGATATCCTCAACAAAATGCTCTTAAAAAAAGCAAAATTTCGCCCCAGCAGTACCAAATGGGATTTTTTACAGGCAGTACTTTCTCGTGGGGACAGGCGGTTAACCCAATTAATCATCCGCTTCCATCAGTTTGGGGCCACGTTGGGCTCACTCAACAGAGCCTATAAATCGTTATGCGACGAAGGGGCAACGCCCTGCCCGCCGCCTGCTTGGTATGCCCTTCGGGATCGTGCTGAAAAAGACCCCTTTGCGGAACGCTTTCCGTGGGATATGATTCATCTGGGCGTGGATAAGCCGCTTTTGTATCAAGAAGGCCTCCCCCCAAAAAGTTTGACCGGAGTCTGACAGGAGTAAGTATCCTATGAGCTGTGCCAGTCCAAAAATCAAACGCCGCGTTTCACGACCTGTCCAGGTGGGCAGCGTAACGGTGGGCGGGGATGCCCCGGTCTCTGTTCAATCCATGTTGATGAACGACACCTGCGATATTGAGGAAAGCGTCAATCAGATTCAACGCCTGGCGGATGCCGGTTGTGAGATTATTCGCCTGGCGGTTCCTGATAAAGAGGCGGGTGAGGCACTCAAATCCATCGTGCCACGATCTCCCATACCGGTGGTTGCTGATATCCACTTTGATTACCGACTGGCACTTCAGGCCGCGGATAATGGGGTCCATGGGTTGCGCGTTAATCCAGGCAATATTTCCAGCAAAGACTACATTCGAGAGATTGTCCGCAAGGCCAAAGAGCGCCAACTCCCCATTCGCGTGGGGGTTAACGGCGGGTCAGTCGAAAAGCCGATCAAAGAGAAATTTCCCAACGATCTGGTAACGCAACTGGTTGAAAGTGCCTTACTCAACGTGCGCTTACTGGAAGAGGAAGACTTTCAGGATATCGTCATCTCTGTCAAAGCCAGTGATCCCATGTTGGCAGTGGATGCCTACCGCAGCATTGCCACAAAAACCCCTTATGCCCTACACCTTGGTGTGACTGAAGCAGGAACTCTGAAACGCGGCTTGGTAAAAAGCAGTATTGCCCTTGGCATGTTACTCAGCGAAGGGATTGGCGATACGATTCGGGTCTCCCTCACCGCGGATTCGATTGAGGAAGTCTTTGCAGGGCATGAAATTCTCCGCAGTGTGGGTCTCAGCAAGCAGGGGTCCAATTTAATCAGTTGCCCTAGTTGCGGGCGCTGCGAAGTGGATTTGTACTCGATGGTTTCTGACGTGGAAGGCATGATGGCCAAATACGACAAGGAGAACCCAAACACCCCCTTGGATGTGGCTGTGATGGGCTGCTTTGTCAATGGTCCTGGAGAGTGCGGACACGCCGATATCGGTATTGCCGGCGGGCGCGGACAGTATTACATTTTTAAGGGCGAAGAAAAAGTGACTCGAGTGGCCGAAGAAGGGGCGCTGGACGTTTTTAGAACTGAGCTTGAAAAAACGTATCTTGAGAAAAAAGGCACCTAAAAGAAAAGCCCTCACTGAAAATCAGTGAGGGTATTGTCCCCAAATAGTCCCACCCATGTGTGTTAAATTTGTGAATTAAACTTGTGCATTAAATGTATTAGCCGGTGATATTCACCCGTTCAAAGCCTTTGGCATAGACACGCCCACCGGCTGTGTTGCCCCAGTAGTTCTGGCTAGCATTGTAGCTCCAGTTGTTACCGGTTAAATTCAATGTATCGTGGCCGCGACCGCCGTTGGCAAACACGGTATTACCGTTATTACCCGTCACTGTCAGCGAATCATTCCCCCGACCACCGTTGAAGTACTGCGTGCCTCCGGTTCCGGTAAAGACAGCAGAGTCATTCCCGCGTCCCCGGCCACCGTTAAAGACTTGGGTACCGCCGTTGTTATCCATTCTGGCAAAGTCGCTGCCTCGACCGCCATCAAAAACTTGAGTACCGCCAAAGTTGCGTAAATTGCCAACGTCATTCCCACGGCCACCGTCTACACGTTGGTAGCCACTAAAGTTGGTCGCATTGATATAATCATTGCCACGACCCCCGTTAACATACTGAGAGCCACCATTATTCACTACATTGGCGTAGTCATTGCCACCGCCTAAGTTAATATTTTGGCTTCCGTAATCGTTTCGGGCATTGACGGCATCATTGCCCCAGCCCCCGTAATAATTCTGATTACCACCATAGTTGTACAGCCCTGCTCGGTCGTTCCAAGGGGTTCCGTAAACATTCTGGTAACCGTTCACGTTGCTGGCCGTTGTAGCATTGGGTCCGTAGTAATCGCCGTAAGAAACAGATTGACCGCCGCCATACCAGGGAGAGTAGCCACCGCCACCCACACTGAGCGAAAAGTTAGAATTGGAAAAACCGAAATAATAAGACATCGTAATAACCTCCACACACAAGTGCACCGCAAAAAGCGATATAACATCATTTTTGAACCACCCGGTCAGTCGTTATATGCACACACACCCGTTAAATGACTGACTGAGAACTACGGGTTAATACCCGATTCAGTGACTAAAATAAATTGAGACGAGAAGAGACAGTAAAAAGAGAACATTGGGAAAAAAGAGAATTGATTGAGAGAATGAATTGAGAGACTTTGATTTATCCCTTGTGTTTATATAAAAACAATCAATTAAGATTTTTGGAACATTTTGTAACGCAATGTTAATCAACTCTTCTCTGACTCACGGAAACGCACGTCACATCCCGCCTGATCAACCGGGGCACCTGATTGAACTTGGGGCGTCTCTGGGTCAAAATAATGGGGATAAATCAAGAGAGATGCACAGGAAAACCAAAGCAAGCGTTAAACAGCAACCGTAAAACGCGCGTTTCAAGCAACCGTCTAAGGGCCCTTATCGAGATGACACAGTCTTCTTACGACAATCACTACCTGCTAGAAATTGGCACCGAGGAGCTGCCGGAGACGTTTCTAAAGACGGCGCCAGACGAATTGAAAGAGCGTTTTCATAAGGCACTCACCAGCCATGGCCTGGCGGTTCCTGTTGAGAGCCTCTCACACTATTCCACCCCAAGACGGTTGGCTATTGTGATTTCAGGTCTCCCTTCGATGCAGCCCGATCAGCCAATCGAGCTGAAAGGCCCCCCGGTTTCTGTGGGGTTAAACGCAAACGGTGAATTCACCCAGGCCGCTGTGGGTTTTGCCAAAAAAAATGCCATTCCTGTTGAGTCCCTGGTACAAGAAACCCGTGACGGTCAGGCGTATTTAGTCTACAGAAGCACACAGCCAGGAAAACCTACCCCAGAAGTGCTTCAAACCCTGGTGCCCGAAGTGGTTCTCGGACTGTCTGGATCCCATTTTATGCGCTGGGCCAATGGCACGGTCAGCTTTTCACGGCCCATCCGTTGGCTGGTCTCGCTGTGGAACGATAAAGACCTCCCCGTCGAAATTGAGGGGCTCCGCTCAGACCGGGAATCTCGAGGATTACGCTTAGCCAATAAAACGACTTTTTCCCTCTCCAAGGCAGATAGCTATCATCAAATGCTAAAAGACCAGCACATTGAGGTCGATTATCTCGAACGGTTTAACACCATACAGAGCCTGCTGAAGAATGCTGTGCAAAAGTTACCTCACTGTGATGCACCGCAAATCGCCTTCAGCGACCCTGGCTGTTTGGGTCATACCGTCACCCGCCTGGTGGAAAACCCCAGTGTACTGGTGGGGCAGTTTGATGAAGCCTATCTCACCCTGCCCGATATTGTGATTAGCACTGTAATGGCTGCACATCAAAAGTACTTTGCGGTGTACGACCGCAACAGTGGCAAGCTGAGTCCGTATTTTCTCGTGGTCAGTAATCAAAGTGACCCTGACCGCACCTCTGATGCCGAAGCGATCATTATCAAGGGAAATCAACGGGTATTGAAAGCCCGACTGGAAGACGCCCGCTTCTTTTACGAGGAAGATCTCAAAATCGGGCTAGAGGGCAGAAGAGCTGCACTCAGTAGTATCACCTTCCAAAAAGGGTTGGGCAGCCTTCTCGACAAAACAGAGAGGCTGGAAGTCTTGGCCCCGTTTGTGGCTGCGAAAATTTCAAGTGATGCAAAGGTTTCAGGGGTTTCAGAGGTTTCAGAGTCTGCCAGACAGGCAGCCCGACTCTGTAAAGCCGATTTGGCAACCGGGATGGTGCGTGAGCTGACTGAACTGCAGGGAATTATGGGCACTATTTACGCAGAAAAACAGGGTCTAAACTCTGTCATTGCCGGGGCCATCGAAAGGCACTACTACCCTCGCTTTGAAGGTGAAGACTTGGGCGGACTGTTTGAGGTGGACATTGCCCTGAATTTGGCAGATAAGTGCGACACATTGGTGGCCATCTTCAGCCAGCAGGGGGCCAAACTCCCTTCTGGGTCTAAAGATCCTCTCGGCCTTCGCCGCACAGCAATGGGTGTCCTTCGACTGATCCAGCGCAACCAATTGGGTCTGAATCTTGAAGAAGTCTTGAAAGAAGCCCATTCCTTGCTCTCAAAATACAACCCCACACCATGGGAGAGCACCTGGCCGTTGCTCGATGAATTTTTACGCCAGCGGCTGAAAACCCTGGTTTGGGATTGCTTCCCCCATCTCTCTAACGAACGCTGGGAAGCCGTTCTGGCAACCCAATCTCCCTTCCTTAATCTGCGGGATTTCTGGGCACGACTCGAAGCAATTCAGTCAATTGATTCAACAATGCTGGTACAGGTCACTGAGCCGGCCGTCCGGATCAGCCGTATTATCACCGCGCCGGATTTAGGCCCAGTCGACCCGTCGCTTTTTCAAGATCCCAGTGAGCAAGCTCTCTGGGACGCATTAACACAGCTGACAAGCTCTCAAAATTCAGCACATATTCACAATCCAGATATTGCCCGCCCAGAAAACCTGCTTTTTAACCGGGAGCAAGACAGCAGCTCACAAGACGAAACCTTTGAGGAATTAAGAGACTATTATCAACGCTCTATTGAGCGCATGGCCTCACTCAACACGCCTGTTACCGACTTTTTTGAGAAAGTGCTGGTGAATGACAAGGACGCGTCCGTTCGGCAAAACAGACAGCGACTGCTCAGCCACATCCAAGCGCTTTATCAAACCATTGCCCACTTCCATTTAATTACTAACTTGATCACCAACGTGACGGTATAACGATCCGTGGACGCTTTTGTTCGAGATTTTGAGCTGCCCGTAGACATTCCGCAGCAGTCGGAGATTGTCAAAGCGCGGATTATCCTGATCCTGCTCTCCTCCGTCTTTGCCATCGCCATCTTTCTGATGTTTCTTTTGTCCGTCAACATTGGTTTTGTGTTGGCAAAAGGGGCAGCATCTCTGCCGGATATTACGCTACTGACCAACTGGGCACCCAATCAAAGTACCCAGATTTATGACCGCCACGGGCAATTAATTGCCAATTTCCACGGGGATGAAGACCGCGTGGTCATTCCCCTGAAAGACATCTCCCCTTATATGCAGCGGGCCGTGATGGCCATCGAAGACAACCGCTTTTACCAGCACGGCGGCATCGATTTTCGCGGAACACTCAGAGCCATTGCTGCCAACGCCAGGGGTAGTGAGGTACAAGGCGGGAGTACCATTACGCAACAGTTGGTTAAAAACCTCTTTTTAACCCCAGAGCGTTCTATCGGTAGAAAAGTTGCCGAAGCACTTATCGCGATTCGCGTTGAAAAGCACTATGAGAAGAATAAAATCTTGGAAATGTATCTCAATCAAGTCTACTGGGGAAATCAGGCTTATGGGATTGAGAAAGCGGCCCGGCGGTATTTTAAAAAACCCGCCCGTGAGCTTTCTCTATCTGAAGCGGCCCTGTTAGCGGGACTGCTAAAAGCCCCAGAAGGCCTTTCTCCCTTTAGCAATCCCAGAGGGTGCCGAAGCAGGCAACTGGAAGTGCTGAAAAAAATGGTGGAATACGGCTATATTACGGAAGGACAACGTCGTTTTGCGGCCACACGAGCAGTTAAATTCAACAGCAGACAACCCAAACCACCCAAGTACCCTTACTACGTTACCTACACGATTCAAGAATTGATTCATCGCTTTGGGGAAGATGTTGTGAGGCGAGGTGGGCTAAAAGTATACACAGCACTGGATCCGACCGCCCAAGATTCTGCTGAGAAAGCGCTGACCACCAAAGTAAAAGGGCTTCCCAAGGGCAGTATGGTCACCCAAGGGGCGCTGATTGCTTTGGACGTAAAAACTGCCGAAATTATCTCCATGGTAGGCGGTGTTGACTTTACCAAGAGTCAATTCAACAGTGCCACTCAATCGAAGCGGGCAGCAGGCTCTCAATTTAAGCCAATCGTTTACCTTACTGGGCTTCGCCTGGGTGTGATCACGCCAGACACCCCGATTTCAGATCACCCTATCTGCTTTTTCACAGGCTATTCCAATTGGTGCCCGAAAAACTGGGACGGAAAATACCTGGGAGCAATGACCATCCGGCGTGCTCTGGCCCTGTCTCGCAACACGCCCACGGTGCAAATTGGGATGAAGGTTGGCATTGACGAAGTCATTAAAACCGCGCAGCTAGCTGGTCTCACCTCTCCAATCGATCGAAATTTTTCGAGTTTACTTGGGTCTTCTGGGTTTTCTCCGCTAGAAATGGCTACGGCTTTCTCTACCCTTGCCCGGGGTGGAATACGGATGTATCCCACTGCGATTCGCCGGGTCATCGATATCCGAGGCAGGACAGTGCCCATTAACGCGCTGTCACCAGAACGCACTCTGGATGCGGGTCCGATTGCTCAAATCAACAATATTTTGATTGATGTTGTTGAAAAAGGCACCGGAGTCAACGCCAAACTCCCTGGCAGACAGGTGGCAGGAAAAACAGGTACTACCGATAAGGTACGAGATATCTGGTTTACCGGCTACACCCCAGAGATTGTGGCCACAGTGTGGATGGGAAATGACCGGTATGTTCCTCTCAACGGTGTGTTCAGTTCGGACGCCGCCAAAGTATGGCACGATTTTGCAGATGGCTACTTTAAGACCCACCCGACTCCACCCAGTTTGTTCCCAGAACCGGATAAAATCACCTCGTCAGATGCCCGCCACTTTGTGCTGAATATGAATCCAACGGCTACTCCCAATACCAGCCCCAATGCGGCTGCCACTTCTACGGGAAACCCTCTTCAAAAACAGCCTGGGAATGCCCCTGTGCCATTGGCTGCCCCTGTGCCCGGTTTTCCCACCACAGATGCTCCCGTGCCGCTACCCAGTGGTCCTCCAGCAGGAAATTCAGCACCGCCGGTGCCTAACTAAATTTTTCAATTCCAAGGGCTTGTGTTTCAATAAACACACCATGAAAATTCACTTTATCGATGAACCCACCCCCTATACCGGTGATGAACTGAGCAACCACTGGATCTACAAGAATTTTGGGATCCTGGGTGATGCCGTGGTTGGCTTTGTTGGGCCATGTGATGTCTCACAAGGCCGGATGGTGGATCTCGAAGATGTCCTCAATGATGATTTTATCTACTCCACCCAGATGCTTCACTTTATTGTGGAAATGTTTGGGCTCACCTTACAAGACGGCGTTTTGCTCCAGCGGCTGTTTTCCTCGATGATTCACGACAAAATCAACACAGAGCTGAATCGCTACGCCATTAAGCGCCGCGGGGATGATCTTTTCTACCAGGACCGGCAAAAATTATCTGTCTCTATCTGCACAGTGAGCCCAACGTCTATTTTGATTCATACCGGGCTCAATGTTGAAGCCATGGGAGCCCCCGTTGAAGCGGCAGGACTCACATCAGAACTGGGTATTCAGGGCATCAAAGCGCTGGCAATGTCTTGCATGCGAACACTGGCCGACGAGTGGGAAGATATTAAACGCTGTTGCTGCAAGGTCAGAGCGGTTCATTAAAAAGTACAAAAACGATTTCCAGAGGATGTTTTAAAAAATGGGTGTTCGCAACTTACTAATCGTCTTTTTCTCAACGGTGGCTGCCTCATTGGTAGTGTTGATCATCTTTTTCAATCTCTTTTTTAAAAACGTGGACCTGTCTTTTAACACCAAAACACCCGAAGGCGCCCCCACCATCAACGGGGCCAAATTTGACCCCAATAGCCCAGAAGCGCAAGCCAGCCAGCCCAATACAGAATCTAGTTGGGGGAATAACCCGCAGTATTTAGGCAACGCCTCCAGTGGGCGTTTTATTATGCGCTCTCATATTAAAGTCCCCCCCGAATATGAGCTGCCTGCCCCAGTCTCAAAGCCTTCTAGCACTCCAGCAGCAACAGAGACTCCCACTGCCGATGCTAACAATGAGGAAACACCCACCCCAACTGGGCTTCCTGTGGCAAAACCAAAGACGCTTTCTCCCAGCAAACCGTTACCAACCGATACCCGTCTGAGTGATACAAAGGGTGTCCCCCTGCCGCCTACCACAGCGAAAAACACCAGTATCAGCCCACCAGTTCCCAAACCGCCAGTCGCAAAAACTCTACCAATTAGACCCAAGGCACCCATCAGCGCCCCTGTACCTACTTTTCATAATGAAGATAACAGCCCGCCGGTTCCAGAATAGTCATCAGGCCATCCTATCAAAGCGACGGTCACTGCTCTTATTCGATACTGCACGCTGTTTTTTCTCTTTCAGTTGATTTAAGGCCTGGGTGTCCCCTTCCAGGGTCCCTGTGGGCTCTCCCCCCATCGCAATCAACTCACGAGTGATGGCAGACATTGGCGGATGTTGGCGTTTGTGATGCCCGCGCCCTTCATGCTTACTATTGCCAATGCGAATAGAACTGGACTCCATAGACGGTCTCTCCGGTTAATAGGGCGTGTACTGTCTAATCGGCAGCCATGGGCAGCAGCTTAAATAAACTGTGCAGACATAAAAATGGCACGAGCCAGCCATAAGCCGGATTCTGTTTTGGACGGTTATCTGTCTAGGCGTTGGGTTTCCCCAGCGCTCAATCGGTCTATCTGGAAACAGGACGGGCAGCCCTGAATGTTTCCACTGCCTTTCACCAGTCGGGGTTTACCTGGCCAGAGCCTCTCGACTCTGCCGGTGGGCTCTTACCCCACCGTTGCACCCTTGCCTGTGCTGTAAACAGCCATCGGCGGTTCGCTTTTCTGTGGCACTTTCCTCGCGGTCACCCGCACCGGGCGTTACCCGGCGACTTGCCCTACGGAGCCCGGACTTTCCTCAGCTGAACAGGCGACGATCCACCTGTCAACCGCAACCGTCTGTCTGACTCGTACCACCGCCAGTATACGCCAAAAGAGCTTAAATACTACTCTGGGTTAAAAGTCTTCTTAGCAATGGGCATGGGCTTCGCGTCTGGGTACTGTATCCCCTTGAAGCCGAATGCCACGTGCGGTCAACTCTTCAATAAAGGCTTCTGTGGGGACTGCTGTTTCCAGAGCTAACACACCTCGTTCGGAAATCCGACCGTCTCCCATCATCTGCGCCACAATGGCAACAGGAAAGGCTGTTGTTCGCATCATCGCGGTAAACCCAGTAGCAGCATCATACGTGTCCATAATCTCGTAACTCACTTCAACGGTTTCTTTTGCCTTTTCTCCTCGGACCAACACCCTTACCACCACGATGTCTCTGGGGTCATCCTTCAGCAATTTTGGGGTAATAAGAGCAGCAAAGGCTTCTCGCGCTGTAACGGTTTTGCCTTGAACAAAGACGGGGGTCTCGTCCATAAAGCCCAAGTCGGCAAACAGTTTAATTTGGGCGCAATGTCCGGGGTAGCGAACCGTTTTGTAATCCATCGTCTGAATTTGCCCCTCAAACGTCCAGGGCAGAGTAGAAAGTCCTCCCAACGTATGAAATGCTTCACATGTACCCACAGGTTCACGAAAATGAAGCGTTTCCACATCTGTCAGCGTTGGGACCGTTTCTCGCTTCCCGTTTTTCAGCACAATGGAACGTCCCATATACTCATTAATCAGCCCATGAATCGAGAAGAACAGCTGATAATTCAAGGGTGGCTCAGGGTTTTGCGGGAGTCCGCCGACTCGAATATGCACCGCATCGACATGATTGAGTTGCTTGATACCGTGAGCAGCCAGAATATTGGCCATCCCTGGGGCCAGCCCGCAGTCGGGAAGAATCGTCACACCCGCTTCTCGAGCAGCCTGATCACGTTCACGTTGGGCAAAGACCAGATCCGTATTGCCGCCCATATCCACCATATGGGTTTTACTGGCGATGGCAGCATCTGTAATAGGCAGATTGAGAAAATACGGCACTGCACTCACCACCACATCATAGGGTTTCAAAAACTCAATCAGGGCGGCTTGATTAGTCACATCAAGCTGCACAGGTTTCAACACATCTCGCTTCAGCAAAGAGCGAAGGGATAAAACCACTGTATCGAGAGATTTTATCTCCTGATCCACCAAGGCCACTTCGCTCACCGAGGGATTCTGGCATAAATCGTATGCCACCGCTCGCCCTTGAAGACCCGAACCCAACACTGCAAATTTCATCAAAAACATCCTCCCCAGTAGTTACAACAATGAATCAAGCCCGTAAATCAGTCCTTTGATGCCCAGTGCCTTTTTTACCGCCAGACACACCCCAGGCATAAAGCTTTTCCGGTCGAAACTATCATGGCGCAGTGTCAACAATTGGCCAGGCGCCCCAAAAATCACTTCTTGATGGGCCACCAGGCCTGGCAGACGAACGCTATGAATGTGCAAACCTGAATCTTCCCGGACAGTGCCTCGAGCGCCTGCTTGCACATGGGTCTCTTGGATATTATCGAGACCAAAAACAGGTTGGCCTGCCATTTTTCTGGCCTTTTCCATTTTTTCAGCCGTTATCAAAGCAGTCCCACTGGGGGCATCCGCTTTTTGATTGTGGTGCAGCTCAATAATTTCAGCATGTTCAAAGTATTGGGATGCCATTTCGGCAAATTTCATCATCAACACGGCACCCAGGGCAAAATTAGGAATCACCAAAACAGACAGGTTCAGCGCTTCTGCCTTTTGTTCCAATAGGGACAATTGTTCTGGAGTTAAGCCTGTCGTCCCGATCACCGGGCGGCACCCGGCGGACAGCATCATTTCTGCATTGGCAAACACTTCTGAAGGGTGGGTAAAGTCCACACAAACCTCAGGTTTTGCCCGAGTGAGCATATCCGCCAGAGAGGCTTCTATGGGAATATTCAAATGCAAATCGCTCGACGCCGCATTGAAATCAGCCACGCCGACCAACTCCAGTTGGGGGTCTGCCAGAACTGCAGCAACCACCTCTCGGCCCATACGGCCCAGAGCCCCGCACACAGCGGTCCGGATTTTCTGTGTATTATGGCTCTCTGCTGCGTTCATCATCTTCATGATTTAACATAAAGAGAAAAGGCAGACTAGTGTCCTTCGGGGGTTTCGTGAATTTGTACCACCTGGGTTTGACTGGTCAGTGTGGTTTGATGAGCACCTTGGATAGAGTTATCGGGCTTAACCACAGTTGTCGGTTTCACCACAGAGGTCACCACTGGCTGATTTTCCAGCTGCTGCTGAAGCGCATCTGTCATAACTGGCTTATTTTCAATCGTTCGCATAGGTTGATTGGTTAGGGCAAGCGACTCTTTCAACACCTTGGGTGCACGATGAAACGTGACTTGACGGTGCCACCGCAAGTCTAAAACGCCCATTTTTCCCTTCAATGTTTGTATGGTAGGAACAAGCGTGAGAATGCGCTCCGCCCTTGCCCGCAGTGTTCGGTCTAATGGCCCCAGCCATACCGCCATTTCGGCAAATTGGGCTTTCATCATCTGAGAGTCGCTCACATCCAGCCCCCAGTAATGCAGGCCCTGGACAGTGCTTAAATCAACGGATAGCCGCTGCAGGGCTCTTAAATCCTGAATATTCATTCGCTGCCAAGGAGGCAAAACAAGCTTAACCAAAGAGCCACCGGGCTGAATCCCCTTTGCCTGAGGGTAAGGCTGGAGAGAGTATACGTGAAAGTCGGTTCCCATAACCCCATAAGGTTCAGTTGCTTTGGATGTGCTATACACCAACGCCCAACGAGGCTTTTCCAACACTTGTACTTCAAGCCGTGTGGGGAAGAAAAAGCGGCGCACAAACACGTGATCGACCAAGGGGTAATCCTGTCGAATGCGCATCTCCACTTCTGCCGGATCGACTTCAAACAGGGTTCGGCCAACATAGGCCTCTAGATACGGCTTTATCAAAGCGGCATTCACAAGATTATTTTGGTTATTTTTCACGGAGAAGCGCAGTGTATCCAATGTCCAAAAGGGGCTCTGGATCATTAAAACCATCGCATAGGTTAACAACGGAATCAGCGAAATTTTGAGAAGCCACACCAGCCGGTGGTATCTGACTTTCATCTTTTTTCGAGAGCGGCGTTTTCTGAGCAAGGCCTGTTGACGTTGACGACTATCTGCCATTGATTCTGGATGCTGAATCGACAAGCCATCTTCAAGAGGGTGCTTTGTTTCAATGCTGATTGGGCTGTTTTCCACAGAGCTTCCTTTGTTTGTCATTTTTGGCACGCTGTCTTTAACAGGCATTCCACCAATTGATCATAGGCCAGCCCCATAGCTGCTGCTTGGGCCGGCAGATCACTCAGATTGGTCATCCCAGGAATGGTATTAATTTCAAGGATAAAGAAGCGGTTTTCACCGTCCACCACAAAGTCTACGCGGGATACACCAGAGCAACCCGCTGCTTGATGTGCTTTTAAGGTGATTTCTTGGATGGCTTGTGTCACCTCCACGGGCAGGTCCGCTGGTATTACAAACTCCGTCAGTCCTTCGGTGTATTTTGCTGCGTAGTCATACCACTCGGTCTTGGTCCGTAATTCCAGAATAGGCGTTGCCTCCAGGGATCCTTCTCTTTCCAGAACACCCACTGTAATAGATTTCCCCGGAATATACTGTTCTATCAATACCCGATCAGAGATCTCAAAGGCAGTCTCCACAGCTTGTTGCAAGTCATCTTCACGGTCTACCTTGGACATTCCCACACTAGAACCATCAGCCACTGGTTTCACCATCACTGGATAGGTGCCGCGGTATCTTACATTGGCAAAGGCTGCTTGTTCCCCGGGTTCTCGTTTGAGTGTAACCCAGGGCAAAACCGGCAACCCGGCTGCCTGCAATACTATTTTGGTGAGGTCTTTATCCATTGTCAGGGCACTGGCTGTAACACCATTGCCGGTATAGGGTATTCCCATCCAGTCTAATAGGCCTTGAATACAACCGTCCTCACCGTATGTTCCGTGGAGGGCGTTAAAGGCAACCTCGATCGGGGTTGCGAGCAGTGTCTTTGCGATCTGATGATCCGCATCCAGCAACTGGACATTGGAATAACCGAGTCGCGTGAGGGCTTCTGCACAATTGCGGCCTGAGCGAAGCGAGACTTCTCGTTCAGAAGAGAGGCCGCCGTATAGCACCCCAATACATGTGTCTTTTCTCAACTCTGGCAAACGCTTACGGGTCATCAAAATAGCCCTCTTAAAAATTCTGGTACTTCACTGACATCTATCCCTGAGAGATCACGCCGCTGGAGATACGACCATAGCCGGGCTTCCTCTTCCGTAATATCACCCATCAAGATATTTTCCGGCTGAAGGGTCAACCCGTGACGCTCAAAAACAGAGGCTTTCATTCGCACCATTAGGCGAAGAACATCCGTAGACGTCCCTTCTCCGGTATTGACAATAAAGTTGGCATGCATCGGACTCACCCTGACCCCCCCTTCAGTCCAACTTTTAGCACCCATTTCGTCTAATAGTGCACCAGCTGTTTCAGGCTTTGGATTTTTGAACACGCTTCCCCCATTGGGTTCTGTGGGGTGGTGTGCCTTACGAAAAGCAATGCTTCCTTCCATCATCTGGGTGATCTCTGCCAAATTTCCAGGAGCAAACTCGCATTCAACCTGCAGGACAATGTGCTTATTAGGTTCTAGAGCACTATGGCGGTATTGAAACTGACACTCGTTGGCGGACCACACTTGAACAGTCTTGCTTTCTCGCTCAAATACCCAGACTCTTTGAACCACTTGAGCAGTCTCTTGTCCCAAGGCCCCTGCATTCATGCGTACAGCCCCGCCCATTGTCCCGGGGATACCAATCATATACTCTGCCCCATGGAGACTCACCTTTTGAGCAGCAGCCGCTGATTTTGCCAGATGTACACCGGCTCCAAATATTAATCCAGTCGATGAAACAGATTCTACCCAGTCCATTTTTCGAGTGATTAAGACATCCCCGCGGATCCCTCGACTGGCAATCAAGGAATTACTTCCCCAGCCCAGCACGGTCACAGCATCCAGTCCTTTGAGGAGGTCTACTGCTTCATTCATTGAGCACGGGAAATAGGCCCTATCAATTGGTCCACCGATTCGATACGTAGAGTAAGGCGCAGCACTAAGGGATTCTTGAGCACGCAAAGCAATCATTTGCCAAGTCCTTCTCGAAAAAGCTGTGTGATGCTTCCTGCACCCATCGAAATCACCATGTCACCAGGTCTTACTTCGGATAAGAGTCTCTCTCTTAATGAATCAAAAGGTGGAGAGGGGACATAATAGGCGCTAACGGCACGCTTGGCTGATAAATTCCACTCTTGGCAGAAGGCACTGGCCGTTGCAGAATCGATCTCAGGTTCTCCTGCCGAATACACATCCGAAAAAAACAAACCACCCTCGATACCGTCAAAGGCATTAAGGAAATCACCCCACAAGGCTTGTAAGCGAGAATAGCGATGCGGCTGGAAGACAACCCATAAACGCCCGGGTTCTGACTGTTTTGACAATTTTTCTCTGGCCGCTTCAATTGTCGCCTGGACCTCTGTCGGATGATGGGCATAATCATCCACCCATTGAATCCCTCTAAAGGTGCTGACCAATTCAAAACGCCGTCCCATGCCTGAAAACTGCTGAAGCACAGACTGAATTAAGTCCCACTCATAGCCAAGATGGTGCGAAACAGCGGCAGAGACAAGAGCATTCCATAAATTATGCTGCCCCGGAACTTGTAATTGAATATTTCCAAGTACCGTCTGGGTTTCATGATATCTAATAACCCCTAGTGATGGGCCAATACACTCAATAGAATAACCAGAAGTCAACTCGGGACGGTACCAGGACAACCAAATCACTTGGACATGCTCAAATCCACCGTTTAAGAAGAGTCGCTTGGTTTGAGGACAGTCGCCGTTTAAAAACACGCGACTCCCAGGACGCAGCGAGCCCACATACTGACGAAACACCCGTAGGACCCCTTCCAAACCTTCTGTGTAGTGGTCCGCATGGTCAAGTTCAATATTATTAATAATAGATACCGTGGGCTGATACTCCACCAAAGAGCCATCACTCTCGTCCAGTTCAGCAACCGCGACACCGCCAACAGGTCCAAGTATTGCATTTGTGGCAAAGCCAGGCAGTCTTCCCCCAGCAATCACTGTTCCTTGGTGATTCTCCGTATTCAAAATGCTACCAAGCATACCCGTAACCGTGGTTTTACCATGGGTTCCAGTCACCCCCACCACATCTTGATAAGCAAAGACTGGACTGTGTAATAAGGCTTTTAACAGCGCTGAACGATGAAATATGGGAAGGCCCAATGTCTGTATTTGCTTTAATTCGGGATTATCCGACTTCACGGCAGTTGAAATGACTGTCACTCTATTATCTGGAGACTTTCCCAGGGTTTGCTTAACCCAATCAAGATTCTCCTGATGCGGGCCTATCCGGAGCGTCGCGCCCAAGGCTTGCAGGTGTTGCGTTTGTGAGTTCTCGCGGAGATCAGAACCAGACACCTGAAACCCTGATTCTAACAAGAGTTTTGCCAGTCCGCTCATCCCAATACCACCAATTCCAATAAAATGGACCGCTGGCTTTTGACTTAAATCCAATTCAGCAGAATTTGTTTGAACGCTCAACACCAATAAATCTCCCTACCGTGCGACAGCCACATAGGCCTGCACCACTTCACGATCGTCAAAGTGAATCACTCGATCCGCTAGTATTTGATAGTCCTCATGCCCTTTGCCGGCTATCACAATAATATCTTCGGGCCCGGCGAGATCAATCGCCCGGTGAATAGCCTCTTCACGGTCAGCATTGACAATCATACGGGATGAATCAAATCGTTGGATCCCGCTCAAAATATCGGTAATAATCTGCTGCGGATCTTCGGAGCGAGGATTATCGGAAGTTACCACCAACAGATCTGCAATTCGCTCGACAATGGCACCCATCTTCGGCCGCTTTGTTGCATCGCGGTCTCCACCGCAGCCAAACACAGCAATCAAACGAGCCCCTTCTGGTGTCACTCGCTTTGCAGCACTCAGGACGTTTTCCAAACCATCGGGCGTATGAGCATAATCAACAATGACGTATGGCTTAGAGGCAACCACTTCGAACCGTCCGCGCACTCCTTTCACTTTTTCGAGAGAAGAGACCACGTTTTCCAGCGGAATCCCCAAGGCGAGTCCAGCACAAAGAGCGGCAAGAGCATTATAAATACTGAATCGACCGGCAATTTTGAGATTGACATCCGCCTGCCCTACCGGAGTCTGGACATGAAACTGAGATCCGTCGATCCCAAACTCCACATGGGTTGCCCGAACTGAGGCTTTCGGGTCATCGATGCTATAGGTCCACTGACAGACTTCATTTGGTGTCGCTTTGACAAACTCCTGGGCCCATTCATCATCCATATTAATCACTGCAGATGCGCCAGGAGCCAATGCGGAAAACAAACGGGTCTTGGCCTCACAGTAGCGGGCCATGGTTTTATGATAGTCAAGGTGATCTTGCGTCACATTGGTCACCACAGCCACTTGAAACGTACAACCATAGGTTCTGTCTTGATCAAGGGCATGAGAACTGACTTCCATCACCACATAATCGGTTTTTCGAGAAACAAGATCAGACAAAGTCTTTTGCAATTCTGGCGCCATGGGGGTGGTATGCCCTGTCGTTTCATACTGCTGAGACGCGGCGGTTTTAATACCCAACGTTCCAATAACAGCCGCATTTTTATGCCAATCAAGCAACATTTGTTCTACCAGATGAGTCACTGTGGTCTTCCCATTGGTCCCGGTCACACCCACCATCGTTAACTGTTTTGCAGGCTCGCCGTAAAACACGGCACTCAGTGCAGCCAGTGCCATATAAGTATTGTCTACCTCAATCACCGCAGAATTTTTTAAGTTCAAATCGTTTAATAACGAGGTTCTCTGTGCCAATACCGTCTTGTCACAAACCAACAAGCTCGCCCCAGATTGAACAGCTTGTTGAAGATACTGATGGCCATCCGTATTGACCCCGGACAAGGCGACAAAAACGCCGCCAGGAGAAACGGCTCTGGAATCACTCGTGATACTGGTTATATCGATGGGTGTTTCAAAATGAGCCGGTCGAACCCAATCGAAGCCAACATAAGGCTTAAGACTCGCCAGGAGGGTTTCTAGTGTCCGCCTTGTTGAGGTCGGATGGTTTAGATCGTGACTCATTAGTGTCTACTTTCTTTGAGTTCTTTCGCTGCGTTTTCTTTCGGCAGTGAGGCTATTCTATCAGCTTTTAGCCCTAAATAACTCACTGTCTCTTCTGCAATGGCCTTAAAGATTGGCCCAGCCACTGTACTTCCCCAGGCTTCGCCGACTGCTGGGCTATCTACCACAACCATAACCAACACTTTAGGAGATTCTGCGGGGAAAAAACCAACAAAAGAGGTAAACACACTGGAGTCATACCCCCTACCGTTCTCTTTTGGCTTACGAGAGGTTCCGGTTTTACCAGCCACATTAATCCCTTCCAGACGAACGGTTGATGTTTTAGCAGTCTGAATACTCTCCACCAAAATCTCAGTAATTGTTTTGGCGGTAGCCTTTGAAATGACCCGGTGAGAGGGGTACTTTTTATTACTTTTAATGATATGTGGCGGATTCCAGACACCACCATTGGCAATAGAAGCAACGGCTGAAGCCATTTGTAGCGGTGTGGCAGCCAGTCCGTAACCAAAGCCAATCGTGGCATGCGTGGTCTGATCCCAACCCGATAGAGGCAGCAATATCCCAGCCGATTCGCCCGGCGTCTCCAGACCAGCCCTCTGCCCAAAGCCAAAAAGATGCAACAGCTCTCTGTGCTCTTCTGGCTTCATCATCATGGAGATTTTTGCACTCCCAATATTGCTTGAGTGCTGAAGCAAGGAAACCAAATCAATCTCGCCAGGAGCACCCCGCTTTTTAAAGTCGTAGTTTTGAATTGTCCAGCCACCAATGGTCATTCGACCGGTATCCAACAAATGACTATGGCGGTTAATCACCCCAGTCTCCAGCCCGGAAGCCACCGTCAGAATCTTCATTGTAGAGCCAGGCGGATACACATCACTAATCGCCCAATTTTTCAAGGCTTCTGGCTGCGCTTGAAAGTAACGCTCAGGCTCATAGGTAGGCAACACCGCAAAGGCCAGCAATTCACCGGTACGCGGATCCATCATAATCACAGTACCGCGCTTGGCTTTGTTTTTTTCGAGCCCCAAAGCCAGTTCTCTTTCTGCCACATACTGCAACCTGGCGTCAATTGTCAGAGAAAGATCTTGCGCATCCAAGGTCTGGGTCAACATTCGGGGTGTAAATTGCTCGACATGAATAAAATCACCCCGTCCGTTAATTTCCGGGCGGCGAAAATCAGCAGGAGGCTCTCTCAACCAAGCTTTTGCGTAATCTTCCACCCCACTACTAATACCAGCCTCATCATTGACATACCCCAAAATATGGGCTGCCAGAGAACCTTGAGGATAATTACGAACCACTTTTTTATTAAAATCCAAGCCTGGCAAGGGCACTCGGTGCGTCACTATATGCCCCTCTTCATCCGTAATCACCTGCTTGGTTTTCGCGTCAATGGCTTTCATGACCAATCTAGCATCATGAACCCTTTCCACTATGGATTTGTGCAAATTTTTCGCCACACCAATCGTACTCAAGTCAGGCTCTGCCAGTTTTAGCGCCAAGTCTGACACCGCCATTTTCAAAATAGGGGCCAATACACCTGCGATTTGTTCTGGTGTCGCCTTCCAATAGTACTGAGGGTGAGCAAACAGGTCATACAAAATTGTGTCTTGAGCCAGAATCACCCCTTTTCGGTCCAGAATACGACCTCTGTTATACAAAGCAACTGTCTGGAGACGGGATACTTGCGCTTGCCGCTTGAGCTTAGGAGCATCCCAAAGTTGGATATACATCAGCTTTAGGATAATAGCCAGCATAAAGAAAGCCAGGCCAAGAAAAACAAACTTATAGGGTCTCAGATGGTCTTTAACTCTTGGCAATACAGAACGTGGAGGATACTTACCCGATTCCTTCCCAGAAGCATATTGCCCTTGACCTCGTCTAGTAGCCATATACCCTCGCATAATTCCCATGGTAAGGACGATAATCCGGGAAGTGCGGGACATGTGAAACATTCACCCGGATAATCTCTTCTGGCTGATGCAACTTGGGGGCGTTCTTGGCCACATTAGCCACATTTTGAAACGACTGAATTCGGTTTAACTGCACCTGCAGTTCTTTGTTTTCATCCGACATGGCTGTTGTTTTCTGGCCCAATCGCTTCAATGCGGTTTCCAGATTGACAGAAAGACCGTATACAATGACGCCACCCAGAATTAAAACAGCCAAAACAAGCGCCATCAACCGCGCAATCACTCGGAGTGAACGAACCCCCATGCGTGGTGCAAAGTTGCCTTGAATCACTAAACTCTCTTGCTTTGCCACGTTCTTATTATAAAAAACCACGCCCTGTCGAGGAAGCAAGTGTAAATGATTTGATACGCGGGCCAAATCTTTGGGAAACGTCTTTCAAATTGAAAGCGACCCTTCAGGAAATTCAGATAATACGCCCTTTAAGGTCATAGGGGGTGGCACTGGTGATCTCAACCAGAACAATTTCTCCTGGGAGGACTTGTGCAGCATCAGAACCTTTAATTATCACTGAATTGTCGACTTCAGGGGCGTCCCACTGTGTTCGTCCCTCAATAGAGCCGAAGGCATGGATGGTCTCAACCAACACAGGCAGGACTTGACCCACCAGTGATTGATTGAGTTCAAATGAAATTTGCTGCTGCAGAGCCATGAGTTCATTTCGCCGGGACTTGATCACAGATTTTTGAACTTTCCCGTCGAGTGTCTTGCTATGGGCTGTATCCACATCTGAATATTCAAACACCCCAAGGCGGTCCCAACGCAAGGTCTCAATGGTCTGCTTTAAATGCTGATAATGCGCCTCTGTTTCCCCTGGAAACCCAACAATAAAAGAGGTTCGTAGTTTCACATTTCTGATTTTACTCCGCACACGCTCAACAAATTCAGGCAAATCTGTCATTGGTCTTCGCATCCGTCGAAGCACTTCTGGGTGACTGTGCTGAAGCGGGCAGTCTAGATACTTTACAACCTTGTCACAACCGTCGATAGTTTCGAGTAGTTCATCAGAAACCAGATTGGGATAGGCGTACATAAAACGAATCCAAGACAGACCGTCAATATCATTTAACGCTTGTAAAAGCTGAGGAAGACTAGAGTCAATATCTTTGCCGTAGCTTGTCGTATCTTGTCCGACCAAAACGAGTTCTGACACCCCTCGGTCGACCAAGGCTTTTGCATTTTCAACCAAATTGGCAATAGAACGGCTTCTGAATGCCCCTCTCATAGAGGGAATAATACAGAAAGAGCACTGATAATCACAGCCTTCTGCAATTTTGAGATACGTATAGGCTCCCACCGTAACGTGACGGCGCACAACATCCTCTTCTAAAATATAGGTTGGGTCTTGCTGAACTGCCAACACTCGCTCCCCGCGTTCGACCCGGGCCAGAACATCTGCCACCTCTGGGACATTATTGATGCCTATCACTGCATCTGCTTCAGGGAACAAGTCCAAAAGTTCTTGCTGAAATTTTTGGGCCAAACACCCAGTGATCATCAAACGCTTGCCGCCTTCCGCCAGGCCTGCAAGCACTCGAACAGATTCTTCTTGCGCTTTTTCAATAAAAGCACACGTGTTCACCAACACAATATCGGCCTCAGATTCATCTGCCACAATCTGATGGCCCGCCTTATCGAGCACACCCAGCATGGTTTCTGTATCTACCAAATTTTTGGGGCAGCCCAGGTGGACAAAGCCTATCCTTTGGGATTTCACAGGCGTCTCAGAAGCAGTAGCAGAAGAAGCGGTCATAAATCAGTCCTATATCTGTTGCGGTCTATCGAGCATACGTGCTTAAAACCCAAAGGCAAGTCTGAATTGCATTCACAAAACTCTCTGGCTAAACTGTTAAAGAAAAACAAGAACTCAAATAGCTCCTTAAAAAAGGCCCAAACATGATGCCGTCATTCTCTGTCAACACATCTCAAGGACTATCCGGTACGCCAAAAACGTTGTATCAAAAAATATGGGAGTCACATGTCGTGGCCAGCCCCGAAGGGTGCCCTGCTGTTCTTTATATTGACCGTCACCTAATTCATGAGGTGACCTCTCCACAAGCCTTTCAAGGACTTCGCAATAGAGGTCTCTCGTTAAAACGTCCTGAAAGGACGTTTGCAACCATGGACCATAGCATTCCAACTCAAGGCCGACTGACTGATGGGACTCTCCCCATAGCAGATGCTGAAGCGGCAAGCCAGGTGGCTACCTTGGCAAAAAATTGCGTAGAATTTGGCGTTACCCTGTTTGACACAGAAAGTCCAGAACAGGGAATAGTCCATGTGATGGGCCCTGAGCAAGGCCTTACCCTACCCGGCATGACCATTGTTTGCGGGGACAGTCATACAGCCACCCATGGTGCCTTTGGTGCTCTGGCCTTCGGTATAGGCACCAGTGAGATTGAACACGTGTTTGCAACACAATGTCTCCTGCAACAGCCTTCCAAAACAATGGCTATAGAGGTCACAGGAAAGCTTCAACCGGGTATTACCGCAAAAGACGTAATTTTGGCAATTATTGCAAAAATCGGCATGGACGGCGGCACCGGTTATGTCCTGGAATACAGAGGAGAAGCCATCACCCAACTTTCGATGGAGGGCAGGATGACGCTCTGCAATATGTCCATTGAAGCAGGCGCACGGGCTGGGATGGTTGCTCCCGATGACATTACCTATGAATATTTGAGAGGAAAGCCTTACGTCCCAAAAGGAGATGCCTTTGACAAGGCAGTGGCCTACTGGAAGACGCTACCGAGCGACCCGGGTGCCGAATTTGATAAAACAATCACCCTAGACGGTGCTGCCATCGAGCCAATGGTAACTTACGGCACAAATCCGGGCATGGCACTGCCCATCTCAGCCAGCGTGCCCAATCCCAGCAGTCTTTCTGATATTGCGGCCCAAAACGCCTTGGCCGAGGCACTCAGCTATATGCAATTAGAGCCAGGAAAACCCTTGAGTGGCACACCGATTGATGTTGTATTCATTGGCAGTTGTACCAATTCACGCATTGAAGATTTAAGAGCCGCTGCTATTGTGGCCAAAGGTCAGCGGGTCAAACCTGGTGTTCAAGCGCTGGTTGTACCCGGATCTCAACTGGTAAAACGTCAAGCAGAAGCTGAAGGACTCGACAAAATATTTACACAGGCTGGATTTGAGTGGAGAGATGCCGGCTGCAGTATGTGTATCGCGATGAATAATGACCGACTGACGCCAGGGCAAGCTTGTGCCAGCACCAGCAATAGAAACTTTAAAGGAAGACAAGGCCCTGGCGGGCGAACCTTTCTAATGAGTCCGTCTATGGCAGCTCTTGCAGCCCTTACCGGCGAGCTTAGGGATATTCGACGATGGAGTGGGCAGCAACAACAACCTCAGGAGGTTCACTGATTATGTCGTCTCATATTGCTATAGCACCGATTACACTGATTCAAAGCGCGCTCACACCCTTAAATCGAAGTGATATTGATACGGATCAAATTATTCCGGCTCGTTTTTTAAAAGGCACCGTCAAAACCGGGCTGGGGGAGAAGTTATTTCACGATTTACGCTATTTGCCCAATGGGTCGCCAAACCCGGAATTTATCCTGAATCAGCCTGAGTACAAGGACAGTCAAATCTTGATTGCCTTTCATAACTTTGGCTGCGGCAGTTCCAGAGAACATGCCCCCTGGGCATTAAAAGATTATGGCTTTCAGGCTGTTTTGGCTGTCTCTTTTGCCGATATTTTTAAGAATAACGCCTTGAAAAACGGTCTACTCACAATTGCTCTTCCAGAAGCAGTCATTCTTCATCTCTTACAAGAGGCCACCAGCAAGCCAGAACAGACCCTTAAGATTGATTTACCCTCTCAAACAGTGACTTTGCCATCAGGAAAAACTGAGCATTTTGACATCGACCCTTACCGAAAACGCTGTCTGGTGGAAGGGTTAGATGACATAGGCTTTACTCTTGGCTTTGAGAAAGAGATTGAAGCCTACGAAAATGCTCTTCTAGAAAGAGGTTTGGCCTAATGCTTTCTGCTGCTGATTTGACGCAATTGATTTTAGCCGCTTTTCCTGACGCGGCTGTTGAAATACAAGACCGAACTGGGATGCAGGATCATTACCAAGTGTTGGTTCGCTCTGCCCATTTTCAGTCAGTGGGCCTGATGGACCGGCACCGACTCGTCTATGCAGCTGTGGATCCCGCATTAAAAGACGGCCGTCTGCACGCCATAGAAATAAAGACCGAACTTCCGAATTAATGGCATCACCATCACTACTTATCCACTGGTTCTGGGGCGATTTACGCTTGGCTCATAACCATGCACTCAGCCAAGCGGCCCAAGCGGCTATTGAATCGAACAAACCCTTAATAGCAGCCTACATTTTAGACCCCGACATAGAACCCTTGGGCGGAGCCAGTCGCTGGTGGTTGCATCATTCACTCAAGCAGCTTGAAAAACGAATCGCCGACCTCGATGGCAAGCTATTTTTTATGAAAGGGCCGATTCAGGCCTGCTTCGATACGCTGATTTCAAAAAATTCACTTCACACTGTCTCTTTTAACCAGCGACCAGAGCCCCGTTATGCCGCAGCGCAACAAGATATTGCAAATTCACTGAGAAAGCGAGGGATCCCGGTTATTGAAGGCCCTCCCAACTTGATGCTCCCCTTAGAAGGTTTCCTCAATAAGCAAGGGCAAACCTTTCAAGTCTTTACCCCCTTCTGGAAAGCTGCGCTGGCGAGTTCGCATTTGCCGTTTACAGGGAGAGAAAGCTTTAAGCCTAATGATGCGCGGTTAGACTTACTTCAAACGGCATTTTCTCTAGACAGCACAATCAATCCTATCGAAAACAGCTGCCCCTTAGACTCTTTGGGACTGCGTCCCAAAATACACTGGACTGCAGGCCTTGAAGCCAGTTGGCTCCCTGGCGAAACGGGGGCAATGAAGCTGCTAGAATCTTTCGCCCAATCTGAGCGATTGCAGCACTACAGTGAGCAAAGAGACTTCCCCCATCTACCAGGAACTTCCAGACTATCGGCTCATCTCCACTTTGGTGAGATTACACCTCAACAGATCTGGGCTCGTGCCGCATCAGAACCCTATCAACGCCAATTAGGTTGGCGTGAATTTGCCCATCAACTCCTACACCACTTCCCTCATACCCAATCACACCCTCTCAGATCAGAGTTTTTACACTTCCCCTGGCGTGATGATGCCACTGGGCTAAAGGCATGGCGGCGGGGCGAAACAGGATACCCCATTGTCGACGCAGGGATGCGAGAATTATGGGCCACCGGCTGGATGCATAATAGAGTCAGGATGATTGTCGGGTCTTTTCTGGTAAAAGACCTATTGCTACCGTGGCAAAGTGGGGCAGAGTGGTTTTGGGATACCTTGGTCGATGCCGATCTTGCCAATAACACAATGGGATGGCAGTGGATCTCAGGCTGCGGGGCTGATGCAGCGCCTTATTTCCGAATTTTCAATCCGATGTTGCAGAGTGTAAAATTTGATCCAGATGGTGAGTATATTCGAAAATGGTGTCCTGAATTATCCCTGCTACCAAAGGAATATATTCATCAACCATGGCTAACCCCCCCGTTAATACTTGCCAATTCAAAAGTGTATATTGGAAAAAACTATCCCAGCATTATTTTAGACCATCACGAAGCCAGAGAAAGAGCGCTCATGGCACTTAAGAAATCAAAACAACCTGCTAGTATCGAGAAATAATGGAGATCATGACCGTTTTGGAAGGAAAAAATCTTAAAAAACCAGTCCTTTATTGGCTTGGCCTGGTTTTATTCATCTCTTTATCTTTTTTAGTAGGGCTTTCTGGAAAGTTTGCGACTCAACCTGCTCTTACTTACTGGTACCCATCCCTAATGAAACCAGACTGGACCCCTCCTGGTTGGCTTTTTGGGCCCGCATGGACAGTTTTATACATATTGATGTCTGTTTCTGCATGGTTAATATGGCGGAAAGACGGCTTTACGGAGGCCGACAAACCCGCATGGACACTATACTTCTCACAGCTACTGCTCAATGGGGCCTGGTCATTTATCTTTTTTGGGGCCCATCAAATTGCTTTGGCCCTTCTTGATATTTCCCTGCTCTGGCTGTGCTTAATTGCGACTGGGGTTGCGTTTTGGCAAAGAAATTTACTCTCCGGTATATTATTATTACCCTATATAGGCTGGGTTTTCTTTGCCGCTCTGGTCAATGGAGCCATCTGGTTTTTGAATGGGTCACCTTAAACGCACTTATCAACGCACACTCAGTGCCTCTGCTGATGAAGCTTACACCTGGCATATGCAACCAGGCGCTTTTCAGCGACTGACCCCCCCGTGGGAGAGCGTAAGAGTATTAACTCCCTGGAAACCGATTGAAGAAGGCTCCCAGGTCCATCTCAAAGTCCCCCTAGTACAATTCCCGATCGACTACCCGCTAATCAATGCGCTTTGGTGCGATTGGGTTTGCGAGCACCGCGATATTATTCCAGGCAAACAGTTTTACGATGTTCAAACCCGCGGTCCCTTTGGTTACTGGAATCATTGCCACCGCGTAGAGGAGATTGATGCCACACACTGCCAGCTCAATGATACGATAGAGTATTCTCTCCCATTTGGGCTTGTGGGTGCCACACTGGGAGAATTACTGGGCGGTTGGTACATTCGCCAAAAGCTAGACCGCATGTTTGCTTATCGGCATAACGTATTGGCTCACGATCTGAAATTAAACCAGAAATTAAAGCAAAAAAAGGAGAACGCTTTGATGAAAGTATTGGTAGCAGGTTCCTCCGGCACCGTCGGATCATCTCTCGTCGCACTGCTTAAAACGGGCGGCCATCATGTGGTTCGCTTGGTTCGCAGAGCGGCGCGGAACGAGAATGAAATCAGCTGGGACCCAGTCAAGGGAACGATTGAAGCGGAAAAACTAGAAGGCTTTGATGCGGTCGTCAATTTAGCCGGTGAGAGCATCGCGGATGGGTATTGGACCGCTGAAAAAAAACAAAAAATTGAATCCAGTCGTTTACAAAGTACCTCCTTGCTTGCCAATACGCTCACACAGTTAACACAACCGCCTTCTGTCTTTATCAATGCTTCTGCCATTGGTATTTACGGAAGCCAAGGCAGTAAAAACCTAAC
Organism: Cyanobacteriota bacterium; assembly: GCA_019751815.1. Classification (GTDB taxonomy): domain Bacteria; phylum Cyanobacteriota; class Vampirovibrionia; order Vampirovibrionales; family Vampirovibrionaceae; genus JAIEMW01. The sequence continues at coordinate 113,802 of JAIEMW010000003.1, forward strand.
CGAAATGGCTGATTATGCCCATGATTTTCTGGCTAACGTCAGTCGCAAGTGGGAAGCAGCCACCCAGCCCGCTTCTGATAAAGGCATTCGCACGGTGATGCTTCGCTTTGGCATCATCCTCACCCCCAAAGGCGGGGCTTTGGGCAAAATGCTCCCCATTTTCAATCTGGGCCTGGGCGGACCGTTTATGACTGTCGGTGGTGATGATCTGGTTGCGATTGGCAAAAACTATATGAGCTGGATTGCCCTGGATGACGTCCTGGGTGCCATTGTTCATGCCATTACAACCGATTCAATCAAAGGTCCCGTCAATGTGGTCGCCCCCAACCCAGTGACCAACGGGAAATTTACCAGCATTTTGGGCCGTGTCCTTGGCAGACCCACCATTGCCCCAGTCCCCGCACCGATGCTGCAACTGGTGTTTGGTGAAATGGCCAATGCACTTTTACTTTCCAGCAGCAAGGTGGAGCCTTTACGACTGGTTGAAAGCGGCTATCGTTTTCAATATCCCGAGTTGGAAGGCGCTCTGAGACATTTACTGGGTAAAAATTAGACTCAGCACTTAAAAAGCGCCGTTGAGCGGTCGAGCATAGCCAGTCAGCTCGACGTAGGCTTTTCCGTTTAGCACTTTTCCGGATAGCGTTTTGCCTGTATTGAGATAGTGTGCTTGGACACGGCACGCCCCTTCCCAGTAAGCCGGCCGTCCGACTGCCTGTGTTCCACGGTCAAAGGACAGTTCTTGATCAGCCAATAAGGGCGTAATATCCAGTGTTAAGTTCAATTTGGGGATTTCCACCTGCCACTGAGATGGGTAGTTTGCCTGTGTTTTGGCACTCTTCCAGTGACTCAGCACCCGAATGCGAAAATCATCATGGGTTAAATGAACGGCCTTGCCGCTGGCATCAATAAACGTGCCACTCGAGTTGGGGTCTATCACCTCTTGCTTTTGGGCACCTTGTTTTTGCCGGAGTTGATACAGCATCAACTCCTGGTTGTTATCCAGTTGGACACTGAACCAATCCCATCCCGTCTGTTGGCTAGTTAATTGGTTACTGCCAAACTCGTGGTCCATCCAGGTAATGCCTTTTATCGATTGAGCCGTCTGTCCTTTTAAGCGCAATGTTCCCACAGATTCCATACGCGTCATTGAATAATAATGAGAGGCACAGCCAACACAATCGGCCTTTTGACTAACCCCGTCTCGACCGTGGACGGTTGGAGGTTTTTGACTACTCAGTGTGAGAGACAGAGACGCCTCTGGCATGTGGGCTTGCAGGAGCATTCGTCCGTCTTTGAACTGTTTTATGCGCCACTGATGATTCCAGACCTCATACCGGTCTACTCGCGCGCCTGCCCGCTTCAACCCAGGACGCCCCCAGATTTCCTTGCTATAAAACTGCTGCCCTCGAATATCCGAAACCGCAAAATGAGCCAAATAAACAGTATCCAGCGACCATTGGCTTTTTTTGACCGGGGTTATGCCCGTGCCTACCCGAAAGAAAGTGAGTTCATAACCATATTGCGTGCCGTTATCTCCCTGCAAATGCCCGGTGTAGTACCACCACTCGGTCTTAAATGCAGGATGAGAGGCATGGTCTTGGGGGAAATGATACGTATACCCCGGCAAGGCTTTACGGTACTGCCGTGTTTGGGCGTTCTTTTTATCCGAAGTCGTTTCCTTAGCGGAAACAGCCTGTAAGGAGACGAGCAGCAACAAGCTCGCCAGAAAGGCGAGTAACACACCCCAGAGGTAAGAAATCCTGGTTAAATTATGTTTTTGAGTCATGTATTCCGTTACTTTCTTCTCAGTCTGGTTATTCTAGCCTCAATGAGCTTGGTGCTACTGTTTTAGAGGCCATTTGAGCAGGAATAATCGCGGCAATCAGGGCGGTGAGTTTGATTAACAGGGCGGTTTGAATCAGAAAGACAACCGGCAAATCCCATTGAATGCTCCAACCAAAAGACTGCTTGTTGATGACCGTAATAAGCAACACCGCAATCACAATCCCCATCAGCCCACCACTAATATTGCCCAGCAACCCAAGCAGTGTAGCCTGAATCAAGACTACTTTTTTAAGCTGTTGGGCTTTAGCACCAATATACTTCAAGATACCAAATTCTCTGCGTGCTTCAATCACCAAGGTAAACAGCGTATTCATCACCCCAAGCAAGGCCACAGCAATGGATATCGCATGAAGGGCGTAGGTAATAGCAAAGGTATTGTCAAACACCCGCAACACTTCATCACGCAGCTCTCGGTTGGTCCGCATTGTCAGTAGCGCCTCTGCCAAATGGGCATTAGCCAGTCGGGCGAGTATAATTTTCTTCACCTGAGACGGCGAAGCACCCGCTTTGGTATAGACTGCAAGTCCACTGATCGCATGAGAGCGAAATCTCTTTTCAAACAGAGGACGGTCTATCACCAGATGGCCCCTTTCACTGGCATAGTCATAGTAGATACCTTGAACAGTAAGGGAAAGGGGGCCCGTCGGTGTCGGAATCGAAATGAAATCATGCTTTTTGACGTGTTGCTTTACCGCAAAAGTTTCTGTCACCAAAGCAGAGTGGGGATTGGATAGAACCCTAGCCATTACAGACTGCATGGCTTCCCCGTCTAAAAACCGGAGGTTCCCCCGCTGCTTAAAAATTTCAAAATCGCCGGTGGCTAAGTTACTGGGCTTTCCTTGTATTTCCATCGGTGTCTCGTAAAAGTAGTCCACCAAAGCCACTCCCGGTGTACGGGCAATCACTTGGACCACTTCTGGGCGCATCAACCCGTTTCGGGTGAGGGTTCTGGATGCAGGCTCTATCCAGAGATCCGCCTTAAAACTTTGATTCACCCAGCCTATCACCGTGTAACGAAAGCTGCCAATCATCACGGCCAAACTCACCGTCATCGCAATGGCTACCATCAGGCTAGCAACGGCCACAGAGGTTCGGCCCAAAGAACCCAAAAGCGTGGAGACAGCCAGCCGCCCCATATTGCCGAAGAGAAACCCAAAACTTGCACGCAGAGGAACGGTTAGCCACATCAGACAAGACGGCATCCAACATGCCGCAGCAAGCACACTGCAAAAAGAGGCCAAATGCCCAAACAGGGGGAAATCGCCGACAGGGGGTTGCACACACGCCCAGGCGGCCAGGGCAAACAGCCCAATGCCTAAGTAACGAAGTCTGGGAAGCCATTGCTGTAAATGTCCGTCAGCAGACCCCCTACGGGTTGCTTCTGCGGGAGAGACCCACATCGATTCTAACACCGGAAAAATGGCTGCTCCCACCGTCAAAACAACACCCAAAATCCATAATTTCAGGGTTAGAGAAAAATCCAACACCACATGGGCCAGTGGCTGCCCCAGGTACAACGTTTGCACCGTGGTGGACATGGCCTGAACCGCACCACGGGCGAGCAAAATACCAAAACAAACACCCAAAGAGGCCCCCAGAAGACCCATAAATAAAGCTTCCAGGGCGAAAAGACCGCCCACTTGCCACCGTGTTAAACCCAAGGCACGTAAAATACCAATTTCCGGCCGTCTGCGCACCACCGAAACAGACATCGTGTTGTAAATCAAGAACATACTCACCAATAAAGCGATAAAGCTGAGTGCAACCAGATTGTACTGAAATGAACGAAGCATTGAAGCCACCTGCTCTGAACGGCGCTGGGGTCGGGTGACCAAAATATCTGAGGGTAGGTGCTGCCGTAAGCTTGCGGCTGTTTCCTCCCAACGGGCATCCGGGATTACCAGATCAATCCGGGTTAATGCTCCCACTTGCTCCAAAAGCTGCTGTGCGTTGCCCACATCCATCAAAATCAATTGGCCGTCATAAGCACCCCCTAGACCAGAACCCGATAGCACACCGGCCACCTGGAATCGCTTCCAGTGATCATGCACCAGGATACTGATCCAATCTCCCCGTTTGACATGGGCCTGCCTTGCCAAATTCTCTCCCACGGCCGCCTGATCAGGCTGAAAAAGAGACAGGAAATCGACGGGTTCTTGCCCGCTGACCCACTGAATCTGATTATGTGAACCAGAAGAACTGTCAGAATTGTCAGAATGGCCCGGATTATCTCGGGGCTGTGTCAGATCCACACTGAGAAGCGTGGCTGGCTGTTGGCTTCGTTGAAGCAAGACGGTCTCCTCCAGCACAGGTCCCCAATTATCGATATTGAGGCTTTCGATGACTGGTGCAATCTCTTCTAACACGCGTTCATCCAGAACTCCCAGCGGGGAGTGGATTTCCATCGTGGTTTCCCCGCTCACTCGGTTCAGGCTATCTTGAAATTGCGCCAGAGCCGTGTGATTGGCTAAATTGATTGCCAGTAGAATCCCCACGCCAAGGGCAATCCCGAGCACTGTGAGAAGAGTTCTAAAGAGATTCTGGCGAACATACCGCAGAATAAAACGCGTCCAGAGTCGGGCAATCATTATCAAGCTACTTCCTAAAGGGATTCAATTTTGCCGTCTCGCATTCGTACAATTCGGGTCGCAATTTTGGCCGCTTCATCACTGTGCGTTGCCATCACTAAGGTTATTTTCATCTCAGTGCACAGGCTTTCCAGCAAATCAAGGACATTCTGCCCGTTGACTGAATCGAGATTACCAGTAGGTTCATCGGCCAGGATCACCTCGGGTTGCATAATTAGTGCCCGTGCAATGGCCACACGCTGCATCTCCCCGCCAGAGAGTTGTGACGGGAAAAAGGAGGCCCGCTGATCCATACCCACTTTTTCCAGGCAGGCTGTAACGCGTTGCTTGGCGGCAGCGTCCAGTTTGCGCTGAAGCTCCAACGGCAGAGCCACGTTTTCACTGACCGTCAGTGTGGACAGAAGATTGAAAAATTGGAACACAAAGCCAATCCGGGTGGCCCTGATGTGCGATAACTGATCATCATTGAGCGCGGCCAAGTTGAGTGAATCAAACTGGACAGAACCCGAGGAGGGCTGATCCATCGCCCCCAGGATATTGAGCAGGGTGCTTTTCCCGCAGCCACTGGGGCCCATCAGGGCAACTCTTTCTCCTGTGGAGATGGTCAGTGATACCTCAGAGAGGGCATGGACCTGGTGAGAAGGGTAGGTCTTACTTACGGAATTTAAAATATATTTTGCGCTATTGTGTGCGCCATTCTTTTTAGAAGTGTCTGCCATCAGTCATTTTGGCCTTTGGTGATAACCTGAATGGCTTCTTGAATGTGTTTCTCAACGTTTAATTGTGAGGAAAAGACGTGCTGCACAACACCCTTTGCATCAATCACATACGTCACCCGCCCAGGCAGTATCCCCAACGTTTTAGGCACCCGATATTGTTGACGAACCAGTCCCTTACGATCACTCAGCACCAAGAACGGCAGCTGATGCTGAGCCGCAAAGGCTGCTTGAGTATCAATGGAATCATCGCTAATCCCCAGCACCACAGCCCCAGCATCTTGAAAGACCGCAAATTGATCCCGAAAGCTACAGACTTCCTGGGTACAGCCCGGCGTAAAGCTCTTGGGATAAAAAAACAAGACAACAGGAGCCCCCAAAAAGTCGGACAGCTGAACGGTTTTCCCGTTTTGATCGGGTAAAGAAAATGGAGGGGCCTTCTCGCCGATGGCAGGCATGGGGGAGATCCTATTTTTTGCTTCTATCACTTGAGATTGACACAAAGGGATGCCGACTTACTTGATAAATATCACGCTTAAAAATGGCGCCCCCTGGGTATAGAATCTCTAGCACTCTGGTGTGATGCAGGGCAATGAACGCCTATGGGGCCATATACTAAACAGCCAAAATCTACATTACAGCCCGTTTTTGACGGACTTCAATTGCTTTGGATATTTTTTTATCTGATGATTCTTCCCTTTGTCTGGCTTTGTATCACAGAATGGGTTGGTTTTGTCGTATTTAAAAATGTTTTTTACGATACAGACTGTGTCCAAATCGGGTTATTTATACTCAGCGCGTTAATTAGTGGGGTTCTCAGCCGTATCCCCATAGATGAAGGCCTTCTCAATCAGCGTAGTTTGGCTTATTTTATTGCCGCTTGTTTGTCCATTGCCCAATTTGTCTGCCTGATCTGGGTAGAAATCAATCATATTCAACTTCACGGAATTCTCAGCTTACTGCCCTCTCACTTTGCCAGTTTTGATCTGCTCCCGCAAAGCCTTCCGGCGATGCTCAATCCCTGGATAATCGGCTTACCCATAGGATATTTTACCGGGATGACCTTCTCAGACTGGTTTACCATTCGCCCTAGCGTGTAATTAAGGTAGTCGCATCGTCTAAAACAGCAATTCCGGGCAAAGTAATGCCTTCGAGAAACTCTAAACTGGCGCCGCCGCCGGTACTTACGTGAGTAAAGCGCTCATGCCCTATATGAAACAGCTCCAACGCAGCGAGTGTATCCCCACCACCCAGCACACTAAACCCATGGTGTTCTTTGGTCCAGCGGGCAACCGCTTCTGCAATTGTCTTTGTCCCGTTGGCAAAGACGGGCATTTCAAACACGCCCATCGGCCCGTTCCAGAGTATCGTCTTAGAGGCATTGATAATGGGAATAAGCGAAGCACACGACTTTGGCCCAATATCCAGTGCCATCATATCTTCGGGGATGCTACACACCGAGACTGTCTGGGTAGAAGCATCTGGGGCAAAGCGATCTGCGACGACCAAGTCTTCTCCAAGCCAGATCTGCTTTCCCAACCCGTTAGCCTGCTTCAACAAAGCTTCTGCCTTGCTCACAAAGTCTAATTCCACCATGGATTTGCCAATGCCAAAGCCTTGGGCAGCCAAGAAGGTGAACATCATCCCACCGCCAATCACCAAGGTATCGGCCACTGTCAGCAACGTACTGAGCACACCAAATTTGCTTGAAATTTTGCTGCCCCCAATGATAGCCGTAAAAGGTCGCTCTGGAGATTTAAGCAGGGGAGTCAGTGAGCGAATTTCCTTGTCCATTAAAAAGCCAGCCAAGGCGGGAGACAGATAATGGGCCACCCCTTCAGTTGAGGCATGGGCTCGATGAGCCGTTCCAAAAGCATCATTGACATACACATCGGCCAGTGCAGCCAGTTGTTTGGCAAAGCCAGCCTCATTAGCTTCCTCACCCGGCTCAAAGCGGATATTTTCTAACAACAACACCTGTCCATCTTGCAGCGTCTGTACACGGGTCTGAACGTCATCCCCAACCACCGTCTCTGTCTTCCCAACAAACGCCGAACCCAACGCTGTTGCCAAGTACTTAGCAACAGGGGTCAGCCTCATGGATTCAACCACAGTGCCTTTGGGTCTGCCCAGATGGCTGACCAAAATAATTCGGGCTCCTAGATCTTGGAGATACTGGATTGTGGGCAACGACTCTTCAATTCGAGAGGCATCGGTAATCTCCCCACTGGCATTTAGAGGGACGTTAAAATCAACTCGCAGCAAAACGCGTTTCCCTGCCCAATCTGTGAAGTCTCGAATGGTCTTTTTAAGGGTCATAATACTGTTCTCCGTCCTACTAGCTCCTGTCCAACTAGCTCCTAGGGTCCCGCTAACATGGCTTTGAGAATTTGATTCAGCATCTCCGGATTCACCGCACCTTGAGAGGCTTTCATCACTTGGCCCACAAAAAAGCCAAACAACTTGTCTTTCCCCGCACGGTAATCCGTTAATTGCTGGGGATTGGCATCCAGAATGGGCTGAATCATGGCCCGAATGGCCGCTTCATCACTCACCTGGGCCATGCCTTTTTCTTTCACAAGGGCTTCTGGAGAGCCACCCGCACTGATTAACTCTGGCAACAGCTTTTTAGCAATCGCATTGCTGATAGTGGTTGCGTCTACAAGATTAATCAGCTCTGCCAACGCCTGAGGAGTGAGTTTCGTTTGGTCCAGGGTCCATTTTTCAGTTTTTAGTGCCGCGGTGATATCGCCCATCAGCCAGTTGGTAATGGCTTTGTAGTTTTGACATATGGCAGCAGTGGCTTCAAAGAAATCACCCAGCTCTTTAAACTCCACCAGGATGCCCGCATCATATTCAGACAGTCCGAAGGTTTTTGTCAGTTTTTCCAGGCGTTGTGCCGGCAGCTGAGGGAGTTCTTTACGGATAGATTCCACCCAAGCAGGATCCAGGGTCAAAGGACGCAGATCGGGTTCTGGAAAGTATCGGTAATCATGGGCTTCTTCCTTGCTACGCATTGTGATCGTGGTCCCTGTGGCGTCATTCCACAGGCGAGATTCTTGAACGACACGCTGACCGGATTCGACCAACTGGATTTGCCGCTCCACTTCAGACTCAACTGCTCGTCTGACGGCCTTAAAGCTATTCATATTCTTCACTTCAGTCTTGACACCCAGTTCAATCTGTCCCACGGGGCGGATGCTCACATTGGCATCACAGCGCATCGAGCCCTCTTCCAGGTTGCCGTCACAGACGTCCAGATATCGGACAATGTTACGAATCTGGGTCATGTACTCTTGAGCCTCTTCGCCCGAGGAAATATCCGGCAGCGAGACGATTTCCACCAACGGTGTGCCCGCGCGGTTTAAATCCACCAGGCTGTAGTCTGAACCCGCAAGCCCGTCCGCTCCAGAATGAACCAATTTTCCCGCATCTTCCTCCATATGAGCCCGCAATATCCGCACTTTTTTGCCGTTACTCAGCATCAAATAGCCGTTTTCACACACCGGTTGATCGAATTGGGAGATCTGGTACGCCTTGGGTAAGTCGGGATAGAAATACTGCTTACGGTCAAACTTAGAGCGGCTGGCAATTTGGCAGTTGAGTGCCAGCCCAAGGCGCACAGCAAAATTCAGGGCTTGTTCATTGAGAACAGGCAGTACGCCGGGTAAAGCAAGGCAGACAGGGCAGGTATTTTGGTTGGGTTTATCCCCAAAGTGGTTGGCACAGGCACAAAACAACTTACTGGCTGTTTTGAGTTGGACGTGGACTTCCAGCCCAACAACGGTTTCGTATTGAGTTTGGGATAACACCGCAGTCATAGTCCGTGACGCCTTTCCTACAAAATCTCCCGTTGACATCGACGTGTCAAACAACCCCGACATTATAAGCCAAGAGAAGAGAGAGCCCAAACAGAGTGAAGCAAAAAGCCAGACAAGCAAAAGATTGTATTTTAATTTTTAGGCATCTATAATGAGAAATTCCAATAATCTCGTGTAGGGGAAAATCAATGCACCACGTCACTTCAGGCGGGGTCGTTTTTCGTCTGCTTGGCCAGGCTAAAAACAGACACTCAAAAAACAGGCACGCACACAACGAACCATCTCATCGCCTTCCTATCCAATTTGAGGGCAATATACCCGCAAGACCGTCTAATCGCTTACAACATTTTCTGAGTGGCTTGGCACTCCTTGCCAGCACTCTCGCCAGTGGCTGTGTCACCAGTAATAGGCCGAACACCCTGGCACCAGATGATACAAAACCACCGGAGATTATCGATCACGTCGACTGGACACCAGCCAATGTGAAGGTGTTTGCCTCTTCCACCCGGAGTGAAAAATCCTACGGCGGAGATAACGGCGGTCTGTATACCAACCGACTTTTAGAGCAACTGAAAAATGCCTCTGGATTTGAAGAAGCACATCACCGGTTGAGTTCTATTGGCGGGTGGGATAGAACACAACATCCGACTGAAACGCCCAAAACACTGAGCGGATGGCTTAAAAAACAACACCCTCCCCGCTTTGCCCTGCTTTTGGCTCAAGACGGGGACAAATCCTTTGTGGCCGACCTCAACCATATGGAAGCCGCACTCAAACAAACCTACGGCGTACCTCAAAGCCATATCATGCGCTTTGACAGTGCTGATTTTATCCAGACTATGGCGGGTATGAACTGGCTGAGCAAGCAGTTGAGTTATCCTGGCAATGAGAAAGCCGAAGTCTTGATTTATTATTCCGGCCATACGATCCGCATTAAAGACGGTCCTGTCCTCAATTTACTGGGGATTGGTGTTACTGAAGCAGACCTCAAAGGGATGATGGAAACGTTTCTCGCCAAATCTCCCTGTGTGTATAACATTATGGATGTGTGTAATGCGGGCATGTATGTTAAAACCAATCCTTTTGTAGATTCACCCCCAGAAACCGCAGTAGCCGGTTTTAAAGCAACCCAAAAATAAATCGACAAAATCTTCTTTTTTTGGTATAAACAAAAGCTTGTGATGGGAACTGGCCACCGAGACTCGTCTATACAGAGACTCGTCTTAACTGAGGCCAAAAGATACAGCAACAAGCGTGAGTGTGGGAATTTTCAACATGCGTATTGCTGCTCAAACTCAGCAGTTGAATTTACAGAGAAGTTCATCGCCCTTGTTACTTCAGCCTATGCGGTTTCAAGGAAAGGCGCTTCAAAACAAGCACGTGGGATTTAAAGCTCGCCCTATCACACAATGGGGGAGTTTACTGGCGCTGCTGGCCAGTCTAGCCGGCTGTAACAGTAGTGGCTTCAAGCCAAATCCCATACTAGACGGCGGTACTCAAACCAATACATTTAAAAACCCAGACATTATCCCGCTGCCCGATGATTTTGGGGCATTAATCCATGCCTCTGAAGCGAAACGGCCCAATCCCCCCAAAGCAAGTTCTGACTGGGCGCCCAATGTGAAAGTGTATGCCTCTTCCAGCCAAGCAATCGCAAGCTGGTTTAACCCAAACGAATATTCTTACTTTACGGAAAGCCTGATGAAGCGACTGAAATCCGCTTCCAGCCTGGATGCAGCGTATGAATCCATGGCGCGTTACGGATATCTCGCCTATGTAAACCCAGACAAAGAAAACCCGGTTGTGCCCCCTTCTTCTGTGGTTGCAGGAAAACCGGAGACCGAAAAGAAGCCGTCCGCCAACATCGCCAAACGATTTTTTCCGACAGCCACCCTGCGGCCGAACACTGCCTGGAAAAAAGCCGAGCAGGCGACCCCGCGCTTTGTTCTCTTACTGGCGGAAGGCAGTGATAGCACATTTGCCCGTAACTCCCAATTGGTTCAAGACACGTTGATGGACGATACCAGGGGTTACGGGCTGTGTGAAGAGAATATTAAACGCTTTGACAAGGCCACGCCCACAGAGGTGGAGGCAGGTCTAAAATGGCTAGAGCAACAAGTGGCCAATAACCCCAAGGCTGAAGTGCTTATCTATATTGCCAGCCACGGATCTCCAGATTACGGGCTAAAACCAGACACCCCAGAAGGCTCTGGCTATGGGTTTATCGGCATCGGAGTATCGAAAACTTTACTCAAGCAATCCATTGCCCAGCATTTAAAAGCGGCCAAACAGGTGTCGATTATTTTGGACTCGTGCCATGCGGGCAACTGGATTGCGATGAATCCACCCAAAACCGAATTAAAAGCACCCTCCACCTGAGCGCTTGAACTCTATATAATAAGGCGATGAAACATCCTTCCAGCACGGGTACCCATATCGTTTCCATCACGGTGGCTATCTTTTTATTGGGCTGCTACGGGCTGACTACCTGGCCTGGTTTTACAGCACCCAATGAGTCGATGCTTTCTATGGCTGCATTTTTACCTCAAGCAATGGCCCGTGGTGAATGGTGGCGACTACTTTCCTACAGTGTGATCCACGCCAATGGGCTTCACCTGTTTAGCAACCTGTTTGGCATTGTGGTTTTAGGGCAATTGGTAGAACCCGCCTTGGGCACAGCACGCACCATCGTCTTATTTCTACTCAGCGTGGTGATGGGTGGATTTTTTGTGTATTTCCTCTCCAATCAATCGGTGATTGGTGCCTCTGCTATTGATTACGGGCTGATGGGTGCCTATATGATGCTTGTTCTGGCGGAGCACCCGTTGGTAACACCGGCCACTCCAGAGATTCAAGAAACGGCACCAGAACCAGAAACAGGGAGCAAGTCTCCCCATCGCAAAAATCACAGTAAAAACACCAGCCTGAGAGGCGTCGTCGCGTATCTGATTTGCTTTATTGTGATGGGTGTATGGTACCAGGAAAGTTACGGCATCAGTTTCTGGGGACATCTTGGGGGGCTAATCGCGGGTATTTCAGTGGTCACCTTCTGGCCGCCGGCCATACACACCCCTAACGTATAATCACAAGTCACGCTATCTCTTGTATTTCCCCCTGGGGCTCTGTATAATCCAGGCGGAATAAGACCGTCATAATCTGGGCAATATCTCAGGCCTAAAGGGCACCGAAACGCTAATATGAGTTTAATCGTCCAAAAATTTGGTGGCACGTCGGTCGGCGACGCAGAGAAAATAATGAACGTGGCCCGGATCATTGCCGATACCCACGATCAAGGTCATCAGGTGGTCACTGTGGTTTCCGCTATGGGGCACTCAACCGATGCACTGGTGGATCTTGCCAAAAAAATCACCGACAACCCCACCGGAAGAGAGTATGACGCGCTTCTGGCTACCGGGGAAATGGTCTCTGTTGCTCTCCTGAGCATGGCGTTAAACTCCTTAGGGTATAAAGCCGTTGGATTAAACGGTGCTCAAGCAGGAATTCTAACCGAAGATCTATTTAACCGGGCACGCATTCTGGAAATTGATACCAATGGCATAAAAAAAGCCCTATCTGAGGGGAATATCATTATTGTTACAGGGTTTCAAGGCATCAACTCTTTGGGAGAAATTACCACACTGGGCCGCGGCGGCTCTGATACTTCTGCGGTGGCCCTTGCTGCGGCTCTAGAAGCGGAGCGTTGCGATATTTATACGGATGTTCGCGGCGTGTACTCTACAGACCCCAGAATTGTGCCAGAAGCCGTGAAAATGCCCAGAATTGCCTATATTGAAATGCTGGAACTGGCCCGTGTGGGTGCTCAAGTGTTACACCCCAGAGCAGTAGAGACTGCCCGACAAGGAAACGTCGCTGTTTGTGTCCGAAGTACGTTTGATTTAAAGGATTCTGGAACCATGGTCTTAGGAATTGAAGCAATGGATAAAGACCGACGGGTCGCTGGTATTGCTTGTGATGAGAGCCAAGCCCGTTTGGCACTCACTGGGGTACCCGATCAGCCTGGCATTGCAGCCGAAGTATTTGGCACACTGGCAAATCACAACATCAGCGTGGATATGATCATCCAATCTCTTAGCGAAAGTGATGTCCCTGGAGGAAAACCCACCAACGATATCGCCTTTACCGTCAGCGAAACCGATCTTCATGACGCAGTGACTGTCCTTGAGCAGGTGAAGCAGAAAATCGGGGCCAAACAGGTCTTAGTGGACACGGATATCGCCAAAGTAAGCATTGTTGGCGCTGGGATGATTGACCGCCCCGGGATTGCCGCTGATATGTTTCGCGCCCTGGCTGAGGGAAAGATTAACATCAAGATGATCTCCACCAGCGAAATTAAGATCAGCTGCCTGGTTGATAAAACCGCAGCCAAAGACGCCGTTCGCACCATTCATGGCCGCTTTTTTGCAGACTCTGGCCTTAGCGTCACGCAAGCCACAGTCAACGAAAAACTGGGCTACTAGCTAGTTACTAAAAACTAGTTACCAGAAGAAACTTTGAGACGCACCAAGGATCGGGCCAGTGCCAACTGAGCGCGTTTAAAGTCGATCTCTTCATTAGTGTTTTCTCTCAGACGGGACTCGGCACGCTCTTTGGCGTGTTGGGCACGGACGGTATCAATTTCGTTACCCAGTTCGGCATTATCACACAGTACAGTAATGGTATCGCCGTCTGTCTGCAACACACCACCCATCACCGCAACGGGAAAGGTTTGGCCTTGTTGGACGTATCGCAGTTCGGCAATTTCCAGGGGAGCCACCAGTGGGATATGTCCCTTGAGCACGCCAAACTCTCCGTCTGGCATCCGGGCGTACACGGCGTCAACAGCGGTGTCTAAAACGGTCCGCTCTGGGGTGAGGATTTTGAGTGGGGTTGGCGTGGTCATGGTCTGTGAACCCTTTTAAAAATAATGAGTCTATTGGCTTGCGTTCAGCGAGTTGTATGAATAACTGACTAACTTTACACTGTCGCTTTCAGCTAACTAATTTATACCGTCGCTTTCAGCGACTCGGCCTTGGCAACCACTTCTTCAATGGAGCCCACCATATAGAAAGCCTGCTCAGGGAGATCGTCGTATTTCCCGTCGAGAATTTCTCTAAAGCCCCGGATAGTGTCTTCCAGCTTGACGTACTTCCCAGCAATACCGGTAAACGTCTCAGCAACAAAGAAGGGTTGGCTCAGGTATTTCTGAATCTTACGAGCCCGGTTCACCGCTTGCTTATCATCATCTGAAAGCTCGTCCATACCGAGAATGGCGATAATATCCTGCAGTTCTTTGTAGCGTTGCAGAATGGCCTGCACCCCACGGGCAACCCGGTAATGTTCTTCACCCAAAATCAGCGGATCCAAGGCGCGACTAGTAGAAGCCAGCGGATCCACAGCCGGGTAAATCCCCAACTCTGCAATCTGACGAGACAACACGGTGGTAGCATCCAAGTGACCAAAAGTAGTCGCAGGAGCTGGATCGGTCAAATCGTCCGCAGGGACATATACAGCCTGAATTGAGGTGATGGAACCGTCCTTAGTCGAAGTAATCCGCTCTTGGAGTTCACCCATTTCATTGGCCAATGTTGGCTGGTAACCCACAGCACTTGGCATCCGTCCCAGCAAGGCAGATACTTCTGACCCGGCTTGCACGAAACGGAAGATGTTATCAATAAACAGCAGCACATCCTGCTTGGACTGATCCCGGAAGTATTCCGCAACAGTCAATGCCGTTAAGCCTACTCGCAGACGCGCACCCGGAGGCTCATTCATCTGTCCGTAAACCAGGGCCACTTTTTCCAAAACACCGGCATCTTTAAACTCGTGGTACAAGTCATTCCCTTCCCGGGTACGCTCTCCCACCCCACCAAACACAGAAACACCCCCGTGTTGTTGGGCAATGTTGTTAATCAATTCTTGAATAATAACGGTTTTGCCAACACCGGCACCACCAAAGAGACCGACCTTTCCACCCTTGGAGTAAGGTGCAAGCAAGTCAACCACTTTAATACCCGTTTCAAAAATCTCAATCTCAGTACTCAGCTGATCCATTTTGGGCGCTGGACGGTGAATCGGCCAGTATTCATCAGTTTTTACCTCACCCGCTTCATCCACAGGCTCACCCAAAACGTTTAAAATCCGTCCCAATGTGGGCTTGCCAACAGGGACTCTCACAGGAGCACCTGTATTTCGGGCGGACATGCCACGAACCAGACCGTCTGTACTATCCATCGCAACGGAACGCACCCGGTTATCACCCAAATGCTGTTGCACTTCGGTTACCAGCTTCACAGGTTCCCCATTGGGAGCTGTCCCTTCAATCACCAAGGCATTGTAAATCTCAGGCAGTTCGCCTGCATTAAATTCCACGTCCACAACGGGACCAATAATTTGGGTAACAATACCGACGGAAGTTTGCTGTGATCCAGATTGTGCCATAATAGGGGAGGCTCCTTAAGGTGAAGATCATAATGGAAAAAACAGAATGATTTTGTCACAAAAACAGGGAACGTCAAATGAGCACTCACCCACGTAAAATAAAAATCGCCGACCCCGTTACAAGGCGCAAACAAATGCTCTTCCGCACACACACGCCTATTCTGCATCTGTCATGCCTGTTTCTGTCTGTAGCCATGCTCTGTGCACAGGGCCCCGTAACCATGGCAGAAACCCCGCAATCTATTCCCACACCCACTAACCCAGCACCCACTAGCAATAACACCCTTAGCACTCAAGAAGGGACGAGTCTTCAGCTACAGACAGGCTCTCAGACTGTCCCTCAGGGGACACTACTCACCCTCCAGTTCCGTACTCAGATGGACTCCCGTATTACACAAACTGGAGAGCCTTTTTCTGCAGTGCTTGCTGAGGATTTTTACGCCCCTCCCTCAGAGCAATCCGACGGGCATCCTCGACTGATTCTGCCCAAAAACAGCATGATTCGCGGTCGTGTCCAGAATGTGAAACGGGCTCAATTTTTCAGCCAAGGCGGGGCCATCACCCTGGCATTCGATCATATCGTGCTGCCCACTGGCGACTTACTGCCTGTCTTGCTCAATTTGTCCCCTAAAAACGAGATGATCAAACAGTTTAAAAAAGAGAACGTCACTGCGCTCTACGCAGACCCCGGTATTTCAGTCAAACTCAACAAAGGGGTGAAGGACGGAGTCAAACTCTTTCAATCCATCACGGATAAAGGCATCAAAGCCGGAGAATCCTGGGGAAATGGGGCGGGTATGATTGCCATGGCTCCCGTTGCCGTTGTCGGCGGAGCTTTGGCCGGAACTGCAGTTTCCACACAAAAGGCCGCTATCGGCATTTTTGGCCGGGGAGAACCGATTATGATTAAACCGGGTGATCGAATCACCGTGGATTTTGGTGGTTCCTTCGCGCTTCCCAGTGACTAGGCGAGCCCCTAGAGAGATTTAAGACTGCGGATTCAATTCCGGCGGCTTGAGCCAGTTCTTTAGTCTGGATTTCAAATCTTGCTTTGGAGCATGGGTCGTATGAGTGGCCACCTGGGCATTTAGATCCCGCAACTGCTCCAGCAATCTCTTTTCTTGCCCGGAAATCTTACTGGGGATTTGGATTTCTACCTGAACATAATGATTTCCACGCCGGTTTGGCTGGTTAATCACGGGAATTCCCTTCCCCTTGAAGGTAAACACCTGTCCGTTCTGGGTTCCCGCAGGAATTTTAAGCCGTTCTGTACCATCAACAGTTTCAATCTCTCGCTCACAGCCCAAAGCCAGTTCTGGATAGCTTAACAGACACCGAGAAATAACATCGTAGCCGTCTCGCTGAAACTGGGGATGCTGTTTCACCCGAATCAGCACGTATAAATCCCCTGGAGGGCCGCCCATCATACCAGATTCACCCTCTTGGCCAATCCGTAGTCGAGTGCCTTCATCCACGCCCGCAGGCACCGTAATATTAAGCTTTTTGTTGGCAGCACGCCGGCCTTGCCCTTGACACCAAGAGCAGGGATCCATCACGACTTGGCCTATTCCCTGGCACCGAGGACATGGGGTGATTTGGGTGAAGTGCCCAATAATCGTCTGGGTGGTTTGCCGGATTTGCCCTTGTCCGCCGCAAGTGGTACAGGCTGTAGGACCAGATCCCGGAGACGCTCCCGAGCCTTGGCAGGGCTCACAGGTCTCAGAACGGGAAATATCCACTTCTCGCTGGGCACCTCGGACCGCTTCCATAAACTCAAGTCCCACCTCAACCCCAATATCGTTTCCACGCTGGGGGCCGTATCGACCACGACCACCAAAACCACTGGGGCCAAAGCCGCCCCCAAAGAAAGAGGCAAACAAATCGCTGAGGTCAGGGAAGCCACTGGCAAAATCCCAACTGGGGGAGTAACCGCCTGATTTTAGACCGTCATGCCCGTAATTATCATAGACCTGACGCTTCTGGGCATCGCTGAGAACATCATAGGCTTCGCCCAATTCTTTAAACTGGGCTTCCGCCTCTGGGCTTTTGTTGGTATCTGGATGGCACTCTTTGGCCTTTTTGCGGAAAGATTTTTTAATCTCTTCCGGCGTGGCAGAGCGAGAGACGCCTAAGATCTCGTAATAGTCGCGCTTATTACTCACTGCTTATTGCTCATGAGGTGGCTGTTACGTCCGGCATAAAGGGATTGGTTTTATCAGGTTTAGAGGGAGTAGCGGCAACAATCACGCGTGAAGGCCGAATCAGTCGGTCTTTTAGCAGATACCCCGATTGGACTTCAGTAATAATCGTGCCTTCGGGATGCTCACTGGTCTCTTGCTGACTCACTGCCTCATGCAGACTCACGTCAAACGCTTCGCCCACGGCATTGAGTTTTTTCAGACCAATATTACTCAGGCAATCCTGAAGCTGAGAGGACATCAATCTCAGACTTTGAAAGAGAATTTTAGCATCCGACGTTTCTGACAGGCTGCCCATTGCCCTCTCCAGATTATCGAGAACCGGAATCAGCTCGTGCATTGCATGCTCAGAACCGTATTTTAAGAGTGCTTCACGCTCTTGTGCGTATCGCTTACGGAAGTTTTCAAAATCGGCGGCCATCCGAATGTATTGGTCGTAATAGTTTACGGCCTCATCGCGGGCAGGGGTCTGTGACACGTCTTCCCCGAGAGTGCTCTGTGTGTTTTCGCTGGTATCTTGTTGATTGTCCATTTGCTTATACCACTTTGTTATTCATTTGTTTTGGCTTGTGCCTTTTTAGTATAACAAGCCTTGTTTTAACATCGAAAAACAGGTCTGACAAACTTTGGCGCTGAATTACTTTGCGCTTTATTACACAGGTGAGCAGTTTGTTCTTTATGTTTTAGCAAAGTTTTGGTTAGAATGAGCGCACACTCAATCTAAACTGGTGTTTGTTGTAACAAAAAAGTAATATTATCGCCAGTCACTAGCAACAGAATTACTTGAGGGGACTCTATAGGGGAAAGCAACGCACTCTAAAGCACTGTCTTATAAAAGCGCACAGCAGCTATCTCTGTCTTTTTTGAAACAAAACCAGTACCTTAACATTGCAGTCAAATCAGTATCCATCTAACCGCATTATCAAGATATAAGAAGGGGTTGAATCACTCGAATGGCTACGAATCTCCCACCCACCTCCTCGGCTGTCAATATTCAGATTATTGAACCCAAGAATTTTGCCGGCGGAGCCTATCCTGGCCAAATTAACACTGGGGCTCCAGTGGCCAGTAATCCCTATGGGACCCCTGCCGCACCAGGAGGTGCCAATAGCGGATACCCTTCCAACTACAACAATATGTTTCCGGCCTACACTCCACAACAGCAACTACAAAATGCCTATTTAGAAGCCTTAAACGCCAGAAATGCAGCAGAACAAGCCCGCAATGCCTATTTAAATATCGCGAACCAGGCAAACAGCTCAGCTGCTTTTAACCCTGCCTATCCACAATTCCAACAACAGGCCCCGGGTGGCTACCCTGGGCAAATTAATCAGCCCATCAACTATGCTATGCCCGGGTATCAACAACCGGGATATCCACCCGCAGCCTATCCTCCCATGATGCCTCCAGGAATGTATCCTGGCATGCCCCCAGGTTATGCGCCTCCAGGCTATGCACCGCTTGACCCCAATCAAGCAGGCCCTCAAGCCCAGCAACCACAACCACCAGCCGGCCCAGAAAACACCCCACCTGCCGAACCACAAGCTCCCAGCCTCAAAAATCTGGGTATCGATGAGTTGAACCGCTTAGTGGATCAACCCAACACGCTGCAAGAACGCGTGGACGCGATGGAAGAATTGGGTGTTCGGGGTCAAGGCACCCCTCAGTCCTTCGACCTCTTGAAGCGTGAAGCCCTTGCTGATACCCGCAATCTGAGTGGTCCTGCACTGGAAGACGCCAATTACGTTCGCCAAGCAGCCCTTTGGACACTCGGCATGCTCAACAAATCGCAAAACGCCGGTGTGCCAACGGATAAACTACCGGGTATCACAGCCATTAAGCAAATTTTAAACAACAAATCTGAAAGCCCAGATGTCCGCGCCGCGGCCATTCAATCACTGCAAGTCTTGGCCAGACCCGATGACAAGGTGATTAAGTCTCTCGTGAAAGCCGCAGCCAAAGATGCCAACCCAGATGTACGCCGTGTTGCTCAAGACACCTTGGCCGGCAAGGGACTGCCCATTAATCCAGGCGGCTAGTAGTGCTTAATTACAACTAGATTTAAAATACTGCCTTGTTAAGACAAATTCTGCCACTCTGGCTCAGGAGAAATCCGCGCTTAGAGTGGCATTTTTTTGTTCCGTGTCATTTGATTCAGGCTATGTCGGTGTTATACTGGGTTTTGTAAAGATTCTGCTAAGGAAATAGGGCTAAAAACAAGTCACTGAGCGAGAATTTTGAGAGAATAGTATTTTGCAGAATACTATTTTGAGAGAATAAGAATCTTAAGGGTATCGTCAGAGCATCCTCACTAAATACTCTGATTTGACTGTCTGATTCTGAGCAAAAGAGGACACGGTGTTATGGGATCGAAACATGTATTAAACACAGTCTGCCTGCTGGCCTTGACGGTTCATTTATCGGTGCAGCCAGTGGCCTTGGCCCAAAACTGGAATAACCAGAATTGGTCAGGCGGTTATGGCGGGCAAACAGACGGCAGCCAAAGCAGTGCGCTTTCCAACACGGGGAAAATTGAACGCATCCAGTTTAGCACCAGCAGTAATTCTCTACAGATACAGGCCAGTCTTGGGGTGGAAGCCAGTCTGAACTCCTTGCTCATCAACGGTAATAAGCGGCTGATTATCGATCTCGAAAACGCTGAGCTGGGATTGAGCATCCCCAGAGATGCCACCCTGTCACGGGAGCTGAGCGCGCAATGGCCAGGGATTAAACAGATTACTGTGAATCAGTTTGGTGGGGCTCGTCCGGTTGTTCGACTGTTGATTGACCTAAACGGTGACGATTTTTCTGCACAAATGGTGAGTGCCAAGGGGCCGTCTGTTCAAGTTCGCATCGGGCAATTGTCTTCTGCTGTAGCCCTTCGACCGCCCTCTCAGGTTAGCCAACAGCCTAATTCGTCGTTACCGGCTACATCAGCTAACACGTCGTCATTTTCTTCTGCTCGGGCGCTGGATCCACTCCAGTATCAGGAAGCCCTCAATTCAGTGGATCGCCTGAAACAGCAATTGTCCGAAAAGCAATCTCGTTTGGATCAAGTGGCTGATAAATTGTTGCTCATCGATAACTTGCAGCGACAAGTCAATGAACTCACAGAACAAAACCGGCAAATCCAGAGCAAAGGCAGCGCAGATAATTCTCTTCAGGCAAAGTATGAACAAGCCTCTCAGCAGGTGGCCAAACTGTCTCAGGAGTTGAATGCGCTCAATAAAAAGTATGAAACCGCCGTTCACATTGGCTACGAAAACACCCATGCCAAAGAATCCGTTCAGAGTCTGCAACAAAAATACAATGATCTTCTTCAAGAGAATCTCACGTTTAAAGAGCAGCTCGCCGATCAAAAATTGGTGCTCTCAGAGCAAGGTGGTGCTCGCCAGCAGCTGTCCGCATTAACCCAAAAGCTAGAAGATGCCAAAGCAGCATTGGTCCAGGCCTCCAATACTATCAAACAGCAAAAAATGAATGCGGCTGATACCCAAACTGTGGTGGCCCAACTTCAGGCGGAATTGGCAGAAAAAAAGCAGGCGCTTGCCAGTGCTCAACAGTTACAGCGAACTGTTTCTGCTGAAGCCCTCGAGAAAAAACTTTTGGAAAAAGAGCAGGCATTGCTAGCGGCTGAGCGCTCGATGCAAGCAAGTGTGGAAAAACTCACTCAAAAGGATCAATTGGTCACGTCCTTACAGCAAGAATTGCAAACCATTCAGGCGGTTCAAGGTAAACTTCAGTCCAAAGATCAGCAATTAACGCAACTCACCGCACTCCTCAACGACACCAAGCAACAGCTTGAGCAATCCAAGCAACAGTTACGCTTATTGGCTGATAAACAAGGTGTGTTGGAAGATCTGAAATTACAAAAAAATGCACAGCAGACCCAATTAGAAGAGAGTAAAACCTCTCTGTTGCTGGCACAAAACCAATTGGCGCAATTACAGCAAACACTGGAATTTGAAAAAAAGAAAAACGGCGGCCTCTCCACTCAGCTCCAAGATCAGATTCAAAGTTTGCTGCAAAAAAATGGGCAGCTCGAATCCGATCTGCTCAGCGTCAAACTGGCCCTAAAAACCAGAGAATCAGAACAGGCACAAGCGCTCCAACAAAAAGAAGTGCTGATTAAAGCGCAATTGGAATCCCAAATTGCCAAAGATCATGCGCTCATTGCACAACTGAACCAGGAGAAGGCCCAGCTTCTCTCAGACCGTCAAAAACAAGTCCAGCGATCACTTCAGCAAAACGATCTCAGTACGGCACAAATTGCACAGCTCAGTGCAGAAAAAACCGCACTCCAGCATCAAGCAGAAAAACTGCAAGACGCTTTGCAGCTGAATGAAAAAAACAACACCCTCATTATGAAACTCAACACCGAAAAAAATTCACTGCAAACTCAAGCGCAAAAACTGCAAGACGCTCTCCAGCAAAATGAGCGCAATCAAACAGCACTCGAACTCCAGGCACAAAAACTGCAAGACGCTCTCCAGCAAAATGAGCGCAATAAAACACTCATTTCCCAACTCAGCGCCGAAAAATCATCCTTAGCGCTCCAGGCACAAAAACTGCAAGACGCTCTCCAGCAAAATGAACGCAATAAAACACTCATTTCCCAACTCAGCGCCGAAAAATCATCCTTAGCGCTCCAGGCACAAAAACTGCAAGACACTCTTCAGCAAAATGAACGCAGTAAAACAGCACTAGAACTCCAGTCGCAAAAACTGGAAGACACGCTGAGAAAAACCGAAAAAGATGGGTCCGAAAAATATGCGTCTTTGCTCTCCCAACTCTCTGAAGAAAGAGCCAGACTTCAGCTCCAGCTCACACAATTGAATCAAGCTGAAAGTCAAAAAGACGCGGAGCGAAGCAAACTAAAAACCGAATTCCAAGAAATTGTCCGTCAACTCAATACGGAGAAAAATCAACTCAAAGCGGATCTCACTGGCCTGACGCAAGAATTGGCACAGCTGAAACAAGTGCAGGCAGACACGCAGCTCAATCACGGACAACAAAAAGCGTCGCTGCAAAGCAAGTTAGAAACGCTTACTGTACAACTAACACAAACGCAGGCGCAACTAGATGCCGCACTGAAAAAAGCCCCGCCAGCGGCAGCCAGTTATCCAGAATATCAACAATTGCAGCAAACACTGGCCCAACTCCAAAAGCAGCTGGATAGTGAAAGAGTTGAGGCTCAAAATAAGTCCTCTCAGCTCGAAGCACTTCAGGCTCAATTAACTCAGAGCAAAGATAATAGCACTTCGACCCGCTCTGCTATGTCTCAACTGGAAAAAAAATACCAACGGATTGTTGAAACCTTGCTGGTTGCCAATCAACGCAATGAAGAGCTCACCAAAACTGCTGACGAAGTATTATCACTGCAAGAAAAACTTCAGACAGCCCAACATGAAAAACAGGCTATTAGTCTTACGCTGAATCAAACACAAGGGGAAGTAGCACTCCTCAAATCAAGGCTTCCAGAGGCCACCCTGGTGAGTTCACTTCAAGGCGAAAATGAGCGTCTCAAACAACAGCTCAAGCAGAACTTGGAACAGGCCTCTGCTCAGAATCAAAAATTATCTGAGCTGACCGAAGAGCTGAACAACCGCCGAGAAAGCGAATTAAGACCCAAGCCTGATTTAGAAAAAATTCAGCAAAAAGAGCAAATCGCCTCACTCAAAGAGCAATTACTCACCGCAGAAAAACGGCAAATGACACTCGAAGATCAACTGCATGGGGTTGAATCCACTCGCCATGAGCTTGCCGCTCAAGTCGAGTCACTTCGTCAGTTGAAAGACAATGAGGGGATAAAACAACAACAGCAGCTGCAACAAATTGCGGCGCTCAAAGATAATTTAACCATCTTAAAAAACCAGCTCAATTCCAAAAATACGGAAGTTGCTTCGGCCAACAGTAAACGACAAGCGCTCGAAGAACAGATTGCTGCTCTCTCTAAAAATCAATCGCAAACGCAATTAGAACGGCAACAGCAGCTGCAGCAAATTGCCGCGCTCAAAGATGATTTGACCGTCCTAAAAAACCAGCTCAATACCAAAAATACGGAAGTTGCTTCGGCTAATAGTAAACGACAAGCGCTCGAAGAACAGATTGCCGCTCTCTCTAAAAATCAATCGCAAACGCAATTAGAACGTCAACAGCAGCTGCAGCAAATTGCCGCGCTCAAAGATGATTTAACCACCTTAAAAAACCAGCTCAATACCAAAAATACAGAAGTTGCTTCAGCCAACAGTAAACGACAAGCACTCGAAGAACAAATCGCCGCTCTCTCTAAAAACCAATCGCAAACACAGGCCCAAAGCCAATTAGAACGGCAACAACAGCTGCAGCAAATTGCCGCGCTCAAAGATGATTTGACCACCTTAAAAAACCAACTCAATACCAAAAATATAGAAGTCGCTTCAGCCAACAGTAAACGACAAGCACTCGAAGAACAAATCGCCGCTCTCTCTAAAAACCAATCGCAAACGCAATTAGAACGGCAACAACAGCTGCAGCAAATTGCGGCGCTCAAAGATGATTTGACCACCTTAAAAAACCAGCTCAATGCCAAAAATACGGAAGTTGCTTCGGCCAACAGTAAACGACAAGCGCTCGAAGAACAGATTGCCGCTCTCTCTAAAAATCAATCGCAAACGCAATTAGAACGGCAACAGCAGCTGCAACAAATTGCGGCGCTCAAAGATGATTTGACCGCCCTAAAAAACCAGCTCAATACCAAAAATACGGAAGTTGCTTCGGCCAACAGTAAACGTCAAGCGCTCGAAGAACAAATCGCCGCTCTCTCTAAAAATCAATCGCAAACGCAATTAGAACGACAACAGCAGCTGCAACAACTCGTCTCATTGAAAGAAGAGCTAGCCATTCTTAAAACTCAGCTCTCCTCCAAAGAGCTGGAAATTAGTTCAACCATCAGCCAGAAGAATGCCCTAGAAACTCAAGTGCTTAGCTTTAAAAACCTATTAAAGAATAATACAGACACCCTTGCCAAAACAAAATCTGTGACTGAGTTAGAACGACAACAACAGCTGCAGCAAATTGCGGCGCTCAAAGATGATTTGACCGCCCTAAAAAACCAGCTCAATTCCAAAAATACAGAAGTCGCTTTAGCTAATAGTAAACGACAAGCGCTCGAAGAACAAATCGCTGCACTCTCTAAAAACCAATCGCAAACACAGGCCCAAAGCCAATTAGAACGACAACAGCAGCTGCAGCAAATTGCGGCGCTCAAAGATGATTTGACCACCTTAAAAAACCAACTCAATACCAAAAATACGGAAGTCGCTTCAGCTAATAGTAAACGACAAGCGCTCGAAGAACAGATTGCCGCTCTCTCTAAAAATCAATCGCAAACACAGGCCCAAAGCCAATTAGAACGGCAACAGCAGCTGCAACAAATTGCGGCTTTAAAAGATCAACTCAATACCAAAAATACGGAAGTCGCTTCAGCTAATAGTAAACGACAAGCGCTCGAAGAACAAATCGCCGCTCTCTCTAAAAATAAGACCGACGCCGAAGTGAAGTACCAACAGGAAGTACAACTCGTTGAATCGCTGAAGGACGCTTTGAAGAAATCCTCCACGCAAATTGCAGAGTTGATGACTGAGCAGACCCAATTCAAAGCCCTGAAACAACAAGGCGAATTGTCGACGTCGGAAACATTGCAAAAGCAGAGTCAGAAAATCAAACAACTGGAAGAAGCCCAAAGCAAAGCCTTGGCCTCACTTGATCTGGTGAACTCGCAATACAAGCAACTACAAACCAACTACGACACCCTTAAAAATCAACAAACGCAAAAAATCGCCAGTGCCAATAAGCAAGAATTGGAAACCCTTCAGCAACAGATCCAGCAGGCAACCGCAAAATATTCACAACTCGCCAGTGAAAATCAGCAGCTTAAAACCGAATTAACCAAGGCCAAAGAAACAGAAAAAACACTCACACTGGCGCACGCAGCACTTCCTGCTAATGAAGACCCCTCTGCTCTTCAAGCGCAGCTGCAAAAAGCAACAGTGCAGTACAATCAACTCATTAATGAAAACCAACAACTGAAACAAAGTATTGCCGTCAAACCCGGACTCACTGTTGGCTCACTCAGCAAAGAAAATTCGGAGCTTAAACAGACCATTGAAAGCCTCAAGCAGCAAGTTGAACAAGCCGCTCTATCCACACCCATGACTGTGAATCAACAAGCGGCAGAAACTTGGTACAAAAAAGGCCGGGCCTTAGAACTCCAATCTCAAGAGGCTAACGCTCTCAGCGAGATGCTGCAAGACTACCAGAAGGCCTACGAATACAATAGTGAAGAGCCCAAGTATTTGATTGCCTTTACCAACAAAATGATGGATGCCGGGAAATCCGTGGATGCGATTCCTTTGCTAGAACATTATCTCAGCAAGCGACCCGGTGATCTTGATGTCCGAAATCAACTGGGGAAAGTCTATCTTCTCTTGGGCAACTTGCCTCAGGCGCAAAACACATTTGCCCAAGCACTGCCAGTCAGTGTACTCAATAACTACGCCACCACCCTAAAGAAACAGGGTGAACATCAGCGCGCTGAGTATCTCTTTCGACTGGCCCTTGAGTTCAGCCCCAATGACTCTGATTTGCTCTTTAATTTGGGAAATCTCTACAACACGATGAATAATTTGGAGAACGCTCGGACTTATTACGAAAAAGCCTTGAACGTTCGTCCTGATTTTGCTCCTGCGCATTACAACCTGGGCTTGGTTTACTCCAAAATTGGGGATAAACCCAACGCCAAAATGCACCTGGAAAAATTCCTGGAACTAAATCCCACTGCTGCCAACGCCGCCACCGTGAAAAGTTATATCAGTCGCCTAAAAGGATAAGCAAACAACACTCGTGATGATCCTCAGCACTCACCCATTTTGGAAAAGTCCGCTGACCGTTCTGCTGGCCCTCAGTCTGTCGCTGGCCACACTCAGTTCGAGTTGGTCTAAAACGTCGCCTTCACACGCCTCACACAAAAAAGAGACCTCCAAAAAAGCGGAAACCCATGCCGCGACAAAATCAATTCTGGCGAAATCACTTAATAAGCCAAAATCAATTCAGATAAAATCCATTCCAAAATCAATGCCAAAAACGATTCAGGAAAATTTCCGTGAGACGGTCTTTAAACCCACCAGCACTAGCGAGTCTGGGCTGATTCAAAGAACAACCTCACTGTCACTGAACAAGGCCCTACCCATCACAAAGCCTGCTGAAAAAGTCATTATTGAGAAAGTACTTAAGATGCCAGAACAGCCCCCCGCGGCGGCTGCCTCTCTAGAGCTTCCAAAAACACCTATTGCGCAAGTGCCGCAAGTGGTTTCACACATACAACAAATTATTTTGGATCGGGGTCAAGCATTACTGACACTTCAATTTACCGATCAAAGCGTTCTACCAGACATCCAGCAAAAATTGGTGGATCCCAACACCCGGGTAATTACCGTTTTATTTCCGGGTACGCAATGGGACAATGCTTTATTAAAAGATTCCATTTCTCTGCAAGAAGCCTGGTCAGGGAGTTTACCGGGGCTTGAAAGTGTTCAACTTTTTCAAGAAGGCTCTGAATCACTTGCCCAGCAACGTCCAACCGCGCGTTTGGTTCTCACCCTCAACCCTTCACTGGCCGTCCAGCTCAATGAAGTAACTGATTCTCTCACCAGCCTCGCACTGATCAAAGCCAAAAAAAATACACCCGGCACCAATGATACAAGCGACACAGCTGTGCAATTAACCGCCTTCCCGCAAGTGACAGTGAACCTGGGACAGCCTCATGGACAGCCCAAGAGCAAGAAACTAACAGAAGAGTCGATTAATCCCCCAGAATCCTCGCCAAAGACACCCATTTATTCTATTTTTCAACTCTTGCCAGAAGCCACGGATACGACCGTTTGGGACGGCGCACTGAAACAGGCCTGGCTCACGTTTCAATCCGATCGCGCTGAACTTGGCCTGCTCAACTTAAAGCAATTTGTCGACAAGTCTCCCGATAATGTACTGGCTCAGTTCTTATTGGCCACCGCCTACCGGCTCAAAGGACGGGTCAATGAATCCATTAACGCTTGGTCTGTCTTTGTCGAAAAGTATCCCCAGCAAAAACAAGCCTGGGTCGAACTCACCACGCTCTACCTCAGTCAGAAAAACTGGGACAAAGCAGAACAAACACTCACCAACGCACAACAGCATTTCCTAGCAGCCACCGACGCTGATCGTGTGGATTTCTGGTATTTGAAGGCCCGTCTGCTGGAAGCCCGTAATCAACCTGAAAGCGCGTTGAATATTTACCACGACATCTTAAAAGTCCAGCCTCTGCATAGTAAGGCTCTTCAGCGCGCACTCAGGATCAAACCCGATCCCATTCTGGAAAAACAACGACAATTTTATGAGGCCGATTCTGATCTTGATACATTGCAAGAAGTAAAATCCTCCGTTCTTTCACCCGGGCAACCATCTCTGCTGACCCCACCGACAAAAACAAGCCTAGAAAAGTTACAGCCAGAGAAATTACAACCAGAGAAACCCCTTGACGACTCTCAGACGTCGTTACTCAGTCAATGGCTTAGCAAAGGACTCTTGGCAGACACTCTTTTTTCTCCCCGAAAAACAATCTCAGTCT
This sequence comes from Cyanobacteriota bacterium, assembly GCA_019751815.1. Classification (GTDB taxonomy): domain Bacteria; phylum Cyanobacteriota; class Vampirovibrionia; order Vampirovibrionales; family Vampirovibrionaceae; genus JAIEMW01. Next base: position 142,053 of record JAIEMW010000003.1, read on the forward strand.
CCCCTGCTTTATTAAACGACTGGGCTTCTCAGCCACTTTCAGGCAAACTCCAGTGGGTGAAAGAGGTACAATCTCGCACCGAGAAAGCACGCCAGCTTTCACCCAAAGAGAATTTTATAAATTTAAACTCTTTTTTGGGCCAGGAAAAGCATCCCAGCTAGTTTAATTACGGCTACTGTTGGAGAGCTTGAGCAACAGCCGTAAAAATTCGAGATACAGCCAGACCAGCGTGACCAGAATGGTGAGTGCTCCCATCCATTCCATATGACGCGGGGCCCCTTGCTTTGCCAAGTTTGCCACCATATCAAAATCCAGCACCAAATTCAGCGCAGCCAAGCCCACCACCAAGAGACTAAAGCCAATGCCAATGGGCGAAGAGGAATAAATAAACGGAATGTTGACCCCAAAAAGGCCCAGCACCATGCTCAGCACATAGGTCAAACACAGCCCCATGGTCGCCACCATAATCACTCGGCGAAACGTATCGCTCACCTGAATTAACCCGGTTTGATAACTCACCAACATCGCAATCGCAGTGGCCGAAGTAAGCAATACCGCGTTCATCACAATTCCAGGAGAAAGCGCCTCATAGGTGTAGGAAACCGAACCCAGAAAAACCCCTTCAACAACGGCATAGGCAGGTACCAGTACCGGGGCTAATTTCGGGTTAAACGAGGTAATCAACACCAACACCAAGCCGATCACCGCAGCACCAATGGCCAACACATTCATCGGCACACCGGGCAAAATTTGACCCGGCAGCAGCGCCGTCCCAATGGCACTGGCCATCAAAATCATCAAGGCCAAAAACGTCTTTTGGACAGTCCCCTGAATGGACATCGCCGAAGAGCCCGGAAATTGAAAGACCGATTGAAAGCCCTCTGAGCGAAGGATGGGGTTACTCGATTGCATGCGCGTGGTAAGCATTGGGAAGAAAACCTCCAGGGGGAATAATCATCTCGAATTTAATAACGCCCTTATTATAGCGCCAAATTTCATGAGTTCAGTAGTGCATCAGACGCCAAGCAGTAATGAGAGTTCCCGAATCTGGCCAACCGGTTTAAACAGGACCCGCAATCGGCTGTTCCAAAACCACCGTTCTCAACAGACTCACCAGGTGATCATCAAACAACCGGTGTCGGCCCTGGCCTAAAATGGGCAAGGCATCTAAGGGGTCATAGAAATGCGAGCGAAAGGGACGCGGGGAGGTAAGCCCCACAAAGGCATTACTCAGGCCTAAAATCCGGCTGGCAATGGAAATATCAAATCCTTTACGGTGATTTGGATATCCAGTACCGTTCAAGCGCTCTTGATGATCGCCCGTCCACTGAGATAGTTGTGAGAAACTAGGAACCGTACTGAGTAAACGGGCCGATTCACGAGGGTAAGCTTGTACTTGCTGCCATTCTGGGGCGGTCAATGCCCCTGGGTGCCAGAGAATTGAAAGTGGCAGTGACAATTTTCCCAAAGAAAGCAACATTGCCGCAGTGACCAATTCCCCTCTTTGTGCCGACTGAATCCCCAAACGGTCGGCCAAAACCAAACTAATCCTGGCCACTTGCAAACTCTGATGGTCCGTACAGCCAGGCATTAATTGATCACTTAGACGGCCGATTGCCTGAAGTACCGGCAGTACTTGCTGTGCTGGCGCAATAGATGTTCTTTGTGGAAGCAGGGTTGTCAGGGAATTCATCAACACGTCACGACTCAATAAACCCGGCAAAAAATCGGTACTATCCATTTCATGCTCTTGAAAAGCCAGGACTTTAAACGCACTCACCACCTCTGGGTCAAAGGTATGTGCGACTTTGACTTCAATAAAATTTTCCACCCCGCTCCAGCGAGTGGCAAGTCCCGTGGGTGCTTCTGCGATCACGGCCTCTATCGTATCGGCAAAGGCCAAAATTCTAGCACCTAGGGGGATAGCCTCTCGACTAAGCCCGTAGGGGTATCCACTCCCATCACACAGCTCATGATGCGCCAGGATAATCTCTTGCACATCTTGAGACAGTGCCCAGGCACCGATAAATTGCCCGGCGTGGTGTGTATGGGCTTTGAGTATGTCTTCGGCAGACGGCGGCAGTTGCACCGCATCGGGTAATTGCATCACTCGGCCGTTCAACAGGGTGTGATGATACAACACCTGCTTTTCACTGAGCGCGTTATTATACGTTCTGAGTTCACCGTAGACACCGGTTGCCACACTGGCCAGTCCAACATCGTGGAGAAGTCCGGCATAAGTAATGGAAGTCACCTCACGCACCGGAAGCCCTAACTGCTGGGCAGTTCTTCCTGCAATCACGGCCACACGCATGCCGTGGCCAATCGGGCGGCCTTCGAGTAAATCTGTAGCAAAAGAGGCCAAACGCATCAGCTCATTTATGTTCAAGCCCGCGTCGCTCGGATTGGTCGAATTGTTCGGATTGGGCTGAGAGCTCAATCCGGCGTTCGGCTGACTCATTAAATCACCCAACTGCTCAAATTGGAGCGAGGTTGTTTGGGCTGTTTGGATTATGGCTGTCTGTGGCATCGGTGTGATAAAACCCCAAGCGCTCTCTAAATCTCTATCGTGTTTAATACGGAAATTCCGACGAACCGACTTCTGAATGATCGAAATGGATGGTTCTGAATGAATGGTATAGATTCTATTCTACAGGGTCTTGAGACAGAGAAGCGGACTTGACTTGTTTTCAAGTTTTGAGGTAAATTTGAAACTGGTCAAAAAGTGACTTTACAGACTTTATATAGGACCCACTTTATTTAGATGTTTCGCACCGTATTAAACAGCCATCATCACCATCTGCTGCAGCACTTGCATCATCATGTGCACGCGGAAACGATGGCTAATGCGAAGGACTGGGTGTCTACTTTCTAAAAAAGTACCTATTCAGTAAACAAAACGTAAAACCGTTAGCCAGATCCGCAATCTCGCTAACGGTTTTTTGTTTATCTATCCACGTGGAGTTTGAATGTGATTTCTATTTCAACCAAGCTAACCCCTCAATCGAAGACCCCCCTATCCCTTTCTAAGGCGCTGCCTCAATTCTCAGGTGCCGCTGGTCTTGGCATGATCCCGTTGAGTCCTGCCACAGCCAGAGTAGACAGTATTTTCCAGTGGCTCGGCAAATCCCGTACCCGAGAGATGCTGCTCGAAGACCTGGTGGGTTTTGGGGTACTGAGAACCGGCATGGATCTGGGCCGGGGTTACTTTTACGGCAACAACGAGATTAACTGGCCCGCCGGTCGGGAACGTATCCTGCGGGAAGTCTGCTCCATCTTTACGGATAACGTCTCTAGCGGTCTGGCTGCCTTTGCTCTGGGCTACGTTTTGGACAGAAAGTTAGGCAGTTTTAGCAACAAGTTTACCGATTTTTCCACCCTGGAACTCTTTCAACAACTGGCCGCAAGCAGCCCCAATACCAAGGCGTTTACGCAAAACTTGGCCAAGGCCATTTCTCCGGAAAAGGCCGCCCGGATTGAGCCGTTGATTTATAACCTGGTGGCGAAAGCCGCTGAAAAAGGATCTGCAAACACAGCTATGGATGCGGCAACTGCCATCGCCAAAACACTGGGCAAGGGAGAATTTGATGTCACCCTGGCACAAGGCAACTTTAGTCTCGACAAATTACTGGGCGATCTGGCCGAATTCAGCGGCGAGTTGCGTGTGCGGGCCGGAAAAAAACTCAACCAAACCCCCAAAGCTTGGCAGCAGGAAGCCGAAGCCTTACTCGGCAAAACCCTCAAGGTGAAGCGCTGGAAGATGTCCTGTTTGGCCGTAGGCGCTGTGCTCACCCTACTGGTCCCATTGTTTAATACGTGGCTCACCAAAAAAATCGACAAAATTGATTACTACCCGGGTGAAATTGGCCTTAACGGTCTAACAGCCAAGGGGAATACTGCTCGTGGCAACGATAACTCTCAGTTTAAAGGGCAAGCCGGCCTCTCAAATAGCCTCTCAAAAGGCGCTCTAAAACGTCCCCGTGCGTTCTCTCAATTTGAAAGACCGGTTTACGTCAGCCCAAAAAAGAAAACATGGGCCGAAACCCACATGCCGTTTGTCAACCAAAGCCTGAAGGAAGGAAAGCTCTGGCCCTTACTCTTGGCACTTGTGCCGCTGCCTGCAGCCATTGGCTTGGTCGACACGGTAAATAAGTCTCTCAATCTCCCCGGCAAAGGGTTTTTCCGACGTCTGCGCAATATGTATGACTTTAAACCGGGCTTCCCCTTTACCACGCAACAGCAAATGGCCTCTATGTTTGCCTTTCTGATCACATCTCGGCTCCTCAACTCTCGCAGCGGCAATGAGTACCGAGAACGCCTGGTTGATTCCTTCTTGGGATGGGGTCTCTGGATTTTTGGAACCCCAATTATTAAACAATGGATTACCAAGGCCATGGATAAAAATGCCGGCACCCAACTGCTGAAAACCGTGGGAGGAAAACAAGTGATGCGAAGCCGTGCTGAGATTGAACGCTTACTGAGTGCGGATGTGGCCAAGAAAACACTCAGCCGAAACATTTGGGTGGGCGCCATTAGCACCGTTGCCACCATGCTGCTGCTGGGGATTATTGAACCCTACATTGCCATTAAATGGACAGAAGCCAACAGCGAGAAAAATACGTAAGCAACTTGAATTCTTGCGACAAGCTTCGTATAATACCGACTTCAAAAAAAATTGTGTGTGAGGCCCCAGATGTCCTGAATTTTAAATAGGACACTCTTTTTCAGTTTTTTCAATTTTCAATCTGGAGAGAAGAATCATGCCATCAATCCCCATGGACGGCTTGCCCGTTGCGTTTTCAGCCAAAACATCTCCTGTAAAATCCCCTTTTTTAACCCCATTTTCAGGGTTTTCAGCCCCCGCTGCGGACAGCTTTAATATAGGAATGGGGGCAAGAAGTTTTCAGATTTCGCCTGAAAAATTACCGGCAGTCCAGTTTGGAAATCAAACACCAACGCAACTGACTTCACGCTTTGAAGATGCGCTCGTGTATACGGCACAGCTTCATTCAAGCCAACGCCGCAAGGGCTCGAATGTTCCGTATCTTTCGCATTTGATGGCGGTTGCGGCCACAGTTTTAGAATTTGGCGGGACAGAAGACGAAGCCATTGCAGGCTTACTCCACGATGCGGTGGAAGATCAAGGCGGGGCTCCGACACTTGCCGCCATTGAAAAGCGCTTCGGCAAAACAGTTGCTGATATTGTTGCTGGCTGCTCCGACACGGATGTGGTGCCAAAGCCGCCCTGGAAAGCCCGAAAACAAGAGTATTTACATCACCTTCAGTCTGCTTCTCCTGGGATACTTTTGGTATCTGCCGCGGACAAACTCCACAATGCCAGGGCCATATTGGCGGATCTACGCAACCCTGCTGTAGGGGATACTGTTTGGAGTTATTTTAAGGCTACCAAGGCAGACACCCTTTGGTATTACCGCTCTTTGGCCGATACCTACCTACAGAAAATGCCCGCAGATAAGCTTCCCTTAGCCCGAGAAGTGGATGCTGTGGTGAAAACGCTAGAAATTGAGTCCCAGAAGCCTTAAATAAAGCTAATTTAGGCTTAAATCCTGCGGCTGAGGCAAATAGTCTGACTCTGCTGGAGGGTCGATCACGGTTCCTTTTGGAACCACAGTCACCCCACCCGGAGACACGAAGAAGCCTCTGGCCTCATCTGCCGTTCGGTCAAAGCCTATTTCCACCCCGGCAGGCAGGGAGACATTTTTATCCACAATCACTTTCTTCAGCTTGGCATAGCGGCCAATCTTCACCCCGTGCATAATGATCGAGTCTTCAATCACCGCATAACTGTTCACCCGAACATAAGGGGACAAAACCGAGCGGCTGATTCTCCCTCCGCTGATAATACAGCCATCAGAGACAATTGACTCTGTGGCAAAACCGATACGTTCGGCTTCGTTATGGACGTATTTCGTCGGTGGTGCTTGATAGGAGTATGTTCGAATGGGCCACTGTGGGTTGTAGATATTGATAATGGGTGTGATCGAGACCAAATCCATATTGGCTTCCCAATAAGCGTCTAAATCACCCACATCTCGCCAGTACCCACGCTCAACATCGGTCGCCCCAGGAATCACATTGGTATGAAAATCATACACATACACCCGTCGGCCTTCAGTAATCATCTTGATAATAATATTTCGGCCAAAGTCATGCTGAGAGGTCTCATCCAACGCATCCGTGGCCACCACTTCGACAAGTGTTTCGGCCTCAAAAATGTAATTGCCCATCGAGGCGAGGCACCAACCCGGTTGACCCGGAATTTCAGAGGGCTTGTCTGGCTTTTCATCAAAGCCGATTACGCGGTAATCCCCGTCCATCCGAATAATCCCAAAGGCAGAAGCCTTATCCACTGGTACAGGAATCGCGGCAATCGTGAGTTCAGCGTTGTGCGTGTCGTGGAAATGGACCATTTGCCGAATGTCCATTTTGTAAATGTGATCAGAGCCAAACACACAGACTTTCTCTGGTTGCTCGTCGTGAATGAGGTTGAGATTTTGGTGAATCGCATCTGCTGTCCCAACAAACCAGCTATCCCCCATCCGCATTTGGGCCGGGACGAGATCAATATAATGCCCGTATATTGGAGACATCGGCCAACCGCGTGAGACATGCTTGTTAAGGGAGTCCGACTTAAACTGGGTGAGGATTTTAATCCGATAAATCTCGGAATTGATAAAGTTATTGAGCACAAAATCGATGATGCGGTATTTGGCGCCAAAAGGCACCGCGGGTTTCGCCCTTTCTTGTGTTAGAGGAAAGAGCCGTCGGCCTTCACCACCGGCAAGAATCATCGCCATCACATTTTTCATCACCCTGAGTGTAGCGCGAATAGCGGGTTATTGCCAATGCCCCAAAATAAGCTGGGGTTATTCTGGCTTGCTACACGGAGCACAGACACGGTTACGCCCACTCTCTTTGGCCAGATAAAGCTGCTCATCTGCATAGGCCAATGCTTCTGAAATCACTTCGCGAGAGGGCTTACTCAACCCGTGAGTCGGCTCAATTTGTGCGATCCCCGCACTAATTGTAAATTGGACGGGCTCCCCACTCATGCCTTGGCAAACAACCTGTTGTACTTCCCGGCGAATACGCTCCATCAGCTCTGTGGCAGACGTCAGCGTTGTATCTGGCAGCAGAAGCGCAAATTCTTCTCCCCCAAAACGAGCCACCACATCACTGCGGCGAACATTGGAGTGGAACAAATCGGCCAGACGGCAGAGAACTTGATCGCCGATCAAGTGCCCAAAAGAGTCATTCAAACGCTTAAAGAAGTCGACATCCACCATGACCACACACAATGAAGTGGGATTACGGCGGGCCCTCTCGATTTCAGACTCAAAGCGCTCATAGAACCCACGTCGGTTGGTAAGTCCGGTCAGTTCATCAGTATGTGCCATTTCTAAAGCTTTTTCCAGGACATAGGCTCGACCTAAAGCCAGAGAAACATTCTGGATAACCTCTTTGGCAATATTAAGCACATCTTCGCTAATGGGCTCAGAAGAAGTGCGGCACAAAATAAAGACGCCTTGAATTTTCCCAAAAGGCCCTCGGCCTGGGGTCATATCCAGAACTGGCAGCACCAACGCAGATTGAATATCCTCACCCCTGGGCAGATGCTTCACCTGAAATACTTGATTGAGTGGCTTATCACCCAAACGCGGGCCATTAATATGCAGGTACGGCTCTTTACGGCCCATGGAGGTAAACAAACTGACCAAAGAAGCAATCTCGGTACCCATTTTGGGTCTGCGCGTCTCTTGCCCAGGGTTCATATAGGTGTTCAGCGTATCTCCGTCTTGCTCAATAAGTACATGGCCTTCGCCGCAGTTGGGATCGAGCACTACGTATTGGCAAATATCAAATTGTAACAGCTGATGAAAGGCACTGAGCATCGTAAACAGCACAGCCTGATAGTCTGCTGCACGAATAAGCTGAGTCGAAATTTCTTGCACGCAGTGTTGAACATCATTGAGGTTTTGCACATGGCGCGCTGTTTTGAGACTGCGAATTTTGATGGCCAGGTACGGAGCCAAAACGTCGAGCGGCATAATCGCTTCAGAGAGTGGATCGGGGATATTGTTTTGCTTATAGCCAAGAGCCAGCACGCCGACAAAGTCTTCGTGAGCAAACAGCTGCACCGTGTTGATTTTCTCTACACCCAACAGTGTCTTTAACTGAGCTTCTTTGAGGTGTGCAAATTCTCTGGCTTTTCCTGGGTAAACTTCCATGGAATGTGCCAATGTCGTGTCATTCAAGCATTCATAGAGCCCAGTGGTTTCATTAAAGAGTAAAATAAGCTGCCCGTCACACTGTGTCAGCGCGTACACGGCTGCTTCAATCTGCTGAATCGCCTCTGGCAGATTCTCTGATAAATCAAAATTAAAGCGGCGGGCGCACTCAATCTCTTTAAAGGCAGTAATGCTTTGGGCGCGGTATGGATCTTGCGTGAGCGAATCCGTCAGTGATTTAACCACAGGCAAAGTCAGAGAGGCTTTTAAAGCTAATCTCGTTAAATCCAGCTGATCAGGCGTTTTAGACGACGGCTTGGCAGCTGAACCCGTCAGTTTTGAAGCCTTATGGCGATCCATCCCAAAAGAAACCTTATTGCGCTCTTAATCTAGTATTAGATACTCATGCTCTTTTGCATAAAAACCGTCAAGCTGATTTTTGTGCTCTCTTCTTTCTTAAAAGCAATCAACACACGAGAAAACTGTCTTTTAGATACACAAGCTATATCGCTGTTTGCCAGATTAGTTATCTAACAAAGAGCAAGCCTTGCAAATACATTACCCAGATGAATTTAGCCAAATGAAATTAGCCAGGTGGATGAATTTAGCCAGTTAAAGAAAGACCATTGGGGATTTTCTGTTGAAATAGATCGCCACTCAGCTTGATCTCTACTCAACTTGATCTCTACCAGGCGTCCGTATTATAGTTACTCTTCCTGATCCACGGTAAATGAACGTATCATGTGCGGAAGTGGTGAAATGGTATACACGCATGTTTCAGGAGCATGTGGCCGCAAGGCTGTAGGGGTTCAAGTCCCCTCTTCCGCATTCTTTCCGCTATTTTTTAAGCCCTATTTTTAAGGAGTCGAGACCATTACCAAATTCCCCCCCCCTCAATCTCCTCAATCCCCGCAATCCTCTTCAGGCAGACCGGGAGGACCTCAAGACGGACATGCCTCCAAAGGACCTCAACTACTCAACGACCGAATCCGAGCCAGCGAACTTCGCCTGATCACGGATGATGATGAGAGTACTGTGGTGAGCCGGGAAGAAGCCGTCCGGATGGCTGAAGAACAGGGTTTAGACCTGGTTGTGATCAGTCTAAATTCCAGCCCACCCGTGGTCAAAATGGTCGACTACGGCCGCTTTAAGTTTGAGCTCGAGAAAAAGGCCCGAGAGGCCAAGAAAAAACAACATGTGGTCGAAGTGAAAGAGATCAAGATGGGGATCCGGATTGATGATCACGACTACATGGTCAAAGTAAACCGCGCAAAGCAGTTCCTTAATGAAGCCAACAAAGTAAAATGTACCATCCGCCTCAAGGGTCGAGAAGTACAGCACAGAAATCTGGCCATTGATCTTGCCAATCGGTTTGTATTAGATTTACAAGACGCTGGCCAAATTGAAGGCACCATTCGTATGGAAAGCGATCGCATGATCACCATCCATATGAACCCGCTCAAACAGCCACCCAAAGCGTCCTCCAAACAGAAAGACGATGATCATGCCGAAGATGAAAACCCATAAATCAGGTGCCAAACGCTACAAGATTTCTGCCACCGGCAAGTTGCAACGTGCACAAGCCGGGCGTGGTCACTTGAACTCCAAGAAAAGTTCAAAGCGTAAGCGTAGCCTCGAAGGTTATATCACCATTGATTCGGGAAACCTGGCCAAAGTCAGGCTGGAAATCCCCTATCTGCAATATATTCGTTAAGTTACTTTTTACTGTCACATTCACATTCAAAATCATAAGGGACCTGTCCATGCGAGTTAAAAGAGGAAATGTTTCCCGCCAGCGCCATAAGAAAGTTCTGAAGCTGGCCAAAGGCTTTCGTGGTTCACGGCGCACCATTTTCCGTGTTGCCAACCAAGCCGTGATGAAAGCACTAAAGTTTGCCTACCGGGATCGTCGTAACAAACGCCGTGAACTCCGCCGCTTGTGGATCACCCGGATCAATGCCGCTGTTCGTCCTTACGGCTTATCTTACAGCCGCTTTATCAACGGGCTGCTAAAATCTGGCATTCAAGTAAACCGCAAGTTTTTAGCCGATGTGGCGGCTCGCGACCCCAAAGCCTTTGAGCAAGTGGTCCAACAAGCCAAAACAGCCCTGGCCTAAAACACACAAAGGCTGAATGTTTTTCAGCTGAAAAGGTGGTCTCGTGCTTTCGACTGACACCAGACAGCTCAAGACGGAGGCCATCTGTCTGAAAGTCTTTCCGCACGGAGAGTCGGACTTTATTGTGCACTTTTTAAGCCCGGAATTGGGGAAATTCGGGGTGATTGCCAAAAACGTGAGAAAGGCAAAAAGCCAGCTAAAAGGGGCCTGTGAAGTGATTTCGGTGGTGCAGCTGGAGCTACACCGGGGGAAAAATCTGCATATTCTCTCCCAGTATGAGTCCAAACAAAGCTTTCCCGCTATCCGTTCTGATATTATCTTACTGGCAGGCGCCTTGGTTGCCGTAGAACTCTTGGCAGGCGTAACGAACGAAGGGGACACAGACAGTGGATATCTTTACGACACCTTGCTGGAGAGCCTCCAACGGCTGGAAGGGTTATCCCAAAGAGAAGAAGAAAAACTATCTGGCCTCTTTGAGCAGCTCTGTTTACTCTCCATGCAGGTATTAGAGACCAGTGGCTACGGGTTGAGTGTGGACACCTGTGTGATCTGCCACCACACCCAAGAGATGACGGCCCCTGTCTATTATTTTAGCCCGTCCTTGGGTGGGGTATTGTGCGCAGAGTGTGGTAGTACAGTACCTTCCAGCAGCCGGGTGAAAACCCGGGCCGAAACCCTCAAAGCGTTAGCGGCCCCAAGCGCCTATTCTTGGTCACCAGAGGTAGGACTCAACACTCAAAAGCTTCTCCATTATTATCTCAGCCACAAATTGGAACGCTCCTTGAAGGCCTACGCGTTTTTGTTTGATCTGCTGATTTAAATACCACTGGCATTTCCCTTGCAGTAAAATAAGGCTCACGCTTTATAACAGAACGGATCCATTCACACACAATGCCTCCTTCCAGCTCACCTCCCAATGCGCCACTTCCGCCACCAGCCCCTTCCAGAAGTGGGGAGCACCATACCCCGGACTCTGTTGAGGCTCTCACGCCGCATTTGGAAGATTATGGGACACTGACCCAAAACAAAAATTTTATAGCGTTGTGGGTGGGCCAGGTTTTCTCGCAACTGGCGGACCGGATTATCCTGGTGGTGTTTGTGGCCATGATCGTCAATCACTTTGGCACCAACCCCAATTTTAAGACCAATCTGTACGTTGCCTTTACGATTCCAGCCATTTTATTGACTGCCGTTGCCGGGGTATTTGTGGACCGATGGCCTCGCCGCACAGTGTTGGTTGCCACCAACTTACTGCGGGCAGTGTTTGTATCTTTTATGCCACTGGTGACACACGCCAGTCTCTGGGCAGTATACGGGTTGGCCTTTATGATTTCTGTTGCCACCCAGTTTTTTGTGCCCGCCGAAGCGGCCACCATCCCGATGATTGTGAAAAAACAGGATCTCATTGCCGCAAATTCTCTGTTTACAACCACCATGATGGCTTCTGTTATCTTTGGCTTTGCACTGGGGGATCCCTTGATCAATATTTTTCGGCTTAGCCAGGTACATTGGGCCATTGTGGGCTTGTTTATCCTATCCAGTCTTTCTTTGATGTTTATTAAAACCCCGCCGCCAGCGATTGCACAGGGCGAAAACACGAATAAAACTCTGTCCGAGGCCGTCGATCAATTTTTCTTTGAGCTGAAAGACGGGATCACCTACATCCGGCAGAACCCTGTCATTTTAAACGCGATTCTTAAGCTGGCAACATTGTTTTGCGGTGTGGTTGTGCTGTGTTTCTTGTTTATGAGCTTTGCAGAAGAATTTTTATACGAGGATGCCAAAGTGGCGGCCCAAAAATTCGGGTATATTATCGCCGCCAGCGGCATGGGAATGGCCCTTGGCGCAGTCCTGGTGGGACGCTTTGCTGGGGAGTTTCCGAGGCGGATCATGGTTTACGGCGGGTTTGCCACCACAGGACTTTGGATGCTCTGCCTGGTGTTGATTGCCGTGATTGACCGGACCAACCGTGTTTTCACCATTCCCAGCATGACCCTGGGCCCAGTGTATCTCGATAGCATTCAGTTTACGTTTAGGATGCTCTACACCTATTTGTTTTCAACTCTCATGGGTGTGGGAGCCGCCTTTGTGGCAATCCCATTACAGGCTTTACTCCATGAGCGTATTCCAGAAGACAAACGCGGCAAGATTTTGGGTGTGCAATTTACAATTTTAAGCACCTGCTCCACCTTACCTGCTGTTGCCACTGGGCTGATTATTGAGCATGTGGGCACATGCCTGGTGTTAGAACTGATGGGAGCCCCGTTGCTCTTGGTGGGGATCTGGGGACTGCTAAGAAAACGCCGAGGAGACGGCTATGCCACTACTCCAGATTGGTAAAAGCAAACGGCTGTTAACCACCCCAGACAGTGAGAGAATTTATATTTCCGTCAGCAGTGAAGGCTACGGGCATTCCAGCAGAGCGCTTGCCATTGCCAGTGAATTTAGCCCTGATCAAATTGTGATTGGGACATACAGTTATGCTTTTGAGCGGGTAAAATCAGCGGGATACTCCTGTGTGAGCGTGCCACAAGAATTAAAGTTTATCGGGTCAGAAGGTTCTTTTGATGTGGGAAAAACCATTTTCCACAATCAGGCCCGCGCCCTGGGCTTAAACCAGATTATTCAAGAGGAGATGGACATTCTCCAGCAACACGGCATCTCCCTGGTTGTGGCAGACGGGCGGATGGCTCCGGTGATTGCTGCAGCCCGCTTAGACATTCCATGTGTGGTGGTCACCAATCAAAGTGCTTTTTATCCCTTCTTTGAAAAGGATTCCGCCCTGGTGAAACTGTTTGGCCACTCGTTTGAGTGGGTGATGAAGCTCTGGCTGTCCAGTGCTGAAGAGATTTTGATTCCTGACTTTCCACCGCCGTATACGGTTTGTCTGCCCAATCTATCCAGCAATTTTCAGGTGAAAAAGCGAACCCGCTTTGTGGGTCCTCTGGTTGCCTGGCAACGGGATCAAGTCCCTCACTTGCCCAAAGCCGATCGACGCCCTATGATTGTGGTGAGCCTTGGCGGGCATAGTTACCGGCGGCCGTTATTTGATGCCGTGATTGATATTGCCCGGCAATCCCCCAACCTTCGCTTTGAGTTGCTCACCTCATTTACGGAGAACCCTCTGCCTGAGAATGTGACCATCCATACAAATGTTCCTGACTCAGCCCCGTTCTTTAAAACATCCGATCTTGTTATTACACAAGGGGGACACAGCACTGCTATGGAACTCTTAACTCTGGGCAAACACTCTATCGTGGTACCGGATAGTAATCAGATTGAGCAAGAAAATAATGCACAAAGGTTGGTTGAGCTGGGCGTGTCTCGCCAGGTTTGCTATGACCAATTGGAGGGCAATTTTTTGAAAGAAACCATCTACACCATGTTGGAAGACCGCCAAAGCGTGGAAAACGCACTGGACATGGCAGAACTGGCAAAGCAAATTCACGGTTCTCAGCAGGCTGCCAGTGTTTTAAGGGAATACGCTCACCGTCTGGTTGCCTATTAAGGCTGAAACCCTCGTTTTAACCTTTAGGAAGCATTCTATTTTGGAAAAACGCGTTCTACTCATTTTAATTATTGCCACCGTCTGTGTGATTGGGGTGATGGAAAAGCTGGTTCCTGATGTATCAGCGGTGTTTCTCTTACTGGCAATTTTGGTTTCTTATGGCTGGTTTATCACAGCCGCCATGTTACACCGTAAGCGAAAAGAGATGAGAAACCCACCCGAATGGGACACCTCATACCGCCCCTTTGTCTCGGTGATTATCCCGGCCCATAACGAAGAGAGTGTGATTGAAGCAACCGTGATCGCCTTACTCGAACTATCCTATGAACACTACGACCTTTGGGTGATTGATGACCGCAGTCAAGACAAAACACCTCAGATTTTAAGAAAGCTCAAAGATCAGTATCCTGAGCGTTTTCATTTTCATATTCGCCAAGCCACAGCCACCCCTGGAAAATCGGCTGTTCTCAATGATGCACTCAAGCTGGCTCAGGGGGAGATTCTCTGTGTATTTGACGCAGACGCCCGCGTCGATAATGATTTCCTGGATAGACTCTTGCCGTACCTTTCCGATGAAAGCATTGGTGCTGTTCAGGCCCGTAAAGTCATCAGCAATGCCGGTGTGAACTGGCTTACTCAGTGTCAAAATTATGAATACTCTATGGATGCACAATTTCAAACGGGTAGAGATACAATTAAAGGGGCTGTTGAGCTGCGTGGGAACGGGCAGCTTGTGAAGCGAAAAGCCCTTGAGAGTGTGAACGGGTGGAATGAAAAAAGCGTCACAGATGATCTGGATCTTTCGACCCGACTCCACATCCAGGGATGGGATATTCGCTTTGCCCACAAGGTGTGTGTTAGGGAAGAAGGAATTTCACGTCTAGTTCCTCTGATAAAACAACGCCGACGCTGGGCAGAGGGATCGTTAGTCCGGTATCTTGAGCACCTGGGAGATGTCCTCAACTCTGATCAGGTCTCTGTGAGAACCCGTCTAGATTTAGTCGCCTATATTATTCAATTTTTGTTTCCCATCTGGATTGTGGCTGATTATCTCTTGGTGGCCTACGATATCGTGACCGGGGACACAAACCGGGTCCACCTGCTGACGACTGCCGTGGCACTGCCCCTGCTGTGCGTCTTCTTTTTTGGGTCTTCAGTTATCTCTATTTTCCGGTTTAACAGACCGTCGATTTTCGAAGTGCTTCGCGGTGCATTGATGACAGGAATTTACTTTTCCATTATCTGGGTGCCAACCGCCTTCTGGGTCATTTGCAAAATACTCTTCCAGAAAGAGCGGCGCTTTGACTGGTGCAAAACGGAGCACTCTGGGACAGCTGCGTGAGATGCGATTTTAAGCAGAAGCTTCCTGAAGCTTCTGCAGTAACTCCGCTGGGAGTCTCCGCTGAGTTCGCCACTGCATGTCCACCACCACCACAGTGGTCGTCGCCTGCATCACAATTTTTTCGGTCTCTTGCTGAGAAAAGGTTTGCTCAAACACCAGCTTGTGTCCATTGATAGTGACCGAAGTGGTGAGCAATAACTTATCCGCCATTTGGGCCGGTGAACGAAAACGAAAGTGTTGGTCCACAACAGGGTACACATAGCCCGCTTCCTCACCAGGCTTGGACAGGCGAATTCCCATAGAGTTCATCAATTCAACCCGGCCCATTTCAAGCCATTTCACATAGGCCCCGTGCCACATCACACCAAAGCAATCGGTGTCAAAAATATGAACATCCAAACGTAATTCATGAATGAAAGGCTGCAACAAAATATCCAAACTCCGTCTTTAGCTTATAAATTTATTAACACACCCGAATGCAAAGTAAAAACTCGTTATAATGACCTTATTACATCATGTTTGTGAATGGTTTTCTCAATAGGCACACCTCATGGATAGATTTCAAATTATTCAGCATTTCTTCACCCGGATGGTCTGTAACGACTGTCAACAACCCTTTGTTGAAGACGGGGTAGAGCTACTGCGTGAAGAAGACGGCTACTATGTTGTCAGCGTCTCCTGTAACCACTGTCACCGACAAGTGGGCGTGGCCATGGTGGGTGTTGAGGCTTCCGCAGGCATGTCTGAAGAAGCAGATGTGTTCTCGGCCAGTCGACGCAAATACGCTGACCCAGAGCTAACTGAAGCTGAAATCCAACGGTTGGAGACATTTCCGCCCATCTCCGATGATGATGTGCTGGATGCCCACACTTTCTTCCAGTCCTTAGATGCGGGTTGGAGCCGGTTACTCCCACCTGTAGATGCTACTGAGACTGATTCAGAGACTGATTCCAAGGCAGTCTAAGCATTTTTGCCTATTTCCTATTTAGAGAAATTTAGAGACCTGAAATAGACTCTCCAGAGAGATCCCTTCCGCTTCAATGGCCGCTTTACCGCCTTCTTCTCTATCGACCAAGGTGAGTGCTTTGACAATCTGAACACTGGGGTAGCTCTGCTTCACCAGCTGGACGGCCTTCAGCAGACTGCCTCCCGTGGTAATCACATCTTCCACCATCGCCACCCTCATCCAAGGCTCTAGATGCCCTTCCACCGCTCGACGTGTGCCGTGGGCTTTGGCCTCTTTGCGAATTAAAAACCCTTGAATAGGTCGCCCCTGTTGAGCACTACAATAGGTAACAGCGCTGACAATGGGATCGGCCCCCATCGACATACCGCCAACCGCATCGATATTGTAGGCATCGAGATAGGCAAACACGAGTTGGCCAATCAAATAACTCCCTTCAGCGGACAGGGTGGTCATCCGACAATCCATATAGTACGAAGCTTTTCGCCCAGAAGCCAGGACAAACTCGCCATGACGGAAAGAGAGTTGTTTCAATAGTATAAACAGCTGCTCACGCTGGTTAGTCGAGTATTGGCTGGCATCGATCTGCTGAGACCAAGTTAGCTGGGGTGTTCGGGTTTGGGTGAGCACAAAAAACGACCTTTCTATGTAATGACGCGTGACTCAATTTCTTAACTCTTAATTTCTTAACTCTTCTATCCAGTCTTCCATCTGAACCCGGTGCTGCGCCGGAAGACTGGTGGGAGCACTGAGCAAGGCGGAACGGAGATATTCTAAGGCATCCTCGCGTCGTTGTTGTTGACGGTATAAGAGCCCCAATTGTCGGTAAATTCGTGTTTTCCACAATGGTAACTGGCATTGTATCGCCAGCCTAAGGGCATTTTGGTAGGTGGCCTCCACCTGCTCTAGCTTGGCTTGGCGGAAATACACATCGGCAAGCCCCATTAACGTCTCCAGTTGGCCTTCTTCATTTTTGGCCTGCTGATCATACCGGTAAGATGCCTCAAAGGCCTGAACGGACTGCTGCCACTGCCCTCTATCTGCGTAAATACTGGCCATATTGGCCGTAATGGCCGCGCAGGAAAGCGCATTTCCCTGTTGTTTATCAATATTTAGCGCCTCTTGATAGGCCTGAAGGGCCAGATCTGTCTGTTTCAGCTCATCCAAAGCCTGGGCCAGCGTAAAGAAAGCCTCAGCTGCATGGGCCCGCATCCCTGCTTGCTGAAACAAGCGAAGCCGTTGTCGTAAAAGAGAGAGTGCGCCATCAGTATGTCCGTTTCGAGACGCGAGATCAGCCATGGCTTTGAGCACTTTGCCGTACTGCTCCGTTTGATCGGCAGAACGCGAGACCCCTTGCGCTTCAAAATAACGACAGGCGTTTTGGTGGGCTTCTTTTTCAGCCTCTGGTTTATCCAAGGCATGGTGTATTTGTGCCCATTCTCGGTACACACTGCCCAACAAGCCTGGAGAGAGATTGGGACCAAAGTCAACAATTCTCTTTAGCGTGGCTTCGGCTTGTTCAAAACGACCATGGCTTGCGTACCAATGAACAGCCTCCAATAGCAACTCGGCAGCGTCCTGAAACGCCATTCTGGCCAGTGCCTGCTCGCTGGCTTTTAATATGGCAGCCAAAGTAGGGTGGCCTAAGGGATCATTAGCCGGGTGATTTTCAACAGGGTGATTTTCGGGATAATTCACTGGCTGACTCACCTGAGTGAGACTCATTTCTGTGGGTTGATTCTCCTGGGTCTCAAACAAGCGGGCGACCTCTTCCGGTGACAGGCCCAGCTTTTGAATCTCAGGCTGCAAATAGGGATCGGGCTTCTGGGGCGTATCCGGAAGCCTGCTGGCTCTTTCTGCAATCAGCCGCCAGTTGCTAGGCGGCACTGGCTTGGGAGTATCGCTTCCAGGCTTGCTCGTGTCCAGAACCTTCTCGTGGGGAAGCTGCTCTGCAGAGTAACTGTAAGAGCGAGATTCCAGGGAAGCTTCTTCGCTGCGAATCGGACGCCTTTGCCGAGCAGATTGGGCATGGAATCTGGCTTCAGCTGTTAAAGACGTGGTTTTTACCCGGTACAATCTTTGCGCCTGGGGCTTTGCTTTCTCCTGCGTGTAAAACTCACTCAGAAGCGCATGGATTCTGTAACGCTCCTCTGGATCAATACGGGCATAGATTTCTTTCTTCACGTGTCGATAAAACTCATACCACGGGTGGAAGGTCCTCAGCGGTTGATGCCTATCGCGAATATGTTCTAGCACCGATTGCGGGGGAAAGGTTCGTTTCATCAACGGTTTGAACAGAGAACGATCGAGTGTTTCGCGGAACGCCTCAGTGGACCCACCAATCAGAGAAGGCTGGCAGAAACGGGTAATACTGATAATCGTGTCAAAATCCGCAGGATGCCTGAGCAAAGACAGCACTTGTGCCACCTGCCGTTCTTGCTCACTGAGATGGTCATACACAAATTGGGTCATCGTCTGGATGGTTCGCTCTAATGAAACATCTGCCGGCAAAGGGGATAGGACTTGATGCAGCGTCTCAAGCCCAATGGCTGTTTTGCCAGATGTTGGCTTGCTGAGATAAAAAAGCAGTTTAAGGAGCCAAGGCTCCCCATGGGTTTTACGGTAGATATCCTGGAGCATTTCTGGCGCCAGGAGTTGGGCATGGGTTTTGAATAGAGCCAGCACATCGGGTTCGCTCAGCCCGGCCAGTTTGACTTCCGTAATCACCCCGGCGTTGGCGCTCAAATCGGTATAAGGCAGGCGCTCTCCAGCCAGTACCATTTTGATGTTCTGAAAGGACAGGAGAAAATTCAGCATTTCCTTGAGCTGAAAGGAGTTGATGCGAAAGTCCCCGTCGACAATATGCTCCACATTGTCCAAAACAATCAGCAACGGGACATGCGCAATGGAACCCAGCATTTGTTCAATCCGCAGGAGTGGATCGGCCACTGTTTGGGGTTGCGGCTGATTCATACTCTGTTCTATCCTAAGCGCGGCACAAATATAGGTGATGTATTGAATGAGAAAATGGATAATGTCATCAAAATCCGTGTGGGTGGAGGTATCAAACCAGAGCAGTTGCTCTGCTCCGCCTCCCATGAGTTCAATCAGCCCCCGGGCCAGACTGGTTTTACCAGCTCCCTGAGGGCCTGATAGCAATAGCAATTTTTTGTCAGGCCGGTTCAAACTTTCTGCTAACTCGCTCACTTGGGCTTTACGGTTGATAAACACATTGGGATCGTAACGAACACAACGCTTGGTGACAGAAAGCGGGGAGAGTGAATCTCGTCGCTCGCTCATCGTAAGAGACGGTTTGGGAGGCCGGCGCTCTGGCACAAAGGCACCCTCACTTAGACGCTGTAACACGCCTGGCTGAATAAATATTATGGGAGGTTGGGGTTTTAGAGACGTCTCAGGCAAAGCAAAATCCTATGACGACTGGGGGTATAACAACTGGGTAAAACGATAAAATTCTGGGCGTTTACGTTTGCAGAAAGCCTTCTGTAGGCTTAGTGTATAGGCTTATTGTACACTGTGGGGATGACTCCCGTGAATGAAACTGATCCCCATATCGCGTTCCTCCCAGGTCCCTTTCTGGCCGATTGTTGCCAGCATAGTGCACCGATCGATTTTGAAACACTCAGCAAGCAATTGCAGGTTTTTTACGGGCATTTGTCCACAGTCAATGCACACACCAACCTGATCAGACTGGGAGACAATCCAGAAGAAACATTTTGGCAGCGCCACGTCCTGGATAGCCTGACTTTGCTACCCTGGCTCAATGGCCCAGAGCAGGCTTCAAGCCTTTCCTGTATCGATCTGGGCAGTGGAGGCGGGTTCCCTTTAATCCCCCTGATGCTGGCAATGCCTCAGCACGAATGGTACGGGGTGGATGCCACCGCCAAGAAGACTGCATTTCTTAGCGAAAGTATCCAGAAACTGATGCAAGAGGTAGGTATAGACGGGCGTTGTAAGATCGTCCATGACCGAATTGAATCCCTGGGACAAGACAATACCTACCGCGAACGATTCGACCGCGTGACAGCCAGAGCCGTTGCCCCTCTTAACGTGTTGCTGGAATATGCCATCCCGCTGCTGAAACCCAACGGACTACTGCTGGCAATGAAGGGGCTCAAAGCGTCTGAGGAAATAGAACAAGCACGAAATGCACTCTGGGTATTAAATTGCGTGGTGGAAACCGTCCAATCATATCCGCCAGATTCTCTTCTGGCAGGGGCTGTGGTGGTTGTGATCCGAAAGCTCGGCCCCACAGCAAAGGACTACCCCCGGGGAGTGGGGATTCCGAGCAAAAGCCCGCTCTAAAAAAGGCCCTTTATTCCGACTGAGGTAGGGGGCTGTCGGCTATGAGTGTCTCTTCTTGCAAGACTTCTTTTACTTCTTCTTGCAAGACTTCGTCTTGTGCCAACGATGCCACCAGGCTGACTTCACGCACTGGGTCTCTGTCCAGGGTTTTAAGCGCTTGTCGGGCCTTCTGGGCCAACGGCGAAGGGATGGCGTTGAGCCGGGAAAACTGTCTCAGTAAATCGGCGGTACGGCGAAAAATTCGGACCAAATCGCCCTGATCCAGATTGGTCAAGGTGATCAGCTGATCCCATGCAAGTTCTTGTACCCACGCCTCCACCAGCCCAGAGGCAATTGGGTTAAACACCAGGGGCACACTCACCCGGTGCTTATCTTGAAGGTGTTGCAGCTGCCGCATCGTTCGCTCAATCTGATGAAAGGCCTGTCGGCATTCAGGAGACGGGGGAACTTTTGAGAAAATACTTTCCCGGGTGGTATCCGTCACCAATGCCGCAACCGTTCCCGCAAAAACAGAGGGACTCAGTTCATCAAAAACCCCTTGTACCACCAGCTGAGAGACAAACAATTCATTTTCTGTGCGAATTTGCGCCGTCATTTTCCCCGCATCGGTCGGCTTATTATCTGTGGATAGTTGGCCGGCCTCACTCAAAACGGCATAAATCCGCATAAATTCTTTCCAATACCAGTCTTGTTCATTCTCATAAATCACTTTCAGGCGTTTTTGATGTTTGAGCATCCGCTTACCCCGCTCAAATAGTTTGCGGTGCTTATTCAACAACTCGCAGCGGTGACACGGACTGGGAAGCAGGCTCTTCTCAAAACTATCTCGTTTCGCCTCTTCATGCGCCATCTGCCGGCGAACCGCACCATGATTTCCATAACGCTTAAGCTGTTGTTTGAGATCCCGGACAAAACGCTGCGTCTCCACCCAGTGATCCCGCGTTTTAAGATAGGATTGGAATGCAGCGTCTTCCACACCGGCTGGACACTGAAACTGTTGGTATTCCTGGACAGCACTTTCAACATCATTCAGCTCGTCTTTAATGGGCTGTAGTCTTCTGGCCGCCGTAAACTGGCCAAAGCTTTTGCTGATCAAGAATTCCGCTTCTGACAGACTATGACTCTGCAACAAATTGAGCACCATGCCGTAGTTGGGGGTGAATTGACTATTCAGCGCATCTGCTTGACTGGTGGCCAGCATCGCCGCATCGTGTGCCCCTTCAAATCGACTACTGTTGATTACTACGTAACCCACGGTATCCATCCCCCGACGCCCGGCCCGACCGGACATCTGCAGAAACTCACTGGCCCTTAAGATCCGGTGCCCCTCATTGGTTCGTTTGGACAAAGACGTGATCACCGTTGAGCGAGCCGGCATGTTAATCCCAGCCGCCAGTGTTTCCGTAGCAAACACGGCTTTTATAAGCCCCTGTTGAAACAAGGTTTCCACCAGCAGCTTTAGGCCCGGCAGAAGACCCGCATGATGAGCCGCAAAGCCGTTTCGAATGGCTTCAATACTAGGATCGTTTGCCAGAAAAGGGTATCTGTCTGTGTAATCCTGAATCACGGCTTGGATTTGCTGACGCTCTTGGGGATTGAGCAGTGATAATCGTTTCGTATCCTGGAGGTACCGCCCGCAATCGCGCCGGCTAAAGGTGAAGATAATGGCCGGCAGCATTTCTCGCTCGTGCATAATCTCAATCAGATGATTGGGGGAAAAATCCCGAATTTTTTTTGAGAAACGATTCCCGCGAAAATCGCCTTTCAGCTTTTTGTTTAGTTTGCCTGGGGCTTCAAACAGCGGCAGCAGATGCTCACGGTTATAGTAAGAGAACCGCAACGGGACCGGGCGAAAATCACTGTGTACAAGCCGTGTATCCCGATGAACTTCGTTAATCCAGTCCGTCAGCTCATGATCGTTGGCTACTGTGGCAGACAGTGCAATCAGCTGCATATGTTCTGGACAATAAATAATGCTTTCTTCCCACACAGTGCCGCGATCAGCATCATTCATATAATGGCACTCGTCCAACACCACAAAGCCCGCATGGCTCGGCATGGACTCCCCGTAAAGCATGTTTCTAAAAATTTCGGTTGTCATTACGAGAATTCGGGCATCTCGGTTTAAAGTGAGATCGCCGGTGAGCAGGCCCACATTCGCTTCACCAAATTGGCGGGTGAAATCAAAAAACTTCTGGTTACTCAGCGCCTTAAGCGGGGTGGTATAAAAAAGCTTTAAGCCCTTTTCCAGGGCCAGTGTCGCGGCAAATTCAGCAATAACTGTTTTTCCGCTACCCGTTGGAGCACACACCACCACACTAGAGCCTTGCTCAATGTAGGACATTGCCTCTTTTTGAAACGGATCTAAGGGGAAATCCAGTTGACGAGAAAAACTCTCTAACACTGAGGGGGTTAACTCCCTACAATCGTTTCCGTACAGTCATCTAACAAGCGTCTTATCAATGTTGAAAACGGTCCTTTAACACGTTGACCAGTTTCAACCACTTCGTCATGACTTAACGGCTGTTGGGAAATACCGGCCGCCAGATTGGTGATGCAAGAAATCCCCAAAACCTTCATTCCCATATGTCTGGCAACAATCACTTCTGGAACGGTGGACATGCCGGCGGCATCAGCACCCAGTGTCTTTAACATCCGCACTTCAGCCGGCGTTTCGTAAGACGGGCCTGACATAGCCGCGTAGACCCCTTCTGACAGGGGAATCCCTGCCTCACTCGCTTGCACAAGAGCTCTTTGGGCAAGTTCTGTATCGTAGGCGTTAGACATATCAGGAAACCGGGGACCCCAGTCGTTTAAGTTCTGGCCAATCAAGGGATTATCTCCCATCAGGTTGATATGATCTCGAATCAGCATCAGGGTTCCTGGCGAAAAACCGGGGTTAATCCCGCCAGCGGCATTGGTTACGATAAGCACCGGCGCCTTTAACTCTCGAAAAATACGGATGGGGAAGGTCACCTGGGTCATTGAGTAGCCTTCATAAAAGTGAAAACGTCCCTGCATAATGGCCACGCGTTTTTGATTGTCTAATGTCGCAATAACCAGGCGTCCAGAATGCCCCACTACAGAAGGCGCGCCAATAGGCGCTTGCGGAAACCACGGAATATCGGCGTAAGGGAGTACACAGTCAATCTGCATCCGCTCGCCCGTCTCGACAAAGTCGCCCAGGCCCGACCCCAAAACCAGCACTGCATCAAGAGAATCGACCCCACGACGGGTTAAAAAATTGGCGGCCTGTACCGCATGATCCCGAACTTCTAGCGAGGACAGTGGGGGCTGGGTTGTGGGTAAACTCATTGTGTTTATGAAATCCTTGCGGTTGAATCAATAGTAATCAAAAATGACCAGTCTCCTACTATAGCGTAATCGTTTTCTGGAATACCAACAATAAAAAAGGGGATTCAACAGCCATGGCCTCCTTACTGGGATTGATAGAAAAGAAACGCGACGGGCTCACCCACACCGCATCCGAAATTGATGCGCTTGTCCACGGGTTTATGTCCGATGAGCTAAAAGACTACCAAATGGCCGCCTGGCTGATGGCCGTTTGTACGCGGGGTCTCACCCTCGATGAGACCGCTTGGCTCACTGAAGCTTACGTCAAATCTGGCCGCAGCTTGGATTTGTCCAACGTAGAGGGAGTTGTGGTGGACAAGCACAGCACAGGGGGTGTGGGAGATAAAACCACCTTGGTACTCGTGCCGTTAATGGCCGCAGCCGGGCTTAAAGTGGCCAAACTTTCAGGGCGAGGTTTGGGTTTTACCGGCGGCACGATTGACAAACTAGAGTCTATTCCGGGTTTTCGCGTCAGCCTGAGCAATACAGAATTTGTGTCTCAATTACAAAGCATTGGCCAAGCCCTTTCCAGCCAAACCAGTGATCTGGCCCCTGCAGACGGGAAAATTTACGCACTGCGCGATGTCAGCGGGACTATCCCCAGTATTGCGCTCATTGCCGCTTCCGTGGTCTCCAAAAAAATAGCCGCCGGCGCCCAAGTGATTGTGCTGGATATCAAGGTCGGCGAAGGGGCCTTTATGAAGACTCAGGAGCAGGCCCGAGAGCTTGCCTCAGTCTGCCGAGCGGTGGGTGAACGACTGGGTCGTTCAATCTCTACCGTGATTTCTTCGATGGATCAACCCTTAGGCTTGGCCATTGGCAACAGTCTAGAAGTTCAAGAAGCGATTGACACCTTACACGGGAAAGGACCCGAAGATCTTGAGGCCTTGTGCCTAAAGTTAGGCGCTGTGGCCTTATACGGAGCCGGGCAAGTGGGTGATCTTGCAACTGGCGAGCAATTGCTGTTTGACTGTCTAAAAGACGGCCGGGCACTCGAACAATTTAAGGCCTTGCTCAAAGCACAGGGGGGTGAAGAGGCCCTGTCTATTTTAGAAGAGCCCTTGCTGCTCCCACAGCCCTCTCGTGTGATGCTCGTTCCCTCTCTTTCGTCTGGGTATATCAATGCCGTGCATAGTTTGGGGATTGCTCAAGCAGCCAAAATGATGGGTGCCGGGCGAACCCATAAAGACAGCCCCATTGATCTGAGCGTCGGCGTGTTACTCAAAAAGAAGATTGGGGACTGGGTTGATGAAGGCGAAGCACTTGCAGAGCTTTATATCGGCAGTAAACCGTTGAAAGAAGAGCCCACCAATCCCAGTGAAGCCCTCCAGGTGATTCAGGAAAGCTTTGATATCCAGCCAAACCGCGGGTTAATCCCGCCTTTATTTGACAGCATCGAGCTGGGCACTGTATACAAGGCCAAAATTAAAAGCTAGTTCAAAGCGAGACAGGCCTAAAACAGCTTTTGCTGAACCGGATCCGCCTCAAAAAGTTCTCCAACTGCACAATCCAGGATATCGCATAGACGGTCCATATTGTCATAACTGGGTTGTGTTCGGCCACTAGCCCAAGAATAAACAGTTTGTTGCGGCAGCCCCATCTGCTTGGCAAGCTTGTACAAGCTCCAGCCATGTTTGTTTTGGGCGACTTCTTTAATTTTTATTTTCATGTTGGCAAGCACTTCACCATTTCAAGCACTTTATCTTGCCCAATATTATACATCACCCTGTTGGGCACGTTATTGTTGTTTGCATGCTACTGGAGAATAACGGAGTCCAGAAGCGCTCCGTCTACCCCAATCGCCTCAATGGTTAACGATTGGGCCGTGGCACTCAACAATAAGAAATGGTGCTTGCTGAGACGGCGCTCTGAGCCAGGCTCTGGGCTGTCGAACTGCCGCAGACTCGCCCCACCTCCACCGGAAACAATATATTCGACATGATTGACTGGCTGGAATCTTTCATAGTCGTGATCATGCCCGCATAAATAGAGAGAGACATGGGCCGCTTCCAGGATGGGTTTTAACGTTTCACTTAGAGCTTTTGAACTGCCATGCTTACCTGAAGAATAGACGGGGTGATGGGCATACACCACTTTCCAGCGGGCATGAGACTCGGCCAATGCATGTCGAAGCCATTGTTGCTGCTGTCTATCATGATGAAACGTATTGGTATCTAGGGCAAAAAACTCAACCCGGGCAGGATCTTGCCCCTTTGAAAATGTATAATAGCGGCCTGGCATTTTGAAGTAAGCCATCTGGGCAGGGCCAAACCCGGCAATCACGTCATGATTTCCCAAAACAGGATAGAACCCAACACCTTTGGCCCAAAGCGGGGCATAGGGGGTTTCAATTCTATCTGAAGCCAGCTTTTTAATATTTCCAATGGGGTAGATGTTATCCCCCAGAGACAGCATAAACTGGTACGGGGTGTGTTGGTATGTTTCCCAAAGACGATCAGCCACTTTTTGCTGAGCTTGCATCCCAGAACCAAAATCACCCATGGCAACCCATCTCAATGGACTCGCTTGTGTCGGCTCTTGGGCCCGAAGGAAACCCAACACCGCAAGAGACATGAATAGAGATAGAGCGCAGACCAGAATGAGGTTAAGCTGACGCGTCAAGCGAAAAGAGCGTACTTTCATAAAAATCCTAATGTTGAACGAATACCCCGTCATTGTTTGCATAAAAATACTGGCAGCAGTATGACCCTTGCAACAAAAATACGGCTTGTGTTACATTGACGCTTCCAGATGACTCATGCCCTTAGGCAGCTCATGTGAGATAACGCTCTTTCATTTTCATGAGACCGAGCACCTTTCCAGTGGATACTCTCAATTTAAAGGACCCGCGTATTTCTTATGACTAAAGATTTTCGCCCCAGCAGCAGCTCTCGTTCCGGAAAGCCTTCTGAGCCCAGTGATAGCGCTCGCTCAGGAAAAGATAAAAACAAAGATCGTCTCAACCCTCAGGCCGCAGCAGGCGCTGGTTCAGGCGATAGCGAGTGGGTTGAGAAAGTCATTCAAATCCGCCGCGTCACCAAGGTTGTTAAAGGTGGTAAAAAACTGAGTTTCCGAGCCGTCGTCATTGTGGGAAACAACCACGGGATGGTGGGGCTTGGTATTGGCAAGTCCAATGAAGTCATTGGCGCCATCCAAAAAGGGGTTGCCGATGCCCGTAAAGGGATGGTGACAGTGCCTATCCATAAAAAGAGTATTCCCCATGCCATTCAAGCCAAAGCTGGTGGCAGTATGGTGGTGCTTCGTCCCGCTTCTGAAGGGACTGGTGTTATTGCCGGTGGTGCTGCTCGTGCGGTTTTGGAATTGGCTGGTGTTGAAAACATCTTGGCCAAATCCCTGCGTTCCAACTCCCCTTTAAACGTCGCGAGAGCCACACTCAGAGGACTCTCTGAACTCAGAACATTTGAAGAGATTGCCCACACCCGTGGTCTCAGTGTTCGCGAGATGTTGAACTAGTATTATCATTTAGTTTTTAAGCCCTAACCAGAGAAAGATCCACGCTGATGAGCGAGTCTACTGCAAAAAAAGTAAAAATCACCCTCAACAAAAGTCTAATTGGTCGTCCTGATAAGCACCGCAGAGTGGCTTACGGCCTGGGCTTGAAAAAAACATCCGATAGCACCGTGTTGGCAGAAACAGTGACCATCCGGGGCATGATCAACACCATTTCTCACTTATTGACCGTGGAGGCTGTTTAACGCCATGCCAAAGAAAGCCAAATCAGAATCCAATACCGCCGCACCAGCCATTACGCTGAGTGACCTTCGCCCTGCTGAAGGTGCTACCAAAGAAAAGCTTCGTGTCGGTCGCGGCCGCGCCACCGGTGCCGGTAAAACCTGTAACCGAGGACACAACGGAGAAGGCCAGCGTTCTGGCCGTTCCGCTAAACGTGGTTTTGAAGGTGGTCAAATGCCTGGCTACCGTAAGCTGCCCAAAATTGATGGGTTTGAACTGGTGAATCCCCGACGCTGGTTAGAGCTGAACGTCCGGGATTTAGAAGAAATATTACTGCCTGAAGAAGACGAGTTGACCTTTGCGCTGCTGAAAGCCCGTGGACTGATGAAAGTCTGGATGGACGGTGTTCGCATTCTGGGTAACGGTGATTGTAAGCGCAAACTGACTGTTCACGCTTCTTATGCCACCCCAGGCGCACTCAGCAAGATTGAAGCAGCCGGTGGCAAAGTTGTCATCGATACCTGTGACAAGACTAAAGCTGGTTAATCTCGCTTTTTACAACGCCAAGTTTGACATATAATATTTCCCACTGAGTTTTACCTTGGTGCGTTTCCGTGTGCGACATTGTTTTTGATAAAGGACTGCCCACCGTGCCTGCCGCTTCCAAAAATCCACTGCCCGATTTGATGGCCATGTTTCAATCATCCGGATTGAAAGAAAAACTGCTTTTCACACTGATGATGATTGGTGTTTACCGCCTTGGTGTGCAGATTCCCGTATGGGGAGTGACCCCAGAAGGGCTGACCTTTTTAGCCAAAGGGGGACTGGGCGGCTTTTTGGATATGTTCTCTGGTGGAGCACTGGCGCGCTTATCATTACTGGCTCTAGGGATTGGCCCTTACATCACCTCTTCTATTATCATTCAGCTCCTTACAGCTGTGATCCCCGCACTCGAAGAGATGCAAAAAGAGGAAGGCGAAGCAGGACGGCGGAAGATTTCCCAATATACACGGTATTTCACCATTGTACTGGCTGGGTTTCAAGCGTTTTTTGTGGCCTCTCTAGCCGTCAATCATCATGCTTTACAGCCGGGCGTGGATCCGGCCATATTCTATCCATTAACCATTCTGGCACTCACCACGGGGTCTTTATTTGCGCTGTGGGCGGCAGAATTGATCACCGAAAAAGGGATTGGCAACGGGGCCTCACTGCTTATTTTCATCGGGATCCTCTCAGGCATTCCACTTTACGCTCAACGAACGGCCACACTGGTTTCTGGGGATAGCCATTTATCGCTGAATCTGGTGATGCTGCTGGCCATTTATGTGGGTGTGATTTTTCTGATCATTATTTTGCAAGAGGCCAGCCGAAAAATCTTTATTGTCACCGCCAAAAGACAGGTGGGCAATAAAGTTTACGGCGGACAAAACACATATATTCCTTTCAAAATCAATCCAGCCGGGGTGTTGCCGATCATTTTCACCTTTGCCTTCCTGGCCTTTCCCACCACCGTGATGCAGTTGATTCCAGCCGGGGTGAAAACAGTGGGTGCCGCCGCTCCGCAAGCAGCTGGATTTGATTTCATGGCAACTGTTCAGCCGGTTTTGGCTGAGGTCTCGCTGTTTTTCAAGCGCTATTTCACCTTTGGCAGTCCACTCTATATTCTGGTGGAGTTCCTACTGATTATCGGGTTCACCTTCTTCTATGCCTCTATCACCCCGAGCATGCAGCCGAAAGAGATTGCCGATCAGCTCAAGAAATACGGCAGTGCTATTCCTGGGATTAAGCCTGGAAAACCCACCGCTGAAAAGCTGAATGAAGTGCTCACCCGGACCACCTTTATTGGGGCTGTGGCGCTGGCTGTAGTGACGCTGATTGCCAGTTCTGCCACAACGCTGACCGAAATTACGACTCTTCGTGGGCTTGGGTCCACCTCTCTGATTATTCTGGTTGGGGTTGCCTTAGATACGGTCAATCAAATCAAGGTCAACTTGATGGCCAGGCAGTATGAAGGGTTTTTGAAATAATGGGGGTTATTAAACTCATGGGGATAATGAACTAATGCAGCCGTCAATACGGATAGCATCTATTGGGGGGAGACACTATGATCGGGCTATTCAGTCATTCTTTAGGGCGATCCAGCGCAGGGCAATCCAGCTTGATACGCCTTTTCCGTACCTATATTACTAGGAGACCGCAAGCCATGGATAACCAAGCCAACCAACCCAACGAGACCCAACAAAATGCCCTGAACGGCAAACAGCTTTTCCCCTTTATTGCCCCGCCCAACGGGGGTAAAGGTACTCAAACTGCCATTTTATCCACCCATTTCAACCTGCCCATTGTCGATATGGGTGCCTGCTTACGGGACATCGTTCGCAAATGGAAAGAAGGTAAGCTGAGTGAAGCCGCCGATCAGACATTGGCCAAAACAGTCGATGAAGCCCAATCCAAGGGCGAGCTGGTGCAAACGCCCATCGTGATAAAAGTACTGGAGGCCACCATTAAACAGTTGTTGGCCCAATTTCCTCAAACAAACGGGTTTATTCTGGACGGGTTTCCCCGCAATATCGAACAATTAGACGCCCTGATTGGCATGTGCAAACAGACAGGGGCCAATCTGGCCAAAGCATTTTATCTCAACGTGCCTGAAGATGTGGTGCGTAGCCGTGCCAGTAGCCGCTGGTTCTGCAGTAGCTGTAATGCTGTCTATAACTTGGTGTCCAAGCCCCCCAAGACACAAGGGGTTTGTGATAAGCCACACCAGGCCGGAGAAGGCAAACTGATTCAGCGCGACGATGACAAGCCCGAAAAAGTAGAAAAACGGCTGGTTTCTTTTGCCAATGATACAATGCCTGTGATTCAGACCCTTAAAGAATCCGGCAAATTATTCGAGATCAATGGTAACCAGGCGCCAGAACCGATTACTCAAGCGCTCATGCAAGAGATGAACCCCTTCTTGAAAGCGCCCGTTACCTCTGGAACAGGGAACCCTCAATCATGACTTCTCAAACAGCCATTGACCGTAAATCCCGGCACGAAATCAGCCTGATTCGCTCTGCGGGGCAAATTGTGGCCGACACCCATGCGATGCTGGCCCAAGTGCTCAAACCCGGCATGTCCACCCTGGAGTTAGACGAACTGGCCGAAGCCTTTATACGAAAAGCGGGGGCACTGCCCACGTTTAAGGGTTATTACAACTTTCCCGCCACGCTGTGCATCTCAGTCAATGAGGAAGTGGTTCACGGTATCCCCAATGCCGAGCGGATTTTACAAGAAGGCGATATTGTCAGCCTCGATTGTGGGGCGACGTATAAGGGCATGATTGCGGATTCTGCGCACACACGGCCGGTCGGCAAAGTGACTCCTGAAATTGAAAAACTCCTGATGGCCACCAAAGAGTCCCTGTTTGCAGCGATTGCACAAATGCGCGACGGGAATTATCTAGAGCATGTCTCTGGGGCCGTTGAAGACGTTTGCCAAAAATACGGCTACGGGCTTGTCCGGCATTACGGTGGACATGGCGTGGGGCGCCAACTGCATGAGCAGCCCTTTGTCCACAATTACCGTACAGGTGAGCGCGGCCCGCAGCTAAAATCGGGGGTTGTTTTAGCCATTGAACCCATGTTTAACCTGGGAACTGAGGAAGTGTATACCCTAGAGGACAATTGGACTGTGGTGACACAAGACCACTTGCCCTCGGCCCATTTTGAGCATACAGTAGTGGTGACTGATGGTGAGCCTGAAATTCTCACCCTGATTAAGGAATAAGCACACAGGAACTGTATGTCTAAAGACGTTATTGAAATGGAAGGCATCATCCACGAAGCCCTGCCCAACGCGATGTTTAAAGTTGGATTGGAAAACGGGATGGAGATTTTGGCCCACATTTCTGGAAAAATCCGCAAAAACTTTATCCGTATCCTCCCTGGAGATAAGGTGAAGATTGAGCTATCGCCTTACGATCTCACCCGCGGCCGGATCACGTATCGACTGAAATAAGTTTGTACTATAATGAATCCCTTGTTATAGAATTTTCCGGTGTGCTTCCAATAAAAGAAAGTGAATGCAGCAATGAAAGTCCGTACTTCTGTTAAAAAGATTTGTGACAAATGCAAAGTAATCCGCCGTCGTGGTCGGGTTGCGGTGATTTGCGAAAACCCCAAGCACAAACAGCGCCAGGGTTAATTCGAGTCAATATCACTATCAGCGCCTTCAAGTACTATGCTTGAGGGCGCTTTGAGATCTCGGGTTTGTTATTTCTGGCACCCTTTTCAAAGCGCCTCAGGTCTTTATATTCTCGGGGGAGTTTTCCAAGTCTTTATAAGAAGGGGCCTTGCCCCCCTTGATTCTCAAATATGTTTCCTTTAAGTTATTTAGCTCCAGCGGATGTGCCAGTTCTAAAGTCCACAAGCTAAAGTCTGTGTGTCACCCGTGTCCTGTCCACAATAGCCAAGCAACAACAGTAGGAGTCCTCAATGGCAAGACTTGTCGGCGTTGATTTACCCCGCCACAAAAAGATTTTATACGCCCTTCCCTATATTTACGGGATTGGCCTGTCTTTGAGTAAGAAAATTTTGGCCGCCACCAAAATTGACCCAAACAAGCGGACCGACGATCTGAGTGAATCAGACATCAACGCCTTGAAAGAATTTATTGAGCGCAACTTCCGCGTGGAAGGGGACCTTCGTCGTGAAGAAGGTCTCAACATTAAGCGTTTGATTGAGATTAACAGCTACCGCGGCCAGCGCCACAAAAAAGGCCTGCCTGTCCGGGGTCAGCGTACCAAAACCAACTCTCGTACCCGTCGTGGTCGCCGCCCAGCGCCCATGAAGAAAAAGGCTTAATTAAATCAATTGAAGAAATCCTTAAAAACGGAGAACACCCCCCACAATGGCCGGTAAACAAGCATCCAAACCCAAAAGAAAAGAGAAAAAGAACATTCTGCAAGGCAGAGTGAACATTCAGTCCACGTTTAACAACACCATTGTTAGCTCCAGCGACCCACAGGGCAATGTGATTGCATGGGCCAGCGCTGGTGTGGCTGGATTTAAAGGTGCCCGTAAAGGCACCCCATTTGCCGCGCAATCCGCCGCAGAACAAGTTGCCAAAAAATCGATGGAGCAAGGCATGCGCTCCGTGGAAGTCTTCGTTTGTGGGCCTGGTGCGGGCCGTGAAACTGCGATTCGTGCTCTTCAAGTCTCTGGGCTTGAAATCACACTGATTAAAGATGTCACCCCCATTCCTCACAACGGCTGCCGTGCACCGAAGCGTCGCCGCGTTTAGTATTTCGATTTAACAGAATTTAAAAGGAGTCTTAGTTTTGGCCAGATATCGTGGTTCGGTTACCAAGCTTTCCCGTAACGAAGGCGTCGGTCTGGATGGTTTCCCCAAATGCGCCGTTCTCAAACGCCCATACGGCTCTGGACAACACGGACAAGCCCGTAAAAAATTATCCGAGTACGCCCTGCAGTTGCGCGAAAAACAAAAAGTGAAGCGTACCTATGGTCTGCTCGAAAAGCAGTTCCGCCGCAACTACGCCATTTCTATCCGGAAAAAAGGCGTGACCGGGACCATCATGTTGCAACGCCTCGAAGCCCGTTTGGACAGTATTCTCTACCGCTCCACCCTGGCCAACAGCCGTCCTCAAAGTCGTCAGTTAATCGCTCATGGCCATATTTTAATCAACGGCAAAAAGACCGACATCCCTTCCTATATCTTGAAAACTGGAGATGTGATCACGGTACGCGAGCGTAGCAAAGCATTTTTCAAATCGCTGCAACCACTCAGACGTGCTGTGGCCGATATTCCCGTCTGGCTGAACGTTGATACTGAAGCCCTGACAGTGACCGTTAATGCGCTGCCGGAGCGTGAAGAGATTGACCGGACCTTTAAAGAAGCCTTAATTATTGAATTTTATTCACGATAGAACGTTTTATTATAACCCTGGAGGCCTTCCCCCCATTATGGAACATCAACTCAATATTAAATGCGTCAATACCACCACCGATTCAGATGGGTCTATCTACGGTAAATTTGTGATCGAGCCCTTGGAAAAAGGCTACGGTACCACCTTGGGTAACTCCTTACGCCGTGTGCTACTCTCTAGCTTGCGCGGTATGGCCATTACTTCTGCCCGTATTGAAGGCATTACGCACGAATTCACCACCATTCCTGGTGTGATGGAAGATGTGCTGGATATTCTCCTCAATCTAAAAGGTGTGGTGCTGAAATCCAATAGTGAAGAAGCCCAATACCTCCGCTTAGACGTTGATAAAGCGGGCCCCGTGCTGGCTGGCGACATTGAAGTCCCCGCCGATGTGAAAATTGTGAACCCAGACTGGCATATTTGCACCATCACGGATGGTGGCAGTGTCCATGCCGATCTGACCGCTGAAGGCGGCAAGGGTTACGTGCCTGGTGAGCAAATTACCGGCAACAAAAACCGCGCTGTCGACACATTAACCTTGGATGCCACTTTTATGCCCATCCGCCGGGTTGCCTACACGGTTGAAGACACGCGGGTTGGACAAAGAACCGACTATGACAAACTGATCCTTGAGATCTGGTCCAACGGCAGCATTGATGTCAGTTCTGCACTCAGTCAGTCAGCCAATCTGTTGATTGAACACCTGGTGCCGATTGCCTCTTTATCGGGCATCCCATCCTTGCTTTCCCAAGCCGCTGTAGATGAAGGCAATAACCGTATTGGTGGGGCTTCCACGGCCAGCGCCAGCGCTGAACCAGAAGTGCAAACCAGCATTACGATTGAAGATCTCGAACTGTCTGTTCGTGCTTTCAACTGCTTGAAACGAGCCAACATCAACTCGATTCAAGAGCTCTTGCAAAAATCTGAAGCCGATCTTTTATCGATTAAAAACTTCGGTAAAAAGTCCTCTGATGAAGTGATTGAGCGCCTCCGTGCCTTTGGTCTGGATTTAAAACCCAGTCCTGAAGGTGTGGATCTCAGCACCCTGGTCTAAAACACTTAATAAAGGAAAGTCTCCGATGCGCCATCGCAATAAAGTCCACCACCTTGGCAGACCCGCTGATCAACGAAACGCTATGCTGCGGGCCTTAGCCACCAGTCTGGTTGAATACGATCAAATCACCACCACCCGTGCCCGCGCCAAGGCGCTCAAAGAACAGGTGGACAAACTGGTCACCTTGGCCAAACGCGGTGATTTGCAGGCCATTCGCCAAGCCTCTCGCTTGATTTATCACAAGCGTACGGGTGCGATGATTCAAGACAAAACCGGCAAAGAGATCCCAGAGACCGTTCTGCGCCGACTGTTTAGAACCGTGGGGCCTCGCTTTACCGCGCGTAAAGGTGGTTACACCCGCATTGTGCCAGCGCCTCCCCGTCGTGGAGATGCGGCGCCGATGGCTGTTATTGAGTTTGTCGACTAGTTTTTACTCTTGTCTTGTCATAATAGAGCCCCTGTGCGGACAGCATTGCTCATCGAATATGATGGTTCAGCCTTTCACGGGGCTCAGTTTCAGTCTCAACAGGGCACTGTTCTGCCGACCGTTCAACAGGCGCTTGAAGACGGGCTGAAGCAACTGGGGCTTCAGACAGGCAAGGTCCATTTTTCGGGACGCACCGATGCCGGTGTGCATGCCCACGGACAGGTGGGGCACGTGGATATTTATCCGGCTACTCAGGGAGAAAACCCCTTACGCCACATCATTGATCTCCCCACGGCTATCAATGCGGTATTACCAAAGGCGGCTTCAGTCCGTGGATGCGTCAGTCTTGCGAATACGCAGTCAGACACTCTGGGCTTTCACAGTCAGCGAAGCGCCACACATCGGTGGTATCAGTACCGTATTTTAAACAGCCGCACCCGATCGGCCTTACTGCCTGCCCATGGGGCCTGGGTGAGCAAACCCTTGGACGAAGTTGCCATGAACACTGCGGCCCAGGCATTGATAGGGACACATGACTTTACGAGTTTTAAGTGTCCCGACAGCACTGTTGAGAATGATGACTGCACGGTTTATCGTGCCAAGTGGTCTCGAGAAGGCGATTGGATAATCATGGATATTGTCGCCAACCGTTTTCTGTATAAAATGGTGAGAAACCTGACGGGTTTTTTCATGAGCGTTGGGCATCATAAACCGGGAATTGGCCCGGAAACACTCAGTGAAGTCCTTGCCAGTAAAGACCGTCAAGTTGCTGCCCGGTGGTCATCGAATGCTCCTGCTTGTGGTCTGAGCCTGATGGCGGTAAACTATCCTTCTGATCTTCATCCTTTTCGAGAAGATCCTTGGGTCCAGTCCTTAATCACCTCTTTAATTGGTTCGCAGCCACAGTTACAGAGCGAACCGTGTGTCAGTTCCCCCTTAAACCCTCAAACGGAGTCTATTATCGATGAAAACATTTGCCGCAAAGCCTCTTGAAGTAGAGCGTACCTGGTGGCTGGTTGATGCAGAAGGACAGACCTTGGGTCGCCTGGCCAGTCAAATTGCCACCATCCTGCGTGGAAAGAACAAACCACAATTCACCCCCAACATTGATACAGGTGATTTTGTGATTGTTGTAAACGCCGAAAAAGTAAACGTGACCGGCAAAAAAGCCGTCCAAAAATCCTATGTCCGACACACCGGCTATCCCGGTGGTCTGCGCCGCACCATGTACAAGGACATGATTGCCAATCACCCAGAACGCGTGATTGAGAAAGCCGTCCGCGGGATGTTGCCTCGCAACACCCTGGGTGCTGAACAGTTGTCTAAATTAAAGGTCTACGCGGGTCCTTCCCATCCACACCAGGCCCAACAGCCAAAGACCATCCGTTTTACGAACACGGCCCAAACAACGGCCCAAGCATAAAAAGAGGAGAACGCTAGCCCTATGGCAGTTGCATACGCAAAAAATGGTGTCCGAGGAACAGGACGTCGCAAAGAAGCCATTGCCCGTGTTCGGCTTAAGCCCGGCACCGGTACCGTTTTGATTAACGGGGAGCCGATGAGCACCTATCTTGGCAACCGTAAAGCCCTTGAAGTCCCTGTGTTGCAGCCTCTCGTTGCTGCCGGTGTTCAAGAAAAATACGACGTGCTGGTCAATGCCAATGGGGGCGGCAAAGCGGGACAAGCAGGCGCCATCCGTCTTGGAATTGCCCGTGCCTTGGGAGAAATCAACCCAGAGTATGCCCGCCTGATGCGTGAAGAAGGGTTTGTCACCCGCGATCCCCGGGCCAAAGAGCGGAAGAAATACGGTCAGAAAAAAGCCCGTAAGCGCTTCCAGTACTCTAAACGCTAAATTTTTCTCGACACTTAGCATTTCTAGGTTTTTCGATTTAAAAAACGCCCCGATATTTTCTATCAGGGCGTTTTCAATTTTATACGTTTTCAGTGTTGCGGTTATGGCAGGCTATTTTAACTATTTTAAAAAGTTAAACAACCACAACCCCACAATGGCAATTAAAAACAAGACCAGGGTGATCACGGGAAACAGCAGGATCATCCATTTGTCCGAAGCCTTACGGACGTTGATAAAGAAATTCCAGACAAAACCCATTGACGGTCACCTTCCTCTCAGGAGTATTCATTGTGCAGATAGGTTTTATTGTAAAAGAAAGCAACGGAAAGTTCACGGGAAAGTTCACGAAAAGCCTTCAAAAACAGGCATGTTTCGCACTTGGCTATAATAACAAGGGCACTCTGTCTGAAATAGCAAAAGGTTAAAATCCCTTGGGGCCAACTTGGTGAAAGAACTGTCTCCACATCACATTATTCTTGCGGACTGGGTGCTGCCGGTTGACACCCCCCCGGTTGAGCGCGGCTTTATTGCACTAGAGGGTGCTTATATTCAGGCTGTGGGCCGGCAAAGTGAGCTAGGCCAAACGGCGCTAGCAAAGCCCGACAATCTATATCAAGCGCCTCCTGGTTCCATATTAACGCCCGGATTCATTAACACCCATGCCCACTTAGAGCTTACCTATCCCCACGCAATTCCGCCCGATGCCGCCGAGGGGGGGAACATGGGAGACTGGCTCTATAAAGTCTACCAACAGACACGGCAAGCAAAGGAAACACCCGAAGAAGCCCTGCAAGCAGAAAAACACCGCATTCACCGCGGGATAACCGAAATGCTAGCCAGCGGAACCACCTGTGTGAACGACATTAGCAGAAGCGGTGAGAGCGTCTCGCTCATGCAGCAAGCGGGACTGCGCGGCATTGTCTCTCTCGAGTGCTTTCACCCAATGCACTCCACTGAAAGGGTTCCCGCCATTCTTGAGCAGTGGGAGAGCTTTCAAGCCCGTTTTAACCGTGACGGAATTATTCTGCCGGGACTATCACCCCATTCTCCCTTTAATGTCTCTCCACTCGCCTGGCAAGCGCTCAGACAGGCACTGCCTGAGGTTCGGTTTCACACCCATTTAGGAGAGTCCAGGGACGAACAAGCTTGGTTGTGCCAGCCAGAAAAGCCAAACGGGATTACACAACTGCACGAACGCATTTTAGGCCAAGCCTTTTACCCATATACATCAGCTACATCAGCAGAAAATCCCCCGGTCAAAAGCCTTGTGAGCTATCTCTCCCAATTTCACTTACTCAATGAGCACCTGATGATAGCCCACGGCGTCATGCTGACGCCAGAGGAGATTGGCTTACTAAAACGCCATGGGGTCACACTGGCACATTGTCCGCGAAGCAATCTCTTTCTTCACCAGCAAACCCTTGATTCTCTTCATTGGGAGGGTTTCCCTGGCCTGGGGCTCGGCACAGACAGCCGGCTGAGCTGCCCTGACCTTGATTTACGCCATGAGGCCCTTGCCGCCATGGCCTGCCACCAGTGGACATTAGAAACCGCCTTGCACACACTCACCATGGGCGGGGCCAGCACTTTGGGTTGGTCACACTCACTTGGCTCCCTCACGCCCGGCAAGTGGGCCGATTGCGTATTATGGGCGCCTAAAACAACCAATATGAATCCCCATCCTCTGGAAATGCTGTTCTCTGAAGACGTTACAGCCCAAAGGGTCTGGGTGCATGGGAAACAAGTTTTTTAAACAAATTGTTTGAATCAGGCAATTTTAATTAATAAATTGTTTTTATTTAAATACAATATGTTCCCTTGCAGCAATGCTCCGATTCATTTTTATTTTTTTCACATGTTTCCGATTTCCCCCTGTTAGAACCCCCATACTTTTTGTATCTGAATGACACATCGTGTTTGCAGGATTTCAAGCTTGTGCGCTTGAGTATCGTTTGAAATCAAGCCACGATGACAGACAAAGGAGAGAGAGATACCCATGTCACTGTATATCAATGGTTTCAGCAACCCGTATCAAGCAAACCCTTTCCGTGCACAGTCTTATCAAGACAGAATGACCACAATGGCCTTGGGCGAAGAAGGTGGTGGCTATATGCCTCCAACGACCACGCTGGCCTATGGTGAAGATGGTTGTGGTGGTGGATTTCTTCCTCCGTCCCCCTCAGCCAACGCAATCAACACCCGCGATGCCTTTAATCTGTGTGGGCAAGCCGACCGTGCTTGCAGCCCATGGGGCGGCGACGGACGCGTGACCCGTGATGAGCTGAGCCAACTGGGGCAAAACCTTGGTCGGATGAAACAACTGGTGGATATGCTCAAAGGATGGGCCCCTCAAGGCTAGCTTGACGGCATCTCTAAATATTTAGACAGCCAGATCACCACCAACAACTTTTTAACCACCAACTTTAGCCTCATTGCCGGTCAAGACGGTGATGCCAGCAGCATTACCTCCAGCGATCTATTACGGTCCGCTGGCCGCGACCGCAATTACCAACAGATTACCCGCAATGAACTGCTGAATCCCCCACAGGATGAGCCCATCATTTGTTGGTAATGTATAAACCGAATCCTTAACAGGCATAGAGCGTCTATTCGTTAAAACCCTCAGAAAATCGCGACAAAAGTAACCCTTCTGGAGCGACTCTTCTGGGGGTTTTGTCTGTGGTTTTAAGAATGTGAGAACACACTTTTGTAAAAAGATGTAACAAGTATATCCTTTAGATTTCACTTTTAGGCAATTTAGATATTTATTTTGTTTTTTTATAGATATAACACTGCACGTTCACTCAAAGTTCACACAAAGTTCACTCAGCAGTTAAGAGGTTTTTCACGATGGCATATGTTTCTTTTCAACAAGCCCGCAATCTCGGCTTTATTTCCCAATACCGCCCTCAATACCTTGATTCCTTGCAGGAGACTATGCAAGACAATACTCAAGTCACCACGTTGGCGTTAAACGAAGAAGGTGGTGGTTCTTGGGGATATTGCCCCGTCATGCCAATTGATCCGCAACCGATTGATACCGCCTTACCCACCAGCATCACCACATTTTCTGCCTTTCAGGTCCTTCGAGAAGCCGACCGCAGCGGTAGCCCTTGGGGCTACGGCGGAGACGGCCAAATCAGCAAAACTGAGCTCACCCAATACACCAAGGCACTCGAAACACAGCAAAGCTGGCTCGATCGGATTCGTCCCTATGTCAACAGCTCCAACCCACTGTTTCAAAACCTCAGCCGGGCCATCCAGGACCGCCTGACCAGTGCCAAGTTTCTGAGCAAAAACTTCGACGGCATTGCCAAAACAGACGGTCAAAATACCGGGATTAGTGGTAATGACTTAATCAACACTGCCAATAATGACGGTAATATCTGGAACATTACCCAGAGCGACGTGACTAAAAATGCCAACCAGACCAAACCTGTCTATTCTTCCGGCGAAGTGAATACGCTGTATAACCAAAGCAACACCGACGGGCGAACCGGCATTACACGGACTGAAATCAGCGCCTATGCCACACGCCTCAAAGATCTCATCAGCCGTATCCGTTCTGGCAGTGCCAGTGGGTTACAGCGTCAATATGATTTAAGCCAACTGGTCTTAACCAATTTCGATAAAATCGCCAAATTAGACACCGCTACCGGAACGAGAAGTGTCATCACAACGGCTGATTTACGAAAATTAATGGGCCTAGACGGCAATAACAACAGCTTAAGCGACACCGACATCAGCAAGCTGTAGTTCATAGCATTCGAGAGAGGAGAAACCCCCATCTGTTGCCTTAGGGCGCGTTGGGGGCTTTTCTCTTATAATCTGTCATGATGAACCCTCGAGACAAACAACCCATTCTGATCATCGGCGCCCCAGACGAGCCGCATGCGGCCTTTGTGTTTGAAAAACTGGAAGCCCTCGGTGAAAACCCGGTTTATTTTGATACCCGGCGCTTTCCCACGCAGATGAAGTTGGCCTTCTATCCCAACAGTTCCAAAAACACAGGCGGACATCTTCAAGTAGACAGCAAAAGCCCCAGCATCCCACTCAGTGCCGTTCAATCGGTCTACTGGCGCTATCATTTTGGGATTGAACTGAGCCCTAGTATTACGGATCCCTTTATTCGCGAAATGGCGTTTCGTGAAATTGATTCCGCAATTGGCGCTCTGTTTCGAAGTCTGCCTTGCCTTTGGGTCAACAGTGCACAAGCCATTGAACAACATAGATACAAGGGATTCCAGCTAAAACTA
The DNA here is from genome assembly GCA_019751815.1 of Cyanobacteriota bacterium. Taxonomy (GTDB): domain Bacteria; phylum Cyanobacteriota; class Vampirovibrionia; order Vampirovibrionales; family Vampirovibrionaceae; genus JAIEMW01. The sequence goes on from JAIEMW010000003.1 coordinate 183,121, forward strand.
TTATCTGAGGCTGGATTGCGGATACCAGATACGCTGATCTCTAATGATCCCGAGGCCGTAAAGGCGTTTTATCATCGGTACAACGGCAGTGTCATTTATAAGCCTGTTCGGGGCGGGGCGCACACCAGCCCTGTCAAAAAGGATGACATCAAACCAGACCGACTGAAAGAACTGAGCAAGTCACCGGTCCAGTTTCAAGAAATGATCCCCGGGGTGGATATTCGCGTGTATTTTATCAACGGAGAGACGTTTGCCGCCGAGATTCAAAGCCAGACGCTAGATTTTCGCGATGATCCCAAGGCCCCGATTGTTCCGATCGAACTTCCTGAGACTGTGCAAGCAGCCTGTGTGCACGTTGCAGAAGAGTTGGGGCTTGTCTTCTCTGGTATCGATTTACGCCGCACCCCTGAGCAAGAATACGTTTTTATCGAAGGCAACCCCAGTCCAATGTTTCTCCACTTCCAGGAGGTCACCAGCTACCCGATAGGCGCTCGGCTGATCGACTTACTGAGGAACCCAGACAGACTGAAACGAAGCAAGCCCAGGGTTTCTGTTTAAAAATGCTTTTTTTCGTATAATAGGGCGGTCAAGACAAGAGACCGATTCTGACAATGTAGAAGGTAGAAGGTAGGTAGTTAGAAAAACCTATGTGGTCATTTGACCGTCTATTTTCGCCCCGACGACGCCGGCGAAACCGCGCCCCTCTGTGGCTACGGACACTGCTTGCCGATCAACGGGCACAATTCGCCTTCACCATAGTGGGGGCCATTATCTTTACCGGCTTTATCTTTGCGGGCCTGCTCGTACTTCGCTATACCGATCAGGAAGACATTATTGCCCGTGGCAATCGCTACATGGCAGAAGGCAAAGTGGCCTGGGCCGCACAAACGTTTCAAACTTTGGTGAATCAGAATAAAGACGACTACAGGGCCCATCTCTTGTTAGGGAAAGCCTTTCTGGCCATGGGAGATCGAAAAAAAGCAGAATCAGAATTTCGGACCGCCCTCTCTCTTAAGCCCAATAGCAGTCAGGATTTTGATGCCGAAATAGCCACCAGCAAGCTCTATATTGCCCAAGACAACTTCCCAGACGCCGAAGCCGTCCTGCTCAACATTAACAAACGCTCCAAAAACTCACAGGCCCTTGCCAATTGCCTTTTTGATCTCTATGAACAGTGGGGTGATCACATTATGGGGGGTGACCACAGCATCGCTGCTGGTGACGATACCGAAGCGATTCCCAATTACGATGACGCGATCGAAAAATACGAAAAATCCCTACGCTATGCCACCAACTTTCCCGCTGAAACGGCGGTTAAAAACAAGTTGGTAGAAGCGATGACAACCTATGCCAACCTACTGGCCAGCACGAACCGTCTGGAAAATGCCATTGCAGTGATGACGCAATCGATGCGGTATCATTATTCTGCTGATAGTGAAATTTCTCTAGCGACGCTCTACGAAAAATCCAACCAATTAGATGAGGCGATTCGTTGCTACCGAAAGGCTTTTGAAGCCAATCCCAATCTGCTCAGCGTGAAACTCTCCCACCTGTTGATGAAACGTGGCAAAGAACTCCTGGCAGCCAACAAAAAAGACGCTGCCCAACAGTTATTTGATGAAGCGGAGCGGGTTGCTCAAGCAGGGTCTGGATCAGACGGCGTATTATACCCAGTGAGCCTGGTGGTGGAATCCATTATAGCGGTCGATAAATCTTCCAAAAAAGTGAAGGCTCCCACTGAAACGCCTTCGGATGAGACGTTAAACCCCGATGACCCAGCCTCAGCGGTCAATAGCAGCGCCTCAAGATTTATCAGCTTTACCCCGCAAGTCCGTATTCGGGTGCAAAACAAAAACGCTGAGCCCCTGAATTCGCTGTTTGTGAAAACCCAGTTTTATGCAGGAAGCGAACTTCTTGATGAAGTTATCACCCCCATCGCCAGCAGTGATAAGCCACTCACAACCGTCAAAAAAATCAAGGTAAAGCCTGAGCAAGGCTTTAACACCAGCTTGTTCACAAAAATACCACTCAAAGTAAAAGTATTCTTGTGTTACACCAACGAACCAGACGCAAAACGTTGGAGCGTGAAAGCAGTACACGATATTAATATCTTAAACAGCAGCCCCAAACTTGAAGCAGACACCAGTTCTATTGGGGTCGACGGCAATCTGTCCCCTAGCAAAAGCAGCCCAGAGACGACGGCAAGTCATTAAAACTAACTGCCGCCCTGTGAGGCTATCCAGCCGTGTGCCCATCCGTTCACCACATCGCTGAAACGGCCCCAAGGACCTTTCCGCGCTCGGATTTCATCTGCCAGCAAATCCAGCTCTCGAACCACGTGATCGTAATGGTTCACGATTTCGGCAATCTCGTGAGAAGCCAGACTCGGTCTTTGATAATGATCGGCGAGGACCTCTTTTACATCTTTGAGGTGGCTATTGAGATTGACCAACGTTTCTTTTTGAGGATCGAGTTTCCCCATCCAGTAAGACAAACTGGCCATTTCGGCCAATGGGGCCCCTGTATTCTGTACGTTGTGATTGAGGTGCTGTACCTGTTGGATCAAGCGAAACACCCAGGACTGTTTGGCCAGCAGCATGGTAAGTTCATCACTCACTTGGGCCTCATGGGCTTTTAAGCTCAAATACCGCTGCTCTAACAGCGCCAGTTTTTCTTTTGCCTCTGACGAAAGCACCGTCATACTGCGAAACTGCTCTAGCCGGCGTTCAACAGTGGCAATATCCCGGACCAGGCGCTCTTTCACAATTCTCAGGCGGACAATTGGGGTAGGCAGGTATTGTTCAATCCCAGCGCTTAGCTCTGTGTCCAGAGCATTCAGCTGGTATCCGTTCTTGGAAGAGGCTGGATCATTGGCAGAAGATTGATAAAAGGGATTGAGTTGCGAGGACAATAAGCCCGCTTTAGCTTTTCCGGCTCTTTGACTCAGAGGAGCTGCTGAATCTGGATTATCCTGGTCAAATGAGTCTGGTGAGTCTGATAAATCTTCAAGCTCTTGCTGCATTTGGTTTTCCAAATGCCGAGAAATATAGGAGCGCAGTGATATATTATCAGCGCCTTCCCCGCCAGATTCATCGGCAGACAGGGTTTCTTTGAAGAATTCTTGACGAATTCGCTTCAGTGATTGTGAATCACTCATCTGGACGGACCGTTATCTCCACTGGATACAACTTGCTTTAAAAACGGGGTGTACAAGAAAATACTGGGTGTGAGCCCTGCATGTGGTATCGTATCGCATGCGGCAAACTTGAATCGCTTCCGTCATTTGTAACACCTCTGTTGCAGTGCCGTCTCTCAAACAATAGTCCGTTTTCCTAAAAACGCAGCACCCCCATTCGTTATGCAAAATATCACCGTTCATCACGCCTCCGAAAACAACCTGGCCAACATCAGCCTGACGCTGCCCCGTGAAAAATTGATTGTCTTTACCGGGGTCTCAGGCTCAGGAAAATCTTCTTTGGCTTTTGATACCATTTTTGTCGAAGGCCAACGCCGCTACGTCGAAAGCATGAATGCCTATGCCAGGCAGTTCATAGAACAATTCAGTAAACCCGCTCTGGAGAGCATTGAAGGCCTCTCTCCGGCCATTGCCATTGACCAAAAATCCAGCAGCAACAGCCCCCGCTCAACAGTGGGTACCGTCACCGAGATTTACGACTTTCTCCGCGTGTTATATGCCCGAGTTGGACGCCCTCATTGCCCGGAATGTGGAGAGGCCATCCACCCCCAAAGTGAAGACCAGATAGTCGCCAGCATTGCCAAACTCCCCGAAGGCACTAAGCTACAGATTTTAGCCCCTGTGGTTCGTGGACGTAAAGGCGAGTATAACGCCCAATTTAACCAGTGGCGTAAGGAAGGGTTTGTCCGGGTGCGCATTGATGGGGAAATCCATCTGCTTGAAGAGATGCCCGATGACTTCCGGCTTGAAAAAACCAAACGGCATAATATTGAGCTGGTGATTGACCGGCTGATTGTCAAACCAGAGGATAGTGCCACACAGCTACGGCTTAGCCAAAGCGTGGCAACGGCGTTGAAAAAAGCGGACGGCATGCTGATTGCCCACCTGATGGAGAATCCGCCCCTACAACCCGTGGAATCCGAACAATTTTTCTCCGAACAACTGGCCTGCCCTCACTGTCAGTTGGACTTGGGCCGGGCGGGTTTTCAAGAACTGGCGCCCCGGATGTTTAGTTTTAACTCTCCCTACGGGGCCTGTGAGACCTGTGAAGGCCTTGGTCTTCAGTATCATATCCACGAGCAGCTTTTAATTCCTGACCCAAGCAAGAGCCTCATAGAAGGGGCTATCATCCCCTTTGAAAAAACCACCGGGCGATACTTTAAAGCCTTTCTCAAAAAACTGGCCAAAACCTACGGTATTCGCATCGATGTCCCTTATGACACGCTTAGCCCCAGAGAGTGCCAGATTTTACTCTACGGCGACAGTGAGGCAGACCCAGACACCCCGCAAACGAATCAATTTGACCGGGGAAAATTTGACGAAGAAGACGAAGAAGAAACCGATTGGTTTCAGTTTGTCACCCGCTTTGACGGGATGATTCCCATTCTGAACCGCCGACTACAGCACGGTTCTGCCAGTGTAAAACAATACATAGAAGGCTTTCTCTCTCCCAGTGTTTGCACTCAATGCCAGGGCGCCCGCCTCAAACCCATTAGTCTGTCGGTCACGATAGACGGGCACTCCATCCACGCACTGTGCCAACTTTCCATTGAAGCGGCCCTGCATCTCGTCCAGAAAATTCCAAGCAGTCTCAGTGAAAATCAGCGACAGATTGCCAGAGAGCCCTTAAAAGAAGTGGAAAAGCGACTCGAGTTTTTATTAAACGTGGGACTGGACTATCTAACCCTGGGCCGTGCGGCTAATTCCCTTTCTGGTGGAGAGGCTCAACGAATTCGTCTGGCCACTCAAATTGGGTCAGGGCTATCGGGGGTTTTATACATCTTAGATGAGCCTAGCATTGGGCTGCATCAACATAACAACCGTCAGCTTATCCAGACCCTACAAACGCTTCGCGACCAGGGCAACACCCTAATTGTGGTTGAGCACGATGAAGATATGATTCGTGCTGCCGACTGGGTGGTAGATATTGGCCCAGGGGCAGGGATCCATGGTGGACGCATTGTGGCTGAAGGTTCTGCTAGGGATATCGAAAAAATACCGGATTCACTCACAGGGCAATATCTCTCTGGAAAGCGACAGATCAAAAAAAACGGCTTGCCGCGCAAGGGCTCCGGCAAATTTTTAACGTTAAAAGACGCGCACCGGCATAATCTAAAACACATTGATGTGGCCTTCCCCTTGGGTACGTTGACGTGTGTGACAGGGCTGAGCGGATCAGGCAAATCGACACTGGTCTTTGACCTTCTGTATGAAGCGCTTGGCTACCATTTTCTCAAGCACAAAGCAAAACCTTCCGGCTATAAAGACCTGAAAGGCTTGGAGCACCTGGATAAATTCATTGTGATTGATCAGGCGCCCATTGGTAGAACCTCTCGCAGCAATCCCGCCACTTACATTGGCCTGTTCGATTCGATTCGCAATGTATTTGCCAATACTGAGGAGGCCAAAGTTCGGGGATATCAGTCAGGGCGCTTTAGTTTTAACGTCGCTGCCGGCCGGTGTGAAACCTGCCAAGGGAACGGCACGATGACACTGGCGATGAACTTTTTGCCCGATGTGCATATCCAATGCGAGCAGTGCAACGGTGCACGCTACAACTTGGATACGCTATCCGTAACCTACCGAGGGAAGACCATTGCCGATGTTCTGGCAATGTCTGTCGCGGAAGCGCGGATTTTGTTTGAGGAGCATCCCAAAATCGAGCGTTATCTTCAAACCCTGTGCGATGTAGGGCTTGATTATATTCATCTAGGGCAACCGGCACCGACACTCTCAGGTGGTGAGGCGCAGCGCCTGAAGCTGGCCTCCGAATTTTGCAAGCGAAGCACCGGAAGTACGCTCTATCTGCTGGATGAACCTACTGTTGGACTCCACTGGCAAGATCTCGAGAACTTAATCACGATTTTGGACCGGCTGGTAGAGCAAGGCAACACCGTGGTGGTGATTGAGCATCACCTGGACTTTATCAAGACAGCCGACTATGTGATTGATATGGGTCCAGAAGGCGGAGAACGCGGCGGCATCGTCGTGGCCACCGGCACCCCTGACGATATTGCCCAGAACCCCGTTTCTTTGACAGGGCGGTATCTTCTGGAAATGCAAGAAAGACCGGCAATAAGCCTGGTCTAACTATAAATCATGTTTTAGAGACCGGGCGAGATCACCGATATCACCACCAAGCGCAGTGTAGGTGGCCTGGTTGGGTGGTGTCGTGCTTTCTGGTCCGCCTTTACGAGCTGGATCCAATGACATTAAGACCAACCCCTGTGTCCCTTTTTTAGGAATGAGCGCAATGGCACAAGGAATCAGATCTTCGTCCTGCTCCATTTGCATGTAGATAATCGGCAGCTTTTTGCCGCCCAACAACACTTGTTCGCTGTAACCAACCACCTTGGCCTCACGATGACGAATGGATCGAGAAGACTTGCTGCCTTGCTCCATGGCATCTTGTGCCATTTTTGCGATGGCAGCTGGGTTTCCATTTTTCAATGCTTGAATTTCAGGCCCTTTCATCGGAGTTTCAAAAGCAACTAGCATATGTCCAGACCCTTTGTGAACCATCAGCATCACATTGGTGTTATTTTTGACGGTCATACCAAAGAGTGGGGTAAAGGTCTCAGGTGGCTTTCCACCAAATAAAGATTGGGACACCTTGGTATTGTTCTCGTTATAGGCATTCACCCCCCACATCGTAATGCCCAAAGCGATAATGGCCAAAATGAGAATAACACCAAGGCAACCGCCGCAGCCGATAAGCCACATTTTATTAGCCGACTTGGGTTCACTGACGACCGGGTTAACCATCGGGTTATCTCCTTAAGTTTCTGAGTTATATTGGCTTCAAAGAGCGTCTTAATTGGGTCTCTTCAATCACATCCTTCAGAGCCACTTGGAGGGTCTCATGGGTGGTGGCTGTTTTGGCAGGATCACAACTGTCCTTATTGCTGGCAGGGCTTCCAAGAGAAATAAAGGGAATCGGTGATGAGACACCATCAGAGGGTTGTAGCAACAACCACACACCTTGGGGAATAGGGCCCTTTTCTTTCCCTGTTTTAGAATCTCGTGGGGCATGAGGATGCTGATACGGTGCCCCTAACAAAACTGCTGGTAGTTTTTTCCCAGCATTATCTTGTCCCTGTCCGCCGAGAGGTGCATCCAGATAAAGCAATGGGTACAAACCTGCCGCTGTCTTTAGTCGTTTTGGTCTCAGCGCATTGGGATCTTCAGAAGGTCTGCGTATCCACTGACGAAATTTTTCTACCATACTCAGCACTTGTACCGCAGGCGTTGTCGCATCCTTCATCATCTCCAGCTTTGAGCGGTCTGGCTCTTCCATCGCCATCAACAACAAATGACGCTTGGGGTCTTCCATTACCATAATCGCTTGGCCCTGATTTTCCAGAGCGGCCTTCACCTGAAAATCTTTTTGAATATGGCCCACGCCAAATACACGACTGGCAATCCGCGTGTTATTCTCTTGAAACCACTGTTGTCCGTACCAATACAGACCACCAACCACAATAGCCAGCACGGCCAGAGTGCTTAAAATGCCAAAAATGAGGTTTTTAACCAGGGTAACCCCTTGCTTAATCCACCAAATCGGGCCTAAAACCATTGAAACGCGTCCTTAAAATGACTGATCGTGATGATTCTAGCAGAATCGTGGTGTTCTGTATGCAAAAAACCGCCCCGCTCAATTCTTTGAGGGGACGGTTTCAGTGCTATAAAAATAAACCCTTGGCAGAGAGCTATCTTCCCAGGACCTTACAGTCCAAGTATTGTCGCCGCGAGCAGTCTTTACGGCCGTGTTCGGAATGGGAACGGGTGTTTTCCTGTCGCTAAACCACCAAGGAACTTGTCGGATGCAAACAAACACGAGTGTTTGTTATCTCCGGCTGTCTAAAGCGAGTTGCCTTAGTCAGCTCCCTGACGGCTGTATAGATTCTCAAAACGATTAGTACACGAAGTACACGAGTCAGACACCTCTGATAACCCTATCGAAAACCTGGTGAGGTTTCGACAGTCTCTAGAATCGACGAATAAACACAATGGTATTAACAATAATTATAGGAAAAGCCCTCGTCCGATTAGTACGACTCAGCTACACGTGTTACCACGCTTCCACTTGTCGCCTATCAACCTGGTTATCTTCCAGGGGACTTACTGGGTTAACCCCATGAGAGATCTCATCTTGTGGTGGGCTTCGTACTTAGATGCTTTCAGCACTTATCCGCTCCGAACACAGCTACCCGGCGTTTACCACTGGCGTGATAACCGGTACACTGGCGGTTCGTCCGTCCCGGTCCTCTCGTACTAAGGACGGCTCCACTCAAATCTCTTACGCACATGCCGGATATGGACCGAACTGTCTCACGACGTTCTGAACCCAGCTCACGTACCGCTTTAATGGGCGAACAGCCCA
>JAIEMW010000005.1 GCA_019751815.1 Cyanobacteriota bacterium
GTGTTGATTGTGAACGTGTTGTTTTACGGAATGTTTTACGACCGGAGTTGGGTGAGTGTGGATGAGGGTTATTTGAACGCACCAGTGTTGAGTATGGTGCAGGAGGGGAAGATCCCGCACTTTGATTTTGAGATAGCGCATCCAGGACTGTTGTATTATTTTCATCGTTTTTTATTTTCGATATTTGGCCAGACGATTATTGCCACGAGATATGCATGGTATGTGATGAGTGTGTTGTTGAGTTTGATTTGGTTTGGTCTGGGCCGAAAGTTGATGAGTGATGGTTGGGCGTATGCATTGGTTTTTGTGGTGATGGCGACGGGGCCAGTTATTTTTGTTAATTCGAACAATACCTGGTATAGCTTGTTTTTGATGACGATCCAGGTGACGTTATTTTTGAGCTGGGTTAATCGAGTAGAGAAGCCGGCGGCAAGGCAATGGTTTCCTGTGATTTGGGGTGTTTTGAGCGGCGTGATTTTTTTATTGAAGCAATCGCTGGGTATATTTTCATGTTTGGGGATTGGACTCAGTGTTTTAAGCTGGCTGGTGATTCCTGCGGAGTTAGAAGGTCGGGAAAAGAATCAGGTTGAAATAGCGAGCAAAGCAGTGCCATTATGGCTTGTGCGGTTAACGACGCTATTGCCTGTTGGGCTGATTATTGTTTTTATTACGGGTTTTACGCTGAGTGACAAACCAGGGTTAAATTGGGTATTTACGGTGATATTTTTGCCGTATTTTCTGGTTTTATTTTTGTTTTTTAGCAAGTTATCGGGTCAAGTTGTTTCAAGGGCGAGATACAGGGCGAGTCTGTCCGCATTGATGAGGTTTGTGCTGGGCTGCTTGGTGGTACCGGGAAGTGCGGGAATGATGCTGGTAGCCAGTAGAGGATGGGAGGCGACAGTGCATGCTGTGTATCAATGTTATGTGGTCACCCCGCGTCTTTTTGTCACTGCATTCGTAGGTGCTCCTAATATGGTCAACGCTCTTTTGTCACCAATGGCAATTTTAGTGGGTGTTATTCTGTGTCTAACATTATTGTTTATCACCCAAAAAAAGCATCTTTTATTGGCTTCCTTTCACATTGGATGCGGTCTCTTCTGTTTTCTTTTTTTGATGAATCAACCGGATCAAAAAGATAGTTTGAGTCCCTCTATTGTTCTCGTTTTATTGTTTACTATCGTGTTTCATTATTTTCGCTGGTTCGTGGCTGTTGCGGTCACAGGTGTACTTTTCAGTGATATCTATCGGCATAAATTCAGTGTTGCTCCAACGATACTGCCTGTGATGGTTTTGGCTCATTATGCAGCACTCAGTTTAATGATCTCTTTTCCAGCCCCAGTTATCGCTTACACGGCCTATGGGTATAGTTTTGCAGTAGCGTGTTTAATGATTTTTGCCTACGGACGTTATTTTAAGGGCAGATCGTTACGCTCATTTTTCACGCCGTACCATGCGCCTTCGGTCAGAACAATACTTTTACTAGCCGGAGTGAGTATTCTCTCGTTGGTATTTTTTACTGCGCGTGGTCAAAATGCCAAAGTACAAATATGCAGAAGTAATCCTTTGTTGCTATACAATCACAGATTGACCACCGGTGGACGACCGGACATTCAAGTTTCACAGGAGGATTATCAGACGTACAGTCAGGTACAGAAAATTGTACAGACATACGCACGTGGTTCCAAGGATGTTGTGAGCTTTCCAGATAGTCCGGAAATTTATTTTTTAACCGAACATATCAACCTGATGCATCGGTACATGCTGTTTGGAAAGCCAGAGTTTACAAGTGCCTGGGCAGAATTACAACAAGCGTTGCTGCCAAGTCGAGGGGTTAACCTGGTGTTTTTACCGGCGATAGATGATAAAGGCAACAGTCTTCATCGAGTGGGATATTGCCGAGCATTATTAGAGGGTCTAACGGCACCACCCCACTTTATGACGACTACTCGTCAGATTGTCTCAAATGCAGGCTTTAGGCTACGCTTTCTCAATCCGTGTTTTGATGTTTATCTCAGAGAGGGTACGGCTGAAAGCAAACGGATGCCTTTCGACTCTCTTTCCGAGCTTGGCAGGTAGCAGGGTTTGCAGTAAACTCATTCCCAACAAAACCAATTGAGGGATGTAACGTGAGGTTTAACTTAGGGGGATGCAACACCCAATGAACAATCTGAAAATGAACACAGTGACTCGTTTTAGCGCGCGGCCTGTTCTGCCTAAAAGACAACACCAGGCAGAGGTGGCTTTATTCTCAGGGAATCGATACACCCCAAAGCCCAAGAACGCTGCAAAAAAAACGGCCAATGAGGTGAAAGATTTTGCCCGCACACACGGACGTTCCATTGCCTTTTCACTGGGCGGATCTCTGGCGGGCTCATTTCTCTTAGGAGGAATCATTGGCGGGCTTCCGGGTTCCATCGTAGGTCTGGTTGTGGGCATTGTTGCCGATACACAACTTCGTAAGCGAGGCATCTAGAGACAATGAAGACACCGCCCAGATGGTTAGCTCCGATGTTTGTGTCAATGGGAGCGGCCTTGTGGGGGACAGAGACCCTCTGGCGTGTCTTTCTCAATAAACAGTTTGTCTCCGATGTGGTGGTTTTGTACGAGCATGGCTATTGCTGTCTGGTCGCCTTACCCTTCTTGTGGCTATTTCGAGAAGCACTCCAGGGGATAAAAGCCAGGGTTTGGCTTTTTTTACTAGGCTCAGCCGTCTTGGGCTCTGCCGTGGGCACCTTCTTTTTTACGGAGTCATTGAGAACGGTGAATCTCTCTGTGGCCAATGTGCTGCTCAATATACAGCCACTGTTCGCGGCATTTTTTGCCAGAGTGCTTTTGAAAGAGCAGTTTGGTCCTGGCTTTTTTAGGTGGGCCTTTGTGGCGATTACGGGAGGTGCCTTGTTGTCGCTGAAGACCCTCAGTTTAGAGGGGTTAAGCCTCTCAGGCGAACTCTGGATGGTCCTGATTTCGGCGTTATGCTGGTCCTTTGGAACGGTTGCAGGAAGAGTGGTCAATACAGGGATGAGCTTTTGGGTGGCCAGTCCGCTCAGGTTATTGTTTGGCTTGATAGCGATGATCGCCTTGGTCTGTATCAATGGACACGCCAGTGTGGCCTTTTTAAAGCCAGACGTATTTCAGCACTGGCAGATACACCAAGACTTTTTACTGCTCTCTGTGTTTGCTGGGGTGTTGCCGCTGTTTCTTTATTTCCGCGGCTTGAGAGATACGCCGGCCTCTCTGGCTTCATTTTGTGAGATGGCGCAAATTTTGGCCGCCTTGATTGTCACCTGGGGATATTTTGGAGAGTCCCTCAGTCTGACGCAGATTTTGGGCGCGCTGATTTTGTGTTTGGCGGTGGCACGAATTAATCAAATACAATCAGATCCAAACACACTATTGTCACAAAGCGTAAACCCAAAGGACTGATAACATCCCTGAATACGGACGCTGCCCTATAATTAAACTAGATTAAACCTAGATTAGAAGCTGTGTTAATGGGCTTATTCAGGGATGTTAGAGAGTTTGCGATGAGATCTGGGCAGCGGATTGCTCACCTCAATATCAGTTTAATGCCCGTGTGGAAGTGTTTCTTTTTTGCTGGGTTGCTCTCTTTTGCTTGCTTAATCAGTCATTTTAATCAGCCAGGCTCTGCCGAATCTGATGCTATGACCGCTTTATCTCAGACCTCTTTACCAGCGACCTCTCCCCCTTCTGGACTGGAACCCGTGTCTCTTGAGGCGACATCTGAAACGGACACAGCAACAAAGCCTGAAACAACACCCCTAGAGACGGATGCCCCTGCACGGCGCGGACTCCCAGCCCCCTTGGAATCGCCCCCCTTTCCTTCCGGAGAGTGGCAGATTGGGGGGACGCCGATGATTGGTGTGCCGGATACGATGGACACCTATGCTCTGATGGACAGCATCAAAAAAACCGAATTTGGGCGCTATCTCAACCGGCACCGAATTAAACTCTACGGTTGGGTGGATGTGGGGGCCAATATCAGCTCTTCTTCACGATCCAATCAACCGGCCGCCTATGCCATTTATTCTAATCAAGTGCATCTAGATCAATTGCTTTTACGGGTAGAGCGTCTGCCCGACACCGTGCAGCAGGATCATATTGACTGGGGCTTTCATCTGTCGAATATCTACGGAATTGATTACCGTTATACCAATACAAAAGGAATTTTTAGCGGGCAAAAAACCCGCAACCGCCGGTACGGGTACGACCCGATATTGGCTTATGTCGATGTTTATTTCCCTAAAATTGCGCGTGGGGCAACGCTTCGCGTAGGACGCTATCTGTCGATTCCAGACATTGAAGGCCAACTCGCCCCGGATAACTATATGTTCACCCACTCGCTGCTGTATACCTTTGATACCTTTACGCAACAGGGCGGTCTGCTGACTGTCAAACTCAACGACCAATGGCAGGTGCAAGGCGGTCTGGCTGTGGGGAATGATGTCTCTTTTTGGACAAACGGTCGAAAGCTGACCGGAATCGCCGGGGTTCAGTGGATCTCCAAAAATAACCGCGACAGTATTTATCTGGTGGCCAACTCCATTAATGACGCGCGTTATTCAATCAATAATGTGCAACAGAATAATATCACCTGGTCACATCACTTTCGGGCCTTTCATGACCGCTGGCACACCAAGACAGAGGCCTATTATATCTGGCTGCATCACGTACCCGCTTCTGTATTGCCTCGTAATGTGAGTCCCGGATTTACCAATGCTTACGGCGCCGTGAATTACCTGGTGGGGCGAATCAATTCAAAAGCCTTCGTGACTTTTCGCAATGAGATTCTCAACGATCAACAAGGTCAGCGCACCGGGTTTGCAACGGCCTATACCTCTCATGGATTTGGCGTGACTTACTGGTTGAACAAGTCAATGGCGATTCGCCCCGAATTTCGTTACGAGCGCTCCTACGCGACACGGGCCTACAACCAGGGAACGAAAAAAGACCAGTTTATGGGAGCGGTCGATTTAATCGTCCGCTTTTAATTTATCTTCTATATTGTTTTTTACAGAATTTTTTCGCTATCGACCGGCAGACTTTGTGAGAGCAGCGCCTCTTTCGGTGCCAAAATAGTGGTGATTGAAGGTTGAGAGAGTACCTTACGGGCGACTGCTTGGATTTGTTCTGGGGTGACAGTGGCGAGTTTTTCCGCCAGCTCTTCGGGGGAATCAATATCGAGTCCCCGGTGCTTGCTGAGTGAGCTGGCCACGTTTTTAACCCCTTGCGTTTGCGCCAAAATGCTGGCATTGAGGAGGTTTCTCACACGGGATAACTCTGCTTCTGTCGCCAAGGTGGTTGTGAGTTTATCGACTTCGCGCTGAAACAGACCCAGCACTTTGTTGATATTCACCGGATCTGTGCCAATATAAAACTCAAAGCGGCCGTCCAGTGTGGAAGGAGTGTAGGTGGAGGTGACTGAGTAGCAAAGGCCTTTTTCGCCTTCTCTAAACGTTTGGAACAAGCGGCTGCTCATACCGGCACGTAGCAAACCGTTTAATAACGTCAGAGCGGGACGATCTTCCTCTTTGATGTGAGGGGCTGCGACCCAGCCGCGGCGAATTTCAGCCTGAGTCATCTTCTCGCGGCTTTGGGTGACAATTTTGGAAGCTGGCAGGGTGAAGTGAATGGGGGAGAATTGTCTTTTGATGCCTGGAGTTGAGCCATTTAATGGGGCCAGTGCCTGATTAAATTGCGACCGGGCTTCGTCCACTGTGATATCACCAACCGCAGAAACGGTGATGTTCTCAGGAGTGAAGGCCTCTTGAAAATAAGTTCTGAGAGCCTCCGCACTCACGGTGTCTTTCTTGGCGAGAATCCGGCCGTAATTTTGCCCGCTGGGGTGGGTATCTGGATACAAGGCTTCTGTGAACTGATTTTTACTGGCATAGTCTGTTTTTGTTTCAACAGCACTGATGTATTTCTTAGTCTGACGCGCTTTAACCTCAGCCAGTTCCGTTGCGTCTACCTTGGGACCCTTCAGAATCTCGCTCAGTAACTCAAACATATCGGCTTTGGCTTCAGAGAGTCCCTCCAAGGTGATGACCAGGCTATCTACGTCTGGTGTCACTTCCAGTGCGATCCCTTTGGATGCCAAGGCCTCTTGGAGTTGCTGGGTACTCATCGTTTGTGTGGCGCGTTGTAGCATTTCATTCAACCAAGCGGTGGCCCCTGCCAGTCCTTTTTCGAGATCGAATGCGGCACCACCCTTCACTCTAAGAGAAAGCGCGGTTTTTAAATTGCCAGGTTTCGAGCGCACAATCAATTCAGACCCTCTATCCAGGGTAATCGACTGATCCATGGGGGTGAGGCGGCCGGAAAACTTCAGCGCAGGCTTTGAGCTTGCGGTCTTGTTTGTTTTGGGCTTAGGTGCCAGTGTGAGTGCATGGGCACCACTGGGCTGTAAGTACTTACTGGCAGCGGCACGAACATCATCCAGTGTGACAGCTTCCAGCGCACTCAATCGTTCACCCATTTCTGGCCCTGTATTCCGTCTGCGGATTAAATCAGCCAGGGCACCGATGGCGTCGAATTGCTCTTCGGCACTATTGGCCATCTGGGTTTTTAGTTGACGCTTGGCTTTACTCAGCTCTTCAGGCGTGATTCCCGTTTGAATCAGTGTTTCTAACTCTGCTTGAATGGCTGCTTTGACTGTGTCCAGCTTGTCTGGATCTGCCGTAACACTGAGGTAACTCAATGTCCGTTGGGCCAACTCCCAGAGTCCGCCACCGACCTGCTGAGCCAGCTTGTCAGTTTCTACCAACCTCTGGTGAAGGCGGGAACTATCTCCTTCTAACAATACAGTGTTAGCAATATCTAGGGCAGCTCTCTCTTTAGGGCTTACTTGTAACGGGACGGGTCCGTTAAACCCAAGCATCATCGTTGCTTGGCTCACTTGGGAGTCGTAAACGGTTTTCGCATTATTCTGTATGCCTCTAGGGTTTACGGTTTTCTTGATATGACGACTTGAAGGCCGTGATCCTTTACTAGACTCATACACCCGCCCGTCACTTTGCACAGGAAAAGGTCGGTTGTATTCTCTGGCCACTTGAGACAGCACTTTGTCGATGTCAAAATCACCCACCACCAGGATATCGCGGTTACTTGGTGCGTAAAAACGGGCATAGTAGGATAGAATATCTTCTCGGCTCAGATCTCGAACCTTGAGCTCTCCTCGAAGCTCTGTTTCGCTCAGTTTTCGTCCATTGGGGTTCAGCGGATACAGCGCGAGTAAGCCGGCTGCCGACAGCTTTCGCCGGCGGAGTAAGGTTTTTAGGAAGACATAGGCTTTCTTGTCTTCTCCGGTCAACCCTTGCCCAGTGTTACCTTGTGCTAGCATTTCTAAAATGCGTTTATTTCGATCGAGCTGCTCTTTCGGCTGTGTGTCATCCAACACATAACGCATCGCATCGCCAATGTTTCTGGCTGGGCCCAAAATGGTTCTGCGGTAGGGATGATCCCCGTAAACAGTGGCGACTAAATCTTCAAACAGTTTACCCGTTTTGCGGTTGGCATACATTTTAATCTCTTCAACAACGGTGAAGCGTTCTTTTAACAGCTCATCGGGTGGCACCAACGCATTTTGAAGCATCTCTGCTTTGATTTTAATGGCGTCCGCCAGGTTTTGTGAGGGCACGTTGTAGAGATAATAGAAGGTGGCGTCATAGTTGGTCCAAGCGTTCACACCAGCACCCAGTGCTTCGAGCTTATGATCGGATTCACCCGGCTTCAGCAGGGGCGTGCCTTTAAAAATCAGGTGCTCAAAAAAGTGAGAGATCCCGTTGTTATCTTCCGTTTCATTGACAGACCCCGTGTGAATCAGTTCACCATAAGAGACCAAGGGAACATCTTTACGAACAATGGCGTAGAAGCCCATCCCATTGGAGAATTGAAAGCGTCGGATCTGGCCCAATGCGGCATCGGTGACGGAAGGGAGTTCTTGCCAAGACAAGGGCGGGTTTTCTGATAGGGCTTGAGTCCCTTGAAACAGGGGACGAAACGGGAATGCCTTGTGACTGGTTTCATATGAAGACAGTGTTCTGGTAGGTGTTTTGCCTTTTTGGCCAAATAGCTCCTGGTCAGTTAGCTGTTTTTTAGCTGCTTTAGCCCCAGACTGAACAGCAGTGAGAGCGCCCAAAGAAGGGGACAAAATTTCCATGACACACACATCCTCATGTTACCCAAAGTTCTACGACATACTACGTAAAAGAAACATCGCAGACAAGGGGGCTACTGATTTTGTAACAGAGAGGCAGAAATTAAGGTTGAAAGTCTTTCAGGGCTTGCAGTAAAGCCTGGCTGATACCGGGCTCACTAAAGGCGTGTCCTGCATCGGGCACAATGGTGAGTTTTGCCTCAGGAAAGGCCTGGTGAAGATCCCAGGCGTTTTTCACCGGACAGATCACATCATAACGCCCGTGCACAATCCAGGTGGGGATGTGTCGAATCTTGCTAATATTGTCTAGCAGGGCATTGGGGCTTTCTAAAAATGAATGGTGTATGAAGTAATGGCATTCAATCCGGGCCATGGCGATGGCTTTCTCGTCCATCTCAAAATCCTGGATTGTGGCCTCATCAGGAATCAGGCAGCAAGTGCTTCCCTCCCAACCGCTCCAGGCTTTTGCGGCGGCTAACTGTATTTTGGGGTCAGGACTGGTGAGTCTTTGGTGATAGGCACTCAGCATATCCCCTCGCTCTGATTCCGGAATATGCTGCCAGTATGTCTGCCAGCGATCGGGGTAAATCCAGTGGCAACCTTCTTGGTAGAACCACCGAATTTCTTCGGGGCGACAGAGAAAAATCCCGCGTAAAATCAGCCCACTCACTCGGTCTGGATGGGCTTCTGCGTATGCCAGTGCTAGCGTACTTCCCCACGATCCGCCAAAAACCAGCCATTGTTCAATCCCCAATGTTTCGCGGAGCTGTTCCATATCGGCGATTAGGTGCGGGGTGGTGTTGTTTTCCAAAGAGGCAAAGGGGGTGCTGCGCCCGCAACCACGCTGGTCAAACAAAACGGCGTGGTACTTTTGGGGATCGAATAACTGTCGGTGCTTGGGAGAAAACCCGCCCCCCGGTCCGCCGTGCAAAAACACCACGGGAAGTCCCTGAGGGTTCCCGACAGTTTCGACGTAAAGTGCATGCCCGTCCCCAACGGGCATATGCCATGACCGATTGGGTTCGATGGGTTGATGTAACGCGTTCATGAACGCTATCTCCTGGGAGTAATCTTTTTGTGGAATAAAGGGTTCTATTGATATCATACAGAGATGACTCCAGATGAGAAACTGCCACCGCCAGAAGATTTACTTTGCCAAGACGTGCTTCGTCCGTTTTTCCACGGGCGAAGACTCTTGATTGCCACCCAGCACGGCAAAGAGCAGGTGCTTTTGCCCATATTGGAACGCGGCCTGGGGGTGCGTTGCGATGTGACCACGGGCTTTGATACAGACGCCTTTGGCACGTTTAGTGGAGAACGACACCGGTCAGGGGATGCCCTAGAGACTGCCCGCTTAAAAGCAGAGGCCGTCAAACAACACTACCCTGAGGCGACCCTGATCCTTACCAGTGAGGGCAGTTTTGGCCCGAGTCCCCAAATGCCTTGGGCTGCGGCTGATACGGAGCTTTTATATTTATGGGACAGTCAGTGGGATAGACAGAATCAGGGAGTCTGGACCGCAGTGTTTCATACCCTGGAGACGAATTATGTCTCTTTTGTAGACTATCCTTCGCCAGAATGCCCTTTGCCAGAGTATCCCTCTTGGTGCTCCTCTTGGGAGTCGCTTCTAGAAATGACCACGGCGTGGGGTTTCCCTAGCCATGGCGTGATTTTAGGGATTAAGCATGTCTCTGGGGAAGGATTTTCTAAAATCTATAAAGGCATTCAAGACCCAGTGCAATTGAAGCAGCTTTTTGTGCAGTATTCTCCAGACCATCAAATAAGGCTTTCTCCGGATATGAGGGCCTGTTTTAACCCCACCCGGATGCGGGCCATTGCGGCGTGTGCGGAACAACTGGTGACACAATTATCGATTCTCTGCCCTGAGTGTGCTTGGCCTGGGTTTCAACAGATTAAACTTATAGATGCACTCCCTTGTGAGGCGTGTGGTCTTCCCACACGTCTTCCTGCGTCTGCTTTGTGGCAGTGCCAGCATTGCCAATTTCAGAAGAAACAACCAATCCAAACAAAACTAATAAACGAGGAGAATCAGGCCACGGCGAATCCCCGTGACTGTGAGTTTTGTAATCCATAATTGAAAGCTTTAGCCCGAAGTGTTGGCGTTTCCGCGCATCTGGCTGACCATGGCTGTGACCAGCTCGGCACAGGTCTTCCCGTTCGGGTCAGAGACAACCTGCACAGGGATGAGTTGCGCTTTTTTCTGGGCATCATTCAGCTTAGGGTGGTGCAAAATGCCGTAATTTTTGACCAGCGTGGCCAAAATGGTTTTGGGATCCTGATTGGCAACCGGTTTGCCGTCAATGAAGACACCCAGTTTGCTTTCTAAAGTAACCCCGGGGAAGTCTATTCTGCCACCAGAGGCGCTACCATGTCCGCCCCCACCAAAGAGACTGGCCAGCATTTCCGCATCTGTTGTCCCGTCCACAGAGCGAATCGACAATCGGAGTCCGTTACACTCAGCAATATCGAGCTTCTCATCCAGTTCTCCGGCCTGCTTGTCCTGGCAAATCAGCACAGCAATCCGTTGATTATCATAAGGGCCGATATAGCTCGTTTTGGCTGGGTTATGACTTTCTGCCGAAGGGTGCAGTGCGGGGTTGGCTCTAAGCGCCCCCATCACTTCACAGTACTTGAAGGCGTTTTGAATATCCAATAGAGTGACTTCCGGGTCTACTTCTCGAGCAGTGTCCCAAACATCCCGCATTTGGGTGTAGTTGGCCTGTACGATACCCAGTCCTAATTGTGGATGCATCTGTCTGCCGGCAACGGCATGGCGAATCATTTCTGCCCGGGCAGAGGTTTGCGCATCGCCTTCCAGCGTTTTATCTGGAATGTCATAGGTCACAGTTTCGCGTAACCACTTTTTGTTAACCTGGCTGTCGCCACCCAGGTTTTGGGTGAGAGCCATCAGCCATTTGGAAAGGCCTTCGGGCCAGAAGTTGGGGCGTTGTTCAGCGGGTTTAATGGTATCTTGCGGTTTTAAGTTCGCGGTTCGCGTAAAAGAGCCCGTATCCGTGAAGATACCCGCAATCAAGTTGGCAACCATCTGGCCCAACAGGGTTCGCTGCGTTGGCTCGGGCAAAATTTCCGCAGCATTCTGCTTTTTACGTTGCAGTGCTTCCAGTTGTGGCACGAGTTTGACCGCAAGCACAGCCACCATTTGAGCACAGGCCGCCACAGAATCTGCCACCCACCAATGGTTTTGGGTGCGTGCTTTATTCACATCTAAGCCGGTTTGAGAGAGTGCAGCTTCCCACTCATTGGCGCGGTGGGGGTGATGGTCAATATACATCACATCATAGGCCTTCTCTAAATAAGGCCGGAATTGGCTTGTAAAGCGTTTGGGTGTGGGGATATCAATAGCAATCACCAAATCGTACTGCGTATCCGGTTTCAAGTGGTTTTCGGGGTCTCTTAAGGCAGTCAGTTCTCTCTGCAGCATGGGTATTTTGGGAGATTGCGGGGTGCTTGCCTGCAGTTGTGCCAAATCTGCAGCAACTTCTGCGATTCGCTCTGGGTTATTGGGGTGTTTGATGGTTTCCAGGCCAGGAATCGTATCTCTAAAGAGCCCTGGCAGTTTGTCATCGACGGCACAGTCTACTTGACGACTGGGATCCATCAATAAAATGGCGTTTTTAAGACCGACAATCGAACCCAGTGTATCTCCGTCCGGTTTACAATGGCCTACCAGCAGAATACGTTTATATTCCGGGTCGCGCAAGGTGGTTAAAATTTTATCAATGGCGGTTTTCATCTCCCATGCAGATTCTGCCCCATTGGTTTTGGTCTCGTGTGTCAGCATCGCGTCTAGCACCTGATCCGGTGAGACAGCGGGTTGGTAAAGCATCGCAAAGTCTTTACAACCTGGGTTGTTCAGGATGGTGGTAAATGCTTTGCGGCTTGCTTGCTCAATTTTGGGGTTACTGCCAGTGTAAATCAGGTTAATTCGCACCCCAATGGTTTCGGCCCCTTTGGTAGTTCCAGCAACCAGGTTGGAAAGCTCAAAACGAAAATCCTTAGGAGCTTCTTCTATCAGGGGTCTTAAATGCGGAGAAATTTGATCCGGAATTCTGCCAATTGGCCCAATGCCTGGTACTTCCAGCAGGATTTGCCCTTTAAGACTGTCTATTTTTGCGGTCAGCTCTTGTCCGTCTTTCCAAGGGCCTTCGGATAGCCGGTTGATATTGTCTGAAATCGGCGTAATAGCAGGATCAAGGCTACGCTGGTGCATGGTAACTCCACGCACTTTCAGTTGGATTGCTGGGGGGAGGCGGTACGCGATGCCCTGATTGCCAAAATGGACAGGATTCAGGCTAGTCGGAAGGTTATTCTGGCGGTTATATTGCCGCGATAATATAGACGGTTGCTTGATTGCAGTACTTAATACTGGGATTCGTAAGCTCATGGGCGTATTTTCCACACTCGACACACACAGTTATTGTATTGCGGCAATTGTAGCACAAAGAAATAAGCCGGTAAAAAAAGTTATTTCTTCTGAAATAGGGTTGCGTTTTTCTTGCTCATAGGCGTAAAGCCGGCGCGTTCAATCAGTTCTGCGGTCGATACACGCTCTCTTGTGGCGTACTCGCCGGAACGCTCATGCTCTAAATGCCCAATGCCAATGATACTGCCCGGAGCCATCTGCTGTTTTAGCTGTTGTAAGAGGGTCGTTCGGTCCTTATCAGGCAAATAGTGCCAGGCATTGCGAAACAGAAAAACGCAGGGCTTCGACGAGTCAATCGGATTATTGGAAAGCACTTGGCGGACATCTCCCACGGAGAAGGTCACCATTTGTGAGACCAGGTTGGCGAACCAGGGCTGAAGTTGCAGGGTTTCACTGGTTACATTGTTAATTCTGGGGCGCAAGGCAGGGCGGTAATCTCTTCGTGTCAAGGGTTCTAAGAAGGACATGAGGGTGTTGTCGCCGGTTGAACTGCCAGCTAGGGCCGCATCCGCATTGCGGCGCTCAGTGTGATTCACTGTGACCACCCCGGATTTGGCTTGTTCAATGGCCTGTTTGCCAATATCGACGGCAGTGATTTTATACTTGGAGGCAGCCTCTCTCCCAAATTGGCTGACCAGTATCATGGCCAGTGATAAGGGTTCTTCTCCGGTTGAGCAGGCCATTGAGTATATCGGCGTTCCTGGTGGGAGTTGTTTGAGTTGTTCTAAAAGCTGGTGGAAAAAGCTGCTCGGGCTGAAAAATTCCGTATCGTGCCATAACTGATCTTGAGCGGGGTTCTTTAGGCGAAGACCATGGGCAGAGGTGTTGGCAAAATGTGCCGAAAAATGAGGGGGTTGGGCGATGGCTAAAGGAGAAATGCGCATGAAAAAGGTCTCATATTTTTGCTGACACTGGTCACGAAGCACCAGTAAAACGAATAAAACCCGCCTGATCTCAAAATTGTGTGGATAACTTTTGAGGGAACAATTTTTTGCGTTGCCCCGTGTTTTTTGAGAGAACCCCTTGTGATGGTAGGGTATTCTCTGTTAATCTGAGGCTCCAACCTTTACGTTGGCGGAAAGGTTCGGATTTCAGCTCCGTAACACTCAGGATCTTGTCTATGTCCCCACTGGAATCTATTGCTGTCGGGAGTACTGTTGTGGTCGCCCAGATGGACGACCCACAGACGGCCTTGTCTGCCTTAAGGCTTGGCATTGCTCAAGGTGAAACACTCTATCTGGCGGCTAAAATTCCCGGAGGCCCGGTGGTGGTTCGACGCGGAAATATCGAAATCGCCCTTGGTCGCGAGTTATGCAGACATATTCTGGTCGAGACGAAACCAGGTGAGATGAAGTCATGACTGAACAGACGGTTATTGCCGGCCTTCACACGGCAGCGGCGCCAGAAAAACAGTTGCCAGAAAAACAGTTAGTGGTTCTCGCGGGCAACCCCAATGTGGGGAAATCCGTGTTTTTTAATGGGTTTACGGGCCAATACGTGAATGTCTCGAACTTTCCGGGCACCACGGTGGATATCCCCAAGGGAAAACTCCCGAACGGCCGCCCTATCCACGATACTCCGGGTGTGTACGGGCTTTCGGGTATGAGTGAAGAGGAGCAAGTAGCTGAAAATACCATTTTATCGGCTGATGTGATTGTCAATGTGGTCAGTGCGATTAGTTTGGAGCGAGATCTTTTTCTGACACAGCAACTGCTGGACTTCGGTAAGCCGTTACTCGTTGCCTTAAACCAAATGGATGAAGCCGCGTTGCTTCAAATCACCATTGATATTCCCTTGCTCTCCAAGCGCTTAGGCGTGCCGGTGATTCCCTGTATTGCCACAGAAGGGAATGGGTTGGATCACGTCTTGTTAGCCCTGACGGAGAGTCATTCTGAAAATGCGCCTCGGCTGGGGAATAGACTGCCCGATGCGCCAGAACCCAACGCGCTGCTAGAACTGGAGAAAAATCCTGGAGAGCGGATGCACATTTACGGGCTTCGCCGGCATTATATCAATGCGCTGGTCTCTCAGGTGGTTAAACAAGCTCAACCAGAAGGAAAACCCATACAGCGGTTATCTCAGGCTATTGGCATGTTGTTTCTCAATCCTTTTATTGGGCTATTGAGTGGATTAATTGTGCTTTTAGCCCTGTATCAAGTTGTTGGTATATGGGTGGCCGGGGATTTGGTCAATTTTACGGAGAAGACGGTGATGCTCAAGTGGGTTGTGCCGTTTTTAAAGCAGGCAGTGTCCTTACTGGCAAGCCCTAAGACTCCTCTCTTTGAGGTGCTGGCCGGTGAATTTGGCGTGCTGACAATGAGTGTGCAGTACATTTTTGGTGTGCTGTTCCCACTGGTGCTGGGTTTTTATATTTATATCTCGTTATTGGAAGACTGTGGTTATCTTCCTCGTATTGCAGTGTTGTCTGATGGTCTTTTGTCTAAGATTGGCCTGAACGGACGGGCGGTGATTCCCCTCATCTTGGGGCTTGGTTGTGTCACCATGGCCACTGTCTCTACCCGGGTACTCACTTCGCAGCGAGAGCGAACCATTGCTTCAACCATTTTGGCTATTACCATTCCTTGTTCTGCTCAATTGGGAGTGATTATTGGACTAATGGCTGTCACAGGGGGGCTTAAGGCTTGGGCCGTCTACTGTGCGATTCTATTTACTGTATTGTTGGTACTGGGTACCCTTCTCAACAAGATGCTTCCGGGCTCTTCCACCAGTCTCATTCTTGATCTGCCGCCGATGCGCCTGCCTATGCTAAAGAACGTGGCGAAAAAAACCTGGGTTCGTACGGTTGTTTTCCTCAAAGAGGCTTCCCCGCTGTTTATTTTAGGCTCGCTGTTGGTCTCCATTTTGCAGGTGAGCGGGCTACTGCTCACCATCCAGCACGCACTCGCCCCAGTGACAGAATCGCTGCTGCATTTGCCTGGAGCCACAGCCAAGGCCTTTATTATGGGGATGGTGAGGCGAGATTTTGGCGCTGCTGGACTCTACTTCTTGGCCAAGGAGATGACGGCTATTCAGATGATGACTGCCCTGATTGTGATCACGCTCTTTGTTCCCTGTATTGCTTCAGCCACAGTGATTTGGAAGGAGCGAGGCATTAGAGAATCAAGCATCGTGCTCGTGGGCTCTTGGCTTTTGGCTTTTGGGGTGGGGGCTGTTCTATGCCGCTTTTTGGAATGGACGCATATTCTTTAAGGGCGTAAAATAGCGGTTTAATAAAATCGCTGTTAAATCAAGTGTTTACAGGGAGCTGGTGTTGGGGACCTCTGCCAAAGGAATCATCTATCTGCTATGGCTCGTTCTAGGGGGCGCTATACTGGTGCTCACCCTACTCTCTCAATCTGTTTGGGCAGATGGTGATGACGCGGTTGAGAATGACGCGCAACTCTGGCTCCCAGTCACACTGAATGTACCTGTGAGTTCCAAACTGACAGCTAGCTTAGAAGCGCAACCCCGAGTTGGAAACAATATTACAGCCCGCAGTCAATGGGTGTTAACCCCGGGGCTCCGGTATAAAATACGGCCCAATGTGTCCTTAGGAACGGGTTACATGTGGCTGGTCAGTTGGAACTTGGCAAATTCACGTCTGACACCGCCAGAAAGAAACTCGACATGGGAACACCGTATTTGGCAGGAAGTGCTGTTACAGCACGACTTGGGTGAGCATCAGCAATGGACACTGATCAACCGTTCGCGGCTAGAAGAACGCTTTATCGAGCATGTCCACGATCCCGCCTACCGCTGGCGTCAACTGTTACGCGTAAACCGTTCATTGGGTAAAAACAAGCAGTGGTATGTGTTTGTGGGGGATGAGGCCTTTATCAATCTCAATTCAGTTCGACATGGGCCGCAAGCAAGCTACGGGCAAAACCGCTTTCTCACCGGGGTAGGGCACTATCTCAACAACAGTAAAAGCGTTCGCGCCGAAGTGGGGTATCTCCAGCAGTGGTTGATCAGTCCGGGAAATAAACCAGATCGGCTCAATCATGCGGTTTTGGTCACACTCACGATTAATCCACAACAAAAACAACCACAGATTCACGATCAAAATACCCCCTAGGTCAGTATTTGCAGTCTTTTTGCATGAATCCCTCATGTGGATGAGGTCAGCCGGGTGGGTTATCTCGTATAGTCATAAGTATCGAACACGTTGAGCGAAACCAAGACTAACAGGGCAAGACTAGAGGGATTACTGAGGGCTGTCTTGTAATAATGGGCTTGGCCAGGTGTCGTTCTGAGGGAAAATTAATAAAGGGATGATTGTTATATGTCCGTAGGATTGGTATTAAGCCGTGCCCCCCAAGAGTTGTCGGATTTATTAAAGAGTCCGGCCAGTAAAAAAATCTTGGACAAAGTGGGTGCTCAATTTGGTCTGCCTCAAGGCACAACCACTGCGGTGTCTGCAGTTCTTGATAAAGTGGCAGAAAAAGTAGGCAAAGAGAATATTCAGGGCAACTCTGTTATTCCCTTTCGCCGCAGTCCGCAAGAACTATCCATTAAACAGGCCACAGAATACTTAAAACAGTTTGATAAAAATGGTGACGGACAAGTGAGTGAGACTGAGCTGAAAGAGTCTGCAGCCGCATTGAAGCAGGAAATCACTCAGGCCTTTAAATCCGGTAAAGTGGATCCCAGTAAATTGCATCAACTGAGCCAGGCGTATGGTTTTGCCTCGCAGTTAAGCAAACAATACAGTCAAATTTCAAAACTGGACGGTGAAGCAACGGGAATTAGTCAAAAAGATCTCAGCATCCTTGCAGGGCTAGATGGTAATGGAGAGTCAATTAGCAGGGCCGATATCAAACAGCTATATGCGTAAAAAGTGAGTTTTTTAAGTTTATTTTGAGGTGAAGCTGGGTGTAACGCTTCGTTTATCTTCGTTTTGTCTTCCAAACACCACCCGCTTATCAGATTCCTGGCCAGGTTACACTGGCCGGGATTTATTTTTTTCAATAATGTCCAACACACGGTCTATCCCGTCATCTGCGGCTAAAGTATGTCGTTTGGCCGCTCCGTGTGCAATGGCATTATCGGGATCTTTCAGTCCGTTCCCGGTTAATACACAGACGGCACTCTGGTTGTTGGCTATCTCTCCGCGTTGTGCGGCTTGAATGAGCCCGGCAAAACTGGCCGCACTGGCCGGTTCACAGAATATGCCCTCTTTCCCGGCGAGGAGTTGATAGGCATGGATAATTTCTGCGTCAGTCACAGAGCCAATAAGTCCGCCCGATTCATCTCGAGCCGAAACGGCACCCGACCAACTGGCTGGGTTTCCAATGCGAATCGCAGTCGCCAGTGTTTCAGGGTTATCGATGACTCTATTTTGAACAATGGCAGCAGAGCCTTCGGCCTCATACCCCATCATTTTGGGCTTTTGTGTGATTTTACCTGCGGCATAATACTCACAAAATCCAAGCCAATAGGCAGTGATATTGCCGGCATTGCCGACGGGAATAAATAAATAATCTGGGGCCTCTGCCTGTTTACCGTTACCCAGCGCGTCACACACTTCAAAGGCGGCACTTTTTTGGCCTTGGATTCGGTAAGGGTTAATGGAATTAACGACAGTCACTTTGCCGGTTTCGCCCAATTGCCGAACCAAGGTGAGGGCCTGGTCGAAATTGCCCTCAATCTCCATAATTTCTGCCCCGTAGAGAATGGCTTGAGAGAGTTTTCCCAATGCCACTTTTCCGCTGGGCAAAACAATATATGTTTTTAGCCCGGCCCGGGTCCCGTAAGCCGCCGCTGCCGCGCTGGTATTGCCGGTACTGGCACAAATAATGGAGACAGCACCATCGGCCTTGGCCTGAGAAACAGCATAAGTCATTCCCCGGTCTTTAAAGCTGCCCGTGGGATTTAGCCCTTCGTACTTAAGGAAGATCCGAAGTCCCCGGGTAGGCGTGTTTTTCTCTATCCATTCAGCCAGATGACACGCTGGAATAAGTGGTGTGTTTCCTTCATGCAAGCTAATTAACGGGTAGCCTTGTTTTTGGAGTTCTGGGGGGTAAAAATCTGCATAGTGAGATAAAATACCACCCGTGCTTTGAGTCGACATGCCGTACTTCCCTAAAAAACCCGTAATACAGCACCAATGGACTGGGTGGTGCTTTGCCCGATAATCGTATCCAGTGCTTGACGCATTTGCTGTTCTGTCACATCGTGCGTGATCAGAACAATCGAAGCAGTCCCGTCCGCCTCTATTTTTTTCTGTAAGACGGTTTCCAAGCTCACTTCGGCCATACCGCAGGCATGACCCAAATTCCCAATCACGCCGGGTTCGTCCAGGGTGTTGAGACGGATATAGTAGCGGTTGATCGTTTCAGTGATGGCCAACATCTTGGCGGCCTCGCTGTTTTGAAAGCGCATGGCTTTTAACAGCGGCCGAGTTTCAGAGCTGGCTTCAGTATTTTCGTGCATTGAATTGGCTATGAGTAGCACATCCCCGCAAACCGCACTGGCTGTGGGAAGCTCTCCAGCGCCGCGTCCAGAGAACATCACATCACCTACCGCGTCTCCCTGAACCCATACGGCGTTATACTCTTGTTGGATGCTGGCCAGTGGATGATCAACCGGAACAAGCACCGGGTGTACACGAACATCCAGGCTTTCATCAGCGGCTTGCCAGCGGCAGCGACCCAGAAGTTTGATCACAAAGCCCAATTCTTTTGCATTCTGGATGTCCAACGCAGAAATTTGCGTGATCCCCTTACAATAAATGGCATCCAGCGGTACCTGCTTTTTAAAGGCAATCGCTGCCAAAATGGCGATTTTATAGGCAGTATCGTAGCCTTCAACATCATTGGTGGGATCGGCTTCGGCAAACCCTTTGGCTTGTGCAGCCTGGAGCGCTTGCTGATAATCCCAGCCAGAATCACTCATTTGGGTCAGGATGTAATTGGTGGTTCCGTTAAGAATACCGGCAATTTCTACCACCTGGTTGGCGGCTAAAGATAGCTGCAGCGGGAGTATGATCGGAATGCCACCGGCAACAGCACCCTCAAACAGGAGGCATGCACCACGCTCTTCGGCCAGGCGAAATAGAGCAGGGCCATGTTTGGCAATCAACTCCTTGTTGGCGGTAACCACGTGTTTTCCGTTGTTCAGTGCGGTTTCCACCAGGGTTTTGGCAACATCCACGCCGCCAATCACCTCAATAATAAGGTCAAGACCCGGATCGCTCGCCATTTTTAGGGTCTCAGTGGTGACCATAGGAAAGTCATCTGGGGATTGAATGCTGCTTGTGGGTGGCGCGGCGTAAAGTCCGTGGATATTGTGCAACGTGGCTTCGGCTTTTTGCTTGTTTCTTGCCGCCACTGTTTTGATTTTGAGAAAGCCACTGTTTGCTAAAGGGTGTTTTATAAGGGTTCTATAGACCCCTCGACCTACAGTGCCAAGTCCAGCCAAACCAATCCGCAGTCCGTAAGGACGGGGTTCTTTAAGCGTAAAGGAGACGGCAGGACTGGGATTAGGCATGATGGAAGGGCTCATTCAATCGGGCGCAAAATATTCTGTGATCCAAAATAAAGGGGGTCGCCAACATCATAGCCACAAGCACTGTGGGGTGTAAAGTGCAGGATGAAATTCTAGGTCAGAATCCTGTCGAAGGTTTCCACGCTTGATAAGGTATTTGACACACTGCCCATTCTACAATCTGGCTGGCTGGGTAGGCTTTTTTGAGTGCCTCCGTGGCCGCCTGGAGTGTCGCACCGGTAGTTCGAATATCATCCAAAACGATTATGGTCTTGGGCTCGGGATTTAAATTCATTTTCTGGGCCTGTAGGCTGCCTGCGACGTTTAAGATTCTTTCCTGGCGCTTAAAAATTGAGTGTTGGGCTTTTGTGGGGCGGCGCCAGTTGAGCAACCCTGCTGCAATAGGAATCTCTGTTTTGGCTGAGAGTAATTTCGCCAGTTCGTTCAGCCCCAATAAAGAATCAGAGTGATCAGAGTTGGCGGAATGCATTTCCGTTAAATTGTTACTAGGCAAGCGTTTGGGGATGACAGTTAAGATCGCCCCTTCTTTAGAAAGGCGGGATAACGAGGGGAGCGACGTCATGTGTTGCTCCGTTTGTTGCCATCCTGTAATGGCAACACCAGCGAGGGTGTTCAACAATTGCTTGCTGCGATTGGGGCTAAATTTATGGCGGTAGATGAGCTTCTTGAGACTGGGATTCCACAGACCGCCAATCACCACAGGATGATCAGGGTTCAATAATTCTGTTTGCAATAATTCTCTTTGCTTGCCTATACAGCCCAGTCTTTCTAAGCACGAGTAGCAGAGCCTGACTGTTTCTGGGCCTTCTAAATATGGAGGGGGAAGCTTTTGGGTCTGTCCGCATTGAGCGCAATGGGGAACTGAAAAATTCTCTAGCCATAGTTGTAGCCACACCTTGAATGAGTCTCGGGGGCGAACAAGGGTAGCCTTTGCGGTGGTACTGGTTGGATCGGTGTTGTTGAGATTATTTGAGTCCACGCTGTGATCCCTAAGGGGGTGTTTACATGAAAATTGCTTTTTAAAAAAAGCGCTTTATGATTTCAACACAAAACCACAGCATTAGATGACTGGTTTGAAATGATAGTCCGGTCGCACCAAGGGTTGAGAGTCTAGCCACACCATTTATTTTCGGGATTTAAGAGGGAAATTAGCCATGCTTTACGAACAGCAACAATCTGGGTTTCAGACATTTTCACGGGTGATCCCCAAACAAAAACAGGGGCAAAATGCTTCTGGATTTAATACAGGATTTTATTCTGCATTCAAACCATTGAGAGGGTTTGCGCCACTCCAATTCTTTCGTGTGTTTGGCCTTAATCAACAAGGACAAATCCAGTGAAAGCGCCTATTTTTAGTGTATTGCTGCAAGAACTTCAGCATCTCTGGACGGTCTTTCTCAGCTGTCAGCAAGTGTGCCATCACAGAGGGCTATCCTATGAAGAAGGAAAGTCTTACTGCCCCCAATGTGGGTGCGGGGTTATTTTTCGCTGGGTGGTCCTTCGCTGCCAGGGCTGTCATATCCGCAGATCCAGCCAATATTGTTTAAACAGCCTGGTGCCCTCTCAGCCATGTTGCCACCAGTGCGGTGAGCGGGCCTTTCGACACGAATATATCGAACAACCGGATTTTTACTTGCTAGATAAAGCCATGTTGATTGTCCAAAACGAAGTGGAGTATTGGCAAAGCAACCCGGCTGTTCTCAAAGAAACCCCAAAACCCAGAGTCTGGTTTGAAAAAACGCAATCTGAAAAAATCAATTTTTCTACCACTCAAACCTATGGCAATAATCGTAAACCGTATTATCCCCAATTGATGGCAGCTGTGGCTGTCTAAAGTAAATTTCTCCTCCTCCCTGTTACACCAACGCTCTTTCTGTTCTCAAGAAAGGGCTTTTTCTTTGACTGAGGGAGGCTTATCCAAAGGTTTTGAATGAGAGTGCGATGTTTTTGTCGATGACTTTTTTCACCGCATCAATTTCAGTCTGCAGGGCTTGTTGTTGGGTATCTACCCGTCTGAGTTGCAGTTCTAGCGATTTATCTAAGCTTTGCAAGGCCTGAATACGGGCCTGAACGGAAAGCGCCTGTCTGGATTCAGGGTCTAAATTCGCGACAACCGTAAACAGTTGGTTTGTCATGTTGGCGATCTGCAGACGGGATTGGTTAATCTGCTGACCGGTCAACTCCAGGTCACTTTTACGGGCTGTTAAGACCAGAAATCTGGCTTGACTGGCTCCTAAACCCATGGCGGCTACTTATTCCTCAATTTGGGTGATATATCTCTCATTCACGGAAAAACCGTCTCCTCAAACCCTGTAATCACGACTACAAGGGCTGATGGCTTAGTAATCGGTGTTTCTCTGGGTTTCTTTAAAGCATGTAAAATTAATCGGCGGCTTTTGGTTTTTTAAAATACGGAAAATGTCTATAACCCACTATCCATAATGATTTTCGCCAAAATTAATATGTAAACTTTTTTAAATTATCCTCCGGAAACACACGGCTTTCTCTATAATCGGGGGTATGCCTCGCTCAAAAACCCCGATTGCTGAATCACAGACTGAAGATGTCGAAATATCTTCAGTCACTTTAGCTAGGATGGCGGCCAATCTCACGGACTGGTACCACCAAAATGCCAGGGATTTACCGTGGCGAAATACAAAAAACCCTTATCATATCTGGTTGTCAGAGATCATGCTTCAGCAAACCCAGGTGGTTACAGAGATTTCCTATTATCAGCGCTTTCTAAAGACTTTCCCCACCATTCGTTCTCTGGCAGAAGCCCCTTTAGATTCAGTGCTCAAGCTTTGGGAGGGCCTGGGTTATTATGCCCGCTGCCGTAATCTGCATAAGGCCGCAAATCAAATTATGGAAAAACACGGGGGAGAGTTTCCACAGACCTTAGAAGGGGTAGAAGCGCTCTCTGGTATTGGAAAAAGTACAGCAGGAGCTATTCTCACCTTTGCTTACGATAAACCACACCCCTTGCTGGACGGAAACGTAAAGCGGGTCCTTAGCCGGCTCTTTAAAATTGAGTCAGAAGTCTCTCTGGCAGAAACTGTACAGCAGTTATGGTGTTTATCAGAGCGATGGCTGGCTGAATCGCGTGATGCCTATAGCTTTAATCAAGCGATTATGGAATTAGGTGCGATGTTGTGCACGCCCACACAGCCAAAATGCCTAGTTTGTCCACTTTCACAAGACTGCCTCGCACTGGAAGCAGGTCTTCAAGAGACATTGCCTGTTAAAAAGCCCGCGAAGAAAACCCCTCATTACGATATTGCCGTGGCGGTGATTGTGCACCGCGGACGGCTCTTTATCCAGCGTCGTCCGGAAGAAGGCCTTTTGGGGGGCTTATGGGAGTTTCCAGGCGGAAAAAAAGAAGAAAAAGAAACTATAGAAGCCGCTGTACTTCGTGAAATTCAAGAAGAACTGGGTGTTTCGATAGAAATCACCAAAGCCCTCTCGCCGGTTAAACACGCCTATACGCATTTTCGGATTACGTTATATCCGTTTTTATGCCAATTAAGGCCGAATCACACCCCAGAGTCCATCCAGCTTTGTTCTGCAGAGACTGCTGAATGGGTAGAGCCGGGAGCCTTGGAGAAATTTGCTTTTCCAAAGGCGAATCTCAAAATTTTCAAAGAATTAAAAACCGTTTTGCTTCAGTCTTAAGTGAGGATTATGCTGGATTTCCGGGGAAAGAATCTGATCAGCCGTCTTGCTCACTTTGCTTTGAGCGATCCCGACAAGACCGCACTGATTACCTCAGAGTCTGCTTGGACCTATGCGGCGCTATGGCAAGCTGTTCAAGTTCAGTCACGGGTGCTTACAGAGATGTATTCTGTAAAACCAGGAGACCGGGTGGCCTTACTGGCATGGAATACACCGTTTTGGGTGATCCACTATTTTGCCCTACTGTCGCTCAACGCAGTGGTCATCCCGTTAAATACCCGCTTGAGTTTTGAGGAGTGGGAATCGATCCTTCAAGATGCAGCGGCAGTCGGCCTATTGCTAGATCCCGATTTTTTAGAGCAAGACGCCCCAGCACATTGGCATCGTTCTTCAGACTTCTGGGTCTATGCCCAAGCACTAGAGATTCCGACGAATCTCGTTAAACTCACTCAGGCCAAACACAATAAAGTTGAGCATTACGCCCTGGGTGAGTCTGCGAAACTGGCTGTTTTAATATACACTTCAGGCACAACCGGCAAGCCCAAAGGCGTGATGCTCTCGCATCAAAACATTGCAGCCGATGCCCACGCCAACTGCCAGGTGATTGAGGCAACTGCGCGTGATGTGTTTATTACCGTTTCCCCCTTATTTCACGTGTTTGGACAGACCAATGTGCTCCTATCCGCGTTTGGGGTGGGTGGCACGGTTGTTTTAGTCAAAAAATTTAGTCCCAAGGCAGTTTTAGAGGCAATAGAAACGCATAAGGTCACTTTTCTGGCAGCAGTGCCTACCATGTATCAGATGATGATGGCCGCATTACAAGAGCTACAAAAGCGGGGGCGGCGCTTTAAACTAAATTCTCTGCGTGTTTGTCATTCTGGGGCAGCACCAATGCCAGTGGCCGTGCTAGAGCAAGTCGAAAAAGTATTTGGTGCCCCGGTGCAAGAGGGCTACGGGCTGTCAGAAGCCTCTTCCATCGTGTGTTCTAATCCACTCCACGGGCCGCGTAAACCTGGGACCGTTGGACTTGCCTTGCCAGGAGTGACGCTGGGGATATTGGATGAGTGTGGACAGATGCTGCCGCCCCGTACCATGGGCGAAATTGCTGTGCGTGGACCGATTGTGATGATGGGCTACTGGCAACGTCCCGAAGAGACTGCCCATGCGGTGCGTCAGGGCTGGCTCCATACCAAAGATATGGGCATGATGGATGAGGACGGTTATGTCCGGATTCTTGACCGAGAAGACGACCTGATTAACCGAGGAGGCAGTAAAATCTACCCTCGAGAGGTGGAAGAGGTTTTGTATTTGGATGCGAGTGTGCAGTCCTGTGCTGTCATCGGGGTCGCCTCCGAACTTTACCACCAGGAGGTGAAGGCCTTTGTGGTATTAACCCCAGAAGTGGCGGGTTCTTTCGAGACGAGTACGGTGATTGAAAACTTAAAAAAGCACTGTCAATTGCATCTGGCCGATTATAAAGTGCCCCGGTTTTGGGCCTTTATCCAGGAAATCCCCAAGGGGGCAACGGGCAAAATTTTGCGGCGGCAATTACGCCAGCTTGTTGAGAATCAAGAAGAGCAATAGGCCAGGGATGCCCAACACGGCCAACCAGATCAAAATATTGCGGTTCTCAGCGGGGTGAAGCAAGGAATCTTCCGTTGGGTTTGCCGCGTTGTTTTGGCGTACATCCGTGTTTTTTTCAGTGTGTGTTTCAGTCGGTGTCATATTCGCTCAGCTCCAGTATTATGTCTAATTTATTATAGCAAGTTCTATACGAGTTTTTCTTTTAAGGCCTTAATAGCAGCCGCTGTTCGGTCTTCAACATTGAGTTTCTGAAAAAGATTTTTCAGGTGGGTCTTCACTGTATTCAGGCTGAGGCAGAGTGTGTCAGCGATTTCTTGATTGTTTTTGCCCTGGGTAATCAGTCGAAGAACATCACATTCCCGCTCTGTCAGGTTGAGTGGCTCTGTGGAACTGCCAGTTCTTGTTAGAGCGGCCTCGCTTTTATTGCTGGTGTTGGGCGGGGAGTGCAGCCCTTTGAGTACCACTTTGGCAATACTGGGATCAATCCAACATGCCCCTTCAGCAGTGGCGATAATGATTTGAATGAGTTGTTCCGGTGGGGTTTCCTTCAAACAATAGGAGGTGGCACCGGAGCGAAAGGATTCCAGAATATCCTCCTCACTATCGTGGGTGGTGAGCATCACAATTTTGGTCTCTGGAAGCCGGCTTTTAATCGCTTGAGTGGCCTGAATCCCGTCCATAATCGGCATTCCAATATCCATTAAAATAACATCGGGACGGTGCTGTTCGGCCAGTTGAATAGCCTCTTGGCCTTCTTCCGCCTCTCCCACAAGCTGGATCCGATCTCGTTGCTCAAACAACATTGTTTTTAGGCTGACACGGGTGAGGCGTTGATCGTCTACGATTAATACCCGAATCGGTTTGCTGTCTTGTGTCATTATGGAAGTCTTTCTGGCTGAGTTAACACCACATTGACGGCAGAACCAACCCCTTCTGTGGTTTCCACCCAAATTTGACCCTGGTGGGCCATCACGACCTGATAGCAATTATACAGCCCAAGCCCAATACTCATGGGATTGCGACCTCGGTTGGCCGCAAACTGTTTAAAAAGATTGGGTAAATCATCGACCGAAAAACCAATGCCAGAGTCTTGAACAGAGACCAGTATGCTGTTTTTTACAGAGACGGGTCTGGTTAAAGAACTGTGTTCCAGATCACTAAAACGCTGAATAACCGACTGTTTTAGATGATCGGGGTGGGTGATGACGCAGCCAACAGTGCCGTGTTTGGGGGTGTTGGTGATCGCATTGCTCAATAAATTTTGGAAAACCCGCTTTAATTCAATTCGGTCGCCCCAGACTACAGAGCTTTCCTGCGGTAAATGGGCCAAAGTGTTATCCAGGGTCAGGGTTAAAAATTTTTCTGCAGCCAGTGGGCGGCACTCTTCCATGGTTTCTTGTATCAGATCGATCACGGGAACCTTCTCAAACACTAAATTAACCCGCCCGGACTCATAGCGATAGACTTCCAAAAGTCCGTTGACCAGCGTGAGTGTGGATTGGTTGGTGCTGCGGATGGCACCCAGAATTTCTTGCTGATCGGCGCCTATTTCTCCGTAAGTGCCTTTGAGCAGGTAGTTTAGTGTTTGCTTTTCTGCCAGGAGGGGCACCTTTAAATCATGTGTGAGCGTCGCCACAAATTCGTCTTTGCGTCTATTTTCAGATTCTAAGCGTTCTAACATTCGGTTAAAGGCCGCACTCAGTTGGTTAATTTCGTGCACCCCGCGAATATGAATACGGGTGGCTAAGTCCCCGGAACGGCTGAGTTGACTGACCAGAAGAATGAGTTTGAGCAGCGGTTGCGTAATGGTTCTGGCAGCCAAAACAGCCACCAGCACTGAGAAGAGGAGGCAGGCAATCACAATAATCAAAATACCCAAATAGTAGGAGCTGACCGCCTCAGATTGCCAGGTTTTGGGCAATAGTACCAGAATACGAGCAACGGCCATGTTTTCTGGATTGAAAAGAATATGTTGTTCAGCCATATACTGCATCTGTGTATCGGCTATTTCAATCGCATCGCTTCGCATCGCATTAAACGTGGGTTGCCTCATGCTGTTAATCAGGGCTGGACTGGGCAAGGACAATTCCGGACTTTTTGCCACGAGTGTGATTCCCGCTGGGGCCTGAATTAATTCAACGTTTGGTTGGATTGTGGTGAGAATACTGACACTGCTGAGAGTGTTATTGAGCTGATATACCTGGTTTAGCCAGGCTTGCGTGAGTGGTTTCCCCAGAATCAGAATCCGGTTCCCGATTTGAACACGGCTGACCACATAGAGTTGTTGCTGTCCCCCAACGGATAAGACAATCATATTGACGGGCATGTTGATGGGGCGAAGTCCGTCAGTATTTTTTAAGGGGGTGTTGGGCGTCAAGAGCGATCGAAAGCCAGAGTGCAGGTGCTCAAAAGCAGTGCGAGAAATGGTTGATTGCGGGGATCCCGTGGGTCCTTGAATACTGACGGTTTGATTGTCGAGGGGAGCAGTGACGTCGTTTAGCAAAACGCATAAGGTATCTCCCCCTTGTGGACAGAGGCCTTTTAAACTTTCGGGTTTTAAGTCCGGCCTGCTGAGCTGGAGTATATGGAGTTCCTCTTCCACTTGTTGGGAGAGCAGGGTGATTTGAAGATGAATGACCTGGTGAGTCTGCTTGATTTGTGAGGTGATGGCTTGTTCTGATTGTGATTTGAGAATATTTTGCGTAAACAGAATCAGCGAAAACACGGGGATCGACATGACGATGATAAACAGCATCAGGAAGCGCGTGGTGATCGTATCCACACTGGGTGTGTTTAGAAAGACGGTTTTCAAGAGGGTTTGAGGACTTGAAAAAGACATATAGGGGGGGCTCTCAATTTTGAAAGATAAAACCCGGATGACGCATCAGAGGGCTTCGGCTATGATTCTCATTCTACAGAATCAGAAGACTTTGGTGTGACAATGCCGCGAGAACAGACTAAAATGAGATCTACCACGAGACCCGAAATCACGCGTGATCTTCGCTACCGGTGGACTTATTTTTGCGATTCGCTGCGGCAAATGATTCGGCGTTGGATGCACAGACTCCAAAAACGCCAAGAACAGACAGTGTGTTGGCCGCGCTGGCAAGAAAAAGCCAATAACAATCTGAAATACAAGGCGCAGCGTCTTTCAACCTGTATTATCACGATGAATAGCGCGGATAGAATCCGGCCCTTACTGGAGTATATCCGGCCTTGGTCGGATGAAATTGTGGTGGGTGTTGATAGCAAGACGACGGATAATACCTTTGAGGTGTGTCGTGACTTGGCTGACGAATTGTTCTGGATTGATAATCAGGCACAAACCTGTAATGGGGGATTAGAAGCACTGGTTTCCCATTGCCATAGTGATTGGGTGCTGCGTCTGGATGATGATGAGTTTCCTGAGCCAGCATTTGCAGCACTAAAAGAAGGCATCTTGTCTCAAGAAGGTTACACTCACTATAAACTCCCGCGCTTGCACCTCTGTGCGGTGGACTCTGACCAACAATCGTTGACCTGGATAGATGACGGGTACCTGTACCCCGACTTCCAGATGCGTCTTTTTCGTAACCAAAAAGATCTGTTGCGTTTTCCCGGGGCGGTTGGGCATACCAGTATTCAGTGCGCCGGACCCAGAGGGAAGATCAGTGGCATTAATCTGGTCCATCTGAATTTGGCGATTAACCCTCGCTGGAAACGAGAGCAGAAGTTGAAAACATACGTAGAGCGGTTAAATGGCGGTTGGGTGCATCCGGTCAATGAATATGCATTGATGTTTGAGGACTATCATTACCGTATTAAGACTTACTTGGGCGGGGATGCTGCTTTTAGGAGCCTGTTGATCGAAACGGTACAAGGGCAAGTGGCTGCCTATGAAACGTCATTGCATTAAAAAAACGCCTCAAGACAGAATCTTGAAGCGTTTTTTAGAGTTTTTAATGGCTCGATAGTCTTACATTACCGACTCACTGCGGTCAGTGTGTCAATAAATTCAGACTGTTCGCGGCTCTGTTTTAGCACAAACCAGGCAACCGCAAAGGATTTGAGTAGCTCTTTGTATTCCTTTGAGTTCTCACCTTGTGTGCTTTTCACATGGGTGAGTTTTGCCTCGATGTGCTTCACCTGATCCACCATTTCAGCTAATTCCGGCATGGCCATAACCACACTCCTCCTAGACAATGTCATCGCGGACAAAGTAATCGCGACTATTTCCGCCGCCGTTGTGACTCGAGAAACTAATAGATACTAGTAGATAATAGAATAAAAACGCTGCAGCCAGTGAAATTGAGGGGGTAAAGCTTAAAAAAACATAAAGATTCAGTTTACGAGTGTTCTTGAACCCAGTAGTCGGTTTTATGGGTCAAACCGCTTTTCTGGAAAGCGTCTTCAATCTCGGCTTGTGTCGGCATTGACTCAAAAAATCCAACCATGCTGGGTCCGCTACCGCTCATCATGCAGTGTGCCGCTCCCAAAGACGAAAACACAGCGTTGATATCGCGAAAAATGGGATCTAGCGGGAGCATCAGCGCTTCAAAATCGTTGCTAAGCCAAGTCTTTAAAGAGAGGGGTAATTCGGACGGATCGTTCAACCAGTCTAAGAAGGGCGTCAAATCGCGTGTTTGGTATTGGTTCTGTTCTCGAAGCGCCTGATAGGCCCAGACTGTCGAGATGTTAACGTGTTTTGGCTTTACAATCAGCACTGACCAAGGAAGACTCGATGTCGTGGATTTGAGGGGTTGAATATGCTCGCCTCGACCGGTGACATAGGCGAGATCCACATCGGCCAGGAAAAACGGCACATCCGATCCCAACTGGCAGGCCAGGTCGTATACTTTTTTTTCGGGCAGGGCTTTGCCCGAAAAATGCTGTTGAAACAAGTCATTCAGCGTGTTTAGGGTGGCTGCTGCGTCGCTGCTCCCCCCTCCCAGCCCTGCTTGCACAGGGATATACTTCTCTAAATGAATTGTCAGCGCGGGTTTTTCCGCTTCTGGATTCATTGCGAAATAAGCCTCCAGAAAGGCAGTAGCGGCTGTGATTACCAGGTTAGGTTTTCCAGGATTGGGCTTATCTGTAATGAGCATCCCCGCTTGCGGGCCGGCGCAAGAGAACTGGACGAGTTGTTTGTCGTTGTGTTGTTTTTCTTTTTCGGGATTCGTCTCCAGGGTGAACGACAGCGTATCATGCCAACCCACCCGGCAAAACACCGATTGGAGATCGTGAAAACCGTCCTCACGGGGGCCAAGCACATTCAGACCCAAATTGATTTTGGCAAAGGCCTGGGCTTTAAGCGTTGTCGGGCTGTCTTTGGAGGTAGGCATCGGTGAGCGCCTCAAATTGCTCAATACTGATTTCTTGTGCCCGCTGCGAAGGCAATATTCCGGCTTCAGAGAGTAGTGCTTCTGCTTTGTCGCGAGAATCGGCAATACTGCCGTGGATTAGTGTGTTCTGGATTGTTTTTCGTCTCTGTGAGAAGGCTGCCCGAATAATTTTTGAGAGCGTTTTGCTATGCTGTGCCAGTCGTCTGGGTTCCAGTCTGGGTATCAGCTGCACCAGGGCAGAGTCCACCTTGGGTTTGGGATAAAAGTGCGATGCCGGCAGATTGTGGATGATTTTCACCTCGTACCAATACTGCACCGAGATACTAAGCGCGTTGTACTGGGGGTGATTGGGCCCACTGGCCAGACGTTCAGCCACTTCTTTTTGCACTAAGAGTGTGATTTGGCTAATTTTTTCGCGTAATGGGTATGTGCTCTGGGAGAGTTCGCCGATGAGTTTAAACACAATCGGTGTGGTGATGTTGTAGGGAAGATTACCCACTACCTGAAATTTGGGCCATTCTATGTTATTGAGATCGAATTTGAGGATGTCATGATGTTGAATCTGAAGGTTTGGGTGTTTGGTCAGCAAGCTTTCTTTTAAATAGGCAATCATGCGGGGATCCACATCAATGGCCAGCAGGTTGCAGCCTGTTTTCAGGATTTCTCGAGTGAGAAAGCCACTGCCAGGACCAATCTCTACAATATTATCTTGTTCGCTTGCATTGAGCGCTTTCACAATGGCCGCAATATCATTCGGGTTTACCAAAAAGTTCTGACTGAAGCGTTTTTTCAGCCGTAAGCGCTTGGCCTCTTGGTAGAGGGCTTCTTGAACGGCCTGAAGGGCTTCTATTTGCCGAGCGGTTTGCTTACTTCCAGTTTTACTAGACACGAGAGGCAACCACGGCG
Organism: Cyanobacteriota bacterium; assembly: GCA_019751815.1. Lineage (GTDB taxonomy): Bacteria > Cyanobacteriota > Vampirovibrionia > Vampirovibrionales > Vampirovibrionaceae > JAIEMW01. The sequence continues at coordinate 31,631 of JAIEMW010000005.1, forward strand.
GCCTCAAGTGCCAAGTGCGCAGCGCCAACCAGGCCGGCGTGATTGCCCAATTGGGCTAGCCGTAAATCAACGGGAGGCAACATGGCTCGTTCATTGGTCAGTTGTGTGAGGCGTTCGAGGTTCACAAAGGGCGCCATGCCGCCGCCTATCACAATGACTCCTGGGTCTAGTACGTTAATCAAGCTACCCAAGCCGGTTGCAATGTGCTCATGCCAGACGGAAAGAATCTTAAGTGCCAGTGGGTCACCTTCTTCAGCGGCTTCGATCACCTGATGGGTGTTGACCTCCAAGATATTATTCTGTCCCATCATCACCCGAGACGCAGTGGCGTTGGGTGTGGCGCGAAGCAGTGATTGGGCAGTCAGTGCCAGGCCTGTACCTGAGGCGTAAGCTTCCCAGCAGCCCCATTTACCGCAAGTGCACAGACGTTCTCGAGACATGGAAACGGCGATATGTCCTACCTCTGCTGCGGCACAGTGTCCCCCGTGGACCAATTGGCTGTTCAAGATGATTCCTCCGCCCACACCGGTTCCCAGTGTGATCATCAGGAGATCACTCACCCCGCGACCCGCACCTTGCTTATACTCACCATAAGCGGCCGCATTGGCATCATTTTCAACGGTGACAGGAAGTGAAACCTTTGATTCTAAGAGGGTTTTCAGTTGAGAAATCTGTCGTAAGAAGGGAATATTGCCGGTAGAGCCTAAGATACTGCCCGCGACAGGGTCAACAATTCCGGCAGTGGCAATCCCTACTGCAACTACCTCCATTGCCCCCCCCTCTAATGTGGAAAGTGCTTGTATCATCTGGGTGAGGGTGGCTAAAAAGTCCTCGGGATTGGTCGGGGTGGGTTGCTTGATAAAGCCTTGCACGCAGTCGGCGGCATTCTGTCCTGGATGCGTCGGTGCGGCAATCACCCGCGCGGCACTCACTTTAGTTCCGCCAATATCAATGCCAATGGCGATGCGGTTATTATCCAATAAGGCCTTGCTGGACTGAGTCATATGCGCTGAATTTCCTTTAATTTCTCTGGAGATATGGCTGAAGCCGGCGGACTGTTTCTTCAGCGGTGCGGTTTGCTATCTGTTGTAACACAGTGCCCCCCACCTCTTCACTCACATTCCAAGAACTCAGCGGGTGAGGGTATTGCGTGACCGCTTGATTGATTAATGTGCTAAGCATCGGCCCAAAGGCGGCAGGCTCTTTCAGTTGTCGGTAGAAACCGGCCAGATAAATCTGGACCAAGGGATCTGGGTGAGTATTCAGTCGGCTGGCAGCAGGATATAGGCTTTCGGTATTCACCCCAGCCTGTGCAAGCCGTTGTGCGGTATACAGTGTTTCCACAATGGCCGGCACAGAGGGATAGGGGATCCCGTACCCCGCCTGGTTCAGAATATTGGAAAGCACCGGGACTGCCGCATCTCGGTATTGAATAATGGACCGGATAAGAGGCTCGTTGGGCAGCAAGGTCCCGTCTGGACGAGCTGAAAGCCCTTGCCCCAGTTGTGAGCATAGGGAGACCAAGCTAGTGGTATTGGTCGCAGGGCGGACAGCACCGCTGTGCTGGAATTGCCCAATAGAGGGTCTGCCCGTTGTAAAGGAAAGCGCGCTCATACCCTTTGTTTTACTACAAAAGCCGAGTCGAGAAAATGCCTAAAAAATTTGGCCTAACACGGCTTCCAGCCCCACAAAACTGGCGTCTATATCCCCGTCTTGAACGGGCAAGGAGGTATGCAAGGCGTGAATGTTTTGCCGAACCTGTTCAGGGGTCTTACACCCAACCAGCACGGAAGACACACCGGGGGCTTGTTGGGCAAACTGCAGTGCCAGGTGATGCACGTTGCTGCCAATCTGACGGGCATAGTCTGAAACGGTCTGAACCGCTGAGACTCGTTTTTGGATGTATAGCTTAGGCCAGCGGGTTCGCCAATCCCCCTCGGTAAAGCAGACATCTGGTAGAAATTTGCCTGTTAGAAACCCATTGGCTAAGGGTTCTCGGATAAAAAGCCCGGGGGCAGTCTCTGTTTGTTTGAGATGCGGTAGCAGCGTTGTTTCAATTCGGCGGTCAAAAAGGTGATAAGGCGCTTCAATGACCCCGATCACAGGGTGCTTTGAAGCCTGAATCCCTTCTTGAGGGTCGTGAATCGTGATGCCCCCAAAGCGAATCAACCCCTCTGCCTGAAAACGCGCCAGTACATCAAATACTTTGCCCAGTTGAATCAGCGCCATGCTGGGTGTTTCCAGATGATAGACGTCAATATAGTCTGTATTCAGACGTTTTAGGCTGTTAATCAAGTTTTCTCGAAGCTGGCTTTCAGCAAACCGCTCACTAGCCTTGGTGCTGATCACCACACGACTGCGGTCCCACTGCGCCAGAGCCTGGCCTAAGAGGCTTTCACTATGGCCGTCTCCAAAATGATGGCTGGTATCAAACAGCGTGCATCCGGCTTCATAGGCCGTATGGAGTGCCGCCACAGAGGTATTATCATCAGTTTCCCCGTAGCTATTGCCGCCCGTATTACCGCCGATGCCCCAGGCCCCAAACCCAAACAGCGAGACATGCAACCCGGTTCCTCCTAGGGGGCGGTACAGGGTGTTTTCAGTGAATGGGGTCTCGGTGCTCATAAAGATTTTTATAACGCAAATAGGATGTACACTGCAATGCCAGAGTATGAAGTAACGGATGCTCATTTGCCAGAACGGGCGTCCCCTCTATTGAGGGAACACCCGTTACTGGAAGGATTGAAATAAGCGTGAACTAGTTCACGTTCATTTTGCGTTGGATCAAACCAGCCTGTGATGAGTTTGGGGTGGTTTTGACGAAACGCTGCCAGGCTTGCTGGGCTTGGGTTTGTTGACCATTCCACTCTAGAGCACGGCCGAGTTGGAAGTAGGCAATGCCGTTGTCTGGTTGGACTTTGGTCAGGGCTTCGAATTCAGCAATGGCTTGGGTGTTTTGATTGCTCATCCGATAGGCCATACCCAAGAAGAGTTTGTTGTTGATGTTGGTAGGTTCCAACTCAGCAACGCGCTTGAAGAAGGGAATGGCCTCAGGGGCATTTTGCATGCTGAGCAAGCGAAGGCCGCTGAAGTACTCGCGTTGAACTGCTGTTAAACGGGTTTCGTAACGATCATACAGCTCATTGACTTTGCGTTGGGCGGTTAAAGAAGATGAATCAGTGGGATCCCAGTTGATGAAGGTTAAGTAAGCTTCAATGGCTTCAGGTCCACGGTTCAAGGCTTCTAAAACTTGGCCTTTGACGAAGAACAATTTGGCATTGACTGGGTCTAAGCTGATGGCTTTGTCGATCATGTTCAAGGATTTGGTGTAGTAGCCTTGGAAGTAGAGCGCTTCGGCCATGTTTCTGTAAGCAGGAACAGATTGAGGATCGATGTTCAAGACTTGCTCAAAGGTTTCCACAGCTTCAGGATACTGACGGTCTACCAATTGGGTTTGGCCTTTGGTGAACCATTCGGTGTATCGTGTTTGGTTTTCTGGGCTGAGGTTGCTCAAAGAAGGGGTGAACACACCAGAAGGAAGACCGCTGTTGATGTTGCTGCTGGTGAAGAAAGTTTGGTTGCTGCTGACTTTGTTTGACGCTTTGCACTCACTCCAGCCGAGTAACGGCAGGGAAGAAAGAACAACAGGAACGGCAATGGCTGCGAGCAATGTTTTTACTGAGGTTTTCATAAGATGAAACTCCTTATCAACAAATATCTAGACAGTGAAACAACGAATTTAAGGGACTGTCTAAGCACCCCAAAAATCCCCATAAAACATTACAGGGTTGGTGACACTAAGGCAGACTATTCAGTTTTTAACAACACGACAGAATGGAACACATTGAACGAACGGTCAGCGGGAACACGCCCCCAAAAAATAACGCAAAATAAACACAAAACTGAAAGCTCAAGCAAACACAGTTTCTGTGCTTGAGGATTCAGACAGGGGTCTGTGATTCCTGTTAACAGCGTTGATAATAAAACAAACATGTCTAATCCGCAATCCATGTGTTTTTCGCCACTTTTGTAGAAGTGCCCCGAGGTGATTCTTAGAGAAGGGTTTACCCCCAAAAAAATAAAAAAAAACGACTTACGTCTCGGACCTGATACACTTTTGAGTATGTTTGGACGTCCATTTAATTTGAGTGTATTGTCGAAATTACTCCGGCTTTTGCTGGTGCCTCTGTTGCTAGTGGCGGCAGGGGCTGGGTGGTACTTGCTCACCACGCCAGGCATCAAACCCGTGGTGATTAATGTGAATCAGCCACCCACGCTCATGGTTGAGCCAGTTAATCCCGTACAGTTAGGCAAAGTGCCGACGGATAGCCAGGTCAATACCGAGGTCTTTCTCTATAACTTGGGGGGGCACCCTTTGATTATTAAAGAGGTGAGTGCTTCCTGTGGCTGTACGGTTGCCAAACCGGACAAAACCTATATTGAACCTGGAGACTTGGCCCGGCTCTCAATTACCCTGGATACCAGCATTAAGTTGGGTCATGTGGAAAAAACGGTCACCATTGTCTCTAATGATCCTGTGCGTCCGGTGGTCACGGTCCAATTAAAGGGTCAGGTGATGGCCATCGTGATGGGGCACGAAAAAATTGCGGTGAAAGATCCCACAGTCTTGTTTAAGGGCAAGTGCGCCGAATGCCATGTGAAAAAAGGCATCGGTAAATCGGGTGCGGCATTGTTTAGAGCCGATTGTGCGATGTGTCACGGGGATAGCGCACAAGGGCATGTGGCCAAGGCCTTGGTGCCAGGCCCTTATCACTCACTGGAGTTTCGCAAGCACATTCGCCAGATCATTGCCAACGGTTCGCCCCATACCCCTGAAATGTCTCCCTTTAGTCAAAAAAACGGGGGGCCGTTGAGTGAGGGGCAAATTGACTCACTGGTTCAATATCTGGGCTATCTTTCCAAAAAAATGCAATCCGAAAACGCTCATTCTGAGGCATCATCTCGGTAGTATTGTGCTGATTGTGCCAGTACCAGAGCAGCTTGAGCCCTCACCAACCAGCTATCATCGTTCAGTGCATCAACCACTTGGGGTAAAAGCTCTGGGAGGAGCTCTCGGTGTGTGTAAGTGTAAGATAAATAGGCGCTCATCACTGTCAGGCGAATGTAACTGGCCTGCTTGTCTTGACTGATCAGTGCTTGTTGATACGCGGCTTTGAGTGAGGGGAGGGCCGAATCGCCCAGTTTGGATAGCGCCTCAGCCACGGCTTTTCGAACGTTGGGATCCTCATGGCCGAGAATGCCGATCATCGCAGAAACGGCGGTATGGGCTCTGAGTTCTCCGAGTGCGACGGCGGCATTGGCAATGACGGTGGGTTCTCTGTCTTGCAAGCGTTGAATGAGGATAGGAACCGCCTCATTGAGGGCCGTGGGTGCGGATGGGCTCCTAGAGGAAGAAGGCTTGGGCCTTACTTCGGCTGCTTTTTCCGGTCTGTAGAACTTGCGGCCCTCATAAAGTGCGTCAAAACCCGCTCGATGTGTCGCTTCAATGGACTCTTCCAGCGTTTGGAACAGACAGGCTTCGTGCCCAAGGGGATTGGGTATGAGTTTTTTCCCCTGCGGGGATTGAATCGACATCGCAGGCACAGCAAAGGCTTCTATCCAGCCTTCCAGTTGCTCAATTCGGGTTTTCTTGATGTGAATAAAGCTCATACACGAAGGGTTTCTCTACGGACGATTTCGGTGGAGAGTCTGTCGGTAATATCTTCAGGCCCCATGGCGGATTGACCAAGTGCCTTTGCGGCAAGGTCACCTGCGAGTCCATGGGTGTAGACTCCGACGCAGGCAATGAGTTCTGGGGATAAATCTTGAGACGCTAACAGACCGGCCAGATAGCCGGTTAAAACATCTCCACTGCCGCCTTTTGCCATCCCTGCATTGCCACTGGTGTTTATCCAAATTCGGGGCCACATCTTTGGTTGATGACCAATATCTGAAATCTGTGAGTCGAGTGGGCTCGAAACCAATGTGGCTGGTCCTTTAAGCACAACAGTCGCCTGGAAACGCTCTCGGCATTCATTTAACCACCGTAATGGATCCAGCTCCACTTCTTCCCGGGAAATATGCAAAAGCCGGGCACACTCTCCAGCATGGGGGGTGAGTATCACACCAGGATGAAAAGCAGGGGCTTTTTTGAGTGTGCTCAAGTGGTAAAGCACATCTGCATCCAGAACTGCCGGCAGGGACTGATCACAAATTTGCTCAAACAAAGAAAAACACAAGGCTTGGGCCTCTGCACTTCTTCCGAGTCCAGGACCAACTGCCAGAGCATCATATTTTTCCAGATCAATAGTGTCCAGTGTCAATGAGTCAGAGAGAAGCTGTCTCATCGCCGCATTGGGCAGTTGTATGCTCCCAAAGACATCTTGGGTGGTTGCTAGTGTCACCAGGCCCACACCCGACTTTAAGGCGGCTTTGGTTGCCATGGCCGCGGCCCCCGGCATAGGGGTACTGCCTGCGATCAGCAACAGATGCCCGTAATCGTACTTCTGTGTTTCGGGATCTCGTTCTTGGGGCAATAAATTGGCCACGACAGCGCGGTCTAAACGACGGAAGGGGCTGGGATCTTGATCGATTAAAAAATGAGGAATGCCAATATCAGCAACCGTAATTTCACCTGCATAACTCCTGCCGGGATACAGATATAGTCCGGGTTTGCCGCAGGCAAGGGTAATGGTTCGGTCCGCCATCACAGCGGTATCCCCAAAGGGGTTCCCAGAAAGCCCGTCTAAGCCCGAGGGAATATCAATGGATAACACGCGGGCTGATTCAGCTTTAGTGTCCTGAGAGGCTTTCACTTCGTTAATGACTGCAGCCAGCGCTTTTTCTAGCCCGCTTAATGGCCGGTTCAGCCCGCTGCCAAAAAGGGCATCCACCACAATGTCTGCCTTGAGAATCTGATTAAAGGCTTCTTCTTGCTCCAGATCGGCCAGTATGTACTCGATGGGGTAGTGAGCCAGGATGCTGGCGTTGATCTTCGCATCTCCCTGGTAGCTTTTTAGTGGCTGTGTACTGATAACGACGACATCGAGAAAGCTATCAGCCTGTAAATTTTCAGGAGTGGTCGCTGCGGTTTGGGCCAACAATCTGGCGCACACAAACCCGTCCCCGCCGTTATTCCCTGGTCCGCACACAATCACTACCGTGTTGCTTGGCCGGGGGGGCTGATCCGTTTCTCTTAAAATCTCGCTTAACACAGCATCGGCCACTTTGCGGCCTGCTGCCTCCATCAAGAGCAGTCCAGGAATCCCCAAGCCCTCAATGGCTTCAGCATCAATGGCGGTCAGGTTGCCAATCAGTTTGGGATTTGTCGCTGTTGCGTCTGTAACGACGCCTTTGCGTGTATTGTGAATGAGAGTGTCCATGGTGTTTTTTATGATACGACACTTTGGCCGTAAAATAGACATGCGCATCAAAATAGAATGCCCTTAATAGAAAGTGTTTTTAGTGAGCGAAGCCGAAAAACCATTTGACTGGGAAGAAATTCTCGGGGTCTACAAGCCCCAGTCGTGTAATCTTAGGGCGGCTTGCTGCTCCGTTTCTACGCCCAGTGTGCCTGTGGACGAGTTGATGAAAATGGCAGCTGACGGCGATGAGTTTAGCCGCGATTTCTTGAGTGTCTTTTTGCCCCATGCCAATCATCAAGCCGCCCGCGATTTTTATCCCGAGCAACCAGACCATATCGACCGGGTTTTGGAAATGGTTTCTGGGCAAAACACCAAGGTGAAGATGGATCCAGAATCGGTGGTCTTTTATCACTGTCAGTATCTAGGAGAAAACCGCCTCTGTCAGGTGTATGAAGACAGACCGGCTTTTTGCCGTAAATACCCTTCCAGTCCACTGAATATCCTGGTCAAAGGATGCGGCTACGAAGGCTGGGTGGCCTCCTGTAAGGCCAAACTGCTCAGCCTGGGATATGAAGTATCTGGGGGCTAAACGAATGATAATAAAACCACAGATACTAAAACCACTCTTGCTGTTGCTGGTATTCATTGGATGGGCACTTTGGCAGCAGGGTTTTCTGTCTGTTGCAGAACAAGGCAATTCCCAACAGGCCAGCTCCCAAGTCCAAGTTATAGACGGGGATCTGATCCGTGTGGGGATTAGCAACAATGCGATGGAGTCGTTGGAACATCACCGGGTCCACATTACAGCCAATAAGCCCTTTGTCTTGAGAGGTACCACCGCAGGAGGGCCCTCTCTTCAACTCTTTTCTGCGGGTGTTGTCCTCACTGTTTACCGGGATAAACAAGGCATTTGGGTCTCTGAGTCACAAAAAAAAATAATTCTGGGGCCTTTTCCAGGAAGCCTTCGGCTAGAACCGGAGTCAGAATCCAGTAATCAATGTGAAACCTGTACCCCCGATGAGACCACCATGCAGTTTCGTTTGCCCGAACTTCGCAGGCGTGGGCAAGCTCCCAGTTACCGCGGGGTTTTTGAGCTGATGCCAGCGACTTCAAGCCAGGATAAACTCCTGCTGGTCAATATTTTGCCCGTGGATGAATATCTTAAAGCCGTTGTGCCCAATGAGCTTCCTCCCCGTTTTGGGTATGAAGCGACCAAGGCACAGGCTGTTGCGGCTAGAAATTATGCGGTTCGTCCCCGAGAAAAGCCTTGGCCCCAATTTGATATCTGCGACTCGCAGTACTGTCAGGTTTATTTTGGGGCAGGAACCGAAGTTGATTCAACCAATCAAGCCTTGAAAGAAACCCAAGGACTGTTTGCCCTATATCAGGGGGAACCCATCTTGGCCCTGTACAGCTCTTCCCACGGCGGGTATTCAGAATCTTACAGCAATGCTTTTTCAGACCCAAAAACACAGCAGTTTCCTGCCCCTCCTATCGCCTATCTGAGCGGTCATGCGGATTATCCAGACGTGGAAGCTAAAACAGGCGATCTCCGGCAAGAAGCTGCGGCCAGAAAATTTTGGACCGATCTCGATGTTCGCAGCTACGATCAGCTCTCTCCCCATTACCGTTGGAAGCGTTACTGGACACTTTCTGAACTAACCGCTGTTTTGAATCAATCATTACGGAAAATATCGGTTACCGGAGGCACTCGTGGATTTGTGACTCCGACCTTTGGCCCGAAGGACACCATTGGCAAGCTCCAATCGATTAAAATCATAGAGCGCGGGGTATCTGGCAAGGCGATGAGGCTGGAAATTATTGGCTCAAAAGGGCATTGGCGTCTGGATAAGGAGTTGGTGATTCGCAAGGCCTTTTTGAAGGCAGGTAAAATGCTGCCCAGTGCCAATATGGTGATTAACCGCGTAGACAATACCGTTATTGTCCGCTCAAAACATCGTAAAAATAAGGCAAAACACCTCAAAAAATGGGTCGGCATTGAGATTGTCGGCGGTGGTTTTGGCCATGGCGTTGGCATGAGCCAATTGGGGGCGAGTTGGATGAGCGATCATCACCAGGACTACAAAGCCATTTTGTCTCATTACTACCGGGGGATTCAGTTGGGCAGCCGACCGGTGGTGGCAGACAACGGACAGGCCAAACGAACCCATTTTTACAGCCCAGGAAAAGAGGGCACTCTGAGGGTGGAGGCTGGTCCAGGAGAAGCCGCGGTGAATGTAGTCCTCAATGGCGCGCCTATGTGGTTCTCAGACACGAATACACCCCGGAAAAAAGTGAAAGCCGCGGTTGTCCTACCGCTGTGGGAAAAGCGCAAGAATGTGCTGACGGTTTACCCCGACACGGATGATCCCAAACGCCCGGTGAAAGCCTGGATTGAGATCGGCAATACGCTCAAATAACGCGCTAAATGCTGTTGACGAGTGCTCTGGGGCCTGCGGCCACTAGCTGCTCTACGCCTTTGAATTGTTTGAAGTTTTCTACAAACATGGCGGCCAGTTTTGCCGCAGCGGTATCGTAAGCAGAGGCGTCCTTCCATGCATCACGAGGATTAAGGAGTTCGCTGGGGACACCAGGACAGGACTGAGGGACGGCCATATTAAAAATGGGGTGTGTTTCAAAGGGCTGCTTTTCCAAGTCGCCATTTAAGGCGGCTGTCACCATTGCCCGGGTGTAGGGGATACTGATACGGCTACCCACGCCGTAGGGTCCGCCCATCCAGCCAGTGTTAATCAGGTAGACATTCACTTTGTGGTGATTAATGCGGTCTTTCAGCAGTTCGGCATAGACAGAAGGGTTTCTGGGCATAAACGGGGCCCCAAAACAGGTGGAAAAGGCAGCCACGGGGTCAACAATACCGCGTTCTGTTCCGGCCAGTTTGCTGGTGTAGCCGCTGATAAAATGATACTGGGCTTGAGCATCCGTGAGTTTGGCCACAGGCGGCATCACCCCAAAGGCGTCGGCCGTAAGAAAGATAATGGTGCTGGGGTGAGGAGCCATTCCAGAGGGGCTGGCATTGGGGATGTAGTGAATTGGGTAGCCCACACGCGAGTTTTCGGTGAGTGATCCGTCATCATAGTTTGCCACTCTGCTGATGGGATCAATGACCACGTTTTCGCAAATAGACCCAAATCGAATCGCATCCCAAATTTCAGGCTCATTTTTCTGGGACAGTTTGATGGCTTTGGCATAACAGCCACCTTCAAAGTTAAAGATGCCGTCCTGAGACCAGCCGTGCTCATCATCGCCTATCAAAATACGTTCTGGATCGGCAGACAATGTGGTTTTTCCGGTGCCAGAAAGGCCAAAAAACAGCGCAGATTTCCCGTCATGTCCCACGTTGGCAGAGCAGTGCATCGGAAAGACGTTGCGTTCTGGCATCCAGTAGTTCATCGTACTGAAAATACCCTTTTTCATCTCGCCGCAATAGTGAGTGGCGGCAATCAAAATCATTTTCCGCTCAAAATTGAGCAAAATACCGGCTTCAGAATTGACACCATCTGTCTTGGGGTCAAGTTCCAGTCCAGGGGCTGAAATTACCGTAAACTCAGGAGCAAAACCCTGAAGCTGCTCGGCCGAGGGGCGGATAAACAGTTGGTGTACAAACAGATTTTGAGACGCCAGCTCGTTGATAAAGCGGACTTTTAATGCGTAGCGGGCATCGGCCCCAGCAAAACCATCAAAGACATAGAGGTCTTTATCCGCCAGATAGCGTTGCACTTTTTGGTACACCCGGTCAAAAACGTCGGTTGAGATGGGCTTGTTGACCGTGCCCCAATCAATCGTGCTATGGACTTCGGGCGTGTCGACGATAAAGCGGTCATTGGGCGACCGTCCGGTGTAATGTCCGGTTTCGACCACGAAGGCGCCTGTGTCGGCGAGTCTACCTTCCCCTTGCTGTAGAGCGATTTCGATTAATCGCGCCGGGGATAGTTGATACTGCTGTGTTTTGGTTGTGGAAATGCCTGTGTAGCTGATGTAATCAGTCATGATCAGATCTCCTCGAAATGGAATGCTCAACCCGGGAATATCCTAACCCAAAGCATTGCGAAAAACCAGGAGTATTCTCAATCACAAGAATACATTAAAAAACAGGCGCTAGAAAACCTGGTGCTAGATATCGCGAATCCGCATCCCGAGATCATCGGACTCAAGGGTCTCTTCCTTGTCGGGATCAAATTCTTCTTCTTGGGGAGCCTCAGCCACTTCTTGATGCTGTGGACGCGGGGCATCGGGGGCTGGGGTTTTGCTGGCGGGTGCCGCCGCAGACACTTTTTCTCTTTCTCGCTTGATCGTCAGATCTTCTGGCGGCATTTCCGGAGGGCGCAGCTTATCCACCCGGCTTTTGAGTTCTTTCTGAAGCGGCGACGGGAGTTTAAGCACATGCCCAAGCCAGGAATCTACGTAGGCCTTAATGAGCTTTCGGATGACTGCAATATCCTCGGTCTCATTCCCGATGACTTGATCGGAGCGGTAATAGTTATCAATGTCTGAGCCCAGATCGGCGATTTGTTTGGCGAAGTAGTTTTGGATATCTTCAGGCAAAAGGCATAGGTAACTGAATGCCCGGTGGGAGCTGTTGTGGTGGTCATACGCACGGCGCTTCATTTTGGCTTTATGAATGGCCATAACTCGGTTGGCGCCACCAAAGCTCTTGTATGCACGGTTTAACTCTTCCATATCCAGGTGCTTATCGCACATGGTGATAATGCCTTCGCAGGTGGTGATCTGGAGCAGCGGCGGCATGGCAATCAGCAAATTCATCATCAATGCCAGATGCGGTTGGTTGTCATACCAACGCCGTTTTTGCATGGTTGGCTGACTGGCCTGGCGGTAAAGCGAGTTATAGTCCATAAAAACTGATAAAACCTATTCAGAGCGGTCTCAAAATAATAGTGTTTTGCGGGTGATGGCAGACGGTCTCCAAACCGATCACACTCATACCAGACAGGGCAATTATAGACGAAGCGAGTGATTTTTCAATATGCAGACAATTTAGGCTTGAAAGGCTTGGAAAATGCCCGGGTGGCTGAGGCGTGCTTCTTGGAAGCCTTCGGGAATGAATTTGGGCGTTTGAACAGGTTTCTCAACACTTTTTGGTTTACTGGCTACCAGACCTGCCTTGGTCATGAGAGCGGCAACGGCCATATAAGTGATCAGTCCCAGCCCGCCAGCAAGACTGTAACGGCCCACATAGCCCATTTTTTCGAGTTTTAAGAGCCGGCTTAGCGGGGTATTAAACATTGTAGCCGCAAAAACCGCACTGCCCGGAATCACGCTTAAGTACGACGGCCACCGGGTGACTCCCGATTTGTAGCCTTTGGCTGTCAGTCGTTTTTGCCAGGGTTGAATCACGTCTACGTCGATTAGGCTGAGAATCACACCGGCAAAGATAAAGTTGAAAATGATGGTGCCTAGCATCTTTGGCCAGAAGTTCAGTTTTTGAATCCGTTTGAGTGCATCTTGGGCCCGGCGACTTTCTAAGGCATCTCGGAACCATTCAACCAGTTTGGATTTTGCCTTGGTAATATCGGTCACCGCGTGCGCTTGACCTTGCACTTTGAGATGCTGGGTATAGCCATCAACCGTATCGAGGGCAAACTCTGTGGCGGCAGTGGCGACGGTTTTGTCTTTAGCCCCAACCAGCCCTTTTGCCATTGCCCATAGTGATTTTGCAACAGTGACCAAGGGGTTACTGTGTTTTTCTAAGGTCAGGTTGAGCGTTTTCGTTTGGCCCTTGGACAGTTTGTCTAAGACGGCAGCAGCTCGCTGGATGCCGTTAAGCTGTTCTGGTTTAAGCGCGGGGTTTTGAGCCAATTTATTCAAGAAGGAGCCCACTGTTTTTTCCGCTTGCAGAGCCGCTCCGTCTAGCTCAAACCGTTCCACAACGGCTGCGCGAAGCTGCTCAGCAAGTGTGGTTCTAAAAGCCTTTGGATCCAAGCTCACTTGGGTTGCTTTGGCTTTGCGGGCAGCGTGGGTGAGTTTATCCATTGTTTTGCTGAGGGCCGTATCAACCAAGTTGCTGGAATCAATGGCTGCTTTGAGTAGTTGGGCTTCTGAGTCCGATAAAATCCCGCGTTTGATAAGATCGTTTTTAATAAACTCGCCGTAGTTGAGTCTGCGCCGCATTTGAGTCACCACCGGCTGGTAAGCTTCTTGCTCAGCGGGGCTCATTTTGGGCAGATCCACTTCCTCAAGCAGAGAAGGTATCAGGTTATTGCTGGCAGAGCGAACCATGCTGCCGGTCAGGCGGTTCCGCAGAACAGGCATATCCGTAATGGTGGGGAAGTCTTTAACCGTCTTGAATTTAAAGGGACCCGTCTTGGGATACAACGCTTTTAACTTGTCCAGGCCTAACACTTGCGTCATTAAAGGGAAGGAGTAAACTTTGTCCACCATCCGAAAGGCCACTTCATAGAGGTAGGCAATTAAAATGGCGCCAAAGAAATCCCGAAAGAGGTAATCAGCCTTTCTGTCTTCTGGGACAGTGGTTTCTACCCGGTAAATCCCACGAACCAGATAGCTGATGTTAGAAGATTGTGTCAGAATTCGCTGGGCGGCGTTAATACCAATCATGAGGGCCGTCCTCCCATAAATGGATTGGGAGCAGGGGGCCAGTAGAGGGGCTGAGGTGCTTGTGGCTGAAATAACGGCGGCTGCCAATTACCAGCGGGAGGCCAATTACTAAAGGCAGGGTAATAGGCTGGGTTTTGCTGTATGTCTCTGGCGTGAAAGGCCATGGCGGGCATTGCAGGGGACTGAATCGGAGAAGGTGATTCCATGAGATTGCCGTTTATGAGCCCGCCGGATGTGATGAGCCTTGAAGGCAGTACCGGACGAGGTGGCAATTTGGGTTTGGGCTTTGCCCCTGGCGCGCTGTTGGGGTCAAAGTCATGATCCAAAGGCGCGATAAACTTAAAGACAATATCCATGGTCACTTTCCCCACAACCACGGCAATTAAAGCGGTAATCACAGCGGTAGAACCTAGTTTGCACCACTTTAGCCTGTTTAGAAAAGAGGGCACTAGCTCTGCCAGCTTTTTATCACCCAACAAGGCAGCATCGTGTTTTCCGCTGCTTTCTAATTTTTTGGCCACCCGACCGGCAAAGGCCTGGATTTTATCCACTTCATTGGCATCAATGGAGGCCCAATATGCTTTTTTACGGTCTTTCTCACTAAAGCGAACACCGGCCCGCTCTAATAACGCGAAGTAATCGCCGGATAACCCCATTTTGTGCTGAACTTTTGACCAAAAGCCCGGGCCTGACACATGGCTTTGTCCGGCAGTTTCTGCCGTTTTCACCAACGCTTTGGCCAGTTTGGACCCTGGGTATTGAGACGCCAGTTTTTTTGCTTCTGCCAGAGGAATTTTTCCGCTATGGCGTGTGGCTAGATTGACCAATTCGGGTAAGGCCGGATCGGCGGGGCGCATAAACTTGTCAAACACGAGTGTATTGACACTGTAGGTGTCATTTTTGTTGTAAGCAACAACAGCCAATGTTGCGCACCACACCAAGACATTGCGTCCTAAGGTCTCCCAGACGTGCTGACTTTTGGCAAAGGCAACCGCAGTTTGGGGTAGATAGATGGCAAAGATGGTGTTGAGGCGAGACGCCCAATCTTCCAGGGACATATTGGCAAATTGAAGCTTGATGTTGGCTAAAGATTCTGCAAAGGGGTGGATTCTCTTTCCCCAAAATCCTTCTGGGGTAAATAAGGGTTTCAAGGCTTGTTCTGCCAGTTCTCTGGCAACGGTGGCTTCCGTTTTTCCAGAAAAGCCGGGCCGAGCACGCAGTGGGCTATGCCCGCCAGATGCGGTCTTCTGTAGATTCAATTGCGGCTGTGTGGAGAACACGGTCGTTATCAACCCTCTGACCTAACGTAAGCCCCTGACCTAATGCGAGGAAATAAAGACGAAACCAAGAACCAAATTGATACTGGTTTCCAAAAGAAATTAATCCTGTAACAAGCTGTTACATCTTCACGTCTTGCTTGACGGTGCGTTGTCTGTTCGTCCCCTCGAAAGTAATGCCTCAATAAATGGGATTCATGGTGCGTCCACTGAGAAAAAAGAAGATCATTCAGAAGACGCATCGTTCTCATGCCGGGCGCTTCTTCTTATGGCCCATACAATAAACCGTCATCCAATGAGAACTCATCAGGCGCTTGCGGCGCATTTTATGTAAAAGGCGGTGCCACATCCCTTTTAGCTTGTCATTAGATTCAGGCATATCAGGCATCATTAGCGTGTACAACAACCTTTTTTATTAAATTGGCTTTAGTTTAAATTGCGTTCAGTATACCGGGAGCCTTGTGGGGCGACAATGAGAAGTGCGACTTCTGTAACGTGTTTGAAACAAAGCGCGGGTATATAAATTTAAGTCACTTAAGTTTTTCCGGCCTGATTGGCCAGCTGTCCGCAGGCAGCGGCAATGTCCACACCCCGCTCTACGCGGATGGTTACTTTTTTACCGGAGTCACTAACGATATTGGCAAAACGGTGAATCACTTCTCTTGACGGTCTCTGATAGCCATAATCATCGCCGATTGGGTTATACGGTATCAGATTGACATTACACTTGAGCCCTTTCAGCAAATTGCCTAACTGACGGGCTTGAGATTCACTGTCATTAACGCCGGCCAAAAGCACGTACTCAATGGTAAGCCGTCGGTTGGTGGTTCTCACGTAATGAAACAGCGACGGCATCAGTTGTTCTAAGGGCCATTTCTTATTGAGCGGCATGATTTTTTCGCGGGTGGCGTTGTCGGCCGCATGGAGCGAAATAGCCAGTGTCAGTTGAAGCTGCTCATTGGCCAGATCCATAATTCTGGGCACAATACCGGATGTGGAGACGGTGATGTGGCGAATGCCAACTTCGGCCGAACGATTCAGAATGCGAATGGCTTTCATAAGGGGATCATAGTTGAGCAGGGGCTCACCTTGGCCCATAAAGACGATATTGCGAACTTCTTCCTGGCTATCGTGTTGAACAAACAGATACTGCTCCACAATTTCTCCCACGGTAAGGTGGCGTTTAAACCCGAGTTTGCCTGTGGCGCAAAAACCACAATCTACGGCGCATCCCACTTGAGAGCTGATGCAGATACTGTACTTATCTCGGTCTTCAAAGTACATCAGGACAGATTCCACCACGGAGCCGTCGTCGAGTCCAAAGAGATATTTGACGGTGCCGTCGTTACTTTTCTGTTTAGTGATCAGCCGAAGTTGTCCCACTCTATATTGTCCGGATAATTTCTCGCGGAAGGTCTTGGATAAGTTGCTCATCGCCTCCCAGTCTTGCACGCATTTAACATACAGCCAGTGGTGCAACTGTTCTGCCCGAAAACGGGGTTCTCCCATGGCTTGGGTGAGAGACGCCAGCTCGTCAAGCGTCAGCCCAATCAGGGCTTTGGGTGCTTTAACGGGTATACCACCAGATAGGCCGGGAGTCAGATTTTGAACGGACATAGACACAGGCTTCAACTCAGTTTCTTAATTATTTCGGACAGAGTAACGTTACGGTAGTTAAAACACGGGGGCCCCGTCAAATTGCCTATATAGAATAAGGCAAAAAAAAACGAGGGAGCGACACCTCGTTATTGTGGAATTTTGGATTAGAGACGTTGGAGCGAGATAAAAGAAGCAAAATTAAACAGAGGATAAAAAAGAGGACAGAAGAAGACAGGAGAAAAATTAAAAACAGATGCGGCTAAAATAGGTGGGGTAGGACCAATAAGAGCCAGATACCCAACTTACCCAGCAGGGGCAGGTTTAAGGGCAGGTTTAAATTTGGACGTGCAGCAGCCAACGTAGCGTTTGACATAACACCAACCTTTCTTTATATGAACCAGCTATATATGGATAGAGGGATGCGACCGTAACGAAATGAAAAAAGAACTAACTCACTGAGCGGATAATGGTTTCCACCTTACCTTGGACCTGAACATCTTGAACGTAGATAGGCTCCATCGCCGCATTGGCCGGTTGTAAGCGGATCCGGTGGCCTTCATTGAAAATGCGTTTGAGCGTGGCGGTTTGCTGATCGACCAGAGCGACGACCACGTCCCCGTCCCTAACTCGGGCTTTGGGGTTAATAATCACGATATCGCCGTCCATAATGTGGTCTTCAATCATACTGTCCCCACGAACTTTGAGGGCGTAGCATCCTTGAGGGCAGAGATCTTCACTCAGATTGAGGTGCTCGACCATGTCGGTCATGGTCATCAACGGGAGACCCGCGGCAATGGTACCCAAAATGGGTAAATTGCCTTTTGTAGGTCCTGCCAGGTCTTCACGAATACTAATGGCTCTTTTTTCAGCCGGGTTCCAGTGGATAAAGCCTTTTTTCTTGAGCGCCGAAATATGATAGTGAATGGTGGACGTGGAGCTGACACCGCAGCGTTCGCACAGTTGTTGAATACTGGGGGGATAACCGTGCTCATCAATAAATTGAAGCAGCTCATCCAGCACGAGGCGCTGTTTTGGGGGGAGTTGATTGATATCGAGAGAGGCGTTCATATACAGGCGTTATATCTCGTTTGTGCGGGGGGAAACAAGTACTATTATTGTTGACTCATTTTTTATCGAATTTTTTATTGATAGAAAATACATTCGATACATTTATCTTAACAATGGCTCCCAAAAAGATCAAGACAAAAAAATGAATTTTCTCTGAGCTTTTTGTACTATCGACGTATAGTGCGTATACAGTGAATTTCTTCGTGTTCAGGCTCTGTTACCTCAAGACTATGCAAATGGTTACGGCCCTGTTAAGCTTTGTGGTGAATACCTGCACAAGACGTAAGTACTAAACACCAAATACTAGGACGGAGGATTGATCCCAATGACGGTTACCCAGGTTTCTCGTGATGAAGCAGTTGAGTCCAAACAGGGAAAGTTTCCCTACCCTGGGATTCCGGGCACATCGGATGGTGCTGGGATGGTTGTCCACGTGGAAACCCGAGCCACTGAAGCCGGGATTGCCTACCCGATTACCCCTTCTACAACGATGGGAGTGGGTTATGAGAGTGCGTTTGCCAATGGGATGACCAACGTCTGGGGCACCCCGATTATGTGGCTTCAACTCGAGTCTGAACATAGTTCTGCTTCTTCTGCAGAAGGTTACGCTGTTGCCGGGGGGCGGGTGACCAACTTTACGTCTGGGCAAGGCCTTATTTTGATGAAAGAGGTGTTGTATACCATTTCCGGTAAACGTCTGCCGGTGGTGTTTAACATTGGCGCCCGGGCACTCACCTCGCATTCTTTAAACGTGCATGCCGGACACGATGACGTGATGGGCGTGCAAGATGTGGGTTGGGGCATGTTGTTTGCTCAAAATGCGCAAGAAGCGGGCGATTTATGCTTGATTTCTCGACGCGCTGCCGAACTGTCTCATACGCCGTTTATGAATATCCAAGATGGTTTCTTGACCACGCATACCATTGAAAACGTGTTGTTCCATGAAGATGAGTTGATTAAAACTTACTTGGGTGACTCTCGTAGCTTGAAAAGGCTCTTTGATACGGCCAACCCATTGATGAGCGGTGTGGTTCAGAACCAGGACAGCTATATGGCCGGGAAGATTGCCCAGCGTTATTTTTACGATCAGGTTCCGGGTGCAATTCAACAAGCCTTTAATGAGTTTTATGAGCTCACTGGTCGTCGTTACGGAATGGTTGAAGGACATCAACTCGCTGATGCGGATTACGCTATTGTTTCGATGGGCTCCACGGCAGAGACTGCTGCGGTGACTCTGGATACTATCCGTAAAAACGGACATAAAGCGGGTTCGCTTGCGATTACCTCTTTTAGACCCTTTCCAGGTGCTGAAGTGGTGGAAGCCCTGAAGCACTGTAAATCCATCGCGGTGATTGAGCGTCTGGACACTCCGCTTGCGATTTCCAATCCTCTGACCGCTGAAATTAAAGCTGCCTTTGCTAATGCGATGATGGGCACCCCGGGTTATCCCAAAATTGACCGGATTCCGGTGATTTATTCCGGCGTGGCCGGTTTGGGCAGTCGGGATGTTACCCCAGGTCAAATGGTGGCAACGGTGGATAATATGGTGGTCCCTGGTGAAGGCAAACGCTTCTTTTCCCTGGGTATTGATCATCCCACCTCTCTGACGATTACCGAAGAGCCCGATGTTCGCCCGGAAGGCTCTTTCTCCATTCGCGGCCACTCGGTGGGTGGTTATGGTTCTGTGACCACCAATAAAATTTTGGCAACCTGTCTGGGCGATATCTTCGGCTTTAAGGTACAGGCCTCACCCAAATACGGGTCTGAGAAAAAAGGCTTGCCGACCAATACATACTTGACTATGACACGGTCCGGCCGAATTGGAACGCACAGTGAGCTGATTAACGTGGAATTTGTGCCGTTGATGGATCCCAACACCTGGAATATGGGCAATCCATTGGTGGGCTTAAAAGAAGGCGGGATTATCTTCCAGCATACCCCGACCGAAGATCCACAACAGCTTTGGAACTCCATTCCCATTTGGGCAAAATACACCATTAAAGAGCACAAAATCCGCTTTTTTGGTGTCGATACCGTCCGTATTGCCCACGAAGCCTGCCGTGCTGATGACTCACTCCTGCAGCGCTTCCAGGGGATTGTTCTCTTGGGTGTCTTCCTGCGCTTAACCCCATTTCAGCAAGATTCGGGGTTGAGTACTGAAGAGCTGTTCAAGCGGGTTCGCAAGCCTATCGAAAAATACTTTGGTAAGCGCGGAGAACAGGTAATTGAAGACAACATGTTCGCCGTTAAACAAGGGTACGAACAGGTCTTTGAAGTGCCTTACTCGATTATGGAAGCCACTCCCGCTGATGTGCTTGCACGAGGTAAGGAAGAATGGGATGCCAAAGGCAAGGATACTAACGCATTCTTTATTTAATACCTTTTCTGCGTTTTAGCGTCTATTTTATTGAAAGATTTTGTATTAAAAGGAGTCTAGCCCTCTTATGAGCCTTAAAGAACAAGCAGGTCAACCCTCTCAAACGCAACACTGGTACGATTACAAACGTGCCAAAGAAGTCGTGGACTCTTACAATAAGGGTTCAGGATCGTCCTTGGTTGCAGACGCTTTTGTCGCCCAAAGTATTCTGCCTGCCGGAACTGGTGGCGAGCGTGATTTCAGCTATATTGCCCCGGAACTCCCTGAGTTTAACGCTGAGAACTGCGTTGGCTGTATGGACTGTGTTAATAACTGTCCAGACACTGCGATTATTGGTAAAATCGTCTCTAAAGAGCAGTTAGAGTCTGAACTTGCCAATGTCAAAGACGAGTCACACCGGACCTATCTGCGCTCCCAGTTTGCTGAAACCGTCAAATATTACGGTCAGTTTGAGAAAAAACGACAAAAAGATGACAGTCTCCCCGAAGGGGCTATGTTCGGTATCTTTATTGACCCCACCAAGTGCAAGGGCTGTGCTGAATGTGTGGAAGTTTGCGGCACCCACGACGCGCTGAAGATGATCAAGAAGACCCCTGAGAATCTGCCGACGTACTTTGAGCTTTTTGGTCTCTACAAGTCATTACCGCAATCCCCTGCAACCCACATCAATAAAGCTGATCCTCGCGATTTGATGCTGAAACTCGGCAATTTGGATATGTACAAAGGTGGTGCTGGTTCCTGCATGGGCTGTGGTGAAGCCTCTGTCATCCGACAAATGCTTGCGGCCACTCATGAAAAAGTGGGTGATCGCTTTGGTATTGTTGCCTCCACTGGTTGCAATACGGTGTACGGTTCTACATACCCATACAATCCCTACACGGTGCCGTGGACAAACTCCTTGTTTGAAAACGGTCCTGTTGTGGCGATGGGCATTCGCGCCTACTGGGATCAAATCGGTCAGGAAGACTGGGTGATTTGGAATATGGGCGGCGATGGTGCGATGTTGGATATCGGCTTTCAGTCTCTGTCTCGAATGATCGCCTCTGGTATGAACATTAAGGTTTTGGTGCTGGATACTCAAGTTTATTCCAACACGGGTGGACAGCAGTCAACCGCTTCTTACACCGGCCAAGAGTCCAAAATGGGCGCTCACGGTAAATCTCACCAAGGTAAGGGAGAGCGCCGCAAAGAGCTGGGCCAGATTCTGATTATGCACCCACACGTCTTTGTGGCACAAACCATTGGGGCCAACACATCCCACTTCTATAAAGCGGTTAACCGGGCTTTGGACTACAAAGGACCTGCCGTGATCAATGTCTTCACCACCTGCCAACCTGAACACGGTGTGGCTGATAATATGGCGGCACACCAGGCAAGACTGGCTGTGCAGTCCCGAGCCTTCCCTATCTTTATCTACGATCCCGATGCCGGTTACAACATCAAAACCCGACTCTCCCTGATGGGTAACCCCAATCTCGACAGAGACTGGGCAACCCGCCGCGGCGAAGATGGTCAAGATGAGACGGTCACCTTCCATAACTGGGCTCATACCGAAGGCCGTTTCAAAAAGCACTACGATAAAAACGGTCAGCCCACCACAGAAGTGATCAAGCAAGCGGCGCTGGACCGTCTTGAGAACTGGCGCTTACTGCAAGAGCTTGCCGGCATTGACAATAAAGACTTTCTTCAAGAAATTGAAGCCAAGAAACAACAAGCGACAGTATCCTGATGACAACCGAACAATCAAACTTGCGCGAAACCCTGCTTGAACTGCTGAAGCAGGATCTCAGCGCGCCCCGCGAGTTAAGCGCGCAAGTGATGCACGTGATCGTGGATCAATTTGGGTTCGCTGAAGAGTCATTGGCCGCGTTTTTTGCAGAGAAAGCGTCCACTCTCGAAGACTTCGAGCTGGATCTCATTTTCTCTCCCTTGTTTACACCCAGTACGGCAGACCGTGAGCGGTATGTGCGTGTTCTGGGACCGGACTGTTTGCAAGCAACAGATTTGCATCATCTTTCAGAAGCACTGGTTTCACTGGGTGAAGAGGGGAATCTGCAAGCGCAACTCGCCTTGTCACTGTCCGCTGGGCCCGTGTTCTCAATGCCTCTCAAGGATGTGATGATCGATCGGTATCTTCACCGGCTGGCGCTGGATAAGACATTGCCTGCGGAAGTTTTCGCTGTGATTGCTGATCCTGCTACGGCTCTTCAAGAGCCGGATAAGGCAGCATTAAACGTCCTTGGGCGAGAAACGGTATGGCAGACCCGTGAACGATACACGCTGTTAATTGCGATGATTCAGGTATCACTGGCGCGAAATACATTTTCTATTGATAGGCTGAGATATTTGACTGATTTTATGCGGACTTACCGTCCGGCCAGTGCATTTGATTTGCCTAAGCAGCTTGAAAGCCTGATTCGCTCCTGCGAATCGGACTTGGAAAATATCCGAAACCGACGCTACCACGATCCTCACCTGCGGGAATTATATGAAACCTCTGACACAGCAACTGTGAACACAGAGGCTGAGCGGATCACCCGAAATTACGAGAGCATGATGGCCCATGCCGAAGCGCTCTTGGAAGACTATTCCTATTTGCCCCAACATGTTCCAGACTTTGTCAAAACAGTGCAAGTCTAGTTTCCACTTTTTGGCGCTGTTGGCGCGGGGTGTGTGGTCACCGTCACCCGGCCGTCGGGCTCGATCGTAATATCTGCATCTGGATGCATCGCAAGCACGTTGTTGATTAAGCGTTCATTGGCCTGGGCCTTGGCTTTCTCGTGCACTGCTTGGCCTTGTTGGTAGGCATTAATGCCAAAATAGCTACCAAACAGGCCAAAAATACTGACAATCAGTGCAGAAAAGGTCATGGCTTCTGGCCAGGCGCGACGGTTTCGTTTGCGCAAGGCGAGCAGTTCTTGACGGTCTTCTTCTGCCAGCGCGGTAAGTACCAGGGTTTTGGCCGGCTTCACATCTTGGTTGCCAAAGGCGGGCCCCGCACTCAATCGCCGTTTGGATTCTTGTTTGGGTTGCTCCCCAAAGGCGCGGTATAAAGGTACCCGTTGTTGCTGTATTTTCATCGTTTTTTCCCTCATTTCCCTTTGGGAACTTAAGCATACTGTGAAATAAAGATAAAAACAATAAACTGTAACTCGCTGTGACACCCAGATTATCGCGATAATAAATGAAGAAGACAGCCGCTGATGACAGAGGAAAACAAACAAGACACAAATGAAAAACCACCGGCTGAGAGAAGCGCGGTGGTTTTTTGTGAACCTGTTTGTCTGTCAGAAAAGTCTAGTGAGTGACTTTGCTCTGACGGTAGGATTTAATCGTTTCTGGGTTGATGGACACCCAGGTGAATGTTGCCGCTTCTTCACTCACTTCAGGCATTTCGGTGACAAATGTGCCGCCGTAACGACCTCGAGTAAAGGAAACCACGTTTTCTTTGGCCAAATTCTGCAGCGCCTTGCGGATGGTGTTGCTGCTGACGTCCAGTTCTTTGGCCAGTTGGCCCATGGACGGCAGTTTCGCGCCCACGTCAAAACGGCTTTGAATCAGTTGTTTCAGATGCTGTTCCACTTTCTCATAGTTGTAGAAGGTGGCATCATCCACAGAAACAAAGATGTTTTGACCCAGCGTGGTGGCTGAGAAGAAGTTGGTGTCGGGTTTGCGCAGAATAAACGTCCCGTAACGACCACGTTTGGAGGAGATAACCCCCTGATCGGCCAGGCGCTTCATCGCATCATGAACGGTCTTGATGCTGACCTTAAAGCACTCAGCGAGTTCTAAGTGAGACGGTAATTTATCATGGACGGCATACTCATCAGCAATCAAGGTCTTAAGGTCACGCTCCAACTGATCGATCAGTGTTTCAGACTCGATGGCGCAAGCACTTTCCTGCACAGCGTCTGGAATCACCTTCAATTCCCAGTTGGCTTTGTTGCCTCGGGTACCACGGCTAATCAGTATGCCATCTGTGGTCAGATATTCAAGAGCCAATCGAGTCGTGTTGGGCGCAGAGCCAATTTGCGATGCAATTTCACGAGCTGATGGCAATGTTTCGCCGGGTTGAATGGACTGTTCAATAATCAATTGTTGAATGGCCACGACAGCACGGTCTCGTTTGGAAGTTTGTTTGCGCATCCGGTGGGTGTCATTGCGGACATCACGAATCAGTGTGCCGATGCGCTGTTTGGATTCCACACAGCCTTCATCTTCCACGCTGCGGATGGCATTTTGGACAGTGCCCACGCTGACACCGAGATGTTTGGCGATATCTTCTTTGCGCGGAAGCAAGTGGTTTTCAGTCACCTTTCCTGCCTCAAGCGCATCCATAATATAGCTTTTCAGCCAGTCAGTCACCAGGTGATCTTTGGTAGAGCCCGGTGCCTTAAAGTCGGGAATCTCTTTTGGCAGCTCAGACACGCTGATGCGAACCAGTGAGGCCTTACTCACGTTTTCGAGCGCAGAATAGTCGGTGCTTAACGGTTCTTTTTTTGCAGTAACGTGCTGTTTGAGCGCGGCAGAAACCAGTGAACCGCCCTTAAGCACAGCTTCCTTCTTGTCTGAAGCCTGTTTGTGATCGCGATGAGATAAAGCCATAGGTGCCAAATGTCCTCCCAGAGTCAATGCTTGATATGCCCCATGTGACGCATGTTTATTTCTTGTAAGCATAAAAACAAACGTATTGCTTTTGTTGCTATTTGAAGATAAACCTGAATGATTTGTTTACAACAACCACCATGGATTCTCCGGGGTTCAATAAGTGTTGTGTGGCTTTCTGAGATGAGGGTGTGATTCAGTCCACGCGGGCTCATCGAGATTCAGAAGGTCGGTGTGGTGAAAGGGGAGTTGAACCGTCGGTTAGTAGAAACCATCAGCACGGGGGAAAGTCATTAGATTCAAGCGTGAAGGCTCAGTCTCTGGTTTGAGCTTACGGGTGAACCTAACTAAAGAAAGCTAGTTTAAAAAAAACATCCGAAATTTGCAACTGGTTTTTTAAGTTTTACATATAAATAGAATCATCATGCTAAAGGTGCTTCATGTATAAGAACATGAAAACATAAGAACTTGAATGCAAAAAAGAGCCCCAGCCAGGTGTTGAGCTGACTGGGGAGAGGTAAGCACTTATATATTGGGTATACGAGAGTTGTTGGTTTTAGGCGACTAACTGTTTTTTAGGCGGCAACATCGGTTGCGATGTAGTCTGCGGCATCGTTGCTAGCGCTACTGGTTTTTTTGGAATCACTGTCAGTGTCACTGTCGACAGAACTGGTTTTGTGATTGCCATGGTGTTTGTGATGGGTTTTACCAGTAGAACCGTCGTCTTTGTAAGAGGCGAGCAGTTGATCCAGGTATTTTTGCGTGCCTTGACCCGCTCCAATAGAGCCGAGTCCGCCCGGGCCACCTGGACCACCTGGACCACCCCCGGCAAATCCACTGCTTCCAGGCGGAGGAAAGCCTGGTGGCGGGCCAGAGGGTACATTGATACCCAGGGCTTTGGCGCCTGATTTCAACTCAGAGAGGGTCAGTTTACCGTCTTGATCGGCGTCTAACTGCTTAAAGTTCTCAACGGTTTTGTCCAGGTTTTTATCCTGAACGCCTTTGGACTTTAGGTCATCATTGAGTTTTGAGAGTTGATCCAGTGAAAACCCCTTGTTAGGGTCGAAATCCTGGCTGCTTGGGGGACGTGGAGGGCTAAATTGGGCCCTTCCAAATCCACCCGCACCCAGGGAGACAGATGAAATAGACATGGGTGTATCTCCTCTAGTTTGGTGTTTGGCAATCTAGTCTTTTTTATCAATTTATAAATAAAAATTTGTAAAAGACTATTAAGTTAATTTTGGTCTATTATCTTTTTGCCGAAATCATGCAAACTGATGAGATTGATAAAAAAATTACTAGACTAAAAAACCAATATAGTCTATTATATAAAACATATAATAGTACAAGAGCCGACAGTGACCTCTTGGCACTGCTTGAGTTTGCTCGAGATATTTAGAACCCCTTTGGGAAGCATTTTTAAAGGAATCTTGATCTATGGGTCGGAATAAAAAATATGAAAACTCGCACGACGTGATTGTTGAAGTCGCTGAGCGGCTTTTCTCTCAATACGGTTACGAGCGAACCACGGTGGATGATATCGCCAAGGAAGCACTGCTCGGCAAGGCCAGTGTGTATAAAGAATTCCAGAGTAAGGATGATATCTGGGTGGCCGTGGTGATTCGCCATGCGCAAGCCACCAATGTGGAGATGAGCCGCCTGGCGACCTTGGCTGATACCAAAAAGACCAAAATACTTCCCGTGGTGGCCGATGTACTGATGGTGCAATTGCTGCGGATTTTTGATCATGTGATGCAGCATGTGCACGGCAGTCAAATTGTGGCCGGGCAAGGGTTGGGAACATTACCGCCTCCGATCCCGCCGCCCAATCCCAAAACCATGCAGAAGATTTTGCCATATATGCAGGAAGCAGACCGTATTATTACTGGTTTGTTAAAAAAAGCGGCTGAAAATGGGGAAATACCTTTATCTTCAGATTGTGAGCAGCTCACTATGTTTTTAAGAAGAGGGCTGGCAGGCTATCTCCCGCCTCATATTATGCATTTCCCAAAGTCTCGTGAATTGTTTGAGGCTGAAGCCCGGCAAATGATTGATATTTTGCTGACTGGAATTAAAGAGCAAGGCGCTGAATAAGCCCCCAAATTGCTGCCTGCTAAAACGTGTGTGTGCCCTAAGCGAAAAGAAAACAGCCTAGAAGAATGACGCTTCTAGGCTGTTACTCGACTCATAAAGTGTTTCTACGATTTAAACTGTGAGTGTGATGAGTCTGACTGGCTGGGGCAATTATCCGCCCCAATAGGCATTGCCTTGATTGCCTTGTTGCTGGCTGAGCAGTTGGCTCAATTGATTCAACAAGAACATAGGCGGGGGCGGCGGGAAGCCGTTGCCGTCAAATCCGTTTTGGCCTTGAAGACCTGGAGGAGGTGGGGCATTTTGAAGCTCATCGCGGTTTATCGATCCGTCGCCATTGGCATCCAGTCTGCTGAAGATTTGGCCTTTTTGATCATCACTGAGTGTTCGACCATCGGGAGTGGGTGGGTTATTGGCCAAAAATTCATCTTTGGAAATGACCCCGTCACCGTTGGTATCTACTTTTTTCAGAATTTGATCCGGGTTGGGTCTGTGGTGGTGGTGCCGGTGTCCGTTGACGCCTTGCCCTTGACCCCAGCCTTGGCCAAAGCCAGGACCGCAATCTTGGTAGCCGCCGCCAAACATAGAATTGAGCCCGGAATTGAGCCCGCCGAAGCCTTGGCCGAATCCGCCCATTTGGCCTTGTTGTCCGCCCAAAAAAGGAGGGGGGGGAAAGGGAGGAAAACCGCCTTGGCCGAAGCTGCCTTGACCGTAGCCACCGATGTTATTTCCGTAGCCGTTATTCCCGTTCTGGCTGGACTGAAGCCCTTGGAGTAATTGCATCAGCATATAAGGGTTTAAGCCACCACCGGAGGAAAGTCCGTTGATTGACATAATCGTTACGTCTCCACGTTTTACTGCTAACTCTCTCAAGTCATACAGCAAGGGGGGAGGAAGTTGGATTCACTTGAGTGACGCTGTACAACTCTTAAGATAATAAAAACAAATAAAAGAATAAAATTGCCTTTTCGTCTATAAATATATTTTTGTAAACACGAGATAATAGACTGAAGTATTTTGCTATTCTGAAATCCTGGCACACGCTGCCTTTAGACAAGTCTATAAAAGAATTGCCTTTAAAACACAGTGAGAGGGGTGTTTTTAGAGTAACGTGGTTACTTTTTTAACGCTGATAAGGCTTTTTCGGTAAAGTCAACTTCGGGGGAGATACTCAGCGAGGTGTCTTGTTCTTTACTTATGGAAACAATGACACTGAGGTGATGCTCTTTTCGAAGGGTGTCTAATAGGGCTTGGTATCGAACCGGGCTGAGCCGGGGTAGGGTTGAGAAGAGTTTTTGTTCTCGGACAAAACCAATATTGGGGCCAAGGGGTTGCATAGAGCCCGGGGGCTGCATCAGACCGGGGAAAAAGAAGAAAAGCGCCAGGGGCAACAACGGGATGAGCATCATCGGGCCTGCCATGTTGGGGCCGGGCATAAAAGGGCCGGGCATTGTAGGCGGCATGTCGCCAGGCTGTTTTTGGGGCGAAAAAAACCTAGCAATAATCAACGGTAGGCCGATAAAGAGGACCGGCATCAGCATGGGCAAAAGAAGAGGCTGGAAAAGGCTAAAATTCTCTGGCATCATAAATAAGACTTTTTAAGACTTTCTGTAAAACTTTCGGTTTTTCTTCTCAACTGAGTATAGGCAGCTCTCGGGGTTTGATCTTGGCAGGAATGCCCACGGCAATGCTTTCGGCTGGAACATCGTTTAACACAACAGAGCCAGCCCCAATCATGGACTTTTCACCAATCTCAATATTGCCGAGTATTTTGGCGCTAGCCCCCACAATCACCTGATTGCCCAGCGTGGGATGCCGTTTGTCGGGTGATAGACTAATCCCCCCCAGTGTCACGCCTTGATACAGGGTAATATCATCGCCTAAAACGCTTGTTTCTCCAATCACGACCCCCATGCCGTGATCGATAAACAGCCGGCGACCAATACGGGCACCGGGGTGTATCTCAACCCCCGTCAAAAAGCGGACCCAGTGAGCACCAATTCTGGCGACCAGCTTGAACCCTCCCTGCCAAAGTAAATGAAGAACACGGTGTGCCCAGACCGCATGGAGTCCTGGGTAGCAGAGTAAGACTTCCAGCCAGTGCCGAGCGGCCGGGTCTTTCTTCAAGACGGTTGCAATATCTTCTCTGAGTGAAGTAAACAGCATTTTAGACAGGCACTGCAGCCATCTGGGCGGCCTCAGCACGTAAATCATCAAACAGCACGGTGGATAAATAGCGCTCCCCAAAACTGGGAATGATCACCACAATCAGTTTATCTTTGTATGCGGCTCGCTTTCCAAGCTCAACAGCAGCATAAACGGCTGCGCCAGAAGAGATCCCAACCAGCAGGCCTTCTTCTTTGGCCAGTCGCTTGGCCATCGTAATGGCTTGATCGTTACTCACTTGAACAATCTCACTCAGCAGAGAGGTGTCCAGGATGCCGGGAACAAAGCCTGCGCCAATGCCTTGAATTTTATGAGGCCCCGCTTGTCCGCCAGAAAGCACTGGGCTGTCTGTGGGCTCAACAGCAATCAATTGGACACTCGGCTTTTGGCTGCGCAGATAGGCCCCGCAACCCGTCATGGTGCCACCAGTGCCAATGCCAGAAACCAACGCATCAATCTGCCCGTCGGTATCCTGCCAAATTTCGGGTCCTGTGCTTCGATGGTGTATTTCGGGGTTGGCTGAATTCTCAAATTGCTGGAGCATATAGGCATTGGGGGTTGTTTTCAGCAAGGCTTCGGCCTGCTGAACCGCACCGGTCATCCCTTTGCTGCCAGGTGTTAGCACCACTTCAGCGCCAAAAGCGCGCAAGACAATGCGGCGTTCCACACTCATCGTCTCCGGCATGGTTAAAATCAACCGGTACCCTTTTACGGCTGCGGCAAAGGCCAGAGCAACCCCAGTATTGCCACTGGTAGGCTCTATTAAGGTGGTTTCTCCTGGAAAAATCAGTCCTGAGTTTTCCGCGGCCTCAATCATCGCAACGCCAATGCGGTCTTTGACGCTGTTGCAGGGCTCCATACTTTCCAGTTTACCCACAATGGTAGCCCCACACCCTTCTGTTACCCGGTTTAATTTCACCAAAGGGGTGTTGCCAATCAGTTGCGTCACGTCTTGTGCAATCTTCATGAGCGAGCCGTCTTCTTTCATATCTAAGATCATATCTAGGATTTGTGGAAGCGATTTGCCTCCATTCTCGTTAAAAGAAGCGGGGCTGTCTATCAATTGTGAGGAGTTAGGAGACCTTAAACTGAGCCATTTTTCGGCGTTGATGTTCAGCTTTGAGCCCGGCATAGACATTGTCAGGTATATGCAGCCGGCTGAGTGCGGTGTTGTAGCTTTCGTGAACCCCATGAAAGTCTGTGCCGCCGGTCACAATCAGATCGTACTTTTCAGCCATTGTGCAGTAAAACTCAATCACAGGAGGGGTGTGGCGTTTGTGATAGGCTTCCAACCCCCGAAGTCCGTAATCAATCAATTCCACAACCAACTCTTCAATCCCTTGCATGTCTGAAGGGTGAGCAATCACGGGGATGCCACCACTGTCGTAGATGGCTTCAACTGCTTCGTGGGGACTCACCGTTTCTCTACGAATAAACGTCGCTGATTTGGGGGTGAGATAACGAGAAAAAGCTTCAGAAATTGAGGGAACACCGGCTTTTTCGACCAGGGCCTTGGCCACATGGGGCCTCCCCAGAGAGCCTTGTTCGTGTGAAAGGCTTAAAATATCCTCATAACTCACATTCAGCTTGGCTTCCTGGAGCTTGTTGGTCATCTGACGAATCTGGTTTTTACGGGCTTCTCGGTGTTTTTCAATCACCGCACGTAACTCAGGTGCTTGGGTATCAATATAAAACCCCAACACGTGCACTTCTTGGGCACCATAGGTGGGAGAATGCCAGACCGTATTGATTTCGATCCCTGGAATTACTTCCATCGGGCTTTCTTTGGAGGCTGCCAGCGCTTTGGCAATGGCAAAGGATTCTGTATTGTCGTGATCCGTGATCGCGATCGCCTCTAAACCATACTCAATGGCTTGTAAAATGATATCCTCCGCCTGGGAAGCCCCATCGGAAAAGGTGGTATGTAAATGTAAGTCAATCATGAAAAGGTCATAGAAGCCTTCGCAGTGTTATTTAAGTAGGGTTATAAAATCCATTTTAGCACTCGCTATTGGGGAAATCTAGCCAGGTGGGGCACAAAAAAGGCAAAAAATAAGGCAACGCATTTCGTCTGTTAGGGCATCCAGATGCCTAACAAGCGCTGTATACTCAGTATTTTCAGACGAAAAGTAGTGTGCCTTTGTTATAATATTCCCCCGATTCAGATTTTTAGACTGTTCGCGGTCTTGATTCAGATACTTTTATTAAGGAGCCACACTGAGATGACGGCCACGCCCAATTCCTCTCTAGACTCAAATAATGGCCATTTGGCCTTGTTACAAGCTGACTTTGAGCGGGTCGAAAAGTTTAAAGAACATATTCAACTAATGCACGATCTCGCCAGCGATCCCACCCAAAAGGTGATGTTTGCCCACTTGCTGGATGAAGAAGCAGAGCATGTGGCCTCTTTGCAAGAGTTAATCCGCCAGGCCCAGGCCCCTGGGATTTCTCATTCGGCAAGTCATTCGGCGAGTCATCATAGAGACGTCGATCACACGCTGACGGTTGCCGGAACAGTCTCTGGCCATCACGCGGACGCGAGCACAGCAAAATCTGAGTCAGCAGACCCACAAGGCCATTTTAAGCGCCGGGACCAAAACATTCTGACAGTGGGAAGCCTGATTGGTCATCGTAATTAAGTTTAATTGAAAGGGTAGCAAGCCATTATGCTGGATTTTTTAAGCCATAACGAAGCCCCCATTAGTGATGTGCAGTGGGATGAGATTGATCAGACCGTGATCGAAGTCGCCCGACGTGGGCTGGTGGGACGGCGTTTTATCGAAATTTACGGCCCCTTGGGCGCAGGGGCCCAATGGGTCGCACTCGACCGTTTTGATGACGGGGAAGTGGGTGGAAAACCCGGACATATTGACTTCCTCGGCGAAGACGGTGGCACAGCGCTCGTGACGGCCAGCCGGGTGAATATGCATATTCCGCTGATTTATAAAGATTTTGTCCTGTTCTGGCGGGATGTGGAAGCCAGCCGTAAATTTAATATTCCGCTGGACTTTTCCGCGGCTGCGGCCGGCGCGGCGGCCTGTGCCCGTGCAGAAGATGAAATGATTTTTCTGGGCTATAAAGATAAATCCAAGCAGATTGACTACCCGGGGCTGCTGACCGTTGAAGGACGGCAAAGTATCCAGCACGGAAACTGGGATGAGCCAGGAGCCGTTTTTGGCGATGTGGTAAAAGCTACGGAAAAGCTGGCTTCTGCCGGCCATTACGGACCCTACGTGATGGTGGCGCCGCCGCAAATTCACTCCAAAATTCATCGTTATGTAAATACCACCGGGATGATGGAAATTGAGTACATTCGCCAACTCGCCACAGACGGGGTGTTTTTCTCTTCTGTGATTCCAGAAAACCGGATTTTAGTGGCCTCTACTGGGGTGCAGAATTTTGATTTGGCCATCGGCCAAGACCTGAAAACGGCGTATCTGGGTGCGCAAAATATGAATCACCCCTTCCGGGTGTTTGAGACCATTGTCTTGCGGATTAAACGCCCTGGCGCCATTTGCGTGATCGAAGGCAAGAAATAGCTTTAATTTAAATAGGGATAGTTTATGCCCTGTTCGCCTGAATAAAGGCGAGCAGGGTTTCTAGCGCTTCTGGGAAGCCGTTGACTGTCGTTTGGTAGGCGTCTAAGTGCCAGACCCCCTTGGCGTCCTGGTGGTTCAGGTAGATGTCATATCCCAGTGCTGGGGTCTCATTGAGTGTACGACGGCTCCGCAAAATGTACTCAAAATGCGTCTCTCCAGAGACGTGATCGTTCCAGACGTCTTCGAGATACAGCTCAAACTCAGGGGCCAGGTTGTTGTTTACCCAGGAGCGAATACTATTCAGCTGTGCATACGCATCCGGGGTGTCTGCCATGATGCGTTGCAGGGCGTCTTGAATCTCTTGGAGACTGGGAAAGTGAGTGGAATGCTTCATTGGTCTTTCTGTAAACACAGTGAACAGGTGTAAAAACTCATAGACAGCCACTTGTTTTACGGCTATCGTAATAGCAATTGCGTGGCGTCCACTTTCTCTTGTGTGGCCTTTTTACGGCATGGTCTGTGGCATGGTCTCATGATAACCGCGTGTCGTCACGGCAATTGATGCGATATGGAATGAGTTGTGTCCAAACGAAAAGGGTCTGTAATCTATGGCGATACATCACACAGCAGAAGCTGAACAGCGATCGACTGCTGTATCTGGCGCATTGTTAGACGTTCAAGGGCTGCCGGACGAACGGGGAATTGACTTAAAACGCGTGGGTGTGAGCCGGGTGGATATCCCGATGCAGATTCTGCAAGCAGACGGACATTACCAAACGGTGACTGCAAAAGCCACAATGAGTGTTGGCTTACCCAAAGAGCATAAGGGTACCCACATGTCCCGTTTTATCATTCAATTGAGTGAGTGGAGTCGCGGAAAAGTCATCAGTATGCACTTGCCAGAGTTTATGGCAGAGGCACAAGAGCGCCTGAATGCCACAACAGCTCAATTAGACTTAACCTTTCAGTATTTTGTGGAAAAAGCTGCCCCAGTGACCCGGCAAAGTGCCCCAATGGGATTTGTCTGCCGTCTGCAGGGACGAATCGACCAAGATGTCTTTACGATGGGCTTGGGGGTGACGGTGCCGATTGCGACACTCTGCCCTTGCAGCAAAGCCATTTCCAAATATGGTGCCCACAACCAGCGTGCTGAAGTGACGGCCAATCTGGTGGTGGCCTCAGAAGAGACGAATCAACCCATGATCTGGTTTGAAGATGTCATCTCACTGTTGGAAGAGACGGCCTCTTGCCCGGTGTATCCGCTCTTGAAGCGAGAAGATGAAAAATATGTGACTGAGCGGCAGTACGAAAATGCCAAATTTGTGGAAGATGTCATTCGTGATGCCACGCATTCTCTCAGAAAACTCCCCTCTGTCGCTGGCTTTTCGCTTGAAGTGGAAGCGCTGGAAAGCATTCATGGTCATAATGCCTGGACCTATCATGAAGAAGGCAGACAATTACCCCGCTTTTAGTAATGGAAAATTGTGACCCAAATGACCGTTGCGCTTCAGGATAATACGCACACCACAGCGAAAACCAACGTTGCGTTAACACCTGTGGTGAGTGTGGTCAAAAAAATTCGGTTTTCTGCCGCGCATTATTATTATTTACCCCAGCTCAGCGAGTCAGAAAATAAAGCCCGCTTTGGCCTGTGTGCCAATACTCACGGGCACGGTCATAACTACGATTTATGCATTACGGTCTCTGGCCCGATGGATCCACAAACGGGGATGGTGGTGAATTTAAAAGATTTAAAACACATCCTCGAAGAGACGGTGATGCGCCAGTTTCACTTTAAAAACATTAATTTAGATGTGCCCTATTTTAAGGATAAATTGCCCACCTTAGAGCATTTGGTGGTGTATTTTTGGCAGGAACTAAATAACGCACTCACGCCGCTCTCACTGCAATTAAGCGCGCTGCGTTTGTATGAAGATGACACCTTATTTGTGGATTATTGGGGTGAAATAATGATAGAAGGACAGCAATGATAGAAGGACAGCAATGATGACGTCTCTATTGGCGCGAAAACCCACAGTGTATCTAACCCGCAGTTATGATTTTTCAGCCAGTCACCGTCTGTATAACCCCACTTTTACAGATGAAGATAACTGGTCCGTCTTTCGCCAGTGCAATAATCCAAACGGGCACGGGCATAATTATGAGTTGGAAGTGACCTTGTCTGGGATTCCTGATCTGGAAAACGGCATGATTGCAGATTTAACCGTGTTAGATGCCTGGATCCAGAATGCCGTTATTCTGCCGATGGATCATAAGCACTTAAATATGGATGTTCCTTTTTTACAGGGGCTGATTCCCACGGCAGAAACCATTGTGGTTGCTTGCTGGCAGGAACTCACTCGAACACAACCCGCACACAATTTGCCAGAGTCGACGGTGCTGTATCGCCTTCGTTTAAAAGAATCCAAAAATAACTTTGCTGAGTATTTCGGAAAAAATACCCCTGTTTTGCCTCAATTATCACCTCAATCGGATTTTCCAAAGGGCCTTAGCAGATGACCAGAAAACCAGCTTATGCAGGCGGGGTTGCCATTGTGACTGGTGCCAGTCAAGGCTTGGGAGAGGCCATTGCATTAAGGCTAGCTGAAAACGGTCTTAATTTGGTTCTGACAGCACGCAATCAGGCAAAGCTGAAGACGCTTGCAGACAGAATTCATTCACTCTATCCACAGATACAGACATTGGTCTGCCCGGCAGATGTGCAGAAAAATACCGATGTTGAAGACGTGATTCAGCAAACAATGAAGACCTTTGGCCGGATTGATGTCTTAATTAACAACGCCGGAGTGGCGGCCAAAATGGGGCTTTTTCAAGAATTGTCAGTCGCGGCCATTGAGCAGACGGTTCAAACCAATTTGCTAGGCCCGATGTATTTTATGAAAGCCGTCCTGCCGGTGATGGTTGCTGCCGCAGATGCATCAAAGGCCAATGAAAGACCCGCTGGGGTGATCATCAACATTAATTCTGTCGCCGGACAAACGGCCTATCCCTATTGGAGCGTTTACGATGCGTCTAAATTTGGCCTGCGAGCACTAACAGAAGCAGTCGCGGAAGAGCAGCGCAGTAACGGCATTCGTGTGGTGGGTATTTATCCAGGAGCGGTTAACACGGCGATTTGGGATAGCGTGGATCTTGAATCCGTGCCGGATAGATCGCAAATGCTGCAACCTGTCGATATTGCTGCTGCGGTTGAATTTATTATCAATCAGCCAACCCATTGTTTTGTTTCAGAATTAACTCTTAAGCCCGTGAAGCCCACCCTTTAAAAGAAAAAGGACGAGGGAAAATTTGTTACTGTGTATAAAAGGCAATTTCTGCAATTGAATTGTTTTTATACTGTTAAGTAAATAACAAGTAGAGAGATGTAACTTTCACTTGATTGCATAGAGATGCACGTGGATACCGAGACGGGTTCAGGTCCTCACTGAGACAGTCTGGAAGCCGGCAGTATTTGTGTTCTCTGCCTCCTGATGGCCCTTTCTTGCAATTGGGTGAATTCAGCACGCGCGAGGAGATAATGACTCATGGCCGCAGCAATTCGTCCCCATTTTGGCTTTTCCGGACCTCAATCATTTCATAATCCATGGTTCTTTAACCACGTGGACATCATCCCTTCTGAGGTGAATCCTCCCGGAGAGAATTTTCCCAAAGTTGAAACGCCACCGCCTGAAACAGCGCCTGCTGAGGCCCCTAAATTCGATCCTGAGAAACCCTATAAACTGGAAGGGACCTGGTTCCCCTTTAACAAAGAGAATCATCCTAAGAAGGTGATTCACAGCGGACATACTTATAATTTCCATAGTGTCCAGAACGGTGCCAATGGTGCTACCTCTATTATTTATCAGCTGCCGGGGCAGTGTAATTATGTGGCTGTTGATCTCAACGGCAAAGCAGAAGACAGAGTGGTTGGCAAGCGCGATGTCCGTGTGCAAACCGGTACGAAACAGGTAGAACGTGCCCGAATCCGCATGGGCGGTTACCAAATGAATTATCAGATGATGCCCTATTTTATGGGGTCATTTTCTGGCAGTTTTGGTCTGGGAAACCAGATGCACTTCGGCATGGGACAATTTCCTGGCCAATTCCCTGGACAATTACCTGGCATGCATCACAATATGCCTCATCCCGGAATGGTTATGAACAGACCGCATTTCGGGCAGTTTCAAGGTCAATTTAGCGGCCAATTTATGGGTGGTTTTATGCCGCAGTTTGCGGGCTATTCCCACTTTGGCTTTGAAATTCCTCTCTATGACAAAGTTCCTGTGTATGGAACCAAGCAAGAGGATATTCTCCAAAAACAATACGAGGGAAAAATCCGTGGATGGGTCTCGCCTCTGGCCTTAGATCTGGATGGAGACGGACTGGAGACAACGGGCATTCAAAAAACGTTTGATCTCAATGGAGACGGGCGCCTCGACCGAACCGCATGGGTCGGAAAACGAGAAGGCTTGCTCGCCTTTGACGCTGATGGTGATGGTAAAGTAGGCACATCTGGACGAGAACTTCTCGGGAATAACACAGATGTGGCTGGTTCAGGTAAAGCTGGTAATTTTGCCAATGGGTATGAAGCGCTTAGAGCCCTGGCGGCTCAACATTTAGGAGAGGCTTCTGTGGCCGATGGTAAGTTGGATGCCAGTGAAATCAAGGCATTAGAAAACAAAGTGAAGCTTCGTTTGATTATCGGAGATCAGAGTAAAACTCTCTCCGAGACCGGCGTCAGCGAACTGAACTTAAATTATCAAAATGTGGATTCCAAAGATGCTCGGTTCTTTGACCGACACGGGAATCAACACCGACAAACGGCTGATTTTGTGATCAATGGTCAGCGCAGGCAGTCTACAGATGTCTGGTTTAAATCAGATTTGGGCTAATATTACGTATCAGAATCCTATCTATCAGGGCCTAAGGGCCCTTTTTCTTTGCACATTGAGGCAATCATTAATAAAAGATTAAACTCAGTTTTCGGAAGCAATTTGCTTGTTTGGATTGTGTTTATTTCTATAAATAGAGAGATGTTCTTCCTTATAAATAATTCTGGATAAATAATTCTGGCGCAATTTTGAGAGTGTGTGTCCAACAATAGAGAGACATTAAAAGCATAGAGAGAGGTTACGAGAGTAATGATGAATCCTTCGTTTGGTTATCGTCCTTTGGGTTATGGTATGAGCACGTTTGCCCCGCAAACTCCCTATGCGAGTCAATACGGCGGCCAGTATGGCGGTCTGTATTGCGGGATGGATTCCGGTCTTGTGAGTTTTAACGGCTTCCAACCTAGCTATATGCCTAATTTGGGGATGCCGAATTTGGGCTTAGGGTTTGGCGCTGGATTTGGCCAAAATTATTCTCAAATAGGCGGATTTGGCGCAGCCGATCCACAAGAGGCCTTGATGAACCGGTTACTGGCTGCTTTGGCACAATTACAAGGTGGTAATGGTGTCCGTGGTAATGGCTGGCCCGGGTTAGTTCCCCCGCCGCCAGATCCCAATGTGGAGCTTGCTAATTCACTAAAATCCCAAGCCCAAGCCTTACTGGACGGGGCTAAAATCAATGACAAGGCTCTGGATGATTTGACCAAAATTGATCAGGCCACCGAAACCCAAAACGCTATCCAATATTATGCTACTGTCAATGCGGCCTTTGGGTTTAACGCCAGTAAAGACGGTGGTGGCGTGATTCATGATGGTGTCTTTAAAGGCAAAGGTGTCAATGATGTCAAAACGCAAGATTTAATTGATAACGGCTTAATGCCCAAAGGCGATTATAATCTCGATGCATTGACCAAAGAATTTAAGACAGCGGTGGGTGGTTCGGAAAATAAAGGAAACCAGAAAAATTTGGCCGCAACGACCAGCCTTAATACCGCATGGCACTCAACCCCTTACAACTTTATTATGTCGCAAAAGTACCTGGATGAAGCCAACAAAATCCGTACGAGCATGTCTGAAAAAGGCATCACGGATTCCAGTTTGTCTGCCTTGGCCGATCAATTATATGACCGAGCCAAGAAACACTATCAAATTGGTGTGACCACCGTATCGCCGTTGGTGTTTGACTTAAAAGGCGATGGTGTGAAAACCACAGGGATGAATAAATCCTTTGATATTAACGGCGACGGCAAGGCGGATCAAACCGCCTGGGCTGGTGCTGGTCAAGGAGTTCTTGCCTTTGACGGTGATGGTGACGGTAAAGTAGGTACCAGTGGCCGAGAGCTATTTGGTAACTTTACGGATGTGGCTGGCACGGGTAAAGCCGGTAACTTTGCCAATGGCTATGAAGCCCTAAAAGCCCTTGCTGCCAAAGTGTTGGGCCAAGGCGCTGTGGCGGACGGAAAGCTTGATGCCAAAGAAATTAAGGCCTTAGAACAGAAAACAAAATTGTCGATGCTGGTCGACGGTCAAAGCAAGAGCTTGACTGATTTAGGCATCAGTGAAATCAATTTAGGCTACAGTGAAAAGAAAGCCGGTGATGCTGGTTTTACTGATGAGAACGGCAATGAACACCGTCAATCCTCAGCCTTTGTGCTCAACGGTCAACAGCGTCAATCCACCGATGTTTGGTTCAAGACCGTGTTAGGTTAATCAGCCAGTCTTTCAGAGAAAAATAACTTTTTCAGAGCCTCTTTTCGTCCAGAAATAAGGCTCTTTTCTCATACTTAAAAAAACCTTAAGTCTCACAATAAAGGACAATTTAGCCCAAAATAAAACGTTTATTAGAGTAGTGATAGAGAGTGATATTTAATTTTTTTGAAAGAGAGTGACGGAAATGATGCGTAAAATAGCCTCTGGAACCGATGCGAATTCTGGTTCGGATTGGACATTATATAGCCGTTTTCAACCCAGTGCGTTGGCAGGGCTTGGGATTGGCCCCTATGTTCGACGACCTGTACTGGTGACACGGCAGAATGCTGAGACACCCAGTGCCGCTCAAGATAGCGGTATGCCGACACTGAGCAGTGGGTTTGGGATGAGTGACTCATGTAGTCCTGCGCAAGAATCTGTACAAGGGAATTCGCAACAACCCGGTCTAAAGGGATTGGCTCGTGCTATCCTTCAGCGCTTGCAGGATGCTGCGGCTCTCCGCCCACCCGCCCTTCGCGAACCCAATGCGGATTTGGCCACAGCCCTTTATAAATAGCAAATTATTAGCGTCCCAGTAGTTTCATAGGGACGATACTTAATCCGTAAAGCCCCACCAAGGCAAGCCCTACCAGACCCATGGACAGGGGATCTTGCGATGGGGTGAAAATAATGGCGATCATAAATAAACTCATACAGGCGCCTCGCCAGTATTGTGTGAGCATGCGCGAATGAATAATGCCTGTCAGCGATAGCAGGATTAATACCAAGGGCAGCTCAAACATCAGCCCAATGATGAGTAAAAATGCAGTGCAGAATTCCACAAAACGGCCAATGCTCATTTGCAGAACGGCCACGTCTTTACCGTAGCCCAGTAGCCAACTTAAGCTGGGGGGTAATACACAGTAATAGGCAAACACCACTCCTAGAGAAAATAATACGCTGCCGCCCCCGACTATCCAAAAGAGCCCGTTTTTTTCCTGTGGTTTGAGGGCAGGCAGTGTGAAACGTAGAACGTGATAAAGAAATACGGGCATGGCAATAGCAATACCTGCAATAAAACTGAGATGTAGGGTGGATAAAAACACTTCTCCCGGGGTGAGTTGGATAAATTGAGTCCCCAATGGTGCTGTTTTTTTCAATAAAGTAATCAACGGGGTCGAAAAAAGAAAAGCGCCTGAAGTACTCAGCGTCAGAGTAAGCAGGCTGTTTAATATCCGATCACGCAGTTCAGATAAATGTGAGATGAACGGGGCATGCAACGAGGAATCATAAAAAGGGCCAGACGCTGGGGCACCTGAGTCATGAGAACCAGACTCAGGCTGCGGAATGTCTGCAGCCCGGAGTGGGATGATCTCAATATTATCGGGGTGGGTATCCTTTGTCATCATGACGTCCCGGATAATTTACGGGCTGCCGCAATTTCAGCCAAAATGATGGAACCGCTAATACTGACATTGAGGGAATCCACGCCCCCCGCCATATCAATGCTGATCCACTGTATGGTCTCTTTGGGCTGAGTCAATAGCGCTTCTATCCCGTGCCCTTCGTTTCCAACAATGAGTGCCAGACCCTCTTGGTAGGGTTTCTCCCAATGGGGGTGTTTGTAGCTTCGCAAGTGAGTGTCTTTTGTTGAGGCAGTCTGTCCGGTGGCCGCTATCAAGTGGAGCGTTTGAAAATGGCTTTTGAGCGGGGTTGCAAGCAAGGCGGACAAATCATTATCTGAACGGTAAACGGGCAAGTGAAAAATAAGTCCTGCTGAACTTCTCAATACTTTGGGACTGTATAAATCCACCGTATTTTGGGTGGCCATAATCCCGTGTCCGCCAAAGGCAACCAGGCTTCGGATTAGTGTTCCCGCATTGCCGGGATCTTGAATATCGGCCAAAACCAGCAACAGAGGATGCTGGGAGAGTTTAGAAACTTGAGCGCAAAAATGAGTGTCACCGCATTCAGGCGTCTTAATCGTGGCAACCAGGGGGGGGTTATTTTCCAAGGTAGTGATTTTTTTCATCACAATCTCACTCACCCGGTGAATGTTGACCCCATTTAATTTGGCCAAATGCTGAATTAGCTGTGCTAAGTCGCCAGATTGATTGAGATTCTCTAAACGAGACTCCAGAACAAAGACGTCGCAAAATACTTGCTTGGTATTGAGTGCTTCTTGAATGACATGAAGTCCTTCACACAAAAGCAGGCCATATTCGCGTCGATATTTTGCCTGCTGCAAGGCATTGGCTTGTTTAATCAGCGGCTGTTGTACACTGTGGATGACAGGCGTATTGGTGAAGGAAGGCATCAGAGAAGTCTAGCTTTCTATTTCGACAGTGTTATTATTCTCGAAGATCACGCGAATTTCAAATGTCCGGCTGCAGGGGTACTCAAAGCGGACAGCCGTATCAACTGGCAGATTGACTTGGTGAAGGATCATCCCAAGACCTGCCTGCATCGACTGATTCAAGAGTGCAGTGTCTAATAACTCTGGGGACTCTTTTTGTTGAAGTTTTTCCCGAATTCGGGGCCGAATCTTGGACTGATAGAGCCAGTCGTCACACAGCCGAGTCAGAAGTAGTTCTCGACAAGCTTGTTGGTGATGTAGGAAGAGGGTTCTGTCCACTTCATGATTGACCTCTTCATGATTGACCTCTTCATGATTGAGAACCGTTTTTTCAAAGAGCCATCGGATGACAGCCATTGAAACGGCACACCCAATGGTGTTTCCTGGGGTATTCCATCCGGCAAACCCGTATAGTAACTGATCAATCAAAATCCCGTTATGCTGAGCATTGAGTCGAAACAACTGCGGTATCAAAGTGGGATCGGCACCATTGGCATAGGCAACATCTGCCAGAATACAGGGCTGAAGGGTTTGTGAGGCTTGGCTGAGTATATCTGTAATGTGGGTGTATTGCTCCGGTTCAGTATGTGCTGGGATTTTACTACAGTGGTCTCCTTGACC
The DNA here is from genome assembly GCA_019751815.1 of Cyanobacteriota bacterium. Lineage (GTDB taxonomy): Bacteria > Cyanobacteriota > Vampirovibrionia > Vampirovibrionales > Vampirovibrionaceae > JAIEMW01. The sequence goes on from JAIEMW010000005.1 coordinate 73,866, forward strand.
GCTGAAGGAAGCGGGCGTGTGAACAATCAGTAAGAGATCCACCGGATTGGATTCGTCTAACTCTACGTGTATCGCGCCACAAGCTTTAATTTGTTGAGAAACCACCGTCTGAATGGGTAAGCCGTCAAAACGCGCCAAGGCATGTCCGCCTTCGGGGTGAGAATAATGTACTCCAATCCGAGGTGAAAGTTGGGTTTGAGTTGTCCAATGCTTGGCCATGAGACAGGAGGCGACTTCATCAGCCCCCGTTTTTACACTAACACTGTCACTGAGGCCTCGCTCTTCAATGGCTTGGGTCAATATTCTTGCCTCTTGTACATTGAGTCCGTACGGCCCAGTGTCGTCTTGGCAGTAAGTCAGCGTGTTGAGATTGCCCTGTTCGACTGAATCAAGCAGCGCGAGATTAACCTGAAAATTACGCTGCCGGCGCTCTAAGAAATCGTTCAGTATAGAGTCAGGGACGGTCGTTTTAGATCGAGCGCTGTCGAGAGATTCTTGATGGGCTGTCACCGAAAATTGATACAGGGCTTCACCCCATTCATTCCAGTAGTCAGGCTCTTCCTCAGAAAAATTATAATTGGGGATGCGCATAATCGAAGAAAAACCAAGCACTGAAAACAGAGAATCCTCCTTGTTTTCGGGGGATTTAAACACAGTATCCAGTGTCCTCAGGATTGAGTCTAAAGACTCGCTACCCAGTCGGGATGGAATTAATCCCCCGTACAACAACATATCCATACTGACAATCCAGTGCCGAGGCAAACGGTGGATCGCTGAATCGTGGTCTCGTACATGCTGAAAGAGTGCTTGCAGTTCTGAGGTATCCGCTTTTGTTTTGAGAGAACCCAGTTGTTCACGAGGCGGCAGCAATACCGATACATTGGCCATAGAGGCCAGTTGTATCAGCCAGTCGTAGCAAACAGGTCTGGCGTCCAGTGGGAGTATGCCAAGGGGTTGCATAAGATACCTTTCATTCTGACTCTATTTTAACCTCATCCCCGGTTTCGATGTTAAAATAGCGTGAAAGAATCTTCTTGCCAGAGAGTGAAACGGGTAATCTACAGCTCATGTCATTTTTTCGGTGGTCAAATCCCCTATACAAAAAGAATCAGGGACGAAAGTTCCAGGATCCCAATCGACACGTGAAACGGGCGGTTGTTTTTTTTCGGGTGATGTTGGGTGTATTTCTTTTGATCTCAGCCTATCAGCAGCTTGTGACTCCGCAGCCTCATGTCCACTGGCTTTCGGCCTTTCAGGATCAAGAGCACACACCCAAAGACCTTCAGGTGATTGCAGTTTCGTTTCGCTGGATACTGTTGGAATATCCGGTTATTTTCAGTCATTGTTGGCTGGCGGGTACTTGCTTGGTGGGTTTGTCTTATGTCTTGGGTTGGAAGGTGAGAACAGCCTCTCTGCTCCTGACGCTGGCATCATTGAGTCTGTCCTTACTGGGGTTAATTCAGGTTGACCCAGGAGGCTCTGGACTCTGGAATAATGGGCTCCTGCTTTTTCTGTCCGCCACTTGTCTACAGTGGTCTCACGCAGGAATGATAGGGGGGCTGGATGCATGGGAAGCCAACCGGTGGCGTTGGCCTCAAAAAATGCGTAAACGCAGGCTCAACCATATCAATGACTCGCTCAATAAAACTGCCAGAAGCCAACCGAAGATGGATTTCGAGCATGAACACGATGATGATCTCGACGAAGATCTTGACCAAGATGATCTGGATTTTTCCCGAAAAGACTCTCCGCGCTCACGAAAACAAGTAAAGACTTTAGCTGCCCACCGTCATTCTCGCCTGAATTGGCAAGACGATGATCTGGATAATGATGATTAACGATCTATCTGATAAACCCCAATGCGGTTAATTCCGTCAGAGCTTGCGAGTTGTTGACATTAAATTCAGTCTTTATTGATAAAGATTCCTCTTGAAGCTGATGAGGGCCGAGACTCACACAAAGCAGATCCTCATCGTTTAGCGTATATTGAGGATATCGAGATCCCAGAGCTAGCTTGTAGAGAGCCAGTTGAACCTGATGAAACTTCTTGTCAGTTAGTGGATTCTCTTCTGTGTTTTGGATCTGGAAATCGACCAAACGTAAGCGATGGTGTGCTGGATGAAACAACAACAGATCCCAACAACCTGAAAAATGAATTTGGTTCGCTTGTCTCGTGTCCAGCTCAACCTCAAAGGAGACTTGCGAGAACCAATGCCAGCCTTCTTTTTCAAGACGGTTGCGGTGTAAGGGTGATGTTAAAAACGTTGAAAAAATTGCCTGGGACTGTCTGGAATGGAAAACAGGGTGTTCATCTAGTCCCCAGTAATGACGGTAAATGGCCTGGTAGACTGCATCATTTTTCATCATTTTTTTGTTGCGACTGTTATCAAACAATTTTATCTCTTTGACTTTTTGGGATGTCTCCACCATCGTTTCTCTATCTTTTGGGTCAGGAATGACTCGGCTTTTTTGAGGCACATGAGCTTTTGAAGGTGTCCATTCTTTACGTAAGAGCTCTGGCAGATTCCCCACCGTATGGGATGAGACGTGAATGGTTTCTTGCTCAATGTGTTGTGAAGCACTGAGCGGATAGTTTGTTAAATCACTCCAATAGGCAGAATCAGAGAATCGATAGACGAATAAATGATGACGTGCCCGTGTGATCGCCACATAAAACAGTCGCTGTTCTTCTGCTTGGTTTCGGATTTTTTGCCACACGGTTTTATAAAAATCCTTTTTTACCGGATTTCCTTTTTTGTAAATAACGCCAAAGCCTTTCTTTCCCCTAAACTGAGGATCGTATATGAGAGGGTTTTTATCTGGTGGTATTCGTTTCGGAAGATCGAGCACATACACACAGGGAAATTCTAATCCTTTGGCACTATGGACTGTGAGAATTTGGACCCCATGGCGACTCTTTGTCATCATTGTAGCTTCGGATAAACAGGTATCCAGTGATTTTGTATCATCAAACAGGGCATCCAAAAGCTGAACGAGCTCTACCCAAGAATGGGAATCGTTGCGTTGGAAACTGACCTGGCTCAGACAATGCCGAAACAGTGAGATATTTTGCCGTGCGTCATCACTGTCATACCGATCAGATAAGCCCAGAGACTCCCAGAGCGCAGTAAACAGCGTCGTCGGAAATAGCCGTAATAATTGTTTTCTTGCCCGTAAAATCTCCTGAAACCATGGGAACACGACGGCCTCAATCGGGGTTAAAAGATGGTTCGGTTCAAGCTTCTGGAAGTATTCAAAGAGTGATTGATGGATATTGGGAGTTGAGAGGCTTTGACGAAGTTGACTGAGTAAATAGAGTTCCTTCTGGCTCAGCAGGCTCTGTAACAACCCGGTCCATGAGAGGTCGTTCTCAGGATAAATTACAGTCTTGATCAGATTCCGGGCACATTTTATTTCCGGCAACTCGCAGAACAGATGGGCATTGACACGGTTTACCGGAATATTTTGATGGGTGAGTGCTTGGGTTAATTCACCAACCAGAGCATTATTGGGGACAAGCACGGTAATGTCTTCGGGAGTGTATAGGCCAGAACGGTAGACTGTTTCAATATCATTGACTACTGCAGAAATCAGCCTGGTTCGAAGTTGATTTTTTGGAATTTTTGTTGATTTGTTTTTATCAGCGTCTGTCTCTTCAGCAGGGCTGACTGTGATCCACCGAATTGTTGAACGATGTTGAGCTGTTGTGGCCGTCTCTCCCTGCACACTGGTGACGTGTTGAGCAGTATCAAGGGTAATCAGCTCGGATAAATAATTGCTACAAGCGACGATGGTTGGGTGTGATCGATAATTAATCGGGAGTGCTATTTTCGGAACTGACTGCGAGTTGGTCGTTTGATGTTGGTGCGTCTCTGGTTGATCAAAGACCAGCCCCATGTTCTCGGGTTGACTAAAGCGAAAACCGTAGATCGATTGCTTTAAATCACCGACCACTGTGACGTTATTTTGATCGGGCTTTTTGAGCAGTTGAATTAGTTCTAATTGCGCGCCATTGGAGTCTTGAAACTCATCAATGATAATGGTGACAAATTGATTTTGGTACGCCTGGGTCAGATCGGGGTAAGCTTTTAGTAATGTCAAGGTATGTAGAATAATATCATCAAAGTCACAGAGGTTCTGTTGGCTGAGCTGCCATTGATAGAGAGCGTAAACCGCAGCAATGATCTTGATACAGCTTAACTCTACTGCTGTCTGCTCACGGAGATTGGCTAGGTTCTCCAGTCGTGCTTCTGGGGGTAAAGGTGAGAGAGGGGGTTCTTTTTTTCTTGAGTTTATATCGAAATAGCATGATACCAGTGAGCTTAAGCACGATTTGCTACAAAGTCTATCTTTGGTAAATTGTGAAATCAGCGCATCAGAATCGAGATGCTGCTTTTTTTTAGACGCGGCAAAAATGGTATATTCTAGATCACTGCCCCATAACGTGGTTTTATCATCGATCCAGGGACTAAGCATCGGTTGCCAGAGTCTTGATAGTGTTTCGCAATCAATTGAATCGGTTTCATCCGGTAGTTTTAACTGGGTAAGGATGTCCGTAAAAGCGGTCGTCTGTGCTGTACTCTGAGTGAAAAAGGTGACTGGATCCACGCCGGTCGATTTGATTTGTTGGATGAGTGTGGGGAGGCTTTTAAATAGTTCAGACAAGGTATCTGGCCAAAGTGAGCGCAGTTCATGCAAGGACAGAATATTTTCTGGAATATGCTTGAGAAGCCCGTATTGGGTTAAGACATCTTTTATTTGCGTATAAACACCCAGGCGAATGTCTTTCAGGAGTGCCTCAAAGAGGATCTCTTTTTGTCCTTCAGAAATAGTGTGAAAGTCTGGATTTAAGCCGATGAGAAGACCGTGTGTTTTTAATAAGCGACGGCAGATTTGGTGAAAGTTCCCGATCCAGTGATTGTCAAGGGATACTTCTGAAGTAACGTCAGACTGAATTAATTTTTTTGTAATTCTTTCTTTCATTTCAGCAGCGGCCTTGACGGTGAACGTGAGTGTGAGAATATTTGCGGCAGGATGGGTAATGCCAGATGCTAATAATTCTTGATACACCCGGAAATAACGCTCACTGATTACGGTTGTCTTTCCGGTTCCGGCACCTGCCAGAACTTGCACAGGGGCGTTGGCAGGATACTCAACGATTTTCTTTTGCTCAGAATTTAGCTGTGTCGCATTTAGCGAGTCAGACTCTCGGATAGCAGAAGGCAGGGTTGTTTCTATTTCAGTCTGTTTCATTATTCCCATTTTCTTTCATTAATCTCATTCTCCAGTTGTGTTGTCGTCATCAGCATCACTCTGGTTATTGAGGAGGGAGGGACCTTCGCAGAATACATTGTACTGGCATCGCTTGCATTGATCTTTTGACGGTTTGACGTCAAAATGTTCGCTTTGCCGAATGGGAATGAGTACGGTTTCGTTTAACGACTCAAGCCATTCTTCAGGACGGAATTCACTTGTATCAAGAGTGACACTGACTGAACCAGAGGCCTTTTCTGCTTTAGGCCGAATAAACTGAAGACCAATGCGGGAGAGGGGAATTTGATTTTCTTGACACAGCCAAGTGTATAGCGGTAGTGGGACATAATACTTTCGCTTTGATGCTTGTGGAGACCGATTTGTCTGCAGAGGGGTAAATGAATGGAGCAGGTGTTTGTCGCGGGTCTCTTTTTGTGTTTGTGTCAGATCCGCAGTGCCTGTTTTAAAATCAAGCAAGACGGTTTCTATGGCGTCTGGATTATTGGGTATTGAATACTCGAACAGGGCATCAACCCTGCCTGTAAACTCCCAGGGGCCAGAGTCCTTTGTTTGATAGAGATAGCTTAATTTTTTTTCACTGGTCACGTTTTGAGGGTGTGAAGTGAAAAAACCTTCTTCTTTAAGACTGTCGATACTGAAGTGGAGGTTTCTTTTTAGATCACTCAGGGCCACTGGATCGAGACTGCGAATTTTGATCAGATCCGATTCTTTAAAATAGTCCGAATCCAAGTCAAAAAGCCGTTGGGTAATAAAACGGAGTGACTCATCGCTCCAGGTAATTTTTGAAACGTTTTCCATTTCCCTGTTTGCAAACACGTGATTGAGAAAGACCTCCATGATGCGGTGAACCAAGGTGCCTCTAATACTGGCATCAGTCTCTGTTTGGGGAAGTTTTAGGACAGACTGATAATAATAACGCCTCGGGCATTCCAAATAGGTTTGTATATCGCTGGGACTGATAGAGATAAGCTCTGTGGGGCCAAAGATTGGGTTGGAGGGGGCTTTCTGAATGGAAGCCTTCGTGGTATCAGGGAATAAGTCTAATTGAGACGGGATTGGTTGAATGTCTGCCACTTTGTCTGTTTCAAAAAAAGAAAAATGAGGGTGCGGTGTCCATTGAGGTGCTTCTGCCATGATTTCTTCTATTTGAATCGTTTCTCTCACAGAAAAAGGATATTGATGTGCTGAAACATGACAGCGAAAATTCTGCGAGATTGTTTTCAGCGGAGCTTCTTTACTCTCACAGAGTGCCGGCAGGAAAATCTGAATGGAGGTGTTGTCTTCTTCAGTCCTTCCTTTAGTCCTTGTTCTAGAATCGTTTAAATCGGAATAGTCACAGATAATGACCGAATTATGATGTGAAGGGGGGGAGTATTGCCAAAAATAGGACCATTGCCAGATGCAGGAGGGAAGCAGATCTTGAAGTGAGAGCGGTGAGTGTTGATTGGCAAAGCAAATCGGGTACCATTTTTCCAGAGTGTTTTCCCAGTTTCGGATTCGAGCAACACAATCAGCCGTAGCACGCTGAAAGTGTGATGTGAATTCTGTGAAGTGAGCCGCTTCAGGATTTTTCTCGTAGCGGCTGAAATGCGCGTCATAATTTTCCAACAGAAATTGAAAATAAGCACTGGGGTGCTCACAAGAGGGAATGTGCTCTCGAAGTTTTCTCAGAAAGGAATGCAGCTCTTCTGGTAGAGTCTCTTCCAGCAGTGTGATATAACTGCCGGCATTATTGTCGATCATTTGAATATCAAGGGTTGGATGCTCAGCTGCTGCTTTTTGAAGCCATTGTCCGAGGGTGAACTGTAAATCGTTTGCAGAGAGATTTTCAGTATTCTGTGATCCGAGACAGGCTAAATAAAGACTTTCGAGCCACTGTGAAAGAAGGGTTCTCACTCGCTGGGCATTAAAATTTTCTGGTCTTAATTGGGGGGTGGTGAGTAAGAGATATTCCGTTAAATACAAATAACCACTGGTCCATAGATCTTCATTCTTAGTGTCTTCATTCTTGTGTTTATTTCTCAGTGTTTGTTTGAGACGATCACTGAATTGGATAGCCATACGGTTCGAAACGAAGGGCTCGATTGTGTTTAAGAGTGTCTGGTGGTAAGTGTTGTCAATATCAAAGGCAATAATTCCTTTCTGATCGGGTTGTGACGATAGGTGGTTTATGAGATGCTCTATTTCCGTTTCCCAGGTTGAAAATAAAGGGCCTCGGCCCCAGATCTCATCAGTGTTTTCGGTCTGAGCGACGTCTTCTACAGTCACAGAGACAAGCGGTAAAGAATGAATGCTATCAAGAATAGACGGTGTTTTCTCCGCAGCTCCAGTCGTGTGGTAGATTAGCGGGTACTGTGCGGACATTTTTTCCAATAGCGCTTTGTTATTTTTAAGTTCAGCCAGAATCAGATCTGCCGCCATATTGTCTGCCTGTGCGGAGGGAATATAGTCAGATTTTTTGTCAGCGTGCAAAAATTCAGACTGCAGAAATGAAGCGAGCTGCTCTCGGCTGGCGTCAATACATAATTTAAGGACTCCCCAATGATTCTCTTGCCAACGATTCTCTTCTAGTGTGATTGCAGAAGAAGGGCGCTGAGAAAAGACGTTTTCCTGTAAAAATGTCCAGCCTGTTTGCGTATAAGGTAAGTCATACCAAGCACCTAGGGCCCCGGGGGTATGTCTAACACTGTGTTGCCATATGAGGGATTGTAATGTTTGTAGGCAATGCGGCTCCCAATCAGTTCCCGTTTTCTGCTCAGACAATGTCCTGTCAGTGTTTGCTAACAGCCCTAAGAGCATTGACCTAAAATCATCAATCGTCTCAATCTGCACCGTTAGGAGTTGTTGTTTGATATCGAGATTGACGTCTAACCTGGAGGCCTTTCTGAAAAGGGCGTAAAGCGAGTCTCTTTCACGGTGATCGGTACATAACAGAAGCATCGAAACCGGTTGAAAACGGGTGATGTTTTTTTGAGGAGACTCTCTCCACAAAGCTGTGGCGGCCGTAACATAGTCAAGTAAGTGCATCTCAAACAATATTGAGAGTGTGTCTGAGCGACAGGTGCGTGCGTCTGCTAAAAGGGCAGTGTTCATCTTGATGATGATGCCACCAAGCCATTGCTTCTTCAAGTACTTGTATAGAATGGGAGAGCCATTGCAGGGCGTTTATCTTTGCTGGATAATGCGTGAGAACGAGTCGATTTGATAATTGGAAATGAATTTACCGATGCAGCCCCCTGCCAGTCTCTTAAATATGGTTAACAGCCCAGCGAAAGATACCGTTAAAACCTCTATTCAAGCAGTCTACGCGCCTGTGTCTGCCGCCTTGGAACAAGTAAAGCAAAGACTACTTGCTGTTCAGCCCCCTGAATCTGTGTTGCTCCACGATAGCTTACACCATGCCTTGAGTGGTGAAGGAAAGTTGGTCAGGCCTGTTCTGACGATGCTGATGGGTGGGGCAACTGCATCCGTCAATAGTGATGAAAACAAAAAAGAATCCGGGATTTCTGACGCGCTGATCGAAACCGCTGTGGTTTCTGAGATGATTCATATTGCCACACTGCTTCATGACGATGTCCTGGACGATTCAGATCTTCGCCGGGGTCGGCCCACTGTAAAAAAGCTATGGGGAAACACAATTTCTATTCTCAGTGGAGACTATCTCCTGGCAAAAGCCAGTCTAAAACTTTCTGAAATTGGGATTATACGTTTGGTTGCGATCTACTCACACGTGCTAGCAGACCTTTGCGACGGTGAGGTTGAACAAATCCGCGGTAGTTTCGCTCTCGATGATATTATTAGAGACCCTCAAGCGGCCTGGGCGAGTTACTACCGCAAGTCGTTGTGTAAGACTTCTAGTCTCTTTAGCGCTGGGTGTGAGGCAGCAGGCATCTTAAACGGGTGTGATGAAGCAAAAATACAAACACTACGTGCCTTTGGTGAAAATTACGGCACGGCTTTTCAGTTGATTGATGATTTGCTGGACTATACCGGTGATGCCCAGACCATGGGAAAGCCTGTCCTGGACGATTTGCGCAACGGACTCTTAAATGCCCCGATTTTGGGAGCGCTTACCTCCACTTCACTTACGGAAACAGTGAAAGAACAGCTTCAAAATCATATTCGACAAGTGTTTGATAACCGAGAGGGTGATGGAAACAAGCAAGAAGCATCGATTCTTGCTATTTTAGATCTGCTTAAAGAGCATGGTTGCCTTGACGAGACTGCCCGTCTGGCAGAAGAGAAAATCTCGGCGGCATGCGCTTCTATAGACTGGCTCCCAGCGAGCGACTATAAACAAGCGCTACTATTACTGGCAAAAAACACCATTTTGCGACGTTCGTAGCGGTTTGTTGCTTCGTTTTTACACCTGTTTTTTGTAAAGCTTTCGATGCGCCGGTCGACACTTGGGTAAGATACGCGATTGTGCTGAATCTGAAGGAAGTGACACCATGGCGAAGAAGTCTATTGGTCCTGAAAAAAATGACCCATATAGCGGCCAAAGCCCTAATGATGCTGAATTGCGCGAGCATGAAATGCCAGATTGGGTTGACCGTGACTCGATGATGCCGATTTCGGTCTCCATTTTAACGGCCGATCACGAGATTCATGGCATTATTTTTGTCTCCCGGCAAACCCGAGAAGAGCGCCGGATCAGCGAATTACTGAATAACACACAGCGGCGTTTTTTGGCTGTGGTGGATGCAGAGCTGGTGAGCCGTACCAATCCTAGTTCTGTCAGGCATTACGCGTTTATGGAGCTGCACATTGATAGTATTCGTATGCTGCACCCTTCGGCGCAATCGATGACCAAGCGTGTGAGCTATTCTCAGGAGCAGACAGAGCGTTTTAACACCGTTCGGCAAAAGCTTCGACGATAAACATTCGCCCGTAGCCTTGTTGGGTTCTTTTCGCTAAAATAGCGTTCAAGAGTTTTACGCAGTCCTGGGCCTATAGCTCAATGGTGGAGCAGGGGACTCATAATCATGCGCCCTACCCGCTCCACGAAAGGCTTTCCAGACGTGGTTTTTCAGGATTTAAACTTCAAAAGGCTGTGGGCCCAGTTGGATTCGAACCAACATCCGAGGCGTTATGAGCGCCCTGCTCCGCCATTGAGCTATAGGCCCATAGCACTTTGAAAGCACTGACTACTCCTTCCGGTTTGGAACACCTGTTCCATATTTAGTAACCAATACGCATAGTATTGTATCGCGAACAGGGTATCCTTGAAAATAGAGCAGTCGTGTTTAGCCTAAAAGCTTGGCTGGTATATTAGATTCGTGGGGTTGTGATACGATCCCAATCAGAATCAGGATGTTTCCTTTTTAGAAATGTTTATGAATTAAATCAAGATGACCACTTGGATCAGAAATCGAGTACAACGCATGGTAGGACTGTTTGCCCTGCTGGCATTCCTTCTGATTAACTTTGGCAATGCCCAAGGAATGGTGCTCTGCTTTGAGCCAGACGGACGGGTAACCCTGGAAGCATCCATTGGGGGTGTCTGTAGCGATTCCTTTCAAGCGGAACAACACTCCTATCAGAAAATAGCATCTAAAAAAACGACATTACATGGTCTCAATTGCAAGCACTGTGTGGATATCCCAATTAGTATTGAGACTGGAGAACCCCACGGTTCTGACATCCAGGCTTTTCAAGGACCGGCCCAGATACCGGTTATTGCCCAGGCCCCACCCGTCATAGTGGGTTATCTAGCAACCGTCACCGAAAACATACTCCCCCATCCACCGCCGGTAAAACCGACGATTCACACATTTCTCAGCACCATCGTTTTATTGATTTAAACACCTCCGACCCCTGAATTGAAGGGACAAATTGTCCTTTTGTTCTCACCTGTTCGTCGTCGGAGGATTTTGTCTTGAAACGGTTTTTCCTTATATTGTTTGTAACCCTGGCTTTGCTGGGACCCCCACAAGCGCTGGCAGAGCCAGAAACTCCACTCACCCTTGATCAGGCCATGGGGATTGCAATTGAAAATAATCCCCAGCTTAAAGCGACCCAGGCCCGTCTTGGCATTAGTCAGGCAGAAATCATAACAGCAGGGGCTCGTCTAAACCCGGCATTTGTTACAGACAACGGCATTGCTGAAGGGACGACCCGTGTCGGTATCGAGCAAACCTTTGAATTGGGAGGAAAACGCAAGAAACGTGTTGCCTTGGCCCAAGCTCGGCAGTCGGTTGTATCCGCAGAAATTAATACCATATTCCTGGATATACGCGCCAACGTCCGTCGGGCTTATACCCAGCTCTTTAATGCTCAGGAGCGTCAGCGCAATTACGAAGAGATTTTGAGAACGACACAAAAGCTTTTGGATGTTGCCAAGGAGCGGGAGGAAGCAGGAGACGTTGCCCGGTTGGATGTCCTCCAGGCAAGGATTGTGACCATTAGTGCTAAGAATGAGCTTCAAACCGCTGCTTATCAGGTGACTGAAGCCAGGAACCGGCTGAATGCACTTTTGAACCAGCCACTACAATCCTCTGTGAGTCTATTACCTCCTGGTGTGACACCCCAAACAGTGCCACCTACCAAAGGAATCTCGCTACAGGGAAGTGTCATCCAAGCGGAAGCTGATTTGAACAGTTTAATCGAAACCGCCCTGACCCGCCGTCCGGAACTTCAACAGAATCTCAACAGCCTGACCGTGGCCCAGCGACAATTGGAATTGGCTCAGGCAAACCGGGTGCCGAATTTAAATCTCACCGTGGGGCCGGATATTGTCTATCGGAATCCCAATAATAATGTTAACCAGATCAATGCCTATGCCGCTGCGTCTCTGGAGCTACCTGTTTTCAACCGACAGCAGGGACCTATTCAAGAGGCGATTGCTTCTCGCAAACAGTTGGAATTACAGCAGGCGGCTTTAAAGAATCAAATTACCCTGGAAGTAACCAGCGCTTATACCGCCTTTGTCTCAAGTAGGGAGCGGGTCAAACGTTATGAGACAGAGCTATTGCCAGAGGCCCAGCAAATTATTGATCTGTCTCGTGAAAGTTTCCAAGAGGGGAAGTCCTCCATTTTGGTTCCTCTCAGCGCCCAGCAAGCCTATCAGGATACCCGCACTGGCTATCTTCAGGCATTGATGGATTATCAAACTGCAATCAGTGATTTAGAAAGGGCTGTGGGAAGCGGATTATGAACAAAAGACGAATTTTGCAATTGTTATTATGTGAGCTTCTCCTGATTTTCTTTGCCGGATGTGGTGAAGAACACGGCTTGCCCGCTAAAAAAGAAGCCGCCGAAGGAACTGACTCTGGCATCATCCAATTGGCTCCCCAGGCCATTCAACGAGCCGGTCTGCAAACAATCACCGTTCAGAGCCGAAGTATGAGCGATCAGATTCTCACCACAGCGGAAGTAAAAGCCAATGAAAACTGGGTCTTTCACATCAGTTCCTTTGTGGGTGGCAGAGTTGTCCGGGATAATGTTGTATTGGGAGACACCATCCAACGGGGACAAACCTTGGCGGTGGTACAGAACCTGGAAGTCGCTAAGATCCAGGCTGATTACATCCACGAACTCCATCAGAATGAAGTGGAAATCCGCAAGGCCCAAACCCGCTATGCCCTGGCTCAAAAAAATCTGGAACGGGAGCGCCGGTTATTGGCGAAAGGAATCTCTCCCAGAAAAGACTATATGCAGGCAGAGTCCGATGCTGCTTTGGCGCGTGCGGATTTAGAAGGCGAACAAGAGCACCGGATCCATATTAAAGCCGAAGGCCGGGCTTTACTGGGCGCTTATGGGATGAAACCCGGAAGTGTCCATTCCGAATCTATCCGTACCGGAACACCAGTCACTGCACCACGGTCCGGCGTCATTACCCAAAAGAACATCACCTTGGGCGATATGGTCACCCCTGAGACGGTGATGTATAAAGTGGCGGATCTGTCGCAAGTCTGGTTGGACATTACCGTTTACCCGACTGATCTTTCCTCCGTTCGAGTCGGACAACAAGTAACCTTTACCACCGATAGCTTGCCCGGCAGAACGTTTTTAGGGCGGGTCAACTATCTTCCTCCTGCAACTCAAGAAGCCAGCCAAACCTATGTGGCCCGTGCCTATCTTGATAACTCCTCTGGATTACTCAAGCCCGGTATGTTTGGACAGGCTAAAATCAGCCAAGCAAGTCAGCAAAGCAAACCCTTTGTGCCGGATGAGGCCGTTCAAAAATACGGCAAGGAAACCTTTGTTTTTGTGAAGCTGGGGAATAACCGGTTCCGGAAACAAACCGTTCAATTGGGCGAAAAAGTGAGTGGTGGCTACCTGGTCAACGCTGGACTTCAATTAGGGGATTCTGTCGTTGGTAAGGGTAGCTTTACGCTCAAAGCCGAGATGTTAAAGAGCCAGTTTGCCGAGGAGGAGGAAGAATAGGTGGAAAACTTCCTCGCCAATCTCATTACCAAAAGGCTGTTAATCTGTCTGGTCTTTGGCTTGTGTGTTCTAGGGGGTGTCTTTGCCTTCCGGAACCTGCCCATTGATGCCTTTCCGGATCTAACCAACAACCAAGTACAGGTATTGACCGAAGCTCCTGGCATGGCCCCGGTGGAAACCGAGCAATTGGTCACTATTCCCATTGAATCCATCATGAACGGTCTTCCCAGGGTGCAACAGGTCCGATCGATCTCTAAATTCGGCCTGTCTGTGGTCACGGTTGTATTTGAAGATGATGTGAATACCTACTTTGCCCGGCAATTGGTGAACGAGCGCTTGCAGGCAGCAAAGTCCAGAATTCCGGATGGACTGAATCCAGAATTGGGACCCATTACCACCGGGATGGGTGAGATATACCAATATATGGTGGAAGGGGCCGGATATACCCCCACCGAATTGAAAACCCTTCATGACTGGGACATCAAATACCAGCTTCGGACTGTGCCAGGAGTCAATGAAGTCAACACCTGGGGCGGCTTTACTCAGGAATATCAGGTAACCCTTTTTCCTGAACGGCTCATTCAGTATGGCTTAACCGTCCAGGATGTGTTTGAGGCGCTGGAAAACAACAACAATAACTTCAGTGGTGGAATTATTGAGCACGGCTCCGAACAATACGTGGTTCGGGGGTTAGGCCGGGTCAACCGTCTGGAAGACATCGGCAATATTCTGATTGAGAAAAAAGGGGAAGCGCCCCTTGCCATTAAAAACGTGGCTCGGGTGGAATACGGTAAAGCCCTTCGTCAAGGAGCGGTATCCAAAGATGGTAAGGGGGAAGTGGTCACCGGCATTGTGATGATGCTGAAGGGGGAAAACAGTCGGGCGGTGATTCAGCGGGTCAAAGAGAAAATCAAAGCCATCCGCAAATCTCTGCCGGAAGGGGTTCATATCCATCCCTTCTATGATCAAACCCATCTGGTCGAGCAAACCATTCACACGGTTCAAACCAATCTGGTTGAAGGGGGGATACTGGTCATTGCCGTGTTGCTCTTTATGTTGGGCAACCTTCGGGCAGCGTTGATTGTGGCGGCCACCATTCCCCTGTCGATGATGTTTTCCTTTATGGGCATGAAGGCCCTGGGGATTACCGCCAACATCATGAGCCTGGGAGCCATTGACTTCGGGATGATTGTGGATGGCTCAATCGTTATGGTGGAAAACACCTTACGGAAATTGTCCCATCAGGAAGATCCCAACCTGTCCACCATGGCGGTTATTCAAGATTCCCTTCGGGAAATGGCCCGTCCTATCCTCTTTGGTGTGCTGATCATTACCGTGGTTTATATGCCGATTTTGGCCTTGGAGGGGATGGAATACAAGATGTTCTCTCCTATGGTCTTTACCGTCTCCTTTGCGTTACTGGGATCCCTACTTATTGCGTTGGTTCTCGTACCCGTCCTGTGTAGCTTTTTCTTGCGGGGCAAAGTCACTGAAAAAGAAAGTATTCTCATCCGAAAAATCCGACAGCCTTACTTGGATCTGCTTGAAAAAGGACTTCATCACCGGAAGCAGACGGTAGGAATTGCCGTGATTGCTTTTATGTTGACAATCGCTTCGGTTCCTTTCCTGGGTTCAGAGTTCGTGCCGGAATTGGATGAAGGGGATATTTTGATTGAAGCCCGGAACCTGCCCAGCATTTCCGTTCCGGAGTCGCTTCTGGTCAATAACCGGATTGAACAAGTCATCAAGGAACTTCCTGAAGTTAAAACCGTAGTTGCCAGAACAGGCCGCCCGGAATTAGCCACTGATCCCATGGGCGTTTATCAAACCGATGTGTTTGTCATCCTGAAGCCCAGGGGAAAATGGCGGGCCAGTGTGACCAAAGAGGCGTTGGTGGAAGAGCTTAGCGAAGAACTGAATAAAGAGGTTCCTGGGACCAACTTCAGTTTCACCCAGCCGATTGCTATGCGGGTGGATGAGCTGGTCTCCGGGGTCCGTTCCGATATTGCCGTGAAGTTGTTCGGAGACGATATGACGGTATTGACGCAAAAAGCGGCTGAAATTGAAGAGGTGGTGCGGACCGTCGAGGGTCAAGCAGACCTACAAACTGAAAAGCTTTCCGGTAGTGGACAGATACTTATCACCCCGGACCGAGCCAAGATGGCCGCTTATGGGGTCAACATCTCCAATATCCAGGATGTGGTAGAAACAGCCATTATTGGAAAGCCAGTCTCTGAAGTGTTAGAAGGCAAGAAACGGTTCACGCTTCGAGTGAAATTTCCTCAAGGTAGCCAGATGGATCCGGGCCTGATTCGGAACCTACTCATTGAAACCAAGACAGGCCCACGGATTCCCATTGCCCAAGTTGCCAAAGTGGAAACCGGTGAAGGACTGGAAGTCGTCAACCGAGAATTTGGACAACGCCGGATTATTGTCCAGATGAATGTTCGAGGCCGGGATATTGGCTCCTTTGTCCAGGAAGGCCAGCGCAAGATTGCGGAGAAGGTGAAACTCCCCCCAGGCTATTATATTGAATGGGGTGGGCAGTTTGAGAACCAGCAGCGGGCCATGAGCCGACTCATGATAGTGGTACCGTTGTCCATTCTCATTATTTTCTTTCTCCTGATGGCAACCTTCTCCACCATCAAACATGCCTTACTGGTATTGATTAACGTCCCCTTTGCCTTGATTGGTGGCGTCATTGCCCTTTGGCTGAGAGGAATGTACCTGAGTGTACCCGCTTCCGTTGGATTCATTGCCCTATTCGGGGTAGCGATCCTAAACGGTCTGGTACTGATCTCAACCATTAACAAGCTGCGAGAAGATGGCTTGGATCTACATACCGCCATTATGCAAGGGGCGGAAACCCGGTTAAGACCCGTTTTGATGACGGCCCTGGTAGCGACCCTCGGGTTTATGCCGATGGCCTTATCCACCGGAGCCGGAGCAGAGGTTCAAAAGCCATTGGCTACCGTTGTGATTGGGGGATTGGTGACCTCTACCTTATTGACCTTGGTGGTGCTCCCCGTGATTTATAGCTGGATCAGCCAGAAAGAACAGAATTATTCATATTAACCGAGAGAGGAAAATACAATGGGTTGTTGCGGTCACGACAAAGAAATATTTGAAGGCAGATGGTATGAACATCCCCTGATGCGAAATGCCTTGATTGCCTTTGCCATTACAGGATCCGCTTTTGCTCTGGCACATTCCGAAATCATTTCCCATACGGTAGAAAATGCGATGTTTCTCGTAGCAATCTTGATCGGGGGATATCATTGGTCAAGAGAAGCGGTTGAAGCGCTGATCAAAGAACGCGAAATCGGAATTGAGTTCCTGATGATGAGCGCCACGGTTGGGTGTATGATTCTTAACCTATGGGATGAAGCAGCAACTTTAGTAGTGCTGTACGGAGCGGCAGAGGGATTGGAGGAATACACGTTTGCCAGAACGCGAGCCTCCATCCGGAAGCTGTTAGAGCTGGCCCCACCAGAAGCACGCATTCGTAAGGATGGACAAGAGATCATGATCCCTGCTGAAAATGTGCAGGTCGGGGATATCTTTATTGTCAAACCGGGTGAGTCTTTGCCGACAGATGGTAATATCATTCAGGGACGTTCCAGCATAGATGAGGCCCCAGTGACGGGAGAATCAGTGCCGGTGGAAAAAGAAGCAGGTATGAAGGTCTTTGCCGGGACCATTAACCACGATGGGATGTTAGAGATTCAAGCCACAACAGATTTTGAAAATAACACCTTATCGAAAATGGTTCATTTGGTTGAAGAGGCTAGGGAACAGAAAGCAAAAACACAACAGTTCATTGAAGCCTTTGGTGAGAAATACTCTCCAGCGGTTTTTGTGGTGGCGATTCTCGTTATGGCAATTCCTCCCTTGTTTGGAGCTCCCTTTATTGAATGGGCAACACGCGCCATTGTCATGCTGGTGGCTGCTGCGCCCTGTGCGCTGGTGATGTCCACACCAGTAGCGATTGCTGCTGGGATTGGAAGCGCTGGCCGAAACGGGGTTTTGATTAAAGGCGGGATGCACTTGGAGAGTCTGGGAAAACTTAAAGGAATTGCGTTTGATAAAACCGGAACCCTGACCAAAGGCAAACCCCAAGTGTCAGATGTCATTACTTTGGAAGGGGATGAACACGGGACTCTTCAACTGGCCCTGAGTCTGGAGAAATCTTCTACCCATCCCCTGGCAAAGGCCATCGTTTCTAAAGCAGAGGCCATAGGGATTCAGGCAAAAGAGGTGGAAGCGTTTCGGTCACTTACGGGAGCGGGCGTTCAAGGTAAGATTGATAATCAAGTGCTTTATATCGGTAAACCCAAGCTGTTTGAGGAAATGGGGGTAAAACCGGATCCACAGGTGGAACACTTGTCCAAGGAAGGGAAGACGGTGGTGCTCCTGGGTACTCAGGAAAAAATCCTGGGAATTATTGCCATCCAGGATACCATTCGCGCAGAAGCCAAGCAGGTCATTGATACCTTGCACCAGATGGGCATGAAGGTAGCCATGCTAACGGGGGATAACCAGCTTGCCGCCAATGCAATTGCCGCTCAACTGGGAATTGATGATGTTCGGGCAGAATTGAAACCGGAAGATAAGATCACCGCCATCGAGGAGTTGGAGAAAAAATATGGACCAATGGCCATGGTAGGCGATGGGATTAACGATGCCCCGGCCTTGGCGAGAGCGACCCTAGGGATCGCCATGGGGACTGCCGGAACTGATGCGGCCATTGAAGCGGCAGACACGGCGTTGATGGGGGATGACCTGACAAAAGTAGTATATGCCCTTCACCTGGGCAGAAAGGCCCGCGCCATTAGCCGACAAAACATTATCTTTTCTCTTTTATTATTGGCGGTTCTGATTCCTTCAGCACTATTGGGCTGGATTACTGTAGCAATTGCTGTTTTGTTCCATGAGGCTGCTGAATTAATTGCAGTTGCCAATGGGTTACGGGTGGCTCGCAGACCTAAAATGGCTTAACGTAAAGGAGTGAGAAATGACACCAAATTATGAATATTTATTGGATGACGTTGGATGGCAAATCCTGGAAACACTCCAAGTCGATGCCCGTGTTTCCTTTCGGGAGTTGGGAGAACGGATTGGGCTTACCGGTGCGGCGGTGGCCGAGCGAGTCCGGAAAATGGAAGAAGCGGGCATTGTGAAGGGTTACTGGACGGAATTCAATTATGAAAGGTTAGGATTTCCCATTACAGCATTTATTAAAGTAAATGCCGCAGGAGAGGCGAGTATCCAGTTAAAGGAATTTATCAAAACCCTGCCCCAATTGATTGAGTCCCATCATGTGGTGGGTGGAGAATCGGTGATTTTTAAAGTGGTCATGCCTTCCCTTCATGCATTAGAGAGCCTGATTGAGACACTTTCCCACTATGGGACTGTCCATCCGTCCATTGTTTTGTCCAGTTTCTTTCACGCACCGGACCTCAAGCGTAAGCCAGACGCTATCTAGCGCTCATTGAGCGTACTTTAATTTCTTTAGTCAAAGAGCCTTTTAACTTTACTTTTTAAAGTGTAATGTCCTTTTAACTAAAGAAATCGAAATCTTTTGCCAAAACACTAGCGCCTGCTTGTTTTTAAGTATATATTGTATATGTAAATCAAGGCTGGAGTAGGATCCTAAAACGGCCAGGCTTGAAGATTTAGCAGAATCAATAGAGAGGGTGATGGTATCAGGACAAATACCAGCAGCCATTGGGCTGCCAAGAGTTGAGTGTTGTTTTAAGAAGGATTTAAAACGATGTCCCATTCTTTCGTCATGAAGAGAGGCTATGTAAATCATGGAGACAAAACAATTGGGATTTACGGATTTAATTCCGATCGATCAAATTATCCTGGATCCTGAACCCATTCGAAAGGAACTAGATCCGGATCACATTCAGGATATTTTGGATAGTTTAAACATCCTTCCCATGGGCCTATTGGATCCTTTAGTGGTTAAATCTCTATCCGACGGGAAGTATCAGGTCATCAGTGGGAATCACCGATATATGGCAGTTAAACAGGGTGGCTGGAAGGAAGTCCCCTGTCACGTGATTGAACCCATCAGTGATGCTGAAGAGTTTCTAATGAAACTACACACCAATACGAAACGAAAAAATCTCAATGATCTGGAATTGTGTGAAGCCTTGGTGAGAGAAAAAGAAATTTATGAAACATTTTATCCCCACACCAAGAAAGGGCGAAACCAATTCACGGATGAGAGGAACGCTCAATGTGAGCAATCCTCCCCGGTGGAAAATAGGAGTTTTACAGAAGCGAAGTCAAAGACTCTGGGAGTCGGTGCGTCTACTTTGCGCCGAGATATCCAAATTGGTCAGGTCGTCAAAGAGATTCCGGAACTCAAAGAAGCCAAGGCTACCAAAATGGAAGCCTACGCCATCGCCAGGCGAAAGCCACCGGAAAAAACCGTTGTCCAAAAAGCCTTGCAGGCGTCTACCAATAAGCCGGAAACCCTTAAACAGTTTACTCGCCACGAACCCAAGCAGCCACAGGAAAGCGAGGCAGATTACGCCTATCGTTATATGAAGGATGGGTTACGGCTGATTCGACGCGGCATCGAGTGGCGAAGGGTTTGTATGATTAGCAGGCTGATGGAGCTGGTGGAAGATGGGGTATTGCTGGAACTCGCCAAGCTCTTGGCCCAGGAAGATCAACGGCTTAAGAAAACGCTGGAAGAGATCAGAAAAGAATATAGCTAAGTTAATCGCTATCAGAGTTTAGCTGTCTAACAATTTAGAAAGCAGGTGCCCGATGTCACCGCAAGACGACTACGGGTATGGCCGAGGCATTGTTTCCAATTCGGTCATACACGATGCTATGACCTGCCCGCACAAATACTACGTCAAGCATGTGTTGAACCAGGAAGCCACCGTTGAATCCAGTTATTTTACCCTGGGCAAAGCCATCCATACCATTGCGGAACACTTTTATCAAAATCCAGAATTAATCCAGTCAACAGAGATTCAACAGCGCAACTGGTGCATACAACAACTTCAAGAACAGTGGGAAAGTTTACTCGGAGAAAATAACCATTTATTAGTCAAGACCTATCGTGCCCAGTATCAGCAGGCCATTGTGGATACCATTGATTGGGGGAAACGCATTAAAAACAAAACCTATAAACTTCCGACGGCAACAGCTTACTGGGAAAGAACCTACACAGAACAATTCAGGGAGCTGGAAGAGAAACTGGAGGAAATTAAAAAAGAAATTCCTCAGTTCCGGTTTAATGATCCCCTCTTGGATGTTTATAACACCAGCCTGGTTTGTGTGGAGAATTTTGTTAAATTACATCGGAAATTACCCAAAGCAGACAAGATTCTCCATGAAGTAAAAATTGATCCACCCATTGAAATATTCGATGTTAAAAAATCCGGAAAAATAGACCGGCTTGATTTTAACGCCGATGGAGAGATTGTTTTATATGACTATAAGACCGGCAAAAAATATTGGACAAGAACCGATGTTGCCAACTCCGATCAACTCTGTTGGTATGCCTATGCCTGCGAACAACTATTTGGCAAACGCCCAGTGGTTATCGGGATTATCGATCTTGCTCATGGCGCTCTCATTCAACACCCTCTCAATGACGGGGATATGGAGCGATTCTTACGGCGATTGAAAGCCAATCTGTATTACAAAAGCTTCATTGATTATTTGATTGAACAGAAACAAGTGACGGGATTGCAAGATGTAATTCCGGTGCCTGCCGGGCTGCCGTTCAAAATCGGTTGTCCCTGCGATCTCCTGTATGAAACGGATCCAGAAAAGAGATGCCCCTATATGGCTCCTTACGATGATCCGCCCAAGACTTCCAAACAGACAGAAAGTGAGGTGGCCTGATATGTCTAATTCAATCAGGGTCATCAAGGTTTACATTTACGTTCCTATTCCGGTGCTGATATCCGTTCAGCCTGATCTCTATAAGCCTTTTAAGGGGGTGAATTTGCAATGGCGTACCCAGAGAGACCCATCTATCCCATCGAGGTTGTCAGCTTCACTCTACCAATACCTAAGCGAACGGGATTTTGCCCGTTCTGCCAGGTGGAACTAGAGCGGGATTTTTTTCTGAATCAAACGTTTGTTTTTTGCTCCTCATGTTATTTTAGCCAACCCGAAAATGGAGGTTAATTCGTTATGTCCGAATACACCTTGCCGGTTCAGGATATGTATGAATTCCGAATCGAAGAAGTGGAATGTCTGGAAGACAACTATGAAACACCCCAAGGGGAACTGAAGGACGAGTATCGTTTGAGGGTTTCCCTGGTGGGAACCAGTAACCCGGATTATGACGGGGAACCTTTTTTGGTGACCGTCTTTGGGGTACGGGAAGTTAAGAAACTCGTCTCCACCCGAAAAGGGCAAAGGAATGTCTCCAATGCCTTTAAGCTTCTCCAGGCTCTGGGATTGAATCCTCCGGAGAAGACCCGATTCAAGGATGTTAATATGATGGCCCTGGAAGGTTGTTATGGCCGTGGCTTTGTAGGCCACTCCCAGGATGGAGAATGGGCACGCCTTCCCATCAGCGATATGAAGCCCATCATCAATCCGGAACATCTGAAAATCAATCAGGAAAAACGGTCTTCCATTCTGCCCACGGCTCCGCAAGCTGCTGCTTAAAATGCAAGCCTTCTTTGAAAAGCTGTTTTCCGGCTTTTACAGAGGACATGCTGGTTACATCGAACTGAGGGCTTGGCCGTCCTCGGGAGAGAAAATCCCATATCGACGGTTCTATCCCAATATCCGTTCAGCCAGTCAAGCAGTGGAAGCCCTCCGAGCCAGCCCGGAAAAGCTGAATATCTTCTTTGGGGTGGCCCCCCGTTCTGAGCGGGGAGGAACCAAAGAGAGTATTCGCTTTGTCTCCTGCCTGTGGGCGGATCTGGACGGCAAGCGGTTTGCCAGTAAAGCCGATGCCCTGAAAAGCCTGGAAGGGTTCAGTCTCAGTCCTTCCCTGGTGATTGATAGCGGCAATGGGTATCACGCCTATTGGTTGCTAGCAGAACCCACGTCCGAGCTTGAGAAAGTGGAAGCCGTGAATGCGGGGATCGCTCAAGTCCTGGGTGGGGACAAGACCCATGATGTCAGCCGGATCTTGCGCGTGCCGGGGACGTGTAACTGGAAGGACCCGAGCAACGCGAAGCCGGTTCGTATTATCCAGAGCCGGAGCCATCGGTATACCCTTGCAGACTTTGAAGGCTATGTGATTCAGGTCATAAAGCCGAACCCATTGCCATCTGTGTGCCTGGAAGAAACCAAGCCGGTGGATTGGGATGAGCTGGAAGAGGACCTGGATGAACGGTTCATTCGGCTGATTCGCCATGGGATTGCTGGGGATACCGAAGGCGAGTTTGGTGGGGACCGAAGCCGGTTGGATATGTCCGTGGTCTGCAAGCTGGTGGATGTGGGATTATCCGACGCCGAGATTGTGGGTATTCTGACAGACCCGAGTTTAGGCATTTCTGACAAAACACTGGACAAAAAGGGAGCCGCTCGAAGGGCATATCTCCGGACAACCCTTTCCAAGGCAAGACGCTTCGTTCAACAAGACTAAAAACGGATCCCTTGTTTTGACTGAATTCACTCCTAACCACGTTGGATCCCCATGAATAAATATAAATATATTAATCATACAATTTATCACTCGTCTCTGGGTGCGAAAGCCGGTGACGTTGAGACCATCTGCGTTGAAACGTCCGAAGCGTTTAGCGAGTTGATGGCATTGCTGGCCGATGAAACCACGCTCTCGGTGGATACCGAAACGGTTGGGATTGAGAGCCATGGTCTGTTTCGAAAGGCGGAGGCAATCCGGCTCACGTTTTCGGAGTTGGATGAGCGGATTGGTCGGGCGCGGACGGTTTACCTGGAACGCTACCAGGGCCGGAACAAAAACGTGCGCTCCTTTGTGGATGCCCTGGAACGCAAGCGGACCCGAGCCGAACAGAAGGCAAACAAAGTCGAGAAGGATGCTCAGCGGAATCCAAGCGGTCTCCACTTCTGGGAAAACAAGCTGGGATGCGTGCAACTTGGCGTTGAGATTTCACCTGGACTCAAGCGGTGTTATCTCATCCGGCCTGATGTGATTAACCCGGTGGCGTTGGAAGCGCTTCTAAATTCTCGGCCTCAGCTTCTGTTTCAGAATGCTGTATTCGATTGGAAGATGCTCAAGCAGCACCTTGGGATTACGCTCCATTGCCGGAATCTGTTTGATACCAAGATAGCCGAGTACTGCATTGTCAATGGCAGGAATGCTAAGACCGACTTGAAAACCCTGGCCGATAAGTACCTCTCCGTAGACTTGGATAAAACCGTTCGGGTTTCCAACTGGCTGGATGAGTGGAACGAAGCGCTGATACAATACGCGGCTTGGGATGTGGCGGTGTTGTTTGAGATTAAGAATCAGCAACGAAACAAACTCATGAGTCTGGGCCTCCAGGAAGTCTTCCAGCTTGAATGCCTCCTGGTACCCATCACGGCTGAAATGGAAATGGCTGGGTTGAATCTGGATCTCTCCCTCCTGGGGCGGAAACGGATTGAGTATGAGGCCAAGCACCAATCCCTCAGAGAAAAGGTGGTTGCTCAGTTAGGACCGGAGATCAATCCCGATTCTCCCAAACAGCTTTTACCGGCCTTACAAGCGCTGGGGTATAACATACCCGATACCCAGGAAAAGACGCTTCAGCGGTTCAGTGAACGGCCTCTCATTGCGGATTTGCTGGCCTACCGGGAAGTGAACAAAATTCTGGGAACCTATGTGATCCCCTTCCTGGAAAAGTCGGTGGATGGGCGGATCTTTGGGGAGTTCAAGGCAACTGGAACGGAAACTGGGCGCTTCTCCTCTGCGAATCCCAACTTACAGAACCTCCCGGCTTCGGGTTTCCGAGAGGCGTTCATTGCCCGAGATGGATACATTCTCCTGGATGCGGACCTGTCTCAGATTGAGTTACGGATTCTGGCCGCGCTGTCTCAGGATCCGATGTTAATGAAAGCATTCCGGGACAATAAGGATTGTCATGCCTTTGCCGCCTCGTTTATTTATGGCATTCCCTTGGAACAGGTCACCAAGGCCCAGCGGCAAGCGGCTAAGACTATTCAATTTGGGATTATTTACGGTAAGACAGTCTATGGCCTTGCCAAGGATTTGGGCATTAGCGAACGGCAAGCTGACCGGCTTCTGAAAAAATACTTTGCCCATTATCCTGGTGTCAAGCGGTGGATTAAAAAGACCGTCCAGGAAGCCTATACCAAGGGCTACGTTAAAACGGCGTCTGGTAGGATTCGCTACTTACCGGGTCTGTATGCCAAGGATCGTTCCGTCAAGGAACATGCCGAACGGCAAGCGGTGAACACAGTCATCCAAGGATCAGCCGCCGACGCCATGAAGAAAGGCATGCTGTTCTTTGCCGAACGCTGGAAGGAAAGCGGATTGGATGGCTGGTTGATTGCCACCGTACACGATGAATTATTACTGGAAGTCTTGGCCAATGAATTCACCATTACCAGAGCCAAGCAGGTTGTGAGGCAGGCCATGGTTGACGGCGTGATGTTCTATGTCAAGGGCGTGCCGGTGCAGGTAGGCAATGAAGAGTCTAACTGGGAACCCATAACAGGAATCAACTGGGGGGCTATGAAAGCAGCATGAAATTCTTTGATTTTAAATCCCCTTACTCGGATGCCGAACGGTTGGCGTTAATTAAACACCACATCGAACGATATCGAGAGGAAATTAAAAAACTCGAACAAGAATTTAAAACCCTGGAGAAACGAGCCAATGAAGATCTTAAGCATCGATCCAGGTTCTAACCTGGGCTATGCCAAGTTTAAAAGCCGGAATAATTTTGTATCCGGGGAACTCACCACCAACCCCAAGCAATCCCAACTGGGTAGGATGTGTCACCTCTGGGATCAGATGCAGGTGTTGTTTAGTGAATTCGAGCCCAATGTATTAGTCATTGAAGACGTGCTGAAGGCTGCCTATGGGTTGAAGCATTATAATGCCTTGTTCTGGCTCATTGTGACGTATACCTGCGCTGTCTTAACCGCGTATCGGCGTCAGATGCGGATTGTAAATGTCCCACCATCCCAATTGAAAAAGACCATCACGGGCAAGGGAAACGCCAAGAAGGAACAGATTCTATCGGCAATCAATGACTTAACAGGATTGAACCTGAAAAAGAACAAGCACAACCAGGCGGATGCCATTGGATTAGGACTTACGTTTTTCGAAATAGGAGGGTAACTGTATGAAGATTACCGTTCGAGAAGCAGCAGAGAAACGGGGGAAATCCCTGTATCGTCTTTCAGCAGATTTAGGAATCCCTCATCAAACCGTCTATGATTGGGAGAATTTAAATAAATTGCCTCGCCCGGAACATATTGATGCGATCTGTCATTATCTCGATTGTAAGGTCAGCGAAATATTGAAACCGGAAAAATCAAACTATGCCGCTGACAGCGTATTAAATACTCCCTTCTAGTCTGCTAAATTAAGAGTATATGTGATTCTCCTAGCCATAACAAAAGCGCGTTGACGGAAGAGCCGCGCCTCCTGAGAGAATCCAGGGGTTACAGATAGAAGGGGGATACCTCATGGCATTTTTCGGAATGCGGTGCCCCCAGTGCAGATCCCGAGAGTTAGGAAAGAGAAGACGGGAAGGCGTTCGATACCAAGAGATTACCAATGATACGGGATTGCGCATTGGCGAGTATCGATACTACGGAATCCGCTGTTATGAATGCCGATTCGAATTCTACTGCCAGGCACGCCATTTATTCGATGAATCGGACAAGCAGATTCAAAAGCGGATTGTCACGGAAGCGGAGTTTTTAAAAGCTAAAACCACCAAGCCGGGAACCGAACGGATCGGGTCTACCGCAAGCGAATTTACGTTGATGATTGCCGCCGGTGCGGATCATCCATACGCCTTACGATATTTGGAATTAACGAAAGGGGGTAACAAATCATGAAAAAGAAAGCAGTAAAGATTTTATTTTGCATACCGGAGTTATTTTTAAGCGAAGTTGACAGGGTGGCCGAGAAAGAACAGCGCACCCGAAGCGAATTAATCCGGGAAGCGTTGCGGAGATATATCAACCAGAATCTGACAAGATTGGAACCCGTCTCATAAAAAAGGCCCCCATTTCTGGGGGCTTTGGGTTTATAAATTAACTATAGGTTAGGCAACGCATACGCCTGCATTACGCAGTGCTGTTTCATCAGTACAACCGCATTTGCAGCAATCCGATAGCTTACCATTCACTACGATCGCGGGAAGGCATTTAATCCCATGCTCCTTCGCTTTCGCTGCAATATCTGGTTGGCAGGTATCCAGGACTGTAACATCACAGGAAGGGCAGGAGACCAATTGTTTAATCTCCTCCACCGTCTCATCACAGACCGGACAGGCACAGCTATAAATTTCGATCTTCTGTTTGGTGTTCATTAGTATCATCTCCTTTCTGGGATTTATTCCGTTTGATAGGGAAAAAGAAACTCAAGACTGCCAACAGCCCAAAACCGGCAGAGGAAGCCGAGCTAACACAGGAAGCCCAACAGCCTGAGCAAAAAAGGTTAGAAAGCCAAGCAGCGCCAAGCGCCAATAGGATCAAGATTCCTTGCAGCAAGCTTCACTCCTTTCAAAGGACAGGTTTTCTAAAATGGGACATTCACTGGCAGGATTCAAGTCAGCACAGGTGCTTAAGTGCTCCAAGGCTTTCTTGATAGCCAGTAAGTGATTCACTTTTTGATCAATCTCTTGGATCTTCTCTTGGATTTGCTCCATGACATCGGCACAGGTCACCGAAGGATCAGCCCGCAAAGAGAGCAGTTCTTTGATTTCTTTCAAAGTAAAACCAAGTTCCTGAGCCCGTTTAATAAAACGGATGCGGGCAACCATATCTGGAGAGAATGACCGACGACCGGATTCTGACCGGCTAGGCTCGGGTAATAATCCTTCCCGTTCATAGTAGCGAAGGGTTTCCACATTCACATGGCTTTGCTTTGCCAGTTGGCCGGTGGTTAGTTCCTTCATGGCATTTCTCCTTTCTGCTAGCAGTTTACATCCTGTACTACGGTACGGAATCAAGAGGTTTTGAAAAATTCATAAAAAAAGGCCCCCATTGCTGAGGGCTTTGATCTTTCTGGCTTGTGTCAGTAGTCTTCAGGAAACATTAGCGTCCACCCGTTAACTTCGTTCTCAATGAGCCATAGACCGGGCGGTAGCTGCCAGATATCCCCTTTGTAATAGGCATACTGGAGTTTCGTTTGCAGGATGCTTTTCAGCTCATTCATGTCGATCTCGTCGGCCTCTTCCTCCTCTGGTTTTATCAGGAAGGGCTTGAACTCCTCCCACACGTGCTTGGTGAGCCGATTGATCAGCCGATTCTGAAATCGAACCTTCAGGGATGAAACATCTACTAGCTCGCCATCATTCATCGCGTCTTCATCGGTATAGACAAAGATGGGTTCTCCAAAAAACTCTTGAAAATTCATGGTTGATACTCCTTTCATTGGCAAAGGAAAAGAGACCGCACTAGGCGGCCTCCTCCTCTAGTTCGGTTTCTTCTAACTGGCCGGAAGACCGCATGATGAATTGATGGGCCTTGCTAGCTTCTGTCGCGGCCTTAAAGATGGCTTTCTTGTCGTTCTTTAAGACCCGGAGCCAAGAGGCAATGTAGGAGTCATGCTGTACTTCCCCTTCCAGGCCAAGATCGGCAAAGAGGAAGGCGGATCCCATTTCTGCAATCAGTTCCTCAAAGGCATAGGCTTCATCCCCGAAACGGCCTTTAAAGTCCCGATTCAGGCGGCTATGGTGGCCGGTCCAGTGGGTGAACTCATGGAACAGGGTGCAATAGTAATCCTGGCCGGTTTTGAAGCGCTCCTTTTTCGGCATGCTGATAAAGTCAAATGTGGGAGTATAGCAGGCCCGGACGCCCATGGCTTCGGTTTTAAGATCAGCCTTAGTGGCCTGGATCAGCTCTTCGATATGCTGGATATCCTGCCAGGTTTGTTCCCGCTTTGTGACTGGCTTCAGCTCGATCCCTTCGCATTGCTCCAGGTTGAAGATGTTATACCATTTCAGAAAGGGAATGCGCTTGACGTTGTTTGGATCGCCTTCTCTGGGATCGGCAACCTGGGAGAAGTTCCAGTAAACAACCGTCGTGGATTTCTCTCCTCGCTTGACGTTGCCGCCTAATGCTTCCGCTTGTTTGTAGGAAAGCCAAGCGCTGCTGGCATAGCCCTTCTCTTGTTGCGTCATCCACAAAACCGGAATGTTGACGCCACGATAGGAAAATCCGGTTTTCATATTGTAGGGAATGCCCTCGAATCCGCCGTAACGGCTTTGATCCCAGGGACACTTCCAGGGGCTGACACCCTTTTCCAGGGATGCAATGATCTTATCGGTAATCTCCTGATAAAGATCGCGTTGTGCTACCATAGGAATAGCTCCTTTCTTTGGGGGCTTGCCCTGGATTGCTTCTTCGCGGGATTGATCCAGGGTATTTTTGTGACTAATTTTTGAATCTGCTGTAATGCAGCTTGTTGACGGCATCTCGGACCACGTGGGATCGGTCCTCATACTCGGGCAAGTCGGCCAGCTCGTCTATCTGCTGATCGGTTGCCTCGGAGATTTTGAACATCGACCGTTTGAGTCCTTTGGCTGGTCGGCCTCCGATGCCTTTTCGGCTTTTGTCCGTATTCGTTACTATCACCTCCAATCCAATCAAAATTTAGTTTCGTCTACACGAAACATAATAGATCAAGTTTTTAGTTTTGTCTACACGTTACTTTTAAATCGCCTCACAGAACCACTTTTAGGTGTAAAATGAGTTCCCAAAATTCCCAAAATTTGCTGACCGAGACCCAACGGGAGGCGGCGGAAATGCTTGCTAATCCTGAGTTTGCAGCCCTTACCTTGTCTTCCCTTGCCGGGATGCTGGGAATTGACCGAAGGACTCTCTATAACTGGCGGAAGTTACCGGAGTTCCAGAAATATGTGGACTCCATCCGGAAAACACTCTTTGAGAACCAGCGGAAGGCGGTAGACGCCAAGCTGTTTGAGAAGGCCAAGGAAGGGGACAATGCTGCCATGAGGCTCTTCTATGAGCTGGGTGGATTCCTGGTTGTATCTAAAGGGGATGAACAGGAACTGGATGGCTTCCGCATTGTGATTGAACGGGCTGAACCGACAAAACCCGATGAGACCAAAGACAAAAAAGAGTAGAGCAGGCGATAGATCATCATTTGCTCTATCGGCTCATAGCCTGTGTCTTGGGCCTCTGGGTCACCCTGACCTGTTCTATTTTGGAGTAACCTGCCACTCTGAAGGGGGCCTAGATGGGACCCGGAACCCGGCGGCCACCCCCCTTTAAGGAAATTTTGGCTATAAGCAGAGAATTTTGATACATAGGGCTTTTCTATGTCTGAAGTTGCTTTTCTTCCAGAACATCGGTTTAAACCTGCCAACACCGCCCAGGAAGAGTTCCTTGATGCAGAGGATAAGATTGTGGCCTACGTCGGTGGGTTAGGTAGCGGCAAGACCCATGTTGGAGCCTTTTGGGCTATTACGATGATGTTGACCTATCGACATGCCCAAGGGTTGATTGCAGCCAACACCTATAAGCAACTCGAATCCGCGACTCTCCCCAAGGTCTTCCAACTGTTGGATGAACTGGGGGTTCGGTATCACTATAACTCCCAAACCAAGATTTTGAGGTTGAAATTGAAGGGGGCAACAGGACTCATCCATTGCCGGTCTTTGTCTGAATATCAGGATCTCCGAGGGATTGAATTTCTTTGGATTTGGTTGGATGAGACTCGGGATACCAAGGAGGAAGCGTTTAAGGTTGTTCTGGGCCGTCTCCGTCAGCGCATCTATCCCGATGGAAGACCGGTTCCAACCGCCATCCCTCCTTCTGAGAAATTGGATTTGGTCCCGACCAAGCTTAGGATTACCACTACACCCGACATGTTGAAGTGTAAGTGGCTTTATGATTACCTGCATAATTTGGAGATACGGCAGAAACTTTCTGAAGATGGCATTAGTGTTCGGGAGATCAAGGCTTCCTCCCGGCAGAATCCTTACCTGGAGAAAGACTATATTGCCCTCCTGGAAGCCTCCTATGACTCAGAGCTAGCTAAGCAGGAGATTGAAGGGGATTGGGTCCTGATCCCTATTGGAAAGCCGGTATTTGGAACCTCTTTTGTTCCTAAAATTCACCTCGGGAAATTCACATTTAATCCCCATAAGCCCCTGATTATTGGTCTGGACTGGGGGTATCATCACCCGGCAGCGGTGTTTTGTCAGGAAGACTCCCAAGATCACTGGATTGTATTGGGAGAACTACTGGAACGAGACAAGGAAACCACCGAATTTTGTGAAGCCATCTGGAAATATATTAACCAACGGTTCCCAGAAGCCAAGGAATTTGATTGTTACTGCGATCCAGCCGGAAAACAGCGTACCAGTAAGTCTCGAAAGTCCGATATTGAGATTGCACGGGAGTATAAGCTTTATCCTATTTGCAAAAAATCTGAGATTTTGGATGGAATTGCGGTCATTCGTCGTAAATTAGGCAAACTAATTGCGGGACTTCCAGCTTTAGTGATTGATGAGAACCATTGTCCCCTCTTGGTAGAAGGTTTTCGAGGGGCCTATCACTATCCCGAGAAGATAGACCCGGCTCAACCCGATAAATTGGTGCCTTTTAAAGACGGGAAATACGAACACCTCTTTGATGCCCTGCGATATATCGGTATTAACAAGTATCACGTGATGAACCCTGGCCAGCGGACCGACAACCAACCCGCTTATGACGTGGTGGATCCGGTAACGGGCTACTAAACAGGACGTTTGATATGACATTTGAAGCAACTACTTCCACGGTGAAGGACAAATTCCTTTCCGAGGAGCAACAAAAGCTTGTTGTCAAGCAAGTCATTGACAATTACGGCAAGGGCCGCCGGGCTCGACAGGAAAAAGAAGACGTTTGGCAACGCTGCTGGCGAGCTTATCACAATTACGTCGATAAGAACCTGTATCGGAAACAGCCCTGGCGCTCCAAGCTCCACCTGCCTTGGACCTTTCAGGCGGTGGAAGCGGGAGCCACAGAGCTTCAAGACCTGCTTTTGCCAAACGATGAGGATTTCTTTTCGGTAGCCCCCATCACCACCGATGATGCTACCAATGGCGAGGTGATGACCAAGTATCTACAATATCTCTTCCGGCAAATGGCCTTTGTACCTTGTTTCAGTCTCTTTATCAAACAGCTTTGTGTCATTGGCAACAGCGTTCTCAAGGTCTATTGGAAACAGGATAAACGGATCATCACCCAGAGGCAGGTAGATCCCCTGACTGGCCAAGTGGTGAAAGCCAAGATGGAAGATTTGGTGTATGACGCTCCCATGGTGGAGGCCGTGGATATTCAGGATTTTGTCCTATATCCTGCCACCGGGAATATCAACAAGGCCATGTGTATTCACCGGATTGTAAAAAGTTTGGAAGAAGTCCAGAACAATCCGATTTATGGAAATACCAAAAAGATAAAGCCCAAACCTGTTTCCAATGCATCAGATCCTAATTCGAAAAATTATCGGTTAGAGAATAATTCTGTCTTTGGCATTAACACCCATGAGGAGGAAGCTACCCAGGATGGCGTGGAACTACTGGAAGCCTGGGGGGATTTTACCCTTGAAGGAAAAACCTACCGGAATTATGTGGCTACCATTGCCAATGATAATACTCTGATTCGATTTCAGCCCAACCCCTATGACTATGGATTAAAACCTTTTGTCTTTGCTGTTTTGATTCCCATACCTGGACAAATCTATGGCATTGGCTTGGTAGAACCTTCTCTGGGTATCCAGTCCATGGCCAATACCATCAGCAACATCATGCTCGATGAAATGAAATTGAAATTGAACGGGCAATGGAAATATGAAGAAGATGGTGTTTTTAATCCACAACAATTTGTGTCTCGTCCGGGTGGGACCGTCAAGGTTGGAAATATTGAAAATCTGGTACCGCTTCAACCGAATCTTAACCTCAACGTCGGTTTTGCAGAATTAAATTCACTCAAAGCGGAATATGAGGAAACCACTGGGGTCACCAAATATTCCAAGGGCTCGGAGAGTACTGGGAAAACTCGGACCGCAAGGGAAGCGATTCTGCTTCAGCAGGCCGGGAATAAGAAGTTTACCCGCATTGCCAAGCATCTGAATGATATTGCACTGACCAAGGTCGTGGAGCTGGTGTATTTGCTGGTTCGGCAGTTTGGGGACCCTCAAGAGATCAGCCGCTATACCGGTGTTCCCATTGAGCAGATAGATATCAACATTCCCCTTTCGATGCTGGACTTCAAGATTACCGGTTTACAAACCAGCCTCTTGAAACAGCAGAACATTGAAAACACCGAACGGTTTGTAACGGGTGTGGCTCGGACACCGGGAGGGCAGTTTATCCGTTGGGATGTGATGACACGGAATTACTACAAACTCTTGGGTTTTGAAAATCCCCAGGAAGTAATGTGGGATCCGGCAACGGTTCAGCAAATCCAACAAGTACAACTTATGAATGCCATTGGGGTTCCGCCAGAATTGGCTTTTGGTGCCTTGGCTCAACAGCAACAGAACTTGGAGCCGGAAAGCCCAATCAGTTACGACACCATAGGGGGATAGCCTATGTTTGACCATGAAGAGATTGCTTATGATGAAACATTGAATCAAGAAATCGAGAAAGCACAGCAGGAAGCTATTAAACGGGGAGAAACCTTTGAACACCTGTTAAGGGACCCGGCGTATCAACTGGCTAAAGCCCTTTTATCCGAACGATTTATCCAACGCATTCCATCCATTCCTAATAATCAAGCCGGGATGTATGAAGCCTTTGGCATGCTGAAATTCCGGCAAGGAATTCAATTTGTGTTTGATTTTGTCGAGGGAACCGTTGCCTTGAAGAATCAATTTATTATCGAGGATTAATTTTAGGTTAAAGTAATTGATCGAGCGATTCCAAATCTATTATCGACATTAAGATAAAGTTTGGTCGCATCATACAAATGAGGAGTAGATGATTTGGTTGCTGTAATACAAATTCCAGCTAAGTCATATTCTCCACCGTCATAACCCCATAATATTTCCTGAACCGTTTTTCGAGATGAAATAAATTCTCTTTTTGTTCTGGGAAGTGTTTGAGATTGCACATAAACACTGCCGAAGCCTGCATAATATAAATTATCAGAATACCATTTAATTTCATCTTGACAGCTACCGTCTCGCACTGACTGATCAGCCCGGTGGAGAATAATGGAAAGTGTGCCTCCCGGCTTTAAGTGCCCAAGAATCTTTGACATCGTTTGAATAGTGTCTTTCCAGTACATGGCGGTATTAACAGCCACTATTTTATCGAATTGTTCTTCACCTAAGGATAATGACAGGTTTTCAACGGAACCTGACAATAGCTTTACTTGTCCTTTTTGAATTGCTTCAGCATTTAATTTTTTGGCTTTAACCACCATCAAATCAGAATAATCTATTCCAACAACACGGCCATCAGGGACCAATTTGGACAATTCTTGGATGGCAATACCAGGGCCAAAACCAATTTCTAGGATGTGATCATGTTTTTGGGCATTAATGACCTTGGCTGCCCAAACGTTCAATTCATAATTTTCATGGAGCATATAATCTCCAAGAAACTCACCAATATAGCCCTCTGGCTTGGCAAAGTTTTCTAGTAACGCTTCTCTACTAGCCACCATAGTAAATACTCCTAATCAAGTCTTGTTATTTAAATAAAAACAATTTATATATACTATTTGCTTCTTCTGGATATTTTGTTACAAGTCTTAATTTTTTCTTTTTTGCTTAATCACAATGGACTCGCCGCCCGAAGCGGCGTTTTTTAGTACCGTCCCCACGACGTAAAAGGAGAACAACCAATGGATGAACACCTCACCACTTCCTCGTCCACTGAAGCCCAGACGTTAAACGAGGCATCACAACCAATAGAAGCATCCGCTTCCCAATCAACCCCAGAGACCATCCCGTATGCTCGCTTCAAGGAAGTCAACGACAAATTCCGAACAACCGAGCAAGAGTTAACCTCTCTGAGAGGCGAACTGGATGCACATGCCCGGTTAAACCAGGAATTGAACGCCGCCCTCATGCTCCTACAGCAGCAGGGAATCAACACTCAGCCTGCCCAGAACGCCAACGAAGCGCAAATCGATCCTTATGAATACTGGCAAGCGGCTGAGCAAAATCCCTTGGTGTGGGAGCAAACCCTTTCCCAACGGATTATGTCCCAGGTGATGGATACCTTTTCCAAACAGCAAAAGGTGGAAACAACCGTAAAAACAGCGGTTGACCAAACCCTTCAGAAATATCCCGATCTCAACAATGAGAAAGGCAAGTATTTCGTGGAAAACTATGCTCGCTTCTTGGATGAACAGCTCCCATCCCATATTCCGGTGGCCCAGGTCTTTGAAATGGCGGCCAATGAAATTAACCAGTTTATCTCGGGCTTCAGGTCGCAAGGAATTCAGGAAAGCGAAGCCAGGCTAAAAGAAGCAAAAACCCAAGAGAAGCTTCAGGCATTCACCGAAGGATCCGGTAATTTGATCCCACCGGATGACCCGTATCAAACCGCTTTGACCAAAGCCAAGAAGACGGGCAACGTGGAGGATTTGATTCGAATGAAAGTCCAACGGATGACTGCTGCCGGGGTATAGCCAACCTGTAGATTCCTATTGCGTCCCAAGCCTCCGTTTAGGAGGCGTTAAGAAAAATTTCCCAAGCCGTAACAGAGGAATCAAACAATGAGTTTCTTAACGTCATACCAGATTCCCGGCGGTCGGGAGGACCTGAGTGATGTGGTGTCCGTCCTGACGCAGCGGGAAACTCCCTTTCTAAACATGGTCATGGATAATTCCTTGGCCGCTACCTTCCGGAAGCACGAATGGATCAACACCCGGCTGGTGGGCTTCAGAGATAACCTCAATGGGGCCATTACCAACGTGGCCACCACCATTACCGTCTATGGTGCCTATCAGGGAGCCAAGACCAAGTATGTGGTCGGCACCGTCCTTCGGATTGACGACGAATACATGACCGTCACTACCGTGAACTCCGCTACGTCGTTAACGGTAGCACGCGGTTTTGGCGGTACGACTGCCGCTGCCCATAACAATGGTGCACCGGTGGAAATTGTCGCCAAGCCGAAGGCGGAAGGTCATACGTCTAGCGACGATGACTCTGAAGTCGGAGGCCTAGATTACAACCTGACACAAATCTTTTATCGTCGGTTGAGTCTCTCAGGCACTGCTCAAGCCATCGACGTGGTTTCCAACGAAAATCAGATGACGGTCCAGGTCCAAAGAAAAATGCGCGAACTATTGAAGGAACTGGAACGATCTCTCATTCTGGGTCTGAGAACCCAGGATGGAGCTGGTGACAACCGAACCATGGGCGGTTTGGCTCAATTCATTACCCAAGCTGATAGCTCGGGTGGTGCATTAA
The DNA here is from genome assembly GCA_019751815.1 of Cyanobacteriota bacterium. Lineage (GTDB taxonomy): Bacteria > Cyanobacteriota > Vampirovibrionia > Vampirovibrionales > Vampirovibrionaceae > JAIEMW01. The sequence continues at coordinate 110,077 of JAIEMW010000005.1, forward strand.
CAACTGCCAAAATCGATAGCGCGATCATCAAGTTGTTGGAAAATGGTGCAGAACCAGACATTCTTTTGGTCTCTAATGCCCAGAAGAATAAACTCAACAATATGAAGGAATCGCGTGTCACCGGTGCCCATCGGCAAAGCGAGCACATGATTGACAATCTGGTGGATATGTATCATTCGGATGCAGGTCCTCTTAAGATTGTTCGATCCAATGACGTGTTGCCCTGGGAACTGTTCATCCTGGATACCTCCCGAATTAAAGTGACTCCGCTTCAAGGACGCCGATTTGCTATGGAAAAATTGGCAAAGACAGGAGACGCGGATGATGCTCAAATTCTGGGGGAATATACGTGCGAGATCAAAAACCCGGAAGCACACTATAAAATCACCGGTTTAACTACCTAATCTCTCCTCACTCCCTCTCTCACCCCCTAAGTTGGGCGGGGAGCTATGGCCATATTGGGTCAAACGCTCCTCGCTCAGCTTTTTCTTTTGGAGTATTCAGGCTAATGAATTTTCTGGAAATTGTGAATGAAGTTTTAAATGAGCTGGATACACCCACCGTCTCCACGTTATCAGGAGCCACGGGTCTGACGAAGCGGGTGATGAACTGGGTGAATCGGACGATTTCAGATATATTTAACCGTTCTAATGACTGGGCTTTCCGGGAAGCCACAGGATCCTTAACGACCGTGGCCGGAGTAGATACTTATAGTTTAGCCTCAACCGTGGATGTAGATAGTTTCAAAACATTGGTTCTTCGAGATACAAAAATACCGTTAACCTATTTGGATTATGAAGATTGGGACCAACGGAATTCTACAAGTGGTATACCAGGCTGCTACACCATTTTCCAAAATCAGATTATTTTGTCTCCAAAACCGGATAAAGCCTATACGCTGGATTATCGGCATCAGGTAAAGCCGGTTAAATTAGTAAATGATACCGACACACCCATTATTCCGGATAAATGGCATCACGTCATTCTGGACGGTTCAACTTATCGGGCCAAATTATTTCTTAATGATGAAGATTTTCGGGATCAGCAAGCCCTCTACGAGCAAGGTATCAAGCTCATGCTCTCTCACAACCGTGATTTCCTAGGCCGGGAATCTGGCATGAAGATGGAAGACGGTTGGGTGGATTCTAGTAACTGGTAAAAGCACATGCCAACGCAAATCTTTTCCGTTAGCAATGCAACGGGAGGCCTGAACCTGCGTGCTTCCGAGCGTTCCCTTCTGCCAAACGAAGCCCTGGATCTGATGAATGTAGAGCTGACCAAAAACGGGGGTGTTCTCAAGAGTAACGGCTATATCAGGATTAATACTGCTCCCATTTCCGGAAGTCCCAAGATTACCGGGATGTTCTACTATGTCAAAGCGAACGGAGCCAAGTATACGCTGGTGACTGCCGGAACCGGCCTCTATCTGTTAGGCAATGATGGGAGTCTTACTCAGGTCTATAGCAGTCTGGCCAACGGTATTCCCTGTTTCTTTGCGACATTCAACGACGTTTGTATTATCGTCAACGGGGTCAACCATCCCTTGGTTTACGATGGCACGACGGTTACCAACCTTCCAAACTGGACGACCATTGAAACCACCGGATATCCCTCCCTGGTGGAAGTTTGGAAAAATCGGCTCTGGTTGTCGGGCAATCCAGAAAAGCCTTATCGTCTGTATTGGTCCGAACCAGGTAACCATGGCGGTTGGACAACGGCAGGAGGGGCGGGATCGGTTGATGTGAACCGCAATGATGGCCAGAAAATTACAGGGATTAAAACCTATTTTGATTCGCTGGCCATTTACAAGGAACGTTCCATTCACCAGTTGATCGGGGATGCGCCTCCGGGAACCGGGGGACCTAATGAGTTTCGCCTTCGCCCTATTTCCACCGATATCGGGTGTGTGGCTCCCAAAACCATTATTAACGTGGGAAATGATCAATACTTCCTGGCAGAAGATCAGGTGGCTTCCCTGAAAACCACCAATGCTTTTGGAGACGTCAACACTCAGAACATTTCGTATAAGATTCAGCCCATTTTGACCCGGATCAATCGGTCGTTCGTGAAGGATGCCTTTATCCTCCATCAACGGTCCAAGGATCAGATTTGGTTGTTTTATCCCGATGGGGTTTCAGACCGAAACAACAAAGTGGTCATCTATGACTACGGGCTTGGGGCATGGACCCAACGGAATGGACTGACCGCTAGTGATGGCGTAGTCATTGATAGCAAGCCCTATACCGGAACGTATGACGGCAATATCCACCAGCAGGACTTTGGGGGCAACTATAACGGCTCTCCCATTGTGGCATTTTATAAGACCCCATGGTATGGGTTTGGGGACTATGCCCGAACCAAAAGGATCCGCTCCGTGGATATGACCGTTCTCCAATATGGGAACTGGAACCTCCAGGTTCAAACCGCGTTTGATTACCAGTCCTATAGCAGTTCCTTCAACGTGAATCTTGCCCCAACCGGCCAATCCGCATTATGGGGGATTGCGCTCTGGAATCAAGCCTCATGGTCCAATGTCACTGCCCGACAATCTCGGAAGGTGAGCGATATTGGGATGGGGAAGGTCTTTCAGGTCCATATCTCCAATTCAGGAGCCAACCAGCCCTTTCATGTGCTGGGGTGGGATGTAGCCTATCAGTTTCGAGGGTTACGGCCATGATGATTGTTCAATGTTTTGAATGCCTTCAACCTATCTACCGGTTGAAGCATGTCCCTCAACCCGGCTCTCTCTTTAAGCCGGAACAGTTCGAGTCTCTGCTTCCCAGGCAACATCCGGATCCGCAACATGGGGCTCCGATGGTGTGCCCTTGGTGTGGAGAGTTTCCGTTTGTGTCCCAGAATACCGGTTACCAAGTTCTAACCATTGAAGAGGGATTACTACCATGAAGATTGAACTTGCCCCATTGAACCAAGGGGAATATTTGATTCAAGTCCTGCCCTACCTGCTGAAATGGTACAAGGATTACGACTATCTCCTATTTGATGATTTTTACCCCACGGAAGTGGAAGCTTACACTCAGGCTATTGTGGAAGACCTGCTGGAGTTAGGTCCCTATGCTTGGATTATTGAGGTCGAGGAAGAGCCTGCCGGGTTTCTTTACCTCAATGAATGGTACGGCAGTGGGATGAAACATCATAGCTGTCAAATCCACGCCATTATCGATAAGCAGTTTCACCGGCAAGGGGTAGGGACTGCTGTTGGGGATTTAATCCTGTCCCTGCTGTTTGAGCAGTTGAGCCTCTTTCGAGTGGAAGGATGGCTGGACCCTGAGAACAAAGCCATGATTTATTTAGCAAAAAAGATGGGCTTTAAATTTGAAGGCAATGCCCGAGGCCGGAAACTAGTCAACGGCAAGCCCCGCAATGAATTGATGTTTGGGTTGATCCGCCCCGATTATTTCAGACGTAAAAAACCACAGATGAGGACTCACCATGAGCCGCAAGAAGAAAAGCAAAGAGAAAGAAGCACCTGCACCCCCTCCACCACCGCCACCTGCCAATAGCTATAATTATGAAGGAGGGGTTTTGCGCTCCTCCTCTGTTTTTGATCCGGCCCAAAACGCCTATGTGAATAGCGTCTTTCAGGATCCAGCAGAAGTCGCCGCCAAGCAAAAGCTTTTGGAACAACAGAATTCAATTTTGGCTCGGATTGGAAAGACCACGCCAGAACGTGCTCAGCAATTGAATGAGCATGAGCAGGCATTTTATCAACGGGCGGTTCGACCGCTGGATGAAGAATATACCCGAGGAAAGAATCAAGCCCGTGAAGATTTTAACGCCTCTGGTTTTATGAACTCTACCGGGTATGAAGATTACCGGACCAATAACCTGGACAGGATTTATCAGCAAGGCTTAAAGCAATCCGCTGAAGATGCCAAGCTGGCTCGGGAGCAATTGGCCGCTCAGGATGATGCCAATTTATTAGCGCAATATAACTCAATTTCTGGCGGCCTTGATGCCAATATTGCCAATAATCTCCGGGTGGGCGATTTTGCACGAGTTGGTTCCGCTAACTTGAACCAATACCTTTCAGATAGCTACCGAAACCAATTGGAGAATTCGCGGCTGCAACGGTCATATTCACAACAGGAACGAAGCAGCCCCCCTTTCTGGCGACGGTTACTGTTCGGATTTTAAGGAGAACAAATGATGCCAATACCATGGGCTGCCATTCTGCAAGCTGCACAATTGGGCATGCAGGCCTCCAAAATGTTTATGGACCGGAAAAAGGGTAATTCCAGTGGAGACGAGGAAACACCCTTTCAAGGCCGGGTGCTCCAAGGCCGTGTCAGTTATGAGGACGATCTGGGCCAATCTGGGCAAGACGGTTTATGGGATAACGGTTCCTATATGGAACGGATTCCTTGGCGCAAGATTCCACAAGTCGCTGGACAACTCTATTCCAAGCTGGGTCTTCCGGAACGGAATAATCAACTCACTGTAAATAATACCGATATTGCACCTGTGGCTCCCGGTGCAGGGATCTCTGCCACTCCCATGAATTTACCACCGGTTCCCCGGATGCCGTTTGAAGGTCGATCGTTTGGTGTCTCTTCATTGGGTTCATCGGAACCCGACTTTCTCCGCCTTCGGGATATTTTGACCCGCTACCGCTTGAGGTAAGCCATTTATGTCGAATCCATATCCCAATCAATTTCCCTTTTACCAAAGAACCTTTAGCCAGGAACATCCCTATATGGCGGGTCTGGCTCGGATGTTCGGGGCTGCCGGAAGTGGACAAGGGATGATCACCGGTGGGATGAAGTCTGCGATGGAAGGGTATGCCCAGGATCAGGAGCTGGCCCGCCAGAGAGCCATGCAACTCTACCAGATGCAAGAACGGGCACGGATGGCTCAATCTGCTGGGCTTCCGGTGAATGATTATACGACTTTGCCAGTCGATGAACTGAAAACTTTTGGAGAGATGCAGGGCAACTACAACGTAGGGCAAATTTACCAAGATGCATATGAAGGCCGGGTACCCCAGATGGCCGGAAAGGTTTTCAATTATCAGGCTGTCTCACCCTTGGTTCAGGAAGCGCAGAAAGAACAGTTCAAGCAATACCAGAATCAACGCAATGCCCAAAACCTGCCTTATGCACTCAATGCGATTCAAGGGCAACCAATCCCCCAAGGAGCCGCTTTTCCTGAAAACATGGCAACCTCTATCCTCCAAAATTACACCACCCGGCAAAATAACCAAGATCGATTGAATCAACAGCAACCCCTTGTGGATTCACGGGTTCAAAACACCCAATCAGGAACGCAACTCAATAATGCCCGAACGAAAAAGACACAAGTGGATACCCAACTGGCTCCCCTGAAGGCAAGCCATAGCGGTGGTGGAAGGGGTCGTCCTAAAGCCACTTACGATCCAGCAGCCGTTCAAGGGATCCTCGATAAAATTCAAGATCCGGCTCAAAAGGCTTACTGGTCGGAGTATTACCGACGCAAAGGAAGTTTACCGGTATCGGTGGTCAACCCAAAAGGCGGCAATTCCGGAAGCCTGGCGGATAAGATTAAGCAAATCAAAGGGGGAGCCTCTGGCGCTTCTGGCGGTAATCCGAATGAGGCCCGACGGAAAAGCCTGGGCATTGAATACTGATGTATTCCGTTATTTTGACTGATCCACCCTGGAAGTATAACAGCCGGGCGAATCATAAAACACGTTTTCGCGGTGGGGCTTGCGGGCATTATGGTCTAATGACAACCCAGGAAATCTGCAACTTACCCATTGCCAGTCTTGCTGACGAGAATGCCGTTTTGTTTTTGTGGGCTACCTTCCCGATGATTCAGGATGCCTTCAAGGTGATTGAAGCCTGGGGTTTTGAGTACAAGACCATTGGTTTTACTTGGGCCAAGCTGAATCCGGTTTCTCTGACGCCCTTCTTTGGGGTGGGCTATTACACCAAAAGCAACGCTGAACCATGCTTGTTGGCAACACGGGGCAACGTTTTGAAACCCGCAGTCAATACCGTTTCCAGTCTGATCCTTTCGCCCCGGCGAGAGCACTCTCGAAAGCCGGATGAAGTATATGAGCGAATTGAGCAGATGTATCCCAATGCTAAAAAGCTTGAACTATTTGCCCGACACAAGCGACTGGGCTGGGATAGTTGGGGAGACGAGATTATGCCTGACATTCAACTTGGAGACAGATCCCATGCAATTGAATGATTTGCCAAAGGATTGGGTTTATTACTTCGCTTCCCCCTATACGTCCCCTTGTGATTACATTCGGGAATTACGGTATTTGGATGTAATCAAGGTTGCAACCGATCTCATTCGGCAGGATTTTACCCTCATCGAACCCATTGCCATGAGTCACCAGCATGCCCAACGTTTTGGTTTACCAGGTACTTATACGTTTTGGCAAAAGCGGGATCGGAAATTTATCGATCTATGTGATGCCGTCATGGTGTGCCTATTGGATGGCTGGGACCAATCCGTTGGTGTCACCGATGAAATCAGCTATGCCAAGAGTCAAGAAAAGCCAGTCTATTATTTAAGCCCGCCTGATTTACGCTTGGTATCCGAAGAGGAAGCGTTAAGCTATGCCCTACATTAAAGCGGAACTAAGAAATTATCTGCTCAATACCAGTATCAAGGATTTATTGATGGAACCGAAAGTGCTTCAAGCGGGGGAACTGAATTTTTTAATTTCAACACTGCTTTTGTCTGTATTTGAAAGCACTCCCTGCTATCAGAAAGCCAATGAAATATTAGGTGTCCTCAGCGCCGTAACGCTTGAATTTTACCGCCGCCAAGTAGCAGGTTATGAAGATCAAAAAATTCAAGAAAACGGTGATATAGAGTTACTTAATCAATCTTGATACCAATTTTTTGAAGAAACAACACCATCAGATAATAAGCTAAAACGGTGGCAATGCTGGAAATTATCAAAGAAAGATAAAAAGGGGTCCCTCTTTTCAGCAGTATCGGCAGCGTTAAAAATAAAGTCAATGAGGGGATAACCAGCCAAAAGATACTCATAGACAGGTTAGTAACTGTTTGAATGCTTTTTGTTTCTACATATAGCCAGATCATTGCCAATATTGAGATTAATGGCAAGGAGGCCAAGACGCCTCCCCAGAAAGTAGAACGTTTCGATAATTCAGAAATCAAAGCGATGAGAATGGCTGAAATAACGATTTTTAAAGCAGCTAAAGTCATTTTTCTATTCTACAGGATTCAAAAGTTCTTGATAACTTTCAACGAGTCTTTTTTCGCCACAATGCGTAGAATATAAACAGTATTGTCTGGCAAAATCTGATAAAAGGTCCGGTAGGATTGGGAGGCGGCATTGATTCGCAACCGGTAGATGTCGAGACTTACGCCCTGCAACTTCTTAATCGTTTTACCTCTGGGATAAGGGTTAGCGACCAGTTCTTTATCAATCTTTTTGATGACAAAAACCTGATCGCTTTTCGGCAAAGATTCTAAATCTGATTCTGCACGTTGATCAAATTGAACGTTAAACGCCAAACCGCTTTTTGACCTCATCCAAACTGGGACCGGGTTGATGATTTTTGGCAGCCTCTTCAACCTTGGCATTCTTAGCTAGAATGTAATCCTCTAAATCGTCCCCGTCAAGCTTCTGGATGAGCAGATACGGCTTTCCATTTTTGGTCAGGACCACTTCCTCCCCCTCCTCAATGAGGCGGGTGATATTGCTGAAATTCTGGCTGGCTTCACGCATATTGGCAAACTTCATGGATGGACCCTCCATTGTGGCAGTATTCACTGCATGTATTGTAGCAACATTTGTAGGAACATTCAACCCCCATGCCCAAACCCTTCTCAGATATCTATAACAGCGATAAATTTAAAAGCCTGAGCCCGGATGATCAGGATTTCGTTATCCGGGACTATTACGATACGGTCGTTGCCCCACAAGTCAAAAGCAAGAACCTTTCTAAACAGGATGCCGATTTTGTCCGGAATGACTACTTCGGAAAATATAAACCCCTAACTGCTCAACCAATAGCTCAACCGGTCGCGCAGCCAAGCAGCCCTGATGTTGGTTCGATGACTTCAGGCTTTTTTAAAGGTTTAGGGAGAGGGGCGACGGCGGAAGGATACAACCCTGAACTCAGTGAGGCCGAACAGATACCGGCGGCTGTTGGGGATTTTGTGGGAACCGGTGCAGTCAATCTATTACCCTATTTAGCGGGGCCTGGAGCAGGTTTAGTTGTCAATACCGGTTATGCCGGATTACGGGAGACAAACCGGGAACTGAACCAGGGGAAACGACTAGATCAATTAAACCCGGTTGCTATTGGCGGCCAAGCAGCCCTGGGGGCCTTAACCTCTAAACTCCCTCCTGCCGTTGGAAGGGGATTGATCAGCCGAGTCCTGACAGGAGGAGGAATAGGAGCAGCAACGGGTGTCTCGGGTCGAGCCATTGAACAGTGGGCCGATACCGGCAAGGTGGATTTTACCGATCCCAGTATGGGGCAAGCCGCTCTGTTTGGAGCCGGGATTGGCGGTGGGGTAGGGGCTGTCAGCAGGCCCAGAGTGCCGAGAGGAACGCCCCCAATCGAAGAAACGCCTGTGGGTCTGAAACCCTTGAGAGCGGTTGAGCCGCCTCAAGTGGAAACCAATGTGACCGGTCGAATCCTGACACCCCAGGAAGTCCAGGCACTTAACAATCAACCGACTCAATCCCAATTACCCCTTAACCAGGCTTCACAAAACCAACTACCTCCCATGCAAGCAGGGGATGTGTTCCAGGTCCCCTTGAGAGAAATTCAAACCAACACCCAACGCTTCCAACGCCGGGCAGCTCCCTTCAATGAGGACCACGTGAACCGGATTGTTTCTGAATTTGATCCGGCCAAGATGGATCCTTTGACGGTTTGGAAGGATCCAGAAACCGGAGAAACCCTGCTTTTGTCCGGTCACCACCGGCGGGAAGCCTTGAACCGATTAGGTCAGGAAACCGCACCTGTCAAGTATTATGAAGGCAATCTGGAGCAGGCTCGGGACTTTGCCACGGCGTCCAATGCCTTGCAACGGCCCTATAGCGATCTGGAAATGGCAAAGATTCTGGCCGATGATGTAGCAGCCGGAAAACCCCTTCAAGAAGTTGCCAAGCAATTGAACCTGAAACCTCATCAAGCCCGAGATATTTCCGCACTCAATAACCTTCGGGGAGATTGGTTGACTCATTATGACCGGCCCGAAGTCAAACCCTATACCTTGACCATTGCCAAAGCTGTTAATAAATATGGCTTATCGGATCAGGAACAACAGCAACTTTTTCAATTTCTCTTCAATGGGGACAATGCTGCCACTGTTACCCCCAGTAAATTAAACCAACTCGTTGAATTTACCCAAAATTATAAAAAGACTCTTGGCAATACAGAGGGGGAAGTGCCTGGACAGGCCAGCTTATTTGATACCCAGGTATTTCAGCAGACCACCGGGAATGCGCTTCAGAATTTAATGGCCCAATCGGAGAGTTTGAATAAGCAACTGAAAGCCATTGCCAGTCTTCAACGGCAACTGGACAAAGTACAGAAAAGTGAACTGATTCAACCTCGTTCTGCCAATATCTTGAGAACCGACTTGGCTCAGGCCCAAGCGAAGCTGGAACAGCAGCTCAAGGATATTGGATTTGAATTCCAGAAGCAGAACCAGACCCAAGGACTGGCTGGAGAACTGAAACAAACACCGATCAAGCAACCTGAGCCATTCAATCAATCTGAGATAATGCAACCAACCCAACCGACTGAATTGGTGGGTGAGCTTCAGCAAACGGATATTCAACAACCTCCCATCAGTGAGCCGGTTCCCATTCGCAACTTAAAAGCCAGCGAGCAACAGGCCCAACAAGCCAAGGCCATCCGGAAGCAACGGCAAAAGGCAGAGCAAGCCGGGCATATGCTCAATCCCTTATCGGCCCGGTTAAAGCTCCGTTCTCCCTTTGAACCGGTGGAATCCCAAGCCTTTAATCCAGAGGCTGCCGGAATTAAGGATCCCCTGGGAAGCACCCGGCAAAAGCCTGGATTTTTGGAAAGAACCAAAGAAGGACTCAAGGACAAATTCATCTACATGCATGCCGTGAAAAATAAGGCATGGAAAATCGGGATGAAAATCGTCAAGGGAGAACAGTTTATTGCGGAAACCGACCGTACCCGTTCCCGGCTGTATAGCGGCTACGTTCAGGCAGAAGGCAAGATTAAAAACGCCTTTGAGCATTTAGAAGACACCCCCGGCTATACGGCGAAGGAAAAGCTGGATGATACGGGCCGGTATCTTTTGTTATCCGATTATGTCCGACGGGGGCGTGAAGGTTTGGAACTGCCGGAAGGGATGACCCTGGCAGAGACCGAGCAAGGACTGAAGGCCCTAACCGAGCATGTCCGGAAAAACCCGGATGTGCGTAAAGCCGTGGTCCATGTGCGTCAATTACTGAATGAAGTTGGGGATGAGCTGGTGAAAGCCGGGATTCTGGAAACCCGCCGCAAGCAATATTTTCCCCATCAGGTGCTGGAATACTTGCAAGAAACCTATGGCCTGCCAGTCCATGTGAAATACCCGAAGCGGGGCTATACCCTGAAAGCCGAAGGGTCCACCAAGGCCATTGAAACCGATCTGTTAAAGGCCTTGGAAGGTCACCTCAAAGCCATCTCCAGGCATAACACCATAGAGGATTTTTTGAATCGAACCCTGAGAGAGTATGCCGTTCCGAATTGGAAAAAGGGACAAAAGCTCCCCGAAGGGTTTGTGGAGTTTCAACCCAGAACCGCCCGGCGCTACTTTGAAGCCTATGCTATTCCCGAACAGGCCGTGATGAATGCCACCATGGAAACCCTGATGCGGGAAGCCTCGATGGATAATCAAAGTCCCAAGGTCTCTGTTGCCCTGGATAAGGTCCGCAAGGTGTTGGCTGTGGGCAAGGAGCCTCCCAGCTATGCGGTTCCGGAAGAGGTCGCCCGGTATCTACAAGAACTCTATAACCCCAAAAGTCTGGAAGGGAATAATGATCTGTTAACTCGGATTACCCGCTCTTGGAAAGGTTTTGTTACAGGGAACCCGATTAATATTCTGGGGTTAACAGCCTATAACATCAAAAACGCGATTGGGGATTTAGATGTGGCTTGGCGGGATGATCCGGGAATTCGAAAGTACATTGGACGTGCCAGGCGAGAAATTATTGCGGCCCGTAAAGGAGACCCGACTCAGGAGTTTTTAACCGCTGAAGAGTGGGGAACGATTGGGGCCGGATATTATAAAAGCGAGTTTGGCTTTGAAGGGGATTTTCATTTTCAGCGCCGCTTTGGGGAAAAATCCTTGGTCGATAAAATTCCTGGATCCAAGCTTCTGGCAAAAGCAACAGAACAGCCAAGAAAACTGGGGAACTGGTATAAGAATACGGCCATTAATCTTCAGAACGAACGGGAAGATATTTTACGCTATGCCAAGTTTCTGAAGGATATGGACAAAGGGTTGGCTCCCTGGCAAGCCCACATTGAAAATGGCAAAACCTTTATCAATTACAATCACCTGACCGATTTTGAAAAGCGGGTTTTTCGAGATGCCTTGCTCCCCTTCTATACCTTCTATAAATATAACCTGATGAATTGGACAGGAGCCTTGACCGGACAGAAAGGAACCGGTGTCTTCAAACGGTCGCTGGTATCTGCCGCCGCTATTCCGTTGGGGGCTTCTATATGGAATAACCTGTATTACAAGGATGTTGAAAAGGAGATCCAGGAAAACAAGGGAGAACGTTATATAGCGGAAATTCCCCATATCATCACACCCTTTAAGGATTCTCGTGGCAACCACTATATCCTCACCCTTCCAACCGCCTCCTCCCAAGCCTTGCAGTTTTATGGGCTATCCCGCTTACCCCAGCGATTCGTTAATGCCCTGAGCACAGGCAATCTCACGGATGAATTGAAGGGACAGATCAGTGACATTTTTGCCCGCTCCGGTGGGAAGGGAAGTTTACCCCTCCCTGCACCGGTTGTCGAGACGGCAGAACTGACCAATCCCTTTATCAAGGAAATCGGAGAACAAACCTTCAACCGGGATCTCTACCTGGATCGTCCGATTCGTCGGGAAGGGGATGAAGTTCCCGAATCAGAGAAACAACTGGCAACGTTGGCCCATCTTGGAAAAACTGTCTTTCCACCAGGTTTTGGTCCCAAGATTCAAAATGTCCTCAGTCCCCATAAGGATACCAGTCAGAAGCTGTTAGATTTGGCAACCGGGAGCATGAAGACACCGGACGTCTTTTCCTGGTCCGACTTGAAAGAAGAGGAAGAGGCATTCAAAGCGGAGAATATCAAGTTAAAGACACCTGCCTTGAATCAGCTCAAAGAACAAATTAAGCAGGCTCGGTTTGATGAAGCCAATGACCTGATCTTTAACACTCAGTTTGATGAAGAGGGCCGGGTCAGTCCACAAGGAAAAAGGTACGGTCAACTGCTAAAACCCTCTCAACGGATTCGAGTGAAGACCATGTTGGAATCTTCCAAGCAGGGGAATGGATTGTCCTACAAGGGTCTTTTGAAAGACCTGAAGGAGCTGGATGATGCCTATCAGAGTAATATTACGCTAGAGCAAAAAGCCGCACTGGATGAAATTAAACAAGGCATGCTGGATGACTTGGATCGCCTGAAAAATAACCGCTCTAATCGACTGCAATATGCCGTACTCACGGTGCTGATGTCAGACGACTACAAAGAACAAAACACCATCTTTAAAGAATTAACCAAAGACGAATAACCCCAAGAGGTTAATACAATGCCCATTAGCCGACGTACCACGTACACGGCCAATACCATTATTGATGCCGATATCCACAACCTGGAACATGACGATTACGTAGCCGCCATTAACCAGAACACCACCGATATTGCGGGTTGCGTCAAACTCACCGGCGATCAAGTGATTGCTGGGAATAAGGGATTTTCCAGTATCCCCTATACGACTGGAGGAGACCCTTCCACAGATAATAGTCTATCCCGGAAAGCTTATGTTGATAGTAAAGCAGCTTTATTACAAGGTTTTTTGAAATGTGCACCACCCATTTACCTCACAGCAGGAACGTTTAGTGTTGCCAGTTTTAATGTCCGAAACATTGTCAACGATGGTAATATTACCAAGCTCACCAGTACCACCGTGGATATTTCAACGGCGGGACTCAATGGCCGGGCACAATCGGCAAACCTGTCTGGGACGGTTGCCTATACGTCTGGAACCAATACCGTAACCGGAACGGGAACCTCTTTCCTGGCTGACTTCAAAATAGGGGATGTCATCTTCATTGGTGGATCCAGCGCAGTGCGGATTACCGCTGTTAGCAGCAATACCAGCCTGACCGTTGATTTTACCTGGGGAAGTTCGGCTTCAGCACAAACCTATACCCGAGGGGGACGGGCCGCCAATATCTGGTACAACCTCTATGCCGTGACCGATGGGACCACCACTGGCCTGCTCCTATCCACCCGGAATGTGGCAGGCGGGGATACGCTGGTAGATCTGCCCTTTACACCATCCTCGGCTTTGACCGGAACGGTTGCCACCACCGTTGGCTCGGCCACGATTACTGGCATGGGAACAACGTTCCAGACAGATTATCAGGTGGGAGATACGATTCTGATAAATGGAGGGAACCAGCTCCAGATCGCCAGTATTACCAGTAATACCGTCATGACCGCAACAGCTAACGCCAGTGCAACGGTTAGTGCTGTTACCCATACTCGCATTCGGGCCAGGATTCGGCAAATTCCTTTTGCGGTGAGAAATGATGGTTCGGCTGCTTTTCTTCCTTTCTTTGTTACACCTGGACAAGGATTCTGGGATATCTGGTACAAGGACTATGAATTTGGTGGTTACTACGTGACTTTAAGTGGTGGAACATCCACAGCCGGGTTCACCAGTCCAGGCGGTGGGGTGAATGTGAGTTGTAACGCAGTAATTCCACCTATCTCAAAATTAGGCTTTTTTCATTTCATCTTTGAAAACAATGCCGGGGGTGGGAGTTTTTTCCACTGGGTCAAAAATCCTGAGAGTAATACGACCATTGGCACCATTGTTGGATTAACGCCCCCTACAGGGCCGGGCACCCAATATAGCCAATATCCTCATTCTGTTGATGCCAATCAGCAAATTGCCTATCGAGTGAGTTCTGGTGGAAGGTTTGGTATGGGTGTGTTGGGGTTTCGGGTTACCGAAGTGAATTAACGATTTAAAACAAAGGGGAGTCTTGAATGCCTATCTCAAGACGAACAACTTATACTGCCAACACAACAATCGATCCGGATATCCATAACCTCGAACACGATGACTATGTTTCCGGGATTAATGCCAATGCTGTAGAGATTGCAAATTGTGTCAAACTCAGTGGCGATCAGGTGATTGCAGGCAACAAGGGATTTTCCAATGTCCCCTATACCACGGGAGGCGATCCCACAACAGATAACAGTTTAACAAGGAAAGCCTATACCGATGGTTTATTGAAAGGCTTTATCCACGCCGCTGCACCGGTGTATGTGTCTGCAACGACTATCAGCATGGCATATTTCAATGTCAGTAATTCACTGAATACTGGAAGCATCAAGAAAACCACAAGCACCACGGTTGATTTAAACACTGCTGGTCTCAATGGCATTGCGCAATCCAGCGCCACACTCACAGGCATGGTTTCCGTTACATCAGGTTCCGCCACCATTACCGGATCAGGGACCACATTTTTGGCTGATTTTTTAGCGGGGGATATTCTTTATATTCCCAGTTTGGGAGCGACCTTTCGGATTATCGCCATTGCCTCGGATACCTCGATGACGGGTCACGTAAACTCGGGGAGCACTGCTTCTGGGTTAACCTACAAGCGTGGGGGGAGAACAACCGATACTTGGTATTATCTTTATGCGGTGACCGATGGCACCACCACAGGGTTATTGGTTTCTAACCGAAATTTGGCCTTAAGCCAGACTCTGATTGACTTACCCTATACACCAATAAGTTCATTACCCGGAACAGTTGCCACAACATCAGGCTCTAATCAAATTACCGGTGCAAGCACCACCTTTCTTACTGATTACAAGGTTGGGGATAACATCCTCATTGCTGGTGGGAACCAATTCACCATTGCCAGTATTACCAACGATACCACCATGACGGCCACCACCAATGCAACGGTGACGGTATCAGGTAAAACCCATAGCCGGGTTAGATATCAAGTCCGGCAGTTTCCCTTTGTCCTGAGAATGGATAGTTCTGGTAATATTCTTCCCTTTCGTGTTGGAACTGGGTGGCCGTATCGTCCAAAGATCATTTATACGAATGCCGCTTATGGAGGCAGTCCATACACGGTTCTGGCTGGCGGGTCCTCAACTTCCTGGTTCACCCTTGGCATGGGCGTTGTGGTTCCTCCTGTTAGTCGATTAGTGGATCTCGGCTTTTATACAACTGTCAACGCCAACACAGGATCAACGGGAAATTCATTTGTCCGTGAAACAGGATCCGGTGCAGCGGGAAATCTGGCAGGGGTAGCCATGTATGTCAGCGCATCGGGTGAATATATTGTCGATGTGAATTCCATTGCAGATTTTCCTTGTAATGCCAGCGCACAAATAGACTATTACGTTTATTACGGTGGGATGACCTTATGGATCTGGGTGAATGGCTTTACGATTACGGAGATTAACTAATGATGAGATTAATCCGACGAAAAGATAACCCGTTCGTCCTCAAAGCCTTTGGATATGTGGAGTCGGGTGGCCTGGGTTCGTTTGATCCCACTCTTTATGAGGAAGTTGAAGGGGAATTACCGTTGGGATGGGAAATAGAGGAATTCGTTTCTCCAATGGACAAGGTAAAAGAAATATTTAATCGGGCCATTACTGAGAAGCCCTCCGTTGCAACACCAAAGGTTCAGAAAGAATTATTAAAACTAGCGGGTACGGTTGAACGGGCTATTGGACTGGGATTGTATGCCGCTGCAAGAGAAGCCATTAACGAACCACTCCTCCATCCAGAGTTGGAACCCTATCGTACTGAAATGCTAAAAGCCCTTCCATCAATAGTCTAACAATTTATAACCAACTTAACCCATGGGAGATTCAATGATGTCCCAAACTTTAACATCGCAATATGATTTTATTCCAGCCACGGCCAATGATTCCTCCAATATTTCCTTCGTTGTGGTGCCTCGGGACGATACTAAAGTTTTAACGTTGGGCCGTCTCTTTTTAAGTTCAGGGACCACGCAGGTTCTCAAGGTCCGGTTAGGGGGACGTGTCATTTGGGCGAATCACGCAGAAGCAAATAATTTAATCCCAATAGATTTTTTACCATTCCAAATGCAAGGGCGAAAACTGACGAAATTGGCAGGGACTGTTTCCCAAGTGGATGATAGCAAGACATTTACCGCAGATGCGACTACAGATATTATCACTTGCAATGCCCATGGCCTTGTCTCTGCCCAACCGGTTGTCTTCAAAAATAGCGGTGGGGGATTGCCCGGTGGGTTAACCGCCGGAACAACCTATTATGCCGGAAACATTACCGCAAATACTTTTAAAGTTTATACCAATTCAAGTTTAACCACGCTTGTCGATATTACCAGTGCGGGAACTGGGACTCACAACTTGGATGGGACTTATATCCACGGTGTTAATACCAATTTCACAACAGATTTTGCTGCTGGAGACACCATTGTTATAGATGGGGGAAATGCTGTTACGGTCAGTTCAGTGAATAGTAACACTGTTTTGATTGCAGCTTTTGGAACGACAGCAACGTTGTCCGGAAAAAACCATGCTCGTGGTGCAGACAATATCAATATTCTGAAAGGCACGGCAGCAACCAATGTCTATGCATCCGTGTTTTATGGTCAAAGCCCAGCATAAGGAAGTTGCTATGTTTCAACCCGTCCTTGGATTAACGGAACGACAGATTGACCGGATCCGACAAGTGAAACACGTCTTTGAAAAGGCCGAGAAAATCACCGGTGTTCCCTGGGAAGCCATTGCAGCCATTTGGTATCGGGAGAGTTTTTCTATTACACCTCCTAAAACGCCAGGAGGCCCCTTTCAGTTTGATCCGATTCCGGATAAGCCAACCTTATTGGCTCTGTTATTAAGGTTCACCAACCTCAAGGGAAAGGACATCGATCAATATATTCAGAAGGGTGTTAATGATTTTGAAGCCGGAGCCTTATTTGCAGCCTGCTGGCTACGTCTGAAAGTGAAACCCATCATTACGCCGGATGCCGCAGATGAAGTCATTAAAGATGCCTTCTGTGGCTATAACGGACGGGCCTATGGTTCTGCTGATAGAAGCCCGTATGTCATGAACGGCTTTGATCAAGAGCGTTTCAATATGGTGTTGAGAGGAACCATCCCCGATGGGCGGGGTGGTCGAAAACGAGTGGAAATTGTGGACAAGCGCCCTGGTGCCTTCACCGTTTACAAGCAATTGAAATCTCTCAACATTTAGGAGTAAAAACTATGGCCCGAAAAATCGTGGCCATCCATGGGATTGGTAATATCGAGCCCGGATGGTCAGAATCCTTGCGCGTGGATTTGGATATTCCAGCGGAAGATTGGATTGAATTTCACTATGACGATCTGATGGATCGCTCCTTTTTTAACCGGGTAGTTGTATCAGCTACCAAAATTTATTTGAGCCACACATATGGCCCGGAAGCAGCGGCCTTGGCTTCGGGTGCGGAAGATTACATTAATGATTTAATTTCCTACTTTGTGATGAATGGGACCCGGTTGGAAATCCAGGTTCGATTAAAAGGCATTTTAAGAGATCATCCGGATGCCATTATTTTGGGGCATTCGCTCGGCTCTGTTATTGCCTACGAAACCCTGAAAAATTTTGAGTTAAAAGCTCATACCTTCTTTACCCTGGGTTCGCCACTTTCTAAATTCCTGGTGAAAAAGTTTCTGAAAGTCCCTGAGAAAACCCGGCCCAACGTCACCAACTGGTTCAACATCTGGGGAACCTTTGACCCCATCAGTGGGAGGATTGATGGCCTGGGGTGTACCGTCAAAGACCAATTCAAAATTAAAAATTCCCATAACCTGCTGAAATATGTGGATTCCCAAAAAGCGCGGATCCTTTCGCTATACAACGAAACAGTAACCGAAGGAATTCTATTATGACCCGTTATGCCCCTCTCCTCGACCTGTCTCACAAAGGCAAAGCCGTGGGTCTATTTATTACGGACCTGCATTATCCGGCCAACGACCGGGAGTTCATCCGGCACTGCTTCCAGGGCCAGTATGATTTTGTCCTGCTCGGGGGAGATATCACGGAAGGGGTAACCCTTCATTCTCCTGGAGCCAGTGTGACTGGTCCTTCGGAGAAGCAGGGGATTGCGGAGTTTGAAGAAGACTTGCAACTCCTTCCTCCCAAGGCTCGAAAAGAGATGGTGCTGGGGAACCATGACAATCGCTCTACCCGCTCCACCGGTCAGGACATCACCTTGCTGGAAAAGATTTGTGAATACCATGACATTGGGTTTTCCGGAAACCATACCATCTTTCCCATCAAGGTAGGAGAATCGTTATTTAAGATTTTCCTGACCCATGGTGGTGGGTCTGGTGGAACAGAACAAGCCGTCCTTAATACCCTGAAGCGGGCACGGGATCATGTGGATGCCACCTGTGATCTCTACCTCTGTGGACATTATCACAAGTATGTCTGGATGGCCGAAGACTTCCGGGGATCGACCGTCAAAGGCGGTAGGCCACATCCCTATAAACGGATTCAGATATTAGGAGCTTGTGGTTCACCGATTACCTATGAAGGAAGCTATGCCGAAGGGGGGCCTAAAGGAAAGCCATTCCGCTCTTGCTCGGTGAGAGCATTGGAAATTGAGCTGATTCCAGTACCTCCCACTAATCACCGGAAACAGAAACAAATTCAGCATCGGATTCTTTATGATTAATACATTCCTGTGGATATCATGCCACCCATACCGCCCATCATCGTAACCATAGAGAGCCAACCAATGATGACAGTCAGCATAATGCCAATCAAGATACCAATTGTCAAATCCGGCCAATGTAACTTCAGCATGTTTTGCTCCTGATTCGTAACAGGATAAAACCGATCAAGTTTATCTCTTTTAGTCGAGGGTTGCCATACCCCAATCGTCTATTTTGGACCTTCTAATTAGGACTTTGCGACATGGACAAAATCATTGCGATCTCCGGCAAACAATTTGCCGGGAAGGATACCTTATGTTTCATATTACTCAAATATCTTCCAGGGTTTCGACGGGTAGCTTTGGCCGATGCTCTGAAGGATGAGTATGCTCAACTGTCAGCAATTCCCAGAGATCAAGTAGATCGCTTAAAAGCTCAGGAACCCAAAGTTCGGGGAGAGCTGATCGCCTTGGGAAAGAAGCATCGGGAAGAAGATGAGGACTATTGGGTCAAGAAAGTCTTGGAACAATCCGGCAACAAGATTGTGACGGATCTCCGATTCCTCAATGAAATGAACCGGTTTAAGGAGCATAAGGCTATCTTGATTCGTGTTGAAGCTCAGCGTTCGGTCCGGGCAAAACGAGGAAAACTTTGCCATGAAACAGATTTATCAGAAATCGGCTTGGACCATATTACAGATTGGTGCTTTGTCGTCCAAAACAATAGTTCTCTTGAATCACTGGAACAAGAGGCTAAGCAGATTGCACGGGTCATACAGATTGGTTTTGGCCAGTCTTGTGATACCTCCAAACAGAAATTGGCACTCCTAGATGGGTTGATCCTGGAAGTACTCATGAACCTTGAACGGTTCTTTGGTAACCAGGCAGAAGCCTTCGCAAAGAAATTGAGGTCCCAGGTATGATAAAAGCCTTCACCCTAACCATTTATCTGGTAAATACACTGTTGTCGCTTTTTGTCCTGAAAATACTTCTGGGAATGGGGATTGGGCTGCTGGCTGCTTGGTTTCAACTTACCAGTGCTGTCCCAACAAGTGGAACATTTTAGCTATTTTGCTCTATGACACAAAGCTGGATTAAATCCTCGAATGCAAATGCCTGCCAAGCCATAGGTTCCATTGGGCTTTCGAGTGACGGGTTGGATACAAACCTTGATTTCCATAAAGCCCGATTCTTCTAAGTGCCGAGCATACCGATTGATTTCTTTGTAATACTTGCCTTTTTGAACTTGTTCATAATCGCCTTGAAGGATAACCAAAATGAGACCACCCGGTTTTAAGGTCTTTCGAAGTCCCTGGAGGGCATCTATACGGTTGGGCCAATACATAATGTTGTTGATGGCAATGATCTTATCAAAGATGATACCAATGGCGGGAAGGTCAGAGACGTTCGCGTGCCTCAAATCAACCCGTCTTTCCTGGATGGCCTGAAGATTTCTCTCTTTCGCTTGGGCTAACATCAGTTCTGAATAATCAATGCCGACAATATAACCAGTAGGCACACGTTTGGCGATCTCTTGAATGGCTACTCCAGGACCAAAGCCGACTTCTAGAATCTTATCCGTTGGTTGAACGTCGAGAATATGAACTGCCCACATGTTTACGGCGTGGTACTCTACCGTCATATATTGGACAGCAATTTTTCCTAAAAAACCATCGGGTTTGGCAAAATCGTTCACGGGCAAGGGGTCTCTTACAACTCCCCTTTCTCTTATCCTAGAATATCTTACACGCTGTAATAGTTTAAAAGTATTCTTTGGCTTCTATAAGGTAACTCGTCTTAATCGAAGAGAGTTTCCAATTACCGATACCGAACTGACACTCATCGCAGCCGCTGCAATCATGGGACTCAAAAGAATTCCGGAGAAGGGATAGAGGACCCCAGCGGCAATGGGAACCCCAAGGGTGTTATAGATAAAGGCAAAGAAAAGGTTTTGTCGGATATTTCTCATCGTCGCTCGGCTGAGAAGACGTGCCCGGACAATGCCACGTAAATCGCCTTTGACTAGCGTGACCCCGGCGCTTTCGATGGCCACATCCGTTCCGGTCCCCATGGCAATCCCGACATGGGCTTGAGCCAGGGCCGGGGCATCGTTAATACCATCTCCGGCCATTGCCACAATCCGACCTTCGGCTTGAAGTTGTTTGATAATCTGGCTTTTTTGTTCCGGGAGGACTTCGGCTTTGACCTGATCCAGTCCCAGCTTTTGGGCCACGGCTTGGGCAGTGGTTGGGTTGTCCCCCGTCACCATTATCACTTGAATGCCCTCTTGATGTAGCTTCTCGATGGCCTCTTTGCTGGTTTCTTTGATAGGATCCGCTACACCTACCAGACCGGCAGGCTGGCCATCCAGGGTGACAAACATGACCGTCTGTCCCTCTTTTCGCAAGGTCTCTGCATGCTCGCTTAAGTCTGGGGTTTCTATATGGAGATCCGCCAAGAGGTTTTTGTTCCCTAATGCCACACGGTGTCCATCCACCAAGCCTATAACTCCCTTTCCTGTCAGGGATTGGAATTCTTCAGCCTTGGCCAGGACAAGTCCCTTTTCCTCTGCCCCTTTTACAATGGCCGTTGCCAAGGGGTGTTCGCTACCCCGTTCCAAACTCGCTGCCAGGCGTAGGAGTTCATCTGCTTGTAAGTTGGGAAGAGAAGAGACAACCGATGTGAGCCGGGGCTTTCCTTCTGTTAGGGTTCCAGTCTTATCTACCACCAGAGTATTTACCTTTTCCATCACTTCCAGGATCTCAGCGTTTTTGATTAAAACCCCTTCTAATGCACCTCGACCCGTCCCCACCATAATGGACATGGGAGTCGCCAAACCCAAAGCACAGGGACAGGCAATGATCAGCACCGAAACCGCATTGACCATGGCATGAGCCATGCGAGGTTCCGGGCCGACCAGTGCCCAAACAATAAACGTGATTACAGCAATGAGGACCACTGCTGGGACAAAGTAACCTGCCACCGTATCCGCTAATCGTTGAATGGGGGCTCGACTCCGTTGGGCTTCACTGACCATTCGGACGATTTGGGCAAGTAAGGTGTCACTGCCGACCCGTTCTGCCTGTATCACCAAGCTACCGGTTCCATTCACTGTTGCCCCTGTCACCCGATCCCCTGTTTTTTTCTCGACTGGGATGGGCTCTCCGGTAATCATCGATTCATCAATGGCACTGGTCCCTTCTAAGACAATCCCATCTACCGGGATTTTTTCTCCCGGGCGGACCCGCAGGCGATCGCCTGGATGCACTTGTTCCAGTGGGATATCCTCCTCAATGCCGTTGTCTCGAATAATTCGGGCGGTTTTGGGAGCCAGCCCCAATAACTTTCGGATGGCGCTACTGGTTTGACTACGTGCCCTGAGTTCCAAGACCTGCCCCAACAGCACCAGAGTGGTGATTACTGCCGCCACTTCAAAGTAGACGGAGACTTCTCCTTCCCTTCCTCGGAAAGAGGCAGGAAACAGATCCGGAGCTAAGACTGCAATAACACTATAGAGGTAAGCAATGCCAACCCCAAGGGCAATCAGGGTAAACATGTTGAGATGGCGATTGATAATCGAGGCCCAGCCTCTTTGGAAAAAGGGCCAACCACCCCAGAGGATGACCGGCGTGGACAAGACCAGCTCAATCCACTGAATGGTTCGCATAGAGAGGAACTGTTGAAGTGGTTGACCAGGGATATAGTCTGCCATTGCCAAGAGAACAACGGGAACGGTCAAGACCAAGCTTACCCAGAAGCGTCGTCCCATATCAATCAACTCTGGGTTAGTCTCCTCTTCCAAAGTGATGGTTCTGGGCTCTAAAGCCATCCCGCAAATCGGACAGAAGCCCGGTTCGTCCCGAATAATTTCTGGATGCATCGGACAGTAGTATTCTGTTTTTGTCTTGAGTTCAGGTTGCTTGACTGGCTCCAGGGCCATGCCACATTTGGGACAGAGGCCAGGGCCTTGCTGTTGGATCTCAGGATGCATCGGGCAGGTATAGATACCTTTGCTAGAAGCAAATTCTGCCTTTGAGGCCTCTCCCTTAGGATTATAATAAGCGTTCCTCTCACCTTTAACATTGGGTTCCAAATACTTTTCAGGGGCGAGTTCAAATCGCTCCAGGCATCCTAGACTGCAAAAGTAATAGGTTTGGCCTTGGTAGGTAGTATTTCGGGCTGCCCGATCAGGATCTACCGTCATCCCACAAACCAGATCCACCAAACTCTGGCTGGTTTCGTTTTTTTGCTGTTGCGGGTGATGATCCATGGATCCGCCTTTCTATACATTACTGGTGGGTGGACCTGTTCTGTATCATTGTCCCATCATCATAGGACACATGCGGCCCATCATGCCCATACCGCTCATCATTAAAACGGCACCAATCAGGATGGTGGCAAGCACACCTGCCAAAGCACCGCCTGCAAAAGTTACCCAGTTGATGGTATTCATAGTCACTCCCTCCTATCAGTTGTCTTGATTATCAAATTGGGCCAAGCCTATGTGTTGCTTACCAAACCTGAAAGGTAAAGTCTGCCGTCTGGACCTTTCCATTAATCTGGAACTGAGTCCAAAGCTTATACAGCCCAGGTTCCGGGATGAGGGTATGAAAGGCAATGGGGGAACGGTAGAGATTATCCCCCACTGGCTTTGTCATGGGATGGACATGCAGGAAAGATTGGGTGTCCTGGCTAATGATCACTGCATGGCCCCCAGCCCCAAGAAAGGATTGAATCTGTTCAACCGGTCTCCCGTCCCGCTCAATACTCACCGTTGGCATGGAGGCCACGTTGGCTTTTGTTGGGTAGTTGGATAGTTTAAAGATATAGCCATCGACGGTTTTAGCCTGATCTGCATCCGGAACCAACCGAGCAGAAGAGGATTTAGCTTGGCCAATCTGAAGGGTTTGTCTTAAGGTTTGTTCGCCTGCTTTAGCTGTTTGGAATTGCAGGAACAAGAGATATTGTCCTGCCTTTGGAAAGGTGTTTTCAACTATCATATGGCCCGGATCACCGATAGCGGGATGAAGATGTTGAAAGGCTTTTAAATCTTGGCTAACGATGACCAGATGGGCTAATTTTTCGTGAGCCACCTGTAAATTTTGAATGGGGATGCCGGTTTTCTTTTCTGTAATATCGAATGTTAGCGTGACTGGTTTGCCGGGCTGGAGAGATTGGTTGGGGATGATCTGCCAAGTGTAATCCTGGAAGATTTTACTGCCCATGACCATTTCTTTCGGATTAGCGGTCTCTTCTGGATTGACTGTTTGGTCCGTTTGAGGGTGACGCATGATGGTTTCCCCTTCGGCATTTCGAGACATTGGTTGCTGGGGAAGAGGCTCTTCGGTTGGATTTTCAGACTTGTTACAGGCCTGAATCAACAGCACGATTCCTAACATAAGTCCCAAGGCAAGGGGTGTCAAAGCGCCGATTTTTGTCAGTAATTTCATCGTCAAGTGCGGCCTCCCTTTGTTATATCCACCGATTACTGAGATTGGTAATAGCTAAATTCTGGTAGTAGGGGATATTCCGGTAGGCCAGTTTGATCAAGGCAAAAAGGGCTTTCTTCTCGGGAGAGATACGGGTAAGTCCGAAGAAACTCCAGATTCGAATACAAAGAAGCTTCCTTCACCAGTGGATGGATAGACCGTCTTATTAGGATTGATAGGGGCATAACTGGCGTTACTCCAGTGACTCATACTGACACAGCTTTTTGTTAGGGTTTTACAACTTAAACGCTTTGGGTTTATTTCCCATACCACTGCTGTCGCCAGGTCTTTAATTGGGCGATCTCTTTTTCTTGAGCGTTAATGATATTTTGAGCCATTTGTTTGATCTCAGGATGCTGTGCTTTCTGTAAGGCATCTTTTGCCATATCAACCGCTTGCTGATGGTGTACAGTCATGGCATCGATGAAACGAAGATCATAATTTTTATCAGCTTCTCCAAGGGATTTCATCATCATCTGGGGGCAGCTTTTCATCATCTTCGGACAGGGACACTTCATTTTCTCTTTCTCGTGTGCCTCAACCCCAACTCCTGAAGCGATGATCGTGAGGGTAAGCAAACTGGAAACAAGGGCATTCTTCATTCAAAAGACTCCTTTAACCCATGAATATTACAGCCAATAATACTGTTAGGATTCAAACCACTCTATCCCCTGGTTGGCTATGTTATGGTATTCTCTGTGTCTCTAATGATGATGGCTGTGTTCATGAGAGTGAGCTTCCTGAGTCTGGTTATCCGGACCCTGTGTCTCTATTGAGGATTCGATGTTCTCTTCCTGAGCGGGTGTAAAGCCTGGGCGTATTTCCGTATGTCGGATGAGACCACCCAAATGGGCAGTATAGAAAGTCAAACCGACGCTCACTAAAACAGTGAGGAAAATACACTGCTTCCAGAATCGAGAGAGACTTCCGCCAGCGCGTTGCATCATAATCAGACTGACCAAGGCTGTCAGAGAAGCCAGGAGCAAGGCAGATAAACTGTAGGTTCCCCATTGCTGATGGGTATCAATGAATTCATGACGGACTCCAGGCAAACCATGAATCAATTCATGACTGTTTGTGCCAGTTAGGTAGACGAGGATGGTGATCGCCCCCATTGCCATAATCCAGACTAAGGTGGTCTGGTAAAGTTGTGGAATATCCAGTGACAAGGCCATCCCCCAGAGGACCAACCCTAAGATCATTCCGATGACTGGAAAGTGGTTGAGCATTAAGTGCCAATGAGTATTGTTGATGATAAACATAACTGTTTTTAAACCTTTCCAACTGCTTGAAACAGTTTTGCTTTGGCCATCTCGTAATTAAAGACGGCTCTGGATTGATTGAGTCTTGCTTCCCGAAGGGTCAAGGCTGCATCCTGGACTTCCACGTTGATGGCTCTACCAACCGCAAACCGACGTTGAATCAGACGGAGATCTTCCTGGGCCTGAGCAATGGCGGATTCTGCTAAAGCAACATTTTGACGGGAAAACTCCAGTTCACTCCAGGCCTTGGCGATTTCCTTTCCAATGTCCAACTGAAGGACTTTTAGCTCTTGCTGCGCTCGCTTCAGACTAGCATGGGTCTGCTGTAATCGAGCATCCCGGGTTCGATCAAAAACCGGGAGGGAGGCAGTGACCATACCAATAACCCCGTTCCCCATTTGTATAGGGCGATCCGGAAACCGGAGGTTACCGGTGACTTGCCCATACACTTGCGGAAGGTAGGTGGCTCTGACGATTTTAATCTGGGCCTCTGCCGCAAGAACCCGTTGTTGGGCTTCCTGAACTCTGGGGTGTTCAGCAACGGCTGACTGTACCAAGGTAGGAAGGGGTGAACCGGCCCAAGGGGTTGCGGTGAGCGTCTCTGTTAATGAAACATTGGAACCCAAATCGATGCCCATGGCTGCTTTTAAATCGTATAAGGCCTGATTGAGTCGGTTATGCTCCTCATTGAGCATCTGCTGGGCATTGGCCAATTCGGTTTGGATTCTTAACACATCCGCCCGTAGTCCCCGGCCCACTCGATAGCGGGCTTCTGCAATTCGTAAGAGCTCTTGTTGCACAATTAAATGCTGTTGATGGGTGAGATGTTCGCTTTGTGCCAGAAGCGCTTTTAAGTAGGCTTCTCGGACTTGATATGCCATCTCTACGGCGGCTTGTTTTAAAGTCGCTTGGGCTTCTGCGAGATTAAACCGGGCCGCTCGGATACTCCCACGAATCTGACCGCCGGTAAAAAGGGGAATCTTCCCGGTGGCATTGAGGTCCTGAAACAGGGTTGAATCCACGGTGTTCATCATGATGTCCGGGGTCATCAAGGTCAGGTTGTTCCCACCCCGTAAAAAGGTCAAGGACCCCACGCTCAGGACAGGCCAGCGTTTACCCCTGGCTTCTTTTAGAAGGGCACGGCGGATTTCGGTTTCCGCGCCAGCCACTTGAAGATTCAGGTTATTCTGAAGCCCAAGGCTCAATGCTTCTTCCATCGTGAGAGACGCATCCACCGCCGGTAACCCAGGGAGAAGTTTTTGAGGAAGGTGAATCTCTACATGCTCCACCGGTTGATTATCATGGCCAGTTTGTTCAGTCGAATTCTCCTCACCTAAAGCTTTGACAGGAAAAAGTATTAATAGACTAAACAGAAGGGATAGGAGTTGAAACCGCCTCATGACTCAGCCTCCCCAAGCTGCTTACGATTTTTGAAGCGGTTGGCTTTTTGACCGATCCAGAGGGCCGCATCATCAATCAGGCTATGCATCACTGGAATGACCAGTAAACTGAGGACGGTTCCGGCAAACAACCCCCAGACAATCACGGTTCCTAAGGGGGCATAGGCATCCATGCCGGTTCTGGGCGAAATCGAGACAGGCAGCATCACAATAATGGTAATAATAGAGGTCATGAGAATGGGTCTTAACCTTTCAACTGCACCCATTCGAATGGCTTTCTCCCGAGGAATCCCTTCTTTTCTCCTTAAATCCATCATATCGATCATGAGGATGGCGGTGGTAATGTCCATCCCGGTCAGGATGATGACTGCCATAATCGAAACTGTTGAAAAGGCTTGGCCCATGAAAAAGAGCCCCATAAAGACACCGGTGAGCTCTAGTGGTAGAGACAGGATCATCTGGAAGGGTTGAATCGCCCCTCTGAATTGGGCCACTAGTACCAGGAAAATCAGGATGATGGCCAACTGAAGTCCCAAGAGGAGACGACGGAAACTATCCATCATCTGGGTCATGTCCCCGCGAATCTCTAAACCATACCCTGGTGGCCAGTTGATCTCTGAAACGGCCTTCTGAAGGACATCCATGGTCAAATCCATGGACGGAGGACCATTGAGCCGATAGTAACCCAATACTGTAATGACCCGCCTGAGGCCATCATGGGTAACGACCGTCGGGGCTTTTCTATCTGTAATAGTGGCAATAGACTTTAAGGGTACAGACTGGCCTTGATCATTGGTGAGATAGACCTGCTCGATATCCTGGTTGTTATTTCGCCGTTGATCCTCCCGGTAACGGACGAGAATGGTGTTTTGTCGAATGTTGGGAGAGCGGAAATATTCGGTGGTAAATCCGCCTCGAAGGGCGTAATACAACTGGTCGGAAATCATTTGAGGGGTCAGGCCCAACTCCTGGGCCTTTCGAAAATCAATAGTAAGTTCCTTGGCCGGAAGCCCTATCGTCCAATCCGTTGCCACTTGCACCAGACCCGGAATCTTGCTGGCAAGGTCTGCTACCTGCTGACCGAGTTTATCCAGAATCTCCAGATCTTTCCCGTAAATCAAAATGGAAATGGGGGCCTGGGAGCTAGCCATGACATCGGAGCCCATCTCTTTAATCTGGAACCGTCGAATCTCCTTGGGGAATCGTTCCATGGCCTGTTGCTGAACCGAATCAACCACCTGCCAGATGGTTCGGCTACGATCGCTCTTGTCTTTCAGCGTAATCATCATGGAAGCACCATTGACTTGCCCCATGGCGTATCCGGTAAAGTAAACGGCACCCGTCCCCGAGAAGGCCGGTCCACTCTCAACCCCGAGTTCGGTCGAGACTTTTTCAATCTCTGGCTGCTGGGCCATGAGCTTTTCCACTTCGGTGACAATCTGTTGGGTTCGAGCAAAGGAGGCGCCGGGTTTGGTTTCCAGAACCCCATAGGCTTGCCCGACATCGGCCAAGGGCATCATCTCACTGCCGATGAAGTTATAGAACCCAGTTCCGATAATCACAGCGGCCAGGGCAATGGCCACCACAGTAAACCGGTTATCGAGAGACCAACCCACCAAACCACCATATCGGTTCTCCAGACGATCCAGGAAGCGCTGAAAGGGATCCACAATCCGCCGGTAAATCCAGGGACGTTTTCTCTGTACATGGGCTTCAGAGGCTTCCTCAATGGGTTCATGGGGTTTGAGGAATCTGGAGGCCAAGAGCGCTGTGAGGGTTAGGGAGACCAGAAAAGAGGCCAGAAGTCCAAGAATAATAGGCCATACCAACCCCACAAACATCTGCTCCACAATGCCTCCGGTAAAAAGCAATGGAGCCAAGGCCAGGATGAGCATGAGGGTGGAGGCGGCAACGGCTAGCCGGACTTCCGTAATGCCATCCACCGTGGCGGTCTTGGGGTCCTTACCCAGGCGCAAGTGTTTTTCAACGGCATGGATATCAATAATCGAATCATCCACCAACCGCCCAATGGAAAGCAGCAACCCAATCAGGGTCGAACTATTGAGGGTGAGACCCAAAAGAATCATCCCCAAGATGGCTATCGCTAAAGAAACGGGAATCGTGATGAGGGAAATGATGGTCGCCCGCCAGTTGCCCAGGAACAGGAAGACGGCAATCCCGGTTAAGAGAATGGCCATCCCAAGTTCTTCCACCATGTTTTCGGTTAGGATATTGACAAAGTGAGCATTGTCATAGGCTACTTCAAAATGGATGCCGGGATAATCGCTTTCCAGTTGCTTTAAAACCTTGGTGGTATCCTGAATCACCTGGGGAGAGCTTGCCCCTGGATTTTGGAGGACGTTGACCGCAATAGCTTCTTGGACCTTTCCTTGATTGACAAAGTGATAGGAACTTCGTTGCTCCTGGGCCGTATCCAGTACCTGAGCCACATTCCGGACATAGACCACCTGTCCCCCAGGCAGAGCCTTGATAACATAGTTCTCTACATCGGATCCCTGAAGGGCACGGGTATTGATTCGGACAATACTCTCTTCGGTTCCGCTGGTGAGGGTCCCGGCAGGACGGGTAACGTTATAGTCATCCAGCGCTTTCCGGACATCCAAGATGGAGAGGTTATACGCGGCCAAACGGTTTCGATCGACGACGACTTGGAGCTGTCGCTTTTGTCCTCCATAGGTACTGGCCGTATAGACGTTGGGGACTGTTTTCAATCGGTTGATAATCTCGTTGTCGGCCAATTGTCTGAGTTGTAAGGGAGTCCATCGTTGATCCCCCGTGACACTCAGGGTCAGGACAGGGATATTCAAGGGGTCAATGGGAAGCACCCAAGAGGGCTTGAGGTTGGCTCCGGTGACGGGCAGATCCGCCTGGACCACATTCATCAAGGTCTGAACATCTACCAGCGTCCGTTGCATGTTGGTGCCATAGGGAAATTCCAGGGAGACAATGGATTGCCCGTCCTGGGAGCTGGAGCGGATAAACCGAACATTCTTGATGGCAACCATCCGCTCTTCAATGGGCTTAGAGATATAGGTCTCCATCTCCTCGGCAGACAGCCCAGGCATCATCGAGACAATCCCAATCATGGGGCTTTCCACATAGGGCATCATTCGCCGGGGCATGTAGAACAGTAGGGCTAGGATGCTTAAGAGGACAACTGCCACGTAAAAGGCAATTACCACATGAGGGTGTTCAATCGACCAAAGGGAAATGTTGAAACGGTGTGAGGTATTTGAAGCCATTATTCCGGCACCTGCACTTCAATCTTAGGCGTGGCAATCACATCATTCCCTTGCTTGACCGTCAGATTGACTTGCCAGAGACCCGGCATGCTGAATACAGCATTGTCCGTCTGGAACCTGACATCTCCCACCTTCTGAACCGTGGGTTTGGGGGTGGGCATGGTCGGCATGGAGGGCATGAGGGTTGTTATCTCCAGAGAAATATTGTTGGTGGGCATTGGCATGGCTGGGCCGGAAACAATCTCAACTTGGAGTTTGTTTTGACCCACCCGAGGCGGTTGGGTCAGGAGTTTGGCAGATAACACATAATGGCCAATGGTCTGTTTGACTTGGTATTGGTTCTCTGGAGAAAGGCGATTCGAGACAACCACTTTAGGCAAGGATTTGAGTCCTTCTGGACCATAGTGACCAGGTACAACAGCCACACCTTCCTGAAGGTCTCGCTGACCGCGAGTCACCACCACATCCTCTGCTTTCAGACCACTCACAATCTGGGTTCGCTGTCCATCGGTTTCACCCGTGGTGACGTATTGGAGATGAGCTTTTCCATCCTGAACCACCCAGACGGCCTGTTGCTGGCCTATTGAGACAAGGGCCTGATTAGAGACAGAGATTGCATCCCGGATTTGTCCCGTTTGGATATCCACAATGATAAAATCCCCGGGGATAAACCGCTCCTCCGTATTGGGAACGATGGCTTCCACAATGGCGGTTCGGGTTTGCAGATTGGCCATCGGAAAGATAGCGGTCACTGTGGCGGACACTGGAGCGCCGGTTTTGTTTTTACCCTCCCATATTTTGACCGGATTGCCGATTCGGATGCGTTCCAGATCTACCTCAGCCACATTGGCTTGGACGCGGATGGGGTGAATCTGGGCCACGCGAAGGATGGGTGTATTAGGGTTAACTAATGTTCCGGGACTGATGAGACGTTCGACCACCACCCCACTTTTGGGAGCGGTAATACTTGTATAGCTTCGGATAATCTCTTGGGTTCGTGCTGCGGCAGCGGCTTGTTGAGATTGAGCTTGCTGGGATTGGGCTTGGAAGGTAGATGAGGCCGCTCCCTGTTGAGCAGCCCGCAGTTCTGCCAGAGCCTGGTTGTATTGGGATTGCGCCGCTTCAAACTGGGATTGTTCCCGTTGAGCCTCTTCCTGGGTAATGACCTCTTCCTGAGCCAAAGTCCTGGCGCGCTGGATTTCGTTTTGCCAATATTCCAGGTTGGCCCGAGCAGCCTGGATGGCTTGCTGGGCACGTTGGGTTTGAGCAGCGGCTTGTTCTCTGGACCGTAAGGAAGCATAATATCCCTGGGTCGCAGCGCTTTGACCAAAGCGGGCTTCTCGGACACGAGAGGTGAGCTCTTTGGTATCCAGTTGGGCCAAGAGCTGGCCTTGATGGATACGATCTCCTGGATAGACGAGCATCGATTGAATCCATCCCTCCACCCGGGGGAAAACCTGAATGTCATTGTAGGCAACAGCACTGCCGGTATACGTTACAGCGCTGGCGAACGTTCCTAGCTTGACTATTTCTATCTGAACCGGCATGGCCCCCTGGGGAGGCTGAACCGTCATTTCCATCGATTGTGATTCAATCACTCCCATATGTCCTGGTTTTTGGAAGGTTTGGACCAACCACTGAACCAACAGATAGAGCAGGATGAGAGCAATCAGAATAACCGCATGGGTGAAGTATTTGAAATTGCGAAAGCGGGACAGCGTATTGTGTTTTGAAGTATCCAAGAGAACGGTATCCTTTATGAATCTTGAACGGGGACAGTCATGGAAATGGCTTCGGCAGATTCGGAGGGTGTGACCTGAACGGTCCAATCCCCAGCCATCGTGAATTCGGTTTTAACCTGATATTCCCCTGGTTGGGTCCCTTTGGTAACAGTTGTGGGAGCCACCATAGGCGAGCCACCCGACATGGGCATGATTACTTTAACATCAACGGTCTCTGCCGTAACTGGCTGACCGGTTTTGGCATCCTTGACCTGAAGGACATAGGTTTCTGCTTTGGTTTCCAAGGGTGGGGTGTCTGGAATTAAGGTAACCTGGTATTGGTCGGTGGCTTTTTGAAACTGTGCCTGTTCAACAGAAGAAAGCGTGCCATTGGATTGAGAGTCGGTTTGTCGCTGGCAGCCCGAGACAATCAAAGCAAAGCCGATCGTGAATAGGGCAAAAAAGCCAATCATGAATTTTTTCAAGCCCATATAAAAATCTCCTTTATCAATAACCAACAAAAGCAACCTTCTCGGATTGAGGATGCTCAAGGTTTATTTTTAAAGGAGGAGTGTCCTGTTTTGTAAGTAAAGCTTGGACTGGTCAGGGTAGAAAAGGCGGTACAGCCAGATAGGAGCCTGGGTATCCGTAAGCTGTAAAGAAAGGGCAGGATTGGGGTTAGCTGTGGCTGCCGGTAAAGTCAAACTACTGGGAAGAGTGTAGGCTTTAAGGTGAGCCGTATCCTTTGATGAAGAGGTACATTGACAGTTTGAATCTGAAATGGAGAAAGACTTGAGAGCCTTTTTCTCTTTTTGGGTACAGGAACCACTATCGCAACAGGGCAAGTTACAATCTTGGACTGTATTTCCGTTACAGCAACTAGGTTCTAAAGAAAAAACCGATGAAAAACCTTGCCCTAGAACCATCACCAGGACAAGCAACAATGGAATCAGAAATCGCTGAATATTACGATGCATAATACTCGGATTATAGAAGGAGTATCTCATCTTGTAAATGATTCGGCTTATCCTCGCCCGGAGGTGTGCTTTAGACGTTCGGCTATTCAAAGAGAGTAACAGCTAAAGAATCCGGAATAGGGCCATTCCCACCATCCAGCTCGGCAGAAACCTTTTCCGTCAAGAGCTTCAAGGCTTCCTTGGGTGTATTGGTTTTCCGGAAGGTTTCCCAGTCGGAAACCAGCTTGTGGACATATAATTCGTTAAAGCCGGTCAGAATCTCGTTGAGCTTTTCTGCTTCCCGTTGGTGGTAGCTCCGTAGAACCACTAGGAGGAAATGAACGACCTGTTCAGAGGTCATGTTTTCGGGTAGAGAAAAAGCAGAGAGCAACACAAAGACAACCCCACTTGGGTATGGTAACTTGGTAAGTTTAAGCAGGGGTACGGCCATTAACCTGTAACCCAGTAAGTATGTAGAAAGCTATTCTACATACGAAACCTTATCATTATCTGTTGGAGGCTGTCAAGTGAGCCGTCTTGGTGATCGGCTAAAAGAACTGAGAGGCACCTTATCCTTGGTGGATGTGGAAAAAGGAACCGGTCTGTCTCGGATTGGGGTCAGTCGCTATGAACAAGGAGAGAACGTTCCTAATCCTCCAAACCTGAAGAAGCTGGCTGATTTCTACGAAGTCTCCTATAAGGAACTCCGGAAACTCTGCCTTGAAGATTTGTATTCGGATCCGGAAGAGCTGGAGATAGTTCTGGAATGGGCCGAAGAGATGAAAAATAGAAGATAAAAGAAACCCATCCGGTTTGGATGGGTTTAGAGGTGATAGAGGAGCAATGAGGAGTGATTAAGTCACCATAAGCTTCAACATATTCAGTTGTTCCTCCGGGCTAATATTCAGGGTTTCCATTTTGCCAAGCAGT
This sequence comes from Cyanobacteriota bacterium, assembly GCA_019751815.1. Classification (GTDB taxonomy): domain Bacteria; phylum Cyanobacteriota; class Vampirovibrionia; order Vampirovibrionales; family Vampirovibrionaceae; genus JAIEMW01. Next base: position 144,017 of record JAIEMW010000005.1, read on the forward strand.
TGCACCAGGTTTTCCATCTTGGATGGGCTTACCTTCGGAGCAGTTGGCTGTTCAGTTTGGGTAGCAGGTAAAGGTTGAGGTGGTTCTGGTTCCCGCTCGGGCTCTTTATCCTCTATATTAGAGTCAGAGAAAGCTGCTTGAATCGAATGAAGTCCACGGACATGGATATACCCTTGGGTCACCATGAGGCTTTCATGGCCAGCCCAGTACTGAACATCCGTAACGGAAATCTTGGGATCATTTGCCCATTTGGTGATTCGGTAATGCCGGAAGGTATGTGCACTAAAAGGAATACCACAGTGATTGCTCATATCTGTGAAAATATGGCCCACTGACGTTGGTTTTAATGTGCTATATCCCCATACCCGGTGATTGAATAGAAATACTTGATCAAAGGCAGTGTCAGTTGGACGAATCTGTAAGTATTCCTTCACAGCAGCTTGGGCTTTCGGAGAAAACGGTACATACCGCTCCTTCCCATTTTTAGTAATATGTTCAGGCAAATAGACATAGGCTTGTCTTGGGTCTTTATTAAAAACCAGATTTTGGGAGACCAACCCAGCAGCTTCCGAAATGCGGACGGCGGTTTCTGAAAGGAAAATAATTAAACTCCTTAAGAGGGTTTTCTTATAGGCGTCATGAGAATAAAGTTTGGGAATCGTATTGAGAATGGGTTCGATATGTTCATCATGAATGATCTTAATATCCCGTATGTAGTCTTTGGGCTTCTTGGGGTAAAGGGCCTTGATATCAAAGTAAGCTTCCCGGTTGATGAGTTTTTTCTTTTGATTCAGAAATTTAGCATAGGAGGATAAGGCGGCATGCTTGCACCGGCGTTGGGAATAGGAGGCTACTGGTGTTTGCAACAAATATTCTTCAGCCGCTTCGGGCGTTAAATACTTCCATTGCCCAAAGAACTTTTTCATTAAGGAAACAGATCGCTTCTTATGAGAAGCAGACCAATTCTTTGTTCCAATACCTTCATCCCGCCAAAGGATCCATTCATCCATAAACCTTTTATGAGGAACCTTCAGCTGATCAGTATCCAGCTCCTCTACAGGGGGTTCGTCAACAGTGACTTGCTCCGGTTCAGGTGAAACAACCTCACACTCATGGTCCATCGTAGCCTCTCTTTCCGAAGCCGTTCTCTCAAGAGCGGCTTTTGGCTGCGATGGCTTCTGATATACATTATATATCAGACTGTTTTCCTTGTAAACCCTTTCCACCACAATTTGTCCGTCTCGGACATAGAAATAATAGCTGTCCCGATTGATTTTGAGCCGCTTCATAATTTCTTTAATGGATTTCACCTCAAAGGGCTCAAATGCAGGCATAGCTTCTTTTTTAGGGTATATGCCCTGCTTCAGCCTGTTCTGACCACTATAGAGCATGTGACCTTCTGAGATCTGCTCTGGATGAGGGTCGAGCAAGGGACCTCTTTCGAAAGAATTTTCGGGTATGCCGTCGTTCCTGGATTTGAGACCCCTAATTTTCCGGGTGCCTGTGTCGCTTGCTTTAAAAGTCATAATGCCACTCCTGTCTGGGTTTCAGAAATGGGTGTTCCAGGAGTTTGGAAGAAATCGGAGGGCTTTATTTTTTGAAGTTCTGATCGTTAGCGGGTTTCAGGGGGCTAATTTCAAGAGCATGCGACTCATAATCCCTTGGTTGTAGGTTCGAATCCTACTGGGCCCATGCTGTTTGGAGAGGGTTTTCTAAATGGTTTGGCAAAGTGGGCTGGATAAATGGGCTGACTTGAACAGGGATAAAAATGAGTGACACCAAGTCGATTTACCAAGAGTATGTGATCCTTTACCTGGATATTTTGGGGTTTAAAGAGAAAGTTCTCTCCTCAGTCGGGAATCCAGAAGAGCAAGAGGTCCTCAAGCGCTTTTTTGATGTAAAAATCCCTGAGATTGTGAAAGAGTATTACGTAGCAACTCAGGGCCAACTCAAGATTATCTCTTTTTCAGACTCGATAGTGGCATACCATCCACTAATAGATGATTCTACTGATGATGTCTATGAAATGATGAGTGTGGCGTTTTTCCTGCTAACTTTTATTTTTTATCACTTGAAATTGCTTGTTCGCGGTGGGTTCACTGTTGGTCTTCTCTATTCTACGCCAAACTATGACAATCTGTTTGGCCCTGGGTTAATTGATGCGGTTAAATGGGATAATGGAAAGTATAATCCATACCCTCGAATCGGAGTTTCTGAGGAATTTATAGCTATTTTAAGATTAAAAAATTTGGGTGACGTCGATTTCCCCTACATTCAAAAACAGGATGAAAAATATTTTTTCGACCCTTTAAAGTTCTCAGAAATTTACAAAGACAAAAAAATGGAGAATGGATATACTCTGCAAGATCTTCATAACATATCATTTATTGAGTGTGTTGAATCATTAGAGAAAACAATTAATTCGCTTCAAGATCCTAATGTTATAAAGAAGTTAACAAATGAAAAGCACCAATCGGCAGTTGAATATTGGAATGCTTATCAAAATTAACCCAAATCAAAACTGGAAGTAAATGAAGGGCTGTGAGCCTTCTGCTGTAAAGAGAATGCATAGGATCAACAACACACAAGCCACTTGCACTTTCACCACAAACGGCAGCGGCCGGTAAATTCTTTCCACCACCCGGATCGCAAACGGTCCGCTCACACAGCACAACAGCATCAAACACAGCGGAATCAGGGTTCGCAACAACTCTTTGCCAGAGGCATGGCTTAGATCGTTTAGCACTTGCGGCAGATTTACAAAGTGCTGCCAAATCGTGGCAGCAGCTTCAAAACTGTTGGCCCGAAACAGTATCCAGCCCCCCATCACCAGCAAAAATGTGAAGGCCACAGCCATAACATGGTAGAACGGTCCAGAGGTGAACGTGTTGAATAAAGGCAGTGATGCCAAAAAACGGGATTTGATGGTTTTGTAAATATGATAAATTGCCAGCAATACCCCGTGATAGCCGCCCCAAGCAATAAATGTCCACCCCGCCCCATGCCAGGCACCGGCAATCAGCATCGTAAGCATTAAATTACCGGCTGTATGAAACAGCGGCAAGCGAGAGCCTCCCAAAGGAATATAGAGATAATCTCGAATCCAACGTGAGAGTGAAATGTGCCACCGCTCCCAAAAATTACTAATTGTATTGGCCAAATACGGGTGGTTAAAATTCAGCGGAAGTTCAATATTAAATAATAACGATACCCCACGGGCGATGTGCGTGTAGCCCATAAAATCAAAATAAATCTGCGTCGTAAACCCCACCACACCCAACCATATAGCCAAGTGATTGAAATTTGCCGGATGGTTAAATACCGGATCGGCAATCAATGCCGCTTGATTGGCAATGAAAATCTTAAATAAATACCCCAGCATGATCAGCTCTATCCCTGCGGCAATCCGGGCCAAACTGGGGATTTGAAGGGGTATTTTGTATTGTTCCCACAATTGCTCAAAACGAACAATGGGGCCCGAAATAAGATGCGGGAAATACATAATATAAAAATTGTACCCCCACCATGACGTGGCCGCAGGCTTCCCACGGTAAACATCCACCATATAACTAATCGCCTCAAAGGTATAAAATGAAATCCCTAAGGGGAGAATCACATGGGAAAGCAATTGTTCTAATGCGGGTGGCATCAATAAGTTCATTCCCAGTAACGAAGCCAGTCCATAAGTATTACTCAGCAGAAAATGGGCGTATTTAAAAAAGCCCAAAACCAATAAATTAATACTCAATCCCAGAATTAAATATTTTTTTCTGCCTGAGACACTGTCATGACGGGCCATCCACTGACTGATCCAAAAATCCACTGTGGTGGTGACGATAATGATCCCAATAAACGGAATGCTCCAGGTGGCGTAAAAAATATAGCTGGCCAGCGTCAGCCAGGGGACCCGTTTTTTATCGGGCAATATCAAAAACAATAGCCATACAATCAATAGAAAAGCGAGAAAGCCAAAGGAAACAAAATTCATGGCTTTGATTCCACCTTTTTGAGGATGGGGACTATATCTTTGGCCAAATGTTCTGTGACACTGACTGCGCCCAAAACGTTTAAATGAGAGGTGTTGTAGAAGTGTGTGGAATCTGAATCCAATTGGTAATAATCCAGATACCAGCTGTTGGTGTTATCCGCCCAACGCTTAAACTCACGTGCGTAGTTTGCCTCCGGAGAGACGAGCCCTGCTTTGACGAAGTATTGTTCACTGATGGGATGTACCGGTAATAACACCATCACCAGGGGAATATGATGTTTGCGGCAGAAGGTATAAAATTTCAGAAACGGGCGCGGCTCCCAAGTGAATTTCGGTCCTTGCGTTTTTCTGAAAGCAGCCAGATTATCGGTGTTGAACTGATTTTTGGCGAGAAATTCCTCCTCGGTTTTCATTCCAAAACTGGGCGACCATCCCTCCTGAAAGGCTTCATCCTGAACAAAATCTTTCGGATTTTTGGAGAGTCTTTTTTCCACACCAAAGAGGGTACGGTCTAATGTGCGAAATTGCCCCTTAAAAAAACCACGGAAGCGAATAAAATACAGGTGTTTTTCAAAAAAACAGCGGGTTTTCTCTGCAAAATCGGTTGGTTCTGCAAGCTCACATCGCCCAAGATAGGACGCTGCCAGAGCGGGCTCTGGGGTTTGTTCCCGGTGGTGGATATAATAGCCGTTAAAGACGGCCATGTTGATATTGACAATGACTAAAGCGGGATGATTCCCTGCTTTGAGGGCGCTCTGTAGTAAGGCAATATTCATATCAGGCGTGTTGCGAGAAGAAGCTAAATTTCTCACGGATACGGGGATTCCTGCTTGCGAAAGTCGTGTTCTGAGCAGTTGAGAATAGATTCCCATATTTGCCAAGGAATCGCCTAAAATTAGAACGGTCCGTCGGTCTCTCTCAAAGGGGGCGCGGGCCAAGTAGTATTTGTGATCAAAGCCCCGAGAGGCACTCTGCTCCGGGACGGCCCAAGAGACAATAATCCGGGCAGCCACTTCAACACTCAACAGGCTCAGCAGCAATACGATGGTACTGACCCAGAGTCGGTTTTTTAATTCGGAGGAAAGCATGCCAAGTATTGTAGCAAAACCCCCGCCCGTTCAAGAAAAAATTGACCGACTATGACACTCCAAAAACTATCATAGCCCTCGTTCATTTTGCGCATGAGTAAGTCCATAATGAAGTTAATTTGTTAGTATTATCAAAAGATACAGCAGTAAAAAGGAGCGAAAGCAATGAATTCGGACTTGCCCGATAAGCATTTAAACCATGAGCAAACCAGGCTGAAACTAGAGGAGATGGCCACTAGTCTAGTCTCTGATAGCCAGTTGCTCCAAGGACAATTAACGCATTTAACCAAAAACCTCAACACGTTTCAGCAACTGCTCGCGGCACTGCCGCAGGTCGCATTGCAGGAAATGCCGGATCAGTCTCAGCAGCACGAAGAATTGCAGGAAGAATTCCAGCAAGAAAAACCTCTCAAGCCAATGCGCGAGTCTGTACAGCAGCGTAGGCAGAGAACTCAGTACGCCGCCAGACGGGAGCAAACACCCAAAAACCCCACGCCAGAGAAGAAAGCCTCAGACCAATGGGAAATGGCACTGGGTGTTCGCTGGCTCAGTCGCCTAGGGATTTTGGCTGTCTTAATTGGGATTGCCATTGCCTTTGCCTATGCCTTCCCTAGCTTTACAGCGCCGATGAAGCTTTTGGCAGGCGTTGTTCTTTCTATAGGCATGTTTTTTGCGGGGCATCGACTGCAAAAATCTTCTTCACAAAAATCTTCTTCACAAAATTCTTCTTCAAGAGAAAATCCATCGCCAACACTGGCGATGGTGCTGAAAGGCGGCAGTTTTGCCGTGGGATATCTCACGCTGTTTGCGATGTTCTTTATCCCCGAAGTTCAGTTAATTCAATCACTGCCCGCTGGTATTGCAACATTAATGGTCTACAACGGGCTGATGCTTCTGTATGCCCATAAAGCGCAGTCACAGACAATCGCCTCTTTGGCATTGGTCTTTGGCTATTACACCGCCAGTTATTCCGGCAGTGAGGATATTGCCTTAATGGCTGCAGCCGTCTTGAGTGTAACAGCGGTTATCTTGAGTGTGTTGAATCCTCACTGGAAGACGGTTGCTCGCTTGAGCTGCTTGCAGGCCTTGATAACGGTTTGTTATTGGGAAATTCAACGGCCTTCGGGGCAATTTCTACATGTGTCTGACGCCTTTACGCTCTCACCACAGATAGTTTTCACTTATCTCTGGGCCAACTTCCTGTTATTTCAATTTGCGGGCTGTTGCGGGATGAAGGGCGGGGATAAAGCGCTCACCATGATCTCGGTTTTTGGCACTTATGGCCTTTTCCATTGGATCCATTGCCCCAACGGATTCCATTTGGGCAGCCCTGATTTTGCCCCTCCAGGCGTGCTGGAACTGATCATGGGCAGTATCCAAGGGGTCTATCTCATCTTGATGAAAAAACTGGAATCGTTAAAGGAAGCAAAAGAAAACCTTTATTCTCTGATTCAGACACTAGGCGTTTCCTTTGTTGCTATGGCGACCATATCCTACTTTGAGGGCAATCAGATTCTGCCTGCCCTGCTAGCGGCAGAAGCGATGGCTCTCGGTGTTCTGTCCCTCAAAGATAATCGAAAAGGCGTGTATTATATTGCTGCTCAACTTCTATGGATTGTCAGTTTCTTTGGCGCCTTACCCTGGAAAGTTCAGCCAGATAGCGGTATGGCCTTTACACAGTTGTTGTCACCACTCTGGGTCGCCTTTACAGGGTTTCTCCTAGACCACTTCGCGTTACGGGCAAAAGGAGCCTCTTACAAAGGACTCTTCTCGATCTTAGCGTCTACGGGTTTCTTTTTTACCGTGAATGCTTATGTTCAATCAGGGTGGGTTACCTTTGCAGAAGCGCTGTGCGGTATCATCCTGATTCTACAGGGCTTTAAGTTGCAGACACCCATTCACAGACGTTTGGGCTTGCTTTGGTTTGCGATGGCTGGTCTGCACCTGGTGTTTTATGATATGGGCGGGCTGGGGACACCGCAAAAAATTCTCGCCTTCGTCGGATTGGGACTGGCGATGCTGGGGGCTTCCTACGGTTACAGCAAGTTATTGGTTCAGACGAAAGCGCCCCTGGAGGCCATGAATAACCCGGCCCCAACCGAGGCTAGCAACACACACTTTGAATGAGTAGAACGCTTATCCCAGGAAAACGCTGGGCTCAGAACACGCCGCCGGTGAGTAATCATCAAGCAGACACCAGGTAATCAGTGTTTTGTAGCTCAGCCCCATGGAGGGGGATAAGGACAGTTGTTGTAACACACACTTGGAAGGCTTCAGCCCGCCATTTAAAACCCGGTTCACCAAGTTGGCATCCAGTCCCACTTCTAGTGCGATTTGATGAGATGAAATACCTTTTTGTTGCAGCGCGTGGCCCACATTTTTGGCGAATAAGGATTGAGTCTCCATAGCGCTCAGCGGAGAAGACATGCCAGACTTGCTGGCCATAGCCTTGCTGCCCAAGTTTAGTCTCTTTTGGTTACTAACCTTGGCTAATTCTTTGGATTTTCTGATATCTTCTTGTAATGAACGTGACATGACGCAAACCATCCCTCAGTCTTGGAATTAAGATGAACTTACCATAAAAAAGCAACCTTGTCATGAGTCATTCGACTGGGTAGCTTCCTATTCATCTATAACAAGCAGGGCGGGAAAAAATTGCGTTTTTAGCTGAAAAACAGGCTGTTTTCTTAAGAGAAATGAAGCACTAACCTTAGGTAAGTAGCTCGTCCAGATTCTCTTCAAAGGCTTGGGCGTAGAGATGGGCGCTACTTAGCATCATGGGGCCTGTTAAAAAGGGAAAGGCCAATATGCCAATACAACATGTGAGAATGGCACCGATACTCATCGCGGTCGTATAGGCAATGCCAACCACTAGGCCGCCTAACATGGCAATGATGAGTTGGGGATAACACCGGAAACCCCAGCGAATGGTTCTCTGAAAATTAAACAGGTTTGCAAACGATCTCTCCTGGGCGGATTGGAAGAGAACCGCTTCATAAAACGGAAATAGAACCAAACACAGCAACCCGACAGTGACTGCAAAGATAATAAATACGATGGTACCAAAGCCTTGCAGTGCATTTATGTCAAATTTATTCCCCATCAGCATATATAAGGGAACGCCGAATACGACAAGTCCCAATAGCGTCATAAAGGTACTAAATAACCAGTAAAAACACGAGAGTTTAAAGCCATCCCACAGGATTTCTTTCCAATTCTCAGCCCAATTGGGGGGCTCAGCGTCTAAGCCATCGTGTTGCCAGTTGGCAACGGTATGCCATTTAAACCCCAGCATGGTAATGCCTATCAAAATATTAAAGGGAAGTTGCACAACATTTTGCAGGCCGTTACCCATCATTTTCAGCGTTTTTGGATCCGTAATATGGAAACCAAAATACAGAACGCCCAACAGTAACAAAGAAAATACAATTGAAAGAGCACCCAAAATAAACACAATAATACCAGGGATAATGATGGTATCTTGCATCCTATTCTCTCGAAAAGGGTATTTCAGCGCTTCAATAATATCAATACTCATACTTTTTATTATAAAGGGACACGCCTGTTTACTGGAAGTGTTTTGCATTTTAGGTTTTAGAATGAGTGTTTAGTGAAACCGTCTCTATGCAACAACTGCCAGGTCCTAAGACACTGGCAGTTGTTTTTTAGGAGGGTTGTCAGGAAAAAATTAGCATACGCGAGGGGGGGGTGGGCACCAGGCATTGTTATCGTATTGGACGTTGAAATTCCCTTGCGCGTTGACACGGTTGTTGAGTGCCGCGTTGTAATAACTCCAAGAGTTATCAGCCGAGTTATAGTTTTTCGACCAATCCCAGCTGTTGCCAGCCAGGCTCAAGGTGTTGCTACCACCAGCGTCTTTAATATTGACGGTATTATTCGCACCTGTTACGCGGTAGTAGTCGTTACCGTAGCCGGCTTTTACGGTGTCTTTGTTGCCGTTGCCACCAATCACAGCCTGGTTATTGCCACTGCCGAGATCAACATTGCTGCGGTTGCCACTGCCGGATTGATCAAAGCGATCGTTTCCTGCACCTAAATTAGCGTTGGTTTTGTTGTTGGTGCCACCAGCCAGCAAGCGATCTGCACCATAACCGGTGTTAATGTTGCTGCTGTTTCTGTTGCCAGAAACGGACACGGTATCAGAACCATTTCCGGTGGTCACATCGGCCCGGTTGCTATTGCCGGCTAAGCGAATATCTTTACTGCCGTAACCGGTGGCATCAATACGGTCGTTGTTAAATGAACCAGTTCTTGAAACAGTATCATTACCCGATCCGGTGTTGGTGTAACTGGTATTGCGGTTTCCACCGAGACGAATGTCATCACTTCCAGATCCGGTATTAATCGAATCCCGTCGATTGGATCCATAACGGTTCACTAACGGTTCACTTGGTCTTGTCCGGCACCGGTATCTAAATAGGCGGTATTGCGGTTGCCACCTAAATAAGCGGTGTCGTTACCATAACCACCATGGAAGTCGACACTGTTGTTATACCCGCCTTGGGTGAGGGTGTCTTGTCCAGAGCTTCCGTAGAAGTTGGCAGTGTTGCCTTGACCCCATTGGTGTAAGCTATCGTTGCTGTAGCCACCAAAAAAGTTTTGGAAACCATTGCTACCACTCTGTTGGAAGGATTGGCCGTATTGAGGGTAGCAAGATTCAGGCCCCCAATTGGTTACACATTGCCCTGGTTTTTGTTGGCAAAATTGATCTAAGGCATTAAAAAAGTGCTGATACTGGCGGGGATTTGCATAGCAAAATGAATTATACATAGTCACTCTCTCTCCTCTGTACTCTACTCGTTGCTTACTCTCTACTCTTTAATTAGATTTTTACGTCACACGTCTGTTAAGGTTATTTACCGACTCGTTTTTTCACACTCTTCTTCTTGAGATTTTTATTTTAAGGACAGCTTAAAATAATACTCAGGGGATTACACACTATCAGGCCACATTCTGTTCTCACGTAGGTAAATAAAAACCGACAAAATTAATAAATTGTTTATTTTTTGATAAATGTGAATTAGTTGTTACATCTTCTTTTCCATTTGTCTGGATAAATACCAAAGACAAAACACCCCCATGGGTATGGAGGTGTTTGATGGGTAAAATACCTATGGATGCTAAATTAACCGCCGTATTGAACGGTCCCTTTGAATCCATTGTTCAACGTAACCACTTCGTTGTTACGTCGGTTGGTATAGACAGTATTGCCGTTACGCAGGGTGCGCTTGGTCCAGTCAGCTTCAGCACCGTTTAGCTTAACGATGTTGTTGCCTTCTTTGTCATCAATGGTGACACGATGACCCCGACCAGAAACGGTATAGGTATCGTCTCCAGCGCCGCCTCTGGCAGTAACGGTATTGTTGCTACCAGTTACTTTAATGTTGTCATTGCCCGCTCCTGTGTTGATATTGGCGCGGTTATTGTTTCCAGTGACATTGGCGACATCACTACCAGAACCCATTTGGGCGGTAATGTTATTGCGATTACCAGAAACCTCTAAACGGTTTTGACCGTTTCCGGTGGTGATATTTCCGGTATTGGACTGACCTGAGACGCGAATCACATTGTTGCCGTTACCCGCAGTACTGGTAAGTCTATTGCTATTTCCAGAAACGGTCAGCGTGTTATTGCCGTCACCGGATTTTTCAGTAATGGTGTTTCGGTTCCCGGCAATGGTCACGGCGTCATCGCCACCTTTAGTATCGACGTTGAGGGTGTTACGACTGCCTGCAACGGTTACTTTATCATTGCCGCTGTCGGTTGTGATGCTGTCACGGCGTCCGTTCTTGGTATAGTTTACGGTTTGATCAGCAGCAGTGGGGACTGGTGCCGGATCGGGTGCTGGAGCAGGTGCTGGATTCGGCGGTACTGGATCGGTGTTCTGATTCCCGTTGTATCGGCTCAGCAAGTCTAATAGTAAGGATAAGATATCCTGCTGTCCGCCACCCAATAAGGAGGACAGGCCGCCCCCGTTAAAAGGGTTATTGAACGGACTGTTAAACATCGAGTTGAGATCGAATCCGTTCCCGCCAAATGAGGGGTCGCTGCCGAAGGGGCTGCCGCCAAAGGGAGACTGTTGGGGCATGCCGAGTCCTGGGAAGCCGCCGCCAAAGGGAGACTGTTGGGGCATGCCGAGTCCTGGGAAGCCGCCGCCAAAGGGAGACTGTTGGGGCATGCCGA
>JAIEMW010000006.1 GCA_019751815.1 Cyanobacteriota bacterium
GGGCCGTAGCCGCCTTGCTGTTGTCTTGGGGGGCCGTAGCCGCCTTGCTGTTGTCTTGGGGGGCCGTAGCCGCCTTGTTGTTGTCTTGGGGGGCCGTAGCCGCCTTGTTGTTGTCTTGGGGGGCCGTAGCCGCCTTGTTGTTGTCTTGGCGGACCGTAACTGCCTTGGCCTTGCCGTGGCGGACCATAACTGCCTTGAGGTTCCTGTTGTCTAGGAGGGTAGCCGCCGCCAGCAGGTGGGTATCCCTCACCGCCGTAGCCGCCGCCACCGTATCCACCTGGGTCATCTTGACCCGGTTGCGAAGCTCTATCGGGGTATAAGCAAGTTGGACAGACGACCCGTTTGGGGTTTTTGGTCTCAAACTCGCGACCGCATTTTGAACAAGTGTTGTAGTACATCAGATTAATTACTCAGACGGTTATGGGAGTGATAAAAGGCAATGTAAATCATGGGCGCCAGAAGAGATCCCCTTATCGCAAAGCGCTGGTGGTTAAAAGGTAATATGCAATTTTTTGACGTTGAGTCACCCTGTAATTCACTTATGGTTTTCTAAATGATACCTGAACAATAATGTCTTTAAAATCAAACGAGGCCTTTGATGTTCCCCTTGGTAGGAATACCCTGTCTATTGTTTAGGGAGGAAAGGGCGCAAGATGCGCTTTCTGGACAGTGGGAAATTAGCAACTAAAAACAAACTCATATTCTATAGGTGTGAGTGATGTGTGGGGTAGCAAGAATCGAAAGGCATCTGTGTTTTTTCGAGTAGACGTTGGGAATCCGTAAAACTGTCTCGTATTGTTTTGAATCCACACAAAATCCAAAGGCTAAAAAGGATTAACAAAAAAAGAAAAAAAGAGCATAAACTAAGTGATGATACTTAAGAGTCTATCCCTGTTTATTCATAACACATGTTATCAAAATTGGGAAGTGTTTTTCTTTGGAGCTCAACTGGCACTAGGTTCTTTGGCGAAGATATGAATTTTGCAAGATGCAGCATACAATAGGGGCTATGAGTGGATTATTTGATATTGTTGGACCTGTTATGGTTGGACCTTCCAGCTCACACACAGCTGGAGCCGTTCGTCTGGCAATATTAGCCAGAAATATTGCTCAAAAACCGATTCAATCTGTCCGTTTTGATCTGTACAACTCATTTGCAAAGACCTATAAGGGGCATGGGACTGATAGAGGGCTCTTGGCAGGAATGATGGGGTTCTCTGTTCAGGATGACCGTATTCGGGATGCTTATTCATGGGCCGAAAAACTCCATTTAGAGTATGAGATGCTTCCCATTGAGTCTTCTAATCATTTCTCGCCCAACACCGTCGTTTTCAAAATGATTCTTGAAGATGGTGAGAATCTCACTGTGGTGGGGCATTCGATTGGAGGGGGCAAGGTTTATGTCTCTAAAATTAATGATTACAATGTCTCTCTCAAGGGTGAATTCCCCACTCTTTTGTTATTCTATAAAGATCAACCCGGGATGATTTGGCAGGCCAGCAAGGTGATCGCCGAAAAAAGTATTAATATTGCTTCTCTTACGTGCACTCGCCGAAAACGAGGTATTGAAGCCTTTATGTCAATTGCCCTTGATGCCCCTTTGCCTTCTGGATTCTTAGAGTCATTTCGAGAGGCTTTTCGTCAAATTCCCGATGTGTATTCTGTGCGGGCGATAGACCAACTTCCCCTTTAGGTAAACGATAGAAAGACCCTAATATGAGTGATTTCCAGTCATTTGATCAGCTTTTGACCTATTGCCAGGAGAGACAAAACTCGATTTGGCAAGCCGCCTTAACTCAAGAAGTGGAGGATAGCGGCCGCACTGAGGAAGCAATTCTCAATGGGATTCATCAGCTGGTAGCCCAAATGCGTGCCACCATTGAAAGTGGGATTGCATCAGACGATCCTTCTATGAGCGGGCTATCCGGTGGCGATGCAAAAAGAATGATGGCCTTTTTACAAGATAGTAACTGTGTTTTATCCCCACTCAACATTCGGATGATGGCTTACGGACTTGCTACCCTCGAAGAGAACAGCCGGATGAGAAAGATTGTTGCTTGCCCTACAGCAGGTGGGAGTGGTTCTGTACCCGCAGTCCTTATTGCTCTGGAAGATGAGCAGAAGGTATCTCGAGAAAAAACGGTTAGTGGTCTTATTACAGCGGGCTGTATCGGTGAGATTGTCTCTAAAAGAATGCATTTATCGGGTGCTGCTGCTGGATGTCAGGCAGAAGTGGGTGTTGCATCTGGTATGGCAGCTGGGGCTATGGTTGAAATGCTCGGAGGGTCACCCCAACAGGTGCTGCATGCGGCAGCCATTTCCATGCAAAATTTAATGGGCCTGGTCTGCGATCCCGTTGCCGGTTTGGTTGAAGTCCCCTGTGTGGTTAGAAATGGTCTGTCTGGGGTTCAGGCGGCTGCCGCTGCCACAATGGCACTGGCTGGAGTTAAAAGCTTTATTCCCATTGATGAGGTGGTGGACGCCATGGCCGAAATTGGGAAACTCATGCCAAGGCAACTCAAAGAAAGTGCTGATGGTGGTTTGGCACAAACGCCAACAGCCCGAGCCTTTACCAATCGTTTTTTCCAAATGTCTAACAAGGCTAGTAATCTGTACTAGCAATCTTATTACAAGAGGTTAATGCCAGCTAACGCCCATACCGACGTCTCGGCTGCCTTTGCTGAGATTGGGGAAGACCATCAGATGACCGTCATCATCTCGCCATCGAACCCACCCAATCGGACTGCTGTGATCAAAGTCAGTGGCTTCCACCAAGAGCCAGTTGCCACGAACGTGTTTCACCTGAAGTTTCACAATGGCGGTGGTTTCAATCAATTTAGCCTTGTCTTCCGGGGCTGTATGCAGAGTGCGTTCAATACTGGGCACTCCACTTAGCCAGAAAACACCGGCATCTTTTGCGTGGAGTCTCATAAAATCTAACCAACTCTGGAAGACACCCAGGTGAGCGGCCTGTGTTTGCTGAAAATCGGGGTCGAATTTTTCGCGCAGTTTGACCCAGCCGCTTTTTTGTTTTTTCAGATCGTAGAGAACCTCTGCCCATCCATCCCCGTTTTCACTCAGGACAGGCATTACTGCCAGTTCTAGTTCAGGGTAAAAACAAAGGAAGGTGTTAAAAAAATCGCTGGAAGTACTGCTTGCAGGCCGTGTTTGGACTTGAAATGAAATTTGCCCAGAGGGACCTGCACTACTCCATTTAATCGTGGTGATGGGTTTTTCAGTGTTATCTGGGTTGGCATAAATCTCGGTGAAATGAGGCGCAAAATAGAGCCCTGTTCCCCAATTTGTTTGCTTGTTGTACTGTTGCGGGCTGTAGCCAAACATCGTGGCTGCCATAGCACCTGGAGATAGCAAAACCGCCGCCAGAAACAACAAAATCATAATAACAGAGCAAACCACTGTCAGCCTGGAAACGAGACAGTCTAAACAAAATTTGCAGGAATATTTGACGTGATTGATCCTGCGTCTTTTTTTCTTGATGTGCGCCATGACATTTGCATGGAGTTTCATGCCAATACCACTCTCAAAAATTTGCTACCACTGACCTCTTCTTTATCATGACATACCTTGCAATATTTGTGATCCCTCAAGTTAATGATTTAATTCTTGAAAGATTGCAGAAGGTCGCAATGAGATAAGGTGTTTTATCAGATGGCTCGGGTCCCCACAGAAAACAGTTTTGCCCTCGATGTGAGCAACCCACAGTTTGTGAAAAGTGCCCCGTCCTTGAAAGATGCTCCTGTTTGGGCAGGTTCCTCTAGCCATGTGCCCGAGTATGTGATGCTGGGCCGTTCTAATGTGGGCAAATCTTCCTGTATCAATGCGCTTTTAAAGCGGAAACAGCTTGCTAAAACCAGTAATACACCCGGAAAAACCCAGTTGATGAACTTCTACGAAATTCAAAACCCCAAGCATCATTGGGTATTGGTGGATTTACCGGGCTATGGGTATGCCAAAGTGTCTAAAACCAAAAAGCGTCTCTGGGCAGAAGCCTTTGAGTTGTATCTGAAGAACAGAGATAACATTGCTCTTTGCTTGGTAATGGTAGACGGACAAATTGCGCCACAAGAGGCAGACATGCAGATGGTTGAATGGCTTCGCTTTCATCAAAGACCTTTTGCGGTGGTGATGACCAAGTTAGATCGCCTGCCTAAGGCTCAATGGCAGAAACAAGAGAAACTGTTTAGGGAGTCTTTCTCGATCATTGAACCGGAAGAAGCACTCTTGAGTTTTTCAGCCAAGACGGGCTGGGGTGTTAGCAATGTCTTGCAACTGCTGGCTCGACATTACGGTTAACAGGTAAGTAAGTCTTTTCAAGTGGCTATCTTCCCAGTAAGATAACCGAAACGTCAGAAAGGAATCAAACGATGGTGAGCACCATGACCAATGAGACAACCCAATCCGCAACGTCTGGCCTATTGCGTGGCAAGACTGGCCTGATTTTCGGTGTCGCGCACAAGACCAGCATTGCCTGGGCTATTGCCTCTGCATTGAATGAGGCAGGGATGCGCTTAGCCTTTACTTACCAAGGGGAACGTTTGGAAGAGAATGTTCGGGAATTGGCTGGTACTTTAGAAGGTTCTTTGATTCTGCCTTGTGATGTGACTGATGATGCCCAAATCAAAGCGGTTTTTGATGAAGTCGATGCGACTTTTGGCGGTTTGGATACGCTCATTCATTCCGTGGCGTTTGCCAAAAAAGAGGATTTATCCGGCGCCTTTGTAGACACTTCTCGCGATGGATACCTGTTGGCCCAAGATATTAGTGCGTACTCTTTAACAGCGCTTTCTAGAGCAGCAACCCCTTTGTTTGAGAAAAACGGCGGTGGCAGTGTGATTACTCTTACCTACCTCGGTGGAGAGCGCGTCGTCGAAAATTATAACGTGATGGGTGTTGCCAAAGCAGCGCTAGAGATGAGCGTTCGCTATTTAGCAGCCGACTTAGGGCCCAAAAACATTCGGGTGAATGCCATTTCAGCCGGCCCCATCAAAACACTGGCCGCCAGAGGTATTAGTGGCTTTAGCAATATTTTGAGCTATATGGAAGAGCACACGCCCTTAAAGCGCAATGTGGAAGCTGCTGAAGTGGCTGACACGGCATTGTTTTTGGCAAGTCCGCTTGCCCGTGGTATCACCGGAGAGGTGATTCACGTGGATTCTGGCTTCCATATTATGGGTTTTTAGGCCTTATCCAAATAATTTATAAGCCTCTGAGACGATCGGCGGGCGAAACGATGCTGGTGATGCGAAGACCGAAATTGTCTTCGATAACGACCACTTCGCCTTTGGCGATGAGTTTACCGTTTGCAAGCAGATCTACGGGCTCTCCCGCAATCCGGTCAAGTTCAATAACAGACCCACGGGTCAGTTCTAGGACTTGCTTGATAGAAATTTCAGCTTTGCCTAGCTCAACACTCAGACTGAGTGTGACATCCATCACCAAATCTAGGTTTTTGTTGTTTTCTCCAGAGCGCTGCGGTTGGCTATCGAGTGAGGAAAATTGCACGGGCTGCACAGTAGTCATGGGGTTGGATTCCATGTACTGTGTGTCTTGTCCGGGTGAGGCGGTGTCTGCCATGGCAGAAATTGCTCCTTCGTTATTGCTGTTTGCGGGGGATTCTGAATCGAGACCAACATCGGCGGACATCAGGGCATCTACTTGGGCTTGGGCATCTTCCACAGTGACGATTGTCTGCCAATGTATCGTCTGTGAGCCAATATTCTTGAATACTTGCTGAAAACGGAGAAACGAGGTGGATGCCACCGGTTGCGTCATCAGCCAATCCAGTGAAAATAATTCAATTTCGGGGTTACTCACCTCGATGGTGGTACCCAAAAGCCCTGCAAGACTGGTGGCAACGGCATTCATCAACTGATTGATTGCTTCGGTAACTGCACTGGCTTCCATCTCACTGAGACTGGCTTCAGTTTCTTCGGGGCTTCCCCCCATCATTTGAGCGGCAAGATTTTTACAGTCTGCCACCGGAAGAATAATGGTGTAGCGAGATTTTAGCCCTTGAGATAATGCCAGTGAAATGGCCACTTGTGGGTCTGCACCTTCAAGATCGCTTAAGTTCTCTAAGGTTAAGCATTCCTCCAAGCGAGGTTCATCGGCCTCAACCTCGCTGCCAACAATGGCAGTCAGTTGCGATACCAGTGCTTCGGTGGAAACGCTGAGTAAATGGTCGTAAAGTTCGCGCGAGTCAGGACTGAGTGAGGGTGCCGACTGGAGCGTGTCTTCATTCGACGGTGGGTTGTTTGGTGTCATAGAGGCCAAATCCTTCTATTGCTTCTTCATCGGCAACGCTTTCGTTGATGTAAACGGCCAGGTTGTTTTTTAAGGTTCCTGGGCGGGCAAAAAACTTGGGTCGATGGTTCACACAGACCAATAAACTTTCATGAGCAAGACGGTCAAGGCAGACAACATCGCCCACACGCAGATCGAGTAAGTCTTTCACGGTGATAGTAGTCCCGCCCAATAGCACTTCAACCGGCATTTTCGCGTGATGGAGCTTTTGTAGGACCTGTTGTTGCTGCTCTACGGGTACATCGCTATGCTGACCGTGGAAAATTCGCTGAGAGCTTAAAGAGCGAATCACACTTTCCAAAACAGGATAGGGAAAACACAGACTGATGAGTCCAGAATCCTTATTGCCGACATTGATTTCCAGAGTGACTAAGGCGACCATCTCTCCTGGTGTGGCGACTTGAATCAAAGCGTAGCTTTCTTCAGTTGCCACCAGTGATGTTTCTACATCCAACATGGAGCGCCAGGCGTCTTCTAAGGCCGTCATGGCTCGGTCAATCACGCGTTTAATCAGAGATTGTTCAATATCGGTTAATTCTCTGGGGCGTGGTTCTGAGACACCGGGACCACCCAGCATCCGGTCGATAATACTGGAGGTGACTTCGTAGCCCAAACCAAATAAAACCTGACCAGGTAAGGGTGCCATTTCCAGAATACTCACCGTCATTGGGCTTGGCATAGAGCGAATAAATTCATCATAGGTGAGCTGATCAACTGAAACAACATCTATTTCAACTGTACTTCTCAAATATGCTGTCAGCACAAGACCCATTTGCCGGGCAAATGTCTCATGTAACGTTTGTAGGGCGCGAAGGTGGTCTTTAGAGAATTTATCTGGGCGTCGAAAGTTATAAAGCTTGTAGTTTCTTTTCTCAATGACCTGTTCTTCAGTGTTGTCATCACTGAGCAGTGGCTTATCTATCCCTACTGAGAGAGAGGATAATAGATTATCGATTTCATCTTGTGAAAGCATCCAGGGGTTCTCTCTCTATTGGCTGAAAATTAATACTGGATAATGAAATCGGAGAAATTGATACGAATAATTTGGTATTTTTTCTCCATCAATTGATTGATAGATTCTTTAATTTCATCTTTCAGTTGCTCTTGCCCTTCGGGGCTTTGCAGTACACTGGCAGTCCGTTTCATTAAGGCTGCATTTATCAAATCTCGAATGGTAGGCACGTAACGTCCCATTTGTTGATTAAAGGCGGCCAAACATTTTTGGTAAGCCCCGCCGCCTTCACCGCCTTCATTGGCAATTAAGGTTCTATCTGGTGATCGGTGTTGATTAAATTCGTGTGCTTCAGGAAACGGAGCCGCAGCACCGAGTATTTTTCCTTCAATCGCCAGTGGTCCTGGCATCGCTTCAGCATGGGCTTCGCCTCCTTCAGAACAGTATTCTTCTTTAGGCACAGCAATACTTAAGGACATTTTGGTTCTTAAAAATTGGTTTCCGTTCAGATTAGGGTCTGATTTCAAATTGACTGTAAACTCATCGAGTTCTAAATTCAGTCCGATGGTTTGGTTGGGTTCATTACTTTTGGCTTCACCTTCTCCACCGTGCTCTGAAGGCTTGTTGATTTGAGCGGTTATAGCTGGGACAAGCACCATTGGGGCAACAAAATACGTGGTTGCCACAGAGCCTAGAACACTGGCGAGAAAAATGGCTGCAATGGTGATAATAAACTTGAGATCGAAGGCGCCGCCACCGCCGCCACCGGAAGATTTATCTTTTACTTCAACGGCAGTTTCGTCTGCTTTGGGCTTTAAATCTTTGGGCTTTGTTGGTCGCGCCATGGGCCTTTTCCTACTTTTCCGTTATCAGTCATTTGAGGGTTTGCTTCGTGAGGTTCTGCTTCGCTTGCCACCGTACTCAATATTACTATATCGACCCGTCGGTTTTTTTGTTTCCCTTGAATAGATGAATTTAAGGCGAGAGGTTTATATTCTCCGTAACCACTGGCAGAAAGTTGAGCTGGAGAAAAGTGTCTGGCTTCAATTAAATAGCGAAGAATTTCTGTCGCTCGGGCTGTGGATAATTCAAAATTTGAGGGATACTGCGTTGTGGCGATTGGGGTATTGTCTGTGTGACCTTCAACACGGATAGGTTGATGTGTTTGCTTTAACACATCGGAGAGTTTGTTCAATGTTTCCTTGGCAGCGGGTGTTAATATGGCTGAGCCTGAAGGAAAGAGAATTTGATTTTTTAACGTAATCACCAAGCCACGATGTTCTTCTCGAAAGGCAATGTCTTGATTGCTTAGTGCTGATCCCTGCAGGGCTGTTTTCAGCGAATTTAATTCTGATGGAAGGCTTAGTGAAAGTCTTCGAGGTTTAGCGGTAACTGGAGGTTTTGATGCGGTGGTATTTGACGTATTGCTTTCTAGACTGTTCACTTCACCATTCACTATGCTTTTGACTGGCGGCTTATTGAGCGGGCTTTGCAGTGCATACAGAACAATGAAAAACCCCAACAATACAGTGACCATATCGGCATAAGGAATCATCCAACGTGATTTTCCGGTATAAGTCGCATGTTGGCTTAAATCATGTTCAATCGCTTCCAAGCGCTTGAGCATGGTCGCGCTGCGTTTTGAACCCTGACGGGTATCGATTGAGTCTTCTGGCATGGAGCGGCTAGAGACGGCTTTGCCCGGACCTCTATGAGCACCCGGATCGCTGGTTCGGTAAAATAAGGGCTTTGCAGACACGCGAAGAAACTCCCTAAATCCTAAAATAAGTTATATTACTGGAGAAGACTCAGATTGATACCGCGACTGACACCACGATGAGAGAGTGCCAGCTCTTTAGAGTGGTCATTGTCGCCATCATGATCAAGATAGGGGTCATCGTGATCAAGCTGTTGATCAATATCAATCGTATTAATATTTTTATTGAATAGATCATTCTCAGCGTTTGTTTCGGTATTAATCACTGGCTTGGTGATGACAGGGCGAGTAATTTCTCGGGGAATTTCTTGAATAAAGGCACAGAGCTTTTCTTCTGTAATCATAGGGTGATCTCCCGATTGAATACTAATGATCCCTTCGAGGAGCAGGGTTTTTTGAAACCACCGTTCACGGGCACCTTGACGCAATTTACCGGCCAAGGGGAGCAGAAATAAATTGGATAGTGCGACCCCGTAGAGTGTTGCGCTGAAGGCACTGGCCACACCATTGCCTAATTGTGCTGGGTTTTGAAATAACGTGGTTGTATGAATGAGCCCGATAACCGCACCAATCAATCCCATGGTGGGGGCAAAGCCACCAGCAGCCTCAAAAATCCGGGCTTCATCCATGTCTTGGCGGTATGAAACCTCAATGTCCGTTGCCAGACTGTGATGTGTAAATGCTTCTGTTCTATTATCGATCAAGAGTTGAATCCCTTTGCGTAAAAAGGGAATATCAATCTGGTATAAGATACTTTGTAAGGCCAGAATGCCGTTACTGCGAACATACATGGCGGTGTCCGTCAGATAGTCTACTGTTGCAATGGTGTCGTACCGTTCTATATAGAAGCAGCGCCTGAGTGCAGCGCCGGCCTTGAGCACTTGTGGCCATGAATGGCTAACTAAGGTGGCTGCAAACGTACCACCAAAGACAATTAATAGGGCATCTGGTCTCAGTATGGTTTCTAAGGGTGCCTGACAATAGATTAAAGCGACAAGCAGAATAAACGCACCAAGGCCAAGTCCGGCAATGGTTGAAATGTCTTTCGTCTCTATTTCATTTGTGTAGCTATGGTTCTCAATGCGATGTTTGGACATTGTTATCAATACACCTCTTACGCCTGGACACCTCTTATGTCTGGGACAAATGAATCAAAAAACCGCTTATGCTGAAAAACAACCCCTGAAGAGTCTCTCTCTTTTAATTAAGATACTGGCTGTTGAAAGCAAAGACCTCGGACAGATGGGGGATTTAAAATCGGACGTTCAGTGTCACCCCGAATTGCTCTTATACTTTGCCGCATTGTTCAAGGGCTTTAGATTGCTTATAATGCTCTCACGTTGGAATTGTTGAGAAAGGGTCAAGAGGCCATGGATTTTGATTTAACCCCAGAACAACGCGAAGTCTGGCTCTGGGCCAAGGAATTTGCTGATAAAGAAATTGCGCCTCGGGTTGAGGAAAATGACCGTAATGCACAGTTTGATTTTGATCTGCTCAAAAAAATTGGGGATCAAGGCTTTTTTAGTGCTGTTCTGCCCTCACAATACGGCGGACAAGAAATTGATTACATCGCTTATGCCTTAATGACTGAGGAAATTGCCCGGGTTTGCTCCTCTACACGGACTTTGTTTTCTGTTCAAATTTCCTTGGTCGAGCTACCCATCCTTAAGTACGGGACAGAAGCGCAAAAGCAAAAATACCTCCCCAAGATGGCAACAGGCGAGCTGATTGGTTGTTTTGGTTTGACAGAGCCTAATGCCGGGAGTGATGCGGCTAATCAGCAAACAACTGCTGTGCAAGACGGTGATTACTGGGTTTTGAACGGACAAAAAACCTGGATTTCTAACGGCAGTATTGCCAATGTTGCCATTGTGATTGCACAGGCCGATAAATCCAAAGGTCACAAAGGGATTTGCGCTTTCTTGGTTGAAACCGATACCCCAGGCTTTACTGCTCGGCAGATGAAACATAAGTTGGGTCTGAAGTCTTCAGACACCTCGGAGCTTTTCCTGGATAACGTCCGGGTTCATAAAGATCAGATGCTTGCGGGCTACGGCGAAGGCTTTAAAGTGGCGATGTTCTGTCTGGATCAAGGCCGCTTTAGTGTTGCTGCAGGCGCTGTGGGTGTTTCTCAAGGCTGCGTGGATATATCTACAAAGTATGCGATGGAACGGCAAGCCTTTGGACAGAAAATTGGCGAATTCCAGATGATTCAGCAGATGATTGCTGAAATGGCCACTGAGTGTGAGGCAGGCCGGCTCTTGGTTTTACGAGCAGCACACCGTAAAAACCAAGGGATTCGCAACACGCGTGAGACCTCGCTGGCTAAGCTATTTTGTGCAGAAGCCGCGATCAAGGCCAGTTACAATGCAGTTCAGGTTTTTGGGGGCTATGGGTTCTCAGAAGAATACCCCGCTGCCCGTTATTACCGTGATGCCCGCGTGCTGAATCTGTATGAGGGTACTAGCCAAATTCACCGAATGATTATTGCCCAAGACGAGCTGAATATTCGTCCTGCAAATGGTCCAGGTTCTGCCAGAACACCTATCGAACGCTTTACCAATCCCCTAGTCAGCGTATTATAGTGGGCGTATCGTAAGGTTTTCCCATTGAGTTTTTTCGATCAACTTCTGGTTACATTACTGCCCCTGGTGCCCAAACCCATTGTGCACCAGGTGGCCAGTAACTATGTCGCTGGAGAAACCATTGATGATGTGATTCAGGTGGTCAAAGAACTGAATCAAGACGGGATGCTGGCCACCATCGATCTATTGGGTGAATTCATTCGACAGCCCAGTGAGGCAGAACAGGCCGCTGACGCTTATGTGCATATTCTCAACGTGATTCAAGACCATAAACTTCAGGCCAATGTTTCAATAAAACTTTCTCAAATGGGCTTGTTACTAGACAAAGAACTATGTTACCGCCTGATGAAACGGGTGGTGGCTGCTGCTGAGGAAACAAACAACTTTGTCCGGATTGATATGGAAGATTCTGCTTGTACGAGTGATACGATTGCCATTTATCTCAGGCTTCGCCAAGACAGTAAGCAGGTGGGAATTGTTCTGCAGGCCTATCTCCGCCGAACGTTGGGTGATGTTCGTCATCTAATCGATGAACGGGCTGGCCATTTTAGGCTTTGCAAAGGAATCTACGTCGAACCCCGCGCCTTGGCTTTTAAAGACAGAGAATTGGTAAACCGAAACTATGCCCTGGTTCTAGAGGAAATGATTAAGCATAAGGCTTATGTGGGTATCGCAACGCATGATGAGCGCTTGGTCTGGGAAGCGCAGCGATTGATCGATCAGTATCAAGTCCCCTCAGATCGGTATGAGTTTCAGATGCTGCTTGGGGTTGATCCCCAATTGCGACAAATTATACTGGGTGGTGGTCATAAATTGAGAGTTTACGTCCCGTTCGGTCAGCAGTGGTATGCGTATTCAATGCGTCGCCTGAAAGAAAACCCAACAGTGGCTCGTTATGTCATGCAGAGCACACTTCGCCGTTTCTGGTACTGGTTACAGAAAAAACCGGTCAAAGACTGGCACTAGTTCTCTTTTGTCCGGTTTGGCATGAAAGACAAGAAGGATAATCGTTCAAAGAGATAGCTGGTTTCTGGGATGCGAAGTAGCCAGCACCCTGCTAGATAGGCTCCCAGACTGAGCAGCGAGTTTAGGGTCAATCGTCCAATCTCTTGCCAGACCGGTAGCTTGGCGTTGAGTGGTAATCCAAGCAGAGTTGTTTCAACCTGTTGTAAAAGTAAAATGCATCCACCCATCAGGATTCCAGCCACTAGAAGCTTGCCAAAAGCTGGAATCAACTGATGCATCCTCAAATGTGCAAAGTGCTTTCTCATCATCAGAGATAAAATCAGCATATTGATAGTTGTGATTAGGGTTGTAGCAAGTGTAATACCGCCAACCCCAAACGGGCCAATCAGCCACCAGTCTAATAATGCTTTTAACCCGATAGCGATAAGTCCAACAGTGAGAGGGGTTTTTGCATCGCCGAAGGCGTAAAAAACCCGGGTCAATGTGTCTCTTGCAAAATACGGAAGCATTTGAAATGCTTGAAACACCAGGGCCAATGTCACCATCTGGGTGGCACCTGAGGTGAACTCTCCGTGCTGAAAGATAATTCGGATGGTGTTTTCCCCGTACATCAACATAATCACCAGCATCGGAATGCTAATGAACCAAAGACTGATCACCCCAAGCTTAAATAACCGGCGAAGCTCATCCCAGTCTTGATCGGCGACACACCGGGTAAAACGAGGAAAAATGGGCACTAGTAGGGCTGTTTGTAAAACGCCAATGGGGAGTTGTAGTAGCCTGTTGCTTAAAGTAACGGCAGTCCAGCCTCCAACGGGTAGCATTGAAGTGAAAAACATATCTACGTAGGTGATGAGTTGGCCTATGGTTGTCCCGACAATGGCTGGAAACAGAATTTCACCCAGTTGTTTCATTTCGGGGGTATCTCGCCAGGCAAAACTGGGTTTTAGACTGAAACCACGACGAAAAAATTCTGGGAGTTGGCATAGAAACTGCCCAAAAGCGCCTCCCAGGGTGGCCCAGGCCAAAATCTGCCCTGTCGGGTCATGGGGACTCAGGCATAGGGTGAGGATCATCGTGATGTTCAGTATCGCTGGGGATAGGGAGGGCCATAGAAAGCTTTGATAGACATTCAGCAACCCGTAAAAAATGCCCACCAAGCTACCAATTAAAATGACGGGACTCATAATCTGCAGTTGGGCAGCGGCACTACTGATCAGGGTGACATCCGCCCCAGGCAAAAGTATCTGCATCAGGGGAAGGGAAAAGAATGTGACCCCCAGTGAGAGCACGAGTCCGGCAATTGCGGTGAGTGTCATAAAAACGGAAGCCAGTTTTTGAGCAGTTTCTGGCGCTCGAATGCTGTCTTTGGGGATGAGTGAGGTGAAAATAGCCACGGTCGCTGTATGAAAAGGACCTCCTAATCCGCCCAAGAGAACAATGGCAAAACTCGGTAGTTGGGCTGCTGCCAGGTAAGCATCGCTCACCATACTGGCACCGTAGACGTGAACTATCTGCCAGTCTCGAACGGCACCCAAGAGTTTACTGACAATGGTGACTGCAGCAATTAAACCGGCTGCTCTGAGCAGGCTGGGTTCAGACTTTTTCATAAGGAGACCATCGGCAGCGTTAAGGGAATACGGGTAGGAATGGAGACATTCATGCCTTGGAGAATCGCGGATGTATCAATCTGTTGGTCCAGTTGTTTGTAGAGAGTAATTGGGCTGTTGCGTTCAGCCTCGAGATGAGCGATCCAAGGCAGATTGCCTAGCCAAGGAAGCCCCCATTGTAAACTGAGATAGCGTGCTTGCACTTCGAAAGCGGCAAGAGAAGAGGTGCTATCTTCTGTTTTTGGCCACTCAGTTTCTGGCCATAGCATTTGTCCAGTACACGTGTTGCTTACCCAGCCCAAGCATGGGAGTTTTTGGCTTGAGATCAGCTCAAAAAGCGGTGCACATTGATCAATCAGTGTGGGGGTCTTGGGGCAGACCAATAACAATTTAGATGGGGTGTTGGTCAAAATATCGATTACCGTAGGCACTTTAGGGCCAAAATGAGAAGCCTCCTCTGGAGCATGCCACCACGCCAGTGGGCTGGAGAAAGTGCCAGGGGTCTCAATCAAACACGGCAAAACAGCATCATTGATCTGCTGAATGCCACGCTGCCACTCTTGGCGTGACAAGTCAGTAGGCTTGGGTTTTTTGATTGTGTCCCATTGGCTGCGACTGGTTTGTTGTAGCCAATTTACGTCATTTAAGTGTTGTTCAAAATAAGGGTTGGCTTCATACAGAAACGGTATTCCTGCTTGCAGGCTGAGGCCATGTTGCCTGAATAGTCCACTCAGACCTGCTGTAAATGTGGTTTTACCGGAACGAGGATAAACACTGGTAATCAGCAGATGATGAAACGCTTGTGATGACGGTTCTGATTTACTCACGGGGAAGCTCCTCAGCGTATAAAACGCCTTCATCAGCCTCAGTTTCATCAAACGGGGCGGTGGTACTGTCGGAAGACAAAACCATCCAGGATGAAGAGGGGCTGACTATACTCTGTGGGTGAGGCTCTGCTTCCAGTGTAATGGGCTGAAGCAGTAATTTTTTGATAAAAGAGACCTCATTGGCACGATCAGGCAGTTTACCCGTTAGTTTCTCAAACAGTAAGTGCTTAAGCATTCTCCCAATCGCTTTTCCTGAAGGCACACCTAGCTCTAGAAGGTCATCACCATTTAGTTCGGTTTTCAGATGAGCCCATTTACGGCGGTATACGTCAATCGCTTGCCTAACTAATTTAATGGATAGGGATTCTGGTCGTTTGATAGAAAGGATAGCAGCCAGGAGAGCAGCAAGGGGGATTTCATGAAGCACCTCATAAATTTCTGCTGGGGAGGCTTTTTCTTGTATGCGAGCCAGTTTCTGCGACATTTGCAGCTGATGAAAGGCTTCAAGACAGTCTCTTTCTGAGCGGGTTAAGATTAATCGGTCTATCGTTTCGGCTTGAAGGTTCTCTGGAAATGGCTCTAAGAGCAAGCAGAGTTGAATTTCCCAGATAATAGTATCATTCAGTACGTGAGGCCCAAAGTGCTCTCTGAGTTGGGTCAAATTTGGGTAGAAGTCATCGTATTGTTTTTGCCAATGGGCTTGAATGTCTTTCCACGCATCAGCTGAAATATTTCCCAGGTGCATATTGGCCAAAGAGAGAATCTTCTCTGATAGAAAATAGTCCATCCAATTGGTGCTACGGTCGCTAGAACGGCTTGGGCTATTAGGAGTTTCTTCTCGCTTTGTAAAGGCCAGCAGAAATGATTTCAGCTCGGTCTTAATCCGCTCTCCCCCTCCGCGGTAACACTGTCCGCCGTATTCAAAAAACGTGTCAATTAAATAACGGGTGGTGGGGGATAATTCGAACTGCTTGCGTGTTAAAAATTTGAGCGCGCGGAGAATCCGGCTGGGATCTTCAAAAAATGAGGCACTGTGTAGTACCTTTAGGGTCTTGGAATGAATATCCTTTACCCCTTGAGTATAGTCGATAATGTCTCCCAGTCTGTTAATAGACATTGCCAGCGAATTGACGGTGAAATCTCTGCGGTGAATGTCTAACTTAAGAGGCACACCCCTTTCTGTCACAGTGGGCAGGGCTCCGCAACTTTCATAATGCTCTTTTCGTGTCGAGGCAAAATCAAAGGCGATCTGATTTTTGTATTCCAGTTTTGCGGTGCCAAAATCTGGAAACATTTCTACCAGCGTAAAGTTTCGCGATTGCTCCGCTATCCACTGGCAACAAGCGATAGCATTGCCTTCAACGGTGATGTCGACGTCCTGAATCTCTAAACGGCGGTGCTCTGCCAAAAGGGCATCGCGCGTAATCCCGCCAATCACATAGGCCGTGAACTCTCCGCGGTTTAAAAGAGACTGCAGTTCATACAGAGCAGCGACAAAGCTCCCAGGGAAATAGCGGGTTAATTGTCGGGTAAAGGTTTCTGAAATGGCTTGTACCGCCTTTTCCTGTAATTGTTTTTCCTCATCCGTTTGTTGAGAGAAAGACATCGTTGGGTCAAGGCATAAGTCATCCACCCTCATGGCGATTGCACGGACAGGCATATAGCCAAGTCCCATTCCCTGCATCAGTTTTAAGGCAGCAATATCCACCACAAAGCGGGGAGGGGCTGCGGCTTCCTCAGTCAAAGTAAGAATCCAGGGAGAAGGGACAGCCTCCTCTAAGTGTTTCCCTCCCAGAGGAAGGCACTGAAGGGCATCGTCAATTGAAAGTGAAGCAGAGATTTCCATGATGGATACCATTGTATCAACACCGTTGTTTAAATACTGGCTTGCCTTTGCCTTTGGGTCCCGGGTATTCTGAGATCTGAGTTAGCCCCCGTTCTCATCAGAGATATTGAGATTTAACGCCTATGACCCCTCATACAGACAAACCAGAACTCAAGCAATTCCCGCGGATGACGCTCCATTGCGATTGTGGGAATGAGTTTAATGTAAACGTGATTCGACTGAGAAATAGCCAGCCTGTCCTCTGCCAAATCTGCGGTGAGGAGTTCCCCCTGGATCTGGGAGAAACCTTTGCTAAGGCTCTCTACGATTTGTTTGCGGTGAAGCACGAGTTGGAAAACCGGAAAAGTCCCTTTGATATTTCCTTTATCTACAAGTCCACCTTTAAGCAGCCCCCAGCGCCTTACCCGTTTACTGAATCGGACTTTGAGAGCTAATAGTTTTATATTTAGCCTTATTATGGGGTCTTAACCAGTTCAGGTGTATTATTGGAGCTGGTGTGATTCCCCCAGCGGGTGTATAAATCGTGAGCCAGGCCAAGCTGATCCATCACTTTTCCGAGGGTGTAGTTAATTTGCCCGTCCATAGACTGGAAGTCTTTGAGGTAAAAGGTGAGGACTGGCGGAATAATACACACGCCGCACTGTGAGAGGGTGAGTAAATTTTTGAGATGAATTTGATTGAGAGGGCTCTCTCTGGGGACAATAATCAGTTTGCGGTGCTCTTTCAGGGTAACGTCGGCCGCTCTAGAAACCAGATTGTCTCCAATCCCGGCTGCAATCCGTCCCAAAGTACCCATGGAACATGGGGTAATGACCATGCCTCGGGTCAAATGCGTTCCGCTAGAGGGTGCAGCATCTAATTCATGATTCCCAAATACTTTGAGAAGGCCAGTCTTCTCAGATGGCAGCCCCAGGTGTTGAATAATCCGCTCACTTTTTTCCTGTCCGCTCACCTTGAAATTCAGTTCTTCAAAGATGACTTGCAGGGATTTTTCGGTCATCACTAGCTCGACGGGACAGTTTTGCTGGAGTAGAACCTCTATCATTCTAAAGCCGAGAATACTCCCTGAGGCCCCAGTGATGCCCACAACAACGGGGAGATCTTGAACGGGTAGATTTTGATTACTGTGGGGTGTCAAGTTCATCTTAGTAGGGCCTATTTTATCTCATTACTCACTAGACTATAGTTCAAAAACACCAAAAATAACAACGGCTTAGCCGTCCTGCTTGCCTGAAGAGAGCATAGTGCTGATGACAGCGCCTATCTGTTTCTGGATTTCTTCCAGTCTTTGCTGGACTTCAGCTGCTTTTTCTCCCTCAGGCATCAGTTGCAGATATTTTTTAAAGAATCCCATGGCCTGATCGTAGCGACCTTCTTGACGGGACTTCTCACCCAGGTGATAGTAGGTTCTGGCAGCCCGCTGAATAGGGCTTTTTCGCGTTTTTAACTGAGCCAGATTATCCAGTACAGTACTTTCGATGCTGGGGCTCAGTTCTTTGAGGGTATACAGCCGTTTAAACTTTGTTTCGGCCTCATCAAATCGACCGTTTCGCAAATCCTGAGTGGCCTCATCAAGATACATGCCAAACTGATTCTGACAGGCCTGATAAAGGTCATCAAGGCGCTTCTTTACACGGCTGGCATCTGGGCAATTGGGGAGTTCTAGTGCAGCATGGTAGGCCCAAAGGGCGTCAATCCCTTTCTTTTGGTATTCATAGATAATCGCAATGTTGATCAAGATGCCCGGATCTTCAGGATCCTTTTGGTGAGCCAAAAGGTACTGTTCCAAGGCGTCTTTATATTCTTTTTGTTGATAGAGCACCGCAGCAAAGGTTTTGTGTGTAATGGCAGAGACAGGATAGAGTGGGATGGTTTTTTCATACACTTCTCTGGCTTTGGTAATCAGTCCTTGAGAAAGGGCATTTTGGGCAAGCTTAATATTGCTATCAACAATCGCTTTTGCAGAACGAAAGCGCTTGTCGAGTTCCCGAGCCTCTTTGGACTGGGGATCCAGACTCATAAAGCCTTGGTAGTTTTCCAGTGCCTTGTCCATCCAGCCGAGTCTCTCGTAAGCAAGCCCCAGATTCAGCCAAACGCTTTTGCTGCGGGGTTTAATTGATTTAAATTGCTCCCAATAGTAGGTGGCTCGTTTAAACATCTCGCGTTTAAAAAATAGATTCCCCAAGTTGAGATAAGCATTGGCTTCTAGTGGGTTTAGCTCTATGGCTTTTTGCCAGTGCTTTTCAGCGTCAATCAGCTCTTCGAGTTTAAAGCACGCATTGCCAAGATTGAGCCATGCTTCGCTCATTGTGGGGCTTAACTCGCATAGTTTTTCAAAGGTGCTTTTGGACTCAAGGAACTGCCCGTTTTCATAGTGCTTAAGGGCACTGTCAAACAGGTCTTGTAGACTTTGGTTTTCTGGAGAGATCGACATTGCGTTGGGCTCACGATAATCTTGTGTAAGTATTTTACTCTCTTTATCGGTATCTTCGCTATGCCCACAAACAAACAGACATCAACAAAAGCAGCTTCCATCACGGTTACTGTGATGGGTCATGTCTTAGAAGTTCTTGACCGGACTTATACAGACCATCCAATGGCCGACGTGACCCAAGGGGATGCTTATAAGGTGCTCATTTCTTGTCTGTTGAGTTTGAGAACCAAAGACGAAGTGACAATGCCGGCCAGTTTACGGTTGTTTGAATTGGCAGATACTCCTGAGCAGATGGTCCGGCTGACTGCAGAACAGATCCAAAAAGCGATTTACCCAGTGGGCTTCTACCGAAACAAATCCCTCACGTTGATAGAAGTCTCTCGCGACATCTTGGCTCGTTATGAAGGGGCCGTTCCCAAAACCATTGACGAACTGCTCACGCTAAAAGGCGTGGGCCGCAAAACAGCCAATCTTGTGGTGGGTCTGGGGCATCAACTGCCAGCGGTGTGTGTGGATACTCATGTGCACCGTATCAGTAACCGTCTGGGTTTTATTGCTACCAATAGCCCTGATGAGACAGAGCAGGTTCTTCGAGAAACACTTCCGATGAAGTACTGGCCGATTGTGAACCGGGTGTTGGTTCGTCACGGTCAAGAGACATGTAAACCAATTGGGCCTCGCTGCGATGTTTGCCCCGTCCTGGAGGACTGTCAGCAGCGAGAAGCAAGCCCCAGAAAGCGTTCTGCAAAATAAAAATTTTGCAAAATGAAAACCGACCACGGTTAGCAAAGCTAACAGGTGTGGCCGGTTTTACAAAATAGACACTGACGTTGCCCTGGCTGGCAAACCCCATGCGTCAGTATCCAGAATCCTCAAAAGTAAGAGATTTAAGGAGCGTGAGATACGAGGTGTGTGAGATATCTGTTTTAAGCAGTTTTTGCGACTTCAACACGGTTTCAGGGCTTTGGGATTTTGTTTGCACATCCCTGTCCTGATATCTTCATGAAATCATGTGTATATCAGATCGGCTATCCGTAGTTTTACTGATCTTCTGAAATTGCAGATGAAAAAAACATGTACTTGATTAATTGTTTTTATATTTGTTAGAATGTCCGTATCCAATTTTTAGGTTGATATTGCTCAGTGTTTTTTGATGAGCGTTCTCTATAAGTAAAACCACTTCGCGTGTTTGGCGGCAGATGCCGCTAAAAACCTTGGGTTACACTTGGGAGGCGATTGCCAGCAAGGCCGCAAGACCTATGTGCTAGAACTGTGTGTTGGTTCTAGGAGAATCTTGTGCTGGTCAGATGACATGGGCGAGTCCAGAGTGAATAACGATAAGCATAAAGGTAAGACTGCCCTATGGAATTCAAGACTGTTTCATCTGCATTACACCTGCCTGTGTCCAAATCTGCCAGATTGCAGCTTTCCGCTGGCCCCAGCTCTTCTCGTCCAAAATTGTCATGGCATCAGGGAGATCAATTTTCACTACGGTTTGGTGGCGCTAAGTTGCTCTCAGATCAGGTGATTCGTTTCAACGCTCCTGTTACCAATGAAAGTGCTGAAGCCTTGACGCAAGCCATTTCTCAATTGGGCCGAATCAAGCAGAAAATAGGCGGCACCGTAAAATTAATGATCAACTCTCCTGGAGGCAGTGTGGACGACGGGTTTCACGTCATTGATACTATGCATAACTTGGGAGTTGAAGTCGACACCATATTGATGGGTGGTATGAGTGCCAGCATGGGAGCTTTGCTGTTTTTGGCAGGTTCCAAGGGACGTCGCTTTATGAGTCAAAATGCCCGCCTTCTCATCCATCAGCCTTCTGCTCGTGGAATAGGCGGTACGTCTAACGATATTAATGACACGGCCAAAGATATGTCGATTATCCGCCAGCGAATTGATCACTTTATCAGTCAACGCACGGGTGTTTCAGTGGCTGATATTAAAACAATGACCGATCGCGATACGATTATTTATCCTTTGAAAGCACTGAAAATGGGTTTTACAGATTGGGTGCTGGTGGGTGATAGTGATAAAGCACTCAATGCTCACTCTTTGAAAGGCTTAAGTGATGCGGATATTGAGGCACGTGATGCGGCATCCAATTACACAGGCTTGCCCCTCGCCACATTTGATCCACAGTTGCCCGATCCGGCTATCTTAAAAAAATTAGGGCTCACCAACCAAAAGGGTGGTGGGGCAGCCATTATGACACGCCGTGCGGGTGGGCCTTCGCAGGCTGATCCCGATGAAGATCCTGAAGCCAAACAAAAGACAGCAAAAAAACTGTCTGTTATTGCGGGTGCGACGCAAGCGGGGGGAGAGCTCCCCTATATTGCTCGGCCTCAAATTATGATGCTGGCGTAAGTTAGCGCCAGTTAGTTTTCCCACACACAAACACACACACGAGATAAATTCTCTCCTTTCAAAAACCTCAGTCGGTTCTACCGAATGAGGTTTTTCTTTTGGGTAAAAACGAGCATATAGAAAGACAGGTATAATGAAAACAGCTCATTTGCGAATGAGAATCATTTTGGGTAGGACATGTTTGAGGCAAACCCCGTATCTGTTATTTCTCCTGTGTTATGACAAGTTGCTTTCGTGCGGCGTTTTGTTGAGCCTGAAAGAGACCCATTATTCAGCATTGAAAGAAATGTGAGGATCTGTGTATGCAAACCAATGAAAATTTGAGATTAATTCGTGATATCTTGCTGCGTACCTTTATTGTTGGGTTTGGATTGATGTTACTCTCGGCTGGGGTTTACTATGGTTGGCAAACCCAATGGGATAATCTGATTCAGCCTTTGGTTGGCTATGATAGTGAAACCGCATGGAATGAAATGGTGATGTGGTTTTTTGGATGGGTGAAATGTGTGCTTTTCTATGGGCTGTTGACTCCCGCTTTGGGCCTGCAATGGACCATCTGGATGCGTGAACGAGCGCTGAAAAAGTCCTCATCCTAAAAAACGAGTGAAAAAATTAAAAAATCTGCCAATAAAAAAGGACCCGTTTGAAGTATCTGGAGTAACCTCGGGTCCGGAATGATTGTGTGTGTGTAACTTAGGAGTGTATTGTTAGGATTTGGTTGAAAAACTGTTCTACCAGAGAATGAAATTTATCTAGGTATTTAAAAATGCTTTGGCAGGGCTGTTGAGAATGCTGGCGGCAATCTGATCGGTATTTAAGGAGCGGAGATAATCGTTGATGCGGCCATGCTCAATGAGTTGACGGAAGCTACTCACTTTGGAGTCATCGACTTGATTAGGGCTCCGTTGGGCGAGCCGGCTGAAACGAAGCACTTCTTTCTCTTTTTCGTAACGGTGTTTGGCTTCTGAGGAAATGGTCACATTGTCTTCATATGACAACGGCGCTTCAATTTTTTCAGGAGCGGTACTGGCTGCTTGAGCAGCAGTCCGGTTCACTTCCTCTGTTTGAGCTGCTTTGCTGCCAAGCAGGTTGGCTGTGCTGTCTTGAATGAGCGAAAGATTTCGCCCGGAAACTTGATCCACCATCTTATCCTAAGTCCTCTGAATTACTTGCCACATCGAAGTTGTCTGGGATACACCACGCTTAAGAGAAAACCACATTGCTTTTTTTATGAAATCGTCCCAGCTTTTGTCTGTTCTTGATTACTGACACCAGATACTTGAACCAGAACACACTATGAATTATGCCGGTTTTTCTCATCACTTTCATTCACCGGGGGATCAATCTCTCTCTCGACCAATGGGTGGATATCGCCAAAACAATACAGGCAGAGACGTCAGGCATTATAAAGCTGGATGGACCTGGGTTGTGGCTCTTGGGCTTCGTTTAAAATCTTTCCTGTAAACGGGGGATGAAGCAATACGGGGGCCTGCCTATACTGGGGGTAATCCACAACAACCACCTCGTTTGTTCTTACCGTCGTGACTGATTTATCAGTTGAGGCGGTTTTTTATTGGGTATTTTGGTAAAAGGGTTAAAATAAGACCAAATGGTCTTTTGAAAACGCTTGGGTACACTGTAACTACAAGGACGTGATCCAGCTTTTTAGGTGGGCTGCGGCTGTCTCAAGCGGATCCCAGGATTGGTATAGGCGCGTCATGATCAGTGCCCCCTCAAGCGTGCTGATGATGATGGCACTCACATTTGAAGCGGACTGGGATGCCTGAATCTCTTGGGTCATTTTCCCTTCACTGACAATCCCTTGCAGAGAAAGAGACCAATGATTAAGACCAGAAAGCACGGTCTCTCGAAGAGCTAGAGGAATTTGAGAACCCAACTCGGGGAGCCGAGCAATTTCTGCGGTTTGCATGGCCATATTAAACAGGGGGCACCCGCCGGGGACTCCAGGCTTTTGAGTGAGGGCCATAAACCCATCAATGTGCGCTATTAATTTGTCTTTAGCGCCAAATTTGCCTTTTTTTAGATTCTCTTGAACGTATTCAGAGAGAATGCGGGCGTGCATTTGGCAAGCGTAACGGTGAGCCTCACAACATAAAGCTTCTTTGTCCTTGAAATGATTATAGAGAGCCCCTTTCTTTAGGCCTGTCGCCTCCAAGATGTCATCCATTGTGAGCGCCGCATAGCCTTTTTGGTTCAACAGTACGGCTGTTTTGTCAATAATCAGTTGTCGGGTGACGTTCCCGCGCTTATGGCTACGCTTTTCTGGATTTAGCTTGGGTTTGGACATGTTTTCCATTCGGATTCCGATCTGATTTGTTTAAGACTAAATAGTCTTGATTTTTTATAAAATTAGTATACACTATGAATGAATACCTTGCTAGTACATGGTATTCATTTAAACCAACACAATTCTATAGCCAACATTTTTGTCGATATGGAGATTTTGTTATGACAAATGCCACTGCCAATTTTGCGCGGGTTAATCGCCCAAAAACCCCAGCGCAAAAAACATTTTTCAAAGAGGCTTTGGGTCTCACGGGTATGGAGGTTTCCTGGAACGAGCTTCAAGAGGGCGAGTCGATTCCTTTCTTACACAAGCATCTGCAGAATGAAGAAGTATATTATTGCGTTTCTGGCCAAGGACAAGCCCAAATTGATGGACAGTACTTGGATTTTTCCGAGGGTACATTTGTTAGTGTTCAGCCATCTGCTTTTCGTGGAATTCGCAATGTAGGAAGCACCCCGCTGCAATACCTCTGCGTTCAGGCAAAGGCAGATTCTTTATCTCAATGGACACGTCAAGATGGAGTGCTGGCAGATGCTGAACCCAAATGGCCCCTTTAACAATAAACCCCAGCAGACATCACAGCCACGTTACTACCAGACGGTAGCTCCTCTTCGGCCGCCCGAAAAGCTAGATGCCTCATGGCTGAAAGATCTGGCCCGGGAACTGGGAGCTGATGATGTTGGTTTGGTTGAAGTGGGACGCCATGGACTGGAAACCCAAGCAGACGAGGTCAAACAGTTTTTTCCCAAGGGTAAGATGTTTCTCAGTATTGTGTGCCGAATGAACCGAGAGCCCATTCGCTCCCCTGCACGCTCTGTCGCTAATCTGGAATTTCACAGCAACCATGAACACGTCAACCAGGTGACCCATACCTTGGTGAGAAAATTGGAATCTCTCGGGATTGAAGCGCTGGCGCCTTCCATGGGGTTTCCTATGGAGGCACAAAATTTTCCTGATGAAAAAGGCTGGGTCTTATCTCACAAGCCCATTGCTGTTGCAGCAGGGCTGGGACAAATGGGCATTCACCGCAATGTGATTCATCCCCAATTTGGTAACTTCATTTTATTGAGTACGGTGGTGCTTAATGCCGAAGCCACTGCATATGACGGGGCAATTGATTTTAATCCGTGTATGGAATGTAAGCTGTGCGTGGCTGCCTGTCCAGTGGGTGCGATTTCCCCTGAGGGAGATTTCAATTTTTCTGCCTGTTTTACCCATAACTACCGAGAGTTTATGGGTGGATTCCAGGATTGGGTTGAAACCATTGCCGATTCCCCCTCCAGTAAAGCGCTGAGACAAAAGATGACCCCGGGTGAAAATGCCTCCTTCTGGCAATCACTCAGCTTTGGTGCACAGTATAAAGCAGCGTATTGTATGGCAGTTTGCCCAGCGGGAGAAGATGTGATTGCCCCCTTCTTAGCCAACCGGACGCAATTTTTGCAAGATACCCTTCGCCCCTTGCAGGACAAAGTGGAATCGGTCTATGTGGTGCCTGGTTCTGATGCAGAAGCGCATGTGAAAAAACGGTTTCCTCACAAGCAGGTCCGATTGATTGGCAGTGGGATTTATCCTGGGACTATCGCCGGATTTTTGCGCGGACTCTCATTGAGTTTTCAGCGAGAACAAGCCCGAGGAATGTGTTTTACGTTGCATTTCACGTTTACAGGGAAAGAACCACAGAAAGCCACTGTCATAGTGAACAGCCAAAAGCTTACCGTCCAAGAAGGACACGAAGGCAAGGCAGATACAGTCATTACAGTCGATAGTCAGACTTGGCTGGGCATTATCAACCAGGAAATATCGCCTATTAGGGCGATTTTGACCGGAAAATTTCGCCTGAAAGGCCAATTTGCCGTTTTAAAGCAATTTCAACGGTGTTTCCCCAAATAATTGCGGCTGATCTCTTCTGTTATTTGGTTGCTTTGACAGGGACAGGTGCGCTTGTTTGGAATATGTTTGCTGGAATAATATGGATTCAACAAAAAAGGAGCGCCCCCATGTTTTTACACACCCGTATTAAGGTTCGTGATTTAGCCCGCTCCATTACCTTTTATAGTCAGCATTTTGGGTTTGTCTGCCGGGACCAAAAAACGTCTGCTCGCGGCAGTCAGCTGGCTTTTTTGCAGATGCCTGGGACGCCGACGGAGTTAGAGTTGGCCTATTTGCCCTGGGATGCGGATTTTAAGCTCGATGAAGATATTTTTCATTTGGCGTTTCGGGTCGAAAATATGGAGAAGACCATCGCAAGTCTGGAATCTGCCGGGGTGAAAATAACAGAAGCCCCTTCTGAACGGAGTAAAGGCGGCTGGATGGCATTTATCGAAGATCCGGATGGCTATGAAATAGAGTTGCTGGAATTTTCAGATGTTGAACAAGCTTTCGGACAAGTCCGCGTCTAAAATAACTTGTTCTGCAAAATAGGTTTTATTTCAACCTTAATGATTGCAGTAACATTTATCCTGAGTGAGATGTTTTTATTCTGATAGAGAGAGTAATGATATTGGAGTTGAACTTTGGATATTCAGCCAACCGGCATTCAATCAGGCCAAAACGGGCAAGATCCCCGGCTTAAAAACAACCAGGGCCGTCGTGCTCATGGTCAACACGGCCATCATCCACACGGGCCACATGGGCAAAAGCCTGGCCAAGGTCCAGAGGGGAATAAACCAAAGCAGTCTCCCTATAATGATGACTTGGTCGCTCGCGGACTGACCCCACAAGGCTCAGCGGAAAAAGATTTGGCTGCCATTGAAGCATTTGATCGGGCCAAAGAAGCCAGAGAGCGCCGGACACAGGATCAGCAACAACAACAGGGTGCCAATCCCTTTGCGGTTAACGCGGCTTTAAATGCCGGATTATTTGGTAATAATCCCGCCGCCCAGCAAAACAACCAAGCACAGAATCTTGGCTTTCAGCCAAGGCTCTCCCTGGTTGGGTAGAAAATTTTAAATCAAGCTCTTGCCGCCTAGTCATTGCTAGGGCAAAACTGTTTGAGATTCATATAAGACTAAAAAAATGGTCGGCTTGGGTGGGCAAGTTTAGAACGGTTCTGATTGAGAATCAAGACCGTATCAGAATCCTACTTATGCAGGCTGCATAGCCTATTTGTACCAAATCAGAGGGTTATCTAATGTCCAAGAAAAATACCAAAAAACAAGCACTGTCTGTGGTAAAAGGTTCAGAGAACCCCCAACTATATAAAGAAACCGATCCCCAGCAAGAGAGTCTTACCCGGATGGGTAAACAATTAGAGCGCCACAAAAACCTTAAGTTTGAAGAGGATAAAGAAAAAAACACCATTACTGTCTCTGAAGAAGATCCAGCCCTTGTTCGGTTCCAACTGTTTGAAACAACAGGTCAGTACAACTCTGATGCTGGTGGCCATTTAATTCAACAGGCATACAAGTCACAACCTCAATCGCAAGCCTCCTGGAATGTTACCACGGCTCTTTTACATGGGATTGCCCCTAAAGACAGCTTGGAAGGAATAATAGCTACCCAAATGGTGGCAACCCATAACATGGCTATGGAATGCGCTCGGAAAGCCATGTTCAAAGACCAACACCCGGAAGCGATTCAACGCTATATCCATTTGTCTGCCAAGCTGATGAGTGCTTTTGCAAGCCAGATGGATACTCTTCAAAAGTACCGCACCAAAGGCCAGCAACAGATTGTGGTCAAACACCAGCAGGTGAATGTTAGTGAGGGTGGTCAGGCTGTTGTTGGAGATATCCACCAAGGAGGGGGAGGGGTGGGTAATGACTCAAAAAAAATAACAATGAACCCCGTGTCAAGCGAGAAAAGACCCTGACAAAACCTGACATTTCAAAAAAAGGCTGGCTTAAAAATGGGAACCCACCCGGAGATTTTAGCAAAGCACCCCGATGTGGCGCAAACTCCAAAAGAACCTGAGATCCCTGTTGGCAACCAGCCATGGCCGACGGAAAATGCCGCTTCCACGGAGGTAAAAGCACTGGCCCAAAGACAGCTGAGGGCTTAGGCCGTTCCCAAAAGGCCAACTGGCAGCACGGGCATTACTACAGAGAAACGAAAGAAAAACTGAAAGCCATGCGGCAAGCCATGGCAACGGTTCTTAATCCAAAAAAGGCTTTTGAGATGACATCGTCTGACATTAAAAACCATACAACGATCCTGGAACGTCTTATGGAAGAGATGGATTTTCAGGAAAGACCCCAAAACTCATAGTTTGTCCAAGATTCAGGAAAACCAAGGGTCTTAAGGGATATTTCAGAATATTTTTCCAGAATCTTTTGTAAACGGCTATTCCACTTAGATTCAGGGGATACCATAGTGAGCAAGTCAAAAAGTACTATAGCCTGGGCATAAAAGCGGTCATTATTAAGCTGGTTCTGTCTGAGATGTTCTTTGTGCTTTTTTGCGATGGCTGGACGGCTATTGAAAAGCCGGTCATAAATTCTGGCGTGATGGGCGCAATCGTTCCGCAAGTCTGTAATCACTTGCATCCAGGATTTGATGATTTTCTCGTCAAAAGCCATCGTCCGGGCGATGGCTTTACGATACTCAAGTTTCAGGCTGGCAAACATTTTGGAGACATCCCCCAGCGTCAAAACCTCCACAATCATCCAGCTTGGCGGGAATTCGTTGGAATATTTGCCGTAATAGCTTTTGAGGAAGCGTTGGTTTCTTTTTTTTTCGATTCTGTTTTTCAGTTCTTGCAGGAAGTCCTTATGTTCCCAGTAGTCTGACTTTTCAAAATAGCGACTATCCAGAAACCAGAAGGGGTTTTTAATGGAAATGCTCATTCCATTGGAAACAGAGGCCCTAAAAGCAACCTCTATCCGTTCTATGGCATCCATCACCAAAACCCGAAGCTCCCGATCAAACGTATAGCATCGGAGGACCTGTTCAAAAGTTATTCCCTCTTTGAACAGATGGGGTTTCTGTTCATTGCTTTGAAAAGGCAAGCAATAACCACTGAAGCGGTAATAGCCGATATAGGTCAGATAATGCCTAGCCTCATCCAGGTCTTCCACATTCAGGCCTCGTTCCTGGAGCTTCTGAATCTGATCCTCAACCGTTAAAGCAGGCTTGGTAAAAAGTTGTTTAGTCATAAAACTACCCCTAAAAAACGACCCACCTGGTGCGCTGTTCTGACGGGAAGCGTGGTGGGTACTGTCACTTTCAATAATAAACCATTATAGGTTTCATAACAATCCTTCCGTTGTCTGATACGTTTCATTTTGAAACATTTTCCCTTGAAATCCAGGGCTGTTCAGCTCTCATGTTGTAAAAACTCTGTACTTCCAGCTTACCCGTCACATTGGTGTTGTGAAGCTCAATATAGCGCTCTGTTACGGACACAATTTCCTGTTAGGGTTTCAGATAATAGGCAAGCCCTCTCTTATCGGGCCTTAGGCTTTCCTGCCAAAGCTGTTCGGGTGTCCAGTCAAGTTGAAGCTTCTGCAAGCAGCAGCTATTGTTGGCGTTGAGGGTGACGAAAATCCGCTGTAGTGCAAGAGGAGATGCTTTAAATCCTGCTTTTCCCCAGGTTCTTCCCTAACTTTAAAAATCCCCACTTAGAGGCATTAGGCCTTGTGAGGATTTTGGGTTTGTTCTTTGAAAAAATGGTCGGGATGACAGGATTTGAACCTGCGACCCTCTGCTCCCAAAGCAGATGCGCTACCAAGCTGCGCTACATCCCGATGTCAAAAATTATAGATGCATTATACATGTAAAAGAATGAGGGAATAGGGCTAACTGCCCATGACTGTTTTGGGAAAGAGAATGTCTTTCCAGGCAGCCGAGGAAAACAACCCTTTGTGATGGAAAAACACAGTCTGTGCCAGGGCCCGAAACATGGGGTGAAACACCACATGGTTTAAGACAGCATTGGGTGGGGCATAGTCCAGCATAAGACGTAAAACAGCCTTCCAAACATAATCAGGATACAATGTGTGCAAGCATTCTGCCGGTGCCGTACCCCCGTGATTTAGATTTTGATAGATTACTTCCGCAAGATCGTGCCCTGTATATAATGCTGGGTAAATACCGCCAGCCGTTAGGGGAGAAACGACTCCGGCAGCATCGCCTAAAAGAAGAACCCGATCGAAAGCCAGTCTTTTGAGCTTGCCACCTGCAGGGATTAATCCCCCTCGATGCCCAACCAATTCCGCATTTGAAAAATCAAAAATGGTAGAAAGTTTATCCATAAAGGGCTTAAGCGCAGGTTTGTACTGAGGACGACAAGCGACACCCACTTGAACGACATTGACTCCTGGTGCTACCCAGCCAATGTAGCCCTTGGCAAGTTCACTGTCTAAAAAACAATGGAGTCGGTTTTCATCCAGCCTGCCCACGTTACGGTATTCAGCTTCTACACCCAGCAAAAAACTCGAGTTGCTGGATAGACCAAATGTTTGCGCTACTTTAGATCGAGCACCATCAGCGCCAATCAGATACTTGCAACTGATATCTAGATTTTCCAGATAAACTTCGCTGTCCGTGATACTGGCTGTCTGGAAATCACATGAAAACTGGATACTAGCCCCTGCTTTTTCTGCCAGCTCTGCCATGTACTGCAAATATCCAGGCGTATCCGTTGTCATAAAGTAATACCCAGGTGAAGCTAAATCAAAATGCTTTAAGCCGGGTGAATACAGTCGAATGCCCTCCACTTTACGGAGCAAGTGAGAAGGCACGGGGAAGGTTTCCAGTGCTTCTTTGACAATAATCCCTGTGGTGTGAGGAGAATGGCCCGCATGGGGTTTTCGATCGATGACAAGCACCTCTAAACCCAGTTCGGCCGCTTTTTTTGCGCAGGCAAGCCCGGCAAAGCCAGCACCCACAATAACAATATCAACCTGTTTACTCATCGCCACAGTATAGCCAATCCACAAGAGAAAACAAAGGTGCGTAGCTGGTCAATTCCCTAGCCTGTGATATTTGGGGATGGTTTTAGGGTTTTTGCTTGCGCTGGCTGTCTTGAGCATTGGGTTCTTGATTTTTACGAATTTTGTTGATCGCGGATTGGGCCTGGAGCAGGAACAAATCATCCAAATTCACAGTGTATAGAGGGTTAGCTGCCGGCGACGATAAGGCGATGTAAGGGTTCTGACCTGGGTTCAACAAATAAGGGGGGGGATTGTTTCCCACACCGTTATTAGTTGGTAGGGGCGGGTCTATGGTAAAAATGCCTGGGACGTAGGAAATAGCATAATTGCTGCTGGTATACCCTCCAGGTGTCAGGCTATAAGTGCCGCTTGGGCTTCCAGAATTGGCTGGAGTGCTGAAGCTCAGAGCTCCACCAAGTACAGAAGCATTTTGTCCGAGGACAAAACCACTGTAACTAGCAGAGAATGTGGGATCAGGCTCTCCACTGCGGCGACTGGCATTGTTAGCCGTGATGGTGAGGGCCGCGGGATCAATGGTGAGGGTACCGGGGACGTAGGAGATGGCGTAGTTAGAGCTGGTAAAGCCAGAAGGGGTGATGCCGTAGGAGCCGACGTTAGAAGCGTTGGTGGCAGGGGTACTTAAACTGAGAGACCCAGAAAGATTGCTGCTGTTTTGTCCGAGGACAAAGCCACTGTAACTAGCCGTAAAGCTGGGGTTACTGCTGCCGTAGGTTCTGTTGAAGCTATCGGCGGTGATGGTGAGAGCCGCGGGATCAATGGTGAGGGTACCGGGGACGTAGGAGATGGCGTAGTTAGAGCTGGTAAAGCCAGAAGGAGTGATGCCGTAGCTGCCGACATTGGTGGCATTGGTGGCAGGGGTACTTAAACTGAGAGACCCGGTGAGGTTGCTGCTGTTTTGTCCGAGGACAAAACCGGAGTAAGACGCTGTAAAGCTGGGGTTACTGCTGCCGTAGGTTCTGTTGAAGCTATCGGCGGTGATGGTGAGGGCCGCGGGATCAATGGTGAGTGTGCCGGGGACGTAGGAGATGGCGTAGTTAGAGCTGGTAAAGCCAGAAGGGGTGATGCCGTAGCTGCCGACATTGGTGGCATTGGTGGCAGGGGTACTTAAACTGAGAGATCCGGTGAGGTTGCTGCTGTTTTGTCCGAGGACAAAACCACTGTAGCTAGCTGTAAAGCTGGGGTTACTGCTGCCGTAGCTGCGGTTGAAGCTATCGGCGGTGATGGTGAGGGCGGCTGGGTTGATGGTGAGTGTGCCAGTTCCATAACTAAAGTTGTAACCCAAATCAGAGAGTATGCTGCCAGCCGCACCTGTCATTGTATAACCACCCACATTAGAGGAGCTGGTGGCTGCGGTTGTATAAGTGGGAGTGCCTGTAAAGGCATTGGCAGAACTATCACCATTAATATAGCCGCTGTATGTGTAAGTGGTGCTGGGATTGGAAGCACCGTAAGTGCGAGCAGTACTTACAGGTGTTACCAATATCGTTGCAGCCACGTTATAGAGGATTCGATTACCCGTGTTGGTGATGGTTCCGGGTGCATTTCCTGTATAGGTTCGGTTATACAAACTTGTCCCACCAGTGAGTCCCCCTAGGGTTGTCGCGGCTGGGGTGCTGGTGTAGACCAACCACCGTCCACTGGCTGCACTTAAGGGGCTTGCACCTGCATTGTTTGTAAAGGCACCCCCTTGAGCGGCTAAAACAAGGCTGTTTCCAGAACCTGTGGCAGTGATAGTGCTGCCTGCATTTAGAGTTAAGTTATTAAAGGCGGCAATGGTTACATTGGCTGCTGAAACAGGAGAAGTAAGTATAATGTTTCCAGATTGTGTGGCGATATCGATGTTGCCCCCTGTTTGTGTGAGCGCATTTAGGGTGAGTGAGCCCGCATTACGGTAGGTGGTTGAACCACTACCGGCTGTCAGTGTTAAATTGCTGGCATTGTTGGCGGTATTGTTTAAGTTGATCGTGCCTGTCCCCCCCGTGATGCTCAGCGCTGTGGTGGTGAAGGCGTTGCTTTGAGTTATACCGCTATTGCCTGCCACACTCAGAGCCAATGAATTATTTCCAGTGATGGCGCTATTTAACGCCAATGTATTACTGGTTCCCGTGGTAGTTAAACTAATTGCATCAGCTGTAAGGGCGTTAGAAAGGGTTAGGTTTCCCCCAGTTGTATAGCTAATGGAGGAACCACCTGCAGAGCCAGTAACAGTCCCACTGGTAAGTCCACCCGTGGCGTTTACGGTGACGGTATGAGTGCCTAAGGTAAGGGTCGTACCAGTGCTGGAATAGGTCCCGGCATTGTTAAAGACAAGATTATAACGACCTGCTCCAGTTCCAGTGACGTTTAAGCTGTTAATCAGGTTGATACCACTGGTATGGGAAGCATTCCCTAAGCTGACTGTT
This sequence comes from Cyanobacteriota bacterium, assembly GCA_019751815.1. Classification (GTDB taxonomy): domain Bacteria; phylum Cyanobacteriota; class Vampirovibrionia; order Vampirovibrionales; family Vampirovibrionaceae; genus JAIEMW01. The sequence continues at coordinate 33,235 of JAIEMW010000006.1, forward strand.
CCTGCGGTGATTAATCCTTGCTCCGTGGTGGTGATATCGAATGTGCCAGCCGTATGAGAGGCTGTGCCGAAACTGGTGACAATATCTGTATTGGGGCGAAGTGTGACAGTGCCTGTTCCTGCATTAATAGAACTGCCAGCACCTGCAGAATAAGAGTAGGAGGTAATACTAATTGGGCTGTTAGTGGTAGTGACACTGCGACTGGCATTGAGAACAAAACCTCCAGTGCCTTGCGTGGCAAATGTGGCCCCGTTGGTGGCAACCAGGTTATTGGAAATCGTAATGGCACCATTTCCTGCAGTGGAAGCCCAGTCAATCATTCCCGCTGTAGATGTAGCAGGTGTCAAGATATTACCCACTGAACGGGCATAATAGGTTCCGCCCACACCAGTCCCTGCTGTTTGAAGGGATAGTGTGCCAGAGGTATCGCTGATATATACATTGCCACCTGTTTCGGCAGAGAATGTGCTAACAGCAATGGATCGAGGAGAGGCCAAAGAACCCAAATCAATATTGCCCCGGGTTCTATAGATGATGGTGCCCGCGGTGAGAGCGTTATTAAAAAAGGGTTTGGAGAAAATGTCCCCGTCCCCGTCCATAATCGTAATATTTTTGTTTGCGTTGTTGGTAATAGCCAAGGTACCTGTGATGTTAAGGTTACTACCAGCACTAAAGTTGGTGGCCCCGGCCGCAAGGGTTGTGGTGCCAGTGCTATTAAGAGTGTTGCTGACATTTCCATTTACCGTCACATTGCTATCAAAAGAGGATAAAGTCAGCGTCCCTGTGGTAGCGACATTCCCGTTCACCGTCACGGTGCCGCCAGCAGCATTGGTTTGTAGAATAAGGTTTGTACCTGTAAACCCGTTGGTGGTGATGTTGCCGTTAGTCCCATATGTTTGCAGTGTTAAACCAGTTGAAGGGACGGCAAAACCAGTGAATAGAGGGTAGTTAAAGCTTCCGTTATTGTCAGCTCGGCGAAGGTCAAGAGAGCCAATAGCTCTGGCTGTCCCGTCGGTAAAGTAGGCCTTGGAGAATATATCTCCGTCCCCGTCGTATATCAACAGTGTTTTACCCACGCCACCGGCAATATTAAGCGTGCCGGAAACAGTTAAATTTCGGGCGTTTGTGGGTGTGCTGCTACCTGCAGCTAGATAGTTTGTTCCTGTGGTGCCTGTGTTGCTCACATTGCCATTGATGGACACACTACCAGCATAGGAACGAATATCCATGATGCCGCCCACTGTAATATTGCCGTTGGCGGTGATGGTTCCAGAATTGGTGGTGTTACTTGCATTAATAATGGTGTTACCCGTGGTGGTAATGTTGGCATTGGTGGTGATATTGCTTCCCGTGCCAGTGGCAAGAAGTGATAAGGTTGTTCCGTTAAAGGCCGTTGCGGGAAGTGTAATATCGCCGTTAGTTCCTGTTGTTTGGAGTGTCAAAACGCTGCTGGGAAGCGTAAGCCCTGTATAGGTAGTTAAATTTAGCGTCCCGCTCGCATCTGCGCGGCGTAAGTCCAGGGTGCTAAAGCTCCGTAAGCCACCATCTGTAAAATATGCTTTGGAGAAGATACTCCCACTGCCATCAAAAATGCTGATGGATTTTGCAGCACCTGCGGCAATATTGAGGGTACCACCCAGGGTGATGGTTCGTGTGACTGCTTGGTTATTGGAACCTGCTAACAGAGAGCTGCTGCCCGAGGTGCTGGTGTCTGTGACATTGCCGGTGACAGTGACGTTGTTGGCGCCGGATCGAATGTCAATGCCATTGGCGGAAACATTGCCGTTAACCGTGATTGTCCCGGTAGTGTTATTGGTTTGTCTAGAATAAAGCGTGGTAGTCCCGGTGGTGGTGATATCAGCATTACTGACGATATTGGACGATGTGCCTTGGGCACTTAAGAGCAGTGTTGTCCCGTTAAATCCGTTATTGAGGGTAATATTACTGGTATTTCCATTAGCAGTCACACTCAGAGAGGGCGTGCTGACAGTGCCAATATTGTAGGGGTTGGACGTGGTTGGGTTTGATAAGGTGACACTGGTCGGGGCCGAGAGATTTAATAGCCCTGTTCCAGTAAGAATCCCTGCAGTCGCCCCAATAGTAGAACCCGTTGCGGTTAAATCAACATTGGCATTGGTTGCCGTTACTGCTGCCCCTAGAGTAATTGCAGCTGCATTGATACTGAGAGAGCCACCGCTGGTGTTGATTGTTCCAGATCCATTGGAGATAAATGTGCCACCACCTAAGCCTGTATTGGCATTAAAGACTAAACTTAAGCCACTACCGGTTGTAGAAATACCCGCATTGAGGGCAATGTTTCTAAAGGCATTGACTGTCAGAGTCCGAGCAGAAGCACCTGTATAACTGAGGGCAGTACTCCAGGTAATGTCTCCGGCCTGTAAATTGGTGCCACCATTTCCGGTCGAGATCGTGACATTGCCACTCGCAAGTGCGGTGTTTATCAGATTGACCCCCAAAGAAGAAGTATCATTGGTGGTGACAAAGGGAGAGGCGCCGTTAATGTTAGTTTGGGTGACACCGGTGGTGATGGTGAGGTTGTTTGGGTCCAGTAACCACGTCCCGCCAACGCCAGAAAGCGCACCAATTTCTGGTGCGGCCTGAACATTGAGGAACTGTTTTCCGGAAGTTTCAATAAACCCGCCCCGGTCTATTCCTTTGACCGAAGCCCTTCCAAACACTTCGGTGCCGATATCAGACCATAAAATAATCCGGCCGCCGTCGCCCGTGTTTAGTGCATCAGCTCTAACCGTGGCGTCACTGCCCAGTTTGGTATATTGGGCATTGCGGTATAAGGGGTTACTCCCGAGATAATCCCCGCCAATATATAGTTTGCCCCCACCGCTGGCGCCAGAGGCATCTACCAAGGAATGATCCAGTAAATAAACTTCTGTGCCTAACAGAGAAACCGCACCGCCCAGACCCTGCCAGGTGTCATTGGCCAAAATGGTGCCGCGGTGAAAGAGTTTATCGGCTTCTAAATGAATGCTTCCTGCGAATGCTCCATTGGCTTGTCCTTGGGCTTTAATGGTACCAGTGTTAATCAAGGTGGCCATATGGTCATCGCTTTGACCCACTGCAACCACCTGCCCGGATTCATTTCTGGCCAGCCCAGTGGCTTCAATAATGCCACTGTTGTTGACGGTGGTCTCGTAAAATGATTGGGCCAGTTTTGCTTGCAGGTTGATATTTTGACCTTGTAGCGTTCCTGAGTTATTGATGGCCTGTGTGGCAGTACTCACTTTTTGTTGTAAAGCCTCATCCACAGTCACATTAATACCCACTCCCGGTGAGACGCGGTAAGTAATCTTGTCGCCAACAGCCAGATTGATTTGAGGAGCCCGGATACTGCCACTGTTGTCGACAGCGCCACCTAACAACGTGGCCGATTCGCTGCCTTGGATATCTCCCTGGTTAATGATGGCACCAGGTGCCTGTCCAGCAGCGCGCTGGAATTGGAAACGCCCGGCCAGAAAATCATCATCACGGATATTGAGCGTGCTGGCAGTGAGCCCTTGCACATTCACCTGGGAACCCTGCCCAAAGAAGATGCCGTTGGGGTTGACCAAAAACACTTTGCCCGTGGAGTTTAGCTGACCGAAAATCTGGGAAGGATCGCTTCCAATCACTCGGTGAAGACTGAGTGCAGAATAGATATTAACCTGGTGATTCGCACCAATATTGAAGGATTGGTAGTTGATGATCGCATTGTTGCTGGCGTTAATGTTTAGTGCGTTGCCAGTTTGGGTAAACGTGGCAGAGCCAGAGCCAACCTGATATCCCGTGGGTAGATCGTCAGCCTGAGCACTGGGGTTTAGCAAACAGGCAGTAAAAACAGCCAATAGGCTGATTATTGTTGAGAGTGTTGATAAGCTTGAAACTACTCTCTTTGGGTGTGAGAACTGTCTATATCGTTTTAACACGCGTCACCTAGGTTGTCTGAACATTTGATGCAATTGCTCTATTAGTATTTCGGTCAGAGTATCGAAAAGTTTAGTTCGTTTGTATCATTTTCTTACCAGATTTGATTAAAGTGCGTGATGCCATCAAAACAAGGTGCTTTGAAGGGCAAAGTGTAATCGAGGCCTGCTTTCTAGGTTTCCTGGCTTTAGGAGTGGGAAACCCGCATCCAGACGTAATACAACTCTTTGCGTGAGGCTAACCCTTACCCCAAACCCAGCACTGAGCAAGGTTTTGTTTCTGGCCTCACTGGAGTTTACATGATTGACAAACACATGCCCAAAGTCGGTAAAGCCAACCCATCTGACAGCACTCCGTAAGGGCTCTTTCATGCCGGGCAAGCGCCATTTTCTCGGGATTAAATAACTGGGAAAGTAATACTCGTTGGAGAGAGAGAAGCCGTTATCACCCAGATACTGCCCTTCAAAATATCCTCGAACCGAGAAAGCACCCCCACTTTGGGTTTGTTCTGCGCCAATGAGGCGGTTGGGTGAGAGTTGATAGCGAACCCGGACTAGTCCGACGACTTCTTTGGGGAGTTGTTGAATCCGAGTGACACTGCCTGAAGCCCGGAAAAACTTTGTTCCTGACCCAGCTTTACTGGCCAGAGAAGAATTACCCACGGTGCCGCTAAATAGGGGTAAACCCACGGCAAACTCTTGATCGAAAAGTGTACGTCCGTGCCAATCATAGTGATACCCTTGAAATCCTGACCTGAGAATGCTAAGACGGTCACGGTAAAAGGGTTGTTCAAGAACATAGGTTTTTAAATTCTTAAAATCAAAGGCCAGATTTAACGTGAGTCCTGTCCGCTCAGTTCTAATGAGGGGTTGAGTAATAGAGGGGGAGAAGATATGACTGGTGGATTGGATGTGCAGGTCTTTTAAAGCCCCTCGAACCTTTAAGTGGCTGTACGAATAATCAAAGCCTAGCTGGGTTCCCCAGTGTCCAATGGGTAAGCGGTATTGATCAATCACCCCGGTACTTGTATCAGTGAAGTTGACGCTGTTGGTGTTGGTGTCTCCAAAGCCCAAAAAATTGTTATCCACAGTGGAAATACCAAAACGAGAGCGACCAATACTGTCTCTCCCAAGGTTATCCCAAAAAAGTGTTGGATGAACCGGGAAGTGAGCCTGCGGCTTTAAAATAACCTTGGTGGTGCCTGGCTGATCGCCTTTTTCTAAAATAGCGGCAAGTCTAAGATCGGGATTGTCATTGACAAAGCGAACCCCAGATTCTAAGGGTTTTACGTTAAAAAAGTCGCCCGCTTTTAAGCCAATTTGTGGCAAAACGGCTTTGGGCAAAAACCATTTGTTGTTTTCAAGCGTGATCGACTGGACAGTCACTTCCACTGCACGCAAAACAAGGACGCCATTCTGGAAATCTTGAGGGGGAAGATAAATTCTGGAATTGAGATAACCGGCACGGATGTATACCTGAGTGAGCTCATCAGCGAGTTTTTGCATTTCGGCAAAGCTCAGGTCATTGTCTCCCTCGTAGCGTTTCAAAATGGGTGCGATAAGCTTGATGGGAAGTAGGGTTGCCCCTTCTAGCTGAATGGTTTTAACGGGGATGCGCAGCTGTTCTTCACTGAAATCAGGTTTTTCCTGCTTGTCTATGATCACAGGAGTTTGTGAGTCAGAAGGCAATACTTGTGGTACCCGGTTGCTTGGGTTAGGGTCGTTTTCTTTTTCGCGATTGGGAATGGCCCAGGGCTGACTATTGTTACCGTTGATTACCCCTGGTAGAGCATCTTGCGGTAAGGGAGGGGTGGAAAATCCAGGAATCGAGAAACACATTGCTATGGACCAAAAAGTAATCACAGCGATTACTTGTGGCATAGCCCTATGCCACGTACAGAAGTGTTTGGATGCCTGAAAATAGAGTGTTTTCATTTAGAATAAGCGCCTGTAGTGATACAAGGCAGAACGGATGTGTGTGCAACAACCGTGTCTATAGCAACGAAATATTGGGCACTACTTGTTTCTAGTGTGACAGTGGACACGCAAATCCAAATCGGCCAATTGATTTAATTTTTTGAGATGTAAAGAACAATCTCAATCCGTATGAAAATTCTGTTTGAAAACCAGAAAAATATTACAGCCACTGAACAAAGCTATTTTACCTCAAGCCAATAAATCCGTCGCTTTTGAGGGATGACAGGAAAAACATGACTGTATACTTAGTATGCATTTATGTGCTTGCATTGGCTGGGTTTGAATCAAGAGAGACAGGCAATGTTTTACGAGGGCAGAATTTTAGGGTATGAATAGGATCCAGCAATCGCGCTTGACGATTGGCCTGAAATTTTGATGAGGTCAGTAACTTGTCCATTTTGAACCGCGTAGTTCCGTGCTGCCTCGCTTGGCTTTTAATCGTCACGACGGGCTCAACAGCCGCTTGGACGCAGAGTTTTCAGGGTAATTCTCGGTTTCCAGTGCAGGCAGATCCCGGACTCTTGCTGAACAGAGAAATACAGTTGATGCAACTCAACAGACTGAATCCAATGACTGGCTTGCCGCCAAAACAACCGCCGCCAGTCGAGATTATTCAGGAAAATGTTCATGTTCGTTTGCCTGGAATCAATAATTCGGGAAAGCCGGCTCTGATTTTTGTTGATAAAGATCATTCCGGGAATGAAACTCCGCGAATTCAGGTCCCGATTACCGGATCAGCAAAAAAATTATTTCCTGATGCTGCTCAAGCACCAAACGCCCCAATTGCACCTGAGGCAGCTGCGCCATCAACTTCTATAGACCAGTGGCATTGGTAGCCAGGGGTATTGGTATAACGTTACAATCATTCGGGTTAAAATCGGACACACATAAAGTTAAACCGTGGTGACGTCATTGGAACTATCAACCAAAAGACCCGAACAGTTTTTATACTCCGGCCCTGAAGACGGTCTGTCTTCAGTTAACGTGTCGGTAGCCGATAATCAGTATCATTTGACGTATCATGCAGAGGGTCAACCGAACAATACAGGGTCTTTTCGGCTGAGTTTTAATCAAAATACAAATTTACAGGTAGAGTGGTTTCGAGGAAAAGGCGGAGAGACAATGGTGATATTCTCTCCCAGTGGTGCTAATTACTTTGCCTTGCCAGGGAGTAAAATACAGCTGAAAGAAGTATCTCTGGAGTATGCAGGACCTGCTTTAAAGCCATTAAAAAATACCCAGTCTATACACCAGGATATTCACCAGATAACAGGGACTAAGCAAGGCGTCACCCGGCAGGCGATGATTCTGGGTGCGGGCCTTGCAACTCGATTTGAGCCAATATCAGGAGACCGAACTGGGTTTTCTAAGCCGGCAGTCCCGTTATACGATGATGTCAGTGTGATCAAGGCCATTGCAGATCAGTTGGTTAAGCATGGCATCACCAAAATTTTGATTAACACCTTTTATAAGCCAACCTCTTTAAAGGCAGGTCTCAATAGTGTCCAGGGTGCGGAGATTATTTACATTGATGAGCCTTCTCCTTCTGGTACTGCAGGCGCTTTGCACAATGCGATTAACCACCCTGAAAGAAATTGGTTGGATTTAACACAGCCAATCTTGGTGGTTCAGGGTGATGCCGTCACCAACGCCGATTTTTCTCAATTGCTCAATGCCCATCAAGTATCAGGCGCTTCGGTCTCCATTGGATGTCAGATGGTCTCAGATGAGGATGTGAATAAATTTGGCATCGTCACTACAGATAAATGTGGGGGCGATAGCGTTTCTGGACGAATTATGGGCTTTATGGAAAAGCCTAGTTTGGAAAATGCGGGGTCTCACCGTCTAGCAAATACCGGTTTCTATATCTTTTCGCCCCAAACATTCGACTGGTTTCAGCAGGCGCATCAGAAAAAGCAAGCTCAATCAGCAGAATCATCTATAATACTTGATTTTGCTCTGGATATATTTCCCCTGGTACTAGAAAAAGCAAGTAATAACCCTGAAATTTATTTTTTAGGACAGGCAGTTACGGGTTTTTGGAGTGATATTGGTAATCCCGCGCAGTATATCCAGACAGTAAGAGCCGTGTATGAAGGGTGTCTGTCTTGTCAGCCAAAGGCGGAGATGGCGATAGATTCCCTGGAGTTCACTTTCGTGGATGAACAAGGGGTTATCTTTTGGCCGGGGGCTCGGACGCTTGCAAATTTGGACAATGCAGTGCTCTCAGGCAATGTGGTGGTGACTGCCAAGAAGGCAAACAGTTGATTCACTGCTGCAAGCGTAATAATATGTTACAAAATGGTGGTAAAACCGCACGCATTGGGGTTGATGGGTGTTACTATAGCACAGGGATTTTTCGGGATTTTAATCTGAGGAATTTGTAAACAGATGCTTACTAAGACTGGCCGAAAACGTTCATTCAAGAAGTAATTCTTGAATGAATCGTTATTGTTTGCCAGTAGTCTGTTTACAACGTAGGGGATCTAACAACTCAAATGTCATTATTGACCAACATTGCCAACTTAATGGCGAAACCCGACCTTTCTCGGGCGACTACGGCAATGACAAAAATGACCAATGCCTCGCCCACCAATGTACTTCCGACCGTGATTGTTGAAACGGCTGTAACTGGGGGACGCTCTGCCTATGGCTGGAAACGAAGTGGCTTCTTAGAATTTCAGGAAAGACTTTGGGAGGAGTCTGTGGCTGCTGCCTTCTGGATCTGGGGCGTCAGCTGGATGGAAAAACTTTACGACAAAGTAATTTCTGCCAAGGGGCGGTCTCCTGAAATGAGCCGAATTCAGCCTGAAAAGCTTTCTTGGGCTTGGAATCGACAGAAATCATTAGCGGCAGAACTCACACCGATGGAGAGATACACACGCGATGCTCTACAGGCGGGTAAAATTATGGGTGGCAACTTCCGTCGGTTATTGTTCAGTGTAGGTTCTGCTATTTTGGTGGTTGCTTTTGTTATTCCTTGGCTGAACAAAGCCAAAACCAACTGGATTATCTCCAAATTTTATAAAAAAACCGAACCCTCACAGCCCCCACAGACTTCTTCTCGTGGTCATTCTGCCCCCTCACTCCACAAAACATTTGTTCCTCGCGACCCTGTTCTTCGCACTGCCTTGCCCCCTGTTAGACTGCCACAGCGGCAACCGCAAGCAAACGCATTGATTCCTCCCTTTAGGCCTCACACTAATCCTATGCCCCCTGCCCCTTTTCTGCTTCCCACCACCCCAGCACAATCCCTAGGTCAATATCCGCCACCCTATTTCAATCAGCCAGGATATTTTCAGAATCCAGCCTACCCCATTCACTACCCTCAACAATTCACTCAAGCCAGGCCAATACAAAATTATAGACAGGTGTACGGTCCTCAGTTTGGTCTCTCACCGAGATTGGCGGCAACTGTGATGGACCGAGTAGGGCATGCGATTCAAGATACAGACTTGGGTCGTTTGTTGGTGATTGATACCGGGATTATTGGCGGTCGTGCCATCTCCTATGGTAAGCGAAGTCCTTATGAAGCCATTGAGGTAGTTGCCAGAGACGGCATCTCTCTCTATTTGTATTTTCTGGCTCGTCCCCATATGGTTGCCATCGCAAACAAAATCATGAATCCCGCTTTCAATATAGCCAGCCTTTTGGATCCCAGTGTTTCAGAGGTGCTAAATGCCCGACTGCAAAAAGATTTGGCAAGCCATAGTACAGTACTGACTAAAAACAGTTCCATTACTGTATCTGAAGTGCAAGCAATAGAAGAAGTACTTTTGGGTAAAGCTACTCCAGCTATACAGCAGTTGGAAGTTCCCTTGGCTGATTCTATGCGCTCAGCTTCCCTGCTGGGGAATAAAACCAGAGTGGGCTTTCTTCCCTTACTTGAAAAAGAATTACTGGTCTTAGAGCCAGCACAGGCAAAGATGGCTTTGAAGTCGGTTCAAGCCTATCTTAAATCAAGGTATCCAGCGGCAACACAGCTTACAGCAGACCAATTGGTGGATATGTTGGAGGCCATGCGGGCCCAGACCCACCAGTTTTCTTCATGGGTGGGTCAATTAGAGTCTGCCAATGTGGTCACGGCAACCAAACAGGCTTTTCGTCATACCGTTGGGTTGGATGTCTCCCAGTGGGGTTTATTGCTAAAAAACAGTCAGATCCCCATAGGGGACTTGAAAGCATTAAACGAGCGGTTCCAGAGCGCACGCATTCTGGATCGTTGGGACGGGATTAATGCCATGTACAGACGGATACTCAATCTAGCGCCAGCGGCTGGAGCCAACCCACATGCTGCTCAAGTGTTGGAAACGGCAGAAACCATTGCGGCGGCGATTGAAAAGGCGGCCACACATTCCCTACCGTTGGAAGAAGTCTTTAAGACCCCTGTTTTAGAGTGGCTACAGGCCCATCAGGGGGCTGTTATCTCAGTGGATAAAACACTCAAAGCATCTATCACCGCCTTAGAAAGATATTTGAAGGGTCAAGGTACCTTAACTAGTAGTCATATGAGACAGTTGGCCGCGTTGCCACAGTCTATGAAGGGTTTAAAGCCAATGCTTTCAGAGCTTTTGGCGGTAACAAGTCCGGGTAAAACTCTTCCCCAGTCTGTACAGACTGGGGTGTTAAATGCGGCTCAACAGGTTGCTAAAATCTCTCGGGGGCATATCACTCCTGCATCCTTGCAACTGTTGGAGTTTTATGGAAACTTGATGGGACGAGAACTCCAAAGTACGGGTGGTCGGGTTTTCTCTCTGGTGGCCGGTGAACGTCCTCAAGAACTACTGTACCGAATTGACGAAATTCTTAAAGGTGGGACACTTCGTGACAGAACGCTTCTAAAGCAGGCGCTCAAAACGACACTGGCTCTCGGGGATGATGCTCGTGGGGCGGTTAACCCAACCAAGGTTGCAGCCATGCGTGAGGCCATTCAAGATTACGGACAGACGATGATTCGATCCTTGAACAAAGCAGTTGAACGGGGGGAGCAAAGAAGTTTATCCACCTTGCTTTCGGCATTCAAGCGGGCCAGCCACACCGGGTTTTTCGTCACACAAGTGCTTGGGTTTGGTGCGGCGATGGTGGGCTTGGGGATTATCGTCCCACAGATTCAGAATTTTATTACCCGAAAACTTACTGGACAGAATGTTCATCCCGGCTTGGCTGCCATCACAAGCAATCAAGGCTTAACGTTAAAGCACGCTGAATAAACTTAACCCAGACTGCTGGATGTTTCACTGATGGTGTGAATCCCAGATGAGGATTTGCCAATGAGTTCCTGGATACAGTGTGTCGCCCAGCCACTGATGGTGGCTGCTGCGGTAACTGCCAATAAGGCAATCAGTAAGTATTGATGACCCTGTTTTCTCATCTGGATCTTAACCTTCCCCAATGGGGTGTGAACACTATCTCCATAGAGAATAAAAACAATTTAAGCCAAAAAATTGCGCGCTTTGACGGTAGTGATACCGTTATTGGGACTGTTTATTACAAATTTTAATAAAAACAAACGATTTCAGCGTTTACGCAGATTCAAGCATTGATTTTCTGAATCAAGTACGTTTATACTGAGCAGAGTAATACTTCTATTTTGAAAGCAGCTTTATCATTTAGATTCTGTTTTTGTCTATTGATTTCGACTGAAGAAAAGGACTCTGGTGTGATGCAGGACTTAAACGCCACAGACGTACAGGCCAACACGACACAAGAATTGACACGTGCCCTGATTCGCCAAGTGCAATCCACTGAATCTCCGATTGAAAGAGCCATGGAGATTGTTGGAGATAAGTATTCAGTGCAAATTATTGATATTTTGACCCAGTTTGAACCCAAGCGTTTTGTTGAACTGGAAGATCAAATCACAGGAATTTCTCCCCGAACATTGTCAGCAAGGCTAAAGCATCTTGAACGTTTTGGACTCATCAGCCGCCTGCAATTTGCCACCATTCCGCCTCGGGTTGAGTACCGGCTGACTGATCAGGGCCGGGCATTGTCCAGTATGTTGAAAGAGTTGAAAGCCTGGGCAAATCAGTATTTCCCCCATACCCCTGTACAGTGAAATAGGGACAATTTGCAACAAACTTTTTGAAACTAGCAATTTTTTTGCTTCAGGGTTGTTAGATAGGGTGTGTTCGAAATAAGACGCAGTTTATCCTGTGTTTCTATGTGATGCGACCTTTGTGGTATCGTGTGCAATCACCTCTATATTGTTCGTTAGCGTTGTGACCATCAGGGATGTTGTTTGTCTCGTGAAGACTGAATACCCACTACTTTCTCAACCTTTTGCGCAGAATTTGGCGGCCAAATCCACGAGGGCTTTCGCAAAACCGAATCAGGGTGCTCAAGTCCTTCATTTTTCCGGACACGAAGTCCAAAAGGCTGGTAAAAATGGTCTTTGGATAACAGTTGAAAGAGTACCCGCCAGAGTGGGTGGTCTAGGGGAAGTGTCTAAAACTATTCCTGAGGCGCTTAATAAGCATTTGGGTAAAGATGTTCGCGTGTTGGTGCCCATGTTAAAGCCGATGAAAGATGAAGGCGGCTTTGTGGATACTGGAATTGTCAAGAAGTTAAAAGATGCTAACGGCCGTGAAGAGACCTTCAAGCTTTTTGAAAAGTACGAAGAAGCCTCTAAAACTTGGGTCTATGCCATCGATAACCCTAAATTTAACCAGCATGCCAACCTGTACTTCTCGAAAGATAGTCCTGTGGTGGGTTACGGTGAAGATGCGATGTTTCGTGCCATCATGCTCTTTAACCGGGCCGCTGCTGCCTTTACTCCAGAGATTGGAGAGCGCTTTGGCAGTCCTGTCGATTTTGTGATGGTGCATGATTGGTTAACATCTCCCTTTTTATCGCAGCTACCGGAGGATTTTCAGCCGAGTAAGATTTTCATGCTGCACAATACGTACAATGAACCGCGACCCGTTGGAGTAGCCCGTCAGAATAGGCTAAAACTCCCTGAGTATACTAGAAAGACTTATTCACCTTTACTGATTGGCCACCGTGAAGCGGATGTGATTATTGCCAATGGGAATTACGCCCGAACCATCGCTTTGACTGATTATGCCAGAACCTCTGATTATGCGGCTGCCCTGCGCGGTAAAATTCGTAAAAACAGAGTGGTGGATATGCACCACGGTTTGGCTGCAGATTTTAACCCACAGTCTTGCCCTGCCCTGAAAGATCACGGCTTTACGGAGCTGCGAGATCCTGCAGAGCCGGGAGAAATTTCTCGCTTCAAGCAGCAGAATAAGGCAGCCCTTCAAAAACTACTGGGCTTAAATGTTGATTCAGAAGCGGTTATTTTTACCTGGGCTGCCCGTTTTGAGCCTTACCAAAAAGGCTTTTATATGCTGATGTATGAGATGGAAGATTTCCTAAGACGTCACCCTAAGGTTCAACTGGTGGTGGCCGGCGAAAATAAAAGCGATCCTCAGGTCAATGCTTTTGTCGAAAACATGAATAAAATCCCAGAGTTTAAAGGTCGTTTATATCTGCCAAATCAGTTTGTGAGCCGCGAAGCGGTGATCAGAATGAATGCGGGAAGTGATTTTACCGTTCTACCCTCCCTTTACGAACCCTACGGTCTAACACAGCTTGAAGCCAAGATGCTGGGGTCTATTCCGGTTGTGCACGGGGTAGATGGACTTCGTTCCACAGTTTCTGATCCCTTATTAAACGGGATTGATGTCGCTGGTGATAAAACAGGCCCTACAGAAAAAGTCTGGGAATACGGGCAAACAGGTATACTGATGCAACCTTTATCAGTGATGAAGTACTTTAAGGCTTTGGACTGGCTGAAAGCCGTCCTGAATACCCAAATGCTTCGCGGGAAACCTCAAACCCCTGCCGAGAAATCGGCTAAGACCAAAGCCAGGCATAAACACCAGAAAACGTTGGACGAGGCCCAAGCCAAATTTAAAGATGCCATTGAACGGGCCCTCGTTTTGGCTCAAAGCCCGGAGAAAAAACTACAGACGATCCAGAACGGGATGCGTTATGTGAAAGAAGCCCACCCATGGCCCACCATTGTGGCACGCTACGACCAAGCAATTGATATGGCGATGGCGGTCCGAGACGAACGTCTGAAAACGCAAAAGAAGCAAGCTCGTTTCAGTGGTCAATCCTGGACTCGGCTTGCCTAAAAAATTCGGTCGTTTTTAATGTGGTATTCCCGAATTTTGCCGTCCGGGCCCAGTAGTTTGAAGGTGTAATCCTGTAGGTTCTCCACCTCATCAAAACGGAAATAATAGGCATTAACGGCTTCGTAGGGTTTCACCGAGGCGTTCTCATTTAAGGCAGCCTTGGCCTGCAAGAGTTGTTTGCTGGGCTTTAGCAAAAAAGTCTTCCCTCGGCCAAACCCTTCTATCCAGGCTTGGTACTGAGTCGCAAAATCCTCTGTTTCTCCAAACAAGCTAACAGCAAACTTCACGTTGATCGGGTTTCTTGGGTCGGTAAATTGATGAATAAAAGAATAATATCGTTTGTGAAGCTTTTTGAGGTCTTCTGGACTGGGTTCTTGAGGCATCCCGCTTTTAAACCCCTTGCTGGCAATCAGCATAAAGGGAGTATAGATATTGAGCAGGGTTCCGTCTTCGGCCTCTAGCCAGTTGCCCCCGAGAAAATTTGCATAGCCTGTTCCTTGTCGCTCAATACCGTATTTGAGCGCGAGATCGATACTTTGGGTATCAATACGGACCAATGCCTCTGCTGTGCTAGCCCGTAAAACAAGGGTTAGTACTATACAAGAGCGAAGTAATTTCAAGAAATAGGGCATTAGAAGGAACGCTTTAACTATTTTGGCTTTTTTATCTCGGCTTCTTTGGCATGGTCTTCATTTAGAGGGTATTTTACAGTATAAATACAGCATAAGGCTTTAAACGAAAGGCGAAGTCATGAGTTTAACAGAACGTCGCGTCTTTGTGGTTGTGATTGATGCACTGGGTGTGGGTGCTTTACCGGATGCTGCAGATTATTCAGACCGTCCAACCGATAACACGATGGCCAATATTGACCGAGTGGCCACTTCTTTAAAACTTCCCACGCTTGAACGGCTGGGGTTGGGGAATATCATCCCCCTTTCCAAGGTTGAGGCCAATCCCAATGCAATAGGCTCTTGGGGCAAAATGGCTGAACATTCTCAAGGCAAAGATACCACGACAGGACACTGGGAGATGGCGGGTATTTATCTGGAAACGCCTTTTCCTACCTACCCAAAGGGGTTTCCACCAGAGATTATTAATGCCTTTATTGAAAAAACCGGTTGCCAGCAAATTCTGGGGAATATTCCAGCTTCAGGGACTGAAATTATTGAGAGTCTTGGCCCCAAGCAAATAGAAACAGGGTATCCCATTGTCTATACCAGCGCAGACAGTGTCTTTCAGATTGCTGCTCATGTGGACGTGGTTTCGCTGGAAACCCTGTACCATTGGTGTGAGGTTGCTCGCGAAATTCTGCGAGGAGAACATCAGGTATCCCGCGTGATTGCCAGACCCTATCAAGGAAGACCAGGGGCTTTTGATCGAATTGGTGGAGACCGTCGTGATTATGCGGTAACCCCTCCCCTGACTAACACTTTGCAGCGTGTGACTGAATCGGGCGGGCTTAGCATTGCGGTGGGAAAAATTGAGGATATTTTCTGTGGTGTGGGTGTCACCCATTCTATTCATACCCGTGGTAATACGCACGGTCTGGCTGTCACAGAAGCCTTGCTGACTCGAAAACAAGACTTGGATGCCTTGTCCTTGATGCAATCACCTCCCAGTGGTTATCAACACTCGGACCGGCAGTTCATATTTGTGAATCTGGTGGATACAGATATGAAGTTTGGCCACCGCAGAGATGTGGAAGGTTATGCTCGCGCTCTTGAAGAGGTTGATGAAAGTTTGTCGCGTTTTATTGCCAACATGACCGATGCTGACCTGTTGATGATTACTGGGGATCATGGCTGCGATCCGACTGCTCCAGGGAGCGACCATACCCGAGAGTACGTGCCAATTATTTTATACTCGCCCGCTTATCAGGGAAAAAACTTAGAAATTCGTCAGTCATTTGCTGATATCGGCCAAACGACGCTAGACTGGCTTGGTTTCTCAGGCGATGGGATGCCAGGGATTTCTATGCTGAAAGGGTTGTCCTCTCGGTCCTTATCAAACGCAATTTAGGCGCAATTTAGGTCAAAATATAATAGCGAGATGTCCCTGCCAAAAGCTTTGCCACCGAAATCTCCTCGGAGTTCAAATGCCCGTAAGACACGTGCAAAGATGGATATTGGGGTATTGCTTGAGAAATGGGCCGCTAAAACCCGGCGGGCAGACTTCATACCAGATGATCCACTGTCTTTCCCGCATCGGTTTTCAGATGATCAGGTAGCCTGTGAAGTTGCCGCCGTGTTTGCTGCTTTCTTCGCTTATGGCGCTAGGCCGCAAATACGCCATTGCCTGGATGGCTTACTGATGAAAAGGATGGGAGGGGATCCCAAGGGGTTTATTCTACAAGGGGATGATGCTGCCGATAAGGTTGCCATGGCAGGGTTTGTTTACCGTTTTAATCGTTCTGGGGATGTGGAATTTATACTGAAGCGGCTTCGGTGGATATTTCAGCGGTATGGAACACTCGAAAATTTAATGAAGGAGAGTATTTACTGCATACTGGGTTCTGGAAACTTACTTGATTCATCATTTATGACGGAGAGTAAAATTTATCAGGCAATCTTGACAGAATTTATCAGCCGTTTTCTCAAAGAGGGATTGCCTCCTAGTCAATGGTATCAGGTGGAAAAGCGTAGTATGCTGTTTCTGATCCCACGCCCTAATAAAGGTGGGGCTTGTAAAAGGTTGAATTTATTACTTAGGTGGCTTGTTCGCACAGATAGCGATTTGGCGGATCCTGTCGATCTGGGTCTTTGGGCTCAAACGATAGCTCCATGTCATTTACGAATGCCGCTGGACTTTCATGTTTCTGCCGTAGCCCGGGAATTGGGGTTGATCCAGCGGGCCAGTGATGACTGGAAAGCGGTTGAGGAACTAACCAATGCTTTGAAAGAATGGGATGCCGTGGATCCGGTGCGTTTTGATTTTGCGCTTTTTGGACTAGGGTTGTCCTCCAAATTGGTGGATAATGACTAAACTGGGGCTGGTGGACGGGCTCTACTTTGGGTATAATGCGCTGAGATAGAGGCAGTATTTTTGTATCTCTATATTTTGCCTGTTAACGGAGCGTTGAGACATAATGACCAAAGATGAATTGCAAGCCTTGTTGGGTGATGATGACCTTTTAAAAACCCTGGATGTGAAAACCCTGGTCCTGGATATTGTTCGGGATATGCCCACAGAAGACTTGGTGAATATTTTCTGGAATCGTCTACCCGAACTATCTGCAGACTACGTTCGAGACTACCTGTTTATGAAACGGGTGTAATCACGAATTGAGTGCATTTAAATCAAAATTTAAAAATTAAATAAAAGGAATTAATACTGTGCTGAATATGACCCCGACTCCATTCTCACGATCGCTTCGTCTGTTCATGGCCACCACCTTGGCGGTTGCCAATCTCAGTATTGTTTCTCCAGTCTTCTCCCAACCCTCACAAAGTAGTTCTGATGCAATTCAACCAGATCAAGTTCAACAGGCTGAGGTTCAACAAACCATGAGTCAGTCTGCTGATAACCTGATTCCGCCTCATTCGGTTACCTCACAGTTCCAACAATATTTCCCAGGAGAGGTGATGACCTATGTGGAGATGGCCCCAGGGTCAGAAATACAATCAAAATTAAATCAAAATTTCTTACTGGCGATGTCGCTTGTATCAGAATTTGGAGCTCGGCGTGCAGCGATGTGCCCTAATGCTAAGCCTTTACGGAACAGTAAGCCTGGTGACATTAAACCAAATGGCTTTGCTGCGCCGATTCAGGCCATGCCCCATAGACAGGCGATTTCTGGGGGAAATACCGCTCAATTGAAACACCTCTCTTACTCGCCTTCTTGTTCATCTTCGATGACTGCTGAGAAATGGGCTGACATGAAACGGCGTATGGACGTGGCGGAAAAATTTCTCGCCAATCAGGAAAAGGCGCTGATGCCCGAGTGGGCCATGGCTAGCTGGTTAGATGCTACGGCTGTTAAGCGCTTGCTTGCTCCAGAAGGTGTTAAAAAGCCACTCAAAAACACTCATAGAAAATCATCTCGATCTGCGGCCAAAGCCAAGACAAGTAAAGCAAACTCCCAATTAACTGCGGCTAACTGGAAAAATCCTTACACTGCCAACCCCTACACTTCTATGCCGTCTCACTTTATTGGAGCTGCGGTATTAAAACCGGGTTTGTTGACTTCGTCTCAGGCGGAGCGTCAAGAATTACAACCCTTGCTCAATGCATTTAATTTTCCCCTGGCAGAGTTTAAACACATTAGCAGTCGTTTACCAAATGGAAAGACAGCCAACTATTGGGAGCACAATCCCTCTCATGTGGTCCTGGCTGTGGATCAAGGTCTCGTCTTAATGGCAGACTCTGCAGCCGTGTTAAACGATGCCTTAAACAGGGCGCACGGCGGCAATAAACCTACCCCACTGACTCGGAATCCCCGCTATCAATCATTAATTGCTAAATTGCCAAGTGACAGACAGGGGCTGATTGTTCAGGATTATACAGTGATCTACCGTGTGATGGATCACATCATGCAAAACCTTCAAAATAACCTGAAACAGGCCACTCAAAGGCCCGGTTACCCTTCGGCCTATGGCTTCAATTCATTTCAGTTTATTGATAGAATTCAGAGTTTTTCTCGTTTGGCTCCCGTCTCAGTGGCTGCGGTCACAGTGGATACAGCCCAAAACACTCTTTCAATGTCTTTCCTCACACCCCTTCGCTTTGAGGTGATCAAAGATCCCGTTTTCCAACAGTCCGTTCGTGAAATTTATGTCAGTCCTACGCCATTGCGCGGGGCTGATGTCGTGCCTGAAAACGGTGGTCTGCTTTGGGTTGCCGGAAATGGCGGCGATCGTTGGATGCGGGTGATGATTGAGCAGTTGTTTGGAGAGCAGCATCTGGTGATTGAGCAGACAGCCACATCGATGTTGAGTCCAATGGGTCTGCAGTTAGAGGATATTTATCAACTCTTTGCTGGTGAAAGCGATATGGCCCTGGTGCTGGATCCCGCTTATCTCGCGACTCTATCCCCTAATAAAATTCCTGAAAAACCGAAGTCGATGCCATTCTATCCTTATTTATTCGGCGATCAGGCTTCTCAAAAACAACCCACACTCGATAAATTAATCCTGTTTGCAGGCAAAATACTGGGTTCTCGCTCTGGGCCAATTGAGCGTCGCTCGGGAAAAGAGGGAAGAATTCTCGTTCAGACATATCTATATCCTAACCGGCCAGGCCAAGCATTGAGCTTGGGAACGTTACCCAATGACTGGGTTGCGATGAGTTCAGCCAAGGGGCTCTCTTTCTTACCGGGCGGCTCTCAGGCCTCTAGCCGAGTCATGTCTCAGTCGGCAGATTTTAAAGTGATCAGCGCTGGCTGGCCTAAAGCACAAAATATGGCGATGTATGTGACGCTAAGACCATTTTTAGAGAAAGTGTTGCCTAGTTTCCAGGCCACCATGACGCCGTCACAACAAGAAAAGCTCAATAGCCTACCCGCTGCCTTTGGTTTTTCTTGTGAATACTTAACCGATCAACAAGCGCTGCACACACAGAGCCGGCTGCTATTTGCTCACTAAAAAGATTTTCCAAGAGTCAGGAAGCCATCGGTATGTTTTCTTGTGAATTTCTGCGGGCGTCCCCGTTTTAAATTCTCCAGAAAGGGGATCGTGGTCGTTCACCACGACAACACCCAGCTTTTGGCAGCGAAAACCCAGGTCATCCTGGCTTGAATCACTGTGTTGATATAGGAGATTATGGCCGTTTTTGAGTGAAGCCACAGCAGGGCCAATGGCCAGCACTTGGCAACGATCTTTAAACGCAGAAACAGGGTTTTTAAGATCCTGAACACCCACATAGACCAAGACAAATCCTAAGGCCAAAGGGGCAAACATCCATAGTGAAGTACGAGCAGAGTTATTTAGAATGATTTTGGGCATAGGGGGCCTTCTTTCGGGTTTCTAAGATAATCTGGTCCAAAAATTCATGAATATGACGGCTTAACCGTTCCCGGTCGTTACTGCGAGGGAAAAACTGATGCCCGCTTTTTTCAAGCGTATGTGTAATGATACGGGGGCTTTGATGTAAATTATCAGCAATTTTCTGCATTTCTGAATAAGGGATGGTTAGATCGTACGGTGAATGTGCCATCATCACAGGGACATTAATATCCGGTAGTCTGTATTGTAGCTCTCTGAGAAGCTTTTCAGACTGTGTTACCAGGTGAGGAAACGCAAATGGTGCCGTCTGGGTGAACCTTGGCGGAAGTTGATGAGTGCTATTCCATTGTTCCGGGACATACTGCAGCCCTCTAACCAGATGTGGTATGGGGACATCTAACCATCCGAGTTGATGGTTAACAGTAAATGCATGTTCATAAGGGGTGGCCAGCGCAATGACACCTGCCAGTTTTGCTGGAGAAGCACCTGCGGTAATCAAAGAGCAGATGCCGCCCAAAGAGTGACCAATGATGATGATCTGGTCGGCCTGTCGAGAGAGCACTTGGTATTCTTGGCGGCAATGCTCAATCAGTCTTTCGCTCGTGACATCTGTCAGGCTGAGAGAGGCCTCAGGACCGTGGCCTGGCAAAGTGACACTGTGAGTTGTAAACCCACGGTTAACGAGACTCTCCGTTAGAGGGGTAAACTCAAGTGGGGAGCCAAAAATACCGTGAATAATAAGAATGCCAAGCATAGTTTAACGCTTTTTAACTGTTTTACTGAGCCTGAATGCACGCTTGAATGGGGTTGCTGTAACTTAGCGTTGCTCAGTAACGACCAAAAGGTGCCAGCCAAATTGTGTTTGGACAGGTTCTGAGATTTGACCGACAGGCAGCTCAAAAGCAACCTGATCAAATTGAGGCACCATACGACCCCGGCCAAAGAAGCCTAAGTCTCCACCACGGGAGGAAGAAGGGCACTTTGACACACGTTGGGCAACATCGGCAAAGGGTGTGCCTTGGGTAATTTCTTCCCGCAGGTTGCTCGCTTCTTCAAAGGAATCAACCAAGAGATGGCTGGCGCGGACTTCTTGAACTGTTGTGGTCATCGGGAGCGTTCCTTCTTTCAATCAATGAGCTGGCAAGGGCTGAAATATCACCGAACAATCGAGAGACAGACCAAGCCAGCTCGTCAAAACAACTCGCATGATTCTACCTTAAACAGGGGAAATGCGAAGTCTATTAACCTGAAGACTATTCACTTAGGGTTTTGACTTTTTGATTTTCTTGGGAGGGACTGGGTTTGCTACAGGTGCACCCATTAAGGGTGTTGTTGGTTGCCCTGTGGGTGCCATTAATGGTTTCCCCATCAGCTTGATTCTTCCGGTTTCTGAGGGCTGCTTGATCAACATCTCGCCCATTTTGGCTGTCGGTGGCAGGGATGGCGTGGTCGGAGTCTCTGGTTTGGACGGTTTCGCGGGAACCATATTGCCTTGGACTGGCAGAATTTTAGGCTCAGGGAAGGCGACGTCTCCCATCACGTTTCTGGATGGAGGCATGGGCATCATACCGCCGGTAACTGTTCTTTGCTGATTTTGCAGTTGGACGGCTTGGGTCCCATTGGGGCTTTTGGCAAGACTCACCGTATAACTACCCAAGACAGTCGCCACCAAAACTGCCGCTGCTGCGGTTTTTTTCCAGCCAGTGTTGATTTTTGGAGCTTGGATTTTTTTGCTGTATCGAATGGATAGACCCAAGGGGCAATCCTTGGTGAGAATCGTACCGTCCGCGCGGCGGTAATAGCGGACACACAGTTTTCCTTCTTTCTCTTGAATCAGCATTTCTGCTTCAAGCCGGGTCATCCCAGATAAATGATAGACATTGAGTTGGCAGCTATTGCAAAAACGAACTCGGTCATCACCGGTCATCTCTTCCCAGTTGGCGGGGCAGGGACTGGCAACATTCAAGGCGTCCAAATTAAACGGTTGCAAATGAGATAGGTCCATAAATTATAGAGTCTCCAAAACTTGATAATAAAATTATATTGGGCACGCAACAGCAAAAGGCAAAAGCCTTTGTCTGTAATGACTGAATAGAGGGCTGACACTGTCTCTGGAAAAGAGAACGTGTCTGGCCTTCATGTTTGTGAGAAACTATTACCTTAGGACCGGGGCCAGGGTAAAAAGTTCCTCGTTTTGTAACAAGCTGGTTACAACGATCGCGAGTAAGCGCTACCCAGTGCTGTCTAGGACTGAGGCAAACCATGTGTGTGTTTGGGTTTGACAATACTGACAATGAAATTGATCGACTGAACAATAAAGGATTTTTGACATGAATGGTGTTGGTGTGTGCGCTCCAAGAAGTAACGGGCAACCCTTGTCAAAGGCAATGCCCCGGTTTTCGGCATTAAGAAATGAATTACCAACCAGTGACCCAGGACATGCTCAAGTGGAAATGGCTATTCACCCAATGTTGGGCTTAGACAAAGTGGTGAAACAATTGGACGAACTGGGTGCAGATGTGGTGATCAGCCGGGTTCAGCCGGACGGTATTACCCGTATTAATCGATCGATCCAAACCTCATACTCCCCTTTTCGTCAATTTACCAGTCTGGATGACCCAAAAAATCTTCAGGTCCAAGATGCCCAGCCTTTGGACACCACTGTGCCTGTCTATCAAATGGCCCTCACTTCCAACCAGAAAACAGCTGAAGAGCAACCATCGCCAATGTTTCAGGTATTGCAAACGTTAATAGCCCCGGTTTTGTTGCAGTCAGATTTAACCCAACCCGATAAATTTTCGCTTCAACGTGCCGTGATGAAGTTGTTAGTAAAGGTCAAACAAGATATTGCAGATGTTGAGACCGTGGTCAGGGCTGACGGCGTATTTCTAAGGCTATCCACAATCACCCAAGATCTCATTAGCCGATTGATCCTCCCTTTGTCCCGACAATTGTGTCCACCGGAAAAGCCCGAGTCAGGGGAACCTCAATAAGTTCAAGCTAAAATAAGTTCTAGAATCACTGTTCTAAGGCTTATCTGGCTAAGAGTCAGGGGCATCCGGATTGTCATATGGATTTCTACGGGGAGTATCTTCATCAGATAGGCCTTCAACTCCTTCGAAGGCGGCTTCAATCTGGGTCCAGGCGGCCAGTTTTTGATTGACCAAGCCAAGATATTCTTCCTCTTTGCGGAGCCTAACCCCGGTTGAATCAAGCTCAAGAAGCTCTTGCTGCAAATGCGGATTGCCTTTAAGAAATTGTGCTACCTGAAATGACAGAGAAACCGGTTCATCAAGTGGTTTAATGGTTAAATCGATGCCTTGAAGCTTATTATTAAGCCTGATTAACTCCGTAAAAGCCTCTTGAAGCCTCTTAATTTGGGCTAAATCAGTCGGGGTTTGCTCGATGATGTCTGTAAAGGGCGTCACATAGGCCTTTAAATACGGGGTTTCTCCAGAATTTTCAATGGTTTCTATCACGAAACGATCGGTACCAACCGTAATAATGTTCATTTTGCCGCCTTCAAGTGGCTCATGCTCAACAACTTGGGCAATGGTTCCAACCCGGGCAGTTTTGACTCTGCGGATGAACACGGGTTCTTCTTCTTCGTGAAGTTGCTCAGGATCGCGGATTTCTTCTGGGTTTGGGTAGGAAGAGGCCACCACTTCATCACTTTCGGCTAGCGTAATACCAAAACTCTTGGTGCTAGGGAGGATATCAGCCATTAAGGCTTGATACCGGGGTTCAAAAATATGGAGCGGTAAAACCATCCCAGGAAAAAGCACCACATCGGTCAGTGGGAAAATGGGGAGTAAAACGTGATGAGGGGACTGTGAATCCGGTGTGTTTGGCTCTGACATTGTGTTGCCTTATCAAAGTAAAGAGGGATCTTATTTTTTCACGACTCCCTGTCTGAGAGCAAGAAGGCTGAAAATGGACGGGTCAAGAAAGACAATACGGCTCTCTGGTAAAATGGTTTCAATACAGCTAGAGATAGAGTGAATGCAACGAGAGAGACTTCAGCAATGATGACTGTTAAAGCCTTATTCTGGCTTCCATATTGTAGTACTTGTATTAAAGCCCAGCAATTTTTGCTGGACCGAGGCGTTAAGATTCAAAAAACGGTGGATATTAAGGCAGAGCCGTTATCTAAAGAGCAAATAAAAGAATTAACGACCCTGATAGGCAGTGTAGAGGCTTTATTCTCCAAACGGGCGATGAAATATCGGGCCTTGGGTTTGGATAAAAAACAATTGACGGACGCTGAAATGCTCGACTATATGCATCAAGAGTACACCTTTATTAAGCGCCCGGTACTGGTCACCAACACGGGCAAAATTTTGGCTGGATTCAGTGCCAAGCAATACGCACTTTTGATTGATTCTTAATGATGATCCAATCCAGAACTGTTCACTTCGCATCTTGCCGCTGCCGGCAATCTCCTGGTCTCTTCGTCTTGCTCGTGTGCTTCTTGCTATCGTTGTCCTTATGCTGCGGGATGTCCTATGGTTTGGCGCAAACAGAAACACAAGCAGTATCCAAAGAATTAAAGCCCAGTCCTTATATCCCGGCGACACTATTGACCACAAAAAGCCGAATGGTACCGGGAGATTTGTTCGAACTACTTTTACCCCAGCAAGGGCAAGTCTACTTTTCAGTAATTCAGGCGATTAATCCCAACTTGGGCGGACTTCGGCTGAAGCTCCAAGTGACTGGTCGAAAAGAGTCTGGTAATTTTGGTAAGGCTGGGTATCTTATGTACCGCCTAAAGGAGATTCAAACCACTCAAGGGGTATCTGTTCCTGTGCCGATTGAAGTTCAGGTGTCGAAACTACAGCGTTTGTATGATCCAGAAGTATTACAGGAAAAACGCTTGGCGGGGGATGATGCCAAGATTTCAGCGGTAGGCACCGGCGCTTCAGTTGGCCTTTCTGTGATTGGGCTTCCTGCGTTTCCGATTGTGTTTGCTGCCAAAGCTCTGGCAGGCACTGCGGTAGAATTCACCAGTAAGAAGCATCAGGATGCCCATCAGGACCAAACCACGGGAGAGCGGGTCGGCGGTGCTTTATTTCGGGCAACTGGGGTTCCAGGGCTGGTCCGAATTGTGAAAAAAGATGACGCACCCGATTTTATGAATGAACAGAGTGTAATGTTCCGTTTGCAACCGGATGTTTGGTCTTTTGTGCAATCACAGGCAGCGTTAGTACACGAACCGGTTCTACCTGAAAATACATTGCCTTAAACCCGTAATTATTGATTTTCAGGCGGTAACTGTTGAAAGGGACTTTTCTCTTCAGCTCTTTCCAGAAATCGGTTCAGGGTAAAAGCCATATCGCCGCGGGTAAAAGGAGCCTCAGGTCTCAGCTTAATAGGGCGTGCGCTAGAAGGGCTTTCTTCAAGATTGACAAAGCGCTCATGAACGGCTGTGGCAATGCCTCTTTCCGCCCATTGGGGAATTTGCTTACGGTCTGAGATAGTGGCCATTACGTCTTGAAGCTCTTGGCTTTCAAAGGGATAGAGTCCGTCGGCTTGGGCAAATATGGCGAAGGCTTCCGCACGACTGAGAGGTTGGTTGGGATAAAAATAGCCAGGCTTATAGCCACTCATCACCCCGTGCCGAAGAACGGTTTGAATATCTTGAAAAGCCCAATGGTTTCGTGGGACATCCTGGAATTGAAACTCTGAAGACGGCACCGTTTTTTTGAGCTGGCGTTTTTCCAGATCAAACGTTTTTACCAAAATACGGGCCAGTTCTGCGCGGGTCAGTTCTTTTTCAGGATGAAAGTTTCCCTGCTTATCCAGCGACATCCAGCCTTGCTGAGTGATTCGTGAAAAGGCATTAGAAATTGGATTCGCCTCAGATTTTTTTTCGGGATTGACCGTGGCCGTTTCGGCTGAAGAGGCTGATCCGTAAAGGCAACCGAGCGTAAAAATGGAAAGTATTAATGCAGATCGAAAATAGAAATAAATGTCTCTCATTGGCCAGTCACCTCAATCTATTAATGAAGTATCACTATTATGTTAAAACAAAGATAGTTTATTGGATGAAGGAGATTGAGAGAATGCATAGTATCCAGCCAAAAACGCTCTTTACCGGGGTGCCGGTTGCCTCTAACCCAAGAGGAAAGGTGACCATGGCTCGAAACATACAGACGGGGAGTCAATTTAGCTACAGTGATTGGGAAATTCGCCAAGCTCCTGTGGCGATTTTAAAAAATGGAAGTGGTCAAATTTCTGGTGTTGTGGATGTTTACAAACAAGGCAACCGTTGGATGACTGACCAACTGGTAATCTCCGGATCTCAGGGCTAAAACCCTAAGGCAGTCAGGCCCATCGTAACAAAATCATAGGCGAAATGGGTGACGATGGCTGCAACAATACCGTAACGCTGGCGAATCAGACCAAAGATAAGCCCCAATAAGGCAATAATCAGCAATAACCCGCTCAGCCCATAATGCGGGTGCATCAAGGTGAATACCACTGTAGTGAGTCCTATGCCCAGCACAGGCTGCATTAGCCCACGCAGTAGGAGCTCTTCGCCAATACCGGCACAGAGGGCAATTGTCAAAATGCCCAGTATCTGATGAAACACAGGAATGTTGTGAGGGGTAATCGCCTGATTAAAAGCATGATCCAACGCATAGAGCTGTGGGTACTGAGGTTTTAGGAAGTAAAGACCAACATAATACAGAAATAGGCTCAAGAGTAGGCCTACCGCAGTAAATATCAGCACCTTTTTCCAAAAGGGCCCAGTACCAGAAAAATCGGTTTCGGGTAGAAATCCCAGACGCTCCAGTGTGCTTGTTAGGTTTCTGTTGTTAAACAAGCCAGCCCCAACAACACTGATTAGCATCATGGACAGTAAGGTCCAGATGGAATCTATCCACCAGTACTTGGGAAGATTTGAGAATGCTAGTAATGTGCCTTCTGTGTCGCTCATTGGACCTGCCTGCAGAAAACCCGTGATGATCAGTAATAAGCCAAACCAAAAGCCAACCCATCTCAAGGTACTGGTCAGTCTTTCGCCCGTGATTTTTTGGGCGACCCAGCGTAGGAAAGAGAGCTTCCATAGAGCGACCGTCGTCAGAAAGAGCAGGTGCGCAACCCATAGATAGAGCGTTTGGTGCATGCCTTGGACAGAGAAATAGCAAAGCCCGATAAAGCTACCTATTCCTAAAATGAGGACAATACAGGCAGAGAAAAGTTGCCACATCCAGACTTGATGGAAATGGGAAGCTGCGTCTCTGGTAGCCCACCGGGTGAGCCAAAGGTAAAAAGCAAGCGGCCAGCAAAGAATAAATTCTGCCAAAGAAAAAGGCACTCCAATAACAAGGGGCGGAAAGCAATGATGCTTTAAATGGATAATTTCTCTATTGTAACAACGAGTTACAGAATGGACATCGTGGCAGATGGATTATTGAAGCATTCATAATTTTGGCCGAAAGAGCCTGAAGAAATACCTAAAGTTAACTGGCATTGTGTGTGTGTATTTTTTGAGTGGCTAAAAGATTCCTTATGAAAGGGGTGTTTGGCGTGGTTGATTTTTCTGACATGATTTTTTTTGTGGGGTGGTCGCAAAATATTTCCCGCAATAGTTTTCATCAAGATCGTTTCCTCTCTTTTTTCCTAGTACTTGGGTTACTCGGGGTGTGTGCAAATGCTTCTGCCATAGAACTGAGTAAAGATAATCTAATCAATGCCCAAGCCATGGATGCAAAATTCTTGATTAAAATAGGAGTGGAGCAAGAACTGATAAAACCACTCCCGCCCGTCGTGCAAAACCCTGTGATCAATCCAGTGATTCAGCAAGATGAGACGGGGTTAATTCCACCCATCGGATGGTGTCCTGTGATGCCTATCGATCCCGTTAACATCCATCCCATTGGTAATGGAATTCCGATTGGGGAGCCAATCAATGAGGTCGGGGGTGTGAAGGGTGCCCACGGGGGGGGCAGGCCGAAAACTATTGTGGCAAAGAAACCAACGCGTGGAGATCAAGATGCCGTGGTTGACGGGCTGAGTTCGCTTCAGAAAAAAGCCCCTCAAGCTGTTGCCTTAACCACCAATCCCAAAACACACTTGTCTCAAGTGGTGGCGATTGATGGGGTGAGTGATCGTGAGTTATCAGAACAGGCATTTATTGCCAAGGCAGTAAACCGTGATGGGGTCGTCGCAGCTGATAGAAATATGCTGACCTCCGTGACGATAGTATTAATGCAGCCTGATACGGATGAGCTGCCACTGCTTGAAGATCTCTTAAAATAAAAGGCCCCTTATATTGATATTAGAATACCCTGGAGGAGACTCCAGGGTATTTTTGTAGGCGGGGATTGAATCTTGTAACAGAGTATAAATTGGGTGTAACGGATGCTTTACACAAAGGCAAATGGACCCTTCAGAAAAATTAGCGCTTTGTCGATAGTTTTAATAGAAAGGTAGAACTGTGTTTTAGTTTTTTCTTTCTTGGAGAGATTGCCAAATTAGAGAAGTATTAATTCATTAAGCAAGATTGCAACGGATAAGGTGGATTTAAAAATGACCTTCTTTGAGAACTCGACTCGAGTGAAAACTGCAGCCAGTATATCTCTGATTGCACTGTCATTTATGTCCATTACGGTTGCCACAAGTTTTTCTCAATGTGCTTTTGCCCAAGAGGTGGGTGCGGAAATTAAAATTTCTGCGGATGTTGTGAGCAAGCTAAAAGAGATGAACACTGAGGAACAGGCCAAGTACACCCAACAGCTTTATTATGACGCTGGCATTAAAGTAAATCTTTCACAAAGCAGTGTTGTTACTCAATTTGTGCCTGTCTCTGAGGATACATTCATTATGAATACAGTCTCATTAAATGAGAAACAGCAAGAAGTGTATAAGCAGCTGGGCGGCTACGAGGAACAACAAAAATTTATTCTGCAACTTACTCAGGATTTCTCAGGCAAAGGATTTGACGTCAAAGGGGTTGATGTCAAAGGTGACCTGGGCAATGAAGTGACGCAGATTGTTCCAGATGTCAAAGGGGTTGATGTCAAAGGTGACCTGGGCAATGAAGTGACGCAGATTGTTCCAGATGTAAAAGGGATTGATGTCAAAGGTGACCTGGGCAATGAAGTGACGCAGATTGTTCCAGATATTAAAGGGGTCGATGCTGAGATTGTTAAAAACCCGGTCATTGGACAAGATGTGTCCGAAGTGATTGTGAATGTAAAACCTGTGGTGATCGAAAATCCCAAAGTTGAATCCGAAGTGATTGTGAATGTAAAACCTGTGGTGATCGAAAATCCCAAAGTTGAATCCGAAGTGATTGT
>JAIEMW010000007.1 GCA_019751815.1 Cyanobacteriota bacterium
AGAAATAATGTCTCGATTTTCTGATTTACCAATTAATAATGATAAACTCGCAGATAACTATGATGATTTTTTGTTTTCCCAGGTGTATCCTGCGATGGCAGAGATAAACCAGGTGAATACGACCACAGATTACCGCAATGAGCAATTAACGAAGCGCTTGCTGGATAACTTGAGTCAGGACGGACCATGGGATTTGGCGAGTGAGAAACGGCCTGAATTTCCGAACAGGAATACTTATAAACCATTCAAAAGCTTACTAGCGACTGGACAATTTTTCAATGGATTTACGGCTGGGATAGCAACGGCTGCGTCTGGACAACAACCAGATATTGTCCAAATTCCCTATAGTGATCATGCATATCTGACCAAGAACTATGAGAAAGCGGGTGTGTCGCCTATTGCGGCACTGGCAGGTTTTAATCATTACTATGGAAATGATGACTGGCAAACGTGGGATTATCCAGTGGAGTTGGCCTATAACACGAATAGTATACCCTACAGGATGCCAAAATCTTTAATTCCTTTTATGATAAACAAGATCTCTGCTGAAGTCCTAGATTATCCAATGACAATGAATAAAAAGGCGGAGACTATTAAACTGAATCAGTCTAATAATAATCTCCTACTTAATGAGAGAAATATAGTGTATCAGGATCAAAGCCAATCTTCTACTGAGCATACTGAACAATCAGAAACAATTGATGATAATGAGTTATCTAAACTATTTAAAATAAAATCAGTGGGTAGTAAATTTAAATTTCATTATAATCTTTTGTTATCTAAAGGTTGGGATAGAAATAAAGTAAAAAAAGTAGTTTTTTTGGAGTCTCGTATTGCTAATTGGGTATTTTCAATATTAGTAAATACAAAAAATAAAAAAATAGATTGGTATATTTTCCCAAAAATTGTAAGATATGTTGCTGATATCTCTGGGAATGATGAAAATTTTAAGGTACTCTTATGGTTACTCTTTGGAACTTCAATACAGGTATCTCCAACTAATGTAGTTCAGAGTCTTATTGCTCATAAGCCTATAGAATCTATTCACTCCATACTATTGCCATATACGGATTCATCGAATACGGGATTACCTAAGATATATAAAAATGGATATATTAATAAACGAAGTGAATTTATTGTTTACCCTGTTGCTGAACAATTCCATCATTACTTAGGAAGTGTTACTGGTGATTTAGCTGGTTCTGATAACTATAATAATTCTTTTGTAACAACTATATTTGAAATAGGTGAAGCAATTTATACAAAAACGCCTATTAATCAAGGGGATATAAACTTATTTCAACTTGCACGAAACCATCGCGATTATTTTAAAAAACATTATCCCAATGGTAGATTTGCACTAGCTAGAGAGTTGGAAAAAATGTTTGTTCGTAAATAGTCTTGCGTGATTAATATTGAATGAAATAGTATACTGAAATAATTTCTAAAACAAAAAATAGTATACTCCCTAGGAATGAAATGGAACTAATTCCGAAGGAAATAGTACATATGGCTTTTGATATCTGTTTGTCAGAACAAAATAACCATTTTAAAGAAAGTAAACAAACTATCGATGATAAGACAAGTACTAATAATAGTGTAATATTAATGCTCGCAAAAATTAACTGTTGGAAGTGATAAAAAATATCGTGCTTTAGGTTGTCTAAAAAAAAGTAGATTGATGTAGTAATAAACCATAGAAAAAATATATAAAGAGAAATCTTAATTAAGTTACTTTTTACGTGTGAGCCAATCATAGCTTTCCCTCAGTTAATTTTAATTGTGTAAGGGTAACATGCATAGTTATATATTTAAGGGTATTGTAATTCTCTAGTAGTATAGTGAATTTATTCAAAGATTTACACAGTTGAGGAACTTAGTAAACCACAATTCTAGTGTATTGAGGTTTTAAGATCATTGTGAACATTAAAGCCAATTGATTATAGTTACAAATAATGTGGAAAAAAATCCTTTATCGTTTTATAAGGATTAAGCACTAGAATTTGAAACATAAATTGGATAAATACATATGAATACGGAAGATGGAAAAGTATTAAAAACAAGATTAATAGAATTGAAAAAAAGCGATGCCGTGCTGATAATGGTCTGACTATGATGCTAATCAGATAGAGAGGTAAGCACGGTATCATAAATAACAATAAAAATAAAAAACCTACCTCAACTGTAGAATATATAGAATGATAAACAACCTTAATTATTTCATACAAAGAATGTAAATTATTATTAATTATATCTGGCAAAAACTTATATAAATACTCAAGGTTGAATCTCAATATATTCAGCGTATAACGAAGATAAATCATTAACATTAAATAAATAGAGAGTTTTTTTTCGAGTTGTATCTTCTTTTCCGTTTTCACTAATAAAAGCCAGAATACTCTGGGATAGGACCAAAGTTTGACAAAAAAACGTTGCATCATTGTTAGTACATTTTGCATGGGTAAATGTTGATATCCTAAATTATTTTGTCACAATCATTAAGGACTCCACGAGTCCAGAAAAAACAAAAGAGCATTGGTGCAAATTATGAAAATAGACAGACCTAAGTATCGCCTGTGACAGCCAGAAAATAGTGCTATCGGAAAAAGTATTAGTGTAAAGTGCATAGGAAGATCAAACATTGCAGACATTGTTCTACTGAAGTATTGATTAAAAGTTCCTAGGATCACAGATGGAAATATAGAATGGGTTATACATAGGGTTGTAACAATCCCAAAAAATAGATAGTTTGAGTAGAGTGTTGCCAGTGCCAAAAAAACGGTGAGCCGTTTGGGCTTGTGTTCACCTGTTTTGGGGTCTTCACACAGATAGCGCTGATAGCGGAGATGACACTGCCAAAGCCAGATAAAGGGCTGAGACAAGGTAGATGGATTGAAACCGGGAAGTGCCATATAAATATGCCTTTTTAAGTATCTGCTTAGGCATTATAGGGCTTAAACCCATATAGCACAAGCCATCTGGGCCTCATAAAACCGAAGATATGTCCGGTTATACTGTATTTCAAGGAAACGATAACATGGATAAATATAGAACAGATAAACTCGCAGATAACTATGATGATTTTCTATTTTACCAAGTGTATCCTGCGATGGCAGAGATAAACCGGGAAAATACAACGACAGATTTTCGTAATGAGTTGTTGACAAAACGGTTGCTGGATAACTTTAGCCAAGACGGACCATGGGATTTGGCGAGTGAAAAACGGCCTGAATTTCCGAACAGGAATACTTATAAACCATTCAAAAGCTTACTTGCGACCGGGCGATTTCTCAATGGATTTACGGCTGGGATGGCAACGGCTGCATCTGGACAGCAACCAGATATTGTCCCAATACCCTATAGTGATCATGCATATCCGACAAGGAACTATGAGAAAGCGGGTGTGTCTCCTATTGCCGCACTGGCAGGATTTAATCATTACTACGGAAATGATGACTGGCAAACGTGGGATTATCCAGTGGAGTTAGCCTATAACACGAATAGCATACCCTACAAGATGCCTAATGTACTGGAGCCTTATATTCCCCTGGAACCAATTATCAAAGAAAGAACTAAGGTAATAAATTATCAGATAAAGAAAAATTCTAAACAAGAACAACCAGTTGGACTCAATACAAACAATAGAAGACAAAGATTAGAATTCAATAATGATTATGATTTACTTTATCAATTATTAAATAATTATCGTTTTGGTAAAGGACAGCCAGTAGAACTAGACTTTTCTAAATTAAATTTTTCTGAAGAGCTGGATGTTCCTAAGCTTTTTATTTCCTCTTCATCAAAGGAAATGATTAAGAAGTTTCAGAAGTTTATTAGTAATTTAAAATCAGGTTATCCTCAACATGAGAAAAGTAGACTCTTGACAAAGCTAGATTCGATCTTAAAGGAAGCTTTCCCCAAAAAACAGGTGGAAATATCTACAATGAATCAAGACAAATTGGTCCTTCTATTTAGAAAACCTTATGAAGGTGTCGCCTTGAATGTATTCAAAATTAATGAGCCAATATTCAAAACTCCTCTAAACATTCTTAATCCTAAAATGTGGGCTTTTGGACGCTTGGCTGCTGATGTCGAACATATGACACTTTTGGTGGATTTAAAGCAACAACTAGTTACGGTAACTGCTGTTTTAAACCCGAGTTATAGAACTACAACATTTACATATGATCCAGATTTGATAGATATATATGATTTTAATGATGATAGAAAAAGAGATCTTACTGGTAATTATGGCACCAATTTAATACGTGAGAACTCTAACGGAACAGTATTTAAAATATACCGAACACCTCATAGTCAATCAAAGTTTAGTAAGACTTACGAAGTTAAACAGTTTTCACAATCTCAATTTCTATTCTAGTTATGATCACTCAAATTAAATAAAATAATAAGATAAGAAATCTTGTACATTAGCATAAGTACTAAGTAAAATCTTCTGCAATATAATTAAAACTAATAATAAATAAGGAAATAAATAAACAAGTACCGAAAACGAGATTAATAAAAGTGAAAAAAAACGTTGCCAGGCCGATAGAGGTCTGACTATTATGCTGATTAGGTATAGAGGCAAGCAGGGCAGCATTAATAAAAGAAAAAAACTAAACAAATATGATAGATTCTTTGAATGATATACATGTTTTAATATTTCAGTCAGAGAATAAAAATGAGTCTTAATGATGTCTGATAAAAAACCAGTTAATAAATCAAACGCAATTCGAGAATAGACCATGAACATTAAATAAATGGAGATTCTTTTTTCGAGCTCTAGTTTGTCTTCCATTCTCACCAAAAAAAACCATAAAGCTTTGGGTGCAGACCAAATTTTAACCAGAAAACGTGTAAGTAATGGCAGTACATTAAGCATGAGTAATCGTTGATACCCTTAACGATTTTGTGACATAATTAAAATTAGAAACAATTGAGCATATAAGCTGACAATAGAGTGAATTAAGTAACGCCTATAACAGCCAGTTAATAGAGCCACCGGAAAAAGAGCTATCGTAAAGAGAATAAGATAACTTAGCACCTTATAAAAAGTCGTTATATGTTGATATTTTATGTCTTCTATAGAGCTTGTTTCCCAGCTGTAAAACAATAGGTAATGATTTATCTGACTGGCTATCCAAAGGGCTAAGATAGACACGAGATAGAAGTAGTTTGAGTAGAGTGTTGCCAGTGCCAAAAAAACGGTGAGCCGCTTGGGCCTGTGTTCACCTGTTTTGGGGTCTTCACAGAGATAACGCTGATAGCGGAGATGACACTGCCAAAGCCAGATAAAGGGCTGAGACAAGGTAGATGGATTGAAACCGGGAAGTGCCATATAAATATGCCTTTTTAATTATCTGTTTAGGCATTATAGGGCTTAAACCCAAATAGTACAAGCTATCCGGGCCTCGTAAAACCGAGGATTTATTCGGTTATATATAAACAAATCACTTCGCTGATCAGAAACTGACTCACACTGTGATTCAATCAAACTTTCTTCAGAGATACTGGCTTAAGGCTTCGCTTTGGCAGCCAATGCGTCACAAAAACTATCAAAATCACTGCATAAACGTTCTTGAGTTTCCCTTGCGCCAGGTTGACCTGATAAATTTAAGGCATCTCGAGAAGTTTGCGTGAAACGCGCGTCTAAGGCTGTTATATCTTCACCCGTGGCAAAAAACCTTTCTCCTTTGCTTAAAAAACAACGAGAGGGCTGACTATTGGGACCTGTTTTGGGTGGTTCTGTTTTAAATACACCTGTAAATTGCGGTCCTGCAAGTTTGGGTAATGACGGATAAATATGCATCGAGATGCCTTCCTGATATTGTTATACGGATGAAAATCTACTGAAGGTAGGATAGTAATCTTTGTAACAAGGGTCTTTCGGCTTTATCGGCGCGTGCCGCCATTCGGCGTTGATCATGATCAAGTATTTCTAACAAAGCCTCATAGCTAGTAGAATTGCCTCGCCACATCGCTTCATCAATTTCTTGATGATCTCTCTCCAAAGTAGCCGCATCACCTCCAGTTGCAAAGAATTGGCGACCACCATAAGTAAAGGGGTGGATTTGATTGTCTGGTAGCTTGGCAGGATGTTTTTTGTAAATGAGTCCGAATTGAGGGGATACGCTATTCAGGGATAAATTATTCAATGGTTTCATCGATACACAACTCCATAATTAAGAAATAGGGCTCACACACATTTTAGAAATATCGAACACAAACTGATGGAACTAGGTCATTTTGATGATTATCGTCAGGCTGTCTTAGGGTGAGGCGGGTTTGGACTGATGAAACCGCTTTAACAGCCAGAACGGAAAAAGTATAACACTAAGAAAGAGATTGACAAAACTCTTCAGGCAGCCAGACTTCTTACCCTGGAGAGGATTTGTCCTGGATGCTTCTGTACGGTTAGTTTGTGTATTATCTTCAGTGTTTTGGGTTCTGGATGCCTCGGTACTCGCTTTAAAGTCGGAGTCCTCTTTAGTCTGGTTAGGCGCTTTAGCTTTGGCAACTAAGCTTGTTAACTGGGAATCGACCTCCTTCTGTAAGGCTTTGAGAGCTTTGCTGCGCTCACTAAATATAGTATTAAAATCCTGAACCACTAAGCCTAGAGGTGTTTTGGTTATAGAGGGTGGTGTTTTTATCCCCATAAGGGCTAACCAAGCTATCTGTAAAGCATCTTCTCCTGTGGCAAAAAATTTTTTTTCTTTGTGACTGAAGGAAAGTAATTGTTCTGGGCTAATGCCGTTTGGTTTTTTGCGATAGATACCCCTAAACAAGGAGCTATTACGTGTTGTATGGGCTTGCATCACAGTCCTTCTTTGAATTTTTATTCGGCGTTCAGTACTGTCAGCGTCTGAGAATTGGTCATGCACGTCATGACTTATTTTCATGGCGAATTGAGTACTTATTCCAAGAAATAAAAACACTGAAGCTGAAGAATTGCGTCAGTCGAAAAATTACCTAGCTTAGCAGTATCCCAAACTAAACCAAGCGATAAACCTGTTTTGAGCTAAGACGCCTCACTGTTGTTACATTTCAATGACCTAAAGGAAACAATCATCACCATGCTTACAGATACTAATACAGATAACAACAATATGAGTAGTGGAGATATTTCTGGGTCGCAACCGCTCTCTACTCAAAATGGGTTTGAAAAACTCAACGCTTACTCTTCTGATTTGCTCCCTCCCCCAGAACCACTTCCCCCAGAGTTTGAAAATGCGCTCCAATCTATTACAGGAATACCTGCCAAGAATCAAGAATCTGAGCCAGTAAATCCACAACAGCTCAGTTCTGTCCTCCTTGAAATACAAAACCTCAAGCGAAGACAAGAAGACCTAATGATAATGCTAAGTTCGCAAACTCAATTACCAGATTCAGCAGTACCCACTGAGTCAACAAATCTTGCTTCGGAAACTAGCCCCGCTATTTCTAAAGGGGGGCAATCCCAGTCAAATAAAGTAGGAGGACATGTCAGCAATACTCCAGCATTACAGCAACAGTTTGCACGTTATGCAGAGGCATTACAGCAAGATATGACATCACAGCTTCGTTACGAGAAAGCTGTTGAAGAGGCGAAAGCCAAGTTTCCCCATCTAGAGCCCTTCCAGCAAGCCATTGCTTTAGAAGTACCCCATGTTTATGAGGCGATTCTGAAAACCGAGCGGCGAATCCCGTCCCCACAAGAAGTAATTGATACAGCAGCTAAACAGTTTGAGCAGAAAATAAATTCGTTGCTCCAACGTAATAGCCAGCAGACTCAAGCTTCTGTATTGCGTCAACAAGCCATGAGTTTACAGACTAGCCACGGAATCCCCGTTTCAAATTCGTTGAATCAACTCAGCCCTGAGGGCATTTTAGCTATGTCTGATGATGAGTTTAGTCGTCTGAGTAATCAGTATCAACGATAGTGAGTGGGTCATTTTTTTAGATTAATTTAGAAGGAGAATTATTGATGCCAGATACCTTAGGAACTTTATCTGCAACAGCAAAACAGTTTTATGACCGTTTATTACTTTCTCGGGCCTTGCCTACATTATATTTACCAAAAATTGGACAGGCTCGTAACATCCCTGAAAATAGTGGTAATCAGGTTAGCTTTCGAAGGTTAAACTCTTTGGCAGCTGCAACAACACCCTTGGTGGAAGGGATTACACCTGCAGCGGTAAGTTTATCGATGACCGAAGTGACTGTTACGGCACAACAATATGGTAATTATGTCCAGATTTCCGATGCAGTCAATTTGATGGGCGTAGATCCCGTTCTACAAGAAGCTACAAATGTATTGGGAGAAAACGGAGGGCAATCGATAGAAGAAATCGTTAAGGCCGAGTTGGTGAGTGGTACCAATGTTATCTATGCCACTGGCTCTGCTCGTAATGCTCAATCTGCTGCTAACCCTATGACTTCTGCGCTGGTACGTCGGGCTGTAAGAACCTTGGCGGCTAACGATTCTAGACCTTTTTCTGGATCTGAAGGGGAAAATGGTTTAGGAGGTCTTTTTATTGGGTATATTCATCCACGTCAGTGGTTCGATTTATTGGGTGACACTGCTGTGCTGAATACATTTCAATATAGTGATCCTCAAAGGATGTACACTCTTAATTTACCAACTTTTAACCAAGTTGCCTGGATTGTTTCAACTCGGGCTCCTCTTTTTGCAGGTCAAGGATCTGGTGCTGCAGATGTATACGGCTGCCTAATTTTTGGTCAAGAAGCTTTTGGTTATGTGAATATGGGCAATTCGCAACAACCTCAAAGTGGGAAGCTAAATACTATTGTTCAACCTTTGGGTTCTGCTGGTTCTGCGGATCCCTTAAGTCAGCGTGGATCAGTCGCCTGGAAATCTTTTCAGGCTCCTAAAATCCTGAATAATAATTTCTTTGTCAGAGTGGAAACAGGCGTTACAGCTTAATATACTCTGCAGTAGAAATTGATAGTGAGTTTCCTCACTGTCCAGTGAAACTTCGCGGGCGCATTTGTCGGCAATGCTCCCGTGAGTTTACTGTAATGGCGCATTCATATTTTAAATTATTCTTACAGAGAAAGGGGTAGTCAATGCCCATAAAAAATATAACTAGTATTTTAGACACAAGAGAAGAAGATGATAACGTATGGGCGATGACACAAGCTCGAGCAGAATTAAAACCTTACCAAGTGTTAATCAGCCCCCCAATAAGTCCTCAACTTACTGGAGATCCTATACAAGACGCAAAACGAAAAATTGCCTATGAAAACGATAAGCTATATTACGATGCAATGATGGAAACACTTGCAGAGTGGATTCGGGGCGAGCATGTCGAAATTTATTATGATCTAAATGATGCACTGGATTACGCCGTTCATTATCAGACGAGTGATAAAGTTTGTGTGGCCAGAATTAGCGAATGTGTCACCATTAATGGGGTTCGGTGGCATTTACAACCTGGTAAAAACTATATTCCGAAAGCTGTATACGAATTTCTCATTCAGTGCCCTGAACAACGAAAATTTGTGAGTGCGCCTAAACCTGGTGAGTTCAGAAACATCATGCCTGGTCGAGCCTTTAGTCGCTAGTTAATATAAATTAATTCTTAAAAAATGACAGGAGATACTATGCCAGCCCAAAAGCGAGAAAAGAATCAAATCTTACTACTTTCAACAGGCATTGATGCTATACCTGTTGTAGAAGGAAATAGGACAGTCTTGATGTTACATGGGGCAATCAATGGTCAGGCGTTTCAAGTTCGCTGTGATGAATTAACCTTTGTGACAGATGAAGTTGCTGAGGTTTTGAAACCTTTGTTAGACCGTCAGCAAAAACGGACAACTTCTGGATTTTAAAATAGAAATATGCATAAAGGTTTAGAAAGTGAGAATCTCTTATGGCTAATGCAATTCAAATTCTCGCAGAAGCATACCGACAATTAAACCTAGCTGAGCCTGTTAGTTTTTTGGATACACAATTTCCAGGGAAAATAGCAAAAGATATTATTAATAAGGTGATCCGAGAAACCAATCGTTTAGGTAATCTATGGTTTATGGAGACGGAGACTTTACTTCCTTATTCACCAGGTCAGTCACAGATTGATTTGTCAGGTATGGGTATTGACCCTAACAGAATTCGATATATTCGAAAATCAGTGAATTCTATTACCTCGGAGTTATACCCTCAGGAGTATCGATTATTTCAACAGTATTTTAGAAGTTCATCTCTGGTAACTAGAATACCGAGTTACTATTCTAAATTTGGTAAGAATCTTTATTTCGATTCTATTCCAGATCAAAATTATGCCATTACTGTGTATCACTTTACTGATATGCCCTTAGTCACTGCACCTAGTGATACTTTTTTAATTCCGGAACGAGATGAGGATATCTTTATTGACTCTTGCTCTGCTGTATTGAGTGCCAGGATTGGTAAAATCTCTGAAGCTGAGGCGATTGGCCTAATAAAAATTAAAATGTCACCATTTCTTGTACAGATTAAATCAGATTTATCTACAGCTCGGCAAATGCCAGCGAGCTTTTAAATAATACTTTATTTTAGGAAGGAGAGTTCACCTATGCCTGGGAATTCCTCTAGTACAAGGCGGCGATTGTTTCGTCTCAATAACATGACAGGCCTGATGAATACACTAAGTGAAGAAAATGCGTATATTACATTTGATCCTAATGCAAACTTAGGTGCAGGTCTTTCGCAATTGGGGTTTGAATTTAAACAGGTTGTAAATTGGCAACCTATTTCACGAGGGGGCCTGAGTAAAACCACAGGGTTTACCTTGCATAAGGATGTTGGAATAAATACGCCAATTCGAGCGATTGGAAGATACCAAAAGAGTGATGGAACTAATCATTTTATTGTAGCTTATGGTGGCAATGTGTATAGACTCAATTCTAGTGGTAGTCTTATTAGTCTTGCTATGACAGTAAGTGACGCTTATTTGAGTTTGTTGACGGCTCTCGATCAACTGATAGTATGTGATGGGATAAATCAACCTAAAACATGGAATGGTAGTAGTGTTGGAAATCTTGCTACTGGTGCAGATGGAACTGCAGCTACTGGATTTAAGCAAGCCATATATGATAAGAACCGGGTCTTTGCTTTCTCTGCGACGCACGACCCGTCACTTCTATATTACAGCAATCCAGGAGTGATTAATACTGGTTATGCTAGTAATTTTATCAATTGTGATACCAATGATGGACAAAAAATAACATGTATCGGACGTTTTTTTATTCCTGGTGATATCAATCCTGTTATTCTCGTTGGTAAAGAGCGATCGATTGGTATTGTTGTTGGTGACGGAACAACGCAAAATCCGTTTACTTTTATTAAAGTGTCACATGACTTTGGAATACCAGGGTTCCGCCAGAGTATCCAATTTGAACAAGATATTGCGTTTTTAACTCCTCGTGGTATTAGTTCATATAAAACAGCCCT
This sequence comes from Cyanobacteriota bacterium, assembly GCA_019751815.1. Classification (GTDB taxonomy): domain Bacteria; phylum Cyanobacteriota; class Vampirovibrionia; order Vampirovibrionales; family Vampirovibrionaceae; genus JAIEMW01. The sequence goes on from JAIEMW010000007.1 coordinate 11,435, forward strand.
GGCTAATATTAATCTTGATCAACAATTACTTAGTGGAAAAGTATATAACGATTTTACGACCTTATCTTCTGCTGTACTTCCTGACGCTTTCTGTTGGTATGACTGGAAGAACCGTCGAATATCTTTTGCTGTGGCAACCCTTAATAATACTTATCCAGATACAATCTGGCATTATGATCTTTTTACACAAGGGATGTATAAGCAAACAGGCTTTAATGTTACTTGTGCTTTTGTCGATAATGACGGCACGCTTTATACGGGCGATCCGACTGGCAAGATAATGCGTCATGCGCCAACTCTTAATAGTTATAACGGCTCTCCTATACAAGCTACTCTTCAGACCCCTCATTTGGATTTTACGGAGCCACTTTACCAAAAACGAATTGTCATGGCTGAAGTTACATTTCGTGGTAATGGCACTTATCCTTTAGGTATTAGTACGCAATTAGATTTTGCTTCAATTACTAATCCTGCGAATATAGTTCAAAGTATCGCGGGAGAGTACACCTGGAATGGTGGAGTGTGGGGCAATGATCTATCTGTTTATCAATGGGGAGGTGCTCCTATTGTTAGACAAAAGTTTTATCCTCAGGGTGTGTTTAAAAATATTTCATTCACATTCTCACAATCCGGGGCGGATCAACCAGTGCAATTGTTAGATCTTGTCTTTGATGTTGAGTACCTCAATATGATTTAAGGGAAAGGAATGGCAGAATGCCTCAAGTTAGTATTACCGGGAAAAGTAGAACACTGACCAACGGAACAGCAAATGACGCCACGCCCGTTGAACAAAATTTTGTTGAGCTTTACAACAATGACACAGCGCTTGCTTCTGGCGTAAATACCGTTATCGGGACCGACAGCATTAAGGGGGCAATAGACGGACGCTACATTAAAGTCCGTAACTCATTCACAGGAGCTCCCACGACTGAAACTTGCGGGCTGGAAATTACCAGAGGTACATCTCCTTCTGTTCAGTTTCAATGGAATGAGACCAATACCCGGTGGGAGAGCACCACCGACGGAAGTACTTTCTTCCCTTTGTTTTCAAGTCTTGCTAGTGACCCAGGCAGTCCTGTTGAGGGCCAACTTTGGTATAACAGCACTAGCAAACAAATCAAAGCCAGGACCAACGTCACAACGGTAACCCTTATTGATAGCGGCTCTGTCCCATGGCCCACGCTTTTTAATGCCACAGCTGCACCGTTGTATTTAACCGGCAATACTTTTTCAGTGGCTCGGATAGCATGCCGAAACAATGCCGATAATGGAAACATTATTAAAGCAACGTCCACGACTGTAGACAAAAGCACTACTGGGCTAAATGGGATTGCCCAATCTGCCAACTTGACGGGGACTGTCACAGTAGCAGCCGCAGGGACTTCCGTTACAGGGACCAGCACAGCCTTTACCACAGACTTTGTGGTGGGGGACGTTATCCGTACCAACGGCGGGCAAGCAAGGCGCATTACAGCCGTCACCAATAACACCACCATGACCGTTACCCCTGCTTGGACCAGTGCAGAGACCACGGTTGCTTATAGAAACGGGGGCGATGCGCCTAGTACTTTTTATCACCTTTATGCAATTACTGACGGGACAACCCCTGGCTTAATCTTGTCGACTCGCAATGTAGCCGGCGGGCAAAGCTTAATCAATCTACCTACAGGTTATACAAGTTCTAGACAATTGCCGTTCTGCACTACCAATAATGCCTCTAGCAATATTATCCCGTTTAGGATTGGTGCGGGTTGGCCTTCTCGCCCTAAAATTTTGTATAACGTCCAGATGACAATGTATGACGGAAGCGCCTACACAGCAGGGACAACCAATGTATTGAATGCGGGCACCGCGGGGACCTTCACAGCAATTTCTCTATCAGCTTTTCAGCCAACCATCTCAACGGTATCTCTGATTGCAACGTATGCCCAGGGTTCCAACGCCGGCTCATGGAATGTCAGACCCACAGGGGAATCACATCTAGGGATGCCAGTTGCAGAAGACGCAACCCAAACAGCGGCAGTAAACCCAAGTATTTTCCTGACCTATCAACAATCCCTAGATTATAGGCGTTCAGCCGGGGTGGGCAGTCTTTATATTGATGTATTCGGCTTTGTCGTGACGGAGGTGGCTTAATGAAGCTCTATTTGAAATACCCAGATAATACCTATACCGATGCGGCGGACTATGAAAGTATCCCCTTTGATGCTCCCTCTGGTGCTGAATGGATTGAGGGAGAACCCGAGGGGCTCCCTGTAAAAATGCCCCCGGTTCCTATTGAGGTGCAGTTAAAGAATATGATCACCCAGGGGCAAGCCTTATTAGCCTCTGACCCTTTGCCCGCAGCTACCAGACTGCTCGTTTACCAATTTGAAACACAAGCGACCGTAGCCGCACAGAGAGGGGATCTAGACGTAGTTCTTTTGATTGTCAATGAGTTTAATCCGACTGGATTGACTGAAGCGCAATCAAATATTGTTGGCGCACTAAAGGCGCAAATTGAACAACTGATCCAGGAGGCTAGAAGCAATGGTTGATACCAAAGAGAAACTTGCCATCGGGAGTACAGCTGCATTGGTTGGGGCGGTTTTACCAGCGCTGATCAGTCTGAATATTTTTGCGACCAAAGCGGATCTGGCCGAAATGCGGGCAGAAATTGCCGAGAAATATGTAACCCAAAGAGACCTTGAAGAATCTGTCCGCCCTATCATTGAAAAGCTCGATAAGTTTGATGACAAGATGGGCCGAAAATTGGAAGTACTAGAAGATAAGATTACTTACAGGAAGCGGTAATATGGCGGATTTAGGTGACTACAGGCTAAACAATCGATACTTACAAAGGCCAGATCAGACCCCAGGCAACGGGCACGTTTTAACATTTAATAGCACGACGCAAAAATGGGAAAGCGCCCCTCCAGCGGGGGGCAGTGGAGCCCCTTTAGGTGCGCAGTATATTACACTGGCCAATGATGCTAGTTTGACAGCAGAGAGACAGCTTGTCATAGGGACAGGCTTAACCGGGGTGGATACAGGGGCAAATGGAAATTACACTATTGCGCTTTCTACCCCAGTATCCCCAAGCAATCTAGGCACTGGAAGCCCTTCATCATTAAATTTCTTGAGTGGAGACGGGACATGGAAAACCGTTCCAGTTCCTTCTCATTCAGCTTTGAGCAATCTTAGCGCTGATGATCACCCTCAATATCACACTGATGCCAGAGGGGACGCACGGTATTACACCCAGGCCATTACAGACAACAGGGTAGCCACTGCTAGATTTTTAGCAGGCCCAATTACACAAATTATGACGGCCAGTGCTTCATACACTTATGAAATTGCGTTGACTCAATCCGATTGGACAAATGGTTGGGTGCATATACGCTGTAATGATACCCTTCCGCTTGGCTCAGGATCTATCTCTGGTGATTTTAGTGGGGTCGGTTCCACCTTTGAATTTACAGCCACTAGCACCGATGCTGTAGGCCGTGTAGCAGCATGGCAAGCACAAACGTCTTACCCTTCCAGTTATGCGGTTTGCATGATGCATCCCAGCATTTGGTATCGTTCTGTGACCGCAACCTCTCCCGCGTTTATGGGCTTCTCAAGCGCAACGATTACCAGTGCAACCCTTGCAGTCCCCTATATTGGGATAAGCGATGTGTTTTTGTATCCAGGAGGTGCTGGCAATGTCTTGAGAATTGTATTCAAGAACACCACAGGAAGCTCTCAAACGCTTCGGTGCACAATGGTTGGCAGAGTATTTAAAAACGTAAGTCAGACGGCTTAGGGGTTGAGTAAATGAAAATATTACACATCCTTCCCGAATCCCCTGTCCAGAAATATGGCGGGCTTGGCGTCACGGTAGAAGAATTAGCCAAGGTCCAGGCAGCCGAAGGACACGAGGTGATATGCCTTGGGCACGACTTTGTTAAAAACGAATTTGAAGTGCTTGGGCACTTGGGTTACACCATTTACCACGTGGGAAACTACCTAGACGGGACAGAGAGAACATTTCAGGAAAAACGAAAGGAAGTTTATTTATGCACCTATCTGGAGCATCTCTCCAAAATCTCTTTCGATGTGGTGCACCTTCACGATCCGTACCTGTATCCTTTGGTAAAAGTTATACGGCTTTTACATCCGGGAGTCCGAGTTATTGGAACTTGGCATCTTTCCTTCCAACTGGAACATGCCAAGGATCAGCCAGAGCCTTACCATATTATGACGTGGGAGGAGGCGCAAGCTTGCTATCACAACGATGATAAATTTCGGCGCGAGTCTCAGATAGAGCTTTGCTTTATGAACGGGGTGGACGTTCTAACCACATGTTCAAAGGCCTATGCTGAAAAGTTGAGGGATTGGTTTGGGTTTAACCGCCCGATTTATGTGGTTCCGAATGGGGTGAATTATCTAGAAATAGCGAACACAGAGCCAGAATGGGACGATTGGGATTGGGCCAAGGATAAATTTAGGGTGTTATTTTGCGGACGTCCTGTTCCTGGAAAAGGCTTTGATCTGGTTTTAGATGCTGCTGAAGCATTGCCCGATATTGCCTTTTATATTGTCTCGAAAGTACACCCCAGCTTTAACAGCACTGAGGGATATATGGAGAATTACCGAAAGCGCATTGCTGAATTACCTAACGTCAAACTGTTGGACAATCTGCCCATTCGGGGGCATTTTGGCCTCATGAAAACATGTGATGCGGTTTTAGTCCCTAGTATTAATGAGTCCCCTTTTGAAATTGCGGGGCTAGAGGCAATGGCTGCTGGAGTTGTTTTGATTACAACCGCTGTTTGTGGGATGCGGGAGTATTGTACTGAAGAAAATTCGTTCATCATTGAACCCAACGCACAGGGGCTAATTGATGAGGTTTTGAAATTATGCAAATGGAACATCGACAAACGCTGTAAAAAATTATCGACTGGGGAATACACTGCCAAACAGTTTCAATGGAAACAGACCAAAGATCTTTTTGATTCGCTTTATTGTGAAAGGAATTTAGAGAACAATGCATATACGTTGTCGACATTTAACACCTAGATTAAAGAATGGGAAGCAATTAGTATATAGTGGGTTTGGGGCTGTTAAAGTGGAGTGTCCCCGCAGCGATACCGAGATGTTTATTGAGGTATTTGGGATTTATTTTGATGAGAATGGCAAAGAAATTTCTGGGGAATATCCTAGATTTAGTATCTATCAGTCTCAAATGCCAGAATCATTAGTAGATGCAATGATGAACGCCAATATGGAACTAGCCTTATATCTCAAAAATCATGGATGGGAGAACGGGGATATTGAAACAGTTCTATAGGTATTTAGGTCTCTTAAGATACAAAACTATCTAAGCCAGGTGAGGAGATGACTTTCATGATACAAGACAGGGTGAGCCCTGAGGCGGTTTTTTGCTGCATTCATCGAAATGGATTTAGACCCGGTCAATTGAGCAAAATGCGGATAACCGAGAATTTTTCCTGGGCTGAAGTGTTTACTAATCGAACATCCGATGATATCATCGCTACCCCAGAATCTGTTTTTGACTCTGCTCTTCGCCAAGCAGAAAGATTAGAGTCAGTACGCAATTTTTTGAGGGAAAAGTTAACACCAAGAGCAATCATCCAAGTAACTAGCTGGGTCCGCTCTCCTTCATCAAACGCTAACATGGGTGGGGCAAAGCAAAGTCAGCATCTACGAGGAAATGCAACTGATTTTATCGTTCCTGGTTACGAAAGTGTCACTGGAAATAGAAAAGTCCAGGCTCTCCTGTGTACCCAGAAGGATAGTATAGGTTTCTGTTTGGAGATAACCCGTGGAGCATGGACACATATAGATGGGAGACCTTCGCACTTGGTATTCGAAAATCAAGGGAAAGGTCAATATTCTGTGTGGTCGCTACCACAAATGACTGCATTTGCGAGAGCTTATGCAGTCCCTTCTGATTCTGGAGAGAGTGTATGAATTTGAAACCACGAGTATATGTTTCATCAGGGGGAGGTATTCGGATAGGGGCGACTTGGGGTTCGCAATTAGAAGGTGAAAAACAAAATGCATTTCATTATTCGATGTTTGATACCTTTATTGGCACGAGTGCTGGTGCGCTGGATGCGGCACTAACTGCAAATCGCTGGTCTGCTCAGCAAAAGCTCGATCTGTTTTTTAAAACTGACTTTTCTAGGTTCTTTCTACCTGGCGGGCTCCACATTATGCCTTTTATGCTAAGAAAAGCACTTTCCGCAGTTTTCCCTATGTCATTAAAACGTCTTGCAGATTGGATAGATTCATTAGGGTTGATGCCTGTCTCTGGAATGCTCACCAACACAGTTAATTCCCTTACAAATGAACATATCGTCTACTGTGAAGATCCTCCTCTTTGGTGGCCCGCTTCTTCTAATATCAAATTGGTAACACAGGCTTTTTCCACCTTGGGTTTTGGAACGGTACTAACGAGATCGATGGCTTTGCCGGGGCTGAATGCTGATGAACCAGAATTTCGTGACGGTGGTTATGCAGAAAACCCTCTCCTTAGTATTTTACCGTCTGATTCAACGGGTGTAATGATTAATTTGGGTTACCCCGGGAACGCGAAATGGCATGGGGGAAAGAATTATCCTGTAGCAGCTCTCGATCAGGCAATGTATTATGTAGAATATAAGAACTATGCTTCAACACAGCATCTAATTGCTCATTATCAAGCTTTAAAGGTGATTTATCCAAATATTTTTGATGTAGATTCCACTAATTTTGCCCTCTCTATCAATGACAAGAGAAAGATCGTAAAAACTTCTATCCAAAATACTCAGAGTCAGTGGTAAATTCCTTGAAAAGATAATATCACTTTAGATGGTAAACAATAAATGGTTTAAGATCAAATGCTGCCACATAATTTAAGTTAACCCAGTTCTGAAATTCAGTGGACATTTCAAAATCTTTTTTTGGATACATGTATAATTTCGAATTAGCCATAGATTCATTATGATGATCCCAAATCACCCATTCGGGTGGATTCATCTTTAACTGTTTTAAAAGATAAAGCTCTTCATTTCTCGGGAGTAATACTGGTATAAAGTAAGTAAAACTAGTTGGGTTTTTAGCTTGGAGTGTAAGATAAAAAATTGGACAATAATTATAACAAAATAGAGTTATAGGCTTGTGTTGAGATTGTTTGACAAGATAATCATCAATTAATTCAATTGTGTCATATGCTTTTTCGAAATGGGGATCGAAATTGAATAGCTTTCTGGGCTTTATAATATTAGTTTTATTGGAATACATACTTAGTATACTGGGTAATGTCGTAACTTCTGGAATTAGGACAAAAGTTATTTGGGATAGAAATATTAAAGAGAATAGCGCAGCAATACTTTTGTATAAAGGCGAAAAAATAGTTTTTCTTTCGGAGATTGTTGCAAAAATAATAATACTTAATAATCCTAGCCAACCTGAATGGAATCCGAATAAAAATAAACTGGGACAACTAAGACTCGCAATAAAAAAAGTTATTCCTGAAAAACAAGAGAAAAACCATATAGAACTCTTCTGTGGATTGTCAACTATTTTAGGAGTCCAGTTTAAGATGCCCAGTAGGGCAATACTACTACCAAGTAATAATAAACATCCTCTAATCATGAAGTGTAATAACTTAGACAACCATAATAAATTTGAAGTGATAGAGGTTGTTAAAGTGTTTTGATAAAAATTTTGTACTTCATTATAGAGCGGGACATCCCAGAATAAAGGTTGGTGAAGAATACTAAATAAGTTTTTATAGTTACTTGTTAGTGGGAAAACAAAAACATGAATCCAAAAGCTCTGAAAAGCATTTTGAGATATAAAATAACAAAGCGTTAGAATCCATGGAAAAGAAAATCCGACTATTAAATTTAATATTACTTTAGGCTGTTTTATTCTTAGCAGACTAAGACATAATGCTATAAGCGAAAGTGTTCCTAAAGTCTGAGTGAATAAAGAAGTGATCCCGGCAGCTAAACCACAACAGTACCAGAAAAACTTTGTTTTTTCTAAAGATTGTTGGGTTGAGATTCCTCTAATAGCAAGCCAAAAAGATAGTGTCGAGAAGAATGCACTATAGGTGTGATGGTTGATTAGTAGAAAGCTGATGGGGCGACAGAGCAAGAAACTTACAAAAAATAATCGGAGTAACCATACCCAGTAGGTTCTTTGGTATAATCTGCACAATATTGATTCCAGCATGGAAAGACTTAATATCCATAAAACAAGATTTAACCCTCGAAGTACGGGCCATAAGCCAATAGGTAAATCTTCTCCTGTGATTGTCCTTATGGTGAGAATGACTCCTGATATTAACCCACCAGTTCCAGGAGGCAGTATCTCAAAAATATCCTTGTAAAGTAATTTCCCTTTGCTTATCTGCCAACCAATCCAAACAAATAGATACTCATCTTTCCAAGGCACCATCCAGAGAAGTTTCCACGAAAGAATTACTACAGCGCAGATGAATAAAGTACGTTGATAACTTGGAAATGCAGGATTATCAATGACTCGACTAAATATACCCTTTACCTTTACTACTGATGTCATTTTAGGTGCTCACATAATTGTCTCTGACTAAACAAAAAGTCTAACATGTTTGCTTTGCCTGGATTTATGCAGGTACTTTATGATAATAATATTGAATAGAATTAAGCTAGAAATATCACTATGTAATAGGGGTTGTTTTTTTGAGAAGACAAATGAAGCATTCTGCTAGCGGTCAAAGATTTCTATATAGACTGACTTTAAGACTAAATGGAAGCTTTCTTCTATTACTCATTATTATTTTGTCTGGAATGGCGCTTAAACCAAGTGGCTTTTCAGCAAATGCCTTTGGACTCCCAAAATTCCATCGTCACTCCAATAATGAAGAGAATCCTACCCAATCAAAAAACCAGGAGTTAGAGCATCAAACAAATCTAGCTCCTGATCCTGAATCTAATATTCCTCTCCTTGGGCCAAAGACACCAGAACCTACTGGAACTTTAAATTCTGAACCAGTAAAGTCTTCAGAACCTATGCCTGAGAAGATTATAGAGACTCTTCAGTCTGAGATGCCTTTGATTGAGAAACCCCTTACAACTAAAAGTTTAGACCTACCTTCTTCTGATAAGTTGAATGAACAGTCTGAGACTTCAAAAACACTTCCGTTATCTACGGATCCAGCTTCATCTTCGTCAACATCTCAAGTCATGCCATCTGTGCATGTGCAAAAGAAACTAAGTCCGAAAATGACTAACTTAGAATCGGGACAAGTTCTGTCTAGTAACTCAGAAAAAGTAACGATTCATATTGCCCCACTGTCTCAGGAAGCGATTCTGATGCCGTTGAATCCAGGATGGAAAATGACATTCCAAGGAAAACGAGAAAATCATTACTTGCAAGAATTTTCCAAGTCTATCTCTGGACAAAATCATGAAAATAATGCTGAAGATGAACGTGTGAGCCTTCAAGCACTGACCGGCTTACAGAGTAAACTCACTGCTTCTCAATGGACACAGGCTTATTTACTGCAGTTGGCTCGTAATTTGGCAAATCCGAAAAACCTGCAAGCAAATGTGATTCGTAATAATCCCAATGATGCTTTGTTTTTCTGGACAGTTAAAAATGATAAAAAAGTTGAAATGCAATCAGAGCTGCAACGTGTTTTGTTGGGGAAAGAGGCGATTTATCTCATTCGATACACACGGAAGGCTGTGGCGCTGACACCCATCGAGAAGGAACAATGGCAGGCTTATTTGCAAGTGCCTTTTTTAATGACAATGCGAGTCCTGAATGAGAAGAAATACTCAGTTGACGCCGTAGAACGTTATTCCATTTATTTGGCGAAGTCACTTAAACAACAAGCTCTAAAGTCTCAGTTGAGTAAGCAGGCGACTAAAAAGAATATAACAGAAGTCAAAAAGGTTGAGGCAAAACAGACTCAACTCCTTCACTCTGATACTAGTAATAATACCGGGAAGAGGCCTGGGATAGCTAAATCTATAGCAAAAAAAGTGGATCTTAGTCCTTCAGAGGTTAAAAAGATTGAACTCAAAAAGGTTGACAAGGATAGACTCGAAACTAAGAAAATGTCTCAGATAAAATTACCTGAGACAAAAATTTTAAGTCCTACTCATCCAAAATCTAACCCCTAACCAAGGCAGGGCGTGTTGTATAAACGATGTTTGTTTTGACGCCAACATGTTCTACTTTTGGCCCAGAAAGACTTGGATTAATAATCCGAATTTCTTGAATATCCAGACCCATTCGTCTGGCTTTTTTTTGAATTTGTTGATTAATGTCTTCAAATTTCCCGATGGGTTGAAGAATTCGCTCAGCTTTCGATAGAAGCGACTCTTGAAACAATGGATAAAGCTTATTATGACCTGGTTCTCGTTGAATCATTGTGGTATGGCTGGGAGATGTCAATTTGTAATGGCACATAATAGTGGTAGATGTTGAGGATTCAATTAGATCAGGTGCGGCATTACCAACCACGATAACTGCATAGCGCGGTGTTGTGTCCAGGATGGACCACTCATGTCTTTGCCAGCGAAAGATTCGGTACCTTCCAGGTAATAGTTTTTCTGGTAGTAAAATTTCAGACTCGCACTGTCTGACAGCGAGTTCCCCGTCACAAATCTCGATCAAGTCAAATAATGCCCAGTCAAGTATTCTATACGTCGCCCAAAGGGTTAGAAGTATCAGCACAACCCACATCAGTTAAACCACCTTTTTAAAACGAGAATCATCTTCTACAGATAGTCTAATGGGGTTGTTTGCAATAGAACTCCTCTGCTTAGATGAGGACGAGATGAATGAACGTGATACGAAAACTAGTGAGGACTGTCTTGAGCGAGTCGGGCGCTGGGGCTCTGAGTGGGGTTGTCCCAGTTGATTGGACTTGGATTGGTATCCTCAGTAGAGGCTGGTTTTGACTCCCCTGATAGACCCCTCTCTCTCTTCATGCGTTCGATCTCACGATCTCTGGCAGCTCGTTCAGGACTGCCGAGTGGGTAGGGGTTGTAATCTAGTTTGGTGACCAATAACTCATGGTGCACACGTTCTTGAGCATCTGGGGCTTGCTGTCCTCGATTAAAATAGCCACGAGCTTGGAGATATCTTACCATCATCCCGTCGCCGGAGGGTTTCATTCCTAAGGCCATCAAGGCTTCTTGCTGATACAGATAAGCTTCATCCTCCAGTGGGTTTAGGTAGTTGTTACTGCTTTTGCCTGTAACAACTTGATTCACTGTTATCCGAACTCTCTTGACCATGTTTTGTCGATAGTGTCGGTATTCGTGAATAAAAAATGCAGCTTTTTCACCGTCTTTGAGTGACCAAAAGGTTCTTAATAGCGGGAGTTCTCCCGTTTTGTAGTTAAAACAGGCTTGTTCTTCAGTGGCTTCTCCTAATTCTCGATGATCTTTTAGCTCATCCACTTCATCCGCAGAGAAGAGTAGTTTGCCGTTGTTGTATTGAGAGACAACCCAACTGTGAATCTCAGGGGAAACTGCATTTAAAAGCTCCAATGAGGGCTGGAGTCCTTTCCAGTATTCATCGGCACTATGTGATAGTCCGCGCTTTTTGCCGCTGAAATTTTCACCTTCAATAAACCGGCCTGTCGTGTTTTCTTGTGCTGCATTCAACAGATTGGGAGCAACACGCTCCAAGTAGTTCAGTGTTGGCATCTGGCCGTCACCCGGATCGTAAGAAGCAAGAAAAGCGCCGCCGCCGGCTAAACCCAGACCCATGACAACATTCACAACCATTTGTCTCAAAGAGCGTGGAAAGACCAATGCCCTCCATCCTGTCAGATCTTTCTTTTTGTTTTTGGTTCTGATTGTCTCATCGGCAGATACTGATACTATCGGCCTTACCACTTGTTCAGGTGCCCGAAGAGTAGTTTGGGTCCCAATTGGCACCGTAAAGGTGATGCCATTTCCCCGGCTGCCAGCAGTTTTATCGACTTGAACGATTGCAGGAGGTGGTGGGGGGATAAATTTCCCCTTAAAGTGCACCGGTTGCTGCATGGTTGGCTTTACAGATGAAACGCTAGACAATACCATCAAAACAATACTTTCGACTTTTGTAAATCTAGTAACAAAGCGCATCTGCGCTCATATAAACATTAATAAGCACTTACGTGCTTTATTTTGGGTTTCACACAGGGTTGATAGAACTCAAATTAGTCTTCAAACACATCGATTAAAGGCTATAAACAGTGTTGGGCCTGTATAAAGGGATGTATAAAAAGCACAACTCCAATAAAGTCCAAAGGCAATCTAAAATTGCCTGATGTATTGAAGAACCCTCACAAGGGCACACACACGCGAAACAGTCCCCTGTAAAAATGAAACTATACCATGACTTAACTAAATTGGGAAATGCCGAATGCCATGATGGTCAACAAAAAACATGGTGGCAAAATCAAAGACAGCTGGTAGCAGTCCCACAAATAGCTCCATCATAAAGCAGAGAGCCGCGCCAAAAAAGACACCTAATGGTTCATTGAGTTCTTTTTTAAGGAGGCACAACAAAATCACTGTGGGGATAACAATCACCCATTGTCCCAAGCACGCCCCCAAACTGGCAAAGCAAATGGTGGACTTCCAGACAATAGCATTTTCTGCGTGGTGTGCAATCCCGTTTTGCCATAACCAAGCTGACAAAGTTAACCAAAGCACAATGTTAATACTTAGCCCTAATATAATACCCTTTAGCCCCTTGCGGAATGATTCTGCAAGGGGCTTTTTTTGTGCCTTTTCTTCGGGTGTTAAGTAGTTGGTTTCTTCTTCTGTCTTCATCTTTAAGCCTTTCAGATTATTCTTTCCTGAGGGAGTGGCGAACAAATCTTTCTGTCTATATCTTTTTAGTGTACGTTCTGAACGGTCCTTATCATATATACACTGTGACACTTTTTGAGCTGTCATAATTTGGAGTCACGCACTTTTAGAAACAGTTTTGTTTTTAAACGAGCAAATCTATCTAACAGTAGCCAGAATCAGGATAATCGAGATGAATCCTCCCCTAAAACCCAATCAGTACCAAGAGTCACAAGTCTACCGCCAGTGGTTGGAAGATCAGCTGACCGCCTGTGAGTCGCGTCTTTCACGCCTGCCCAAGTACTCCGCAGAGCACACGATGGAATACCAAAGAGCTTCTATTCTGGGCGAGTGTCTCAGACAATTTGCACGACTCAGCGCTGAAGCCCGCCTTCAGGAAACAGACCAAGACAATTTTTAGCGCTCTCTTTAGTATAAGGATTATTAGACCATGATGTCTGTTCACATGCCTATTCTAGCGCCTATTTCCAGAACGCCTGTCCAGTTTTCGGGTGCTTTTCGTAAGCCCCTTCATGATGCGGTTCTTCCTGAGCAGGCTAATTTTGTTTCTGGTGCTTACCGCTATTACCCTACTAATACAGACGGTTCCCAGGGCGATCACTTAACCCGGTGGCAGCAATCTAAGGCCAGAGTAGAGGCATTAGAGTACCATCAGCCAGATCCTGAGTTTCAGTTTGATTCTATTGGATCGAGTAGAGCACATTTCGATAGTTACTCTACAGCCACGCAGTCTCACCGTGAATTAGAAGCGGAAATTCGCCGTATTGCCGATGCCTAAAAATACTGGCTGATACAGGTCTTGAAATAAGACATTTCTGCCACCCCACAAAGCACGCCTTCACGACCCAGGCCGGACTCCTTGATCCCCCCGTAGGGCATATAGTCGAGTCTAAAGGTGGGCACATCATTAATAATAACCCCGCCCACATCCAGAGTTTCATAAGCCAGGTTGGCCTTGTTGCGGTCTTGGGTGAAGATACCGGCTTGTAAGCCAAACACGGAATCATTGGCTGCAGCCAAGGCCTCTTCAAATTGTGTATATGGCGAAACCGTGACCAAGGGGGCAAAGCATTCGTCTGCATTCACGCGCATGGAGGGTTGCGTTCGGTTGAGTATGGTTGGATTCATGGTATAGGGATTCAGCGCGTTCCCCCCATAAACCACATTAGCCCCGCCATCAATGGCGTCTTTGATCAACCCTCGTGTCCGAAAGACCTCGTCCAGATGAATCATTGGCCCCACATCTGTCTTTTCATCCAAGGGATCGCCGACATGAATACTTCTGGTAGCGTCAATCAGGGCTTTGAGAAACGCGTCATGCCTGTCCTGATGAACAAAAATCCGCTGCAATGAGATACAAATTTGCCCAGAGAACCAGAAGGCTCCTTGCGCACAGCGTTGGGCGATCCAGGACAGCTTTTCTTCTGGGTAATCGTTAACAATGCAGGCTCCATTGCCACCTAATTCAAGGGTGATCGGTTTTTTCCCTGCAAGTGTTTTGAGGCGCCAGCCCACAGGGGCACTTCCAGTGAAAGATACTTTTTTGAATACATCAGACTGAACGAGTGCTTCAGCGATATTAGACCCACAGGGAATAACGCTAATAGCTTCATAGCCAGCTTCCACAGCCAAACGGCCCAAGTATAATGCCGTCATCGGTGTTTGCGAGGCGGGTTTAATGGTAATGGAAGTACCCGCTGCGATTGCAGGTGCCAGTTTGTGAATCACCAAATTGAGCGGAAAGTTAAACGGGGTGATGGCGAGCACGGGGCCAAGAGGGAAATAACGGACACTGGCTTCTCGCCCCTCAATAAAATAGACGGCTTCCCTTTGCCGCGAGAGTTCTTCAGCGTAGCTGCGGCAAATGGCAACAGCACGCTGCACTTCTACACGACTTAGTTTGATGGGTTTCCCAGCTTCAAGAGCAATTTGCCGCGCCAGGGGTTCTTGGTGCTTCGCCAGCAATTCTGCAAGGCGCGTTAAAATGCTAGCTCTTTCTGTGGGCGTTGTTTTTCGGTGAGACTGAAACCCAACTTCAGCTGCTGCAAGTATTTCTGGAATTCTTCCAGAAGTAGTTCTATAAGTTTTCCCGGCTAAAGTGAGATTGTCTGCAGGGGAAAGGACTGTTAATATCTCTGAATCAGCTTCTTTTGCAGGTCTACCGCCTAATATAAACGGGCTTGTAGACTCTTCAATATCACTCATATTCGATATTATCGTGGTATTGGCTTCAAGGGCATTTGCTTCAAGGTTGGCAGTGTTCATCTCAAGGTCACTCCATAGGGTATCTTTAATGAGGATTTCTCATTTCATTAATGCTGGCTTGGGCCTCAGCGAGGGCTTGTTTTGCATTTTTCTTTTGCAGTAGCGCGAGCTGAACAGTGTAATCGATTTGTGTATTGATGTCACGTTGCTCTGGGAAGGGGGCACTACCGCCTGTGGCTCGAAGTAATTGAGACGCACTAATAATACGGGCTTTCTCAATGAGTTCGATAGACTGCAAACCACTTCCTGCAGTCGATTTGGCTTGAAAATACGGATTGGACAACGCGGCTTTCACTGAGGGTAAGACGGGCGCTTTTTTACTGAGTGCCAATTGGTTTTTGGCATTGGTGATATAGAGTGCAAAATCCAGCGCTTCCTTGGGGTGAGCCCCATGCTTTGGCAACGTTAAAATCATGGTTGAAAAGTCAATGTTCTGGTTGTTAGTGGGAAACTGAGACGCCACATCGGTTTCTCGGTAGATACTGGGTGCATTTTCTTGAATGATTTTCAGAAAATTGGCACCGCTCAATAAATAAGCCAAACGGCCTGATTGATATTGATCAACCGCGGCACGTTGACCTTCACTCAGACTTTCGGCTGGAATATTTTTACTTTGATACAATGAAACCCACTGAGAGAGAAATTTAATCCCTTTTTCGGTGGCAAAAATAGCCTGTCCGTCATTACCCCAAAGTGGGACATCGGCTTTTTTGAGCTCTTTTAAAAAACTACCGTTTTCGGCCAGAGTGGGCATGAGTCCATAAGCAGCGTTGTTGATTCGGTGAATCGTCCGAATCTGTTCAAATAATTCTTCCCACGTTCTGGCGGGTTGCTCAATACCCGATTCTTTGAGTATGCGTCGGTTATAGAGCGTGACTCGGGTGCTGACGTACCACGGCACTCCCAGACAAAATGAACCATCGGATACTGTCTTCCCAGATAGCGTCACCGCTTGCCAGACGGCAGGTAAATAAGACCGGCGGTCTTTTTCACGAATCAGTGTGTTGATATTCCAGATTGCTTGTCGTTGGGCCAGAATGGCTGCGAAATCTGGATTTAAATTAACTACATCGGGAACGTGAGGACTTAACATGGCTGCCAGTGTTTTTTTGGGCCCTTCACTAAAAGGGAGATCCACCCAATGGATATGGATGCCAGGATGAGTCTGTTCATATTTCTCTATCATCGGGTTGAGCACGTCAGCGAACGTCCCCATCTGGAGTGTCCAAAACTCCAATGTGATTGGTCTAAGCCCGTTTTTCGGAACTATTTTTGAGGGTGTCGTTTCGAGATGACAACCACTTAAAAATAGAACGGTACTCATGATGAATAGAGAAAAAAGAGAAAGAAATCTGACCGTCATTGCACATAATCCTTAAAGACACGCATCACCACAAAGCGATGTTTGGTCAGTTGCATCGGGATATCCGCATGGGCATGAGGGTCTTCCTGGGTATCGATATAAATAGCAGTGTCACTGCCAGTTTTGTAATTCAGCGATTCGGGGACAGGAATCACAATATGGGCAATTCCTTGTGATGACAAATAATCACTGGCCGCTTCCGTGGTGGGGCTGGAAGGCAGAATAATTAACATATTGCCTGGTTCTCTAAATGGTACACTCTCAGCGCATTTTCTGTCGTAATTCTGGCTAATTTTTCGTAAGAGATGCCTTTTACCTCGGCCAGTGTTTCAGCGACATAGCGCACTCTTTCAGGTTCATTGGGTTTGCCGCGAAAGGGCATGGGGCTTAAGAAGGGGGAGTCTGTTTCAATTAACAGCCATTCTATGGGAACGTCTTTGGCCGCATCACGAAGCGGCTGAGCATTCTTAAAGGTGATATTGCCTGCAAAACTGATAAAAAATCCCAGTTCAATCATCTCGAGTGCAAATTTTCCGTCCCCGGAAAAACAATGCATAATCCCCTGACTGCCAGGGACACTGGCAATCACTTTTTTCACGTCATCATGGGCTTCACGGTCATGGACAATCACTGGTAATTTGTGTTTTACTCCCAGTTTTAATAGGGCCTCAAAACAGTGTTGTTGTAATTCTTTTTCAGAGGTATCCCAGTAATAATCCAGGCCTGTCTCTCCCAGCGCAACAACTTTGGGGTGGCTTAACTGGGCTTCTAATTCAGCCAGCCACTCTGGATTGGTACTGATATCACTCACATCGGTTGGATGGACAGACAGCGCCGCAAAGATGTTTGAATGCATTTCGCTTGCCGCAAACACCTCTGAAAACCTGCCAGGAGTTACACCAGGGTTTACAAGAGCACACACACCAGCCGCTTCGGCACGACCCCAGACATCTTTAAATTGTGGAGCAACACCCACATCAGGATGCTCACTTCCACGCAGAATGTAGTCAAGATGGCAATGTGTGTCAAATAATGGCGCAAGAGTAGTCATTATTTTTTCTTGTTGCTGCCAACAAGCTCACTTTCCAAACGGGGTAAAATGGGTCCCTGGAGATCGACGGTTTGCCCTTCGGGTAAGGTCGTCTTTAAAATATCATCCCAGGTAAATTCGCATAGGGGCTGTCTGTAGCCCAGTTGCTCCCAGATGGCCTGGCACAGAGAAGGGGTTAAGGGACTAAGCATAATGGCCACCTGACGCAGTGTATCCAGAACCGTATAAAGCACGCGTTGCAGTTGCTCATGCTCGCCGTTTTTGTGTAAATTCCACGGTTCACTGTCGTTAATCAGTTTATTGGCACCATCAGCCCAGTGGAGAATCTTTTCAGCAGCGGTCGTAAACGCAAAATGATCGTAAGCAGACTCAATCTCTCCCAATACGGTTTCAAACGACGGGAAATCCGTCGGGCGTTGAACCCTTCTAGGGACAGGTACTTTGCCGTCAAGATACTTCATTGTCATATTGAGAGTGCGGTTGAGTAAATTGCCTAAATTATTAGCCAAATCGGCATTAATGCGTGTTTTAAAATCATCTTCCGTAAAGTTACCGTCTTGTCCAAAATGGGTAACCGTCATTAAGTAGTAGCGAATGGGATCTGGGCTGCTCAGCTCAAAACGCTCCGCCAGAGAGAGAGGTGAGACCACATTGCCAATACTTTTGCTAATTTTGGCGTCATTTAAGTTAATAAACCCATGGGCAAACACACATCCAGGCAGAGGTAATTCAACAGACATCAACATCGCCGGCCAATAAATCGCGTGAAAGCGTAAAATGTCTTTGCCTATCATGTGAACATCCGCGGGCCAGCAACGGGCAAAAAGCTTATCGTCTTGCAGATAGCCACACCCGGTCAAGTAATTGCTGAGTGCATCAATCCAGACATATATCACTTGTTCTGAATCATCGGGAACGGGAATCCCCCAGCTGACTGAGTCCCGGGCACGAGAGACACTGATGTCTTCCACCTCTTCCAACAAGTGTAAAACTTCTTGAGCACGGTAGCGAGGCAAAATAAAGTCATTGCCAGATTCTAGCCGGCTTTGAATGAGTTGAATAACCGCCTCTTTATAGCGGGTGAGCTTAAAAAAGTAATTTTCTTCCTCAACGGGATCGGGCTTTCGTTGATGGTGAGGACAGAGTCCGTCTTCGGTTAAATCTCTGGCCAAAACAAAATTCTCACAGCCAGAACAATACAGCCCCGTGTAGCGGGCTTTATAAATATCGCCTTTCGCTACCATTTTTCGCCAAAGCGCTTCAACCACCGTGTAATGCTCAGCATCAGTCGTTCGGATAAAGCGGTCGTAGTCCAGATTGAGAAATTCCCAGGCCTTTTTAAATTCGGCAGATATTTGATCAGTATAGGCTTTGGGCGGTATTCCATGCTCTGCAGCTGTTTTTTGGACCTTGGTCCCGTGCTCATCGGTGCCGGTTAAGAAATAAGCCTCTCGACCGCGCAGTCTTTGATAGCGCGTGATGACATCAGTGGCAATTTTTTCATAAGCATGGCCAATATGGGGGGCTGCGTTGACATAGTCAATCGCCGTGGTGATGGTGAATGTCTTATTAGTGGGGGTGTTGGATTCGGGGGCAATCATGAGGAACATTCTGTAAAAAATATGCACGGAAACAGTTTAGCCGTATTTTCTCACAAACATGTTATTTGAGCTGTTGAACTCTCTCGTAAAGCGCGGCGTATTGGCTTAAAAAATTGGGTATCCACAGTGTAACCGTGCTTTTTGGGTTTAAGTCTGCTGTGTTAGCACTCTTGTGGGCAGAAACACAGAGATAGGTCAGCCAAAAAAAACGACGATGTTGGATAGTGGCTATCTGAGTAAGTGCAATATTTCCTAAGGTTCCGTTAAATTGATGTGCATGGAGATGCGTATTACTGATATGAACTGGCTTGAGCTGACTTAGCAGCAGGGTGATACTTGTCCCGGCCAAAACTCCAGCAATCAGGGCAAAGAGGAGAAAAATACCCGAAAGCCGAAGGATTTCCTCAGAATGAAAGTGCCCAAGCCCACTTAAAAAAGCCCCTAGGACCAAACCAATCAGTGCAAAAAGCACGGCGCTTGAACTGGTTGCGCGGATAAATAACCAACGTCGATGCACAGGAAAATAAACAGAGTCCTGGGTGGGCAAGTTTTTAGTAGGTAAGGACTCGCTCATCGTGTCTCTCACTATTCGTTATGATATGCTCAGGCTCTGCCCAACATTGAGTGCCCACAACCTGGGTGATGGTTGCTCTGATGCGGGTGTTGGGAGGCACTAAAACAGGGCGATTTTGCTGCATAATCAATGGGCGAATGTAATATTCTGACATGCCGCGCTGTTGCCGCGCTTGTCCTGCTTTTTCACTTGGGCTTTCAGCAATTAAATTCAGTGTTTGTCCAAGCATACTCTGAAGGTAAGCCGAATATTTTTCATCAGATAATGCTTTTAGACGGTTGGCACGTTCTTTTTTGACTCTTTCAGGAACCTGATCCGGCATCGCGGCCGCAGGTGTCCCTCGTCGCTTGGAATAACTGAAGACATGAAAGGCGTGCATTGGGATTTGGCTCAAAACGCGCACGGTATTTTCAAACTGGCTGTCTGTCTCTCCTGGAAAACCCACAATAATGTCACTGGTAATGGTGATGTTGGGGATTTCTCGGGCAGTAGTTTCGCAAATTTCAACTAGGTCGCACACATGGTGGCGGCGAGCCATCCGTTTCAACACGGTATCGTCTGCGCTTTGAGTGGATAGATGGAGATGAGGGGCAATTTTCTCTCGGTGACGAACGAAAATATCGATCAGCGCTGGGGTGACTTCAAGGGGGTCCAGTGAGGTGAGTCGAAGCCTAAAATCACCTGGCACCATGCTGAGAACATTCAGCAAGCTGGCTAGATCGTAGTTCTCATATTGATATTGCCCGATATTAATCCCGCAGAGGCTGATTTCGTGATAGCCTTCAGCAATTAAGCTTTCCAGTTGGTGCTTCAGATCATCAACAGGTAGGCTTCGGCTTTGCCCACGTGCTTCCCAAATAATACAGTAGGTGCATTTGTAGTCACATCCATCTTGTATCTTTAGGCTGGCACGTGTTCTGCCTTCGCCGTCTTCGTTTAAGCCAGCGGCGCTGCTGCCGTGCATCACACGGCTTTTGTCGATATCTGAAACCAACATCACCGTTGCTTCAGGTTTAGCCTCACTGGCCGCGATAATCTCTGGAATCTGTGACTTCCACTGATTCCCAAAGACATAATTAACTCCTGAGAGCGCAGCCACTTCTTGTGGAGCTACTTGCGCATAGCAGCCTGTCACCACAATGGTGGCCTCTGGATTACTCAACTGTGCACGTCGAATCACTCGTTGGGCTTCCGTATCAGCACGCTCGGTTACAGTGCAGGTGTTAATGACATAGACGGAGGCAGGCTCTCCAAAGGGATGAATCTGCCATCCTCGGGCTCGAAAGTCGTCAGCCAGTGTGGAGGTCTCTAACTGGTTGGTTCGGCAACCCAAGGTGTGAAAGGCCACACTTTGAGGTCTTTTTGGCGTTGGTTTTGGGGGATGTTCTTGCTGAATCATTTGAATGATATCCGTTCGTATATGGAACCAGTATAATACAAGCCCTTAAGGGGCTGGCTTAGAGGTTGTCTCAGGGGGTGGCAGATATAAGCCTTTTTTACGAATCCACCGAAGAACATCTCGAGGAACGGCCTCAGTGGGCATGTTGCCTTCTGCAAGGCTCTTTTTAATTTCTGTTGAGGAGATGTGCATTGGATTGTGAGCCAAGGGCTCTATCACTATGGGGAGTGTTTCTGGACCCGCTTCTGTTTGGAGTGTCACACTGGTGGGATAGACTTTGGGGTCTCTGTCTGCCACCACAAAGACCAAGTTTTCTATCAAGGCTTTGGGGTTTTTCCACCGGGCAAACTGCTCAAAAATATCGTTGCCGCACAAGAAGGGGATACGATCATGGGTTTTGGCCCAGGTCTGAAACGGTTGAAACAGTGCTTCTAATAAATCGAAACTCCGGGTAGGTGCGGGTAGACGCCCGCACAAATCAAGCACTTCGACACCTTTGATCCTGGCAAAGAGTCGTCGAGTCATCTCTAAACGGTCAGAAAAAGGGGTTTGGCTACTTTTGAGAGGACTCCCGGCACTGGGAAAAACACGCACATGGCGAACACCTAAGTGTCGTTTGGCGGCTGCAATCAGATTTCGATGACCCTTGTGCGGTGGGTCGGCACTGAGTCCGTAGATGACATGATCCTTTTGCCACTCAGTCAGCGCCCCAAATAGCAGTGATGGTTTCCTGGTAACTGGCTTTCTCGCTTTTAACATCAGAGCAAAAGGAATACTTTGGTAGGGTTTAAGCCACGGGACTTCCTTACAAAGGGCTTCGCTGGGAAGTGGTTCTGTCACTTTGGTCACTTCAAAACCAGCATCAATCAGGCTATTGATGTAATCTGCCACTTTACGGGGAATGTGAATCGACTCAATGGTCGGTTTTATGGATTCCCCTGGCTTGGGGGCAAAGGATACTGTCTTTTGGAAGGCTCTCCCATCGCCGTAAGGCAAGTTGGGCAGTTTTACCATCGTACTGCCATCATCCTGAGTGTGCATCTCAACAACCGGCCAGGTGCTGATAGGGTGCTTGAGGGTGATGACACATTCTCCTCCCGGTTTAAGCACCCGGAAAAAACTGGCCATGACTTTTGCTAAGTGCGGCGTGTCCATTAGTGTCATTGTTGAGATCACCCGGTCCTGGCTGTTGTTTTTGATGCCTTTTAGGGTTGTGATGGACCCTTGAAGGTATTGAGGAGGAGGGTATTTCTGGGGCAGTGGTTGTTTTTGCGCAATTGTAAGCAAGGCTCCGGATAGATCCACTCCTGTCACACGGGCCCCTTTGCGGGCTAAGCTTCGGCAAATATAGCCTTCCCCGCAGCCGGCATCCAGGATAGTGAGTCCTTCGACAGGCCCGAGGAGTTTAAAAAACGCGGGATCGTGAAAGCGGCGACGAAACTTATCCTGGCCACTGGCCACCATCTCCGACCAAACCGTGCTGTTACGGTCCCATAAGTCTTGGATATGGGCCAGCCGTGATTGGGGGCGTGATTGGGGGTGAGATCGTTTTGCGGTGGCTGCAAAAGTCACCGGGTGTGAGATGAAAGAGAGCACCATAACCTCGAGTCAAATAGAAGCAGGGAGTGTCTATGGTAACTTAAAACCGCACCCTCGGTCTAAATTGACTCGTGCTTTATAACGGCCCAATGCTGGTGACGATCTCCAATACTCGGCCAGGTTCACTCTCTTTGGTGAGCGCTTTTACTCCAGATACTTGGGTCTCATAGGTCATGCCGTCCGTTTTGGCCACAGTGAGAGGCAGTTTGTACATCGACATTTTGTGGGTCATTATTGCCTTGGAAGTTTCTTGGGTCATGGAGAGGGCTTGAGATTCTTTTTTCTGCATGCTGGCAGCCTGGTTCATCCAATACGCGGCGGTTTCTTTCCAATAGGCAACATCACTGGGTGAGTGTTTATCTTGCGGGAGAATCACCTGATAGGACAGTGTCACGTACTCCCAGCCACTGTTTTCTAAAATAATGGCGGTCCCATTTTTGAGCTGTAATGCTTCAATACTATGTCTAACAGGCTCTGTTCCGTCTTTCGTGACGCAGAGAACACTCTGATATGAAGCAATTTTGTGTGTATTGTCTGGGGCGCTGAGCAAACCATGAAACGAAGGTTCTGGATCAGATCGGACCGAATCTCCAGAGTCTTCCTCGGTAAATTTTGAAACGATTTTGCCACCTTCACAGGCCAGCGCTTTTTTCAGGGTTTGTTGAACTGCCAGATGTTGTGTTTCATTTAAATCGACTTGAGCATCGATTCTTTGTAGACTCCAGATAAGTCCAAACCCCATGAAAATCAACACACCGGACACCCAGCCCAGCAGCCACGATTTATTTGATTGCATCATGACATTTTTCCCTTGTTATGGGTTACATACCCTTTGGTGTCAAAATTAAAACCACACGTAACACAGCGTAAAAAAACCGAAAGTACCTTATGGCCACTTTCGGTTTTCAATTCAACACACACACACACGATAGCTGTTGTGACAGTGGGTCACGAAAATAGAATGGGAAAAAATTCAGTGAAATAAACGGAGCTTAAATTAATCGAGCAGTAGGGAGCTCCGGTTTTTTTCACCCGGTTCACTGTTTCGGATGTATAAGCGTAAGGCTTCGCGAATCAGCTCGCTGCGGGTCCGTTGTTCCTCTTCGGCCATCGAGTCCACTTCTTCCAGAAATTTATCGGGCAAGGAAATCAATACACGAGAACTTTTGTTGTTCATAAATAATACGCTCTCCTAATGTGAGTGTTGTGTTGATGATTTAGTCAAATAACAAGGATTCCAGAATTTCGGCGCTGCGGGCATAATTGGCAGATGCCCCTTTCTTGCGGCGGCGGATATATTCGCGTAAGGCTTGGCGAATGAGTTCGCTGCGGGTGCGTTGTTCTGCATCGGCAATTTCGTCAATCTTGGTCAAAAAATCTTCGCGCATGGAAATAAGCACTTTGGCCATCTCGGTGGGGCTCCTTAAAACACTGAAAGCAAATCGGGGGATTGTATCGAAATAAAAACAAATTTCTCGGTAAAATTGCTGAGAAACATGGCTTTGTTACATTCTTTTTACAGATAAACGATAAACAGAAGATTGAAAGTGAGATTATAAACAAAATATAAAGGATATCAGACGTATATTTGTAATTTGTATTTGAATAACGTTATTTACCGGCTTTGGGATGAAAACCACTGGCATCCGATGAGCCTGGTTTTAATACTTTGCCCTGAAGTCTGGCGTCAATGTCCGCCTGAGAGAGCATGGTGACATTGGGCGGGGCCACACCGGCAACCAATTGACCCATTTTTTGAGAGACCGTTGAAAAGACCCGAACACTGTTGCTGTCATTAAATACCGAAGCGTTCACTGTATACAGGGCAGGGGCATCTACAGGTTGCCGCCAGCGGTATTGCCACATCAGCGGATGAGAAGGCTGGGTGGTATCGTAGATTTTGACTTGGCTGGCCACAAAATAATGCTGATTTTTGGGAAGCGAATCGGAAAATAATGCGGATAGTTTGTCTTTCATCGTTGTGGTTTCTTGCGGGTGGTGGAAGTCGACATCTGCTTCGACAAATGCGACCCGCTGAATTCCTTCTGGATTCCCACTAGAAAGTTCATTGAGAAGATAATTGAGGGCCCGCGGTTCAGGTCGACCGGCACGGATGTAGTAATCAAGCAACTGATCATAGACCTTAGTGAGTCCCCGAAGCCGGATATCCTCAACGGTGTAGGTCGGGTTGTAGACTTTGGTGTTTGGGCTGAGCACTTCGAGTTGGGAGGCGTATTCTTTAGCAAACATCACTGCGATGTCATTAAATGCCTTTTGATGCCCAGGTTTGTAAACGGCTAAGACCAAAATCCCTGATACAGGTTGGACAAACAGCTTGGTTGGGTCGATTGGGCGGCCTTTTTTGTCCAACAGTGGGGGACCTACCGGGGTATTCGGTGGGTCATTGCTGGCAGTCTCAACAGGCGCAGGAACTGGGTTTGATGCAGGCTCAGGGGGGCTGTTGGCAGTTTTGGCCCCGGGTTTTTTCACAAAGGAAGGTTTTTCAACCTGAAACTGCGCTTCTTTTGCCTTGGGTTTTTTGGAGGGCAGCGGTGTGTATTTTTTTAGCCGCATCGCCATCTCTTCTGGATGCTGTTTGGGAGGTGCTTTTTTCTTAGGCGCCGGGGTTTTAGCGATTACCGGTTTTCGAGCCTCTTGTTTTTGAGGTTCTTGTTTCTGCCCTTTTTCGAGGGCAGGCAGGTGGCTGGAGTTTTTTTCTCCAGAAGAGGCCACTGTTTTTTCAGGGTTTTTTTTGCTCGCCTCTGGCTTTTTGGCTAGCTCGGGTTTTTTGGCTAGCTCAGGTTTTTTAGCGAGCTCAGGTTTTTTAGCTGGCTCAGACTTTTTGAGAGCCTCTGTTTTGTTAGCCGTCTCGGGCTTCTTTTCCAGCTTAGGTGTTGGCCGAGTCGCACTTTGATTGATTTTATTGACCACCTGATTACTGAATTGGTCAAACCCACTGGGAGGACTGGAAATGAGCTGATAGTCCTGTCCGGTCTTTTTTTTCGCAAGCGCCTGTATTTGACTCACAGGGGTGACGGGTGTGGAGGGTTCTTTGGTGGCGTCTTTATTATTACATTCGGGTGTGCTGGAGCAGGGCGGAGCAGTGCCTTCAACGGCCAAGAATTCATAATTTTCAAGACTAGGGTTGTTTTGGCCATCTTGAGCTTGGCATGGCGTGCTGCTCAAGCACAGCGAAAAAGCCAGCAAGATGGCGATTTGGGTGGGAAATAAGGTGCACCGCTCAAACATGGTTAATATCCACTCTCATCTTCTGGTTTTGATTATGATGCTTATTGCCGCAAATTCACTCGGTAGTTTGGAGTAGATTTTTTTACCGCAATCTCGATGGTAAGGCATACGCCTTGGTGCTAAGCTGGGCAGGTCTAAAAGTGATTTTCTAGACGTTTTTAAATAATGTTTGACCTGACCGGAGTACCCGCTTTACCGTGATTGAACGTTACACTCGCCCTGAAATGGCCTCTCAATGGGACGGTAATACAAAGCACCGCACTTGGATTGAGGTAGAACTTGCGGTTCTCTCCGTTCAAGAAGCACTAGGGCAAGTGCCTGCTGGTGTGTTTAAGGCGGTAGAATCCGCGCTTCCTGTGGCTAGTTTTTGGAATGATGCCCAAACTCTTCGGATGAATGAGATTGAGGCTGAAGTGAAGCACGATGTGATCGCCTTTCTCACCGTGTTGTCTGAGGCGGCCGGAGAGAGTGCCCGTTTTTTACATAACGGCATGACCAGTTCTGACTTAATCGACACGGCCTTGTCTTTACAGATTCACCGGGCCGGAGCCATCCTTCAACAAGGGCTCGAGACTTTGCGTGAAACCCTCTATCAGCATGCACTCACTCATCAGCATACGCCCATGGTCGGTCGTTCTCACGGTATGCACGGAGAACCCATTACATGGGGCTGGAAAGTTCTGGGATGGGTTGACGAGCTCGACAGGCACCGTTGCCGCCTCGAAGGAGCTCTGGTTGAATGTGCGGTGGGCCAGATGAGCGGGCCAATGGGAACGTATTCCAATATCTCACCAGAGGTTGAAGCGCAAGTTTGCCGTCGTTTGGGACTCCGCCCTGCCAGAACCAGCACGCAGGTGATCTCTCGTGATGTGCATGCACAGCTTCTTTTTGTATTTGCCAGTATTGGCACCAGTTTGGAACGCTTTGCCACAGAAATTCGCCATCTGCAGCGTACCGATGTCCGAGAAGTAGAGGAGGCCTTCACCTCGGGCCAAAAAGGTTCTTCGGCAATGCCTCATAAGCGGAATCCGATCAGCGCTGAGAATCTTTCAGGCCTGGCCCGTTTGTTAAGGTCATACGTGAATCCTGGGCTAGAAAATGTGGTGCTCTGGCACGAGCGTGATATCAGCCATAGCTCTGTTGAGCGCGTGATTTTTCCCGATGCCTTTATTGTTCTCGATTATATGCTTCATCGTTTTAACCGGGTGATGCGGGATTTGGTGGTTTACCCAGAGCGAATGAAACTGAATATGAACACGATGGGCGGCATTATTTTCTCGCAACGAGTTCTCTTGGCTTTGGTTGAGGCAGGACTTTCCAGAGAGGCCGCTTATGAGCTTGTGCAGAGAAATGCCATGGCGGCATGGAATTCAGAAAACGGCAACTTTCAGCGTAATGTGAGTGCGGATCCTCAGGTGCAACAGTATTTATCCGCGGATGTTTTGTCTGCTTGCTTTGAACCCGAGGCGATGTTAAAGCACGTTGATGCCGTTTTTGCCCGGTTTTTGGGCTAAATTTTGGGTTAAAGCGCCTGTACTTGAATCCGGGGACGCTCTTCCCAACGGCTGCTGTAGCACGGAGAACGATGAGACTGCTTCATCCACCAAGGCCTTGTCAGCCCCTCACTGGCGAAGCGGATACTGCCGTGACCATGGTGTCGGTTGAGCTTATCGAGTGTCTTCATTAAGACAGCGCTGTGTTCAGAAGGCACTTCAAATAGATCCTGCTGTCTGGCGCTGAGGAGTGTCAGTTCTTGTAACAGAATGCCCGCCTTGTGGTAAAGAAATCCGTGTTGATAAATATGCTCTAAGCACTGTCGGGCAGCCTGAATAAGCGTTGGTGTGTCGTCACTGGGCACGGGTAGGCGGATACTGTGACTGGCACGGTACTGTTTTTCATCGGGCCGAAAACGATTGGTTCGGATAGAGACCGTGATACATCCTGCTTGCAGGCCGTCCTCACGTAATTTTTCGCTGGCCCGAGCGGTGTAAGTGGCTACAGCCTGCATCAGGTCGGTAAAACTTTCGACCATTTGCCCAAAAGAGCGAGAACAGACGATACTTTTACGCACACTGCACGTGGTTTTTAGTGGGTAGCAGATGGTTCCTCGTAGTTCCCAGACGGTTCGAAGCAATGTGCTGCCGTAACGCTTTAATAAAACGGCGTCATCGGCATATTTTAGGTCGTAGGCGGTTTGAATCCCGCGGCCTTGTAGTGCGGGCGTTAGGCGAAAACCAATGCCCCAAATGTCTTGAACCGGGACTTGCGCAAGAATGCTGTCTTGGCTGTCGTTATGACAAGGCAATGTGGCCAGAGAGAATACTCCTGAATGCGTTGAGGGGTTTGGTTTATACGCGTTTTTCTTGGCGAGTCCGGCAGCCACTTTCGCCAGTGTCTTGGTCTGGCCAATGCCAATTGAGACAGGAATGCCTGTCCATTGGTGGGTTTGCCTGCGAAGTTCTTGACAAAAATCCACCAACAACCTGGGCTCTAACATGCTGAGATCCAGAAAAGCCTCGTCAATGGAGTAAATCTCCACAGCTTTGGGCGAAAGACTTTCTTGGAGCAAGCTAAACACCCGGTTGGATAAATCTCCGTAGAGCTCAAAATTGGCAGAAAAAACGCGCACTTGATACCGTTGAATTAGAGGTCTGACCAAGTGGACTGCGGCTCCCATGGCAATGCCAAGGGCTTTTGCCTCTTGTGAACGGGCAATGACGCAACCGTCGTTATTGGACAGAACCACAATAGGTGTTTTAGCTAGTTCAGGACGGAACACACGCTCACAAGAGGCAAAAAAGTTATTGCAGTCTAGTAGGGCAAACACGGGTGATACTTCCAGTGATTATAGTTTTCAGCGGTCAGACAGGGGGCGAATGGCGTAGGTTACCACACCCCAGAGGATTTTTTGTGTGTTATTTGTCTGTGCGATTACGCTTTTCCCGCTCTGTAACTGCCACTGGGTGGTTGTTTCATCGTACAGTAAAGCCAAACAATGAGGAGTGATAGGGATTGCTCTGTCTACCACGAGGGTATCACCCACTTGCAAATCCATTAAGGGGGATTCTAGCGTGAAGAAAAACGTGGCCGCAGGGTGGGTAATCAGTGTCTCATCCAGACTGATCCCAAACGGCCGGTTTTGCTGGGTAAAATCT
Source organism: Cyanobacteriota bacterium (assembly GCA_019751815.1). Classification (GTDB taxonomy): domain Bacteria; phylum Cyanobacteriota; class Vampirovibrionia; order Vampirovibrionales; family Vampirovibrionaceae; genus JAIEMW01. Next base: position 40,530 of record JAIEMW010000007.1, read on the forward strand.
TCCGCTGGTGAGCGAAAGCCGGTGGCACGTAACGAGAGATGGTTGAGCATAAAAGACGCTCCTGGCAATCTGGTTGGGAATTACTGCCAGTATATCGAAAATTTATTCGTGTTTCAAGTCGGTCAGGCTAAGACCCAAACGTGAGCGCGTAGATGGCCAGTCCAGGGCTGCTGGTTTCTAGGTCCACTTGGGCGTTGCCTACTTTGGGCAAGGTTGTTAGTGTGTACAGCTTATGGTCCTGGACGATCAGTGTTTGAGAAGGCTTGCCGTTTACTTTAATGGCGACTTGAATGGGCTTTTTCGCATTGGTCCCCATCACCATATGCGCACTTTTACCGTAAAAATTCAGCCGAAACGCCGCTTTGCCCTGTCGGGCGATAGAGCGTTCGGATTGAAGTTCCCATTTCCCGGACAAAGCCCAGGCATGAACGGGCAAAAAGCTGGGATACGAGAATACTTGGGTTTTATCGCGTTGGAGTGTCTCTGGGCTGCTAAAGCCACTGCCTTTTTCGTAGCCCAAATACGTTTCTGGGGTTTGCCCAATGCCCGCTTCGCCAAAGGCCGTGCGGGTATTGGCCGAGGCTTCTTTATTGGAAATTTTTAACCCCAATAGGGCCCGGATATTATTCTCGGTCACATCGTAAGCGCCTTCGCCAAAATGTGTGTAGACAACTTGTCCCTCTTTGTTGATGAGATAGTGTGCGGGCCAGTATTGGTTATTAAAGTTTCGCCAGGTGCGGTATTGGTTATCCAGCGTGACAGGGTATTTAACTCCTTGTTTGCTGACAGCGGCGCGTACGTTGTTAATATCTTGTTCAAAGAGAAATTCGGGTGTGTGAACGCCAATAATTTCTAGTCCTTGGGCGTGGTAGCGCTCGTACCATTGTTTGATGAAAGGCAGTGTCCGTAAACAGTTGATGCAAGAGTAGGTCCAGAAATCGATCAACACGACCTTGCCTTTGAGTTGGCTGATACTCAGTGGCTTGCTGTTGATCCACGAGCCAGAAGAGTCAATTTCTGGGGCCTTGTAACTACTGGAGAGACCGCCTGTTAGGGTCGCAGCTTGGGCAGTGGGAGATGTGCTGGAAGATGGATTGTCTCCAGGTAAAGTGATAACACCTTGTTGAAGAGTAAAAAGCACCGTGGCCAAAATAACAGCGCCGGTTAGTTTACGGATCATCAGACTATTCTCCTTCGCCCGTGTTAACCATGAGAGAACCCACTGACTGCTTCGGGCGATGAGCAACATGGGAAATTCAGCTCCTAGTGCAAAAGCAAGCACTGAGACAATACTTTGTTCATTACTTTTTTCTAAGGCCGTTTGAACAATCACCGACGCTAAAATAGGGCCAGCACAGGGGGTCCAAATAAGGCCAATACAACCCCCTAGGAAAAAACCAGTCCAGAAACTGTCTTGCTTCTCGTTTGTGTTAGAACGGTTGAGGGTGCTGGATAAATTTTGCCCCCATTGTGCCAAGGGTTGCATTAGGCGAGAAAATACATCAGACAGTCTCTCAGAGCATAAAATCAGCCCCATTAAAATTAACATCGCTTCTGCAAAAACTTGCAGCCATTGGGGTTGAATCCCCAGATATTGCACTAACTGTCGTGATAACAGGGTGAATACGCTAAACGTAAGCACAAAGCCGGCCAGAACCCCGTAAGGACGAAGAACACTCTTACTAGTTTGGCTAGAAATACTGCTGGAAAGAATTAAGGGCAGCACCGGCAGGATACATGGTGAAACAATCAGGGCGAGACCTTCCAAAAAAGCTTGGAGTGTCGTCAAAGGGCTAATAGAAGGGGTTATCAAAGACAGGAACTCTTTCGAAAAACAGGAGATGATTACTTGAGAGAGAATGAGCCTACTTTTGGGTTGACTTTACACCGAAGACGCGGCATTAACCAGAGTGTTCCCAAATACGTTGTGAGGTCATGTAGGAGGCCATGATAGACCGCAGTTTCTCGATTTGTTATGATCGGGGAGTGCGATGATTGGGTAGTGAATGATTGAATGTGTGTGTGCGTCCTTAAACTAGGATATGTTTTAAACATCTTAATCAGGGGGAGACGATGCGATGTTGTTAAATCTGTCACGGGTTTCTGTCAGTTCCAAGAGCCTATCTCCAAGGAGCCCATTTCCAAGCGCCCTGCCAAAGAGAGATGCTGAATCTAAGAAAGCAATCACATTTTCTGGGAAAAACCCCCTTAGAATACTCCTTGCTTCCACCATTTTGGGCTTGTCTTGTCTGGCACCAGCCGGCTGTGGTGAGAGACCAGCTGACACGATGCAAAAGCAATACCAAACAATTCCTGCCTCTAGTGCATCAGAGCGTTTGAAGTTTCTTCAAGATCACTATGCCGCCAGTCCGGATGGGGCAGTTCGTGAGCGGGTGTTTCTCCTCCTGAATGAAGTGAAAGTCCCCTCCAAAGCAAAAATTCCTCTGATTTTGCAAGGGTTATCAGACCCCAGTAGCCGAGTATTTGTGGCTGCGATGAATGCGGGTAACGTGATTGTTGAAAACCCTGATGTCAGCCCTTCACTTCGTGAGGCGTTGGGCACTGTTTTGAGCACAGTCCCATGGACAGAGACTTACCGCGTCAAAGTCGGAGAAAGCCCTGTGATGGTTCCTATGCCGGATGGGAATGGTGGATTTTATTACATTACCCAGTACCAAGATGATTATGAGACCCGCACCGAACAGCACGGGGATGCCAAAGCCTATCCAGAAGCGCGGAAGAATTTGGAAAAATTACTCGAACAATAAATGACTCGCAAAACGACGGGACGAGAGTTTTCACTGGATAAATCGAGAAGCGAGCACTAGAATGGGCTTCTGATGAAAGAACGTCCGTTTTTATTGCAAACCTCGTATCAGCCCGCAGGGGATCAACCCGCAGCAATTGCCGCGCTGTTGGATGGGCTGCGCCGTGGGGAAGATGCGCAAACGCTCCTTGGGGTCACAGGCTCTGGTAAAACCTTTACTATTGCCAATATCATTCAGTCCCTGCAGCGCCCTGCCTTGATTTTCTCTCATAACAAAACCCTGGCAGCGCAACTATATAACGAGATGAAAGAGTTTTTTCCCGAAAATGCAGTTGAGTATTTTATTAGCTACTATGATTATTACCAACCTGAGGCCTATATCCCGCGAACCGATACGTATATCGAAAAAACTGCCAGTATTAATGATGAAATCGACCGTCTTCGCCACTCTGCCACGCGTAGTTTGTTTGAGCGGCGCGATGTGATTGTTGTTGCCAGTGTCAGTTGTGTGTACGGGCTGGGTCTGCCAGAAAATTACTTTAATGCTGCTATTCGCGTCGAAGTCGGCCAAGACATGCCCCGGGAAAAATTACTCAAGCGTCTGGTCCGAAACCAGTATTTGCGCAATGATATTGAACAAAAACGGGGATGTTTTCGGGTTAGAGGCGATATTATTGAGATACAACCGGCTTACGAAGAGCGAATTCTCAGAATCGAGCTATTTGGCGATGAGATCGAAAGCCTCCGGATCGTCGAACCGGTGACGGGAGAAATTTTAGAGATGCTGGAAGAGGCGGTCATTTACCCTGCCATTCACTATGTCGCCAACGCCGATGATATTGACTATGCCTGCGGACAAATTCGTCTGGAGCTCGAAGAGCGGGTTCAGCAGTTGGCCAGTATTGGAAAATTGATTGAAGCCCAACGCTTGGAGCAGCGAACTCGCCGAGACTTAGAAATGATTAAGGAGCTTGGTTATTGTACCGGAATTGAGAATTACAGCCGAATTTTTGAACGCAGACAGCCGGGGCAACCGCCTAAAACCCTGGTTGATTATTTCCCCAAGGACTTTCTGCTGTTTGTGGACGAGTCTCATGTCACAATGCCGCAACTTCGGGGGATGGCACATGGGGATCGATCCCGTAAAGACACCCTGATCGATTACGGCTTTCGACTACCGTGTGCTCGTGATAACCGTCCGCTGACCTTTGAAGAGTTTATTGAGCGGGTTGGCCAGCGAGTGTTTGTTTCTGCCACCCCGGGCCCTTATGAGATGCAACACTCCAGCCAGATTGTAGAGCAAATTATTCGTCCCACTGGATTACTAGATCCGCTGGTTGAAGTTCGCCCAACCCAATATCAGGTGGATGACTTGCACCAAGAAATCTTAAAACGAACGGAGCTAGAGGAGCGGGTGTTGATAACCACACTCACCAAACGCATGGCAGAAGATTTAACCGAATATTTTGAGTCTCGCCAAGTCAGGGTCCGTTATCTGCACAGTGATATTAAGCCTTTAGAGCGTGTGGAGATTATTCGTGACTTACGTCTAGGTGAATTTGATGTGCTGATTGGGGTGAATCTGCTTCGTGAAGGCCTGGATCTTCCGGAAGTGAGCTTGGTGGTGATTATGGATGCCGATAAAGAAGGATTCCTCCGCTCAGAAGGGAGTCTCATTCAAACCATTGGCCGGGCAGCCAGAAACGCTGCAGGGAAAGTAATACTTTACGCTGATGCAGTCACACCGAGCATGGACCGGGCGATTTCAGAAACCAAAAGACGCCGCGAGAGACAAGAAAACTATAATCTTGAGCACGGTATTACGCCAACCACCATCAAAAAACCCATCACCAATAGCCTGCTTACGCTGTTGGGCGGGGATGATACCACCCCTGCAGAACAGGAAATTCAGCAACTGAAAGAAGGCGCTGCGGCTTTGTCTGGAGAAGCACTAGAGAGTTTGCAAGAATCGCTGGAAGTGGCGATGAAAGAAGCGGCCCGCTCGTTAGAATTTGAAAAGGCTGCGCGACTGCGCGATCAGCTATTCGCCTTGAAAAATCTCTAGCAGGCTTTTGAAGAGACTACTGCGGCTTAATGCCCCAGTGGTCGAGATACATCGCAATCATATCCGCCCGGCTGCTCATCCCCATGCCGTCACGAATCCCGGCATCGGGGTCATTGAGAATGAGAAGATTCATCCCTATGAGTTTGCCCTGCCCGTCAAAAAGCGCACCGCCAGAATTTCCTGGATTAATGGGAGTGTCTGTTCCGAGAAGCAGCATGCCAGGGATATGCTCAGTGAGGCGGCCCGCATGGCTTACATGGCCGACGGTGATATTATCTTCAAGGCCGTTGGGGGCCCCAATGGCAAAGCTGCTTTCACCCGCTTGCAAGGGGGCTGTGTCCATATTGCGAAATTGAACAGGAACGGCTCCTGCGCTCGAACCGACTAACTCTAAAACCGCCAAATCGGCTTGAGGGTTGATATGCACAACGGTTGCCTGCCCACCAGGGCCTTTGTTACCGTACGGGGTGATAAAGACCAGACCGTTTCCGTTTGCGGCTTCTGCGGCCACATGACCTGCTGTGAGAATATACATTTTCTTTGTTTTGGCATCCTGAATCCAGAAACCACTGCCCGTTGCGCCGTGTGAACCCCAGAAAACACTAACTGTGACAGTCGTATTTTTGACCTTATTAACAACCTCTGGCCCCACCTGCTGTGCGGCAATTGTTTGGACGTTCTGCTGTAAATGGCTCAGGCTCTCTCGAAGCGTGGCAACGGTGATATTGAGCTGCCCCAGTTGTTTTAAGAGTTCGGGATTCCCGGGGTCTTTAGAAACGCTGCCCTGAGTCTTATCGAGTTGTTCGAGCGCCAAGGCCAGATTTTTCTGCAGTGCCTGAAGTTGTCCGTCCAACCCTTTCACGGATTGTTGCATTTGTCCCAGGGATTGCTGGGTTTGGGCTGCTTGTTCGTCCAGTTTTTGATTGGCACGGTTTATGATGCCCTGATTTTGCGTCACTTGCGAATGCATCTGTTGATTTTGCAGGGTGTTTTGAAGCCCCAGTGCGCTGAGCAGGGTGAGCCAAAAACCCGTAAACAGCGCTGGTAATTTGCTGCGCTTTCCGCCACCGCCATTGCCTCTTCGATATTGGCTGTGTGTGAAGTTATCGGGCGAAACCGGCACAGGATATAACGGGTGTAATGGCTCTGGATTGTTGTCTGTTGCTGGATCTGGCTTGGAAGGATTTTTTCCAAAAGCCAGTCGTTTCGGTGTTTCGGCAGGCCGAAAATCACGCACAGCAGCGCCAACTGAGAGCGTTTTCACGTGAGCATTTTCCCCATCACTCACAAACCAAACGAGTTACTCAGACAAGTAAAGAATAAACTCATAGAGAATACATTGAGTAGAGTGCTATTATATGACCCTAAGTTAATATAAACAAGCAGATTCTGTTGTTCGACTGCTTCTTGTTACATTTATTTACGAATTATTTTTTTGCCGGTGGCTGTAAAAGCTCGATGCACGCATTTTTTGATAACTCATCTTGGATTGAATCAAGTCTCAGCGTAAATCCTACCCCATTACTGGCCCCGCTTTTTGTCATGATAAAAGAGTTTAAGCCGATAAGACGCCCGTATTCATCGACCAAGGGGCCACCGGAATTACCAGGATTAATGGGGGTATCCGTTCCTAAATAGAGCCCATTATCGTCTTTGCCGGGGGCCTTATATTGTTCTTTGCTGATAATTCCCTTACTCACATAAAATTCCACACCCAAGGGTTGTCCGACTGCATAGACGGCTTCAGTAATAACCGGAGGATCGGCCAGTAAATCTCTGATGGGAATCGCTCTTTGCCCCATGTCTGGGGTTGGGTTCTCTATTTTCATCAGAGCCAAGTCAGTATTACTGGAGATAAACCGCGGGCTGAGTAATAAATTTCGGCTTTGATCGCTTAAAATCTCTGTTGAAGTGGCTCCTGGCTGTCCAGATACAGAGCGAGTATTTTGACTTGGGGAGTTTGGATGGCTGAAAGTAGGATTGCTGGGCGCTTGATAACTAGATGCCACAACAATTGTCCGGTTAGGCAGGACAAGATTTTCCATTAAGTCCCCCAGTTTAGGGCTGCCAAACAACCCAGGACCAAATGGATTAGCAAGTCCAGGGGGGAGGATGGAACCGTTTGACCCAGCAGGTCCAGACAGTGGGGGTAGGTTATCCAGTCCGTTCCCTAAATTGTTTCCATTCAGCCCGTTCCCTTCAGGCACTTTATAGTCAAAGGGAATAATCCCGCATTGATTCCCGCCTTTTGAGCTGCTCGCTTTGTTTTTGGCTTGGTTCTCTGCCGCATCTGATACGACGTGTTTGTTGGTGAGTATCATCGGACCTTCATTGGTCATCACCAAAACGCCACTGCCCAGTCCAGAGGTGCCAAACAGGGTGGATACCGTTCTAATCTCAAAGGTGGCCTCTCTCACTCTGGCTAAATTGGCTGCTGTATTGGGGTTAATCGCAGTGAGTGCCATGGTCGGCACCTGGGTAGGCAGTTGGCGATGGACTTCTTGCTGGGTAAGTTGCTGAATTTTTTCGGTTAGTCCAGTAGACAGGGCGGTCTGTGTGGCTGTCAGCTCACGCTGAGTGTTGTTCAGCTGATTGGAGGCATTGTAAGACTGTATGCCCAGACCTGTGAGTGCTGCAAGCACTACGGCATGGTAGGCTTTGCCCATAATAGAACGTGTCTTTCTTGGGGTCGTCGTTTTGTCTAATGGCGCTGTTAGCTCAACGGGTCTTTCTCCGGTGGGGCTTTCTCCAAAAAGCAGGTGACGGGAGAGCCCATTATTGGGTAGATCTCGGGGGAGATCCCGCTTTAGAAAGACTGTATTGCCAGAAATCACACGCACTGTCATGGTTTTACTCACCCTTCACACACTTTTTTTCACACACGTTTGGATACATTTAAACCCAATACTTAAACTCAATACATTAAATCCCCCGCAGAAAAAAAGTTGCGCATTAATTTTTGAGGCCAAAAAAATTAGGCAAAAAAAAGCCGTTTCCGAAGGGGTGGAAACGGTCTTACCGTGTGATGGAGTTGTTTCGTGCAGAGGACGCTCGAGGGCGTTACTCAAACAGCGGCATGTTATTGCTGCAGTTCAACCCCCCAGCTACTGAGCACGTCTTTAATCACATCCGTTCGGATGCTAAACCCTAAGTTATTGGCCCCGCGGACACCCGCCGTGTTAATCCCGATGAAGCGGCCTTGCATGTCGTACAGGGCGCCGCCAGAATTACCAGGATTAATGGGGGCATCGGTGCCAATAAAGATATTGGCCGGTTCTAACCCGATTTTACGGTCAATATGGCTGATATGACCCACCGTCACATTGTCTGTCAGGCCGAGTGGGGTGCCAATTACCACCACTTGTTCACCCACTTTGAGCGGCTCTTTCTGCAGATCTCGCAATTGAATGGTTTTGACATTGGCTGGGAGATGGAAGTTGGGGGTCGTCACAGCCAACAGGGCCATATCATGGGCATCACTTTGGTCAGACATGGCAAACTTCCCGTTAGGCAGTTTGACTACTTGGGCTTCTACTTCGGTGGCGCTGCTGGTATCTGAGCCGTTGTACATCCGAATTTTAAAGGTAGGAGGGATGTCTGAATAAGGGTAGATGGAATTACCGTCAACCACGTGATGATTGGTCAGGATGTAGAGATTTCCCTTGGTGTCGCGCACCCAAGAGCCTGAGCCCAGACCGTTGGCACCTTTCACCATCACGTTATTCGGAGCCACTTGCTCTACCATCCCGGCCACATCCATTTGGCCAAGGGTGCCTTTGAGCCCGTTTAACTGATTGTTAATCCCGTTGAGTTGACCGTTCAGGCCATTCATTCCCTGGGTGATTGCGGTATTGTTCTGGTGAATGCCCTGGTTTAGGTTATTCACAACCGGTGCCCCAATGCCGAGCGTGGTAGCAACGGCTGCCAAGTAGGCCAAAACATGCCCTTTTAATCCACCACCAGCGCGTTTGGCGTTTTTGCATGCATGGGTGGCTTTAAACGAATCAGCCGGTGGACTGACCGGGGTATTGACCGGTGTATTGGCTCCTGGTTTTGGAGAATCTTCCCCAAAACGAACGCCTGGCAAAACTGCCCCTTGGAAACGGACTGCTTGTAACATCAAAACAATACCTCACAAACTTTATCGCCCAACAACAAACGTGCAAGGCTTTCAGCGCCTTGTCTCTCTCGTTATTGGGTCGCCCAACACAAACTTTTTTAAAAATTGGCTCTCGTAAAAATTGGAAAATTAATTGGATATTTTTTTAATCTTAAAAAAGTATGGACAATCCTAGTATGAATATTTTTATAAATCAAGGAATATTTAAAGATTTGTAAAGCAGTTGTCTCACTGCTATGCGTGTCGTTTAATGGTTCCAAATACCCCTCACTGATTTTGAGATTGGAGTGTCTGTGATGAACCCACTGAAGTTTTCTGGAACCTTCTTCTTCCCCCGTCAGTTTCAAGCGATAGCCGACCAATTGCCGCAACCCAAAAAAGCGAACGACCCTGAATATCAAGGGATTGTGTATGCTGACCCAGCTTCTGGCGGGCAGTTTTTCTATATCAAGGAATCTACCACTGGCGTCTCCACCCACATGGACCCGATTGGTGGGTTTCCGGCTGTTATTGACACAGCAGACTTCTTTAAAAAAGCAGGTATTCCGTTTAAATATACCGATGAAATGCAGCAGCCATCTGTATATGCAAAACCAGATGAAGTGGGAAGCTTGGATGATGTTCGGATTGCGGGCTTAATCCACCGGAGAAAAACCTTTGAATACATCCCGCCTTCCTGGCGTGATCCAAATCCCTTTTTAGCACCCCCACCATCAGTGAGTCCTGTACAAGCGATTTCTAATCAGCCATTAACAATTTTGCAGCGGATACAGGGTGCGATGTTTGGTATTGCCAGTGGTGATTCACTTGGGTGCGTCGTAGAGTTTAATACGCCGCAGCAGATTCAAGCGCGTTTTGGAGTCCATAAAGATATCACAGGAGGCTCTACAGGCCCTTCACATCCGCATGAATACCCCAAGGGTGCTGTGACTGATGATACACAAATGACCGTCTTAGTCGCCCAAAGTTTGCTCGCTTATCCTGAAGGAAATATGTCTGATATGTTGGGTCGTTTCCTTCTCTGGATATCGGCAAATCCGCCTGGGACTGGTAAAGGAACAAGACAAGTCTTAAAACGCGCGGCCAGTTTGGATCTGACTAAACAGACACCCGATACTGCGGCCCGTGAAATTTACGAAGCCGATAATACACAAGGCGGCGGGAATGGTAGCATTATGCGCTGCGCCCCGATTGCCTTGATGTATGCAAATCAACCCGATCGCATGCGCCAACTGTCAATCGACAGCACCAAACTAACCCATTATTCTCCAGAGTCCATTGCGTCGACACTGGCTTACAACCGGGTTTTGGCGGCCATAGTGAACGGCACAGCAAAAAACCGCGATGAGTTTCTCTCCGTGATTCAGGCTGCCGCCAAAGAAGTGGCGTCGATCAGTCCTAAAACAGCTGACGTGCTCAATCAAGTGCCAACTATCTCTGATAAAGCAAAACTCCCAACGTCAGGCTACACACTAGATACCTTGCGTGTAGCAATGTGGGCTTTGTTAAACTGTCAAACGCTGGAAGAGGCCATTATTACAGTGGTCAATCTTGGCGGCGATACGGACAGCAACGGTGCTGTGACGGGGGCTTTGTTTGGCGCCCTTCAGGGACCCTTAGCAGTGCCTGATCGCTGGAAAGACGCCTTGTTGAACCGGGATGAACTGTTGACACTTTCTGAAAAAATGGCCGCTCCAATTAAATCTTAAAGCGATGATTTAAAGCACTTCGGGCTTACTTCGGCAGGCGCTCCACCAGCTGGTGACCAACCCGCCCAAAACGCCGGTTAGGATTACGCTGACGTAAAACGAGACAGACTGCATATTCACCAGTTTCACGAGAGAAACATCCGTCCAGTGAAATAACACGGGGATAGAGAGTGCCATGCACAGCAGTAATACCGTGCTCAGCTGGTGGATGGTGATGGGCTGAATTTTTCGCAGACGTAGATCTTGACTGGGGTTGCTTTCCCCCTGCAGTAAACAATGGGCATTCAGCGCCAGTGGCAAACAAATGGCGGTGTTAATCAACAAACTGGTGATCAACATCACATCATTGAGACGCAGTCGGGGATACAAATCCAAAAGACTGATCGAGTCTTCGCCCAAATACCCCTGCAAGGGGGCCAGAGTGATGATGAGTTGCATCAGGGTGGTACCACTTAGGACACCGACCAAACACGCGGTGACAATGCTGCGAATGCGGACAGGGGATTCTTCATACATAAGCGCCCCTAAACCAATCAGAAAGATCACGGCAAACAGTCCCATCCAGATGATTGCATCTCCTGAGAGTCCTATTGGAATGAGAAAATTGACAATCCAAAACCCCACCGTAAACATCAAACTGAGGGTTTTCAGACCAGACGCCCCGCCAATTAGCAGCAGGGCTAAAACAACCAGCCCCAATAGTAACGAGATAACAGGAGAGCGGTTCATATCGGCAATATACGCCTGCTGCCATATGTTTTTACTTTGGGAAGCCTGAGGAGCGTGTGGCGTTGGCTGCGTGAGATCAACTTCCAGTAAAACCCGCGCACCCGGTTTCAGCGGGAGATCAGTGACAGGATTTTGATTCAGATAATTGCGGATTCGGATATGCTCACCCGCATGGGCTGTATTGGTGATGAGTACCTGGACATCGTCGTATTGCTCTGCCAGTTTGGGCGTTATTTTTTCAACAACACCAGTTGCATACTGCTCACCGGTATAGGTACTCTCACCTGCAAAAGCGGGAAAACTCACAAAAATCAGCATGGCATGGACGATAATAAGGCCAAGAAAATAGCTATTTAATCGCTGTAATAATCTCATAGGCCGAAAATCCATTAGAGTAAATGTGTTTGGGCTTCGAGTAAAAGATGCTTTAGCCCTGCTGGAGTTATCATGCGTCCACGAGGGGTACGTTGAAGGAGTCCGGCCTGCATCAGATAAGGCTCATAAACGTCTTCCAAGGTCTTGGCATCTTCTCCGAGAATGGTGGCCAGGGTCTCTAAACCAGCAGGCCCACCGTTGAACTGCTCGGCCAATATTGTGAGGAGTTGCCGGTCTGTTTGTTCTAACCCTTTTTCATCCACTTCAAATAAGGTAAGCGCTGCTTCAGCGCCTTCTGATGTGATTAAATCTGCCTTTTCAAAGGTAACCTGAACATAATCACGGACGCGTCTTAACAAGCGATTGGCTATCCGAGGAGTTCCACGGGAGCGCCCTGCCAAGGCGGCGGCGGCAGAGGGCGCTAAGCCGATGCTGAGAATCCCAGCGGATCGGTTCAGAATCGACTCTAATTCGTCTTCTTGGTAAAAATTAAGCCGGTATGAAAGGCCAAATCGGTCTCTCATCGGATTGGCAATGGCACCTGCCTTGGTGGTGGCGCCGATTAAGGTAAAAGCGGGAATCGGGACGCGCAATATCTTCGTGCTGTGACCCTTTCCAAGAGTCCGATCTACCGTAAAATCTTCCATCGCGGGGTAGAGTATCTCTTCAGTCACTTTATTGAGCCGGTGTATCTCGTCAATGAACAAGACATCCCCTGGAGAGAGGCTCATCAGAATCCCAATAATGTCACGCGGGCGTTCGAGTGCTGGGGCCGCTGTGATATGGATTTGCGCGCCCATTTCTTCTGCCAGAATCATTGCCAGCGTTGTCTTGCCAAGGCCGGGTGGACCGTAAAGCAATAAATGCTCAAGAGGTTCTTGGCGCTGTTTGGCCGCATCAATACTGATTTTGAGACTGGTTTTTAGCGCGGATTGTCCAACATACTCTTCCAGTGTCTTGGGGCGAATCCGTTGCTCAAGGCGCTGATCGTATTCCGTTTCCTCTTTTTTCAGTAATGTTGAAGGTTCGGGCTTTTGAGCAGAAGAAAGGCCTACGAGTGGCCGCTTTACCCGCTTGTCAAAACTCATGCCAGAGGAAACGGGCTGTGTCCCCTTCTGGTTGCTTTTTAAGGGGTCTGAGTTAAATTCGATGGTCATAACGCTGTGTTACAAACCCTTCCATCTAGCTAAGCCTTCCATCTCAAGTCAGAAACTCTCTATTAATCGATTTTAGCATTGAACACAGATCGTGCCGGGCTTTGCCTGAAACCCTTACAAAACTTAAGGCCCTTTCTCTTAATACGAGGCCAGTGCCTGACTCGTGTTTTGCTTGTGAAAAGAGCGAGAACGTTGACTCAACAGTTTCTCAAGCGTGTTTACAAAACGATCAATCTCTGCCTGTGTTGTGTGGCGCCCCATCGAAACGCGAATGGTAGCACGTGCAGCTTCTACGGACTTACCCAGGGCAAGCACAACAGAAGAGGGCTCAATCACAGCACTGTGACATGCAGACCCGCTGGAGACTGCAACGCCGGCCATATCCAGCTGAAGCACCCAGGCTTCTCCGTCAATAGGAGATAACCCGCTTCCTGGCTTGGGGGTTATTGAGAAGTGGACATTGCCCGGCACACGTCGGGTCATATCAGACGGCCCGTTCAGTGAGACAGTAAAGTCGCTCTCTTGAACCATATGAGATGCTTGAATTTGCTCCCATAGAGAATATTGAAGCGTTTGTAAGCGTTTTTGCTCTGTTGCTTGTTGCTCAAAACAGTCTGAAAGGGCTTGAGCCAGGCCAACAATCCCACTGATATTCTCTGTTCCAGCCCGCAGTCCACTCTCTTGGCCGCCTCCATGTATTAACCGCAAAGGTATTTCGGCACCAGTGCGGGTGTAGAACCCACCAATGCCTTTTGGTCCGTATAGTTTATGTCCAGAAAACGTCAAATAGTCCACACCCCAGCTCGTTAAATCAATCGGTACTTTCCCCAAGGTCTGAACCGCATCCGTATGAAAGGGAACACCAGATTTATGGGCTATTGCTATTAAGTCTTTTAGGGGTTGTAGCGTGCCTATCTCGTTGTTGCCATGCATAATCGAAACAAGATATGTATTGGGTTTAATATACTGCATCAGTGTCTCTGGGTGCACAAACCCTTCTGAATCAACCGGTAAAATAGTTAATTCGATACCACGATTTTGTAAATACCTAGCAGGCTGTGTGACAGCAGGATGTTCAATCGCAGAGATAATTAAATGAGGTTTTCTGTCAGGGTGGCGTTTTTGATAGAGCTCAGCTAGACCAATAATCACCGTATTGTTTGCCTCTGTGCCACTGCTGGTGAATGTGAGTGAGCTAGAAGGGACGGCTAGGACTTCTGCGGTTCTGTTTCTCGCAGCGGCCAAAGCTGTTTTTGCTTTTTGTCCCTCTTGATGAAGGCTGGACGGATTCCCAAAAACCTGACTGTCAATATTATCAATACTAAGCCAAGGTTGCATCGCTTTTGCCACAGACTGAGAAACTGGTGTGGTGGCAGCGTAGTCAAGATATATGCGTGATGAAGGCATCTGGCTGTAAATTCTCAATTGGGTTTACAATAAGGCTAATAATTGATTCTACGCGGATGACAATGGATCTTCAACTGACACCACTTGAGAATTCTGATAAACAAGGTAGCAATCCCCCGCAAAGGGTCTTGATTGCTATAGGTGGCAACGCCTTGTACGATAAACACAGCGGGGTGCTTGTGGATTCCCGTGTTCTACAAATTCTTGCCAGAGACTTGGTTGCTATTATTCAGGCGGGTTACTCCCCAGTCATTACCTTTGGCAATGGGCCTCAAGTTGGGCAGTTACTGGATATGGCAGAAACCTCGGTGAGGATGTTTGCTCGTCCGGTCACCTTGGACACTTGTGTGGCTTGGACCCAGGGTGAAATTGGCTATAAGCTGCTTAATATTCTCCAAAGTGAAATCTGGCAAGCAGGGCTTCCACACACAGTGCTTTCTGTTCAGACTTCAGTGGTCGTTAATCCTGAAGATCCCGCGTTTCAAAACCCAACCAAACCTATTGGGCGGTTTATTACCCCAGAAGAAGCCGACCAGCTCTATGTTGAGAGAGGTTGGATTATTGGTCCCGACTCTAATCGCGGTTACCGTAGAATGGTACCTTCTCCTAAACCTCAACGAATTTTGGAACTGGCGGCCTTAACCCCCTTGATTCAAGACCCCCATGTGATTCCCCTATGTGGTGGTGGGGGAGGTGTTCCTGTTTTTATTGATGATGCGGGGATCCATCCAGTCGAAGCTGTTGTTGATAAAGATTACACCTCTTGTGTTTTGGCGAAATCCCTCAATATAGCTAATCTGCTTATTTGTACCGAAGTGGATGCGGTCTATCTCCATTACGGTAAGCCAGAACAAGTGGCCCTTAGGACAGTCTCTCTGGCAGAAGCAGAGGAATATATGGCCCAAGGCCATTTTTCTGCGGGGAGTATGGGCCCTAAAGTAGCAGCATTACTTGATTATTTGCGAAGTAGCGATAATGACACGATCACAGCTGTAAAGCGGGCCCCGATAAAGCGGGCCATGATAGGGAGCGTCGAGACCATGCTGCAAACCTTGCTGGGAAAAGCGGGAACAGCATTCTGTACTTAAAAAAACGAATCTAAGGAGATATTCAGGTGGATATTGCACATGCAATGGTAAAAGCAGTGGTTCAAGGGCTGACAGAGTTCTTACCCGTCAGTAGTACCGCTCATCTTACATTAGCGGATGCCTTGTTTGCTCAATGGGGTTCTGGTAATCCCCCCCTGCCTGGAGAGAACGAGTTTTACGATATTTTGCTGCATTTGGGCACATTGTCTGCGGTGCTGATTTATTTTCGGCGTGATCTGATAGATATTGTGCTGATGTGCCTGGGGAAAAAAACAGAACGCGGATCCCATAGTCAGTTGGGTGTCTTGCAAGAAAAGGTATTACCGATTCAATTAATCGTTTCGATGGTGGTGACCGTGGTGGTGATTCTGACACTGCTTAAGGGAAGTGGGTTTCTGATGTCCTCGCTTGGCTGGAGTGAGGTACCTAAAGATAACCTGTCTGAATTTTTCTTTCGACACCCCCGTTTTGTGGGGTTCCATTTGCTGATAACGGGTTGCTTACTCTGGGGTGTGGAAATGCTCCTAAAAAAACGCCAAAAAGCAAGCGGGGCTCTATTTGAAATGAAACATGCTGCATGGGTTGGCTTTGCGCAAGGGTATGCGGCTATTTTTCATGGAATCTCTCGCTCTGGATCGACCATGGCAACCGCCTTGGTACTAAATGTTGATCGGCTGACGGCTGCACGGTACTCCTTTTTGCTGAGTATCCCCACATTTTTGATGGCAGCTGTGTATGAGTGTTTGAAGCTCCACGATTTACGGGTGCTTCCCTTGCTGAATTGGCCCCTGATGCTCAGCGGAACGGTTGTTTCAGCCATTGTTGGATATTACTGTGTGAAGCAGTTTATTCAGTTTGTGGCATCGCACAGCCTAAAACCATTTGCTGTCTACTGCTGGGTGATGGGTATGGCAATCATCTTTTATTTCAGCATGTTTGGCTATGTGGCAGCCGGTTAAATCCTAGATTAAGAAGCTTTTAGACGTGTTGTGTTCTTCTTGCATCTGCATATAGGGGGTGATTGCCTGAAAGCTTTGCTCCACCCCTTCGAGATCAAACACTTCGATAGCCAAGTTAACCTTGTTGGGGCGCAATACCAGGTGGTTTAAAAAGCCTTCCATATCAATGGTGCCTTTGTTAAAGGCATGGTGATCGTCGGAATCCCCGTTGTTGTTGTGAGCATGGATGTAATGTAGGTTCGAGCCCAATTCATCCAGCCAGGTAATGGGAGGTACATCGCAGAATAAATTGACGTGACCCGTGTCCAGACAGGCTTTGAAGTGAGGTGAATTGATCCGGCTCACCATGTCGTTGAGAATATCCGGTCGGTCGTCCATAAAATTTTCCATCAGAATGACCAAATCACTTCCATGGACGTTGGTCTCAATCACTTCTTGCCAGTAATCAACACACTGAGACATCCAGTCGTCGTAGACTTTGGCTACGTCGTAAATGGGGGTAAATTGAGAGTGAAAAATAAGGTAGTTCACCCCAAGCTCTTTGCACACATCGATGGCCTGGTTGTAGCGTAATTGAGAGGCTTCTCGGATTTTGGGATCGAGGCTGACTGGGTTCATATCAAAGATGGGCCCGTGTAATGAGAGAATGCCGTTGATATTTTTATACTTGGCCTTGTATTTGGCGATTTCTTTGTCTTTATTGTCGAGCATCTGTGGAGTCATAAAGGCCGGGATTTCGTAACAGGTTTGGTTGTCCACAGCAAAGGCCAGGCCGTCGCTTTCTTCAATATATTTGGGGGCAGCAAATATTTTTTCGATCACCGCAATAGGTCCTTATGACAGGATGTGATATTACCTTGTTTCATTGTCCCATGAGTTTCGGTGTTTTTTTGAAAGGGGGAGCGAGTGACTCAACTTTATCGACTCATCGACCAAAAGGAGAGCGACTTTAAAGAGATGCTAACGACGCATGGGGGAAGGTTCAAGAAATCATTTCTCATGTCGAAGGCATTGGGACATTCTATTGAAATGCTAAAATAAAGTTTCATTAGTTTTTTTACTTTTTGAAAAGGCATTTTCACCTGATGAATATTACCCATCGAATTATTGAAAACGGTGTTGTGGTCATCGATATTGAAGATGATCGCTTTGAATACCCTAAAACACAGGTGCTAAAAAACCATGTGGTGCACTTATTAAAAGAAGGTCACAAGCATCTGGTGCTCAACTTGTCTAACGTGGAGATGCTCGATAGTTTTGGGATTGCGGTGTTTATTTCGACATTGAAAATGGCCCGCTCCGAACACGGAAATTTAACCCTGTTTGGACTCAATGAGAAGGTCAATAAGCTGATCGAGCTTACTCGAATGGACCGCGTGCTGGATATCTGGGAAACTGAAGGCCAAGCGGTTGCCCACGTGACAGGCTGATGGCGTGAACGAATGCATCTGATTCAAGACAATCCCGTCCCATTGAAATTTTTCCCAAAGAATTTTAACGCATGAATCTGACACAAGAAGAGGCAAGTCGCGCCCAAGCAATACTCGAGCAGCTGTGCTACGAGATGAAAACCGTGATTGTGGGGCAAGACAGATTTTTAGAAAGAATCTTGATTGCGCTGATTGCACACGGGCACATTTTGGTGGAAGGCCCTCCTGGACTGGCTAAGACGCTGACCTTAAAATGCCTAGCTGCCCTTTTGGATTTGGAATTTCAGCGAATTCAATTTACCCCAGATCTCATGCCTTCTGATTTGATTGGCACGCGCATCTATCATCCAGGGACGGGATCTTTTCGCACAGAGTTGGGTCCCGTCATGTCTCACTTTGTGCTGGCTGATGAGATTAACCGGGCTCCTGCCAAAGTCCAAAGCGCCTTGCTAGAAGCCATGCAGGAAGGCCAAGTGACCATTGGCAGAGAGACCCACGAGCTGCCTCATCCCTTTTTTGTGATGGCGACCCAAAATCCGATTGATACAGAAGGGACCTATCCTTTACCCGAGGCTCAACTCGACAGATTTCTCATGAAAATTACCCTGGATTACCCGACGGCACAAGAAGAATGGGTGATTCTCCAGCGGATGACTGATACAAGTCAAGAGTTATCGCTAAAACCTGTGCTGGATAGTACGGCACTGATTCAATTGATTGATTCGGCAAGAGCAGTTTATCTGGATCCAGGCTTGATGCACTGGATTGTAGATTTTGTTCAGGCAACGCGAAATACAATGACAGAGGTACAGGCAGGGGTGGTAAATTTACAGAAAACTATCCGCTACGGGGCATCTCCTCGTGGGAGTTTGGCGCTGGCTCAGTGCGCCAAAGCACGGGCGCTGATTCGTGGAAGGACCTATGTGATACAAGAAGATATTATAGAACTGGTTCTTGACTGTCTGAGACACCGGGTGATTTTGACTTACGAAGGGATGGCCCGAGGTGAGACAACGGATTCGGTGCTAAACGGGTTGCTGGCTCAAAGGGCTGAAGAAAATTAATATAAGGGAGCTGTTGTGCCGCGTAAGCCAGTTTCTAAAATAGATAAAAATGAGAGTAAATGGGCGCATTTCCTTCAAGCCGCGAGTTGTACCTTATGGGATCCCGCGGCCTATATTGACGAGAAAATTGCAGGCTTCCATTTAGACAAGGGGCTCATGCAATCAGACTCAGTGGCCGTTTGGGCAGAGCGCCTTCGCTGGCGCTGGCAACATAATATATTGCAATCTCCTGATTCCGGTCCTCACAATTTACGGCTAAGTGGAAGTGGCTTGGATTACCACCGGCTCAGAGAATATGTCCCCGGAGATGATGTCAGAGCAATAGACTGGTTGGTTTATGCTCGAACCCAAGCGCTGCATGTCCGGGAGACTCAGGCAGAGAGACTCAACACAGTCTGGCTGGTTCTGGATTGTTCCGCATCGATGGAATTTGGTGCCAGACGCTCAAAGTTAGATTGGAGTTTGGACTTGGCTTTGATTACAGCGGAAAGTGCTTTTCAATCCGGGTTTAGGGTGGGCCTTTTGGCTTACAGAATGGGAAAAGATCCCCTAATCTTGCCACCACATTCAAGTCGAGACGCTGTTTGGATTCTATTTGAGAGACTACGTATATGGCTTAAAGAGGAAAAAAACGAGGGCATTGGCTCAGAAGCTGAAAAGGTCTTTCAAGAAACAGAGAAGTGTTTCTGGGAGACGGCGAGTCGACTGATTAAGCCACAACACTGGGTGGTTGTTTGGAGTGATTTTTTGGGATTCCCTGAAGACTTAAAACCAATGTTTCACGGGTTGTGCCGCCGTTCAACTGTCCTTGCCGCATGGATGCGAGATGCGAGAGAGGTCATTTTTTCAAAGGCAGCCTCTCAATTTGGCCCCGGCGTCTGGGAGTCATGGACCTTTTTCGACTCAGAGTTGAATAAATCTCAGCAAATTCCTTGGCCGCTTTCTGCGGGTGAACTCGCCGCTTGTCAACACCAGTTGGATAAAACACATCAGCAGACAGCCAGTTTTTTGCAAGGCTGCCAAGGGGTGTTACCGATTGTTTTACCGGCCAGTGACAATCAGCTTCTCAATGAAGATGACTCCCGAGATCAGGTCTATTATCAATGGGCCCAGTATTGGCAGCGGATACAAATGGGTCGAGTCAATGGTGTGGATATTGGCGTCAATGCCCCAGAGGTAACCTTTTTGTGATGGACTCCGGACATCTGGTATTTGAACAGCCTTGGGCGCTTTGTCTATTGATTTTGTGGGCGGTATTGCCTTTGCTTTTTTATGCGTGGCATAAAAATAGTCTGGACCGTTTAATTGCCTTTAGTGCCACTGCCGCGATACAGCATAAACAGCAATTATCCAAAGGCTACCGTCGATTGGTATATTGGCTGTTACTATGGCTTGCAGCTTTTTGTATTCTGTTAATCCCGGCAGAGCCTGTATTAAAGGCAAAAACTCCTAAAACTTCGGTTGATATGATGCTGGCTTTGGATATTTCGCTCAGCATGAAAGCAACGGATATTCCGCCCTCTCGTTTAGAGGCCGCCAAAAAAGCAGCTATTGAGTTTGCCTCGTCGTTACCAAGTTCTGTGCGAATCGGGTTGGTCTTTTTTGCAGGGGATGCCATGTTGGTCTCCCCTCCCACAGAAGATCATGACCGGGTGGTGGAATTACTAAAAAGCCTGAAAAAGGACGATACCCTGCCAAGAACTGAGCTCGGCGGGGCCATTGTGATGGCCCAAAAAGCATTGGATGCCAACGTGTCCTTACCAAAAGGAAACACCAATCAAAAGCCCAGGCGCGTCCTCATCTTACTAAGCGACGGGGATAGCCAGGAGGGATACCCCTGGTCAGAAGCGTCATCGCAAGCGGCGAAAAACCGGATAGTTATTCAGACCATTGGGGTGGGAACTGACCATGCGGCAGACATTGAGTATCAAGGGACTCGTTACCCCGTATTTTTTAGCGAGAATACACTGAGGCAAATAGCCGAAATCACTCATGGAAGCTACCAGCGGGTGAGTGAGGTGAAAGACTTTACGCGCGCATACCAAAGGATTGCTGACACGACAATTGAATGGCGCTGGGAGAAAACAAATCTGAGCAGCTGGCTTGTCTGGCTCAGTTTGGTCTTACTCTTGCTTGCTTTTCTGGCAGAGTGGCTTTGGATACAACGCCTAAGAAAGCCCCTTCATCTGGTAAAATAAAGTCGTTGAGATGCTGGGGCTTTATCAGAAAAAGATCCCTAGAGAGAGACGAAACACACCTTGGTTCGCCCGTTAAAGCTTCGTTCTGGAGACAAAGAAACCCCCAAACAGCAGATTTTGGCTGTTGTTTTGTCGTTTCTCTTTGGTGCAATGGTGTTTGTGTTCATACAGCTCTTCAATTTGGATAAGTTCATTGAAGAGTTAGAGTTAAAAACCTTTGATATGAGGGTCTTTATTCAACAGGGCTCCAATGCCAATAAGCCCAGCAAAGATATTGTTGTGGTGAAGTTTGACGACCCCACGCTGAGACTTTTTGAAGAGGACTTTGGTACCTGGCCGTGGCCTCGAGGTGTTCACGCCAGCA
>JAIEMW010000002.1 GCA_019751815.1 Cyanobacteriota bacterium
ACCTGAGGCTCTGAGACGACAGTATCCGTTTGAGTGGGTTGCGCATGGAGGACCTGAGGCTCTGAGACGACAGTATCCGTTTGAGTGGGTTGCGCATGGAGGACCTGAGGCTCTGAGACGACAGTATCCGTTTGAGTGGGTTGCGCATGGAGGACCTGAGGCTCTGAGACGACAGTATCATTTTGAGTGGGTTGCGCATGGAGGACCTGAGGCTTTGAGACGACATCACTAATCACCGAAGGGGTGACTGGTACCGTCACCAGAGGGGTTGGTGGCGCATAGCAGACGGGTATTTCTGGTACAGGTAGTGGCTGTGGTTGCTCATTTCGAATCAAGAAAGACATCACGTTTTGCATTAAGGCTTGCATCAGTGACTGCATCATGGACTGCATCATCGACTGCATAAGCGTTTGCATCCAGTTTCCCCAGTTCATTGCCTGTGGCTGTGACTGAAATGGTTGCTGATAAGCGGGTTGAGTCGTCGTTTGGCCAAAATAAACCGGCATTTGGTTATAGCCATAGCTGGAGGCCTGTCCAAAAGAAACAGGGTACCCAGCGCCATTGCCCCAGGGAAGACCTTGGGGAAGGTACTGAGTAGGCTGCGGCATACCCATTTGTTGGGTCTGTGGATATTGCTGTGAGTATTGGATAGACATCGGATAGGGGCTTGCAGGATATATCATAGGGGCTTGCTCTTTCTCTATTGGGCAATTCACCAGGCAAACGGTCGTGTTTAGACTACCCATTGCCAGATAAAGACAATGGAATAGGCATTCACAGACCATTAATGAACGTGGAATTTTCTCTGCTAGGGGAACTGCAGATGCTACGAGTGAAACACGCTGGAACTGAATCAGCGAATGAATGAACGAGTGAGTGAAGGAAATATTCCTGAGCAACAAAATTGCCCGTGTTTTCTCGACAATAGCTGTTTCTCGCTATTGAGAAAGACGCACATAATCAATTAGACACACACAATCATTGAAGACACAGAAATTTAGGATATCTGTATAAAAACAATCATTTAAGTTTTGATGATAGTGTTGTTACAGCTCGTTTACATTTTTGCCTGGATACAAGTTTTGGCGGTTTCAAAAATGGCGTCAAACATAGGTTCTGTCAGTCGTCCGGTAAATGTGTTTTGCTGACTGGGGTGATAAGAACCGATGAGGAGAACCCCTGAAGGCAGAGTCACCAGAACCCCGTGCCCAAAGGCCGGCTTTTTCCCAGAAGGGGGATCCAGTTTGAGTGTCGCGTCAAAGGCGATTTTACCCAAGGCGATAATAACGTTGAGTGGGCCCGCGGGCGGCCGTAACAGGGTCCATTCCGCCAGTAAATAATCCTGGCAACGAATCATTTCAATAGGCAGTGGTTTATTGTCAGGCGGGGCACACCGGCAGACAGCAGAAATGTACGTTTGGGATAGGCTTAAGCCATCATCACGCTGGGTACTTTCAGGCTGATTGGCAAAACCTGCTTTGAAGAGGGCGCGGTATAACCAATCACCGCTTCGGTCTCCTGTAAACATGCGTCCTGTTCGATTGGCCCCATGGGCCGCTGGGGCTAGTCCCATAATAAGTAGTTTGACCTGCTTGCTATCTCCAAAACCTGGAACGGCTTTGCCCCAGTAAGTATCGTCTACATAGCGTTTTACTTTCTCAGTGGCTATCTGTTCTCGCCAGGCCACCAGTCGAGGACAGCGCCGGCAAGCAATGACCTCGTGGTTAATCTCTTCAAGGCCTCTTGCTGTGTGGTTTTTAGACATCGTTAGGGCCTCATTTCCCGGCAGTCAAAATTTGGACATCTCTTAGTTGTGTGAACTGGCTTTTGGCATGATTGAGATAGCGGACGGCCGCGGGTTGGGCGTCCTTGGCTTTGAGATTACGAATAAAGTGAGTGACTACCCAACTTTTAAGAGAAGCGGGAACCCGTTGAAAGGCGTGTTTGAAGGCGGCGTTTCTGTAAGGCTCTGGGAAGTGAGGAGCCCACTCGATGGCCGCTTTTTGCAGGTCCACGTTTTGGGTGCTAAGTACTGAGAGATAGGCACTCGGAATCGAGGTCTGGGGGGCTAAGTGGATAATGCTTCTGGCGGCTGCCGCTTGCACATCCGGATGTTTGCTTTGCATCGCTAGCTTAAACGCCTCTTGACCAAAGTGTCTGGCGACATCATTCGGGAAACTATTAATTGATGCCGCTGCTTGAACTTTGGCCTCAGAGTATGGTGAGGCGATAGCCGCTCTATAAGCCGCGGGAATGTCCTTTGGAGGAAGTTGGCAAAGAACACAGGCCGTATTGGTTTGTGTCTCTTCATCTGGGACATTGATTAAGCGCATAAATATTTTGATACGTTGATTTGCTGGCAGGGATGAGATGCAGTTTGGCAGTTGTGCGATGGCTTTGCTCACCCCTGTAGCTAAGACAGATTCACATGAGACCAGTCTGTCCGGCGCGGATAAGTCTTCGATATGTCGAGCAGCAGCAGCTTGGATTTCAGCGATACCGGTGGCCATGGCCAGTTTAAATGCTTCAAATCGCTGTGCTTCGGGAAGTGTATTTAGTTCCAAAGCTGCCTTAGTCTGAATCTCAAGATTTTTAGACTGCAGTAGTAAATGAAAAGCTTCGGCCTTGTGCTCATCGTCAAGGTTAGAGAACCAATTGGATGCCATTTTTTGGATATTACCGTTGGGATGGGCCAAGGCTGTCTTAAAGCAGCTGAGCTTAGCGGCGGGAGTGAGTCTGTAAAAATCAATTCGGGCTGCTTCTTGAACAGATGGAAACGAAGATTTTAAGGCTCGTTTGTAGGCAGCCACTTTTCCCTCTGCCGGCACACTGTCTGGAAAGTATGCAATGGTTTTTACGGCAGCTATTTGAACATCCTCGTGGGGGGAATCGAGCGCCTGATCAAACGCGGCTTTAATTTTTTCCGGGCTAAGACAATGGACGTTGCTGACTACAGCGGCTTCTAGCTCATGACTATTTTGGGCACGCGCGAGCGCCAGGCCCTCTTCATAGCATTTGTTGACGAGGGATGAGGGGGAGGACAAATGGGATAGCATTCTTGCCGCAGCAATCTGGACAGCAAGATCTTGAGTGTCCATGGCCAGTCGATACAAGCGAATCCGATCTTCTGAACGGAACAAATAGAGATAGGACGCCATCAGGGCTTTCAAATTTGTTTCAAATTCTGGGCTTTGCATCACCCACTCAAATGCGGCTTCTTTTTCGCAGGGGGTTAGCCATTTAACGTTCGTAATGGCCTGCTCCCGAATTTCAGAGTATTGCGATTTTACCGCTGCTTTGAATCCTTGTAGGGTCAAAAATTTCGGACATTCTGTTCCAGGAAGCACCGGGTTAAGCTCACCGTAGTCTATCCGGATTCCGTTGATACGGTTGTGCCCGTCATCTCCTGGATTTACTTTAATGCCAGAGGCGTTGGGCTCTACAAATGAAGGTCCAGGTCTTTCTTTCACAGAGTCAATGGGAGAAATATATTCGTACAGAGCCCAACCTGATGTGGGATTGGCACAGTGGAACTGGGATAAATCTTTATAGACTCCCGGCTTGGCCAAAAACAAACCAGCAGATGTTTCTGCCAAGGGCCCATGGGTTTCATGCTGATCTGGAGGAGTACTCTTGGCTTCATGATAGACCTTAAAGGCAAAAGTGGTTTCAGGGATAGATTGCTGTTCTTGCTGATGTTCTGGAATTGTGATCGCATAGACGCTACCCAATTCCCCCTTGCCCAGTCGTTTAATTGTTGCTGGTGGAAGTCCAGGCGAGAGTTGTGCGGTCAGGTTGATTGTTCCCAGGGGGCGCAGCGGTCTGAGAAAGCCTGCTAGTTCATCTAGGGCTTTGAGCACGTCTTGCGGGGTGGCCTCTTTTTTATCCGGCAGAAACGCATTCGGAAGCCTGCCGACCACGGGCGTATGCGAAGCGGCGATTAGTTTTTGGAATGTATCTGGCGCAAACCAATGCCTGCCTGGGATACTGCGTGTGAGTCCAGTAAAGCGTGGTGACGGGGTCAGGAGTTGAGGGGTGTGTGCTTGCAAGCAGAAAGCTCCGGGAGTGATAGTTGTTTCAGAACGGAAAGAGTTAACTCTCAGATCAGATCGTGCTGCATAAAACCTCCTGGATCCGGTTTTGTGCCAGCGTTTGCGTTGGTATTTTGTGCCTAGTTTGATTTTGGTTATAATCTCTTTCATGCCACTTGATACGGCCACTTGATGCGGAGGTAGCTCAATTGGTAGAGCTTCTGCCTTCCAAGCAGAAGGTTGCGGGTTCGAGCCCCGTCCTCCGCTCCAGAATTAATAAACCACCTGGAAACCACAAACTAGGTGGTTTTTTTAATGCATTTGCAGGGTGATAGGCTTTATTTATAAAGAAATATAACGTTTTTCGGCCTAATTTCGGCGATTACTATTTGGTACCATAACAGGGCGTGGTGCTTACTGCGAGAAACCTTACCAGGCCTCAAAAAGTGCTTAGATCCCGCAGGAGACTTTTGGGGAAATTAAGAGGGGCTAACCTGTGAAAAGCTGCGGTTACTGAGGATAACCTAAGGTTACTTCTAAGTAAGTAAAACAAAAATTTACGAGACGACGAACAAAAATTCTAGTATTCTATTCAAGTGTGGTCGCCATTCCTGAGAGCTTTTTCAGCAATCGGTGAATGAAACTGAAGTGACTCATTTCAATTTTTACGTGGCCATCCACCCAATTCTAGATAAATTCTTGGGATTGGGGAGTCAAAAAAAGGTTGATGTTCTAAATAAGCGTTTTTTATCAGGTTGTTATTGTTGAGTCGGGAAATAAATCACCTTTCGGGGATTTTGAACCGTGTTTTTGCTTTCGATCATTTAGGTTGGTTTGCTTTGGTCTGCTGAACTCGCAGCAGATTCATGGTGTTTACATATTTTTCAGGTTGTATAAGGCTGGTGCTTGCCTTTGGGTGGGCGCAGTGATTCTGTCTTCTGTCTGAAGCTTGTCTATGGAGATGTCACCGTGGAACCCCACGAATGGCTTGACTTGTTTGTGGCTTTTTTTGACCACTTTGAGACACCCAGCCTATATGCGGTGGGTTCTTTCCTGGCCGAAGGTATCGACGAGCATCACGACAAATAATTGTGCTAAAAATACACACGCATTTTAAGGCAATTTTTGGCATGTTCTTTTTTAAATGGAGCATGCCTATTGCTATCTATGATCACAGCGTGAATAACCGGGTTTGTTTCCGTGGGCAGGTGTCCTCACTGCCATCGGGCCATTTATCACCTCAGGCAAAGCCTCAGGGGGCTTTCGATCTGCCTGCTAGCATAAGCCACCAAATAAGAGAGGCTATTGCGGCGTGGAAAATGCAATCTCAACCTGGGGTTGTCACAGACACTAAGACCAGAGCAGCCACTCAGCACATCTTGTTAGATACACTGCTGGGCAAAGAGACATTCATCGGCCAACGCCTTTTTTCGGTCATGACGTTTTTTCGAAATCCATTTGATTCTCCATTGCCTCATTTTGCCCGCTTACTCCTCCCCCCAAAAATACGTCACAGCGGTGATCCGCAATATACTGCCCTGAAGGATGCCGTGCTCGAAATGCTGTTTAGCGATCTTCGATATCAAAAACAGCGGAAACAGTATAACAATGTGACCTATCCGTGGGCGAGCGCCCGAGAAGGGTGGCATGCTGTCCAGATGTTATTAGCCCTGACCCCGGATAGGCAAAAGAAAAAAGTGCGCGCGATTGCGGATTTTTACCCCTTGCAGTTTCTCCGAGGGGAAAGAACACTGCGTTTCCCTAAACTTAAAGCCACTCTGGAATATGTTTTGAGTGACCTGTACACCAGCTTAAGACGGAAAGACTCTGAGCATGAACGTGAGGCCATGGCGGTTTTGACTGTGCTCATGCCTCAAGTTTTTGAAAACCCGCTGCTGCAAAGTGAAGGGACCTGGAAGCAAGATTATCAAACCCGAACGGGCTCAATTTGGCAGGGGCCGTTGCCCTCAAAGTCTCAGTCATTCTCACTGTACGATATTTTGCCCTTTGGCCCCATGTGGGAGCCTATTATACTGACACCTTTGGATTTGGCCCGCGACGAAGATGTGTTTACACGCCAGGTACTGCCGAAGATGGCGGACCTGGCAAAGTCTGGTAATTCTGTGGCCAAAAAGTTTTTGGCCACAGATGCATGACTTGCTGATACGCCGATTTGCATGAAAGGCACTTACTTGTTACCTTTGTAATGTTTAACACTGAGTTCCCCGTTTTTTTGTGTTCTGCGATTTTATTTTAGATTCTGTTCTGTTTGGAGATAAATACTGATGAAGCTGTCCCCCTCGTTTGGTTTGGCTGCTAAGCCGATGACTTTTTCTGCTCGTCCGCGCGAAATCCGTTTTGGCGAAGCCGCTGCGGTAATATCAAAAGCGGTCTCTCTCAAAGATACGGTGGACTTGACAGCGTTACCCCCAGTGGCAGATATGAAGGGGGCAATACCCACGGATTATTACTACGGGCTCATTAACTTACGTGCCTTGCTGGAAAAAGCCAGTCCTGAAATTCGCTCTTTGGCTGTGCCTGTCATTAATCAGGCAGTAGAAAAAATTTGGACTGAGGGCGACGGCGGAATCTATCCCTTCGGGCTGAATCCAGCATCCAAAGGTCCGAGCCCTTTTACGGCTGCTCGCTTCATTCGCGCGAGTTTTCAAGCCGATGTGATAGTCAACGTGAGCAGGGCGCTGCAACCTTTATGGGATAAGGATTTTAAAGGCAAAAAAGGTCCGAGTGTTGATAAAACTCAGGAACCGGCCACTCCGGAGGTTAAGATTCCCAAAGCCTTGCGCAAAGAGGCCAAGCGTTTCCACGATCAACTCCTGGAAGTCCACCGAAAACTGACTAATGAGGCGATTTCTATTACTGAAAGGCCTTATGTTATTGGCGGAGATGAAGACACAGCCTACGCTCGATCGCTACTGTCTCTTTTGCCCAAAGAGTATGCCGGTTCGAAAGACTGGCGGGTTCGTTTTATTAAAAACGCTATTATCGAGCATTATAAGCTGTCAGTGATGATGGCTTACGCCACAATGGAATTTAGCCGTGTTGCCAAAACACCAGAAACAGAGGTGGGACAGCCAGGCTCCCCCACCGCAGAAGAAGTGGCAGCTGCCAAGCAGAGTATGAAGCGCAATGCAGTGTATGGCCCTTATCTCCGATTAGCAAGCCTGTTGGAGTTAGCAGCCGATATTTTTCGGCATCGCGATCCCCGTCCCAGCGCGTTCAGTTGGCAAGGGTTTAAAGACGCTTTTACCTTCAGCCTGGAAGACAAAGGCCCCTATGCGGATGCGCAAAAAGCACTCCTGCCTATCATCGAGAAACAGGCCAAGCGAGCCGTGCCCAATAGTGCCGACTATCCCTATCCGGGGCTGACTAAGGTGATTGAGGTCATGGGTAAGCTGTTATCACCCCATAAGCTTGGCTACTTTTACAGAACGTTTACCACGAAAGATGCACCAGAGCGTACGTTTGACGCATTATCCCAACCCTTGTTCCGTTTAGGGCGCCTCTGGGATCCTGAAACTGCGGTTGAGGTGGCACTCACCAAGCGAGGTTTACTACCTCCTAATGCGAAAGGAGAGGAAGTGAAGGCAGCATTGGCAAAAGCGCTGCCTATCTTGCCAATTGAAACATCCCCCATTGCGATTCAAACAGCTATTTTAAAGGAACGCATACTCCCCACGCTAGAGGCGATGAGCCAACAAGATGGTTACGGAAATTATGAAAACCGCTTTGGTGCCGAACTCCTGTCGGAACTCTCAGGCGTTATTGCCCAGGCTGAGGTTGACCGTCTGGCAGAAGTGACGGATTACTTTCTGGCGCAACCAACGGAATCTGGAAAAATACCCCCGGCGGGCTTTTATCATATGAGTGGCGCCAAGCATCTGATCCAGAGCATTCAAGAGGCGGGTTCTTTAGATCTGAGTAAAATGGAACCGTATTTTAACCAACTGATAGGGGCGCTCACTCGCCACTCAGCGGAAACCCCTGCCAGTGTTCGCCGTGTGGATGCCATGGTGCTTCGTGAGATTGTTGATAAGCTCGCTTCAGGTCCTGCACAAGACGAATCAAAAGCCAATGAACTTTTGATTGGAACGATACTCCCTTGGCTGGAAGTCCAATTTACCAAAGCACAAACTTCACAAAGTGTGATGCCAGCCGATGTTGGCTTAAGCCTTCTTCAACCCATTCGCAAAGTGGCTGAGGCGATGATCAATCAAGATCATCGTTTGGTCGCCTCGCAGAAAGGCGATGAGCCAGATGCTGCTTTGGTACAGGTAATGCAAGCACATCAGGACTTGCTCAGGCGGGTAGACGGTTTAGCACAAAGCTTGACTGCTTAGCACTTGAGCGTTTAGGGCTTACGGTTTATCGAAGGCCTTGGTTTTGTTAGACATCTGTTTGGGTTATTTTTTTAATAACCCAAACAAGAGGCTGAATTCATGAACGCGTTAGTCACTATTATTGCCTTGCTGAGTGTGTTGCTGGTCACCACGATGGTGTCGAGGCGTCTTCGGCTGCAAGAAAATATTTTGCTCTTTATTCTGGGCGGGTTTGCTAGTTACTGTGCCTGGATTCCCACGGTAAAGCTGGAACCCGATCTCATCTTTCTCTTTTTTCTACCGCCCATTATTTATTTTAATGCGTGGGGGATTTCGTTTAAGGATCTTAAACTTAATCTCAGAGCATTGATCTTTTTGGCGATTGGATTAGTGATTGCAACCACGCTGATTGTTGGGGTGGTGATGCCACCTATTACCAGTAGTATGACCTTTGCAGGAGCGTGTTTGCTTGGCGCTATTGTTGCGCCCACTGATGCAATTGCTGCCACTGCGGTGATTCATCAATTTCGTCTCCCCCGTCGGATCATCACGATTTTGGAAGAAGAAAGTGTGTTGAATGACGCCGTGGCTTTGGTGGCGTTTCGCTTTGCAGTTGATTCTGTGCTCACAGGCCATTTTTCGATGGGTGCGGCCTTGGGTGAGTTTTTATATTCTGGACTGGGGGGTATTCTTTTTGGTCTGCTTTTTGCCAAGGTGATTGGGTGGGTTTGGCACCGAATGGATGATGCTCACCTGGAAGTCTTGTTTTCGATTATTATTCCCTATTCGGCGTATTTGCTGGCAGAGCACCTGTATTTGTCGGGAATTTTATCGGCCGCAGCTGTGGGGCTTTATCTGGGCTGGAAATCGCCGACGATGCTTTCTTCCAATACGCGAATTCAAGGTCGGGCGTTTTGGCAGGCCCATATGTTTGCCTTAGAGGGAATCGTGTTTCTACTGACTGGTCTCCAGTTAAATGCCGTTATGGCCAGTTTACAGGCGTATACGCCGGAGAAACTGATTTTCTTTGCTTTGGTGTTGAATGTGCTGGTGATGGTATTTCGGATGGTGTGGACGTTCGTATTTGCCTATGTCCCCCGGTTTCTGGATCCTAAGCACCGAGCCATTGATCCCTATCCGTCTTGGAAAAATGTGTTTGTGATTGGCTGGAGTGGGATGCGCGGTGGGGTCTCGATGGCTGCCGCGCTATCAATTCCATTTTTAACCCCATTGGGTGATGCGTGTCCGTTTCGAAGTCTGATTATTTTTCTGGCCTTTTCAGTCATTATTGGCACACTGGTTGTTCAAGGTCTGACGTTACCGTGGGTAATTAGAAAACTCAATATTGTGGATCCTGATTGCCCGGAATGTGACGAGTTGGCCGCACGGATGCAGGCGATTCAAGCAGTGTTGCAGACACTCCATGAGTCCAAGATGGATGATTTGATTGGGCTAGAAAGCGAATTGCTCAAGCATCTGGAGATGAAATACACACGAAGAGCCACGTATTTAGACCGGTTGACCCCTGGGGGCACGGACCCGGATGATCCGATGGCACAACTCCATGCCTTGGAAATTAAATTGCTGGGACAAGAACGTGAAGTGATGCTGCAACTCCGCAACGAGGGTGTCATTACCGAAGAGACGATGCAGAAGATTCAGTATCAGTTGGATCTAGAAGAATTGCATTTGCAGCAGCTATCGCCAGAAGTCTCGACGCCAACCCTCGCTGTGCTGTAAAAAACTGAAGATTGAGTGCTCGCTTTAGGTAAATGCAATTCTGATTAAGAGTAAGAGAATGCATTTGCAGCAGCTATCGCCAGAAGTCTCGACGCCAACGCTCGCTGTGCTGTAAGAAAACTGGAAATCGCTAGCTGAGCTAAAATAGCCAATCTGATACAAGCAATTTTGCTTATTCAGGAACTTGATTCAGTCATAAGACCTCATCTAATTCGGGAGATAGTAATATGATCACTTTGAATCCATCAGTGCCAAAATCCAAAACTTTCCAGAGAATCAAAAAGCAGAACCTCCCCCAGTTTTCTTGCGGGAGCTCGTCTGAGATTCGTTTTGGGGCGAAAAAACCTCCTTCTCGTGTTTTGGGCTTGCTTGCGAGTTTGGCCACATTGGTGAGCTTGGCTGGATTTACCTATAAAGTAGCCACAGATTTACCCTATGGGGTGCGAACCTCCCGTTCTGCAATTTCAAAGAAGGCATCAGAATTGAGCAAACTGAATAGCCAGGTGGCATCTAGTTCGCCTGGAGACTATCAGGTAATAAGAGTTCATGAAGCATTGACGACTCTCAATTCACCTGGGCTAGAGGCAGTCTATCAGAAATTTACTGACGCGGTGCAAGCTGTTAGAGAAGATTCTCAGTCTGTTGCAGCACAGCAGTTTGTCACTGAGGCAGTGAAGCAGTTGGGGATTGCGGCCAATATCCTAGAATCGATGCAAGGAGGTGCTAAGGCTGCTGGCGACACTCTGCAAACAGCAATTAATCCGTTGTTGGCAGAAATGACTCCATCTGATGCCAAAGCCACACGCGAGATTTTTGCTAAGATTCTGACCTCAACGGACACTCAAGCAATGGTTTTGTCCGATCAATCCAACGCGATTCGTCGGTGGATGCAGCAGGTGGTCCAACCCAAGGTCCCTAAAGAACAATTTACTCTCTTGAATGCCACTGTAGAGAAGACGCTGATTGCCTATCAGACAGATAGGACCAACTTATCATTGCAAACCCTTCTGATGGCCTTGTTTTTTGTTGGCTTTTTTGTGGCCGCCAAAGAGCTTACCCGCCCCCGTCCACTGGCAGCAACTCAGTCCAGTGTTTCTCTTAGCTAAGCCCAAAAAAATAGCCTGAAAATGGAATCGTGTTCCTTTTTGCATTATTGCAACTTCGTTGTGATAATAATGCAACAAAGTTGCGTTTTTCGAAAGGAATACCCCTATGTCTACTCGTCCACTGACGCTGATAGCCCCTAGATTCACAAACTCGGCCAAGCTTTTATTTGCTGCTCAAACTGCCAAACACCAGCCCCAGGCTCAAATCAGTGAGGGGGATACGTTCACTTCACGACAAAAATCATTGCGCTATGCGGCCAAAAACGCGTTGTTAATTCCTGTATTGCCTCTTGCTGGCTATTGGGGGCTGGATGCAACAGGGGTGACAGAAACAATTGCTAGTCATAGCCCTATGATGGAGCGGATTTTGGGAGAAGGGTTTGGCCACGCGGGCTTGTGTTTTTCACTCCACTTTGTATTGCAGGCAGTTCAAGGGGTATACTATGCCCTGAAGCCCTCAAAAAACCTTAAGGGGAAACAATTGTAAGACTATATTGCGGGAATATCACTATACTGGATGTTTTCCCAGGGAGGTCCGTCTCGAAATAATTGCTTGAGAAAGTCAATGAACAGCTTGGTTTTTTGCGGGGTGTATTCCCTAGACAGTTGTAAGGCCCAAGCAGCAGCGCCTTCAGCACTGGCAGAAACAGTGTATCCTGGAAATAAATCAATCAGCTGTCCATTTTTCAGTTCACGTCCAATTAACCAACGGGGCAGTAAAATAATTCCCATATGATTGAGGGCGCATTGTTTGAGTGCCAGGGCGTTGGAGGTTCTCAGGAATTCGTTCATTTTTACTTCAACCTTTCGGCCTCGGGGGTTAGTCATCTGCCAACGATTTCGGTTAAAACCAGCTAAGTCAAGCAATAGTGCCGGATGTTTAGCCAGCTCTATGGGTGTTTTGGGCTTTCCGTGCATCTGGAGATATTCAGGAGACGCAGCGATATGTCCTTGCAATGGGGCAAGCTTATGGGCGATTAGGCTTGAGTCACTCAGGGTGCCAATTCGAATTGCTACATCTATATGCTCTGTCAGTAGATCCAGATGCGTCTCCGTTAAAAGGAGTTCGTAACGTAAATCAGGGTATTGTTTTGAAAAAAGATGGAGGGACGGAATGATGTTATGTTGGGCAAAACTCACTGGAGAAGAAATTCGCAGCAGCCCTTGAGGGCTACTGCTAACATCTGAGGCTTGAAGCCTGGCACGCTGTAATTCTTCCACAATGGGCTCAACCCGCTCAAAGTAAACTTGACCTGCATCCGTGGGCTCTATCCGACGGGTGGAGCGGTGGAATAGGCGTAGTTGAAGCTGTTCTTCTAAAAGTGCAATAGTGCGGCTGATAGTGGCTGGGTCTACGCCTCGCTCTCTAGCCACGGCGGCAAACCTTCTTCGGCGCATGCAATCAACAAAAATTTCCAGATGGTCGGTGTCCATGGCTCTATTATTGCAGAAAATGCAATAAAGAGTTTTAGTATTTACTCTTTATTTTCAATTCAGCACTAGATAGGATGACAACATTGTCAGATAACAAGTTTCCCAAAAATAAAATTGATTTAATTTATTGGATTATTGATAAGGAGAAAAAACCATGTCTTATACATTCAATCAAAAAGTAGTGTTCGTAACGGGTGCCAACCGTGGTATTGGTGCTGCGCTTGTCCGTGCTCTGCTAAAACAGCCTGTCAGCAAAATTTACGCTGCAGCCCGTGATCTTCAATCCTTACCAAACTTTGGTGATGCCCGAGTGGTGCCGATTAAACTGGATATCGCAGATCGCATCAGCACGGCTAAAGCTGCCAATGATGCAGCGGATACACAGGTTCTCTTCAACAATGCCGGTGCTTTATCGATGACCCCTGTTCTAGAGGGTCCTTTGGAGCTGATTGCACGCGATATGGATGTGAATTATTACGGCACATTGAATGCGACCCGCGCCTTTGTCCCTGTGTTAGAGGCCAATGCTGGGACCAATGGAGCTGGTGCTATTCTCAATACTATCAGTATTGTTGGGCTTTCTCCGATGGCTGGCGTTGCGGGATATAGTGCCTCTAAAGCCGCGCTGCATTCACTCACACAGTCTTTAAGAACGCTGTTAAAACCCAAAAATATTACGGTACACGGTATTTATCCTGGACCCATTGATACGGATATGGCCAAAGATTTTGATCTGCCAAAGACCAGTGCGGATGAGACGGCAGCAAATATTTTGAATGCCTACATTAGCGGACAGGAAGATATTTTCCCAGACGGTATGTCCGCGCAACTGAGCCAGCTTTGGGATAAGAATCCGAAAGAACTGGAGCGCCAGTTCGCAGCAATGTAAACCCGCTGTGCGATAGTTCGTCATCAATTCAAAGCCTGGCGCTTCAGTTCCTGATAGAAAATATCAACGGGAGCGCCAGTTTGCTTCGATTTAAACATAATAGTGAGGAAAGGCATTGATTAACATTGATCTGCAATTATGACGGCGGTTTGGTTTTTACTAGAATAGTTATTTCACCAGTCATACGAGCTATAGAAAGTCACTGTATTTACGGGCATGTTTCCACTTTCCTCCATGTCATCCTTATTTTGGTCACGAAGAAAACCCCTGAGGGCCCCATCTGCCTCTAGCGCTGCTGTTTCTCCAGTAGGTGGTTCGGGCAAATCGGCAGAATATCCCCCAGGCCGAGATGCTTCTGGACATAAAGATACAAGAGATATGACTGGAAATACCCCGCGTAAGGCATCTCCCAGCTTGCCCCCTCAGAAACCTGTTTTAGCGACTGCAAAACCTACGGACACTATTCTTTTAAGTGATGCCACAAACACTGCTGCCCAGACAGATGCGGCCGTTCTTTCGGAGATTGAAACGCTAAAAATGTTAGCCAAGGCGGGGGTAGCAGAAGTTCATTCCAGTCAGTGGATTCATGGTAATGCGACGACTGAACGAGCCACTCGCCAGTGGGAGGTGACTACCTATCCTCAACTTGAGAGCTTGGCAGAAAGACTAATTTTACGTGTTACTTGGGAACATCCTAGGCAAAATGCTTCAAAAACATCACATAAACCACAGTTACTGCACGCCAGTATACAGCGATTACAACGCTCTGGATCTGCAGGCTCTATGATTATCCTGCACCATCAGCATATGCATCCGGTCGCCAAAACATACATGGGTCCCATTAAACCGGGAACTCCTTGCAACAAGGTTACCCGAAGCTTGGAAGGACATCACGCCTGGTCACAAACTCCTGCTATCGTGTCTGCCGCAGATGAGTTGGTGAATCAACTTCTAAAGGCTTTGGGCGATGCGGGAGTGGTTTAAAAGAATGTCTAAAGTACGGATTGCTTTACAAAGAGTAATTTAACCGCATTGAAACTGGCGTTGCGCTGCTTGCTGAGCAGCTTGGGCTGCGGCTTGATTTTGTTGGTTTTGAGGTTGTTGCTGTTGTTGTTGCTGTTGAGCGGCACTGACCTCTTGGGCAATCGTGATAATTTCGCCGTCCTGCCAAAAGTATTGCAGATAGTTGTAGCGCTTGAACGTACCGTAACAGCTGATGAGAGTACTGTTGACTGAACATGGACTTGTGGCGTGCTTGGGCCCAAAATCTCCGGTGCCAATGGTCTGTGTACCTCCTGGGACACTGGCCGAACTCACAAAATCTGCAAAACTAGTGGCAGTGTTGCCAGTTTTTAGAGTATAGATTGTTTTGGCAGAATTGAGATTACAAGCCATATTGCGAATCGCTGCAGCCTCTGCACTTTTATCGACATCTCCAAATTTAGGCACCACGACAGCCGCAAGAGTGGCAATCAAAGAAACCACAATGGCCAGCTCAATCAGCGTAAAGCCTTTAGAGAGAAATCGTAATTTATGGCTATCGAGGGATTTTAAAGACATTGATGACCCCTTCTGCATACGTATAATAAACGCTATAGAACTTTAGTTGAATGCAATTCATCGAATCACCTGCGGGGCTCGGACTGCCGATTTGGCATGTTACACCAGGAGATTGATTTGATGGGCTTTTAAAATCTGCCATAGAGATAGTAAATGGTGAGGGGTAAGGGGGCGCCTGTGTGGTCACATAATCATTAAACCCATTGGGTGGTGTGCCCTGACGCATTGTGTAGACGTAGGCGGCGGTTTGAAGGTGGCTTACTTCTCCGGCAATGAGCGCTTCTTCAGCACTTTTGTCCGCGTTAGCAAATTTGGGTACGGCCACCGCTATAAGAACAGCGACCACCGCCACCACAATCGCCAGTTCAATAAGAGAAAAACCTTTATTGGTTTTACGTTGATTCGAGATATTCAATGTAATGTCAGACATATATGAGATGCTTTCTTATCGTTGAAAAGGCGAAAAGTTTTAATTGCCTAGTGAACCTGGTTGACTTCATCGATTTCATTGAAGCCATTGATGCTGACGATACCACCGTCATATTGATACATAACATTACTGTAATTGGTGAAGCTGGTACATTGAATTCCTGGAAGAGACACCGTACCACCTGATGAGGTTGTTCCAACGATACCAAAGCCGCAAGGAGTATCATTTTTTCGTCCATGAAAACGGCTTAAGGAAATGGTATAAGGCGCTGGATAGGGTGGTGCTTGGCTGGTAACAAAGTCCGTAAAGTCTCGAGGCGTCAGTCCTGTGTTGAGTGTATAGATTTTGGCAGCGGTTTCCAGGTGGAGTTTTTGTCCTTTGATCAGTGCTTCTTCGGCACTCTTATCTGCGTTAGCAAATTTGGGTACAGCAACAGCTGCCAGAGTTGCAATCAAGGCCACCACAATACCAAGTTCTATCAGTGTAAAGCCTTTTGTGTTGAATGGGAAGCTGGGAGGGGCTTTTCTGGATCCATTTTCAGCGTTTTCATATTCACTACTCAGTGACATGGGGGCCGTGTCTTTCTTCCGTGACTCTCTGCCGCAATACTCTATCTCATGATTGTATTTTGAGGTGCCAGTTTTTGGGAAATCTTTCTCTTTATGATTGCATCGACCGGTTTACACAGTTTCTAGATCAGTAGAATTACCGATTATAATAACTGGCATGGCGATTTCATTTAAAACCTATACAGCGCTTGTAGCAGCCTTAGGAGGGTTGTTGTTTGGCTACGATACGGGCGTGATTGCAGGGGCTCTGGTCTATATGGAACCTGTGTTTCATCTAGAGACTGTGAATTCAGGATGGTTAATGGGCTGGGTTGTTTCGTGTGCGCTACTGGGTAGTATGCTGGGCGCCTTATTTTCTGGCAAAGCGAGTGATACCTGGGGTAGAAGGCCGGTTTTAATCGCTTCTGCGATTCTTTTTGCATTATCGGCAGTGGGGTGTGCACTTCCTCGAGATATTTTTGGATTTATTACGGCTAGGATTATTATGGGTATTGCGATTGGGGTTGCATCAGTGGTAACGCCTATGATGATTGCTGAAATTTCCCCAGAAGCAGAGCGCGGCCGTTTGGTGATGCTGAATCAACTAGCCATCGTGAGTGGGTTTTTGCTAGTGTACTTTGTGAATGCAGAGATTGCAGCAATACTCAGTTCAGTCGGTGAGACTGCCAATGCATGGCGTTGGATGTTTGGCTGTTCGTTATTGCCAGCTTTGTTGTTTGCCTTATTACTCGGCGGGATACCTGAAAGCCCTCGGTTTTTGGTAAAACAATCTAAATTTATTCCTGAAAAACTCGTTGAAGCTCAGAGTGTTTTGCTGAAGATACTGCAAAATGAGTGCCAAGCGGACCGGCAGCTGGCAGAAATTCAACAAAGTCTTTTAGACACTAATGGGCAGAAACAAGTCAATTGGGGGGCCGTCATCTTCACCCGGACGATGCTGATTGCTTGTATTCTAGCTGTATTGAACCAGCTGTGCGGAATCAATGCGGTGATGTACTACGGGCCTAAAATATTTTCTCGCGCTGGTATGGGTGATACAGGGGCCCTGAATGCGACTGTATGGGTGGGTTTTGTGAATTTGTTATTTACGGTGATTTCTATGTTTTTGATCGATCGGGTCGGCCGTCGTCCTTTACTTGCCTGGGGTTCAATCGGGATGGCGCTTTCAATGGGGGTGTTGGGTGCTAGCTTTCTGCCAGAGTGCGCTCTTCCTATTTGGGTGCTGCTGACGGCACTGCTGAGTTTTATTGCGTGTTTTGCGTTATCTATGGGGGCAGTGGTTTGGGTGATTATCAGTGAGATTTTCCCCAATCATAGTCGTGGGCGGGCGGTGTCAGTGGCCACGATGGTCTTGTGGCTGTTTACATTTATTGTCTCGCAAACATTCCCAATGCTGATGGCATCCATTGGGCCGGCTATGACCTTTTGGGGCTACGGCAGTATGTCCTTACTAACGCTGCTGTTTGTCTGGAAATTGCTACCTGAAACCAATGGACAGAGCCTCGAAGAAGCGTGATTCCAGGAGGCTTAGCTTGACAAGACGTTTGGGAATTTTGATAAGCTGTTCAGGCTATTCTTTCCAGGAAATTTTTGTGGTCAATGGCAAATAAACTCTTGCAAAGGTTTTGGGAGAAGAGAAAGAGACTTTTCCACCAAAATCTGTACGCTCAGCCCCTGCCGGGAGATGTTTTCCGTCTTTGCCTCGAAAGTTTCCAAAGTAATTAGCACCTTTGGCGTCTTTAAAATCACCATATAGCATGGTTTCTTCAGGTCCTAGTACTGTTTTAACTCCTTGGGCATCCAGTTGATGGCGACGAAAGGTGACCAGATCAACAGTGTCTTCTGTTGACCCTTCAGTAACTATCATTCCATTGACTGTTTTTCCTTGGTGGGGGGAGATGCTGACAATGTCCACCAAGGTATGTGTGGCTTGGTTTTTCTTGATATCTAACTCACTTAATACGAGAGACTTTCCACCGTCATATGTTGCTACAGCTAACTCAGGGTTGGTCACTTCAAAGCGCCCAGCAAAACGGGGGCCACTGATGGAAGGCATCATGAGATAAATCTCCTAAATAGAAAAGGGACAAGGTGTGTGTGGAATTGAATAAACACACGTCCTTCTTTTTTTGTGCGCGGAAAAAAGAGTCGAAATCGCTAGAGGTTTATTCTGTGATTTGAATGGTATTCATGTCCAGTTCTGTTTTGTCCACCGAGATGGCCCCACCATTGAAGTTATAGACAACAGGATTAAAGAAGCGAAAGCTGCCGGCACATGTTATTTTGTTGACGGTGGTGATTACGCAGGGATGCTTGGCCCACACCGTCCCAAATTGAGCAACTGAAATCGTTTGTTTCCCTTCCAAGGGACCGGCTTTGTCTCTTACGAAGTCATAAAAACCAGTGGCAGATGTATTGCCAGCAGAGGTATAGCTGGCATAGCCCCCATTTAGAGCATTAACCATGCCTTCAATACTTCGGGCTTCAGCGTTTTTGGTAAATTCCAGATCGGCATGTTTCTTGTCTTTGTTTTCGCAGCCCGGGGCAATCACCTTCAGCATGAGTGCAATAAAGCCAAGCACCATGCCTATCTCAAGCAGGGAGACATTGCCAATCATAAATCGATGCTTAAAGGGATTCTCCATAGCACCATTTTAACAGTCTCATTGACGAAAAAATTGAGACGATGAATCTAAAGCCAAAGTGCAATCAGAACGTTGCTTCATCATTATTTTTTCGGCGCTCTTTCACAATCTCCAATGCCTGTAGCATCAGAGTTTCGAGATCAGCTTCCGTTTGACCGGACTTAAGAGCTTCGATATTCGGGTTTTTCCCTTCATAGGCTAGTATAAGGGCACTCATAGGGATCTCTAAAGCCCGTGACAAGGCTAAAACAACATCCAGACTTGGAGATGCCGTTTGCCCGTTCTCAATTTTACTGAGAGTATTCTGAGAAAATCCAATAATTTTGGCTAAGTCACGCTGACTTAGACGGCGTTCTTCACGCAGCTGGGCAATATAACGACCAAATTGTGGGATGGACATACGTTTGATATACCTTTATCTGAAACAATTATGTTTCAAATGGTGACAATTTTGGGGGTCTTGTTGACAACTAAAGTGTTCAATTGGATAATAGTTATGTCTTAAAACCAAAGTGTGTCAGTAAATTGTCAGTGGCGCAAACCCTTCATCAACGAAGAGTGATTGAACACACAGGTTGTCAGTTGGCCTTGTATCCAAAGTCCGGCCGGCGCTGGCCATGCCAATAAGAATGTGAGGAGACCGTCAGTTCATGCATCATTATCCGAGAAATCACGATGATAACCTTTGTGAATATTGTGCTTCTCCTTATGAGCTGGTCGAAACAGCTATCCCATATGCATTAGGCTATACCACAATGCGTGAGATTTTTTGCAGTAACGATTATTGTCAGGCAGAAGAAACGCTTTCTTGCCAAGGATGCGGAGAATACCAGTGGCAGTGGCAACCTTCTTTTTTTGAGACAAATGGACGCACGAATGATACCTGTCCTAGCTGCCTTCAGTTTTATGAGGACCACAGCCAGACACTAGATAATTCAGGTGTCAGCTAGAAGAATGTTTGTTGACTAAACTATCAAATTTTTTATCAAGAAAGGAATAAATCTATATGGAGATGAATACTATTACTACTGAGTTACCTCTCACTAAATTATGTTCCGAAAGAGAGTCTGTTCAAACCCTAATGCAAAATCATCGTATGCGAGTGGCCCTGATGGGTTACCGTATTTTTTGTGATGCTTATTATGAAACAGTGACCCTAAAAATGCTCTCTCGTATTGGATTGAATGAATCTCAAAGTTAATTTAGTCAGAATAATGTGAGGAGGAGATTATTTCGATGACAACAATTCCCAAGAAGCAAAAAATAACCGGACCAGATTTTTACCGAGCATTAAAGCAGGTCATTCCTGGTATGCCTTACTCCTCGGTCTACTTGGATATTCTCAGTGGAGAGATTCCGACGTATCCTCGACTCAGAGACAAGGGCTGGTTTTTTGTACAACCCGCTGG
The DNA here is from genome assembly GCA_019751815.1 of Cyanobacteriota bacterium. Classification (GTDB taxonomy): domain Bacteria; phylum Cyanobacteriota; class Vampirovibrionia; order Vampirovibrionales; family Vampirovibrionaceae; genus JAIEMW01. The sequence continues at coordinate 20,151 of JAIEMW010000002.1, forward strand.
AATCCCTAAATATCTCAAGGATAAAGGCTTTGCTGAAACATTGATTCAAAAAGTATTGACTGATTTAGGTTGTTTGTAACTGACATTATGTTGTCTTTGATTTTTTTGACATAACCCTAACACAACGCTCTCTATGCTTTCTGTCATGACATCACCAGGATGATTGCTTTTGCAGGCTCCTGGTGTTTTTTTGTTATAATCACCCCATCATGACTTCACGATCTTCCACCTCGTCATCTGAAAATTCTTCAGTCTATAGAAGGCTTCAACAATGTTGGAGTGCTGGTGATATTGACGGGTTTGAAAAATTAATTCTGGACGTGTTTGATGTCAATAAAGCGATTGATAATAATCGAACCGCATTATGGTATGCAGTCTATTTGGGTTCAGAAGCGGCTGTGTCTCAGTTGCTAAAACAGGGTGCAGACGCAAACATTGCTGATACATGCGCTGGCTGGACGCCACTTCATTTAGCTGCCAGGACGAATCGCTTTAAGCTAATTCCTTTATTATTAAAGGCTAAAGCCAGTGTCAACTGTATTGATCATTACCGACAAACCCCATTAATACATGCCTCTGTGTATGGTTATTTGGAGTGTATTAAAGCTTTATTGAGCCAATCCAAGATTGATATTAATGCAGCGGATGATAAAGGAAATACAGCGTTAATATTGGCTGCCGGTCGAAGGCATTCAGAAGTGGTTCACCTCCTTATGGAAAATAAAGCCAATAGACTACTCAAGAATCATGCGGGCAAAACAGCGATAGACTGCGCGGCAAATCAAACAATACGTTCGCTGCTTCTTGAAAAAAAAGAATAATCGAATAGCTGATGAGAAAAGAGGCTATTTTTTAGGACGAGTAGGGTTTTTTGCGTTAAGTCTTTCAGTGGCTTGTGAAACGAAATCTCCCACCGATAAAATCACGGTTTGTATTGTAGCAGTCTCTTTTGAGCCCTCAACAAAGGGATTACCTTTTGCATCGCGAATATTGAAGTGAGTTTTGGCACCATCATGGGGTGTATATTCTCCGTAAAGCATACTTTCGATGGGCGTGATTGGGTGTTCTTCCAGCTGAGTAATCCGTTGAAATTGAACCAGATCAACGTTATCAATGTCATCACGAAAATTTAATTGAGGGACATAATCACTACCGAACTGTCGTCGTTCGTGGCCAGAAATAGAATGAACCCTGATGAGCGAGTTTTCCTCTGCGCCCGTCACGAGATTTCGTTTTGATAGCACGAGCGGTGTATCTTTCTTGGGTTTTTTTGCGAAGTCAGCGTGGTTAGAAAACTCTTTTGCAGAAAAGTGAGGTAATCGAACTGAGGGAGAAAAAGAACGAAGGGTATGCATTTTAATTCCTTTTTTGATAAATCAAATTTATTAAAACACTAGAGCTAACTCAGCGTTTTGTCAAAACCCTAATATTGAGTATCTGGAGGGTCGGCTTGTGTCCGTCCTCGAGGTAAGTCCAATGCTTGAGGGTTATCTTGAAGGTTATCTTGTTTGGGCAGATCGGGGTCTCGATCAGGCAATGTTTGGTCGGGGTCAGAATCTGATTCAGAATCGGAGACGGTTTGAGTATTTTTTTTGTCTATCTCTTCTGGTTTGGGTAATGCGGTTGTCTGCGGCAGTATTTCCGGTGGCTCTCTGTTTTCAAAGGGCTGAGGCTTTTCAGCATCTTGTTTCGGTTTTTCCGTCGTTTTTTCTTTTAGATGCTCATTTTTTAAAGGCACCTCTTGCCAGTTCCCCCGACCCGTCGTGAATGCAGTCTGTGCATAAACGCCTGTTACAAGTATCAAAAAGCAAGTGCAGAACAACCATAAGGGCTGTTTGACCTTTATTCTTGTATTCATTTTTGGGTTTCGCTTTGGCATCCTTGTATTGTAACTCAGTATTGTAACGCAGTTACTTCAAGGGCATCAGAAGACTTAACAGATAAGCATAATCATTGCGCTGTGTCCGCGGGTGTACTTCCAATGCAAGGTCCTTTAGTCTTAATCCCAGTTGCTTTGCATGGCGCAATGTCCAATCGTGAACCTGTATTTCGTATAGCCAGAGTCGGCGTAAATACTTTTTAGCATTGGGTTTGAGGGCTTTTAGGCGTTTAATCAAAGGGGCTTCCGTCCAACAATTTTCTGCAAATGTGTAAACATCATAGGCGGTGAGATTCCCATGATGAGAGAGAGTTTTGGCAATTTTTTGGGTTCGTTTTGTGCTGCCATGACGGGTAAAACTGCCGTCAAACCAAGCTTGGGCAGCATGAAAAATCTCATGCATTAAGGAAATAAACATCTCTTTGTCTTTGGGGCGATAATGCACGGTTCGACGGAGGAGATCCCAACTGGCAAAGGCTTGTGCACTTAGACGACCCGTGAGAGGAGAAAACTTTAAGCCAGGAAGTTTTTCGCTGGCCAGTTCCATCACGGTTTTTGTTTGTCCAGGGCGAATTGCTTGCCTCAATAAACCCGATGTCATTCTTTCGGCAGCGGTCATTTGACGCAGCTCAGCTTTGCTAATGCCAAAAGCACGGCAAAGCTTGGGGGTAAATACGGTTGTTACTCTTGCTGATATCTTTGAGCCGATTTTCATAAGGGCTAATAAAACCAAGCGTGCCAAGAGATTGCCAAGAAGTAAAAATTATATTGAATATCGCCAGTTTTTTCCCAGTCCTCTGTAACGCAATTTTAAGCCTTGGTCAGTCTTAGAGATAAAACGCGCATTGGTGTGCCTATATTGTGCTTGAGTTAAAAACAGAAAAAAACAAATATGACATCATTCAGACACAAAAATCATTGCGTGATTGGCGCCTTTTAGCCACAATCTACTACATCTGTCTGTGTGATTAATGCCGAGTATGGAGCTGAAAATACTGTGACGTTGCATTTTGGGAATCTGCACTTTGGCGCTGCCAGCCTAGACGCTTTGCAAGCAAAACCAGGTAAAATAGCCATCGCACGTTCAAAGACGCCTACCGTCGACCAAACCCTTTTTCTCGTTAGAGAGGTTGGGCCGGAGCGCCAATTTAAAATGCGCATAGAAACGGATGTAACCGGTGATGTTTATACCGTGGGCGAAAACAATACGGTTCACCTGACGCAACTAGGTGCCCGCAAAATCTTCGGATTCAACCGTGGGAGTCGCAGTAATCATTCTCTCCACACGTGGAATAAACAATGCCTTGAATTTACCAATGACGCTGGGCGTCAACTCAATATTACTGTTTAGTTAATTTATAACGAGATAAGGAAACCCAGCTATGAACTGCAGCGCGTCACAACCCCAGTTTTCTGCCATTAATCTAGACGGTCTCAAAAATGCAAAAGGCAAGCTGATTGTAAGCACAACACTTCACCCTAAAAAGGGTGATACGGTCTACCGAATTATTCAACCCAAAGGTGGACCTGTGAATGAAGGTGCAGGGCTTCAACAACGCTATCAGGCTGATGCTTATGTACTCACAGCCCCGGATCAAATTCAATTACAACAAGCCAATACTGAGGTGACCTTAAGCTTCCGTCCTTCTACACGTGTGAATAAATCGGCCAATCAATGGGCTCAAGTGAAAGAAGGGGTTTTCCGCCGTGGAAATACAAAAAGCGGGAAGCGTGGTCATCATCTGTATATTCAGGCTTAATACCAGACCAAAGTAGAACCCTTAAGTTAACCCCTTCAAAAAATTAGCTCTTACACCATTAGGAATTTTTTTGAATATGAAGCTTCTTCAATTTGCCGCTCTCCGTTATCCCTCGATTAACGTCGGGAAGACAGGGTATTCCACAGAAGGCCCAGAGAGCGGTAATTTGCCTCCTGGCAAAGTGATTCGACTGATTACAGGAATTCAACAAGAACTCATTCGGGGTTCGGCGGATCCTCATGCTGTGTTTCAAACCCGGCAATTCCTGGTAAACCGGGACGGCCAAACCGCGACTGAATTGACTCAACCAGGCGCTACTACTCCTGAGTCGGTGGGATTTCTTAAGCGAAATGCTACAAATCCCCATCTCACAGGCTGGAAGTTACAAGAAACTGCTGGCAGCCCTCATATTCTTATCAGCGAAACAGGACAACGAATCTCGATTAATGCCTGAATTTTAATAAAAGGAGTGTGAAACACCATGACGATTTCCTTAACCCAATTCAATGCGTCTCAACCCAAAACACTGAAATTTGGAGCCTTTTATCAAGCAGATGCCCGTGAGGATGCTGGTATTAGTTACCAAAAAGATGCTAATGCCCCTTTAACCCCAGGAGCTTCTCTAATGGTGATTCGTGAATTGACCGGAGGAACTGACCAAACGACTCCTGAGGGTTTCCCTCAACAAGGCTATGTGGGTGATAAATACAGCCTTCAACCCTCTGGCAGATTGGCTCTGGTTGAGCGCGGAAAAACAGGGACTATCGTGTTTAACCATGGTGGTGGTGAGCAAGGGGCTTATTTCAACCAAGGCTTAAACGGTGGCTGGAGTGTGAAAGACGGTTTCGCTACCCACTCAACCACAGGCCAAAAGCTTCAACTGCTTGGATAAAAATCTTCCATCTTTTCGATTATAGAGACTTGAATTAAAAGGACGTGATTTCCTTCTAATGAAAATGTTACTTCAATTGAATTCTCCCCAATTTTCAGCGCTCTACCTGGACCAAATACGTCCCGGTAGAGCCTATAGTCTGTTTGCAGACAAACCCTTGGCGATAGGGCAAGAGCTGTTTGTCATTCAAGAAGTTCGTGGAACACCCAGAACCAATGAGAATGGTCATTTAGAGCAAGATGTTGTGGCAGATACCTTTCGGTGTGAATCCGATAATGCCCTGACCCGTACTTTCCAACGAGAGCCTAAAACAATTGTGTTTACCAATCATGCTGAAAGACCCAATAACCCTTTGCTAGATGGGGATTGGTTTCTCTACGGTGTGGTGGCAGACAATAGCCGGAGCAATCAGCGGCTGATTGCGGATCACTACTAAATCAATAAGAGTTCTTATCAAAAACAATAAGCAGGAGTATTAATCAATGAACGGAATTCGATTTAGCGCCCTGAGCCTCAGTCAGTTAGTCCCCGGTGCCGTGTTTACCTATTCTGATAAAGGCTCAGCACCAGAAGCGGGCCGTATAGAAACGGCGGGTGATCGTCTGGCAGTAGTTAGGTCTTTGGTAAGTCAACCCAGTGTATTTAGCAACAGAGTGCTGCAGAGAGTTCGCGTCGATGTCTATAAGCCGGGTGAAACCCAAGTGGATGTTGGCACGCTGCGACGCGTGAATAAAGAAATGAAAATTACCATCCCTTTTGACGTCAAAGAAGGTTTAGTAGACCCTGTTAACGAAAAACTGCACGGTGGCCTTTGGCAATTGGAAGCACCCAAAGCAGGACAAAGTGGTTTGCCTGCAGTGGTGAATAGTGAATCAGGACAGCGAATCGATCTGATCTCATGATAGGGATTTCAACACATCGCGTATTTGCCAACCGGGTTGCTCAAAAAACTTCCTCTCTTCATTTTGCTGGGTTAAAACTGGCTGAGCTGAAACCAGGGGTAGTCTATACGACTGCAGACAGCGGACCAAACTCTAGGTTGGATGGCGGGACAAACGTTTATGTGGTGAAGCATCTTATCGGTAGCCCGGTTACTCTGCCTGGTGGGCGTCTGGTTCAGCAACAAGTGATTGTCGACCGACGAGAATTATTCATCACACAAACTGGTATGGGCGACAGAGATGAACAAACCACCCTGGGCTTTGATCCCACCACTGGAGAAAATGCCTGTCTTCAAGCACTAGGGCCTGATCCCATTCAGCCAGATAAACCTCGTGCGACACATTATTTGACCAGTAATGGCCAGAAGATTGTTGTCAGTCATCAGTAATAATAATGAATTGTTTTAATTGAGAGAAAAGGAACGATACCCGTGCAAATTCCATTCAATCCAACATTAAAGACTCCAATCCCTAAATTTTCAGCCCTTTCTCTGGCAGATATTCAGGAGAAAGTGACTGCTGGGAGACCCATTGCTTATTCGCACCCAAATCCAAAAGGGAGTGCCTTGGTTCCTGGGAACATCTTGAGCCTAATTACCGGGATTGAAAATCAACCACAACCCATGGCTTCTGGGCGTGCGGGTGCCAAGCATACAGGACATTCCGTGACTGTTACTGTGGATGAGTACACGGTCGCTGACAATTTTACAGCTCGTCGAACAAATACAGGTGTTAAACGGCCTTTGGGTTTTCCAACCCACGATGTGAATACGAAATTGGTTGGATGGGAAGCTCCCGGACAAAACCCAAAGCTATTGAAGTCCGACTCTGGACAGGTATTGACCCTGATTGTTTAAGTCTTTTGTACCTGCTTTAGAACCAGATAAATAAAGGAAACTTACATGAATTACCCCGTTCAATTTGGATCTGTGACATTGGCTGAGCTCCAAGGGGCCAATGGTAATTTGGCAATTTCGTACCCCAAAAAAGGGAAGCCCAATCTAGCCGCGGGTGATAGTATTTATGTGGTCACTGGCGTCAGCCCTGTTCATGCTCAATACGGAAAAAAACGGATTCTGCATGACGTGACCTTGGATCAGTTTAAGGTTCAGCCGGATGGGTATACGGCGGTGAGAAAAAAGACAGGCGTTGTTCGTCATCTCAGTTTTGATACCCGCCAAGGCAGAAATCTCAACACCAAAGTGACCAGCTGGACCCCGCTTTCTGGCGTTTTCCAATCAGAAGACGGTCAAACTCTCGATATAAAAGTCTAGAGTCTAAGAGTTAAATCGCGTTTTTAGTCTCGATTCAGACACTTCTTCTTGAAAGCAATTTTATGCCCTGTTTTGTCTTTAGAGGAAAACAGGGCATAAAAGTGTCCTGCTAAGCTTTCTTATCATGCCAACGAGCAGTTTTGTCAAAAGGAGTTCTGTCTGATGTCGGTGACTTATTTGCCTTCTATTTCTGGGCCAAAATTTTCGGGTATTTCAATTGACCGTATCACCTTAGGCGAAACGGGTTTTGGTCACTGGTTGCGTAAATCTCCACGAGCTCAAGCGAATGATGATATTTATGTGGTTACCCAGAAGTTGGGCGAGCCTGTAGATAATGCCTTCGGCGATTCCCGCCGTCAAAAATTACTGGTAGATACTTACAGAGTGCTCAATGCTCGCAAGGCCAAATTAATTCGCCGAGCACACCCAGATGACGCACAGGCAATTATTCCATTGGGTGTTGATCCCAAAACAAATACCAACGATCGTTTAGCGTTATGGGCAAGAAAGACAGATCCCTCAAACGGTAAGCAAACATTAACACTGATGGAGCCTACCGGACAAAAAAAACAGCAAGTATTGGAGATTATTGCTTAACATGATGATCATGAATAACCCCATTCGATTTGGTTTGTTAGACTACCGAGCTGTCCAGCCTGGAATCACCGCATTTACTCAAGCTAGTGGTAGATTAAGACCAGGACAAACTCTCTTTTTGGTGAGGGGGAGTCACCCCCCGGTTGAATCGGGAACGGGTGACAATGCGGCCATCCAAGTTCGCTACACGGTGGATCGTTTTACAGTCCAACCCGATGGGAACAGCGTTGTAAAAACAGCAGAAAATATACCCCAAACACTGCGGTTTCCAGCCTCTGACAGTAGTAACCGACAGGTGCAGACTTGGTTGTTTGATGGGGATACTCTGGAAAGTCCCCGTTCTGGGCAGCGTCTCAATATCGCCGCTTAGTTATAGTTAGACGGGATATAATAGAACCAAACTCAGAAAGCGTCACTTACTGTGACGATATAGAGAGAGTGATTCTATTGTTGGATAATTCCAAATCGAAAATTGTTTCTAAACAAACAATTGAAGACTCTTGGGTGCCGATTCGTCGATTGCTAGCCCGTGTGGTGGACGTTTTGTTCTATGCCAAAATATTGCAAATGATGTGTGGTTTTATCGTGGCTCGGTTCATTGGAGGGGATGAATTAACGGCTGGCTTATATGAGTTACTGGGTGCGGTCATTCTGCTAGGAATTGGTTTATGGATCCCCATCGAAGCCTTGCTACTTTCTCGACTGGGTACTACGCCAGGAAAATGGTGTATGGGTCTTGTTTTAAGGGATTGTTATGGACTACCTCTGACATTTTCGGAGGCCTCTTCTCGAGCGGCTGCAGTGTGGAAACGTGGCCAGTGGTACTGGATGGGTTGCGGGTTACCTGAAATGAGGGCGTATCATTTCTTAATGAGAATGGGTGATACCACCTGGGATTTAGATATTCATGCACATATGTCTTACGAGACAGTAAAGCCACTGAAATTGTGTATTTTAATCCCTTTAGTCATTTGGTTGCTGTTGTTCTAAACACCAAAATAGTGGGATGCAAATTGTCTAAAATACCGATGTATGAATCAACGGAGAGACTCATACATACTGGGGATCAGCTGCTATGATGAAGGAGTCTTCAGTGAGACAAACATTAGTTCTATATTCTATTCCACTGTATCCCCTCTTTCTATTGCCCGTGGAGTGACATCGTGCAAGACACGGGCTTTTTTTCAAAAACGAAAATAGCAGAATGACGCTCCCCTAGTCCGTAAAATGATTTTTACCAAACGGGTTGCAGTGGCATTGCTGTGTGAATGTCCGACCGTCGTAAATAGTGAATTTGCGGCCAAGACCCCGGAGAAAGGGCCCAGGATAACTATGACTCAACCACATCCTACTATCAAAAATTTAAAGAGTTTGCCTTCTAAGAAACAACAGTCCTTTCAAACTTTTCGGTTTTTATTGCCAGATACGGTTTCCTCACAAGAGCTTGCCCAAGTCTATCAAATACGATGTCGTGACTGTAGGGTAGATTTTCAACCTAAGTCTCAATACAGGTTAAGTCCTGGTCCTTACGTCTCCGAGGAGTGTCAGGCACAGGATTTATTGATAGGTAAATGTAGTTGGTGTCAACAAACAACGTATGCCTGGATTGAAGTGGATGCACTCAATACCCCTCTGCGCTACCATGCGATTTCCCCTAAAAAACAGCGTTTCTGGGATGCCCGTCTTAAAACAGATATTCAAGTTTATGGAGAGGCAGGCGCCCTATTTGTGCAGGGGAGCCGACAAAGTTTTCCCTGGAATTTTTGCAAGTATATTCCAGTGATTTGACTTAATAGCTCAGACTGAGTGATTCAATATGTTTAAAGGTTTGCTGGTCTCTCATTAAGTTAAGATAAGCAGATTTCGCAGCAGCAAACGTATCTAATCCTAAATCTACTAAACAATGTCCTAAAGCCACTTTGGTCTCTAGATGATAATGCGGACTGGTCATAATCTCGGAAAAAGCTTTTGCTCTTATTTCAATAGGTAGGTATCCTATTTGAGAAATAGCCAAGGTTTGAATTTGAGAATCTTTAGTTGCCATTGCAAGTTTATAGGCTCGAAGACGCTCACCTTCAGGTAAGTGTTGAATCATTTTCACGGCGGCCAACTGCATATAAGGTTCTTTTGATGTGATCGCACTGCGGTATAAAGCAAACATTTCCTCATCGGCAAAGCTAGTGATGATGCTCACAGCCGCTTCAGCCACACGTTGTTTGTCTTCTGTTTTGGCGATTGAAAGAGCTAGTTCATAGGCTTTTTTCATTTGAGGGAGAGGGATTAACTTAATTAATCCAGCAGCTTTACTTTGTACCGATTCAAAGCGACTGTGGAGACCTCGAATGACGGCGGTAAAAGTTTCACTGTAAGGTAAAAACTCGATTTGATTGAGGGCACTGAGTTGAACTACTTCTAGCTCGGTCCCCATTGCCGCCAGATAGGCATTTAATCTTTGAGGCCTTGGTAATATTTCAATAGCTTGCGTCATCCGGGCTTGGGTTTCTGCAATCACTTCTAGTGGAATCTGCTTTGCTCGTGCGTGACGAGCGAATGTCGAAAACTTATCTTCAAAACGAGGTAGTGTGGAAATATTGATACTCTCAAGTAGTTTATCAAACGAGTTATCAGTCTCTTCTTGCGGGCTGATTCCGCCGTAATCTACACGAATACCATGTATGTTATTTTCACCGGTATTGTCTAAAAAGTTGGCAGCGATAGTAGGAGCCTGATTCATAGAATGTTTGCTACCGCGATTACTGCGCTTTTCACCCGGTGATGACTGTATTTTTTTGCGAGGACTTTTTTTATTGGGATCAATAAATTCAATTAAATTCCACCCAACTCGGGGATTGGCTGCATAAAAACGTGCCAGCTGATCATGAGCTTTGTTTGATAGCCACATCCCTGTAGCACTCTCGGACCAAGAGCCATGAGCTTTAGTATGCTTGTGAGACCTACTGACCTCCGGGTGAAACACCTTCAATGCAAGTGAACTACTTGATTGCCGGTTCCCATAGATTTGAAAACGGTATACTTGTCCGTAATTACCCGATCCCACCCTACGAAGCGTGAATCGAATGTGATTGCCTTTTAACTTCCCACTGATGAATTTAGGTTTATGATGATTTAAGGCTTGTAAAACGGGTGTGAGTTCGTCCACCAGTGCGTAAACATCTTTGGGTGTTTTGGGAGGTTGACCCTTTTTTAAGATGTCTACCCAGTCTGAGGGTAACTTGCCTAAGTAATCATTCTGGTAGGCATCACACAGTTGTTTTAGGCCTGTGTTACTGAGCCAAAGTCTTCCAGGTAGAAGCCGTGTGATCCCAGAAAACTGAATAGATTGGGTATTTTGGCTTACTGGTTTTGGATTGAAAAACTTGATCGGCGTCATCATTACTGATCTGCCTCAATTTCTACATGATCGAGATGCGTAAAACATCCGGGTCTTTGGAGCGTAGCTAAATAAATAGCACGAGCCATTACTTGAGGTGTACCAGGTAATGAGCTAGTTTCCGGATTTTGAGGTATCGCTCTTTTGGGAATATTGGGGATATGACTGCCAACTGCGGCTTTGACTAATAAACTAGGATGTTTGACGCGATCTAAAAACCAGGGATAGCGATCTTCTGGTTTGGCGGGTAATTCTTTTTGAACCGCTCGTGCTTGAAGGTCTGGATTTTCTGTTGAAAGTATCAACTCGTAGGCTTTTTTTCGCTCCCCCAACTCTAAATAGGCGATTATTAATATCCCCTGTTGATGATATTGCGGATCGGGATCCTTCAGCAAATTTTCTAAAATGGCAAATCTCTTTTTAGGGTCTATATAGGGTAATGCGAATATAATCGATTCTTCAATCCCATGTTGGTGTTGTTTTTGGGCGATTTTGAGTCCATACTCAATGGCTTCAGGCAGAACCTCTCGATCTAAGAGTGCAATTCTATTAGCGGCAGCTAACCGAACATCCAAAAATGAGCTGTCCATTGCTAATTTAAAGGCATGATACCGATCAGCTTGAGGAATATCTTTCATTTGAAAAACAGCCTGACATGCCAAATTCTCACTGTGTTGTTTTAGGACATAGCTAAAAGCTGGGTAGCGATCTTCTTCTGGCAGGTGTGCTAGAAGTTTTACCAATTCTGGATTGTGGGGATGAGAATCAATCAGTAGTTTGAACCAGGTTAGTTTTTTTTCTTTAGGCAACTTCATTAATTCAGGTTCTAAACTCTCTGAGCCAATGTATTGACCTAAATGATGCCATGATACATCTGTGTCATTTTGGTGAATTCGACTGATCCCGCCCATGTCTACGCGAATCCCCTCAATATAGTTTTCATCTTTAAAATCACTCGAAAAGGCTTTTCCTTCCTGCGTAAAATAGCCCGAGGCTTTTCGGCTTTTGGTAGAACGAGAGTCTATCCATTCACTTAGCATCCAATCCTTTTGAGGGTTTGCGACGTAAAAATGAACCAGATCTTTGTATCGACGGTGTGACCATCTGAGGCCTGTAGCAATTTCTGCCCAGGTTCCGTGAATAAAGCGATGAGATGGTTTTGTTAAACCAGATTTGTTCACTTCACTTCTAAAAACTTTCAGTGCTAAGGGTTGACTGGGAGGCTTGTCTTTTTGTTGGAGCTGTATTGCGAAAACCTCACCAAACTGACCTGAATTTATTTTGACGATAACCAAGTAAATGCCTGCTTTTTTCAGTCGACAAGTGATTCTTAATCGGCTAATAGGCAATAGTGATTGCAGAACGGGCGCCAGTTCATCGAGGGCCTGATAGACATCTCTGGGTGTTACGGTTGTGCCACCAAGAATATTGTTTTTTAATAATGATACCCAGTCGTGAGGAAGTGTGCCGAGATAAGCTGATTTTCCTTGAGTTTGGGTTCGCTCGCTCACCACGCGCTCAAAACTATCCACACCGAGCCAAAGCCGCCCCGGGATGAGGCGGCTTAGACCAGTAAAATGAGGCTGAGCGGGTTGAAGCCCAGCGCGTTTAAAATTGAGGTGTGTGTCCATAGGGCATTAGGGTGTACTTGTAATACCATGGGTACTGGCAATGGGAAGCATACCTGGGAGATAGCGTTTAATCTCTGTTTCTTGTGTGTTTATACTTCCGATTCTTTGCAGAATCCCTTTAATGGGTTCTGGAACGGTATATGGCTGAGGATAGCCGGGGATTGATGTGAGTTTTTGAATCAAACCACGCTCTTCTAAAATAGGCTGATAGCTTCCTCTGAGCAAATGTCCATCCATTGCATCTGAAACATCCAGGCCATTGGCCAAACTAAATAGGTAATTCACCATGTCTTCTCGACTAAACCCTTGAGGCACTCTGACACCACGCCCTAATAAGTTTTTGCCTGTACGAAGTCGCTCTACTTCTTCGACCACAGTGCTTACCAAGATAGCAGATGCTGAATAGTTTCGGGGATTTGCTTCGTCCGAAGAAGGATAACGGATGTGACCTAAAGCGAATGCACTCAAAGGTAACTTTTCGGTGGGTGACCCTAGAACGGAAACAGTCCAGGCTGGTTTGAATGAGTATGCCGCTCTTGCCACCGCTGGGTGAATGCCAACAAGATTGTGCTTGTCCAATCCGTTAGCTACAGAAAGACCCCCTATCATCAGAGTTGGTTTTTGAGCTCTACCGAGCAAATCAATGAGCGCCATTTTTGCCCACTCTTCTGTTTTTGCAAGTTTTGAGAGTGTTTCGAGTTTCGCCATAGACTCGTTTACTTCAGACAGCCACAGATAGGGTGCGTTATCACCCTTAAGTCTTACCCATTGATCGTTTGGTCGGGTTTCTCCTGAAAAACGGGGTTGTTTTAAACGCTCACTTCGTGGCTGTAACAAACGAGGACTAAATGAGATGGTCATAGGACAGGCTCTCCTTTTTTGGGTTTTTAATGAATAAACTAATTTTGTAAGAGTAAATACTGACTGCGCGGAATTTTAACACTTTTTCCAAAGGTATCTTTATGTTTAACAAGCTCAGCATAGTGGCTGTTAAGTACTTCTGCCAATGCATGAAAGGCTTCTTGTGTGGTGATGATAAAGCGAGTCACCCTGCCCTCTTTTTGATGAGGTGAGGCATAGGCAATAATATCCCCCTGAGGGAAGGCGCGAATCAATTTGCTTGCGGTGGTGAGCGGGATGCTATCTTTTGCCAACGTGGCGCGCCAGCAGTCAGCCCCGCGCTCAAATTCTACGAGTCGCGTTGGTAATTCATGAAGACCAGCGATTATCTGCTCTTGGACACTGGCGCCCACACTGGATAGATTTTCTGATACCCCACCGTCAATGTTGGCAAACCCGTTTCGACCCAACATCGCTGACCCTGAAGCTGCTGTTTTTTTGATCTTACTGGCAATGGCAAGCATTTTTTCTGAACAATCCACCCGGTTGGCGACCAGTTCTTGCCAGAGTTGGGCTCGCACAATATTTAATGCTTCTTGGGTGTAGGTCTTAATGACAATCGGACAACCCCAGTTACTTCCCCGATTGACAGCTTTTTCTATTTGGATAGTGGGACCCAAGGCGTTTTTGAGTTTTGTCTGAAGTGTCACCGGGACCGTATCATCGACATGGAGTTCCCAGTGGTCTTGATACCTTTTAGGAGTAATGCTCTCGGGTAAGATGGCCAATTGGGCAATACGGGCTTCTTCAGACTGAAATTGAGTGTTTGGAGAGCTCGGGGAATTTGATACCTGTGCTGGACCCAGAATTGCGAATGGATGGTGAGTTTCTATAATGATTTTATTAGCTGATAACTCCCCTAAATAAGCTGTGCCAGGTATGAGTCGCTCACACTCTTTTGGTGAGGCAAGGCGTTGCTTTAACGTGGTCTCAATCTGCCCCAGTGCCCAACGAATAAATATCTGTGGAGACAAGCTACCTGTGGGTCGATTGATATTGGGTTCGGGCGCAGCGAAGTGAATGCCTGATTTTTCAGGAATACTCACTTGTAACAAAGACCATGGACTCATCATGTGTCTTTCCGATGTGTGGCCATCATCAAATAAAATAGCGTTTTTGATTTCGTTTGTTTCGCCACTGGTTGCAGTGAAGGTCAAGTCCACTCCATACCGTGTTTCCAATGCTTGAATCCTTCCAAGTTCCCCCAAAAGAGCGAGTCTCATGGCTTGTATTCTTTCAGGGGTAAGGTGTTTTCTCAAGGCAGCATCATCGAACGTCAAAGAAGAGAAATGAGTCTGTCTGAAATGAGTATTGGGTCTTATGGGAATCATCAGAGGTGAATTTCTTTCATAAATAGACTTTGGTTCTAAATCAACCCTAAACGATTTGCTGGGTGAGTGGATTAATCAGCATGAGTTGTGTTTTTCCCGATTCAGTGGCAGGATTTTTCACGATGCATGCTTTGATGACAGCCCTTGTAATGGGACTAGCCCAATCAATAGAGCGCAGAATTGGTTGCATCGTCTCACCAAAAAATTCTAATGATACTGGCAATACATCCCCATCAGGAGTATAGAGCTGACTCAGCTGTTGTAAAAAGCGCTGTTTACAGCTGGGTAAGTTGTCGCGAAGTGCAATGAATTTGCCCACAAGTTCTAATACTGTTTTTCGTTCGGCTTGAAGGGTTGTATCTGGAATATTTACTGTTTGTGACAGGTGCTGCTGTATTTGCTTAATAAGCTTGGCACCGCCCTCAAGTGTCTCTGCAAAAAAGTGGTTATTACTCTCTGAGAGAGGATAGACATCCCCCTCTGTGTTTTTAGCCAGGGAGGCAACGGTCTCATCAGATAAGCTATAGCCATTGAGATAGATTTCCCATCGAGAGTTTTGCCCTGGTGTGTCTATTCTATTGCTCGTTATTAAGAAAGGAGAGAGGGTATCAATCCCCATCAACTTTCGCTCTTGGGCGATACGAGTGTTAAATTCAATCTCTTTGGGTTCTCGGTCTTTTGGATTTAGATTGACCAGTGGAGTCCTGGTTTTTTCTTCTCCTGATAATGCTCGCGTGTTTGCAATCAAAGCCGTTTGATTTTCTGAAACCGCTTGCTGCCAAAGAAGTCTGGATGTTTTGGCCAAACCTTCTGTAGTGAAAACCACAATCTGTTGCCGGTCAGTAGAAATACTAAAATGCTCTACCAACAGAATCGCCAATTCTCTAGAAGCAACCACATCGAGTGGTTTGGGAAGCGTCAGTGCCCATGAGCTTTTTTGACGTTCGGTCTTGATTTCAGCAGGGAGAAAATTCAGTTGAGCGGCCAGAGATTCACGGGTGGTAGCGATTGCCCGGCGAAAACGTGAGACGGTTTCTGAAAGCTCTGGAAATGTCGTGGCCCTTAGGCTGAATGGAGAAGTAACTTGTATGGGTTTACTCAGTCCGCCATGTTCAGCAATTTGTTGTTGAATGCGTGAAAAGGCAGTTCGTAAAAATCCCAAGGCAGGTAGTTGGGTGGTACTCCATTGGGTGTCACAGATACCAGGGCCTGCTGTTAGAGAAAGTAATAATGCTTTTCCCCCGTTTCCCTCATTATGGCTTGCTCCCAAGGTAACAGTATCTTGCGGTAACTCACCCACAGGCTTTTCTGAGAGCGTAAAGTGCATACCATGCTCTTGCTCGAGTTGGTCAATGGTAGGCTGGGTAATTTTTTTAGCCCCTTCGAGGGACGCTGCCGCAGCACCAGTAGCGTTGATAGTCAGTGAGCCAAAACGGACACTCTTTGAATGTATTGTCATTACACATATCTCCAGCTTGCAGCAAAACTCAGCAATAAACTCAAAAAAATTCAGACAAAACCTTGTATTAATCACACAAGATCTCTCAAGTATGGGGATTGCCAAAAGCGGGTGAATGCCGGAGATAAGTTTACGCTTTGTTACAACAAAGAAATGATGAGGATGTCCTACGATACAGCTATCCAGTGCTTTTGCTGGATAGAAATGCCGTTACGCACCTTGTCGCGTTTATTTCGTTAGAAAAGGAGAACTATATGCCCCCTAGCAGTGTCGTTGAAAAGAAACTCAGTATCCCGCTCAGTACGTTTCGTTTTGAAACAGGCACATGGACCTACGCCTCAAACTCGGGTGTTCCTCGTTTTAGAAAGAGCGCAGCTGCGGAAACCACGACGGTTTCTTTTGAGTGTCCTATCAGTAATTTTACGCAACAGTATGGTATCCGTCTGAAGCAGATTGTAATGATCATCGGTATCGGTACAGCAGATTTGGCGGCTGTCCCTACCATTACTCTTTCATCGTCGAATTTATTCAAAGCGACCAGCGCTGCTGCTGCCGCTGTAGATGCCTCAGCGATTACGACGACTCACGATGCAGTTGTCACTAATAATGCTAATCCTCGCCGTATTACTACCACTGTAAGCACTCAAGCCTTTGAGAATGTTGGAGGATTGATTAATCCTGTGACTTATAATGTCGTGGCATCTTTCCAGACCGCTGCAACAACAGTGCTCGACATGCTGGGTGCATATGTTATTTTTGATGCCGCTGAATAGCCTCGCTGCACAAAGATAATGACACGTTCGTCGTTTCCTGGTCGTAAACCCAAAGAAATTGAACTCAGCCAGTTTGCTCTTAGTGCACGCTGTTTAGATCATCTCAATGAGATGGCAGAGCGTGCACTGGGCTTTTTGGAAGACTTACTCGCATCCCCCACAGCAACCACTGCGGAAAAACTAAAGGCCTGTGAACTGGTGTTTAAACGAGTATTGCCGGAGTCAATTTTTGTTCGCTTGTTTGAACGACACTACCAACTCGGTAGAATTTTAGCCAGTCCAGAAATCTCTTCAGATTTACCCAATGGTACACGGGTTGAATTTGTGCTGCGTCAACTCGCGATGCCTACTGCTGAAAACACACTAGGAGATGTTCTTGATGATGAAGTCTCCTGAACCGGATATAACCTGTCAAATTCCCCTCTCCCTTTATCCTGTCCATCACCAAATCGTTATGGACGAGCATAGATATAAAGTGGTGATTGCGGGTCGAAGGTTTAATAAAACGGGGATGTTATTGGCTGCAATGGCAAAACATTTAACAGAACCAGTGATTAATACCTTAACAGGCACAACATTGCCTCATAGAATTAGTTATATTGCCCCTACGCTGACTCAAGCAAAGGCTATTTTTTGGGAGCGAGCCAAATCATTTTTCGCGCCTGTACTTGCAGGTAAAAATGAGGTGGATAAAATTCTCTTCTTCAAAAATGGAGGCGAGTTGCGCCTGTGGGGGTCAGATGTTCAGCCAGACAAAGCTCGTGGTGGGTATGATTCGTTTCAGGCCTTTGATGAATTTACCTATCACCGACCAGGTGTGTATGAGGCTGTTTTTCGAGCCCGTCAATCTGATACGCAAGCGTCAGCATGGTTTGTGGGGACCCCCAATGGGTTTAATCATGGTTATGCATTTTTTAAGCGTGCTAGGGAATATCCAGATACATACAAGGCTTGGCAGTATCCTAGCATGGCAGGAGGGTATGTAAGTGAAAGCGAAGCCATGCTTGCCCGTCAAGAGCTTAGTGAGACTCAATGGCGTCAAGAATATGGTGCAGAATTTATTGGGATGGAAGACAGAGTGGTCCTCGATTGGTCTTTTGCCAATCTGGATGTGGAGTGTACCTATCAACCTAACCGCCCCTTATATATTAGTTGCGATTTCAACGTGGGAGCGATGGCTTGGGCTATCTTTCAGCGGGTGGGTGGTGAGTACCGTTTTATTGATGAGATTGCCTTAAGAAATGTGAATATTACAAAGTCAGCTGAATGCTTGGCAGAGAGGTATAAAAATCATAAAGCGGGTATCTTGATTACAGGGGATTCTAGCGGAAATTCTCGAAATGTCTTGTCCACAGAATTAAGCCAAACTGCTTATCCACAAATTGTGGGAGTTCTCCGTGAAGAATATCATCTCAATAATGTGGCGGTTGATTTAAACCGTAATAATAATCCTAAAAAACAGGATCGCCTTGATGCTCTAAATCATATTGTGAAAAATGCAGAAGGCTCTATTCGTCTTAAAGTTAATCCTTTGACTGCACCTGTGATTGCGTTCACGATGGAAAGAGCATGTTATATCCCGTATAGCAGTCATGTGAACGAACCCAATCCAAGAGAAATAGCACAGGAACCCATGCAAGTGTTTGTCCCACACATGATAGACGCTGTCAGTTATGGCGTGTGGCGATATGATCCCCTCCCTAGCAAAATTTTACAGACTAAACGAAACCCTAAAATGATTTGGAAATAACCTCTAACAATAAGGAAACTTACGATGCCTGATGCAATCCATTTCTCTCAATCTGAGAGAGTTACAGATTGTAGTTCATTGTCGCATTGGTGTCATGTGTTTGATTGCCATGATCTCTTTCCAGAGTTTTATGAAAAAACACTCAAAATACCTCGTTGTGTATTTCATCCTTATCGTGCTGAATAATGTCTCATTCTAATCTCGTTAAATTACGTTCCCCTGAGCTAGCAGACTTACCAAGTATTTGGCGATTATTAGACACCTATCGAGATCGCTATCTGGACGATTATCAAGTTATCACGTTAGATGATGTCTACGACTATCTTAAAGCGTCCACAACTCGGGTGTTGGAAGTATCAGGGTATCCTGCTGGTATTGTTCATTTCTCAGATGTGATTCCTGAACTACGAGGCACGATTCATGTTCTGATTTATCCAGAGTTTACTCGCAAAATACTCCGAGCTCATATTCTTGAAGCTATTTTGGCTTGGGCTTTTGAGACTTTGTGTTTTGGAAAAATAATGGCCTATCCATTATCAACACAAACGTCAGCTATTAAGCTGTTAAATCGCTTTCATTTTTATCCCCATAAGCCTTTATATAAACATACCAGGCAGGGTGGAAAAAAAGTAGCTATGCATCCATTTGAGCTTAAAAAAAGACAATGGCAGCAGTCTCATCGGACTGACAATAAAAGAAAGGAAACTCTATGAGTTTTGGTAAAAAAAGTAAACCAAATAATTCTTATGTTGCATCAGCTGCAGCTGCATTAAGACCACAATCTTATAGTGATCCGTACGGAAGTTTTAGTAATGGAGTATTTACTCCTAACCTTAGTCCAGAACAGACCCTGACGGATGCTGTAACCAACGATAAACTTTTGGGTCTGATTAGTGGTGTTCCTACAGACTTTTCTGCCAATGATCTATTTAATAATGCCTTCTATGATGATACTGCGAGTTTATTAAAAGGGAAATTAGATCAACAGCGACAACTTGATACGCAGAATCTTGATAACACCTTGTCGGCAAGAAATCAGCTTGGAAGTTCTTATGATGCATTGCTTCGCTCTAATATGCAACGAGATTATAACCAACAGTATTTAGATGCTGAGAATACCGCAAGAGGACTTTCTGCAGATGCTACGTTAAATACCTATCAAGCAGCGCTTCAAGGAATAAACACTTTGAGAAATGACCAAGCACAAGCTAGGGATATTACCTATTTACCATTGAAGTATAGTATTAGCCAACAACAGGCTGTAGCCCCCTTACAAACGGCTCTTGCTGGAGTCTACAATAATGCGCTCAATAATCAAACTCAACTATTCAATAATCAAAATAATGCCTCCACTTTATTTAGACTGGGATTATTGCGTCGTCTGTAAATAAGAAAACACTTTAGACGTTTAAGGGATAAGGACTATTTTTATGATTGATAATGCCGCTTCAACTGGTAATAATCAAACGACCTTCTTATATAATCTGGTTTTAGATGAAAAAATCCAAGAACAAGTGCTTACTGCAGCCCGACAGTTCAAGAATAGTGCTGTATCTGCTGCAAAGCAAAAGAAAGAGATCATGAGGCGATGCTACGCTTACAGTAAAAATAAACTGTATGACGGCGATCTACTTCCAATTTTCTCTACTGATGGTGGCGATAGAGATATGAAAACAACACGGCCACAGGTATTCATGCCTGTAACTCGTCAGAATTTAAAAAATCTGTGGTCTCAACTACTTTTGACTATTTTCCCCAATGATGATGATTTTATGCGTGTTCGCGCTAAAACGGCTGCTGGAGTTGTATTAGAAGAGTCATTAAGCCAAGCTCTGAGTTATTTATTTCGCCAGTCGCGTATAGCTCAAAAAATTGGTGGCTGTATCTTCGACTGTGCTTGGTCAGGTTCATTTTCTGCATACCCATGTATTAAACAGCGAACTGTCATGGAATATCGTATAGAGCCTATACCAGTTCAAGTAGCTGAAGACGAGAATACAAATGCAAATGACCTGTCTCTTCAGCAGTTTCAACTTGCTTACGTTCCGTACGAGATCAAACTTCCACCAGAACCTGATGTCGAGGCCTGGAACCCTCTTAATTTTTATGTGGATATTGAGGAAACAAATCCAGAGTTTCAACGTTGGGTGTATTTGGGAAAAGTAAAAAAAAATCAGCTACTGGATAATCCTGAAATGATGAACACGGAAAAGGTGAGGGAACTGTCTGGCAATGGAGCTGATAATAGCGCCTCTCGGATGTCTTTGAACGTCTTTAATGATATTCAAGGTACTTCAGGGGATATGGATGCTAGTTTAGACTACGATTTATACTATTTCCCTCATCTTAAGACAGAAACTCAACTGTTTCGTAATATTATAGTTGGCATTGTGAATGATAAAGTGCTTGTTCGTTTTCATCCCAATCTCTTTCCAAGAGGGTTGAATCCTGTTGTATTTGGGGGATGGCTCCATGATCCACGAACCCCTTATAGTCAGGGACCAGCAGAAGATATGATCGATCTACAACGTCTGATTAATTTACTTCAAAACTACAAAATCGAAGCACTGGCACGCAATGATAACCGATGGGTGATGAGCCCTAATGCGAATATTGATAATTATAATGGTGTGGTAGGCGGTATTATCATTACTGAAAATCCACAAACCGACGTGATTCATATTAATGGTGGATATGAACAAATGCCCGTGATTACTAACGAGGTAGGTGTTCTAAAAGCAGAAGCCCAAACTGTCGCAGGGTCTCAAAATCCATTTCAGGGCTCTTCTAATATTGATTACCAAAAGACAGCGACAGAAATTAACTTATTGCAAGAGCAATATATTACTATTACACGCCAAGTGATTGAGAATCTCTCTGTTTACGTCCGTGGGATATTAGAACGGTTGGCTTTTTTACTTGCGGATACTTCTTCAGAACCTATTGAGGTACCTGTTGATCTACCCAATGGGCTTCGACAGTTTATTACGGTTGACCTGTCTCCACTCAAATCCGGAGATTTTACGATTGAGCTGGTGGGTGTCAATCCAAGTCAGTCAAAAGCGGCGCAAGTGAACGGTCTGATTCAGTTGTTACAGCTGGTGTCGTCAGATCCAGATTCGGTCTTTACGGCAGAACCGATTATTAAAAAGATTGCCGAACTTCAAGGCATCAAAAATATTGATCAAATACTGAGCGAAATTAAACAATCCATGATTGCACAAGAACAACTGAAGCAAACTGCTGCCAGTATTGTAACACAACGTGTGCGTTCTGCTGTGGCCAATTCGGATTCTTTTACGAAGGATACAGAACCCCCAAAGGATGAGATAACGACTTTAGATGGCCAAGAGTCTGCTCCAAATCTAGTGAAAGGATCTGATGATGACAAATCTGACGAATAACACTTCTGATATAGCAAAAAGTAGTAATCCAGGTTTGCTAAGTTCTAAATCTCTCCGACGGCAAAAACTCGCATGGGATCTACTCCACAGTCCAATTTGGTTTGAGTTTTTATTGCCTATCCTACAAGAGCGGCAACAACGGAAACCACGGGATATTGACGGTTTGGATGATGCATTTCGAGCCTCTCGAGACCAAGGAGCTTCTCGCTTTTCATCGACTCTTTTGTCAACAATTCAGAGAGATGCTGAAAGTTATCAGGCCTTTGTGAAACATCAACAAATATTATAAACGAGGAATTTTAGAATTGTGAGAAATAATGTCTCGATTTTCTGATTTACCAATTAATAATGATAAACTCGCAGATAACTATGATGATTTTTTGTTTTACCAGGTGTATCCTGCGATGGCAGAGATAAACCAGGTGAATACAACCACAGATTACCGCAATGAGCAATTAACGAAGCGCTTGCTGGATAACTTGAGTCAAGACGGACCATGGGATTTAGCGAGTGAGAAACGGCCTGAATTTCCGAACAGGAATACTTATAAACCATTCAAACGTTTATTAACGACTGGACAATTTCTCAATGGATTTACGGCAGGGATGGCAACGGCTGCGTCTGGACAACAACCAGATATTGTCCAAATTCCCTATAGTGATCATGCATATCCGACAAGGAACTATGAGAAAGCGGGTGTGTCGCCTATTGCCGCACTGGCAGGGTTTAACCATTACTACGGAAATGATGACTGGCAAACGTGGGATTATCCAGTGGATTTGGCCTATAACACGAATAGTACACCCTACAAGATGCCCAATGTACTGGAACCTTATATTCCCCAGGGACTAATTAAAAAAGAAATGACTAAGGTAATAAATAATGAGATAAAGAAAAATTCTAAAACGGAACAGCCAATTGGACTCAATACTAACAATAAAAGAGTTAAGATTGATTTTATTAACGATACACATTTAGCTTCTCAACTATTATATAATTACGAAACTGGGAGAGGACAGCCAATAGAACTAGACTTTTCTAAATTAAACTTTTCTGAAGAGCTGGATATACCCAGGCTCTTTATTACCTCTTCATCAGAGAAAAGTGTAAATAAATTTGCGGATTTTATTCGTCATTTAAAATCGAGTCATTCTCAACAAGAGAGAAATAGACTTCTGATAAATTTTAATTCTATCTTAAAAGAAGTTTTCCCTAAAAAACAGGTAGAAATATCTTCATTGAATCAAGATCAATTGGTACTTGTATTTAAAAGTCCTTATGACGGTGTCGCCTTAAATTTATTTAAAACCAGAGATAATAAAAAACAAGGATATCAAAATTACACTAACCCAAAAGTAATAGCTTTTGGGCGTCTAGCTGTTGATATTGAGCATCTGACTCTGACTATAAATATAAAGCTACAAAAAGTGACAGTGACAGCTTTTTTAAATCCAAGTTATAGGAGTAAGGTTTTTACTTATGATCCAGATTTGATAGATATATTTGATTTTAATATAGATTCTAAAAGAGATAAATCTGGGAATGATATAACTACAATAGTTCATGATTATGGTAGAGGAACTTTGTTTAAAATATACCGAACACCGCATAGCAAATCAAAGTATAGTAAAACTTACACAGTTGAAGAACTTACTAAACCACAGTTCTAGTATAGTGTTGTTATGGTAGTAAATATTAGCCATATACTCTGACCCATAAAAATATAACTAATAGAAATAAAGGCCAAAAATAAACAAATATTAAAAACGAAATTAATAAGAATGAGAAAAAGCGATGCCAGGCGGGTAAAGGTTTGACTATGATGCTGATCAGATATAGTGGCAGGCAAGGTAGTAATGATAAAAGTAAAATAAGAAACACATAGGATAGATCTGTAGAATGGTATAGGTGCTTTAAGATTTCAAAAAAAGAATGAACTTTATTATTAATAATGATAGGTAAAAATATTTTTAATTCTTCAAACTCAGATCTTAATACTTTGACTACAAATTCTAATAAGTCAAATACAACCCGATAATAGATCATGAACAATATATAGATAGAGAGTCTTTTTTCGAGTTTTAGCTTGTCTTCAACTTTCACCAATAATAGCCATAAAGCTTTGGATACAGACCAAAGTATGCCCAGGTAACGTGGAAGTAATGGTAGTATATTATGCATGTTTAAACGTGGATATCCTTAATGAGTGTGTGATAATTTTAGAACCTCTAGATATGCAGAAACATTTGAACGTTTATGCTGATAATAGAGAGAATTAAGTAACGCCTATAACAGCCATTTAATATAGCCACTGGGAAAAGAGCTATCGCAAAGAGGATCACAAGACTAATCAGCTTATAGAGAGTCGTTATAAGTTGATAGTTTATGTCTTCTACTGAGCTTGTTTCCCAGTTGTAAAACAATAGATAATGATTTATCTGACTGGCTACCCGAAGAACTACAATAGACCCAATATAAAAGTAGCTTGAGTAGAGTGTTGCCAGTGCCAAAAAAACGGTGAGCCGTTTGGGCTTGTGTTCACCTGTTTTGGGGTCTTCACAC